>NZ_CP013401.1:0-3556612 GCF_001718555.1 Burkholderia metallica
ATGAACGATTTCTGGCAACACTGTTCCGCACTGCTGGAGCGCGAGCTGACGCCCCAGCAGTACGTGACGTGGATCAAACCCTTGGCCCCGGTGGCCTTCGATGCGTCGGCGAACACGCTGTCCATCGCCGCGCCGAACCGTTTCAAGCTGGACTGGGTCAAGAGCCAGTTTTCGGGTCGGATCTCCGATCTGGCCCGTGAATTCTGGAACACGCCGATCGAAGTCCAGTTCGTCCTCGATCCGAAGGCCGGCATGCGCAGCGCCGCACCGAGTGCAGGCGCGCCGCGTGCGCCGCTGCAACCGGGCGGCCCGGCCGCCACGGTGGCCGCGATCGCCGCGAACCTGACCGCGAATGCCGCGGCGGCGCCCGCCGCGCCGGCCGACGTGCCGATGACGCCGTCGGCAGCCGCCGCGCATCACCTGAACGCCGACGACGCCGACATCGACCTGCCGAGCCTGCCCGCGCACGAAGCGGCCGCCGGCCGCCGCACGTGGCGGCCGGGCCCCGGTGCGGCGCCCGCGAACGGCGGCGAAGCCGATTCGATGTACGAACGCTCGAAGCTGAACCCGGTGCTCACGTTCGACAACTTCGTGACCGGCAAGGCGAACCAGCTCGCGCGCGCCGCCGCGATCCAGGTCGCGGACAACCCGGGCATCTCGTACAACCCGCTGTTCCTGTACGGCGGCGTCGGCCTCGGCAAGACCCACCTGATCCACGCGATCGGCAACCAGCTGCTGCTCGACAAGGCCGGCGCGCGAATCCGCTACATCCACGCCGAGCAGTACGTGTCCGACGTGGTGAAGGCATACCAGCGCAAGGCGTTCGACGACTTCAAGCGCTACTACCACTCGCTCGACCTGCTGCTGATCGACGATATCCAGTTCTTCTCCGGCAAGTCGCGCACGCAAGAGGAATTCTTCTACGCGTTCGAGGCGCTGGTCGCGAACAAGGCGCAGGTGATCATCACCAGCGACACGTATCCGAAGGAAATCTCGGGCATCGACGATCGGCTGATCTCGCGCTTCGACTCGGGCCTCACCGTCGCGATCGAGCCGCCCGAGCTGGAAATGCGCGTCGCGATCCTGATGCGCAAGGCGCAGTCGGAAGGCGTGAACCTGTCGGAAGACGTCGCGTTCTTCGTCGCGAAGCACCTGCGCTCGAACGTGCGCGAGCTCGAGGGCGCGCTGCGCAAGATCCTCGCGTATTCGAAGTTCCACGGCCGCGAGATCTCGATCGAGCTGACCAAGGAAGCGCTGAAGGACCTGCTGACCGTGCAGAACCGGCAGATTTCGGTCGAAAACATCCAGAAGACCGTCGCCGACTTCTACAACATCAAGGTCGCCGACATGTATTCGAAGAAGCGTCCCGCGAACATCGCGCGGCCGCGGCAGATCGCGATGTATCTCGCGAAGGAACTCACGCAGAAGAGCCTGCCGGAAATCGGCGAGCTGTTCGGCGGGCGCGATCACACCACCGTGCTGCACGCGGTGCGCAAGATCGCCGACGAGCGCAGCAAGGACGCGCAGCTCAACCACGAGCTGCACGTGCTGGAGCAGACGCTGAAGGGCTGAGCGCGCGGCGCGCTTGATAATTCGGCCTCCGCCCCAATTTAAGGGGGGCGGTTCGGTTTTGAGGCACAATACTGGTTTGACCGCCCCGGTGGTGGCGGGCCAAGAGCCCGGCTGGCGGGGCGCTGCGAGGCTGCTGCGCTGCAGGCCGTTACTCAACGAAGGAACTCTATGCAACTGGTCAAGACCGAACGAGACACCCTCCTCAGGCCGCTGCAAACGGTCAGCGGCATCGTCGAACGCCGCCATACGTTGCCGATCCTCGCCAACCTGCTGATCACCAAGAACGGCCCGGACGTTTCATTCCTGTCGACCGACCTGGAGCTGCAGATCACCACGCGCGCCGATTTCGGCGTCGGCGGCGACCAGGTCGCGACCACCGTCGCAGCGCGCAAGCTGCTCGACATCCTGCGCGCGATGCCTGACGGCCAGGTCACGCTGTCGCTCGCCGACAAGCGCCTCACCGTTCAATCGGGCAAGAGCCGTTTCGCACTGCAGACGCTGGCGGCCGACGAGTTCCCGACCGTCGCGCAGGCGAAGGATTTCGGCGCAACCCTGACCGTCCCGCAGAAGTCGTTCCGCCAGCTGCTCGGCATGGTGCACTTCGCGATGGCGCAGCAGGACATCCGCTACTACCTGAACGGCATGCTGCTCGTCGTCGACGGCGACCAGCTGATGGCCGTGGCCACCGACGGCCACCGCCTCGCGTTCTCGTCGATGAAGCTCGAAGGCGGCACGTTCGGCCGCCAGGAAGTCATCGTGCCGCGCAAGACGATTCTCGAGCTGCAACGCCTGCTCGAAGACATCGACGACACCGTCACCATCGACATCGCGCAAACCCAGGCCAAGTTCACGTTCGGCCAGGTCGAGCTCGTGTCGAAACTCGTCGAGGGCAAGTTCCCCGACTTCCAGCGCGTGATCCCGAAGGCGCACAAGAACACGTTCGAGATCGGCCGTGAAGAACTGCAGCGCTCGCTGCAGCGCGCGGCGATCCTGACCTCGGACAAATTCAAGGGCGTGCGCTGCATCATCGCGCCGGGCCAGCTGAAGATCATGTCGACCAACGCCGATCAGGAAGAGGCGCAGGAAGAACTGGAAATCGCGTACCAGGGCGATACCGTCGACATCGGCTTCAACGTCACGTATCTGCTCGACGTGCTCGCGAACCTGAAGGTCGACACCGTGCAGGTGAGCCTCGGCGACGCCAGCTCGAGCGCGCTGATTACCGTGCCCGAGAACGACGAGTTCAAGTATGTCGTGATGCCGATGCGCATCTGACGCGCTCGACATCGCGACACACACCAGGGGGCGGCAAGCCCCTTTGGCGTTTTTATGGCGAACCGACAACCCGTCCCTTTGGTGCCCTGACGGCACCTCGGACGGGCCAGGAAACTGGAGCGGCCCGGCGATTTCTCTCGCTGAAACGCACCGCGCCGCCACGAGAGTGGCCTCGCAGAACCGGAAGATATCCATGAGTGAACAGCACAATTCGCAACCCGATAACAGCAGCTACGGCGCCTCGTCGATCCAGATCCTCGAAGGGCTGGAAGCGGTGCGCAAGCGCCCCGGGATGTACATCGGCGACACGTCGGACGGCACCGGTCTGCACCACCTCGTGTTCGAGGTGCTCGACAACTCGATCGACGAAGCGTTGGCCGGGTACTGCAACGACATCCACGTGACGATTCACGCCGACAACTCGATTTCCGTGACCGACAACGGCCGCGGGATTCCGACCGACGTGAAGATGAACGACAAGCACGAGCCGAAGCGCAGCGCCGCGGAAATCGTGATGACCGAGCTGCATGCCGGCGGCAAGTTCGACCAGAACAGCTACAAGGTGTCGGGCGGCCTGCACGGCGTGGGCGTGTCGTGCGTGAACGCGCTGTCGAGCTGGCTGCGCCTCACCGTGCGCCGCAACGGCAAGAAGCATTTCATGGAGTTCCATCGCGGCATCGCGCAGGACCGCGTGCTCGAGAAGGTGGACGGCGTGGAAGTGTCGCCGATGCTCGTGACCGGCGACACCGAGAACCGCGGCACCGAAGTGCATTTCATGGCCGATCCGACGATTTTCGGCACGGTCGAGTATCACTACGACATCCTCGCGAAGCGGATGCGCGAGCTTTCGTTCCTGAACAATGGTGTGCGCATTCGTCTCACCGATCTGCGTTCGGGCAAGGAAGACGATTTCGCGTTCGCCGGCGGTGTGAAGGGCTTCGTCGAGTACATCAACAAGACGAAGACCAACCTGCACCCGACGGTGTTCTTCGCCAACGGCGAGAAGGACGGCGTGGGCGTCGAAGTCGCGATGCAGTGGAACGACAGCTACAACGAGAACGTGCTGTGCTTCACGAACAACATTCCGCAGCGCGACGGCGGCACGCACCTGACCGGCCTGCGGGCCGCGATGACGCGCGTCATCAACAAGTACATCACCGACAACGAAATCGCGAAGAAGGCGAAGGTCGAGACGACCGGCGACGACATGCGCGAAGGGCTGTCGTGCGTGCTGTCCGTGAAGGTGCCGGAGCCGAAGTTCAGCTCGCAGACGAAGGACAAGCTGGTTTCTTCCGAGGTTCGTGCGCCGGTCGAGGAAGTCGTCGCGAAGGCGCTGGAAGAGTTCCTGCTCGAAACGCCGCTCGACGCGAAGATCATCTGCGGGAAGATCGTCGAAGCCGCGCGTGCGCGTGATGCGGCTCGGAAGGCGCGTGAGATGACGCGCCGCAAGGGCGTGCTCGACGGCGTCGGCCTGCCGGGCAAGCTCGCGGACTGCCAGGAGAAAGACCCGGCGAAGTGCGAAATCTACATCGTCGAGGGTGACTCGGCAGGCGGGTCGGCCAAGCAAGGGCGTGACCGGAAGTTCCAGGCGATCCTGCCGCTGCGCGGCAAGGTGCTGAACGTCGAGAAGGCACGCTACGACAAGCTGCTGTCGTCGGAGCAGATCGTCACGCTCGTGACCGCCCTCGGGTGCGGGATCGGCAAGGACGATTACAACCTCGACAAGCTGCGCTATCACCGCATCATCATCATGACCGACGCGGACGTCGACGGTGCGCACATCCGGACGCTGCTGCTCACGTTCCTCTATCGCCAAATGCCGGACATGATCGAGCGCGGGTATGTGTATATCGCGCAGCCGCCGCTTTACAAGATCAAGGCGGGCAAGGACGAGCGGTATCTGAAGGATGACGTGGAGCTGAACGCGCATATGCTGCGGTTGGCGCTGCAAGGGTCGGAGCTGGTGCCTGGGGAGAATGCGGCGGCGATTTCCGGCGATGCGCTCGGGGAGCTGGCGCGGTCGTATCTGCTGTCGCAGAGCGTGATCGATCGGTTGAGCCGGTTGTATGACCCGGCGGCGCTCGAGGCGATCATGGATGGCGTGTCGATCGATCTTTCCAACGAGGCTTCGACGGAGGCTTCGGCGAAGGCTCTTCACGCTGCATTGCATGACGAGGCTTTGAAGAACGAAGTGCGTGTGGTGCCTGCGTATGACGCGGTTCGGGAACAGCGGTCGCTGCATGTCGAACGTACCCATCACGGGAATGTGCGGGTTTCGGTTATCGACCAGGAGTTCCAGCACACGGCGGATTATCAGCAGCTTGTGGCTACGGCGAATACGTTCACGGGGCTTATTGGGGAAGGGGCGGTTATCAAGCGTGGTGAGCGCAGCATGGCTGTTACCGACTTCAAGAGCGCGATGAAGTGGCTGCTCGCGGATGCCGAGCGGAACGTTTCGAAGCAGCGGTATAAGGGGCTCGGGGAGATGAACCCCGGGCAGCTGTGGGAAACGACGATGGATCCGGCCGTGCGGCGGTTGCTGCGTGTGCAGATCGAAGACGCGATTGCTGCGGATGGGATCTTTACTACGCTCATGGGGGATGATGTCGAGCCGCGGAGAGCGTTTATCGAGTCGAATGCGTTGCGGGCGGGGAATATTGACGTTTAATGTCTGTCGCACACAACAGGTAAAAAGACTGCTGCGGATCGAAAAGCATCTATGTAAATCGGAGAAACGTCCAAGTAAGCCCCGGAAACAAAAAACGCCCAGAATAATGGGCGTTTTTTAATAACACTCAAAACCCTCCTTTCCAAGAACAAATATCTCATCCGTCCCGGCCGCCCTCCTTACCCAGACATCACCGACGCACTTCGCAACATAGCTAAGTCCATGCCAGTCCGACGAAAAGTAGCCCTCTTGTATTCAAAAATGATCGACAACCAATTCCAGCACTCATTCCAAGAAATTCAATTCAGATGAGCGGGGATTTTTTCTGATATAGATCGAATAATTAATTCTAGTTTTTCGGGATTTTTCACTTCACATTCCCAGATAATTAGCACATCCCATCCAAGACGAAACAAAGCCTCCCGGGCTGCATTATCACGCGCAACATTCTTGGAAAACTTCGAAATCCAAAACGCTTTATTTGTTTTTGGCATAGACGCTCGAGAACAACCACTATGTCGATGCCAAAAACAACCGTGGACAAATATACAAAGGCGGTACTTCGGCAAAACCACATCCGGACTCCCCGGAAGGTCCTTCCGATGAAGCCGGAATCGAAATCCGAGCCGATGAAGTGTGCGACGCACCAAAACCTCAGGCTTGGTGTTTCGACTCCTAACGGCTCGCATGTTCTCCGAGCGTTTTGCCTTTGACAGAGAGTCCACAGGCTAATCAACCTTAGGAGGCGCGTGAAAATCCAACCCAATGCGAGAAAAATTAGTTCCAAGACGCTGCAGCAAATTCAAAGCATACTCATACCTTAACTGCCCCACGACACGCACCGAATTACTTTTAAACTCAATTCCTGCAGCCCCCTGCGCCAATCGACCGATCGATATACTTCCAACCGAATCAGAAAAGCGCCCACCATTAGCAGCAAACATTTGCTCCCATTGCGGGTTATTTTGTATCTTACCACCGGGGCAAAACGAATAACAATCCTCGTCATCTTTACTCGTTCCGAAGACAAAGATATTTTGATTTGCCAGAGAGAGCGCAATCTCATCACCTACCTTATGGAGCAACACGGCCATAAAAGGCATATGATCACCTAGTCTACGAAACCACCCTCCCTCTTTTTGCCCTGGAACAAGATCACATGCTGGCGAAAGGCAAGCCCACAACTCACCATTCTCGAACTTAAGCAAGTGACCAGTCATAAGGTGTGAATGTTCAAACGTAGTTTTTAGATTTGCATAGATATTAAGCCGCTTTAGAATCGATGCCTCGTTCTCACTCCAGTCAATACGAATGAATTTTCTAAATACCTCGTCACGCCCGAGACTTTCTAGATGCTCGGCAAGCTCTCCGGCAAATAAATCAATATCCGCACGCAAATTATCGCCGAGCGCCTCCCAGTGTCGATCGACGGTATTTTTTAAAGTTTGCTTCTTATCGACCACTGCTCCAGCAAATAGCTGCTGCATCCAGCCTGCTTGAAGAAATCGATCTCGAAGCACGCCAGACTCCGCTAAAACTCCCCTCTCGTCCATCTGAGCACGCATCTTCGCCATTAGGAGCTGATGAGGTGAGGGACACCAATTTCGGATAGCTGACAACAGCTTTTCGGGGAGCTCATGCGGATGATGAGATTTACTCACTACCGTAACAAAGAGACTATCCGTTCTTATCCAATTGAATTCGTTATCCCAGCTATATGCAATTTTACCAAGATCTACTTGCGACAACTGACCTGCAATTCTCTCTTGCGTTTGTTCGATCAGCCAACGAGACCAGAGGGCATCTGAGACAGACTTCGTATCGGCGTGCACCGCCAGCTGTTCTCGAATGGCATCCCAGTCCGGCAATTCCGTGAGCGCCCGCGGATTGTCAAGACGCCTGATCGACAAATAGGCATCGTTGCTAACCAATTTAAGAAGCTTATCGACGATCTCTGGATCATCATCCTCCAGCTTGGCGATGACATTATCGACTTCTCTTCGCGGTATATCCGCCAGAGCCAGCTTCGAATCCGCACAAGTCAATCCAATCGCGATCTGCCGGAAGACTGACTCGATGCTTCCATTTTCGCCTTTGGTATACACAATGACCATATTGAAATGGTCATTACTAGCCAAATCTCTAAGAATCTTTATCGCGTGGTCACCGGTTCCCGCATCCCCAGCGAGATGGTAATCAAGTATCATGAGATCACTATGATGAAGATAAGGAGCAATCTTTTCTTCACCAGCAATTGAAACCTCCCGTCCATCGTGAACGTCAACCAGCCATGGACGTTGCTTTGTGCGGCAAAAACTAAGAATTTCCCTCACTCGTTTAGCATCCTCCTCAAGACCCGCCCACGGACGCGCACCTTTTAATTCTTTTTCGATTAATCCATCCAGTGATGGAAATTCGTCATCGACCACGATCACAGTTCGAATCGGATCAATGTATGCGCGTTTGATGAATTCATCGTAACTTTCAGCAAGTCGCGCCACCCGCGATTCGTCCACTGCAAGATTACTCATATTTGGCCCCCTTGAAATTAATTATGAAATTTGCACCCGGCAAAAGGCGCTGCTCCGGAGCTGTCGCGTAAGCGATAGTGTGACCACCAATGGCCAAGTTAGCTCGACAGAGATAGAGACCAACTCCTCGCCCCCCTCTTACCTTCGTAGTGAAGAATAGAGTAAACAATCTATCTACGTCCTCCGGATCCACCCCTGGTCCGTTATCTGACACGACAATCTGATCGTTTACAACATCGAGCAATATTTCCCCGCATTGTCCATCCCGATTTCCGGCCCAGTATATCGAATTATTAATTAAATTAATAAATACGGGAAATATTCTCTCCCGCTGCTCGAAAACAGAAAATCGCCTAAACTCCAAAGTCGCCGATAAAATCACTCCTGACGACTCGAGTGAGCGATGCAAAAAATCATTTGAATAATCAAATATATCCTGACCACTGATCCAGCCCCTCGACTTTTCACCAGACAACTTCAATGGCGACAAAAATCTTAGCCGATGAGAAAGCTCCTCATGCGCTCGCTTTATGGACTTAAACTGCCTCGTTTCTTTAAAATCTTGCGGGGATTCACGCAGCGCTTCGGAAATAGTTAATTCGAGCCCATCCATCTCATGCCCTATTATTTCCACCGTTACCCCGAGCTGCGCGAGAGAATTAAGTCTTGCAATTTCCTTGCTAGCTTCTTCGTAACGGGCCATGGAAAACGACACAAGAGCATCAATATCTACACTTTCGCGCAAACTTCGAAGAGTGGAAATGTAGGCCAAAAAAATCTCGCTATTTTCAACATCGATCCGCTCGCGCTCGTCAGCGAGAGCAGCTAAAACTCGCGGCAGCGACGAATCTCCTTCCTGCATACCATCCAACAATGGCAAACACGCAGCGTGATATTTTTTATTTCGTTCTTCGAGTATGTTAGCCAATCGCTCCATCTCACCAGCAAGGAGCTGGCGCGCCTCTACATTCCATTTTCGAAGCCGGGTATGCAAAAAATTGGCGTTTCGACTCAATTCAGCATACGCTATATCACGAGCTGATTTTGGTCGAATTCTCTCGATCTCTGCCAATATCGATTCATTAAGCTTCGCGATAAGCTCACTAGATCTATTGAACGACTTTCTAAATTGCCGATAATCAGACGCCAGAGATCCCAATGTCGTCGGCACCGCCCCGAAGGTCAGCTCACTTCGCCGCCCTTGTAGTTCGGCAACTTCTGACCGCATTTTTATCAACGATGTCTCATCTGCCGGCAAGTTGCCTTGGCGAGCAGACTCCGCCATTTGCTCCAACTCGTTACAGATATATTCTACGACTGGCAGGAACTCAGCTAGGTTTTGCCTAAATTCACGCCTCTGCCGAGCTCGAACGCTTTTCTGTGCTTGCTCGGCCTTCTCTTGCTCCCGATTTTCGCGAATTTCCGGTAGAGCATCTTTTCTTATTTTCGAATCGGTACCAAAATATCGGCGCGCCGAAGTCATCAATAAATTCTCAACCAAATCCCTAAATATCTTAGCTGCCTTATTATCAATAATTCCTTCTCGCCCCGCCTTATCCTTTAAATTTGGATTATCGTCTCGCGCAATAGCTACTCGTCCGAATATCCGGCGATATGACCAAAATTCTCGTCCAGCGTGACTAGACCGTCTTTTCTCAATTTCAAAGAAATCGTTATCCTCTCGGCCATACGGCATCACACGCAATCCGTCTCGGTACACCATAAATCCGGCGTACAGATTTGCTTGCTCTAACAACTTCGCCCATATCTCCTCCGGATGAGATGAATTTTCTAACGTTTGTTCGAAAGTACCGATCCGGAGACGAAAGGGACCCACTCGGGTATCTACACGACCACCACCGGGGGATTTCGGCGTAACGACTACAGTCTCATCTATCCATTTTCCGAATACCTTGACACGACCTCGAAAAACTCCTAGCTCATCAAAATCACCTTCAATAACATGCTCGAGATTTTCGAGATTCTCATAACCGAAAGATTTATCTTTTGAAATTACTGATGTTTTCAGATCACCATGCCACGCGATCACCGAGTATTCAAAATCTGTGATCGCGTTACCATGAGCGTAGTCTTCCGCACTAACGAAAGGATCAGTGAAATTTGATAATGTCTGAAACAGCTTACTTCTTGCTTGGTGTTCCGGTTGTTCTTGGGACGACAGAGAGGTAACGCTAAGTTGCGCCTGAAGATCAAACGAGACGTCAGATACCAGAAGCGCTGTACCTGAAGTTGTTGGATCATTCCATGGAGCCCATTGAGTGAAGTGACGTTCCTCAAAGGTTGTATCGATGAGGACGCTTTCGATTTGGGATTTTGTAGTAGCGCTCCCCAGGACCTTTTCCATTTCATCAAATCGACTCCAAGCTTTGACGATTCTCGAGTCTCGATCCGGGTCCAACCCACTGCCCCATACGTTCCCCATCAGTCGGTTGAACATCTCAGGTAAAGCAGCTAATACGTCATCTTTCGCCATTGCTTCAATGACTGGAATTTCCACATCATCCAGCAATAGGAAAGGATTTTCGAATAATCTCCAATCAATTAGCGCAACAACGAAGTTGGAGTCAACTCGCTTCGATACGAAGAGTAGAAGGGGACCTAGAGCCGCAGCGGAAAGTCGTCCAATCCCCTTTTGCCCTTGACGCGGTCTCGGCCGGAGCCCTTTACGATCTCTCTCTTCCGATTCTTCTTTCCCTGTCTTGGACTCGGTTCCAACCACAAGCCATTTATCAAGAAACTCTGACAAATTCATCCCATGGCCGTCGTCTACGAGTGCTGCAATAGGAGGTGTGCCATGATAAATATGCAGAGCCACTTCCCGGGCATATGCATCATAAGCGTTTTTCCACAGTTCTGAAATCGCGGTCGGACAGTCGGCGATCTGCTCGCGTCCAAGATGGTCGATCGTACGTGCACGGGTTTTGAATGATACTGCATCTATCATTTACGCCCCCTTATTCCTAGAATATTAGTCTTTGAATTATTCAATGCATCTCTAATCGGATTAAGCAACTTCTCCCCGAGTTCAACGGGAACCGCATTCCCAATTTGCTCTCCGATAGACATTAATCCACCTTTGAACACAAACCAATCCGGGAATGTCTGAAAACGAGCTGCTTGCCGAGCTGTAATTCCGTGATGCTCAGTTGGATGAACGAAGCGCCCTTTGGACGGGTTAATGCATGCTGTTGTCATCGTTGGCGCAGGAACAGTAGGGTCAATTCTGCCGTAGACGTCCGTGTGCCCATTATGTTCTGCGTGGCATGGAAGTGTGCGCTTAGATTCGTGCCTACTACCCCCGTTCAGAGGGGTCGACTTAAATACCTCGACAAGTGCTTCTGAATGATGCATGTGGATATCGTTCTCGTCGCCTGAAAGTATCGGACGATCAAACACTAAACTAGATGGTTGCCAGGACTTCAGATCCGGATTTCGGAGTCGATTCGTTTCGCTTCCGTGAGTTGGAGCGGGCGGCCACTCCACATCCAATTCAACATCAGGGCGCACTCCGAGAATAAAAACCCTCTTTCGACGTTGAGGCAGTCCGTAATCGCGTGCGTCTATGACCACAGGATCCATTACTCGATATCCCGATTTTTTTCCTGCGCGGTAGAAAGCGTCAAGGAACGATTTATGCCGCTCCCACAGCAATCCCGGAACATTTTCCATTAGGAAAACCTTAGGCCGCAGCGTCGCAACAAATTTAAAATAACGGAGTATTAATTTATTTCTTGGATCAGAAACTCCCGCATTATTTATTCTATGAACCGAGAACCCTTGACATGGCGGCCCACCAAGAAGCACATCGCACTCTCGACCATTGGGAAAATTTCTCTCCACGACCTTTTTCGGAGATAATTTTAAAATATCGCTCTCGTAAAGATCGGTGCCGAATTTATCGGCCAAATTAATTCTATATGTCAAACATGCATTTTTATTCAACTCAACAGCAGCAACAACATTAAATCCGGCATTTTTTGCCGCCAACGAAAACCCACCAGCCCCGGCGAAAAGATCAACGCACGTCATTTCGCAATGCCGATTATGGTCGATTTCTTTTGAACGATCGTTATACACAATTTATCTAGATTCTTTAATATTGCGAAGAGCTTCACTATCGCTCGTCGGCCACCTTACATCTTGGTGGGTGTCGAACAGCAACAAAACACTAAAGTGGCTAAAATTAAACCACGGGGAACGCATCATTATAGTAGTAAGTAAGCCGGCTCGGCGTCCTATCGGTGAATCTAAGGACGCAACTAAGTTTCGCTCAGTTTGCTCCTCAACAAGAGGACCGGGATTGACCCGGCGACAGTGGCACTTGGATCTGACCCGAGACGAGACGATTCTTATTGCCATCCGGCATGTGAGTTCTCTTTTGCCCTGGAGACAAGGAGAACTCGATGAAGAAGCGATTTACCGGCGAACCGATCCTCCGCATCTTGCGCGAAACCGAGAGCCGGGATGTCGGTAACTATGCAAGCGCCTGATCGCCGGGCAGATGCTGATAATCGATGGTCTGAAGGAATTCAATCGACGAAATTACCATCCCGATGGACCTGCGCGAGGTGCTGGAAATCCTAAGTCAGCAGAGAGCTCTAGCAACGCAAGGCATGTCGCTAGCTGCGACGGAGCCGCCTAGTAGCGACCTATACGCTCATGCAACCGGAGAGGGATCTGAGTCTGGGCGATCTGCTGATTGCAGCCGCGCAAGACGTGCCGCGCTGGCTATCGTCGTATGTTAGCTTAGCTCGTGTTGAGCGAATCGCGCGTGCGGCAAACGTGGCGAGTGTTGCAGCTCAGCATTCCGCGGAGACGTCCCCGCCAGCGTCGTTACTGCAACGACATACGCCTGCGAGGCACCACGCAGCCCAATTCGGTCTGGAGCTATGACTTCGTGCACGACTGACTTGCGGATAGTCTAGCGTTGAAGATGCCACACGTGATCGCTAAATACACCCGCGAGTGCCTGGTGATCGAGGTCGGTGTCAGCCCGCGATCACACGATGTGATCCTAAGTCTGTCGCGACAAATGTGGGGATGCGGCAATCCCGCGCTCATACGGTCGGACAACGGTGCCGAATTCACCACTGCCAAGTTTATGCTCTCGCGGCTGGATGCTGCGATCGACCCGGCGGCCACCGCGCTGGCGGTCCGCGTGACCAGGCGGGTTCATCTATAGCTTCAACGGCAAGCTACGCGACGAATGGCTGAACTGCGAGTGGCTCCACAGCCGTGCCGAGGCCAAGGTGCTCATCGAACGCCGGCGGCCGTGCTATAGCGAGCGCCGCCCCCACGGCCCACATCACTACCAATCTCCAGCCACGGTCCGTCGAGCTGGCAGGATTCCAATAATATCGAAACCAGACTCACTTCCTTGCGGGTCTATTCCGCCGCGCGTCACGGTTCGAACAGCACAAATTTTGAGACAACTAAGTCTTTCTATACCGTTCGGCTAGTTCGCATGTTTGGGCCTCAACGAACACCATTCTTCGCTTAAACTGAAATGGCGTCACCGCAAAAAGCGCGGGCCGCATGGGCTGCCACCCATACGACCCGCTGACCACAACCAACTCAATGCAGGAGTCGGAAGATGGCTAACGCCTATAGTAAGTCACGTCCCAAGAAGCTCAAACAGCATCCCGAGGTTGAGCTGACCCTCGGCAACAAGCCTGACCTTCCCCAGGAAGGCCAACCGTACATGCCATGGATGCGCGCCATTGACGCGCATTTCGAGATGTTCGGATTCAAGCCGGGTGATCGCGTCTATCTTCGGTTCAGCTTTGATTCCCGAAGGGTCATCATCACGCCCGACTACAGCGCGCTGAACTGGCGAGAGCAGCCCTATGGTGCAGCTGCGCAAGAAGAGGAGAAGGATGAGGAATACGCAGCGCTGGCGCCCTTGCGCCGCTCTATTGATTGGTGAGTCCGGCGGGAAGCGCTTCGGCACGCACCTTGATGCAAATGGTCTGCGGCGGCGCTGCAAGTAACGTCAACAACCGTCACAACAGACGAAAAGTTGCGTTCCGCGCTCTCGACATTCGACGGCATCGCAGGCATCAGCCCATGCAGCATGACAAGCATCCATGCCGAGTGCCCGCGCATGCATTTCTGCCGCGCCAATGCAAAAACCCCCGCCTTTCGGGCGGGGGTTTCTGGCTTAGGGAGCCTGACGATTACCTACTTTCACACGGGAATCCGCACTATCATCGGCGTAGAGTCGTTTCACGGTCCTGTTCGGGATGGGAAGGGGTGGGACCGACTCGCTATGGTCATCAGGCAAAGAGGGTTGTTGTGCTGGCTTGGCAGCACAACCAATCTGGGAAGAAGCAGTAATTGAGGTTGTGTGTATCACACACGAGAATCCAACCAGTCCGACGCGCTGTTCTCAGCGCGAGACAGACTTGTTATAGGATCAAGCCTTACGGGCAATTAGTATCAGTTAGCTGAACGCATTACTGCGCTTACACACCTGACCTATCAACGTCCTGGTCTCGAACGACCCTTCAAGGAGGTCTAGCCTCCAGGGATATCTCATCTTAAGGCGAGTTTCCCGCTTAGATGCTTTCAGCGGTTATCTCTTCCGAACATAGCTACCCGGCGATGCCACTGGCGTGACAACCGGTACACCAGAGGTTCGTCCACTCCGGTCCTCTCGTACTAGGAGCAGCCCCCTTCAAATATCCAACGCCCACGGCAGATAGGGACCAAACTGTCTCACGACGTTTTAAACCCAGCTCACGTACCTCTTTAAATGGCGAACAGCCATACCCTTGGGACCGGCTACAGCCCCAGGATGAGATGAGCCGACATCGAGGTGCCAAACACCGCCGTCGATATGAACTCTTGGGCGGTATCAGCCTGTTATCCCCAGAGTACCTTTTATCCGTTGAGCGATGGCCCTTCCATACAGAACCACCGGATCACTATGACCTGCTTTCGCACCTGCTCGACTTGTCGGTCTCGCAGTTAAGCACGCTTATGCCATTGCACTATCAGCACGATTTCCGACCGTACCTAGCGTACCTTCGTACTCCTCCGTTACGCTTTGGGAGGAGACCGCCCCAGTCAAACTGCCTACCATGCACTGTCCCCGACCCGGATCACGGGCCAAGGTTAGAACCTCAAACAAACCAGGGTGGTATTTCAAGGACGGCTCCACCGAAACTAGCGTTCCGGTTTCATAGCCTCCCACCTATCCTACACAGATCGGTTCAAAGTCCAATGCAAAGCTACAGTAAAGGTTCATGGGGTCTTTCCGTCTAGCCGCGGGTAGATTGCATCATCACAAACACTTCAACTTCGCTGAGTCTCGGGAGGAGACAGTGTGGCCATCGTTACGCCATTCGTGCAGGTCGGAACTTACCCGACAAGGAATTTCGCTACCTTAGGACCGTTATAGTTACGGCCGCCGTTTACCGGGACTTCAATCAAGAGCTTGCACCCCATCATTTAATCTTCCGGCACCGGGCAGGCGTCACACCCTATACGTCCACTTTCGTGTTTGCAGAGTGCTGTGTTTTTATTAAACAGTCGCAGCCACCAGTTTATTGCAACCCCTTCACCCTCCTGGCGCAGGCCAGTCAAGCTACAAGGGCGTACCTTATCCCGAAGTTACGGTACCAATTTGCCGAGTTCCTTCTCCCGAGTTCTCTCAAGCGCCTTAGAATACTCATCTCGCCCACCTGTGTCGGTTTGCGGTACGGTCATCGTTAGACTGAAGCTTAGAGGCTTTTCTTGGAACCACTTCCAATTGCTTCGCTCCCGAAGGAGCTCGCGCCACACCCTTGAATTGCGCACCCGGATTTGCCTAAGTGCCTTCTCCAATGCAGCGACCGGGACTTCCAACACCCGGACAACCTTCCGCGATCCGTCCCCCCATCGCATCTAACAATGGTGCAGGAATATTGACCTGCTTCCCATCAGCTACGCATTTCTGCCTCGCCTTAGGGGCCGACTCACCCTACGCCGATGAACGTTGCGTAGGAAACCTTGGGCTTACGGCGAGGGGGCCTTTCACCCCCTTTATCGCTACTCATGTCAGCATTCGCACTTCCGATACCTCCAGCACCCTTTACAAGGCACCTTCGCAGGCTTACGGAACGCTCTCCTACCATGCGAGCAAAGCTCGCATCCGCAGCTTCGGTATATAGCTTAGCCCCGTTACATCTTCCGCGCAGGACGACTCGATCAGTGAGCTATTACGCTTTCTTTAAAGGGTGGCTGCTTCTAAGCCAACCTCCTGACTGTTTTAGCCTTCCCACTTCGTTTCCCACTTAGCTATATTTGGGGACCTTAGCTGGCGGTCTGGGTTGTTTCCCTCTTGACACCGGACGTTAGCACCCGATGTCTGTCTCCCGTGATTGCACTCTTCGGTATTCGGAGTTTGCTATGGCGGGGTAATCTGCAATAGACCCCCCAACCATGACAGTGCTCTACCCCCGAAGGTGAGACACGAGGCACTACCTAAATAGTTTTCGGAGAGAACCAGCTATTTCCAGGTTTGTTTAGCCTTTCACCCCTATCCACAGCTCATCCCCTAACTTTTCAACGTTAGTGGGTTCGGACCTCCAGTACGTGTTACCGCACCTTCATCCTGGCCATGGATAGATCACCTGGTTTCGGGTCTACGCCCAGCAACTGAACGCCCTATTCGGACTCGCTTTCGCTACGCCTGCCCTATACGGTTAAGCTTGCTACTGAACGTAAGTCGCTGACCCATTATACAAAAGGTACGCCGTCACCCCTTACGAGGCTCCGACTGTTTGTATGCATGCGGTTTCAGGATCTATTTCACTCCCCTCCCGGGGTTCTTTTCGCCTTTCCCTCACGGTACTGGTTCACTATCGGTCGATCACGAGTATTTAGCCTTGGAGGATGGTCCCCCCATCTTCAGACAGGATTTCACGTGTCCCGCCCTACTTGTCGCACACCTAGTTCTTTCATACTGTTTTCGCCTACAGGGCTATCACCTGCTATGGCCGCACTTTCCAGAGCGTTCGGCTAACAATACAAATAAAGAGTGCAAGGCTCATCCCATTTCGCTCGCCACTACTTTGGGAATCTCGGTTGATTTCTTTTCCTGCGGTTACTTAGATGTTTCAGTTCACCGCGTTCGCTTCGCATGGCCTATGTATTCAGCCATGGATACTCCAAAAGGAGTGGGTTTCCCCATTCGGACATCTACGGATCAAAGCTCGTTTGCCAGCTCCCCGTAGCTTTTCGCAGGCTACCGCGTCCTTCATCGCCTGTGATCGCCAAGGCATCCACCACATGCACTTGTTCGCTTGACCCTATAACGAGTCTGTCTCGTTACAGGTTGAGTTCTCGCGTTGTGCCGTATTCCAATTGAGTCAAACATAGAGTTCGAATCATCTTGAGATACATCGATACAATCACAACCCGGATAGTTTTCACGTCCATCTCAAGACGCTTCCGCTATCCAAATTACTTGCTTCTTCCAGATTGTTAAAGAACGACAGCCGATATCTGTTGATATCCTCTGACTGGCTCAATCGCCAATGAAAAAGACTCGAATCGAACTTCATTCGAATATTTATCATTGAGGATTATCGAAAGCGGCCGGCATTATAACCGACAAAACCGCTAACAGACAGTCTTTCTGTCTTTATCAACAGCCGATAAGCGTGAGCGCTCAACTTTGCGAGAAGCTCTGGAAAGGAGGTGATCCAGCCGCACCTTCCGATACGGCTACCTTGTTACGACTTCACCCCAGTCATGAATCCTACCGTGGTGACCGTCCTCCTTGCGGTTAGACTAGCCACTTCTGGTAAAACCCACTCCCATGGTGTGACGGGCGGTGTGTACAAGACCCGGGAACGTATTCACCGCGGCATGCTGATCCGCGATTACTAGCGATTCCAGCTTCATGCACTCGAGTTGCAGAGTGCAATCCGGACTACGATCGGTTTTCTGGGATTAGCTCCCCCTCGCGGGTTGGCAACCCTCTGTTCCGACCATTGTATGACGTGTGAAGCCCTACCCATAAGGGCCATGAGGACTTGACGTCATCCCCACCTTCCTCCGGTTTGTCACCGGCAGTCTCCTTAGAGTGCTCTTGCGTAGCAACTAAGGACAAGGGTTGCGCTCGTTGCGGGACTTAACCCAACATCTCACGACACGAGCTGACGACAGCCATGCAGCACCTGTGCGCCGGTTCTCTTTCGAGCACTCCCACCTCTCAGCAGGATTCCGACCATGTCAAGGGTAGGTAAGGTTTTTCGCGTTGCATCGAATTAATCCACATCATCCACCGCTTGTGCGGGTCCCCGTCAATTCCTTTGAGTTTTAATCTTGCGACCGTACTCCCCAGGCGGTCAACTTCACGCGTTAGCTACGTTACTAAGGAAATGAATCCCCAACAACTAGTTGACATCGTTTAGGGCGTGGACTACCAGGGTATCTAATCCTGTTTGCTCCCCACGCTTTCGTGCATGAGCGTCAGTATTGGCCCAGGGGGCTGCCTTCGCCATCGGTATTCCTCCACATCTCTACGCATTTCACTGCTACACGTGGAATTCTACCCCCCTCTGCCATACTCTAGCCTGCCAGTCACCAATGCAGTTCCCAGGTTGAGCCCGGGGATTTCACATCGGTCTTAGCAAACCGCCTGCGCACGCTTTACGCCCAGTAATTCCGATTAACGCTCGCACCCTACGTATTACCGCGGCTGCTGGCACGTAGTTAGCCGGTGCTTATTCTTCCGGTACCGTCATCCCCCGACTGTATTAGAGCCAAGGATTTCTTTCCGGACAAAAGTGCTTTACAACCCGAAGGCCTTCTTCACACACGCGGCATTGCTGGATCAGGCTTTCGCCCATTGTCCAAAATTCCCCACTGCTGCCTCCCGTAGGAGTCTGGGCCGTGTCTCAGTCCCAGTGTGGCTGGTCGTCCTCTCAGACCAGCTACTGATCGTCGCCTTGGTAGGCCTTTACCCCACCAACTAGCTAATCAGCCATCGGCCAACCCTATAGCGCGAGGCCCGAAGGTCCCCCGCTTTCATCCGTAGATCGTATGCGGTATTAATCCGGCTTTCGCCGGGCTATCCCCCACTACAGGACATGTTCCGATGTATTACTCACCCGTTCGCCACTCGCCACCAGGTGCAAGCACCCGTGCTGCCGTTCGACTTGCATGTGTAAGGCATGCCGCCAGCGTTCAATCTGAGCCAGGATCAAACTCTTCAGTTTAAACCTGTTACTGTTTTCGGTTCGGTTAAGAACCGGTCGCTCACTCAAAGCTGACAGGAATATGAATTGCTTCATAAACCTGACTTACTTTAGTGTGAGACTCTTGATACTTTCGCTATCTGATCCGAGGATCAGCTCGCTTTCATCAAGCGCCCACACTTATCGGCTGTTAATTTTTAAAGAGCATTTCTGCGAGAAACCTGAAGTTTCCCGGCAGCGCTGCGTTTTCAGCAGCAGAGAAGCGAGATTATTAACCGTTTTTTTAAATCCGTCAACAACTTTTTTAACTACTTCGTTGCGACGACTGCGGTTTAATTCCATGTGCACTGGAGTCGTTAAAACCGACATCAACAGCACCGCTTCCCTTCTTCCCCCGCGCTGCGTTTCCGTTAGCGCGAAAGAGGCGTGATTCTAAGCACCTGTCCCGGTCTCCGCAACCCCTTTTTTGAAATTATTTTGACATGTGGTAGCGGGGGTCTCCGAACCTGTCCTACGGTCAGATATATGCGACACGGCAGGAGCAGGCCCGGTTGCCCGTGAACCGCCCCGCCGCATCGAGCGCAATCCTCCGCCGCTCACCGGCCCACCATCGCCCTCACCACGCCGTCCCGTCGAATCAGCCCGTGATACAGCGCTGCGGCAAAGTGCGCGAGGAACGTCGCGAAGAACAGATAGGCCAGCACCCGGTGCGCGACCCGGAGCCAGGCAAACGCCACCGGATCCGCCGCCACGATCGCCGGCAGCTGCACACCACCGCCCAACGTCACCGGATACCCGCCCGCCGACAGCATCGCCCAGCCGATCAGCGGCATCGCGAGCATCAGCGCATACAGCACGAGATGCGACCCGTGCGCGGCAACCTTCTGCCACCACGGCAGATCCTCCGGCAACGCCGGCGGCTTCGACAGAACCCGCACCACGATACGCACGCACACGAGCACCAGCACGGCAATGCCCAGCGGCTTGTGAATCGACACCAGAAGCGCATGCCGCTCAGAGACAGACGCCACCATCCCCACCCCGATGAACAGCATCGCGATGATCATCGCGGCCATCACCCAGTGCAGCACCCTCGCCGGCAAACCAAACGTCGCAGAAGTCTTCATCACCGTCCCTCCGAACTCAACCTGGCCACGCCCGCCACCCCGGCCTCTTCACTCGTCCTGCGCAGATACGAATCCGCGTAGGCAGCCGAGCGCGCCGCCAGCAACGGATCCCCCGACACCTGAATCCCCTGCGGCAGCACCGTCGGGTCGTAATTCACGTCGCGGCACGGCCCGCTGTCCTGCGCCTCCACGCGGTCGAGCACGAGCGTGCCCGCGTCGATCGTCGTGCGCTGCGCGGGCCAGACCTTCGTCGCGTCGTCCACCGGATCGCCCGGCTCCGCCAGGGTGACCAGCAACTTCCACTTCTGCGCACCGGCCGCGATGCGCTGCGTCACGTCCTGCTGCAGCACGTTCGGATCCGCGGCCGTTGCGACGCTGCCGGCGCCGGCCGTCTGCTCCGGCACGACGCGCCATCGCACCGCCTGGCGCTTGCCCGCCGCATCGACGAAGTAGAACGCGTTCAAGCCGTAATAGCTCTCGGTGACGTAACTCGCGCTCGGCTTCGCACCTTTGATCCACTGCAGGAACGCAGCCGTCTCCGGGTGCGCGCCGAAAAACGCCTTCACCTTCGCCGGATCGGGCTTGCCCGTCTTCGGATCGGGCCGGGTCGCCAGCAATTGCGCGTAGAACGCCTGCGGCGTCGCGACCGGAAACACCGGCATCGCGTTCATCCCGGTTCGCCATTGCTCGCCATCGGGCGCGGTGAGCTTCAGCGCGAGGCTGCGGATCGGCACGCTGCTGTCGGGCGCATACGGATTCCCGCCCGGCAACGCGAAGCGCCCGACCACCGGCGTGCGCACCGCCTTGAAGAACGGCGCGACCGAATACGCGCTCGCGGCACCGTTGCCTTCGAAGTAACCGGTCACGCACACGCCCTTCGCGTGATTGCGCCGGAAGCCCGGATGAATGCCGCCGCCGGCCGTCTGCAACGCATCGACGACGCGGTGCGGGGTCAGACGCGCCGGCGCGAGCCACCCGCCGACATACCCGAACGCCACGGCCACGCCGGCCACCGCGCCGCCGATCGCGGCCCAGCGCCACCACCCGCGCCCGGGCCCGCGCTGCGGCGAAGAAGAGGAAGAAGATCGCTCCATGAATGTGCTCCCGATCGTCAGATCATTGTCGAACCCGCGTAGGACGCCGCCCGTGCCGCTTTATTCCACGAAAAAATTTTCCCCTATGCTGGTGGAATAAGCGGCGCCGACCGGCGTCTTACGCGGCATCTCGACCCTTTCGGCAACCGGCCCGGCCATGCCCTCCACCGCCCTCGACGACAACGCACTGCGCGAACTCATCCCCAGGCTGCGACGTTTCGCGCTCTGGCTCGCGCGCGACGTCCACGCGGCCGACGACCTCGTCCAGTCGACGCTCGAGCGCGCGCTGTCGCGCTGGACGAGCCGTCGCGACGATGCGTCGCTGCGCAGCTGGCTCTTCACGATCCTGTATCGGCAGTTTCTCGACGGCAAACGCAGCGCGAAGCGCTACGCGTGGCTGCTTGGGCGCATCCGCGACGACGACGAAGCGCACTGGCCGTCCGCCGAACGCGAATTCGCGGCGCGCGCGACGCTCGAAGCGTTCGGCCGGCTCTCCGATGAACAGCGCAGCCTGCTGCTGCTCGTCGCGGTCGAAGGCTTCACCTATCAGGAAGTCGCCGACCTGCTCGATGTACCGATCGGCACCGTGATGTCGCGGCTCTCCCGCGCACGCCAGGCGCTGCGTCAGCTCAGCGACGGCGAGCTTCCCGCTCCTTCTCTCCGCTTGATGAAGAAATGAACACGCCTCCGAACGAACACGACCTTCACGCCTATGTAGACGGCCAGCTCGACGACGATGCGCGCGTCGCGGTCGAGCGCTATCTCGCGCTGCATCCGGAGCGCGCGGAACAGGTGAAGCAATGGCAGCAGGATGCGCAGCGGTTGCGGGCCGCGCTGGAAAGCGTGCGGATGCCGGCCGATAACCCTGCGCTGGATCCGGCGGCGATTCGCGGACGGCGCATGGAGCGCACGCGGATGCGGTTCGCGATGGCGGCTTCGTTCGTGTTCTGCGTCGGGCTGGGGACCTTCGGCGGGTGGCAGGCGCGCGGGTGGAACGCGCCGCCGCCCATCGCGCCGATGAGCGATGCGGTCGAGGCTTACCGGATGATGGTGGTCGATCAGACGGCGAAGGTCGATTACCGGCCGACGGGTGCGGGCGATTTGCAGGGATGGCTCACCCGGCGCGTGGGCGCGTCGGCGAAGCTGCCGGATTTGAGCGCGGCGGGGTTCAGGCCCGTCGGCGGACGGTTGTTCACGACGGACAGTGGCGCCACGGCTGCGATGGTGCTCTATGAGGACGCAGCCGGGCGGACGCTGAGCTTCTATCTGCGGCCGGCGGAATCGGAACGTCGGCTGCTGCCGGCCGGGCAACGCGTGGATGGTGCGCTGCTCGCGCGGTATGGATCGGTGAACGGGCTCAACTATGCGGTGGTCGGGCCGGCCGGGAGCCTCGCCGAGAAAGCCGTCGTGCAGGCGCTCGATCAGCAGACTTGAGTTGCGGTGGTACGATGCGCGCCCGGCTGGTGGTCAGTGGTAGCCGGGAGGGCCTTATGCGGTGTGGCTCGGCGGACTTGAGTACGCTTGCGCTCATCGGTTGATTGCACAGCGTTCCAACTGACTTTGCCGGCTGGTTTTCCACATCGGTAGAGCGTGTTCGGTACCCTCACCTTTAGAATCACAGGGTTTCGAGTCGCCGCGGAGCAGAATATCCACATCCATCGTGGTTATGCTCCATGCGGGCATCGGTCGGTTCTCTCACCTTGGGTCTGCACAGCGTTTCGGGTTGTTTTGGCGTGTGATATCCACAGCCCGCGAGATAACGCGAACATCTACGCCGAATTCGCCCACCTTCACCCGCTGAATGCACAGGATTTCGACTACCTTGGCTCCTCGATATCCACAAGGCATTCGATAACGGCGGATTGCGCGAGCACTCTCCATATCACCCGCTCTATTCCGGCAAAGCCTTGCCAGACAAAGCATCCGGCCTGTTTCGTGTGGTCCAACGCAAGGCGCTCACCGGTTCAATGCACAGCGATACGACTGGTTAGGTGTGGGCGTTATCCACATACGGGGCACCGACCGGCACACTAGACGCGATGCATACTCCGCATGCGCTCAGGTCGCAGGACCTGCTGCTCTTCGTCCAGTCGTATGCTCAGGCATGCTGATCGGCTCATCGCGGTCAGAATTCGCCGGCATCCGCACCCAGCTTGCGATCCGGACGCATGCTCACCTTATGCTGGCACAGCGTTTCGTATCGTTTTGTGTGGCGGTTATCCACATATTGAGACTGACCGCCTTCACCACCGCGAAAGTCACTTGGTCAGATAAATCCTGAGAATCTCGCCGGTTTCCGGAGAGACGACATACTTCATTGTCGTCCCGAGCGGGCTCGCGTTGCCAAGCCCGCGCATGCCAGGGGGCATCTTCGCCAGGAACGTTACGCCGATGACTGCGTCCTCGATGCAGATCTCGAAGTTGCGCAGGTCCTCCCCGGTTTTCGCAAATTCCTCGTAGGTGGCCTTCAGGCCGAGAAGCGTCGCAGTATTGGGCTGGACGGAACAGCGATTGAGCCAGCCAAAATTCCATTTGATCATCGCGCTCTTGGAAATATCGGCCCCAGATCCGGCGAATGTACCGGTCAAAGAACGCGCAGGTGCTTAGTCGTTGCAGGGTATTTGCGCCGCGCGAGCACATGTCGCGCGCTGGCATCACGTATCCCGTCTCGGACAGCGCCCTAAATTCACGAAGGCAAGCGCTTCAGGTCGTTGTCAATAAACCGATCGCCGCCTCCATCGATTCGTCGTCGCCGAAGCGATAAACATCACCATCCTCGTACGTGCCGCCCAAATCGACGATATTCCCTCTCTCCGATTCGAGCATGAAACCTGGATATTCGATCTCGTCACGAACAAGCGTCAAAGGCACGACGCCATCATCGCCCCTCCAGTTCTGACGATCATTGACGAGAGGGCGCACGGCTTGCGTAACAAGCTCGCCACCGCAGCATCCGTGATATGACCAATACACTAACGGCATCAAGCCTCCGTTGTCCTGACATCTGGTCTCGCGAATGCAACTCGTATCGATGGCGAAGAAAAGCCATGTCGAAGCACGCCCGCCCCTCTTTGTGCTGCTGGCCGACCTTCGCTCAACTCGACTCGCGACCAGAACGCCGCAGGCGATCGTCGATTCGGCAGGCAAGCTGATGACCGGGTGCGCTTCCGGCCGCTTCTGCAGCGTCAGCCCACTTGCTGGCCTCGTTCAGCTCTGCCGCTTGCGCATCCTTCAAAGCGGCCCGCGAGAAACGCACTCCGCTCGTTCCCGCCACTCGTCGACCGTATAAAGCCGATTGCGTAATCGACTATCTCGCCAGATAGATCGCAAGGATCTCTCCGTTCTCTGGCGAGATGACGTAGTTGATCGACTTCCCGAGCCGGTTTGCGTTACCAAGGCCCTTCATTCCCGGGATGAGCTTTGCGGTAAACGATACGCCAATGACGTCTTTTCCATCGACACCTTCGCCGTTGGATGCCATTCGTTCGTAGACGGACACTTCGAAATTATTGATGTCCTGCTCGCTCTTTTCGAAGTCGGCATAGGCCGAGCGCAGCCCGATGACTGTTGCGGTATTGAGGGTGACGCGATCGTTGTCCGCATCACCAAAAATTGTTTTACTCATGGCAAGCACAGGAATCGTCAATAGAAGAAGCGGGGCGATATGCTTCATAGTGAATAGACCGCTTTCGTGGCGGCATGGTAGCCCTTGTGGCCATCACTTGGCGTGCCAAGGTAACCTCGGTAGTCTGGGTCGTCACCCAGCCCCATCTCGGCCACCGCCTTGTCCTGATCCGAAAAATTGTTGCTGTCGTAGGAGTCCCTGTTCCTTGTCGTTCTGTTACCGCGGCGATCTGTGTGGTCGCCGTGCGTGTGCCAGTAACCGACCTCTTGTGCGCAATTCGGAGGTTGGGGCGCGCGTGAATCCCACGGATTAACCTCAGCCCCATCGCCCCGGATCGCCTTCGTATAGTCGAACCGACCATCCGGTGTCCGATAGATGAGCCCACCGTATTCCAGGTTGTCGCGAATCGACTTGTCGTTGTATCGGAGCAAGGCGGCCTTTGCCGCACCATCCGGCGTCGCAAATCGGCCGGACTTGAACTTCTTGCAGGTCGTGCCCAACGGATCGATCCAGCCCGTGGGATTGGGGCCGTACCGATACGTATTCAGTCCGCCCTGCAAGCCGACAGGATCCTTCGAAATGAAACGTCCGCTCTCCGGAGCGTAGTAACGATGCCGGTTATAGGCAAGCCCGGTCTCGTCATCCAGTTGCTGCCCCTGGAACCGGATCGGATTGCGCACCGTCAAGCCCGTGGCACGCGATACGCGCTCGATGACTTCTCGCGCGTCACCCCAAGCCTTGTAGCTGGCCTCCCACACCACGTCCCCAAGCTCGTCGGTCAACAACTGCGGCGTGCCGATCTGATCGCAGTGGTAGTAGTACACCCCTGCCTTCGACTTCGGTTCCGGAATTCGCCGCAGTGGATCATCCTCAGGCGTATGACGCATCGCGGCATCGTGGTTCGGCGTTTCCACACCTTCGACCGCCGCGCCGACATACTGGGCGAGCGGCACGAACGAATCAGCCTCGTACACGTAATGCGTACTGCTCGTGGCGCCGCTTTCGTATGCGAGCGCGTTGCCTTCCCAGCCATACGTCGTCACAACACCATCGACTTCCTTCGCGATTCGCCGCCCGAACGCATCGTAGAAGTAACGTGCCTCGCTGCGGCGTGCCTCGGTTTCAGTCAGGGCTCGTGCCAGTCGATTGAATCCGTCCCACTCGAAGCGCTGCAGGCTACCCGCCGCTCGGGTTTCGACGAGGTTACCCTGCGCGTCATACTCGAGTTGCTTGCCCGCATACGCACGAAGCAGGTTGCCGAGCACCTTCGACACCTGCGGTGGCAACGTGCTTTCAGGCCGAACCGGGCTCGCCGGCGTGCGCGCCTGAGGATGATCAGGACTCCGTGCGTCGATCACATTGCTAGCCGGATCGAACGCGAACCGCTCCGTGCCTCCGGGCCCGATCGACTCGATCAATCGTCCAATCGGATCATATCGATAGTCGCTCAGTCCGCGCCGACTGTCTTCGACATGCGTCAGCTGACCCGCGAGATCGTAGCGGTAATGTCTGCCGCTCAGCGGTGCGGGCGCATGTTCGCGCTGAAGAGTCTGGCTGCGGATCAGGCCCGCCGAATCGTAACCCGTGCTCTGGATCAGTTTGCTCGGCAGCACACGCCGGACCTCACGGTGCAGGTCGTCCCGCTCGAACTGCATCCGTTCGTCGCCATCGAGCAGCATCCCATGGACATGCCCGGAACCGTAGGTCAACCAGTCGACCGCGTGGCCATCCGGTCGGATCGTCCGCTTGCGGTTGCCCAGCTCGTCATACGTGTGATGCCACACGTAGCTGCGCTTGACACCGAACAAGTCGTACGCATGATGTTCGCGAACCAGATTGCCGACCGGATCGAAGAAATGCTGCACGCGGCTGAATGCATTTTGCGCGTCGGCCAGACGACCGAGCGCATCGTAAGC
Source organism: Burkholderia metallica (assembly GCF_001718555.1). Taxonomy (NCBI): domain Bacteria; kingdom Pseudomonadati; phylum Pseudomonadota; class Betaproteobacteria; order Burkholderiales; family Burkholderiaceae; genus Burkholderia; species Burkholderia metallica. The sequence goes on from NZ_CP013401.1 coordinate 27,019, forward strand.
AAAGCGCTCGTCGGCATCGCCGCTTGCGCGGCGTGTCAGCCGGCCTGCTCGATCGTATTCGACCCGTGTGACCTTTCCCGCAACGTCGATGGTCGACAGGCGACTCGTTTCGTCATCGAAGCCGTAACGCGTCACTATCCCATCAAAATCGACCGTTTCGAGCAGCCGGCCGACGGGGTCATAGGTGAACCGATAGCTGGCCTGATTCGCATCGGTCAGACTGACCAGCCGGCCGAGGCGATCGTGGCCGTAGTTCAGCGTGTGGCCGAGGGCATCGCTGCGCGCATGCAACCGGCCCGCCGCATCGTAGCCGTAGCGCGTCGTGCGGTTCATTGGATCGGTGTAATTCAGCAGACGCCCTTCGGCGTCGTATTGAAAGCGTTCAACGCCCGCTGGCGTACGCACCTCATTCAGCCAGCCGTTTGCGCCATAGCCGAACGCTGTCGCGATACCCATCGCATCCGTGGCTTCGACCAACCGACCTTGCGCATCGTATTTCCACTGCGTCGTCTTGCCCGAACAATCGGTATGCGCAGTCAGTCGTCCAGCCTCATCGTATGCCATGACCGTCGTGCCGCCCTTCGCATCGATCACTTCACTCGGCAGCCCCTGCGCGTTGTAGCTGTATTTCGTCTCGTGGCCGAGCGGGTCCGTCTCCAGCACGACGTTCCCCGCTTCGTCATAGCCGCGTTTCCATGCATGCCCCTGCGGATCGACAATGCGAATCATCTGATCCTTCTCGTCATATTCCATCTCGATCACGCTGCCGTCGACACGCTGGTGGCGCACCATATTGCCGCGGGCGTCATACGCCATCTTCTCGTTGCCGCCATCCGGATACGTATGCTGCACGAGATTGTGGTGCACATCGCGATACATCCACTCCTCGCTGCCTTCCGGATAGATGATTCTGAACGGATAGCCATAACGGTCGTAGTAGTGTCGCGTGACGTTGCCGAGCGCATCGGTCACGCTCACCATCCGGAAGTCGGGGTGCCACGCGAAGCGCGTCTCATCGCTGCCACCATCCGCGTATTCGCGAACACATTTCGCCTTCGGTCCGGTTCCGTTCCATTCAAGGTTGGTGCCACGACCGGTGCGGTCCGTATAGCGCGTGATCAGGTGGTGACGGTACGCATATTCACGGCGGTTGCCATTGCGATCCGTTGCCGCGACGAGATCGTTGTCCTCGCTGTATTCGTAACGCGCAAGCGTGCCGACCCGTGTTCCTTCGCTATCGTGATGCAGCACCTCGGCGATGCGATGCTTGTCGTCGTATGCAAACGCAACAATCGCTTGTGGCGCGATGATCCGAGAGAGGCGTTGCTGCGCGTCGTAGTCGAGTGTCAGCTGATTGCCGGAGCGATCCTTGATGAATGCGAGACGAAACGCGTCGCCACGCTTCTCGTATGCTTCAAGCAATTCGTGGCCTCGCGTGACAGTCATCCACGACTCGTCCAGCCGCAACAAGGTCAATCCTTCGCCGCGATCATCGTGCGCGTCGCCCGGGGAAAGCAGCGGATAGTCGATGCTGCGACCGGTCGCATCGTGATATACGAGCTTCGATGCATGCATGTCGATGCGCGTCGTCAATGATGTGATCCATCGGGCGCCGAGTTCACCATGCACGTCATTTGCGTCGAAGAAAGACCGATAGGTGCGGCTCCATATGATCGGCATCACGCCGGGGAGGACGAAATCCTGATGGGTCACCCGTTCGTCGCCCAGAGCAAACCCGACTGAACGTCTCGTCGCCGCCGCGGGCGTCGACGCCGGACATCCGAGCTTGCAGTCGTTCGGGCCGGGATGCTCCGCCTCTTCCGTATGCCGGACCGATTCCTTCTGGCCCTCCCCCTCCTGGCGGTGCACCTTCGTGCTGCCTTGCTCCTTGATTCCGGTCTGGTGTTTGCGCTGACGATGCAAAAAGTCGCGCTTCTTGTCGATGGCGACCTGGATAAGATTGATCAGCCAACCGATCTTGCCCGCGTCTACGCCGCCGAGCGCAAGGATTTTTTCCTTGATCACCGGCACCAAGGTGCGCAACGTCTTCGCCATGTTCAGCAGCGGCTCGCGATACTTGAGATCGAGCACTTTCGCCGCCTGCGTCCCCGTGTTGATGAGCTCCTTTGCTTCGATCTTCACAAAGTCGACGATCAAATGACCGAGCCCCGCAAACGTCTTGCGTGCATCATGCGCCGCGAAGCCAGATGCAACCTGCCCCGCATGCTGCCCAACCGCTCGCACATTGTGCGCGACGCTCAATTGCTTCTCGCCCGCCACCTCCTCGAACAGGCGCGCGAAGCCGACCATGAATTTCTCGATGTAATCGGCGCAGGTCCTGAGCAGGTTGTCCAGCTCTTTCTTCACGCCATCGACGAAACTCTGAATACGGCCGGCGAATTGCTCGCTCAGACTGTCGATGAGTGCCTGCAGCAGTGCGGTCTGCATGACCTGCAATGTCGCTTCACCGAGTGCCTTGCCGCTTTCGACGACCTTCTGTCGCACGAGCTTCATCACCGGACGCACACCCATCCGGAATTCGGCAGTACCGGGTGGAATCGGGATGATGCCGATCAGGTCCAGACCGAGGTTCAGATAATCGAACACATCGGGATGCTTGCCGCTCTGTCCATGCTCGATCATGTCCTTGATATCGAGCACGAGATCGACGGCTGCCATGATATTCGCCACCACCGGTAGCGCGTTGGCAACCATCTCGAGCCGCTCGATGGTGATGAAGTCGTGGCTGATGGCACGCAACCATCGGTCACAAGCCTTGACGCCGGCCTTTACATCGATGGTCTCGATCTGCAGCAACGGCGCGACGTAGACCTCAGTCGGCTTGGGAAGAACGACGCCCGAAGAAGCGGTCATGGTTGTTCTTTATTCGAAAGTGATGGGTCGCGCCTTGCGCGAGCGGATACTCAGAGAACCTTCAGCGCAGGCACGGCACTTCGCGCGGCTTGGGCTAGCGCACCGACCTGCTGGGCTGCGGCGCCGAGTTGGCTGGCCTGCGAAAGGGCCGCACCGGCACCAGACGGTAACGCGCTGGCAAGGGCACCTTTGGCGAGGCTCATCGCCTGACCAACACCTCCCTGGGCAACCTGCCCCGCCATGCCGGCCAGTTGGGTCGCCCCCGACACCGCGCCCATCGCGCCCGACGGCACCACGTTCGCGAGCGCGCCCTGCGCGAGCCCCATCGCCTGTCCGCTCAACGCCTTCCCGATGCCGTCTTGTGCGGCCTGCCCCGCGACGGCCGCCAACTTCGTCGGAGCCGGTAGTGCACCGGGCGGCAGCAGGCCGCCCAGTTGCGACATCGCCGTCGCAGCCGCATTCCCTTCCTGCATCGGCTTCGCAGGCCATTGCGCCGTCTTGAATACGCTCGACGGATCGTACTGATTGCGCGGATCCTCACCGAACTGGACCTGCGCAGCACCGGCCGGCAAGCCGCTCACGATCGTATGTCCGTTCGCATCCAGCGCGCCTTCCCGCAACACGCCGCCGCTGGCGTCCAGCACCGTGAACTTGCCGCCCTTGAAACCCTCGCCGTTCGCGTACTGGTGCAGCAACTCCAGCTGCCCCGGCTGATCCGGCCGTGGGCTCGGCAACGGATAGCCCATGCTCGCCGGCCCCGCGAACGTATGCGACGCGCCCTTCACGTCGATCTTTCCGGGCGCATGAACCTCGACATTGCCATCCTTGATCCGGATGTAGGCCCCGCCGCTCGTCAGCAGGATCCCCTGATCGGCCGCAATCTCAATGCGGTCCGTCGCCGATACCACCTTCACCGCCTTCTGCGCGGTCACCTCGATGTTGTCCGACTGCGCCTGGATCTCCACCTTGCCCTTGCCCGCGAACAGCTTCATCCCCGCGTTCTGCACGAACAGGCTCAGCTTCTGCCCGATGCTGCCGATCAGCGACTTGCCCGCCGCGACGTGCACGCTCTGCCCGCTCGCCACGTTCACATGATCGTTCGCGACCATGTGCACCGACTGCTGCGTCGACATCCCGATTCCCGACGGGCTGCCGAACAGCATCACCGGTTCCTTGAACGCGTTCGCATTACCCGTGCCGCCGCCTGCCGTGCGCCCGCCGGACGCGCTGCCCGATGCGCTGTCCTGCGTCGCATCCGTGAACGTGCGCATCGTGTCCTGCGCATCCTTCAGGCTCTCCGCCTGATGCTGCTCGCTCACGCCCGACATCGCCTCGATGAGGCTCTCGCCCGTCACGAGCTGCTGCTGCGCCTCCTTCACGTCGAGCGGCTGGCTGTTCGCCGCCTTCGGGTGCGTCGTCACGTACAGGCCCTGGCTCGCGCGCACCGCGCCATACGCATCCGATCGCAGATCGAACCCGCTGCCGAGATAAGATCCTCGCGAATTGCCGTTCTGGTCGATGATGTAGCCCAGATGCAGCAGGCTGTTCGCGCTGCTGCTCATCAGCTGCACGCGGTTCTGCCCGGTCGCGTCGTCCATCACGAGCTGGTTGTAGCCGCCGCCCGAATACTCCTTCGACCTGTAGCCGGACAGGATCCCGTCGCTATGCCACTGCGGCTGGTTCGCGCCGTTGTACACGCGCCCGACGGCCAGCGGCCGATCGCAGTCGCCGCCGACGTAGTCGATCAGCACTTCCTCGCCGATACGCGGCACGTGTACGCCGCCGTAGCCGCCGCCCGTATCCGACTGCACGACGCGCACCCAGCACGACGCATTCTCGTTGCCCGGATTCAACCGGTCCCACACGAACTGCACACGGATCCGGTTCAACGAGTCGGTATAGACCTCCTCGCCCTGCGGCCCGACGACGATTGCCGTTTCGAGATGCATCTCCGGTTTTTTATGCTCGAACGGGCTGCGGTACGGCACGCTCACGCGTTGCGCCTCGACTTCGACGAGATAGAAGCCGACCGAACCATCGTCATGTGATACCTGAAGCCCAGGCGTGTTTTCGTATCGCGCTCGCATCCGGTCGAGCGAGCGTTTCAAGCTATGCGGGAAATCCGAATCACTATCGGGTACGGGCAAGTTGTTCTCGATCCACCAGGCCACCTCGATCGCGGCGAACTCCCGCTGGTCGGCCGCGTCGCGATCATGCAGCGGATGGTCGGCCAGCGCGAAACGCCGGCCGGCATCGATAGCGCGAACCCCGCCGGAACCATGGAAACGCTTCGCGCGCGACTCCCACTCCTCCATCTTGACCTTCGTCAGATGATCGCCGCGCGTCTGGTCGGGATACGTGTAGGCGCCTGTGTACTCGTAGACTTCGAGCTGATCCGGCAACTCGCCCTGGCCACCCATCGTCGGCAACGACGTGCCCTTCGGGTTCGATGGCTGCGAAGGATTCTTGTAGTCGAACGTGCGTGTCGTGAGCGTCGCGCTCTGCAGCGTGCGCGTGCCTGACCATTGCGTGAACGCGTCGGCTTCGCCTGCCGTGCCGCCGCGGTAGAAGTGCACGGTTTCCGGCGACAGTGGAGCGAATGCCTGCAGGTTGTCGGTGATGACGAGCGTATGCGACTTGCCGTCGTCGGCCTGCTGCCATGCACAGTACAGCCCTTCGCTCTCCATCAGCCGGTGCACGAGGTCCCAGTCCGTTTCGCTCTGCCGCGTGTACGAACGGTTCGCCAAAGGTTGCGACAACGCAAAGCGGAACCGCCCGCGCGCTTCCGGATGCATGCCTAGCACGTCGGAAATGATTTCCTCGACGTTCTTGTCGATCCAGATCTTCTCGTCGCGGCGAAACCGAAGCACATGCATCCAGGCACGTAGCTCCAGCTGATAGGTCGTCAGGCCGCCGTTCGCGCCCAGCCGGCGCGCGGTATAAAGATAACCGCTGACAGGCCGGTACGCATTGTTCTCGAGCTGAATCCAGAGCGTCGCAGGCTGAGCGATCAGTTTCTTGAGTTCAAGGCTGTCATTGCTCGATACGACATCGAGCGTGAATGAGTAGTCCCTGCCGATCCGCGATCGGCCAACCGCGCGCTGTACGGCAAGTGCGTTGCCGCCCAGAGGGGTGTCCAACTTGAGCAAACGATCCTGCTGAAGCAAGCCGCCGCGAAGCGCGGCGGCGATGTCCGGCATGTTCATGATGCGGCCCTTTTTTATTTCAGCACCCTCGGATGGTGTCTGTGACTTAGTCGGGCGAGATTTTACCGTTTAATCAGTGCATCAATGTTAATCGTCGGACCATGAAACGGGACGTGACCGAAACACCCCCCGCTCGCTCCGTCATGCGGATCGTGTCTGCCGTTGTCGCATCGTTCGGTTCAGGCCGGCTCGCCATCGTCACCCAGGCCCCTGGGGTTCAACGTCTCCGGCACGATGGCAAACGATCGGCCCTATCACCGCCTCGGTGCGCGAACACCACGCTCTTCCTTTTTCGGTTTCATCCTTGCCCGTTCACGATTCGAAGTCGACGGTCGACCGTCGTGACGAGAAATGAGCGGTAATCGCCGAGATCACAGCCTGTCGCGTGACATCGTCGATCGTCTCGCCATCGTGCCTCTACGCGATGTACTTCATCGAACCGACGTAGACGACGAATGCCGGACCATGGTTCGCGACGGGCAGCAACGCTTCGCCCGACACCGGAACGATGTGCTCGCCATCGGACAGATCAATCGCACCGCGCAACACCGTCAGAACCTCGTATGTCATCGCCTTATCTCGCATACATCAGTCATCACGGGACCGCTCGTCAGGGATGACGGCAATTCTACAGAGGGGTTGGCACGAGCATCGGCCGATGCCCTCCACAGTCTTCGGCTTCGTTCATTTGATCCCCGCACGCAGTGCATATCCTGCGCAGATCACAGTCGACGGACTGTGCTTATCCAAAGGTGTTAACAGAGTTCGTATACATACGTAGTGATAGTTAACAAACCCTGTGCCTCACAGTGGATAACGTCCCTAAGCCCATGAATTCGCGACAGGAAGCCGAATGCATAACCCTGGGTGCGCGACGTGAACAGCTCAGCGCAGCACAGAACAACTTTTCGTCGATTCACAGCCGCGGCGACATATCCTCAATCGTTCCACTGTGAATCCAGAGGCCTGCCGGATGGTTATCCAGAGGGCAATGTGGATAACACCACAGTGCATCGACGCGTTTTGCTGTGACGCGAAGCGGCGAGATCAACGTACGCGGCATCGCCACGCAACATCGATCGTCGACCTCCGCGCACCGCGATTCAAAAAATTTTCACGAAGGGGCTTGTGCTCCTCAAAAACCCTCTCTATAATTCGCGGCTTCTTAGGCTCGTAGCTCAGTTGGTTAGAGCACCACCTTGACATGGTGGGGGTCGTTGGTTCGAATCCAATCGAGCCTACCAACGAACAAAATGAAGGGGTCTGGCAGCACAACTTGCCTACAGGCAATGCGGCTCGCCAACATACAAACGCCACGCGGCAACTTCGCGTGGCGTTTTTCTTTTTCCTGCCGAAACAACGCATGCTGCCCCGAAGCGTTGCGCGATCCACGGCATCGCATCCTTTTTCACCGACACTTCAGTCCGCCACACAACGGGCACTGCGCCGCGCGTAGAATCGTGTGCGCATCCAAGCGGCTGTTCCGACCGTCGCCCGATTGCCAACCCGTCAAAACAATGACGCGCGATCCGCGCGACCGAGAGCACACGACCATGTCCGACGTCACGACCGCCACATCGTCCGCGAGCAACGACGAGATCGCCGCTTACGTCGGCAAGAAAGCCGACTGGTTCGAGAAGAAATGGGCGATCGCCGCGTCGCGAAAGAACCGGCAGTCCTGGAACTGGGCCGCGTGCGTCCTGGGCCCGGTCTGGATGGCGTATCGCGGCATGTACTGGCAGGCGGCCGCCGTGCTCGGTGCGACGCTCGGCATCACGCTGGTCGAATTGCTGTACTTCCCGACATACTTCGAATCGAGCACGATCGATCCGGTCACGATCGGGATCGCGGTCGCGATCGGCTGGTGCGGCAACAGCCTCTACCGGACGCACGTCGAACGCAGGATCGACAAGCTGCGTCCGAACGCGACGTCCCGTGAATCGTTTCTCGCGCTGCTGGAAGCGCAGGGCGGCACGAACTGGCTCGCGGCGGCCGGTTTCGCGGTCGCGACGCCGTTGCTCGGCGTCCTGATGATGATGTTGCACGGGCCGTATTGATCGCGACGACCGGCAACGGCCAACCGATAACAGGCGAAGCCGGACGTAACGATACGAACAAACGACACGAAGAATCGGGCAGGGCGCACCGCCGCCATGCGTACGCACGGCATGCAGCGCGGGCTCCCGCCACCGTCAATGCAGGTGCTTCAATTTGTCAGGATTCCGCACGACATAGATCGCGACGATCTTCCCGTCCTCGATCTCGAGCGCCGTCGTCTGCAGCTCGCCATCCGATTCCAGCGTAACGAAACCCGGCAGTCCGTTGATGAAGCACGCCCGCACGAGCTTCGACGCATGTGTGGCGAACAGCCCGGCCAGATACTCGTGCACCTTCATCACGGGCTCGAAGCCGAACACCGGCTTGCCGGCCGCCGTGCGCTTGCCGCCGCCATCGGAATGCAGGCTCACGTCCTCGGCGAGCATCGCGCCGAGCGCGCGCATGTCGCCGCTGCGTGACGCCGCGAAGAACGCCTCCGCCAGTTCGATTCCGCGCTGCTTCTCGACATGAAACCGCGGCCGCGCGTCGCGCACGTGCGTACGGGCCCGCGCGGCGAGTTGCCGGCACGCGGCCGGCTCGCGCTGGATCGTCGTGGCCACTTCGTCGAACTCGAGGCCGAACACGTCGTGCAGCAGGAACGCCGCGCGTTCGAGCGGCGACAGCCGTTCGAGCGCGAGCAGCAGCGGCAGCGTGACGTCTTCCTGTTCGTCTTCCTCGACGACCGGCTCGGGCAGCCACGGGCCGATATAGGTCTCGCGCTGGTGCCGCGCGGACTTCAGTTGGTCGAGGCACATGCGCATCACCATGCGGCGCAGGAACGCCTCGGGCACGCGTACCTCGGTGCGCTCGACGTCCATCCAGCGGATGAACGCGTCCTGCACCATGTCCTCGGCATCCGCGACGGAACCGAGCATCCGGTACGCGACGCGGATCAGCGTGCGACGCAGCGGGTCGAAGCTCGCCGCCGCGTCGGCCCGCGCTTCGGCGCTGCCCTTGGCCGGGTCGAGGTTCGTCATCAGGCCACCATCTTCGCGGCGGCGGCCTTCGCATCGGCCGGCTCGATCCACAGCCCGAAGCCGACCGCGAGCCGGTTCCAGCCGTTGATCACGTTGATCATCAGCGTGAGCTTCACCTGTTCCTCCTGGCTGAAGTGGTCGTTCAGCGCCGCGTAGGCCGCTTCGTGCGCCGCATGGCCTTCCGACAGCCGCGTGAGCGCCTCGGTCCAGCCGAGCGCCGCGCGTTCGCGGTCGGTGTAGCAGGCCGCTTCGCGCCATGCCGACAGCAGGTAGATGCGCTGCTCGGTCTCGCCTTGCCCGCGCGCCTCGGCGGTGTGCGTGTTAATGCAGTTCGCGCACGCGTTGATCTGCGACGCGCGGATCTTGACCAGCTCGACCAGCGTCGGCTCGAGGCTTCCGGCAACGGCGACCGACACGGTCATCCAGTTCTTCATCAGCGCGGGAGCGGCGGCAAACGGATTGAGTTTCGCAGTCATGGTTCCTTCTCCTTTCGTGTGGGTTCCGGTGATATGACGAGCGAGCCCCCCGCGCGTGTGACATCGATGCAAAAAATTTTTCGAACACCCGAAAAAGCGCGCGGCGACGAGCGGCGGGCAGTGCGGCGGGGCGGGGCGCCGACGACCGCGATACCCGCGCACACATCGGCTGTATGACACCGTTTCTCCGACGAATCCGTGCCGGACTCCTTTCGTGCGCGCCGGACGGCTGTCACGGGGCGTCAGTAGCGTGCAGGTCCGGGCATGCGCATTGCGTCGCTCGGCCATCCCCGCCGCGGCAGGAGCCGGCGGTTTGCCCCATCTGCGACAGGCACGGCCCGATGCTTTCATTTTTCTTTCGCAATCGTTTCACCCGAAATCCGATTCGCGACGTTCACATTTCTGGCCCATACTGTTCTGCACGGGCAGACGAAGTGACGCCGCATCCGCGGCCCGGCGCGCGCGCCGGCTGCCCGACGACGCAGCAGCAGGTCGCACGTCAGCCGCGCGCATCCCGAGCGCAAGGCTTTCCCTTTTCCGGCAACGCAACGCAGCGAATCGCGACGTGGACGGTAAACCGATGAGCCTCCTTGCATCACAGCTTCAGCGCCGTTACCAGGACGTGCGCACCCATAGCGTCGCACTGACCGCGACGCTGTCCGCCGAAGACCAGGCCGTGCAGTCGATGCCCGACGCGAGTCCGACCAAATGGCATCTCGCGCATACGACCTGGTTCTTCGAAACCGTCGTGCTGATGCGTCGCGTGCCCGGCTACGCGCCGTTCGACACGGCATTCCAGTTCCTCTTCAATTCGTATTACGAAGCGCTCGGCCCGCGCCATCCGCGGCCGCAGCGCGGGCTGCTCACGCGTCCGTCGCTCGACGAAGTGCATGCGTACCGGCAATACGTCGACGACGCGATGCTGCGCGCGCTGGCCGGCGCCGATGCGGCCTTGCTCGACGCGATGGCGCCCGAGGTCGTGCTCGGCCTGAATCACGAGCAGCAGCACCAGGAGCTGATCGTCACGGACATGCTGCATGCGTTCTCGTGCAACCCGCTGAAGCCGGCGTTCCGGCCGCGCAACGGGATGGACGGCGATGCGATGGCCGCGGGCGACGCCGGCGAGCTGCGCTGGCTGCACCAGCCGGGCGGGCTCGTCGAGATCGGCCACGACGGCGACGCGTTCTCGTTCGACAACGAACGGCCGCGCCATACGGCGCTCGTGCGGCCGTACGAGATCGCGAACCGTCTCGTGACGAACGCGGAATTCGCGGCGTTCATCGCCGACGGCGGGTATACGCGCCCAGAGTTCTGGCTGTCGGACGGCTGGGCGACGGTGCAGCGGGAAGGGTGGCAAGGGCCCGCGTACTGGATGCCCGACGACGACGATGTGGCCGGCACGCGTGTGCGGCGCACGTTCGGTCTGCACGGCGTCGAGCCGCTCGCACCCGATGCGCCGGTATGCCACGTGAGCTTCTACGAAGCGGCCGCATATGCGGAATGGGCCGGCGCGCGGCTGCCGACCGAATTCGAATGGGAAACCGCGTTCACCGCCGACGGCATCCGGCAGATGCTCGGGCACGTCTGGCAGTGGACGCGTTCGTCCTACGAGCCGTATCCGGGCTTCCGGCCGCTCGCGGGCGTCGCGGCCGAATACAACGGCAAGTTCATGGTCGGCCAGCAGGTCCTGCGCGGCAGCAGCATCGCGACGCCGCCCGGGCACGAACGGCCGACGTACCGCAATTTCTTTCCGCCGGCGGCACGCTGGCAATTCACGGGAGTGCGACTTGCGCGAGACGTCTGACCAGACGGCCACGAGCGGTGGCCAGCAACCCGCCCGCGATTCGCGGCCGAGCGCGTTCGAGCGCGACCTGATCGACGGACTGTCGCGCCCATCGCGCAGCATTTCGCCGAAATACTTCTACGATGCGGCCGGCTCCGCGCTGTTCGACCGCATCTGCGAGCTGCCGGAGTATTACCCGACGCGCACCGAACTCGGCATCCTGCGCGATCGCGCGGCCGAGATCGTGCAGCGCGTCGGCCCGCATGCGGACATCGTCGAATTCGGCGCGGGCTCGCTCGAGAAGATCCGCGTGCTGCTCGACGCATTCGCGGGCAACTACGCGAACGCGCCGGCGCGCTACATCCCGGTCGACATCTCGGCCGACTACCTGCACGGCGCGGCCGCGCGGCTGCGTTCGGCCTATCCGTGGCTCGACGTCGCGCCGCTCGCGGCCGACTACACGAAGGCCGAGCAGCTGGCCGCGCTGACCGACACGCCGCGGCGGCGGATCGGCTTCTTTCCCGGCTCGACGATCGGCAATTTCTCGCCGGAAGAAGCCGATGCGTTCCTGCGCGATGCCGCACGGCTGCTGCGCGGCGGCGGCCTGCTGGTCGGCGCCGATCTCGTGAAGGACGAGCGCACGCTGCACGACGCGTACAACGACGCGCAGGGCGTGACCGCGCAGTTCAACCTGAACCTGCTCGTGCGCGCGAATGCCGAGCTCGGCGCCGATTTCGACGTCGACGCGTTCTCGCATTGCGCGTTCTACGACCGCGAGCGGCAGCGCATCGAGATGCATCTCATCAGCGACGTCGCGCAGACCGTGCACGTGCGCGGCCATACGTTCCGCTTCGACGCCGGCGAGCACATCCACACGGAGAACTCGCACAAGTTCACGATCGACGGCTTCCATGCGATCGCGCGCCGCGCGGGATTCGAGCCCGATACGGTATGGACCGACGCCGACAACCTGTTCAGCGTGCACTGGCTGCGCAGCGTCGACGATATCCGCGCGTAACGCGCGCCGCTGCGAACCGCTCGCGCCGAAGCGGGCGGGCGGTTCCGTCTCCGGTGCACGCTCGTGCACGCCGGCGAGCGCGATCGAATCGCCCCGATTCGCGCCGACAACCCTTTTTTACCGGCCCGATGCACCGTTGCAACGGTGTCTGGAGTGTGCGCTCTCCCTTGCCCGGCAAGGCTTTGCGGGCGCCTGTAAACGTCCGTTACCTGTCTCGCAGACCCGTTTCACCTGTGTCAGTGTCCGGTGCCTAGACTCCAAACCGTATTCACAAGACGCACGACACGTGCAGGGAGTCGCGAGATGAGCAAGAAACTTATTCTCGGTGCAGTTCTCGGTGTAGCGGCGCTGGCAGCCTCGGGCGTCGCATCGGCCCACGTCGACCTGTCGGTCGGCATCGGCGTGCCGGCCTACGCGGCGCCGGCGCCCGTCTACGTGGCTCCGCCGCCGGTCGCGTATGCGCCGGTCGGCTACCGCTACGACGACTGGCGCGCGCGTCAGTGGCGCGAACACGAGTGGCGTCGCCGTGAATGGCGCGAGCACGAGTGGCGCGACCACGACCGCGGCGGCTGGCACGGCGACCGCTGGAACTGAGCGGTTCCGCTGATCGCGACAAGAGGAGCATGAAGATATGATGCCCATTCGACACATCAGGCTGTGCGCCGCCGCCGTCGTTGCGCTCGCAACGATCGGCAGCGCGCACGCGGCGGGCTGCATGAAGGGCGCGGTGGTCGGCGGCGTAGCCGGCCACTACGCCGGGCACCACGCGGTCGTCGGGGCGGTCGGCGGCTGTATCGTCGGCCACCACATGGCGAAGAAGCAGGCGCAGGAGCAGGCCGCGCAGCACAAGGCCGCGGTGCAGGGCGGGCAGCCGGCGCAATAGCCTCGCGCGCGCGGCGTTCCATGAAAAAAGGGCGGCTCGATGCCGCCCTTCGTCTTATCGCCCGGCGCTCGCCGGCGGTACCGCCGGCTCGAACAATGCATCGGCCTGCCTGACGCGCACGAAGCGCGCCGCATCGTCGCCGTCCACCAGCGCGCGGAAATGCGCTTCGCCGCACGCGAGCTTCGCGCGCTCGTGTTCGCTCGGCACGTGGCCGTCCGCATTCGGCGTATCGACGACGAAGTACAGCCGCTCGCCGCCGTCCTGCTCCGCGAGCACAGCCCAGTCCGGATGATAGCTGCCGAGCGGCGTCTGCACGCGGAACCACGCGGGCAGCTTCGCGTACAGCTTCACGCCGTCGTGCGCCTCGAGCGCATCGGCGAACGCGCGCTCCGCATCCGTCTCGCACACGACCGCTTCGTGGATCGACTTCCGCGCATCGGGCCGCAGGTTGCGCAGGTAGCCGGTCAGTGCCTCGCTCTCGAACGATTCGAGCGCATGCACGTGGCGCTCGCCGAGCTTGCGGTACGCGATGCCCGCGACGAGCGCGAGCCGCTTGCAGCGATTGATCGCGTCGGCCGCGACCGCGATGAACTGCTGCGGATTCACGCGGAAATCGTCGAGCCGGCCGCTGTCGGCCAGGATCGTCGCGAGCGAACGGCGCGTGAGCTGCGTGCGGTCCTGCAGCTCGGTGAGCAGGTCGGGCAGCGGCAGCTCGCCTTCGTCGAGCAGCACCGTGCCGGCGCCGCTCACCTCGATCGCCTCGATGCCGGCCTTGCCGATGTCGATCTCGGCCTTGCGCCACTGCAGCCGCGCACGCGCGATGTCCGGTGCGTCGCGCAACGCGGCTGTGCAGTCGCGGACGAGCTTCGCGTTGTCGAACTCGACGCGGTACACGGTGCGATGACGAATGCGATCCCACAGCGCGCGGAAATCCTCGCCGAACACGACGGCCTTGCCCGACGCATCGCGCCGCAACGCGATCGCGCGGCGCTCGTCGGCGTTGCGCACCGCGAAGCGGCCCGACAGCTTGCGCAGCGTCGCGACGATCGGCGCGCGCAGCATCTCGAACGCGCCCGGAAGCACCAGCGCGCTCTGGCGCAGCGCATCCTTGAGCCGGTCGAGCACCTTGCCCTGCGCGTCGACGTAGCCCTGCTCGTGCAGGTGGTTCCACAGCACGCGCGACAGCTCGATGCCGAGCGCATGCGCGGGCCCGTCGCCTTCCTGCACCGGCAGCGCCGCGAACTGGTGTTGCTCGACGATGCCGAAACGGATGCCCGTGTCGGCCTCGATTTCCTTCTGCAGGTTCTCCGCGAACGATTCGTAGCGCTCGGTCGCGATCACGGTGAGCGTGTTCACGCCCGGATCGCGCACGCGTTCGCCGTCCTGGTCGACGGCGAGGCGCAGCCCGCGGCCGAGCGTCTGGCGGCGCTCGCGTTCGGTCTGGATGTCGCGCAGCGTGCAGATCTGGAACACGTTCGGGTTGTCCCAGCCTTCCTTCAGCGCCGAGTGCGAGAAGATGAACTTCAGCGGCGTGTCGAACGACAGCAGCGCTTCCTTCTCGCGCATGATCAGGCCGTACGCGCGCTCCGCGTTCTCGCGGGCGGCCGCGCTGCTTTCGCTCGTGTCGGTCCAGCCGCCCTTGCGGTCGATCGAGAAGTAGCCGTTGTGCGCACGCTCGACTTCGAGGGCCACGTCCACGCCGTCGAACAGCGCGCGGTAGGCCGGCACGCGGGCCGCGCGCGCATATTCCTCTTCGAAGATCAGCGCGTAGTCGCCTTTCACGGGCATTCCGTTCTCGTCGTAGCGGCGATAGCGTTCGACCGAATCGACGAAGAACAGCGACAGCACCTTCACGCCGCGCTCGGCCAGGCGCAATTCCTTGTCGAGATGTTCGCGGATCGTGCGGCGGATCATCTCGCGCTGCACGGCGAGCGTGTCGATGTCGCCGAACGCCTCGCCGAGCGACAGGAACGCCTCGCCTTCCGGATGGCGCAGCTCGACGTATTCGGCGCCCTTCACCGCGTGGACTTCGCCGATCCGCAGCCCCGCGTACAGCGCGCGCCTGGTCAGGCGTTCGAGATCGTCGCCGTCGGTGGCCGACACGATCTGGCGCTTCACGCCGGCCGCCGTCGCGACGTCGAGTTCGATGCGCGCGCTGATCGCGCCGCGCCGGTTCGACACGCCGACGAGCCGCACGTACGGCTTGTTGTGCGCATCCTCGACGATCGCCGATGCGATCTCGATCTGCTTGACGAGCTTGCGCTCGTACGCGTCGACCGCGTCGAGCCGGTACACCATGTGGTGACGGTCGACGTGCGTGGCCGAATAGCGCAGCGTGCAGAGCGGCGCCATCGCGGCCAGCGCTTCGCGCCCGCGGCCTTCGAGGCCGCCGTCGACGCTCTGCGGCTCGTCGACGATCACGATCGGGCGCGTCGCGCGGATCAGGTCGATCGGCTTCTCGCCGCCGGTCTTCTCGCTGTCCTTGTAGAGATTGTTGATCTCCTTCTTGTTGATCGCGGCGACCGTCATCACCATGATCTGGATCGCGGCGCTCGCCGCGAAGTGGCGCACCTGGCCGAGCTTCGCGGAGTCGTACAGGAAGTAGTCGTACGGCACGCCCGCGTACAGCGCGCGGAAGTGATCCTCGGTGATCGCGAGCGTCTTGTGCACGCCTTCCTTGATCGCGATCGACGGCACGACGATCACGAACTTCGTGAAGCCGTAGCGGCGGTTCAGCTCGAAGATCGTGCGCAGGTACACGTAGGTCTTGCCGGTGCCGGTTTCCATCTCGACGGTGAAGTCGCGCGAGCCGGGCAGGCCGGACGGCGGCAGCCCGCCGCGCAGCTGCACGTCGGCGAGATTGCGCGCGAGCGCGTCGTCGGTCAGCGACAGCCGGTTGCCGACGCCTTGCTCCGACACCGCGAAGCCGAGCGAGCCTTGCGCCGCGGCCGTCGTGCCGGGCGCGGCGTTCGCGAGCACGCTGAAGTCGCCGCGATACGACTCCTGCCCGCGAAACAGGTCGCAGACGGCGTCGATTGCCTCGCGCTGATAGTCGAGATCCGCTTCGAAATGCAGCCGCATCACAGGCTCCGCACGCGCTTCACGCCGTGCTGTTCGAGCAGCGCGGCGAGATTGAGCTTCGCGACGTCGTCGACGAAGCCGCTGTCGCGGAACAGGCACGTGACGTCGCGTGTCGCGCCGCTCGCGTCGAGCAGGTCGACGATGCCGTCGGCGAGCGGGCCCGCGTCGTCGCGCGCGATGCGCGCATCGAAGCACGCGACGATCGAGCGGCCGATCAGGTGCACGGTCTTGCCGGCGATCGTGTGATGTTCGACCGGCGTGCACAGGTCGAGGCCGAGCTTCAGCGTCAGCTCGGCGAGCAGGTCATCCTCGGTGCGGCCGGTCTTCACGTGCTCGACGGACGCGAAGAGGGCGTGGTCGAAGTCGTCGCGGCGCGGGTCCCACTCGATCACGTTGGTCGTGTCGAGCCGGTACACGCGAAAGCCGAGGTCGCCATAGCTTTCGGGGTAGTCGCGCGCGACCTGCTGCGCGGCGCGGCGCAGGCGTTCCTTCGTGATTTCCGCGAGCGTCAGCGGTTTTTTCAGCTTTGCGCAGAAATCGGCGGCCGCCTGCTGCGTCTTGTCGCGGCGGTCGAGCGCCTCGGGCAGCTGCACGAGGATGTAGCGGCGCGCGCCGCCGTCGGTCGCGTTCACCTGCATCACCGCGTGGCCGGTCGAGCCGGAGCCCGCGAAGCAGTCGAGCACGATGTCGTCGCCGCGCGTGCACCAGCCGATCACGGCCGCCGCGAAATCGACCGGCTTCGGCAGGTCGAACGGGATGCCGAGCGCCTTGAGCAGCGCGTCGTCGGAGCCGGCGAACGGCAGCACCGACGGCACGTTCTCGTACATGTTCTCGTCGAGGTAGTAGATCCGCTGCGGCTGCGTGGTTTCGTCCGCGCCGAATTCGATCTGGCCGCGCTCGATCAGCGCCTGCATCGTCGCGGGCCGGTTGCGCCAGCCGCGCGCCGGCATCGCGCACGGCTTGCCGGTGACCGGGTGGATCAGCGGCGTGAAATACTCGTCCGGCGCCTTCTTCTTGTTCGGCCAGGCCATCGACACGAGGCGGTACACGCGGCCGTCTTCCGACAGCCGGTCGTACATCACTTCGCCGCCGGACAGGTTGGTCTGCGCCTTCAACCATGCGCGGTACGCCTTCTGCGCGTCCTTCGCGTTGCCGCTGCGGTAGACGGCGTCATGAGCGGCGTCGAGCATGCGCTGCGCGTTGCGCTTCGGCCGCTTGAGCGGCGCCTGTTCGAGCAGCGTCTCGGCGTTGCGCGCGAACAGCACCAGCGATTCGTGCTGGTACGCGATGCCGCGGGCGTCGCCCTTCGGATTGCGCTTGTCCCACACGGCCACGCCGAGCTCGTTCTCCTCGCCGAAGATCTCGCGCAGCATCAGCACGAGCGCATGCACTTCGTGCTCGTCGATGTGCACGGCGATCAGCCCTTCGTCGGACAGCAGCGCATGCGCGAGCTTCAGGCGCGGATACATCATGTTCAGCCAGTCGGTGTGGAACCGACCGTTTGCCTCGGTGTTGGTGCTGCGCTTCACGCCGCCTTCGGTCTGGCCCGTCATCGCCAGGTAGTGGCGGATGCTGTCGCTGAAGTCGTCCGGATAGACGAAATCGCTGCCCGTGTTGTACGGCGGATCGATGTAGACGAGCTTCACCTTGCCCGCATAGCTCTTGTGCAGCAGCTTCATCACGTCGAGGTTGTCGCCCTCGATCACGAGATGGCGCGTGTCGTCCCACGCGACGCTGTCGTCGGGGCAGGGGCGCAGCGTGCCCGTCGACGGCGTGAGCGCGGCCTGGCGCGCGCTGCGCTTGCCGTGCCAGTGAAAACCGTAGCGCTCGTCGGCGTCGCCGACCGTGCGTTCGCCGATCAGCGCCTTCAGCACGTCGACGTCGACCGACGCGCCGGCGGGGCCTTCGGTCACGAGTTCGGGGAACAGCGCCTTCAGGCGCGCGACGTTGTCGGCGGTGAAATCCGTCGACATCGCCTGCGGGCTGGCCGCATCGAGTTTCTGCATCGTCTTTTCCATCGGAGCCCGGCCGTGCGCGCCAGGACGTCGGGCGCGCTCACGGCACCGGCGGCAATGGCCGCCCGGGCAAACCCGAAACGCTAGCGAGTCGATCGGCGCAGGTCAAGCGCCGATGTGAGGCGATCGGGCGGGTTTCGGCCGCTCGTCGGCCACCGGACGGGCCGCAAGCGGCTTCCGGCGGCGTCGCGCCCGGGGCCGGCCGGCGCCGGCTTGCCGGGCGCTCCGGCCAACCGGCGGCGCCGACGAAAAAAAGGGCACGGTCGGCGCAGTGCGCCGGCGTGCCCGCATGGAGAATCCCGGATGGAGGGGACGGAGCCCGGTGGGCGCCGCCCGGATGGCGCCCCGCGGTCAGAACCGCGTGCGGATGCCCGACGTCAGTTCGAGCTGGTTCTTCGCGCCGAACGTCGACGACACCGTGTAACCGCCGTGCAGCTTCATGTAGTCGCCGGCCAGGTACACCTCGGTGCGCTTGCTCAGGTGGTAGAACACCGACCCGTAGATCGTCTCCTTGAAGCCGTTGGCGACGCCGTTGGTCAGGCTGAATGCGCCGAGGTTGGCATTCGGCGTGAAGCCGTCCGCGTTGTTCGCGGCGTTCTTCACGCGCATCTGCTGGTAGCCGAGCTCGTAGTCGAGCGCGCCCTTCGGGGCGATCTTCATCGACACCGTCCACGAATCGTCGTGGCGCTGGCCGAGCGAGCCCTGGTCGCCGTTGTAGCGGAAGTAGCCGGCATTCAGGCGCACGATGCTGAACGTGTAGTTGCCGCCGACCGAGAACGTCTGGTTCCTGAAGCCGCCGTTGTTCACGTGGCTGTAGAAGCCCGACACGTTGAACGGCCCGCCGTTGTAGCCGAGCGCGGCCTGGTACGCGGAGCCGGTCGCGAACTGCGTCGAGTTGCTGAACTGGTAGCCGGCGCTCGCGAAGATGCCGTTGGCGAACAGCTTCTTCCACGCGATGCCGTTGTTGTAGCGCGTGCCGGTCGGGCCGGCCGCGTAGAAGATCATCTGCTTGAAGTTGTTCGAGTTGGTCCAGCCGCCTTCCTCGGTCGAAAGCTTCGCGGAGCCGTACGGATCGCCGTAGATCGTCGCCGCGTCGCGCGCGATCGTGTTCTGGAAGCCGGCCGTCAGCTTGCCGAAGCGCTCGTCCTCGACGCCGACCCACGCATCGCGGTCGAAAATCTGGCCGCTGTCTTCCATCTGGCCGTTCGCGACCACGAATTCGCTCTCGAGGCGGAAGATGATCTTCGTGCCGCCGCCGATGTCTTCGGCGCCTTTCAGGCCCCAGCGGCTGCCGCTGAACCACGGCTCGCCGTCGTTGCCCATCCCGATCACGTGTTTGCCGTTCGCGTCGGCGTGGGTCCGGTAGGTCGGAAAGCTCAGGTCCATCAGGCCATAGAGCTGCACGCTCGATTGCGCGTGCGCCTGGGTACCGGCGCACAGGCCGGCCGCCGCGATGGAAAGGGCAAGGGTTTTTCGTTTCAAGATCGTCTCCTCCGAGCTGCCGCATTGAAATTCTGTCGTTGGCAGTACGTAATGTATGCCGACTCTTGCCGGCCACAGCGAGAGGGCCGACGCGTAGCATCGTAGAGGGTGCAATCCTTCACGCCGCTTTCCCGGAGGAAAGAACCGGATCGGTGAAAACACCGAACGCGCAATCGTCACGGATCGGCAGCGCGTGCGGAGACGCGCCACGCCGCCAACCGGCAGGCGGTCGATGCGTTTCGTGATACGAATCGATGTTCGGCGGTGACGCAGGCGCGCCCGTCAGTCCTGCGTGCTCTTCGCGCGCAGGATATAGCCGAGCCCGCGCAGCGTGATGATCTCGGCCGTGCTACCCGCGAGATGCTTGCGCAGCCGGTGAATGTAGATGTCGATCGCGTCGGCGCTCGGCTCGTCGTCGAGCGCGAACACGCTGTCCATCAGCCGCGCCTTCGACACCGTCTTGTTCTGCTGCAGCATCAGCGTTTCGAGGATCGCGTGCTCGCGGCGGCGCAGCGTCAGCACCGTTTCGCCGCAGCGGAATTCGCGCGTGCCGAACGCGTAGACGAGATCGCCGCACACGAGCTGCGTCGTGCCGACGCCGGCCTGCCGGCGGATCAGCGCGCGAATCCGGGCGACCAGCTCGCGCGATTCGAACGGCTTCACGACGTAGTCGTCGGCGCCCGCGCCGAAGCAGTCGACCTTGTCGTCGACCGAGCCGTGCGCGGTCAGCATCAGCACCGGCACGTTGTCGTTGCGGCGCCGCAGCCGCGCGAGCACCTCCTTGCCGCTGATGCCGGGCAGCCGCATGTCGAGCAGCACCGCGTCGTAGCGTTCGGTCTTCAGCACCGTGTCGGCGCGCTCGCCGTCGCCGACGCAGTCGACCGCGAAATCCTCGCCGCGCAGCAGGTTCACGATCCAGTGCGCGAGTTCGGCGTTGTCTTCGACCAGCAGGAGTTTCATGGCGACATCTCTTCAATCGTAGGCGGGCAGCCGTACCGTCACGACAATACCGCGATTGCCGGGCCCCGGCGCGAGCGACACGCTGCCGCCGTGCGCCTGCGCGATCTCGCGGACGATCGCGAGGCCGAGGCCCGAGCCTTCGGTGTCGGCCGACACGCGGTAGAACCGCTTGAACACGTGCGGCCGAGCCTCGGCCGGAATGCCCGGGCCGTTGTCGACCACGTCGAGCACGATCGCGTCGCCGTCGCGCCGCGCGGCGACCGTCACGCAGCCGCCCGGCTGCGTATAGCGCACCGCGTTGTCGACGAGGTTCATCACCAGCGCGGTCAGCAGGCTGTCGCTGCCCGCGACGTCGAGCCGCTCGCCGAGGTCGGCGCCGAGGTCGATATCGCGCCGCTGCGCGAGCACGATCGTTTCCTCCAGCACGCTCGACACCACGGCCGCGAGATCGACGCGATGGGTCAGCAGCGTCGACGGCGTCGCTTCCGCATGCGCGAGCAGCAGCAGCTTGTCGGTCACGTCGGCCATCTTGCGGCTGCTGCGCTGCATGCTGTCGAGCACCGACGCGAGTTCCGCGTCGTCGTGCCCGCGCCGCTGCGCGTACTGGATCTGCGTGTCGAGCACCGCGATCGGCGTGCGCAACTGGTGCGCGGCATCCGCGATGAAGCGCCGCTGCGTGGCCGTATGCGTGTTGAGCCGCGCGATGCACTGGTTGATCGCGTCGACGATCGGCCGCAGCTCGTGCTGCAGCCGTTCGGGGCGGATCGGCTCGAGTTCCATCGGCCCGCGGTCGGCCACGTCGTCCTTCAGCTTCATCAGCGGACGCAGCTCGAACGTGAGGCCGAGATAGACGAGCACCATCGCGAGCGCCAGCATCAGCGACAGGCGCACGAGCTGCGGCCGCCAGATCGTCGCGATCATCGCGCCGTACGACCGCGTCGTCTTCGCGACGACCACCGTGACCGTTTCGACCTGCCCCTCGTCGTACAGCTGACGATCGTAGGCCACCGCGCGCAGCGGTACGTCGTCGAGCGACGTGTCGTACAGCGTCGGCTCGATGCCGTGCCGCGCGGGCAGGTCGAGCGCCGGATTGCCGGCGAGCAGGCGGGCGTGGCCGTCGACCACCTTGTAGAACACCGAATCGCCCGCCGGCGACTCGAAAATCTCCAGCGCGGCCGGCGGCACGTCGGCAACCGGCAGGCCGTTGCGCCATTCGATGTCCTCGCCGATCGTGCGCGCGGACGCGACGAGCGCGCTGTCCTGCACGAGCCCGGCCGTGGTCCGCGCGGTGTCGTACGACATCGCGCCGGCGATCAGCACGAACACCGCGAGCGGCAGCAGCAGCCACCACAGCAGCCGTCCGCGCAGGCTGTGCGCCATCCGGTTGCGCTCCTTCTTCGAAATGCCGAACCGCGCCGGGGTCGCCGGCGCGGTCGGGAGTGTCATGTCAGGCGTCCGGACGCCGCGTTCAGAACGCCGCGGGGCGCCACTTCAAGAGCCGCTTCTCGAGCCAGGTCAGCAGGTAGTCGGCGGCCAGCGCGACCACGGCCAGCACGATCATCGCCGCGAACACGCCGCTCGCGTTGAACGCGCCCTGGGCGGTGGAGATTAGCAGCCCGATGCCTTGCTTGGAACCCAGGAATTCGCCGACCACCGCACCGACCAGCGCGAAGCCGAAGCTCACGTGCAGGCTCGCGAGAATCCAGCTCAGCGCGGACGGGATTACGACCGCCGTGGTGATCTGCCGGCGCGACGCGCCGAGGATCTGCGCGTTCGCGATCAGGTAGCGGTCGGCTTCGCGCACGCCCTGGAACGCGTTGCCGAACACGACGAAGAACACCATCACGACGGCCAGCGCGATCTTCGACGCCATCCCGAGGCCGAGCGCGATCACGAAGATCGAGCCGAGCACGACGCGCGGAATCGAGTTCGCGATCTGGATATACAGGCCGAACACGTCGGCCATCAGCTTGTTGCGGCCGAGCACGATCCCGCAGATCACGCCGGCGACCGAGCCGATGATGAAGCCGATCCCGGTTTCCTCGAGCGTGACCCATACCTGCGTGAGCAGCGGGCCCTGCGACGTGCCGTTCACGAACCAGTCCTGGATCTGCGCGAAGATCAGCGACGGCATCGAGAAGAAGAACGGATCGATCCACTTGAGCCGTGCGGCGAGTTCCCACCCGCCCAGCACGATCACGAGCACGGCGATCCGCAGCGTGACGATCAGGTTGCGCCGGCGGCGCAGCCGGCGTTGCGCGGCGCGCTCGTCGTCCTCGAGCGTCGTCGCCGGAAGGGCGGTGGGGGGAAGCGTCATGTCGGTCATGCTCCTGTCCTTGCTGTTCTTGCCGTGCGGCGTACGCGTCAGCCGATCTGCACTTCTTCGCGCAGGTCGTGCCAGATGTCCTTGGAAATTTCGATGAAGCGCGGGTCGTAGCGAATTTCCGACGTGACACGCGGGCGCGGCAGGTCGATCTCGTACACGCGCTTGAGCGTGGCGGGGCGGGCGGTCAGCACGAACACGCGGTCGGCCAGCGCGATCGCTTCCTCGAGATCGTGCGTGACGAACACGACCGAGCCCTTGTTCGCTGACCACAGCTGCAGCAGTTCGTCCTGCATCAGCGTGCGCGTCTGCATGTCGAGCGCGGAGAACGGCTCGTCCATCAGCAGGATTTCCGGCTGGTTGATGAAGGTCTGAGCGAGCGCGACGCGCTTTCTCATCCCGCCGGAAAGCTGGTGCGGGTAGTGCTTCGTGAACTTGTCGAGGCCGACCTTGCGGATCCATTCCTCGGCCTGCGCATACGCGACGTCCTTCGAGCGGCCGCGAAACAGCGGGCCGGCCGCGACGTTGTCGATCACGTTGCGCCACGGAAACACGGCGTCGGCCTGGAACACGAAGCCGATGCGCGGGTCGATCCCGTCGACCGGGCGGCCCATCACGCGTACTTCGCCCGACACCGGCTTGAGCAGCCCGGTGATCAGGTTCAGCGTCGTCGACTTGCCGCAGCCGGTCGGCCCGACGATCGCGATGAATTCGCCGCGCGCGACGCTCATGCTGAAGTCGCGCAGCGCGACGGTGGCCTTGCCTTCCGGCGAAATGAAGCGGCACGACACATTGCGAAACTCGATCGCCGGTGTGCTCGGAGAAACTGCCTGGTTCATCGCATTCGTCCTGCGGGTGAGGAGGGCGCCGCATCGTGGCGACGCCGGGCCGGTCAACCGGGCCGGAACGGGGCACGCACGGCGGCGGGATCGCCGCCGCCGGCGCCGCTACCGGAATCGACTACTTCGCGTTCACGAAATCGTTCGTGTAGGTGCGCGCCAGGTCGATGTGCTTGCCCTTCACCGACGGGTTGAACGCCGACAGCACCTTCAGCACCGTCGCCGGGCCGTCGGCCGGCATCTTCGCGTCGGCGGTGAACATCGGCAGCGACGCCTTCAGCGCGCTCACGTACAGCGCCTTGTCCTTCTGGTAGTCGGCCGGCATCTTCGCGGCGATCTCCTCGGCGCTGTGCGTATGGATGAACTGCATCGTCTTCGCGAACGCGTGCGCGAGTTTGACCGCCTGCTCCTTGTGCGAATCGGCCCACGCCGATTGCACGTACAGGCTCGCGGCCGGGTAGGTGCCGCCGAGCGCGGCGCGCGTGCCTTCCAGCGTGCGCATGTCGACCAGCACCTTCGCGTCGCCCATCTTCTCGAGCGCGGACACCGTCGGCTCGGTCGTCATCCCGGCGTCGATGCGGCCCTGCTTGATCGCGGCGATGAAGCTCGCATCGGCGCCGACCGGCAGCATCGTGTACTGCGTCGACGGCACGCCGTGCGCGAGCGCGAGGTATTGCGTGAGGAAGCTCGTCGACGAGCCGAGGCCCGTGACGCCGAGCGTCTTGCCCTTCGCGTCGGCCATCGACTTGAAGGTCGGCGCGGCCTTGGTCGACACCATCTCGACTTCGCCCGGCACCTGGCCGAACACGGCGATTGCCTTCACGTCCTTGCCCTTGCTCTGCAGGTCGATCGTGTGGTCGTAGAAGCCGACCACGCCTTGCACGGCGCCCGCGAGCAGCTCGTTCTCGGCGTCGACGCCGGCCGGCTGCGACAGCAGCTCGACGTCGAGCCCTTCGGCCTTGAAGTTGCCGAGCTCCTGCGTGAGCCGCGCGGGCAGGTAGATCAGCTTCGCGATCCCGCCGACCATGATCGTGATCTTGCCGCCGTCGTCGGCGAAAGCGGGATGAGCGGCAAGCGTGCAGCTCAGGCTGGCTGCCACGGCGAGGGTGCGCAGGATGGGTCGCATCGGGTCGTCTCCGTTCGTTGTATTCGTGTGGCGCGATGCTTGCTGCATCGTCACGACGAGTATAGGGACGCGAAGCCTTCCGCTACCTTTCGCGGGGGGGCGGTTCGTTTAGGGGTTTTCCAGCAATTTCCTTGCGGCGGCCTGGGGCGGGAGGCAGAAGGCGTCGTGTGGCGCGGCCGGTGGGTCAAAACGGAGCAAGGCCGCTGACGTCGATGCGCGCCGGATTTCCGTCCGGTGTGGCTCGAAAAGCAAGGGGGCAGCGCGAATATCCCGCACGCCTGCCAGGCATCGCCGCCTCAGCGCCACCCGATCAGCACGCGCCCCATCGCGTCGAGCCCCATGTCGAACAGGTGCGACACGAACGGCACGAGGTTCGGGATCATCAGTTGCACGAGCAACAGCCCGACCAGCATCGTCACCGGAAAGCCGACCTGGAACACGCCGATCTGCGGCGCCGCGCGGTTCAGGATGCCGAGCGCGAGGTTCGCGATCAGCAGCGCCGCGACCACCGGCAGCGCGAGCAGCAGCCCCATCTCGAACACGGTCGTGCCGAACGCGGCGAGCGTGCGCCAGCCGCTCGCGTGCAGCAGGTCGGCCGACACCGGCAGCGACTGGAACGACGCGGCGAGCGCGGCGAACACCTGCAGGTGGCCGTCCACCGCGAGGAACGCGAGCATCGCGACCGCGTTCAGGAAGCGGCCCATCGCGGGCGTCGCGCCGCTCGTATGCGGATCGAAGAACGTCGCGAAGCCGAGCCCCATCGACAGTCCGATGAAATCGCCGGCCGCCTCGACGGCCGCGAACACGAGCTGCATCGTGAAACCCATCGCGACGCCGATCAGGAACTGCGTGACGAGGATCCAGATGCCCTGCGCGGAGAATACGGTGACGTCCGGCATCGCGCCGAGCGTGGGCGCGACGACCAGCGCCATGAATGCGGCGAGCCCGATCTTCACGCGCACGGGCACCGCCGCATGCCCGACGACGGGTGCCGTCGCGACGAGCGCGAGCATCCGCACGAACGGCCACAGGAACGCCGTGAGCCAGCCGTTGAGCTGCGCGTAGGTAAGCGAGAACATCGCGGTGGAAGGGCGCCGGGCGCGCGGCTCAGCCGACGCCGAGCGTCGCGACGTGCAGCAGCGTCTGCCGCAGGTAGTCGAGCATCGTCGTCAGCATCCACGGGCCGGCGATCACGAGCGTCGCGGCCACCGCGAGCAGCTTCGGGATGAACGACAGCGTCGCTTCGTTGATCTGCGTCGCGGCCTGGAACAGGCTCACGACGAGGCCGACCGCGAGCGCGACCAGCAGCAGCGGGGCGGCGAGCAGCAGGCCGACCATCATTGCCTGGTGCGCGAGCGTCATCACCTGTTCGGGCGTCATCGTGCGTGTTCCTCCGCGGCTTACGTGAAGCTCTGCGCGAGCGAGCCGATCAGCAGCTGCCAGCCGTCGACCAGCACGAACAGCATCAGCTTGAACGGCAGCGACACGGTGGACGGCGACACCATCATCATCCCCATCGACATCAGCACGCTCGCGACGACCATGTCGATGATCAGGAACGGGATGAACACCGTGAAGCCGATCTGGAAGCCCGTCTTCAGCTCGCTCGTGACGAACGCGGGCACCAGCAGCGACAGCGGCACGTCCTCGGGCCCCTGCATCGGCGCGGCCTTCGAGATCTTCGCGAACAGCGCGAGATCGGTCTCGCGGGTCTGCTTCAGCATGAAGGTCTTGAACGGCGCGACGCCGCGCTGCACGGCCTGCTCCATCGGCATCGAGCCGTCGGAGAACGGCTTGTAGCCGTCGTTGTACGCGCGGTCGAGCACCGGCGACATCACGAAGAAGGTGAGGAACATCGCGAGGCCGACGAGCACCTGATTCGGCGGCGTCGTCGCGGTGCCGAGCGCCTGGCGCAGCAGCGACAGCACGATGATGATGCGCGTGAAGCTCGTCATCATCAGCAGCATCGCCGGCAGGAACGACAGCATCGTGAGCAGCAGCATCGTCTGCACGCTCAGCGAATAGGTGGTGCCGCCGTGCGGGCCCGGGCTCGCGTTGAACGCGGGCAGGCCGTTCGCCTGCGCGTACGCGAGCGCGGGGGCGAGGCAGAGGATCAGCACGGGCGCGAAGCGCGCCGCGCGATGCAGGAATGCGTATTTCATCGGAATGCGGAGTCGGAAAGAAGGCGCGGCGCCATGTCAGCGGTCCTTGCCGCGACCGAGGCGCTTCGCGGCTTCGCCCGCGAGCGCGTCGCGAAACCGCGAGCCGAACGTGCCGGGCAGGCCGCTTTCGGAAGAAGCGGGGCCGGCGGGCGTGTCGCCCGAGGCCGAAGCCGAAGCCGCCGTCGCGGCAGCCGAGGCCGAACCGGCCGGCAGCGTGTGCAGCAATCGCACGTTGCCCGGCGCGACGCCGAGCACGAGCCAGGTGTCGCCGATCTCGACGATCGTCGCGCTCTCCTTCCCGCCGACCGCGACACTGGACACGACCTTCAGCGGGCCGCCGCCGCGTGCATGCTGGAAGCCGAAACGGCGCGCGAGCCACGCGCAGGCGAACACGAGACCGATCACGACCGCGAGCCCGACGAGCGTCTGCAGCACCGCGCCGATGCCGAGCGACGGCGCGGCCGAACCGACCACCACGCTCGATGCGATCGAGCCCGGACGGTTCACCGCGTTCATGTCGGCGGCGCCGGCCGGCGCGCACGCGAGCGATGCGGCGACGGCCAGCGCCGCCGCTGCCGTCGCGTTGCATGCGCGGCGGCCGGGCGTCGCCACGTTCATCGGTTGAGCTTCCGGATGCGTTCGGCCGGCGTGATGATGTCGGTCAGGCGAATGCCGAACTTGTCGTTGACGACCACGACTTCGCCCTGCGCGATCAGGCAGCCGTTCACGAGCACGTCCATCGGCTCGCCGGCGAGGCCGTCGAGCTCGACGACCGAGCCCTGCGCGAGCTGCAGCAGGTTGCGGATCGCGATCTTCGTGCGGCCGAGCTCCACGGTCATCTTGACCGGGATGTCGAGGATCATCTCGATGTCATTGTGTGTCGAGGTGGCCGCGGCCTTCGACAGCGGCTGGAACACGCCAGCGCCCGTCGCGCCCGCCTGCACCGGCTGCTGGTTCTGCTCGGCGAGCGCGGCCGCCCAGTCGTCCATGCCCGGATCCTCCTCCGCTGCAGCCGGCGCCGCCTGCGCGGTGGCGGCCGACGCCGCGAGGGCCGCGTCGGCCATCGCCTGCATGTCGTCGTCGGGCGTCTGGTTCAGCTCACTCATATCCACCTTCCTTCATCGCATCGCCCGCGCCGATCATCTTCTGCACGCGCAATGCATATTGACCATTGAAAATTCCGTAGCCGCATTCCATGACCGGCACGCCGTCGACCTTCGCGACGATCGTGTCGTCGATCTCCAGCGGCAGCACGTCGCCGGCGCGCAGGTTCAGGATCTTCTCGAACGTCGACGAGATCTCGGCGAGATTCGCGGTCAGCTCGACCTCGGCGGCCTGCACCTGCTGCGACAGCACGCGCACCCAGCGGCGGTCGACTTCGAGCGCCTCGCCCTGGATCGGCGAGCTGAGCACGTCGCGGATCGGCTCGATCATCGAATACGGCATGCAGATGTGCAGCGTGCCGCCCGTCGGCCCGAACTCGATCGAGAACTGCGTGACGATCACGATCTCGTTCGGCGTCGCGACGTTCGCGAACTGCGTGTGCATCTCCGAGCGCACGAATTCGAACTGCAGCGGCCGCACGCTCTTCCACGCGCTCGTGTAGTGCTCGAACACGAGGTTCAGCAGCTTGCCGATGATCCGCTGCTCGGTGGCCGTGAAGTCGCGGCCTTCGACGCGCGTGTGGAATCGCCCGTCGCCGCCGAACAGGTTGTCGACGACGAAGAACACGAGGTTCGGATCGAACACGAACAGCGACGTGCCGCGCAGCGGCTTCACGTGCACCAGGTTCAGGTTCGTCGGGATCGGCAGGTTGCGGGTGAACTCGCTGTACTTCTGCACCTTCACCTGGCTGACGGAGATTTCCGCCGTACGCCGCATGAAGTTGAAGATGCCGATCCGCAAGAGGCGCGCGAAGCGGTCGTTGATGATCTCGAGACCGGGCATCCGGCCGCGGACGATCCGCTCCTGCGTCGCGATGTTGTAGGGGCGCACGCCCGACGTGTCGCGCTGCTCGTCGACCGAATCGGCTTCGCCCGTGACGCCCTTGAGGAGGGCATCGACCTCCTCCTGGGACATGAACTCCTGGTGACCCATACGCGCTCCTTTCTCGGCCGCGTTACTGGACGACGAACTCGGTGAACAGCACGTCGTCGACCTTCGCGCGCTGGTTGCCCGGCTGCGTCGGCTGTTCGATCAGCTCCCGCAGTTCCTTCGCGAGCGAACGTTTGCCGTCCGGCGTCGCGAGATCCTCGGGATGCTTGTTCGACAGCGCGAGCAGGATCCGGCTGCGGATCTCCGGCATCCGCGCGGTCAGTTGCTCCTGCGCCTTCGGGTCGGTGAGCTTCAGCGACAGGCCGACGCGCAGGTAGTGCTGCGCGCCGTCGTCCGACTGCAGGTTCACGGTCAGCGGGTCGAGCGGGAAAAACACCGGCGCGGCAAGCGGCGCCGGCTCGGCGGGCGCGCTCGCATGGCCGACGCCCGCCTTGCTCAGAAACACGTACATGCCGCCGGCGGCAGCGGCGGCCGCGCCCAGCGCGATGACGGCGAGGAGCGCGATGCGCTTGAACTTGCCGGACGAAGCCGGCTTGTCGGCGGGCGGGTTTGCGGTTGTGGAGGCCATGTGAATGCGTGCGTGATGTCTCGTAGCATGCATTGTTCGGCATCCGGGCCGAGCCCGATGGGCGGAAAAGAGGGGGGATTTGCGGCTATCTCAGCCG
The DNA here is from genome assembly GCF_001718555.1 of Burkholderia metallica. Lineage (NCBI taxonomy): Bacteria > Pseudomonadati > Pseudomonadota > Betaproteobacteria > Burkholderiales > Burkholderiaceae > Burkholderia > Burkholderia metallica. The sequence goes on from NZ_CP013401.1 coordinate 57,041, forward strand.
ATTGTCGGCCGGGTGTCGGCCCGATGCAGGTTAGTGGGGCGGGGGCGGGCGGTCATGCCGGGTGCGCAAAGGCTGCCGGGCAGGCGGGAACGGGCGGAGTGGGCCGCGCCGATCGCGGGCGGCACGTTCGCTTCGTGCCGCGCCGGCGCTCGCCGCGCGCCGGCCGCGCGGTCAGATCGGCAACAGCGTGAGCAGCGGCGCGATCAGCACCATCGCGACGCCCGCGATCATCATCGTGAGGCTCGACACGACACCTTCCTCGCTGCCGATCTCGCGCGCCTTCGCCGTGCCCACGCCGTGGGCGGCCGCGCCGAACAGCGCACCGCGCGCGAGCCGCGTGCGCAGCGGCACCAGCGCGAGCACCAGTTCGCCGAGCAGCATCCCGCAGATGCCGGTCGCGATCACGAACAGCGCGGTGAGATCCTTCGGCGCGTGGATCTTGTCCGACACGGCGAGCGCGAACGGCGTCGACACCGAGCGCGTCATCAGCGAGCGCTGCAGCTCGGGCGACAGATGCAGCAGCTTCGCGAGCAGCAGCGACCCGCACACGCCCGCGCCGATCCCGACCGCGACGCCCACCGACAGCGACAGCCAGTGGCGGCGGATCAGGTCGCGATAGTCGTAGATCGGCACCGCGAACGCGATCGTCGCCGGGCCGAGCAGCCACATCAGCCAGCGCGTGTCGTGGAAGTAGACCGAATACGGGATGCCGGTCAGCAGCACGAGCAGCACCAGCACGCCCGGCACGAACACGAGCGGCGAGAACAGCAGCGTCTTCTTGAACGCGTAGAGCCGCTTCGACGCGAAATACAGTGCGACCGTCAGCACGAAGCAGCCGAACGAGATCGCGGTGTTCGCGTTTTCGGCGGACAGGTTCGACAATGCGGCCAGCATCGCGGGCTCCGGCTCAGTGCGCGGACACGGCGCTCAGCCGTGCGCGGCGGCGTTCGGCGAACACGCGCTGCGCGGCGAGCCGGCGCTCGAGCTTCGCGGCGAGATCGACCGCGACGGCCACCGCGACCATTACGAACGCGGTACCGGCGAGCATCACCAGCGCGATGCGCCAGCCGTCCTCGCGGAACAGTCCGCCGTACTGCACGGCCGCGACGGCGGCCGGCACGAAGAACAGCAGCATGTCGGACAGCAGCCAGTTCGCGCCGTCCTTCACCCACGCGGGTGCGACGCGGCCCGAGAACAGCAGCACGAGCAGTACCGCGAGGCCGATCACGCCGGACGGGATCGGCAGCCCGACCTTGCGCACGGCCCAGTCGACCGCCATCCACAGCGCGCCGAGCGCGGCGGCCTGCAGCACGATCCGGCCCGTGCGTGCGATGCCGCCCGAAGCGGCGGGGCGGTTGGCGAGTGCGGCGGTCGGCTTGGTCATGGCGGGCTCCCTGCGGATGATTCCGTTGATGGTGTGAGTATAGGGTTTCCCCTAACCATAAATAAAATGACTTGTCTCTATCCTTATCATTCCATTTAGGAATTCGCTTTGGGATCGCCGCACCACTTTGGGGAGTCATCGATGGAATTGCGCGCACTGCGGTACTTCGTCGAGGTGGTCCGCCAGCAGAGCTTCACGGCGGCCGCCGACAAACTGTTCGTGACCCAGCCGACCATCAGCAAGATGGTGAAGGCGCTGGAGGACGAGATCGGTTCGCCGCTGCTGCTGCGCGACGGCCGGCAGATGGTGCTGACCGACGCCGGGCGGATCGTGTTCCAGCGCGGTCAGGACGTGCTCGCCGCGCAGGCGCAGCTGCAGTCGGAGCTGAACGATCTCGGCACGCTCGGGCGCGGCGAGCTGACGATCGGGATCCCGCCGCTCGGCGGCTCGCTGTTCACGCCGATCATCGCCGCCTACAAGCAGCGCTATCCGAACATCGAGCTGAAGCTGTTCGAGCAGGGCGCGCGGATGATCGAGGCCGCGCTGATGTCGGGCGAGCTGGAGCTGGGCGGGCTGCTGGAGCCGGTCGACCCCGGCACCTTCGAGCGGCTGCCGATGGTGCGCGCGCCGCTGTGGCTCGTCGCGCCGCGCGAGTCGCGCTGGGAGGAGCATGCGGCCGTGCCGCTCGCGGATCTCGCGCGCGAGTCGTTCGTGTTCTACGCGGAAAGTCTCGCGCTGCACGACGCGGTGCTCGACGCATGCCGGCAGGTCGGCTTTACGCCGTCGATCGTGAGCCGCAGCGGCCACTGGGATTTCATGGCCGCGCTCGTGCATGCGGGCGTCGGCATCGCGCTGCTGCCCGAGCCGTATTGCCGGCGGCTCGACGCGGGCCAGTTCACGTGCCGGCCGATCGTCGAGCCGGAGATCACGTGGGCGATCGCGCTCGGCTGGCTGAAGAAGGGGTATCTGTCGCACGCGGCGCGGGCGTGGCTCGACGTGGCGCGGGCGACGCTGCCGGTCGCGCCCGTCGACGATCTGGCGTTCGGCGGATTGCGCGCGCGGGAGTGACGGCTGCGCTACCCGACGATCAGACGTGCTGGATCGGCCCCGGGTACCGGGCAACGGTCAGGTCGTGCGTGACCAGTGGGTGTCGAGCAACAGTTTCACGCGTCACCCTCGAACAGCTTCCGGACGGCATCGTCCCCCATCGTGTCGAAGTCGTCCGGGACCCGAATCTGCCCCTTCATGAAGCCGATCCGGGACGGCGCAGCGACTTCGGGCGCATCGATCGGTACCACCTTGACCAGCGGCTTGCCAGCCTTGGCCGCCCCGACAGTCCGCGACGCGCAGGACACGTCGCCGCGCGTGCTCAATGTCCCATCGCCGGCCCCGCGCCCTTCCTCGGCTTCGTGATCCACACGAGCGCCGCGAGCGCGCCGAACATGAATGCCGACAGCAGGAAGAAGTCGTTGGTCGCCATCATGAAGCCCTGCTGCGTGACGAGCTGGTTGAGCTGCGCATTGGCCGTCTGGCCGACGATGCCGAGCTGCGACAGCGCGCCCTGGTAGTCGGTCGTGCCCTGCGCATACACGCTCACCGATTCCGACAGCCGCGCGTGATGGTAGATCGCGTCGTTCTCCCAGAACGTCGAGCTGGCCGCGGTGCCGATCGCGCCCGACAGCGTGCGCAAGAAGTTCGACAGCCCGGACGCGCTCGCGAGCCGCTCGTCCGGGATGCTCGACAGCGTGATCGTCGTCATCGGCACGAAGAAGCATGCGACGCCGATCCCCTGTACGAGTCGCGGCAGGATCACGTGGTTGAACGGCACGTCGAGCGTGAACGTCGAATTCCAGATCGACACGCCGGCGAACACGATGAACGCGAAGCTCGCGACCATCCGCAGGTCGAGCCGGTGCATGTTGCGGCCGATCAGCGGCGACAGCACGAGCGCGAGCAGCCCGACCGGCGCGGTCGCGAGGCCGGCCTTGCCGGCCGTGTAGCCCATCACCGTCTGCAGCCACAGCGGGAAGATCACGACCGAGCCGAAGAACGCCATGAAGCCGAACGAGATGATCATCGCGCCGAGCGCGAAGTTGCGGTCCTTGAAGAGCGACAGGTCGACCACCGGGTCCTTCTCGGTGGCCTCCCACACGAGCATGAACGCGAGCGACACGACCGCGATCAGCGCCAGCGCGACGATGAACGACGAGTTGAACCAGTCGCGGTCCTTGCCGAGATCGAGCATCATCTGCAGGCACGACACGCCGATCACGAGCAGCGCGAGGCCGATCGCGTCGATCCGCTGCTTCGTCGTCTTCGTCTCGCGGCCGCGCAGCAGGAAATACGCGCAGGTCGCCGAGAAGATGCCGATCGGCAGGTTGATGTAGAAGATCCACGGCCACGTGTAGTTGTCGCTGATCCAGCCGCCCAGCAGCGGGCCGAAGATCGGCGCGACGATCACCGTCATCGCCCATAGCCCCAGCGCGAGCCCGCGCTTCGCGGGTGGATAGCTGCGCATCAGGATCGTCTGCGACAGCGGCACCATCGGCCCCGACACGAGGCCCTGCAGCAGCCGGAACGCGATCAGCGTCTCGAAGTTGGTCGCGAGGCCGCACAGCGCCGACGCGATCGTGAACGCGAGCACCGACAGCGTGAACAGGCGCACCTCGCCGACCCGCCGCGCGAGCCAGCCGGTGAGCGGCACGGCGATCGCGGACGCGACCGAGTACGACGAGATCACCCAGGTGCCTTCGCTCGTCGCGACGCCGAGGCTGCCCGAAATGGTCGGCACCGCGACGTTCGCGATCGACGTATCGAGCACTTCCATGAACGTGCCGAGCGCGAGCCCGACGGTGAGCAGCGCGAGTGCGCCGCCGGACAGCGGCGCGGGCTCGGCGGCAGGGGAGGCGGCGGATGCCGGGGTGGCGGACATCGGAATCTCCTAGACGCGGCGCGCGCGGCGCGCCGGCACAACGCACGGGTGTGCGCCGCAGCGCAACCCGGCCGGGTGGAACGGATAAAGGGAAACGGAGAGCGCGTGCACGGTCATCTTCTGCCCAGACAGACAAATAAGCGAGTGCTTAACCTAGACATCGGGCCGCCGCGCACGTCAGCCGCCCGCTTCGTCGTCGGGTGCCGGGCAGCCGGCCGGGCCGGGCCCGTTGGCGATGAAGCGCTGCAGCAGACCGGTGAGCGTCGCGAGCTCGTCGGCCGAGAACCCGTCGAGCTGCGCGTTGAGCGCGGTCGCGATCAGCGACGGCAACGCCCGCGCAGCTTCGGCGCCGCGCTCGGTCAGCGTCAGCTCGATCATCCGGCGATCCTGCTCGCTGCGCGAGCGGGCGACGAGCCCCTTGCGTTCGAGCCGGTCGAGCATCCGCGTCATTGAACCGCTGTCGTACGACATCTTGCGGGACAGCTCGAACGGCGTGCGCGCATAGCCGCGCGACAGCAGCAGGATCACGCCGATCTGCTGCGCGGTGAGGTCGAGCGGCTCGAGCGCACGGTCCATCCGCTCGACGAGCGCCTGCTTCGCCTTCGACAGGTAGTAGCCGAGGCTCTTTTCCAGCTCGATGTTCTCGGGATCGTAGAGGCCGCCGGTCATGCGATTGCGCGCGCAGCAATAGTGCGTTTCGGATTTGAACGCGCCCAGTATCTTGAAAAATGATTGCTTAGTCAATATTATTTAAGGCAACCAGTTACGACGTGCATGTTGCACTGCCGGAGACTATGTTCTGACCGAATCGCCCGCGCTGCCGGGCACCCGAGGATGTTCGCGATGCTGTTCCTGAAAAATGCCGCCGGCGCGCTGCGCCGCAACCTGACCGATACCGCTCATCATGTGTTTTCCGGGCCGCACCGCGGCTGGAAGATCGCGCTGTACGTGACGATGCTGGTGGTGCCGGGCGGCTCGCTCGCGGCGATCGGGTTCGCATGGTTCGATCATCGCCGGCAGCGCAACGCGAAAGACGGCGTGCGCCGCACGGGCCAGCCGGTCGCGACGGAGCCGTCGACATGGCGGTCCGCCGCCGAACCGCTCCCGCTGCCCGCGCGCTGCCACTGACGCCGCGCGTCTGCCGCCTTCACGACCGCTCGGCCGGCTGAGCGCCGGCCGTGCCCCGTACGGCCGGCGTCGCCTGCCCGTCTTCCCGCCAGGTCGTAATCCCCGGTAAACCGGCCGCCCGCGCCGGTAACACATTCCTGTCGCCGCGCACCGTACCCTTGGGGCTGCGCAGCTTTCCCGCCGTCAGTTACCATTTGTCCGCCAGCGGCACGACGACCGCATCGCGCGACGCCGCTCGCCGGACGTCCCGCCCAGACAGGAATATCACCATGCCGTACGCCCCCTTCCCGCGCGCCTTTCGCCCGCTGAGCGCCGCCGTCGCCGTCGCGACGGCCGTGCTGCTCGCCGGCTGCGCCGTCGGGCCCGACTATCACCGGCCCGACACGTCGATCCCCGCCGCCTACAAGGAAGCGCCGGCCGGCTGGAAGGTCGCGCAGCCCGCCGACCGCACCGACCGCGGCCCGTGGTGGACGGTCTACAACGATCCGCAGCTCGATGCGCTGATCGACAAGCTCAACACGTCGAACCAGACCATCGCGCAATCGGCGGCCGCGTACCGGCAGGCGCGTGCGCTCGTGGCCGAGGCGCGTGCCGCATACTTCCCGACCGTCGGGCTGACCGCATCGGGCTCACGCGCCCGCACGCCGCGCACGTCGGTGTCGTCGGGTTCTTCATCGAGTTTCGGCGGCAATTCGTCGATCAGCAACAGCTACAGCGTCGGCCTCGACGCGAGCTGGGAACCCGACCTGTGGGGCAAGGTGAGCCGCACCGTCGGCGCGCAGCGCGCCGGCGAGGCGGCCGCCGCGGCCGACCTCGCGAACGCGCGGCTGTCGCAGCAGGCGCTGCTTGCGCAGACCTATTTCCAGCTGCGCACGTCCGACTCGCTGCAGAAGCTGCTCGACGACACCGTGAAAGCGTACGAACAGTCGCTGAAACTCACGCAGAACCAGTACGCGCAGGGCGTCGCCGCGCGCGCGGACGTGATCCAGGCGCAGACGCAGCTGCAGAGCGCGCAGGCCGCATCGATCGACAACGGCGTCGCGCGCGCGCAGTACGAGCATGCGATCGCGACGCTGATCGGCCAACCGGCGTCGGCGTTCTCGCTGCCGCCGAATCCGCTCACGGCCGAGCCGCCGATCACGCCGGTCGACGTGCCGTCCGCGATCCTCGAGCGCCGGCCCGACGTCGCGGCGGCCGAGCGCCGCGCGGCGGCCGCGAACGAGCAGATCGGCGTCGCGATTTCCGCGTTCTTCCCGACCCTCACGCTGTCGGCGAGCGGCGGCTTCCAGAGTTCGGTGTGGTCGCAGCTGTTCACGCTGCCGGCGCGCTTCTGGACGGTCGGCCCGCAACTCGCGGCCACGCTGTTCGACGCAGGGCTGCGCGCCGCGCAGACCGACGCCGCGCGCGCGACCTACGACCAGGACGTCGCCGCGTACCGCCTCGCGGTGCTCACCGCATTCCAGGACGTCGAGGACAACCTCGCGTCGCAACGCATTCTGGCGCAGGAAATCGACGTGCAGCGGCAGGCCGTCGACAGCGCCGAGCATGCGCTCGCGATCGTCACGAACCAGTACAAGGCCGGCACGGTCGCGTACCTGAACGTGCTGACCGCGCAGACCACCGCCTTCACCGCGCAGCAGAAGCTCGCGACGATCGCCGGCCAGCGGATGACGTCGTCGGTCGGGCTCGTGAAGGCGCTCGGCGGCGGCTGGAATGTGTCGGAGATGGCGCGCGAGAACGGCGACATGGCGGCGCCGGCGCCCGTGCCGGCATCCGGTGCGGCCGCCGCACCGTCGGTCGCCGCGCCGCTCGCGCAGCAGTAGGCAGGAAAGGGCGACGCGCGCGTCAGCGCTGCGCGTCGCCGAAGATCAGCGATACCTCGTTGTTCCCGATCGGGTGGCCGAGCAGGTTCAGCAGCCCCGCGAGGTTCGCCTGCTGCTCGGGCGCCGCATGCGCGGTGCCGCGGAACGATCCCTGGCCCGGGCCGAAACTGCCGTGGCCATCGAGGAACAGCGGGCCCTGCGTCGTCGACAGGTCGAGATCGGCGCCGGCCCCCTTCGCCTGCAGCACCGCGCGGTACGACCCGAGCGGCTTCACGCGCGAGACGCGCGAACTCATCGAATCGATCGTCACCGTCAGCTGGCCGAACGCGTTGTTGCCGATCAGCCGCCAGTCGCTCCAGCCGAGCCGCACGTCGCCCTGCAGGTCGAGCGTGTTGAACGGCGTGCCGAGCCCCGCGAGCAGCGACGCGGGCACGGCCATCGTGCCCGCCGACAGCACCGCGCCGCGCCACGTCGCATCGAGCGTGACCGCATCGGGCATCGCCTCGGTCTGACGCATGCGCATCCGCACGCGCCCGGTCAGCAGCGGCCAGAAGCCCGTGGTCCATTCGACCCGGCCCGGCAGCAGCGTCGCCGCGCTCTGGTCGGCCCCCGGCGCGAGCATCAGCGTGCCCGAGCCGCGCCACAGCGACCCGTCCGGATCGACGAGATTCACGTGGCCGCCGGTCGCCCGCGCGAACTGCGGCGCGATCCATGCGGCCGGCGCGAGCGCGACGAGCGTCACCGCCGTCGCCAGCCCGCCCGCCAGTACCCACGGCAATGCGGCGGTGAGCCGCCTGAGTCCCGGCCTCATCGGCCGCCTTCCACTTGCGTCATCCACTGCGTCATTTCTGCGTAGACGGTTGCATCACGGCCGTCAGGTCGACCTGGCCGTCGTCCTTCAGCGCCGTTGCATGCGCCTCGCCGACCTGCACCTTGAACTGCCGGCGCGCATCGTCGAGCCACTGCGTCCACGCGGGGAACGACACGTTCTTCATCTGGATCTGCACGCCGTTGCCGACGATCTGCACCTGCGCGCCCTGCATCCCGTGATCGGACAGCGACGCGGTCAGCGCATCCTTCAGCGCGAGGCCGGTCGGCGCCACGCCCTGCGCGGCGGCCGTCAGCGACTTCGCCTCGTTCGCCTGCGCGGTCATCTGCGCAAGCTCGCGGCGCATCGTCGGCAGTTCGCGCTGGATCCGTGCGCGGCCTTCCTGCGCGGGCGACCACAGCACCGAATACGCGATCGCGACCGCCAGCACGGCGCCGCCCCAGCCGAGCAGCGTCTTTTCGCGCGGCGAGCGCTCGCCCCAGAACTGGGCCAGCGTCTGGTTCAGTTGTTCAGTCTTCATGAGCGGCTCCGGATCGTCCATTTGCCCGTGTTGCTGTCGACTTCGCCGGACAGTCCGTTACGTGCGAGGCGCTGCGTGAAATCGGGATCGACCTTCACCTCCGGCTTGAAGCCGACGTCGAGCCGCCGGTCGTGATAGTCGAGCGACGCGATGCCGTTCAGCGGCAGCGCGCCCATCGAGCGCGACAGCCCGCTCGACAGCGCGAGGAAATCGTTCGGCGACAGCTCGCCGGCCGCAACGCGCAACTGGTCGAGCTGGCGCTGCATCTGCGCGGGCGGATCGAGCACCGTCGTCGTCTTCGGGAACGCGGACAAGAGCGTCTCGGTGATCTGCGCGGACAGCGCATCGCGCTCGCGCGACAGCTTCCACCAGTGCAGGTTCATCCCGATCACCGCGACGCCGAGCGTCGCCGCGGCGAGCGCGATCGGCACGCGCAGGCGCTTCAGCGTCGCGCGGTCGAAACGCCACGGCTGCGATTCGAATTCGAACTGGCACAGATCGAACTTCTCGGTCAGCGCGCGCCGCGCGAACGCGTCGAACGACAGCGGTGCGGCGCCCGGCAGCAGCGGGCCGCCGTCGCTGTGTCCGACCGATGCCAGGCGAGGCTCCGCGCCCGGTTCGCCGAGTTCGTACAGTTCGACGTCGCCGCCGCCTGCCAGCGCAGCCAGCGTGCCGGCCGCGCGCGACGCAGGCGCCGCGAAGCCTTCGCCGAGCGCGCCACGCGCGACCGCGAGTTCGAGGCGCGGCGCACCGGCCGCGGCCGGCTGCGCGCCGGCCTCGACGAGCACTTGTTCGACCGATGCCGCGAGCCCGAGCACCGCGGCCACCGTCGCCGGGCGCGCCGGCGGCGCTTCGACGGCGTCCGCTGCCACCGCGGCGACGTCGATTTCGCTGCCGGCCGGCGCGGCGGATACGTGCGGCGCCGGCAAGCAGCGGGTCGCGGGCACCGCGCTCAGGTGCCGGTGGCCGGCCGCCGTGAACGCGTCGCAGATCGTGCGGAACCACGCGCGATCGATGACGGCCAGCACGCGGCGCCCGTCGGGCAGCGCGTCCGGATCGAGCGCGATATGGCAGCCGAGCGGATCCTGGATCAGCTGATCCTCGACGATGTTGGGCAGCGCCTGGCGCAGCTTCGGCCCTTTCAGCGGCGGCACGGTCGCGGCCAGCAGCAGCACGTCGCGCGCGGCGACGATCAGCACCGTCGCATTCGCGCGCGGCAGCAGCGCGAGCGCGGCGCGGCCGGCGCGCTGCACGTGGCCGGCCTTGTCGACGAGCGTGAACGGCAGCTCGGGCCACTGCCATTCCTGCAGCGGCACGGCCGGCTCGCGCGGCGGCAAAGAAACAATCAACGTGCTCACAAGAGCTCCTCTCCCGATTGGCGTCGTTATAGCTGGTCGCGGATGCGCACGACCCGTGTCGAATGCGTGGTCGGATCACGATACACGAGCGAGGTGCGATCGACCTCCGCGCGTTCGTGCTGGATCCGGCCATGCACGATGAAATAGCTCGAATTGACGTCGACGAGGCTCGAGTCGAGCGTCACGTTCGGTGCGCCGGCGCCGCGCAGCGCGAGCTGCACGTCGCCGACGTTACGGAAAAACACGGTCTCGCGGCGCGACACGAGCGCCTGCGCGGACGACACGCTCATCCCCGGCATCAGCGCCGCGATCACCTCGGCCGGCGCGGTGTTCATGTTCACGGGCGTCGTGGTCGGCAGCACGGTGACGAACGGGCGCAGCCGCGCGACCATCTCGGGTGTCACGCCGTCGACGTCGAGCAGGCTGTCGACGCCCGTCATCATCAGCGGCGCGGGCCCGCGGTCGCCGCCCGTCATGCCGGGATCGTCGGTGAAGCCGCCGCCGCCTTGTTGATCGGTCGTCACCGGCGCGGTGACCGGCGGCGCGGTGCCGCCACCCGGCAGCGTCGGCATCTGGAACCGCGTCGCCGAATGCAGCAGGCCCGCGCGCACCTGCAGCGCGATGCGCTTCGCGAACGCGCCGTCGTAGCCGAGCGTCGTCAGCAGGCGCTGGAACGCCTGGACCTGCGTGACGTTCAACTGCAGCACGCCGGGCGCCGGCGACGCTACCAGATTGCGCAGGTTGAACTTCGCCTGCGCGTCCTCGATCGAGCCGGAGATATAGGTGTCTTCGCCGCCGGTGTCGTTCGGCGCGCCGATCCGGCCGAGGAAGTCCGACAGTTTCGTCTTCGCGATCGGTACGCCCCAGATCCCGCCGAGATACGTGATGCCGGGCGCCGTGTCGCCTTCCGAGCGCAGGATCATCCGCGTCCAGTCGAGCGCGCCGCGCGCGACCCACTGCGCCTGCGCGAGCACGCGCTGGTTCTCGATGCGGCGAATCTGCACCTGCTGGCGCCACAGCATCCCCGAGACCAGGATCGCCGACAGCGCGACGACGAGCAGCGCGGTGATGATCGCCGCGCCGCGCTGGCGCGCGCGTGCCAGCCTGCGTGCGGACGCACGGTTGAACGCGGATCGACGGGCAGGGCGAGCACGCATCGTCATTCCCCGACGAGGAAGATGCGCGTGACCGGCACGCGCAGCGACGTCGCGCCGATGCTGACCTGCAGCCCGGTCACCGCCCGCGCAGGCGGCGCGTTGCCGATCTGCGGCACCTTGAGCGCGTCGTTGTTCTGCGCGAGCGCTTCGTCGGCCGTCTGCAGGTTGGTGGTCCAGCCCACGCGCGGCACGTACAGCTTCGCGTCGATCGCGCCGACGCCGCCCATCAGCGCGACCCAGCTCCAGCCTTCGACGCTGCTGTCCTTCAGCATCGTGCGCAGCCGGTTCGCGTCGTCGATCGGCGGCGACGCATAGCGCACGACGCGTCCGCCGGCGATCCGGTAGCGGACCACCTGCAGCCGCGGCGCGGCGCCCGGCACGTCGAGTTCGCGGACGATCTGCAGCGTATTGCCGGCGACGCCGATCGCCGGCTGGCCGGCCTCGTCGTCGGTCGCGGCGAGCCGCGCGTCGATGCGCATCTGGTCGAACATTTGCGCGAACACGCGTTCGTCTTCCATCGCGGCCGCGACCTTGTCGCGACCGCGCATGATCTGGTCGAGCCCGCGCCACGCGAGGATCGCGACCACCGCGAGGATCGCGATCGCGATCATCAGCTCGATCAGCGTGAAGCCGCGGGCGGGGCGGGCGAGCGGGCGTCGCATCGGTTTGTCAGAGCGGACGACTGGTTTCATTCGCGACCACCGTCACCATCTGCGCGAGCACGCCGGCGCGGCCAGGCATGCTCACCGAAATCCGCACGCGCCGGAACACCGGGTTGGGCGTCGTGCTCACGCGCTGCGTGCAGACGAGCTGCACGTTGCCTTGCGAGCAGTCGAAGCTCTGCTCGCCCACCTCGGGCCATGCGTGCGTGAGCCGCAGTTGCGCGAGCGCGTTGTCGGCGCTCCAGCCGGCCAGCAGCCGGTGGTGCAGGTCGGACGCATTGGTCGCCATCGTGCCGACCGCGCGGATCGACGCGGCGAGCGCGACCGCGATGATCGCGAGCGCGACCAGCACTTCGATCATCGTGAAGCCGCGGGATGAAGTGCCGGGAAAGGGCAGGCGACGACGCATCGTCATTGCACCTCGTAGCGGCCGTTGCCGGTGCCGACGATCGTCGCGCTGCCGGCGGCCGAATGCAGCGTCACGCGCACCGGCGTGTCGATGCTTTCGGTGCCGAACACGACGCGGCTCGCGCGCGTGTCGGACCCCGGATAGTCGATGTCGGCGCCCGTGACGCCGCCGTCCCAGTCGCGCGGGCGCAGCAGGTCGTCGCGCAGCGTGCGCCAGCCGTCGGGCGAGCTCACGTCGAAGCGAAAGCCGTGCGCGGTCGGCTGCCACGCGATCGGCCGCGCGCGCACCTGCGCTTCGTCGCCGGCGCTCTCGAACAGCAGCGCGACGCGCTGCGCTTCTTCGCGCAGGTCGGTGCGCGGATTGCGCGTGAGCGACAGCGATGCGAGCGATACGAGCAGCCCCGCGATCACGAGCACGACCAGCATTTCGAGCAGCGTGAAGCCGCGCGCGCGGTGACGCCGCGCCCCGTGCGACGCCGGGCCACTGTCGGCACGCGCCGGCACGGACGACGCCGCGCCGCGACGCACACGGCGATCGCGGCCGCAGCGGAAGGTCGTGCGAGTGGCGAGCATGAAGAACGGGGCGGAAGCGCCGGGACGGTCAGCGCGCGTTTACTGCCACGAACCGATGTCGGTGTCGTTGCCTTCGCCGCCTTCCTTGCCGTCGGCGCCGTAGCTGAACACGTCGATCTCGCCGTGCACGCCCGGGTTCAGGTACTTGTAGCCGTTACCCCACGGATCGTTCGGCAGGCGCTCGAGATAGCCGCCGTCCTTCCAGTTGTTCGGGATCGGATCGGTGGTCGGCTTCTGGATCAGTGCGTTCAGGCCCTGGTCCTGCGTCGGGTAACGGCCGTTGTCGAGACGGTACAGCTTGAGCGCCTGCATGATCGTGCCGATGTCCTGCTTCGCGGCGATGCGGCGCGCCTCGTCCGGGCGGCTCATGATCTTCGGCACGATCAGCGCCGCCAGGATCCCGAGGATCGCGACCACCACCATGATCTCGATCAGCGTGAAACCGCGCTGACGACGCACGGCCGCGTTGCGGCGAGTGATCCACGTTTGCATGACTGACTACCTCTTTCCAAAAAATGTCGTCGGTTGAGTAACGCACCCGGCGCTCCGGACGATTGCCTGACGGCAACCTTCCGGACCCGCGGGCGCGGAGCACGCATTGTAAGACGCGCATTGCCGAGGGCTTTCACCCAACGCAAATTTCACATACATCCGTACAATAGCGCGCATGAACGCGCTCTCGATCCGGATCCTCTCCCTAGCCCTCTTCGCGGGTTTGTGCGCGACGGCCACCTACTGGGTCGTCACGCTGTCGGCCCGCGAAGCGCCGCTGCCCGCCGCCGCCGCGCGGCTGCCGATCCGCACCGAGGACGCCGCGGCGCTCTTCGGCGGTCAGCTCGACAAGAATCCCGTGCAGGACATCCACCTGTTCGGCATCCTCGCGCTCGACCACGGCGGCGCCGCGATCGTCGGCGTCGGCGGCGAACCGCCGCGTGCCGTGTCGCTCGGCGCAGACGTCACGTCCGGCGCGAAGCTCGCCGAAGTGCGCCCCCGCTCGATCATCGTCGAGCGCAACGGCGCCCGCGCCGAAATCCAGCTCCCCGCCAACACGCCGTCCCCGGCGATCTACATGCGCTGAAGCCGCAGCGGGCGGCCGGGCCGACGCTCAGGCCGTCACTGCACCATGTTGTTCAGCTCGATGATCGGCAGCATCACGGCCAGCACGATCACGAGCACGATGCCGCCCATCGCCAGGATCAGCAGCGGCTCCAGCAGGCTCGTCAAGAACATCGTGCGGCGCTCGAGCTCGCGCGCTTCGCCTTCTGCCGCGCGATCCAGCATCGTCGTCACGTCGCCCGTCGCTTCGCCCGAACGGATCAGGTGCACGAGCACCGGCGGAAACGTCTTCACGTTGTTCAGCGCGCGCGACAGCGCGGAGCCTTCGCGCACGCGCACGATCGCGTCGTCGATGTTCGCGCGCATCGCGCGGTTCGACAGCGTCTCGCCGGCCGCCTGCAACGCGCGCAGGATCGGCACGCCGGCCGCGGTGAGGATCCCGAGCGTGCTCGCGAAGCGCACCGTGTTGTAGCCGCGCACGAGCTTGCCCGCGAGCGGCGCGGTCAGCACCCAGCGGTCGAACGCGAGCCGGGGCCCGGCGCGCGACAGCGTCGCCTTCACGAACCACACGACGAGCCCGACCGCGATCAGGATCGCCCACCACCAGTGCCGCACGAAATCCGACAGCGCCATCATCACGATCGTCAGCACGGGCAGTTGCTGCTTCGTGCTCGCGAACACGTTGACGACCTGCGGCACGACGTAGCTCAGCAAAAACGTGACGATGCCGAACGCGATCAGCGTGACGATCCCCGGATACGTGAACGCCAGCAGGATCTTCTGCTTCAGCGCGTTGCTCTGCTCGATGTAGTCGGCCAGACGCGACAGCACGATGCCGAGCTTGCCGGTGTGCTCGCCCGCCGCGACGAGCGCGCGGTAGATCTCGGGGAAATCGCGCGGATGCTGGCCCAGCGCATTCGCGAGCGAATGGCCGCCGAGCACCTCGGCGCGGATTGCGGCCATCAGTTCGCGGATGTAGTCGCGCTCGGCCTGCTCGGTCAGCACGCCGAGCGCCTCGTCGAGCGGCAGCCCCGCGATCAGCAGGCTCGCGAGCTGGCGCGTGAGGATCGCCTGTTCGCGCTGCGACAGCTTGCGGCCGAACGCGAGCCGCTGCGAGCGCGCCCCGCGCGTCGCGCTGGCGGCCGGCTCGACGACGAGCGGCGTGAGCCCCTGCGTGCGCAGCTGGCCGCGCGCGGCCCGCGCGCTGTCGGCATCGATCACGCCTTTCTGCGCGCGTCCCGCCGAATCGATTGCCTCGAAACGGAATGCCGGCATCGCGCTATGCGCCTCCCGTCACGCGCAGCACTTCCTCGAGCGACGTCGCGCCCGACGCGAGCCAGCGCTCGGCGTCGTCGCGCAGCGTGCGCATCCCTTCCGCACGGCCGGCGGCGAGAATCTCCGCGTCGGCCGCGTTGCGGTGGATCAGCGCGCGGATCGAGTCGTCGACCAGCAGCAGTTCGTACACGCCGCGCCGGCCCGAGTAGCCCGAATGCCCGCACTTGTCGCAGCCGACCGGATGCCACACGGTACGGCCGTCCTCGTGCCGCTCTTCCTTGCAGACCGGGCAGAGCTGGCGCACGAGGCGCTGCGCGAGCACGCCGAGCAGCGACGACGCGAGCAGGTACGGCTCGACGCCCATGTCGGTCAGACGCGTGACGGCGGACGCCGCATCGTTCGTGTGCAGCGTCGCGAGCACGAGGTGGCCAGTGAGCGACGCCTGCACCGCGATCTGCGCGGTTTCGAGGTCGCGGATTTCGCCGATCATGATCACGTCCGGGTCCTGACGCAGGATCGAGCGCAGCGCGCGGGCAAAGGTCATCCCGATCCGCTCGTTCACCTGCGTCTGGCCGATCCCGCCGAGGTCGTATTCGATCGGGTCCTCGACGGTCATGATGTTGGTCGTCGCGGTTTCGAGCCGCGACATCGACGCATACAGCGTGGTCGTCTTGCCCGACCCGGTCGGGCCCGTGACGAGCACGATGCCGTGCGGGCGCGCGATCAGCTTGTCGAATTGCACGAGCGTGTCGCGGCCCATCCCGAGCGCTTCGAGGTTCAGGCGCTGCGCATCCTTTTCCAGCAGACGCAGCACCGCGCGCTCGCCGTGCCCGGTCGGCAGCGTCGACACCCGCACGTCGACCGGCCGGCCGCCGACGCGCAGCGTGATGCGGCCGTCCTGCGGCAGGCGCTTCTCCGCGATGTCGAGCTGCGCCATGATCTTGATCCGCGAGATCAGCGCGCCGTGCAGCGCCTTCTTCGGCCGCACGACGTCGCGCAGCGTGCCGTCCACGCGAAAGCGCACGACCGACGCGTTCTCGAACGGTTCGATGTGGATGTCCGACGCCTGTTCGCGTGCCGCCTGCGTGAGCAGCGCGTTGATCATCCGGATGATCGGCGCATCGTCTTCCGATTCGAGCAGATCCTCGACTTCGGGGATGTCCTGCATCAGCCGCGACAGATCGACTTCGCCTTCGACCTCGCCGACCACCTGCGCGGCGCTGCCGTCCTGGCGTGCGTAGGCATGGTTGATCGCCTGCGCGAGCTCGTCGGCCGGCACGCGATGCACGGAAATCGAGCCGAAGTTGCGCGCGATTTCCGCGAGCGCGGCATCGCTCGTGCGTTCGCTGATCCACACCTCGAGCGTGTCGTCGAGCTGGTGCGCGATCAGCACCTGGCCGCTCTTCGCGAAGCCGTACGGCAACAGGCGCGCGGCGAGCGGCGACGGCGGCTGCCGTTCGCCCGGCGCGCCGTCGTGGGAGGAAGACGCGAGCACGTCGCTCACTGCGAGGCTCCCGGCGCGGCCGTCAGCGGCTGTTGCGGCACCGCCTGCTGCGGCACGCTCTGCGGCTGCGCGGGCGTCGCCTCCGGCAACGGCTGGGCCGGCACCGGCGCCACCTGGCGCTGCAACTGCTGGCGACGCATCTTGTCGAGATCGAACAGGTTGCCCGCGGGCGTGCCGCCCTGGCTCGGGCCGATCGGCATCGGCGGGACGACCGGATCGTCCTTGTCGCGCATCACGTTGTTGTCGGACTTGTACGCACCCGTCACGCCCTGGATGTAGTCGTAGCGGTTGGCCGTGACTTCCTGCGCGACGTTGCGATCGGTGATGATCACCGGGCGCAGGAATACCATCAGGTTGGTTTTCGCGCGCACCTTCGATTCGGAACGGAACAGCTGGCCGATCCACGGGATGTCGCCAAGCAGCGGCACCTTGCTGTTCGACACCTGGTAGTTGTCCTGCATCAAGCCGCCGAGCACGATGATCTCGCCGTTGTCGGCCAGGATCGTCGACTGGATCGAGCGCTTCGTGAAGGTCGGGCCGGTCTGCGCGTTGGTGGTGCCGCTGACGACCGCCGAATCCTCGGTATAGAGCTGCAGCTTCAGGATGCCGCCGTCAGTGATCTGCGGCTTCACGTGCAGCGTCAGGCCGACGTCGCGACGGTCGTAGGTATTGAACGCATTGCTCGTCGTGCCGCTCGTCAGGTTCGAATACGAGCCGGTCGCGATCGGCACGTTCTGGCCGACGACGATCTTCGCTTCCTCGTTGTCGAGCGTGATCAGGTTCGGCGTCGACAGCACGTTCGCGTCGCTCACGCCCGCAAAGTACTGCAGCAGCGCGCCGAGCCCCTGCACGCCGAACATGTTGTGCAGCCAGCCGATGTTGAGCCCCTGGGACAACTGCCCGAGGTTGGAGGCGAGGCCGCCGCCGGTGATCCCGCCTGCGGCATTGGTCAGGCCGCCGGCCGTCAGGTTGATGATGCTGTTGCCGAGGCCCAGCCCGGGGTTAAGGTTCGTGCCGCCAAGGAACTGGCCGCTCGCGACCTGCCACTGGATGCCGAGGTTACCCTGCGTCGTCGAGTTCAGCTCGACGATCAGCGCTTCGATGTAGACCTGCGCCCGCCTCGCGTCGAGCTGGTCGATCACCGAGCGCAGGTTCCGGTAAACCGGATCGGACGCGGTGATGATCAGCGAGTTGGTGGCCGAGTCGGCCTGGATCATCCCGCCCGGCTGGTTGTCGTCACCGCTCTTGTCCTTGTCGCCGCCGAGCAGGCCGCCCGTGCCAAGTCCGCCGCCGCCGGACGAACCGCCATACGCCGACGAAGACGACGACCCGCCCAGGCCGCCCGACGGCAGCGGCGGAGTGCCCGACGTGCCGGTCGAGAAGTTGCCGCTCGACGACGAGCCGCCGTTCTGGTTGAAGCTGTTCGCATCGTTGGACGACGCCGACGAGCCGCTGTCGTTGCCGCTACCTTTGCCGAGCATCCCGCGCAGCGTCTTCGCGAGCTTCACCGCATCGGCGTTGCGCAGCGGCACGACGTGCATGTTGCCGGGCACCGCGCTCGGCGCGTCGAGCTGCTGCACGAGGCGCTTCGCGGCCGCGAGGCGCGACCCGTTCGATGCGCGCAGCAACAGCGAATTGGTGCGCGGGTCGGCCGTGACCGACACTTTCAGCGTGGCATCGCTGTTGCCGATCGCGCCCGGGTCGAGCATTTTCTGCAACTGCGCGGCGAGGTCGATCGCGTTCGCGTTGCGCAGCGGCACGACCTGCACCTGCGCGCCCGCGGCGCTGTCGACGCCCGCGATGATCTGCGCGATGCGCCGCACGTTGTCCGCGTAGTCGGTCACGACGATCGAGTTGTTCGCCGGGTAGGCGGTGACCGTGTTGTTCGGCGAGATCAGCGGCCGCAGTACGGGCAGCAGGTTGTTCGCCGATTCGTTGTGCAGCTCGAACACCTGCGTGATCACCTGGTCGCCGCGCGCCTGCGGCGCATTGCCGATGTAGGTCGGCACGCCCTGCAGCTTCGCGTCGGCCTCCGGCACGACCTTCAGCACGCCGTGATCCTGCACGAGCGCGAAGCCCTGCATGCGCAGCGCCGACTGCAACGTCTTCAGTGCCTGGTCTTCCGGCACCGCGCGTTCGGCCACGAGGTTGAGCTGCCCCTTCACGCGGGGGTCGACGATGATGGTCTTGCCGGTTGCGGCGCCGATCGCCTTCGCGACCTGGTCGATATCCGCATTCACGAAATTGAGCGTGACCTGAGCGTAGGCGGCCTGCGAAACGATGATGCCGGCGACGACCAGGGTCGTGGCGACACGCCGCATAACGAAGCGATTTCTTGTCATGGATGAATGGGTCGATGCCGGCTCAGGCCACTTCCGGCGGTAGTGCTGGAATCCAAGTCCGAAAGAGGCGACATTAGCAGTTTTTCATGTCCGAAATATCACATTGATCCGAGGACTGTCTCACATACGACATCTGTTCGGCGAAGCGTATGCAAGATGTAAGATTCTGCACTACGCTCGGCATGCCGGCCATCGTCCGCATTTCGCGATGAGCCGACACGACAATGCGGTATAACGGGGCGGCCGTATTCCCGCATGTCACAAGCTGACGGACTGTCGGTATGATACGGGCGGCACGTTTCTCGTCGCACGAATAACAGGCACGGGTTTTCCCGACCCCTGCGCAATTTCCATCGATTCCGCACCATGAACAGACGGTTCGCTTCGATCGCGTTGATCGCCGCCGGCGCGTGTTGCGCCAGCGCGAACGCTCGCGCGGACTGTTTCGACGAGGCGGCCAAATATCAGCAGGTCAATCCGCTGATCCTGCGCGCGATCGCGTGGCAGGAGTCGCGCAACCGGCCCGATGCGCTGAACAAGAATACGAACGGCTCGGTCGATTACGGCCTGATGCAGATCAATTCAATCCACCTGCCGACGCTGTCGCGCTACGGGATCGGTCGCGACACGCTGATGGAACCGTGCAAGAACGTGTACATCGCCGCGTGGCATCTGAAGCAGAAGATGAACCGCTACGGCAACACGTGGCAGGCCGTCGGCGCCTATCATTCGGAAACGCCGTCGCTGCGCGACAAGTACGCGCGGCAGATCGCCGGCATCCTGACCCAGTGGAAGCTGCTGCCGCCCGCACCGTGACGCGGCGCCGCGGCGCGGGCTGACGCGACACCGGCCGGCCGGCGCGCGTTTGATGCACAATGCGGATCTCACGCCGCAATTTCGCCCGTCCGCGCGCCGATCGCGCCCCGGAAGGGCGCCGCGGCCGCTTTCTCAATTTTTCCGTTGGTGCATATCGCTATGAATCCGGCAATGAACCAGCCGTTGCCCGTCACCGTGCTGTCCGGCTTCCTCGGCGCCGGCAAGACCACGCTGCTCAATCACATCCTCGCGAACCGCGCGGGCCTGAAAGTGGCCGTGATCGTCAACGATCTCGCGGCGGTCAACATCGACGCTTCGCTCGTGCGCGACGCGCAGGCGCTGTCGCACGTCGAGGAGCGCCTCGTCGAGATGTCGAACGGCTGCATCTGCTGCACGCTGCGCGACGACCTGCTCGTCGAGATCCGCACGCTCGCGGCCGAAGGCCGCTTCGACGCGATCGTGATCGAATCGACCGGGATCGCGGAGCCGATGCCGATCGCCGAGACCTTCACGTTCGTCGACGACGAAGGCACGTCGCTGTCGGCCGTCGCGCGGCTCGACACGCTCGTCACCGTGGTCGACGCGTACAACTTCCTGCGCGATTACGGGTCGGACGACGCGCTCGCGACGCGCGGCATCGCCGCGTCGGAAGACGACGACCGCACGCTCGTCGAGCTGCTGATCGAGCAGATCGAGTTCTGCGACGTGCTGGTGATCAACAAGGCCGACCTCGTCGGCGCCGACGACCTCGCGCGTCTGCAGCACATCCTCGCGCGACTCAATCCGCGCGCGCACCAGGTCGTGTCGACGTTCGGCAACGTGCCGCTCGACGAAGTGCTGAACACCGGCCGCTTCGATTTCGACGAGGCCGCGAATGCGCCGGGCTGGCTCGCGTCGCTCGATCACGATCGCACGCATCACGACGACGAACAGCATGCGCACGTGCACGGCGAAGCCGACGAATACGGGATCGGCAATTTCGTTTACCGCGCGCGCCGGCCGTTTCACCCGGCGCGACTCTGGGCGCTGCTGCATCAGGAGTGGCCGGGCGTGCTGCGCAGCAAGGGCTTTTTCTGGCTCGCGACGCGCAACGACATCGCGGGTTCGCTGTCGCAGGCGGGCGGTGTGTGCCGGCATGGCCCGGCGGGTCTCTGGTGGGCCGCGCAGGATCGTGCGGAATGGCCGGACGACGACGAGTTGCTCGCGGATATCCGTGCCGAATGGCACGGCGATCTCGACGATCGCACCGTGGGCGATCGCCGGCAGGAACTCGTGCTGATCGGCATCGCGCTCGACGCGCACGCATGGCGCGCGAAACTCGACGCATGCCTGCTGACCGAGGCGGAATTCGCGCTCGGCGCGGCGGGATGGCACGCGCTCGACGATCCGTTCCCGGTGTGGGATATCGATTCGCACGACGACGACCCCGGCGACACGCAGATCGTGCATGCGTAACGCGTTGTAAAAACAACCGTTAAATCTTGCAAGAGGGGCGCGGACTGTGGCGAAAATGCCGCGCGCGCCCAACAAAAAACCCGCCGAAAGGCGGGTTTTTCCTGGAACAGGCGCTGGTTTAACGCTTGTTGACGGCGTCCTTGAACGCCTTGCCAGCCGTGAACTTGACCGTCTTGGCTGCCGGGATCTTGATGGTTTCGCCGGTCTTCGGGTTGCGGCCCGTACGTGCTGCGCGCTTGCCCGAACCGAAGCTGCCGAAGCCGATCAGCTGAACCGCATCACCCTTCGACACGGCCTTCTTGATGACTTCGAGCAGCGTGTCCAGCGTTTCGCCGGTTTGAGCCTTGCTGGCGCCCGTTTGGGCGGCGACGGCGTCGATCAGTTCCTGTTTGTTCATTAAGGTTCCTTTATCAGGTTAGGTTGACACGAACAGCGCGAACGCGCCGATTATACGTGCGCGAACCGTGCCGTCGAGAGTCAGACTCCGACGACACAGCGCCGAATCCTGGCCCGCGCGACGCGCCCTCCGGTGAGCCGGCGGCCACCCCGCGGTACGGCGTTGCTATGATAGCGCAGCGCAAACCCAATAACGACAAGGGTTTCAAAGATTTTCATCGGTATTTCGCCGAATGAATCGCCGACTGCCCGGTTTTTGATCTGCGCCAACCGGACAGGATACGCAGCGCGGTCCGCCCGGGCGCCGGCCCGTTGCCGTTTTCCAACGGACGGGCGGACGACCCCGCGCAATCCCTTGCCAGGCTTGGCTGCCACGTTTTTTGTTTCGCATGACAGACCGACTCATTCCCGCCACGCTCGCCATCCGCGACGACGGCACGCTCGTCTCGCCCCAGTACGGCGACATCTATCACAACGTCGCGGGTGCGCTCGCTCAGGCGAACTACGTGTTCGTCGCGGGCAACGGGTTGCCGGCGCGCTGGCAGGGCCGCCGCACGTTCACGATCGTCGAGACGGGCTTCGGCGTGGGCGCCAGCTTCCTCGCGACCTGGGCCGCGTGGCGCGACGACCCCGCGCGCTGCGAACGGCTGCATTTCGTGTCGGTCGAGAAGCATCCGTTCTCGCGCGACGACCTGCGCCGCGCGCTTTCCCATATCGTTGCGAACACAACCATATCGGCGGACGCAGGACTGCTGGCCGATGCGTGGCCGACGCTCGTGCCGGGTGTGCATCGACTCGAATTCGACGAAGGCCGGGTCGTGCTCACGCTTGCGTTCGGCGACGCGCTCGCGCTGCTGCCGAAACTCGTCGCGCGCGCCGATACGTTCTATCTGGACGGTTTCGCGCCGGCGAAGAACCCGGAACTCTGGTCGCCCGACGTGTTTCGCGCACTCGCGCGCATCGCGGCCGAGCGCGCGACCTTCGCGACGTATTCGAGTGCGGGCGCCGTGAAACAGGCGCTCACCGATGCAGGTTTCACGTATCGCAAGCGCGACGGATTCGCCGGCAAGTTCGCGATGCTCGTCGGCGAATATGCGCCGCGCTGGCGCACGCGCCGTCACGAACCGCCGAGCGCGCTGCCCGTTGCCGAGCGTCGCGCGATCGTGATCGGCGCGGGCCTGGCCGGCTGCGCGGTCGTCGAACGCCTGGCCGCGCGCGGCTGGGCGGTCACGCTGATCGAGCGGCACGACCGGATCGCGAGCGACGCGTCGGGCAATCCGGCCGGCGTCTTCCATCCGCTGATGACACGCGACGACAACATCGCGAGCCGGCTCACGCGCAGCGGCTTTCTTCACGCACTGACCCGCTGGCGCGCACTCGAATGCGCGGGCCATGCGTTCGCGCGCAGCACGCACGGGATGATCCATCTCGCCGAATCGGCCGACGACTTCGCACGGATGCGCGACGCGTTCGACGCGTTCGGCGCGCCGTCGGACTATGTCTCGCTGCTCGATGCCGATGCCGCGCGCGCACACCTGAACCTGCCGGTCGCGCAGGGCGGCCTGCTGTTCCCGCACGGCGGCGCCGTCTGGCCGGCCGGCCTGTGCGCGGCCCAATGCGCGGCGGCCGGCGAGCGCGTGCGCCTGCTCGCGTCCACCACCGTTGCGCGACTCGAACGGCGGGGCGACGCATGGCACGCACTCGACGATGCGGGCCGCACGCTGGCCGACGCGCCCGTCGTCGTGCTCGCGAATGCCGGCGACGCCGCGCGTCTGGCCGGGCTGCAGCATGTCTCGCTGCAGCCGGTGCGCGGCCAGCTGACGTTGCTGCCGCCCGGCACCACGGCACCGCTGCCGTGCCCGGCGATCGGCGACGGTTACGCGGTACCGCTCGACGACGGCACGCTGCTGATCGGCGCGACGTTCGAACCCGACGACGTCGATCCCGCGCTGCGCGCGGCCGGGCATCGCGAAAACATCGACCGCGTGCGGCATCTGCTGCCGGGCCTGCTTCGCGACCTGCCGGATCCCGACACACTGGAAGGCCGCGTCGCGTTCCGCTGGGTCGTCGGCGACCGCCTGCCGCTGATCGGCCCGCTCGCGGACGAAGCGGGCGCCATCGCGAATGCGCGCGCGCTGAGCGGTGCGCAGGCGCGCGAGCTGCCGCGCGTGCCCGGACTCTACGGCGCGTTCGGTTTCGGCTCGCGCGGCCTCGTCTGGGCCGCACTCGGCGCCGAGCTGATCGCATCGCAACTCGAAGGCGAACCGTGGCCGCTCGAGCGCGAGCTCGCCGATGCCGTCGACCCCGCACGCTTCCTGATCCGCGCGCTGCGCGCACGCCGCGTCGGCCCGGCCGGCTGATCGTTCGCCCGAGCCGCTCACAGTTTCCGGACTTTTTCGCGCGAAGTTATCCACGCGACGCTGTGGATAACCGCGCGGAATCCGCGCGTACTTCGTGTGCAATCACAGTGGACGTAAACTGGGCAACTCGGCACAGCTGTGACGCGGCCCAAAAGTTGCTCAACTCAAACGACTGTGAGCAAACAGCCTGTGCATCCGGTTATGGTTTCGCCAACGCATTGATCCATCAGCGAAAACCGAAGTTATCCACAGAACTGTGGGGCCTTTGTTAACTTCTACTACGTATATATACAAGTAAACCTTTGAAACCAAAGACCTGGGGTGCCGCACAGCGCCGCGAGTCGATTCAATCGGTTCCGGAACGAAAAAGCTGTGGCACAATCGGTTTCCTTCGCGTTCATCCGGCCTGGCGCCGGACATGCTTCAATGGAACGGTCGGCACGATTTCGAATCTGAATCTTCGAGACTGCGCAGTCCGTTCACACACCAGGCCGACAATCCAGATCGGCAACCTGAGCGACTTTCCGCCGAGTGGCGGAAAAGGCGGATCCCATGTCCCGCCGTCGTCGAACACAACAATCACATTCGGGGCGATACCCAGCCGGCGCGCATCCATTTTTTGACGCTTGACCCCGCGTCGCTGGCGGTTGCTTCCAAAGGAGAAGTCACCACGATGAAGTCGGCGTTCTCATTCCTGCCCAACTGGCCGCTCACGCCGGATGCCGTGTTCTGGGCCGGGCTCGCGCTGTTCGCGGCCGGCCTGTGTGGCGAGCTTTGCTATCGCGCATGGCGTCTGCCTCGCATTACCGGTTACGCGGTGATCGGTCTCATCGCCGGGTCGTTCGGATTCGGCGTGATCGACGCCAGCACCGACGAAACTTCCCGGCTGCTGATCGACGTCGCGCTCGGCCTGCTGCTGTTCGAACTCGGCAGCCGCCTCGACCTGCGCTGGATCCGGCGCAATCCGTGGCTCATCGCATCGAGCCTCGCCGAAGCCACGCTCACGTTCGTGCTCGTGCTGTTCGTGATGCTCGCGCTCGGCGTATCGGGGATGGTCGCGCTCGTGCTGTCGGCGATCGCGATCGCCACGTCGCCGTCGATGGTGATCCAGCTGAAGACCGAACTGCGCGCGGAAGGGCAGGTGTCGCAACGCCTCATCACGCTTACCGCGCTCAACAGCGTCTATGCGATCGTGCTGACCAAGCTCGTGACGAGCTGGCTTCACCAGGAAGCGTACGGCAACGTTTTCGCGACGATCCTGCAACCGCTCTACCTGATCGCCGGTTCGTTCCTCGTCGCGTACGTCGTCGCGCGTTCGTGCAACTACCTGTTCCGCCACATGACCTCGACGATGCGCGACGAGCATTCGTTCGTCGCGCTGTTCGGGCTCGTGATGCTTGCGATCGCGGTCGCCCAGGCGTTGAAGCTGTCGACGCTGCTCACGCTGCTGCTCGCCGGCATCATCGTGAAAAACCTCGAGGCGCGCCCGCAGCTGTGGCCCGAGCATTTCGGCACGGCCGGCTGGCTGCTGACGGTGATCCTGTTCGTGCTCACGCTCACGTCGTTCACCTGGGGCGACATCGCGCTCGGCGGGCTGCTCGCGATCGTGCTGATCGTTACGCGCCTCGTCGCGAAACTGGCCGGCGTCATCGCATTCGCGAAGCCGAGCGGCATCGGGATGAAGCAGGGCGTCGCGCTCGGCATCGCGCTCACGCCGATGTCCGCGCTGTCGTACCTGCTCGTCGACGACACCTACCAGCTCTATCCGAATTTCGACCCGCACCTGCGCGCGATCGTGATGTGCACGATCGTGGTCCTGCAGCTCGTCAGCCCGTTCATTGTGTACCGCTGTCTGTCGGCGGTCGGTGAACGCAGCGACAGCAACTGATTCCGGAACCTGCCATGGCACTCGAAACCTTCGTCAATTCCGAGCCGTTCACGTTCGGCGTCGAACTGGAGATCCAGGTCGTCAACACGCACAACTACGACCTGACCAAAGCGGCGTCCGACCTGATGCGGCTGATTCAAGGCGAGACCTTTCCGGGCAACATCACGCCGGAAATCACCGAAAGCATGATCGAACTGTCGACCGGCATCTGCCATTCGCACGAGCAGGCGGTGAGCGAGCTGCACGCGATCCGCGACGTGCTCGTGAAGGCGGCCGACCAGCTCAACGTCGGGCTGGCCGGCGGCGGCACGCATGCGTTCCAGCAATGGAGCGACCGGCAGATCTACGATGCGCCGCGCTTCCAGTACATCTCCGAGCTGTACGGCTATCTCGCGAAACAGTTCACCGTGTTCGGCCAGCACGTGCACATCGGCTGCCCCGATCCGGACAGCGCGCTGTTCCTGCTGCACTCGATGTCGCGCTTCATTCCGCACTTCATCGCGCTGTCGGCGTCGTCGCCGTTCGTGCAGAACGTCGACACCGGTTTCCATTCGGCACGCCTGAATTCGGTGTTCGCGTTTCCGCTGTCGGGCCGCGCGCCGTTCGTGCTGACCTGGGACAGCTTCGAGGAGTACTTCACGAAGATGGTGAACACCGGCGTCGTCAATTCGATGAAGGACTTCTACTGGGACATCCGGCCGAAGCCCGGCTACGGCACGATCGAGGTGCGCGTGATGGACACGCCGCTGTCGGTCGACCGCGCGGCGGCGATCGCGTGCTACATCCAGACGCTCGCGCGCTACCTGCTGACCGACCGGCCGCTGAAACTGTCGGAGGACGACTACCTCGTCTACACGTTCAACCGCTTCGAGGCGTGCCGCTTCGGGCTCGAGGGCACCTGCGTGAATCCTCAGACGGGTGAGCGCCGCACGATCGCCGAGGACATCCTCGACACGCTCGACCGGATCGCGCCGCATGCTGCCGCGCTCGGTTCGCGCGCGGCGCTCGACGAGATCGGCGCGCTCGCCAAGGCGCGCGTGAACGACGCGTCGTGGCTGAGAACCGTTTTCAAGCAGGAAAAATCGCTCAACGAGACGGTCCGCCAGCAGTGCTTACGTTGGCGCGAGTGAAAAAATGTTTTGCAGATTACGGGCTCGACCGCGTCGCGATTCGCTGAACGACCGGCAGCCCCGATCGGCGCCGAAATCGTTGCCGGTTGTCCTGAAAATCTGTGGATAACTGGATATTCCGCTGCAAAGTCAACGATCTGTGCACGGGATAACCCGG
Organism: Burkholderia metallica; assembly: GCF_001718555.1. Classification (NCBI taxonomy): domain Bacteria; kingdom Pseudomonadati; phylum Pseudomonadota; class Betaproteobacteria; order Burkholderiales; family Burkholderiaceae; genus Burkholderia; species Burkholderia metallica. The sequence continues at coordinate 84,194 of NZ_CP013401.1, forward strand.
TGGATCAGGGGAGTCGGCCCGATGGCCGATCCGAACAGGAAAATGCGCGTACGCACGGTTCGGCGGGCGTTCGACATTGCAGGCACAACGAAAAGTTATGGTTATCCAGCGATTTTCCACAGAATGAAGGGGATAACTTAGCTGTGCGATTTTCCGCTCTCGCTTAGAATGTCGGCTTTGCGGACACCGGAACGATGCGTGTCTTACCGGTCGCCGCGAACGCGACCGCCGCGTGTGCCCTCGCGACGGCCGTGCTGACACCCTCGCAAGAGCGTGTCTGTTTTGAGATAGACATTCGATCTCCACACTACGGCTGCTCGGCAAACCGGGCGGCGGCAAAGCGAAAAGACTATGAGCGAAGGCGTTTACGGGAATCAGGCTTCGGGACGTGTGACCCACAGCCTGCTGCGGTTGAGTACGGCCATGCGAAGCCAGGCATGGGATTGGGCGGAAGGCGCTGGCCTCACGCCGACGCAGGGCGAGATTCTCGTGCTGCTGCTGCAGCGCAAGGGCCCGATGCGGCTCGGCGAGATCGCCCGCGAGACGCAGCTGACCGCGGCGACCACGAGCGATGCCGTCAGCACGCTCGAGACGAAGGGGCTCGTCGAGAAGCGCCGCGCGCTGGACGACGGCCGCGCGCTGGCCGTGCGCCTGTCGGCCCGTGGCCGTACGGCCGCGAAGAAGGCGCTGCAATGGCCGGAATTCCTGACGAAAGCCGTCGGCAAGCTCGGCGCGGACGAGCAGGGCGCCCTGTATCGCGCACTGCTGAAGACGCTGCGCGAGCTGCAGGTGGCCGGTGCGACGCCGCCGCAGCGCATGTGCTTGACGTGCGCCCACTTCCAGCCGGGCAAGCTGTCGAAGAAGACCGTGCATCACTGCGCGGCGCTCGACATCTCGATGTCCGACAGCGACCTGCGTCTCGACTGCTCGGTGCAGGAAGAAGCCGACGCGGCGACGCAGAAGAAGACCTGGAAGATTTTCGCCGGCTGACGTCCGTCGATCGACCGGGAGGCCGATGATGAACGCTGAGGTCGTGGCGATCCGCCACGTGCATTTCGAGGATCTCGGGAGCTTCGAGCAGGTGCTCGGCGAACGCGGTCGCCGGGTGCGCTATGTCGACGTCGGTTCGTCGCGGGTCGAAGTGCTCGACGTACTCGAGCCGTCGTTGCTCGTCGTGCTCGGCGGGCCGCTCAGCGTGTACGACGACGCGCAGTATCCGACGATCGCGCCGCTGCTGGCGCTCGTGCGCCAGCGCATCGACGCCGGGCTGCCGATCCTCGGCATCTGCCTCGGCGCACAGTTCGTCGCCCGGGCGCTCGGCGCACGTGTTTATCCGGCCGCGCAGCACGAACTCGGCTGGGCGCCGCTGACGCTCACCGACGCCGGCCGCGCATCGCCGCTGCGTCATTTCGACGCTGCCGCGACGTCGATGCTGCACTGGCATGGCGACACGTTCGACCTGCCGGGTGGGGCGATCCATCTCGCGTCGACGCCGGCATGCCGCCACCAGGCATTCGCGTGGGGGCAGCACGTGCTGGCGCTGCAATGTCATCCGGAAATCCGCACCGAGCGCTTCGAACCGTGGCTGATCGCGAACGCCGGCGAAATCGCGGCGACGCCCGGCATCGATGCGCGCCAGCTGCGCGCCGATACCGCGCAGCACGGCCCCGCGCTCGAGGCGGCCGCGCGACGCATGTTCGCGGAGTGGCTCGACAGCGTCGGGCTCTGACTCCGCAAGCGGCGCGCCCGTAGCCGCGAACGGCTTGCCCGTCCGTATCCGTTGCCGGCCCGCGCATCGCCGTCCGCGCGGCGTTCGCCCGCGTTCCCGCATTGCCGGCCACCCGCCGCGCGCCGTACCTGACCATCCGCTTACTGCCGCGCGCCCCGCCAGCACGCTTGCCGCCTGCGTGCTACGCTCGTTCGCTCTTTCCCTTCCAGGCGAGCGGCTTCCATGACTGTGCTGTTTTCCCCGTTCACGCTGCGCGGCGTGACCCTTCCGAACCGGATCGTGATTTCCCCGATGTGCCAGTATTCGGCCGAACGCGGTGAAGCGACCGACTGGCACATGATTCACCTCGGCCATCTCGCGCTGTCGGGCGCGGGGCTCCTCTGCATCGAAGCGACCGCCGTGGAACCCGACGGGCGCATCACGCAGGGCGACCTCGGCCTGTGGGACGACGTGACCGAAGCCGCGTTGAAGCCGGTGCTGGCCGCGATCCGCAAGCATTCGCCGATCCGCGTCGCGATGCAGTTGTCGCATGCGGGGCGCAAGGCGTCGAGCGCGGTGCCGTGGCAGGGTGGCCAGCTCGTGTCGGTCGCCGACGGCGGCTGGTTGCCGCACGGGCCGTCCGCCGTGCCGCACAAGGACGGCGAGACGCCGCCGCTTGCCCTCGACGCCGCGGGCCTGAACCGGATCCGCGAAGCGTTCGCGGCCGCGGCCAGGCGTGCCGCGCGGCTCGGCATCGACGCGATCGAAGTGCATGCGGCGCACGGTTATCTGCTGCATCAGTTCCTGTCGCCGCTCGCGAACCGGCGCACCGACGAATACGGAGGCTCGCTCGAAAACCGGATGCGTTTTCCGCTCGAGATCTTCGAGATCGTGCGCGCGGCGTTTCCCGAAGACCGGCCGGTCGGCGTGCGCGTATCCGCGACCGACTGGGTCGAAGGCGGCTGGGAGCTCGACGATACGATCGCGTTCGCGCACGAACTGAAGCGCCGCGGCTGCGACTGGATCGACGTGTCGTCCGGCGGCGTGTCGCCGCTGCAGAAGATTCCGCTGTCGCCCGGCTACCAGGTGCCGTTCGCGCAGGCCGTGAAGCGCGCGGTCGGCATGCCGACGATCGCGGTCGGCCTGATCGACGAGCCCGCGCATGCGAACCGGCTGATCGAGGCCGGCGATGCGGATCTCGTCGCGATGGCGCGTGCGATGCTGTACGACCCGCGCTGGCCGTGGCACGCGGCGGCCGAGCTCGGCGCGCAGGTCACGGCGCCGCCGCAATACTGGCGCTCGCAGCCGCGCGAGCACAAGGCGTTGTTCGGCGACGTCGCGTTCGGCCAGCGTTGAGCGCCGGGCGCGCAATATTGCGCATGATGTTGAACGAAGCAATCGTGAACGTGTAGGATGCGGGTGATTCGCCGCATGCCCCGACGCGGCACCGACCGGTGCCGCGTTTTCGTTTGGCGCGACGCCAAGCCGCGCTTGCGGCCGCTTCCATTCAAGTCGTCTTCACAAGGATTCGTTCGATGAGTTCACGCAGGATCGCGGTGCGCCGCTCGGGAGTACACGGCAAGGGCGTGTTCGCCGTGGCGCCGATCAAGGCCGGCGAGCGCGTAGTGGAATACAAGGGCGAGCGGATTTCCTGGAAGGAAGCGCTGCGCCGCCATCCGCACGACCCGAGCGAACCGAACCATACGTTCTACTTCGCACTCGACGAAGGCGGCGTGATCGACGGCAAGATCGACGGCAACAGTGCGCGCTGGATCAACCACTCGTGCGCGCCGAACTGCGAAGCCGAGGAAGTCAAAGGCCGCGTGTACATCCACGCGCTGCGCGACATCGGGCCGGAGGAGGAGCTGTTCTACGACTACGGCCTCGTGATCGACGCGAAGCTGACGAAGAAGCTCAAGCGCGAATACGCGTGCCATTGCGGTGCGGAGTCGTGCCGCGGTACGCTGCTCGCGACGTCGGACGAAGGCGGGAAGAAGAAAAAGAAGAAGGACAAGAAGGACGGCAAGTCCGAGTCCCGGTCGAAGGACAAGAAAAGCAGGAAGTAATACGGGCGGCGCATCATGCGCCGCTGCTGTCACTGCGGCGGACGGTTGCCGCGTCGCAACCGTTTTTACCGCGTTCGCTGGCCGGCGGGCCGACGACGGCCCGCCGCGAATCGCTCGGCTCAGTGCGTCGACGCGGCCGCCGGCGTTTCGCTGGCCGGCTGCCCGGTGTGCGCGATCAGCGGCACCTTCACCACGAAGCGCGAGCCGCCTTCCGGTGCATCCTCGTACGACACGGCGCCGCCGTGCATCGCGATGATGTCGTGCACGATCGCGAGACCGAGCCCGGCACCCGTCTCGACGCCGTTGCCGCTTTGCGCGTCGCCGCGGAAGAAGCGCTTGAACAGGTCGGCCTGCTGGTTGGCGGGTACGCCGGGGCCGTTGTCTTCGACGACGATCTCCGCGGCCGGCTGGCCGTCCTCGAGCGCGCTGCGCGCGACGTTCACCGTGATCCGCGCGCCGACCGGCCGTGCGAGCGGCACGTACTTCAGCGCATTGTCGAGCAGGTTCGCGATCACCTCGCGCAACAGCACGGGGTTGCCGCGCACGACCAGCTTCTCGTCGTCACCGGGATCGTCGGTGCGCTGGAACCCGAGGTCGACGTGCGACGCAAGCGCGCGCGGCACCCATTCGGCACCCGTCTCGAACGCCATCGCCGCGAGGTCGACGTCGACGAACCGCGCAGCCTGTTCGCCCGGTTCCGCACGGGCGAGCGACAGCAACTGGTTCGACAGCCGCACCGCGCGGTCGGCGGCCGCGCGCAGTTCGCGCACCGCGGCGAAGGTCTGGTGCGGATCGCGCGCGACGGCCGCCTGCTCGGCGTGCAGCTTCACTGCGGTGAGCGGCGTGCGCAACTGGTGCGCGGCATCGGCGATGAACTTGCGCTGCGCGTCGAGCGCGGTCTTCAGGCGGCCGAGCAGTGCGTTCATCGCGCTCGTCAGCGGCCGGATTTCCAGCGGCACCTCGGTTTCGTCGACGGGTTCCAGCGACGTGTGGGTCTGCCGGTTCAGCGAATCGGCCAGATGCGTGAGCGGGCCGAGCTGCTGGTTCACGACGCGCCACACGATGCCCCAGCCCGCGAGCAACAGCAGCAGCAGCGGCATCATGATCGCGACGAGGAATTCGGCCGCGATCCGGTAGCGGTGCCGCACCGGCTGCGCAACCTCGACGACCATCGGCTTGCCGCCTTCGACGTTGTCGACGCGCACCTGCGCGACGCGCACCGCACGGTTGTCGTATTCGGCCTCGAACACGTACGCATGATGCATGCGGCGTACGTTGATGCCCTGCAGCGGCAGCTTCGGATCGCCGGCGAGTTCCTGTTCGCCGTCGCTGATCCGGTAGATCAGCGCTTCGGCGGGATCGGAGAACATCGCCTGCGCGAGCGGCGGCACCGTGAACGGCGCGTCGGGGCCGGCGATCTGGATCTGTTTGGAGATGGCGGTCGCGAGATCGGCGAGCGAGCGGTCGATCACGTGCTGCGTGTATTGCCACGCGAGCCAGTAGGCGATCAGGCCGCTCATCAGCGCGAGCATCGACAGCGGGGCGGCGAGGCGCCGAAGCAGCGAGCGGCGCAGGCTGGTGGTCACAGCCGGATCAGGAGACATTTCGACGGGCAAATGGATAAGCGCCGCTCACGGGGAGCGGCGCGGTCGTACGCCGGGCGATGACGCGGAGCAGGACGCGCACACGCCGGCGGCCCGCGGCCGGCCGACGCGCGCGGCGCCGCTCAGACGCTCGCCGTCTGGCGGATTTCCTGCAGCAGATAGCCGAAGCCGCGCACCGTGACGATTTCGACACGGCACTGTTCGAGTTTCTTGCGCACGCGGTGCACGTAGACTTCGATCGCGGTGTCGCCGAGATCGCCGCCGAAGTGCGTGAGGTGATCCTGCAGCTGGGCCTTGCTGACCACGCGGCCGTGGCGCAGCAGCAGCATCTCGAGCACCGCGAATTCGCGCGGCGACAGTTCGAGCGGCTTGTCGTCGTTGAAGATCCGGCGGTCGACGCCCGACAGGCGGACGCCGCCGAGCGACACTTCCGGACGCGGCATGTCGCTGTGCGGGCCGCTGCGGCGCATCACCGCGCGGATGCGCGCTTCGAGCTCGGCCGGCTCGAACGGCTTGAGCATGTAATCGTCGGCGCCGGAGTTCAGGCCCTGGATCCGGTCGTTCAGCTCGTCGCGTGCGGTCAGCACGATGACGGGCGTGTGGCGGTTGGTCTGGCGGAAACGCGTGAGCAGCGTCATCCCGTCGATGCCCGGCAGGCCGAGGTCGAGGATCACGAGTTCGTGGCGGTTCTGTGCCAGCGCCTGTTCGGCAAAGATGCCGTCATGCACCATGTCGACGGTGAAGCCAGCCTGCTCGAGGCTGCTCTGGATACCGCGTGCGATGGGGCGGTCGTCTTCGATCAGAAGGAGTCGCATGAAGTTCGCTCAAGTACAATGGGTTGGCGGTTCAGGCACGCGGACAGCACGACGCCGTTTCCACAGGGGCGCCGCTTAGCCTGACATCAAGCATGGCGGCCAGCGAACGATTAAATCCAATCATGTCCGATATTTCGATCAACGACCTAGAAGCCGCGATCAATTTCTGGCGCGCCCGCTCGCCGTCGAGCGGCGACGAACTCAAACTCTGCGAAGAGGCCAGCGCGCTCTCCAAGCCGTATGCGCTGCTGATTGTACAGCGCGAAAGCGCGCTGCAACTGGAAGGTTTGGACCCCAAGGCACGGAATGCGTACGAGACTTACGTGCGCCTTAAGGATGGCTTGGAAAGCTGAAGGCTTCCGCTGACTACATCCTAGAAAACGTTCATCGAAATGAAAAGTTGACGCGCCGCGCGCCGAAAGACGCGCGGCGGTAGAGGAACCCTTCAGGCGGCCGGGTGCGCGTGCGCGCCCGCACGGTCGATGAACAGCGCGAGTTCGATGTCGCGCTCGGTCAGACCGTCGGCGTCGTGGGTCGACAGCGTGACGTCGACACGGTTGTACACGTTGAACCATTCCGGATGGTGGTTCATTTCCTGCGCCTTGATCGCGACGCGCGTCATGAAGCCGAACGCTTCGTTGAAATCGGCGAAGCGCAGGCTGCGCTGGATCGCGTCGCGGCCCGGGACGGCCGTCCAGAGTGGCAGGCCTTCGAGCCGGGTCTTGCGTTCTTCTGATGTGAGCTTGTGGATCATCTTGCACCTCTCGTTCGATAGCGGCGCTCGCGTGCGGCTGCGCCGCGCGGCGAAGCCGGCATCGTTCATTGTTTCATAGTTGCGGGAAGGCCATCCGGAGACGGGCAGCCGGCAACAGGCAGCCGGGGAACGCGATCGGGAGACCGGCCGCGGCGCGTCCGGGCGCCCGCGCGCGTCACGCGTCGGCGTCGTCGCGCCAGCCTTCGCCCGTGCCGCGATGCAGCACGCGATCGGTGTCGAGCACCGCGCCGGCCGCGAACTCGGGCAGCGCCGCCAGCCGGTCGGCCAGCGCGCGGCCGTCGACGTCGGCGAGCGCGAACAGCTGCGCGAAATCGTCGATCACGAAGTAGGTCTTCTGGAACGTGTCGATCCGGTACTTCGTGCGCATCACGCGCTCGAGGTCGAAACCGAGCCGGTTCGGCGCCGCGCTTTCGAGGCTGTACAGGCTTTCGCCCTTGCTCGACACGATGCCGGCGCCGTAGATCGACAGCCCGTTCGTGCCGCGCGGGTCGCGGATCAGCCCGAATTCCACCGTATACCAGTAGAGCCGCGCGAGCCGCGCCAGCGCCGCTGCGTCGTCGGCGACCGCGAGCGCGGTGCGGCCATACGCCTGCATGTAGTCGGCGAATACGGGGTCGATCAGCAGCGGTATGTGGCCGAACAGGTCGTGGAAGCAGTCGGGTTCCTGCAGGTAGTCGAGCTGATCGGGGCGGCGCATCCACCAGGTGACCGGAAAGCGCCGGTTCGCCAGGTGCTCGAAGAACACGCGATCGGGCACGAGGCCCGGCACCGCGACGATTTCCCACCCCGTTGCCGGCTTCAACTGGCGGTTCACGTCGGCGAACGACGGCACGCGATCGGCCGGCAGGTCGATCTTGCCGAGCCCCGCGACGAACGCGTCGCATGCGCGACCGCGCAGCAGCGCCGACTGGCGTGCATAGAGCTGCGTCCACACCGCGTGGTCGACCTGGCCGTAGCGCGCGAGCGGCTGGTCGATGGTGAAATCGGCGCGGGTTTCGAGGCCCGCATTGAACTGCTCCTGCAGTTTCGCGGTGACGACGGTGGACATGATCTGGCTCTGCACGTGGCGGTAGGGAACCATGCAAGTGTAGAGCGGGCTGCGCGCGGAATGGGCGCAATATCGGCGTTGATTCGTTGGATGATGCGATAATCGCGCATCAAATCACAATTCAATGCGGAGAATGCTCATGCTGGAACTCGATCACTTCGATCTCGCGCTGCTGGACGTGCTGCAGCGCTTCGGCCGCGCGACGCACCAGCAGCTCGGCGAAGAGGTGCCGCTGTCGCCGTCGCAGATCGGCCGGCGGCTGCAGCGGCTCGAGGCGGCCGGCGTGATCGAAGGCTACCGCGTGATGTTGCGCCCCGAAAAGCTCGGGCTCGGCGTCACCGCTTTCACGAGCCTGAAGCTCAAGCACCACGGCGATTCGATCATCGAGCAGTTCCAGCAGCAGATCGACGTACTGCCCGAAGTGCTCGAGTGCCATGCGGTGGTGGGCGACGCCGACTACCTGCTGCGGATCGTCGCGCCCGACCTGAACGCGCTGTCGCAGTTCGTGATGAAGAAGCTGATGCGGGTGCCGGGCGTCGACAGCGTGCGCTCGAACATCGTGCTGACGACCTTCAAGCGCAACGGCGCACTGCCGCTCGCGCATCTGGCGCCCGGCGCCGCATGACGCGGCGGCAGCGTCGAAGGCGGCGCGTGGCAGGGCCGGATCAGGCCGCTTCGTGCCGCGTGTCGGCGTTCAGCAGGTCGACGTACGCGACCGCGACGAGATCGTCCTGCGACACGCCGAGCTTCGCGAACACGTCGTGCGCTTCGGCTTCGCCGCCGGCTTCGTCGTCGTCGGGGCCGAGCACGACTTCCAGTTCGATGAAGTCGCCGAGGCCGTCGACGCGGTCGAGGTGGATACGCGTGCGCCCGACGAGATACACGTGCCGTTCCTTCGTGACGATCCCGCGCGTGGTCAGCGCGGTCGCGAGCAGCGAATGCATCGCGTCGGGATTCGTCACCGGGCTGCGCGTGTAGTACGACGCTTTCGGGCCGTCGCGGTCGTCGCGCTGGTAGAAGATCAGTTCGGCCGGTGTGCCGTCCTCGAAGCGGCGCAGCTTCAGCCGGCCGCGCGGCACGTCATAGAAGAAATCCTGCTGGCGATAGAACAGCGGCGCTTCGGTCGCGAGCCTGGCCGCCTGTTCGCGCAGGTGCTCGAATTCGCGGGCGCGGGCTTTGATCTCGATGTTGCGGGCCATGCGGGTCTCCTTCAATCGGGGTCTCGCGGTGTGCGAACGCACAATCTAGCAAAAAGCCCGCGATGGTGGCGTGACGACGGGCCGGGGCGTGGCGAGATGACGCGCGCGGGCCACGCCATGTCGTCATCAGCCGCGCTCATATCGCCCACTGCGCTTCGATCAGCCGCAGCGCGGCCGCGATCGCCGGCTCGTCGCGCCGCTCGGCGAGCGTCACGAACGTCAGTTCGGTCGGCACCGTCACGCGGTCGACGATCGTCAGCGCATGCGCGTGCGCCTCGGCCAGCGCGGTCGAATCGCGCGCGAGCGTCAGGCCGATCCCCGATTTGACGAGATCGAGCATCGACTGCTCCTGGTCGACCTCGGCCACCTTGACCGGTTGCGCGCCGGCCTCCGCGAAGCGCCGCGACAGCAGCCGGTGGTGCGCGGACGCCGGCGGCGTCCAGATCCACGGCAGCGCGGCGAGCGCGCGCCAGTCGTGCGCGCGCTGCACGCGCTCCTTCCAGCCGGCCGGCGCGAGCACGCGGTATTCGAAATGCGTGAGCGTGACGGTGTGGAACTGCGCACCGTCGAGCGGATCGTCGTCGCCCGGCCGGCCGATGTAGTAGCCGACGTCGAGCGCCTGCGTGCGCACTTGCTCGATCACCCAGCCCGACATGCCGTGCCGCAGCGCGGTCTCGATCTGCGGATGGGTTTCGACGAGCGCGCGCAGGAAGCCGCCGAGGCGCAGGAAGCCCGGATCGAGGATCGTGCCGATCCGCAGCCGGCCGCGCACCTCGTGCCGCAACGCAGCAGCGGCGCGCTGCACGTCGGCGGCGGCGGCGAGCGCGCGTTCCGCATGCGGCAGCAGCGTCTGGCCGTCGCGCGTGAGCGCGAGCCCGCGCGACGTGCGCGTGAACAGCGTGACGCCGAGCGTTTCCTGCAGATGCTTGATCTGCAGGCTGACGGCCGGCTGCGTCAGGTGCAGCTGCGCGGCGGCGCGCGTCAGGTTGCCTTCGCGCGCGACCGTCGCGAACGCACGGAGCAGGGTGAGATCCATCGTCGTGATATGAGCACTGCTTATAACGCATTTCAGCATAACTCATTGGATCGGCCACCGGCCGCCGGAGTACGCTTCATCGTCGTGGTGCGGGGCCGCAAGCGCGGCTCGCGACGCACTATGCTGGAAATGACGCGCGGCATCGCGCCGCGCGGCGCACAACAACGCAGAAGGGGACACGCCGTGAGCACTCAATGCACGCTGGAAGGCGAATTCGATTACGTGATCGTCGGCGCCGGCACCGCGGGCTGCGTGCTCGCGAACCGCCTGTCCGAAGATCCCGACATCCACGTGCTGCTGCTCGAAGCGGGCGGCAAGGACGACTATCACTGGATCCACATCCCGGTCGGCTATCTGTATTGCATCGGCAACCCGCGCACCGACTGGCTGTACAAGACGCAGCCCGAAGCGGCGCTCAACGGGCGGGTGCTGTCGTATCCGCGCGGCCGCGTGCTCGGCGGCTGCTCGTCGATCAACGGGATGATCTACATGCGCGGGCAGCGCGAGGACTACGACGGCTGGGCGCAGGCAACCGGCGACGCCGGCTGGTCGTGGGACAGCGTGCTGCCGATCTTCAAGCGCAGCGAGGATCACCATGCGGGCGCGAGCGACGCGCACGGCGCGGGCGGCTACTGGCGCGTCGAGAAGCAGCGGCTGCGCTGGGAGATCCTCGAATCGTTCGCGCAGGCCGCGCAGCAGACCGGCATCCCGGCCACCGACGATTTCAACCGCGGCGACAATTCCGGGGTCGGCTATTTCGAGGTGAACCAGAAGCGCGGCGTGCGCTGGAATACGTCGAAGGCGTTCCTGCGGCCCGCGATGGCGCGCCCGAACCTGACCGTGATCACCGGCGCGCAGGCGCAACGCGTGATCTTCGACGGGCGGCGCGCGGTCGGCGTCGAGTATCGCGGCGGCGGCACCGATTACGTGGCACGGTCGCGCGCGGAGGTGCTGCTGACGTCCGGCGCGGTGAATTCGCCGCCGCTGCTCGAACTGTCGGGCATCGGCGACGGCCGGCGGCTGCAGGCGCTCGGCATCGACGTCGTGCAGGACCTGCCGGGCGTCGGCGAAAACCTGCAGGATCACCTGCAGTTGCGGATGGCGTTTCGCGTGGAAGGCGTGCGCACGCTCAACACGCTGTCCGCGCACTGGTGGGGCAAGCTGATGATCGGCGCCGAATATGCGCTGCTGCAGCGCGGCCCGATGTCGATGGCGCCGTCGCAGCTCGGTGCGTTCGCAAAATCCGATCCAGACGATCCGGCACTCACGCGCCCCGATCTCGAATATCACGTGCAGCCGCTCTCGCTCGAACGCTTCGGCGAGCCGCTGCACGGCTTCAACGCATTTACGGCGTCGGTGTGCCATCTGCGGCCGACGTCGCGCGGCAGCGTGCATATCGCGAGCGCCGATCCGGGTGTCGCACCCGCGATCGCGCCGAACTATCTGTCGACCGACCACGATCGTCACGTCGCCGCGAACGCGCTGCGCCTCACGCGCCGGATCGCGTCCGCGCCGGCACTCGCACGCTACCGGCCGGAAGAAATCCTGCCGGGCACGCAATACCGGAGCGAAGCGGAGTTGATCGATGCGGCCGGCGCGGTCGGCACGACGATCTTCCATCCGGTCGGCACCTGCCGGATGGGGCGCGCCGACGACGAGCGTGCGGTGGTCGACAGCCGGTTGCGCGTGCGCGGCATCGCCGGGCTGCGGATCGTCGATGCATCGGTGATGCCCTTCATTACGTCGGGCAACACCAATTCGCCGACGCTGATGATCGCCGAGCGCGCGAGCGACATGATCCGCGCCGATCGCCGCGCGGCACGCGAAGCGACGCCGGTGCGCACGGAGCCCACGATGACGGCTGCGTGACGGAACGCCGACCCGCACGACAGCGGGCCGTCGTTGCGCCGCCCGCTGATTCGATATGCGAAACAAGCGGCCGATGCCACCCGCGTGCCGATCGCGCCGATGGTCCCGCGTCGCTGGCAAGTTCCATGCAAGCCGTGCAGCCGCACGGCTTGTTGCTTGCTTGCCGGCTCGTGCGAAAGGGCAACGGTCGATGATGCACGTGTCAAAAAAACGCGGTGAAAAAACCGTGCATAGCCGCGTGCGACATGGCGGTCGGCCCTATAAGTGCAAATCCCGATGATTGCACTGCACCAACGGCGAGACAATGTGGCGCAGTGTGCATACGCGTCGGCGCGGGAGACCATCCTCGAGGCGTCACACGGCGCCCGGGGCAGCCTGCTTATCCGCCGACTTGTTTCGCGGCCGCTTCTCGCGAATTTTCCCGGTGCTTCGCCTGACTTCGTACGGAAGGGAACATGATTCTCGGCGACACGATTCTGGAAACACGCGGACTGACCAAGGAGTTCAGGGGTTTCACGGCCGTCAACGGCGTGAACCTGCGTGTGCGGCGCGGTGCGATCCACGCGTTGATCGGACCGAACGGCGCGGGCAAGACGACCTGCTTCAACCTCCTTACCAAATTCCTGACGCCGACGGCCGGCCAGATCGTCTTCAACGGCATCGACATCACCGACGAGCGGCCCGCGCAGGTCGCACGGCGCGGCATCATCCGCTCGTTCCAGATCTCGGCCGTGTTTCCGCACCTGACCGCACTGCAGAACGTGCGCATCGGCCTGCAGCGCGCGCTCGGCACCGAATTCCATTTCTGGCGCAGCGAACGCACGCTGCGGCGGCTCGACGATCACGCGATGGACCTGCTCACGCAGGTGGGCCTCACCGATTTCGCGCAGGTGCCGACCGTCGAGCTCGCGTACGGCCGCAAGCGCGCGCTGGAGATCGCGACCACGCTCGCGATGGAGCCCGAACTGATGCTGCTCGACGAGCCCACGCAGGGGATGGGCCATGAGGACGTCGATCGCGTGACCGCGCTGATCAAGAAGGTCGCGAGCGGCCGCACGATCCTGATGGTCGAGCACAACATGAACGTGATCGCGGGCATCTCCGACACGATCACCGTCCTGCAACGCGGCGAGGTGCTGGCCGAAGGCTCGTATGCGGAAGTGTCGAAGAATCCGCTCGTCATCGAAGCCTACATGGGCAGCGCCGACGCGGCGCTCGCGGGGGCGCACGCATGAAGCACAGCGAACGGGAGGAACGCGAATTGAGCGGCGTCGAAAGCGGTACGCCCGCGCTGGAGATCACGGGCCTGGAGGCCTGGTACGGAGAGTCCCACATCCTGCACGGGGTCGACCTGACCGTGCATCGCGGCGAGGTCGTCACGCTGCTCGGCCGCAACGGCGCGGGCCGCACGACGACGCTGCGCGCGATCATGGGCCTCACGGGCCGCCGCAGCGGATCGATCAAGGTCGCGGGCAACGAGACGATCGGTCTCGCGACGCACCGCATCGCGCATTTCGGCATCGGTTACTGCCCGGAGGAGCGCGGCATCTTCTCGAGCCTGTCGTGCGAGGAGAACCTGATGCTGCCGCCGCTGATCGGGCCGCGCGAACACGCGATGCCGATCGACGAGATCTACGCGATGTTCCCGAACCTCGCGTCGCGCCGGCAGAGCCAGGGCACGCGGCTGTCCGGCGGCGAACAGCAGATGCTCGCGGTCGCGCGGATCCTGCGCACCGGCGCGAACTTGCTGCTGCTCGACGAGATTTCGGAAGGCCTCGCACCGGTGATCGTGCAGGCGCTCGCGCGGATGATCGTCGCGCTGAAGGCGCGCGGCTACACGATCGTGATGGTCGAGCAGAATTTCCGCTTCGCCGCGCCGCTCGCCGACCGGTTCTACGTGATGGAGCACGGCAGCATCGTCGAACATTTCCAGGCGGCCGAACTGGAAAGCAAGATGCCGACCCTGCACGACCTGCTCGGGGTGTGACGCCGCCCCGTTTCCCTTGCCGCTGGCCGTGGCGGACATCGAACAACCACAACGCATCAGAACAACAGGAGACGTCAATGAAAATGAAGACCCTCGCACACGCCTGTCTCGCGCTCGCGACTGCCGCGTTCACTGCCGGCGCCGCGCAGGCCGCGGATACCGTGAAGATCGGCTTCATCACCGACATGTCGGGGCTTTACGCGGACATCGACGGGCAGGGCGGCCTCGAAGCGATCCGCATGGCGGTCGCCGACTTCGGCGGCAAGGTGCTCGGCAAGCCGATCGAGGTCGTCTATGCCGACCACCAGAACAAGGCCGACATCGCCGCGTCGAAGGCGCGCGAATGGATGGACCGCGGCGGGCTCGACCTGCTGGTCGGCGGCACGAACTCGGCCACCGCGTTGTCGATGAACCAGGTCGCGGCCGAGAAGAAGAAGGTCTACATCAACATCGGCGCGGGCGCCGACACGCTGACCAACGAGCAGTGCACGCCGTACACGGTCCACTACGCGTACGACACGATGGCGCTCGCGAAGGGCACCGGTTCGGCCGTCGTGAAGCAGGGTGGCAAGAGCTGGTTCTTCCTGACCGCCGACTATGCATTCGGCAAGGCGCTCGAGAAGAACACGTCGGACGTCGTGAAGGCGAACGGCGGCCAGGTGCTCGGCGCGGTGCGTCACCCGCTGTCCGCGTCGGATTTCTCGTCGTTCCTGCTGCAGGCGCAGGCGTCGAAGGCGCAGATCCTCGGCCTCGCGAATGCGGGCGGCGACACGATCAACTCGATCAAGGCCGCGAAGGAATTCGGCATCACGAAGACGATGAAGCTCGCCGCGCTGCTGATGTTCATCGACGACGTGCACAGCCTCGGCCTCGAGACGACGCAGGGCCTCGTGCTGACCGACAGCTGGTACTGGAACCGCGATGCGGCGTCGCGCCAGTGGGCGCAGCGCTACTTCGGCAAGATGAAGAAGATGCCGTCGAGCCTGCAGGCGGCCGACTACTCGTCGGTGACGACCTACCTGAAGGCCGTGCAGGCCGCCGGCACGACCGACTCCGACAAGGTGATGGCCGAGCTGAAGAAGATCAAGATCAACGACTTCTACGCGAAGGGCTACATCCGCACGGACGGCAGCATGATCCACGACATGTACCTGATGGAAGTGAAGAAGCCGTCGGAATCGAAGGAGCCTTGGGATTACTACAAGGTGCTCGCGACAATTCCGGGCGAACAGGCGTTCGCGACCAAGCAGGAATCGCGCTGCGCGCTATGGAAGTAAGCGGGGCGTAGCGGCGCGCGACGCGCGCGCCGCACGGTGGCGGCCGCAGCGATGTGCCCGCTGCGCCGCCCGCGTACGCGATGCCGGAAGGTTGCGTGCGCAACGAAACTCATTCTGACGGCTAAGTCGATGGAAATCTTTGGCATTCCGTTGCCGGCGATGCTGAGCCAGTTGCTGCTCGGGCTCGTCAACGGCTCGTTCTACGCGATCCTGAGCCTCGGGCTCGCGGTGATCTTCGGGCTGCTCAACGTGATCAACTTCGCGCACGGCGCGCTGTTCATGCTGGGCGCGATGCTCGCGTGGATGGGGCTGTCGTATTTCGGGTTGCCGTACTGGGCGATGCTCGCGATCGCGCCGCTCGTCGTCGGGGCGTTCGGCATCCTGATCGAACGCTCGATGCTGCGCTGGCTGTACAAGCTCGATCACCTGTACGGGCTGCTGCTCACGTTCGGCCTCACGCTGGTCGTCGAAGGCGTGTTCCGGTCGATCTACGGCTCGTCCGGCCAGCCGTACGACGTTCCGTCGCAGCTGTCCGGCGCGACCAACCTCGGCTTCATGTTCCTGCCGAACTACCGCGCGTGGGTGGTCGTCGCGTCGCTCGCGGTGTGCCTCGCGACATGGTTCGTGATCGAGAAGACGCGCCTGGGCGCGTACCTGCGCGCGGGCACCGAGAACCCGAAGCTCGTCGAGGCGTTCGGCGTGAACGTGCCGATGATGATCACGCTCACCTACGGCTTCGGCGTGGCGCTCGCCGCGTTCGCGGGCGTGCTGGCCGCGCCGGTGATCCAGGTGTCGCCGCTGATGGGCCAGCCGATGATCATCACCGTGTTCGCGGTGGTCGTGATCGGCGGGATGGGCTCGATTCTCGGCTCGATCGTCACGGGCCTGCTGCTCGGCGTGATCGAGGGCTTCACGCGCGTGTTCTACCCCGAAGCGTCGGCCACCGTCGTGTTCGTGATCATGGCGATCGTGCTGCTGTTCCGCCCGGCAGGCCTCTTCGGCAAGGAAAAATGATGCAGAGAAAAGTGCTCTACGGCGTGCTGCTCGCCGCACTGCTCGCCGCGCCGTTCATCGGCGCGTATCCGGTGTTCGTGATGAAGGTGCTCACGTTCGCGCTGTTCGCGGCCGCGTTCAATCTGCTGATCGGCTATACGGGGCTGCTGTCGTTCGGCCATGCGATGTTCCTCGCGACGGCCGGCTACGCGACCGGCTATTCGATGCAGACGCTCGGTTTCACGCCGGAGCTCGGCGTGCTCGCGGGCACCGTCGCCGCGACGCTGCTCGGGCTCGTCGTCGGGCTGTTCGCGATCCGCCGGCAGGGCATCTACTTCGCGATGATCACGCTCGCGTTCGCGCAGATGGTCTACTTCATCTACCTGCAGGCGCCGTTCACGCACGGCGAGGACGGGCTGCAGGGCGTGCCGCGCGGCCGCCTGTTCGGGCTGCTCGACCTGTCGAACGACGTCGCGCTGTACTACGTCGTGCTCGCGGTGGTCGTGGCCGCGTGCGCGTTCATCGTGCGGGTCGTGCATTCGCCGTTCGGCCAGGTGCTCGTCGCGATCAAGGAGAACGAAGCGCGCGCGATCTCGCTCGGCTACGACACCGACCGCTTCAAGCTGCTCGCGTTCATCCTGTCGGCCGGCATCGCGGGGCTGGCCGGCTCGCTGAAGGTGCTCGTGCTCGGCTTCGAGACGCTGTCGGACGCGTACTGGACGATGTCGGGCCTCGTCGTGCTGATGACGCTCGTCGGCGGGATGGGCACGCTGTTCGGGCCGCTCCTGGGCGCGGCGCTGATCGTCGCGCTCGAAGACCGGCTCGGCGACATCGGCGAATGGCTCGCGTCGGCGACGGGCGTCGCGTGGTTCCACTCGCTCGGCGAATCGGCGACGATCGTCACGGGGCTGATCTTCATTGCGTGCGTGCTCGCGTTCCGGCGCGGCATCGTCGGCGAGATGGTCGCGCGGATCAAGCCGCTCAGGGCGTCCTGAGCGCGTGCCGCGCGCGTCGCGGCACGTTGATGCGAAGCACCATCCGGTGCGCTGCGAAAGGGCGTCGCAGCGGGCTCAAGTCGGTGCTGCGCGGCACACTGGTGCCCCATTTTCGTGCGGCGATGCACCATAGGGGTAAATGCTAAGTTGCCGTGGTGCTTAAGCCTCTTTAAGATTCACTCTAGTTCTGATGCACCGCGAAACGAATTTGCAGGTGGAGAACGAGGAGACAATCGAGGCACAAAGTGCCCGGACCCCAAAGCGCTGTTGGACGGAATCCAACAGCGCTTTTTCATTTGCGTGCACGGATTTCCGCTGATGGTGCATCGGCGTGCGCAGTGACCTTGTTCCGCGCTTGTGTTCGCACCGCGCCTCTTCCGCGCTTCGCCGCGTCCTCCCGTTTTCCGCTTTCCCGCGATTCCTTCGCAAACGATGCGCAGCCGTGCGCCGGCCGTTCGGGCTAACCCGGTTGGCGTGCGCAAAACGCGTCCGTTACACTCAGCTTTTGCCGACCGTGCGGTCGGGAAAATCGGTCGGCAGTTCTCCTACAAGCAGAATGCAGAAGAGGGAGTACGGTTGGATGAGCAGCGCGGGACGATGGATCGGGGCAGGAAGGGCGGCTGGCGCCGTTCGTTCGTCGTGGGGTTGGCCAGATGTCGCGAAGGCCTTCCCGAGCCGTTCTGCGGCCTGTAGGCGCGTTCCGGCGCCATCGCCGGTCGTTGCGTGCGCATCCGTATCGATATCCGCATCTGCATTCGCATGAGCGGCCGGCTTCCCGATCATGTGCCGCTCGCGCGCCAGGCCGTATCAGGCCAGATCGACGTGCCTTTCCTTGATCGTTGCACGCACATCGATTGCCCGCGCGATTGCGCATTTCTCCGCGTTCTTCATCCAGACGACACCGCTGCTGCGCATCGTGACGGTCGAACAACCGTTTCGACCGCCGGCCAGTGCGCCCGCGCGCGGTGTCGTCCGGGCGCAGTTGAAGGTGAGGTGTTTCACGGGAAAACGAGCGTAGGCGCGCCAAGGCGAGATAGTTAAATTATTAACTTGTTTTGGGGACCGGGAGCCGCCCGAGCGACCCGTGGCTTTTTCGAGCAGCGTTTGGAGACAACGTATATGAAGATGAATCGATGGATGGAGGCCGTGCTTGCCGCGGGCCTCGTGTGCGCGGCGGCCACGGCGTCGGCGCAGGTGAAGATCGGCGTGACGCTGTCGGCCACCGGGCCGGCCGCGTCGCTCGGGATTCCGGAAAAGAACACGATCGCGCTGCTGCCGAAGGAAATCGCCGGCAAGAGCGTGCAGTACATCGTGCTCGACGACGCATCCGACACGAGCCGCGCGGTGCAGAACGTGCGCAAGCTGATCGATGAAGATCACGTCGACGCGATCATCGGCTCGTCCGTCACGCCGAACTCGCTCGCGATGCTCGATCCCGTGTCGCAGGGCAAGACGCCGACGATCTCGCTCGCGGCGAGCGCGCAGATCATCTCGCCGATGGACGCGAAGCGCGCATGGATGTTCAAGGTGCCGCAGAACGACCAGCTGATGGCCGACGCGATCGCCGGCTACATGGCGAAACACGGCGTGAAGACGGTCGGCTTCATCGGCTTCGCCGATGCGTACGGCGACAGCTGGTACAACACGTTCAACGCGGCGGCCGCGAAGAATGGCCTGAAGGTCGTATCGAACGAGCGCTACAACCGCACCGACGCGTCGGTGATGGGGCAGGTGCTGAAGCTGATGGGCTCGAATCCGGATGCGGTACTGATCGCCGGCTCGGGCACGCCGGCGGCGCTGCCGGCGAAGACGCTGAAGGAGCGCGGCTACAAGGGCAAGGTGTACCAGACGCACGGCGTCGCGAACAACGATTTCCTGCGCGTGTGCGGCAAGGATTGCGAAGGCGAGATCCTGCCGGCCGGCCCGGTGCTCGTGACCGACCAGCTGCCCGATTCGAACCCGGTGAAGAAGCCGGCGCTCGGCTACAAGGCCGCGTACGAGAAGGCATACGGCGCGGGTTCGCTGGCGACGTTCGGCGGCCATGCGTGGGATGCCGGGCTGCTGTTGCAGCGTGCGATTCCGGACGCGCTGAAGAAGGGCCAGCCGGGCACCGAGGCGTTCCGCGAAGCGCTGCGCGCGTCGATCGAGAGCGTGAAGGATCTGCCCGTGTCGCACGGCGTGATCAACATGACGCCGACCGACCACAACGGCTTCGACACGCGTGCGCGCGTGATGGTGCAGATCGTCGACGGCAAGTGGAAGCTGCAGGCCGAGTAAGCATCACGTGAAACCGGCGTGCGCGGCGCGAATGGCGTCGTGCGCGCCGTCGGCAGGGCGGCGGGCCTGACGCGCCGCGCCCGTGTCGCCCGGAACCGCCGGGGCCGCCGGCATGGCGCCCATCGCGCCGACCATGCCGCCCGCGCCCCGGCCGTTCCCGTCTTTCGTTTCCCCGCAGCCTTCTCGATACACGAAACGTATGGATCTCTCGATTGCAGCGATCCTCGCGCAAGACGGCATCACGACCGGCGCCATTTATGCATTGCTGTCGCTGGCGCTCGTACTGGTGTTTTCCGTCACGCGGGTGATCTTCATTCCCCAGGGCGAATTCGTCGCCTATGGCGCGCTGACGCTTGCCGCGTTGCAGGCGCAGAAATTTCCCGCCACCTGCTGGCTGCTGTTCGTGATGGGGATCGCGTGCTTCCTGCTCGAAGTCGGCGGCCTGATCCGGCATCGTGAGCGCCGCCATCAGCTCGGCCGCACGCTGGCGACGCTCGGCAGCCGCTACGTGTTGCTGCCGCTCGCGGTGTTCGCGATCACGCGCAGTTTCGCCGCGCAGCCGATGCCGATGCTCGCGCAGATCGCGCTGACGCTCGCGATCGTCGTGCCGATGGGGCCGTTCGTCTACCGGCTCGTGTACCAGCCGATCGCCGAAGGCACGACGCTGCTGTTGCTGATCGTGTCGGTCGCCGTCCACTTCGCGATGGTCGGCCTCGGGCTCGTGATGTTCGGCGCGGAAGGCTCGCGCACCAACGGCTTCTCGGACGCATCGCTCGCGATCGCCAGCATGACCGTGTCGGTGCAGAGCATCCTCGTCGTCGTGACGGCGCTCGTGCTGATCGGTGCGCTCTACGTGTACTTCGGCCGCACGATCGCCGGCAAGGCGCTGCGCGCGACGTCGGTGAACCGGCTCGGCGCGCGGCTCGTCGGCATCGGCACGACCGACGCGGGGCGGCTCGCGTTCACGTTCGCGGCGGGGCTCGGCGTGCTGTCCGGGATTCTCGTCGGCCCGCTGACGACGATCTACTACGACTCGGGCTTCCTGATCGGCCTGAAGGGGTTCGTCGGCGCGATCGTCGGCGGGCTCGTCAGCTATCCGCTCGCGGCCGCCGGCTCACTGCTCGTCGGCGTGCTCGAATCGTATTCGTCGTTCTGGGCGAGCGCGTACAAGGAGGTGATCGTGTTCACGCTGATCATTCCGGTGCTGCTGTGGCGCAGCTTCGCCACGCCGCACGCGGAAGAAGAAGAGGAGTGACACGATGAAGACGATGGTGCGCAACAAGACCTTCTGGGTGTTTCTCGTGGTGCTGTTCGCGCTGCCGGTGCTGCCCGGCGCGCTGCAGGTGCCCGAATACTGGATCACGCTGCTGAACTACATCGGCCTGTACGCGATCGTCGCGATCGGGCTCGTGCTGCTGACGGGTGTCGGCGGGATGACGAGCTTCGGGCAGGCCGCGTTCGTCGGCATCGGCGCGTACGCGACCGCGTTCCTGACGACGCGGTACGGCGTGTCGCCATGGCTTGCGCTGATCGTCGGCGTCGTGCTGACGGCGCTCGTCGCGCTCGTGCTCGGCGCCGTGACGATGCGGCTGTCCGGCCACTTCCTGCCGCTCGGCACGATCGCGTGGGGCCTCGCGCTGTTCTACCTGTTCGGCAACCTCGAACTGCTCGGCAAGTACGACGGGATCAACGGGATTCCGGCGCTGAACCTGTTCGGCATCGCGCTCGAAAGCGGCCGCAGCCTGTACTTCCTGATCTGGGCCGTCGTGCTGGCCGCGATCGTGTCGGTGCAGAACCTGCTGAACAGCCGCCCGGGCCGCGCGATCCGCGCGCTGCGCGGCGGCGGCGTGATGGCCGAGGCGATGGGCGTGAACACCGCGTGGATGCGCGTCGTGATCTTCGTCTATGCGGCCGTGCTCGCGGCCGTGTCGGGTTTCCTGTACGCGCACCTGCAGCGCGCGGTGAACCCGACGCCGTTCGGGCTGAACCACGGGATCGAGTTCCTGTTCATGGCCGTGGTCGGCGGTGTGTCGCACGTGTGGGGCGCGGTGCTCGGCGCGGCGATCCTGACCGTGCTGCAGGACTACCTGCAGACGCTGCTGCCGAAACTGCTCGGCTCGGAAGGCAACTTCGAGATCATCGTGTTCGGCGTGCTGATGGTGCTGCTGCTGCAGTACGCGCGCCAGGGCGTGTGGCCGTTCGTCGCGAGGCTGTTCCCGCGCGGGCCGCGTGCGCATGTGCCCGAGCACGCCGATCCGTTGCCGCAGCGCGCGAAGCCGGCGGCCGGGGAGCCGCTGCTCGTCGTCGACAACGCGCGCAAGCAGTTCGGCGGGCTCGTGGCCGTCAACGACGTCAGCTTCGACGTGAAAGCGGGGCAGATTATCGGGCTGATCGGCCCGAACGGCGCCGGCAAGTCGACCACGTTCAACCTCGTGACGGGCGTGCTGAAGCCGACGGGCGGCACGATCACGTTCCGTGGCGAACGCATCGACGGGCTCACATCGCGCCAGATCGTCCGCCGCGGCATCGGCCGGACGTTCCAGCACGTGAAGCTGCTGCCGGCGATGACGGTGCTCGAGAACGTCGCGATCGGTGCGCACCTGCGCGGCCACACGGGCGTGTGGCGCAGCGTGGCGCGGCTCAATGCCCGTGAGGAAGCGCAGTTGCTGGCCGAGGCCGCGCGCCAGATCCGCCGCGTCGGGCTCGAAAAGCACATGTACGACGAAGCGGGGAGCCTCGCGCTGGGCCAGCAGCGGATTCTCGAAATCGCGCGGGCGCTGTGCTGCGATCCGACGCTGCTGCTGCTCGACGAACCGGCCGCCGGGCTGCGTTACCAGGAGAAGCAGCAACTTGCCGACCTGCTGCGGCGGCTGAAGGCCGAAGGGATGAGCGTGCTGCTCGTCGAACACGACATGGATTTCGTGATGAATCTCACCGACCGGCTGGTGGTGATGGAATTCGGCACGCGGATCGCGGAAGGGCTGCCGCAGGACGTGCAGCAGGATCCGGCGGTGCTCGAAGCATATCTGGGCGGGGTGGAGTGATGACGGACACGACGATGCCGATTCTCGAAGTACGCGGGCTGGCGGTCCGGTACGGGAAGGTGGAGGCGCTGCACGGCGCGGCGATCAAGGTGGGGGCCGGGCAGATTGTCAGCGTGATCGGCCCGAACGGGGCCGGCAAATCGACGCTGCTGAACGCGATCATGGGCGCGCTGCCGGTGACAGGACATGCGTCGGGCGCGGTCGTGTATCGCGGCCACGACGTCGGTGCATTGCCGGTCGAGCAGCGCGTCGCGCGCGGGATGTGCCTCGTGCCGGAAAAGCGCGAGCTGTTCGGCACGATGACGGTCGAAGACAACCTCGTGCTGGGCGCGTATCGGCGCAAGCAGGCCGGTGAAGCGAACTTCCTCGACCAGCTCGATCACGTGTTTGCGCTGTTTCCGCGGCTGAAGGAGCGACGCAAGCAGGCTGCCGGCACGCTGTCCGGCGGCGAGCGGCAGATGCTTGCGGTGGGCCGCGCGCTGATGGGCAAGCCCGACTTGCTGATGCTCGACGAGCCGAGCCTCGGGCTGGCGCCGCTGATCGTCAAGGAGATCTTTCATATCATCAGCGCGTTGCGCGGTACGGGCGTCGCGACGCTGCTGATCGAGCAGAATGCGCGGGCGGCGCTGCAGATCTCCGATTACGGCTATGTGCTGGAGACGGGCGAGTTTGCGCTCGAAGGGCCCGCGGCCGAACTCGCGCAGAATCCGCGTGTGATCGAAACCTACCTTGGGTTGGCGAAGAAGACGGCCTGATCGATGGCGCAGGTGGCGGGAAACGGGCGGCGTGTTTCACGTGAAACACGCCGTTTTTGTTTTCGGGGTGGGGTGTGATGCCGATGCGTTAGCGGGTCGCAGCCCGGGGATAAGTATCAGGAAAGCAGTCGGAAGTTCTGTGCAGCGGAGCCGGAAGAGGGGCCGGTCGTAGAGATGGCGTATTCCATATGCCGTTCGGCGGGTTGCCGAGTGTTCCACAGATCGATGGGGTGCCGGGTCACAGGGGATAAATGCCGGGTGAATCGACGAAAATTCTGTGGGGACGAGGGTGGTGCGGTCGCACAGGGTGGTTCGTTCGGGGTGTTGTATTGGTCACAGGCATCGAATAGACCGCGTGTTCCACGAAAGTCTTCCCGGCAATCGGCTCTTTGCACAGGCGCCCCGCGAGGTGTGGCCGGCAAGACCGGACGCACTGCCGGCGCGGGTTCCGGGCCACAGATTCCTCGGCCCGTCGCCGAAAATCGCCGAAATGCACAGACCCTACCATTCGGACGGCATTCGGTTGAAAAGCGAACCCGCTATAATTCGGCCCATACATTTCTCAGATAGGTTCGTGCGCCGTCCTGCGCACGGAATCCACCATGCTTTTTCCCACAGAATTTGACGTCATCGTCGTCGGTGGCGGTCACGCCGGCACGGAAGCTGCGCTGGCGTCTGCCCGCATGGGCGCAAAGACACTGCTGCTGACTCACAACATCGAAACGCTCGGGCAGATGAGCTGCAATCCGTCGATCGGCGGCATTGGCAAGGGCCATCTGGTCAAGGAAGTTGATGCGCTGGGTGGCGCGATGGCCGCCGCAACCGACGAAAGCGGCATCCAGTTCCGGATTTTGAACTCGTCGAAAGGGCCGGCCGTGCGCGCGACGCGTGCGCAGGCCGATCGCATCCTGTACAAAGCGGCGATCCGCCACCGGCTCGAGAATCAGCCGAACCTCTGGCTGTTCCAGCAGGCCGTCGACGACCTGATGGTCGAAGGCGACCGCGTGGTGGGTGCCGTCACGCAGATCGGCATCCGCTTCCGCGCCCGTGCGGTCGTGCTGACCGCCGGCACGTTCCTCGACGGCAAGATCCACGTCGGCCTGAACAACTACACGGGCGGCCGCGCGGGTGATCCGGCGGCCGTGTCGCTGTCGTCGCGCCTGAAGGAACTGAAGCTGCCGCAGGGCCGCCTGAAGACCGGTACGCCGCCGCGTATCGATGGCCGTTCGATCGATTTCTCGAAGCTGGACGAACAACCGGGCGATCTTGATCCGATCCCCGTGTTCTCGTTCCTGGGCCGCGCGGAGCAGCATCCGCAGCAACTGCCGTGCTGGGTCACGCACACGAACGAGCGCACGCACGACATCATCCGCGGCGGCCTCGACCGATCGCCGATGTATACAGGCGTGATCGAAGGCGTCGGCCCGCGCTATTGTCCGTCGATCGAGGACAAGATCCACCGGTTCGCATCGAAGGAATCGCACCAGATCTTCCTGGAGCCGGAAGGGCTGACGACCAACGAGTTCTATCCCAACGGGATCTCGACGAGCCTGCCGTTCGACGTTCAGCTCGAACTCGTGCACTCGATGCGCGGCCTCGAGAACGCGCATATCCTGCGCCCCGGCTACGCGATCGAGTACGACTACTTCGACCCGCGCGCGCTGAAGGCGTCGCTGGAAACGAAGGCGATTAACGGGCTGTTCTTTGCGGGCCAGATCAACGGGACGACCGGCTATGAAGAGGCGGCCGCCCAGGGTTTGCTGGCCGGCCTCAATGCAGGGCGCTATGTGCAGGAGAAGGACGCATGGTGCCCGCGCCGAGACCAGGCCTACCTTGGCGTGCTGGTCGACGATCTCGTGACGCGGGGTGTGGCCGAGCCGTACCGGATGTTCACGAGCCGCGCCGAGTATCGCCTCAGCCTGCGTGAAGACAATGCCGACATGCGCCTGACCGAGATCGGCCGCGAACTGGGCCTCGTCGACGACGCGCGCTGGGATGCGTTCAGCCGGAAGCGCGACGCTGTTTCACGTGAAACCGAACGCCTGAAGTCGACGTGGGTGACGCCGAAGACGTTGCCGCCGGAAGAGGCGACCGCGTTGCTCGGCAAGGCGATCGATCACGAATACAGTCTCGCGGAGCTGCTGCGCCGTCCGGGTATCAGCTATGACGGCGTGTGCGGCCTGAAGGGCGGCGAATGTGGCCCCGCAGAACCATTGGCCGACGATCCGGTGCTGCTCGAACAGATCAAGGAGCAGGTCGAGATCGGCATCAAGTATCAGGGCTACATCGAGCGCCAGGCTTCGGAGATCGAACGCAACGATGCGAACGAGAACACGCGCCTGCCGGACGGTATCGATTACCGCGAAGTCCGCGGCCTGTCGTTCGAGGTGAGCCAGAAGCTCAACGAATTCCGGCCGGAGACGATCGGGCAGGCATCGCGCATCTCGGGTGTCACGCCGGCGGCGATCTCGCTGCTGATGGTGCACCTGAAGCGCCGCGGCCTGGGCCGCCGTCCTGGCACTGCCGAAGCGGCAACGGAGCAGGGGGACGGTACCGTCCCGACGCAACAATGACGGCGCGTCGCGCGCCGGCGGTTAATCGGGACGTACTGGAACAGATGCTCGTCGAAGGCACGACGGCGCTCGACCTCGCACTGACGGATGCCCAACGCAACCAGTTGCTCGACTACGTCGGGCTGCTCGGCAAGTGGAACGCGGTCTACAACCTGACCGCGATCCGCGACCCGAAGCAGATGCTGATTCAGCACATCCTCGATTCGCTTTCCATCGTCCCGCATCTGCGTGGCCGTGCCTCGGCCCGCGTGCTCGACGTCGGCTCGGGCGGTGGGTTGCCGGGCATCGTGCTGGCGATCGTCGAGCCGGACTGGCAGGTCACACTGAACGATATCGTGCAGAAGAAGTCTGCATTCCAGACCCAGATGCGCGCGGAGCTGAAGCTCGCGAATCTGGCGGTGGTCACCGGGCGGGTCGAATCGCTGCAGCCGGGTGTCGAAGTGCCGGAAAAATTCGACATGATCGTCTCCCGCGCCTTCGCTGATCTGTCCGACTTCGTTAAACTTGCTCGACATCTGGTCGCGCCGGGTGGATCGATCTGGGCAATGAAGGGCGTTCACCCGGACGACGAGATTGCACGATTGCCGGAAGGCAGCCGCGTGAAGCAGACGATCCGGCTGGCGGTGCCGATGCTCGATGCCGAACGGCATCTGTTCGAAGTGGCCGTCGACGAGGCGGATTGAAGGCGCGCGTTAGCGCGCTGTTTGTTTGAAGGTAAAGGGAACACACCAACGATGGCAAAGATCTTCTGCGTTGCGAACCAGAAGGGGGGCGTCGGCAAGACGACGACATCGGTCAATCTCGCCGCAAGCCTTGCAGCGCAGGAGCAACGAGTCCTGCTGATCGATCTCGACCCGCAGGGCAACGCGACGATGGGCAGCGGGATCGACAAGGCCGCGTGCGAATCGACCGTGTACGAAGTGCTGGTCGACGGCGTGTCGGTGAGCGATGCGCGCGTGCGTCCGGAAGGCGTGACCTACGACGTGCTGCCCGCGAACCGCGAGCTGTCCGGCGCCGAGATCGAACTGATCGGCATCGACAACCGCGAGCGCCGGCTGAAGGCGGCGCTCGAGCGCGTGGCCGACGACTACGATTTCGTGCTGATCGACTGCCCGCCGACGCTGTCGCTGCTGACGCTGAACGGGCTGTGCGCGGCGCATGGCGTCGTGATCCCGATGCAGTGTGAATACTTCGCGCTGGAAGGGCTGTCGGACCTCGTCAACACGATCAAGCAGGTTCACGCGAACATGAACCGCGACCTGAAGATCATCGGCTTGCTGCGCGTGATGTTCGACCCGCGTATCACGTTGCAGCAGCAGGTCTCCGATCAATTGAAAGCGCACTTCGGCGACAAGGTGTTCGACGCGGTGATTCCGCGCAACGTACGCCTGGCGGAAGCGCCGAGTTACGGGCTGCCGGGCGTCGTGTTCGACCGCAGCTCGCGCGGTGCGCAAGCGTATCTCCAGTTCGGTGCCGAGATGATCGACCGCGTCCGTGCGTTCGAAGTGTCGTGATCCGGATATGAGCGAAGCGAGGAAGAAAGACATGAACGCGGTACCAAAGAAGAAGGGCTTGGGACGTGGCCTCGAAGCGCTGCTCGGCGGCAGTGCCGATATCACCGAAGCGGTGAAGATCGAAGGGGCGCCGAACACGCTCACGCTCGGCAAGCTGCAGGCCGGCAAATACCAGCCGCGCACGCGGATGGACGAAGGCAGCCTGCAGGAGCTCGCGGCGAGCATTCGCGCGCAGGGCGTGATGCAGCCGATCCTGGTACGGCCCATTTCGTCAGACAAATACGAGATCATCGCAGGCGAGCGCCGTTTCCGCGCGGCGCGCCTCGCGGGCCTCGATGAAGTGCCGGTGCTCGTGAAGGATGTGTCGGATCAGGCCGCCGCTGCGATGGCGCTGATCGAGAACATCCAGCGCGAGGATCTGAACCCGCTTGAAGAAGCGCACGGTATCCAGCGCTTGCTCGACGAGTTCGGTTTCACGCACGAACAGGCGGCCGAATCGGTCGGCCGTTCGCGCAGCGCGGTGTCGAACCTGCTGCGCCTGCTGAACCTGGCAGCGCCGGTGCAGACGATGCTGCTCGCCGGCGATCTCGACATGGGGCACGCGCGCGCGCTGCTCGCCGTCGATGCGGCCACGCAGATCACGCTCGCCCATCAGGTCGTCAACAAGCGCATGTCGGTGCGCGAAACCGAGAAACTCGTCGCGCATACGACGAAGGAAGCGCCGGCCGTGAAGGCGCGGGCGAAGGACGACGGCGGCCGCGATACGCGCCGTCTCGAGGAGGAGTTGTCCGACCTGCTCGCGTCGACCGTGAAGATCAAGCTCGGCCGCCGCGGGCGAGGGCAGGTGACGATCGACTTCGGCAATCTCGATGCGCTCGAGGGCATTCTCGCGCGGCTGCGCGGCAACGTCGCGGCTGAAGAGTAACGGGCCGCACATGGGGGAGACGAGCACGTCGGTGCCGCGCCGGTGGTTGGGATGGCTTGCGCAGGAGCCCGTGCTGTCGGTGCTCGCGCTGGGCCTGATCCTGCTGCAATGGTTGCGCCCGCAACCATTTTCCGTGTTGGCCGATCGCGTCGACTGGCAGACCGTCGCAACGCTCGCGGGCCTGCTGATGCTGACCAAGGCACTCGAGTTGTCCGGTTGCCTGATGTGGCTCGCGCACCGCATCGTGCATCACGTGCATTCCGAGCGCGGGCTCGCGATGCTGCTGGTCGGATTCGCCGCAGTGCTGTCGATGTGGCTCACCAACGACGTCGCCCTGTTCGTCGTCGTGCCGTTGATGGTGTCGCTGCGTGCGCTGACGCCGCTGCCGTTCCGGCGCCTCGTGATCGTCGTTGCGCTGGCCGTCAACGCGGGGTCCGTCGCGACACCGCTCGGCAATCCCCAGAATCTTTTCCTGTGGCAATTGAGCGGCGTGTCGTTCGGCCGCTTCGTGGTCACGCTCGGGCCGCTCGCGATTGCGCTGATGGCATTGCTGCTCGTAGTGACCGCCTGCATGTTTCGCGCGAAGCCGCTCGACCTGTCCGGAGATGCCGCCACGGTTCCCGTGCAACGCGTGCACGCGCTGATCGCGGCCGTGCTGTTCGCGGCGTTCGTGCTGCTCGCGGATGCACATCATCCGCTGCCGGGGCTCGTCGGTGTCGCCGTCGTCCTGCTCGCCGTCAAACGTGATGCAGTCCTGAAGATCGACTGGCTGCTGTTGCTGATCTTCGTGCTGATGTTCATCGTGCTGCGCAGCGCGGCTGCGCTGCCGGTCATCCACGATGCGATCGCGCATGCGAGTCTCGATTCGCCGCTGCGTGTATTCGCGGCCGGTGCCGTACTGTCGCAGGGCATCAGCAACGTGCCGGCGGCGATCTTGTTGTCGGAGTTCACGCATGACTGGCGCGCGCTCGCATTCGGTGTCTCGGTCGGCGGTTTCGGCTTTGCGATCGGTTCGCTTGCGAACCTGATCGCTGTGCGTCTCGCGAAGGAGCCGCGCATGTGGCTGCCGTTCCACCTGGTCTCGATTCCGTTCGCGTTCGCGAGCGCCGCACTTGGCGCGTGGCTGCTCGCGCTCGGTTGAGCGGGGCGAAAGTGGGTACGGGGCGCACGGCATTCGCGCGGGTGACGGGGCTGTTGATAAGTGCCGCAATCCACAGTCGATCGACTGTGGCGGCATGACAACTGATTGGATGATTCGACGCTCCGGCGTCGGTCCGGATTTCGCGCATTCGGCACGACTGTCGATCCCCCGGTTTTGCCTGCCCGGCGCTTCGCGCGCAGCGCGAGCCCGCGAACCGCGCCACAGTGAATTTTCAGCGGCGATTGTGCCGCCTCTCCAGCGCCCGCATCGGGCATCGTTTCCTCGCTATTTCGTCGTCGCCGGACTTTTTTGGGCAAGAAATACCGGCGCGAAAAGGCGACCTTACAACTGTCATCGTACGTCGTCGAATCGCGGCTTTTTTCACATGATGAGGCGTCGTTTTACGCAGGTTTTTGTCGCGTCTAAAGCCTTGAATCACTTGCAACTATCGCTTACAATCGCCCGGATTTGTTAGCTAGGCACCCCTGAAAGCTTTCAGAAAGCTTGGGGCCGGGTTCAAGGATTTTGCGGAAGATTGCGATGGCGGGTCAGGCGCCGGACGACAGGCACGACGATCAGCGCACGCAACGCACCGCTTCAGCGGCCGGCGAGCGGCGCGAATTCGATGATGACTGGGATGCCGAGCAGCAAGATAACAACATCGTTCCGCTCACACGGGCAGAAGCCGAAACGCTGTTCGGCCCGGACGTGAGCAAGCCCTCGCGCGTGACGCCCTATAAGGTGGTACTCGCGCAAGTGGTTCTGTCCCTGGTTGCAACGCTGGCGTGGTGGCTGTTTTCGAAGTCGCCGGGCGCCGCTGCGCAATCCGCGTTCTTGGGCGGAGCGATTGGCTGGGTGCCCAGTGCGGTATTCGTGGCACGACTGAAGGCAGGTGGCTCGGCCACCGTGATGAGCTGGGTGATGGGCGAAGCCCTGAAGCTCGCTCTGACGATCGGGATGTTCACTGCAGTGGCGTTCGGCTGGGCCGGCGTGCACTGGGTGCCGTTCCTCGTCACGTACCTCGTCGTGCTGAAGACGTACTGGATCGCGCTGGCCTGGCGGTAAGAAACAAGCAGCGTGCGGCTTCGACAACGAACCGCACCGGCCCGTTCCCGCAATAGCGTGTTGCGGAACGGGCAAAACGATTTTCGACAATTTGGGTGGCATTAACGATATGGCAGCTAGCGAAGGCACGCGCGGTCCGGATCCGTCCGAGTACATTGCGCACCACTTGCAGAACTTCTCCACCTCGCATCAGACGTCGATTTTCGACATCCACGTCTGGAATCTCGACACGCTGTTCTGGTCGATCGTTTGCGGCATCGTGACGATCGTCCTGCTGCGCCTGGCCGCCCGCAAGGCGACGTCGGGCGTGCCGGGCCGCTTCCAGTGCGCGATCGAGATGCTCGTCGAGATGGTCGAAGACCAATCGAAGGCCATCGTTCACGGCAATCGTACCTTCATCGCTCCGCTCGCGCTCACGGTGTTCGTGTGGGTCGCGCTGATGAACTCCCTCGACTTCCTCCCGGTCGACCTGCCGGGCCGCGTGATCGGCCTGCTCGGTCTGTCGGACGTGATTTCCCACCATCGCATCGTCCCGACGGCCGACCTGAACGGCACGCTCGGCATCGCGCTCGGCGTGTTCGTCCTGATGATCTACTACAGCATCAAGATCAAGGGCGCGGGCGGCTTTGCGCATGAGCTGCTGTCGGCCCCGTTCGGCGGCCACCCGCTGCTGTGGATCCCGAACCTCGCGCTCAACATTGTCGAATACGTTGCGAAGACCGTTTCGCTCGGCATGCGGCTGTTCGGCAACATGTACGCGGGTGAGCTGTTGTTCCTGTTGATCGCCCTGCTCGGCAGCATGTGGAGCTTCGGTGGCGACGCAACGTTCCTCGGCTTCGTTGGTCATGTGATCGCGGGTAGCGTCTGGGCAATCTTCCACATCCTGATTGTTCTGTTGCAGGCATTCATTTTCATGATGCTGACGCTGGTGTATCTCGGCCAGGCGCACGACAAGCACTAAGCGCGGCGTGCAAGAAAGAGTTTCCGTTTTAGTTTTTTAAATCTCAGTTCCAAGTCTTTTCACAAAGGAGTGATCATGCAAGCTTACATCGCCAACATCCAGGGTCTGACCGCCATCGGTATCGGCATCATCATCGGCCTGGGTGCAATCGGCGCCTGTATCGGTATCGCGCTGATGGGTGGTAAGTACATCGAAGCCTGCGCACGTCAGCCGGAACTCATCAACCCGCTGCAAACGAAGATGTTCCTGCTGGCTGGTCTGATCGACGCGGCATTCCTGATCGGCGTGGGTGTTGCAATGCTGTTCGCGTTCGCGAACCCGCTCCTGTCGAAGCTCGCAGGCTAAGGTTCCTCGGAAATATGCGTCCGGCGTGAGCCGGCGCAGGGCGGAACGGAGACTTGGGGCGCTGATCGAATGCAACTCGATGAGCGCCTTACCGTTTCATTTTTCCGGAATAGCAGATAAGGAAACACCGTGAATCTCAACGCAACTCTGTTTGCGCAAATGGTCGTGTTCCTG
The DNA here is from genome assembly GCF_001718555.1 of Burkholderia metallica. NCBI lineage: Bacteria > Pseudomonadati > Pseudomonadota > Betaproteobacteria > Burkholderiales > Burkholderiaceae > Burkholderia > Burkholderia metallica. The sequence continues at coordinate 116,340 of NZ_CP013401.1, forward strand.
GTCCTCGCGTGGTTCACGATGAAATTCGTGTGGCCGCCGTTGATCAACGCCCTCGACGAACGTTCGAAGAAGATCGCCGACGGCCTCGCCGCCGCCGAAAAGGGCAAGGCGGAACTCGACGCAGCGCACAAGCGCGTGGACCAGGAACTCGCGCAGGCCCGCAACGACGGCCAGCAGCGCATCGCCGACGCTGAAAAGCGTGCACAGGCGGTCGCCGAGGAAATCAAGGCCAACGCCCAGGCTGAAGCCGCCCGCATCGTCGCCCAGGCGAAGGCGGAAGCAGAACAGCAAATCGTGAAGGCGCGCGAAGCGCTGCGTGGCGAAGTCGCTACGCTGGCCGTGAAGGGCGCCGAGCAGATCCTGAAGCGCGAAGTCGATCAAACGGCCCACGCCCAACTGCTGAATCAACTGAAAGCCGAGCTCTGATCATGGCCGAACTTGCAACCATCGCCCGCCCTTACGCAGAAGCGCTGTTCCGCGTGGCCGAGGGCGGTGACATCGCCGCCTGGTCCACGCTCGTGCAAGAGCTGGCCCAGGTTGCGCGTCTGCCGGAAGTCCTGTCGGTCGCGTCGAGCCCGAAGGTGACGCGCACGCAAGTAGCCGAGTTGCTGCTTGCCGCGGTCAAGTCGCCGCTCGCGGCCGGTGCGGAAGCGAAGAACTTCGTGCAGATGCTGGTCGACAATCATCGCATCGCGCTGCTGCCGGAAATTGCCGAGCAGTTCGAGGCGCTCAAGAACGAACGTGAAGGTGCCGCCGACGCCGAGATCGTGAGCGCGTTCCCGCTGAACGGCGCGGATCTCGACAGTCTCGTCTCGGGCCTCGAACGCAAGTTCAAGCGCAAGCTGAAACCGACGGTCGAAGTCGATTCGTCGCTGATCGGCGGCGTACGCGTGACGGTCGGCGACGAAGTGCTCGACACCTCGGTTCGCGCGCGCCTTGCATCGATGCAGGCTGCGTTGACCGCCTGAGCGCCACGCCGGCACGCAACAGAATTGACTATCAGGAGCGAATAATGCAACTCAATCCCTCTGAGATCAGCGAGCTGATCAAGAGCCGGATCCAGGGCCTTGAAGCGAGCGCAGACGTTCGCAACCAGGGCACCGTGATCTCCGTGACCGACGGTATCGTGCGTATCCACGGCCTGTCGGACGTGATGCAGGGCGAAATGCTCGAGTTTCCGGGCAACACGTTCGGCCTCGCGCTGAACCTCGAGCGCGACTCGGTCGGCGCGGTGATTCTCGGCGAATACGAACACATCTCGGAAGGCGACGTCGTCAAGACGACGGGCCGCATTCTCGAAGTCCCGGTCGGTCCGGAACTCGTCGGCCGCGTGGTCGACGCGCTCGGCAACCCGATCGACGGCAAGGGCCCGGTCAACGCGAAGCTGACCGATGCGATCGAAAAGATCGCCCCGGGCGTGATCTGGCGTAAGTCGGTGTCGCAGCCGGTGCAGACGGGCATCAAGTCGATCGACGCAATGGTGCCGATCGGCCGTGGCCAGCGTGAGCTGATCATCGGCGACCGTCAGTGCGGCAAGACCGCGGTGGCGCTCGACGCGATCATCAACCAGAAGGGCAAGGACCTGATCTGTATCTACGTCGCGATCGGCCAGAAGGCTTCGTCGATCATGAACGTGGTTCGCAAGCTCGAAGAAACGGGCGCGATGGAATACACGATCGTCGTCGCCGCTTCGGCTTCGGATTCGGCAGCGATGCAGTACCTCGCACCGTACGCCGGCTGCACGATGGGCGAATACTTCCGCGACCGTGGCCAGGACGCGCTGATCATCTATGACGACTTGACCAAGCAAGCGTGGGCATACCGTCAGATCTCGCTGCTGCTGCGCCGCCCGCCGGGCCGTGAAGCGTACCCGGGCGACGTGTTCTATCTCCATTCGCGTCTGCTGGAGCGTGCTGCTCGCGTGTCGGAAGAGTACGTCGAGAAGTTCACGAACGGCGAAGTGAAGGGCAAGAGCGGCTCGCTGACGGCACTGCCGGTCATCGAAACGCAGGCTGGCGACGTGACCGCGTTCGTTCCGACGAACGTGATCTCGATTACCGACGGCCAGATCTTCCTGGAAACCGACCTGTTCAACGCAGGCATCCGCCCGGCAATCAACGCCGGCGTGTCGGTGTCGCGCGTCGGTGGCGCCGCTCAGACGAAGGTCGTGAAGAAGCTGTCGGGCGGTATCCGTACCGACCTCGCACAGTACCGTGAACTGGCCGCATTCGCGCAGTTCGCATCGGACCTCGACGAAGCGACCCGCAAGCAGCTCGAGCGCGGCCGCCGCGTGACGGAACTGCTGAAGCAGCCGCAGTACCAGCCGCTGCAGGTGTGGGAACTGGCCGTGTCGCTGTACGCCGCGAACAACGGCTACCTCGACGACCTCGATGTCAAGCAAGTGCTGCCGTTCGAGAAGGGCCTGCGCGAAAACCTGAAGACCAGCCACGCTGACCTCATCAAGCGCATCGAAGACACCAAGGATCTCTCGAAGGACGACGAAGGCGCACTGCGCTCGGCGATCGAATCCTTCAAGAAGTCCGGTGCCTATTGATCCGCGAGTGACACACCGAGGCCGCGCGGGTGCTGACGCGCCCGTGCCGCTTCGGTGAGCGATGCATGAGCCCCGAGTAAAGCGCCAAAGCGCTAACTCGGGGCGCAAAGGAGCAAGCTATGGCTGGAATGAAGGAAATTCGCGGCAAGATCAAGAGCGTGCAGAACACGCGCAAGATCACGAAGGCGATGGAGATGGTGGCCGCATCGAAGATGCGTCGCGCGCAGGAACGCATGCGCGCCGCTCGTCCGTATGCGGACAAGGTCCGTGCCATCGCCGCGCACATGAGCCGTGCGAACCCGGAGTACCGCCACCCGTTCATGGTGGCGAACGAAGGCGCGCAGACGGCCGGCATCATCCTCGTCACGACGGACAAGGGGCTGTGCGGCGGTCTGAACACCAACGTGCTGCGTGCGACGGTGCAGAAGTTCAAGGAGCTGGAAGAGAAGGGCCAGAAGGTCGAAGCCACCGCAATCGGCGGCAAGGGCCTCGGGTTCCTGAACCGCTTCGGCGCGAAGGTGATGTCGCAGGTCGTGCACCTCGGCGACACCCCGCATCTGGACAAGCTGATCGGCGCGGTGAAGACGCAGCTCGACCTGTACTCGGAAGGCAAGCTGTCGGCCGTTTATATCGCGTACACGCGCTTCGTCAACACGATGAAGCAGGAAGCCGTGATCGAGCAGCTGCTGCCGCTGTCGTCGGAACACTTCGAAGCCGATGACGGTACGCCGGCCACGTCGTGGGACTACATCTACGAGCCGGACGCGCAGGCAGTCGTCGACGAACTGCTCGTGCGTTACGTCGAGGCGCTGGTGTACCAGGCCGTCGCGGAAAACATGGCGTCCGAGCAATCGGCGCGCATGGTTGCGATGAAGGCCGCGTCCGACAACGCGAAGACGGTGATCAGCGAACTGCAGCTCGTATACAACAAGAGCCGTCAGGCCGCGATCACGAAAGAACTGTCGGAGATCGTCGGCGGCGCAGCCGCTGTTTAAGCGCGCGCCCGGGACGACAACTGCGCCTTTGCGCGAGTAAAGAATCAGGTATTTAAAGGAAAAGCGATGAGTACTGCTGCTTTGGTAGAAGGCAAGATCGTACAGTGCATCGGCGCCGTTATCGACGTGGAATTCCCGCGCGACAGCATGCCGAAGATCTACGACGCGCTTATTCTCGATGGCTCGGAACTGACGCTCGAAGTCCAGCAGCAGCTGGGCGACGGCGTGGTCCGCACCATCTGTCTGGGTGCATCCGACGGCCTGCGCCGCGGCCTGACCGTGAAGAACACGGCCAAGCCGATCTCGGTGCCGGTCGGCAAGCCGACCCTCGGCCGGATCATGGACGTGCTCGGCCGTCCGATCGACGAAGCCGGCCCGATCGAAAGCGAACATACGCGTTCGATCCACCAGAAGGCTCCGGCGTTCGACGAACTGTCGCCGTCGACCGAGCTGCTCGAAACGGGTATCAAGGTCATCGACCTGATCTGCCCGTTCGCAAAGGGCGGCAAGGTTGGCCTGTTTGGCGGTGCCGGCGTGGGCAAGACCGTCAACATGATGGAGCTCATCAACAACATCGCGAAGGAACACGGCGGTTACTCCGTGTTCGCGGGCGTGGGCGAGCGTACCCGTGAAGGGAACGACTTCTACCACGAAATGAAGGACTCGAACGTTCTCGACAAGGTCGCGCTGGTGTACGGCCAGATGAACGAGCCGCCGGGCAACCGTCTGCGCGTCGCGCTGACCGGCCTGACGATGGCCGAGCACTTCCGTGACGAAGGCCTCGACGTGCTGTTCTTCGTCGACAACATCTACCGTTTCACGCTGGCCGGTACCGAAGTGTCGGCACTGCTCGGCCGTATGCCGTCGGCAGTGGGCTATCAGCCGACGCTGGCTGAAGAAATGGGCAAGCTGCAAGAGCGCATCACGTCGACCAAGAAGGGCTCGATTACGTCGGTTCAGGCCGTGTACGTCCCTGCGGACGACTTGACCGACCCGTCGCCGGCGACGACCTTCGGCCACCTGGACGCAACCGTCGTTCTGTCGCGTGACATCGCTTCGCTGGGTATCTACCCGGCGGTCGACCCGCTCGACTCGACGTCGCGCCAGATCGACCCGAACGTGATCGGTGAAGAGCACTACTCGATCACGCGTCGCGTTCAGCAGACGCTGCAGCGCTACAAGGAACTGCGCGACATCATCGCGATTCTGGGCATGGACGAACTGTCGCCGGAAGACAAGCTGTCGGTCGCACGTGCGCGTAAGATCCAGCGTTTCCTGTCGCAGCCGTTCCACGTTGCTGAAGTGTTCACGGGCTCGCCGGGCAAGTACGTGCCGCTGAAGGAAACGATCCGCGGCTTCAAGATGATCGTCGACGGCGAGTGCGACCACCTGCCGGAACAGGCGTTCTACATGGTCGGCACGATCGACGAAGCCTTCGAAAAGGCCAAGAAGATCCAGTAACGGCTTGAGTGAGTCGCACGCCGGCGCGTGCCGGCCGGGATTAACAGTCCGACTGTATATCCCGGCCGAGCGCGCCGGCCGCAAAACGCTCAACCCGTGGATGAGATTGGAGTCGATATGGCAACCATCAAAGTAGACGTCGTCAGCGCGGAAGAGCAGATCTTCTCGGGCGAGGCGAAATTCGTCGCGCTGCCGGGCGAAACGGGTGAGCTGGGCATTCTGCCGGGCCACACGCCGCTCATCACCCGGATTCGTCCGGGTGCGGTGCGCATCGAAGTCGAGGGCGGCAACGACGAATTCGTGTTCGTCGCAGGCGGCATTCTCGAAGTGCAGCCGGGCGCCGTGACGGTGCTCGCCGATACCGCGATCCGCGGCAAGGACCTCGACGCGGCGAAAGCCGAGGAAGCGCGCAAGCGTGCCGAGGAAACGCTGCAGAACGCGAAGTCGGACCTCGACCTCGCAAAGGCGCAATCGGAGCTCGCGACCGCCATGGCGCAGCTCGAGGCGATCCAGCGTCTGGCGAAGATCCGCAGCCGGCACTGAGCCGCGCCGCGTATCCCGCGAAAGAAAGCAGCCTTCGGGCTGCTTTTTTTTCGCCCGTCGGTTTCGTCGGTTTTTTGCGGGCCGGATCATTCCGTCCGGTCGTGCTATTTCATCCGTCCGCCGCGAATTGATGTCAGAGTGTCGTCAGCGGAGCGCGGCATCATCTCCGCGGTGAGGGCGGTCCGTTGCGACCCAGGCGGCGGACGTGGGTGCGGTACGCGCACGCAGCCCGATCAGACAAAAAGGACGGAGACATTCATGGCAGCAGACCTTGGCGTGGGGGCGCTGATCGCGCCCGAAAACGGCTTGTCGTACGTGCGCGGCGCAACCGACGTGCCGCTCTCCGAAGCGACGATCAGCCGGTTCCTGCTCGACACGGCGGGCCGCTTTCCCGAACGTCCGGCCGTCGTGTTCCGCGAGCAGCAGGTGCGCTGGACCTGGCGCGCGTTCGCGAACGAGGTCGACGTGCTCGCGGCGGGCCTCGCCGCGCTCGGCATCGTGAAGGGCGATCGTGTCGGCATCTGGTCGCCGAACCGCAGCGAATGGCTGCTCACGCAGTTCGCGACCGCGCGGATCGGCGCGGTGCTCGTCAACATCAATCCTGCGTACCGGTTGTCGGAACTCGAATACGCGCTGAACAAGGTCGGCTGCAAGGCGGTGATCGCTGCCGAGCGCTTCAAGACGTCGGCGTACGTCGAGATGCTGCAGACCCTCGCGCCGGAGCTCGCGACCGCGACACCGGGCGACCTGCACGCGGCGCGCGTGCCGAGCCTGCGCACGATCGTGTCGATGGGCGACGTTGCGCCGGCCGGCATGTTCCGCTTCACGGACGTGATGGCGCGCGGCCGTCAGGCCGTCGATCCCGCGTTGCTCGATGCGATCGGCGCGACGCTCGCGGCCGGCGAGCCGATCAACATCCAGTTCACGAGCGGCACGACGGGCAGCCCGAAGGGCGCGACGCTCACGCATCGCAACGTCGTCAACAACGCGCGCTTCATCGCGATGGCGATGCGCTTTACCGAGCAGGATTCGCTGTGCATCCCGGTGCCGCTGTATCACTGCTTCGGGATGGTGCTCGCGGTGCTCGCATGCGTGTCGACGGGCGCGACGATGGTGTTCCCCGGCGAAGCGTTCGACCCGGTCGCGACGCTCGCGGCGGTGGCCGACGAACGCTGCACCGCGCTGCACGGCGTGCCGACGATGTTCATCGCGGAGCTCGATCATCCCGAGTTCGCGAAATTCGACCTGTCGACGCTGCGCACCGGGATCATGGCCGGCTCGCCGTGCCCGATCGAGACGATGAAGCGTGTGGTATCGCAGATGCACCTGTCGGAAATCACGATCGCGTACGGGATGACGGAGACGAGCCCCGTGTCGTTCCAGAGCTCGACCGACGATCCGCTGGAGAAGCGCACGACGACGGTCGGGCGAATCCAGCCGCATCTGGAAGTGAAGATCATCGATCCGAGCGGCGACATCGTGCCGGTCGGCGCGACGGGCGAGCTGTGCACGAAGGGCTATTCGGTGATGCTCGGCTACTGGGACGACGACGCGAAGACGCGCGAGGTGCTGGTGGACGGCTGGATGCATACGGGCGACCTCGCGACGCTCGATGCGCACGGCTACTGCAATATCGTCGGCCGGCTGAAGGACATGGTGATTCGCGGCGGCGAGAACGTGTATCCGCGCGAGATCGAGGAATTCCTGTTCAGGCATCCGAAGATCCAGAGCGCGCAGGTGTTCGGCGTGCCCGATGCGAAATACGGCGAGGAGCTGTGCGCGTGGATCGTGCTGCGCGCCGACGAGCAGATGACCGAGGACGACGTGCGCGCGTTCTGCACCGGGCAGATCGCGCACTACAAGATTCCGCGCTACATCCGCTTCGTCGACGAGCTGCCGATGACGGTGACGGGCAAGGTGCAGAAGTTCGTGATGCGCGACCGGATGATCGAGGAGCTGAAGCTCGACGTGCAGAAGACCGCATAGCGCGGCATGCAGGCGGGAAAACGCGGCGGCCTGCGGGCCGTTGCGCTTTCGATGGACGAAAAAAAGCGGGCTTATTAGCCCGCTAAAAACCACACGCTACGGGGTTAGCGCGAGGAGACCAAAGATGAAACCGAATCCGGCGGGGGGCCGGAAACGACTCCAACAGGGATGCCCCCCGGAAGGGCTTCGGTACGTGACCGACTGGCTCGCAGCGCTTCGCGTCCGCTCACACTTGGCACACGAGACCGCATCCGTGTTGAAACCGTTGAGGCCATTGTGGGCGAATTAATGACCTGTCGCGGTAACAAAGTGTTTCAGGTTGTAACGCCCGCCAGATAAGGCTTTCCGGGATTTTTTGCTGTTTTTGAGGGCGCGAAAAGAGTCATTTTTACCCATATTTTCCGCAGCGTTTTCAGCGCATGCACGCGATGCGTTTTTCATGCGTATCCGGCTCGACGAACTGCCGATTTGCACGCGACAAAATGCGCGGTTCGGCCGATATCGCGCATGACGATTCATTCGTCGGAAAGATTTTGAAACGTGATCGGCGGCCGCGAAAGTCGGCCGTTCGGCCGATTCGGCGGCTTCGGGCCGGTTTGGCGGCGCCGGCGCACCGCGTCGAAGTGTAACGGCGGCCCTTCGGCCGCCGCCGCGCAGCGACTTTCGCGGGGCGGCGGCGGGGTCGGTGCCCGTTACCGACCGCCGCGCGCGAACCCGCTCACTTCAGCCACTTGTCCGAAACCGCCCGGTATTCGCCGGTCGACAGCGCGAGATGCAGCCACTGGTCGACGTACTGCTGGAACACGACGTCGCCGCGCGGCACCATGTACGCCTTCTCGCCGAACTGGAACGGCTTGTCCGGATGCACCGAGCACAGGCCCGGATTCAGCTTTTGCTGCAGCAGCGTCTCGGACGCATCCGTCACCATCACGTCCGCCTTGCCTGCGAGGATCTGCTTGAAGATCGTTACGTTGTCCGGATAGACGGACAGCGTGGCGTGCGTGAAGAACTGCTTCGCGAACCGCTCGTTGGTGCCGCCCGGGTTCACGATCACGCGCGTTTCGGGCCGGTCGATCTGCGCGACGGTCTGGTATTTGTCGGCATCCGCGCAGCGCACGATCGGTGTCTTGCCGTCCACGACGTACGGCTGCGTGAAGAACGCGCGCTTCTGGCGCTCGAGCGTCGTCGAGACGCCGCCCACCGCGATGTCGCATTTCGCAACGAAGTCGCCGGTGAGGCTCGGCCAGCTCGTCTTCACGAAGTCGGTCTTCACGCCGAGCGACTTCGCGAGCGATTCGGCCATGTCGATGTCGATGCCCTCGAAGCGGCCGTCCGCACGATAGTACGAATACGGCTTGTAGTCGCCCGTCGTGCACACGCGCAGCGTGCCGCGCGCGATGACGTCGTCGAGCCGCGACGCGCCGGCCGCCGTGGAAGCGGCCGCCGCGGAAGCGGGTGCGGCGGCGCCCGCGCCGGTCTGCGCGTGCGCGGCGGCGCAGCAAAGCAATGCGGTCGCGGCGAGTGTGGCGAATGGCTTCATCGGTCTCCTCCTTCGTTGCGTTCGATATGAGCGTCCGATCATAACGGAGCCATCGCGCGCGTCATATGGCCGCCATTGCGTCGGCATGCGCGGCCTGGCGGCGGCTGTCCGGTAAAATGCCGCTTTGCCCTCGCATCGTCGCTCCTACCGTGGCCCATACCCTGCTCAACGACACCTTCCTGCGTGCGCTTCTGCGCGAGCCGACCGACTACACGCCGATCTGGCTGATGCGCCAGGCCGGCCGCTACCTGCCCGAATACAACGCGACGCGCGCGCGCGCCGGCAGCTTCCTCGGTCTCGCGAAGCAGCCCGACTACGCGACCGAAGTGACGCTGCAGCCGCTCGAGCGCTTTCCGCTCGACGCCGCGATCCTGTTCTCGGACATCCTGACGATCCCCGACGCGATGGGCCTCGGCCTCGACTTCCAGGTCGGCGAAGGGCCGAAGTTCGCGCATCCGGTGCGCACCGAGGCCGACGTCGCGAAGCTCGCGGTGCCGGACATCGAGGAAACGCTCGGCTACGTGACGGGCGCCGTGCGCGAGATCCGCCGCGCGCTGACCGATGGCCAGGGCCGCCAGCGCGTGCCGCTGATCGGTTTCTCGGGCAGCCCGTGGACGCTCGCGTGCTACATGGTCGAAGGCGGCGGGTCGGACGATTTCCGCACGGTGAAGTCGATGGCGTATTCGCGCCCCGACCTGATGCACCGGATCCTCGACGTGAACGCGCAGGCGGTGGCCGCGTACCTGAACGCGCAGATCGAAGCCGGCGCGCAGGCCGTGATGATCTTCGATACGTGGGGCGGCGCGCTGGCGGACGGCGCGTACCAGCGTTTCTCGCTCGACTACATTCGCCGCGTGGTGTCGCAGCTCAAGCGCGAGCACGACGGCGAGCGCGTGCCGGTGATCACGTTCACGAAGGGCGGCGGGCTGTGGCTCGAGGAAATCGCGGCGACCGGCGTCGACGCGGTCGGGCTCGACTGGACGGTGAATCTCGGCACGGCGCGCGAGCGCGTCGCCGGGCGCGTCGCGCTGCAGGGCAACCTCGATCCGACGATCCTGTTTGCGCCGCCCGCCGCGGTGCGCGAACAGGCGCGCGCGGTGCTCGACAGCTACGGCAACCATCCGGGCCACGTATTCAACCTCGGGCACGGCATTTCGCAATTCACGTCGCCCGATCACGTCGCGGAACTCGTCGACGAAGTGCACAGCCACAGCCGCGCGATCCGGCGGGGTGCTGCGGGCTGATCGCGGCGCCGTCATGTTGCGCTGCGGCGTGACGACGTTTCGTTGCTGCAACTAAACAGGGCGCAACCCCGCACCGGTCGCCGCTTCAGTGCTTGTCAAGACTTGACTTATACACATTTTCCACGTTGCAGCGCGGTAGAGCCCCGTATCGGTCAATTCGTCTTGCTATGGTTCGGTCATTTGAATAGCAGCCTTATGGAATAAGGCTCCGCGGGGCGCCGCAACACGCGGCCAAAATCAGCGGAAAGCGCGGCCCCGCGCGCGTTGCGGCCGGCGAGCGTCGAGTTCTCAACAAAGTTATCCACAGGCTGGGCAGGGTATACGGCGATTCCTAATGCGAATCCAAAACTTAGCGCGGAATCTGAAGTTTTACTTTAAGTTCGCCGCCTCGCCGCGGGCGAGGCTCCCGGCCGTCCACACGCGTGCGGCGCATGCCGCCGGAGCGCCGCGATGAGCGGTACCTATCTGCGCGTCGCGCTCGATCATCCGCTCGCCACCCTGTTCGACTACCGCTGCGACGCGCAACCGGCGCCCGTGCCGGGCACGCTCGTGCAGGTGCCGTTCGGCAAGCGGCAGGCGGTTGGCCTCGTCTGCGAAGTGACGACTCACACCGACGTGCCGCCGTCGCGACTGCGCGCGGTCGACGCGATCTGCGCCGACTTGCCGCCGTTGTCGGCGGAGTGGCTCGCGCTCGTATCGTTCGCCGCCGATTACTACCAGCGCGGGCGCGGCGAAGTCGCGCTGCCGGCGCTGCCGCAGGCGCTGCGCGATGCCGGGCGCTGGGGGCGGCTGCTCGCGCCGGAGGTGCGCTACCGGCCGACGGAGGCCGGCCGCGCGGCGCTGCCCGATGCGTTGCCCGCGCGCGGCGCCGCGCTGCGGCGGCTCGCGCAGGCGCTGGTCGACATCGGCTCGCTGGCGCTGCCCGACGCGCGCGCGCTGCATCCGAAGGCGGCCGCGACGCTCGACGACTGGGCGGCGCGCGGCTGGGTCGACGTCGAGGAAATCGGCTGGGCCGACGCGCCTGTGCCCAAAGCTGTGGATAACCTGTTGGCAGCCGGTGGACGAACCGTGCCGCCGGCGCTCACGGACCAGCAGGCCGAGGCGCTCGACGCGATCCGCGCCGCGCAGGGTTTCGCGCCGTTCCTGCTGCACGGCGTGACGGGCAGCGGCAAGACCGAGGTCTATCTGCACGCGCTCGCGTCGCTGCTCGATGCGCGGCCGGACGCGCAGGCGCTCGTGCTCGTCCCCGAAATCAACCTGACGCCGCAGTTCGAAGCCGCGTTTCGCGCGCGCTTCGCGGGCGCACTCGCCGACGATGCGATCGTCACGCTGCACAGCGGGCTCGCCGAAGGCGAGCGGGCGCGCAACTGGCTCGCGGCGCACACGGGCCGCGCGCGGATCGTGCTCGGCACGCGCCTCGCGGTGCTCGCGTCGATGCCGACGCTCGCGCTGGTCGTCGTCGACGAGGAGCACGAACCCGCATACAAGCAGCAGGAAGGGCTGCGCTATTCGGCGCGCGATCTCGCCGTGTGGCGCGCGAAGCAGCTCGGCATCACGGTCGTGCTCGGCTCGGCGACGCCGTCGCTCGAAAGCTGGTGGCAGGCCGAGCAGGGCCGCTACACGCGGCTCACGCTGTCGCGCCGCGCGGTGGCCGACGCGACGCTGCCTTCCGTGCGGCTGATCGACCTCGAAGAGGAGCGGCGGCGCGGACGCGCGTCGATGGGCGGGCTGTCGGGGCCGCTCGTCGCGGCGCTGAAGTCGCGGCTCGAGCGCGGCGAACAGAGCCTCGTCTTCCTGAACCGGCGCGGCTACGCGCCGCAACTCGCGTGCGATGCATGCGGCTGGGTTGCGGGCTGCCCGCGCTGCAGCGCGTACGTCGTGCTGCACAAGCCCGAGCACGCGCTGCGCTGCCACCATTGCGGCTGGGAGGCGCGCATTCCGCGGTCGTGCCCCGAGTGCGGGAACGTCGACATCGCGCCGCTTGGGCGCGGCACGCAGCGCATCGAGGAGGCGCTCGCCGAGGCCGTGCCGGGTGCGCGCGTGCTGCGCATCGACGCGGACAGCACGCGGCGCAAGGGCAGCGCGCAGGCGCTCTTTTCCGATGTGCACGCGGGCGAGGTCGACATCCTGGTCGGCACGCAGATGATCGCGAAGGGGCACGATTTCCAGCGCGTGTCGCTCGTCGGCGTGCTCAACGCCGACACCGCGCTGTTCTCGCACGACTTCCGTGCGAGCGAACGGCTGTTCGCGCAGCTGATGCAGGTGAGCGGCCGCGCGGGCCGCGCCGGGCTGCCGGGCGAGGTGCTCGTGCAGACGCGCTACCCGCGCCACGCGCTGTACCACGCGCTCGGGCGCCAGGACTACGTCGGCTTCGCGAATTCGACGCTCGGCGAGCGCCGCGACGCGCACCTGCCGCCGTTCGTCTACCAGGCGCTGCTGCGCGCCGAAGGGCGCACGCTCGATGCGGCGCTCGCGTTCCTGCTGCAAGCGGCGGCCGCGCTGCCGGGGCTGCCGGGCGCCGATCGCGTGACCGTTTACGACGCGGTGCCGATGACGATCGTCAAGGTCGCGAACGTCCACCGCGCGCAGTTGCTCCTCGAAAGCGCATCGCGGGCGGCGCTGCAGCATGCGCTGCGCGCATGGCAGCCGGCGCTGCGTGCACTGAAGGGCGTGCAGCGGTGGAGCGTCGAGGTCGATCCGCTGGATATCTGAGCGGCGCTCGCGCGAGCGCCGCGCTTTCGCGCTGCCGCATGGACGCCCCGGCCGCCGGGCCGGGCGCCGTCGAATCGTCTCACGCCGCCCGGGCGCACCCGAGCGCCGCACCCGCCGTCACCCCAGTGCAACCCGTTTTCGACCGCCGCCACCGGCGCGGAAGGCGGCGCACGTGTGCCGAACCGGGCCGCTCAGGGAAAACACCGATCCTCCGACCACGGGCAACTCCTAGGTTGCAACCACATAAGTGGCTGATTATATTGGCTAACTCATGGGTGCAACCTGCCTCGCAATTTGGTTGCACCTTTTTATTGCGTGCCGTAGGATTTCGCGCATCCTCTCACACCACATTGCCGGGCTCGCACCGGCGCACGAACCCACCATGGCAAGCACGACTCTCGGCGTCAAAGTCGACGACCTTCTCCGCTCGCGCCTCAAGGACGCCGCCGCGCGTCTCGAGCGCACCCCCCACTGGCTGATCAAGCAGGCGATCTTCGCGTATCTCGAGCGGATCGAGCACGGCCAGCTGCCGCCCGAGCTGTCGGGGCACAGCGGCGTGACGGAGCTTGCCGACGGTCAGGCGGCGGACGGCGACGACGACAACTCGCCGCATCCGTTCCTCGAGTTCGCGCAGAACGTGCAGCCGCAATCGGTGCTGCGCGCGGCGATCACGGCCGCGTACCGCCGGCCCGAGCCGGAATGCGTGCCGTTCCTGCTCGGCCAGGCGCGTCTGCCCGCGAACCTGCAGGCGGACGTGCAGGCGCTCGCGACGAAGCTCGTCGAGGCGCTGCGCGAGAAAAGCTCGGGCGGCGGCGTCGAAGGGCTGATCCACGAGTTCTCGCTGTCGAGCCAGGAAGGCGTCGCGCTGATGTGTCTCGCCGAAGCGCTGCTGCGCATTCCGGACCGGGCGACGCGCGATGCGCTGATCCGCGACAAGATCAGCAAGGGCGACTGGCGCTCGCACGTCGGCCACGCGCCGTCGCTGTTCGTGAACGCGGCGACCTGGGGGCTGATGATCACCGGCAAGCTCGTGACGACCAACAGCGAAGCCGGGCTGTCGTCGGCGCTCACGCGCCTGATCGGCCGCGGCGGCGAGCCGCTGATCCGCAAGGGCGTCGACATGGCGATGCGCCTGATGGGCGAGCAGTTCGTCACCGGCGAGACGATTTCCGAAGCGCTCGCGAACAGCCGCAAGTACGAAGCGCGCGGCTTTCGCTACTCGTACGACATGCTCGGCGAAGCGGCGACGACCGAAGAGGACGCGCAGCGCTATTACGCGTCGTACGAACAGGCGATCCACGCGATCGGCAAGGCGGCCGGCGGCCGCGGCATCTACGAAGGCCCGGGCATCTCGATCAAGCTGTCGGCGCTGCATGCGCGCTACTCGCGCTCGCAGCAGGACCGCACGATGAGCGAGCTGCTGCCGCGCGTGCGCGCACTCGCGCTGCTCGCTCGCCGCTACGACATCGGCCTGAACATCGACGCGGAAGAAGCCGACCGGCTCGAGCTGTCGCTCGATCTGCTCGAGGCGCTGTGCTTCGACCCGGATCTCGCGGGCTGGAACGGCATCGGCTTCGTCGTGCAGGGCTACCAGAAGCGCTGCCCGTTCGTGATCGACTACCTGATCGATCTCGCGCGCCGCAGCCGTCACCGCCTGATGATCCGGCTCGTGAAGGGCGCGTACTGGGATACCGAGATCAAGCGCGCGCAGGTCGACGGCCTCGAAGGCTATCCGGTCTACACGCGCAAGATCTACACCGACGTGTCGTACCTCGCATGCGCGAAGAAGCTGCTCGCGGCGCCGGATGCCGTGTATCCGCAGTTCGCGACGCACAACGCGTACACGCTGGCCGCGATCTACCATCTCGCGGGCCAGAACTACTACCCGGGCCAGTACGAATTCCAGTGCCTGCACGGGATGGGCGAGCCGCTGTACGAGGAAGTCACCGGCCGCGACAAGCTGAACCGTCCGTGCCGCGTGTACGCGCCGGTCGGCACGCACGAGACGCTGCTCGCGTACCTGGTGCGCCGCCTGCTCGAGAACGGCGCGAACACGTCGTTCGTGAACCGCATCGCGGATAAAACCGTGTCGGTGAAGGAACTGGTCGCCGATCCGGTCGACGAAGCGTCGAAGGTCGTGCCGCTCGGCGCGCCGCACGCGAAGATCCCGCTGCCGCGCAACCTGTACGGCGACGAGCGTCCCAACTCGATGGGCCTCGATCTGTCGAACGAACACCGTCTCGCGTCGCTGTCGTCCGCGCTGCTCGCGAGCGCGCATTTCCCGTGGCGCGCGGCGCCGATGCTCGCCGACGACACGCTCGCCGACGCACCGGCCCGCGACGTGCGCAATCCGGCCGACCAGCGCGACCTGGTCGGCACGGTCAGCGAAGCGACGGCCGAACACGTGAGCGCGGCGCTCGCGCACGCGGTGGCCGCCGCGCCGATCTGGCAGGCGACGCCGGTCGACGCGCGCGCCGATTGCCTGGTGCGCGCGGCCGACCTGCTCGAAGCGCAGATGCACACGCTGATGGGCCTGATCGTGCGCGAAGCCGGCAAGTCGCTGCCGAACGCGATCGCGGAGATCCGCGAAGCGGTCGACTTCCTGCGCTACTACGCCGCGCAGATCCGCGACGAATTCTCGAACGACACGCACCGTCCGCTGGGCCCGGTCGTCTGTATCAGCCCGTGGAACTTCCCGCTCGCGATCTTCATGGGCCAGGTCGCCGCGGCGCTCGCCGCCGGCAACACGGTGCTCGCGAAACCGGCCGAACAGACGCCGCTGATCGCCGCGCAGGCCGTGCGCCTGCTGCGCGAGGCCGGTGTGCCGGCCGGCGCGGTGCAGCTGCTGCCGGGCACGGGCGAGACCGTCGGCGCGGCGCTGGTAGCCGATCCGCGTACGCGCGCGGTGATGTTCACCGGCTCGACCGAAGTCGCGCGCCTGATCAACAAGACGCTCGCCGCGCGCCTCGACCCGGACGGCAAGCCAATCCCGCTGATCGCCGAAACGGGCGGCCAGAACGCGATGATCGTCGACTCGTCGGCGCTCGCGGAGCAGGTCGTCGCGGACGTGATGCAGTCGTCGTTCGACTCGGCCGGTCAACGGTGCTCGGCGCTGCGCGTTCTGTGTCTGCAGGACGACGTTGCGGACCGCACGCTGACGATGCTCAAGGGCGCGATGCACGAGCTGGCGCTCGGCAACCCGGACCGGCTGTCGACGGACGTCGGCCCGGTGATCGACGGTGAAGCGAAGCAGACGATCGACGCGCACGTCGCGGCGATGAAGGACAAGGGCCACGCGGTCACGCAACTGCCGATGCCCGATGCATGCGCGCACGGCACGTTCGTGCCGCCGACGCTGATCGAGATCGGCAGCATCGACGAGTTGAAGCGCGAAGTGTTCGGCCCCGTGCTGCACGTGGTGCGCTATCGCCGCAGCCAGCTCGACAAGCTGCTCGAACAGATCCGCGCGACCGGTTACGGGCTGACGCTGGGCATCCACACGCGGATCGACGAGACGATCGCGCACGTGATCTCGAACGCGCACGTCGGCAACATCTACGTGAACCGCAACGTGATCGGCGCGGTGGTCGGCGTGCAGCCGTTCGGCGGCGAAGGGCTGTCGGGCACCGGCCCGAAGGCCGGCGGCGCGCTGTACCTGCAGCGCCTGCTCGCGACGCGTCCGTCGGGCCTGCCGCGCTCGCTCGCGCAGATGCTGATCGCGGACGGCGCGGTCGAAGGCGATGCACGCGGCAACCCGGCGGCAGCGCTCACGACGCTGCGCGACTGGCTGATCGAGCAGCGCGAACCGGCGCTGGCCGCACGGTGCGACGGCTATCTCGCGCAGGTGCCGGCCGGCGCGACTGCCGTGCTGACCGGGCCGACGGGCGAGCGAAACACGTATACACTCGGCCCGCGCGGCACGGTGCTGTGTGTCGCGGCGACGCCGGGCGGCGCGCGTGCGCAGTTCGCCGCGGTGCTGGCCACCGGCAACCGCGCGCTGTTCGCCGGTGCTGCCGGCGAGGCGCTGGTCGCCGCGCTGCCCGCGTCGCTGAAGGCGCACGCGGCGGTGCGCAAGCAGGCCGACGCGCCGTTCGACGCGGTGCTGTTCGAAGGCGACAGCGACGAACTGCAGACGCTCGTGAAGGACGTCGCGCAGCGGCCGGGCCCGATCGTATCGGTGCAGGGCGTATCGGTGGGCGCGTTCGAGAACGGCGATGCGGAAGATTACGCGCTGGAACGGCTGCTGACGGAGCGCTCGGTGAGCGTGAATACGGCGGCGGCCGGCGGCAATGCAAATTTGATGACGATCGGCTGACCATCCTTGCCGTTCGGATCAAACAAAGGAAGCGGCAAGGCGATCCCGAAGCCGCTCCATTTACCCTGGTACCAAGGAGATGCTATGCAACACACGATGAAAAAGGTGGCAGGCGCGACGTTCGTCGCGGTCATGTCGCTGGCGGGGACGGCCCATGCGGATGACGTGAAGATCGGTTACGCAGGGCCGATGACGGGCGCGCAGGCGCACTACGGCAAGGATATGCAGAACGGGATCGTGCTCGCGCTGGAAGATTTCAACGCGACGAACCCGAAGATCGGCGGCAAGCCCGTGAAGTTCGTGCTGAGCACGCAGGACGACCAGGCCGACCCGCGCACGGGCACGACGGTCGCGCAGAAGCTCGTCGACGACGGCATCAAGGGCATGCTGGGCCACTTCAACTCGGGCACGACGATCCCCGCATCGCGCATCTACGCGAACGCCGGCATTCCGGAAATCGCGATGGCGACGGCGCCGGAATACACGCAGCAAGGCTACAAGACGACCTTCCGCATGATGACGTCCGACACGCAGCAGGGCTCGGTGGCGGGCACGTTCGCGTCGAAGGATCTCGGCCTGAAGAAGATCGCGATCGTCGACGACCGTACGGCGTACGGCCAGGGTCTCGCCGACCAGTTCGAGAAGGCCGCGAAGGCCGGCGGCGCGACGATCGTCGACCGTGAATTCACGAACGACAAGGCAGTCGACTTCAAGGCGATCCTGACCAAGATCAAGGCGACGAAGCCGGACCTCGTCTACTACGGCGGCGCGGATTCGCAGGCAGCGCCGATGGTCAAGCAGATGAAGACGCTCGGCATCAGCGCTCCGCTGATGAGCGGCGAAATGGTGAAGACGCCGACGTTCCTGAAGATCGCGGGCAACGCGGCGGAAGGCACGATTGCTTCGCTGGCTGGCCTCCCGCTCGAGGAGATGCCGGGCGGGAAGACCTACGCCGACAAGTACAAGAAGCGTTTCGGCGAAGAAGTGCAGACCTATTCGCCGTACGCGTACGACGGCGCGATGGCGATGCTGAACGCGATGAAGAAGGCCGATTCGACCGATCCGGCGAAGTACCTGCCGGTGCTCGCGAAGAGCGACATGGCGGGCGTCACGTCGACGCACGTCGCGTATGACGCGAAGGGCGACCTGAAGAACGGCGGCATCACGATGTACAAGGTCGAGAAGGGCGAGTGGAAGCCGCTGAAGAGCATCGGCGGGAAGTAAGCCGCCAGTGATGTGATGCGGGCGGCGGCGCATGCCGCTGCCACGCCGATCATGCGAAAAAGCCACCGGGCCGTTGGGCCGGGTGGCTTTTTCTTTGGTGAAGCAGTTATCGCCGTGACTGGCGACGGCATGACGTTACTTGCCGTCACAGCACTTGTTGGGGCAATCGGGCAGGAAGGAAATTTCCACACGCCGCCCATCGTCTACGTCGCCATGCGAATAGACGCGAGCGCTCGTCTTGATGGTTCCGCGTAAAAAATCCAGTTGCTCCAGCAGCGCATACGCGGCCTGCATTCTTGATTGCGCAAGGGCCGGTGCTCTCTGTTCACTTTCCTCCGCATGACCGCTGATCAGCGTCGTTTCTTTGGCGAAGTGATTTGCGTAACTGATTTTTTGATCGGCCGTCCATTTTGCAATACGGGCGATCTCGGCATTCGATATGCTCGAGCTATCTCTCGAGAAGTAGATGTCAAAATTCTCGCTGGCGATGCATGAAAATGCTGGATTGGAGGTGAGAAGGCTCAGGGTAAGAGTAAACTTAAGCATTGTAAATTACGTATCCCGCAATACTGTCGGCATTGTTGATTGCTTGATTCGGACTTTCGGCTCCGAGCGTCAAGCACTCCTCCATAAAGTATCGATGATCCCGGGTTCCCATTGTGTCGTCAAAGTGACTCACCTCATGAATTAGAGTGGAAACTACGGAATCCTTTTCCCATGAAAAATCGCGCATCGTACAAAAATCGGGATGTATTGCGATTGTGTGGGTCACGGTATCCGGCGAGCACACTGATGCGGCGACCCCGGACTTATTCGGGTTTGGAACGCACCCAATATGCTTGAAGCGCTCGCTATCCCATCGCGTAAAATTGTAGCCAGTGAGTGTTTTCAGCACTCGGGAAATTGCAGTCAACCCTCTTAATAGCGTCATGCGGGTGTCTTCGTCTGTTTTGCCGAACCACTGTAGTACGCGTGCTCTATCAGCATCGGACCAGCGCTGCAAATCCTTGATTCTTTTATCCACGAAAGAAACGGCATGATCGCGCTTGCTCAATACCATTTCTCGGAACTCCTTGTTTGTCATGTTTTGACATATTCTTTCGGTATTGATCGTGACTTCCACCATCGACCCGGGATTGGTGTTGGTGATTGCACCCGAGTGTACGAGGAACCATTCCCCGCCATCATTTATATCAAAATTCTTCATTACTTTAATGTTCCGTCGTATAGATTTTCAGGGATGCCGACGCATCGGTAACGATTCGCCGCGTCTGCCCGGCCGTATCGGTCGTGCCTGAGAAGATCTGCCCGGTGTCGGTAACGATTCGATAGCGGATGTTCGCGAGCGGGAGGCGGGTGTCATCGAGCAAGGTGAATTGCTGGTCATGTACGGCAACCGATCGAGCAAACGAGCGGCCGGTTGCATCGGGATTGCGCCTATTTAGCATCGCAGCCTCTCCCGCAGTGAAAATCATCCGCATGCCGCGTTCGGCATGGAAGATCGGCGGTGGATTGCATCCGCAAACATTGATATCCCCGCTTAACGCCCATTGTTTGCCGTTCGGGCCGGTACCAGGCCAGCGCGGTCCTTGCGGTGCGATGTATCCTTCGCGCTTGCAAGCCGAGCAGTAGGTCTTCATGTCGAGCGTGGCGATAGGGACGCTGGGCGGCGGATTGGAACAGGTCACGGTGTCGAGGCCTTCGATAATCACCGCATTCCCGGCGCGGTCGCCTTTGGCAAGAAAGTAGCGGATCATGGGAACTGCCTCAGTGAGACATGGGCGGGCGGGTGACGACACTAAATGCAACGGACGCTGCCGCGCCCTGTCGTTCCGGACTATCGGTGATCGTGTCGCCGTTATCGAGTTCACTGCCGACGAATGCGAGTGGTGCAAAGTCGGGCCTGTCGGCCAAACCCAGACCGCTTATGACGCGCGCGGTTGAGCCGTCCGGATAGTGGACCAGATCGCCCAATACAGCAGCCTTGCCCAAGTGTGGTGCGACTTCCCATGTGCTGGACGGTTCGCGCAATGCGCCGCCGCGCGCTGTTGTCGCGCCACGTACTGCCAGCCTGTAGGCAGGCGCTGAGGACGGCGGTACGTAGGTCGGATCGAACAACCCCTCAACGCTTTGCCCATTGGGCACGTGAATGCCCCATGAGGTGCGCAGCGTTTCGATAATGCGGTCGCCATTGCTCAATCGGCTGCCGACCAACGCGAACGGGTTGCCCCCGCTATGGTTGTTTCCCGCACCGTCGATGATCGCGGCTTCGCTACCGTCGTCGTAGGTCACCACGTCCCCCACGCAGGCCACTTCCAGTCCGGCCAACGTCAGGCTGCTGGTTGCGGTGGTGACGCGTCCGCCGCGGTCCGTGAGTACGCCAACGGTAGCGAAAAGATAGGTCGGTGCTTTGTGTTCGTTATTCATCCGGATTCCCCGTTTCAGTAAATGGAACGACAGCCTAGAGACGCTATTCCAGATAAGAAACATCGATCAATCGGACAAGTATGATTAAGTATTGCTAATTTATATTACTAGTTCTATTTTTTCTATCGTATAGGCCACGCATGCGGCAGGTTTGTTTTTTACTCGCCGAGCAGTTCCGCGCCGCGAATTTGATGGCTGCTATTGCAGGTTTTTCTGCAGAGCGTCGAAAAAGGACGCAGTGGTGAATCCCCGCAGTTTGGGATTGAAATCATGCCCGTAGGCTTCCAGGAACACTTCATCCAGATCGGAACTAAAACGCTGCTGAAATGACTCTATTTCGTGCAGCAATTCGAGTGCTTCCGCTCGCGTGCTTTCGTTTTTGTAGCATGTGATGATTTCGTCGAAGGTATTTCCCCAGAGGTCCGAATCCTGCCCTAGATATGACCCTAAATGGTGAAAAGTCGAGGATATTCCTGAGCGTTCATTTTCAATTGATCAGATACGACGTGACAATATAGAAAGGCATTCCGTTGAATAACGGTGCCTTCAAGGCAACGAAGT
The DNA here is from genome assembly GCF_001718555.1 of Burkholderia metallica. Taxonomy (NCBI): domain Bacteria; kingdom Pseudomonadati; phylum Pseudomonadota; class Betaproteobacteria; order Burkholderiales; family Burkholderiaceae; genus Burkholderia; species Burkholderia metallica. Next base: position 137,902 of record NZ_CP013401.1, read on the forward strand.
TAATACATTGATTGAATGGATATTTTTCGAGATTGGCGGTGACGGGGCGAATCTCTGAGCCGGCGCGGCTTGTCGGCGGACGCAAGGTTCACAAACTGTAAATTGGAACGACCTGGACGCCGACCCAACCGGCTTGCGATGACATCACCCAGGTCGCTCGATCACCTGCACGTGCGCTCTCCGGCGCAAACACCGGCGCGATCACACCTGCAAGCGAGATACCATTGGTAGCCCCCGACCGAATCGCGCGGTGAAGCGCCCCATCAGCCCGGATACGCCCGCCCGAGCAACGCCCCGACATCGATCGCCCGCGGATCGAAACCGCCCGCAATCCTTCCCCAGGACGATTCGCCGAGCCGCGTCGCAATGAACGCGTCCGACACCGCCGCCGGCGCCTCGCGCCGCAGCAGGCACGCCTGCGCGACCAGCGCGAGCCGCTGCGCGAACAGACGCGCCGACGCCTCCAGCATGTCGGCCGGCGCCGCCAGCATCGCGCGCAGCGTGTCGAGCGCCGCGCGAATGCGCGGTTCGCCCGCGCCGAGGTCGGCGAGTTCGGCGAACAGCGCGGCGGCCGCGTCGGGCTCGCGCGACACCGCGCGCAGCACGTCGAGGCACATCACGTTGCCCGAGCCTTCCCAGATCGAGTTGACGGGCGCTTCGCGAAACAGCCGCGCGATCGGACCGTCGTCGACGTAGCCGTTGCCGCCGAACACCTCCATCACTTCGCCGGTCAGCTCGACCGCGCGCTTGCACACCCAGAATTTCGCGGCGGGCGTGACGATTCGCTTCCACGCGCGTTCGCGCGGCGAGTCGTCGCGCTCGAACGCGTCGGCAAGGCGCATCGCAAGCGAGAGCGCGGCTTCGCTTTCGAGCGCGAGATCAGCGAGCACGGTGCGCATCAGCGGCTGGTCGGCGAGCGCGCGGCCGAACGCGTGGCGCTGGCGCGTGTAGGCGATCGCCTGCACGACGCCCTGGCGCAGCATTGCCGCGCTGCCGAGCACGCAGTTCAGCCGCGTGTAGGTGGCCATCTCGATGATGGTCGGAATGCCGCGGCCTTCGTCGCCGAGCATGATGCCCCACGCGTCGTTCAGCTCGACCTCGCTGCTCGAGTTGCTGCGGTTGCCGACCTTGTCCTTCAGCCGCTGGATCTCGACCGCGTTCTTCGTGCCGTCCGGCCGCCAGCGCGGCACGTAGAAGCACGACGGGCCGCCGGCTTCGGTGCGCGCGACGACGAGGTGCGCGTCGCACATCGGCGCGGAGAAGAACCACTTGTGGCCGCGCAGTTGGTATTCGCCGCCGCGTCCGCCGGCGCCGACGGCGGTCGCGAGCGTCGTGTTCGCGCGCACGTCGGAGCCGCCCTGTTTCTCGGTCATGCCCATGCCGAACCAGATCGCGCGCTTGTCGGCGACCGGCACGTCGCGCGGGTCGTAGTCGTCGCTGTAGAGCTTGTCGCGCAGCAGATCCCACAGTGCCGGTTCCTTCTGCAGCACGGGGATCGCCGCCTGCGTCATCGTCGCCGGGCACAGCGTGCCGGCCTCGATCTGGCCATGCAGGTAAAAGCCGGCGGCCGTCGCGGCCCAGCGGCCGCGGCGCGTATCGCGGAACGCGAGCGACACGAAGCCCTCGCGGCGGTACTGGCCGAGCAGCGCGTGCCACGCCGGGTGGAAGTCGACGCGGTCGATGCGCCGGCCGCGCCGGTCGAACGCGCTCAGTTCCGGCGGATGGCGGTTCGCTTCGTCGGCGAGCCGGGCGTTGTCGGCGCTGCCGAGCCGCGCGCCGTATGCGTCGAGCTGCGGCACGGCCCAGTCGGCGCCCGCGCGGGCAAGCGCGTCGCGCAGCGCGATGTCCGTCGCGAAGAGGTTATAGTCGACCAGTTCGTCGAACTGGTTCGTGACGGCGTGAGTCGCTTCGGTCATCGAGGTTGTCTCCGGTCTCATGCTTCGCGGGCAGCCGGCGCGGTGCCGCCCGGATCGCGCTTCGGCGCGGGTTCCGGCGCCCGGTAAACGCATTCCCTGCTGAATTCAGAGTAGCAAATATGCCGCCGCGACATGTTCAGGTTCCGGCGCCGCCCGGCCAGCCGGCGGCGCAACCCGCGCCCGCGTTGCGCCGCCGGCCGCGCCAGTCGCGCGCGCAGGCGAGTTCCGACGCGCTGCAGCAGGCGTTCGTTCAGCTTTTGCTCGAACGCGGCTACGCGCAGGCGACGATCCGCGAGATCGCGGCCGTCGCGGGCGTGAGCATCGGCACCTTCTACGAGTATTTCGGCGACAAGCAGAGCCTCGCGGCGCTCTGCATCCACCGGTACGTGCAGGCGCTGGCCGACCGGCTGCGCGAAGTCGTGGCGCAGCGGCGCGGCGCGCCGCGGGCCGAACTCGCCGTCGCGCTGGTCGATCTCCAGGCCGATGCGATCGGCGCCGACGCGGCGCTGTGGGCCGCGCTCTTCGCGCTGGAACGGCAGGTGTCGCCGCTCACCGCGTATCGCCGGCACTACGACGCGTATGTCGCGCTGTGGCGCGACGCGCTCGCGCATGCGGCCGATCCGCCGCCGGCTGCGCGGCTCGACGGGCTCGCGCGGATGGCGCACACGCTCTGTTACGGCGGGCTGTCGCAGGCGTTGCTGACGCTCGGGCCCGCGTTCGACATCGCCGCGCTGCGCGACGAACTGCGGACCGTGCTGCTCGCCTACCTGGCGGCGGCCGGCCCGTGAAGCCTCCTAGGGGTAATGCCTGATTCGCATACCACCCCGGCAGGCGAGCCTTGTTGCTGCGTGCCGCTTTCCAAGAGCCATGAGAAAAATGCATGGCCGCCATGACGAACTTTCGATTGTCCGCCGATATTGGCTCGGGCTAAATCATGCGGTGGAAGCAGGCCGCGTGCGTCGCGCGGGGCCGCCTGAAGGACATCAGAAGGAGGAGTCATGCGAAGCGCCACCGCGCCCCGTTCGAAACTGCCCGACGTCGGGACGACGATCTTCACGGTGATCGGCCAACTGGCGGCTCGACACGATGCATTGAACCTGTCGCAAGGCGCGCCGAATTTCGCGCCCGATCCGGCGCTCGTCGAAGGCGTCGCCCGCGCGATGCGCGACGGGCACAACCAGTACGCGCCAATGGCCGGCGTCACGGCGCTGCGTGAACGGCTCGCCGAAAAGACCGAAGCGCTGTACGGCGCGCGCTACGACCCGGCCACCGAGATCACGGTGATCGCGAGCGCGAGCGAAGGGCTCTACGCGGCGATCAGCGCGCTCGTGCATCCGGGCGACGAGGTGATCTACTTCGAGCCGTCGTTCGACAGCTATGCGCCGATCGTGCGGCTGCAGGGCGCGACGCCGGTGGCGATCAAGCTGTCGCCCGAGCACTTCCGCGTGAACTGGGACGAAGTGGCCGCAGCCATCACGCCGCGCACGCGGATGATCATCGTCAACACGCCGCACAACCCGACCGCGACGGTATTCTCGGCCGACGATCTGGCGCGGCTCGCGCAACTCACGCGCGACACGGGCATCGTGGTGTTGTCCGACGAAGTCTACGAACACGTCGTGTTCGACGGCGCGCAGCACCAGAGCATGGCGCGCCATCGCGAGCTGGCGGAGCGCAGCGTGATCGTGTCGTCGTTCGGCAAGTCGTTCCACGTGACCGGCTGGCGCGTCGGCTACTGCCTCGCGCCGGCCGAGCTGATGGACGAGATCCGCAAGGTGCACCAGTTCATGGTGTTCGCGGCCGATACGCCGATGCAGGTCGCGTTCGCGGAGATCCTCGCGCGGCCGGACAGCTATCTCGGCCTGTCGGCGTTCTATCAGGCCAAGCGCGACCTGCTCGCGCGCGAGTTGGCCGATTCCCGTTTCGAGCTGCTGCCGAGCGAAGGCTCGTTCTTCATGCTCGCGCGCTTTCGCCACTTCTCGGACGAAAGCGACAGCGATTTCGTGCTGCGCCTGATCCGCGACGCGCGCGTCGCGACGATTCCGCTGTCGGCGTTCTATACCGACGGCACCGACGCCGGCGTGATCCGGCTCAGCTTTTCGAAGGACGACGCGACGCTGGTCGAAGGCGCGCGGCGGCTGCGTTCGCTGTAGGCCCGTATGAAAACCGGCGACGGGCATCCGGCGACGGGCGCGTCGCATCGACCAGACACAGGAGATCACGATGAAGCACACGACCACCCTGAAACTCGCGTTCGCACTCGCGTGCGCAATCGGCTCGGGCGCGGCGCTCGCCGACGCGCAGACGCTGCGTTTCGGCCTTGAAGCGCAATACCCGCCGTTCGAATCGAAAGCGCCGAACGGCGACCTGCAGGGCTTCGACATCGACGTCGGCAATACCGTCTGCCAGACGGCGAAGCTGTCGTGCAAATGGGTCGAGACGTCGTTCGACGGGCTGATTCCCGCGCTGAAGGGGCGCAAGTTCGACGCGATCAACTCGGCGATGAATGCGACCGAGCAGCGCCGCCAGGCGATCGATTTCACGACGATCATCTATCGCGTGCCGACCCAGCTGATCGCGCGCACCGGCAGCGGCCTGCTGCCGACGCCCGAATCGCTGAAGGGCAAGCGCGTCGGCGTGCTGCAGGCATCGATCCAGGAAACCTTCGCGAAGGCGCACTGGGAGCCGGCCGGCGTCGCGATCGTCGCGTACCAGGACCAGAACCAGGCGTATGCGGATCTGGTCGCGGGCCGTCTCGACGCGACGCTCGTGCTCGCACCGTCGGGCCAGCGCGGCTTCCTGTCGCGTCCGGACGGCAAGGGCTTCGCGTTCGTCGGCCAGCCGGTGCACGACGACAAGATCCTCGGCAGCGGCATCGCATTCGGGCTGCGCAAGGGCGACAGCGCGCTGAAGGCGAAACTCGATGCGGCGATCGACAAGCTGAAGGCGGACGGCACGGTGAAGTCGCTCGGGCTGAAGTATTTCGGCGATATCGACATCTCGGCGAAGTAAGTGCAGCCGCGCGCGATGCAGAACCGGAACACGGCCGCCGCGAGCGGCGAACCGGCGGCCGTGCCGCTGTCGGGCGACGCGCTCGAAGCCGTGCTCGTCGCCGAGCTGGGCGAGGCGCTCGTTACGCGAGCGGCCGACATCGACCCGCGTTACTTCACCGCGTACAACGAGCCGGCTGGCGTGCGGCCGCGCGCGCTGGTGCGCCCGCGCAGCGTCGACGACGTGTCGCGCACGCTCGCGCTGTGCGCGCGGCTCGGCCAGCCGGTCGTGCCGCAAGGCGGCCTGACGGGGCTCGTGCGCGGCGCGGTCGCGCTCGGCGGCGAGGTCGTGCTGTCGATGGAGCGTTTCGCGGGCATCGAGGCGCTCGACGCGGCGGCCGGCACGATCACCGTGCGCGCCGGGACGCCGTTGCAGACGGTGCAGGAAGCCGCGCAAGCGGCGGGCTTCACGTTCGGTGTCGATCTCGGCGCGCGCGGCTCGTGCCAGATCGGCGGCATGCTCGCGACCAACGCGGGCGGCACGCGCGCGATCCGCTACGGGATGATGCGCGAGCAGGTGCTCGGGCTCGAGGCCGTGCTCGCGGACGGCACGGTCGTGTCGTCGATGAACCGGATGCTGAAGAACAATGCGGGCTACGACCTGAAGCAGCTGTTCATCGGCAGCGAGGGGACGCTCGGCGTCGTCATGCGCGCGGTGCTGCGGCTGCATCCGTTGCTCGCCGCGCCGGCCACGGCGCTCTGCCGCGTGCGCGACTACGATGCGGTGCTCGCGCTGTGGAACAGCATGCGCATGCAGCCGGAAGTCGTCAGCTTCGAGGCGATGTGGCCGGCGTTCTACGACTACGTCGCGCGTCATACGCCGGGCGTCTCGGCGCCGTTTGTCGGCGACGACGGCTTCGCGGTGCTGATCGAATGCGCGACGAGCGCGCCGGGCGGCGATGCGCACCATGCGCTGGAAACCGCTCTGGCGGCCGGGTTCGACGCAGGGCTCGTGGAGGACGCGGTGCTCGCGACGTCGGAGCGGCAGGCGCGCGACCTGTGGACGTTGCGCGAAGGTCTCGCGATCGATGCGCTGCCGCATCTGGTCAACTTCGACGTGAGCTTGCCGACCGGCGAACTCGGCGCATTCGCCGAGCGTTGCGACGCGGCGTTGCGCGCACGCTGGCCGGATGCGACGTGCCTGTTCTTCGGCCATGTGGGTGACGGCAACGTGCATATCGGCGTATCGCTGGCGGGAATGACCGACGCGGACCTCGATGCGCTCGATCACGGCGTGTACGCGGTGGTGCGGGACATGGGCGGTTCGGTGTCGGCCGAGCACGGGATCGGCGTGCTCAAGCGCCCCTATCTCGCGCATACGCGCAGCGACGCGGAAATCGGCCTGATGCGCCGCCTGAAGGCCGCGCTGGACCCGCTCGGCATCCTGAATCCCGGCAAGGTGCTCTGATCGCGACGATGCCCGTTGCCGGCGGATGCTGGCCGGTGCGACGCGTCAGCCGTCCACCCAGCGCAGCGCGCCGATCTTCAGGTGTTCGACGACGCTGCGCGCCCATTCGAGTTCGGCGTTGAGCAGCACGAGCGCATGCTCGTTCTGCAGCAGGAACAGGCGCGGCACTTGGTCGGCCTGTGCGGTGGCGCGCAGCGTTTCGAGACGTTCGCGCTCGGCATCGAGCCGGGCGATCCGAAGCTCGAGCTGATGGCGTGCATCTTCGGCGTCGAGCAGCGGCAGGAATGCGAGGCCGGCGCCGAACGCCGGGAATTCGCGCGCGGGCTCCGCGAGCAGCGCATGCAGCCACGCCTGCCCGGCCGTGTGCCCGGCCTCGGTCAACGCATACAGCGTGCGCTCCGGAAACGCGCCGTCGCGCTCGGTGTCGTGCACGGCGATCAGCCCGTCGCGCAGCAGCCGGTCGATCGTCTGGTAGAGGCTCGTGCGCTGCCGCACGTTGACGACTTCGTCGTACCCGCGAGCCTTCAGTTGCTGCAGCATCCCGTACGGATGCATCGGCGTTTCGGTGAGCGTCGCGAGGACGGCCAGCGCGAGCGGGGACGGTCGACTAGTAGACATGAATAGTTATCATATACCTAGTTATAATATAACTATTCTCTATCAGACTATCTTGTTTTACAAGGGTTTCAGCCGAGGTGCGAACGCTTCGCGGCCGGTGCGGCGGTTTCCATCGTCGCAAGACCGTGCACGATGCCGCAATCCTCGACCGAGTGCTCGCCAACGCACTGGCGGCGCAATTCGGAGAGCTGGTTGCGCAGGTGCGTGAGTTCCGCGAGGCGCGCGTCGACGTGCCCGATGTGTTCGTCGAGCAGCGCATTGATCGAATCGCACGGATCGGCCGGCGCGTCGGTAAGCCGCAGCAGCGAGCGGATCTCGTCGTGCGCCATGTCCAGCGCGCGGCAGTTGCGGATGAAGCGCAGCCGTTCGACGTGCACGTCGGTGTAGCTGCGGTAGTTCGAATCGGTGCGCTCCGCATCCGGCATCAGCCCCTCTTTCTCGTAGAAACGGATCGTCTCGGGCGTGCAGCGGGCCGCTTTGGCCAGTTCGCCAATCTTCATGACCTTTCTCCGGTGTAAGGGTTGACCTTGTAGTGGCTTCAGGGTGTTAACTCTACACCGTCAAGCCACAAAGGAGGTTGTCATGACCGACGCCCAGCGTACCCCCGACCCACGACACCGTCATGCCGGCGGCGCCGATGCATGCTGCGCCGATGAGGGCGACACGCAACTGGCGACCGTTGCCGATGCGGCGCCGGCGGCCGGCGAGCACGCGCACGGCAAGGCCGCATCGCGCGGCCACGACCATGACCACGATTACGGCCATACGCACGACGAAACGCATGCGCACGGAGCGTCGTGCTCGCACGGGCATGCCGCGCATGGCGAAGCGGGCCACGATCACGCCGCGCACGACCATGCCGGTCACGACCACGACCACGACCACGACCACGACCACGACCACGACCACGCAGCCGGCGACTGCTGCGCGCCTGCCGCGCTGACGCTCGCGCCGCTGCCGGTCGCGCAGGCGACCGCGTCGGGCCACGTGCGCTCCGCGTTCCGGATCATGCAGATGGACTGCCCGACCGAGGAAACGCTGATCCGCAAGAAGCTCGGCGGGATGAGCGAAGTGTCGGCGCTCGAATTCAACCTGATGCAGCGGATGCTGACCGTCGAGCACGTGCCGGGCGCCCAGCCGGCGATCGAAAGTGCGATCCGCACGCTCGGGATGACGCCCGAGGCGGCAACGGCGGGCGCACCGGCGCCGCGCGTCGCCGACGCGCCCGCGAAGCCGTGGTGGCCGCTGGCGCTGGCCGGCGTCGCCGCGATCGCGTCCGAGGGTGCGACGTGGGCCGGCCTGCCCGTCTGGCTGTCGGCGGCGCTCGCGCTCGCGGCGGTGCTCGCGTGCGGGCTCACCACGTACAAGAAAGGCTGGATCGCGATCCGCAACGGCAACCTGAACATCAACGCGCTGATGAGCATCGCGGTGACGGGGGCGATGGCGATCGGCCAGTGGCCGGAAGCCGCGATGGTAATGGTGCTGTTCACGATTGCCGAGCTGATCGAGGCGAAGTCGCTGGACCGGGCGCGCAATGCGATTCAGGGCCTGATGCAGCTCGCGCCGGACACCGCGACCGTGCAGGACGCCGACGGGTCGTGGCGCACGATCGAGGCCGCGCAGGTGCCGCTCGGCGCGGTCGTGCGCGTGAAGCCGGGCGAACGGATCGGGCTGGACGGCGAAGTCGTCGCAGGCCGTTCGACGGTCAACCAGGCGCCGATCACCGGCGAGAGCCTGCCGGTCGACAAGACGACCGGCGACGCCGTATACGCGGGCACGATCAACGAATCGGGTTCGTTCGACTATCGCGTGACGGCGGTCGCGGCCAACTCGACGCTCGCGCGGATCATCCACGCGGTCGAGGAAGCGCAGGGCGCGAAGGCGCCGACGCAGCGCTTCGTCGACCAGTTCGCGCGCGTCTATACGCCGATCGTGTTCGCGGTCGCGCTGCTGGTGGCGGTGGTGCCGCCGCTCGTCACGGGCGGTGCATGGCAAGACTGGATCTATCGCGCGCTGGTGCTGCTCGTGATCGCGTGCCCGTGCGCGCTGGTGATCTCGACGCCGGTGACGATCGTGTCGGGGCTCGCGGCCGCGGCGCGACGCGGGATTCTGGTGAAGGGCGGCGTCTATCTGGAAGAAGGGCGCAAGCTCGCGTGGCTCGCGCTCGACAAGACCGGCACGATCACGCACGGCAAGCCGGTGCAGACCGACTTCGACCTGCATGCGGACGACGCCGACGACGCGCGTGTCCGGTATCTCGGCGCGAGCCTCGCGGCGCGCTCCGATCACCCGGTGTCGCAGGCGCTTGCCACTGCGGCGCGCGACGCCGGCACGACGGCCTTCGCCGATGTCAAGGAGTTCGAAGCGATCGTCGGGCGCGGCGTGCGCGGCACGATCGACGGCACGCGCTACTGGCTCGGCAATCACCGGCTCGTCGAGGAGCTCGAGCGTTGCTCGACGGCGCTCGAAGCGAAGCTCGACGTGCTCGAACGGCAGGGCAAGAGCGTCGTAGTGCTGGTCGACGAAGTGCGCGTGCTGGGCATCTTCGCGGTGGCCGACACGATCAAGGACACGAGCCGTGAAGCGATCGCCGATCTGCACGCGCTCGGCATTCGCACGGCGATGCTGACGGGCGACAACCCGCATACCGCGCAGGCGATCGCGCAGCAGGCGGGCATCGACGATGCGCGCGGCAACCAGTTGCCGGAAGACAAGCTCGCGGCGGTCGAGGAACTGTCGGCCGGCGGCGCGGGCGCGGTCGGGATGGTCGGCGACGGGATCAACGATGCGCCGGCGCTCGCGCGTGCCGATATCGGTTTCGCGATGGGCGCGATGGGCACCGACACGGCGATCGAGACGGCCGACGTCGCGCTGATGGACGACGATCTGCGCAAGATTCCCGCGTTCGTGCGGCTGTCGCGCGCGACGCACCGCGTGCTGGTGCAGAACATCGGCTTCGCGCTCGGCGTGAAGATCGTGTTCCTCGGCCTCACGGTCGCGGGGCTCGGCACGATGTGGATGGCAGTCTTCGCCGACGCGGGCGCGAGCCTGATCGTCGTGGCCAACGGTTTGCGGCTGCTGTCGTCCTCCGGGGCGTTCGGCGGCGCGCAGGCCGCGCGTTGAGGAGCGGGCGATGAGCTTTCTGAAACGGATCCTGGGCGGCCTCGGCGGTGGCCATGGCAGCGGGCACGGCAGCGGCGGAAACGGCGGTAGCGGCGGCCATCACGGCGGACAGCGCCGCGACCAGCACGGCGGTCACGATGCGCGCGGCCGCGATCGCCACGGCTGGGGCTGGCAGGCGTCGGCCGACGCCGGCGGCGGGCCAGGCGGCCCGGGCGGCAACGTCCCGCTGAGCCAGCTCGCATGCGCGGGCTGCGGCGCGCTCAATGCGGTCGACGCGCGGTTCTGCGTGCAATGCGGCGCGGCGCAACGCAGCAAGGCCTGCAGCCGCTGTCACGCGGCGTTGGCGACTGACGCGCGTTTCTGTCCCGGGTGCGGCGCTCAGGCCGCGTAAGCCGGTCACCCGGTCACCCGGTCGCACGGTCGCACGGTCGCACGGTCGCACGTTCGCACGTTCGCACGTTCGCACGTTCGCGCCGGTCGGGCGGAAATGCCGGCCGGCGCGTTTCGTTTCACGGCCGGCGCTCACGCACCGGCTCTTCACTCAGCGTAGCGGCAGGTAGATCTCGGTCCGCAGGTCGGCCGGCGCCGCGTCCATCGGCGTATTGAGGTAAAGCTCGAACGGCGGCACGTCGGCGGCTTCGCGGCCGGCGTGACGCAGCCAGTCGCCGTACAGCCATTGGTAGGCGGTCTTCAGGTCTGCATACGGTCCCGTATGCAGCAGCACCGCGTATTCGCCGCCTGCTATCGTCACGCGCTCCACCGGCGGCACCGGTTCGACGTCCGGCGCCCCGTCGGCCGGCATGAAGCAGGCCTTCGCGCGCAACTGCGCTTCGGGCGTCGTGTCCGGATCGTCGCAGAAAATGCCGATCATCTTCGCGCCCGGACCGATCAGCCCGTGCTGCCCGACCCACGCACCGATGCGCGCGAACGCTTCGCCGACCTTCAGGTACGACCCGGTGTGCGCCACCGCATAGCCGTGCAGTTCCGGCAGCCGCCGGATCTCGACTTCATGCTTGAACATGTTTTTTTCTCCTTGCTGTAGCGGATAGATGGGCCGGCGGCTGCCTGCGCGCCGGTACTGCGCGGGCGGAAACCGACGTCACGGTAGCACGCGTCGAACGGACAAATCGTGCGGAAATGCGTAGGACGCCGACGAATCGCGCCCCTTTTTATTTTGACGAAATGGGGTCTTGCCCCTCCGAGATTGATGACTAAAGTTAAAGACGGTGAAATCGGGTGATCGCGTCATTTTTCTCGGGTAAGTTGCTTCGTCGGGGCAGCACGTTTTTCGAAGTACGCAGGTCGTTCGTCGATGTTCCATCGCCACACCACGTTTTCGGGAGAAGAAGAAATGGATGCTTCCAGCTTCATCACGTCGCTGCAGACCACGCTAGGGGGGTATCTGCCCAAGATCGCCGGCGCGATCGGCATCCTGGTGATCGGCTGGCTGATCGCCGTCGTGGCGCGGGCCGGCGCGATGCGCCTGCTCAGTGCGCTGAAGGTCGATCAGCGGATCACCGAAAGCACCGGCCAGGGCGCCTGCGTCGAGCGCATCATCGCCGGCGGGCTGTTCTGGCTCGTGCTGCTCGTCACCGCGGTGGGCATCTTCAACGTGCTCAACCTGTACGCGGTCTCCAATCCGTTCTCGCTACTCGTCACGCACATCGTCAACTACCTGCCGAACCTGATCGGCGGCGCGGCGCTGACGCTGATCGCGTGGCTCATCGCATCGCTGCTGCGCAGCCTCGCGAACCGCGCGCTGAAGGCGAGCAAGATCGACAGCACGCTGTCCGAAGGCGCCGGCATGCAGCCGATGAGCGGTTATCTCGGCGACGTGCTGTTCTGGCTCGTGATCCTGATGTTCCTGCCGGCGATCCTCGCGTCGTTCGCGCTGTCGGGGCTGCTGTCGCCGGTGCAGGGGATGGTCGACAAGCTGCTCGCGATCGTGCCGAACCTGTTCGCGGCCGCGGCGATCGGCTTCGTCGGCTGGGTCGTCGCGCGCGTGCTGCGCGGCCTCGTGACGAACCTGCTGGTGGCCGCCGGCGCCGACCGGCTCACGCAGGGCATCGACAGCCCGACGCCCGTGCGCGTGTCGAGCCTGATCGGCACGATCGTCTACGTGTTCGTGTTCGTGCCGACGCTGATCTCCGCGCTCGACGCGCTGAAGATCGACGCGATCTCGATTCCCGCGACCAACATGCTGAACCAGTTCCTCGGCGCGGTGCCGGACATCGTCGCGGCGATCGTGATCGTGCTGGTGACGTACTATTTCGCGCGCTTCGTCGCGTCGCTCGCGCAGAAGCTGCTGGAAGCCGCGGGCGTCGACGGGCTGCCGGCCGTGCTCGGCGTCGAACGCGTGTTCTCGGGCATCCTGCAGCCGTCGGTGCTGGTCGCGCGGCTGATCGTGTTCTTCGCGATGCTGTTCGCGTCGGTCGAGGCCGCGAACCGGCTCGGCTTCTCGCAGGTGCGCGACGTCGTCACGCTGTTCATCGAATTCGGCGGGCACGTGCTGATGGGCGGCGTGATCCTCGTGATCGGCGTGTGGCTCGCGGGCCTCGCGCGCCGCGTGATCGAGCAGGCCGACCGCGAACACAGCGTGCTGTTTGCGCGCATCGCGCAATTCGCGATCCTCGGGCTCGTGTTCGCGATGGGGCTGCGCGCGATGGGTATCGCGAACGAGATCGTCCAGCTCGCGTTCGGCCTCGTGCTCGGCGCGATCGCGGTGGCGGTGGCGCTGTCGTTCGGCCTCGGCGGCCGCGAGGCGGCCGGCAAGCTGCTCGATCGCTGGTTCAACCAGCGCGGCGGCGGGCAGTAACGCTGCGCTTGCGTATCCGGTCGGCCGCGCTGCGTTGCGCGGCTGGACGGGTACCGCGCGCTTCATCGCCTGTATTCGTGACGCGCGAACGGCCGGCGGCGGCGTCCGGTCGTGCGTCACCGTGTGCGTGCGACAGATGCGCGGGCGCGGGCTAAGGGCGCAGCGGCGTGTCCGGATGAACGCTGGGACGTTGCTGATCGGCTCCGGCTCGGGTTTCCGCATCGACATCGACATCGGCTCCCGCCCTAGGCCACAGCCGCAGTCCCAAGCTCCAACCCACGCACCGCATCAGCATTTCCGTCAGCGAAATGTCAGCCTCGATCTTTGCCGAATTTCGATAACACGTCGTTTAATGACTCTCTAGCATCGATTCTCAGTCGCGCAGGCCGGCAGGCCCGCCCTTTGAGGAGAGAGTCCGATGAAAGCAGAGTCGAATGGCCGGCCCGCCGCCGGCGCCAAGTCGTCCGGCCAGCCCGCGCTGCAGCAGACGCTCGGGACCTGGCAACTGTGGGGCATCGCGGTCGGCCTCGTGATTTCCGGCGAATACTTCGGCTGGAGCTACGGCTGGGCGAGCGCCGGCACGCTGGGCTTCGTCATCACCGCGCTGTTCGTCGCGGCGATGTACACCACCTTCATCTTCAGTTTCACCGAGCTGACGACGTCGATCCCGCACGCGGGCGGCCCGTTCGCGTATGCGCGCCGTGCGTTCGGCCCGACCGGCGGCTATCTCGCCGGCGCCGCGACGCTCGTCGAGTTCGTGTTCGCGCCGCCCGCGATCGCGCTCGCGATCGGCGCTTACCTGCACGTGCAGTTCCCGGGCCTCGAGCCGAAGCACGCGGCGATGGGCGCGTATCTCGTGTTCATGGCGCTGAACATCGTCGGCGTGCAGATCGCCGCGACGTTCGAGCTCGTTGTCACGCTGCTTGCGATCTTCGAGCTGCTGGTGTTCATGGGCGTCGTGTCGCCGGGCTTCGCGTGGAGCAATTTCACGAAGGGCGGCTGGTCGGGCGCCGATCATTTCAGCGTCGGCGCATTCCACGGGATGTTCGCGGCGATCCCGTTCGCGATCTGGTTCTTCCTCGCGATCGAAGGCGTCGCGATGGCCGCAGAGGAAGCGAAGAACCCGAAGCGCTCGATCCCGATCGCGTACGTGGCCGGCATTCTGACCCTCGTGGCGCTCGCGATCGGCGTGATGGTGTTCGCCGGCGGCGCGGGCGACTGGACCAAGCTCGCGAACATCAACGATCCGCTGCCGCAGGCGATGAAGTACATCGTCGGCGCGAACAGCGGCTGGATGCACATGCTCGTGTGGCTCGGGCTGTTCGGGCTCGTCGCGTCGTTCCACGGGATCATCCTCGGCTATTCGCGCCAGATCTTCGCGCTGGCCCGCGAAGGCTACCTGCCCGAATGGCTCGCGAAGGTGCATCCGCGCTTCAAGACGCCTTACCGCGCGATCCTCGCGGGCGGCGTGGTCGGCATCGCGGCGATCTACAGCGACGAGCTGATCCAGTTCGGCGGGCAGACGCTGACCGCGAATATCGTGACGATGTCGGTGTTCGGTGCGATCGTGATGTATATCGTGAGCATGGCGTCGCTGTTCAAGCTGCGCCGCTCGCATCCGAACATGGCGCGGCCGTTCCGCGCGCCGCTGTACCCGGTCTTCCCGGCGTTCGCGATCCTGGCGGCGCTCGTCTGTCTCGGCACGATGGTGTACTTCAACGGGCTGGTCGCGCTGGTGTTCATCGGTTTCCTCGCGCTCGGCTACGCTTACTTCCTCGCGACGCGTTCGCAGCGGGCAAGCGCACCCGGCGACGCGCTGCTGGAGGAATGAGCCGGGTGAAGGCGAACGGCCGTTCCTGACGGCAACCGGCGCGCCCCGTCCGACGGGCGCGCCGTCGGTTTTTGATCGGGGCCCGTTCGCGCTGATGACGGGCCCGAAGAGGGGCAAGGAGGCTCGCACGATGTCCTACACGGAGACGATCGGTCCGCGCACATACCGCTTCGCGGACTTGAGGACGCTGCTCGCGAAGGCGAGCCCGCTGCGTTCCGGCGACCAGCTCGCCGGCGTCGCGGCGGCGAGCGAGGAGGAGCGCGTCGCCGCGAAGATCGCGCTCGCGGGCGTGCCGCTGAAGGCATTCCTGAACGAAGCGGTGATCCCGTACGAAGACGACGAGGTCACGCGGCTGATCGTCGACGACCACGACGCGGCCGCGTTCGCGGAAATCTCGCACCTCACCGTCGGCGATTTCCGCAACTGGCTGCTGTCGCCGGCGGCCGACGGCGCGGCGCTCGAACGGATCGCACCGGGCCTCACGCCCGAGATGGTCGCGGCCGTGTCGAAGCTGATGCGCAACCAGGACCTGATCGCGGCCGCGCGCAAGCGCCGCGTCGTCACGCGCTTTCGCAACACGGTCGGGCTCGCGGGCCGGATGTCGGTGCGGCTGCAGCCGAACCATCCGACCGACGACGTGAAGGGCATTGCCGCGTCGATGCTCGACGGGCTGATGTACGGCTGCGGCGACGCGATGATCGGCATCAACCCGGCCACCGACAGCCTCGCGGCGATCGTGAAGCTGCTCGCGATGATCGACGGGTTCCGCGAGCGCTACGGCGTGCCGACGCAGTCGTGCGTGCTCACGCACGTGACCAACACGATCGCGGCGATCGACAAGGGCGCGCCGGTCGATCTCGTGTTCCAGTCGATCGCGGGCACCGAGAAGGCGAACGCGAGCTTCGGGATCTCGCTCGCGCTGCTCGGCGAAGCGCGCGAGGCCGCGTTGTCGCTGCAGCGCGGCACCGTCGGCAACAACCTTATGTACTTCGAGACGGGGCAGGGCAGCGCGCTGTCGGCGAACGCGCATTTCGGCGTCGACCAGCAGACCTGCGAAGTGCGCGCGTATGCGGTCGCGCGCAAGTTCGAGCCGTTCCTCGTGAACACGGTGGTCGGCTTCATCGGGCCCGAATACCTGTACGACGGCAAGCAGATCATCCGCGCGGGGCTCGAGGATCACTTCTGCGGGAAGCTGCTCGGCGTGCCGATGGGCTGCGACATCTGCTACACGAACCACGCCGAAGCCGACCAGGACGACATGGACACGCTGCTGACGCTGCTGGGCGCGGCCGGCATCAACTTCATCATGGGGATTCCGGGCGCGGACGACGTGATGCTGAACTATCAAAGCACGTCGTTTCACGACCAGCTCTACGTGCGCGAGGTGCTCGGCCTGCGCCGCGCGCCGGAATTCGAGGAATGGCTGGAGACGATGGAGATCGCCGACGCGCACGGCGCATTGCGCGCGGCGACGTCGCGCGTGCCGCTGCTCGCGGGCGCGAACGACTGGATGGGGATTTCGGCATGAGCGACGCCGTCGAAAAGAACCCGTGGGCGCAGCTGAAGTCGTTCACGAATGCGCGGATCGCGCTCGGCCGCGCGGGCAACAGCCTGCCGACCGCGCCGCTGCTCGCGTTCAACCTGTCGCACGCGCAGGCGCGCGACGCGGTGCACCAGCCGCTCGACGCGGACGCGCTGCGGCGCGAACTCCACGCGGCCGGCTTCGCGACGCTCGGCGTGCAGAGTGCCGCGCCCGATCGTCAGCATTATCTGCGCCGGCCCGACCTGGGCCGCAAGCTGTCGGATGAAGGGCGCGTGCTGCTGGCCGCGTACGGCGACACGGTGAGCGGCGACGGGCCCGACGTCGTGTTCGTGGTCGGCGACGGGCTGTCGGCGTTCGCGGCCGCGAAACAGGCGCTGCCGCTGCTGCAGGCCGTGCGGCCGCGGCTCGACGCGGACGGCTGGCAGATCGGCCCGGTGGTGGTCGCGACCCAGGCACGCGTCGCGCTTGGCGACGAGATCGGCGAGCTGCTGCGCGCGAAGGTCGTCGCGATGCTGATCGGCGAACGGCCGGGGCTCAGCTCGCCGGACAGCCTCGGCGTGTACCTGACGTGGGCGCCGAAGGTCGGCTGCCACGACGCGCTGCGCAACTGCATCTCGAACGTGCGGCCCGAAGGGCTGCCGTATGCGGGGGCCGCGCACAAGCTGCATTACCTGATGACGCACGCGCGCCGGCTCGGGCTGACGGGCGTCGGTCTGAAGGACGACAGCGATGCGCTGCTGCCGCAGGCGGAAGCGGATCGGATCGGGGCGGACTGAGAAGCCGCGGGCCTGACGGCAGGCGTGCCGTTCGAGCGGTGCGAGCGTTAGCGTCCGAGGCTTCCGTCACCGGCTACCTGAACAGCCGCTCGCACAGAAAATCGACGAACACGCGCAGCTTCGGCGACAACTGCCGGCTCGACGGCCACACGATCGAGAATTGCCCCGGCGCGATCCGGTAGTCGTCGAGCACGGTGACGAGCGCGCCGTGTTCGAGCGCGTCGCGCGCGAGGAAGTCGGGCATGTAGCCGATGCCGAGCCCCGCGAGCACGGTGCCGCGCAGCGCTTCCATGTTGTTGCAGGTCAGCGCGGTGCGCAGCTGCAGCGGCGTGCCGTCGTCGGCCGCGAGCGCCCAGTCCTGCAGCTTGCCGGTGGTCGGGAAGCAGTAGCGCACGCATTCGTGCCCTTCGAGATCGCGCGGCGTGCGCGGCGTGCCGGCCTGCGCGAGATACGCGGGCGTCGCGCACAGCACGAACGCGAACGGGCCGAGCCGCCGCGACATCAGGCTCGAATCCGACAGCGGGCCGCTGCGAATCACCGCGTCGAAGCCGCCTTCGACGACATCCACCATCCGGTCGTTGAAATCGAGATCGAGCTCGACGTCCGGGTAGCGCTGCCGGAATTCGGGCAGCACCGGCAGCAGGAACCGGTAGCCGATCACCGGCAGGCTCACGCGCAACCTGCCGCGCGGGCGCTGTGCGGACGCCGTCACCGTCGCTTCCGCATCGCGGAAATCCTCGAGGATGCGCTGGCAGCGTTCGTAGAAGTGCCGCCCCTCTTCGGTGAGCGTGACGCGCCGCGTGGTGCGGTTGAACAGGCGCACGCCGAGCGATTGCTCGAGCTTCGCGATCGTCTTGCCGACCGCCGATGCCGAGATGCCGAGCGCGCGGCCCGCCGCGACGAAGCTCAGCGCTTCGGCGGTGCGGACGAACGCGACGATGCCGGTCAGGTTTTCCATCGGGTCGAAGGGCGTGGGTGGACACGCGTCCATGGTCGAGTGAATTGCGGAATTTTAGTCCGTTATATGTGAACCTTCGCATGGTTTTTCACGGATTGAATCGGATTTATCTTCTGTCGCTCTGGCGGCGCATCCGCGCCGGCTTTTCGAGGAGCGATGATGGATCTCCCTTTTTCAGCCGATTCAGCCGTGTCGGCACGCCGGCGTGCATGGGTGCTGGCCGCCGTCTGCCTGGCCGCCGTCGCGCTGCCGCTGTCGTTTTCGGGCGGCGCGGTCGCGACGCCCGCGATCGGCCGCGACCTGCACGGCGGGACGGTCGCGATGAACTGGATCACCAACGCGTTCATGCTCGCGTTCGGCAGCTTCCTGATGGCCGCCGGCGCGCTGGCCGACCAGTTCGGCCGCAAGCGCCTGTTCGCGATCGGCGTCGGCGGCTTCACGCTGATGTCGGGCGCGCTCGCGTTCGCGCCGTCGATGCTCGCGGTCGACCTGCTGCGCGGCGCACAGGGGCTCGCGGCGGCCGCGGCGCTCGCGGGCGGCACCGCCGCGCTCGCGCAGGAATTCGACGGCGCGGCGCGCACGCGCGCATTCAGCCTGCTCGGCACGACCTTCGGGATCGGGCTCGCGTTCGGGCCCGTGCTCGCCGGCGCGCTGATCGGGCATTACGGCTGGCGCGCGATCTTCGTGACGAGCGCGGTGGCCGGCGTGCTGTCGCTCGGCGTCGGGCTGCCGCGCATGCACGAATCGCGCGACCCGCACGCGACGGGGCTCGACTGGCCCGGCACGGCCGCGTTCACCACCGCGCTGACGCTGTTCACGTTCGGCGTGATCGAGGCGCCCGCGCGGGGCTGGTCGAGCGCGCTCGTTATCGCGCTGCTGGCCGGCGCGGCGCTCGGCGCCTGCGCGTTCGTCGCGATCGAGACGCGCGTCGCGCGGCCGATGCTCGACCTGTCGCTGTTTCGCATCGCGCGCTTCGTCGGCGTGCAGGTGCTGCCGGTGTCGACCTGCTGTTGCTACATCGTGCTGCTGGTCGTGCTGCCGCTGCGCTTCATCGGCATCGACGGCTTCAGCGAGATCGGCGCCGGCTGGCTGATGCTCGCGATTTCCGCGCCGATGCTCGTCGTGCCGCTCGTCGCGGCGACGCTCACGCGCTGGCTGTCGGCCGGCGTGATCTCGGGGCTTGGGCTGCTTGTCGCGGCAGCCGGGCTCGTGTGGCTGGGCATCGCGCTGCGCGGCGGCGCGGGGCCGGCGGCGATCGCGCCGATGCTGGCGATCGGCGTCGGCGCCGGCATGCCGTGGGGGCTGATGGACGGGCTGTCGGTGAGCGTCGTGCCGAAGGAGCGTGCCGGGATGGCGACCGGGATCTTCAGCACGACGCGGGTGGCCGGCGAAGGGATCGCGCTCGCGATCGTGGGTGCCGTGCTGGCCGGGCTCGCGCGAGCGGGGCTGACGCAGGCCGCGGGCGCCGACGGTACGCCCGACGCGACGCTGCGCGCGGCCGCGCGGCTCGCGACCGGCGATCTGGCGGGCGCAGCGGCGGCGCTGCCGGGTGTCGGGCATGCGGCGCTGCTGGCGAGCTACGCGCATGCGTTCGATCGATTGTTGATCGGGCTGGCGGTGGTGACCGTGCTGTGTGCGGGTGTGGTGTTTGCGTTTCTCGGGCGGCGGGTGGCGGACGAAGCGGGTGACGGCACCGCCGCGCTCGCGCACGCCGACCGGCCGGCGCCGGGCCGGATCGAAGCGGCTGCTGCGCAGACGCACGGGCGTTGAGCGCCGCGTCGTTGCGCATGGGCGCGTACGGGCGCGCAAGCCACGGCGGCCGGCGCGCCTTCGCATTGCGTCATCGCTTCATTCGCGCGCTCACGTCACGCGCATCATGCCCATCACGCCAGCACCAGCGACGGCAGCGTCGCATCCGCCCGTGCCTGTGCGCGCTCGACTTCAACGACCACATGGCGCCGCGCATCGGGCCACAGGTGCGCGCGGCTTTCCGTGTGCGCGTCGATCGTCGCGCGGCCCTGCACGAGCCAGGTCGTCTGCCGCACGAAATCGACGAACAGCAGCGCGATCGCCGGATTCACGAGCAGGTTGCCGATCGTGTTGAACAGGTTGTTGCCAGCGAAATCCGGCAGCACGAGCGTGCAGCGGTCGGGCATGTCGACGAGCGGCTCGAACGAGCCGTCGGCGCGCGGCTGGCGGCCGCGGTACGAGCAGTCGCCGTTGCCTGCCGCGTCGGCGGTCGCGACGATCAGGAACGCCTGCTCGCGGATGAACGCGATGGCGTCGTCGGTCAGGGGGCCGTGGTCGTTCATGGTGGGAGTGTGCGTGCAGGCCATTGCGTGGGATTCCATGATGCGCACGCAAGCGACATGCCACACGTCGCGGCCCGCATCCGCATGCCGCGCGCCGTGGCGCACTGTGGGAATTTCGAACACCGGTCCGGCGCGCTGCACAGTCGCACTGTTCAGAATCGGCACACCCGCCGTGCTGCGCGGGTGAACACCGCACGGTGCGTACGCGGGCGTGCCGGGGGCGTCTCATATTCGTCGTGTTTGGCACGCATGTTGCGTAATCGATGCAGCGCAATCCAACCGGCGCTTTACTCGTACAAGCACGATGAACAGGAGACATGTATGAACCCGTTTGACCTGAAGCAACTGGGCCTCGACGTCGAATACCCGTACCGTCAGCAGTACGACAACTACATCGGCGGCAAGTGGGTTCCGCCGGTGAAGAGCGAGTATTTCGAGAACGTATCGCCGATCAACGGCCAGCCGTTCTGCCGTATTCCGCGCTCGGGCGCCGACGATATCGAGCTGGCGCTCGACGCCGCGCATGCCGCGCGCCGCAAGTGGGGCAAGACGTCCGTCGCGGAGCGCGCGAACCTGTTGCTCGCGGCCGCCGACCGGATGGAAAAGAACCTGAAGCTGCTGGCGGTGGCCGAGACCATCGACAACGGCAAGCCGCTGCGCGAGACGATGGCGGCCGACCTGCCGCTCGCGATCGACCACTTCCGCTACTTCGCGGGCTGCATCCGCGCACAGGAAGGCGGCATTTCCGAAATCGACGACAACACCGTCGCGTATCACTTCCACGAGCCGCTCGGCGTGGTCGGCCAGATCATCCCGTGGAACTTCCCGCTGCTGATGGCCGCGTGGAAGCTCGCGCCAGCGCTCGCGGCCGGATGCTGCGTGGTGATGAAGCCGGCCGAGCAGACGCCCGCGTCGGTGCTGGTGCTGATGGAGCTGATCGGCGACCTGTTCCCGGCCGGCACGATCAACATCGTGAACGGCTTCGGCAAGGAAGCGGGCGAGGCGCTCGCGACCAGCAAGCGCATCGCGAAGATCGCGTTCACCGGATCGACGCCGGTCGGCAAGCACATCCTGCGCGCGGCGGCCGACAGCCTGATTCCGTCGACGGTCGAACTGGGCGGCAAGAGCCCGAACATCTTCTTCGCCGACGTGCTCGACCAGGACGACGCGTTTCTCGACAAGGC
Source organism: Burkholderia metallica (assembly GCF_001718555.1). Classification (NCBI taxonomy): domain Bacteria; kingdom Pseudomonadati; phylum Pseudomonadota; class Betaproteobacteria; order Burkholderiales; family Burkholderiaceae; genus Burkholderia; species Burkholderia metallica. Next base: position 159,436 of record NZ_CP013401.1, read on the forward strand.
GCTCGAAGGGCTCGCGATGTTCGCGCTGAACCAGGGCGAAGTATGCACGTGCCCGTCGCGGATTCTGATCCAGGAGTCGATCTACGAGAAGTTCATCGAGAAGGCCGTCGCGCGCGTCGAGCGCATCAAGGGCGGCCACCCGCTCGACCTGCAGACGATGATCGGCGCGCAGGCTTCGCAGCAGCAGCTCGACAAGATCCTGTCCTACATCGACATCGGCCGCGGCGAGGGCGCGCAATGCCTGACGGGCGGCGAGCGCACGGCGCCGGCGGCCGAACTCGGCACGGGCTACTACGTGAAGCCGACGATGCTGCTCGGCAACAACAAGATGCGCGTGTTCCAGGAAGAGATCTTCGGGCCGGTCGCGTCGGTGATGACGTTCAAGGACGAGCAGGAAGCGATCGAACTCGCGAACGACACGTTCTACGGGCTCGGTGCGGGCGTGTGGACGCGCAACGGCACGCGTGCGTACCGGATGGGCCGCGAGGTCGAGGCCGGCCGCGTGTGGACCAACTGCTATCACCTGTATCCGGCGCACGCGGCGTTCGGCGGCTACAAGCAGTCGGGGATCGGTCGCGAGACGCACAAGATGGCGCTGTCGAACTATCAGCAGACGAAGTGCCTGCTGGTGAGCTATCAGGCCGAGGCGCTCGGGTTCTTCTGAGCGCCGCAGCGGTGGCGACGTGACGGTCCCGGCCGGTCGGCAGCCCGACGCCGGCCGGACCGGTTTGCCGGTGACCGGTTCCCGGTTGCCGGCGACGGCGGGCGCGGTGCGCGCGTGGATGCGATGCGCCGACGCCGGGCGTCCGGCGCTTCGCCATTTTCGATTTCGACATTCGACACCCGGCGCGGGCCGCGCATCGTCGCATCCCGCGCCGGAAAACGATACCGGCAGCCGCACGCTTGCGGCGGCTGCCGCGCCGATGCAAACGACAGATCCCGGCATGGCAGAACCGCCCCGAACCTTTCCGCGCCACCCCGTGTTCCACGCGGGCGAACTCGATGCGCACCAGCGCTTCGGCGTGGCCGACGAAGCCGAGCGGATGAGCGACGTGGTGACGACGCGCATGAGCATCGGCGTGCGGCAGTTCATCGAGTCGCAGCCGTTCATGTTCGTCGGCATCGCATCCGGATCGCATGCGTCCGTGACCTGCGACATCGTGCAGGGCCTGCGTGATGCGAACGGTGACCGGCTGCCGGTCGTGCGCGTGATCGACACGAAGACGCTGCGGTTCGCGTTGCCCGCGCCCGGCGACGGCGGCCGGATCGACGCGGCGGCCTGCGACGGCAGCGGCATCGGGTTGCTGTTCGTCGACTTCGTGCGCGGCATGCGCTACCGGATCAACGGTCGCGCGACGCTGCGCGCCGGTCTGCCGGATGCGGATGCCGCGCCCTGGCCGGCCGGCAGCGCGATCGTCGAGCTGGCGATCGTGCACGCGTACGGCAACTGCGGTACGCGGGTCGTGCGGCTCAAGCCGGCCGGGTAGCCGGCGACTGCGAGGCGTTCGGCATGCGCGGTCGCCGCGCGGATCGCACCGGCGGCGTGCGCGGCGCGCTGCGTTCGGGTGCGCCCGGATGGCGCGCGCCGGCCGTGCAACGTGCAATGACGGGCCGTGCGCCGAACCGCGCGGTTCGGCACGGGACTTGCGTGACAGGCGCGGTGCCGGGCAGGTGAAGGAGGACATGATGGACCAACACGTGGCGTGCAGCGAAGAACCGACGGCGGAAGACACGCGACGCAATGCGCAGGGCGACGATGCGCTGGCCGGGCAGGCGGTCGTCAGCGTCGCGCATGACGCGGACGAGCAGGCGCGCAACCTGGTCGGCTGGCGGCAGACCTACGATCAGCTCGCGGCCGGCCGCTTCGTCGGCACGCTGACCGAGCTGCCGCTCGACACGATGAAGCTGTTTCGCGAATCGACGAGCCACCAGCTGCGCCAGGCGTGCGAGGTGCGCGGCGATGCGTACTGGTTCGGCATCCCGCTCGTGTGCGACGGCACCGCGCGCGTCGATGCGTGCCGTATCGGGTCCGGCGCGCTAGCGTTCCGGCCCGGCAACGTCGAATTCGAGCTGGTGACGCCCGCGCAGTTCTCGATCTACGGCATCGTCGTGCGCGGCGACGTGCTGCGCCGCTATGCGGAGGACGTGGAGCGCCGCGCACTCGACGAGCGGCTCTTCACGCAGCGCGTGATGCAGGTCGGCGATGCACGGCTCGCGCGCCTGTGCGCGCTGCTTGGTCGCCGGCTCGACGGCGCGGTGGCGATGGCCGGCCCGCTGCCCGATGCCCAGCGCGACGACCTGCAGGCCGAGGTGCTGGCCGCGCTGTTCGACGTGTGTGCGCAACCGGCCGACGACGATGCCGGCCGCGCGCCGTCGATGCGCCGCTGGATCGTCGAGCAGGCGCGCGACTACGTGCTCGCGCACCGCACGCGTCCGGTCGGCGTGCCGGAGCTGTGCGAGCAGTTGCACGTGAGCCGCCGCACGCTGCAGTACTGCTTCCAGGACGTGCTCGGCATGGCGCCCGCGACCTACCTGCGCACGCTGCGGCTGAACGGCGCGCGGCGCGATCTGTGCGGGTGCGCGGCCGGTTCGGTGCAGGACGTCGCGGAGGCGTGGGGTTTCTGGCATCTCAGCCAGTTCGCGACCGACTACCGCCGGCTGTTCGGCAAGCGGCCGTCGGAGACGCTGCGCGATCGCGCGGTGAGGGTGGCGGCAGGTTGAGTGCGGGGCAGCAGGCGTCGAAGCGGTTCAGGCTCACGCTCCGGCGGCGCGTCCATGCAGCCTCGCTCCCGGCTTCGCAGCGCACTGCCGCACCCGGTTTCCCTATTCGGCCGTCGCCGCCGCTTCGCGCGGCGCGGGCCACGCGAGCGCATCCCAGTCGAACGCGCGATAGGCGGCCTCGACGGCCGCAAGATCGTCAGGCCGCTCGCTGCGGTGCAGTCCATGCAATTCGGCGGGCACGTCGAGCGCGACCGGCACGCAATGCGGATAGTCGCGCACGCGCAGCGCCGGCCCGATCGTCGTGAAGCACGCGAGCGTCGGTACGTCGAAACCGTCGGCGAGATGCAGCGCGGCCGTGTCGGGTGCAAACAGCAGGCTGGCGCCCTTGACCCACGCGATGAACCGGGCCGTATCGCCGGCCGCGTCGGCGCTCACGTCGACGTACGCGGGATGCGCGACGGGCCCGAACCCGGCCACCGGCAAGCCGTAGCGCTGCGCGAGCTGCTCGACGAACATGGCGTGCAGCGCGGGCGGCACGCTGCGCAATGCGGTGCTCGCGCTCGGGCAGAACAGCACGTACGGGCGTTGCCACTGTGCGGGCAACGCCGGCAGCGGCAGCTTCGCGAGCCAGCGGTTGCGCTTGGCCGACGGCGGCACCGACGCGGGGTCCGCGCCGAGCGCATCGAGGAAGAAATCGATCATCGGCAACTGCGCGAACGCAGGCCAGTACAGGTGATTGCCGACGTCGATGCACGGCGCGTGTGCCGGCAGCGCGTCGGCGGCGTACGGCAGCGCGCGCGACGGCGCGACGATGTCGGCCGCGAGCGCATACAGCGCGTCGACGTAGCGTGGCGCGCGGGCCGGCCGGTACAGCGTGAAGCACAGGCCTGGGTGGGCGGCGCGCAGTGCGGCGAGCGCGGCGAGCCCGATCACCGAATCGCCGAGCGTGACGCCCATCCCGTTGATCACGTGCACATGCCGGGCGCGGTCGTAGTCGAGCCGGAACGGCCGGTGCGCGGCGTGCAGCAGGCCGCGTGCGGGCGCGGCCGGCACGTGGCCGATGGCACGCGCGCCGCCGTGCTCGAGGTCGTAAGGCGCGACGAGCGTGCCGTCTGGTGCGAGCAGCGTGCCGGGGAGTGCGAGCGCGTCGTCGTGCGACAGTGCGGCGGCGCGCGGTGCGGCGTGCGGGTTCACCGTCATCCGCCGCGCGCGCGGCGGCCCTGTTCGCGGATCTGCTCGAGCGTCGCGGCCGGTGTGCTGGCGTCCTGCGGGATGCGGATCTCGATCAGCGCGGGCAGCCCGCAGGTCAGCGCGCGTTCGAGCGCGGGCGCGAATTCGTCGGTGCGTCGGACCGTCTCGCCATGCGCTCCGAATGCGCGTGCATACGCGGCGAAATCGGGATTCGTGAGCCCGGTGCCATGTACACGCCCCGGATAGTTGCGCTCCTGATGCATGCGGATCGTGCCGAAATGCCCGTTGTTGACTACGATCACGATGATGTTCAGCCCGTATTGCATCGCGGTCGCGAGCTCGTTGCCGGCCATCATGAAGCAGCCGTCGCCCGCGAGCGCGACGACCGCGCGCGACGGATACAGCGACTTCGCGGCAAGCGCGGCGGGCACGCCGTAGCCCATCGCGCCGCTCGTCGGCGCGAGCTGCGAGCGGAAGTGCCGGTACGCAAAGTGGCGATGCAGCCAGATCGCATAGTTGCCGGCGCCGTTGGTGAGGATCGCGTCGTGCGGCAGGCGCTCGCGCAACTGCACCATCACGTCGCCGAGCTGGACGTCGCCGGGCATCGGCAGCGGCGCATGCCATTCGCGATACGCGCGATGCGCGTCGGCGGCCGTGCCGGCCCACGCGGGGCGCGCCGGCGGTTCGAGCGCGGCGAGCGGCGCGGCGATCTCGGGCATGCCCGACACGATCGGCAGGTCGGCTGCATACACACGGCCGAGCTCGTCCGCGCCCTGGTGCACGTGAATCAGCGTCTGGCGCGTCTTCGGGATGTCGAGCAGCGTGTAGCCGCCGGTCGTCGCTTCGCCGAGGCGCGGCCCGATCACGAGCAGGAGGTCGGCGTCGCGGATGCGCTTCGCGAGCGCGGGATTGATCCCGAGCCCGACGTCGCCCGCGTAGTTCGGGTGCGCGTTGTCGATCGTGTCCTGGTAGCGGAATGCGCACGCCACCGGCAACTGCCAGCGCTCGACGAAGGTGCGCAGGTTCGCGCACGCGTCCGGCGTCCAGCCGCTGCCGCCGACGATCGCGAACGGCCGTTCCGCGCGCGCGAGCCGCTCGCGCAGCTCGTCGAGTTGCGCGGCCGACGGCGCGGCCGCGATGCGCTTCGCGGCCGGCACGACGGGCTGCGGCGCGCACGCGTCGGACAGCACGTCCTCCGGCAGCGCGAGCACGACCGGGCCGGGCCGGCCGGACGTCGCGACGTGGAACGCATGGCTCAGGTATTCGGGAATGCGGCGCGGATCGTCGATCTGCGCGACCCATTTGGCCATCTGGCCGAACATCCGCCGGTAGTCGATTTCCTGGAAGGCTTCGCGGTCGAGGTGCTCGCGCGCGCACTGGCCGACGAACAGGATCATCGGCGTCGAATCCTGGAACGCGGTGTGCACGCCGATCGACGCATGGGTCGCGCCGGGCCCGCGCGTGACGAATGCGATGCCGGGGCGGCCGGTCAGCTTGCCGACCGCTTCGGCCATGTTCGCGGCGGCCGCCTCGTGGCGGCAGACGACCGTCTGGATGCGCGCGGTGTCGTCCGCCAGCGCATCGAGTACGGCGAGGAAGCTCTCGCCCGGCACGCAGAACGCGCGTTCGACGTGATTGGCGAGCAACGCATCGACGAGCAGGCGCGCGCCGGTGGTGGCGGGCTGCTCGAGATCCTTGGAATGCGACATGGGCTGCCGTCTCCCTGGGTAGCGGGACGTACAGCTTACGCCCGTTGGCGGGGCGCTGAAAAGTGTCGGAACGCGGAGTGATTCGGACGGTGCATCGCCCCCGTTCGCTGGTTGCGGTTGGCCGAAAGGCCAGCTTGTGCGTGATCGCTCGACGGGGAGAATTGAGGGCTACGGATGTCGAGACGAATACGGGTCTCGATTATCGATGTCGTGCCTCCCAAATAATAATAAAACGGAAGCCCGTTTAATAGTAAAATTTCCCGGAATGACTAACGGGATCGAGGATCCGTCATGGCAACCGAAACGATTGATCAAAAGACCCTCGTCCAGCTCGTCGAGGCCGGTGCGGTGCGCGCCGCGCGGGTGATCGGCTGCGGCAACGGCTGGGCCGTGTCGGCCCGTTGCGGCGCAAGCGAACGGCTCCTGTCGGCCAAGCGCGGCGACGTGCGCGTGTTCCGTCGTTTTGAAACGCTGGTCGGGTTTCTGCGCGAGATCGGCATCAGCCGGTTCGATGTTGACACGTCGGATTTCGACCCGGATGCAGCCGGCCGGGCGACCCGGCCCGATCGCGCGGCCGCGCTGAAGGCGGCCCATGAAGCGGCTGTCCACGACCGCTGGTTTCGCGAGCAGGTGCAGCAGGCGCTGGACGATCCGCGCCCGTCGATTCCCGATGCCGAGGTCAGCGCAGAGTTTGCGTCGCGCCGTGCCGCGCTGCGTCAACGGATCGCGGGCAAGCGGGGTAATGCTGTTTGACCCTCGCGCTGCATTGGCATCCGAAGGCGTGCGAGGATCGCGCCGCGATCATGGACTACATCGGCCGGCATGACCCGCTGGCCGCGCTCGAGCTGGACGAGCGGCTGGAGGAGCGGCTGGAGGAGCGCGCCGCGGCGTTGCCCGCGCGCGCCGAACTGTATCGGCAAGGGCGCGTGGCGGGCACGCGCGAGCTGGTGGTCGCACCGAACTACGTGCTCGTATATCGGATCCGGCCGGCCGACAACATCGTGGAGATTCTCCGCGTCTTGCATGCGCGGCGGCAGTGGCCGTGATGCGCGGCGCTCTCAAGAAAAAGCGGGGGCGCTCCAGGTTTTCGGCCTCGAAGTGAGGCCCTTCGGGGAATAGGCCCCTCGGGGGCCTGACGCGAAGCGATGGGCCCGGGGGCGTTCAACACTCGACGATGTTCACCGCCAGCCCGCCGCGCGACGTTTCCTTGTACTTGGTCTTCATGTCGGCACCCGTCTCGCGCATCGTCTTGATCACGGAGTCGAGCGACACGTAGTGCGAGCCGTCGCCGCGCAGCGCCATGCGCGCCGCGTTGACGGCCTTCACCGACGCCATCGCATTGCGCTCGATGCATGGGATCTGCACCATCCCGCCCACCGGGTCGCAGGTCAGGCCGAGGTTGTGCTCCATCCCGATCTCGGCCGCGTTCTCGACCTGCTGCGGGGTGCCGCCGAGCACGGCCGCGAGCGCACCGGCCGCCATCGAGCACGCGACGCCCACTTCGCCCTGGCAGCCGACTTCCGCGCCGGAGATCGACGCGTTGAGCTTGTAAAGAATGCCGATCGCGGCGGCCGTCAGCAGGAAGTCGATCACGCCCTGTTCGTTCGCGCCGGGCGTGAAGCGCGTGTAGTAGTGCAGCACCGCCGGGATGATGCCGGCCGCGCCGTTGGTCGGCGCGGTGACGACGCGCCCGCCCGCCGCGTTTTCCTCGTTGACCGCGATCGCGTACAGGTTGATCCAGTCGATCATCGACAGCGGGTCCTGCAGCGCCCGCTCCGGGCTGCCCGTCAGCGTGCGGTACAGCTGCGGCGCGCGGCGCTTGACCTGGAACGGGCCGGGCAGGTTGCCGTCGGCCTCCGGGTTGCCGATCCCGCAGCCGCGCGACACGCACGACTGCATCACGGCCCAGATCTTCAGCAGGCCGTCGCGCGTCTCTTCCTCGGTGTGCCACGCGCGCTCGTTTTCCCACATCAGCTGCGCGATCGACTTGCCGGTCGACTCGGTCAGCGCGAGCAGCTCGGCGCCGGTGCGGAACGGGTGCGTCATCTGCTCGGCCGCGCTCAGCACCTTGGTGTTCGGCGCGCCGGCCGTCACGACGAAGCCGCCGCCGACCGACAGGTAGGTGCGCTCGACCAGCACGTCGCCGTTCGCGTCGCTCGCGCGCAATTTCATCCCGTTCGGATGCTCGGGCAGCGCCTGCCGGTAGAACGCGATGTTCTCCTTCAGCACGAACGGCACCGGATGCGTGCCGAGCAGCGCGAGCTGTTTCGATTTGCGGACGTCTTCCAGCCGCGCGTCGATCGTGTCGGGATCGACGGTGTCGGGCGCATCGCCGAGCAGGCCGAGCATCACGCCGCGGTCGGTGCCGTGGCCCTTGCCGGTCGCGCCGAGCGAGCCGTACAGCTCGACCTTCACGTGAGCCGTGGCCGCGAGCAGCCCGTCGCGCTCGAGGCCCTGGACGAACATCAGCGCCGCGCGCATCGGTCCGACCGTATGCGAACTGGACGGGCCGATACCGATCTTGAAGAGGTCAAAGACGCTGACTGCCATGTTGATTCCTGCCTTGCGATGAGAGTAATGCTAGCGCGCCTGCAATGGCAGGCACGCGGCGAGCCATGCGGGCGGCGTTGGGGAAAGCTGCTGCGCGACGCGGGCGTAGCGCCCGTCGAGCCGCGCGGCCAGATGAAAGAGTTCGGTGGCGTTTTTCGGGTCCCACTGCCCCGTGTAGCCCGGCAAGCCGGCCTCGCGGCGCTTCGCGTCGAACGGCACCGGCGAATTCACGAATTCCTCGTGCGTTTTTTCGCCGAGCGCGTACGGCACGAGCCAGTCGAGCGCGGCCGCGAGCGTCGCGCCGTTCGCGCCGCGCTCGCGCAGCCAGTTGCGGTTGAAGCGGCGCGCGGCGAGCGCGGCCGTCACCAGCGGCTGCAGATCGTAGACCGCGTAGTGCAGCGCATCGCGTTCCTCGAAGTCCCAGGTCTTGCCGTCCGGGCCGACGTTGTCGGCGAGATGCTCGACGAACAGCCGCTGGGCGGCGTTCATCATCTTGCGATCGCCGAGCGTGAACGCGGACAGCGCGATCAGCTTGATCCGGTGGCTCTGCCAGTTGTTGCGCCACGTGCCGGCAAGCGGGCGCTTCTGCGCGTCGATCTGCGCGACATAGCCGGCGCCGAGCTTCGCGATGAACGCGGCCGTCGCGTTGCGGGTCTTCACCGGCAGCGCGCTCGCGGTCATGTCGTACGCGACGATCAGGCTGTCGAAGCGCGTCTCGTCGATCGGGTTGAAGCTCGGCTGGTAGGTCGACACCCACGCGGACAGGAAGCGGTCGACGAGCTGCAGGTAGCGCGGCGCGTTCGTCACGCGCCACGCGAGCGCCGCGTCGCGCATCAGGTCCATGTCCTTCAGCGCGTCGACGCTCTGGTCGTAGATACCTTCGTGCGGCAGCGTGCCTTCGGTGTGCACGCGCGCCATCGCCTTCGGCTGCTCGCCGATGCGTGCATCGACGCTGCGAATCAGCGCCTGGACGCCCGGCTCGGCCTGGGTCGTCTCGCTCGCCTGCAGCGCCGGCGCCGCGCAGAAATTCATCGCCGCGCGCGCGCTGCCGGACACCCCGAGGCCGGCGGCGGCCAACGACAGCGACGCGACGAGCATCGGCACGAAGCGGCGCGCGTGCGGCCGCCCTTGCATTGCACCATGGCCCGGAAACATCGGACGCACCATGCGGAACTCCTTCATTGGCTGGATCGCGTGTGATGTTAGCCGGATTGGCGGATGAACGTGAACCGGATCGGGCGGCGAACGAAAAACCGCACGCAACCCCCGGGTTGCGTGCGGTGCGGTCACCATCGGACGGCTCCTGGCCTCGTGCGCGTTATGCGTATTCCGACATCGGTACGCACGAGCAGAACAGGTTGCGGTCGCCGTAGACGTTGTCCGCGCGGCCGACCGGCGGCCAGTACTTGTTCGTGCCGAGCGACGCGACCGGGTACGCGGCCTGCTCGCGCGAGTACGCGTGCGGCCATTCGTTCGCGGTGACGACGGCCGCCGTGTGCGGCGCATGACGCAGCGGGTTGTCCTCGCGGTCGGCGCGGCCTTCCTCGACTGCGCGGATTTCGTCGCGGATCGCGATCATCGCGGCGATGAAGCGGTCGAGTTCTTCCTGCGATTCCGATTCGGTCGGCTCGACCATCAGCGTGCCCGGCACCGGGAAGCTCATCGTCGGTGCATGAAAGCCGTAGTCCATCAGGCGCTTCGCGACGTCGTCGACGCTGATGCCGCTCGATTCCTTGATCGGACGCAGGTCGAGAATGCACTCGTGCGCGACCAGGCCGCCCGGGCCCGAATACAGCACCGGGTAGTGCGGCGCGAGGCGCTTCGCGATGTAGTTCGCGTTGAGGATCGCGGTTTCCGTCGCGGCGGTGAGGTTCTTCGCGCCCATCATCGCGATGTACATCCACGAGATCGGCAGGATCGACGCCGAGCCGTACGGCGCGGCCGATACCGCGCCGATGCCGTCTTCCTCGCGCGTGTAGCCGGTCGAACGCTGGTTCGGCAGGAACTTCGCGAGGTGCGCGCCGACCGCGACCGGGCCGACGCCCGGGCCGCCGCCGCCGTGCGGGATGCAGAAGGTCTTGTGCAGGTTCAGGTGCGACACGTCGCCGCCGAACTGGCCCGGCGCGGTCAGGCCGACCATCGCGTTCATGTTCGCGCCGTCGACGTACACCTGGCCGCCGTGCGCATGCACGATGTCGCAGATTTCGCGGACGTTCTGCTCGAACACGCCGTGCGTCGACGGATACGTGATCATGATCGCCGCGAGGTCCTTCGAGTGCTGTTCGGCCTTCGCCTTCAGGTCGGCGATGTCGACGTTGCCCTGCGCGTCGCACGCGACGACCACGACCTTCATGCCGGCCATGTGCGCGGACGCCGGGTTCGTGCCGTGCGCCGATGCCGGGATCAGGCACACGTCGCGATGGGCTTCGCCGCGCGATGCGTGGTAAGCGTGGATGATCAGCAGCCCCGCGTACTCGCCCTGCGAGCCCGCGTTCGGTTGCAGCGACACGGCCGCGTAGCCGGTGGCCGCGACGAGCATCTGCTCGAGCTGGTCGATCATCTCGCGGTAGCCGACGGTCTGCTCGGCCGGCGCGAACGGATGGATGCGGCCGAATTCGGGCCACGTGACGGGCAGCATTTCCGACGTCGCGTTCAGCTTCATCGTGCACGAACCGAGCGGGATCATCGAGCGGTCGAGCGCCAGATCCTTGTCCGACAGGCTGCGCAGGTAGCGCAGCATCTCGGTTTCGGAATGGTGGCGGTTGAACACGTGGTGCGTGAGGTACGCGCTCGTGCGTTCGAGGCCTGCCGGCAGCGCGGCGACGCCGGCCAGGCCCGCGTCCAGCGCGTCGACGGCCGGTGCGGTGCCGCCCGCGGCCTGCGCGAACACGGCGAGCAGATCGGCGAGGTCGTCGCGCGTCGTCGTTTCGTCGACCGATACGCCGACTTGCGTGTCGCTCACGCGGCGCAGGTTGATGCGCTTCGCCTTCGCGAATTCGTGAACCTGCGCGGTGCGCGCGCCGGTGTCGATCGTCAGCGTGTCGAAGAACGTGTCGTTGACGGTCGCGAAGCCGAGCTGTTTCACGCCCGCGGCGAGCAGTGCCGCGATGCGGTTCACGCGCAGCGCGATCGTCTTCAGGCCGTGCGGGCCGTGGTAGACCGCGTACATGCTGGCCATGATCGCGAGCAGCGCCTGCGCGGTACACACGTTCGACGTCGCTTTCTCGCGGCGGATGTGCTGTTCGCGCGTCTGCAGCGCGAGGCGCAGCGCGGGCTTGCCCTGCGCGTCGACCGTCACGCCGACGAGGCGGCCCGGCATCTGGCGCTTGAATTCGTCGCGCACCGCGAGATACGCGGCGTGCGGGCCGCCGAAGCCCATCGGCACGCCGAAGCGCTGCGTGTTGCCGATCGCGACGTCCGCGCCCCATTCGCCGGGCGGCGTGAGCAGGGTCAGCGCGAGCAGGTCGGCCGCGACGACCACGTGGCCGCCGGCCGCGTGGATCGCTTCGGTGAGCGCACGGTAGTCGCGCACGTCGCCGTTCACGCCCGGGTACTGCAGCAGCACACCGAACGCGTTCGCTTGCGCGGCATCGGCGGCCGGGCCGGTCTTCACTTCGATGCCGACCGGCAGCGCGCGCGTGCGGATCACTTCGAGCGTCTGCGGCAGCACGTCGTCGGCGACGTAGAACACGTTCGACTTCGGCTTGCCGGTGCGCTGCAGCAGCGTCATCGCTTCGGCAGCGGCGGTGGCTTCGTCGAGCAGCGACGCGTTCGAGATCGCGAGGCCGGTGAGGTCGGCCACCATCTGCTGGAAGTTCAGCAGCGCCTCGAGGCGCCCCTGGGAAATTTCGGGCTGGTACGGCGTGTAGGCCGTGTACCACGCCGGGTTTTCGAGCACGTTGCGCAGGATGACGGCCGGCGTGTGCGTGTCGTGGTAACCCTGACCGATATACGAGCGGAACACCTGGTTCTTGTCTGCGAGAACCCGCAGTGCGGCGAGGGCTTCGGCCTCGCTCTTCGGCTGCGCGAACGGGCCGAGCGGCAGCGGTTCGGCGCGGCGGATCGAGGCCGGGATCACGGCGTCGATCAGGGCGGCGCGCGACGCGAAGCCGAGCGTGTCGAGCATGGCCTGCTGGCTGGCGGCGTCGGGGCCGATATGGCGTTCGGCGAACGCGTCGTGCGTTTCGAGCGCGGCGAGCGAGAGGGGCGTGCGGTTCATCAGGCGGTCCGGGTGTTCGAGCTTCATGGCGTGACTCTGGTCCCGCGCGGGACGGGGCGGCTCGCCGGCCCCGCGCGGTTCGGGTAGGGAAATTAGTCGATCAGCTTGGAGTAGGCGTCAGCGTCGATCAGCTTGTCGGTCGATGCGCCGGCCGCGAGCTTGATCTTGAAGAGCCAGCTTGCGTACGCGTCGCTGTTGACCTGATCCGGCGCGTCGACGATCGCGCCGTTGACTTCGACGATCTCGCCGGACACCGGCGAGTAGATGTCGGATGCCGCCTTCACCGATTCGACGACGCCGACGGCGTCGCCCGCCGCCACCGACTTGCCGACTTCCGGCAGTTCGAGGAAGACGATGTCGCCGAGCGTGCTCTGCGCGTGATCGGTGATGCCGACCGTCAGCGTGCCGTCTGCCTCGGTGCGGATCCACTCGTGTTCGTCGGTGTATTTCAGATCGGCCGGGACGTTGCTCATCGGATGCTCCTGGATAAAAGGGTGTGATTCGTTCTGCTGGCGCGCCGCCGGGGCGCGCCGGATGTGGTTTGCGCCGGGCGCCATCTCCCGGCTTCCCGGGAGGCGCGCCTCCCGGCCGTTACGCAGCGAGGACCTTGCCGTTGCGCACGAACGGCAGTTTTACCACGCGCGCGGGAAGATTCTTGTCTCGAATTTGCACGTGGACCAGGTCGCCGATCTGGACGGCCGGCGGCACGCGCGCGAACGCGATCGATTCCTGCATCGACGGCGAGAACGTGCCGCTCGTGATCTCGCCTTCGCCGTGCGGCGTGACGACCTTCTGGTGCGCACGCAGCACGCCGCCGGCCTTGCCGTTTTCCTTCTGCAGGATCAGGCCGACGAACGCGGCGCGGGTGCCGTTGGCTTCCAGCGCGGCGCGGCCGACGAAGTCGCGCGGCGCGGTGAGGTCGACCGTCCACGCGAGGCCCGCGTCGAGCGGCGACACGGTGTCGTCCATGTCCTGGCCGTACAGGTTCATGCCGGCCTCGAGGCGCAGCGTGTCGCGCGCGCCGAGCCCGCACGGGCGCACGCCGTTTTGCTGCAGCGCGTTCCACAGCGCTTCGACGTGCACGGCCGGGACGATCACTTCGAAACCGTCTTCACCGGTATAGCCGGTGCGCGCGATGGTGAGGTCGCCGAACGGCGTGCCGGCGACTTGCGCGGCATTGAACGGCTTCAGCTCGCTCGTCGCGGCGCGCGCGGCGGGCACGGTCGTCCAGGTTTTTTCGCGGGCGTTCGGGCCCTGTACGGCGACGATCGCGAAATCGCGGCGCGGCGCGATCGTGACGCCGAAGCCGCCTTGCTCGTTCAGCTGGTTGAACCATGCGATGTCTTTCTCGGCCGTGCCGGCGTTGACGACGACGCGGAAGAATTCTTCGGTGAAGTAGTAGACGATCAGGTCGTCGATGACGCCGCCCTGCGGATTGAGCAGGCACGAGTAGAGGGCCTTGCCGGGCGTCTTGAGCTTGCCGACGTTGTTCGCGATCGCGTGCTCGAAGAACGCGCGCACGCGGCTGCCGGTGAAATCGACGACGCACATGTGCGATACGTCGAACATGCCGGCGTCGGTGCGCACGGCTTCGTGTTCTTCGATCTGCGAGCCGTAGTTGACGGGCATGTCCCAGCCGCCGAAATCGACCATGCGGGCATTGAGCGCGCGGTGCGCGGCGTTGAGCGGGGTGTGATTCAGTGCAGTCATCGAGGCCTCAGGCAAGGCGCTTGCGCGCGGATCAGAACGGCCATGTGCCGACCACCGCGGCCGACGGCCTGCGAGCGATCCGGTACATGCCCCTCTGTCCTCGATACCTGAGAGATTGCGCTGCCGGCGAAGCCTGGCGAACGCGCGCCCCTTCGGTGGGCAGCCTGCCCGCGCAGCCTAGGCGCTGCGGGCTACTGCCGCTCTCCAGAGTGCGGGGAGAGTGCGGCCCGCGCGATGCGCGGACGGGATTCCCCGACGCGGTCGGTCCTTTTGCCTGAGAGTTTGCGGGTATGCCCCTTCGGCGGCGCAACCGGGCTGAAACAGCACGGTCACACGCTCTCCCGACGCGTGCGGGCGACTGTACGCGAGCGGGTGGGCCTTGTCAATTTGAGCAAAAGAATGTCGCTTCGCGACAAGCGGCGGCACGTGCCGACAACCGGCGCCGCCGCTTTTCCCCGCGCCGGGGCGCCGGCGCGTTACTCGCCGATCGCGCGCGCGGCCGTGTCGAGTTCCTGGTTCAGCACGCGCTGCTCGTCGCCGGACAGGCCGCCGCCGTGCTGCGCGGCCATGTCGTTCGATTCCTGGCGGATCACGTCGAGGCGGTGGTGAAGCTGCGCGCCGTACGGCGGCGGGTAGTAGCCGCCGTTCACGCGCGCATCGATGCGGCGGTGCAGGTTGTCGATCCGCCCCTGGACCTCCTGCATGCGGTCGTTCGCGACGACCTGCGGATTCGGTCGCGCCGGGGGCGGGGGCGCCTGTCGGACCGGCCGCTGCGGCTGCACGATACAGGCCGCGAGCGAGGAAACCAGGACGCAGCATGCCGCTGCGCGAATCAACCGTTGCATCACATTCTCCAGACGGATTGGTGTCGGATCGACTTTTTTGAGAAACGCGTCAGACCGGTCGAACGCTGACTTTCGTTCCCCCGGCATTTGTAACCGAATGTTCCGGCTGAGCGGGATGCGCGTGCGGGGGCCGGCCAGCGCCGGCCCCCGCACGGTGTCAGATTGTGCGGCGGACGAACGGCAGCCGGCGGCCGTCGTGCTCGCTTTGCGCGGCAAGCTCGATGATCGTCATCACGTCGACGGCGTCCTGCGCGGTGACGGGGAACGGCGCGCCGTCGCGGATCGATGCGGCGAGCGCGCGGTAGAACTCCGCGTACTGGCCGTCGAGCGTCGGCACCGGGCGCTCGACCTCGATCTCGCCGTCGAGCACGCGCAACAGCCCGGGCGGGTTGCCGCCGCCGAATTCGACGTCGTCCGCGGTGAGGCCGGCCTTGAGCTGGTCCTCCTGCGTGTCGAGCCCGAACTTCTGATAGCTGCCGCGCGTGCCGTGCAGCGTGAAGCGCGCGGGTTCGATCGCCGACAGCGCGCTCGCGTGCAGCGCGACGTCCTTGTCCGGATAGCCGAGCAGCAGATGCACGAAATCGGGCGCCGTGCCGTTGTCGCGGCGCGTCTTGATGGTCGCGCTCACCGTTTGCGGCAGGCCGAACAGCGCGAGTGCCTGGTCGATCAGGTGCGGGCCGAGATCGAGCAGCAGGCCGCCGCCGCGGGCGGGCTCCTCGCGCCAGCGCGTGCGCGGCGTCGGCCGGAAGCGGTCGAAGTGCGACGCGAAGTACGTGAGGCGGCCGAGCTCGCCCGACTTGACGATGTCGCGCACGGTGAGGAAATCGCCGTCCCAGCGGCGGTTGTGGAACGGCGCGAACAGCCGGCTGCGCGCGTTCGCGAGCCGCGCGAGCGCGAGCGCCTCGTCGGCGGTGAGCGTGACGGGCTTGTCGACGACCACGTGGCGGCCGGCTTCGAGTACCTGGCGCGCGAGCGCGAAGTGCGTGTCGTTCGGCGTGGCGATCACCACGCACTCGATGTCGTCGAGGGCCAGCAGCGTGTCGAGATCGGGGACGACCCGTGCGCCCGGATATGCGGCCTGCGCGCGATCGGGCTGACCCGTCGCGATCGCGGCGACTTCAGTGCGGCCGCTCGTGGCGATCACCGGCGCGTGAAACGTCGCGCCGGCGAAACCGAAACCCATCAAACCAATCCTGAGCAATGACGACATGGCAATT
This sequence comes from Burkholderia metallica, assembly GCF_001718555.1. NCBI lineage: Bacteria > Pseudomonadati > Pseudomonadota > Betaproteobacteria > Burkholderiales > Burkholderiaceae > Burkholderia > Burkholderia metallica. Next base: position 175,598 of record NZ_CP013401.1, read on the forward strand.
CCTGGCTGCGAAGGAAATTAAAGGATGGCGCGCCGGGACGGCGCGAAGACGACCGGCTATTTTGGCATGGCGCCGCCGCTTGCACAGACGCGTTCGGGCCAGACGCGCGACGGGATGCGGCGCTTGCGCAAGGAAAGCCGGCATTTTGCGCGCGCCCCGATTTGCACGAGCCCCGATGCCGCCCGCACCGGATTGCCGGCCGGCCGCCTGCCGCAATGAACGGCAGGCGCGCGGGCGCTGTGCCGAGTCATGCAACGACGCGCCGTTGCACGGCGGCGGCGACCTGCGCGGCCCACACGGCGCACGCGGTTGCGCCGGGGTGAAAGCCGTCGGCGGCCATCAGGTGGCGCTCGAGCGGCAACTCGACCCGCAGGAACGTGCAGTGCGGCTGCGTGGCAGCCCACCCGGCGAGCGCCGTGTTCAGCCGCTTCGCGCGCAGCCCGAGATACCACGCGAGCGGTTGCGGCAGCGCCGGAAAGCGCTCCATCGGCGGCACCGCCGACAGGATCGTGTGCCCGACCCGGAAGCGCGCGGCGAGCAGCCGGACGAGCTCGGCCTGCTGCGCCTGCCAGCGCTCCGGCGGCACGCCGCCCGTCACGTCGTTGACGCCGAGCGACGTGACGGCCACGTCGAACGGCTCGGCCGGCTCGGCGGCGAGCCAGTCGACCAGCTCCCGCGTGGTCAGGCCCGTGCGCGCGAGCAGCTTCCAGCTCACGCGGTGCGTGGCCGCGAGCGCGTTCGCCAGTTGCCCGGACAGCGCGTCGCGCTGCGTCGCGACGCCGACGCCCGCGGCGGCCGAATCGCCGACCACCAGCACCCGCAGCGGCGGGCCGTCGCCCGCGACGCCGTCGCGCGGGCCGGCCGCCTCGGGCAGCCGCGGCGTGACGCGGCGCACGTAGTGCCCCTGCGCGAACAGCAGCGGGCCGAGGGTGGCGGTGGCGAACGGGTATCCCATGATGTCGATCCGGTGGCGATTCAGGTGATTTTGGCGATTCAGGCGGCCCGGCGTAGCGCCGGCGCCAGCGTACGCATAGTGTGGCCGATCGACGCGCGAACGGGGCCGGATTGGCCGAACGGACAGCGCGCGCCCGGCCGGTCGGCTCGCGCGGCCCCGTCCGGCGGCGCGCCCTAAAAAGCGCGCCGCCGACGTGTTAACATGCGCGTCCTGCCCGCGTGTCCGCCTGCTTCGCCAGCCTGCCGCGCACGGCATCCTCCCGGCGTTCCGCCGTCAACCGCAACACCATCCGCCATCATGTCCGCAGGCCTCAATCCCGCCCAGAACGAAGCGGTGCGCTACCTCGACGGTCCCTGTCTCGTGCTCGCCGGCGCGGGCAGCGGCAAGACCCGCGTGATCACGCAGAAGATCGCGCACCTGATCGAAGCGAAAGGCTTCGAGCCGCGCCACATCGCCGCCGTCACGTTCACGAACAAGGCGGCCGCCGAAATGCGCGAGCGCGTGTCGAAGCTGCTTGAGGGCAAGACGCTCACCACGCCCGGGAAGGAAGGCCGCAAGGTGCCCGTCAACCAGCTCACCGTCTGCACGTTCCACTCGCTGGGCGTGCAGATCCTGCGCCAGGAGGCCGAGCACGTCGGGTTGAAGCCGCAGTTCTCGATCATGGATTCGGACGACTGCTTCGGGATGATCCAGGAGCAGCTCGGCACGACCGACAAGGGGTTGATCCGCAAGATCCAGAGCATCATCTCGCTGTGGAAGAACGGCCTGATCATGCCCGACGAGGCGATGGCGATCGCGGCCAACGAGGACGAGCACCAGGCCGCGCTGGTCTACCGCAACTACGTCGCGACGCTGCATGCGTACCAGGCGGTCGACTTCGACGACCTGATCCGCCTGCCCGCCGAGCTGTTCGCGAAGAACGAGCAGGTGCGCGACCGCTGGCAGAACAAGCTGCGCTACCTGCTGATCGACGAGTACCAGGACACCAACGCGTGCCAGTACGAGCTGCTGAAGCTGCTCGCGGGCCCGCGCGCCGCCTTCACGGCGGTCGGCGACGACGACCAGGCGATCTACGGCTGGCGCGGTGCGACGCTCGAGAACCTCGCGCAGCTCGGCAAGGATTTCCCGAAGCTGCACGTGATCAAGCTCGAGCAGAACTACCGGTCGACGGTGCGCATCCTCACCGCCGCGAACAACGTGATCGCGAACAATCCGAAACTGTTCGAGAAGAAGCTGTGGTCCGAGCACGGGATGGGCGATTCGATCACCGTCACCGCTTGCAACGACGAGGAGCACGAGGCCGAATCGGTCGTGTTCCGGCTGTCCGCGCACAAGTTCGAGCGGCGCGCGCAGTTTCGCGACTACGCGATCCTGTACCGCGGCAACTTCCAGGCGCGCATCTTCGAGCAGGTGCTGCGGCGCGAGCGGATTCCGTATGTGCTGTCGGGCGGCCAGTCGTTCTTCGACAAGGCCGAGATCAAGGATCTGTGCGCGTACCTGCGGCTGATCGCGAACGCCGACGACGATCCCGCGTTCATCCGCGCGGTCACGACGCCGCGCCGCGGGATCGGCAACACGACGCTCGAAGCGCTCGGTTCGTTCGCGGGGCAGGCGAAGGTGTCGCTGTTCGAGGCCGTGTACATGGGCGGGATCGAGGCGCGGCTGTCCGCGCGGCAGGTCGAACCGCTGCGGATGTTCTGCGACTTCATCCAGCGCCTGACCGATCGCGCGGACAAGGAGCCCGCGACCGTCGTGCTCGACGACATGATGGAGGCGATCCACTACGAGGCGTACCTGTACGACGCGTTCGACGAGCGGCAGGCGCAGTCGAAGTGGCAGAACGTGCTCGAATTCCTCGAATGGCTGAAGCGCAAGGGCACAAAGCCCGAAACGGAGGCCGTCGACGGCGAGGCGGAAGGCTTCCACAACGCGGACGGGCTCGCCGATACGGGCAAGAACCTGCTCGGCCTGATCCAGACCGTCGCGCTGATGTCGATGCTCGAAGGCAAGGACGAAGATCCGGACGCCGTGCGGCTGTCGACCGTCCATGCGTCGAAGGGGCTCGAGTATCCGCACGTGTTCCTGGTCGGCGTCGAGGAAGGCATCATGCCGCACCGCGGCGGCAGCGACGACGACGGCCCGATCGACAACGAGCGGATCGAGGAGGAGCGCCGGCTGATGTACGTCGCGATCACGCGCGCGCAGCGCAGCCTGCACCTGAACTGGTGCAAGAAGCGCAAGCGGGCGCGCGAGACGGTCGTGTGCGAACCGTCGCGGTTCATCCCGGAGATGGGCCTCGACGAAGCGCCGCCGCCCACGCCGGAAGAGGCGCCGATGTCGCCGAAGGACCGGCTCGCGAGCCTGAAGGCGCTGCTGCAGAAGTGACGCGGCGGCGCCGGGTGCGCGGCGCTTTCTGCGGCCCGGCGATCCCGAGCGCCGCCGGCAAAACAAAACCCCCGCGATGCGTGTGCGTCGCGGGGGTTTTTTACTGACGGCGGGGCGAGGTTACTTCGCGGAGTTGACCATGTAGTCGACGGCGGCCTTCACGTCGGCATCCGACGCGTTCGACCCGCCCTTCGGCGGCATCGCGCCCTTGCCGTGCAACGCGTAGTTGTAGACCGTATCCATCGAGTCCTTCAGGCGCGGCGCCCAGTCTTCCTTGCTGCCGAACTTCGGTGCGCCGAGCACGCCCGCCGCGTGGCAGGCCTGGCAGGTCGACGTGTACAGCGCCTTGCCGGCGTCGGCGCCGGCCGGGGCAGCCGCGGCGGCGGGCTTTTCGCCAGCCTTCGGGATCGCGGCGATCGCCGCCATCGCGGCGGCGGCCTGCGCGTTCGACGCGTCGGCGCCCGATGCGGCCGCGCCGGTGGCGGGCTGCGCCGCGTTGGCGGCCGGTGCGGCCGGTTCGGGGAAGTTCGCGCCGTCGTTGTTCGCCATGTAGACGATCGCACGGGCGATTTCATAGTCGCTGACGTCGTCGGGGCTCGTGCCGCCGCGCGGCGGCATCGCGCCCTTGCCGGCGAGAGCCGTCTTCAGCAGCGTGTCGAAGCCTTGCGAGATGCGCGGCGCCCAATCGTCCTTGTTGCCGAACTTCGGCGCGCCGGCGGCGCCCGTGCCGTGGCAGGTCACGCAGACGGCCTTGTAGACTTCCTCGCCGGTCTTGTACGTGCGGGGCGCGTTGGCGTCCTTCACGTCGACCTGCGCAAGTGGCGCGATGCGCGCGGCGACCTGTTCGTCGGATAGCGCGTCCGTGCCGGCGCCGGAACGGAACGCATGGTTCGCGTAGTTGGCGAACAGGACGATCAGGATGATCGGTATCGCGAACGACGCGATGATGACGGCAATCAGCTGCCCGGGGGTTTTGACGGGAGATTCGTGGGGTGCTTCGCTCATGCTTGCCTCGTCTCCGTGATTAGGAATTGTGAGCGCGGTGCAACGGCAAATGGCAGTCCAATGAAGCCCGGTCGATTATAGACGGAACGTTTACATCACGGCGAGCGGCGCGAAGGCGCGTGTTTACCCGCACGCAGCGTGGCCCGGCGGGGATTCGTCGGGCAAGGTGGACGCGTCATGGGAAACCGGGTATCCTTGCCGTCTTGCCAATTGTGGGCGGCCTGTATATTGGGGTCGCTTCACTGTCTCACGCGCCCGTAGCTCAATGGATAGAGTACTGCCCTCCGAAGGCAGGGGTTGCTGGTTCGATCCCAGCCGGGCGCGCCAAGCCTATTTCCGCGGTCATCCCCTGAAATCCTGAAAAGCCACACTGGATAAGGCGTTGCGGGATTTTTGCGTCCGGGGAAAGCCGGTGTCGCTGCCGCGCGGCGGCGCGGACCGGACGTGCCGGTGCCGTCGCCGCTATGCGAGAATCGCCCGCAACGACAACTCCAAGCGACGATCGCGGCGGCCGTCCGCGCATCGCGCCGACTCCCGATGGCTGCCATTCCGTCTACGTCGACCGCGGTCGATGCCCGCGCGCCGAACGATAACGATGCGCGGCAGGCGCTGCTCGCGCGTCTGCACGCGTATTCCCCCGACGACCCGAACGCGCCGCTGCCGTACAGCCGGCGCCTTGCCGAAGCCGAAGGCTGGTCGCATGTGCACGCGCTGGCGGTGATCGACGAATACAAGCGCTTCGCGTTTCTCGCGCAGGCGGCCGGGCACCCGGTCACGCCGTCGGTCGCGGTCGATGCCGCCTGGCACCTGCACCTGCAATACACGCGCGAATACTGGGACGTGTTCTGCGCCGACGTGCTGCGCGCGCCGCTGCATCACGTGCCCGGCGCGGGCGCGCCCGACGAGGCCGCGCAGTACGCGCGGCACTACCGGCAGACGCTCGACAGCTACCGCAGGCTGTTCGGCTGCGAGCCGCCCGAAGCGATCTGGCCGCCCCCTGTGGCCGAGCCGGCCGTGCCCGCCGACGCCCCGATGCAGCGCGCAGAACTGCGCGACGGCCCGTCGAGCGAGGCCGCCGCGCGCCCGCGACGCTGGCGGCGCTTCGCGAAGTTCGCGTGGCCGACGGCGGCGATCAGCGTCGCGGCGACCTGCGCGAGCGCGAGCGATTTCAACGTGCTGGACTTCTCGGGGCCGGACTTTCTCGGGTTGTTCTACGTGCCGCTCTGCATCGCCGCGCTGCTGCTGATCGCCGGCCTGCAGTGGATCGAATACCGCCACCGCGCGTGGGGAGCGCGCGCCCCCGAATCGTCGCCCGACCTGAGCGCGGAGGAAGCGGCGTATCTCGCGGGCGGCGGTGCGCGCATGGCGCAGGTCGCGATGCTGTCGCTCGCGCATGCCGGTGCGATCGAGCTGCGGATGAGCAAGGTTCACGGCGCGCGGGTGCGGATCGACGATCCGCGACACGCAGGCGCTTATGGCGCCGACTGGGAATGGCTGAAGAGGCAACCCGGCGGCGAGACGAGCTGCCACGCGTTTCGTCAGCGTCTCGCGTGGCGCGAAGCCGACTGTGCCGCAGCGTTGCAGCGCAAAGGCTGGCTCTGGGCGCCGGGCGAGATGCGGGCGACGCGGATGGCCGCGCGCGCAATCCTGCTGCTCGTGCTCGGCGCGGGCGCGGCGAAGCTCGCGGTCGGCCTGACCCGCGGCCGGCCGGTGCTGCTGCTGCTGATTTTCATGACGGCGTTCATGGTCGCGTACCACTTCATGGTCGGACGCCTGCCCGGCTTGGGGCGCGGCGGCATGACGCGCGGCGGCGAGGCGGCGCTCGACGCGCACCGCGACGAACGCCGGGGCGAGTGCGCGACTCCGGACGGGCTCTTGTGGACGGCCGCGCTGTTCGGCGCCGGCGCGCTCGCCGGCACCGTGTGGGCCGCGCATTCGACAGTGCTGATGGCGCCGCCGCCCGTCGCCGTGAAAACCGGCGGGTCGAGCGGTTCGTCCGACTCGGGCGCCGGGGACAGCAGCAGTTCGAGTTCGTGCGGAGCGTCGAGTTCGTGCAGTTCGTCGAGCTCATGCAGCTCGAGCAGTTGCGGCGGCTGTTCGAGCAACTGAGCACAGGGCGCGCTGCCAGGATAGCGCGCCGGCCGCCAGCGTCAGGCAAGCGGCACGGCGCGCGCCGAACTACGCGATCGCGGCATCGGCGGGCGTTCGTGCCTGCGCAGCACGCCCGTCGCCCGCCTCGACGATCAGCGTCCAGTCGAACGCCGGCAGTGCGCAGAGCTGCTCGACGGTGGCCGTGTACTCGTGAGCGGGCGCGTGCAGGTAGCGCACCGTGTCGGTCCATTCGGGCAGCGGTGCCTGCGACGTGGTCAGCACGACCGCCAGCAGATCCTGTTCCGGCCGCCTTGCGATTTCCTGCAGGCTCAGCCGGACCTTGTCGAGGTCGCCCTCGGCGTCCAGGATCAGCGCGCCGGGGATCGGCGCATCCGGCCGGCCGGGCTGGTTGCCGACAGCGCCTTTGTCGATGCACTGCTGATACACATGGCGATAGCGCGGCAGCGCCTGCTGCAGCGCGTGATGCTTGCGGACCTTCGCCTGCGCCGTGCGCGCGAGCCCGCGGCGCAGCGCCGGGTTCGCGATCAGCCGGTCGAGCGCGTCGACCCAGGCCTGCGGCGCATCCGGGACCAGCAGGCCGTCGCAGCCGTCGTGCAGCGCGAAGCGATAGGCTGGCCGGTCGCTGACGATCGAGGGGATGCCGGCCGCCGCGTATTCCTGCCACTGGATCGTGCTCGTGCCGGCGTTGTAGTCGTGGTCGGCGAGCGGCAGCAGCGCGATGTCCCAGCGCCGTTCCGGCAGGCGTTGTGCGTGCGCGTCGTAGTCGTGAAGCTCGGGCTCGCACCCGGCGGCCGGATGGCCGGCCCAGCCCGGCGGGACGTCCGCGCCGACGAAACTCACCCTGACCTTGCCGGGATGGCGCGCGCAGATCGCCTGCAGCGCCGCGTCGACGAGCGCGAAGTTGTCGGCGCGCAGCGACGCGCCGGCGATGCCGATCGTCACGCAGTCGCCGCCGCGCGCCGTCACGGGGCGGTAGAACCGGTCGAAGTCCACGCTGTCGGGCAGCACGTGAACGCGCGGGTGCGACAGCCGGTAGCGGCTGGCGATGAACGGCGTGGATACGATCACGGCGTCTGCGTTGCGCAGCATGAGCTCGATCCCCGCGCGGGCCATCCCGCCTTGCGCGGCGAGCGGATGCGCGGGCGGCAGGTCGGTCAGCAGGTCGTCGGTCTCGTAGATCACCGGCTTTTCATGCTTGAAGATCGTGTACAGGTCGTTGCCCGTCAGCAGGCCGGGCGTCAGCCGGTGCAGCAGGATGGCGTCGGCCGTGGCCAGCACGCTGCTGTCGATCTGGCCGTCCCGGATGCCCGGGACGAGTTCCCATTCGTCGTTCAGCAGACCGAACGGCAGCGTGAGGCGAATTCGCGACGACGCGCATGTGTCCGGATCGATCGAATACACGATCAGACGCTTGCGGCGCGGTGCGGCGTCCGCAGTCGCGGCGACGGGCGCCAGCGTCCGGTTCTCCGCCAGCAGCCGCGCGTACAGCGCACCGTGGCGCGCGGCGTTGCGGCCGATGTCGTGCTGCGCGCGGATCGCATCCTGCGCGGCCGCGGCGAGTTGCGCGCGGGTTTGCGGATGCTCGATCAGGTGCGCGATCGCGTCGACCCACGCGTCGGCGGTGTCGGCGACGAGCCAGCCCGTGAGGCCGTGGACGACCGAGCAGCCTTCCGCCGGCGTGGCGACGAGCACCGTGGCCGCGCCGGCCGCCGAGCATTCGAGCCATGTGCGCGGCGGCGCATCGTCGTGCAACGTGACCGGCGCCGCGACCAGCGCGATGTCGAGGTCCGCGCGCTTCAGCGCGTCGGCGTAGCTGTCGTAAGGGGCAGGCTGCGCGATCAGCGTGACGTCCGGTTCGCGGTCCCAGCCGGCCGGCAGCGCCGCGCCGACGAACGACACCCGGAGCTTCCCCGGAAACCGGCGGCGGAGCTCGGCCAGCGCGTGGCGGACCTGCTCGAGACGCGCGTCGTCGAGATCGGTGCCGGAAACCGCGAGGTTCACGTGGTCGCGCACGCCGGGGGCCGTGCGGTGCAGACGCTCGAGATCGACGCCGGTCGGCAGCACGTGGACCGCTGCGTTGACATGACGGTACTGCCGCACCAGCGCTTCCGACGGCACGACGAGCGCATGCGCGCGCTGCACGGCGCTGCGGATGCCCGCCTTGCGGCGCGCGTTGTCGGCCGCGCCGGGGAGGTCGGCGAGCAGCGTGTCGAGCGGCACGTCGATGTCGAGGACGACCGGCTTGCCGAGCGAGAACAGGTGCTCCAGCGTGGCGGCGGACAGCAGGCCCGGCGTGTCGCCCTGCAGCACGATCAGGTCCGCGCGCTGCAGCGCGTCGGGATCGATGCCGGCTGGCGTGACGGGGAAAGTCAGCGCCCATTCGCGGTCCAGCCGCGCGAACGGCTGCGCGAAGCGCAGGCTGGCGCGCGCGTGGCCGGCCGGTTCGGCGGTGACGACCGCGATGCACGAGCGCGGCGCGGACGCGGGCTGCCCCTGGGCGGCGGCGCCCGTCGCGACAGCCTGCGCATCCAGCTTGTCCGCGTGGGCCTGGGTCCGCTCGACGAAGTTCCGCAACTGCTGCCAGAACGTCTCCTCTTCCTTCAGGTAGACGCTGCGCGCTTCGTGAACGGTGGCCTTCGCGTGGGCGATCTCGTGTTCGTCGAGCCCCCACGCGATGCCCTTGCCGTCCATCACCCACCGGGTCGGCTCCGACAGCGACGCGTCATTCATGATGCACACGACCGGGCAGCCGCACAGCAGCGCTTCGAACACGGCGGTGGACCATTCGTACGTGTACACGCACTCGACCTGTCGGAACAGCGCCGCGAGTTCGTGCGCCGAACGTTCCGGCACGCGGGTCGAGATTTCGATCGACTCGGCGGTGACCGGATGCAGCGTGCCGCCGCGCCGCAGGTGGCGATTGATGAAGACGGCCGTGCCGTTGCGGCGGGCATCGTCGACACCGTCGCTGTTGAAGATACGCGTGTCGACCAGCGGCATGCGCAGCAGGTCCGCCTTCCAATCTTCGGGCACCAGCGACGGCCCGAACGTGAAGATGAGGTCGTTCGGTTGCAGGCTGATCGGTTCGCCGTTGATGCGGCCGGGCTCGGCCAGCAGGTAGCGCACGACGCAGCGCGCGTTGAACGGATTGCCGGCGACGACGTCCGGATAGACGACGATCGGGCTGCGATTCGCGCGGGCGTGCGCCTGCACGATGTCGTTGGTCAGCGGCGGCGTGCGCAGCTCAGGATGCACGACCGGCGTGCAGACGTACGCTTCGTGGCCGAGCAGGTTCAGCACGTGGCACAGGTAGTGCATCGCGCGGATCCCGCCGGAGGTTTGCCGGAAATTCGGCGCGTGTATGTAGTACGGGTGGTCGAGTCGCGTAAAGATGCGCGAACCGCCGTGCGCCAAGCCAGGTTGGGGAGTCGTCATCGTTATCGGGTGCGGTAGAAATTGAAGACCACGTCGAGGATGCGATCCTGTTCGGCTTCGGTCATGTCGTGGTACAGCGGCAGCCGGACGAGCCGGTCGGCGACGAGGTCCGTCACCGCCATGCCGGACCCGCAGCGCCCGTAGCGCTGGCCGGCCGGCGAACTGTGCAGCGGCACGTAGTGGAACACCGCGTTCACGCCCACCGCGCGGATCTGCTGCAGCAGCTCGGTGCGTTCGGCGAGGTCGCGTGCGAGGAAATAGAACATGTGGCCGTTGCCGCGCTCGGCGAGCGAAATCGCGGGCAGCTCGATCAGCCCGTCCGCGTGCAGCGGCTGCAGCGCGTCCTGGTAGCGCTGCACGGTCGCGCGCCGCTGCGCGGTGATCACATCCGCGTGCTCGAACTGCGCGTACAGGAACGCCGCGATCAGCTCGCCCGGCAGGAACGACGAGCCGACGTCCACCCAGGTGTACTTGTCCACCTGCCCGCGGAAGAACTGGCTGCGGTTGGTGCCCTTCTCGCGGATGATCTCCGCGCGCTCGACGAGGCGCGGGTCGTTGACCAGCAGCGCGCCGCCTTCGCCCGAGATCACGTTCTTGGTCTCGTGGAAGCTGAGGCACGCGAGGTGGCCGAGGCTGCCGAGCGGCTTGCCGTTCCACGTCGACTGCAGCGCCTGGGCGGCGTCCTCGATCACCCACAGGTCGTGGTCCGCCGCGAGCTGCCCGATCACGTCCATGTCGCATGCGACGCCCGCGTAGTGCACCGGCACGATCGCGCGCGTGCGCTGGGTGATCGCGGCGGCGATCTGCGTCTCGTCAAGGTTCAGCGTGTCGCGGCGGATGTCGACGAACACCGGCGTCGCGCCGCGCAGCACGAACGCGTTGGCGGTCGACACGAACGTGTAGGACGGCATGATCACTTCGTCGCCGGGCTGCACGTCGGCGAGGATCGCGGCCATCTCGAGCGCGGCCGTGCACGAGTGCGTGAGCAGCGCGCGCTGGCAGCCGACGCGCGCTTCCAGCCAGCGGTGGCAGAGCTTCGTGAACGCCTGGTCGCCGGCGAGGCCGCCCTGCTCGACCGCTTTCGCGATGTAGTAGAGCTCCTTGCCGACCACGAACGGGCGGCCGAACGGAATGCAGTCGAGATTGGGTGGGCCGAACATGGTCAGGCTCCGCGGTAAGGGGGACGTTTGGCCGCGCGGCTCGCGCGCGGCGCCGCTCAGATGTCCTTGCGGACGAGAATCGTGAATTCGTACAGGCCGTAGTCGTGCAGCAGCGCGACGTGGCGCGAATAGCGGCGCTTGCAGCGATCGAACAGCACGCATGGGTCCGCGTAGTACAGGAGGTCCGGGCGCATGAACGGCGGATCGGAATACGACGTCAGGCAGTTGAACGCGAAGCCCAGCCGGCTCGTCGCGTGCAGCGTGTCGAGCGTCGCGTGGATGTAGTCGAGCCACGCGTCGTCGCCGTGACCGCGCCTGACGTTGAAGATGCCCGATGCGATCCCGTAGTCCGACGCGGCCTGTGGCACCGCGCCGACATGAAACGCGACGTTCGCGTCGTCACGGTAGCGCTGCCGCGCGGCGTCGACCATGTCGGACGAGATGTCGTAGCCCGCATATGCGAAGCCGTCCGGCAGCGCGCGCGCCTTCAGGAAATCGACCAGCGCGCCGTAGCCGCAGCCGATGTCGTTCACCGAGTGGCCGCCGGACGCGGGCAGGATCTTCGTCAGTTGTTCGAAGCGCAGGAACTGGCCGGTTTCGCCGTTCCAGTCGACGCCGCGCGCGGTCGCGCCGTGCTCCGCCAGCCGCGCGCTGTAGTACGCGGCCACTTCTTCCAGCAGGCTCGCATGCCGGGATTCGCTCATGGACATCACCTCAGTCTTTCGAGGTCAGCGCGTACCGGCGCGCTTCGGGACCGCAGTTGAACAGCACGTCGAGCACCGTCACGCCGTGGACGAAGTCGCCCCACTGCTGCGGATACTCGGGATAGGTCGGATAGTCGAACCAGCGCACCGCGACGCCGGCATCGGCGAACAGGTTCTCGTCGAGGTAGCTGCGCGCGGCCGGGCCGGACAGGTACTCGGTCGCGCCCGCCTGCACGCACAGGTTCAGCAGCTTCTCGGTGCGGTCGCCGTGCAGCGCATAGTCCGACGTCGACGACACGCGCGTGCCGATCTCCAGTTGCCGGAGGACCCACGTCAGCATCGCGAAATTCAGCTCGCTCAGCATCCCGTAGGTGCGACCGGTGTAGAGCGCTTCGAGCTCGTCCGCATAGCGCGCGAAGTGCGGCGCGCGCGCGTAGTTCTGCTGCAGGGCCTTCCAGTGCAGCGGCGCCCAGTCGGCGCCGTCGATCTCGGTTTCGCGGATCGACTGGTGATACTTGCCCTTCACCTTCACCGGCACGCTCAGCCATTGCACGCCCTGCGGCGTCTTGATCTGGTTGCGGTTGCGCCAGTCGCGGCGCGTGTACTGCGCGTCATCGTAGAGGATGAACTCGTCGCTGGCGGCGATCAGGTCGAAGTAGCCCTTCCACGGAATGTAGTTGGACTGGACGATCGCCACCCGCTTCGCGTCGCGGTTCATGGTCGCACCGCTCATGCCGGAATGTGGCCGTACCGGTACATGTCGACGAGCTCGGGCGGAATGCCCCAGTCCGTTGCGCCCAGCTTGTCGTGCAGCGCCTCCAGGTCCGCGCGGATCGCGTTCTGGAGCTGCTCGACCATGCGGTTGCGCGCCGGCACGAAGTCGTGCTGGTACGCGGCATTGATCTGATGGCGTACCGTCTTCGCGATCGCGGCCTCGCGCGTCATGTTGCGGATCAGCGGGCGTTCGGGCGCGAGTTCCGCGTAGCGCGGATCGATCGGTTCGCCGCGCATCGCCGCGACGAGATCGCGGCTCAGCACCGGCGACAGGTGGAAGCCGTCGCGCTTGGTGCCGCCGAGAATCCACAGGTCGCGCACGCTGGTTTCGCCGAACAGCGGATACAGGTCGGACGTCGTCGGCCGCCAGCCGACGTTGACGTTGACCAGGCTCGCGCGCGAGAAGCGGGTGTTGATCTGGTCCATCGCGGACTTGAGCAGCGTGTACGCGCTGCCGGCGTGGCCGTGCTCGTGCGGCACCGGGCTGATGTAGTTGCTGGCGCCGACGAGGGTCCGGTCAGGCCCGTGCGGCGCCGAATACACACCGCACGCGAGGCCGCGGTTGGTCGTGCGCACGCAGTGCGTGTGCACGTTCTCCGCGCTCTGCAGTTCAACCGACATGCCGACGCCGTAGAACATCCGCTGCACCGGCAGTTCGGGCAGGCTCGCCTGCAGCACGCGCGTCACGTTGGCGCCGTTGCAGAGGATGAAGCGGTCCGCGCCGAGCATGCTGCCATCGGACAGGCGCGCCCCGGTGACGCGTCCGGCCGCGGTGTCGAGCCGCTCGACCTCGGCGTCGATGAAGCGCACGTTGCCGGCTTGCGCGACCGACTCGGTCAGCGCATCGAGAAACTGTTTCGGATTGACCCAGCCTTCGCGCTTCAGGAAGACCGCCTTCAGCGCGCGATAGCGCGGGTCCGGATGATAGTTCGGGATCCCTGACGGATCGACCGCCTCGCAGGGCTCCTCGAATTCGCGGCAGAACCGCTGCATGGCCGCGAAGTTCTCGTCGTCGAGCGCGTCGGTCGCCGCGTTGTTCAGCACGAAGGTGCCGAAGCCGTGCGCGATCGCGCGCTCCGGCGTGCAGATTTCAGCGAATACGGCGGGCCAGGCCGCCGTCGCGCCGCGGCTCAGCTCGAACTTGAAGCGGTCGATCGGCGCGCCGAGCGAATCGCCTTCCAGCTCGGTGAACGAATTGAGCATCGCCGCCGCCGCGCGCGTGGCCGAGCCGGGCCGATGCGCGTGGCCGACGATCACGAGCTCGACGCCCGGGTCCGCCCGCTGCCATGCGCGGGCCGTCATCAGGCCGAGAATGCCGTTGCCGAGGATGGCGATTTTCATTTGCGTGCGCCTCCACCCTCGGGGAATGACAGGTAGCACAGCGACGGATAGGCCGCCGCCTTGTGGATCTGGTGCGGACGGTTGCCGAGCAGGTCGCGCAGGTAATGGACGCCTTCCGCGGGCAGCTGGCCGCCGCGGGTGAGCTGCCAGAACGCAACGACGCCGCCGGGCACCAGCCGCTCCATCACCGCGTCGAACGCGTGCCGGGTCGGCTCGATCACGTTCAGGTCGAACCACGCAAGTGCGACCATCTCGCCGGGATGCGCTTCGTCGAACGCCGCCAGCGTGTCGCGGCAGTCGCCTTCCCATACGTGGTGCTTGTCATGCACGTGCCCCATCGCGTTGCTGCGCTCGTGCAGGTTCAGCAGCTTGCGCAGCAGGTCGGCGTACTCGCCGGACAGCGAGTACGTGCCGTCGGAGAACAGCTTGCGGTCGCGCGTGTCGTGCTCGGCGAAGCCCGTGTAGCCCGTGAACGTATCGAATGCGTGGATGCGGCGCTGGAAGTTCAGCGGCTCGAGAATCGCGCGGAAGTTCTCGCACAGCACGGCGGTCTGCCCGCGCCACGTGCCGAGATCGAGGATCGCGCCCGGCAGCGGCACGATTTTTTGATAGATCTCAAAGGTCGCGAGAATGCGTGCGAGGAGCGAGCCGCGCACGAACAGGCCGAGCGACCGTTCCAGTTCCTCGCGCGTCGCGGGGTAGGTCTGCATCAGGTCGAACAGTTCGCGGCGCGCCGCGAGCTGATCGCCATCTGCGTTGGTGATGATCGCTGATTCGTGCATACACAGGGCTCCAGGCACAAAGGGTGTGACCGGACGAGCGCGTGTCGGCGCGGTGGCATCGGAATGCGCAACCGTCCGAACGTCGCAAGTCGGACATCTTTCTGCGATCAAGTCTAGCGAGCGCCGCCAGGATCGAATGTCGGATTAGCGGGTGGTTTCACCCCGCATTTCGATGGATTCGCGGGTGGTCCGGTGCGAATTCGGGCCCCCCGCGGGGGCGGCTTGCAGTAGCGGGAATAGCGACCAATTCCAGCACCTGCTCGCCAAATTGGAACGCGGCGTGCGCGAGGAGAATTCGGACACGTCGGAGACCGTCGGTGCGCGCGTCCGCAGGCGAAGGCGTGCGCCGACGCAGCGGAGCCGGCCGCGATTCGAATCCCGTATTGGCTACCAGGACGACATAGCTCATGATGCCCACCTCCCCCGCCGCCGCCACGATCGAACAGGCGCTGGCGCACCATCAGGCCGACCGGCTGGAAGAGGCCGAGACGCTGTACCGGCAGATCCTCGACACCGATCCCCGGCACGCGGACGCGCTTCACCTCCTCGGCCTGGTCGGCCATCAGTACGGGCGCTATCAGGAGGCATCCGACCTGATCATGGCGGCGATCGAGATCAGGCCGGACGCGATGTACTACTACAACCTCGGCAACGTGATGCAGGCGGACAACCGTCACGCCGCCGCCGCCGAATGCTTCCGTCTCGCAATCGAACTGCGACCCGACTACGTCGATGCGTACAACAACCTCGGCAACGCGCTTCGGCTCGCCGGCGATGCCCGCGCGGCCGTCGATGCGTTCTGCCAGGCCATCTCGCTGAAGCCGGACAATGGCCAGGCCTACAACAACCTTGCGAATGCGCTGTTCGACCTGAACGAGATTCCGGCCGCGCTCGAGGCTTACCGGCACGCGATCGCGCTGCGCCCCGAACTGCCGGAGCCGCGCAGCAACCTGCTGTTCGCGAGCCACTGCAGCGAAGCGTTCGACCACGACGCCTATCTCGCCGAGGCCGCGCGCTACGACGAAGTCGTCACGCGGTGCGCGACGCCGTGGACGGACTGGCTCGTCGACCTGACCGCCCGCGCCGGGCGGCCGCTCAAGGTCGGCATCGTGTCGGGGGACCTGAAAGCGCATCCGGTCGGCTATTTCATCGAGAGCATGCTGAAGCATCTCGACGCGAACCGGATCGAGATGCATGCGTACCCGACGCGCGACGTCGAGGACGACGTGACCGCCCGCATCAAGCCGGCCTTCGCGACGTGGACCTGCATTGCCGGTCTGAGCGACGAGGCGGCGGCCGCGCGTGTCCGCGCGGACCGCATCGACGTGCTGCTCGACGCGGCGGGCCACACGGTCTACAACCGCCTGCCGCTGTTCGCGTGGAAGCCCGCGCCGCTGCAGGCGAGCTGGCCCGGTTATTTCGCGAGCACCGGCGTGCGCGCGATCGACTACGTGATCGGCGACCGTCATGTGCTGCCGCCCGCCGAGGCCGCGCATTTCACCGAGCGGCCGTGGCATCTGCCGGACAGCTATCTGTGCTTCACGCCGCCGGCCGAGCCTGTCGACGTCGGCGCGCTGCCGATGCTCGCGAACGGCCATCCGACCTTCGGCTATTTCGGCAAGCTCGCGAAGATCACCGATCGCGTCGTCGCGGTCTGGTCGCGCGTGCTGCAATCGGTCGCGGGCGCGAAGCTGTTCGTGAAGGCGGAGCATCTCGACGATCCGCGCGAGCAGCAGGCGCTTGCCGCGCGCTTCGCGGCGCACGGCATCGACGCGCAGCGCCTGATCCTCGACGGCCGCTCGCCACGCGCCGAATACCTGGCCGCATACCGGCGCGTCGACCTGATGCTGAGCCCGTTCCCGTATCCGGGCGGCACGACGACCGCCGAAGCGCTGTGGATGGGTGTGCCCGTTCTGTGCCGGCGCGGCGAGCGCTTCCTGTCGCACATCGCCGAGAGCCTGCTGCATTCGGCGCGGCTGCCCGAGTGGATCGCGGACGACGACGACGCGTATGTCGCGAAGGCCGTCGCGCAGGTCGGCTCGCCCGCCGGGCTGGCGGCGCTGCGCACGACGCTGCGCGCACAGGTGCTCGCGTCGCCGCTGTGCGACGCGCCCCGCTTCGCGCGCCACTTCGAGGACGCACTGCACGGTATGTGGGCGCAGCACGTCGAAGCCGCGCCGGGCGCATCCGTGTGAGGCCGCTCGCGACGTGACGTGCGTGGGCATTTCCACGCCAGCGGCAAGCGGAACATGGCGCTCCTCGCGCCGAACACCTCGCCGGCCGACGTGATCGTCGTTCCGACCGGTAGCGCGTGCGCGACACCGTAGTCGGGACGGCACGCGACGAGATTGCGGCGTCGGCCGTGATGATCGGGCACGGCGGCAGGCGGATCGACTTCGGACGCGAACCGCATCCCTATTGAGCAGAGCAGACGAGATGGACGGAACAGCACAGGCATTGCAGGCGGCGCTCGAGCATCATCAGGCGGGGCGTCTCGCGGAAGCGAAGACGCTGTACGACGCGATCCTCACCGCGCAGCCGGGCCAGCCGGATGCGCTGCATTTTCTCGGGCTGCTGGCGTGCCAGCTGAAGCAGTACGACGCGGGACTCGCGCTGATGGAGCAATCGCTCGTCGAGCGGCCGGACGCGTCGTACTTCAACAACCTGGGCAACATGCTGCGCGAAAGCGGCCGGCTCGACGACGCGATCGCGCACTATCGGCGCGCGGTGGCGCTGCGGCCGGACTATCCGGAAGCGCACAACAACCTCGGCAACGCGCTGCGCGACGCGCGCGAGCCGGCGGCCGCGATGGAGAGCTGCGCGCGGGCGATCGAGCTGCGCCCCGGCTATGCGCAGGCGTACAACAACCTCGGCAACGCGTTGCAGGATCTGGGCGACCTTGATCGCGCCGCGTCGCACTACGGTCGCGCGATCGAGCTGGACCCGTCGATGGCGATGGCCCACGCGAACTTGAGCGCCGTGCGTCACCGGCAGCTGCGCTGCGCGGAGGCGCTCGCGCATGCGCAGGACGCGATCCGGCTCGCGCCGAACCTCGCCGAAGCGCACAACCACGCGGGCAACGCGTATCACGGACTGGACCGGCTCGACGCGGCGCAGGCCAGCCATCGCACGGCTGTCACGCTGAATCCGGTGGACGCCGGCGCGTGCCACAACCTGTCCGTCGTGCTGCTGAAGCTGCAGCGGCTCGACGAGGCGCTCGTGTATTGCCGGCAGGCGTTGCAGGCCGGCCCGCCGGCCGTGTTGATGCACGTCAATCTCGGCGACATCCTGCGCGCGCAGGGCAACGTCGATGCCGCGGTCCACGCGTATCGCGATGCGCTGGCGCTGGTGCGCGACGACGCCGACGACGTCGCGGCGACCGTGCTGAACCGGCTGCTGTTCAGCGCGGCGGCGTCCGCTTGCGTGAACCCCGCCGACTACCTGGCCGACGCGCGGCGCTACGGCCGGCACCTGGCCGCGCGTTCGACGCGCTATGCGCACGACCCGCGCGAGCGGGACGCGCGCGCACAAGGGCGGCCGCTGCGCGTCGGCTTCGTGTCCGGCGACCTGCGCCTGCATCCGGTCGGCATCTTCCTGGAAAGCGTGCTGGCGCACCTCGAGCGCACGCGCATCGACCTGCGCGTGTACGCGACCACGGACGAGGAGGACGCGATCACCGCGAAACTGAAGCCGCACGCGAACGGCTGGCGCTCGATCGCCGCGCTGGGTCCGGAGGCGGCCGCGCGAATGATTCACGACGACGAAATCGACGTCCTCGTCGACCTCGCGGGCCATACGCAGTCGAGCGGGCTTCCCGTGTTCGGCTGGAAACCCGCGCCGGTGCAGGCGAGCTGGCTCGGCTTCTTCGCGTCGACCGGCTGCGATGCGATCGACTACTTCATCGGCGACCGCTACACGCTGCCGGACGCCGAAGCGCATCACTTCGTCGAGAAGCCGTGGCGGCTGCCCGACAGCTTCCTGTGCTTCACGCCGCCGGCCTGCGACGTCGAGGTCGGCCCGCTGCCGATGGCGGCGAGCGGCCATCCGACGTTCGGTTGCTTCGGCCAGCTCGTGAAGATCGGCGACGACGTCGTGCGCGCGTGGTCGCGCATCCTGCACACACTGCCGGACGCGCGCCTGCTGCTCAAGGCGCATGAACTCGGCCGCGAGGGCGTGCGCGACGCGACCGCCGCGCGCTTCGCGCGGCATGGCATCGACGCGGACCGGCTGATCCTCGAGAGCGGTTCGCCGCGCGCGGAATACTTTGCCGCGTATCACCGCATCGACGTCGCGCTGAGCCCGTTTCCGTACCCGGGCGGCACGACCACGGCCGAAGCGCTGTGGATGGGCGTGCCGGTGCTCGGGATGAAGGGCAGCCGCTTCGTCACGCACATTTGCGAAAGCGTGCTGCACGCGGCGGGCATGGGCGAATGGGTCGCTGACGGCGAGGACACCTATGTCGCGAAGGCGATCGCGGCGGTGCGCGATCGCGAGCAGCTCGCGGCGCTGCGCGCCGGGCTGCGCGCGCAGCTGCTCGCATCGCCGTTGTGCGACGCGCGGCGGTTCGCCGCGCATCTCGAAGCGGCGTTCCTCGCCATGTGGCAACGCTATACGAACTCGGAGCAGGAAGCATGAACGATATCCACGACACGCTGCAGTCCGCGCTGGCGCATCATCAGGCGGGGCGTCTCGCGGAAGCGAAGGCGCTGTACGACGCGATCCTCGCCGCGCAGCCGGGCCAGCCGGATGCGCTGCATTTCCTCGGGCTGCTCGCGTGCCAGCTGAAGCAGTACGACGCGGGGCTCGCACTGATGGAGCAATCGCTCGTCGAGCGGCCGGACGCGTCGTACTTCAACAACCTGGGCAACATGCTGCGCGAAAGCGGCCGGCTCGACGACGCGATCGTGCACTACCGGCGCGCGGTGGCGCTGCGGCCGGACTTTCCGGAAGCGCACAACAACCTCGGCAACGCGCTGCGCGACGCGCGCGAGCCGACGGCCGCGATGGAGAGCTGCGCGCGGGCGATCGAGCTACGCCCCGGCTATGCGCAGGCGTACAACAACCTCGGCAACGCGCTGCGGGATCTGGGCGAGCACGAGGCGGCGGCGGCGAGCTACGCCAAGGCGGTCGCGCACCAGCCGCAATACGCGGATGCGTACTGCAATCTCGGCAACGCGCTGCATGCGCAGGAGAAATTCGACGATGCTGCGGATGCCTATCGTCGCGCCATCGCGCTGCAACCGGGCTTCCGTGTCGCGCACCAGGGACTGAGCGAGACGCTGCGCGCGGCAGGTGATCTGCGGGGTGCGGTCGACCATGCGCGCGAGGGACTCGATCCAGGCGACGCGGACGCGCACTGCGTACTGGCAAGGCTGCTGCAGCGTATCGGCGATTTCGACAAGGCGCTCGAACTGCTCGAGCAGGCGGTCGCGATCGACCCCGCGCATGCACAGGCATGGGCGTGGCTCGGCGATTTGCGCAACCAGCAGGGCGAATACGGGGAGGCTGTGCAGGCGTGCCGGCACGCGATCGAGCTCGATCCCGAACTGGCCGATGCGTACAATTTCCTCGGCTACGCGTATCACAACCTCAACCGGCTGGCGGCGGCGGAACTGAGCTACCGGCACGCGATCGACCTGAACCCCGACGATGCCGACGCCCATCAGAACCTCGCCGCCGCGCTGTTTCGGCTCGAGAAGTTCGACGAGGCGATGAAGCACACGGAGATCGCGCGGGAACTCGGCATCGATCCGCTGAAGCTCCAGATGACGCTCGGCGACATCCTCTGGGCGAAAGGCGATCTCGCCGGCGCGCTGGACGCATTCCGCACGGCAATCCGCTACGACCTGCATCGCGCGTACTCGCGGATGCTGTTCAACATGTCGAGTTCGCCCGCGTTCGAGCCGCAGGAGTGGGTCGCTGAAGCGCGCCGCTACGGCGAACATCTCGAGCGCGATGCGCTTCCGTTCGAGCACGACCGCGCGCAGCGCGTCGCGCAGGTACAGGGGCGGCCGCTACGCGTCGGCTTCGTGTCGGGCGACCTGCGGCAGCACCCGGTCGGCATTTTTCTGGAAAGCGTGCTGGCGCGGATCGACCGGTCGCGCATCGAGCCACATGCGTATGTGACGTTCATCGGCGAGGACGACGTGACCGCGCGGCTCAAGCCGAACTTCGCGAGCTGGAAGAAGGTGGTCAGCCTGGGCCGCGAGGAGGCCGCGAAACTGATTCGCGACGACGGCATCGACATCCTGATCGATATGGCAGGCCATACCGACTGGAGCGGCCTGCCGATCTTCGGACACAAGCCCGCACCGGTGCAGGCGAGCTGGCTCGGTTTCTTCGCGACGACCGGTTGCCGCGCGATCGACTATTTCATCGGCGATGCGCATACGCTACCCGCCGACGAGGCGCATCACTTCACCGAGCGGCCGTGGCGGCTGCCGGACAGCTACCTGTGCTTCACGCCGCCACCGTACGATGTCGCGGTCGGCCCGCTGCCGATGGTGGCTCATGGCGGCGTCACGTTCGGCTGCTTCGGCAAGCTGGTCAAGATCAGCGACGAGGTCGTCGCGCTGTGGTCGCACATCCTGCACGCGCTGCCGGACGCGCGCCTGCTGCTGAAGGCTCATGAGCTCGGCGCCGACGACGTGAACCAGGCGACGCTCGACCGCTTCGCGCGGCACGGCATCGGCGCGGATCGGCTGATCCTCGAAGGCGGGTCGCCGCGTGCAGAATACTTTGCCGCGTATAACCGCATCGACATCGCGCTGAGCCCATTCCCGTACCCGGGCGGCACGACCACGGCCGAAGCGCTGTGGATGGGCGTGCCGGTGCTCGGGATGAAGGGCGGCCGGTTCGTCACGCACATTTGCGAAAGCGTGCTGCACGCGGCGGGCATGGGCGAGTGGATCGCGACGGACGAGGAGGCGTACCTGACGAAGGCCGTCGCGTTCGCACGCGATCGTGACCGGCTGGCGACGTTGCGGGCAACGCTGCGCGCGCAATTGCTCGCGTCGCCGCTGTGCGACGCGTCGCGCTTCGCGCGCAACCTGGAGGACGCGCTGCACGGCATGTGGGCCTGCTACGCGTCCGGCGAGACGGCGACCCCGGACGCGTGACGAGCGGGGCGCGCCTCGGCTGGCAGCCGCGCTCGCGCATCGTTGGGCCGGCCGCCCGAGATGATCGGCGCGGCCGTCGAGCGGGCGACGCGGGCGATGCGGGCGTAGCCGGCGCGATCCGGCTCGCGCTCCCGCCTGCAGGCGAAAAAAAAGCCGCATGGAAGCGGCTCGACGGTACGGCGACAACGGACCGCTCGACTGGCGGCGTCTTTTAATTCGAAATGCGCGGCGGGCGAGACGCCCGGCCGGTCACAGCATGCCGGCCTTCTGGTACTGGCTCGCGGCCTTGATCCGCTCCTGGGACTGCGCAAATTCCGCAGCCAGGCGGTCACGGTCGGTCTGCGCATGCTCCGTGATCGACGCGTCGATCGCCATGATCTGCCGCACCTGGTCCAGCGCGTCTGGCGTCTGCTCGCCGGACAGGTTCATCAGCAGCGGCGAGCGTTCGTCGACGAGGGCCGCGACGCGCACCCAGTCGCGTGCGTCGGCTGCCGACTGCATCGCGCGGGTCAGGTCGAAGGCGCGGGACAGGGTGTCGTTCGTCATGGTCAGGTCCGTTCGGTGCGGTTGCGACTTACTTGTTGGTGGCCATCGCGCCCGCGCTGTTCTGGCCGCCGAACAGCTGGGTCAGGTAGCGGGTGTTGTTCGCCATCTGCGCCATCAGCGTGTTCAGCGCGGTGAACTGCGCGGTGTATTGCGTGGTCAGCTGGTTCGAGTAGGTCTGCAGTTGCGTGGCCTGATTCTGCACGCTCGTCAGATCGGCATTGATCGCGGTGGTGCGCTGGTCGATCAGGCCGGACGTCTGCGTGTACGAGTTGATGTTCGCATTGAGCGCCTGGGCGATGCCGTTCGTCTGGTTGAAGATCGCCGCCACCGCGGAACCGTTCGACTTGAGCGCGGTGGTCAGCGCGGCGGTGTCGACCGACATCGCGCCGGTCGAGTCCACGTTGATGCCGATGCTGCCGAGCGCATAGGTCGTGCCGCCCGTCGTGACGCCGCTGCTGAGCGTCGTCGCGAGCGTGTTCCTGATCGTGTTCAGCATCGCGTCGCCGAGCAGCGGGCCGGCGGTATTCGCCGTCGGGTCGTAGGACGACAGCGATTTCGCCGTGCTCACGAAGTTGCTGTATGCGGTCGCGAAATTGTTGATCGCGGTCGTCGCCGCGGCCGTGTCCTGCGACAGCGTGACGGTTTGCGTCGTGCCGACGGCGGCCTGCGACAGCGCCAGCGTGACGCCCGTCAGCGCGCCCGACACGTTGTTCGACGCGCTCGACACCGGCGTGCCGTCGATCGTCAGCTTCGCGTCGGCGGCCGGCGTGACCGTCGTGTACCCCGACGTCAGTTTCGAATTGACGCCCGTACCCGTGATCGAAATCGTGTTGGCCGCGCCGGTGGCGTTCGACTGCATCACGAGATGCTGGCCGTCCGAACCGGTGATGACCGATGCGGTGACGCCGGCATTGCCGGATGCCGAATTGATCGACGACGCGATGTCGGACAGCGACGCGCCGGCCGCCACGCTGACGTTGAACGCGGGGTTGCTGCCGAAGGTGATGCTCAGCGAGCCGGCCGAGATCGTGTCCGCCGACGTCACGCCGGCCGACGACAGCTTGTTGGCGGTCGCGAGTTGCGTGACATTGACCGAATACGAACCGGCCACCGCGCCGCTGCCGCTCGTGACCGTCGTCGCGATGCCGCTGCCGCTCGCCGTCGCGGCCAGGCTGCCGAGCGTGGTGCCGTTCGAGAGGCCGGTGAGCGCGGTCTGCAGCGCGGACAGCGCACCCTTCAACTGGCCGATCGCGGACAGCTGCGTATTGTCGTTCGTCTGGCGGGTCTGCAGGGTCTGCAATTGCCCGGCCGTCTTCGCGTTCACCAGCGTCGTGACGAGCGTATTGACGTCGAGCGACGAATTGGTCGCGCCGCTGATGATCGACTGTCCGGCCTGCGACAGGAGGGTGCTGATGTCTGTGCTGCTGACGGGGGTCGTGGTGGCCATGCCGTTGCTCCGGTCGTCCGCGCAACCAACGTGCGCGATGCGGCGGGGCGCCGCGGTTCAATGCAAAGAGGGAGGCGTGCCTCCCTGGAGAATTCCGATCCGGGTTGTTTCGGCGGCCGTCGCATGGCGACGCCGCCGGGCCCGGAGGCGGGCGGGCGCGCGGCCCGCCGCGGGTGCTGCTCGATTAGCCGAGGAGCTTCAGGACTTGCTGCGGCAGCGAGTTCGCTTGCGCCAGAACCGAGATACCAGCTTGTTGCAGCACTTGCGCCTTGCTCAGGTTCGCCGTTTCCGTCGCGAAGTCCGCGTCGGTGATCTGCGAGCGAGCGGCGGTCATGTTGGTTGCCTGGGTTTGCGTCGTCGAGATCGCAGCCTGGAACGTGTTCTGTGCTGCGCCCAGCGTTGCCTGGAACGTGTTGACTTGCTTCAGTGCCGCGTCGATCGCCGTGATCGCCGATTGCGCGCCCGACTGGGTGGCGACGCTCAGCGAGTTCACGCTCATGCCCGTGCTGTTCCAGTTCGCCGTGCCGAAGTCGACGGTAACGACCTGGTTCGCTGCTGCGCCGATCTGGAACGTGACGCTGCCGGCGCCGCCCAGGATGGTCTGGCTGTTGAACGTCGTTTGCGATGCGACACGGTCGATTTCGCCGAGACGCGTCGTCACTTCAGCTTGCAGGTTCGCGCGAGCGCTCGAATCCAGCGAGCCGTCGCCCGCTTGTTGCGCCAGCGTACGGATACGCTGCAGGTTGTCGACCGTCGATTGCAGCGCGCCGTTGGCGGTCTGGATCATCGAGATGCCGTTGTTCGCGTTTGCAACACCTTGCGTCAGCGCATTGATTGCCGCCGTTTGCGACGTCGAGATCGCGAGGCCTGCTGCATCGTCAGCAGCGGTGTTGATGCGCTTGCCCGACGACAGGCGGTTGATTGCTTGCGACAGTGCGCTTTGCGAGCCCGACAGATTCGTCTGCGTCGTCAGCGAAAGGATGTTGGTGTTGATGTTCAGCATTTGCTTCCTCGTTTTGGAAAATGCCTGGGATACAGACAGGTTCTGATTTCGGCGTTGCGCTTTATCGCGACTGGCGCTGCCCGCCTTTCCTGGTTGACGGCGACACCCGGCGAAAACTTTAGAGGGATGTTTGGGTAAATTCGGGACGGAAGGATGGTTGTCGGCCGAAAGGCACGCCCGGCTTGGCCGGCCGGGCCGCGGGGAGGCGCGGCACCCGGCCCCGTTCGACGGGGCGATCGGCCGCGTCACGCGGAGCGACGAACCGGGGGACGCAAAAGGGTAGTTTTATCTGTGATTCCCTGCTATGATGGCGGGCTGAATTGAGATTTCTGTCACGCCTCTGCCGTTTTCGGCATGTCTGCTGGCAGTCAAACGCGGCGCTGCACGCGGTTGTGAAGCGTACTCGCGGTGCTTTCCGCCTCTCTTTTCCGGCCTCCGAGGCCGTATTTCCGCTCGTTTCGCCTGTTCGTGGGGACGCTCGGTTGGCCGGTGCGTGGCGCTTGGCCGCTACGTTTTTGACCGTTTAAGCAATTTAGGAACGACATGACGACGATTCTTCTGAAAGAAAACGAGCCGTTCGAAGTGGCGATTCGCCGCTTTCGCCGTGCTATCGAAAAAAATGGCCTGATCGCTGAACTGCGCGAACGCCAGTCCTACGAAAAGCCGACCGCAGTCCGCAAGCGCAAGAAGGCAGCAGCCGTCAAGCGCCTGCACAAGCGTCTGCGCAGCCAGATGCTGCCGAAGAAGCTCCACTAAGAGCGTCTGACGGTTCGCCGCGAAACGGCGGAGCGTGCTTCGAAAGAAGCCGCTCCGCCGTTTTGCTTTTGGGCCCGGGAAAACCCCGGGGCCGCCGCGGTTGCGGCGCGCTTGCGCGCCGTCAGCCCGCGTTGCGCCGGCGAGCCGGCTGCTTGCCGGCGAGCGCCTTGCATTGCGCGTGGCACGGGCAGCCGACCTCGTGATCGTTGACCATCCCGGTGGCCTGCATCAGCGCATAGCAGATCGTCGAACCGACGAACTTGCAGCCGTACGCCTTCAGCGCCTTGCTGAGCGCGTCGGACTGTTCGGTCGACGCGGGGGCGTCGCGATACGACTGCCACGCGTTCTGGACCGGCGTGTTGCCCACGAACGACCACATGAACGCGGCGAGCGACCCATGCTCGTCGCGAATGCGCTGCACGGCCCGCGCATTGGTGACCGCCGATTCGACCTTCGCCCGGTTGCGCACGATGTCGGGATTCTCCAGCAGCTTCTCGATGCGCGTCGGCGTGAAGCGCGCGACCGCATCGACGTCGAAATCGGCGAAGGCTTCGCGGTAGCCCGCACGCTTGTTCAGGATCGTCGACCACGACAGCCCGGCCTGCGCGCCTTCCAGGATCAGCATTTCGAACAGGTGGCGATCGTCGCGCGACGGCACGCCCCACTCGGTATCGTGATAGTGAGCATCCGCTTCCGTCTTCACCCAGTTGCACCGCTGCGACATCGTCTGCCTCGCTTTCCGTATCGATTCGATCGCGCCAGCATAGCGGAAGCCGTTTTCGCGGAACAGCCGGCCGAACGGCAGATGGGCGCGCGGCGCCGATCCGGTTAAGCTTGGCGCCTGTTCGAATCAGCGGGATGAAGGCATGGCGGCATTACTTTTTGCGATCGGCATCGACGGCGGCGGCACCGGCACACGCGCGGTGCTGGCCGACCGGCACGGGCGCGAGCTCGCGCAGGGGCGCGGCGGCCCGTCGGGGCTCGGGCTCGGCATCGAGCAGGCATGGGCGTCGATCGGCGCGGCCTGCGCGAGCGCGTTCACGCAGGCCGGCTTCGCGTTCGACTGGTCGCAGTGCGCACTCGGCTGCGGGCTCGCGGGCGTCAACAACGCGGCGTGGCTCGCGGCATTTCGCGCGCAAGCGCCGCTCGGCGCGCTCGCGGTCGAGAGCGACGCATATACGACCGTCGTCGGCGCGCACGGCGGCGCGCCGGGGCTGATCGTCGCGCTCGGCACCGGCAGCATCGCGGCGGCGCTCGATGCGGGCGGCGTGTGCCGGATCGCGGGCGGTTTCGGCTTTCCGTCCGGCGACGAGGCGAGCGGCGCATGGCTCGGCGTGCGCGCGCTCGCATATGCGCAGCAGGCGCTCGACGGCCGCGTGCCGCGCGACGCGTTCGCCGACGCGCTGCTCGCGGAAACGGGCGCGCAGGATCGCGACGCGCTCGTCCAGTGGTCGTGCGATGCGAATCAGACGATCTACGCGCGGCTCGCGCCTATCGTGTTCGCGCACCGTTCGCATCCGGTCGCGCTCGCGCTGATCGCGCAGGCGGGCGACGAGATCGGCAAGATGATCGACGCGCTCGATCCGCAGCAGGCGCTGCCGGTCGCGCTGTGCGGTGGGCTGGCCGACGCGCTCGCGCCCGCCGTGCCGGCGCGCCACGCCGCGCGGCTGCGCGCGCCGCTCGACGATTCGGCGCATGGCGCGCTGCGGCTCGCGCTGCTGGCGCTGCGGGCGGCGGAAGGCGGCTGAGCGCGTGTGACGGCGAACACCGGCAAGCGGTGGTCGAGCGCACGTCGAAGTCGGGCCGGCGGCGGCTCGCGTCGAACCGTCCGGCGGCCAACCGGGCGCGACGTTAAAATGGCCGTTCCGCAGAGCCCTGAGCGCCATTCTTCCGCCCCATGTACAAAGTCATCGCCACCGATCTCGACGGCACCCTGCTGAACAGCGACCACCAGCTCGATCCGTATACGATCGACACCGTCCGCCGGCTCGATCGCGACGGCCTGCAGTTCGTGATCGCCACCGGGCGCCATTATGCGGACGTCGCCGGCATTCGCGACGTGCTGGGCATCCGGCCGTACCTGATCACGTCGAACGGGGCGCGCGTACACGCGCCGGACGACACGACGATCCACGCGCAGGACATCGATCCGGCGATCGTCCGCGGCCTCGTGCAGCCGGACGTCGTCGGCGCGCACGGCCGCGTGATCGTCAACCTGTTCACCGACCAGGGCTGGCTGATCGACCGCGAGGCGCCGCACCTGCTCGAATTCCACCAGGATTCGGGCTTTCGCTACGACGTGATCGACATGGTCGCGCACGACGGCGCGGATATCGCGAAGGTGCTGTACATCGGCGAGCCGGCCGATCTGGCGGTCGTCGCCGAGCAGATGCGCGTGCGCTATGGCGATGCGCTGTACGTCACGTACTCGCTGCCCGACTGCCTCGAAGTGATGACCGCGAACGTGTCGAAGGGCCGCGCGCTGCGCTCGGTGCTCGCGCGGCTCGGCGTCGACACCGGCCACTGCATCGCGTTCGGCGACAACATGAACGACATCGACCTGCTCGAAACCGCCGGTCACGCGTTCATGATGAACAACGCGAATCCCGACCTGATCGCGCGCCTGCCGCACATCCCGCGCATCGGCAACAACTTCGACGCGGGCGTCGCCCGCCACCTGCGCACGCTGTTCTCGCTGGAAAGCGACGTCCCCGCCTCCTGAGCGTGTTTCCGGGCGGTATCGCCGCGCGGAAATGAAAAACGGGCGCCAGGGGCGCCCGTCGAAATTGCCTGCCTCGATGTTCTTCGACAGCGTGAGGCTCGCTGCTCTGCTCGCTTGACCCCGTAGTGTTTTATTCGCTTGTGCGAGCGGATGCCGGCAGCAGGTCGACGGCGTCGTCACGCCCGGCGACCAGCGGGTAGATGATCCCTGCGAGCGCCGCACCGATCAGCGGTGCGACCCAGAACAGCCACAGCTGGCCGATCGCATCGCCGCCCACGAACAGCGCCGGGCCGGTCGAGCGCGCCGGGTTCACCGACGTGTTGGTGACCGGGATCGAGATCAGGTGAATCAGCGTCAGGCACAGCCCGATCGCGATCGGCGCGAAGCCGGCCGGCACGCCGCGCTTGTCGGTCGCGCCGAGGATCACGAACAGGAAGAAACCCGTCATCACGACTTCGCAGATGAACGACGCGGTGAGCGAGTAGTGGCCGGGCGAGCGCTCGCCGAAGCCGTTCGTCGCAAAGCCGCTGCCGACCACGTCGAAGCCCGGCTTGCCGGTCGCGATCAGGTACAGCACGAACGCGCCGAGCGTCGCGCCGACAACCTGCGCGACGATGTACGGCACGAGATCGCGCGCCGGGAAGCGGCCGGCGACCGTCAGGCCGACGCTCACCGCCGGGTTCAGGTGGCAGCCCGAAATATGGCCGATTGCGAATGCCATCGTCAGCACGGTCAGGCCGAAGGCAAGTGCGACGCCGGCAAAGCCGATGCCGAGGCCCGGAAAGGCGGCGGCCAGCACGGCGCTTCCGCACCCGCCGAGCACCAGCCAGAACGTGCCGAATACCTCTGCAGCGAGACGCTGAGAAAGATTCATGTAAGGACCTCGTTCAAGTGGATTGACTACAACCGGACGACTCGACAGATTTAAACCGTCATCCGGAATTGGTCTGGATTATAGGAAATGAATCGGGCGTTGGAGGGTCAACGATTGTTAAATTTGAATGGCTGACGAATGCCTTTATTAGAATAAGTCCGCATTCTCGATATAGCCGAATCGGTTAAAGATGGCAGCATTAATTTCGAAGGGGTAGGGCGGCAGTGCGGATGGCGTAACGGATGTTGGTGTCCCGGCCGGATTCGCCGGGGCCGCATCATCGAAAAGGGAGTCGAAAAATGTCTCAATACGCGAAACTCAAGGCGCAGATCGCGGATCTGCAGGCGCAGGCGGACGATGTGCGCCGCCAGGAAGTGGCGGCGGTGATTGCCGAAGTCCAGCAAAAGATTGCCGAATACGGGCTGACCGCCCAGGATCTGGGCTTCGCGGAGCGAGCGAAGCGCGGGCGTCCGCCGAAAAAGGCGCCGCTGCCCCCGAAATACCGCGATCCGAAGTCGGGCGCGACGTGGAGCGGGCGCGGCAAGCCGCCGAATTGGATCGTCGGTAAAAACCGCGATCGTTTCCTGATCGAATGACCGAAAGTCCAAACAAAAAAGCCGCATCGAGATGCGGCTCTTTTGTTTGGCGCGCCGATTTCGGCGCGGATTGGATTACGGAATATTTCCTTGCGGATTTCCGTGTCAGGCGCCGGCGACGCGGCGCAATGCCGGGTGACGGGTGCCCGTGCAAAGCGATTCGTAAGTTTCGACATAACGCTGCGCCATCGCCTTCGAGCTGAAACGCGTGTCGAAACGTTCGCGAATGGCGGTGCGCGACAGGCTGTCGATCCGGTGCAGCGCGCCGACCGCGCCTTGTACGTCCTCGACGATGAAGCCCGTTACGCCGTCCTCGATCACTTCCGGCACCGAGCCGCGGTTGAACGCGACGACCGGCGTGCCGCAGGCCATCGCCTCGATCATCACCAGGCCGAACGGCTCCGGCCAGTCGATCGGGAACAGCAGCGCCTTCGCGCCGGACAGGAACGCCGGCTTCTGCGCCTCGTTGATCTCGCCGATGAATTCGACGTGCGCCTGGTCGAGCAGCGGCTCGATCACTTCCTTGAAATAGTCGGCGTCGGCCTTGTCGACCTTCGCGGCGATCTTCAGCGGCAGCCCGCTTTGCGCGGCGATCCGGATCGCGGTGTCGACGCGCTTTTCCGGACAGATCCGGCCGAGGAACGCGAGGTATTCGGGCTTCACGCCCGGCTGCGGCGTGAGCAGCGTGTCCGGCAGCCCGTGATATACGGTGCCGGCCCACGCGGCCTGCGGCAGCGGCTTGCGCTGGTTGTTCGAGATCGACACGACCGGCGAATCGGGGAACGCGTCGAACACCGGCTGCAGTTCCGGCAGGTCGAGACGGCCGTGCAGCGTCGTCACGTACGGCGTGTCGAGGCGCGACATCAGCGCGAACGGCAGGTAGTCGAGGTGAAAGTGCAGCACGTCGAATTCGTGCGCGACCCGCGCGACCTGTTCGATCAGGCGCATATGGGGTGCCATCGAATCGCGGATCGACGGATCGAGTCGCAGCGCGCGCGGCCAGGCCGGTTCGAGGCGGGCCGACGTGACGGAGTCGCCGCTGGCGAACAGCGTCACGTCATGGCCGAGTTCGACGAGCGCCTCGGTGAGGTAGGACACGACGCGCTCGGTGCCGCCGTAGAGTTTCGGCGGAACGGCTTCGTAAAGCGGCGCGATCTGGGCAATTCGCATGGATGTTCTCCTGTGTCGATCCGCGTGGGCGCTTCGGCGCCGGTACGGACCCCGTACGAGGGTTGCGGAACTTGCCGACGCACGCGGTTGGCGGTACGTGGCCGTGCCCTGGGCGGGGTGTGCGGGGCGCCGGACGGCAAGCTGCGGGGCGGGCCGGCACGGCTCGCGCCGCCGCCCATTGGAGTCCATTATCGATATCGCCCCGAGGGGTTCGAGTGTTTTTTCAAACACTTAAGGCTTGTTACACGCTGAAATACGCGAAAACCCCGATAAAAAGGGCACGGAATCAGGAATGGAGATAGATGCAACTATTGTTGCACTGGCGTGAAAAAGCACTATAATTTTTACCGATCCGATTGTCGGCAGCCCTGCCGGCAAGCCTTCCGCGCCATGCGGCGGCCGTCGGCCTCCCATCGCAGCCCAATTTGCGCTGCCACCCGTTTTCCCGATTGCGCCTTTCAATTCGCCTTGTCGGAAAAATTCCTACACGGTTTACAGACAAATCCTGCATGGCATACGCCACTTCGCTGATACCGACATAAATGCCGTTTGGCCAAAATTCGGCCTGTAAGACTATAAACGAGCCGACTGCGCGCCAAGAGCGCTCTGATCGAGCAAACGTTTTCATAACACGAAATGGCCAAAGCAAAGCTCTTTAACGGGGGAATCATGAGCGCTACCAGCGAAATGCTCAGTGAGATCAAAGAGGTCAATCTGTCGTACCTCCTCCTCGCGCAACGCCTGCTGCGGGAAGATAAAGCGATGGGCATGTTCCGCATGGGCATTTCCCAGGAACTCGCCGACGTGCTCGCGAACCTCACGCTCGCCCAGACCGTGAAGCTCGCCGCGTCGAACCAGATGCTGTGCCGCTTCCGCTTCGATGATCACGCGCTGCTGTCGTCGCTCGCCGACAAGGGCCGCAGCGACGTCGTCGCGCACGCCCACTCGGCCATCCTGATGGCCGGGCAGCAGGTCGAAGGCGTCCGCTGATCCATCCCGCCTTGCGTATGTCCCGGCGCGCCGCGCCGGCGGGCAGCGTATTGGCCATCCATCGAATAACGTCAAGCGGACGGTTATCACCATGGCAAGCAAAAGCGTCGTGATCGAGGTGAAGGAAATCACCCTCGCCATCGAACTGATCGAACTGGGCGCCCGGCTGCAACTGCTGGAAGCGGAGACGAGCCTGTCGCGGGACCGTCTGATCAAGCTGTACAAGGAACTGAAGGGCGTGTCGCCGCCGAAGGGGATGCTGCCGTTCTCGACCGACTGGTTCATGACGTGGCAGCCGAACATCCACTCGTCGCTGTTCTACAACATCTACCGGTTCATGCAGGACCACGGCCGCTGCGAGCCGATCCAGTCGATCGTGAAGGCGTACCGGCTCTATCAGGAGCACGTGAACCTGTCCGGCGACGAAGCCGTGCTGAGCCTCACGCGCGCATGGACGCTCGTGCGCTTCTTCGATTCGGGGATGTTGCAGATGACCCCGTGCACGCGCTGCGGCGGCCATTTCGTCGCGCATGCGCATGATCCGCATCAAGGTTTCGTCTGCGGCCTCTGCCAGCCGCCGTCGCGCGCGGGCAAGACCCGCAAGGCCGCTGCCGCACGCGCCGAGATGGCCGCCGCCGCGGCCTGAGCGCCGGCCGGGCGGGGCGCTCGGGCCGCCACGGGCGGCGCGAATCGCCTGCGAAGCGTCCGCGAATTGCTGGTAAACACCGTCGGGCCGCCGCCGGGCGGCCGCGAAAGTTTTCCTGCCGACTGCCGTAAACCTGTTTAACGGCGGTCTCCCCGCCGGTCATTCGTGAGGGACAGGCAGTGCTGATTATCGTGGGAACACTCGTGACGCTGTTGTCCGTCTTCGGCGGTTATGCGCTGGCAGGCGGGCATCTGGGCGCATTGATCCAGCCCGTCGAGATCCTGATGATCGCGGGCGCGGGCGTCGGCGCGTTCATCCTCGGCAACGGCGGCAAGACCATCAAGGCCACGCTGCGCGTGCTGCCGACGCTCTTCAAGGGTTCGAAATACACGAAAGACGTCTACATGGAGCTGATGGCGCTGCTCTACGTGCTGCTCGCGAAGGCACGCAAGGAAGGCACGCTCACGCTCGAGGCCGACATCGACGATCCGGAAAAGAGCCCGATCTTCACGCAATACCCGAAGATCCTCGCCGATCGTCACATCGTCGAGTTCCTGACCGACTACCTGCGCCTGATGGTGGGCGGCAACATGAACGCGTTCGAGATCGAGAGCCTGATGGACGAGGAGATCGAGACGCACCACGCGGAAGGCGAAGGCCCGGCGCACGCGCTGATGCGCGTCGGCGACGCGATGCCGGCGTTCGGCATCGTCGCGGCCGTGATGGGCGTCGTGCATACGATGGCGTCGGCCGACAAGCCGCCCGCGGTGCTCGGCGCGATGATCGCGCAGGCGCTGGTCGGCACGTTCCTCGGGATCCTGCTGTCGTACGGGCTGATCGGGCCGCTCGCGAGCCTCGCGGAGCAGCGCGTCGCCGAGTCGACCAAGATGTTCCAGTGCATCAAGGTGACGATCCTCGCGACGCTGAACGGCTATGCGCCGGCGATTGCGGTCGAGTTCGGCCGCAAGGTGCTGTTCTCGACCGAGCGTCCGTCGTTCTCGGAGCTCGAAGAGCACGTGCGCCGCGTGAAGGCGAAGTGACGCGGAGCGCCCGATGAGCAAGAGCAAGGATCGCGCAATCGTCGTCAAGCGGGTGGCCCCGGCGAAGAAGGGCCACCACGGCGGCGCCTGGAAGCTCGCGTACGCGGACTTCATGACCGCGATGATGGCGTTCTTCCTGCTGATGTGGCTGCTGAGCTCGGTCACGCCGGTGCAGCTGAAGGGGATCGCCGAATACTTCAACACGCCGCTGAAGGCCGCGCTGTTCGGCAGCGGCGATCGCAGCTCGCAGGATTCCAGCATCATCAACGGCGGCGGCCGCGACCTGTCGAGCGTCGACGCCGGCACGCTGCGCCGCACCGACGGCACGACGCAGCTCGCCGAACGCTTCGCGAAGCTGGGCGACGAGCAATCCCGGTCGCAGGCGCAGGGCGCGCAGGACCGGCTCGAGCAGGCGCGCCTGCACGACCTGCAGATCAAGCTGATGGCCGCGATCGAGGCCAATCCGACGCTGCGCCAGTTCAAGCAGCAGATCCGCATCGATTCGACGCTGATGGGACTGCGCATCGAGATCGTCGATACGCAGAAGCGGCCGATGTTCGCGATGTCGAGCGATAACGTCGAGCCGTACATGCGCGACATCCTGCGCGAGATCGGCAAGACGCTGAACGACGTGCCGAACCGGATCATCGTGCAGGGCCACACCGACGCCGTGCCGTACGCGGGCGGCGAGCGCGGCTACAGCAACTGGGAGCTGTCGGCCGACCGCGCGAACGCGTCGCGCCGCGAGCTGATCGCCGGCGGCATGGACGAGGCGAAAGTGCTGCGCGTGCTCGGCCTCGCGTCGACGCAGAACCTGAACAAGGCCGACCCGCTCGATCCGGAAAACCGCCGGATCAGCGTGATCGTGCTGAACCGCAAATCCGAAGAGGCGCTGATGCGCGACGATGCGACGACCACGACGCTGTCGGCCGATGCGGCCGGCTCGCACGCGCT
The DNA here is from genome assembly GCF_001718555.1 of Burkholderia metallica. Taxonomy (NCBI): domain Bacteria; kingdom Pseudomonadati; phylum Pseudomonadota; class Betaproteobacteria; order Burkholderiales; family Burkholderiaceae; genus Burkholderia; species Burkholderia metallica. The sequence goes on from NZ_CP013401.1 coordinate 210,113, forward strand.
CGCGCAGCAGCTCGGCGGCGCGGCGCCGGCCGCGCGCCCGGCGCTCGCGGCGTCCGCGCTCGCCGTGCCGAAACCATAACGCTTACACGATTCCGAGACAGACATGATCCGAACCATTCTCGCCATCGACGACTCCGCGACCATGCGTGCGCTGCTCCAGGCGACGCTGGCGCAGGCCGGCTACGACGTGACGGTGGCGCCGGACGGCGAGGCCGGCTTCGACCTGGCGGCCACCGTGCCGTACGACCTGGTGCTGACCGACCAGAACATGCCGCGCAAGAGCGGGCTCGAAGTGATCGCCGCGCTGCGCAAGCTGACCGCCTATACGGAAACGCCGATCCTCGTGCTGACGACGGAAGGCAGCGACGCGTTCAAGGACGCCGCACGCGATGCGGGCGCGACCGGCTGGATCGAGAAGCCGATCGACCCCGCCGTGCTGATCGACCTGGTCGCGACGCTGTCCGAACCGGCCGCTTCCTGACATTCACGCGACGCATTCAACCCGGGACCGGGCATGACTCTCGACATCACTCAGTTCTATCAGACATTTTTCGACGAAGCGGACGAACTGCTCGCGCAGATGGAGCAGTTGCTGCTGAACCTCGACGTCGGCGCGCCCGACCCCGAGGATCTGGCCGCGATCTTCCGCGCCGCGCATTCGATCAAGGGCGGCGCGGCGACGTTCGGCTTTTCCGCGCTGACCGATACGACGCACATCCTCGAATCGCTGCTCGATCGCGCGCGCAATCACGAGCTGACGCTGACCAAGGACATGGTCGACGCGTTCCTCGAGACCAAGGACGTGCTGTCCGACCAACTGGTCGACTACCGCGCGAGCGCCGAACCGGACGCGGCCGCCGCCGCGGCGATCTGCGCGAAGCTCGAACGCCTGCAGGCCGAAAGCGGCGCGGGTGCGCCGGCTGCTGCACCGGTCGCCGCCGCCGCTCCCGCCGCGCCGATTGCGGAACCGGCCGCCGGCGGCGACCGCGCGCCCGACCACGTGGTCGAGCAGGCCGTCGCGGCCGCGCATCCGGCGGCCGACGCCGAAGCGGGCGAGAGCGGCCCGCACCTGAAGATCACGCTCGTGGGCGTCGACGCGAAGGATCGCGAACTGCTCACCGAGGAACTCGGCAATCTCGGCCGGATCGTCGGCCGTGAAGAAGCCGGCGCCGACCTGACGCTGTGGGTCGAATCGGACGTGCCGTCCGACGACATCGTCGCCGTGTGCTGCTTCGTGATCGACGAAAGCCAGATCCGCGTCGGGCACGGTACGGCGCCGGCCGCGCCGGCTGCCGCGCAGGACGCAGCGGCACCGGGGGCGGAACCGGCCGCCGCCGCGTCACCGGCGCGCGTGGAGATGTTCGCGCCGCAGGCCGCGGCCCCGCAGCCGGCCGCACCGGCGCAGGCAGCCGTGGAGCCGGCCGCGCAAGCGCAGGCCCAGACGCCGCAACCGGCCCAGCAAGCACACGCCGACCTCGCGTCGCACGCCGCCGCGCATCACGACGACAAGCGCGCGCGCCCGGCCGCCGCGGCCGCATCGGGCGCCGAAGGCAGCTCGATTCGCGTCGGCGTCGAGAAGGTCGACCAGCTGATCAACCTCGTCGGCGAGCTCGTGATCACGCAGGCGATGCTCGCGGAAACCGCGAGCGCGTTCGATCCGGCGCTGCACGACCGCCTGTTCAACGGGATGGCGCAGCTCGAGCGCAACGCGCGCGACCTGCAGGAAGCCGTGATGTCGATCCGCATGATGCCGATGGACTACGTGTTCAGCCGCTTCCCGCGGCTCGTGCGCGACCTCGCCGGCAAGCTCGGCAAGCAGGTCGAACTGGTCACGTTCGGCCAGGCGACCGAACTCGACAAGAGCCTGATCGAACGGATCATCGATCCGCTCACGCACCTCGTGCGCAACAGCCTCGACCACGGGATCGAGACGGTCGACAAGCGCGTCGCCGCCGGCAAGGACGCGGTCGGCCAGCTCGTGCTGTCGGCCGCGCACCACGGCGGCAACATCGTGATCGAGGTGAGCGACGACGGCGCGGGCCTGAACCGCGAACGGATTCTCGCGAAGGCCGCGAAGCAGGGCATGCAGGTGTCCGACAACATCAGCGACGACGAAGTCTGGCAACTGATCTTCGCGCCGGGCTTCTCGACGGCCGAAACGGTGACCGACGTGTCGGGCCGCGGCGTCGGGATGGACGTCGTGAAACGCAACATCCAGTCGATGGGCGGCCACGTCGAGATCTCGTCGCAGGCCGGCCGCGGCACGACCACGCGGATCGTGCTGCCGCTCACGCTCGCGATCCTCGACGGGATGTCGGTGAAGGTCGGCAACGAGATCTTCATCCTGCCGCTGAACTTCGTGATGGAGTCGCTGCAGCCGTCGAACGACGACATCTACACGGTCGGCAACGGCGAGCGCGTGGTGCGGGTGCGCGGCGAATACCTGCCGCTCGTCGCGCTGCACGAGGTGTTCTCGGTCGAGGACGCGCGCACCGATCCGACGCAAGGGATCGTCACGATCATGGAAACCGAGGGGCGCCGCTTCGCGATGCTGATCGACGAACTGGTCGGCCAGCAGCAGGTGGTCGTGAAGAACCTCGAAACCAATTACCGCAAGGTGCACGGCATCTCGGCGGCGACCATCCTCGGCGACGGCAGCGTCGCGCTGATCGTCGACGTCGCGGCGCTGAACCGCGAAACCCGTGCGATGCACGGCGCCCGCGCGGGCGCCGAGCTCGCGATGTTCTGATGTCTCTCGCCATACAACCGATTGGGGGCAAACGTGTCTGCTGAAGTCCAAATGATCAATCCGGCCGCGGCGAACGCGGCAACCAGCCGCCGCGACGCGGAACATGGCGACGCGACGGGCCAGGAATTCCTCGTGTTCACGCTCGGCGACGAGGAATACGGGATCGACATCCTGAAGGTGCAGGAAATCCGCGGCTACGACAGCGTCACGCGCATCGCGAACGCGCCCGAGTTCATCAAGGGCGTGATCAACCTGCGCGGGATCATCGTGCCGATCGTCGACATGCGGATCAAGTTCCATCTGGGCCGCGTCGAGTACGACCACCAGACGGTGGTGATCATCCTGAACGTCGCGCATCGCGTGGTCGGGATGGTGGTGGACGGCGTGTCGGACGTGCTGACGCTGCAGACCGACCAGATCATGCCGGCGCCGGAATTCGGCGCGACGCTGACGACCGAGTACCTGACGGGCCTCGGCACGGTCGACGGCCGGATGCTGATCCTGATGGACATCGAGAAGCTGATGTCGAGCCGTGAAATGGCGCTGATCGAGACGCTCGGCGCATAAGCGCGCCGCGCGCGCAGGAATTTCGGGAGAATCTGCAATGTTGCATAACTGGTCGATCCGCACGACGCTCACGGCGGTCGGACTCATCCTCGTGGCGCTGGCCGCCGCCGTCGGCGGGCTCGGCCTCTACGCGCTGAATCACGCGAGCCGCTCGCTCGACGAGATCGCGCACGTCGACCTGCCGGCGATCCACACGCTCGACGATACGTCGTCGTACCTGCTGCGCGCGCGCGTGTCGCTCGACCGCTTCCGGTCGCTGACGGAAGCCGGCAACGCGGCCGAAGCGGCCAAGGTGCTCGACCGCGCGCAGGAGCTGTACGCGAAGTCGAACCAGAACTGGCAGGCGTTCCAGTCGACGCCGAAACTCGGCGTCGAACAGGCGCTCGTCGACGAACTGACCGCGCGCTACACGACGATCGTGAAGGAAGGCGTCGAGCCCGAATTCGCGGCCGCGCGCGCGGGCGACATGGCCGCGTACCACGCGGTCGCCGATACCAAGATCAGCCCGATGTTCGTCGCGTACGACCAGGCTGCATCGGCCGTGATCGCGTCGCTGCAGCGGCGCGCGGAAGATCGCCAGGCCGCGACGCAATCGCAGATCTCGCTGATGATCGCGCTGATTGCGGCCGGCATCGCGATCGCGTTCGTCGTCGTGATCGCGATCCGCTTCGCGCTGCGCGGGCTGATCGTGAAGCCGCTCGAGGACGCGATCGCGCACTTCGAGCGCATCGCCGGCGGCGACCTCACGCAGCCGGTCGACGTGTTCAGCACGAACGAGATCGGGCGCCTGTTCGGCGGCATCAAGCGGATGCAGGACGCCGTCACGACGATGGTGCAGGCCGTGCATCGCGGCACCGAGTCGATCGACGTCGGCGCGCGCGAGATCGCGACCGGCAACACCGACCTGTCGCAGCGCACCGAGGAGCAGGCCGCATCGCTGCAGGAAACGGCGTCGAGCATGGAGCAACTGACGGGCACCGTGAGGCAGAACGCGGAGAACGCGCGGCAGGCCAGCCAGCTCGCGGTGAACGCGTCGGACATCGCGACGCGGGGCGGCGACGTGGTCGGCCAGGTCGTAGCGACGATGCAGGACATCGCGGCGAGCTCGGGCAAGGTCGTCGACATCATCGGCACGATCGAAGGCATCGCGTTCCAGACCAACATCCTCGCGCTGAACGCGGCGGTCGAAGCCGCGCGCGCGGGCGAACAGGGCCGCGGCTTCGCGGTGGTCGCGGGCGAGGTGCGCTCGCTCGCGCAGCGCAGCGCGAGCGCGGCGAAGGAAATCAAGCAGTTGATCGGCGATTCGGCCGAGAAGGTCGAAAGCGGATCGGCGCTCGTGTCGCGCGCCGGCTCGACGATGGACGAGATCGTGCAGGCCGTGCGCCGCGTGACCGACATCATGGGCGAGATCAGCGCCGCGTCGGACGAGCAGTCGACCGGCATCGAGCAGGTCAACCGCGCGGTGGGCCAGATGGATTCGGTCACGCAGCAGAACGCGGCGCTCGTCGAGCAGGCGGCGGCCGCGGCCGCGTCGCTCGAGGAGCAGACGCGCCAGATGAAGGCGATCGTGTCGGGCTGGCGCGTGTCGGGCGGCATCGTGCTCGCCCCGTCGCGCGGCGTTGCGCGGCCGCTCGCGCATGAACCGGCGCCCGCGCCGGCGCTCACGTCCGAGCCGCGTTTCGACGCGGCGCCGGTCGCCGCGCTGCCGGCCCCGTCGGGCGCCGCGCAACCGGCACGGCGCGCCGCGCCGGCGCCGCGTGGCGCCGCTGCGGCTGCGGCGGGCGCGGGTCGCGAACCGAAGCGCGCGGCCGATGCCGGCGCGCACGCGCAGAAGGATGCACCGGGGGCCGGCGGCACGGCCGCGGGCGGCTACGGGCCGCGTCTCGCGAAAACCGCCGCGCCGGCCGCGAAGCCCGCGCTCGTGCGCCCGGCGCTGAACGGCGAGAAGCCGGCGGCGGCCACGGCCGGCGCGTCCGACGACGACTGGGAGACCTTCTAAACCATGCCGCACGCGCGCGCGCCGTTTCGACCCGATGCACCGGACGCCTCGCCTCGCGCGGGCGAGCCGGGGCGCGACTTCGCGTTCACCGGCGCGGATTTCGCGCGCATTCGCGCGCTGATTCACCAACGCGCGGGGATCTCGCTGTCCGAGCACAAGCGCGACATGGCGTACAGCCGTCTCGCGCGGCGCTTGCGGGCGCGCGGCCTCGACACGTTTCGCGACTACCTCGACCTGCTCGAACAGGAAGACGATCCGCTCGAGTGGGAAGCGTTCACCAATGCGCTGACGACGAACCTGACCGCGTTCTTCCGCGAGGCACACCATTTCCCGATCCTGTCGGATTTCGTGAAGGGGCGGCCGGCGCCGGTATCGGTCTGGTGCTCGGCCGCGTCGACCGGCGAGGAGCCTTATTCGATCGCGATCACGCTGATCGAGGCGCTCGGCGAATCGGCCGCGCGCGGCGCGTCGATCCTCGCAACCGATCTCGACACGCAGGTGCTCGCGAAGGCCGAGGCCGGCATCTACACGTACGACCAGGTCAAGCACCTTGCGCCCGAGCGGCTCAAGCGCTTCTTCCTGAAGGGCACCGGCGCGCAGGCCGGCCGCGTGAAGGTGCGCCCGGAGCTGCGCGCGATGATCCGCTTCGAGCAGTTGAACCTGACCGATGCGGACTACGGGATCGCGAAGCCGTTCGACGCGATCTTCTGCCGCAACGTGATGATCTATTTCGACAAGCCGACGCAGGGGCAGGTGCTGTCGCGCTTCGAGCCGCTCGTGAAGCCGGGCGGGCTGCTGTTTGCCGGCCATTCGGAAAACTTCACGTACGTGACGCAGGCGTTCCGGTTGCGCGGGCAGACCGTGTACGAACTGACCCGCGATGCCGCACCGGGCCTGCGCTCGCGCGGCGCGCCGGCGCCGGCGATGCCGTCCGCCGCGCGCGCTGCCGCCGGCGCCGCGGCGGCATCTGGAGCGCGTGGATGAGCGCCCTGCCGATCGCGACCAATCGCTACTTCGACAACCACTTCGGCCGTCCCGGCGTGAAGCTGCTGCCGAACGAGTTCTACACGACGTCCGAGGACATGGTGCTGATGACCGTGCTCGGCTCGTGCGTCGCCGCGTGCCTGCACGACCCGTATGCGGGCATCGGCGGGATGAACCACTTCATGCTGCCGGACGACGGCGCCGATCCGGGCGCGGCCGCGTCGGAATCGATGCGCTACGGCGCGTATGCGATGGAAGTGCTGATCAACGAGATGATCAAGGCCGGCGGGCGCCGCGAACGCTTCGAGGCGAAGGTGTTCGGCGGGGCGGCCGTGCTGGCCGGGATGACGACGATCAACATCGGCGACCGCAACGCGGATTTCGTGCGCCGCTACCTGGCGCTGGAGCGCATCCGCATCACGGCGGAAGACCTGCAGGGCGTCCATCCGCGCAAGGTCGCGTTCATGCCGCACGACGGGCGCGCGATGGTGAAGAAGCTGCGGCTGCAGGTGCCGGGCGTGACCGAGCGCGAAGCGGCGCTCGCCCGCGAGGCCGAGCGCGCCGGCGCGGCCCGGGCGCGTCCGCAGGTCGAGCTGTTCGCGGCGAAGCGTGCGGCTCCGCCGCAGCCGGCGCGGCCGCGCATCGAGCTGTTCGGCGCGCGCGGCGCGGCGCCGGCCGGCGGCGTGCGGGCGGCGAACCTATCAAGAAAGCAGGAGGCATGACCGCAGTGCAGAAGATCAAAGTGTTGTGCGTCGACGATTCGGCGCTGATCCGCAGCCTGATGACCGAGATCATCAACAGCCAGCCCGACATGACGGTGTGCGCGACCGCGCCCGATCCGCTCGTCGCGCGCGAGCTCATCAAGCAGCACAACCCGGACGTGCTCACGCTCGACGTCGAAATGCCGCGCATGGACGGGCTCGACTTCCTCGAGAAGCTGATGCGCCTGCGGCCGATGCCGGTCGTGATGGTGTCGTCGCTGACCGAGCGCGGCTCGGAGATCACGCTGCGCGCGCTCGAACTCGGCGCGGTCGACTTCGTCACGAAGCCGCGCGTCGGGATTCGCGACGGGATGCTCGACTACGCGGAAAAGCTCGCCGACAAGATCCGCGCGGCGTCGCGTGCGCGCGTGCGCCAGGCGCCGCAGCCGCAGGCCGTCGCGCGCGCGGCGGACAGCGCCGCGGCCGCGCCGATGATCAACAACCCGCTCGTCAGTACCGAGAAGCTGATCATCATCGGCGCGTCGACGGGCGGCACCGAGGCGATTCGCGAAGTGCTCACGCCGCTGCCGCCGGATGCGCCGGCCGTGCTGATCGCGCAGCACATGCCGCCCGGCTTCACGAAATCGTTCGCGCAGCGGCTGAACGGCCTGTGCCGGATCGCGGTGAAGGAAGCCGAGCACGGCGAGCGCGTGCTGCCGGGCCACGCGTATATCGCGCCGGGCCACGCGCATCTGTTGCTCGCGAGAAGCGGGGCGAACTATATTGCGCAGCTGTCGGACGAGCCGCCGGTGAACCGGCACCGCCCGTCGGTCGACGTGCTGTTCCGCTCGGCGGCGACGCACGCGGGCAAGAACGCGATCGGGGTGATCCTGACCGGGATGGGCCGAGATGGCGCGGCCGGCCTGCTGGAGATGAAACGCGCGGGCGCCCACACGTTCGCGCAGGACGAAGCCAGCTGCATCGTGTTCGGGATGCCGCGCGAGGCGATCGCGCTCGGCGGCGCGGACGAGATCGTGCCGCTCGCCGAGATGAGCCGCCGCGTGATGGCGCGTCTCGCGACGATGGGTGAGCGCGTACAGCGCGTCTGAATGGAATGTCACGGGGCGCGTGCCACGATACGCGTCCCGACGGAAACGAATCTGGAAAGGAACGACGATGGACAAGAGCATGAAAATCCTGGTGGTGGACGATTTCCCGACGATGCGCCGGATCGTCCGCAACCTGCTCAAGGAACTGGGCTATTCGAACGTCGACGAGGCCGAGGACGGTGCGGCCGGCCTCGCGCGGCTGCGCGGCGGCGGTTTCGATTTCGTGATTTCCGACTGGAACATGCCGAACCTCGACGGTCTCGCGATGCTGAAGGAAATCCGCGCGGACGCGACGCTCACGCACCTGCCGGTGCTGATGGTCACGGCCGAGTCGAAGAAGGAGAACATCATCGCGGCCGCGCAGGCGGGGGCGAGCGGCTACGTCGTGAAACCGTTTACGGCCGCGACGCTCGACGAGAAGCTGAACAAGATCATCGACAAGATGGCGAAGGCCGGGAGCTGACGTGAACGAGCCGATCCATGCCGCGCTGACGGGCGCCGGGTTCAGCGCCGACGGCCAGGCCGAAGGCGCCGATTTCGCGAGCGACCGCATCCTCGCGCGCATCGGCCACGTCACACGCACGCTGCGCGATTCGATGCGCGAGCTGGGGCTCGACAAGCACGTCGAGCGGGCGGCGGAAGCCGTGCCCGACGCGCGCGACCGGCTGCGCTACGTCGCGACGATGACCGAGCAGGCCGCCGAGCGCGTGCTGAATGCGATCGAGGTCGCGAAGCCGATGCAGGAGCGCATCCAGAACGAGGCCGAGGCGCTCGACACGCGCTGGGCGCAGTGGTACGCGGCGCCGATCGAGCACGCGGAAGTGCGCGAGCTGATGGACGATACGCGCGCGTTCCTGCGCACGCTGCCCGAATCGACGGCGGCGACCCGCGCGCAACTGCTCGAAATCATGCTCGCGCAGGACTTCCAGGACCTGACCGGGCAGGTGATCAAGAAGATCATGGACATGGTCTACCTGATCGAGCAGCAGCTCCTCACCGTGCTCGTCGAGAACATCGCGCCCGAGCGGCGCGAGCAGTTCGCGGCCACCGCGGCCGCGTTCGCGGCCGAGCAGATGAGCTCGACCGGCAGCCCCGAGTCGCTGCTGAACGGCCCGCAGATCGCGCCGGAAGGCAAATCCGACGTGGTCCAGGACCAGGGGCAGGTGGACGACCTGCTCGCCAGCCTCGGCTTCTGACCCGGCCGCATGCATCGGCGCGCCGCCTGTGACGGCGCCGCCCGGTGCATGCGCCCCGCGTTCCCCGCCCCGCGTTCCCGCCCCCTCGGTGCCGCGCAGCCCGGTGCGTCCTGCGTCAAATTGACACTTCGACACACGCAGCAGGCATACTACGCGTCAGCAGCAACGGAGCGTCATTCGTACGATTTCATATGTTGGCAGGCGGCGCGGGCCCGATGGCCGTGCCGCCGGCTACGAAGCCAGTCCCTGGGGGGGAACGTGAAGCTGAAACGTTTGGGCTGGACCGTCGCGCATGCGACGGCTGCAGTGGGTGTGCTGTGGAGCGTCCACGCACACGCGGAACTGGGCGGCGCGCCGATGTCGCCGCCGTCGGACGATCAGGCCGCGACCGTGCGTGCGCTGCAGCGCGCGATGCGGTCGGCAGACGGCGTGCAGACGAGCACGGCCGCTTATACCGTCCGCGAGATCACGCTCGGATCGGGCACCGTCATCCACGAATACACGTCGGCCGCGGGCAGCGTGTTCGGCCTCGCGTGGCAGGGGCCGACGATGCCCGATCTCGCGTCGCTGCTCGGCAGCTATTTCCCGCAGTACACCGCCGGCGTCCAGGCGGCGCACAAGGCGCGCGGCTGGCGCGCGCCGGTGTCCGTCGACACGAGCGGCCTCGTGATCCGCACCGGCGGCCACATGGGCGCCTTCTCGGGCCAGGCATGGCTGCCGGCGGCGCTGCCTGCCGGCCTGGCCGGCACCGACATCCAGTGACAGCGGGAGAGCGATCTTGAGAATTCCTCGTACATTCAAGCGCTGGCTGCGCGTGCTGGGCCTCGCGGCGGCGACGGCCGTCCTCGTGACGGCGTGCGGCGGCGGCGACGGTGGTGGCGGCGGCAGCAGTGCGGGCAACGGCGGCAACGGTGGCAACGGCGGTTCGGGCGGCTCCGACGGCAACTCCGGCAACACGGCCGTCATCACCGTCAACACCGGTGTCGCGAACGTGATCAACATCCCGACCATCAGCCTGAAGGTCTGTGCGCCGGGTACGTCGAACTGCCAGGTGGTCAACAACGTGCTCGTCGATACCGCGTCCTACGGGCTGCGGCTCGTCGGCAGCGCGGTGTCGGGCGTGCTCGGCAGTCTCCCGCAGGTGACGAGCGGCGGCGCGCCGGTGGCCGAGTGCGGCAAGTTCGTGTCGAGCTATACGTGGGGGTCGGTGCGCACGGTCGACCTGTCGATCGGCTCCGAGCAGGCGGGCTCGCTGCCCGTGCAGATCATCGGCGATCTCGGCACGACGAACGTGCCCAGCTCGTGCACGAACGGCGGCACATCGGCCAATTCGGCGAGCGCGCTCGGCGCGAACGGGATCCTCGGCATCGGGCCGGCGCCGGTCGACTGCGGCACCACCTGCGCGACGTCGACGTCGACGAACAACAACTACTACGCGTGCCCGAACGGCGACAACGCGAGCTGCACGGTCGCGCTCGTGCCGATCGCGCAGCAGGTGGCCAACCCGGTGCATCGTTTCGCCGACAGCAGCGGCGTGAGCGTGGCGATGCCGGCCATCTCGAACAACGGCCAGGCGAGCGCGACCGGGACGCTGACGTTCGGCCTGCCCGACCTGAGCGGGAAGACCGTACTGACGTCCACCACGACGGGCGACGTCAGTGCGTCGTTCCTCGGGCGCAACGTGACCGCGTTCTTCGATACCGGTTCGAACGCGTACTTCTTCAACGATTCGTCGCAGACGGTCTGTTCGAAGAACACGCAGTTCTACTGCCCGGCGGCGGCCACCACCTATTCGGCGACGCTGAGCGGACAGAACGGCGCAGCCGGCGCGGTATCGATGCCCGTCACGAACGCGGATTCGCTGTTCGCGAACCCGTCGACGTTCGCGTTCAACGACATCGCGGGCCCGTTCGGTTCGTCCAGCTGGCTCGACATCGGCATGCCGCACTTCTACGGCAAGACGATCTACTTCGGGATGGACAAGACCGCGAGCGGCGGCGCGCAGCCTTTCGTCGCGTTCTGACGCGGCGCGGCCGGACGCAGGATGAAGGGGGCGAGCGATCGCCCCCTTTTTTATCCGCGCGCCGCGTGCGGCACGACGGGGCGGACCGGCGCGCTGCCGGGTACGGACCTGGCGCCTACGATGTAATACCGGCACCCGTGCCGGCACGACATCGAGGAGGCAGCGCCATGAGCCCGCGCATACAACGCATCACGCCATTCCTGTGGTTCGACCGCGACGCCGAGGCGGCCGCCGGTTTGTACGTATCGGTGTTCGATCACGCGCGCATCGTGCACGTCGCGCGCTACGGCAAGGCCGGCGCGCACGCGTCCGGCAGCGCGGAGGGTGCGGTGATGACCGTCGCGTTCGAGCTCGACGGACAGGCGTTCGTCGCGCTGAACGGCGGCCCCGCGTTCCAGATCACGCCGGCCGTGTCGTTCGTCGTCAACTGCCGCGACCAGGACGAAATCGACCGCTACTGGGCGCGCCTGTCCGAAGGCGGCGACGAACGCGCGCAGCAGTGCGGCTGGCTGCGCGACCGCTTCGGCGTGTCGTGGCAGGTCGTGCCGGTCGAGATGACCGAGCTGATGACGGGCGATCCGGCGCGCACGGAGCGCGTGATGGCGCAGGTGATGACGATGAAGAAGCTCGATCTCGGCGTGCTGCGGCGAGCGGCGGCAGGCTAGGGGGCGCGCGCCGGCTGCCGCGTGTGAGAACGGGCTCCGGGCGCCGCGGGCGCCCGTGACCGGCGGGTACGGACGCTGGAGCGGTGGCCGGCCTTCGCGCACCGCGCGGAGGGTCGAGGAGGCGATGGGCGGCCCTGTACGCGGTGTTCGATCCGGATCGCGTCGGCCGGCGCAGCCGGCGGCATCGACCGCCACCGACTCGATCTCGACGACCGGCATACCCCCCGCCTCGCGGGCGTGCCCCGCCATTCCCCGTTTCCGCGCGTTTTCCCCGCTTCACTGGCCGCCGCCGCGTCCGGAACCGGCCCCCGCCGGCGCCTCCGGCGACACGTCTTTCCGCCGCGCCGCACGCGGCCGCATCCCCCGTCCGGCCGGGTTCGCACCGGGCCCGCCCGATTCCCCGAAATACCCCCCTTTCCCGGCTTTGCTCGACCGATCGGCGTTTGACGCGTCCATGAATAATCGGTGTCACTGGAAAGCGGCATTCCGCCGTACCCGACTGGAGGCCCCGTGGCAGACGAGAGCGATCTCGACAAGACCGAAGCCGCCACTCCCAGGCGCCGCGAGAAGGCGCGCGAGGAGGGGCAGGTCGCGCGTTCGCGCGAACTGGCTTCGTTCGCGCTGCTCTCGGCCGGATTCTACGGTGCGTGGCTGCTCGCGGGCCCGTCGGGCGGGCATCTGCAGGCGATGCTGCGCGGCGCGTTCACGTTCGATCGCGCGACCGCGTTCGACACCCGCCGGATGCTGTCGGCAGCCGGCAGCGCGAGCCTCGAAGGCTTCGCCGCGCTGCTGCCGATCCTCGCGCTCACCGGCGTCGCCGCGCTGCTCGCGCCGATGGCGCTCGGCGGCTGGCTGATCTCGCAGAAGACGTTCGAGCTGAAGTTCGACCGCCTCAACCCGATCTCGGGCCTCGGCCGGATCTTCTCGATCCAGGGGCCGATCCAGCTCGGGATGTCGGTCGCGAAGACGCTGGTGGTCGGCGGGATCGGCGGCATCGCGATCTGGCGCAGCAAGGACGAACTGCTCGGCCTCGCGACGCAGCCGCTCGGCGTCGCGCTGCCCGATGCGCTGCACCTGGTCGCCGTGTGCTGCGGTACGACGGTCGCCGGGATGCTGGTGGTCGCCGGGCTCGACGTGCCTTACCAAATCTGGCAGTACAACAAGAAGTTGCGCATGACGAAGGAAGAAGTGAAGCGCGAGCATCGCGAGAACGAAGGCGATCCGCACGTGAAGGGGCGCATCCGCCAGCAGCAGCGCGCGATCGCGCGCCGCCGGATGATGGCGGCCGTGCCGAAGGCCGATGTGGTCGTCACGAACCCGACGCACTTCGCCGTCGCGCTGCAGTACACGGACGGCGAGATGCGCGCGCCGAAGGTCGTCGCGAAAGGCGTGAACCTCGTCGCCGCGCGCATCCGCGAACTCGCGGCCGAACACAACGTGCCGCTGCTCGAAGCGCCGCCGCTCGCGCGTGCGCTGTACCACAACGTCGAACTCGAACGCGAGATCCCCGGCTCGCTGTACTCGGCCGTCGCCGAAGTGCTCGCGTGGGTCTACCAGTTGAAGCGCTTCCGTTCGGAGGGCGGCGCGTTCCCGGCGGTGCCGGTCGATCTCGACGTGCCGGCCGAACTCGACAAGGGCGCGTCGGTGTCCGCCGCCGACGAGCGCGAAGAAGCCGACGACACGCTCGGCCAGCCGGGGAACGCAGCATGAGCACCCCGACCACCGGCCTGTTCGCCAAACGCGCGAACCCGTTCGCGGGCACCAACCTGCGCGCGCTCGCGGGCCCGATCCTCATCTGCATGATCCTGGGGATGATGATCCTGCCGCTGCCTCCGCTGCTGCTGGATCTGCTGTTCACGTTCAACATCGCGCTGTCGGTGATGGTGCTGCTCGTCAGCATGTACACGATGAAGCCGCTCGATTTCGCGGCGTTCCCGAGCGTGCTGCTGTTCTCGACGCTGCTGCGCCTGTCGCTGAACGTCGCGTCGACGCGTGTCGTGCTGCTCGAGGGCCACACGGGCCCGGACGCGGCCGGCCAGGTGATCGAGGCGTTCGGCCACTTCCTCGTCGGCGGCAACTTTGCGGTCGGCATCGTGGTGTTCGTGATCCTGATGATCATCAACTTCATGGTGATCACGAAGGGCGCGGGGCGGATCGCCGAAGTGTCCGCGCGCTTCACGCTCGACGCGATGCCCGGCAAGCAGATGGCGATCGACGCCGACCTGAACGCCGGCCTCATCAACGAGGAACAGGCGCGCAAGCGGCGTCTCGCCGTATCGCAGGAAGCCGAGTTCTACGGGTCGATGGACGGCGCGTCGAAGTTCGTGCGCGGCGATGCGATCGCCGGTCTGATCATCATGGCGATCAACGTGATCGGCGGGCTGATCGTCGGGATGGTCCAGCACGACATGACGTTCGCCGCCGCCGGCACCAACTACACGCTGCTGACGATCGGCGACGGCCTCGTTGCGCAGATCCCGTCGCTCGTGATCTCGACCGCGGCCGGCGTGATCGTGTCGCGCGTCGCGACCGACGAGGACATCGGCACGCAGATCACCGGCCAGCTGTTCACGAACCCGCGCGTGCTGAACATCACCGGCGCGATCATCGTGCTGATGGGGCTGATCCCCGGGATGCCGCACTTCGCGTTCCTCGCGCTCGGCGCCGGCGCGATCTGGCTGGCGCGCACGCAGACCCGGCGCGCGGCGGCCCGCAAGGCGGCCGGCGACCTGACCGACATCGCGCCGCCCGCCGTGCTGCCGTCGGACAGCCACGAGGCGACCTGGGACGACGTGCAGCTGATCGACCCGCTCGGGCTGGAAGTCGGCTACCGGCTGATCCCGCTCGTCGACAAGAACAGCGACGGCGAGCTGCTCAAGCGCATCAAGAGCATCCGCAAGAAATTCGCGCAGGAAATCGGCTTCCTGCCGCCGGTGATCCATATCCGCGACAACCTCGAACTGCGGCCGAACGCGTACCGGATCGCGCTGAAGGGCGTCGAGATCGGCGTCGGCGAAGTGTTCCCCGGCCAGTGGCTCGCGATCAACCCCGGCCAGGTGACGGCCGCGCTGCCGGGCGCCGCCACGCAGGACCCGGCGTTCGGGCTGCCGGCCGTGTGGATCGACGTCGCGATGCGCGAGCAGGCGCAGGTGTACGGGTACACGGTGGTCGACGCGAGCACGGTCGTCGCGACGCACCTGAACCATCTGGTCGTCCAGCACGCGGCCGAGCTGCTCGGCCGCCAGGAAGTGCAGGCGCTCGTCGAGCGCACCGGCAAGGATGCGCCGTCGCTCGTCGAGGACCTCGTGCCGAAGACGATCTCGCTGACGACGCTGCAGAAGGTGCTGCAGAACCTGCTCGAGGAAGGCGTGCCGATCCGCGACATGCGCACGATCCTCGAGGCCGTGTCCGAGCATGCGGGCCGCGGCGACGCGTTCGAGATCACGGCCGCGGTGCGTCTCGCGCTCGGCCGCGCGATCACGCAGCAGTGGTATCCGGGCGCCGGCGAAATGCAGGTGATGGGCCTCGACTCGAATCTGGAGCGCGTGCTGTCGCAGGCGCTCGCCACCGGCGCGAACCCGGGCCTCGAACCCGGCCTCGCGCACAACCTTCTGACCGGCACGCAACAGGCGATGCTGCGTCAACAGAATCTCGGGCTGCCGCCCGTGCTGCTCGTGCAGCACGCGCTGCGCGCGATGCTCGCGCGTTTCCTGCGCCGCAGCCTGCCGCAATTGAAAGTGCTGTCGTATGCCGAAGTGCCGGACACACGCACGATCAAGGTCGTTAACGTCATCGGGGGTTCCGCTTGAACATTCGCAAATTCACCGGCGCAACGAGCCGCGACGCACTTCGTCTCGTGCGCGAGGCGCTCGGCGCCGACGCGGTCGTGCTGTCGAACCGCACGCTCGATGACGGCAGCGTGGAAATCGTCGCACTCGCCGATTCGGACCTGGCCGCCGTGACGCCGCCGGCCGCGGCGCGCCCGCGCATCGCCGCGTCGCGCGCGCCGGAATCCGTGCCGGCCGCCGCGGTGCCGGGCATCGTCGCGCGCCCGGGTGCGACGCCGGCCCGCCCGGTGGTCGCCAATCCGTATGCGGCAGGCGAAGGCGGGTTGCCGGACGTGTTCTCGTCGGTATTCGGCGCCAGCGCCGATGCGCACGATGCGCACGACCCGGTCGCGCCGCCTTCGATCGACGCGGCGGCGCCCGCGGACATGCCGTCGGTCGCCGCGCCTGCCGCCGGTGCGCCGGCCGCGACCTCCGAACCCGCGCCGTGGCTGGTCGAGCACGCGAAGCGCCTGACGCACCAGCGCGACGCGCTGATTGCCCGGGCGCACGCGGCGCCCGCCGTGCCGCAGGCGAGCGCGCCGGCCGCGCCGGCCGCCGCGAGCGCGACGCCGCCCGACTGGGCACGCGACATCGTGCGCGACGCCGAGCGCCGGATGCCGGCCGCGGCCGTGCGCACGCCCGACCCGGGTGCGACGCACGCCGCGAAGGCGGCCGAACGCACGCGCCTGTCCGCCGATGCGGCCGCCGCGGTCGCCGATGCGGTGAAGTCGCGCATCGAGCGGATCGTCAACGATACGGTGATGCAGGAGCTGGGCGAGTTGCGCGGGATGATGGAAGCGCAGTTCGACAACCTGATGTGGCACGACCGCCAGCGTCGCAGCGCCGTGCATGGCGCGCTGACGAAGCACCTGTTCGCCGCCGGCTTCTCCGCGCAGCTCGTGCGGATGCTGGTCGACAACCTGCCGGCGGGCGACGGCGCGCAGACCTTCGAGCAGGCCGTCGACTGGGCGCAGTCGGTGCTCGCGTCGAACCTGCCGGTGCTCGACAGCGAGGACGCGCTGATGGAGCGCGGCGGCGTGTTCGCGCTGATGGGGCCGACCGGCGTCGGCAAGACCACCACCACCGCGAAGCTGGCCGCACGCTGCGTGATGCGCTTCGGCGCGAGCAAGGTCGCGCTGCTGACCACCGACAGCTACCGGATCGGCGGCCACGAACAACTGCGCATCTTCGGCAAGATCCTCGGCGTGCCCGTGCACGCGGTGAAGGACGCGGGCGATCTCGCGCTCGCTCTGTCCGAGCTGCGCAACAAGCACATCGTGCTGATCGACACGATCGGCATGAGCCAGCGCGACCGCGCGGTGTCCGACCAGATCGCGATGCTGCACGGCGCGAACGCGCCGGTGCAGCGCCTGCTGCTGCTGAACGCAACGAGCCACGGCGACACGCTCAACGAAGTCGTGCAGGCGTATCGCAGCGCGGGCGAGCATCCGGACCTCGCCGGCTGCATTCTCACGAAGCTCGACGAGGCGACCCACCTCGGCGGCGTGCTCGACACGGTGATCCGCTACAAGCTGCCGGTCCACTACGTGTCGACCGGCCAGAAGGTGCCGGAGAACCTGTACGTCGCATCGACCCGTTTCCTGCTGAAGAGCGCGTTCTGTGTACCGCGCGACGGCTCGCCCTTCGTGCCGCAAGACGACGACATGCCGACGCTGCTTTCCGCACTGACCGCACGTTCCACCGCCGAGCTGCACGAGGTGCGATTTGGATAAACGAACCATCGACCAGGCCGAAGGGCTGCGGCGCCTGCTGGCCGGGCGCGCGTCGCGCATCGTCGCGGTGACGGGCGGGCCGGCGAGTGTCGGCTGCACGTCCACCGTCGTGAACCTGGCGGCGGCGCTCGCGTCGCTCGGCAAGGACGTGCTCGTCGTCGACGAGCGCGCCGACGTGCATTCGGCCAGCGCGACGCTCGCGGGCGCATGGCTGCGCGACGGCGAGCGCACGCGGGTCGCGGCCGGCTTCGGCCTGTGCGCGGCCGCGCGGCTCGCGCGGGCCGGCTACACCGGCGCGCAATTGAGCGACTTCATCGACGGGCCGTCCGACATCGTGCTCGTCGACGCGCAGCTCGGCGCCGACGGATCGTTCTCGGCGCTCGCGCGCGAAGCGCACGACGTGCTGGTCGTCACGCGGGTCGCCGCGCAGGCGATCACCGAGGCGTACGCGTGCATGAAGCGGCTTCATTACGCCCATGCGGTCGCGCAGTTCCGCGTGCTGACCAATCACGTCGGCAGCCCCGCGGACGCGAAGGTCGCGTTCGACAATCTCGCGGGCGTCGCGAGCCGCTACCTGGCGGTATCGATCGCCGATGCGGGCTGCGTGAGCGCCGATCCGCTCGTCGAACATGCGCGCGAGCTGATGCGTGCCGCGGTCGACGCGTTCCCGTCGTCGGCCGCCGCGCGCGACTACCGGCAGATTGCCGCCGACCTGCTGTACTGGCCGATGCGCCCGCGCTCGGGCGCGGGCCGCGCCGTGCACGCGGGCGGCAAGCCGTCGTATGAGGCGGGCGCGGCACACGCCGCGTGAGCGCCATCGGAAGGAGAGGGGCCATGATGTACAACGCTCAAGGAAAGATGTCCCAGGCCGACGTGCTCGCGCAATATGCGCCGCTCGTACGGCGCCTGGGGCTGCAGCTCGTCGCGAAGATGCCGGCGAGCGTCGACCTCGACGATCTGATCCAGGCCGGCATGATCGGCCTGATGGACGCGGCCGGCCGCTACAAGGAGGACCAGGGCGCGCAGTTCGAGACCTACGCGACGCAGCGCATCCGCGGCGCGATGCTCGACGAGCTGCGCAGCAACGACTGGCTGCCGCGCAGCCTGCGCAAGACGTCGCGCGAAGTCGAGCACGCGGTGCACCAGATCGAACAGCATCTGGGCCGCTCGGCAACCGAGACCGAGATCGCGCAGCACCTGAACATGCCGCTCGACGAGTATCAGGGGATGCTGCAGGACCTGCACGGCAGCCAGCTCATCTACTACGAGGATTTCGACCGCGCGGCCGACGACGAGCCGTTTCTCGACCGCTACCGTGTCGATCACGCCGATCCGCTGTCGGCGCTGCTCGACGAGCACCTGCGCGAAGCGCTCGTCGAGGCGATCGAGCGGCTGCCGGAGCGCGAGAAGCTGCTGATGTCGCTGTACTACGAACGGGGTCTGAATCTGCGCGAGATCGGCGCGGTGCTCGAAGTGAGCGAGTCGCGCGTGTGCCAGCTGCACAGCCAGGCCGTCGCGCGCCTGCGCGCGCGGCTGCGCGAACAGGCGTGGGTCGGCGCGGAGTCCTGACCCTTTCTTGACGCCCGCGCGCGCCGCTGCCGCGCGGCGCATGCGCATTTCGCGCGCCGATTTGCTACAATCCCCTCCGTTTTCCGAGGAGCGTTGCGACGGACCTCCTGTGTCCGCCAGGCTCGGAAGGCTTCACCAAGCAGTCGTGCGGCACAACCGCGCCGGCTCCGCTTCCTGAACGGCGCTCACGTCACCAATCTAGAAACTTTTTAGAAAGGAGGGCGTGATGAACGCCATTATCGATTCCAAGGCTTCCCAGGATTACGTCGTCGCCGACATGGCGCTGGCCGGCTGGGGCCGCAAGGAACTGAACATCGCCGAGACCGAAATGCCGGGCCTCGTGCAGATCCGCGACGAATACAAGGCGCAGCAGCCGCTGAAGGGCGCGCGCATTGCCGGCTCGCTGCACATGACGATCCAGACGGGCGTGCTGATCGAGACGCTGAAGGCGCTCGGCGCGGACGTGCGCTGGGCGTCGTGCAACATCTTCTCGACGCAGGACCACGCGGCTGCCGCGATCGTCGAAGCCGGCACGCCGGTGTTCGCGTTCAAGGGCGAATCGCTCGACGAATACTGGGAGTTCTCGCACCGCATCTTCGAATGGCCGAACGGCGAATTCGCGAACATGATCCTGGACGACGGCGGCGACGCCACGCTGCTGCTGATCCTCGGCGCGAAGGCCGAGAAGGACCGTTCGGTGATCGCGAAGCCGACCAACGAGGAAGAAGTGGCGCTGTACAAGTCGATCGCGAAGCACCTCGACGCGGACCCGACCTGGTACTCGACGCGCCTCGCGCACATCAAGGGCGTGACCGAAGAAACCACGACCGGCGTGCACCGCCTGTACCAGATGGAAAAGGACGGCCGCCTGCCGTTCCCGGCATTCAACGTGAACGATTCGGTCACGAAGTCGAAGTTCGACAACCTGTACGGCTGCCGTGAATCGCTGGTCGACGGCATCAAGCGCGCGACCGACGTGATGATCGCGGGCAAGGTCGCGGTCGTCGCGGGCTACGGCGACGTGGGCAAGGGCTGCGCGCAGTCGCTGCGCGGCCTGGGCGCGACCGTGTGGGTCACCGAAATCGACCCGATCTGCGCGCTGCAGGCGGCGATGGAAGGCTACCGCGTCGTGACGATGGAATACGCGGCCGACAAGGCCGACATCTTCGTGACGGCGACCGGCAACTACCACGTGATCAACCACGATCACATGAAGGCGATGCGCCACAACGCGATCGTCTGCAACATCGGCCACTTCGACTCGGAAATCGACGTTGCGTCGACGCGCCAGTACCAGTGGGAAAACATCAAGCCGCAGGTCGACCACATCATCTTCCCGGACGGCAAGCGCGTGATCCTGCTGGCGGAAGGCCGCCTCGTGAACCTCGGCTGCGCGACCGGCCACCCGTCGTTCGTGATGTCGAACTCGTTCGCGAACCAGACGCTCGCGCAGATCGAGCTGTTCGTGCGCGGCAGCGAGTACGAGAACAAGGTGTACGTCCTGCCGAAGCACCTCGATGAAAAGGTCGCGCGCCTGCACCTCGCGCGCATCGGCGCGAACCTGTCCGTGCTGTCGGACGAGCAGGCCGCGTACATCGGCGTGCAGAAGGACGGCCCGTTCAAGCCGAACCACTACCGCTACTGATCCGATGCGCCGCCGGCTGCCGCGGTGCGCCTTCGGGCGCTTGCGGCGGCCGGCGGCGGCCACTGATCGTACCGATCGACAACCGAACCGGAGCACTCCATGAGCGTCATCCTCACCTGGGTCATCAACGCGCTCGCGCTGCTGATCATCACGTACCTCGTGCCGTCGATCCACATCAAGAGCTTCGGCACGGCACTGATCGTCGCGGTCGTGCTCGGCCTGATCAACACGGTGATCCGTCCGGTGCTGATCCTGCTCACGCTGCCCGTCACGATCGTCACGCTCGGGGTGTTCATCCTCGTCGTGAACGCGTTGTGCTTCTGGTTCGCGTCGTCGCTGCTGAAGGGCTTCGAGGTGTCGGGGTTCTGGTCCGCGTTCTTCGGTTCGATCCTGTACAGCATCGTGTCGTGGCTGTTGTCCGCACTGATCTTCGGTCAGCGCGACATCGGCTGAGCATGGGCGTGTTCCCACCGAATCATGAAACCGATCGAACTCTCGTTTGAATTCTTCCCGCCGAAGACGGCGGAAGGCGTCGAGAAGCTGCGCGCCACGCGTGCGCAGCTGTTGCCGCTGAAGCCGAAATTCGTCTCCGTGACGTTCGGCGCCGGCGGCTCGACGCAGCAGGGCACGCTCGATACCGTGCTCGACATGCAGAAGGACGGCCTCGAGGCCGCGCCGCACCTGTCGTGCATCGGCTCGTCGCGCGACAGCCTGCGTGCGATCCTCGACCAGTACCGCTCGTACGGCATCCGGCACATCGTCGCGCTGCGCGGCGACCTGCCGTCCGGGATGGGCGCGGTCGGCGAGCTGCGCTACGCGTCCGAGCTCGTCAGCTTCATCCGCGCCGAGCATGGCGACTGGTTCCACATCGAGGTGGCCGGCTATCCGGAGTACCACCCGCAGGCGCGCTCGCCGAAGGCCGATCTCGAGAATTTCGCGCGCAAGGTGAAAGCCGGCGCGAATTCCGCGATCACGCAGTATTTCTTCAACGCCGACGCGTATTTCCGCTTCGTCGACGATGCGCGCAAGCTGGGTGTGGACGTGCCGATCGTGCCGGGCATCATGCCGATCACGAACTTCTCGCAGCTGATGCGCTTTTCCGAGATGTGCGGCGCCGAAGTGCCGCGCTGGGTGGCGCGCCGGCTCGAGAGCTTCGGCGACGATCGCGAATCGATCCGCGCGTTCGGCGCGGACGTCGTCACCGGCCTGTGCCAGCGCCTGATCGACGCGGGCGTGCCCGGGCTGCACTTCTATACGCTGAACGCGGCGGCCGCGACGCGGACGATCTGCGAACGGCTCGACGGGTAAGCGCGCTCACGCGCTGCCTGCGTGAAAGCCCCGCCGGTTCGTGCCGGCGGGGCTTTTTTTTTCGGCCCGCCTGCGCGGCGGGGCCGCGTGCGTCAGCGCTGCGCCTGCATCAGCGGCGGGCGGCGGTCGAACCACGGCCGAGCCTGTTCGAGCTGCCGCGCGAGCCTGAGCAGCAATCCATCGTCGGTGTGACGCGCGGCGAACTGCACGCCGATCGGCAGCCCGCGCGCGTTCCAGTAGAGCGGCACCGACATCGCCGGCTGGCCGGTCAGGTTGAACAGCTCGGTGCAGCCGGCCCACGTGAACGCCTTTTCCGACGACCTCGCGAGCATTTCCTTCAACAGCGGCTTCACCGGGAGCGCCGCGAGCACCTTCATCTGCGTGGTCTCGTACGGCGTCGGCTGCAGCTCGCCGATCTTCACCGGCGGGCCCGCGAGCGACGCGCACAGGATCGCGTCGTAGCGCGACACGAGGCCGGACACCTGCACGGTGAGCTGGCGCTGCCATTCGAGCACGTCCGGCAGCCGCGTGCGCGCGAGGCGCCGGCCGACCACGGCCATCGCCCACGTCGCCGCTTCGAATTCGCCGCGCTTCGGCGTGCGGCCGGTCAGCGCACGCGCGCCGAGCACCATCTCCTCGGCGATCGTCGCCCAGAGCGTGAGGAAGGTTTCGGCCGCGCGCGCGTAGTCGACGTGCAGCGTCGCCGGCTCGACGTGGTGGCCGAGCGATTCGAGCAGCGCCGCGGCGTCGTCGAGCGCGGCGCGCGTGTCGTCGGCGAGCGCCGGCGCGAGCATCGGGTCGAGCACGAGGCCGATCCGCAGCGGGCCGGGCGGCGTGTCGAGTTCGCCGAGGAACGTGCCGGGCGCGCCGCTCGGCAAGGTCTGGCCCGTCGTCACGTCGAGCAGCAGCGCGCTGTCGCGCACGCTGCGCGTGACCGCGTGCTGGACCACCAGCTCGCCGTTCGACGGCAGGTCGACGAGTACCGGGTTGCGGCTCGGCTTCAGGCCGAACAGCCCGCAGCACGACGCCGGAATGCGGATCGAGCCGCCGCCGTCGGACGCGTGCGCGAGCGGCACGATGCCGGCCGCGACGGCCGCGGCCGCGCCGCCGCTCGAGCCGCCGGGCGTGTGATCGAGATTCCACGGATTGCGGCACGCGCCGAACAGCTCGGGTTCGGTGTACGGCATCTGGCCCATCTCCGACGTGTTGGTCTTGCCGAACACGTTGAGACCGGCCGCACGGCTGCGCGCGATCACCGGCGAATCGTCGGCGGGCACGAAATAGCGGTAGTGCCGGCTGCCCATCGACAACGGCAGCCCGGCGACCGCCGCGCCGAGATCCTTCACGAGATACGGCACGCCGGCGAACGGCGCGCCGGCGCCGCCGTCGGGCGCGGCCGCCGCGCGCTGGCGCGCGGCTTCATAGTCCTGCAGCACGATCGCGTTGATCGCGCCGTTGACCGCTTCGGCCTGGCCGATCGCGGCGTCGAGCAGCTCGCGCGGGCTCGCCTTGCGTTCGCGCACCAGTGCGGCGAGGCCGATCGCGTCGTGCGCGAGATAGTCCGAGTGCATCGCTGTCACCCCCGTTGTGACTCGTGGCGATGTCGGCAGCATAACGCGGGCCCGCTGCGCGGACCCGCGAACGGCCGTTTTTAGAGGTGCTCGGCGAGGAAGGTCAGCGTGCGGCCGTGCGCGAGCGCCGACGCGCGCTGATGGTACGACGCGCGGTCCGTGCAGTTGAAGCCGTGCTCGGCGCCCGGATACACGTGGAACGACGCATGGCCGTGGCCGGCGAACGCGGCCTTCACTTGGTCGACCGCCGTGAGCGGGATGCCGTGGTCGTTTTCCGCGTAGTGGAACAGGATCGGCTGCGTGATCTTGCCGGCGAGGTCGAGTGCGTTCTGGATGCCGCCGCCGTAGTACGCGACGGCCGCGTCGATCTTGCCGGTCGCGGCCGCGCGGTAGGCGAGCTGGCCGCCGAAGCAGTAGCCGATCGCGGCGACCTTGCCGTCCACTTCCGGGCGTGCGCGCAGCGCGTCGGCCGCTGCGCCGATGTCCGCGACCGCGAGGCCCACGTCGGTCTTTTTCATCAGCTCGATGCCTTTGTCGCGATCCGCGCCTTCGTAGGTCAGCTCGACGCGCGGCTGCGTGCGCCAGAACACGTCCGGCGCGAGCGCGACGAAGCCGTCGGACGCGTACTGGTCGGCGACCGCGCGGATGTGCGAGTTCACGCCGAAGATCTCCTGGATGATGATGACGGCGGGGCCTTTGCCGCGCTTGGGCAGCGCGAGATAGCCGCCGAAGCTGTCGTTACCGGTCGGGATGTCGATCCATTGGGCAGTCACGTTCTGAACTCCTGGCGAACGGGGTGCGCGGTGCGCGCCCCGGGGTGGAATAGGGCGGCCTAGTGTGCCACCGATCGTGAGTCGGTGCAGGGCACGCGAGCGCTTCTCGCGCAGCGATCGTTTCAATCTCGATTATTCATTTTTCGGCGCTGGGCCGCTTCGATAGAGTCGATGTGCCGGCCTTTACAAAGCGCTTTCGCGCATCGTCATCGAAGGATTCGCCATGTCCGCCCGTCTGCTCTCCACCCCCTTTTCCGAACGCTTCGGCCTGCGCCTGCCGCTCGTGCAGGCGCCGATGGTCGGGTCGACCACGACCGCGATGGTCGTCGCCGCATCGAATGCCGGCGCGCTCGGCAGCCTCGGCGCCGGCGCATTCGCGCCCGAGCGCATCGCGGCCGAAGTCGACGCGATCCGCGCGGCGACCGATCGCCCGTTCGCGATCAACCTGTTCGTGCTGCCGGACACCGCGCCCGATGCGGCGACCGTCGCGCGCGCACTGGCCGCGATCGACCCGCTGAACGCGACGCTCGGCTTGCCGCCGGGCACCGCGCCCGCCCGCTACGCGCCCGACTTCCGCGCGCAGCTCGACGCGCTCGTCGCGCTGCGCGTGCCGGTGGCGAGCTTCACGTTCGGCGTGCTCGATGCGGCCGACGTCGCGCGCCTGAAGGCCGCCGGCACCTACGTGATCGGGACGGCGACGCACGTGGCCGAAGGGCTCGCGTGGCAGGCGGCCGGCGCCGATGCGCTGTCCGCGCAGGGCGCCGAGGCGGGCGGGCATCGCGGCACGTTCATCGGTTCGGCCGCCGACGCGCTGATCGGCACGTTCGCGCTCGTGCCGCAACTGGTCGATGCGACCGGCCTGCCGGTGCTGGCCGCCGGCGGCATCATGGACGGGCGCGGGATCGCGGCCGCGCTCGCGCTCGGCGCGCAGGGCGCGCAGCTCGGCACCGCGTTCCTCACCTGCGCGGAAAGCGCGATCGCGCCGGACTGGAAGGCGCGCCTGCTCGCGAGCACCGATACGTCGACGCAGGTCACGCGCGCGATCACCGGCCGCCACGCGCGCGGGCTGCGCAACGCGCTGATGGCCCGGCTCGGCGAACGCTTGGCCGACGTCGCGCCGTATCCGGTGCAGAACGCGCTGACGCAGCCGCTGCGCCAGGCCGCCGCACGCGCGAACGACGGCGACTACCTGTCGCTGTGGGCCGGGCAGGGCGCACCGCTCGCGCGGCGGCGCGGCGATGCGCCGACGACGTCGCAGCTCGTGGCCGCGCTCGATGCCGAATGGCGCGCGGCGGTGGCCTGAATCGTTCATATCGGACGACGAAACGCGCGTTGTCACGCGCGTTTCATTCAATGATCCCGGGCACAAAATACCGAATCGAAATGCCGCGGGAATGTTTTAAAACGACCTTTCATCGAGTCGCCTGGAATTAGCGGAAACCCTTATCCGGCGGGCCTCGCAGGGATATTCGAGGAGTCGTTCCAAAGTGCGCGTATCGGTAGTGTTACCACTACCCCAAAAAAGTCCCACAAATTAATTTGATCACCTACACTTGCGCGCAAGTACGGACGGGCGGCTGCTAAAAGCGGCTGTTTTCACGTGCTTGAGGCCAAGTGCATGAACGATGCAACCGGCGAATCGTCCAGTGAATGCAAGCACAGGGATGGCAACGGGGCACCGGGCGATGGCGTTTATTGGGACCGAAACTGGAGACTTACATGAATATCAAAATGCAGAAGCTGTTGCCGATCACCGCAGCGGCGATGCTGTGCGTTGCAGCTGCAGGCAACGCGGCCGCCGATCAAGTCGTGAAGATCGGTCACGTCGCGCCTTTGACGGGCGGCATTGCACACCTGGGCAAGGACAACGAAAACGGTGCGCGTCTCGCAGTCGAGGAGATCAACGCGAAGGGTCTCACGATCGGCGGCCAGAAAATCACGCTGCAACTCGACCCGCAGGATGACGCGGCCGACCCGCGGCAGGCTACGCAGGTTGCGCAGAAGCTCGTCGACGACAAGGTCGTCGCGGTGGTCGGCCACCTGAACTCGGGCACGTCGATCCCGGCCTCGAAGATCTACAGCGATGCGGGCATCGTGCAGATCTCGCCGTCGGCGACCAACCCGGCCTACACGCAGCAGGGCTTCAAGACCACGTACCGCGTGGTGGCCACCGATGCGCAGCAGGGCCCGGCACTCGCGAACTACGCGCACTCGAAGGGCATCAAGAGCGTGGCCGTGGTCGACGATTCGACCGCGTACGGCCAGGGTCTCGCGAACGAGTTCGAGAAGAAGGCGAAGGCGCTCGGCCTGAAGGTGATGTCGCACGACGCGACGAACGACAAGGCGGTCGACTTCCGCGCGATTCTCACCAAGATCAAGGGCGAGAACCCGGACGCGATCATGTACGGCGGCATGGACGCCACCGGCGGCCCGTTCGCGAAACAGGCGAAGCAGCTCGGCCTGCGCGCGAAGATCTTCGCGGGCGACGGCGTGTGCACGGAAAAGCTGGCCGACCTGGCCGGCGACGCGACCGACAACGTGGTGTGCTCGGAAGCCGGTGCGTCGCTCGAGAAGATGCCGGGCGGCGGCGCGTTCAAGGCGAAGTACGAGAAGCGTTTCGGCCAGCCGATCCAGATCTACGCACCGTTCACGTATGACGCCGTGTACATCATCGCCGACGCGATGAAGCGCGCGAACTCGACGGACCCGGCGAAGATCCTCGCGGCGATGCCGGCGACGAACTACACGGGCGTGATCGGCACGACGACCTTCGACTCGAAGGGCGACCTGCAGCACGGCGTGATCTCGCTGTACAACTACAAGGGCGGCAAGAAGTCGCTGCTCGACGAAGTGAAGATGTAACGCAACAAGCGGTCGCAGGAGGGGTGAAAGCGCGCATGCGGTAACTCATGCGCGCTTTCTTTTGGGCCGGCGGAGGCCGCCGCGCCGTCAGATCTTCAGGTGGGCGAGCACCTTCGGCGCGATGATCGCGACGAGCGCCGCGCACAGCGCGACGACCGACAGGCCGATCGTCAGGTTCGCGGCCTGCGCGACCGCGCCGATCACGACCGGACCGAACAGCAGTCCGAAATACGCGAGCCCGGCCACATGCGCGAGCCCTTCGGCCGCGTGGATGCCTTTCACGCGCGCGGCGGCCGCGAACAGCACGGGCATCATGTTGGCCAGGCCGAGGCCCATCATCGTGAAGCCGATCAGCACGGCCGCCGGATTCGGCAGCAGCAGCGCGCCGATCATCCCCGCGCACGCGAGCGACGCGCTCGCGAATACGAGCTGCGGCGCGCCGAAGCGCGCGCGCACGGCGTCGCCCGCGAAGCGCGCGGCGGCCATCCCGCCCGAGAACGCCGCATACGCGGCGCTCGCGAGCGCGGGGCTCGCTGCGACGACGTCGCGCATGTAGACCGTCGCCCAGTCGTACATCGCGCCTTCGGCGATCAACGCGATCAGCGCGATGCCGCCGAGCATCCACAACGCGGGCGAGCGCCAGCGGTTGCCGCCGCCGTGCGCCTGTTCGTGATGTGGCACATGCGGCAGCACGGCCGGACTCGCCGCCACCAGCACCGCGGCGCTCACCGCCGCCGCGAGCGCGAGATGCGCGGCCGGCGCCATGCCGGCCGACAGCAGCGCGCCGCCGGCCGCCGCGCCCGACATCCCGCCGATGCTGAACATCCCGTGCAGCGACGACATGATCGGCTTGCCGAGCGCGATCTCGACCGCGCTGGCCTCGGCGTTCATCGCGACGTCGAGCGTCGCCATCGAGAAGCCGAACAGCGCGAGCACCCCGAGCAGCATCCAGTAGTCGGGCACGACGAGGATCAGCGCCGCGCACGCGGACATCACGAGCCCGCCGACGAGGCACGCGGTGCGCGAGCCGACGCGTGCGATCCAGCGCGCGATGGTCAGCATCGCGGCGATCGAGCCGCCGGCGACCGCGAACAGCGCGATCGACAGCAGGCCGGGGCTCAGCGCGAACTTGTCGCGCACGGTCGGCACGTGCACGCCCCACGACGCGTACATCATGCCGGCGACGAAGAACAGCGCCATCGACGCGGTGCGCGCGCGCTGGCGGGCCGGCAGCGACAGCACGTGGTGCGCGTCGGGCGGCGCGGCGAACGGGGACGACGATTCGGGGGAAGAGGATTCGGACACGGAAAGGCTCGTCAAAAGGAATGCGCGGACGCACGCGGCGCCCGTCGGACCTGTCCGATTCTATCGAACCGCTTACGATCGTGCCGGGCGATGGCCGTTTGGTGGAGGGGGCGGTGGGTGGAGACCGGGTGGCGCGGCAGCGCTGCGACCCGTCGCCCGTGTTCGCCCCCGTCGGCCGTTCGACCGATGCGCGACACCCCGCGCCCGCGGGTAACATCGAAGCGCATGGCGTGCCCGGCGCGCCGCCCTTCGACCGCAGGAGTCCCCTTGAACATCGATCCCGCTCTCGCCCTGCATCTGCTGCACCGCTGCGCACTCGGCACGCTCGCCACCCATGCGCGCGATCCGCAGGGCTTCCCGTATCCGACGGTCGTCCCGTTTGCGCCCGATGCAAGCCATCGCCCCGTGATCCTCGTGAGCGGCCTGGCGGAGCACACGCGCAATCTGGTCTGCGATCCGCGCGCGGGCTTCCTCGTCGTCGACGCCCCCGGCGGCGACGTGCTGAACGCCGAGCGTGCGACGCTGCTCGGCCGGTTCGTGCCGCTCGGCGACGATCCGCACGTCACCGCGCGCTACCTTCGCTACGAGCCGGACGCCGCGCGCTATCTCGCGCTCGGCGATTTCACGTTCTGGGCGCTCGATGTCGAGCGGCTGCGCTATATCGGCGGCTTCGGGCGCATGGGCTGGGTCGACGGCACGCATCTCGATGCGCTGCCGCCGCTGGCTTTCGACGAGGAACAGGCGTTGTGGGACGCATACGAAACCGGCGAGGGCCGCCGCGACGGGCTCGAACTGCTCGGCGTCGATCGCCACGGCGCCGACTGGCGATACGAAGGCCGCCGCGTGCGGTCACCGTTCGAGATGCCATCGGCCGACGCGGGCGCGTTGCGCGAACGGCTGATCGCCTGCGCGCGAGATGTGACGTGACGTCGCGGGTAGCGACTCGTCCGCGTTTTGTCCGTTTACCGAACCGCGCCATCCGATTTTCGTAAAGTTGTCGTCCGATGAAAGCTTCGATTTTTCCGAATGCGGGTAATTGCGTATGTTGATAGACCGAATAGCCAATGGCTAATGTCCTGATCTCTGTGTAAGAACGTAAAAATTTGAGAAAAGGCCGCGACCGGTCAAAATGACACGAGTGAATTTCAATTCACCTCGGGATTTTCATGAATCTCGCTTCTATCAAATCTTTTTTGTGCTAATCTCTGCCTTCGAAAATCCGAGGCACATATATTTCATGAATGGTGAGCTGGCTCAGACCGGCGCCATTAGTCAGATAGAAAGGGAAACTATGTCTTCTTACAAGGACCTGCTGGCCCAGCGGGAGAAGCTGGAGAAGCAAATCGAAGAAGCGAAGTCGCGTGAATACGCTGAAGTGCTGAATGACGTGAAGCAGAAAATTGCCGACTACGGCTTTTCGCTCGCCGAACTCGGCCTCAGCCGCGCGAAGGCAGGCAAGGTTGGCCGTCCGCGCGCCGGCGTCGCCGCGAAATACCGCGATCCGGAAACGGGCGCGACGTGGTCGGGCCGCGGCAAGCCGCCGCGCTGGATCGCGGGCAAGAACCGTGAACAGTTTGCGATTTAAACGTTTGTTTAAGTTGCCTGCGCTTCAAAAAAGCCGCGTGTCCGTGAAGGAGCGCGGCTTTTTTGTTTCCAGCGGTCGCCGCGCATGCCGCTGTCATGAAAATGTAATGATCCGGTGCGAATGGAAATGCGACCTGTTCGCATAAGCGGTTGATTTAAATAAGAAATTTGTGGGTATTGGCGGAGTTCGCCGGCCGCGCTTGATAGAATCGGGTATCGCACACCGATATCTCATATTTCATGTCCACGTTTTCCGGCGACGCGCAGAGCGCAGATAAGCACACCGTTGCGCGCAAGAGCACGTTCGTCAGTATTGTGCTGAATGTCGTCCTCGCGACATTTCAGATCGCCGTTGGCGTGATTGCGCATTCGCAGGCATTGATTGCTGACGGCGTGCATTCGATTTCCGATTTGATCTCGGATTTTGTCGTGCTGGTTGCGAATCGGCATAGCGGCGCATCGCCGGACGCCGACCACAATTACGGGCACAGCCGCTACGAGACCGTCGCTTCGCTGTTTCTCGGTGCAATCTTGATTGCGGTCGGCGTCGGCATGCTCTGGCGGGCCGGCGACCGTCTCGTTAATCTCGAAAACATTCCGGCAGTCCATTTTTCCGCGCTGATCGTCGCGCTGACGGTGCTCGTGTCGAAAGAGGCGCTGTTTCGCTACATGCTGCGCGAAGCGCGGCGCGTGCGCTCGGCGATGCTCGTCGCGAACGCATGGCATGCGCGTTCGGATGCCGCATCGTCGCTCGTGGTCGCAATCGGTATCGTCGGCAGCCTGGCCGGCGTGCGGCTGCTCGACCCGATCGCGGCGGCGATCGTCGGCTTCATGGTCGCGCGCATGGGCTGGATGTTCGGCTATGACGCGCTGCAGGACCTCTCCGACCGCGCGCTCGATACGAGCGACACGGCCGACATCCGCGCGCTGCTCGCGGCGACACCCGGCGTGCGCGACGTGCACGATCTGCGCACGCGCAAGATGGGCGATGCCGCGCTCGTCGACGCGCACATCCTCGTCGACCCGAAAATCTCCGTGTCCGAAGGGCACTACATCGCCGAGACCGCGCGTGCGCGCGTGCTGACCGACTCGCGCGTGCTCGACGCGCTGATCCACGTCGACCCGGAGAACGACGCGGCGCGCCGCCCGGCGCTCGCGTTGCCGCCGCGCAGCGAGATCGCGGCACGGATCGAGGCCGCGCTCGCGCAGCGCGGGCTGCGGGCGGCGGCCATCAACCTGCATTACCTGAGTACGGGGCTCGAGATCGACGTGACGCTCGCGTGCGATCCGCACGACACCGATGCGGCGCTGGCCGGCCGGCTCGATGCCGACACGCTGAAGCGCGAGTTCGGCGCGCGCCGGATCGGCTTCACGCGCACGATGCCCGCGCAGGCCTGACCCGCCGCCGGCGGGCCTGCTGGGCGTGCGTGCGCGTCACAGCGGCAGTTGCGTATCGAACTTGATTTCGCGCAGCACGACGCTCGTGCGCACCTGCGACACGGCGGGGATCTTGAAGATGCGTTCGTGCAGGAACACGTCGTAGGCCTTGATGTCCGGCGCGACGATCTTGAGGATGTAATCGGCTTCGCCGGTCGTGCTGTAGCACTCGGTCACTTCCGGGCAGGTCGCGATCTCGCGCTCGA
This sequence comes from Burkholderia metallica, assembly GCF_001718555.1. Taxonomy (NCBI): domain Bacteria; kingdom Pseudomonadati; phylum Pseudomonadota; class Betaproteobacteria; order Burkholderiales; family Burkholderiaceae; genus Burkholderia; species Burkholderia metallica. The sequence continues at coordinate 241,926 of NZ_CP013401.1, forward strand.
ACTGCTCGACGCCGCCTTCGTTGTGGCGGGTCAGATGCACGTGCGCGAGCGCGCAGACGTGCAGGCCGAGTTTCTCGCGATCGAGCAGCGCCGTATAGCGCTGGATCACGCCCGACTGTTCCATGTCCTTGATGCGGCGCCAGCACGGCGTGCTCGACAGGCCGACCTGGTCGGAGATTTCCTGAACGGAACGGCGCGCGTCGAGCTGCAACAGGCGAAGGATTTTTTGCGAAAAGGAATCGAGCGTCACCTGCGCCTCCATGCGGCAGCTACAACACGCTGAATGTTAGAGGGCCGGGAAAGGAAAGGCAATCTGGCGACGCGCTGTTGAGCGAGATTCGCTAATTTGCTCGCGGATCCGTGGGATTTTGTCCCGCCCCCGCGCTGTCCGACCGATCGGTGCCGGCCACCGCGAGGCCCGCGAGCGCGGCCTGCTGGCGGCGCAGGTCGGCAAGCATGTTGCAGAACAGCGCGCCTTGCTCGATCGCGTCGTCGAGCGCGACATGCGTGTGCGGATGGTCGTCGAACCAGTGCTTCGGAAAACGCGGCTTGATCGCCTTGCGGTACGGCAGGCCCGTCATCGCGAACGCGAGCGTCTTGATGTCGAGCGCCGACCACGAGAACGGGCAGCGTCCGGCGAAGCGCATCATGTACCAGAACATGAACGTGAAGTCGAAGCCGGCCGGCATCGCGACGAACACCGGCTTGCCGGGCAGCGCCTCGACCCAGTCGACGTACGCGACGAGCGCCGCCTCGGGCGCCTGCAGATCCTTGCGGCACGCGGCCCATGCTTCGGGCTCGGTCTTCCACCACGCTTCCTGCACCGGGTGCGCATGGGCGCCCGGCAGCGTTTCGAGATTGGCCGAGAACGTCGCGATCAGTTGCTTGTCCTCGGTATAGGCGGCCGACGCGAAGCTCAGCATCGAGTGCGGGCCGGGAATCGGGCCGTCGGCCTCGACATCGGTGCTGACGTAGATTTCCGGGATGGCGGTCTGGTTCATCCAAATACCTTGTCGGACACGAACGGGTTCGTGCGGCGCTCGTCGCCGAAGGTCGACACGGGGCCGTGGCCCGGCACGAACGTCACGTCGTCGCCGAGCGGCCACAGCTTCTCCTTGATCGACTTGACGAGGTCCGCGTGATTGCCGCGCGGGAAATCGGTGCGGCCGATCGAGCCTGCGAACAGCACGTCGCCGACGATCGCGACGCGATGTTCGCGGCTGAAGAACACGACGTGGCCGGGCGTGTGACCCGGGCAGTGATAGACCTCGAGCGTCTCGTCGCCGAATCGCACGGTGTCGCCGTCGTTCAGCCAGTGGTCCGGCTCGAACGTTTCGGCGGCCGGAAAGCCGAAGCGCTCGCTTTGCATCGGCAGCTTCTCGATCCAGAAGCGCTCTTCTTCCTGCGGCCCCTCGATCGGCACGCCGTAGTGCGTCGCGAGCGTCTTCGCGCCCGCGCAGTGATCGATGTGCCCATGCGTGAGCAGCACCTTCTCGACCTGCACGTTCTGCCGCGCGACTTCCTGTTGGATCCGGTCGAGATCGCCGCCCGGATCGACGACGGCGGCGCGGCCCGTTTTCTCGCAGACGAGCAGCGAGCAGTTCTGCTGGAACGGCGTGACCGGAATGAGCGTGACTTTCATGGGGGCACCGGCGGCTAAAAGGAGCGATTGTACCGGTCGCGCGCACGGCCTGCCGCGCGTGCGATGCGCGCCGCGGCGCGCGGATGAGGGCATTCCCGGAGCATGCCGATTGTTACCGCCATAGCGAGAATCAATGGTCTGCCGCGGGCACTTTTCGAGACAGCGTTTTGACTTATGTATAATGCGCCCCATTGCGCGTGAATTTCACGCCATTCGCTGGTGTTTCGGCCCCGTTAAACGAGGGCACCGGAAGCACCGTCAAGCATCAGCCGCCGGGGAGTCCGGCGGTGTATCCAGCACCGCGTAGTCGGTGCTCACGTCTTGTCCGGCCGGGTGCTGCGCGCCCGCCTGCGGCCCTGCTGCCGCGCCGCCGGATGAGGCCTGTGCCGCCGTTCCCGTGCGTTGGTCGTTTCGACGCGCGCGAACGTGAAACCATGTTCGATGGCGGCATGTGGGGTCTGGTCAGGCTGTTGGGGACAGGTTGCGCCAGACGTGAAAGCTAATCAGGACGGTTGCGGCATAGAGAAAGCCGCGCCCATGCTAGCCGCCTGCTCGTATTCGAGCGGGGCGTGCACGCATTTGCCGTCCGGGCCGCATGTTTGCGTTGTGACGCAGCGTTGTATCGGTGCGGCCCGAACCAGAAGGCGACACGTCGATGAATTTACGTTTTCCGAGCCGATTCGGAACCATTGCATTGTTTTTCGCGCTGACGGGCTGTGCGGTGCCACCCAGCCAGACCACCAGCGGCGCGAACCAGAAGAAGGCGGTCGACAAGACGGCCGCTGCCGCGAAAGCGGACGACGACAAGCAGCAACTCAGTTTTGATTCCGCGCTGGCGTCGCTGCCGGCCGCCGACAGCAAGGACGCGAAGAAGTCGTCGCTGGCCGACGCCGAGCCGATCGACGGCAAGGATGTATCCGACTTCCGCCAGACGGGCCGCGCATCGTGGTACGGGCGGGATTTCCACGGCCGCCGCACCGCGAACGGCGAGCGCTTCAACATGAACGCGTTCACCGCCGCGCACCGTACGCTGCCGCTGTCGTCGTACATCAAGGTGACGAACGCATCGACCGGCAAGTGGGTCGTCGTGAAGGTCAACGATCGCGGGCCGTTCAAGCGTGGCCGCGTGCTCGACCTGTCGTATGCCGCCGCCAAGGTGATCGGCCTCGTGCATGCCGGCACGGGCCGCGTGAAGATCGAAGGGCTGTCGCCGCAGGAAGCGCGCGAGGCACGCGACGAAATGTTCGCGTCGATCTCGGCTAAGTAACCACGCGGCGGATCGACCGCCGATGCAAAAGGGCTGCCCGCGGGCAGCCCTTCGTCTTTTCCGCACCGCGCAGCCGGCGCCGGTTTCCCGGGCCGGTCGGGCCGCGCGTCAGTTCTCTTCCTTCAGCGCAAGCGCACGCGCATACAGCGTGTTGCGCGACGCGCCCGTCAGGGCGGTCGCGAGCCTGGCCGCGCTCTTCACGGGCACCTCTTCCAGCAGCAGCCTGAGCAGCGCGTCGTGCGCGGTGTCGTCGGCTTCGCCGCTCGTCGCGGGCGCGCCTTCGACGACCAGCACGAATTCGCCGCGCTGCCGGTTCGCATCGCCGGCGAGCCAGCTCTGTCCTTCGGCCAGGGTGCCCTGGAACAACTGCTCGTGTAGCTTGGTGAGCTCGCGCGCGATCAGCAGCCGGCGCGCGGGGCCGAACGCGTCGGCGAGCGCGGCGACGGTGTCGGCGATCCGGTGCGGTGCCTCGTAGAACACCAGTGCGTACGGGTGCGACACCAGCGCCTGCAGCGCGCTCGCGCGCTGCTTCGCCTTCGGTGGCAGGAAGCCCGCGAACGTGAACGCGCCGGCCCAGTCGCCGGCCACGCTCAGCGCGGTCACGGCCGCGCTCGCGCCCGGCAGCGGGATCACTGCGAAGCCGGCGGCGCGCACCGCGTCGACGAGCCGCGCGCCGGGGTCCGAGATGCCGGGCGTGCCGGCGTCCGACACGTAGGCCACGCGGTCGCCGCCACGCAGCAGTTCGATCACGCGCTGCGCGGCTTCGCGTTCGTTGTGCTCGTGCACGGCGACGAGCGGCTTCGAGATCCCGTAGCGGGCGAGCAGCTGGCCCGTGTTGCGGGTGTCTTCGGCCGCGATGCGGTCGGCCAGGCCGAGTACATGCAGCGCGCGCAGCGTGATGTCGGCGGTGTTGCCGATCGGCGTGGCGACCACGTAGAGCGCGGCGTCCGGGTAGTGCTGCGTGTGCGCGAGTTCGAGGAGGGCAGTCATGGCAGGCAATGCACGCAATCGCGGCGCAAGCGGAACAAGGACGGCATTGTGCCACGCGGCGCCGGCCCGGCCGGGCGACGGGCGCGGTTTGCCGCGCGCGGGCGACAACTTTTCCGGCGCGGCGCGATCCAAACCGGTCGGCGCGGCGTTCGAGCAACGTGCGCGGCAGTTCCTCGAACGTCGCGGCCTCGCGTTCGTCGCGGCGAACGTGACGATGCGCGGCGGCGAGCTCGATCTCGTGATGCGCGAGCCCGACGGCCTGCTCGTGTTCGTCGAGGTACGCGCGCGGCGCAGCGTCCGGCATGGCGGCGCGGCCGCGAGCGTCGGCTGGCGCAAGCGGCGGCGCGTGGTGGCGGCCGCGCTCCAGTTCTGGGCGCGGCATGGCGCCGGTGCCGCGTGCCGCTTCGACGTCGTCGCGTTCGAGGCCGGGCGGCTCGCGTGGCTGCGCGACGCATTTCGTGCCGACGATGCGTAGCGGCGAGCTGTGACGAGATGTAAAGAGTTCTTGCCGGACCGCGGGAGAGGGTGCCGGAGTACGGTAAACTCGCCGCACCCACGATGTCGCGCGATGCGTGCCACGCGCCCAGTTCACCAGGAATCGATGTCAGTCGAACGTATTCAGCAACATTTTCGCGACAGCGCCGCGCTTCACGCCGAAGCGGCCGACGCGCTGTCGCTGCCGATCGCAGCCGCGGTCGATGCAATGTTCGCCGCGCTGGCGAACGGCAACAAGATCGTCGCGTGCGGTGACGGCCCGTCGGCCGCCGCCGCGCATTACCTCGCCGTGTCGCTCGTCGGCGGCTTCGAGCGCGAACGCCCGGGGCTGCCCGCGATCGCGCTGGCGACCGATGCGTCGCAAGGCGGCCTCGCGGGCGCGGCCGCCCCGGAGCAACTGTTCGCGCAGCAGGTACGCGTGCTCGGCCAGACCGGCGACATCCTGCTGGTGCTCGACCCGGGCGGCGCGTCGCCGCGCGTGCTGGCCGCGATCGACGAAGCGCATGAGCGCGAGATGACCGTCGTCGCGCTGACGGGCGGCGACGGCCATGCGATCGCCGCCGCGCTGTCCGACACCGATATTCCGATCAGCGTGCCCGCCGTTCGCGCGGCACGCATCCACGAAGTCCATCTGCTGACCATCCACTGCCTGTGCGACGGCATCGACGCGATGCTGCTGGGTGAGGATTGAACGAAGGAGAGCCGTCGATGAATCAAAGCCGCGTCAAACAGACGCTCGTCAGAACCACGCTGCTCGCTGCACTGACGGCGGGCCTCGCCGTGTCGCTGCAGGGATGTGTGCTTGGCGTCGTGGGCGCCGCGGCCGGCGGCGGCGCGCTGATCGCGACCGATCGCCGGACGCTCGGTGCGCAGACGGAGGATCGCGAGATCCAGGTCAAGTCGCTCACGCAGATCAACAACGGATTGCCTGACCAGTCGCACGTGAACGTGACGGTGTTCAACCGCCGCGTGCTGCTGACGGGCGAAGTGCCGAACGATGCATCGAAGCAGCGCGCCGAGGAAATCGTGCGCGGCATCAACAACGTGAACGGCATCGTCAACGAGCTGTCCGTCGAGCCGGCGTCGTCGCTGTCGTCGCGTGCGAACGACTCGTACCTCGAAGGGCGCGTGAAGTCCGAGCTGATCGCGACGAAGGGCATCTCGGCGAACTACTACAAGGTCGTCAGCGAGCGCGGCAACGTTTACCTGATGGGGCTCGTGACGGTGGACGAAGGCAATCGCGGCGCGGAAGCCGCGAGCCAGGTGCCGGGCGTCGAGAAGGTCGTGAAGGTGTTTCAGTACGTGAAGCCGCAGGACGCGCAGGCGCTGCAGAACGCATCGCCCGCGAGCGGCGCGTCCGGTGCGCAGGCCGCCGCGGTGCCGGCGGACAGCGCGACGGTGGGCGCGGTGCCCGATGCGTCGGTGCAGTCCACGCCGCTGCAGCCGCCCGCGCCGATCTCGAATTCGTCGAGCGTGCACCCGGGCAACCCGAAGGCGCCCGCGCAATGAAGAGCGTGCAGATGAAGCAGATGAAACGGTGGATGGTGCGGGGCGCCGCAGCCGCGGCGCTCGTGGCGGGGACGCTGGGCGCCGCGCAAGCGGACGTTGGCGACGGCCTGAAGGTGGCGCGCGGTAACGCATGCATGGGCTGTCACGCGGTCGATCGCAAGCTCGTCGGCCCGTCGTTCAAGGATATCGCCGCCCGCTACAAGTCCGATCCGCAGGCCGTCGCGAAGCTGTCGAAGAAGGTGAAGGACGGCGGCTCCGGCGCCTGGGGCGCGATTCCGATGCCCGCACACCCGCGCATGAGCGACGCCGATGTCCGTTCGGTGGTCGAATGGGTGCTGGCGGGCGCGCCGTCGAAGTAACGCTTTGGGGGCGACTCAACCCCTATTGCCAAGCGCAGAAATGCGTGTGTATGATAGTTGACTGTTGGGGCGGTAGCTCAGCTGGGAGAGCGTCGCGTTCGCAATGCGAAGGTCGGGAGTTCGATCCTCCTCCGCTCCACCAACGGGATTCGAAGGGCTCGGTCGTCAGACCGAGCCCTTTTTGTTTTTGCGGTTCGGCGATGACGGTCCCGTCCGCGCGCCGCGCTCGTCATGGCGCGAGCGGCGACCGGCAACCGGTCAGGTCATCCGTTCATGCACGAGCTTGAATATCGGCACCGCCAGCCGCCCGGCGAATGCCGCTGTGATGGCCGACGATCCGGGCCGCCGGCGGGACGCAGCCGTTTTCGACATTTGACACCCCCCGCCACCTCCTTTCACCCCCGCCCGAAACTCGGCCGCTTCGGATCGTACGTCCACCCCGGCACGAGATAGCGCATCGCGGCCGCATCGTCGCGCGCGGTGCCGCCGACTTCCCGGTAAAGCGCATGCGCGGCCTCGACCTGCGCGATGTCGAGTTCGATCCCGAGCCCCGGCCGCTCCGGCACGGCCACCTTGCCGCCGACGATCTCGAGGGGCTCGCGCGTGAGCCGCGCATCGCCTTCCTGCCAGATCCAGTGCGTGTCGATCGCGGTGATCGTGCCGGGCGCGGCGGCCGCCGCATGCGTGAACATCGCGAGCGACACGTCGAAATGGTTGTTCGAATGCGAGCCCCACGTGAGCCCCCAGTCGCGGCACAGCTGCGCGAGCCGCACCGAGCCCTGCATCGTCCAGAAATGCGGATCGGCGAGCGGGATGTCGACCGCCTGCAGCCGCACCGCATGATCCATCTGCCGCCAGTCGGTCGCGATCATGTTGGTCGCGGTCGGGATGCCCGTCGCGCGACGGAATTCGGCCATCACCTCGCGGCCCGAATACCCGCCTTCCGGCCCGCACGGATCTTCCGCATACGCGAGCAGGTGGCCTTGTCCGCGGCACAGCGCAACGGCTTCGTCGAGCGACCACGCGCCGTTCGGGTCGAGCGTCGCGCGCGCGTCGGGGAAGCGCGCCTTGATCGCCGCGATCGCCTCCATCTCGTCGGCGCCGGCCATCACGCCCCCCTTCAGCTTGAAATCGGCGAAGCCGTAGCGCTCGACCGCAGCCTCGGCCTGCCGTGCGATCGCGGCCGGCGTGAGCGCTTCCTCGTTGCGCAGCCGGAACCACGCATGCGCGGCGTGCATCTCGTCGCGATACGGCAGATCGGTGCGGCGCCGGTCGCCGACGTAGAACAGATAGGCGAGCATCGGCACCGCGTCGCGCTGCTGTCCTTCGCCGAGCAGCGCGGCGACCGGCACGTCGAGATGCTGGCCGAGCAGGTCGAGCAGCGCCGCCTCGATCGCGGTGATCACGTTGTCGAGCCGCAGGTTGATCTCGTGCGGCTGGCGCAGCACGGCCGCCTCGCCGGCCGACGTCACTTCGTGCCGGATCGTGCGGCCCGCGCCGGCCTGCGCGCCGGAGAGCGCCGCGCGCACGGCGTTGAGCGTTGCCTGGTAGCGTCCGATCGACTGGCCGACCACGAGATCCGTCATGCGTTCGAGTGCGTGGCGGATGCCTTCGCCGCCCGGCACTTCGCCGACCCCGGTGTGTCCGCTGCTGTCGTCGAGAATCACGAGGTTGCGCGTGAAGTACGGCGCGTGCGCGCCGCACAGGTTGAGCAGCATGCTGTCGCGGCCGGCGACGGGAATCACCTGCATGCGCGTGACGCGCGGGGTGCCGGCACGGCGGGATTCTGGCATCGGTTCGCTCCTGATTCCGGTGACGCGCGGGCGGCCGGCTGCGCCGGCGCGGCCCGCGCCGTTCATTGAAGCTCGACGCGGCGGATCTCGCCGACGACGAACAGGTAGCAGATCACGGCGACGAGCGCGTGCGCGACGACGTAGACGAGCGCGCCGTTGAACGAGCCGCTGCGCTCGACGATGTAGCCGATCGCGATCGGCGTCGTGATGCTGGAGAGGTTGCCGCACGTGTTGAGCAGCGCACCGCTCAGGCCCGCAATCTGGCGCGGCGCGGTGTCGGCGTTGACGGCCCAGCCGAGCGCGCCGAGTCCCTTGCCGAAGAACGACAGCGCCATGAACAGCACGACGAGCACGTGCGAATCGGTGTAGTTGCAGACGATCATCGACATCGACAGCAGCATGCCGACCACGATCGGCACCTTGCGCGCGACCGACAGCGAGCGGCCCTGCTTGAGCAGCCCGTCGGACACGACGCCGCCGAGTATCCCGCCGAGGAACCCGCACACGGCCGGGATCGACGCGACGAGCCCCGCGTTGAGGATCGACATCCCGCGCGCCTGCACGAGATAGACGGGAAACCACGTGATGAAGAAATAGGTGAGCGCGTTGATGCAGTATTGTGCGACGTATACGCCCACCAGCATCCGGTTGCGCAGCAGCGCCTTCACGTGGCGCAGCGACGGGCCGCCGGCGCGTTCGCCGGTCGCCTGGTCGATGTTGACGAGCGCGCCGCCTTCGGCGAGGTAGTCGAGCTCCGCGCGATTGATGTTCGGATGATCCTTCGGGTCGTACATCGTGCGGTTCCACACGAGGACGAACGCGAAGCCGAGCACGCCCATCACCGCGAACACCGACTGCCAGCCGAACGCGTGCACGAGCCAGCCCATCAGCGGCGCGAACACGACGGTCGCCGCGTACTGCGCGGCGTTGAAGATCGCCGACGCGGTGCCGCGCTCGGCGGCCGGGAACCACGCGGACACGATCCGGCTGTTGGCCGGGAACGACGGCGCCTCGGCCGCGCCGACCAGGAAGCGCAGCCCGAACAGCAGCGCGAACGCGGCCGCGCCGCCGAAGAAGCCGATCGAACCCTGCAGCAGCGTGAAGAGCGACCAGAAGAAGATGCTGAACGCGTAGACGATGCGCGAACCGTAGCGGTCGAGCAGCCAGCCGCCCGGCAGTTGCGCGAGCACGTACGACCAGCCGAACGCGGAGAAGATGAAGCCGATCTGCACGTGGCTCAGGTGCATTGCGCGGGCGAGGCTCGGGCCGGCGATCGCGATCGCCGCGCGATCCGCGTAGTTGATCGTCGTGACCGCGAACAGGACGGCCAGCACGAGCCAGCGCACGCGGGTGCGCCGGGCCGTTGCCGATGCGGACGCCGGCAGCGCGTGAAGCGGATTCATGACTTGTCTCCTCCGAAGGGCGGAAGGTGCCGTCGTGCGGCAGGCGCGTCGATGCGCGCGTGATGTGTGTGGGTGCCGCCGGTTCGGGCCGGCCCCGAGCGCCGATGCAGGCAGGGCGCCCGGGCCATTCTGTCATGTCGAAATTTGCGCTTTCATGCCAATTGCTGACTTGATCGATTCAGCATTTGAATCGATCGTTCGGGCGCGAACCGGTCAGGCGCGCGCGTCGTCGGCGCTTGCGCGATGATGCCGCGCCACATGCTGCGCGAGAAACTCGACGGCGGCGCGCACGCCGGGCAACTGACCGCGCCGGTGCGGCATCAGCAGCGTCGTCGTGACGGTGCCGGCGCGCCAGCAGGGCAGCACGCGCACGAGTGCGCCGGACGCGAGCGCCGCGCCGGCGATCCAGTCGGGCAGGCACGCGATGCCGAGCCCGGCCGTCGCGGCCTGCAGCAGCAGCGTCGATTCGTCGGCCTGCAGGCGCAGGCGCGGCGTCACGTCGACGGTGTCGCCGCCGCGCTGCAGCCGCCACGCTTGCGGGCCCGGATGGAGTCCGTCGTGCCGGGCGAGATCGGCGGGCTCGTCCGGCACACCCGCCCGCGCGAGATAGGCCGGCGACGCCACGGCGACGATCGGCGATGCCGCGAGCGGCCGTTGCACGAGCGCGGAGTCGGGCAGCGGTGCGAAATGACTGCGCACGGCGATGTCGAAGCCTTCCTGCGCGATGTCGACGAGGCGGTCGCTCGCATGAATCTGCAGCAGCAGCTTCGGATGCGCGATCGCAAGCGCCGGCAGGCACGGCGCGAGGATGTGCTGGGCGACCGGCACCGAACTCGTGATCCGCACGACGCCGGCCGGCTCGGCGGCCTGCCGCAGCACCGCATCGCGCGCGCTTTCCGCCTCGATCACGGCCGCACGCGCATGCTCGAAGAATTCGGCGCCGACCGGCGTGAGCCGGAAGCTGCGCGACGTGCGATGCACGAGCCGCGCGCCGAGCGTGCGCTCGAGCTCGGCCACGCGCTTGCTGACCGTCGATTTCGGCAGGTCGAGGCGGCGCGCGGCGGCCGACATGCTGCCGGCGTCGACCGCCTGCACGAACAGGTAAAGGTCGTTCAGATTCACTTTCAGCGTCCACATGAAGAAACGACGGGTTTCGATTTTAGCGGCTACTGCGCCATCGTTCGTCATGGGAGCATGATCGCTCGTTCAACTTTCTCGGAATTTCCCGATGTCTCCGATCCTTCTCTACGGCGTTCCCGCCGGCTGCTCGTTCGGCTCGATCGTCGCGCTCGAATGGGCCGGCCGCCCATACCGGCTGTCGCGCATCACGATGCCGGGCGCCGTGACGAGCGACGCCTTTCTCGCGCTGAACCCCGTCGCCGAGACGCCGGCGTTCGTCACCGCGAACGGCGACGTGCTGACCGAAAGCGTCGCGATCCTCGGCCACATCGGCGCGCAGGCGCTCGACGGCGGCCTGGCGTTCCGCCAGGGCAGCGCGGATTTCGACCGGCTGAACCGAATGCTGGCGTGGCTGAACACGACGTTCTTCAGCGCGTTCGGCGCGCTCTGGTACGTGTACGAGCACGACACCGAAGGCGACGAGAAAGCGGCGCTGCAGGCGTACGGCCGCGGCAAGGTGCTGAAGGCGCACCGGCAACTGGAAGCGCTGCTCGAGCGCGGCGAAGGCCCGTGGCTCTTGGGCGCGCGGCGCACGCTGGCCGATGCGTACTTCGCCGGGATCGCGCGCTGGGCCGACTATCACGCGGTGTTCGAGCGCGCTGCGTTCCCGCGCATCGCCGCGTTGCGTGCGCGGCTCGCCGACGACGCCGGCGTGCAGTTCGCGCATGCGATCGAGGAAAACCTGTCGCTGCCGGCCTCGTCGGCCTTCGAAGGGCATGTGTCGCTCGACGACGCGCTGGCCAGCACGCGCGTCCTCGCGGTTCCGGCCCGTGCGATCTGACCGCTGACCGGCATCGGGGTCGCCCGAGCAAGCGGAGTCTGCCATTAAATTTTACCCGGGTGATATTGACATCCAATTTACACCCGGGTAAAAATGGCGTCATTCCGATTCCTGCCCGCGGGCGACTCCCATGACGACTTCCACGCTTGTTCCTTCCTACACGGCCTTCGACGGCCACCGGCGGCTCGCGTCGGGCCCGCTCGCGACGGTCGCGCTCGCGGTCCGGCAGGCTGCCGGCGATGCGATGTCCGCCACGATCCTGATCTTCGACGATGCGACGGGGCGCTCGATCGACCTCGACCTGCGCGGCACGGCGGACGACATCCGCGCGCGCTACGCGCCGCCGTCGGGCGACGCGTTGGCGGCCGCCGGCGAGCCGGCCGGCGCGGGCGAACAACGCGGCCGCGGCCGGCCGAAGCTCGGCGTCGTGTCGCGCGAGGTCACGCTGCTGCCGCGTCACTGGGAATGGCTGGCCGCGCAGCCGGGTGGTGCGTCGGTCGCGCTGCGCAAGCTCGTCGAGGACGCGCGGCGCACGCATGCGGCGGCCGATCGTCTCCGCGACGCGCAAACCCGCGCCTACCACTTCATGTCGGCGATGGCGGGCGACCTGCCCGGCTTCGAGGAAGCCGCGCGCGCGCTGTATGCGAACGATCCGGCGCGGCTCGCCGAGCTCGTCGCCGGCTGGCCGGACGACGTGCGCGACCATGCGCTCGCGCTCGCGCGCGGCGACCTGCCGCCGTCCGCCGAAGACTGCTGAGACGCGGAGCGAACGCGATGACCGTATTCGACCTGAACCGCGGCGCGACCGCGCCGGTCGCCGACGAAGTCGACCTCGTCGACCTGCGCGTGACCGGCACCGTTCCGCCCGAACTCGCGGGCACGTTGCTGCGCAACGGCCCGAATCCGCCGGGCGGCCGCTTCGCAGGCAACGACATGCTGTCGTGGTGGCCGGAAGCCGCGATGCTGCACGCGATCGCGTTCGAAGGCGGGCGGGCGACCGGCTACCGGAACCGCTGGGCGCGCACGCAGCGCTGGGCCGCCGTGCATGCGCCGCACGAGGCGCCGCAACTGCCCGACACCAATCCGAACGTGAGCGTGTTGCGGCACGCGGGTGAATTGCTCGCGCTGTCGGAGGGCGGCGCGCCGTTCGCGATCACGGCCGCGCTCGATTCGCTCGGCGTGCCGGCGCGGCACACGGGCCTTGGCGGCGGGATGACCGCGCATCCGAAGGTCGACCCGGTAACCGGCGAGCTGATCGCATTCCGCGCGGACTGGCGCGCGCCGTGGCTGCGCTACGGCGTCGCCGACGCGCAGGGCGTGCAGCGTGTCGACATCGAGATCGACCTGCGCGCGCCGTCGATGATGCACGACCTCGCGATCACCGAAACCCGCAGCCTGCTGCTCGACCTGAACGTCGGCTACGACTTCTCGCTGCTCAAGCAGGGCCACCGGATGCCGCTGCGCTGGCACGACGACCGGCCCGCGCGCATCGGCGTGATCGCGCGTCACGGCGGCGCGGTGCGCTGGTTCGAGGTCGAGCCGTGTTTCATCATGCACGTCGTGAACGCGTACGACTGCGACGCGTCGTGCATCGTGCTCGATGCGGTGCGCTATCCGTCGTTCCTGCGGCTCGATCCGCGCACGGGCCGCTTCGCCGACAACCCGGTCGGCGAGCTGTGGCGCTACGTGATCGACACGGCGAACGGGCTGATCGACGAAGGGCCGCTCGCCGACGGCGGCATCGAGCTGCCGCGCATCAACGAAAGCCGCACGGGGCGCCGCTATCGCTACCTGTATGCGGTCGAGCAGCCGAACCCCGCGGAAATGCGCGGCGTGACGCGCTTCGACCAGGCGAGCGGCACGACGACGCGTTACGCGGTGCCGGCCGGCGACCAGAACAGCGAGCCGGTGTTCGTGCCGCGCCCGGGCGGCACCGACGAGGACGACGGCTGGCTGCTGGTGCTGGTGTACCGCGCGGCGACGGATACGAGCGACGTCGTGATCCTCGATGCGCGCGCGATCGACGCGGGGCCGGTCGCGACCGTGCACCTGCCGCGCCGCGTGCCGGCCGGCTTCCACGGTGCATGGGTGCCGCGCGAGCAGTGAGCGGCGCGGTGGCGCGTCACTGCGCGCGCAGCGCGTCGACGATCTTCAGCCGCGCGGCGCGCATCGCCGGCAGGAACCCGCCGACGAGCCCCATCACCAGCGAGAACAGCAGCGTCTTCACGACGATCGCGGGTGTCAGCACGAAGCGGAACGACAGGTCCGCGAAGGTCTGGAAGTTGGTGGTCGAGAACGACGCGAACTGCATCAGCGACGCGCACGCGAGCCCCGCGACGCCGCCGACGAAGCCGAGCAGCAGCGCTTCCAGCAGGAACGCGGCGAGCACGTTCGTGCGCTTGAAGCCGAGCGCGCGCAGCGTGCCGATCTCGGCCACACGGTTCGCGACCGACGCATACATCGTGATCATCGCGCCGATCATCGCGGCGATCGAGAAGATCGTCGACAGCGTGATGCCGAGGATGTTGATGAACGTCGACAGCGCCTTCGACTGGTCGCCGTAGAAGGTCTGTTCGCGTTTCGCCTCGTCGGTCAGCCGCGGGTCGACGTCGATGTCGGCCTTGAAGCGCGCGAAGCCGTCGGCGCTCGGGATGCGCAGCACCATCGACGAATAGCTGGTGCGCCGGAACGACTGCATCAACTGGTCGACGTCGCCCCAGATTTCCGAATCGAAGCCGCTGCCGCCCGCGTCGAAGACGCCGACGATGGTCCAGTCGCGCTGCGCGAAATGCAGGCTGTCGCCGAGCTGCGTGCCGCTGAAGCCTTTCGCGATCGCGCTGCCGACGACGATCTCCGACGAGCCCGGCGCGAACGGGCGCCCGGCGACGAGCTTCACGTGCGGGCGCAGCGCGAGCCCGGCCGGCGACACGCCGCGGATCACGACGTTCGACGGTTTGCCGGTCGACGTCTTCACGAGCGAAATCAGCACGACCGCTTCCTTCGACACGAGCGGCCGGCCGTCGGCGCCGAGCGCGACGGCCGGGTGCATCTCGAGCGCGTTGGCCTGCTGATGGTCGATCGAACTCTGGATCTCGGTTTCGGCGCCCTTGCGGATCACCACCGCGTTGTCGGGTTCGCCGGTCGACACGAGCGTCTTCGTGAGCCCCGCGTCGAGCATCTGCACCGTCGCGAACACGAAGATCACGAGCGCCATCCCGCCGGCGGTCAGCGCGGTGGTGAGCCGGCGGGTCCACAGGTTGCGCGCGATGTAGTTGAGCGGAATCGCCATGGCCTAGCCGATCGCCCTCAGCCCTTCGACGACGCGCACGCGCGCCGCCTGCCATGCCGGCACGATCGCCGCCGCGAAGCCGACCGCGACCGAGCACGCGGCCTGGAGCGCGATCGTCTCGCTCGACACCTTGAACACCGGGAAGATGCCGCCGGCCGCCTGCTTGAACAGGCTCGCGGCGGGCGGTGTCGCGAGGATCCCGAGCCCGCCGCCGGCCACCGCGATCACGACCGATTCGCCGAACACGATCAGCGCGAGGAAGCCGGGGCCGAAGCCGAGCGCCTTCAGCGTCGCGTATTCGGCCGTGCGTTCGCGCGCGCTCATCGCCATCGCGTTGGCCATCACGGCCATGATGATCAGGATCACGACGTAAGACACGACGCGGATCGCCGCGATGATCTGGTTCGACATCGCGACGAAGCCGAGCTGGAACGCCTGTTCGGTCTCGGTCAGCGTCTCGGCGAGCGAGTTCTTGAACACCGCGTCGACGTGGCGCGCGATCGAGGGGCCGTCGTCGGGGTTCGCGACGCCGAGCACGAATACGCCGACCTGGTCGGCCTGCTTCGGCGTGCGCTTTCGCACCGTCTCGTTCAGGTAGTCCCAGTGGAACACCAGTTGGCGCGTGATCGTCGAATCGTCGCGGCCGTCGAGAATCCCGCGTACGACGAAATCCCACGTGCCGGGGTAGATCGTGCCCTTGAGCGGAATCACGTCGCCGACCTTGAAGCCGAACTGTGTCGCGAGTTGGCGGCCGACGAGGCAGCCGCGGCGGTCGCGGTCGTAGTCGGCGCGCTGCTGCGCGGGGAGGATGAATTCCGGATACAGGTCGAGATAGTTGTCCGACACCGCGAAGCTCGCGAAGAAGTTCTTCGGGTCGCGGTAGATGCCGCCGAACCAGTTCGAGCGGACCACGGCCGTCACGCCGTCGACGCCGCGAATCCGGTTCTCGTAGCTCACGGGCAGCGGAAACACGAGTGAGATTGCGTTGCGCGTGACGAGTCGCCCGCTCGAAGCGGCGGCCGCGCCCGCGTACCACGCGTCGACCACGGTGTGCAGCAGCCCGAACGCGAGCACGGCGATGGTCAGCCCGAGCACGGTCAGCAGCGTGCGCAGCCGGTGCCGCAGCGCGTTGCGCGCGATCAGCTTCAGCACGTACATCGCGCGCGCTCCCGCCGCCGGTCAGCCGGCGTGCCCATCGATCAGCTCCCCTTTTTCCAGATGCACGAGCGAGCGCGCGGCGCCGGCCGCGTGCGCGTCGTGGGTCACCATGATGATCGTCTTGCCGAGTTCGGCGTTCATCCGCTGCAGCATCGCGAGCACGTCGGTGGCCGACGCGCGGTCGAGGTCGCCGGTCGGCTCGTCGGCGACGATCAGCACCGGATCGGTGATCAGCGCGCGCGCGATCGCGACGCGCTGCTGCTGGCCGCCCGACAGCTCGGACGGATAATGGCTCGTCCGGTCGCCGAGGTTCACCATGTCGAGCACGAGTTCGACGCGCTCGCGCCGCTCGCGGCGCGACAGGTGCGTGAGCATCAGCGGCAGCTCGACGTTCTCGAACGCGGTGAGCACCGGCATCAGGTTGTAGAACTGGAAGATGAAGCCGACGTTCGCCGCGCGCCATTCGGCCAGTTGCGCCTCCGCGAGCAGCGAGATGTCGAGGCCGCCCACGCGCAGCTCGCCGCTGTCGGGTCGGTCGATGCCGGCCACGAGGTTCAGCAGCGTGCTCTTGCCGGAGCCCGACGGCCCCATCAGCGCGACGAAGTCGCCTTCGCCGATGTCGAGCGTGATGTCGGTCAGTACGGGCACGATCTGGTTGCCGCGCCGGTACGACTTCGCGACGTGGCTGATCTCGACGAGGGGCGGCGGGGCGTCGTTCACGCGTGCGCTACTTCTTCGCGACGGTCACTTTCGCACCGTCCTTCAGCTTCGCGCCGGGCGCGAGCACGACCGTGTCGCCGGCCTGCACGCCGCGGATCGAGACGAGTTCGCCGATCCGCATCCCGCGCGTGACGGCCACCGCGCGCACGGTGTCGTCCTTCACGACGAACACGACCGGCCGGCCGTCGCGCTCGACCACCGCGCTCGCCTGCACGGCCGTCACCGGCTGGCGGTCCTGCGGCGTCACCGGTTTCGACAGGAACGCGATCTTCGCGCTCATGTCGGGCAGCACGCGCTCGTCGCGCTCGACGAAGCGCACCTTCACGAGCACGGTGGCCTTCGAGCGGTCGACGGTCGGCACGATGCGCGACACGCGGCCCGCGAAGCGCATGTCGGGCAGCGCGTCGAGCTGGATCTCGCACGGCTGCTCGGCGCGGATCTTCGCGATATTCGATTCGGCGACGTCGGCCTCGACCTCGAGCGTGTCCATGTCGGCGATCGTCACGACCGCGCCCTTGCTGTCCGACGCGGACGAGAACGGCGTGATGTTGTCGCCGACGTTCGCGTGCTTCGCGAGCACGATGCCGTCGAACGGCGCGCGGATCACCGTCTGGTCGACCGCGACCTGCGCGGCCAGCGCGTTGGCCTCGGCGGACGCGATCGCGGCCTGGTCGCTGTTGACCGACGCGCGCGCCTTGTTCACGCGGGCCGTGTCGGTGTCGAGCTGCGCGGCCGGCACGGCGCCCTTGGGCGCGAGCACCGAGGTGCGGCGCAACGCGATCTCGGCGTCCTTCAGCTCGGCCTGCTGGACGCCCAGGTTCGCGCGGGCGACCTTCACCTGCGCGAGCGCCTGCGCCAGCGACGCCTCGACGTCGCGGCTTTCGAGGCGCGCGATGATGTCGTCCTTCTTCACGCGCGTGCCTTCCAGTACGCCGAGCCATTCGACGCGCCCCTGACCCTTCGACGCGACCGCGGCCTTGCGCTGCGGCACGACGTAGCCGGTCGCATTGAGCTGCGTGTCGTTCTGGTACGGGTAGGCGGACGTGACGGAGGTGGTCTCGACGGTCGGCCGGCCGGTGAGCGCGAGGCCGGCGACGATTGCGACGACGACGAACGCGGCGGCGGCCGCATAGCGGATCCACCGGCGCCGGCGGGGCACCGGTGCGATCGGACGCCGGTCGATTTTCAGTTTGTCCAGATTGTGATCGGGCAATTTGAGCGCCTCGAGACGGCGGCGGTCTGGCGACCGGCCGCGATCCGGTTTCCGGGGAAAGGGACGGATGGACGCCAGTATAAGCGTGGCCCCGACGGCGCGCGAGCCGGTTTGCGGGGCCGTGGGGCGGTGGCCTGTCCGGCCTGCCGGCGCAGGCCGGCGCGCTCGCCCCCGGGGAAACCCGAGGATGCAAGCAACGTGTCAACTTGCCGCGAACGCGGTGCGTTATGGAACCAGTGCGTCAGGTTTCATCGCGGCGGAACGGCGAAAGCCGGCCGCGCGGCCTGGGGCTCCGATGCGAATGCCTCGCATCTTTGACTACCGGTACGTTGGATTTTTTCTCCGCTAAAGGAAGAACAATGAAGAAGACGCTCGCTTCGATCATGACCGCAGCATTCGCACTCGCATCGGTTTCGGCATTCGCACAGGAGACGGCATCGGCTCCGGCGGGCGCGATGGCACCCGCTTCCGCACCGATGAAGAAGGATCACAGCAAGCCGAAGCACCAGCTGAAGCACCACGGTTCGAAGAAGGGCCAGGCGAAGGCTGCAGCCGCATCGGCCGCCGGCACGAACGACGCAGGTACGCAGAACTAAGAAGCGGTTCGCCGCCACGGCCGGCGTTGCCGGTCATCGGTCGGCCGACCCCGCATGCTCCGGCATGCGGGGTTTTGTTTTTTCAGGCGCCGGATTCGCCGGATTCGCCGGATTCGCCCGGTTTGTCCAGCCGCACGGGCGGCGGCATGCGCATCGCGTCGACCACCGTGCGCATGCGCCGCCAGTGCGAACCTTCCCAGAACACGCGCCGGCACACGTCGCACGCGGCGAAGCGCCGGTGCCGCTGCCGGACGCCGGCCGGCACGCGCGGCGCGGCCGCCGCCGCGTCGAGCGGATGCAGCGGCGCATTGCAGCGCAGGCACAGCCGGAACGGCCGCATGTGCGGCGCGAGATCGAGCCTCTCGAACAGTTCGCGCAACTGGTCGGCCGGCTGCAGCGTATGCAAGTAGCAGCCGCGCTCAACCGCGCGCCGCTTGAGCAGCTCGCGGTCGCGGGTCAGCACGATCCTGCCCTCCCGGGCGGCAAGCGCCGCGAGTTCGTCGTCGCGGTAGTGGTTGTCGTAGCAGGTGTCGAAGCCGGCGAGACGCAGCAGTTGCGCGAGGCCGCCGAGATGCGCGTCGGCGACGAAGCGCCATGGCGCCGGCGGCGGCATCGCGGCGCCGCTCGCCGCCGGTTGCGCGCGCTCGGGAAAGGCTTCGACGCGGTCGCCGTCGGCGAGCGGCCGGTCGAGCACGGCCGGCGCGTCGTTCACGCAGAGCCGGCCGATTTCCGTGTGCGGGACGCCGAGCGCCTCGATCGCGTGCTTCAGCGTCGCGTCGCGCGCACACGCGTGCCCGAACGCGCGGTCGCGCTGCGCGCGCGGCAGAAAGGCGTTCAGTTCGCCGTGGAAGCGGAAGGTCGCGGTCGCCATGCGCGCAGTATCGCACCGCGCATGGCCGGCCGCGCGGCCTGCAGACGCGTCGCATCTGTGTTTAACTCCCCGCTTCACGGAGCGAAGGAGCGGGAAATGGATCTCGGGTTTATCGGGCTGGGTGAAATGGGGCAGGCAATCGCGACGAACCTGCTGAAAGCCGGACACACGGTGCGGGTCTGGAACCGGTCGCGCGAGCGCGCCGAGCCGCTCGCCGCGCTCGGCGCGCAGATCGTCGATACGCCGGCCGACGCGTTTCGCGGCGACGCGGTGTTCTCGATGCTGGCCGACGACGCCGCCGCGCGCGCGATCTTCGACGACGCGCTGCTCGCGCAGGCGCCGCGCGGCCTGATTCACGTGAACATGGCGACGGTGTCGGTCGCGCTGGCCGAATCGCTCGCGCACGCGCATGCGTCGCGCGGCATCCATTACGTCGCCGCGCCGGTGATGGGCCGGCCCGACGTCGCGGCCGCCGCGCGGCTGACGATCATGGCCGGCGGACCGGCCGAGGCGATCGACCGCGTGCAGCCGCTGTTCGACGCGATCGGCCAGAAGACCTGGCGGTTCGGTTCGCTGCCGCAGCACGCGAACGTCGCGAAGATCGCCGCGAACTTCACGCTCGCGTCGGCGATCGAGACGCTCGGCGAAGCGTCCGCGCTGCTCGGCGCGCACGGCGTCGCGATGCGCGACTTCCTCGACGTGATCACCGGCAGCGTGTTTCCGGGCCCCGTCTACGAAGGCTACGGCGGCATGATTGCCGAGCGGCGCTACGAGCCCGCGCGCTTCAAGGCGCGCCTCGGGCTGAAGGACGTGCGCCTCGCGCTGGAAGCCGGCGACGCCGTGTCGGTGCCGCTGCCGGTGGCGAGCGTCGTGCGCGACAACCTGCTCGACGCGCTCGCGCACGGCGGCGGCGACCAGGATTTCGCGGTGCTCGGCGAAGTCGCGCTGCGCCGCGCGGGCCGCTGATCCGCGCGCGACAGAAGTCCGGCGCATCGGCATAATCGACGTTTCGTTTTTCCTTTCATCGAGGCAGAGGCGGTCATGAACTTGCATACGTGGTGGCTTTTCGTGGCGACGGTGTTCGTCGTGTCGGCGATTCCGGGCCCGAACATGCTGCTCGTGATGACGCACGGCGCACGGCACGGGCTGCGCCGCTCCATGTGGACGATGGCCGGCTGCCTCACCGCGCTGGTGCTGATGCTGTCGGTGTCCGCGGCGGGCCTCGGCGCGGTGCTCGAGGCGTGGCCGGCGATGTTCAACACGCTGCGCTTCGCGGGCGCGGCCTACCTGATCTACCTCGGCGTGAAGGCGTGGCGCGCGCGCGTCGACGACGAGCAGCCCGCCGCCGACGTCGACACCGTGTCGCGCCAGGCCGCGCCGGCGTCTCGCGGGACGCTGTTCCGCAACGGTTTCCTGGTCGCGGGCAGCAACCCGAAGGCGATCCTGTTCGCGGCCGCGCTGCTGCCGCAGTTCATCAACGCGGCCGAGCCGACGCTGCCGCAGTTCGGCGTCCTCGTGGTCACGTTCGCGGTGATCGAGGTGAGCTGGTATCTCGTCTACGCGTCGTTCGGCACGCGCATCGGCGCGACGCTGAAGAGCCAGAGCGTCGCGAAGATCTTCAACCGGCTGACGGGCGGGCTGTTCGTCGGCTTCGGCGCGATGATGGCGCTGGTCCGTCACTGATTTCACGCTGAATCCCGCGTATCGAACGCCCCGTCCCTCGCCAGAGGGCGGGGCGTTCGGCTTTGGGCGGCTGCTTCGCGGCGCGGACGTTACGTGCTCGGGCCCGTCGATGTCGCCGCGCCGGCCCGGTGCCCGGCCGCGAGCCCGAATACGGCAGCCGCGCCGGCGAACGCGAAGCCGACGCCGCACACCGCGCTCCACCCGCCCGAGGCCCACGCGCTGCCCGCCAGCGCCGCGCCGAGCGCGCTGGCGCGCAGCGCGATGCGCTGAGGGTGGTGGAAACGGTGGGGCTGGAGACGCGGATCAACGTGTGGATCGTGCACGGCGCGCTGCCGGGCCGGCTGGTGCGGCCCGTCGCGCTGCTGCGCGATGCGCTCGGCGCGGTGCTCGAGCGGGAGATCCTGAAGGGGTCGGGTTCGGACTAGCGATCTAGAGGCGACATTCGAGGGAAAATCCTTATTTTCTCTACGGAAATGTTGCAATGCAGAAATCGATTCGCTATAGTTGTACCTGTCTCCTCCATGTCTCCTCTGATATGGATTCAGCCCGCCTCTTAGGCGGGCTTTTTTTTGCCTGCGATTGTGTCGCAGCGTTCCATTCGCCGGCGCTCGCCGCGCTCAGAACTTGTACGTCATCCCGACGTAGCTGATGATCGGGTCCGCCTTCAGGTCCGATTTCGACTCCGAGAGCACCGTGCCGTCGGCCGCCTTGATCGTCACCGTCGACGTCGTCTTCAGCGGGATGTAGGTGACCGACGCGACCAGCCCGAAGTGTTCCGTCATGTTGTACTGCAGGCCCGCGTTGAACACCGGCTGCCACGACGACGACGCCTTCGCCTCCACCGACGTCGTACCCGGCTTGCCCGCGCCCGCCGCGAGCACCGCGCCGAGGTTGTCCTGCGTCTGCTTGATGAAGTTCGTGTTGAGCTGCAGGTCGCTGAACCAGTTGTACGACACGCCGAGGCCGAGGAACGGCCGGAACTTCGCGTTTGCCTGCCCGAAGTAGTACTGCAGGATCATCGCCGGGCTCCACTGCCGCACGCTCTTCACGATCGGGTTGACCGACGCGAGCGCGATGTTCTGCGTGCCCAGCGCGCCGGCCGGGCCGGGCGGCTTGATCGTGCCCTGGCCGGACACCTTGAACACCGGCGGCACGCCGGCCACCGACGTGACCGCGATGTGGTCGGTCAGGAAGTGACTGACCGTCAGGCCGACCGTATCCGCGCCGCTGGTGTGCAGCCCGGTGCCCGGCGACGTGAACGACGGCGGCAGCCGCAGCGGCGTGTTGATCGGCGTCGGCGCGACGTTGGTCGTCATCGGCGTGCTGCTCTGCTGCGGCATGATGTGGAACCAGCCCAGCGTGACGACGTTGCTGCCGGCGCTCTGCGCGTGCGCCGCGAACGGCACCGCGACGGCGGCGCCGGCTGCCGCGCAGAGAAGGGTTTTCTTGATCACGGCCTCACCCTCCGCTTACTGGACGAATGCGCCGATCGTGAAATACGGCGTCGATCCCGCGTTGTCGAGGAAACCGAACACGCCACCCGTGAAGATGAACTTGCCGGTCGGCGACGTGCTGCCCGAACCCGTGTGGATCGTCGTGACCGTGCCCGGCACCTTCTGCGTGTAGTCGAGATCGAGCGCGGTCGCGAGCGACGCCTGCGACGGCTGGAACGGATCGAGCAGCGTCGCCTGCTTGTCGGTCAGCGCGGTTGTCCGGTAATCGAACTGGCTGTCGACGCCGATGTATTCGCCGTTCTGCGAACCGACTGCCACTGCCGTCTGCGGCGCAAGGATCGAGATGCTCGATTCGTCGTCGGCGGTCAGGCCCGGCACGCCGTTGCTGTCCGGCGTCGGGTTCGGGTTCGCGACACCCGTGCGCACGAGGATCGGCACCAACTGGTTGCGCAGCTTGCCGACGATCATGAAGCCCTTGCCCTGCGGCGTCGCCGACAGCGTCGGCTTCAGCTGGCTCGCGTAGTTGTTCGACTGGAACGCGCCGCTGCCGTCGGCCGACTGCACGAAGTTCGTGCCTTGCTGCGTGCACGCGCCGCCGGCGAACTGGCCGGTCGTGTCGCACTTGGTCCACGTGCCGTCCGCGTTGATCGTCACCTTCGCGTCGATCGACGCGGGCGCGAATTTCTGCGACGGCACTTCGCCGAAGCCGATGTGGCTGTACGTGCCCGCGACCTTCGTGATGTCGGTTTCGATCGACGAGAAGCCGATGAACGGGTAGTACGGGAATTTCGTGTCTGGCACCGCGGCCTGGCCGAGCACGCCGTCGAACTGGATCTCCTTGCCGGGAATCGTGCCGCCCGCGACGCCGAAGCCGACGAAGATGCGCGCCGGACGCGACGCATCGAGGCTCGCGCCGTTCAGCCGGAACGCGCACTGGTTCAGCTTGTTGGTCGGCAGCAGCGTTTCCTGCGTGAGCGTGCCGCTGTCGACCGTGCCCGCGCGGGTCGGCACGACGGTGCCGGTCTTTTGCGGCACCGCCGATTCGACATAGGTGATCTGCCAGGTCATCTTGGTCGTGTCGAGCTGGACCTTCGCGAGTTCGCCGCTGCCCGCGCCGCCCGTAAACACGGTGTTGTAGTCGAGCGTGGCAGGGCAGAGCCGGTCTTCGACGAGCGGAGGCGGATTGTCGCTGCCGCCGCCGCATGCGGAAAGAAGGGGGGCGGCAAGGGCCGCCGCCAGAATGAGGTTGCGCTTCATGTTGCTCCTCCAGATTTGTCTTGTACGGCGGCCAGCTCCCTGTCGGCCGCTTCTGTTGCTTGTGCTCGTCCTGCTTGCGCCGTGCCGAGCGCTTTCGTGCCTTCCCTGCATCACGCGGCGGCGGGCCGGCCGCCGCCGCGTCCTCGTTACTTGCTGATCTGCGCGCCCACGCCGAAGTACGGGGTCGACGACGTCGTCGAATTCGCTGACGTCGACGTGACGCCGCCATTCACCGTGCCCTGGATCAGCGCCGCGTACAGCCCGCCCGTTGCGATCACCACGCCCGACGCGGCGCTACCGCTCTTCGGAATCGTCGTCGCGTTGAGCAGCCCCGGCGTCGTCTGGCCGTAGTCGAGCGTGAAGCCGTCTTCCTCGGCCTGCGTACTCGGATTGATGAACGATGCGTTGCTGCCGCGGATCAGCGCAGCCGTGTACTTGAAGTTCGAGTCCGCGCCCGCGTAGCCGCCGTCGATCGCGCCCGACTGGATCGCGGTGGCACTGCCGAGCACCGCGATGCCCGATTCGTCGTCGACCTGCGCGTCGGTGTGCAGCGGCGGCGTGCCGAGGTTCACGTTGCCCGTGCGCACGATCACCGGCACCGTCGCGCCGTTGAGTTGGCCGATCACCATGTGCGCGGTCGCCGACTTGCCGGTCGCGCCGACGATCGGCAGCGACGTTTGCGGCAGCGTCTGCGGCGCCTTCGTGCTGTCGAAGTAGCCGCCGTTCGCGGTGTTCACGGTCCATGGGTTGCCGGTCGTCTGGCAGCCGCCCGAACCTGTCGACGTGCACGCGCCGTTCGCATCGAACGTCTCGCTCGAGTTCGTCCCCTTCGTCGCGTAGTTGCCCGACGGCACGAGGTGGTAGATCAGTGCGTTGTACGTGCCCGGCAGCTTCGAGATGTCCGTCGTCGTGCTCGCGAAGCCGAGGAACGGATAGAAATCGAAGTGGCGATTGGGCACCTGGCCGACGTTTTGCACGATGCCCGGGATGATCGTCAGCCCGTCGTACTGGATCGTCGCGCCCGGAATGCCGCCGCCCGCGACGCCCATGCCGACCAGCAGCATCGGCGGGTTCGCCTGGTTGAAGTCGGCGGCCGTCGAATAGGTCGAGCCGTTCGGCGCGGTGCCGGTGCCCGGTGTGAGGACGAATGCGCAGCGCGTTTGTTCGGCGGTCGGCAGCGTGCCGGCCGGCGGATGGACGACCTTGCCGGTGATCGTCGTGCCGGCGCGGCTCGGCGTAACGGTGCCGGTCGCGAGCGGAATCGGCGATTCGAGCCACTTGAGCGTGTAGGTCATCGCCACGGCGTCGATGTTGACGCTGACGATCTCGCCGCTACCGGCGCCGCCGAGGTACGTGCTCTTCACGATGTCCGCGGTGGCCGGGCACAGCGCGCCGTTGACGGGCTGCGACGGCGGCGGCCCTTGCGTGCCGCAGCTGGAACCTGAACATTGGGGCGCATCGATCGGCGCGAGTGCGCCGCCGGAGTCCCCCCCACCACATGCAACCAGGAAAGGGGCAATGGCAAAGGCCGTTGCCACCCCCTTCGTTAAGGCGTGCGACATGCCGCTGTCTCCAATCGTTTAATTGTGCGAGCTAATGTCGCCGCCTGGATTTTTGCTGTCAATTGATGAACCCGTCTAAAAAAGGCGATTGAAACGGGAAGCGTGTTTTGAATCCTTGTCCGGCATGGCATTCGGTAAGAATTAAAACGTGAGACAGGCGGCCGAAAGCGGGCGGAGTGGGGAATGTACGACGCCGGGCGGGTCGGCGGCGAGCCTTCCTGCGTATAACGGCAGCGTTTGAAGCGGCGGTATCCGGTTTATCCCTATTCGGGATTGACTGGATAAAGAACGGGTGGGATTAATTCACTGGTAATCGCGCAATGGAAAGCTTGTAAATATTTGTAAATGCGCGAGCCGGAATTTTTTAATTATTGCGCGATGCGGATAAATAAAAAGCCGGCCAGTGGCCGGCTTTGCATTGCGTGCGATGCGGAATCAGCGTTTGAGACCGGCGTCCTCGGCCGCGCCGATGTTCAGGTTCATGCACTGGATCGCCGCGCCCGACGCGCCTTTGCCGAGGTTGTCGAGGCGCGCGACGGTGACGAAGCGCTCTTCGTTGCCGAACACGAACAGGTCGACCCGGTTCGTGTCGTTGTTCGCCTGCACGTCGAAGAAGCCGCCGTCGAGGTTCGCGTCCGCATTGAACGGCGCGACGCGCACGAACGCTTCGTCCGCGTAGTACTCGGCGAACACGCGCTGCACGTCCTGCGGCGTCGCGCGCTTCGCGAGCTGATCGGGCGTGAAGTAGGTCGTCACCGCGAGCCCCTTCAGGAACGGGCCGACGATCGGCGTGAAGATCGGCGGGTTCTCGAGCCCCGTGTGCGCGGCCATTTCCGGCAGGTGCTTGTGCGTGAGGCCGAGCGCATACGGGCGCGGGCTCGCGAGCTTGCCGCCCGGCGCCGCGTTCTCGTAGTCGGCGATCATCGACTTGCCGCCGCCGCTGTAGCCGGTGATCGAGTAGCTGTGCGCGGCGAACGTCGGCGCGACGATGCCCGCATCGACGAGCGGACGCATCGCGAGCACGAACGCCGATGCGTGGCAGCCCGGCACCGCGATGCGCTTCGATGTGCGAATCTTCTCGCGCTGCGCGCGGGTCAGCTCGGGCAGGCCGTAGGCCCAGTCGGCATTCGTGCGGAACGCGGTGCTCGCATCGATCAGCGTGGTGTTCGGGTTCTCGACGAGCGACGCGGATTCGCGCGACGCGACGTCCGGCAGGCACAGGAACGTGACGTCCGATGCGTTGATCAGGCGGCGGCGCTCGTCGACGTCCTTGCGCTTCGCTTCTTCGATACGCAGGATCTCGATGTCGCTGCGTGCCGACAGGTATTCGAAGATCTTGAGGCCGGTCGTGCCTTCCTGGCCGTCGACAAAAACTTTGGTGCTCATTTCGCTCTCACTGGATGAAACGCGGGCCCGCGCCCTGAAACCGCCATTTTAAGACGTCATTCGACGGGCCTGCACCGCGCGGGGTGAAAAAAGACGGCCGGCTGGCCGTCTTGTGTCCCTTTGGCGTCAGCCGGCGCGAGGCTCAATCGCGGCCGGCGACCCACCGGGCAGTCGCTTCGGCGACCCGCCGGCCGAACGCCTTGCCGGTTTCGAGGTCGCCCGGCAGCGGGCCCTCGTCGGGCGTCGCATCCGCCGGCGATTGCGCGAGCAGGCCCGTCGAACCGCCGAGGTAGTTGATGTCGTTGCGCGTGGCCGCCTTCGAGTTGGCCGGCATCAGGCTCGTGCCGACCCACACCATCCCATGCTGCATCGACAGCGTGACGAAATATTGAATCGTCGAGAACTTGTCGCCGTTCATCGTCGCGGAGTTCGTGAAGCCCGCGGCGATCTTGTCCTTCCATTTCTGCGTGAACCACGCTTTCGACGTCGCATCGGCGAACTGCTTGAACTGCGCGGACGGGCCGCCCATGTAGGTCGGCGCGCCGAAGACGATCGCGTCGGCCGCGTCGAGCGCGGCCCAGCCCGCGTCGTCGAGGTCGCCGACGGCGAGCAGGCGCACGTTCGCGCCGGCATCCTGCGCACCCGCGTGCACGGCTTCGGCCAGTTTCTGCGTGTGCCCGTAGCCGCTGTGATAGACGATGACGATGTTCGACATGAAGCGTTCTCCGGAAAGGGACGGGAACGGCGGACCGCTGGCTCGCCGTGTCACGCGCCGCACTCGGGCGGCGCGACGGATGCGCGGCGGAATGCCGCGACCGGTGCAACGGAGTCTAGCAAGTCGAAATGACGGGAAACAGGCGCGCAGGCCGCGCGCGGAAATTCGCGGGCGCGGGCAATCGCGACGGGCGACGGGCGGCGCGCGAGCGCTTACTGCCCGTAAGTGACCGTGAATTGCGCGGTGCCGATCGCGAGCGTGCCGATCTCGTGCTCGAACATCGGCGCGGGGCGGCCCTGCGAGATGCGCAGGTCGGTGCCTTTCAGCGCGTAGACGGTGATCACGTAGCGGTGCGGCTTGCCGGGCGGCGGGCACGGGCCGCCATAGCCGTCGATCCCGAAGTCGTTGCGCGCCTCGCTCGCGCCGATGCGCCGCAGGAAGCCGGACGCGCTCGCGTCGGTTGGCAGGCTCGTGACGGTCGCGGGGATGCCCGCGACGGCCCAGTGCCACCAGCCGTGCCCGGGCGCGTCGGGATCGAAGATCGTGACCGCGTAGCCGCGCGTGCCGGGCGGCGGGTTGTGCCACGCAAGCTGCGGCGAATGGTTGCCGCCCTTGCAGTCGCCGCGGTCGAACACGTTCGCGAGCCGCACGCGGGCGCCCGGCGTCAGGTCGTCGCTCGTCACGGTGAACGGGCCTTCCGCATGCGCGGGCAGCGTCGCGAAAACGGCGGCGCACAGAAGGGCGGAGAGGCGAAACGGAGAAGGGCGACCCGATGGCGCAGGCGGAGTGATCCGGCGATCCACACGCATATGGCGCTTCTCCCGTCACGTGGGCCGGACCGACGCGCCCGGCATTGTTGGCGTTGTGCGTTGCTGCGCAGCTGATGGCGACGATGGATCAAGTCTAGCATTAGGGTTCGATGAGCGATGCACGCCGGCGCGCGCAATTGCGATCGGTCATCGCGCGAATCGACGGACGAAAAAAAACCGCCCGCGATGAAGCGGGCGGCTTGTTCAGCTAGCGTGCCGGCGCGTGCGCCGGCATGGCGTCATTCCTTCGGAGCCGTCGCGCCGCCGTGCGCCGCCGACCATTCGGCCGGTGCGTGCAGGAATTTCTCGACTTCGTCGAGCGTCTTCGTCTCGAAGTAGCCCGATGCCTTCGCGACGCGCAGCACGTCCCACCACGTGGCGAGCGCGTGCAGGTCGACGTCGATGTCCTTCAGGACCGACACGCTTTCCTTGAAGATGTCGTAGTGGAACAGCACGAAGCAGTGGTTCACCGTCGCGCCGGCGGTGCGCAGCGCGTTGACGAAGTTGATCTTGCTGCGGCTGTCGGTCGTCAGGTCTTCGACCAGCAGCACGCGCGAGCCTTCTTCCAGATGGCCTTCGATCTGCGCGTTGCGGCCGAAACCCTTCGGCTTCTTGCGCACGTACTGCATCGGCACCATCATCCGGTCCGCGATCCAGGCCGCGAACGGAATGCCTGCCGTCTCGCCGCCCGCCACCGCGTCGATCTGTTCGAAGCCGATGTCGCGCGTGATCGTCGTTTCAGCCATTTCCATCAGCGCGCGGCGCACGCGCGGATACGAAATCAGCTTGCGGCAGTCGATATAGACGGGGCTCGCCCAGCCGGACGTGAAGATGAACGGTTTTTCTGCGTTGAAGTGCACTGCCTGTACTTCGAGCAGGATTTTGGCGGTCGTATCCGAGATCGACTGACGATCGTAGCCTGTCATGGGCGTTCCTTGGGTGATGAGCGAAGAGCGGGCGCGGGCCCGGTGGCGCAGCAAGGGGAACCGGCCCGAAGGGCCGGGGCGCGATCGGAGGGCCAATCGCATCGCTGCGCGCGTAGCCGGCTATTTTACCCGATTCAGGGCGGTTTTCGGCGGAATTCGCGCGGGTTCGCCGCGCGGCTCACCACCGGCGAAACAAGCGGGGGCCGCCGGGCGCGCTGCTGATGCCGGGGATGCGGCGCTGCACCAACGGACGTCATTTAGGGGGTGTACACTAGGCGGCCCTTAGAAATCGTTCAGTACTTTGTACTTTCCTCTTGCCACCCGCCAAGGTTCGATGGCGTGCCGACCCGGCGCGTCGCGTGCCGTCTCGCAGTCGATCATCCCCTCGATTCAAGCAGACGCGGCCGAAGGTGCTGCGTACTGAACCGTCAATATTTCGCATGTCTCTCGCAGGTCAATCATGGACGAACAACTGAAGCAGGCCGCACTCGCTTATCACCTGAACCCGAAACCCGGCAAGATTTCGGTCACCCCGACCAAGCCGCTGTCGAATCAGCTCGATCTGTCGCTCGCGTATTCGCCGGGCGTCGCCGCCGCGTGCGAGGCGATCCACGCCGATCCGCTCGACGCGCAGAAGTACACGTCGCGCGGCAACCTCGTCGGCGTCATCACGAACGGCACGGCGGTGCTCGGTCTCGGCAACATCGGCCCGCTCGCGGCGAAGCCGGTGATGGAAGGCAAGGGCTGCCTCTTCAAGAAATTCGCGGGCATCGACGTGTTCGACATCGAACTGTCGGAGTCCGACCCCGACAAGCTCGTCGAGGCGATCGCGATGCTCGAGCCGACGCTCGGCGGCATCAACCTCGAGGACATCAAGGCGCCGGAATGCTTCTACATCGAGCAGAAGCTGCGCGAGCGCATGAAGATCCCCGTCTTCCACGATGACCAGCACGGCACCGCGATCATCGCCTCGGCCGCGATCCTGAACGGCCTGAAGGTCGTCGGCAAGCAGCTGTCCGAAGTGAAGCTCGTGTGTTCGGGCGCGGGCGCGGCGGCGATCGCGTGTCTGGACCTGCTGGTGAACCTCGGCCTCACGAAGTCGAACATCCTCGTCACCGATTCGAAGGGCGTGATCTACGAAGGGCGCGGCAACCTCGATCCGTCGAAGCAGCGCTATGCGGCGACCACCGACGCGCGCACGCTCGCCGACGCGATCGTCGGCGCCGACGTGTTCCTCGGCTGCTCGAGCGCGGGCGTGCTGAAGCAGGACATGGTCAAGACGATGGGCGACAAGCCGCTGATCCTGGCGCTCGCGAACCCGGAACCGGAAATCCGCCCGGAAGACGCGAAGGCCGTGCGCCCGGACGCGATCGTCGCGACCGGCCGTTCGGACTACCCGAACCAGGTCAACAACGTGCTGTGCTTCCCGTTCATCTTCCGCGGCGCGCTCGACGTCGGCGCGACGACGATCACGGAAGAAATGAAGCTCGCGTGCGTGCGCGCGATCGCCGAGCTGGCGCAGGAAACCGACCAGAGCGAGGAAGTCGCGAAGGCGTATGAAGGCCACTCGCTCGAATTCGGGCCGGACTACCTGATTCCGAAGCCGTTCGACCCGCGCCTGATCATCAAGATCGCGCCGGCCGTCGCGCAGGCCGCGATGGATTCGGGCGTCGCCACGCGCCCGATCCAGGACATGGACGCGTACCGCGAGCAGCTCGGCGCGACCGTCTACCGCACCGGCATGGTGATGCGCCCGGTGTTCGCGACCGCGAAGCAGAAGCAGGCCCGCATCGTGTTCGCCGAGGGCGAGGACGAGCGCGTGCTGCGCGCCGCGCAGTTCGTGCTGCAGGAAAAGATCGCGAAGCCGATCCTCGTCGGCCGCCCGTCGGTCATCGACATGCGTCTCGCGAAGATCGGCTCGAAGCTGAAGGCCGGCACCGATTTCGAAATCGTCGATCCGGAAGACGATGCGCGCTACCACCGCTACTGGCAGGCGTATCAGGAGATCGGCGCGCGCGACGGCGTGACGCCGGAAGTCGCGAAGGCCGCGATGCGCAAGTTCAATACGCTGATCGGCGCGATGCTCGTGCACCTGGGTGACGCGGACGGGATGATCTGCGGGATGATCGACACGTTCCACAGCCACCTGAAGTTCATCGAGCAGGTGCTGGGCCGCGCGAAGGGCGCCGAGCACTTCGCCGCGATGAACCTGCTGATGCTGCCGGGCCGCAACCTGTTCGTGTGCGACACGTACGTGAACGAGCTGCCGAGCGCCGAACAGCTCGCCGACATGACGATTCAGGCCGCGGCCGAGATCGAGCGCTTCGGCATCGTGCCGAAGGCCGCGCTGCTGTCGAACTCGAACTTCGGCAGCGCGCCGTCGGCGTCGTCGCGCCGGATGGGCGAGGCCCGCAAGCTGATCGTCGAACGGGCGCCGAACCTGGAAGTCGACGGGGAAATGCACGGCGACGCGGCGCTGTCGGAACTGATCCGCAAGCAGGCGTTCCCCGGCACGACGCTGTCGGGCGAAGCGAACCTGCTGATCATGCCGAACGTCGAAGCGGCGAACATCGCGTACAACCTGCTGAAGATGGTCGGCGGCGAAGGCGTGACGGTCGGGCCGTTCCTGCTCGGCGCGGCAAAGCCGGTCCACATCCTGACGCCGGCTGCGACCGTGCGCCGGATCATCAACATGACGGCCGTTGCCGCCGCGAACGTGAACACGAAGTAAGTTCACGCCCGCGTGTGCCGCGCTTCACGCGCGGCGCCATGAAAAACGCCACGGAACCTGCGTTCCGTGGCGTTTTTTTATCGTGACGTGAGCCGGTTGCCGCTCGCGCGTCGGGCATCCGGACCGCGAATGCCCGACGCGCGCGCCGTTACGCGACCTGCTGGTGCGACTGGCCTGCCGGCGAACGCCACTTCGCGAGCAGCGTGTCCCACTTCTGGCGCACCGCCCGCAGGTTGTTCTCCTTCACGTGGCCGTAGCCGCGAATGCCGTCCGGCAGCGCCGCGAGCTCGAGTGCGAGCGGGCGGTTGGCCGCGTTCAGCCTGGCCGTCACTTCGTCGATCAGCGCTTCGTACTCGCCGATCAGCGCGCGCTCGGTGCGACGCTCCTCGGTCCGGCCGAACGGATCGAGCCCCGTGCCGCGCAGGAACTTCGCCTTCGCGAGCAGCCGGAACGCCGACATCATCCACGGGCCGTACGCCTTCTTCACGAGATGGCCGTGCGCGTCCGTCTTCGCGAACAGCGGCGGCGCGAGGTGGAATTTCAGCTTCCAGTCGCCTTCGAACTGTGCGGTCAGGCGGGCGAGGAACGCCGGATCGGATTGCAGCCGCGCGACCTCGTATTCGTCCTTGTACGCCATCAGCTTGAACAAGTTGCGGGCGACCGCTTCGGTCAGCGGCTCCTGCATCGTGTCGCCGTCCGCCAGCGCACGTTCGGCGGCGCGCACCTTGTCGACGAACGCCGCATAGCGGGCTGCGTACGCGGCATTCTGGTACGCGGTGAGGAATTCCACGCGCTTCGCGATCAGCGCATCGACCGCTTTCTTCGTGTGCAGCGCGATCACCGTGGCGCCCTGCGCGGGGCGTGCGTCGCCGGCCGCGGCCTGCTTCACGCTCGCCAGGTCGTGCGCGGCGCGGCGGCCCCAGTCGAAGGCCGCGCGGTTCTTCTCGACCGACACCGCATTCAGCTCGATCGCGCGTTCGAGCGACGCGAGCGTGAGCGGCAGCCAGCCTTTCTGCCACGCGTAGCCGAGCACAAACGGGTTCGTGTAGATCGCGTCGCCGAGCAGCGCGACCGCGAAACGGTTCGCGTCGATGAAGTCGACGGCGTCACCCGCCGCCGCGCGGATGTCGTTCTCGGCGGACAGGCCCGGGAACGCCCAGTTCGGGTTCTTGATGAACTCGGCGGTCGGCGTCTGCGCGCTATTGACCACCACGCGCGTCGCGTCATGGCGCATGCGCGACGTGCATTCGTCGCCGGCCGTGACGATCGCGTCGCAGCCGATCACGAGGTCGGCTTCGCCCATCGCGATCCGCGTCGCGTGGATGTCGGTCGGCGCGTGCGAAATCTGCACGTGGCTCATCACGGCGCCGCCTTTCTGCGCGAGGCCGGTGACGTCGAGCACGGTCACGCCCTTGTTTTCCAGGTGCGCGGCCATCCCGAGCAGCGCGCCGATCGTGACGACGCCCGTGCCGCCGACGCCCGTGACGAGCACGCCGTACGCGCGGTCGATGTCGGGCAGCGTCGGTTCAGGGATCGGCGGCAGCGCGCTGCCGTCGACCGACACGGCCTTCGGCTTCTTCAACTGGCCGCCCTCGACCGTGACGAAGCTCGGACAAAAGCCCTTCACGCACGAGAAATCCTTGTTGCAGCTCGACTGGTTGATCTGGCGCTTCGTGCCGAATTCGGTTTCCAGCGGCTCGACCGACAGGCAGTTCGACTGCACCGAGCAGTCGCCGCAGCCTTCGCACACCGCGTCGTTGATCACGACGCGCTTGGCCGGGTCCGGATACGTGCCGCGTTTGCGGCGGCGGCGCTTCTCGGTCGCGCAGGTCTGGTCGTAGATCAGGATCGTCGTGCCTTCGATCTCGCGCAGCTCGCGCTGCACGTCGTCGAGCTGGTCGCGGTGATGGATCGTCACGCCCGGCGCGAGCAGCGCCTTCTGGCTGTCGTACTTCTCCGGCTCGTCGGTGACGATCACGATCTTCTTCGCGCCTTCGGACGCGAGCTGGTGCGTGATCTGCGGCACCGTCAGCACGCCGTCGACCGGCTGGCCGCCCGTCATCGCGACCGCGTCGTTGTACAGGATCTTGTACGTGATGTTCGCCTTCGACGAAATCGCCGCGCGCACGGCCAGCAGGCCCGAGTGGAAGTAGGTGCCGTCGCCGAGGTTCGCGAACACGTGCTTCTCGTCCGTGAATGGCGCCTGGCCGATCCACGGCACGCCCTCGCCGCCCATCTGGCTGAAGGTGCTCGTACTGCGGTCCATCCACACGGTCATGTAGTGGCAGCCGATGCCGGCGATCGCGCGCGAGCCTTCCGGCACGTTGGTCGACGTGTTGTGCGGACAGCCCGAGCAGAACCACGGCTTGCGCTCCGTCTGCACGTGCGGCTTCGCGAGCGCCATTTCCTTCGCGTTGATCACCGCGAGCCGCGCGGCGATGCGCGCGCGCACGTCGGACGGCAGCTCGAACTTCTCGAGGCGCGTCGCGATCGCCTTCGCGATGATCGCGGGCGACAGTTCGTAGTGCGCGGGCAGCAGCCAGTTGCCCATCGGTACCGACCATTCGCCGCCGGCGCCGTCCTTCTCGTCGAACTTGCCGAACACGCGCGGGCGCTGGCCGTCGGGCCAGTTGTACAGCTCTTCCTTGATCGCGTATTCGAGGATCTGGCGCTTTTCCTCGACGACGAGGATTTCGTCGAGTCCGCGCGCGAACGCCTGCGCACCCTGCGCTTCGAGCGGCCATACGCAGCCGACCTTGTAGAGCCGGATGCCGATCCGCGCGCAGGTTTCGTCGTCGAGGCCGAGGTCGGTCAGCGCCTGGCGCACGTCGAGGTAGGCCTTGCCGCCGGTCATGATCCCGAAGCGCGCGTTCGGCGAGTCGATCTCGATCCGGTCGAGCTTGTTCGCGCGCACATAGGCTAGCGCCGCGTACCACTTGTAGTCGAGCAGCCGCGCTTCCTGCACGAGCGGCGGGTCGGGCCAGCGGATGTTCAGCCCGCCTTCCGGCAGGATGAAATCCGTCGGCAGCACGATCTCGGTGCGATGCGGGTCGATGTCGACCGAGGCCGACGATTCGACGACGTCCGTCACGCACTTGAGCGCGACCCACAGGCCCGAGTAGCGGCTCATCGCCCAGCCGTGCAGGCCGAAATCGAGATATTCCTGCACGTTGGACGGGAACAGCACGGGCAGCCCGCAAGCCTTGAAGATGTGTTCGGACTGGTGCGCGAGCGTCGACGATTTCGCCGCGTGATCGTCGCCGGCGAGCACCAGCACGCCGCCGTGCTGCGACGAGCCGGCCGAATTCGCGTGCTTGAAGACGTCGCCGGTACGGTCGACGCCCGGGCCCTTGCCGTACCACATGCCGAACACGCCGTCGTACTTCGCGCCGGGGTACAGGTTCACCTGCTGCGAGCCCCACACGGCGGTGGCGGCGAGATCTTCGTTGAGGCCGGGCTGAAAGACGATCTGGTGGGCCGCCAGGTGCTGCTTGGCTTTCCAGAGCGACAGATCGAGGCCGCCGAGCGGCGAGCCGCGGTAGCCGGAGATGAAACCGGCCGTATTGAGACCGGCGGCGCGGTCGCGTTCCTGCTGGAGCATCGGCAGGCGCACGAGCGCCTGGATGCCGCTCATGTACGCGCGACCGCGTTCCAGCGTGTATTTGTCGTCAAGCGTGACGGACTTCAGCGCGGCTTCCAGCGACGCGCGTTGGTCTGCGTCTAGCGGGGCATTCATTAACTGTCTCCTCCACCCAGTTTGGGATCACCAAAACTCGAATGCGTCGGCCATCTTGTGGATGCGTCTGCAGTGGCCGGCATATTGGCCGGTTTTAAGTGATGGTAGCACTGGGGCAAACCCGCCGCCCATGGGGCGGGATACGGATCGAATGGCGGTGGCGCGGCAGAAAAGAGGGCGCGATGATGCGTTACATCATGTAAAAGCATGTAAAGCCGCGTTCATCTGCGAGCAAATGCCGTTAATCTTGTCGGCCTGCCGGAGGTGCCCGGTCGCGTGGGGTCGTTTCGACGCAATCGGGGAGGCGCCGGCAGTTTTAAAGGAGGTGCAATGAACACACGTCATATTCAAAGTTTCCTGATCGTGTCCGCCGCGTTTTTCTCGATGACCGGCCCGGTGCGCGCGCAAGGCGCGAGCGCACTGGCGGCAGCCGGCGCGCAGATGCAGCAGATCGTGCCGGCCCAGGACGCTGTCGCGCAGCCGTCGGCCGAGCGCGCCGTCGAGTCGAAGGCGAACGCGCGTTGATCCGGTCGCGCGGCCAGCGGGCCGCGCCGGAATGCAAAAAGGGCGGGAATCCTCGGATTCCCGCCCTTTTTCTTTGTGCCGCCGGATCGTGCGGGCTGCCGGGTTGCCCCGGGCAGCCGCGCGCCAGCTGCGTCAGGCCTTGTCCTGCACGACGCCGCGGCGGATCTGGTCGAGCTCGATCGATTCGAACAGCGCCTTGAAGTTGCCTTCACCGAAGCCCTGGTTGCCCTTGCGCTGGATGATCTCGAAGAAGATCGGCCCGATCTGGTTCTCGGTGAAGATCTGCAGCAGCAGGTCGTCGCGCGCGCCGTCGATCAGGATCTTGCGCTTCTTCAGCTCTTCCAGCGATTCGCCGTGGTTCGGCACGCGGCGGTCGACCAGTTCGTAATACGTGTCGATCGTGTCGAGCAGCTTCACTTCCTTGCTGCGCAGGCCGTCGACTGCCTGGTAGATGTCGCTCGCGCCGAGTGCGATGTGCTGGATGCCTTCGCCGTGATACGCGTCGAGGTATTCCTGGATCTGGCCGGCCGTGTCGGAGCCTTCCTCGTTGATCGGGATGCGGATCTTGCCGCACGGTGACGTCATCGCCTTCGACTTCACGCCCGTCACCTTGCCTTCGATGTCGAAGTAGCGCACTTCGCGGAAGTTGAACAGGCGCTCGTAGAACTCGGCCCATTCCTGCATGCGGCCGCGGTGCACGTTGTGCGTCAGATGGTCGATGTACGTCAGGCCGTGGCCGACCGGGTTCGGGTTCGCGCCGGCGATCGGCTCGAAGTCGACGTCGTAGATGCTGATGTCGCCGATCGCGCCCGGCTGCGCGCCGTTCTTGCCGCGCCAGCGGTCGACGAAGTAGATCAGCGAATCGCCGATGCCCTTGATCGCCGGGATGTTCAGCTCCATCGGGCCCGTCTTGTTGTCGAAGCCCCATGCGCCGAGTTCCAGCGCGCGCTTGTACGCCTTCGCGGCGTCCTGCACGCGGAACGCGATCGCGCAGATCGACGGGCCGTGCAGGCGCGCGAAGCGCTGCGCGAACGAGTCGGGTTCCGCGTTGATGATGAAGTTGATGTCGCCCTGGCGGTAGACCGTCACGTCCTTGTGGCGATGGCGCGCGATCGCGGTGAAACCCATCCGTTCGAACAATTGTCCGAGCGCTTTCGGGTCCGGTGCCGTGTATTCGATGAATTCGAAGCCGTCGGTGCCGACGGGGTTGTCCCAGTTCGGGATCTGCATGGCGTGTCTCCAGTGGGGGCGATCGGCCGGAGCGACGTGCGCATGCCCGGCCTGGTTCGATGTCGAACGTGGCGCACGCGGCGCGTGCGCGACGAATCGGTACGTGCGACAAAGTGTAGCGGGCAGCCGCGAGCGGAAACTTGCGAACTTGATCGCCTGACCCTACGATGGCGCAATTTCCAGTCTCGAAATAATCAATGGAGGGCAGAAGATGGCGCAAGCCGAATTGGATGCCATCGACCGGCGGATTCTGGCGATTCTTCAGGAGAACGGGCGCCTGTCGAACCAGGAGATCGCCGAGCGCGTGAACCTGTCGCCGAGCCCGTGCCTGCGGCGGATCCGGCGGCTCGAGGAGATCGGCGTGATCACCGGCTACGTCGCGCTGCTGAATCCGCAGAAGCTCGGGCTCGACCTGCTCGCGTACGTGAGCGTGCGGCTGGAGAAGCGCGGCGGCCTCGCGCCGGTGCGGGTCGACGAGACGTCGGCGCGCGCGGGCGCAACCCACGCGGAACTGTTCCGCGCGGCCGTGCAGGCGTGGCCGGAAGTGGTCGCATGCCACGCGATGACGGGGGACATGGATTACCTGCTGCGCGTGCAGGTCGAGGACATGGCGCATTTCTCCCGCTTCGTGCAGGAGCATCTGCTGCATCACCCGTCGGTGATCGACGTGAAGACGAGCTTCTCGCTCGACTGCTTCAAGGAGACGACCGCGTTGCCGATTCGGTCGGTGCGCTAGCGGGCCGGTGGTGGGCAGAAGGGAAGAGGGGGCCGGGCGCGCGGCGGGCGCGGCCCGGCGGGCCGACGTTACGCCGTCAGCGCGGCGGGCATCAGCGATTCGATGAACTTCGTGGTGCGGCGCGCCTGGCGCTTCATCGCGTAGTCGAACACCGCGGCCTGTTCCTGCAGCATCTCGGCGATGATCGTCGAGTGGTCGGCCGGCGGCAGCGACAGGTATGCATCCGCTTCACCGTACGCGTACTCGATCCGCATCCCTGACTTCTTCGCGATATGCATCATCGTCGCGTTCCGTGACAGGCAGTGCATGTACAGCGTCGTCACGTGCGTGTTGCGGCTGCGGATCGCCGCGCGCTCGAACAGCTTCGAGCCGACGCCGCGGCCGCGTGCGCTTTCGAGCACCGACACGCCGAATTCGGCCGTGCGCTTGTCGCCGTCGGCCGGCAGATAGGCGAGGTGGCCGACGCCGATCAGTTCGAGGTCGTGGTCGAACACGCCGAACACGGTATCGCGACCGAAGTCGATCGTGCGGACATAGTTCTCGATCACGTGGTCGGGCACCATCTGGCCGAAGCGCAGCAGGCGGTCCTCTTCGTCGAGCGAGAGAAAGTGGGTGAGCATTTGCTCACGGTCTTTGGAAGCCAGTTCCCTGACGAGAACCGGCGCACTACCGGCGTTGCCGACAGCATCGGCACGGCCGTTGAATTGCGTGTTCATCGTGGGTTCCTCAGTGTGGGTGCACAAGTCGGTTGTGCAATGCAACAGCATTTTACCCGAGCGGGGTTGGGGAAAACCCGCATTTGACGTTGTTTGTGCTGAGGAGGAATTCTAAATCCGCTTAGTTCATTCTCTATCTATATGATTTTAAACGGATTTAAAGTTCGTCATATGAAATGCGCGGCGGGCGGTCGCACTGTGCCCGTCGCGCAACGCATGCTGCTGCGCGGCAATCAGGCGCCCGTCGACAGCCCGCGCTCGATCAGGTCGATCACCTGTTCGGCGAAGTCGCGGTAGCCGAGGCGCCCGCCCGGCTTCAGCCACGTGAAGGTCCAGTTGATCATCCCGAACACCATCATCGTCACGGACGTCTGGTTTTCCTTCGAGATGCGGTCCGGGTACGCGCGCGCGAGCTGCCGCGTGAACGCCGCGACGATGTCGCGCTGGCGGTCGAGCACGATTTCGCGCTGCGCGTCCTCGAGATACTTCACGTCGTTGAGCAGCGCGACGTGGCGGCTGTGCGACGTCTCGTATTCGGCCAGGAACGCGCGCACGAGCTCGGCAAACGCGTCGCGCTCGCTGAGGCCGCGCCGCTGGCTCGCGCCCTCGACCTCGGCGATGATCAGCATCAGCCGTTTCGTGTAGCGGTCGAGCAGGTCGAACAGGATCGCTTCCTTGCTCTCGTAATAGTGATAAAGCCGCGCCTTCGACGTGCCGCTCGCGGTCGCGAGATCGGACATCGACGTGCTCGGGTAGCTCGTCTGCGCGAATTTCTCGGCGGCCAGATCGAGGATCTGCTCGCGCTGGGATTCGTGGTCGGGCGCTCGGGTTCGGGCCATGGTCGAATGGGGAAGATTAGCGGTGCGGGGTGGCCGTGCGGGCCGTGCGCACCTGCGTGAAAGAGAGGGCGTCCGGCGTGTCGTCCTGCAGCTCGAGCCGGCCGGCGGCTGCGAGCTCGCGGCAGCGCCACCAGGCGATCGCGTCGCTGACGAACAGCCCGCCGCGGTCTGCATCGGCCATGATGCCACCGACGAGGCGCCGGGCGGGCAGCCAGTCGGCTTGCGCACGAGCGAGAATCAGCGCGTCGAGATCCTCGTAGTGGCCGCTCTTGATCGTGTTGCTGACCCAGTAGCGCAGCTCGGCGTTCAGGTGCTTCGCCTCCTGCCATTCGAGCGCGAGGCGCCCGATGCGCAGCACCGAGATCGGCGCGGCCACGGGGCGCTTGCGCGCCAGTTCGGCGGGCGAGAACATCCCGGTCGCGCATGCCTGGTCGGTGCGCGACAGCGACGCGCGCTGCGCCGGGTCGAAATCGGCGGCCGACAGCCGCACTTCGTTCAGGCGTTGCGGGACGTTGCGCAGGTGATAGGCGACGCGCCGCAGCAGCAGCTTGTCGCCGACGCTCGGTGCGTGCCACACGACCACCTGCCCGGTATCCATCGCAAGCTGGTCGAGGCGCGCGAACTCGCCTTCGATTTCCGCGTTCCAGTCGGGAATCTGGTCGCCGAGCACGCGTCGCCAGAAGGCGGCGCGCGTGTCGGGCGTCTCGTCGGCGCCCTTGAGCGGCCCGAAGCCGAGGTCGTCGAGCAATCCGACGACGTGCTCGTCGTGGCGTCCGGCTTGCGCAAGCGCTTCGCGCAGCGACGCGGCGGCGGTGCCGCCCTGAATCACATGAATGGTGCTCATCGGCCTGTCGTCAACAAAAGAAAACCGCCGGCCGGGCGGACGTTGCGATGTCCAGCCGGCCGGCGGCCCCTAGTGTAAGCGAGATGTGTGACGGCGAGAAACCGTCCGGCGCCGCGACGCGACGTCGCTCAACGCTCGTCGAAACTCACGACGACCTTGTCGCTGACCGGGTGGCACTGGCACGTGAGCACGAAGCCGTCCTTCACTTCGTGTTCTTCCAGCGTGTAGTTCTTCTCCATCCGGACTTCGCCTTCGAGCACCTTCGCGCGGCACGTGCAGCACACGCCGCCCTTGCACGCGTACGGCAGCGCGAGGCCCGCGCGCAGCCCGATGTCGAGCAGGCTCACGCCTTCGTACGGCAGCCGCAGCTTGCGCTTCTTGCCGTCGAGCACGATTTCGAGGTCGGCGGCCGGCGTCCGGTCGGTGATTTCGACGACCGGCGCGCCGGCTTGCGGCAGCGGCGTGCCGAAGCGCTCGACGTGCACCTTCGCCTGCGGCACGCCGGCCGCTTTCAGCGCGGCTTCGGCCGCGTCCATCATCGGCGCGGGGCCGCAGATGAACGCCTCGTCGATCGCGTCGGCCGGCGTCAGCGTGTCGAGGAATTCCGCGCATTTCGCCTGGTCGAGCACACCATTGAACAGCTCGACGTCCTGCAGGTCGTCCGACAGCACGTGATACAGGACGAAGCGGTTCATGTAGCGGTTCTTCAGGTCCTCGAGCTCTTCCGCGAACATGATCGCGTCGACGCTGCGATTGCCGTAGATCAGCGTGAACGTGCTGCGCGGCTCCAGTTCGAGCGTCGTCTTCACGATCGCGAGCACCGGCGTGATCCCCGAGCCGCCGGAAAACGCGACGTACTGCTTGCCGTGGTCGGCGTTCAGGTGCGTGAAGAAGCGGCCGTCCGGCGTCATCACGTCGATCGTGTGGCCGGGCTTCAGCGTATCGAACGCGAAGTTCGAGAAGCGGCCGCCGCGCACGCGCTTGATGCCGATGCGCAGTTCGCCGTCACGGTCGTAGTCCGTCGTGCCGACGCAGATCGAATACGAGCGGCGCGTCTCCTCGCCGTCGATGTGGGTCTTCAGCGTGACGAACTGGCCCTGCGTGAAACGGTACGCGTCGCGCAACTCGGGCGGCACGTCGAAGGAGACGGTCACGGCGTCGGCGGTCTCGGGCCGCACGTCACGGATACGCAGCGGATGAAATTGCGGGGTCGCCATATCGATTAATAGGGTTTGAAGTAGTCGAAGGGTTCGCGGCAGTCGACGCAGCGATACAGCGCCTTGCAGGCCGTGGACGCGAATTGCGCGAGGCGTTCGGTACGGGCGGAGCCGCAGCGCGGGCACGCGGGTGCGGCGACCGGCCGCGGTACGAAGCGCACGACGTTTTCCTGCGGTGCGGCGCTGCCGCACTGGCCGACCGGCGGCGCGATGCCGTATGCGCGCAGCTTGTCGCGCGCCTCCTGCGTGATCCAGTCGGTTGTCCACGCGGGGGCGAGCACCGTCTCGATCCGGTGCGGCGGCAGGTCGGCCGACTGCAGCGCGGCGGCGATGTCTTCCGCGATCTGCGACATCGCCGGGCAGCCCGAGTAGGTCGGCGTGATCACGACTTCGAGCAGGCCGTCGTCCGCGCGACGGACGTCGCGCAGGATGCCGAGCTCGCGGATCGACACGACCGGAATCTCGGGATCGGGCACGGCTTCGAGCACGTCCCAGGCACGGGCGAGCAGCGGATCGTCGCGGTGCGCGGCGGGCGCGGCGTGGGCGGGGGCGGCGGTCTGGACGGACATCGTCGGGCTCCGTGGCGTGGGCCGGTTACCAGGTCGCGCCGGGGTGCTGGCGCGCGAGGCTCTGCATTTCGGCGAGCAGGTAGCCCATGTGCTCCGAGTGCTCGCCTTGCTTGCCGGTGGTTACGTGCTGCACGGGGGCCGGCAGCGTGAGCGTCGCTTCTGCGAGCGCGTCGTCGACGTCCGCCCGCCACGCCGCTTCGAGCGTGGCCGGTGCGGGTGCGATCCCCTCGGCGGCGACCGCGTCGTCGATCGCATCGGCGGCGAAGAATTCGCGTGTGTACGGCGTCAGGTAGTCGAGCGCGTCTTGCGCGCGACGGTGCGATTCGTCGGTGCCGTCGCCGAGGCGAACGAGCCACTCGCGTGCGTGCTGCACGTGATAGCGGGTTTCCTTCACCGATTTCGCGGCGATCGCGGCGAGCTGCGGGTCGGCCGACGTCTCGAGCGCGGTCCAGACATGCAGCATTAGCGCCGAGTACAGGAAGTTGCGCACGATCGTCACCGCGTAGTCCTTGTCCGCATGC
This sequence comes from Burkholderia metallica, assembly GCF_001718555.1. Classification (NCBI taxonomy): domain Bacteria; kingdom Pseudomonadati; phylum Pseudomonadota; class Betaproteobacteria; order Burkholderiales; family Burkholderiaceae; genus Burkholderia; species Burkholderia metallica. The sequence goes on from NZ_CP013401.1 coordinate 284,647, forward strand.
GCGGTGCCGGCGACCGGGCCATAGTGCGGCAGCTCGGCGAGCGTGAAGTTCGCGAACTCGCGCTCGGTGCGGAAGTACGCGTAGTCGTCCTCGGTCTTCGCCGCGCCGTTCACCCGGCGCTCGAGTTCGGCGGCATGGGAATACAGCATGCGCGCCTGGCCGATGAGGTCGAGGCTCATGTTGGTGAGGGCGATGTCTTCCTCGAGGATCGGGCCGTGGCCGCACCATTCGGCGTTGCGCTGACCGAGAATCAGCGCGTTGTCCGCGAGGCGCAGCACGTAGGAGAGGTGTTCGGGCGTGATCGTCATGGTGCGCGCATTACATGTGGTTGACTTCGTCGGGCAGCGTGTAGAAGGTCGGGTGACGGTAGATCTTGTCGCCCGCCGGCTCGAACAGCTCGGCCTTCTCGTTCGGATCCGACGCGGTGATCGCCGACGACGGCACCACCCAGATGCTCACGCCTTCCTGGCGGCGCGTGTAGACGTCGCGCGCCATGCGCAGCGCCATCGTCGCGTCGGCGGCGTGCAGGCTGCCGCAATGTTTGTGGTCGAGCCCCTGCTTGCTGCGCACGAACACTTCCCAGATCGGCCATTCCTTGTTCATCACTTTCTCCTGAATCCTGAATTCGATGGTGTGCCGCCGCTCAGGCGGCGTGCTGTTCGGCGCGCGCACGCCGCTTGGCTTCGTGGGCGAGCGCGGCTTCGCGCACCCAGGCGCCGTCTTCGTGCGCTTTCACGCGGGTCGCGAGGCGTTCCTTGTTGCACGGGCCGTCGCCGTTGACCACGCGCCAGAATTCGTCCCAGTCGATCGTGCCGTAGTCGTGATGGCCGCGCGCCTCGTTCCACTTCAGGTCTGGGTCGGGCAGCGTCACGCCGAGCACCTTCGCCTGGTCGACCGTCGCGTCGACGAATTTCTGCCGCAGGTCGTCGTTCGAGATCCGCTTGATGCCCCATTTCGCGGACTGGCTGCTGTGGACCGAATCGGCGTCGCTCGGGCCGAACATCATCAGCACCGGCCACCACCAGCGGTTCACGGCCTGCTGGACCATCGCGCGTTGCGCGTCGCTGCCCTTCATCATCGACAGCAGCGCGTCGAAACCCTGGCGCTGGTGGAACGATTCTTCCTTGCACACGCGGATCATCGCGCGCGCGTACGGGCCGTACGTGCAGCGGCACAGCGGGATCTGGTTCATGATCGCGGCGCCGTCGACGAGCCAGCCGATCACACCGACGTCGGCCCAGGTCGGCGTCGGGTAGTTGAAGATGCTCGAGTATTTCGCCTTGCCGGCGTGCAACGCGTCGATCAGCGAATCGCGCGAGACGCCGAGCGTTTCGGCAGCGCTATAAAGATAGAGGCCGTGGCCGGCTTCGTCCTGGACCTTCGCGAGCAGGATCGCCTTGCGCTTCAGGCTCGGCGCGCGCGAGATCCAGTTGCCTTCGGGCAGCATGCCGACGACTTCCGAGTGCGCGTGCTGCGAGATCTGGCGAATCAGCGTCTTGCGATAGGCTTCGGGCATCCAGTCCTGCGGTTCGATCTTGCCGTCGACGGCCATGACCGCATCGAACCGCGCCTGCTCGGGTGACTCGGCTGCGGCGTCGAGCGGCGCGACGTTGCCGGGGATGTCGAGGGATTGCGTGTACATGGCGAGACTCTCGTCCGGTTGAATGTGTGCGAAGTATAAACCAACCGACCGGTCGGTTAATAAATTTCTTGCGGATTTGCGCTGGGATTCGGGTAAACGAGGGACCTCGGGGCGCGATCGGGTTGGCGTGATGCGGGTCCGGCGCGTGGGGGTCGCGTCTTCTGCGGCACAATGCCCCTTTCCGACGAGGATTTTGCCGATGTCATTTCGAAGCAGTATCGCCGCGGCCGTGCTGGGTGCGGCCGTCTTTGTCTCGCCGCTTGCGGCGTCGGCCTCGGCTGCGCCGGCCGGATGGGTTGCCGCGTGGGCGACGGCATTGCAACCGATTCCCGACCTTGCCGCACCGCCGCCGCTCTATCGCGCGCCCGACGTGGCCGGCCGGGCTGTGCGCCAGATCGTTTATCCGACCGTGTCGGGGCGTGCCGCGCGGATCCGCGTCAGTAATGCCTACGGCCGCGCACCGCTGGTCGTCGAGGCGGCAAGCCTGGCGCGCGCCGGAGACGGTGCGGCGCTCGGCGGCGCGGCGGTGCCGATCCGGTTCGCCGGCAAGACGTCGGTGACGCTTGCTCCGGGCCAGGAGGTCGAAAGCGATCCGGTGGCGATCGACGTGGCGGCCGGGCGGCCGTATGCGGTCACGCTTCAAATGGGGGCGAACCAGCGGATGACGGTCTGGCACCGCGTGTCGAACCAGTTCAACTATGTGTCGTCGCCGGGCGACCACGTGAGCGACCCGGGTGCTGCCGCGTTCCGCACCCGTTTCACGCAATATGCGTGGGTGACCGAGCTCGCGGTCGAGGCTGGTTCCGCGCGCGCCAGCGTCGCCGCGATCGGCGATTCGATCACCGACGGGCTGCGCTCGAGCGTGAACCGGAACCGCCGCTGGCCGGACGCACTGGCGCGCCGGCTGACGGTCTCCGGCGTGGAGTCGATCGGCGTCGCAAACCTCGGTATCAGCGGGAACCGGCTGCTCAGCGATTCGGCGTGCTACGGCACGTCGCTGGCATCGCGCTTCGAACGCGATGCGCTGTCGCGCGCGGGCGTGAAGGCGGCGATCGTGCTGATCGGGATCAACGACATCAACTTCGCGGCGATGCCGCCGCGCGCGGGGCTCGATTGCGACCACCCGCATACGCAGGTCACGGCTGAGTCGCTGATCGACGGCTATCGCAGGCTGATCGACGCGGCGCACCGTCAAGGGGTGAAGATCTTCGGCGCGACGCTGACGCCGGCCGGGCTGCCGGCGGGGCGCGAGGCGATCCGGCTCGAGGTGAACCGGTGGATCCGGAGCGGTAGCGGGTTCGACGGCGTGGTCGACTTCGATGCGGTACTGCGCGATCCGGCGCGCCCGAGCGTGCTGCAGCGTCGATACGATAGCGGGGACGGCATCCATCCGAGCGATGCGGGCTACACGGCGATGGCCGATGCGGTGCCGGTCGAGCAGTTGCAGGCAGCGGCCGGCGGCAAGTGATGCGCGTCTATATATAGACGGACGTGTTGTCGGCTACGTAGAGTTCAGCGGCGTCACATGCCCCGTCGAGCCCGAAGCCCCCGTGCGCGCGAGCGCACGGGGGCTTTTTCAAATTATTTTCACAAAGAGCTTGCGTGGAAGGTGGCCGGTGCTTAGAATCACGCCTCTTTCGCGCTAACGGAAACGCGGCGCGGAAGAGGGAAGCAGGGTGGGCGGAGCGCTGGAGTCTGGAGCGCACGGCTGGCCTGGAAGTTGAGCCCCGCAGTCGCAACGATCTGATGTAAAAAGTTGTTGACGCGCTGCGAAACACGGTTCATAATCTCGCTTCTCTGCTGCTGAAAACGCAGCGCTGCCGGGAAACTTCAGGTTTCTCGCAGAAATGCTCTTTAAAAATTAACAGCCGATAAGTGTGGGCGCTTGATGAAAGCGAGCTGATCTTCGGATCAGATAGCGAAAGTATCAAGAGTCTCACACTAAAGTAAGTCAGGTTTATGAAGTGATTCATATTCCTGTCAGCTTTGAGTGAGCGACCGGTTCGAAAGAACCGAAAACAGTAACAGGTTTAAACTGAAGAGTTTGATCCTGGCTCAGATTGAACGCTGGCGGCATGCCTTACACATGCAAGTCGAACGGCAGCACGGGTGCTTGCACCTGGTGGCGAGTGGCGAACGGGTGAGTAATACATCGGAACATGTCCTGTAGTGGGGGATAGCCCGGCGAAAGCCGGATTAATACCGCATACGATCTACGGATGAAAGCGGGGGACCTTCGGGCCTCGCGCTATAGGGTTGGCCGATGGCTGATTAGCTAGTTGGTGGGGTAAAGGCCTACCAAGGCGACGATCAGTAGCTGGTCTGAGAGGACGACCAGCCACACTGGGACTGAGACACGGCCCAGACTCCTACGGGAGGCAGCAGTGGGGAATTTTGGACAATGGGCGAAAGCCTGATCCAGCAATGCCGCGTGTGTGAAGAAGGCCTTCGGGTTGTAAAGCACTTTTGTCCGGAAAGAAATCCTTGGCTCTAATACAGCCGGGGGATGACGGTACCGGAAGAATAAGCACCGGCTAACTACGTGCCAGCAGCCGCGGTAATACGTAGGGTGCGAGCGTTAATCGGAATTACTGGGCGTAAAGCGTGCGCAGGCGGTTTGCTAAGACCGATGTGAAATCCCCGGGCTCAACCTGGGAACTGCATTGGTGACTGGCAGGCTAGAGTATGGCAGAGGGGGGTAGAATTCCACGTGTAGCAGTGAAATGCGTAGAGATGTGGAGGAATACCGATGGCGAAGGCAGCCCCCTGGGCCAATACTGACGCTCATGCACGAAAGCGTGGGGAGCAAACAGGATTAGATACCCTGGTAGTCCACGCCCTAAACGATGTCAACTAGTTGTTGGGGATTCATTTCCTTAGTAACGTAGCTAACGCGTGAAGTTGACCGCCTGGGGAGTACGGTCGCAAGATTAAAACTCAAAGGAATTGACGGGGACCCGCACAAGCGGTGGATGATGTGGATTAATTCGATGCAACGCGAAAAACCTTACCTACCCTTGACATGGTCGGAATCCTGCTGAGAGGCGGGAGTGCTCGAAAGAGAACCGGCGCACAGGTGCTGCATGGCTGTCGTCAGCTCGTGTCGTGAGATGTTGGGTTAAGTCCCGCAACGAGCGCAACCCTTGTCCTTAGTTGCTACGCAAGAGCACTCTAAGGAGACTGCCGGTGACAAACCGGAGGAAGGTGGGGATGACGTCAAGTCCTCATGGCCCTTATGGGTAGGGCTTCACACGTCATACAATGGTCGGAACAGAGGGTTGCCAACCCGCGAGGGGGAGCTAATCCCAGAAAACCGATCGTAGTCCGGATTGCACTCTGCAACTCGAGTGCATGAAGCTGGAATCGCTAGTAATCGCGGATCAGCATGCCGCGGTGAATACGTTCCCGGGTCTTGTACACACCGCCCGTCACACCATGGGAGTGGGTTTTACCAGAAGTGGCTAGTCTAACCGCAAGGAGGACGGTCACCACGGTAGGATTCATGACTGGGGTGAAGTCGTAACAAGGTAGCCGTATCGGAAGGTGCGGCTGGATCACCTCCTTTCCAGAGCTTCTCGCAAAGTTGAGCGCTCACGCTTATCGGCTGTAAATTTAAAGACAGACTCAGGGGTCTGTAGCTCAGTCGGTTAGAGCACCGTCTTGATAAGGCGGGGGTCGTTGGTTCGAATCCAACCAGACCCACCATTGTCTGGCGGTAGTACCCTGAAGTTCTCTGTACATGGGGGCATAGCTCAGCTGGGAGAGCACCTGCTTTGCAAGCAGGGGGTCGTCGGTTCGATCCCGTCTGCCTCCACCAATCTTCAATGGGAAGCGTTTGGATCACACGAAAGTGACGTGTGAGACGAGCATTTGTCATTGGCGATTGAGCCAGTCAGAGTGATATCAACAGATATCGGCTGTCGTTCTTTAACAATCTGGAAGAAGTAAGTAATTTGGATAGCGGAAGCGTCTTGAGATGGACGTGGAAACTATCCGGGTTGTGATTGTATCGATGTATCTCAAGATGATTCGAACTCTATGTTTGACTCAATTTGGAATACGGCACAACGCGAGAACTCAACCTGTAGCGGCTGTCGAGAGACAGACTCGTTATAGGGTCAAGCGAACAAGTGCATGTGGTGGATGCCTTGGCGATCACAGGCGATGAAGGACGCGGTAGCCTGCGAAAAGCTACGGGGAGCTGGCAAACGAGCTTTGATCCGTAGATGTCCGAATGGGGAAACCCACTCCTTTTGGAGTATCCATGGCTGAATACATAGGCCATGCGAAGCGAACGCGGTGAACTGAAACATCTAAGTAACCGCAGGAAAAGAAATCAACCGAGATTCCCAAAGTAGTGGCGAGCGAAATGGGATGAGCCTTGCACTCTTTATTTGTATTGTTAGCCGAACGCTCTGGAAAGTGCGGCCATAGCAGGTGATAGCCCTGTAGGCGAAAACAGTATGAAAGAACTAGGTGTGCGACAAGTAGGGCGGGACACGTGAAATCCTGTCTGAAGATGGGGGGACCATCCTCCAAGGCTAAATACTCGTGATCGACCGATAGTGAACCAGTACCGTGAGGGAAAGGCGAAAAGAACCCCGGGAGGGGAGTGAAATAGATCCTGAAACCGCATGCATACAAACAGTCGGAGCCTCGTAAGGGGTGACGGCGTACCTTTTGTATAATGGGTCAGCGACTTACGTTCAGTAGCAAGCTTAACCGTATAGGGCAGGCGTAGCGAAAGCGAGTCCGAATAGGGCGTTCAGTTGCTGGGCGTAGACCCGAAACCAGGTGATCTATCCATGGCCAGGATGAAGGTGCGGTAACACGTACTGGAGGTCCGAACCCACTAACGTTGAAAAGTTAGGGGATGAGCTGTGGATAGGGGTGAAAGGCTAAACAAACCTGGAAATAGCTGGTTCTCTCCGAAAACTATTTAGGTAGTGCCTCGTGTCTCACCTTCGGGGGTAGAGCACTGTCATGGTTGGGGGGTCTATTGCAGATTACCCCGCCATAGCAAACTCCGAATACCGAAGAGTGCAATCACGGGAGACAGACATCGGGTGCTAACGTCCGGTGTCAAGAGGGAAACAACCCAGACCGCCAGCTAAGGTCCCCAAATATAGCTAAGTGGGAAACGAAGTGGGAAGGCTAAAACAGTCAGGAGGTTGGCTTAGAAGCAGCCACCCTTTAAAGAAAGCGTAATAGCTCACTGATCGAGTCGTCCTGCGCGGAAGATGTAACGGGGCTAAGCTATATACCGAAGCTGCGGATGCGAGCTTTGCTCGCATGGTAGGAGAGCGTTCCGTAAGCCTGCGAAGGTGCCTTGTAAAGGGTGCTGGAGGTATCGGAAGTGCGAATGCTGACATGAGTAGCGATAAAGGGGGTGAAAGGCCCCCTCGCCGTAAGCCCAAGGTTTCCTACGCAACGTTCATCGGCGTAGGGTGAGTCGGCCCCTAAGGCGAGGCAGAAATGCGTAGCTGATGGGAAGCAGGTCAATATTCCTGCACCATTGTTAGATGCGATGGGGGGACGGATCGCGGAAGGTTGTCCGGGTGTTGGAAGTCCCGGTCGCTGCATTGGAGAAGGCACTTAGGCAAATCCGGGTGCGTAATTCAAGGGTGTGGCGCGAGCTCCTTCGGGAGCGAAGCAATTGGAAGTGGTTCCAAGAAAAGCCTCTAAGCTTCAGTCTAACGATGACCGTACCGCAAACCGACACAGGTGGGCGAGATGAGTATTCTAAGGCGCTTGAGAGAACTCGGGAGAAGGAACTCGGCAAATTGGTACCGTAACTTCGGGATAAGGTACGCCCTTGTAGCTTGACTGGCCTGCGCCAGGAGGGTGAAGGGGTTGCAATAAACTGGTGGCTGCGACTGTTTAATAAAAACACAGCACTCTGCAAACACGAAAGTGGACGTATAGGGTGTGACGCCTGCCCGGTGCCGGAAGATTAAATGATGGGGTGCAAGCTCTTGATTGAAGTCCCGGTAAACGGCGGCCGTAACTATAACGGTCCTAAGGTAGCGAAATTCCTTGTCGGGTAAGTTCCGACCTGCACGAATGGCGTAACGATGGCCACACTGTCTCCTCCCGAGACTCAGCGAAGTTGAAGTGTTTGTGATGATGCAATCTACCCGCGGCTAGACGGAAAGACCCCATGAACCTTTACTGTAGCTTTGCATTGGACTTTGAACCGATCTGTGTAGGATAGGTGGGAGGCTATGAAACCGGAACGCTAGTTTCGGTGGAGCCGTCCTTGAAATACCACCCTGGTTTGTTTGAGGTTCTAACCTTGGCCCGTGATCCGGGTCGGGGACAGTGCATGGTAGGCAGTTTGACTGGGGCGGTCTCCTCCCAAAGCGTAACGGAGGAGTACGAAGGTACGCTAGGTACGGTCGGAAATCGTGCTGATAGTGCAATGGCATAAGCGTGCTTAACTGCGAGACCGACAAGTCGAGCAGGTGCGAAAGCAGGTCATAGTGATCCGGTGGTTCTGTATGGAAGGGCCATCGCTCAACGGATAAAAGGTACTCTGGGGATAACAGGCTGATACCGCCCAAGAGTTCATATCGACGGCGGTGTTTGGCACCTCGATGTCGGCTCATCTCATCCTGGGGCTGTAGCCGGTCCCAAGGGTATGGCTGTTCGCCATTTAAAGAGGTACGTGAGCTGGGTTTAAAACGTCGTGAGACAGTTTGGTCCCTATCTGCCGTGGGCGTTGGATATTTGAAGGGGGCTGCTCCTAGTACGAGAGGACCGGAGTGGACGAACCTCTGGTGTACCGGTTGTCACGCCAGTGGCATCGCCGGGTAGCTATGTTCGGAAGAGATAACCGCTGAAAGCATCTAAGCGGGAAACTCGCCTTAAGATGAGATATCCCTGGAGGCTAGACCTCCTTGAAGGGTCGTTCGAGACCAGGACGTTGATAGGTCAGGTGTGTAAGCGCAGTAATGCGTTCAGCTAACTGATACTAATTGCCCGTAAGGCTTGATCCTATAACAAGTCTGCCTTATGGATCGGCGCCGTGCGCAAGCACTGGCCGCGATCCAAAGCGACATGTTGGATTCTCGTGTGTGATACACACAACCTCAATTACTGCTTCTTCCCAGATTGGTTCTGTTGGCCACGCCAGCAGAACAACCCTCTTTGCCTGATGACCATAGCGAGTCGGTCCCACCCCTTCCCATCCCGAACAGGACCGTGAAACGACTCTACGCCGATGATAGTGCGGATTCCCGTGTGAAAGTAGGTAATCGTCAGGCTCCCTAAGCCAGAAACCCCCGCCCGAACAGGCGGGGGTTTTTGCATTTCAGCGGCGGAAATGCATGCGCGATCGGGACGAATAGCCTGGTCGCAGCTCAAGCCGGAAACGACGTATCGATTCTGGTCGCTCGCATCGACTGACGCGAAAGTCGCGAAGACCGGGCGAGCTAGCCCCGCGCCAACGAGCGACGCCGACCGAGACCCGCCACGCAAACTCTCCCTATCTGCTGCTCGCCGCGAGCGCAACTGGGCCGAACAGTGGCTCATCCACCCCTCATCGCAGATTTGAATATCGCCGGTCGCGAACCGAAAGGGAGTTCGCCAACGGCCGATTGCCGGCTAACGTGTTCCGTTCGTCGACGTATCGCGCTCATTCTCGGCCAAAGATCAAAACAGCTCTTTCGCGCCGCAGTCTCGGTCACGACACGCGCAGTCAACATGACCTGGGCCATGAGCCGGGCCTATCCCGCGTTTGGCGCGGCCCAATCGCAAGCGCTGAACCGTGGCGGCCGATCGAGATTGCGAGGCGGCCTGCGTTCAGATTGCTTCGTGTGGCCATCCGGATTTTTCGGGCTCAACCCACCGCTTCCTCCCTGAAATCGATGACCGTGAGGAAGCGAGAGCGCTTGCTGCATGGGAGCGCGCTGCGCTTGGCACGAATCGCGTCACGTTGAGCTCGTTGGTCTGATGGCATCGGAAATACTGCGGCGTTCCTTTTGTCGAGCAGGGGCTTCGTCTCGTAGCCCGTAGAGTCCAGTCCTCCGATCGTCTGGCGCAGCGCAATCGCCGATCGAAAGCTGGTGGATGGATCTCGAATCACACGCGCCGCGCCGGATAGCGAGCGCTGGACGTTGAAGGTCGGACGCTGCGCTCCGGCTTGCACGAGCGCTTGGCACGGATCTCGTGCGGTGAATGTCGCGACGCCGAGCGCTGAGGTCACCGCCAGGCGTCCTCGGCACATGCTAGCCGGGACCTGTTGGCGAAACCCTGACGACCGTGTTCGAGCGAAGCCAGGCATCCGGCGATACGGGTGCCCGGGCGGTTGATGCCACGATGGCCATCAGAGGGCTACCGCGGGCACGGGAGAGCCCGACCCGGCTAAGGTTCGAGAGACCCCCATAGAACCGCGCCTTCCGTTGAGGTCTGCAAAGACCGGCGCCACACCGTGCTTTCTCGTTAAATGCCTTGGGGCCCAAAGGCCCGAGAGAGCTGCCGCAAACGCTCACAGGCCCAATCTCGCACCCATCCCGCCGGCGGGGCGAATCAAGCGGCTCCGGGCACCCGGAATGGCGCCGAAAACTACCGAAAACCGATCAACGAATCTGCCCGGCACGAAATTTGCGGAAATTTTGCATCTACCCGCTTGGCAGGGCGCTCAAGAGGTCGTATGATGGCGGTCTTTCGTTTTCAGCGTGGATGCAGATCGACGTTGAGGGCGAAGTCTGACGAAGATGTGGCACCGATCGGTAGCAACCATGCTGGCCTTAGCCGGGCAAGCGCGGGAGATCGGTGGTCGAGCGAGGCGTCGGAAGAGAGTGAAAATAATCTTCCGGATTTGCTTGACAGATGTGTGATGCACCCCCATAATCGTCAGTTCTCTACGGAGGGGTGCCCGAGTGGCTAAAGGGGGCAGACTGTAAATCTGTTGGCTTACGCCTACGTTGGTTCGAATCCAACCTCCTCCACCAAGATTACCGGCGCAGTGAGTGGTAAGGAATCGTTTGTGGCCCGTGCGGGTGTAGCTCAATGGTAGAGCAGAAGCCTTCCAAGCTTACGACGAGGGTTCGATTCCCTTCACCCGCTCCAGACCGCGAAGTTGAAGCGTAAAGCGCCCATGTGGCTCAGTGGTAGAGCACTCCCTTGGTAAGGGAGAGGTCGGCAGTTCGATCCTGCCCATGGGCACCAGCAGTAAAAAGTCAGTGTCTTGTTTGCGCGCGGCGCAACCTGTGAAATTCCTTTTGGGAGTGGAAAATGGCCAAGGGTAAATTTGAGCGGACCAAGCCGCACGTGAACGTTGGTACGATTGGTCACGTTGACCACGGCAAGACGACGCTGACGGCAGCGATCACGACGGTTCTGACGAAGAAGTTCGGCGGCGAAGCGAAGGCGTACGACCAGATCGACGCGGCACCGGAAGAAAAGGCGCGCGGCATCACGATCAACACGGCACACGTCGAGTACGAAACGGCTAACCGCCACTACGCACACGTCGACTGCCCGGGCCACGCTGACTATGTGAAGAACATGATCACGGGCGCGGCGCAGATGGACGGCGCGATCCTGGTTTGCTCGGCAGCAGACGGCCCGATGCCGCAAACGCGTGAGCACATCCTGCTGGCGCGTCAGGTTGGCGTTCCGTACATCATCGTGTTCCTGAACAAGTGCGACATGGTGGACGACGCGGAACTGCTCGAGCTGGTCGAGATGGAAGTTCGCGAACTCCTGTCGAAGTACGACTTCCCGGGCGACGACACGCCGATCGTGAAGGGTTCGGCCAAGCTGGCGCTGGAAGGCGACACGGGCGAGCTGGGCGAAGTGGCGATCATGAGCCTGGCAGACGCGCTGGACACGTACATCCCGACGCCGGAGCGCGCGGTTGATGGTGCGTTCCTGATGCCGGTGGAAGACGTGTTCTCGATCTCGGGCCGTGGTACGGTGGTGACGGGTCGTGTCGAGCGCGGTATCGTGAAGGTCGGCGAGGAAATCGAAATCGTCGGTATCAAGCCGACGGTGAAGACGACCTGCACGGGCGTTGAAATGTTCCGCAAGCTGCTGGACCAAGGTCAGGCAGGCGACAACGTCGGTATCCTGCTGCGCGGCACGAAGCGTGAAGACGTGGAGCGTGGCCAGGTTCTGGCGAAGCCGGGTTCGATCACGCCGCACACGCACTTCACGGCTGAAGTGTACGTGCTGAGCAAGGACGAAGGCGGCCGTCACACGCCGTTCTTCAACAACTACCGTCCGCAGTTCTACTTCCGTACGACGGACGTGACGGGCTCGATCGAGCTGCCGAAGGACAAGGAAATGGTGATGCCGGGCGACAACGTGTCGATCACGGTGAAGCTGATCGCTCCGATCGCGATGGAAGAAGGTCTGCGCTTCGCAATCCGCGAAGGCGGCCGTACGGTCGGCGCCGGCGTCGTCGCCAAGATCATCGAGTAAGCCAGTTATTCGTTGATCGACAGTTTTGGGGCTGGCAACAGCCGGCCCCAACATGGTTTAGGGGTATAGCTCAACTGGCAGAGCGTCGGTCTCCAAAACCGAAGGTTGGGGGTTCGATTCCCTCTGCCCCTGCCAAAAAATAGCCACGTGTCCTACGTGGCATTTGTTTTAAGGTGTTATGGCGAATCCATCCGTCGAAACTGTAAATACCTCCGGCGATAAGCTGATGCTGGCCCTGGGCGTATTGTTGGTCTTGGCCGGATTCGTGGGCTTCTTCTGGCTGGCCAATCAGCAGTGGTATGTCCGCGGTGCCGCGTTGGCGGTAGGTATCATCGCCGGCGTGGCCGTCGGGCTGATGTCCGCACCTGGCAAGAGCCTCATCGCCTTTGCCAAGGATTCGTACAAGGAAGTCCGGAAGGTCGTTTGGCCCACCCGCAAGGAAGCAACGCAAACCACACTCGTCGTGTTCGGTTTCGTGCTCGTGATGGCGATTTTCCTCTGGTTGAGTGACAAATCGATCGAATGGGTGATTTTCTCGGCGATTCTGGGTTGGAAATGATATGAGCGATACTCCGGCATCCCCGAGCGGAAAGCGATGGTACGTCGTGCACGCCTACTCCGGTATGGAGAAGAGCGTGCAACGCGCGCTTCAAGAGCGCATCGAACGTGCCGGCATGCAGGACAAATTCGGTCAGATCCTGGTTCCGACCGAAGAAGTGGTCGAAGTCAAAGGTGGCCACAAGGCTGTGACCGAGCGTCGTTTCTTCCCCGGCTACGTGCTGGTGGAAATGGAAATGACGGACGAAACGTGGCACCTCGTGAAGAACACTGCGAAGGTCACCGGTTTCGTCGGTGGTGCGCGTAACCGCCCGACCCCGATTTCTCCGAAGGAAGTCGAGAAGATCATGTCGCAGATGCAGGAAGGCGTCGAAAAGCCGCGCCCGAAGACCCTGTTCGAAGTTGGCGAGATGGTGCGTGTCAAGGAAGGCCCGTTCACGGACTTCAACGGCACCGTCGAAGAGGTCAACTACGAAAAATCGCGCGTGCGTGTGTCGGTCACCATCTTCGGCCGATCCACTCCGGTCGAACTCGAGTTCGGTCAGGTCGAAAAAGTTTGATCCCGATTCGGTGGGCAGCCTCGGCTGCCCACCTTCGCGCTTACGGCCCGCGTCATGGCCGTTGAGGAGCGTCAGTAGCCAGCGGCGAACGCGCGTTATTACTCACCGAACGCCGTCTCCGGCGTTCCAATGAGGTTCACAAATGGCAAAGAAGATTATCGGCTTTATCAAGCTGCAGATCCCTGCAGGTAAAGCCAACCCGTCGCCGCCGGTCGGTCCGGCACTGGGCCAGCGCGGCCTGAACATCATGGAGTTCTGCAAGGCGTTCAACGCGCAGACTCAAGGCATGGAGCCGGGTCTGCCGGTGCCGGTGGTCATCACGGCATTCGCTGACAAGAGCTTCACGTTCGTGATGAAGACGCCGCCGGCGACCGTCCTGATCAAGAAGGCGGCGAAGGTGGACAAGGGCTCGAGCAAGCCGCACACCGACAAGGTCGGTTCGATCACGCGCGCTCAAGCCGAAGAAATCGCGAAGACCAAGATGCCGGACCTTACGGCAGCTGATCTGGACGCAGCCGTTCGCACCATCGCTGGTAGCGCACGCTCGATGGGCATCACTGTGGAGGGCGTGTAAATGGCTAAGATCTCCAAGCGCCGTCAGGCATTTGCCGCCAAGGTCGATCGTCAGAAGCTGTACGCGATCGAAGACGCACTGAGCCTCGTGAAGGAATGCGCGAGCGCGAAGTTCGACGAGTCGATCGACGTCGCAGTCCAGCTCGGCATCGATGCGAAGAAGTCGGACCAGGTCGTTCGTGGTTCGGTCGTTCTGCCGGCAGGAACGGGCAAGTCGGTTCGCGTTGCCGTGTTCGCGCAAGGCGAGAAGGCTGAACAAGCGCGTGCAGCAGGCGCGGAAATCGTCGGTATGGAAGACCTGGCAGAGCAGATCAAGGCTGGCCAGATGGACTTCGACATCGTGATCGCTTCGCCGGACACGATGCGTATCGTCGGTACGCTCGGTCAGATCCTCGGCCCGCGCGGCCTGATGCCGAACCCGAAGGTCGGTACGGTCACGCCGGACGTCGCAACCGCCGTCAAGAACGCGAAGGCTGGTCAGGTGCAATTCCGTGTCGACAAGGCCGGTATCATCCACGCGACCATCGGGCGTGCATCGTTCGAGCCGACCGCGCTGCGTTCGAACCTGTCGGCGCTGATCGAAGCGCTGCAGAAGGCCAAGCCGGCAACGAGCAAGGGCGTCTACCTGCGCAAGATCGCACTGTCGAGCACGATGGGCGTCGGCGTGCGTGTCGACCAGGCTACGCTGGCAGCACAGTAAATATTCGGGCCGCTTCGTTCGCGAAGCGGCCTACATGGGCTTTGGGCGGTTGTTCGTGCAGCAGGGCGGGCAACCGGTTATCAAAGACCGTTGGTGGGGCGCAGCAGTCGGGTGTCCCTTAATTCAAGCCAACGCAGATGGCGAACCCGAAAAAGTTTTGCAGTGGTGAAGCCGCAGGCCGTGAAGCGATTCCCGGCGTGAGGTGGAAATACTCCTAACGAGGTCGGACGCCGTTGTTGAACGAGGTACGTGAGGTTTCGTGCCGAACGTATCGTTTCTGGAGGCTAACCGTGCCGCTTAATAGAGAAGACAAGCAAGCCGTCGTCGCTGAGGTTTCCGCGCAAGTCGCGAAGGCCCAGACCGTTGTGCTGGCTGAGTATCGTGGAATTGCGGTTGGCGATCTGACCAAGCTGCGCGCGAAAGCGCGTGAGCAACAGGTTTACCTGCGCGTGTTGAAGAACACGCTGGCGCGTCGCGCTGTTGAAGGTACGCCGTTCGCTCCGCTGGCAGAGCAGATGACTGGCCCGTTGATCTACGGCATCTCGGAAGATGCAATTGCTGCTGCTAAGGTCGTCAACGACTTCAGCAAGAGCAATGACAAGTTGGTCATCAAGGCTGGTTCGTTCGATGGCAAGGTGATGGACAAGGCTGGCGTGCAAGCGCTGGCAAGCATCCCGAGCCGCGAAGAACTGCTCTCGAAGCTGCTGTTCGTTATGCAATCGCCTGTTTCGGGCTTCGCGCGCGCTCTGGCCGCGCTGGCCGAGAAGAAGCAAGCGGAAGCTGCGTAATCGAGCGTGCATCAGCGTCATTGATCGCTGGCTGTATCCGAATTCAATTTAGGAGTATTTCAAATGGCAATCGCAAAAGAAGACATCCTGGCAGCAGTCGAAGGGATGACCGTTCTGGAACTGAACGAACTGGTCAAGGCATTCGAAGAGAAGTTTGGCGTGTCGGCAGCTGCAGTGGCAGTCGCTGGCCCGGCAGGCGGCGGCGCAGCTGCTGCAGCAGAAGAGAAGACCGAATTCACGGTCGTTCTGGCTGAAGCAGGCAGCAACAAGGTTGCAGTCATCAAGGCAGTTCGCGAACTGACGGGCCTGGGCCTGAAGGAAGCGAAGGACGTCGTTGACGGCGCACCGAAGGCTGTCAAGGAAGGCGTCGACAAGGCTGCTGCTGAAGAAGCCAAGAAGAAGCTGGAAGAAGCTGGCGCGAAGGTCGAAGTCAAGTAAGTTTCGGCGCGCTGTGCGAAGGCTGGCGGTATTTTCACCGCCGGCCTTTTTGTGCTTTGTGGGGACGTTATTCTGGCACTCATTCGGGAGCCCGAATAATTGGCCCCAGAAGCCAAAGAAAACCGCCTGATCGTTGCCGTTGGTCACGAATGGCGGTTCTCTTTGTCTTCTGAAGCGACTGCAGAAGGCAAGTTTGGTCGGGTAGCGGGCAACACAGGCATCCGCTGCCGTCAGCCAGCGGTTGGTAGCGGCCAACCACCAAGCTTCTCGGCTCGTTCAAGCCGTCGGACGGCCATCGGGTCTCAGTCGGTGAACACTCGGGTTTGAAACGTCCAGGTATTCCGCCTCGATAGCACCCGCCGTGATTCGGAGATCGTATGCAATATTCCTTCACCGAGAAGAAGCGCATTCGCAAGAGTTTCGCGAAGCGCCCCATCGTTCACCAGGTTCCTTTCTTGCTGGCTACCCAGCTTGAATCATTCAGCACGTTTCTGCAAGCCGATGTGCCGGCCACGCAACGCAAGCCTGAAGGTTTGCAGGCCGCGTTCACATCGGTATTTCCCATTGTTTCGCACAACGGTTTCGCACGTCTCGAGTTCGTGAGCTATGCGTTGTCCGCGCCGGCATTCAACATCAAGGAATGCCAGCAGCGCGGCCTGACGTACTGCTCCGCGCTGCGCGCGAAGGTCCGCCTCGTCATTCTCGACAAGGAATCGCCGAACAAGCCGGTCGTCAAGGAAGTGAAGGAGCAGGAAGTGTACATGGGCGAAATTCCGCTCATGACACCGACGGGCTCGTTCGTCATCAACGGCACCGAGCGTGTCATCGTCTCGCAGCTGCACCGTTCGCCGGGCGTGTTCTTCGAACACGACAAGGGCAAGACGCACAGCTCGGGCAAGCTGCTGTTCTCGGCACGGATCATTCCGTACCGCGGCTCGTGGCTCGACTTCGAATTCGATCCGAAGGACATCCTGTACTTCCGCGTCGACCGTCGTCGCAAGATGCCGGTCACGATTCTGCTGAAGGCCATCGGCCTGACGCCGGAACAGATCCTCGCGAACTTCTTCGTGTTCGACAACTTCACGCTGATGGACGAAGGCGCGCAACTCGAGTTCGTGCCCGAGCGCCTGCGTGGTGAAGTCGCGCGTTTCGACATCACGGATCGTGATGGCAAGGTCATCGTCCAGAAGGACAAGCGGATCAACGCGAAGCACATTCGCGACCTCGAAGCCGCGAAGACCAAGTTCATCTCGGTGCCGGAAGACTATCTGCTCGGCCGCGTGCTGGCGAAGAACGTCGTCGACGGCGACACCGGCGAAGTGATCGCGAGCGCGAACGACGAAGTCACGGAAAGCGTGCTCGAGAAGCTGCGCGAAGCGGGTATCAAGGACATCCAGACGCTCTACACGAACGACCTGGACCAGGGCCCGTACATCTCGTCGACGCTGCGTGTCGACGAAACGACCGACAAGACGGCCGCGCGCATCGCGATCTATCGCATGATGCGTCCGGGCGAGCCGCCGACCGAAGAAGCGGTCGAGGCACTGTTCAACCGTCTGTTCTACAGCGAAGAAGCGTACGACCTGTCGAAGGTCGGCCGCATGAAGTTCAACCGCCGCGTCAGCCGTGACGAGATCACCGGCCCGATGACGCTGCAGGACGACGACATCCTCGCGACGATCAAGATCCTCGTCGAGCTGCGCAACGGCAAGGGCGAAGTGGACGACATCGACCACCTCGGCAACCGTCGCGTGCGTTGCGTCGGCGAACTGGCGGAAAACCAGTTCCGCGCAGGTCTCGTGCGTGTCGAGCGCGCGGTCAAGGAACGCCTCGGCCAGGCCGAAAGCGAAAACCTGATGCCGCACGACCTGATCAACTCGAAGCCGATTTCGTCGGCGATCCGCGAGTTCTTCGGTTCGTCGCAGCTGTCGCAGTTCATGGACCAGACCAACCCGCTGTCGGAAATCACGCACAAGCGCCGTGTTTCCGCACTGGGCCCGGGCGGTCTGACGCGTGAGCGCGCAGGCTTCGAAGTGCGTGACGTGCACCCGACCCACTATGGCCGCGTGTGCCCGATCGAAACGCCGGAAGGTCCGAACATCGGCCTGATCAACTCGCTCGCACTGTACGCGCACCTGAACGAGTACGGCTTCCTCGAGACGCCGTACCGCAAGGTCGTGGACGGCAAGGTGACCGACCAGATCGACTACCTGTCGGCGATCGAGGAAGGCCGCTACATGATCGCTCAGGCGAACGCCGCGATCGACGAGAACGGCCAGCTGATCGACGAACTCGTGTCGTCGCGCGAAGCCGGCGAAACGATGATGGTCACGCCGGACCGTATCCAGTACATGGACGTCGCGCCGTCGCAGATCGTGTCGGTGGCAGCATCGCTGATTCCGTTCCTCGAGCACGATGACGCGAACCGTGCACTGATGGGTTCGAACATGCAGCGTCAGGCCGTGCCGTGTCTGCGTCCGGAAAAGCCGGTCGTCGGTACGGGCATCGAGCGCACCTGCGCGGTCGACTCGGGTACGACGGTTCAGGCGTTCCGCGGCGGCGTCGTCGACTACGTCGATGCAGGCCGTATCGTGATTCGCGTGAACGACGACGAAGCGGTCGCGGGTGAAGTCGGTGTCGACATCTACAACCTGATCAAGTACACGCGTTCGAACCAGAACACGAACATCAACCAGCGTCCGATCGTGAAGATGGGCGACAAGGTCTCGCGCGGCGACGTGCTGGCCGACGGCGCGTCGACGGACCTGGGCGAGCTCGCGCTCGGCCAGAACATGCTGATCGCGTTCATGCCGTGGAACGGCTACAACTTCGAGGATTCGATCCTGATCTCGGAGAAGGTCGTGGCCGACGATCGCTACACGTCGATCCACATCGAAGAGCTGAACGTCGTTGCACGCGACACGAAGCTCGGGCCGGAAGAAATCACGCGCGACATCTCGAACCTGGCGGAAGTCCAGCTCGGCCGTCTCGACGAATCGGGCATCGTGTACATCGGTGCTGAAGTCGAAGCGGGCGACGTGCTGGTCGGCAAGGTCACGCCGAAGGGCGAGACCCAGCTGACGCCGGAAGAGAAGCTGCTGCGTGCGATCTTCGGCGAGAAGGCTTCGGACGTGAAGGACACGTCGCTGCGCGTGCCGTCGGGCATGAGCGGCACCGTGATCGACGTCCAGGTGTTCACGCGTGAAGGCATCCAGCGCGACAAGCGCGCGCAACAGATCATCGACGACGAACTGAAGCGCTACCGTCTCGACCTGAACGACCAGCTGCGCATCGTGGAAGGCGACGCGTTCCAGCGTCTCGCACGCATGCTGGTGGGCAAGGTCGCGAACGGCGGTCCGAAGAAGCTCGCGAAGGGCACGAAGATCGACCAGGCTTACCTGGAAGACCTCGACCACTACCACTGGTTCGACATCCGCCTCGCGGACGACGAAGCAGCGGCGCAGCTCGAAGCGATCAAGAACTCGATCGAAGAAAAGCGTCACCAGTTCGACCTCGCGTTCGAAGAGAAGCGCAAGAAGCTCACGCAAGGCGACGAACTGCCGCCGGGCGTGTTGAAGATGGTCAAGGTGTACCTCGCGGTCAAGCGTCGCCTGCAGCCTGGCGACAAGATGGCGGGCCGTCACGGTAACAAGGGTGTCGTGTCGAAGATCGTCCCGATCGAAGACATGCCGTACATGGCCGATGGCCGTCCGGCAGACGTCGTGCTGAACCCGCTGGGCGTCCCGTCGCGGATGAACGTGGGTCAGGTTCTGGAAGTGCACCTCGGCTGGGCCGCGAAGGGCCTCGGCTGGCGTATCGGCGAAATGCTGCAGCGTCAGGCGAAGATCGAGGAACTGCGCGTGTTCCTGACGAAGATCTACAACGACTCGGGCCGCAAGGAAGATCTGGAAAGCTTCACCGACGAAGAGATCCTCGAACTCGCGAAGAACCTGCGCGAAGGCGTGCCGTTCGCGACGCCGGTGTTCGACGGTGCGACCGAGGAAGAAATGGGCAAGATGCTCGACCTCGCGTTCCCGGACGACATCGCCGAACAGCTCGGCATGAACCCGTCGAAGAACCAGGTCCGTCTGTACGACGGCCGCACGGGTGAAATGTTCGAACGTCGCGTGACGCTCGGCTACATGCACTACCTGAAGCTGCACCACTTGGTCGACGACAAGATGCACGCGCGTTCGACCGGCCCGTACTCGCTCGTCACGCAGCAGCCGCTGGGTGGTAAGGCGCAGTTCGGTGGCCAGCGTTTCGGTGAAATGGAAGTGTGGGCACTCGAAGCTTACGGCGCGTCCTACGTGCTGCAGGAAATGCTGACGGTGAAGTCGGACGACGTGACCGGCCGGACGAAGGTGTACGAAAACCTCGTCAAGGGCGATCACGTTATCGATGCAGGCATGCCGGAATCCTTCAACGTGCTCGTGAAGGAAATCCGCTCGCTCGGTATCGATATCGATCTCGACCGCAATTAATCGGACTACGGAGAGAAGGCAATGAAAGCTCTGCTCGATCTATTCAAGCAAGTCCAACAGGAAGAAGTTTTCGACGCGATCAAGATCGGTCTGGCTTCGCCCGACAAGATCCGTTCGTGGTCGTTCGGTGAAGTGAAGAAGCCGGAGACCATCAACTACCGTACGTTCAAGCCGGAACGCGATGGTCTCTTCTGCGCGAAGATCTTCGGGCCGATCAAGGACTACGAGTGCCTGTGCGGCAAGTACAAGCGTCTGAAGCACCGCGGCGTGATCTGCGAGAAGTGCGGCGTCGAAGTGACGCTGGCGAAGGTGCGTCGCGAACGGATGGGCCACATCGAACTGGCCTCGCCGGTCGCGCACATCTGGTTCCTGAAGTCGCTGCCGTCGCGTCTGGGCATGGTGCTCGACATGACGCTGCGCGACATCGAACGCGTGCTGTACTTCGAAGCCTACGTGGTGATCGAACCGGGCATGACGCCGCTGAAGGCGCGGCAGATCATGACCGAAGAGGATTACTACAACAAGGTCGAGGAATACGGCGACGAGTTCCGTGCCGAAATGGGCGCAGAAGGCGTGCGTGAACTGCTGCGCGCGATCAACATCGACGAGCAGGTCGAGACGCTGCGCACCGAGCTGAAGAACACCGGCTCGGAAGCGAAGATCAAGAAGTACGCGAAGCGCCTGAAGGTCCTCGAGGCATTCCAGCGTTCGGGCATCAAGCCCGAGTGGATGATCCTCGAAGTGCTGCCGGTGCTGCCGCCGGAGTTGCGTCCGCTCGTGCCGCTGGACGGCGGCCGTTTCGCGACGTCGGACCTGAACGACCTGTATCGCCGCGTGATCAACCGTAACAACCGGTTGAAGCGTCTGCTCGAGCTGAAGGCGCCTGAAATCATCGTCCGCAACGAAAAGCGGATGCTGCAGGAAGCCGTCGACTCGCTGCTCGACAACGGTCGTCGCGGCAAGGCGATGACGGGCGCGAACAAGCGTCCGCTGAAGTCGCTCGCCGACATGATCAAGGGTAAGGGCGGTCGTTTCCGTCAGAACCTGCTGGGCAAGCGCGTCGACTACTCGGGCCGTTCGGTCATCGTGGTCGGCCCGACGCTGAAGCTGCACCAGTGCGGTCTGCCGAAGCTGATGGCGCTCGAACTGTTCAAGCCGTTCATCTTCAACAAGCTGGAAGTGATGGGCGTCGCGACGACCATCAAGGCTGCGAAGAAGGAAGTCGAGAACCAGACGCCGGTGGTGTGGGACATCCTCGAAGAGGTGATCCGCGAGCACCCGGTGATGCTGAACCGTGCGCCGACGCTGCACCGTCTCGGTATCCAGGCGTTCGAGCCGGTGCTGATCGAAGGCAAGGCGATTCAGCTGCACCCGCTCGTCTGCGCGGCGTTCAACGCCGACTTCGACGGTGACCAGATGGCCGTTCACGTGCCGCTGTCGCTCGAAGCGCAGATGGAAGCGCGCACGCTGATGCTGGCGTCGAACAACGTGCTGTTCCCGGCCAACGGCGATCCGTCGATCGTGCCGTCGCAGGATATCGTGCTGGGTCTGTACTACGCGACCCGCGAAGCGGTCAACGCCAAGGGCGAAGGCCTGTCGTTCACGGGCGTGTCGGAAGTGATCCGCGCGTACGAGAACAAGGAAGTCGAGCTGGCCTCGCGCGTCAACGTGCGGATCACCGAAATGGTCCACAACGAGGACACGTCGGAAGGCGCACCGCCGTTCGTGCCGAAGATCACGCTGTACGCGACGACCGTCGGCCGCGCGATCCTGTCGGAGATCCTGCCGCACGGGCTGCCGTTCTCGGTGCTGAACAAGCCGCTGAAGAAGAAGGAAATCTCGCGCCTGATCAACACGGCGTTCCGCAAGTGCGGTCTGCGCGCGACGGTGGTGTTCGCCGACCAGCTGATGCAGTCGGGTTTCCGTCTCGCGACGCGCGCCGGTATTTCGATCTGCGTGGACGACATGCTCGTGCCGCCGCAGAAGGAAACGATCGTCGGCGACGCCGCGAAGAAGGTGAAGGAGTACGACCGCCAGTACATGTCGGGTCTCGTCACCGCGCAGGAACGCTACAACAACGTGGTCGACATCTGGTCGGCAACGTCGGAAGCGGTCGGCAAGGCGATGATGGAGCAGCTGTCGACGGAGCCGGTGACGGACCGCGACGGCAACGAGACGCGCCAGGAATCGTTCAACTCGATCTACATGATGGCCGACTCGGGCGCCCGGGGTTCGGCGGTTCAGATTCGTCAGCTGGCCGGTATGCGTGGCCTGATGGCGAAGCCGGACGGCTCGATTATCGAGACGCCGATTACCGCGAACTTCCGCGAAGGTCTGAACGTGTTGCAGTACTTCATCTCGACCCACGGTGCGCGTAAGGGTCTGGCTGATACGGCACTGAAGACCGCGAACTCGGGTTACCTGACGCGTCGTCTCGTTGACGTCACGCAGGATCTGGTCGTGGTGGAAGACGATTGCGGCACGTCGAACGGCGTGGCGATGAAGGCACTCGTCGAAGGCGGTGAAGTCGTCGAAGCGCTGCGTGACCGTATCCTCGGCCGCGTTGCGGTCGCGGACGTCGTGAACCCGGAAACGCAGGAAACGGTGTACGAATCGGGCACGCTGCTCGACGAAACGGCGGTCGAGGAAATCGAACGCCTCGGCATCGACGAAGTGCGCGTGCGCACGCCGCTGACCTGCGAAACGCGTTACGGTCTGTGCGCGGCCTGCTACGGCCGCGACCTCGGCCGCGGCTCGCTCGTGAACGTCGGCGAAGCAGTCGGCGTGATCGCTGCGCAGTCGATCGGTGAACCGGGCACGCAGCTGACGATGCGTACGTTCCACATCGGTGGTGCGGCATCGCGTGCGGCAGTGGCTTCGTCGGTCGAAGCGAAGAGCAACGGTATCGTCCGCTTCACGGCGACGATGCGCTACGTCACGAACGCGAAGGGCGAGCAGATCGTCATTTCCCGTTCGGGCGAAGCGATGATCACCGACGATTTCGGTCGCGAGCGCGAGCGTCACAAAGTGCCGTACGGCGCGACGTTGCTGCAGCTCGACGGCGCGACGATCAAGGCAGGCACGCAGCTCGCCACGTGGGATCCGCTGACGCGTCCGATCATCACCGAGTACGGTGGTACGGTGAAGTTCGAGAACGTCGAGGAAGGCGTGACCGTCGCGAAGCAGATCGACGACGTGACCGGCCTGTCGACGCTGGTCGTGATCGACGTGAAGCGTCGTGGCTCGCAGGCTTCGAAGAGCGTGCGTCCGCAGGTCAAGCTGCTCGACGCGAACGGCGAGGAGGTGAAGATTCCGGGCACGGAGCACGCAGTGCAGATCGGCTTCCAGGTCGGCGCACTGATCACCGTGAAGGATGGCCAGCAGGTGCAGGTCGGTGAAGTGCTCGCACGTATCCCGACGGAAGCGCAGAAGACGCGTGACATTACCGGCGGTCTGCCGCGGGTGGCGGAACTGTTCGAAGCGCGTTCGCCGAAGGATGCCGGCATTCTCGCGGAAGTCACCGGTACGACGTCGTTCGGTAAGGACACGAAGGGCAAGCAGCGTCTCGTCATCACGGACCTCGAGGGCAATCAGCACGAGTTCCTGATCGCGAAGGAAAAGCAGGTTCTGGTTCACGATGCCCAGGTCGTCAACAAGGGCGAAATGATCGTGGACGGTCCGGCCGATCCGCACGACATCCTGCGTCTGCAGGGTATCGAGGCGCTGTCGCGCTACATCGTCGACGAAGTGCAGGACGTGTATCGTCTGCAGGGCGTGAAGATCAACGACAAGCACATCGAGGTGATCGTTCGCCAGATGCTGCGTCGTGTGCAGATCACCGACAACGGCGATACGCGCTTCATCCCGGGCGAACAGGTCGAGCGTTCCGACATGCTGGACGAGAACGATCGCATGATCGCCGAGGGCAAGCGCCCGGCTTCGTACGATAACGTGCTGCTCGGTATCACGAAGGCATCGCTGTCGACCGACTCGTTCATCTCCGCGGCATCGTTCCAGGAAACGACCCGCGTGCTGACCGAAGCGGCGATCATGGGCAAGCGCGACGATCTGCGCGGTCTGAAGGAAAACGTGATCGTCGGCCGTCTGATTCCGGCCGGTACGGGTCTCGCGTTCCACAAGGCACGCAAGGCGAAGGAATCGTCGGATCGCGAGCGTTTCGACCAGATCGCAGCGGAAGAGGCATTCGACTTCGGCACGCCGAGCGCGCCGGCAGAAGAGCCGCAGCAACACCCGACGGCCGAGTAAGTGCGGGCGGCGCGAGCCGCGTTGCCTTGCTGTCATAGCTGTCACCGAAGCCGCCCGGTTTTGCCGGGCGGTTTTTTTTCATCTGTCGTTCACGTGCACGACGCGCCTGCGCAGTACCGATGGGGCCCGTCATCCACGCGAACGAACCCTGGCCGATCGGCCAAAACCGTACGATTCGCCGCGCGTCGCGCGAGCGGGTTGTTAAAATTGCGGTCACTGTCTAGCCGCCTGCCCTCATTCATGTCCCGCGCCCTCGAAATCCTCGACGAAGTATTTGGTTATCCCGCCTTTCGCGGCCAGCAGGGTGAGATCGTCGAGCACGTCGCCGGCGGCGGCGATTGCCTCGTGCTGATGCCGACCGGCGGCGGCAAGTCGCTGTGCTATCAGATTCCCGCACTGCTGCGCCGCGAGGCCGGGCAGGGTGCCGGTATCGTCGTGTCGCCGCTGATCGCGCTGATGCAGGACCAGGTCGCCGCACTGAGCGAAGTGGGCGTGCGCGCGGCATACCTGAATTCGACGCTGTCGGGTGCCGAAGCCGCGGCCACCGAGCGTGCGCTGCGCGAAGGCGAAATCGACCTGCTGTACGTCGCGCCGGAACGGCTGATGACGGGGCGCTTCCTCGATCTGCTCGAGCGCGCGAAGATCGGCCTGTTCGCGATCGACGAAGCGCACTGCGTGTCGCAATGGGGGCACGATTTCCGTCCGGAATACATCCAGCTGTCGGTGCTGCACGAACGGTTCCCGTCGGTGCCGCGCATCGCGCTGACCGCCACGGCAGACGCGATCACGCGCGACGAGATCATCCACCGCCTCGCGCTCGACGATGCACGCGTGTTCGTGTCGAGCTTCGACCGCCCGAACATCCGATACCGGATCGTCGAGAAGGACAACGCGCGTTCGCAGCTGCTCGATTTCATCCGCGCCGAGCACACGAATCCCGACGGCACGACGGACGCGGGCGTCGTCTACTGCCTGTCGCGCCGCAAGGTCGAGGAAACGGCCGAGTGGCTGAAGGCGCAGGGCGTGCGCGCGCTGCCGTATCACGCGGGGATGGAGTTCGAGGTGCGGCAGAAGCATCAGGAGATGTTCCAGCGCGAGGAGGGCATCGTGATGTGCGCGACGATCGCGTTCGGCATGGGCATCGACAAGCCGGACGTGCGTTTCGTCGCGCACCTGGATCTGCCGAAGAGCGTCGAAGGCTATTACCAGGAAACGGGCCGCGCCGGCCGCGACGGGATGCCCGCGAACGCGTGGATGGCGTACGGGCTCGGCGACGTCGTCCAGCAGCGCAAGATGATCGACGAGTCCGATGCCGACGACGCGCACAAGCGCGTGCAGACGTCGAAGCTCGACGCGCTGCTCGGGCTGTGCGAGACGATCTCGTGCCGCCGTGTGCGGCTGCTGAACTACTTCGGCGAGGCGAGCCAGCCGTGCGGCAACTGCGACACGTGCCTCGAGCCGCCCGATTCGTGGGACGCGACGCGCGAGGCGCAGATGGCGCTGTCGTGCGTGTTCCGCGCGCAGCGTGCGAGCGGGTTCAACTTCGGCTCGAGCCACCTGATCGAGATCCTGCGCGGCGGGCGCACCGAGAAGGTGTTGCAGCGCGGCCACGACAAGCTCACGACGTTCGGGATCGGCGCGTCGCTGTCCGAGCCCGAGTGGCGCGCGATTTTCCGGCAGCTCGTCGCATACGGCTACCTGGCGGTCGATCACGGCGGCTTCGGCGCGCTCATGCTGACCGAAGCCGCGAAGCCCGTGCTGAAGAACGAGGAGAAGGTCACGCTGCGCCGCTACGTGAAGCCGCAGCGCACGCGGCAATCGTCGAGCCGCAGCGGCACGCGCGTCGATCCGACGGCCGGCATGGGCACGCGCGAGCGCGCACGATGGGATGCGCTGCGCGCGTGGCGTGCGGAAACCGCGAAGACGGACGGCGTGCCGGCCTACGTGATCTTCCACGATGCGACACTCGCCGAAATCGCGCGCAACGCGCCGGAGACGATCGAGGACCTGCGCCACATCCCCGGCATGGGCGTGCGCAAGCTCGAGCGCTTCGGCGACGAGATCATCGACGTCATCGAATCGGCGTGACACGGATGCTCCGACCCTTCCGAGGAACCGCGCGGCCCCGGCGGCGAATCACGCAAGCCGTTGACTTCGTTGGTATTTCCGGAATATGATGTTGGGTTCCGGTATCCGGCGGGCCGAGTCGCGTTCGAAGGTTCGCGTCCAATTCGCCGGTTCGGAAGTCAACTGTGCGCCGATTCTCGCTTTGCCCGAAATCGATGCGCAGATTTTGTTCAATTTCAGGAATAAACAATGCCAACCATCAACCAACTGGTTCGCAAAGGCCGTCAGTCGGAAACGACGAAGAGCAAGAGCCCGGCCCTGCAGGACTGCCCCCAGCGTCGCGGCGTGTGCACCCGTGTGTACACGACGACGCCGAAGAAGCCGAACTCGGCACTCCGTAAGGTCGCCAAGGTTCGTCTGACGAACGGCTTCGAAGTGATTTCGTACATCGGCGGTGAAGGCCACAACCTGCAGGAACACTCGGTTGTGCTGATCCGCGGCGGCCGTGTGAAGGACTTGCCGGGTGTGCGTTACCACATGGTTCGCGGCTCGCTGGATACCCAGGGCGTCAAGGACCGTAAGCAAGCGCGCTCGAAGTACGGCGCGAAGCGTGCAAAGGCTGCCAAGTAAGCAGTTTTTGATCAGGGATCGCCGCAGGGCGGTCGAGGCGGGAGTGCCGGATTGCCGGTGCTGTCGAGTAAGTGGTCACCCGGCCAAGCTGGTTAGTCGTGAAGATGTGATCGGGTTTGTTGGTGGCCGCGGAGCTGGAATCAGCTCCAACTGAACAAGTAAAGGAAGAATCATGCCGCGTCGTCGCGAAGTCCCCAAGCGGGAAGTGTTGCCGGATCCGAAGTTCGGCAACGTTGATGTAGCCAAGTTCATGAACATGCTGATGCTGTCCGGCAAGAAGTCGGTCGCAGAACGCATCGTTTATGGCGCATTCGAACAGATCCAGACCAAGGGTGGCAAGGACCCGCTGGAAGTGTTCACGGTTGCGCTCAACAACGTCAAGCCGGTGGTCGAAGTGAAGAGCCGCCGCGTTGGTGGTGCCAACTATCAAGTTCCGGTCGAAGTGCGCCCGTCGCGTCGTATGGCATTGGCGATGCGCTGGCTGCGTGAGGCTGCGAAGAAGCGTAGCGAGAAGTCGATGGCTCTGCGCCTGGCAGGTGAACTCTCCGAAGCGGCCGAAGGCCGTGGCGGCGCGATGAAGAAGCGCGACGAAGTTCACCGCATGGCGGAAGCCAACCGCGCGTTCTCGCATTTCCGTTTCTAAGCGCCTGGCTGGGCTTTAGCGGAAATAAATTCCGGGCGGGTGCGCTTTTCAGGCGCCTCGCCCGTTTGTGTTGAAGCACGATGCAGCAACGCTGCATCGTGTCATCCCAGTAGAGGATCAAAGTGGCTCGCAAGACTCCTATCGAGCGCTACCGCAATATCGGTATTAGCGCTCACATCGACGCCGGCAAGACGACGACGACCGAGCGCATTCTGTTTTACACCGGTGTGAACCACAAGATCGGTGAAGTCCACGATGGCGCAGCCACGATGGACTGGATGGAGCAGGAACAAGAGCGTGGCATCACGATCACGTCCGCTGCCACCACGGCCTTCTGGAAGGGCATGGGCGGCAACTATCCGGAACACCGCATCAACATCATCGACACCCCGGGCCACGTCGACTTCACGATCGAAGTGGAACGTTCGATGCGCGTGCTCGACGGCGCATGCATGGTGTACTGCGCAGTGGGCGGCGTGCAGCCGCAGTCGGAAACGGTGTGGCGCCAGGCGAACAAGTACAAGGTGCCGCGTCTCGCGTTCGTCAACAAGATGGACCGTACCGGCGCGAACTTCTTCAAGGTCTACGACCAGCTCCGTCTGCGCCTGAAGGCGAACCCGGTTCCGGTCGTGGTGCCGATCGGCTCGGAAGAAAACTTCAAGGGCGTGGTCGACCTGATCAAGATGAAGGCGATCATTTGGGACGAAGCGTCGCAAGGCACGAAGTTCGACTACGTCGACATCCCGGCCGAGCTCGCAGAGACCTGCAAGGAATGGCGCGAGAAGATGGTCGAAGTGGCTGCTGAAGCCAGCGAAGACCTGATGAACAAGTACCTGGAAGAAGGCGATCTGCCGGAAGCCGACATCGTCAAGGCGCTGCGCGACCGTACGATCGCGTGCGAAATCCAGCCGATGCTGTGCGGTACCGCGTTCAAGAACAAGGGCGTGCAGCGTATGCTCGACGCCGTGATCGACTTCCTGCCGTCGCCGGTCGACATCCCGCCGGTCAAGGGCGAGCTCGAAAACGGCGAAGAAGCGGAGCGCAAGGCGTCGGACGACGAGAAGTTCTCGTCGCTCGCGTTCAAGATCATGACCGACCCGTTCGTCGGCCAGCTGATCTTCTTCCGCGTTTACTCGGGCGTCGTCAACTCGGGCGACACGCTGCTGAACTCGACCAAGGGCAAGAAGGAACGCCTCGGCCGTATTCTGCAGATGCACGCGAACCAGCGTGAAGAAATCAAGGAAGTCCGCGCGGGCGACATCGCCGCTGCGGTCGGCCTGAAGGAAGCGACCACCGGCGACACGCTGTGCGATCCGGCAAACCCGATCGTGCTCGAGCGCATGGTGTTCCCGGAGCCGGTGATTTCGCAGGCTGTCGAGCCGAAGACCAAGGCTGACCAGGAAAAGATGGGTCTCGCACTGAACCGTCTGGCTCAGGAAGATCCGTCGTTCCGCGTGCAGACCGACGAAGAGTCGGGCCAGACCATCATTTCGGGCATGGGCGAGCTCCACCTCGAAATTCTGGTCGACCGGATGAAGCGTGAATTCGGTGTGGAAGCAACCGTCGGCAAGCCGCAGGTTGCGTACCGCGAAACGATTCGTTCGACGGCGAAGGACGTCGACGGCAAGTTCGTCAAGCAGTCGGGTGGTCGCGGCCAGTACGGTCACGCGGTCATCACGCTCGAGCCGAACGAACAAGGCAAGGGCTACGAGTTCTTCGACGAGATCAAGGGTGGTGTGATTCCGCGTGAATACATCCCGGCGGTCGACAAGGGTATCCAGGACACGCTGAAGTCGGGCGTGCTGGCTGGCTTCCCGGTCGTCGACGTGAAGGTTCACCTGACGTTCGGTTCGTACCACGACGTTGACTCGAACGAAAACGCGTTCCGCATGGCCGGTTCGATGGCGTTCAAGGAAGCGATGCGCAAGGCGAACCCGGTCGTCCTCGAGCCGATGATGGCTGTCGAAGTCGAGACGCCGGAAGACTACATGGGCAACGTGATGGGCGACCTGTCGGGCCGTCGCGGTATCGTCCAGGGCATGGAAGACATGGTTGGCGGCGGCAAGATCGTTCGCGCCGAAGTCCCGCTGTCGGAAATGTTCGGTTACTCGACGTCGCTGCGTTCGCTGACGCAAGGTCGTGCAACGTACACGATGGAGTTCAAGCACTACGCTGAAGCTCCGCGCAACGTTGCTGAAGCGATCATCAGCGCGAAGTCGAAGTAAATCTGAAGCTACCAATCGATTATTTTTTGAAAGAAGAGAATCATGGCAAAAGGTAAATTTGAGCGGACCAAGCCGCACGTGAACGTTGGTACGATTGGTCACGTTGACCACGGCAAGACGACGCTGACGGCAGCGATCACGACGGTTCTGACGAAGAAGTTCGGCGGCGAAGCGAAGGCGTACGACCAGATCGACGCGGCACCGGAAGAAAAGGCGCGCGGCATCACGATCAACACGGCACACGTCGAGTACGAAACGGCTAACCGCCACTACGCACACGTCGACTGCCCGGGCCACGCTGACTATGTGAAGAACATGATCACGGGCGCGGCGCAGATGGACGGCGCGATCCTGGTTTGCTCGGCAGCAGACGGCCCGATGCCGCAAACGCGTGAGCACATCCTGCTGGCGCGTCAGGTTGGCGTTCCGTACATCATCGTGTTCCTGAACAAGTGCGACATGGTGGACGACGCGGAACTGCTCGAGCTGGTCGAGATGGAAGTTCGCGAACTCCTGTCGAAGTACGACTTCCCGGGCGACGACACGCCGATCGTGAAGGGTTCGGCCAAGCTGGCGCTGGAAGGCGACACGGGCGAGCTGGGCGAAGTGGCGATCATGAGCCTGGCAGACGCGCTGGACACGTACATCCCGACGCCGGAGCGCGCGGTTGATGGTGCGTTCCTGATGCCGGTGGAAGACGTGTTCTCGATCTCGGGCCGTGGTACGGTGGTGACGGGTCGTGTCGAGCGCGGTATCGTGAAGGTCGGCGAGGAAATCGAAATCGTCGGTATCAAGCCGACGGTGAAGACGACCTGCACGGGCGTTGAAATGTTCCGCAAGCTGCTGGACCAAGGTCAGGCAGGCGACAACGTCGGTATCCTGCTGCGCGGCACGAAGCGTGAAGACGTGGAGCGTGGCCAGGTTCTGGCGAAGCCGGGTTCGATCACGCCGCACACGCACTTCACGGCTGAAGTGTACGTGCTGAGCAAGGACGAAGGCGGCCGTCACACGCCGTTCTTCAACAACTACCGTCCGCAGTTCTACTTCCGTACGACGGACGTGACGGGCTCGATCGAGCTGCCGAAGGACAAGGAAATGGTGATGCCGGGCGACAACGTGTCGATCACGGTGAAGCTGATCGCTCCGATCGCGATGGAAGAAGGTCTGCGCTTCGCAATCCGCGAAGGCGGCCGTACGGTCGGCGCCGGCGTCGTCGCCAAGATCATCGAGTAATATCGGCGATCCGCGGATCCCGACGGGGTCCGCGATTCCCGCGGTGCGCGGTTGCACCGTCGAAACCGGGTGTCCAGTTTGTTCTGGCACCCGGTTTTTCTTTGTGACGTCCGGATCGCCGCATCGAAAAACGCACGCCACCGCCGCGATTTTTCGTGTAGAATCGCGGGCTTAGCAGTGGAAGTGCCGTTCGGAACCTGATGCTTCGCGCCCCGCAGGTGTCATGTTTCGCGTTCTTTTAGTGTCCGGCGATGCAACATCGCCTCGCTCTTTTCAAGGAATCGTCATGCAGCAACAGAAAATCCGCATTCGCCTGAAGGCTTTCGACTATCGTCTGATCGATCAATCGGCTGCCGAAATCGTCGATACCGCGAAGCGGACTGGCGCAATCGTCCGTGGCCCGGTGCCGCTGCCGACGCGCATTCAGCGTTTTGACATCCTGCGTTCGCCGCACGTCAACAAGACGTCGCGCGATCAGCTCGAAATCCGTACCCACCAGCGCCTGATGGACATCGTCGACCCGACGGACAAGACCGTCGACGCGCTGATGAAGCTCGATCTGCCGGCTGGCGTCGACGTGGAAATCAAGCTGCAGTAAGGCTTCCAGCGCCGATCGGCTTGCCGGGCGGCGCTAAGTCTTTGATTGCTTGCGAAAATCGAGAAGTCGGGCTATACTGCTTGGCTTTTCGCGTATTCGCGTAAAAAAGTTGGGCCTTGCGTGCCTGGCATTTTGTAAATCAGCCCCGACCAATCGCAGTCGGGAATGGAGAAAATGATGAGCCTTGGACTCGTAGGTCGCAAGGTTGGCATGACCCGTATCTTCACGGCTGAAGGGGATTCGATTCCCGTCACCGTGCTGGACGTGTCGGACAACCGCGTGACGCAGATCAAGACTGTTGAAACCGACGGCTACACGGCCGTGCAGGTTGCATTCGGCTCCCGTCGTGCCTCGCGCGTGACGAAGCCGCTGGCAGGTCATCTCGCCAAAGCCGGTGTCGAAGCCGGTGAAATCCTCAAGGAATTCCGCATTGACGCGGCCAAGGCAGCCGAGCTGTCGAATGGCGCCGTGGTCGGTGCCGATCTTTTCGAAGTGGGCCAGAAGGTCGACGTGCAAGGCGTGTCGATCGGTAAGGGCTACGCCGGTACGATCAAGCGTTACAACTTCTCCTCCGGCCGTGCCACGCACGGTAACTCGCGCTCGCACAACGTGCCGGGCTCGATCGGTATGGCGCAGGATCCGGGTCGTGTTTTCCCGGGTAAACGCATGACGGGTCACATGGGTGACGTGACGGTGACGGTGCAGAACCTCGAAATCGCCCGTATCGACGCAGAGCGCAAGCTGCTGCTCGTGAAGGGTGCGATTCCGGGCGCGAAGGGCGGCAAGGTCTTCGTGACGCCGGCCGTCAAGACCAAGGGGGCGAAATAATGGAACTCAAGCTCCTGAACGAAAATGGTCAGGAAGGTGCAGTGGTCAACGCATCGGACGTCGTGTTCGGTCGTGACTACAACGAAGCGCTGATCCACCAGGTCGTCGTCGCTTACCAGGCGAATGCTCGCCAGGGTAACCGCGCACAGAAGGACCGCGAGCAAGTCAAGCACACGACGAAGAAGCCGTGGCGCCAGAAGGGTACGGGCCGCGCTCGTGCCGGTATGTCGTCGAGCCCGTTGTGGCGTGGCGGTGGTCGTATCTTCCCGAATTCGCCGGAAGAAAACTTCTCGCACAAGGTCAACAAGAAGATGCATCGCGCAGGTCTCTGCTCGATCTTCTCGCAGCTGGCCCGTGAAGGCCGTCTGTCGGTCGTCGAGGACATCGTTCTCGAAGCGCCGAAGACCAAGCTGCTGGCCGAAAAATTCAAGACCATGGGTCTCGACTCCGTCCTGATCATCACGGATACGGTCGACGAGAACCTGTACCTGGCATCGCGCAACCTGCCGCACGTGGCGATTGTCGAGCCGCGCTACGCTGACCCGCTGTCGCTGATCTACTTCAAGAAAGTGCTGGTCACGAAGGCTGCGGTCGCCCAGATCGAGGAGTTGCTGTCATGAGCGAGATTCGCAAGAACGATCATCGTTTGATGCAGGTCCTGCTCGCACCGGTGATCTCGGAAAAGGCGACGCTGGTTGCCGACAAGAACGAGCAAGTCGTGTTCGAAGTCGCACCGGATGCCACGAAGCAGGAAGTGAAGGCGGCTGTCGAGCTGCTGTTCAAGGTTGAAGTTGATTCCGTCAACGTGCTGGTTCAGAAGGGCAAGCAGAAGCGCTTTGGCCGTTCGATGGGCCGCCGCAAGGACGTGAAGAAGGCGTACGTCTGCCTGAAGCCCGGCCAGGAAATCAACTTTGAAGCGGAGGCCAAGTAATCATGGCAATCGTTAAAGTTAAGCCGACATCGCCGGGTCGCCGCGCGATGGTCAAGGTGGTCAACAAGAATCTGCACCAGGGCAAGCCGTTCGCGGCACTGCTCGACTCGCAGAGCTCGACCGCCGGCCGTAACAACAACGGTCGTATCACCACGCGTCACAAGGGTGGTGGTCACAAGCAGCACTATCGTATCGTCGATTTCCGTCGCACGAAGGATGGCATCCCGGCAAAGGTCGAGCGTCTCGAGTACGACCCGAACCGTAGCGCGAACATCGCGCTGGTGCTCTACGCAGACGGCGAGCGTCGCTACATCATCGCCCCGAAGGGCCTGACGGTCGGCCAACAGCTGATGTCGGGTTCGGAAGCGCCGATCCGCGCAGGCAACACGCTGCCGATCCGCAACATTCCGGTCGGTACGACGATCCACTGCATCGAGATGCTGCCGGGCAAGGGCGCGCAAATGGCGCGTTCGGCAGGTACGTCGGCCATGCTGCTCGCACGTGAAGGCGTCTACGCGCAGGTTCGTCTGCGTTCGGGCGAAATCCGCCGCGTGCACATCGAGTGCCGTGCAACGATCGGTGAAGTCGGCAACGAAGAGCATAGCCTGCGCCAGATCGGCAAGGCTGGCGCGAACCGCTGGCGCGGTATCCGCCCGACGGTGCGTGGCGTTGCGATGAACCCGGTCGATCACCCGCACGGTGGTGGTGAGGGCAAGACGGCTGCAGGTCGCGATCCGGTCAGCCCGTGGGGTACGCCGGCTAAGGGTTATCGCACCCGTAGCAACAAGCGCACGACGACGATGATCGTCCAGCGCCGTCACAAGCGTTAAGGAGTAGGCAATGGCACGTTCTGTAAAAAAAGGTCCGTTCTGCGACGCCCATTTGCTGAAGAAAGTTGAGGCGGCTGCAGCTTCGCGCGACAAAAAGCCGATCAAGACCTGGTCGCGTCGCTCGACGATTCTGCCGGATTTCATCGGCCTGACGATCGCTGTTCACAACGGCCGTCAACACGTTCCGGTGTACATCTCGGAAAACATGGTCGGCCACAAGCTTGGCGAGTTCGCACTGACCCGTACGTTCAAGGGTCACGCAGCCGACAAGAAGGCCAAGAAATAAGGGGCAATCAAGATGGAAGTGAAAGCAATTCATCGCGGTGCCCGCATCTCGGCGCAAAAAACGCGCCTTGTGGCTGACCAGATCCGCGGTTTGCCGGTCGACAAGGCGCTGAACGTTCTGACGTTCTCGCCGAAGAAGGCGGCTGGCATCGTGAAGAAGGTTGTGCTGTCGGCAATCGCGAATGCGGAGCACAACGAAGGCGCCGATATCGACGAGCTCAAGATCAAGAGCATCTACGTCGACAAGGCTGCATCGCTCAAGCGTTTCACCGCGCGCGCCAAGGGCCGCGGTAACCGCATCGAGAAGCAATCCTGTCACATCACTGTGACGGTCGGGAATTAAGGAGCCATACGATGGGACAGAAAATTCATCCGACTGGCTTCCGCCTGGCTGTCAGCCGCAATTGGGCTTCGCGTTGGTACGCGAACAACAACAATTTCGCGGCGATGCTGCAGGAAGACATCGGTGTTCGTGAGTACCTGAAGAAGAAGCTGAAGAACGCTTCGGTCGGTCGGGTCGTCATCGAGCGTCCGGCCAAGAACGCGCGCATCACGATTTACAGCTCGCGTCCGGGTGTGGTCATCGGCAAGAAGGGCGAGGATATCGAGCAGCTGAAGACGGAACTGCAACGCCGCATGGGCGTTCCGGTTCACGTCAACATCGAAGAAATCCGCAAGCCGGAAACCGATGCTCAGCTGATCGCTGACTCGATCACGCAACAGCTCGAGCGCCGGATCATGTTCCGTCGCGCGATGAAGCGTGCGATGCAGAACGCGATGCGTCTGGGTGCCCAGGGCATCAAGATCATGAGCGCAGGCCGTCTGAACGGTATCGAAATCGCTCGTACGGAGTGGTATCGCGAAGGTCGCGTGCCCCTTCACACGCTGCGTGCTGATATCGACTACGCGACCTCGGAAGCGAAGACGACTTACGGGATCATCGGCGTCAAGGTGTGGGTCTACAAGGGCGATACGCTCGGCCGCAACGACGCACCGATGGTGGAAGAAGTAGCCGAAGACAAGCGTCCGCGTCGCAATGCGCGTCCGGGCGACCGTCGTCCGCGCCGTGACGGCGAAGGCGGCGCTCCGGGTGCTCGTCGTGGCGCACCGCGCCGCGGCGCCGGCAAGCCCGAAGACGGCAAGACTGGAGAATAACGATGCTGCAACCGAAACGCAGAAAGTATCGTAAAGAGCAGAAGGGTCGTAACACCGGCAAGGCGACGCGCGGCAACGCAGTGTCGTTCGGTGAATTCGGCCTGAAGGCTATCGGTCGCGGTCGCCTGACCGCACGTCAGATTGAAGCGGCGCGTCGTGCAATGACGCGTCACATCAAGCGTGGCGGCCGCATCTGGATCCGGATCTTCCCGGACAAGCCGATTTCGCAGAAGCCGGCGGAAGTGCGTATGGGTAACGGTAAGGGTAACCCGGAGTACTACGTCGCCGAGATTCAGCCGGGCAAGATGCTCTATGAAATGGACGGCGTAACCGAAGAACTGGCACGCGAAGCGTTCCGTCTGGCTGCAGCCAAGCTGCCGCTGAAGACGGCATTCATCGTGCGCCAGCTCGGCGCCTAAGGAGAAAACATGAAGGCTTCCGAACTTCTCCAGAAAGACCAGGCCGCGCTCAACAAGGAGCTGGCGGACCTGCTGAAGGCGCAATTCGGCCTGCGCATGCAACTCGCGACCCAGCAGCTCACGAACACGAGCCAGCTGAAGAAGGTTCGTCGCGACATCGCACGTGTGCGGACCGTCATGACTCAGAAGGCGAACCAGAAATGAACGATAGCGTGAAAACCTCGCTGAAGCGGACGCTGGTCGGTCGGGTCGTCAGCAACAAGATGGACAAGACCGTCACCGTGCTGATCGAGCACCGCGTCAAGCATCCGATCTACGGCAAGTATGTCGTGCGCTCGAAGAAGTACCACGCGCACGATGAAGCGAACACCTACAACGAAGGCGATCTCGTCGAAATCCAGGAAACGCGTCCTGTTTCGAAGACGAAGGCCTGGACGGTGTCGCGCCTCGTCGAAGCCGCTCGCGTCATCTAAGCGGCAGTGCAGTAGGCAGTAACAGGCACTTCCCCACGAAGTGCTTGAAATCGCAAAGTTTTTGCTTGCGTGACCGGGATTATTTGTTATAATCCCGGTCTTCCCTCTTTATGGGAGCCCCGTCGCGGGCGAAGTTGGTGGGGGAAGCGGACTGGCGCCTGCCTGTCCGAAAGATTCACCGAATTGCGATGGCGGGTTTCGTTTGCCGTCGCTGCTGTTCCAACCCAAGCAGCCGATTGGCTGACGGGACCAAGACTGACCGAATGCATCATGGTGGTGCATCCGGATTAAGTTGGGAAAGACAAACCATGATCCAGACCGAATCTCGGCTCGAAGTAGCCGACAACACGGGTGCACGTGAAGTCCTGTGCATCAAGGTGCTCGGCGGCTCGAAGCGTCGTTATGCCGGCATTGGCGACATCATCAAGGTGAGCGTCAAAGAGGCAACGCCGCGCGGGCGCGTGAAGAAAGGCGAAATTTACAACGCCGTGGTGGTCCGCACCGCCAAGGGCGTGCGCCGTCAAGACGGCTCGCTGATCAAGTTCGACGGCAACGCCGCTGTGCTTTTGAATAACAAGCTCGAGCCGATCGGCACCCGTATCTTCGGGCCGGTTACGCGTGAGCTGCGTAGCGAACGATTCATGAAGATCGTTTCGCTGGCGCCGGAAGTGCTGTAAGGAGTCGCGATGAACAAGATTCGCAAAGGTGACGAAGTCATCGTCGTCACTGGCAAAGACAAGGGCAAGCGCGGCGTCGTGCTGGCTGTCGGTGCAGAACATGTGACGGTTGAAGGTATCAACCTCGTCAAGAAGCATGTGAAGCCGAACCCGATGAAGGGTACGACGGGCGGCGTGGAAGCGAAGACGATGCCCCTGCATATTTCGAACGTCGCACTGGTCGACGCGAATGGCAAGGCGTCGCGTGTTGGCATCAAGGTCGAGGAAGGCAAGAAGGTTCGCTTCCTGAAAACGACCGGTGCCGTACTGAGCGCCTGACGCAGCGGAGTAAAAAATGGCTCGTTTTCAAGAGTTTTACAAAGAAAAGGTTGTGCCCGGCCTGATCGAGAAGTTCGGTTACAAGTCGGTCATGGAAGTGCCGCGCATCACCAAGATCACGCTGAACATGGGTCTTGGCGAAGCGATCGCTGACAAGAAGATCATCGAGAACGCCGTTGGCGACCTCACGAAGATCGCCGGCCAGAAGCCGGTCGTCACGAAGGCTCGCAAGGCAATCGCAGGCTTCAAGATCCGCCAGGGTTACCCGATCGGCGCGATGGTGACGCTGCGTGGCCAGGCGATGTACGAATTCCTCGACCGTTTCGTGACGGTTGCCCTGCCCCGCGTGCGTGACTTCCGCGGCGTGTCGGGTCGTGCTTTCGATGGCCGTGGCAACTACAACATCGGTGTGAAAGAGCAGATCATTTTCCCCGAAATCGACTACGACAAGATCGACGCACTGCGTGGGCTGAACATCAGCATCACGACCACTGCGAAGACCGACGACGAAGCAAAGGCTCTGCTCGCCAGCTTCAAGTTCCCGTTCAGAAACTGAGGTTACCGTGGCTAAACTGGCACTGATCGAACGTGAAAAGAAGCGCGCCCGCCTGGTCGCGAAGTTCGCAGCAAAGCGCGAAGCGCTGAAGGCGATCGTCGAAGACCAAAGCAAGTCGGAAGAAGAGCGCTACGAAGCACGCCTGGAGCTGCAGCAACTGC
Source organism: Burkholderia metallica (assembly GCF_001718555.1). NCBI lineage: Bacteria > Pseudomonadati > Pseudomonadota > Betaproteobacteria > Burkholderiales > Burkholderiaceae > Burkholderia > Burkholderia metallica. Next base: position 323,113 of record NZ_CP013401.1, read on the forward strand.
CCCGCAACGCAAACCCGACCCGCCAGCGTAACCGCTGCGCGATCACGGGCCGTCCGCGTGGCACGTTCCGCAAATTCGGCCTCGCGCGTAACAAGATTCGTGAAATCGCATTCCGTGGCGAGATTCCTGGCCTGACCAAGGCGAGCTGGTAATAGGAGAAACGTAAATGAGCATGAGTGATCCTATCGCCGATATGCTGACTCGCATCCGCAACGCGCAGATGGTCGAGAAGGTATCGGTTGCGATGCCCTCGTCGAAGGTCAAGGTTGCAATCGCGCAAGTCCTGAAGGACGAAGGTTACATCGACGATTTCGCCGTCAAGGCGGAAGGTGCGAAGTCCGAACTGAATATCGCGCTGAAGTACTACGCGGGCCGCCCGGTCATCGAACGCCTCGAGCGCGTGTCGAAGCCTGGTCTGCGCGTGTACCGTGGCCGTAACGACATTCCGCAGGTCATGAACGGCCTCGGTGTGGCAATCGTGTCGACGCCGAAGGGCGTGATGACCGACCGCAAGGCGCGCGCTACCGGCGTCGGCGGCGAAGTCATCTGCTACGTCGCTTAAAGCCGAGGAGAGAGAAACATGTCTCGAGTAGGTAAGAGCCCGATCGCGCTGCAAGGCGCGGAAGTCAAGCTGGCCGACGGTACGATTACCGTCAAGGGTCCGCTGGGCACCATCACGCAAGCGGTCAATCCGCTCGTGAACGTGGCGAACAACGACGGCACGCTGAACCTGTCGCCGGTGGACGAAAGCCGCGAAGCAAATGCACTGTCGGGCACGATGCGCGCGATCATCGCGAATGCCGTGCACGGCGTGACCAAGGGTTTCGAGCGCAAGCTGACGCTGGTTGGCGTCGGTTATCGTGCGCAAGCGCAAGGCGACAAGCTGAACCTGTCGCTGGGTTTCTCGCACCCGGTGGTGCACCAGATGCCGGAAGGCGTCAAGGCAGAAACCCCGACGCAAACCGAAATCGTGATCAAGGGGATCAACAAGCAACAAGTCGGTCAAGTAGCTGCGGAAGTTCGCGGTTACCGTCCGCCGGAGCCCTACAAGGGCAAGGGCGTGCGCTATTCCGACGAGGTTGTGATCCTCAAAGAAACGAAGAAGAAGTAAGGGTGCGCAATCATGGATAAGACTCAATCTCGCCTGCGCCGCGCTCGCCAGACGCGTATCAAGATCGCTGAGCTGCAGGTCGCGCGTCTCGCCGTGCATCGCACGAACACGCACATCTACGCTCAAGTGTTCTCGCCGTGCGGCACCAAGGTGCTCGCCAGCGCGTCGACGCTCGAAGCTGAAGTGCGCGCCGAGCTCGCCGACAAGTCGGGCAAGGGTGGCAACGTTAATGCTGCGACGCTGATCGGCAAGCGTATTGCCGAGAAGGCCAAGGCCGCCGGCATCGAATCCGTCGCCTTCGATCGCTCGGGCTTCCGCTACCACGGCCGCGTCAAGGCGCTGGCTGAGGCAGCTCGCGAAGCTGGGCTCAAGTTCTAAGGAAGGAATTCGTCATGGCAAAGATGCAAGCGAAAGTTCAGGCTGACGAGCGCGACGACGGCCTTCGCGAAAAGATGATTTCGGTCAACCGCGTGACCAAGGTCGTGAAGGGTGGCCGTATTCTCGGCTTCGCCGCACTGACCGTGGTTGGCGACGGCGATGGCCGCATCGGTATGGGCAAGGGCAAGGCGAAGGAAGTGCCGGTCGCTGTCCAGAAGGCAATGGAACAAGCTCGCCGCAACATGTTCAAGGTGCCGCTCAAGAACGGCACGCTGCAACACGAAGTGCACGGCAAGCATGGCGCGTCGGCTGTCCTCCTCGCTCCGGCGAAGGCAGGTACGGGCGTGATCGCCGGCGGCCCGATGCGCGCAGTGTTCGACGTGATGGGCGTTCAGAACGTTGTGGCGAAGAGCCACGGTTCGACGAACCCGTACAACCTCGTTCGCGCCACGCTGGACGGTCTGCGCAAGCAGTCCACCCCGGCAGACATCGCGGCGAAGCGCGGCAAGTCCGTCGAAGAAATTTTGGGCTAAGCCCGGGTGGTCACCATGTCTGAAAAAACTGTCAAGGTTCAGCTCGTTAAGAGCCTGATCGGGACCCGCGAATCGCACCGCGCGACCGTGCGTGGCCTGGGCCTGCGCCGACTCAACTCGGTCAGCGAGCTTCAGGACACGCCGGCGGTCCGCGGCATGATCAACAAGGTCTCGTACCTCGTTAAGGTCATCGCGTAAGCGGCCCTACGGATCAAGGAGTTGATATGGAATTGAATAACCTGAAGCCGGCCGCTGGCGCCAAGCACGCCAAGCGTCGCGTCGGCCGTGGCATCGGTTCGGGCCTCGGCAAGACGGCTGGCCGTGGTCACAAGGGTCAGAAATCGCGTTCGGGCGGCTTCCACAAAGTCGGTTTCGAAGGCGGTCAGATGCCGCTGCAACGTCGTCTGCCGAAGCGCGGCTTCACGTCGCTGACGAAGGAATTCGTCGGTGAAGTGCGCCTGAGCGACCTCGAGAAGCTGCCGGTCGACGAGATCGATCTGCTCGCACTGAAGCAAGCCGGCCTGGTCGGCGAGCTGACGAAGAGCGCAAAGATCATCGCGACGGGCGAACTGAAGCGCAAGATCGTCGTGAAGGGTCTCGGTGCCACCAAGGGTGCGCGCGCTGCGATCGAAGCGGCTGGCGGTTCGTTCGCCGAGTGACACGCGTAGCGCGTCGTCACTTGCATTCATCGGAGAAGGTACTTGGCTAACAGCCCGAGTCTTGCAAAACCCGGTCGAAGCACGGCGAAATTCGGCGATCTGCGCCGGCGAGCGATGTTCCTGCTCCTGGCGCTGATCGTCTATCGCATCGGCGCGCACATTCCCGTGCCGGGCATCGATCCGGATCAACTGGCTAAGCTGTTCCAGAGCCAGGCGGGCGGCATCCTGGGCATGTTCAACATGTTCTCGGGTGGCGCGCTTTCCCGCTTCACGATCTTTGCGCTGGGGATCATGCCGTACATCTCGGCGTCGATCATCATGCAGTTGCTGGCGATCGTCTCGCCGCAGCTCGAGGCGCTGAAGAAGGAAGGGCAGGCTGGGCAACGGAAGATCACGCAGTACACGCGGTATTTCACCGTGGTGCTCGCGACCTTCCAGGCGTTCGGTATCGCGGCCGCGCTGGAAAACCAGCCGGGCCTCGTCACCGATCCCGGCATGCTGTTCCGTCTGACGACGGTCGTGACGCTGGTGACGGGCACGATGTTCCTGATGTGGCTCGGCGAGCAGATTACCGAGCGTGGTCTGGGCAACGGTATCTCGATCATCATCTTCGGCGGGATCGCAGCAGGGTTCCCGAACGCCGTCGGTGGGTTGTTCGAACTGGTGCGTACGGGTTCGATGAGCATCATTTCGGCGATCATCATCGTCGTTCTGATTGCCGCGGTGACTTACCTGGTCGTGTTCATCGAACGCGGTCAGCGCAAGATCCTCGTGAACTACGCGAAACGCCAGGTCGGCAACAAGATCTACGGTGGGCAGTCGTCGCATCTGCCGCTGAAGCTGAACATGTCGGGTGTGATTCCGCCGATCTTCGCATCGTCGATCATTCTGTTCCCGGCAACGATTCTCGGCTGGTTCAGTACCGGTCAGCCGACGGGAAGCTGGATTTCCAATACGTTGCATAACGTAGCGGAAGCGCTTAAGCCGGGCCAGCCGGTCTATGTGCTGCTGTACACGCTGGCAATCGTGTTTTTCTGCTTCTTCTACACCGCACTGGTGTTCAACAGCAGGGAAACCGCGGACAACCTGAAGAAGAGCGGCGCGTTTGTTCCGGGCATCCGTCCGGGCGATCAGACCGCACGATATATCGACCGCATCCTCACGCGTCTGACGCTGGCCGGTGCGATCTACATCGTCTTCGTGTGTCTGCTGCCGGAGTTTCTGGTGCTGCGCTGGAACGTGCCGTTTTATTTTGGTGGAACGTCGCTGCTGATCATTGTCGTCGTCACGATGGACTTCATGGCGCAGGTGCAGTCGTACGTTATGTCGCAACAGTATGAGTCGCTGCTCAAGAAGGCTAACTTCAAGGGCGGCAACATCCCGATGCGTTGAAAGGACTATGGCCAAAGACGATGTAATCCAGATGCAGGGTGAGGTGATTGAAAACCTCCCGAATGCGACCTTCCGCGTGAAGCTGGAAAACGGCCATGTCGTGTTGGGGCATATTTCCGGAAAGATGCGGATGCACTACATCCGCATCCTGCCGGGCGACAAGGTGACGGTTGAATTGACGCCTTACGATCTGTCTCGTGCGCGGATCGTGTTCCGGGCGAAGTGATTTGAAAAAAGGGTATTATCATGAAAGTGATGGCATCGGTTAAGCGCATTTGCCGCAATTGCAAGATCATCAAGCGCAAAGGCGTCGTTCGCGTGATCTGCAGCTCGGATCCGCGCCACAAGCAGCGCCAAGGCTGACCGCGCGTTTGTTTGCGCTTTTTGTTTGAGGAAAAACAATGGCTCGTATCGCAGGGGTTAACATCCCGAATCACCAGCACACCGAAATTGGCCTGACGGCGATCTTCGGTGTCGGCCGCACCCGTTCGCGCAGCATCTGCGTGGCAGCTGGCGTCGATTTTTCGAAGAAGGTCAAGGATTTGACCGACGCAGACCTGGAAAAGCTGCGTGAAGAAGTGGGCAAGTTTGTCGTCGAAGGCGATCTGCGCCGTGAAGTGACGATGAACATCAAGCGCCTGATGGACCTCGGTTGCTACCGCGGTGTCCGTCATCGCAAGGGCCTGCCGATGCGCGGTCAGCGTACGCGTACGAACGCACGTACCCGTAAGGGTCCGCGTCGTGCAGCGCAAGCGCTGAAGAAGTAAGCGGAACTGACAGTTACAGGAAAACGTAATGGCTAAGGCTTCGAACACCGCGGCGCAACGCGTTCGCAAGAAGGTTAAGAAGAACGTCGCTGAAGGCGTGGTTCACGTTCACGCGTCGTTCAACAACACGATCATCACGATCACCGATCGCCAAGGCAACGCTCTGGCATGGGCGACGTCGGGCGGTCAGGGCTTCAAGGGCTCGCGCAAATCGACGCCGTTCGCTGCTCAGGTCGCAGCCGAGTCGGCTGGCCGCGTCGCGATGGAATACGGCGTGAAGAATCTGGAAGTGCGGATCAAGGGCCCGGGCCCGGGTCGCGAGTCGGCAGTGCGCGCACTGCACGGCCTCGGCATCAAGATCACCGCGATTTCGGACGTCACCCCGATTCCGCACAACGGCTGCCGTCCGCCGAAGCGCCGTCGTATCTAAAGATGTGCTGGCACGTTCGTGCTGGCGCATTGCCTGTCGCCGCGTAGCGTCGACGGGCGTTGCTTTTTTGATTGACTAAGCCCACCGTTCGCCCCAAAGGGAGCGGACTAGCGCGGATTTCGATCCGCGTGACTGATTGATAAAGGAATGCAAAGTGGCACGTTATATCGGCCCCAAAGCCAAGCTGTCCCGCCGTGAAGGCACCGACCTGTTCCTGAAGAGCGCACGCCGCTCGCTCGCCGACAAGTGCAAGCTCGACAGCAAGCCGGGTCAGCACGGCCGTACCTCGGGCGCACGTACGTCCGACTACGGTACGCAGCTGCGCGAAAAGCAGAAGGTCAAGCGTATCTACGGCGTGCTGGAGCGTCAGTTCCGCCGCTACTTCGCTGAAGCCGACCGCCGCAAGGGCAACACGGGTGAAAACCTGCTGCAACTGCTCGAGTCGCGCCTCGACAACGTCGTGTATCGCATGGGCTTCGGCTCGACCCGCGCTGAAGCGCGTCAGCTGGTGAGCCACAAGTCGATCACCGTGAACGGCGTCGTCGCGAACGTCCCGTCGCAACAAGTGAAGGCAGGTGACGTCGTCGCGATCCGCGAAAAGGCGAAGAAGCAGGCGCGTATCGTCGAAGCGCTGTCGCTGGCTGAGCAAGGCGGCATGCCGAGCTGGGTTGCAGTCGATGCGAAGAAGTTCGAAGGCACGTTCAAGCAAATGCCGGAACGCGCTGAAATCGCAGGCGACATCAACGAAAGCCTGATCGTCGAATTGTATTCGCGTTAATCCGATTGACGGCCGAGGTATCCCGATTGCGTCATGCAAGGAGGGGCCTCGGCTGTTTATTTTCTGGTTGTTACCGGTCAGCCTTATCGGTGTAACGAGCCGAGGGTATTGAAAAGGAAAGCCCATGCAAACCAGTTTGCTGAAACCCAAGATCATCGCCGTGGAATCGCTGGGCGAGAACCACGCGAGGGTGGTCATGGAACCGTTCGAACGCGGTTACGGCCACACCTTGGGCAATGCGCTTCGCCGCGTGCTGCTGTCGTCGATGGTTGGCTACGCGCCGACCGAAGTGACGATCGCGGGCGTGGTGCACGAGTACTCGACGCTGGATGGCGTGCAGGAAGACGTCGTCAACCTGCTGCTGAACCTGAAGGGCGTGGTGTTCAAGCTGCATAACCGTGACGAAGTGACGGTTACGCTGCGCAAGGAAGGTGAAGGTGTTGTCACGGCCGGCGACATCGAGCTGGCCCACGACTGCGAAGTCATCAACCCGAATCACGTGATTGCGCATCTGTCGAAGGGCGGCAAGCTCGACGTTCAGATCAAGATCGAGAAGGGTCGCGGCTATGTGCCCGGCAACGTCCGTCGCTACGGCGAAGACACGGCCAAGATCATCGGCCGCATCGTGCTCGACGCATCGTTCTCGCCGGTTCGCCGCGTGAGCTACGCTGTTGAAAGCGCGCGTGTCGAGCAGCGTACCGACCTCGACAAGCTCGTGATGAACATCGAAACGAGCGGCGTGATCACGCCGGAAGAAGCGATCCGTCAATCGGCCCGCATCCTGGTCGACCAGTTGTCCGTGTTCGCGGCGCTGGAAGGCACGGAAACGGCAGCCGAAGCGCCGTCGCGTGCACCGCAGATCGATCCGATCCTGCTGCGTCCGGTGGACGATCTCGAGCTGACGGTTCGTTCGGCGAACTGCCTGAAGGCCGAGAACATCTACTACATCGGCGACCTGATCCAGCGCACGGAAAACGAGCTGCTGAAGACGCCGAACCTCGGTCGCAAGTCGCTCAACGAGATCAAGGAAGTGCTCGCTTCGCGCGGTCTCACGCTGGGCATGAAGCTCGAGAACTGGCCGCCGGCTGGTCTCGACAAGTAAGCCTGCTTGTAGCACTGCTGTAGCTGTAGTTGGCAAAGATGCGGATTTTCCTTTAAAATCCGCATCTTGCTTTTTTTTCGTTACCGGCCCGTGCACCGTTCGAGGTGCGATAGAAGAGCTGGATCAAAACTTTGAATCAAGGAAACTGAAATGCGCCATCGTCATGGTCTGCGGAAACTGAACCGCACGAGCAGCCACCGTCTGGCTATGCTCCGTAACATGTCCAACTCGCTGATCGAGCACGAAGTCATCAAGACGACGCTGCCGAAGGCGAAGGAACTCCGTAAAGTTGTCGAGCCGCTGATCACGCTCGGCAAGAAGCCGTCGCTGGCAAACCGTCGCCTGGCGTTCAACCGCCTGCGCGATCGTGACTCGGTGGCGAAGCTGTTCGACGTGCTCGGTCCGCGTTTCGCGAACCGTCCGGGCGGCTACCTGCGCGTGCTGAAGTTCGGCTTCCGCGTCGGCGACAACGCACCGATGGCACTGGTCGAGCTGCTCGATCGTCCGGAAGTCGACGAAACGGAAAACGTGCAAGAAGCTGAGTAAGCTTCCCGTACGTAGCAGGATCTGAAAAGGGCCGAGCAAATGCTTGGCCCTTTTTGTTTGTCCTGCGCCGGCTGCGATCGATTGTCGCAGGACGACGCCGGCAGCGTTGCGCGGGCTGCGCTACGATACGGGCAGCCGGCGTGATCCCAGGTAGGCAATCCGTGTCGGCAGGAGTCGATACACCAGCCAGGAGGGCGCGGATGATAGTGGTGCTGATGCTGACGACGGTGCCCGATGCGGCGACGGCCCAGGCACTGGCCGACGGCGCGCTCGATGCGCGGTTCGCCGCGTGCGTGTCGGAGCTCGGCGCGATCAAGTCGCGCTATCACTGGCAGGGCAAGGTCGAAACGGCCGACGAGATCCAGTTGCTGTTCAAGACGAGCCCTGTGCGGGCGCTCGAACTGGAGCGATTTATTCTCGCGCATCATCCGTACGAGACGCCCGAAATCGTCTCGTGGCAGGCGACGGCCTCGGCCGCGTACGGCCAGTGGGTGACCAGCGAAACTCAACGTCTATTTCATGTTTAACGGTATGGTGCTTTCCGTGCGCGTGCGTGCGCTGCGGTTCCTCGCAGTCCTGTTGTCGTTCATGGTCGTGCTGGGCAGCCTGTCGGCCGCGCGCGCGGCGGACGATTTCCTCGATCCGTCGGTCGCGTTCAAGTTCAGCGCGAACGAAGCGCCGGGGCAGGTGGATGTCCGCTTCAAGGTCGCCAACGGCTACTACCTGTACCGCGAGCGGTTCGCGTTCGCAGTGAAGAGCGGCCAGGCGACGCTCGGCGATCCGCAATTTCCCGCCGGTCACGTGAAGTTCGACCAGACGTTCCAGAAGGAAGTCGAGACCTATCGCGACGAGGTCGTGATCCACGTGCCGGTCAAGCAGGCGGCGGGGCCGTTCGAGCTCGCGGTCACGTCGCAGGGGTGCGCCGACGAAGGCATCTGCTATCCGCCTGCCGAGCACGTCGTGAAGGTCGACGGCGCGGCCCTGGGCGCGGCCGCGCCGGCCGATGGCGCCGCGGCTTCGGGCAGCTGGTTCGACAAGGTGACGAGCGCCGATTTCGCGCAGTCGCTGCTGGAGGGGCACGGCTTCTTCACGATCGTCGCGCTGTATTTCGTCGCCGGCGTCGTGCTGAGTCTCTTGCCGTGTTCGTATCCGATGATTCCCATCGTGTCGGCGATCATCATCGGCCAGGGCACGCGCGCGACGCATGCGCGCGGCTTTGCGCTGTCGCTCACGTACGTGGTCGGCATGGCGCTCGTCTATACGGTGCTGGGCATCGCGGCCGCGCTGGTTGGCCAGAGCCTCGGCGCGTGGCTGCAGAACCCGTGGGTGCTCGGCGCATTCGGCGTGCTGCTCACCGCGTTCGCGATTTCGCTGATCTCGGGCAAGGACATCGCGCTGCCCGCGCGCTGGCAGAACGGCGCGGCCGACGCGTCGAGCGCGCGCCAGGGCGGCCACTTCGTCGCGGTCGCCGCGATGGGCGCGCTGTCGGCGCTGGTCGTCGGAGCGTGCATGACGGCGCCGCTGTTTGCGGTGCTCGCGTTCATCGCGCACACCGGCAATGCGCTGCTCGGCGGTGCCGCGCTGTTCGCGATGGGTCTCGGGCTCGGCGTGCCGCTGCTCGTCGTCGGCGTCGGCGCGGGCACGGTCCTGCCGCGGGCCGGCGCATGGATGGACGGCGTGAAGGTGTTCTTCGGGATCGTGCTGCTCGCTGCCGCGCTATGGATCGTGTGGCCGGTGCTCGCGGGCGGCGTGAAGATGGTGCTCGCCGCGCTGTGGCTGCTCGTCGCGGCCGCGGCGCTCGGCCTGTTTACGCCGCATGCAGGTGCCGCGTCGATCTGGCGCCGCCTCGGCCGCGGCCTCGGCGCCGCGCTCGCGATCTGGGCGGCGACGCTGCTCGTCGGTCTTGCCGCCGGCTCCAACGACCCCGTCAAGCCGCTGGCCATCCTCGCGGCACGCACGGTTGCGTCGGGCGGTGCATCGGCCGTCGGTGCGCCTTCCGCGCAGGGAGAGGCCGCGTTCGCACCGGTGCGTTCCAGCGGCGAACTCGACGCGTTGCTGAAGACGTCGGGACGGCCCGTGATGCTCGATTTCTACGCAGACTGGTGCGTGAGTTGCAAGGAGATGGAGCATTTGACGTTCACCGACGCGCGTGTGCAGAAGCGGCTCGCGCAGCTTCACCTCGTGCGTGCGGACGTCACGGCGAACAACGCGGACGATCAGGCGCTGCTGAAGCGTTTCAACCTGTTCGGGCCGCCGGGGATCATCTTCTTCGATCGCAACGGCAACGAGATCGGCCGGGTGGTCGGCTATCAGGCGGCCGAGACGTTCCTGCGTAGTCTCGATCGTGCGGCGGTACCGACGGTTTAACGCGGATTCGCGTGCGCACGTCGGCCGCTTCCGCGTCGACTTCATGAAAAAAAACGGCGGGACACCGAAGTGTCCCGCCGTTTCGCTTGATGCCGGCAGTCGTGCGGCTCAGCGCTGCGCCTTCAGCAGACGTGCGGCATCGAGCGCGAAGTACGTGAGCACGCCATCGGCGCCTGCGCGCTTGAACGCGAGCAGCGATTCGAGCACGACCTTGTCATGGTCGAGCCAGCCGTTCATCGCCGCTGCCTTCAGCATCGCGTATTCGCCGCTCACCTGGTACACGTAGGTCGGGAAGCGGAACTCGTCCTTCACGCGGCGCACGATGTCGAGGTACGGCATGCCGGGCTTGACCATCACCATGTCGGCGCCTTCGTCGATGTCGAGACGCACCTCGCGCAGCGCTTCGTCGCTGTTCGCCGGATCCATCTGGTAGGTCATCTTGTTGCCCTTGCCCAGATTCGACGCCGAGCCGACCGCATCGCGGAACGGACCGTAGAACGCCGATGCGAACTTGGCCGAGTACGCCATGATCCGCGTGTGGATATGGCCGTCGCTTTCCAGCATTTCGCGGATCGCGCCGATGCGGCCGTCCATCATGTCCGACGGTGCGACGATGTCGACGCCGGCTTCCGCCTGCGCACGCGCCTGATCGATCAGGATCTCGATCGTGTCGTCGTTGATCACGTAGCCGTTCTCGTCGAGCACGCCGTCCTGGCCGTGGCTCGTGTACGGATCGAGTGCTACGTCGGTCAGTACGCCGAGTTCGGGGAAGCGCTTTTTCAGCTCGCGCACCGCGCGCGGGATCAGGCCGTCCGGATTGGCCGCTTCGCGGCCGTCGGGCGTCTTCAGCGACGGCTCGATGGCCGGGAACAGCGACAGCACGGGCACGCCGAGTTCGACGCATTGCTCGGCGACGTGCATCAGCAGATCGACCGACACGCGCTCGACACCGGGCATCGACGGGACGCTCTGGCGTTCGTTGGTGCCATCGACGACGAACACCGGATAGATCAGGTCGTCCGTGGTCAGGCGGTTTTCGCGCATCAGGCGCCGGGAGAAGTCGTCGCGGCGCATCCGGCGCGGACGATGAAGCGGATGAAAGCTCATGGCGATTGAATGGAAATCAGGGCAGTAAGGGCCTTGCGGAACCCTTAGGTCATTTTCGAGATCGTTGGTATATGATAGCGATCGAGCGGCACGCGTCGCGTGCAGCTCCCCGCTTCTCCTCCCTGAGCGGGTGCCTGTCGTTTTTCGATTAGGCTGTTTGACCCGCCGTTCAACGGCGGGTTTTTTTATGAGCCGGCCGAAATCGCAGACGCCGTCAGGTGCGCGCCGCCGATCTCGGCCGCGCGTTGCCCGCTCATTGTGCTACAGGCTCGCTTTTTTCGTCGGCGACGGACGGCCGCACCCAGCTCTCGATCAGCTCGTGCGCTTCGTCGAGCCCCGTGCGCTTCAGCGCGGAGAACAGCTGGACCGTCAGCTTGCCCTGCACGCCCTGGTCACGATAGGCATCGAGCCCCTTTTGCGTGGTGCGCAGCGCATTGATGCTTTCCTGCCGCGTCAATTTGTCGCACTTCGTCAGCAACGTGTGGATCGGCTTGCCGGTCGGCACGAACCACTCGATCATCCGGCGATCGAGATCGGTCAGCGGACGGCGCGAATCCATCATCAGGATCAGGCCGCACAACTGCGAGCGCGTCGCGAGATAGGACGACAGCAGCATTTCCCAGTGCGCCTTGGCGGCGCCGGGCACCTCCGCGTAGCCGTAGCCGGGCAGGTCGACGAGATTCGCGACGGGCTCGGCGGCCGGGCCGACGGAGAAGTAGTTGATATGCTGCGTGCGGCCGGGCGTCTTCGACGCGAAGGCGAGCCGCTTCTGGTTGCACAGCACGTTGATCGCCGTCGACTTGCCGGCATTCGAGCGGCCCGCGAACGCGATTTCCGGCTGGACCGTCGGCGGCAGGTCGCGCAGATGGTTGACGGTCGTGTAGAAGCGGGCTTGATGGAGCAGAAAGGCCATGGGAACCGGAAGGACGGGCGGCGCAAGCCGCTTGGTGGAGGCGGGGTAGCCCCGATAGGCGCGGGAGCTTTCAACACGATATTGTACAATACGGCGGTTTTACCGAAGGCCACCGGGCGCCTGCCTCGCGCTTTTATGTGGCTTCTGCGGTAGACTGAACGCCGTCGTTTTTTGCAGAACCTCAAATTCCCACAAGACGAAACAGGGTGTGCGAATGAATCGACTGTGCAAGTCTCTGATGGTGCTTCAGGTTGCAGCAGGGTTCGTAGGTTTCGTAGCGGAGGCAAACGCGGCAGATGCGGCCAAGCCGGATCTCGACCGCGGCAAGGCAATTGCCGGGCAAGTATGTGCGTCGTGTCACGGCGCCGACGGCAATAGCGCGTCGGGCAGTTTCCCGAAGCTCGCCGGCCAGCATCCCGAATATCTGGTCAAGCAGTTGAACGACTTCAAGACGCAGCCGGGCGCGAAGGGGCCGGTGCGTAACAACGCGGTGATGGTCGGATTCGCGAGCGCGTTGAGCGCGGACGACATGCGCAACGTCGCCGCGTACTACGGGTCGCAGACGACGAAGCTCGGTACCGCGCGCGATGCGGCCACCGTGCCGATCGGCCAGAAGATCTATCGCGGCGGCATCGCGGAGAAGGGCGTTCCCGCCTGCGCGAGCTGTCACGGGCCGACGGGGCAGGGGATTCCGGTCCAGTATCCGCGGCTGTCCGGGCAATGGGCCGATTACACGGTCGCGCAGTTGACCGCGTTCCAGCAGGGTGCCGGTGCGCGCAACAACAACGAGGCGATGCATCAGATCGCGACGCGGCTGTCGGACAACGAGATCAAGGCCGTCGCGGATTACATCGCGGGCCTGCGTTGAGCGGTCGGCCGCGAATGGCATGACCGGGCGCCCGAAGGGCGGCCGGAGTCAGAACAAGAAAAGGGTGGGGCGCCGCATCGTCGCGGTTGCCTCGCCCTTCTTTTTTGTCGGCACTCGCCGGGCCAGGCCAGGATGGAAGGGCTTGCCGGAGAGGGGGGCTGCGCCCCCAGGCGAACCAAGTAAGTGTCGGGGGCGGTTTCCCCCTAAGTCGGAGTTTGAATGAGCGTTACCACGTCGGGGTTGCAGTCGAAGTCGGGTCAGGGTGCGTCGAAGCGCGCGGTCGAGCTGCTGAGCTCGATGCGCTTCGCGATTGCGTTGCTGGTCGTGCTGTCGATCGCGAGCATCATCGGCACGGTGCTGACCCAGGACGATCCGTATCCGAACTACGTGAACCAGTTCGGGCCGTTCTGGGCGGACATCTTCCGCTCGCTCGGCCTGTACAACGTGTACAGCGCATGGTGGTTCATGCTGATCCTGATCTTCCTCGTCGTGTCGATCTCGCTGTGCGTGATCCGCAACGCGCCGAAGATGCTCGCCGACGCGAAGAGCTGGAAGGACAAGGTTCGCGAAGGCAGCCTGCGCGCGTTCCACCACAAGGCCGAGTACACGGCTGCCGGTACGCGCGCGACGGTCGCGGCGACGCTCGCCACGTTCGTCACCAAGGCCGGCTACAAGCACGTCGTGCGTGAAAACGACGGTGCGACGCTGATTTCCGCGAAGCGCGGCGCGATGACCCGGTGGGGCTACATCTCCGCACACCTCGCGATCGTCGTGATCTGTATCGGCGGCCTGCTCGACAGCAACCTGCCGATCAAATTCCAGATGTGGATGTTCGGCAAGAGCCCGGTCAACACGAGCGCGACGATCAGCGAGATCGCGCCCGACCATCGCCTGTCCGCGTCGAACCCGACGTTCCGCGGCTATGCGTGGGTGCCCGAGGGGCAGTTCGTGTCGACCGCGATCCTGAACCAGCCGAGCGGCTCGCTGATCCAGGATCTGCCGTTCTCGATCCAGCTCAACAAGTTCATCGTCGACTACTACACGACGGGCATGCCGAAGCTGTTCGCGAGCGACATCGTCGTGATCGATCGCGAGACCGGCCAGAAGATTCCGGCGCGTGTCGAGGTCAACAAGCCGTTCACGTACAAGGGCGTGTCGATCTACCAGTCGAGCTTCCAGGATGGCGGCTCGCAAATGCAGATGACGGCTTACCCGATGACGGGCGGCAACGCGAAGACCTTCCCCGTGAAGGGCACGATCGGCAGTTCGGCGCCGCTGCAGATGCCGGGCGCCGACGGCGACACGATCGAGTTCTCCGATTTCCGCGCGATCAACGTCGAGAACATGGCCGACGCGAACGGCAAGCCGGACGTGCGCGGTGTCGCCACGACGAGCTCGCTGAAGGAAGTGTTCGACGAGCGGCTCGGCTCCGGCGCGAAGACGTCGAAGCCGACGCAGCTCCACAACATCGGCCCGTCCGTGCAGTACAAGATCCGCGGCAAGGACGGCCAGGCGCGCGAATTCAACAACTACATGCTGCCCGTCGACATGAACGGCGAGCGCGTGTTCCTCGCCGGCGTACGCGCGAGCCCGAACGACCCGTTCCGCTACATGCGGATTCCGGCCGACAGCCAGGATTCGATCGGCGAATGGATGCGTCTGCGCGCCGCGCTCGAGGATCCGTCCGTGCGCGCCGAAGCCGCCGCGCGCTTTGCGCAGCGTTCGCTGCCGGGCACCGACGCATCGCTGCGCAGCCGCCTCCAGGACAGCGCATCGAAGGTGCTGACCCTTTTTGCTGCAAGCGACGACAGCGTCGGCCGCGGCGCGGACGGCCAGCCGATCGGCGGCTTCCAGGCCGTCGCGACGTTCATCGACCGTTCAGTGCCGAAGGCCGAGCAGGAGAAGGCTGCGAGCCTGCTGCTGCGGATGCTCGAAGGCTCGATGTGGGAGGTCTGGCAGATCGCGCGCGAGCGTGCGGGCGAGCCGGCCGCGCAGCAGGGCACCGACACGATCCGCTTCGTGCAGAACGCGATCAACGCGCTATCCGACAGCTTTTTGTATGGATCGCCGGTCTATTTGCAGCTTGACTCATTCAAGCAGGTGCAAGCTTCGGTATTTCAGTTGACGCGCGCACCCGGCAAGAATCTGGTGTATCTTGGCAGCCTGCTGCTGGTCGCCGGCATCTTCTCGATGTTCTACGTGCGCGAGCGGCGCCTCTGGTTCTGGCTGAAGGACGCCGGTTCGGGCGTCGATGTGGTGATGGCAATGTCCACGGCCCGCAAGACCTTCGATTTCGAGAAAGAATTCGTGCAGACGCGCGACGCGGCCGGTGCCGCCCTGCGTGCCGCACCTCGCGACGCCGCGCCGGCCGGTGCGGCATCGACGGCCCGTACGCCTGCCGGCGGCGGTTCCGATTCCGAGAATTCCACCCGGTAACATCATGGATCTCACACACGTTTCCTCTTCCCAGCGGGCGTCGGCCCAGGCTCCGGCCACGGCGCCGCTGTTCGACGACCGTCCGTTCCTCGCGCGCCTGTCGCTGCTCGACTGGCTGTTCGCACTGGCGCTCGTGGCGGGCGCGGGCTATGCGCTCGTGCACTACAACGCGCACATGGATTACTACGACAAGGCGGTGATGATCGGCACCGTGCCGGCGCTCATCGCGCTCGGCTGGCGCTGGAAGCCCGCGCGGCTGATGATGGCGTCGATCGCCGTGCTGGCGCTGCTGTCGATTCAGATCTACCAGGGCGATCTTGCGCGCGCCGATTCCGCGTTCTTCCTCAAGTATTTCCTGTCGAGCCAGTCGGCGATCCTGTGGATGAGCGCGCTGTTCGTGCTCGCGACGATCTTCTACTGGATCGGGCTGCTCGCGCGCTCGGAGTCGGGTTCCGCGATCGGGCAGAAGCTCACGTGGGTCGCCGTGCTGATGGGCTTCACCGGCCTGATGGTGCGCTGGTACGAGTCCTACCTGATCGGCGCGGACGTCGGCCACATCCCCGTGTCGAACCTGTATGAAGTGTTCGTGCTGTTCAGCCTGATCACCGCGCTGCTCTATCTGTATTACGAGGGCCACTACGGCACGCGTTCGCTCGGCGCGTTCGTGCTGCTGGTGATCAGCGCGGCGGTGGGCTTCCTGATGTGGTATTCGGTCGCGCGCGATGCGCAGCAGATCCAGCCGCTCGTGCCGGCGCTGCAGAGCTGGTGGATGAAGATCCACGTGCCGGCCAACTTCATCGGCTACGGCAGCTTCGCGCTGTCGGCGATGGTGTCGGTCGCGTATCTGATGAAGGAGCGCGGGGTCCTCGCCGATCGCCTGCCGACGCTCGAAGTGCTCGACGACGTGATGTACAAGTCGATCGCGGTTGGTTTCGCGTTCTTCACGATCGCGACGATCCTCGGCGCACTGTGGGCCGCCGAAGCGTGGGGCGGCTACTGGAGCTGGGACCCGAAGGAAACCTGGGCGCTGATCGTGTGGCTCAACTACGCGGCATGGCTGCACATGCGCCTGATGAAAGGCCTGCGCGGCACGGTGGCCGCATGGTGGGCGCTCACCGGCCTGCTCGTGACGACCTTCGCGTTCCTCGGCGTCAACATGTTCCTGTCCGGGCTGCACAGCTACGGCAAGCTGTAAGATTTCCGCTGCTCGTCCGACTATGAGACCGCCGGCGCACTGCGTGCCCGGCGGTTTTCTTTTGTAACGGGCGAGCGGTCCGGGCGTCGAACGGCGCAAGACGGGTCGGGTCGAACGCTCATGAAGCTGCGCGCCGCGCAGGCACGAGGAGCAACACGATGTGGATCAAACGCCCTTTGCGGAACGTCCTGACCGGCGCGGATATTGCGCCGGGCGAGATTACGCCGCGCGCCGTCTTCGAGAACCGGCGGCGCGTATTGCAGGCGGCCGGCCTTGCGGCGGCGGGCGGGCTGCTCGGCGGCAGCGGCGCAGCATGGGCCGCTTATGCGTCGCCCGATGCGCGGGCCGCGAAGCTGGCGGCCAAGACGAACCCGCAGTTCGTCGCGGCCGACAAGGTGACGCCGTTCAAGGACATTACGTCCTACAACAACTTCTACGAATTCGGCACCGACAAGAGCGACCCCGCGCAGAACGCCGGCACGTTGCGGCCGCGTCCGTGGCGCGTGAGCGTCGAGGGCGAGGTGCTGCATCCGAAGGTGTTCGATCTCGACGAGCTGCTCAAGCTCGCGCCGCTCGAAGAGCGCGTATACCGGCTGCGCTGCGTCGAGGGATGGTCGATGGTGATCCCGTGGATCGGCGTGCCGTTGTCCGAGCTGATCAAGCGCGTGCAGCCGACCGGCAACGCGAAATACGTGCAGTTCGTCACGCTCGCCGATCCGTCGCAGATGCCCGGCCTGTCGACGCCGGTGCTCGACTGGCCGTACTCGGAAGGGCTGCGGATGGACGAGGCGATGAACCCGCTGACGCTGCTGACGATGGGCGTCTACGGGCAGGTGCTGCCGAACCAGAACGGCGCGCCGGTGCGCATCGTCGTGCCGTGGAAGTACGGCTTCAAGAGCGCGAAATCGCTCGTGAAGATCCGCTTTGTCGACAAGCAGCCGAAGACGAGCTGGAACACGTACGCGTCGAACGAGTACGGCTTTTATTCGAACGTGAACCCGAACGTCGATCATCCGCGCTGGAGCCAGGCGACCGAGCGGCGCATCGGCGAGGACGGCTTCTTCACGCCGAAGCGCAAGACGCTGATGTTCAACGGCTACGGCGATCTCGTCGCGTCGATGTATCAGGGCATGGACCTGAAGAAGAATTTCTGAGCGCGCCGGTGAGAAACGACATGCCTCCTTCGACGCTGACACCGCCGCGAGTAGCCGGCGCCGAGCCCGCTGCGCGGGCCGGGGCGCGCCGGCCGGCCGCGCCGCGCTGGCTCGCGCCGGCCAAGGGTCTGGTGTTTGCGGCTGGCCTTTATCCGCTCGCGCGTCTCGTGCTGTTCGGGCTGACCGACCGGCTCGGCGCGAATCCGATCGAGTTCATCACGCGCTCGACGGGCCTCTGGACGCTCGTTCTGCTCTGCGTCACGCTCGCCGTCACGCCGCTTCGGCGCATGACGGGGTTCGCCGCGCTGCTGCGTTTTCGGCGGATGATCGGGCTGTTCGCGTTCTTCTACGCGACGCTGCACTTCACGACCTACCTCTGGTTCGACAAGTGGTTCGACGTCGTCGCGATCCTGAAGGACGTCGGCAAGCGCCCGTTCATCACGGTCGGTTTCGCCGCGTTCGTGCTGCTGATCCCGCTCGCGGCCACGTCGCCGCGCGCGATGGTGCGCCGGCTCGGCCGGCACTGGGCGACGCTGCACAGCGCGATCTACGCGATCGCGCTGTTCGGCGTGCTGCACTTCTGGTGGATGCGGGCCGGCAAGCACAATCTCGCGCAGCCGAAGCTGTATGCGGCGATCGTCGCCGCGCTGCTCGGCTGGCGGCTGCTTGCGTGGGGATGGCGGCGCGTGCGCGCATGACGGCGCAGGCTGGAAAAACAAAAGGCGATGACCGGGGAGTCATCGCCTCGTTTCGCGAGCCGTGCTGGCGGCGGCGCGCCGTTATTTCGTCATGTCGTTACTTCGCGACGGCCGGGCTCGATGCCCCGCTCGACAATTCCGGCGACAGCGTGAGCGGTGTGCCGGACGAACCGGGCACACTGTCGGACGACGCGTTTTCATCGGTCGGTGTCACGTCCGACGGCGGCGTGTCCTGCTGCTGGAGTGGCTTGGGCATCGGAGGCACGGTGGGCAGATAGAGCGCGCCGCTTTGACCGCAGCCGGCAAGAATCGCCAAAGCCGCTACAATCGCGCTCATCCGGAAAACGACTCGCATGATCGTCCCTGAACAATTGAATCGATAGAGTTTAGCATGTCCGATACCGAATACCTGACCCGTGCCGAGGCCGTGCTGGCGGCCGTCGAGCGTACCGTCGACGACGCCAACGACGGCGATCACGACATCGATCTGGAGCGCAACGGCAGCGTCCTGACGCTGACGTTCGAGAACGGCTCGAAGATTATCGTCAACCTGCAGCCGCCGATGAAGGAAGTGTGGATCGCCGCGAAAGCGGGCGGTTTCCACTACCGTTTCATCGACGGCGCGTGGCGCGATACGCGCACGGGCACCGAGTTTTTCTCGGCGCTCACGGAGTACGCGACGCAGCAGGCCGGCCTGCCGATCACGTTCAGCGCGCCGTAACGTTTCGGGCTGAAGCCGGGGCCGCGCCGCGACGCGTCGTGCCAAAGAAAAAGCGCCTCGCGGGGCGCTTTTTTCATGTCCGGACCAGTGGTCAGTGCGCGAACAGGTTCATGATGTCCTGCTTTTCCTGCTCGTCGACATGCGGCACGGTTGCGTCGACGTTCTGCGCGGCCGGCGCCTGCGGCACGCCGACCGTCGACACGAAACCGTGACCGGGTGTGAACTCGGTGAAGTACAGCTCGCCGCCGAGCGTTTCGACGCCGTCCGGCGCCGTCGGCTTGAATTCGGGCACGCCCTTCAGCGCGGCGCTCATGTAGTCGATCCACACGGGCAGCGACAGGCCGCCGCCCGTTTCGCGATCGCCGAGGCTGCGCGGATTGTCGTAGCCGATCCACGCGATCGCGGCGAGCGTGTGCTGGTAGCCGGCGAACCACGCGTCGTGCGAGTCGTTCGTCGTACCGGTCTTGCCCGCGAGATCGGTGCGCTTCAGCACGTTGGTGCGTGCGCCCGTGCCGCGCTGCGCGACGCTTTGCAGCAGGCTGTTCATCACGTACGCGTTGCGTGCGTCGATCGCGCGCGGCGCATTCTGCTCGGCGATGAGCGGCTGCGCGCGCGTGACGATCGCGCCGTTCGGATCGGTGACTTCGGCGATCAGGTACGGATTGACGCGGTAGCCGCCGTTCGCGAATACCGAGTACGCGCCTGCCATTTGCAGCGGCGTGACCTGGCCCGCGCCGAGCGCCATCGGCAGGTAGGCCGGATGGCGTTCGGCGTCGAAGCCGAAGCGCGTGATGTACTGCTGTGCGTACTTCGTGCCGATATGGTTCAGGATCCGGATCGACACGAGGTTGCGCGAGCGCTGCAGCGCGGTGCGCATCGACATCGGGCCTTCGAAGCCGCCGCCGTAGTTCTTCGGCTCCCACGGCTGGCCGCCCGTTTCGGCCGCGCTGAAATACAGCGGACCGTCGTTGATCACGGTTGCCGGCCCGAGGCCCTTGTCGAGCGACGCTGAGTAGATGAACGGCTTGAACGACGAACCCGGCTGCCGCCACGCCTGCGTGACGTGGTTGAACTTGTTCTTGTTGTAGTCGAAGCCGCCGACGAGCGAGCGGATCGCACCGTCCTGCGGGACGATCGACAGGAACGCCCCCTCGACCTGCGGCAACTGCGTGATCGACCATTTGCCTGCGTCGTTCTTCACGACGCGGACGATCGCGCCCGGGCGGATGCGTCGATTCGGCTGCGCATTGGCCGACAGCGCGCCCGACGCGAAGCGCAGGTTGTCGCCTTCGATCGTCGCGCTGCTGCCGTCGATGAACGCAACCGTGATCTGGCGCGGACTGGCTGCCGTGACGACTGCAGCGATCAGTTCGCCGTTGTCGGGGTGTTCGAGCAGCGCATCGTCGATCGCCTGTTCGCGATCGTCGGCGCCGGCCGGCAGCTCGATGAAGCCTTCCGGCCCCCGGTAGCCGTGCCGGCGTTCGTAATCCATGATGCCCTTGCGCAGCGCGGTGTACGCGACCTGCTGGTCCGCGGAGTCGATCGTCGTGACGACGTTGAAGCCGCGTGTGTAGGTTTCCTCACGGTACTGCGCGTACATCATTTGTCGGACCATTTCCGCGACGTACTCGGCGTGTACGCTGAAATCGCGGCCCGGCCCCTTGACGACGAGCGGCTGGGCGACGGCCTCGTCGTACTGTTCGCGCGTGATGAAGTTCAGCTCGAGCATCCGTTGCAGGATGTACTCCTGGCGCACCTTCGCGCGCTTCGGGTTCACGACCGGGTTGTACGCGGACGGCGCCTTCGGCAGCCCGGCGAGCATCGCGGCCTCGGCAAGCGAGATGTCCTTCAGGTCCTTCCCGAAGTAGACCCGCGCGGCGCTCGCGAAGCCGTACGCGCGCTGGCCGAGATAGATCTGATTCATGTAGACCTCGAGAATCTGATCCTTCGTCAGCGCACGCTCGATCCGGTACGCGAGCAGCATCTCGTAGATCTTGCGCGTGTAGGTCTTCTCGCTCGACAGGAAGAAGTTGCGCGCGACCTGCATCGTGATCGTGCTCGCGCCCTGCGACGCATGGCCGTTCGTCAGCGCGACGAAGCCGGCGCGGACGATGCCGGTGAGGTCGACCCCGCCGTGATCGTAGAAGCGTGCGTCCTCGATCGCGAGGATCGCCTTCTTCAGCGAGTCGGGCACGTCCTTGAAATGGACGACGTCGCGGCGCTCTTCGCCGAATTCGCCGATCAGCACGTGATCGGACGTATAGATGCGCAGCGGCACCTTCGGCCGATAGTCGGTCAGCGCGTCGAGCGACGGCATGTTCGGCCACGCGACGACGAGTGCGTAACCGAGTACGAGGCCGCCGGCCACGACGAGCGCCACACACATCGTGGCGAATCCGAGCAGGGCTTTTTGCCACCAGGGCCGCTTCTTCGGCTCCGGGGCAGGAGGCGGGGACGTAGGAGTCGTGGATTGCATAGGCATACCGGAAAACAGTCCCGCGATTATAGCTGCCCGGTAAGACCGGTCCTGACGCGGGCGGCTACCCGCCGCGAAGGTGCGGCCGGCATGCTTGCAGCATAGCCCGCGCGCGGCCGTCGCGAGCGGTTGCTGGCCATTCGGCCGACTGTCGGTCTCCCGCGCCGCTTTGCAGAATCAGGTCTCGGAAACGCGGCGTGGTCCGCGACGATTTCGGGAGGTTGGAATGACGGGACGATGGGCAGGGCGGTTTGCGCAGGGCGGGCACCGGTCGACGGGAATCGACGTCGGCGCGGACGAGGTGAGGGTGGTCGTGCTGAGCCGGCGCGGCCGGAGCGCTCAGGTGTGCGTCGAGGGGCTCGATCGGGAGCCGGTCGGGTTGGCGGACGGGCCGGAGGATGCGCGCTGGGCGGCGGTCGCACGTGCACTGGCCGCCGCCGTGTCGAGGCTGTCGGCGGCCGGCGTGCGGTGCGACACATGCGGCGTGATGGCGTTGCACGACGACGAGATGCGCATCGCGACGCTCGACCTGGCGGGGCGGGACGATGTCGAAGACGCCGCGCGGCAGGCGGCCGAACGCATCTCGGGGCTGGCGCCGGACAGTCTCGCGTTCGACTGGCGGCAGGACGGCGGCGCGGTGGCGGACGAGGTCGAGGTCGCCGTGGCACCGCTTGCGCTGCTCGAACGGCGGATCGACGTGGCCGCGCAGGCGGGTGTCGATCTGACGGTGGTCGACGGCGAGTCGGCCGCGGCGCTGCGCGCGTTGCGCTATGCCGCGCAATTCGAAGTCGATGTGCATGCGGGCGCGTACGCGGCGTTCTGGTTCCATGACGCGGGCGTGCAGGGCTGGCGCATCGACGGTCCGTTGGCCGCGCCGGTGCTGACGCTGCCGGGCGCGATGCCGGGGGCGTTTTCCGACGCATTGCGCCGGCGCGCGCTCGGGGCCGTGAGTTGCATACTCGTGGCCGGGAGCGCGCGATGTATCGCCCGCTTCGATACGTCCGTGGCCGAGATCGGCGATGTGCTCGGCGCGGTCGCGGTGCCGTTCGACTGCACGAGCTGGAGCGGGCAGCCGTGCCCGGCCGGGCTGCCGGGCGACCCGGCAATGGCGGTCGCGTTCGGGCTGGCATTGCGCGGGGTGTGGGAATGACGGCCTGCCGCGCGGAGCCGGCCGGCTTCAACCTGCTGCCGCATCGCGAGCGGCGGGCGCAGGCGTTGCGACGTCGTCGGGCCGTGCAGTGCGGTACGGCGATAGTGGCCGGCATGCTGTGCGCGGGCCTGTGGACGGGCGCCGCCGCCGGCGCGCGGTGGCGGGTGGATGCCGAGCGTGCAAACGTGGAGGCGCGACTGCTGCAGTTGCAGCCGCAGGTGGGGGCCGCGACGCGCGCCGCCAGTGCCGCGGCGGCCGCCGCGCAGCGCGACGCGCGGGCGGCCGCGCTTGCCGCGCCATCCCGGTACGTCGCGGGGCTGCTGGCCGCACTGGCGCAGGTGCGCGACGGCACCGTCCGGCTCGACGCGCTGCGCACGACGTCAGCCGGCGCCGTGCTCGATGTGCGCGCAGCGAGCTACCGGGCGGCCGCGCGATGGCTCGCGGGGATCGCGCGCGAGCAGCGTGGCTGGCGGATCGATATCGACACGTTGAAATCCGCGTCGGAGGCGCCGGTCGTCCCGGGCGGGATGCCGTTGCGGTTCTCGGTTCAAATGCGCTGGCACGATGGGGTGCCGTCCCGGAAAACGTCCGGAGATGGCGCATGACGGCGCTTGCACATCGACTCGCACTGCGAAGCACCGGCCGGCGGCGCGGCATGCGACGCGTGTCGCCGGCGCTCGCGCATGGCGCGAGCTGCGTGGTCGCTTTCACGGCCGTGCTGGCGGGCGGCATTCATCTGGCCAATGCGGCCGACTGGAGCGGGCTCGCGCACAGCCGCGTGCTGCTCGTCGCGGCGCAGGGGCGTGAGGCCGACGCGCATCGTGTGCTGGCGGCCGCTTCGCGGCAGCGCGACGTGCATCCGGCGGCCGCGCACGGCGATCGCTTGCCGCACGCGCCGGAATGGGCTGCGTTGATGCTGGAGCTGGCGGATCGCGCCGCGTCGAGCGGGCTGCACCGCGTATCGATCGAACCGCTGCGCGCCGACGGTGCGATGCCGGACGGCCGGCGCACGGTGCGCATCGTCGCGGCTGGCGGATTTCGCGCGTTGCTGCGGATGGTCGGCGGACTGGCTCACTTCCCGGTGCTCGCGGTGCCGACCGCCTTGCGCGTCGAACGGAGCAACGAGGCCGCGCGCGTGGAAATGTCCGTCGACGTGTTTCCGGCGTTGCCGGCGGCAACGTCCACCGGCGGATCGGCGCTGGTGCTGGCCGATGCGCCCGGCGCCGATCCGTTCGGTGACGCCGGCTCGTCCGACGCGCAGGGGCCGGCCGCGCGCCTGGCCGGCACGATTCGCGACGGGCGCGCCGGGCTCGCGCTGTTCGGTGACGGTGAGGGCGGCGGCGCGTTCACGGCCGTGGCGCCCGGCGAAAGCCTCGGGGCCGCGCGGGTGGTGCGGGTCGATCCCGTCGCCGTGACGCTCGCGACGGCGGACGGCGTGTATCGGGTCACGCTGGACGACGGGGGGCGGCCATGACGAAGCACGGATGTCGGGCGCTTGCTGTCTGGGCGGGATTGACGGTGTTCACGGCGCTGACGGCGCCCGGTGCAAACGCGTCGCTGCCGCCGCTGCCGCCGCTGCCGCCGCTGCCGGCCGTCTGGCCTGCCGCTGCATCGATGGATATGTCGGTGCCGGGCCTGCCGATCCCCGAAGGCGCGCGGGACGGGGCGGACAACGCCGGAGGGTCGGACGCGGGCCCGCCGCCGTTCGATGAGGCGGCTCGCGCGGCGCTTCAGCCTGCGGCCGCCACCGCACCCGGGCTGGAAGGGCCGCCGATCCCGTTGGCGCCGCCGGCCCGGATGGGCGACGCCGCTGCCCGGCACCCGGGCGACGCGGACGATGCGCGGCGGATCTCGCTGAATCTGCAGGGCGCGGGGCTCGCGGCCGCGTTCGACGCGTTCGCGCGGTTCACCGGGCTCAATATCGTCGTCGGCGAGCAGGTGCGCGGCACGGTCACGTTACGTCTGAATAATGTGCGCTGGCGCGATGCCTTCGACACGCTGCTCGACACGCACGGGCTCGCGATGTCCCGGCGGGGCGACGTGATCTGGGTCACGCCGGCGACCGAGCTGGCTGCGCGCGAACGCGAGCGCTTCGAAATGCACGCGCGAGCCGCCGATCTGGAGCCGCTGGCGAGCCGGACGTTCGCGCTGCATTATCCGCGCGCGCAGGAGGTGCAACGCCTGCTGGCCGGCGCGACCGGCCAGCGCCTGCTGTCGAAGCGCGGTGCGGCGGCGGCCGATCCGCGCACGAACCTGCTGTTCGTCACCGATCTCGCGCCGCGCGTCGACCAGATCGCGAGCCTGATCGATGCGATCGACCGGCCGTCGCGGCAGGTCCGGATCGAGGCCCGCATCGTCGAGGGCGAGCAGGGGTTTTCACGCAATCTCGGCGCCCGCGTCGCGCTGCGGGCGCAGCAGCGGCCGCCGTCGGGCGAGGGCGCCGCGTTCACCGCCGGCGCGCACAACGCGCTCGACCTTGCTGCGCGGCCGCTCGGCGGCTTCGAAGCGGCGACCGCCGGTTTTACGCTGTTCGCCGCGCCGCTCAGCCGCGTGCTCGACGTCGAACTGAGCGCGCTCGAGGCGCAGGGGCGGGGCCAGATCGTTTCGAGCCCGCGCGTGGTGACCGCCGATCGCGTCAAGGCCATCGTCGAACAGGGTTCGGAGCTGCCGTACCAGGCGAAGGTCGGCAACGGCGTGAGCGGCGTGCAGTTCCGCCGCGCGACGCTCAAGCTCGAGGTCGAGCCGCAGATCACGCCGGACGGGCGCGTGGTGCTGGACCTGGACGTGACGAAGGACAGCATCGGCGAGCCGACGGCGGCCGGCCCGGCGATTCATACGAAGCACGTGCAGACGCGCGTCGAGGTCGAGAATGGCGGGACGGTCGCGATCGGCGGGATCTATGAACAACTGAACCGGAACGATGTGACGCGCGTGCCGCTCTTGGGCAAAATACCGATTCTGGGCGCGCTTTTCCGGCATCGTGCGCAGCGCGACCACCGCAGCGAACTGGTCGTCTTCATCACGCCGACCGTCGTCGATGCGCGCTGCGATGCACGCGGCACGGGCGGCACGGATGCCGATAAAACGGGGCCGGAAGCCGCCGGCGCAGGCTCGACAAGGCAGCCGCTTTGCCAGTAAGCTGCGCCACACACCAGCAAGATTGAAGCAGAGGAAGCCGTTGCAAGCGCGGGACCCACATGCAAACGTATTTTTCGTCGGCCTTATGGGAGCGGGTAAGACCACCGTGGGCCGTGCGGTCGCGCGTCGTCTCGACAGGACGTTCTTCGACTCCGACCACGAAATCGAGGCCCGCACGGGCGCGCGCATTCCGGTGATCTTCGAACTGGAGGGCGAGGCCGGATTTCGCGATCGCGAAACCCAGGTGATTGCCGATCTCACGCAGCGCGAGAACATCGTGCTCGCGACGGGCGGCGGCGCGGTGCTGCGCCCGGAAAATCGCGACTGCCTGAAAAGCAACGGCGTCGTCGTCTACCTGCGCGCCAATCCGCACGATCTGTGGCTGCGCACGCGCAAGGACAAGAACCGCCCCCTGTTGCAGACCGACGACCCGAAGGGGCGTCTCGAAGCGCTGTACGAAGTGCGCGACCCGCTGTACCGCGAATGCGCGGATTTCGTCATCGAGACCGGCCGTCCGTCGGTCAACGGTCTCGTCAACATGGTGCTGATGCAACTCGAACTGGCAGGCGTCATCGCCAAGCCGCTACAAGCATGATTACTGTCAACGTCGACCTGGGCGAGCGCGCCTATCCGATTCACATTGGTGCCGGCCTGATCGGGCGCACCGAGCTGTTCGCGCCTCACATCAAGGGCTCGTCCGTCACGATCGTCACGAACACGACGGTCGATCCGCTCTACGGCGACGTGCTGCGCGCGGCGCTCGCGCCGCTCGGCAAGCGCGTGTCGACGGTCGTGCTGCCCGACGGCGAGGCGTACAAGAACTGGGAAACGCTGAACCTGATCTTCGACGGCCTGCTGACCGATCACGCGGATCGCAAGACGACGCTCGTCGCGCTCGGCGGCGGCGTGGTCGGCGACATGACGGGCTTTGCCGCCGCGTGCTACATGCGCGGCGTGCCGTTCATCCAGGTGCCGACGACGCTGCTGTCGCAGGTCGATTCGTCGGTCGGCGGCAAGACGGGCATCAACCATCCGCTCGGCAAGAACATGATCGGCGCGTTCTACCAGCCGCAGGCCGTGATCGCGGACATCGGCGCGCTGACCACGCTGCCCGATCGCGAGCTGGCGGCCGGCGTGGCCGAGATCATCAAGACCGGCGCGATCGCCGATGCGGAATTCTTCGACTGGATCGAGGCGAACGTCGACGCGCTGAACCGCCGCGAACCGGCCGCGCTCGCGCACGCGGTGAAGCGCTCGTGCGAGATCAAGGCGAGCGTGGTGGCGGCCGACGAACGCGAAGGCGGCCTGCGCGCGATCCTGAACTTCGGCCACACGTTCGGCCACGCGATCGAGGCGGGGCTCGGCTACGGCGAGTGGCTGCACGGCGAGGCAGTCGGCTGCGGGATGGTGATGGCCGGCGACCTGTCGGTGCGGCTCGGCCTGTTCGACGAAGCGTCGCGGCGGCGCCTCGACGCGGTGATTGCGGCCGCGCACCTGCCGACCCGCGCGCCCGCGCTCGGCGACGCACGCTACATGGACCTGATGCGCGTCGACAAGAAGGCCGAGGCCGGCGCGATCAAGTTCATCCTGCTGAAGCGATTCGGCGATACGGTGATCACGCAGGCGCCGGACGAAGCCGTGTTCGCTACACTGGCACAGACGACCCGCTAACGGCGGCCCGGACGCCCCGGCGCCCCAGACATGGAGGAGACGTGAGCGAGACATCCAGCAGCACATTGCCCGAAGCCGGCCGCGCATCCGCTGCGCCGGTGGCCGAGCCGCCGACGCTGGCGGCGCTGGAAGCCCATCTCGCTCCGTATGCCGCCCACGCGTCGCAGTCGCGCGGCCGTCGCCATCCGGAAACGCCGCCGGCGGCACGCACCGAATTCCAGCGCGACCGCGACCGCATCGTCCATTCGACCGCGTTTCGGCGGCTCGAATACAAGACGCAGGTCTTCGTCAATCACGAAGGCGACCTGTTCCGCACGCGCCTCACGCACAGCCTCGAAGTCGCGCAGATCGCGCGTTCGGTCGCGCGCAACCTGCGGCTGAACGAGGATCTCGTCGAGGCGATCTCGCTCGCGCACGATCTCGGCCATACGCCGTTCGGCCATGCCGGGCAGGACGCGCTGAATGCGTGCATGCGCGAGCACGGCGGCTTCGAGCACAACCTGCAGAGCCTCGCGGTCGTCGACGAGCTCGAGGAGCATTACGGCGCGTTCAACGGGCTGAACCTGTGCTTCGAGACGCGCGAAGGCATCCTGAAGCACTGCTCGCGCGAGAATGCGCGCAAGCTCGGCGCGCTCGGCGAGCGCTTCCTGCAGGGCCGCCAGCCGTCGCTCGAAGCGCAGCTCGCGAACATCGCCGACGAAATCGCGTACAACAACCACGACGTCGACGACGGCCTGCGCTCCGGCCTGATCACGATCGAACAGCTCGCCGAAGTCGAGCTGTGGCAGCGCCATTACGAGGCGGCGCTCGCCGAATTCCCGCATCTCGAAGGCCGCCGGCTCGTGCACGAAACGGTGCGCCGCATCATCAACACGCTGATCGTCGACCTGATCGACGAGACGACGCGCAATCTCGCGCGCGTCGCCCCCGCGTCGCTCGACGACGTGCGCGCCGCGCCGCCGCTCGTGTCGCACAGCGAAACGGTGGCCGCGCAGGCGGCCGCCCTCAAGCGGTTCCTCTTCAAGAACCTCTACCGCCATTACAAGGTGATGCGCATGGCGAGCAAGGCCCAGCGCGTCGTCACCGGGCTGTTCGATGCGTTCATCGACGATCCGCGGCTGCTGCCGCCGCCGTACCAGTCCGACGATGCCGCGCATCAGCCGCGTCTCGTCGCACACTATATCGCCGGCATGACCGACCGCTTCGCGCTGAAGGAGTATCAGCGCCTGTTCGTCATCAACGACAACTGACTGTCACAAACGATCACTAGACTTCGCCGGTTCAATGGCGACGGGAATGTTGCACACGCTGTTGGTAACGTTTTCATAGGAGAGGTCGATGAAGAATAAGCCTGCGGGGACACTGGTTCGTTCGATCGCGCTGGGCGGCGCGCTGATGTTCGGGGTGCAGCACGTGGCGCTCGCCGCGACGGAAATCCAGTTCTGGCACGCGATGGAGGCCGCGCTCGGCGAGCGGGTCAACGCGATCGCCGACCAGTTCAATGCGTCGCAGAGCGACTACAAGATCGTGCCGGTGTTCAAGGGCACCTACGACCAGGCGCTCGCGGCCGGCATCGCGGCCTATCGCAGCGGCAACGCGCCGGCGATCCTCCAGGTCTATGAAGTCGGCACCGCGACGATGATGCAGGCGAAGAAGGCCGTCGTGCCCGTCTACGACGTGTTCAAGCAGGCCGGCGTGCCGCTCGACGAAAAGGGGTTCGTGCCGACCATCGCGAGTTACTACAGCGACGCGAAGACGGGCCATCTCGTGTCGATGCCGTTCAACAGCTCGACGCCGGTGCTGTACTACAACAAGGACGCGTTCAAGAAGGCCGGCCTCGATCCGAACCAGCCGCCGAAGACGTGGGCCGACGTGAAGGCCGATGCGGAGAAGCTGCGCAAGTCGGGGATGGCGTGCGGCTTCACGACCGGCTGGCAGGGCTGGATCCAACTCGAAAACTACAGCGCCTGGCACGGGCTGCCGTTCGCGAGCCGCAACAACGGCTTCGACGGGTCCGACGCGGTGCTCGAATTCAACAAGCCGCAGCAGATCGCACACGTCTCGTTCCTGCAGCAGATGGCGAAGGACGGCACGTTCACGTACGCGGGCCGCAAGGACGAAGCGTCGGCGAAGTTCTACAGCGGTGACTGCGGGATCATGACGACGTCGTCGGGCGCGCTCGCGAACGTGCAGAAGTTCGCGAAGTTCAGCTACGGCACCGGCATGATGCCGTACGACGCGAACGTGAAGGGCGCGCCGCAGAACGCGATCATCGGCGGCGCGAGCCTGTGGGTGCTGGCCGGCAAGGATCCGGCGACCTACAAGGGCGTCGCGAAATTCCTCGCGTATCTGGCGTCGCCTGCCGTCGCCGCGAAGTGGCACCAGGACACAGGCTACCTGCCGGTCACGACGGCCGCGTACGACCTGACGCGCCAGCAGGGCTTCTACGCGAAGAACCCGAGCGCCGAAACCGCGATCAAGCAGATGCTGAACAAGCCGCCGCTGCCGTACACGAAGGGGCTGCGCCTGGGCAACATGCCGCAGATCCGCACGGTGGTCGACGAGGAGTTCGAGCAGGTCTGGGCGCAGAAGAAGTCGCCGAAGGACGCGCTCGATTCCGCTGCGTCGCGCGGCGACGAGCTGCTGCGCCGCTTCGAGAAGTCGGGCGGCTGAGCCCGCATCGCTTCGCGCCGCCGGCCGCGTCGCATCCGGTACGGATGCACGCGCGGGCCGGCGGCGCGGCCCCTTTCCGTTGCGCCTGACCGGATATCCGCGATGCAATCCCGTTCCCGTTTCGGTACGAGCCTGTTGCCGTACCTGCTGATCGCGCCGCAGCTCGCGATCACCGCCGTGTTCTTCCTGTGGCCGGCCGGCGTCGCGCTGTGGCAGTCGACGCAGACGCAGGATGCGTTCGGCACGTCGAGCGAATTCGTCGGCCTCGCGAACTTCACGCACCTGTTCGCCGATCCGCTGTATCTCGATTCGTTTCGCACGACGCTCGTGTTCAGTTCGCTCGTCACCGTAAGCGGGCTCGTCGTGTCGCTGCTGCTCGCCGCGTGCGCGGACCGCGTGATCCGCGGCGCGCGCGTGTACCGCACGCTGCTGATCTGGCCGTACGCGGTCGCCCCGACGATCGCCGCCGTGCTGTGGGCGTTCCTGTTCAACCCGAGCATCGGCCTGATCACGTATGCGCTCGCGAAGAACGGCATCGTGTGGAACCACGCGCTGAACGGCGGCCAGGCGATGTTCCTGGTCGTGCTCGCGTCGGTGTGGAAGCAGGTGAGCTACAACTTCCTGTTCTTCTACGCGGGCCTGCAGGCGATCCCGCGCTCGCTGATCGAGGCGGCCGCGATCGACGGTGCGGGGCCCGTGCGGCGCTTCTTCAACATCGTGCTGCCGCTGCTGTCGCCCACCAGCTTCTTCCTGCTGGTCGTGAACCTCGTCTACGCATTCTTCGACACGTTCCCGGTGATCGACGCGGCCACCGGCGGCGGCCCGGCGCAGAGCACGAAGACGCTGATCTACAAGATCTTCGCGGAGGGCTTTCAGGGGCTCGACATCGGCAGCTCGGGCGCGCAATCGGTCGTGCTGATGATCATCGTCGTCGGGCTCACGGTGATCCAGTTCCGCTTCGTCGAACGCAGGGTGCAATACGCATGATCGAAAATCGCAAGGGCTTCGACCTGTTCTGCCACGCGGTGCTGGTCGCGGGCGTCGTGCTGATCGTGTTTCCCGTCTACGTCGCGTTCTGCGCGGCGACGATGAACGCGCAGGAAGTGTTCACGGTGCCGCTGTCGCTCGTGCCGAGCACGCACCTGTTCGAGAACGTCGCGTACATCTGGGGGCACGGCAGCGGCGGCACGACCGCGCCGTTCGGCCGCCTGCTCGTGAACAGCTTCGTGATGGCGCTCGGGATCGCGGTGGGCAAGATCGCCGTGTCGATCCTGTCCGCCTACGCGATCGTCTATTTCCGCTTCCCGTTCCGCAACACGGCGTTCTGGCTGATCTTCATCACGCTGATGCTGCCGGTCGAGGTGCGGATCTTCCCGACCGTGCAGGTCGTGTCGACGCTGCATCTGACGAACACCTACGCGGGGCTCACGCTGCCGCTGATCGCGTCGGCAACCGCGACGTTCCTGTTCCGCCAGTTCTTCATGACGCTGCCCGACGAGCTGATGGATGCCGCGCGCATCGACGGCGCTGGGCCGCTGCGGTTCTTCTGGGACGTCGTGCTGCCGCTGTCGAAGACGAGCATCGCGGCGCTGTTCGTGATCACGTTCATCTACGGCTGGAACCAGTATCTGTGGCCGATCCTGATCACGACGGAAGCGTCGCTGTCGACGGCGGTGGTGGGCATCAAGACGATGATCGCGAGCGGCGACGCCGCGACCGAATGGCAATACGTGATGGCGGCGACGCTGCTGGGCATGATCCCGCCGCTCGTCGTCGTGCTGGCGATGCAGCGCTGGTTCGTGCGCGGCCTCGTCGATTCCGAGAAATGAATGACGGACGGCAACCGGGAGAAAGACCAAGAATGGCTGCGCTGAGCTTGAAGGGCGTCAGGAAATCCTACGACGGCAAGCAGCACGTGCTGCACGGCATCGACGTGGAGATCGCCGACGGCGAATTCGTCGTGCTGGTCGGGCCGTCGGGCTGCGGCAAGTCGACGTTGCTGCGGATGATCGCGGGGCTCGAGACCGTGACCGACGGCGAGATCGCGATCGGCGATCGCGTGGTCAACGCGCTGGAGCCGAAGGACCGCGACATCGCGATGGTGTTCCAGAACTATGCGCTGTACCCGCACATGACGGTCGCGCAGAACATGGGCTACGGGCTGAAGATCCGCGGGATCGACCGCGCGACGATCGATTCGCGGGTCGCCGCAGCCGCGAAGATCCTCGAACTCGAGCCGCTGCTCGCGCGGCGGCCGCGCGAGCTGTCGGGCGGCCAGCGGCAGCGCGTCGCGATGGGGCGCGCGATCGTGCGCGAGCCGGCGGTGTTCCTGTTCGACGAGCCGTTGTCGAACCTCGACGCGAAGCTGCGCGTGCAGATGCGGCTCGAGATCCAGCGGCTGCATGCGCGGCTCGCGACGACGAGCGTCTACGTGACGCACGACCAGATCGAGGCGATGACGCTCGCGCAGCGCGTGATCGTGATGAACCGCGGCTACGCGGAGCAGATCGGCGCGCCGGTCGACGTGTACGAGAAGCCGGCGACGGTGTTTGTCGCGGGCTTCATCGGCTCGCCCGCGATGAACCTGATGCACGGCCGGCTGTCGGAAGACGGCGCGACCTTCACGGTCGCGGGCGGCGGCCCCGCGCTGCCGGTGGCCGGCGCGCCCGGCATCGGCACCGAGATCGCCACCGGGCGCGACTGGGTGCTTGGCGTGCGGCCCGAGCACATGACGCCGCAGCCGGGCGTCGCGCAGGCCGCGCTGCCGGTCGATTCGTGCGAGCTGCTCGGCGCGGACAACCTCGCGCACGGCCGCTGGGGCAATCACGACGTCGCGGTGCGCCTGCCGCATGCGGACCGACCCGCGCGGGGCACGCCGCTGGCGGCCGCGCTGCCCGCGCACCGGCTGCATTTCTTCGATCCCGAGACCGGCAAGCGCGCCGGCTGACCTGTTGCATCCGCCGAGAGACCGACGATGACCCTTCGCACCGACTGGCCCTATCCGCGCGTCGTCGCCCATCGCGGCGGCGGCACGCTCGCGCCGGAGAACACGCTTGCCGGGCTCGACGAGGCCGCGCGGCGCGGCCACCGGATGGTCGAGTTCGACGCGAAGCTGTCGGCCGACGACGTGACGTTCCTGCTGCACGACGACACGGTCGACCGCACGTCGAACGGCACGGGTGCGGCGGCGGGCATGCGTTATGCGGCGCTGGCCGCGCTCGACGCGGGCGCGTGGCGCGATGCGCGCTTCGCGGGCGAGCGGATGCCGACGCTCGACGCGGCGGCGGCGCGCTGCATCGCGCACGGGCTGGCCGCGAACGTCGAGATCAAGCCGTGTCCGGGGCGCGAGCACGAGACCGGGCGGCGCGTGGCGGCCGATGCGGCCGCGTACTGGCGCGATGCGGCCATTGCGCCGTTGCTGTCGTCGTTCTCGTTCGATGCGATGCAAGCGGCGCGCGCGACGGCGCCGGCGCTGCCGCGCGGGATGCTCTATGAGGCCGTGCCGGACGACTGGCATGCGCAGGTGGTCGGTGCGCTCGACTGCGTTTCGTTGCATGCAGACCACAAACGGCTCGACGAACCGCTGGTGCGCGCGATCAAGGCGGCGGGGCTGCGCATCCTGGTTTACACGGTGAACGACCTCGAACGGGCGCGCGAACTCGCGCGCTGGGGCGTCGACGCGGTCTGCACGGACCGGATCGACCTGATCGGGCCCGCCGCGCTGGACGACATCGACATCGTCTGACGATTGCCACGGCGGCCGGCAAAGCCGGCATCCGAACGGTCCTGACGCGAAAAAGCAACGCCCCGACGGGATTTCCGCCGGGGCGTTTTGGATCGTGGAGACGTTACGTCACGAAAATTCCGCTACAAATTGCAGCAGGATTAACCATTCCCCAAATATTCGACTACGCTTAGAAGCGGTAGCCGACGTTCAGGTACGTCACGATCGGGTTCAGCGAGATGTGGGCCTTCGACGTTTCCGTGAGCGTACCGACCGGCGTGCGGCGGGCCGTCGTGAAGGTCGCGGTCACGCTGACCGGGATGTACGAAAGCGACAGGCCGGCGAACCAGTGTTTCGTGAAGTTGTACGTGAAGCCGGCGTTGAAGACGGGCGCCCACTGGTTGCTGGTCGTCGCGCTGGTCGGGCCGCCGAGCACGCCGTTCTCGAAGCTGCTGTTCGTGATCTTCGCGCCGGTGAACCACACATACGTCGCGCCGATGCCGACATACGGACGGAACTTCGCGTTGGCGTCGTTGAAGTGGTAGCGAAGCAGGACGGCAGGGCTCCACTGATACGCGCGGCCGAGCACGCCGAACTTGTCGAACTGACCCTTGCCGGTAATGTCGAACTTCGGCGGTATCCCCATGACGAGCTCGGTGGAGAGGTGGTCGGTAATGAAGTATCCGGTTGCGAGGCCGAGCGTGTCGGCATCGGTGATCCCCGCGCCGGTATTGGGAATGGACTGATTGATGGGCGTACCGCCGACGCCGTACACGTAGAGCGGGTCGCTCTTGTCTTGCGGGGCCAGGTGGAGCCAGCCGGTGCTGACGTAGAAATCACCTGCGGATTGTGCATGTGCCGTACCGCCCGCGAAAGCAAATGCGAGCGCTGCGGCCCCCGTAATGGCCAGTTTTCGTTTCATTGTGTCTCCTCCGATCAAAGGCGTGCTCATTATGACGACAGCGTTTAAAACCAAACAAGCTCGTAAGTTAGAGTTTTCTCCCTAGGTTTCGTACGACCGTACGCTTTCACGCCCCGCGGGGACAGGCATTCTATGCAGGTGCGCATTTTCGGACCTCCGGGTATTTCCTAACGCGTTCAAACGGACATTCAGCATGGCACGGTTAGCACGACTCTACGTTCCCGACCAGCCGCAGCACGTGATACTGCGCGGCCTGGATCAGCAACCCGCGTTCGTCGACGACCAGGACTACGAACTCTTCATCGATTGCCTGAAGGCCGCCGCGCGCGATCATCACCTGTCGGTGCACGCCTACGTGCTGCTGCCGCGCCAGGTGCAACTCCTCGTGACGCCGAGCGACGAGGCGAGCCTGCCGAAAGCGATGCAGGCCGTCGGCCGCCGCTACGTCGCCCATTTCAACCGGCGCTATTCGCGGCGCGGCACCCTGTGGGAAGGCCGCTATCGCGCGACCGTGATCGAAGGCGAGCGCTATTTCCTGCTCGCGAGCCGCGTGGTCGAGATGAGTCCGGTGCGCGCGCAGCTCGTCGCGACGCCCGAGGCCTATCGCTGGTCGAGCTACCGGCACCACGTCGGGCTCACCGTCGACAGCCTGATCACCGACCATCCGCTCTACTGGGCGCTCGGCAATACGCCGTTCGACCGCCAGCGTGCGTACAAGGAGCTGTGCGAGCAGCCGCTCGACGAGCGGCAGGCCGACCAGTTGCAACAGGCGACGCTGAAGGGCTGGGTGCTCGGCGGCGAGAATTACCGCGAGTGGGCGGCGCGTACCGCGAACCGGCGCGTATCGCCGCTGCCGCGCGGACGCCCCAGAAAGGTGCGTGAAAATACACCGCCGGCCCAGCAGTAACACGGAAAGGCGAATCAGGAAGCGGCGCAGCGGGCGCCGCTTCTTTTTTGCACCAAATCGATACGACCCCAATAAAACGGCACCAGATCAAGGCATTGATTTAATTGGGGTTCGATCAAGCGGTTTTTGTTGCTATTCCTTTGATTCGTCGCGTATATTCCGAATTCCGGTGGCCCGGGCGAAGCATGCCCATCCACTGTCGGCCGTGCCGTCTCCTGTCGGGAGCGGGATCGACGGCAACAAGAAAATGGTTCAACGGCCTCCAGGCCCCCTTTACGACGGTGTCCCCATGAACGACCACCAGCAGCCGCTCGCCGCGGTGCCCGCCGCACAAGGTCTGTACGACCCGCAAAACGAACACGACGCCTGCGGCGTCGGCTTCGTCGCTCACATCAAGGGCAAGAAGAGCCACGAGATCATTCAGCAGGGTCTGAAGATCCTCGAGAACCTCGATCACCGCGGCGCGGTCGGCGCCGATCCGCTGATGGGCGACGGCGCGGGCATCCTGATCCAGATTCCGGACGCGTTCTATCGCGAGGAAATGTCGAAGCAGGGCGTGACGCTGCCGCCGGCCGGCGAATACGGGGTTGGGATGATCTTCCTGCCGAAGGAAAACGCATCGCGTCTCGCGTGCGAGCAGGAGCTCGAGCGGACGGTGCGGGCTGAAGGTCAGGTCGTGCTCGGCTGGCGCGACGTGCCGGTCGACCATACGATGCCGATTTCGCCGACCGTGAAGGCGAGCGAGCCGCTGATCCGCCAGATCTTCATCGGCCGCGGCAAGGACATCATGGTGACCGACGCGCTCGAGCGGAAGCTGTACGTGATCCGCAAGACCGCGAGCCACCGCATCCAGGCGCTGAAGCTCAAGCACGGCAAGGAATACTTCGTGCCGTCGATGTCGGCGCGCACGATCGTCTACAAGGGGCTGCTGCTCGCGGGCCAGGTCGGCGTGTACTACCGCGACCTGCAGGACCCGCGCGTCGTGTCGGCGCTCGCGCTCGTGCACCAGCGCTTCTCGACCAACACGTTCCCGGCGTGGGAGCTGGCTCACCCGTACCGGATGATCGCGCACAACGGCGAGATCAACACCGTGAAGGGCAACGTGAACTGGCTGAACGCGCGTACCGGCGCGATTGCGTCGCACGTGCTGGCCGACGACCTTCCGAAGCTGTGGCCGCTGATCTATCCGGGCCAGTCCGATACCGCGTCGTTCGACAACTGTCTCGAACTGCTGGTGATGGCCGGCTACCCGCTCGTGCACGCCGTGATGATGATGATCCCGGAAGCGTGGGAACAGCACACGCTGATGGACGAGAACCGCCGCGCGTTCTACGAATACCACGCCGCGATGATGGAGCCGTGGGACGGCCCGGCCGCGATCGCCTTCACCGACGGCCGCCAGATCGGCGCGACGCTCGACCGTAACGGCCTGCGTCCGGCGCGCTACATCGTGACCGACGACGACCTCGTCATCATGGCGTCGGAAGCCGGCACGCTGCCGATTCCCGAATCGAAGATCGTCAAGAAGTGGCGCCTGCAGCCGGGCAAGATGTTCCTGATCGACATGGAACACGGCCGCATCATCGACGACAAGGAACTGAAGGACAACCTCGCGAACGCGAAGCCGTACAAGAGCTGGATCGACGCCGTGCGCATCAAGCTCGACGAGATCGAGCCGAAGGCCGAGGACGTCGCGGCCGGCCGTACGCAGGGCGCCGCGCTGCTCGACCGCCAGCAGGCGTTCGGCTATACGCAGGAAGACCTGAAGTTCCTGATGGCGCCGATGGCGCAGCAGGGCGAGGAAGCGGTCGGCTCGATGGGCAACGACTCGCCGCTCGCGGTGATGTCGAACAAGAACAAGACGCTCTATCACTACTTCAAGCAGCTGTTCGCGCAGGTCACGAACCCGCCGATCGACCCGATCCGCGAGAACATGGTCATGTCGCTCGTGTCGTTCATCGGCCCGAAGCCGAACCTGCTCGACACGAACAACATCAACCCGCCGATGCGTCTCGAAGTGTCGCAGCCGGTGCTCGACTTCAAGGACATCGCGAAGATCCGCGCGATCGACCAGTACACGGGCGGCAAGTTCAGCGCGTACGAACTGAACATCTGCTACCCGGTCGCGTGGGGCAAGGAAGGCATCGAGGCGCGCCTCGCGTCGCTGTGCGCGGAAGCCGTCGACGCGGTGAAGTCGGGCTACAACATGCTGATCGTGTCGGACCGCAAGACGGACGCCGAGCACGTCGCGATTCCGGCGCTGCTCGCCACGTCGGCGATCCACACGCACCTCGTCCAGCAAGGGCTGCGCACGAGCACGGGCCTCGTCGTCGAGACGGGCTCCGCGCGCGAAACGCACCACTTCGCGCTGCTCGCGGGCTACGGCGCGGAAGCCGTGCACCCGTATCTCGCGATGGAAACGCTCGCGAAGATGGCCGAAGGGCTGCCGGGCGACCTGTCGCCGGAGAAGGCCGTCTACAACTTCACGAAGGCGGTCGGCAAGGGCCTGCAGAAAGTGATGTCGAAGATGGGCATCTCGACCTACATGTCGTACACGGGCGCGCAGATCTTCGAAGCGCTCGGCCTGTCGAGCGACCTCGTCGAGAAGTACTTCAAGGGCACGGCGTCGAAGGTCGGCGGCATCGGGCTGTTCGAAGTCGCGGAAGAGGCGATCCGCCTGCACCGCGACGCGTTCGGCGACAGCCCGGTCCTGCGCGACATGCTCGACGCGGGCGGCGAGTACGCGTACCGCGTGCGCGGCGAAGACCACATGTGGACGCCGGATTCGATCGCGAAGCTCCAGCATGCGACGCGCAGCAACTCGTACCAGACGTACAAGGAATACGCGCACCTGATCAACGACCAGACCAAGCGGCACATGACGTTCCGTGGCCTGTTCGAGTTCAAGGTCGAGCCGACCAAGGCGATCCCGATCGACGACGTCGAGCCGGCGAAGGACATCGTCAAGCGCTTCGCGACGGGCGCGATGTCGCTCGGTTCGATCAGCACCGAAGCGCACGCGACGCTTGCGATCGCGATGAACCGGATCGGCGGCAAGTCGAACACCGGCGAAGGCGGCGAGGACGAAAAGCGCTATCGCAACGAACTGCGCGGCATTCCGATCAAGTCGGGCGAGACGCTGAAGTCGGTGATCGGCGACGAGATCGTCAGCGACATTCCGCTGAAGGACGGCGATTCGCTGCGCTCGAAGATCAAGCAGGTCGCATCGGGCCGCTTCGGCGTCACCGCCGAGTACCTCGCGTCGGCCGACCAGATCCAGATCAAGATGGCGCAGGGCGCGAAGCCGGGCGAAGGCGGCCAGCTGCCGGGCCACAAGGTGTCCGAATACATCGGCAAGCTGCGTTACTCGGTGCCGGGCGTCGGCCTGATCTCGCCGCCGCCGCACCACGACATCTACTCGATCGAGGATCTGGCACAGCTGATCCACGACCTGAAGAACGTGAACCCGAGCTCGAGCATCTCCGTGAAGCTCGTGTCGGAAGTGGGTGTCGGTACCGTCGCGGCCGGTGTCGCGAAGGCGAAGGCCGATCACGTCGTGATCGCCGGCCATGACGGCGGCACGGGCGCATCGCCGCTGTCGTCGGTCAAGCACGCCGGCACGCCGTGGGAGCTGGGCCTCGCCGAAACGCAGCAGACGCTGGTGCTGAACCGCCTGCGCGGGCGCATCCGCGTGCAGGCCGACGGCCAGATGAAGACGGGCCGCGACGTCGTGATCGGCGCGCTGCTCGGCGCGGACGAATTCGGCTTCGCGACGGCGCCGCTCGTCGTCGAAGGCTGCATCATGATGCGCAAGTGCCACCTGAACACGTGCCCGGTCGGCGTCGCGACGCAGGATCCGGTGCTGCGTGCGAAGTTCAAGGGCCAGCCCGAGCACGTCGTGAACTACTTCTTCTTCGTCGCCGAGGAAGTGCGCGAAATCATGGCGCAGCTCGGCATCGCGAAGTTCGACGACCTGATCGGCCGCGCCGACCTGCTCGACACCCGCAAGGGCATCGAGCACTGGAAGGCGAAGGGCCTCGACTTCTCGCGCGTGTTCTACCAGCCGGAAGAGTGCGAAGACGTCGCGCGCCGTCACGTCGACGTGCAGGATCACGGCCTCGAGCGCGCGCTCGACCACGTGCTGATCGAGAAGGCGAAGGCCGCGATCGAGAACGGCGAGCATGTGTCGTTCATCCAGCCGGTGCGCAACGTGAACCGTACGGTCGGCGCGATGCTGTCGGGCGTGATCGCGAAGAAGCACGGCCACGACGGCCTGGCCGACGACGCGGTGCACATCCAGCTGAAGGGCACGGCCGGCCAGAGCTTCGGCGCGTTCCTCGCGAAGGGCGTGACGCTCGACCTCGTCGGCGACGGCAACGACTACGTCGGCAAGGGCCTGTCGGGCGGCCGGATCATCATCCGTCCGACCAACGACTTCCGCGGCAAGTCCGAGGAAAACATCATCTGCGGCAACACGGTGATGTACGGCGCGATCGAAGGCGAAGCATTCTTCCGCGGCGTCGCGGGCGAGCGCTTCTGCGTGCGCAACTCGGGCGCGACGGCGGTCGTCGAAGGCACGGGCGACCACGGTTGCGAATACATGACGGGCGGCACGGTCGTCGTGCTCGGCGAGACGGGGCGCAACTTCGCGGCCGGCATGTCGGGCGGTCTCGCCTACATCTACGATCCGGAAGGCACGTTCGCGGCGAAGTGCAACAAGTCGATGGTCGCGCTCGAGCCGGTGCTGCAGCAGGCCGAGCAGGAGCGTACGGTCGACCGCGCTCTCTGGCACGCGGGCACGACGGACGAAGCGCTGCTCAAGGGGCTCGTCGAGCGTCATTTCCAGTTCACGGGTTCGCCGCGCGCGAAGTCGCTGCTGGAAAACTGGGACGCGGCGCGCCGCCAGTTCGTGAAGGTGTTCCCGCACGAATACAAGCGCGCGCTGGGCGAGATCGGTGCGAAGAAGGCGGCGAAGGAAGAACTGGCCGCCTGAGCGACGAACGACACAGCGAATGCCGCGCGCGCCTGATGGCCGCGCGCGGCTCCCCCACCCGATACACCGAACAGAAGAGCACCTTATGGGCAAGGCAACCGGTTTTCTGGAGTTCGAACGCCGCCACGAGGCGTACGAAGCACCGCTCACGCGCGTGAAGCACTACAAGGAATTCGTCGCGGCACTGACCGACGCGGACGCGAAGGTCCAGGGCGCGCGCTGCATGGATTGCGGCATCCCGTTCTGCAACAACGGCTGCCCGGTCAACAACATCATTCCGGACTTCAACGATCTCGTTTACCGCCAGGACTGGCAGCAGGCGATCGAAGTCCTGCATTCGACCAACAACTTCCCGGAATTCACGGGCCGCATCTGCCCGGCGCCGTGCGAAGCGGCGTGCACGCTCGGGATCAACGACGACCCGGTCGGCATCAAGTCGATCGAGCACGCGATCATCGACAAGGCCTGGGCGGAAGGCTGGGTGAAGCCGCTGCCGGCCGAGCACAAGACGGGCAAGAAGGTCGCGGTCGTCGGTTCGGGCCCCGCGGGCCTCGCCGCCGCGCAGCAGCTCGCGCGTGCGGGCCACGACGTGACGGTGTTCGAGAAGAACGATCGCGTCGGCGGCCTGCTGCGCTACGGGATCCCCGACTTCAAGCTCGAGAAGTGGCTGATCGACCGCCGCATGCGCCAGATGGAAGCGGAAGGCGTGACGTTCCGCACCAGCGTGTTCATCGGCAAGGATCCGCTGCCCGAGTCGATCGGCAGTCTCGCGAAGGAAACCATCTCGCCGGACACGCTGAAGGAAGAATTCGACGCGGTCGTGATCGCGGGCGGGTCGGAAACGCCGCGCGACCTGCCGGTGCCGGGCCGCGAACTCGCGGGTGTCCATTTCGCGATGGACTTCCTGCCGCAGCAGAACCGCGTGAACGCGGGCGACAAGCTCGCCGACCAGCTGCTCGCGAAGGGCAAGCACGTGATCGTGATCGGCGGCGGCGACACCGGTTCGGACTGCGTCGGCACGTCGAATCGTCACGGCGCGAAGCAGGTCACGCAGTTCGAGCTGCTGCCGCAGCCGCCGGAAGAGGAAAACAAGCCGCTCGTGTGGCCGTACTGGCCGATCAAGCTGCGCACGTCGTCGTCGCACGAGGAAGGTTGCGAGCGTGACTGGGCGGTCGCGACGAAGCGCCTCGAAGGCAAGAACGGCAAGGTCGAAAAGCTGATCGCGGTGCGCGTCGAGTGGAAGGACGGCAAGATGCAGGAAGTGCCGGGTTCCGAGTTCGAGATGAAGGCCGACCTCGTGCTGCTCGCGATGGGCTTCACGCAGCCGGCGGCGCCCGTGCTCGACGCGTTCGGCGTGGCGAAGGACGCACGTGGCAATGCGCGCGCGGCGACCGAAGGCGATCGCTCGTACTATACGTCGGTAGACAAGGTGTTCGCGGCGGGCGACATGCGTCGCGGCCAGTCGCTCGTGGTGTGGGCGATCCGCGAAGGCCGCCAGTGCGCGCGCTCGGTCGATGCGTACCTGATGGGGCATTCGGAACTGCCGCGCTGAGCTGAATAGCGCGAGCGGGTTTCGATGAGAACCGGGCGTCCGAAAGGGCGCCCGGTTTTTTTATTTCTGAAGTTATCGGCGATCCTGAGCTTGTCCGGTTTTGTCGACCGGCTGATCTTTGACTTGCCAATAGCTTGAAAGCTGTTCGTTGCAGTCGATCATCGCGATGTATCTGGTTTCGACAATGAGCAGGGGGAATTCCCACATGCCCAGTTTCCATGCGTGATACTGCGGCGCTCCGTCGAACCGGATGCTGTCCAGCGGTATTCCTTGTTCCTCGAGACGTAACAGGACCTTGTTTCGTAGCGTATCGAGAGACATGTCAGGGCAACTGCCTTCGGTCCGCTCATATCGGGAAGTCGCGACGACGACGAACAGTAGCGCATAGGTGCCGATCGCTGCGATAACCAACCAGAGAACTAGCCGTAGGATTCCGCGTATGACTCTGGAAATCATGAGGTGCTCAACGTGGGCATGAAAAAAATGACGGTTGACCCGGGCAGTCGAATTTTCGGAGCCGCCCGGGGGCCTGCTAGCGAGTCGGTCGCATCAGTCCACCGAACGACGGCCTATGGACTGCCTGCGGGGGGCGTGTGCCTGCATTCTTGACAGGTCGTTGGCCAGAGAACGTGAGACTTTTTTCACCGAAAAAGTTGATTTGATAGTCCTTATGTCCCAGGGTGGCTCCGAGCTTGGATAGGAACGTCGTCGCAGCCTCCTGCAGAAATGGTCGGTTTGAAGGATCTGCATCGAACTTGTCGGGATTGAGTGAGTAGTAACCGACGAATCGATATGTATCGTCCTCCAGCATTTCAAGCGTGCCACGTACCCTGCCGGATACTCGCCCAAAGACTGCGGCACTCCAGAGATCCTTTGTCCCGTGATTGAAGATGTTGGTGCTGAAACCGGTGTCGAACGAGTAGATGCCGGGGCCATACCCGGGATTTTCGATGGC
The DNA here is from genome assembly GCF_001718555.1 of Burkholderia metallica. Lineage (NCBI taxonomy): Bacteria > Pseudomonadati > Pseudomonadota > Betaproteobacteria > Burkholderiales > Burkholderiaceae > Burkholderia > Burkholderia metallica. The sequence continues at coordinate 366,429 of NZ_CP013401.1, forward strand.
TCTCGATATTTCCGAGAAATCGAGGATGCTCATCTTCAAGTTGAGTGATTCAATATGAACGGTTCGTTGAGTTCCGTCTCCGTGTATCCAATGATTGAGTGCTTCGACGAACATCAGCGGATTGCCGTACGACGCGAATGTGCTCGTTGGCGGGATGCCGCTTGATTGTCCGATATAGATGCCAAATAGCGCAGTGATGTTGGCATATGTTCCAGGTTCAAAATTGAATCCGTATTGATTGGCGCCAGGCAAATATTTGTAGCCACCGATGGCCAGCCAAGGAGTGAAGCCGCCCACCAGCATTAATTGATTGCGCCAGAATTTTGTGTCGTTGCCCCCGAAGACTTGGAGATGTTTGAGAAACATCTCGGTGGCGCGGATCATGTTGCCCGTGTTCGCAAAAAGCAACATGAAATTCGATGTGCAGTACTGATTGAAGCAAATTGAAGGTGCCGGCATTCCGGCGCCGGGGTTGGCGCCGGGAATTTCGTTTACCTTGATACCGAAATCGCCAAAATTAAAGTCGGGCGGCCTCGGTGCTGTGATCTCGATGGGCGGGAGGACGTTGTTCTGAGCCATGGCCGTCGCGTGCTTCAGCAGCGTGCCAAACGGGAGCACGGTTGACGCGACCAGAAGACGTCGTCGCGTCAAAGGCTGTTGCTTTTCTTCAGAGGCGTGGCTTGTCTGTTTCAAAGAGTTATGCTTCGTCATTTCATATCCCGTGCAGTGTTGATTTCGATGGTTGATTCGCATGCCTGAGAATGAGACGGTTATATTTTTTTTTGCTGCCTGCAAGGAGTTTGTCCGGCACGTATTCGTGGAGGAGTCGTCCGGAACACTTCTACGAAGCGAAATCAAAAGAGATTCCCGAGAGCATGCGACCGCGCTTCCTTGTCTCGGAATTAGCCGGGCGCCGGCTAGGGATGTGGGGATGCTGAGGACGCGTGGTTGGTCGACCGATCGGCTACCGCTGTGTATCGTCCGGGTAAGGGCCGAGAAAAGTCGAAATGCGGAAACACTTTCCTCTGCGTGTCCTGTTGACTGAGCAATGTGTCAAACAGTCACGGGAGAGTGTCCAAGGTGACGGGGGCGTGTTGACGCATCTGATCAGGAGAGATCGGTCCCTTGATTTGTCATGATGCCGAATCCTTTCATTTTGTAATAATTCTTGAGAACTGTCATATCATGTCGCCTCTCAGGCCGCGTCCGCGGCTGCCGCATATGACCGACCCTATTTACAAGGACTCTGGATGGAAGCATTCGTGCATGGGCTGATCGACGCCATCAATGGCGTGTTGTGGAACTACGTGCTGATCGCGCTGCTGCTCGGCGCCGGTGCGTGGTTCACGTTGCGGTTCCGGATGATCCAGTTGAAGGCGCTGTTCCTCAGCATGAAACTGGTCGGCAGCAAGGGCGAACCGGGCAGCATCTCGTCGTTCCAGGCGTTCGCGACCGGGCTCGCGAGCCGCGTCGGCACTGGCAACATCGCCGGTGTCGCGGTCGCGCTGACGGTCGGCGGGCCGGGCGCGATCTTCTGGATGTGGATGACGGCGCTCGTCGGGATGTCGTCCGCATTCGTCGAGGCGACGCTCGCGCAGATCTTCAAGGTGTCGCACCCGGACGGCAGCTATCGCGGCGGCCCCGCGTACTACATCCAGACCGGCCTGCGTTCGCGCGGCTTCGGCGTGCTGTTCTCACTGTCGCTGATCCTCGCGTTCGGCTTCGTGTTCAACGCGGTGCAGGCCAACGCGATCGCCGACGCGTTCCATACGTCGTTCGGCTGGAGCCGCGAGACGGTCGGCCTCGGTCTCGTGCTGCTGAGCGCGCCGATCATCTTCGGCGGCATTCGCCGCATCGCGACGGTCGCGCAGGTGATCGTGCCGCTGATGGCGATCGGCTACCTCGCGCTCGCGGTCTACGCGGTCGCCACGCACATCGCACTGGTGCCGGGCGTGATCGCACTGATCGTGAAGAGCGCGTTCGGCCTCGAGCAGGCGGCGGGCGGCCTGACGGGCTATGCGGTCAGCCAGGCGATCGCGATCGGCGTGAAGCGCGGGCTGTTCTCGAACGAAGCAGGGATGGGCAGTGCGCCGAACGCGGCCGCAACCGCGAGCACGCGGCATCCCGTCACGCAGGGGCTGATCCAGATGCTCGGCGTGTTCGTCGACACGATCGTGATCTGCAGCGCGACCGCATTCGTCATCCTGCTGTCGGGCCAGTACGAACTCGGCACCGGCATGGAGGGTGCCGCGCTCACGCAGCGCGCGATCTCGAGCCACGTCGGCGACTGGGGCGGCATCTACATGGCCGTCGCGATCTTCTTCCTCGCGTTCTCGTCGGTGATCGGCAACTACGCGTATGCGGAAGGCAACGTCGAATTCATCACGAAGCGGCGCGGCGTGCTGCCGCTGTTCCGCGTCGCGGTGCTCGGGATGGTGATGTTCGGCAGCGTCGGGCAACTGCCGCTCGTGTGGGCGATGGCCGATACGAGCATGGGGCTGATGGCGATCATCAACCTGATCGCGATCCTCGCGCTCGGCAAGTATGCGCACGCCGCGTGGGCCGACTATCGCCGCCAGCGCGCGGCAGGCATCGCCGATCCGGTGTTCACGCGCAACACGATCCCGGAGCTTGCGCGCGTGCTGCCGGCCGACGTGTGGGGCGAGCACGGCCCGCTGCCGCAGCGTCCCGCTTCGGCCGACGCGGCGAGCGCGCCGCGCGCCGCGGTGAGCGGGTCATGAACGGCGACCGGCTCCGTGCGTTCGTCGCGCTGGTGCCCGATGCGGCGTCGCGCGACGCACTGCACGCGTTGCCGGTCACCCGCGGTGCGCGGCGCACGCTGCCCGCGCACCTGCACATGACGCTCGCGTTCATCGGCGCGATCGAACGGGAACGGTGCGACGCGCTGGCCGCGCGCCTGCCCGCGCTCGCAGCCGCGCATGCGCTGCCGCTGCTGCCGGTCGAGCGGATCGCGTGGTGGCCGAGCCTGCCGCGCGCGAGGCTGATCGTCGCGGAACTCGAGGCCGATCCCGCCTGCGTCGCGTTGAATTCGGGGCTGGCGGCGCTGCTGGGCGAGCTCGGCGTGCCGGTCGACCGGCGGCCGTTCCGGCCGCACGTGACGCTCGCGCGGCTGCCGCGCGACGCGGTCGGACAGCCCGCGCACGGTGGCGCGCCCGGGCGGCCGGTCGTGCTGCGCATCGAAGCGCTGACGCTGTTCGAAAGCCGGCTGTCGCGCGAGGGCGCGTCGCATCGGCCGATCGTATCGGCGCCGATCGCATGGGCGGACGGCTGAGCGGTGCGGTGAGCGGCGCTCGCGATGCAATGGCCGGGCGCTGCACGTAGCACGACAGCACATCGCGCAGACGGTGTCGCCCGGCGTCCGGCCTACCGGCCGTAGCGCGCGAGCGTGAGGCCCGACAGGTCGATCTCCGGCTCGCGTCCGGTAACGAGATCCGCAACCACCTTTCCCGAACCCATCGACATCGCCCAACCCGTCGAGCCGTGGCCGACGTTGAGCCAGAGCCCGTCGATCCCGCTTGCGCCGAGCAGCGGCGGCCCGTCGGGCGTCATCGGCCGGCGGCCGACCCAGAAGCGTGCCGACGCGCGATCGGCCGCGTGCGGGAACCAGTCGTCGAGCACCTTCATCAGCGTATCGAGCGCCTGCTGCCGCAATGCCGCGTGCCGGTTGCCGAGCTCCGCGGTGCCCGCGACGCGCAGCGTCGGGCCGAAGCGCGTGATCGCCGTCTTCAGCGATTCGTCCATCAGCGCGGCGCGCGGCGCCTTTTCATCGTCAACGACCGCGAGCGTCGCCGAGTAGCCTTTCACCGGATACAGCGGCACGTCGATGCCGTACGGCCGCAGCAGGCCGGCGCTGTCGACGCCGAGCGCGACGACGATCGCGTCGGCCGCGAGCTGCGAGTCGCGACGATTGCCGCCGGTGCGCGACGCGCGCGGATGCGTGCCGGCCCGGTCGCGCGGATCGCCGGCCTCGTCGCCGTCACCGTTGCCGACGATCCGCACGCCGCGCACTCGGCCGGTTTCGACGTCGAGCGCCTGCACGTCGGTGCGAAAGCGGAACGTCACGCCGTTCGCTTCGCACAGCGCCCGCAGTTCGCGCGTGAAGCGGGCGCAGTCGCCGGCTTCGTCGTCGGGCAGGTAGATGCCGCCGACCGGCGCCTGCCGCGCCCAGCGCAGACCCGGCTCGATCGCCGTGCAGCCGGCCGCATCGAGTTCGCGAAACGCGATACCGGCATCGCGCAGCACCTTCAGCGCCGGCTGCACCATCTCGACGTCGAACGCGCCGCGCAGCAGTTGCAGGTAGCCGCGGCTCGCGCCGTAATCGAACGGGTGGCGGTCGCGAAACGCGTGCAGGCACGCGCGGCTGTAATACGCGATACGCTGCATCCGCTGCTTGTTCACGCGGAACCGCCCGAATTCGCATTCGCGCAGCCAGTGCGCGATCCAGCGCCACTGCGCGGGGTCTAGCGTCGGCCGGAAGATCAACGGTGACGCGGGCTCGAACAGGTACTTGAGGATCTTGCCGGGCATCCCGGGCGCGGCCCACGGCGTCACGTAGCCGGGCGCGATCACGCCCGCGTTGCCGAGGCTCGTCGCCTGCGCGACGTCGGCCTCGCGCTCGATCACGGTGACGTTGCAGCCTGCTTCGCGCAGGTGCCAGGCGGTGGTGACGCCGATCACGCCGGCGCCGAGAACGATCACGTGCATGCGGTTTCCGGAACGAAGCGGTGGCTCAGGATGCGACGGCCGGATCGTCGGCGAGCGACTTGCCGCGCGTTTCCGGCAGCACGAGCGCGGCGACGATCACGAGCAGGTAGCCGCCGCCCGCGACGAGGCCGATCGCCTTCACGAGCGACATCGACTGCGACAGCGAGCCGACGAGGATCGGGAAGAACGAGCCGAGCCCGCGCCCGAGGTTGTAGCAGAAGCCCTGGCCCGAGCCGCGGATCGCGCCCGGATACAGCTCGGACAGATACGCGCCGACGCCCGCGAAGATGCCCTGCACGACGATGCCGAGCGGGAAGCCGAGCAGCAGCATCGCGGTGTCGGTGATCGGCAGCATCGTGTACGCCATGCCGAGCGAGAACGAGCCGATCGCGAACAGGATGAACGACGCGCGGCGCCCGAGCCGGTCGGACAGGATCGCGCCGACCACGTAGCCGACGAACGAGCCGACGATCAGCACGACGAGATAGCCGCTCGTGTTGAACACCGACAGATGGCGCACGGTCTTCAGGTAGGTGGGCAGCCACGTCGTGATCGCGTAGTAGCCGCCGAGCATGCCGGTGCACAGCGCGCTGCCGAACAGCGTTGCGCGCAGGTGCGGCGGCGAGAAGATCTCGAGGAAGTGGCCCGACACGCGGCCTTCGTCGCGCGCGCGGCGGGTGGCCGTGTAGATGTCCGGATCGCTGACGTTGCGGCGGATGTACAGGATCCACAGCGCGGGCACGATGCCGATCCAGAAGCACGCGCGCCATGCGAGCTGCTCGGGCAGCAGCGCGAAGAACGCCCAGTAGAGGATCGCGGCCGCGCCCCAGCCGAACGACCAGCTGCTCTGCACGGTGCCGACCGCTTTCGCGCGATGCTCGGGCGAGCGGATCGTCTCGGCCATCATGATCGTCACGACCGACCATTCGCCGCCGAAGCCGAAGCCCTGCAGCGTGCGCGTCGCGAGCAGCTGCCAGAACGAATGCGTGAAACCGGACAGGCACGTGAACAGCGCGAACGTCGCGATGGTCCACTGCAGCACGCGGACGCGGCCGTAGCGATCGGCGAGGATGCCGGCGACCCAGCCGCCGAGCGCCGACGAGATCAGCGAACTCGTCGCGATCATTCCGGCCTCGCTCTTCGTCATGCCCCACGTGGCGATCAGCGTCGGAATCAGGAACGAGTAGATCATGAAGTCGAACGCATCGACCGCGTAGCCGCCGAATCCGGCGTACAGCGTCCTGCGCTCGCGCGTCGACAGTTCGTTGAACCACTGGAATGCCTGCATGCTTGCCGCCCCCTGTTGTCTCGTCTCTCGTTTCGCGCTGCCGTCTGGCGGTTATTTTACGGGCGGGATGCGGAGCGCCAAAAAGGCATGTGCAGGTGGGCGTGCGGCGGCGAGACGGATCGGGAGGGCGGTGGACGTTCGTTCGGGGAAGGCGCGATGGTCGATCGCTCGCGTGCCGGGCAGGTGCCGGCGACGATCTTTACGCTTGCCCGGCGGGCGCGCCTTCACGTCAGGGCGTCAGAGCGTCAGGCCGCCGTCGACATGAATGACCTGCCCGGTGATCTGCCGAGCCGCATCCGACAGCAGGAACGCGATCAATGCGGCGACGTCGTCGGGTTCGGCGATCCGGCCGAGCGGCGTCGCCTGTTCGGCCTGCGCCCACGCGTCGGCATTGCCGGCGCTCGGCCCGTGGTCCTTGCGCGTGAAGCCCGGCGCGACCGCGTTGACGGTGATCCCGCGCGCGGCGAATTCGGCGGCGGCGGTGCGCACGAGCGACTCGAGCGCGGCCTTCGCGGCGGCGGTGGCCGCGAACGGCGTGTCGGCGCGGTAGCGGTGCGCGACGAACGAGCTGACCGCGACGATCCGCGGCGCGGCCGACGCTTCGAGCAGCGGCCGCGCGCGCCCCGCGAGCGCGGAGAATGCGCCGGGCATCGCCGCGAACGCGCACGCGAGCGCATCGGCGGAAAGATCGGAAAAGGATTGGCGCGCGGCGAAGCCCGCATTGGCGACGAGCTGGTCGAGCCCGCCGAAGTGCGCGGCCGCCGCATCGACGAGCGACGCGGCGACGCCCGGCTCGCCGAGATCGCCGGTGAGCGTGATGCACTCGGCGCCGGCCGCCGTGCAGGCACGGGCGACGTCGGCGAGCCGGGCGCGCGCCGCGTCGTTTGCGCCGCGTGCGTGCAGTGCCAGCGCGATGCCGGGCGCCGCGAGCCGCCGCGCGAGCGCCGCGCCGATCCCCGAACCGGCGCCGGTGATCAGCGCGATCCGTGCGAGGGGCGCGGCGCGTACGCTCACGCCGCGACCTTGTCGCTGTCGTTCACGCGCTCGACGTTGATCGTGCCGACGTGGAACGCGGCCAGCGACTCGCGGTGCGCGATGCTGACGATCGCGGCCTTCGGCAGCCGTTCGGCGAACAGGTGATAGAGGCGTGCTTCGTTGTCGGCGTCGAGCGCGCTGGTCGCTTCGTCGAGGAACAGGAAGTCCGGCTTGTGCAGCAGCACGCGCGCACCGGCGAGGCGTTGCTGTTCGCCCGGCGACAGCACGCGCGTCCAGTGCGCGGTCTCGTCGAGGCGTTCGACGTAATCTTCCAGGCGGCACGCGCGCAGCGCGTCGCGACAGGCTTCGTCGCTGAACGCGTCGGCCTTCGCGGGGTAGGTGAGCGCGGCCTTCAGCGTGCCGATCGGCAGATAGCTGGATTGCGGCACGAACATCATCCTCGCGCCGACCGGAGCGTCGATCGCGCCGTCGCCGAACGGCCACAGGCCCGCGAGCGCGCGCATGAACGTGCTCTTGCCGGAACCCGACTTGCCGATCACGAGCCAGCGCGAGCCGGGCTCGATCGTCACATTGCCGATGTTCGCGAGCGCGTTGCCGTTCGGCAGCGCGAGCTTCAGCGCCGACGTCGACAGCTTTGCCGCGTCGACGTAGTGCAGGTTGATGCCGCCGTGCTCGGTGGCGGGCGACAGGCTTTCCTTCAGGTGCGACGTGCCCATCACGCGCTTGAATTCGCGCAGACGGTTGACGGTGGCGCGCCACTCGACGAGGGTCGAGTAACTGTTGATGAACCACGAGAACGAATCGCTGACCGTGCCGAACGCGGACGAGATCTGCATCAGCACGCCGAACGAGAACGCGCCCGCGAAATAGCGCGGCGCGGCGACGACGAGCGGGAAGATGATCGCGATCTGCCCGTAGAAGCTCAGCACGAACGTGAGCCGCTTCGTGTACTTCATCACGCGCCACCAGTTGTCGCGGATGCGCATGAAGAGGCTCTGCGCGTTGTCGGTCTCGGTCTTCTCGCCGTCGTAGAACGCGATCTGCTCGGCGTTTTCACGCACGCGGATCAGCCCGAAGCGGAAGTCGGCCTCGACGCGCTGCTGCTGATAGTTGATCGACACGAGCGGATGGCCGACCTTCTGGATGATCAGCGAGCCGACCACCGCGTACAGCGCGGCCGCCCACACCATGTAGCCGGGAATCGAGATCGGCGTCGCGCCGAGCGTGAATGTCAGCGCGCCGGCGAGCGACCACAGGATCGTGATGAACGACACGAGCGTGACGACCGTCGACAGCAGGTCGAGCGACAGCGCGAGCGTCGTGGTCGCGAACGACTGGAGGTCGTCGGTGATCCGCTGGTCGGGGTTGTCCGCGAGACGGTCGCGTTCGATCCGGTAGAACGCGCGATCGCCGAGCCACTGGCCGAGAAAGCGGTCGGTGAGCCACTGGCGCCAGCGGAAGCCGAGCATCTGCCGCAGGTAGCGGCCGTACACGGCGAGGATGATGAACGCGAATGCGAGCGCGGAGAACTGCATCAGCAGGTTCGGGAAGTCGTGGACGTCCTTCGACTGCAGCGCGTTGTAGAACTGCGCGTTCCACTTGTTCAGCCGGACGTTGATCCAGACCACGCAGAGGTTGATCGCGATGATCGTGACCAGCAGGCCCCACGCGATTTTCCATTCGGACGATACCCAGTAGGGCTTGATGAGGCTCCATGCGGATACCGGGCGCTCGTCCTGCGGCGCGTCGGAGACGGAGCGGACGGGATCGATCGATTGGGTCATGTGCTTCCTGATGAGTAGCCGGCGCGCGGGCCGGGAGAAGCCGGGCGCGCGCCGCGATAAGGCATGCCGGGACGCGGCGCCGACTGACGGCGGGCGCACGATGGTCGCCCGCGCGTCTTAAACGGCACTTAAGGCCGGCGGTGACGCGGCAACCGGCCGCTCGGGGCGGCCGGCCTGCGGGCATTGTGCCAGAGCGGCGCGACGCGACGCGAATTTGCCGCAAGGGGGACAGTTTGCGGCGCTTTCCGCTTTTATGGTCTAATGGCCGACGACGAAACAGGGGTGCTTCGTGGCGCGGCCGGCGGATGTTCCGGGCAGCGCGATGAGGCTGAGAAAGACCCTTCGCACCCGATCCGGGTAATACCGGCGAGGGAAGTTTCTGATCCCGCCGGGCCGCGCTGGCTGCCATCCCACATGGTCAGCGCCTTGCCCGCCCGGCCGGCCTTTGCTGCCGGTTTCGTCCTTTTGGGTACGCGCATTGCGCGTTACGGAAGGAATGATGACCGCACAATCTTCAGTCTTTTGCATGATTCCCGGCCCGATGTCGCGTGCGTTCGCACGGGGCGGCGCGCTTGCGTGCGCGTCGGCGTTCGTCGCGCGCGCCGGCGCGGAGGTCGCGCGATGAACGCGCGGAATTCCCGACCCGATTTCGCGGTGCTCGGCGGCGGCCTCGTCGGCCGCCTGATCGCGTGGCGGCTCGCCGGCGACGGGCACCGTGTCGCGCTGTACGAACGCGGCGGCCCGGACGGCGAGCAGTCGGCCGCGTGGATCGCGGCCGCGATGCTCGCGCCGCTCGCGGAAGCGGCCAGCGCGGAGCTGCTGATCACCGAGCTCGGCGCCGCGTCGCTCGCGCGCTGGCCGCAGTGGCTCGCGGAACTGCCCGAACCCGTCTTCTTCCAGCGTCACGGCACGCTCGTCGTCTGGCATCACGCGGATCGCGCGGAGGCGCCGCTGTTCGAGCGGCGCGTGCGCGCGAACGCGCCGGCCGACCTGCTCGACGGCGGCTTCGTCACGCTCGCCGGTGCGCAGGTCGATGCGGCCGAGCCGGTGCTCGCGGGCCGCTTCGCACGCGGGCTGCTGCTGCCGAACGAAGGCCAGCTCGACAATCGCCAGGCGCTGCGCGCGCTCGCGGCGGGCCTCGTCGAGCGCGGCGTCGCGCTGCACTGGCACGTCGCGATCGACGACGCGAACCTGCCCGACGCGCATTTCACGATCGATTGCCGCGGGCTCGGCGCGAAATCCGCGCTGCCCGCGTTGCGCGGCATCCGCGGCGAAGTCGCGCGCGTGCATGCGCCCGGCATCGGGCTCACCCGGCCCGTGCGGCTGCTGCATCCGCGCTATCCGCTGTACATCGCACCGAAGCAGGACGATCTCTATGTGATCGGCGCGACCGAGGTAGAGGGCGAGGACCTGTCGCCCGTCAGCGTGCGCTCCGCGCTCGAACTGCTGAGCGCGGCGTTCTCCGTGCATCCGGCGTTCGGCGAGGCGCGCATCCTCGAACTCAATGCGCAGTGCCGGCCGACGCTGCCCGATCACCGTCCGGCGGTGATCTGGGACGGCGCGTCGACGCTCGCCGTCAACGGCCTGTACCGGCACGGCTTCATGATCGCGCCGGAAGTCGCGCAGGCGGCGGTCGCGGCCGCCGAAGCCGCGCTCGGCGGCGGGTTCGGCGATGCCGACGCGTTCGCCGCGTGGCGCGACGACGCGCGCTGGCCGACGCTCCTTCATCACCGCAACGACGCGCGCCAGCCGGCCTGACGCGCGCCGCCGACGAATTCGACGAAGCCTCATGGATATCCAGATCAACCAACAGACCCTGACGTTGCCCGACGGCGCAACGGTGGCCGACGCGCTCGCCGCGTACGGCGCGCGTCCCCCGTACGCGGTCGCGCTGAACGGCAACTTCGTCGCGCGCACGCAGCACGCGGCGCGCGCACTTGCGACGGGCGACAAGCTCGACGTCGTGCACCCGGTCGCGGGCGGCTGAGCGCGCCGCCGGTTCGTCCCCGCTCTTTCAGGAAAACGACATGACGTCCCTCACTTCCGCCGACGCGCTGACGCTGTACGGCGAAACCTTCGCAAGCCGCGTGCTGCTCGGCACGTCGCGCTATCCGTCGCTGCAGTCGCTGTCCGATTCGATCGACGCGTCGCGTCCCGGGATGGTGACGGTCGCGCTGCGCCGCCAGATGACGGGCGGCGGCACGGCCGAAGCCGGCTTCTTCGATCTGCTCAAGCGCCACGCGGTGCCGCTGCTGCCGAACACGGCCGGCTGCCAGACCGTCGCCGAAGCCGTGACGACCGCGCACATGGCGCGCGAGGTGTTCGGCACCGACTGGATCAAGCTCGAACTGATCGGCGACGACTACACGCTGCAGCCCGACCCGGTCGGCCTGATCGAAGCCGCCGCGCAACTGGTCAGGGACGGCTTCAAGGTGCTGCCGTACTGCACCGAGGATCTGGTGATCGGCCGGCGCCTGCTCGACGTCGGCTGCGAGGCGCTGATGCCGTGGGGCGCGCCGATCGGCACGGGCAAGGGTGTCGTGAACCCGTACGGCCTGCGCGTGCTGCGCGAACGGTTGCCCGACGTGCCGCTGATCGTCGACGCGGGGCTCGGCGTGCCGTCGCACGCGTGCCAGGTGATGGAATGGGGCTTCGACGGCGTGCTGCTGAACACCGCCGTGTCGCAGGCGACGCACCCCGAGATCATGGCGCGCGCGTTCGCGCAGGGCGTCGAGGCCGGCCGCGCCGCGTATCTGGCCGGGCCGATGGACGCGCGCGAAACCGCGCACGCCAGCACGCCGGTCGTCGGGATGCCGTTCTGGCACCAGGACGGGGGCGGCGCATGAGCGCGCGTTTCGCCGATGCATTCTGGCCGCCGGCCGACGAACTGGCCGAGGCGGCCGAGCGGATTCGCGCGCGGCTCGGCGACTGGCCGGGCGACGCGGCGCCGTGGCGGCTCTGCGTCGCGGTGCCCGACGCGCCAGCCGACGGCGACGTGCTGATCGTCTCAACCGGCGACCGCACCGCGCAGGCGCGCGCGTCGGCCGCATCGCGGCCGGCGGCGCCGGACGCGGTCGCGATCGAATTCGACGAGCAGGGTGCGGTGCTGCACGCGGCGGGCGCGCGCTATGCGCTCGACGCCGCGCATCCGCTCGCGGACGACTGGATCGCCGCGCTCGCCGCGTTCCTCGATTGCGGCTTCGCGCCAGTCGACGCGCTGGTGCTGGCGCTGGCCTGGCGCGACGGCGACGAAACGCGCGCCGCCGATGCGTGGCCGGTCGACGCCGCCCGGTTCCCGCGCGTGGCCGGGCTGCCGGCCGCGCCCGAACCCGCGTTCGCGCCGTGCCCCGCGCAACTCGGCCTGTATCCGGTCGTGCCGGACGCCGACTGGGTCGAACGTGTGCTCGATTGCGGCGTGCGGACCGTGCAGTTGCGGGTGAAAGGCGCGACGCCGGACGCGTTGCGGCGGGAAATTGCGCGCGCGGTCGCGGCCGGGCGCCGTTTTCCGGATGCGCGCGTGTTCATCAACGATCACTGGCAGATCGCCGTGGAAGAGGGGGCGTACGGCGTACATCTGGGCCAGGAAGATCTCGAAACGGCCGATCTGGCCGTGATCGCGCGCGCAGGCCTGCGTCTCGGACTTTCGAGCCATGGTTATTACGAAATATTGCGGGCGCTGCACGAGCGCCCCAGCTATCTCGCGCTCGGCCCCGTGTACGCGACCGCGACCAAGGCCGTCGCCGCGCCGCCGCAGGGTCTCGCGCGGATCGCGCGCTATGCGCGCCTCGCGGGCACCCGGGCGCCGCTCGTCGCGATCGGCGGGGTGGGGCTCGACGCGCTGCCGGCCGTGCTGGCGACGGGCGTCGGCAGTGTCGCGGTGGTCAGTGCGGTCACGGGCGCGAGCGATTATCGGGCGGCGATTGCTGCGATGCAGCAATGCTTTTCCGGACAATTTGACAATCATTGACTGCAGGGGCCGGAACGGCGTCACGACATCATTCCAATGCAGGCCCTATAATTCGGCGTTCTGCGTAAAAGGACTGTCAGCTCCGTGAGCCCCACTCCTACCGAGACACTGCTGGAACTTCGCGACGTCGACTTTGGCTACGGCGACCGCCTCGTCCTGTCCAACCTGAACCTGCGCTTCGGGCGCGGGCAGGTGGTCGCGGTCATGGGCGGGTCGGGTTGCGGCAAGACGACCGTGCTGCGCCTGATCGGCGGGCTCGTGCGCGCGCGCCGCGGCCAGGTGCTGTTCGACGGCGCCGATGTCGGCGCGCAAACGCGCGACGGCCTGTACGCGCTGCGCCGCAAGATGGGCATGCTGTTCCAGTTCGGCGCGCTGTTCACCGACATGTCGGTGTTCGAGAACGTCGCGTTCGCGCTGCGCGAGCATACCGACCTGCCCGAAGACCTGATCCGCGACCTCGTGCTGATGAAGCTCAACGCGGTCGGGCTGCGCGGCGCGCGCGACCTGATGCCGTCCGAGGTGTCGGGCGGGATGGCGCGCCGCATCGCGCTCGCGCGCGCGATCGCGCTCGATCCGCAGCTCATCATGTACGACGAGCCGTTCGCGGGCCTCGATCCGATCTCGCTCGGCATCACCGCGAACCTGATCCGCACGCTGAACCAGGCGCTCGGCGCAACGTCGATCCTCGTCACGCACGACGTGCCGGAATCGTTCGCGATCGCCGACTACGTGTACTTTCTGGCCAACGGCGGCGTGCTCGCCCAGGGCACGCCCGACGAGCTGCGCGCATCGACCGATCCGAGCGTGCGGCAGTTCATCGACGGCGCGCCGGACGGCCCGTTCAAATTTCATTACACGAGTCCGCCGCTCGCAGCGGATTTCGGGCTCGGCGGAGGGCGCGCATGATCAGCGCGATCGGACGTTACGTCATCGGCGGCCTCGAGCGCGCGGGCTACGGCACGCGGCTGTTCGTGCGCCTCGTGCTGGAATTCTTCCCGCTGCTGCGCCGGCCGCGGCTCGTCACGAAGCAGATCCACTTCCTCGGCAACTATTCGTTCGTGATCATTGCCGTGTCGGGGCTGTTCGTCGGCTTCGTGCTCGGCCTGCAGGGGTATTACACGCTGAACCGCTATGGTTCCGAGCAGGCGCTCGGGCTGCTGGTCGCGCTGTCGCTCGTGCGCGAACTCGGGCCGGTCGTCACCGCGCTGCTGTTCGCGGGCCGCGCGGGCACGTCGCTCACGGCCGAGATCGGCCTGATGAAAGCCGGCGAGCAACTCACCGCGCTCGAAATGATGGCGGTGGACCCGATCAAGAACGTGATCGCCCCGCGCATGTGGGCGGGCATCATCGCGATGCCGCTGCTCGCCGCGATCTTCAATGCGGTCGGCGTGCTCGGCGGCTACTTCGTCGGCGTCGTGCTGATCGGCGTCGATCCGGGTGCGTTCTGGTCGCAGATGCAGGGCGGCGTGCAGGTCTGGGCCGACGTCGGCAACGGCGTGCTGAAGAGCATCGTGTTCGGGTTCGCCGTGACCTTCATTGCGCTGTATCAGGGGTATGAAGCGAAGCCCACGCCCGAAGGCGTGTCGCGCGCGACCACCAAGACGGTCGTGTTCGCGTCGCTCGCCGTACTCGGCCTCGATTTCCTGCTGACCGCGCTGATGTTCAGCTAAGCCATATTTTGGAATGACGATGAAAAAGACTGCTCTCGACTTCTGGGTCGGCCTGTTCGTGGTGGTGGGCTTCCTTGCGGTGCTGTTCCTGGCGCTGAAGGTCGGCAACATGAGCTCGCTGTCGTTTCAGCCGACCTATTCGGTGAAGATGAAATTCGACAATATCGGCGGGCTGAAGCCGCGCGCGGCCGTGAAGAGCGCGGGCGTCGTGGTCGGCCGCGTGAAGTCGATCGGCTTCGACACGAATACGTACCAGGCGCTGGTGACGATCGACGTGGACGGCCAGTATCAGTTCCCGAAGGATTCGTCGGCGAAGATCCTCACGTCCGGCCTGCTCGGCGAGCAATATATCGGCCTCGATCCGGGCGGCGACACCGAAATGCTGAAGGCGGGCGATACGATCACGATGACGCAGTCGGCGATCGTGCTCGAGAACCTGATCGGCCAGTTCCTGTACAGCAAGGCCGCCGATGCGGGTGGTGCGAAGCCGGCAGCCGGGGCATCGGCAGCACCTGCCGCGCCCGCACCGGTCGCGGTGCCGGCGTCCGCGGTGTCCGGTTCGGCGGCCCAATAACCACACGAGAGAAAACAAGAGGGTAATGACCATGCACACGATCCGCATCAGGCACGCCGCGCTGGCGGTAGCGGCAGTCGCCGCGTTGAGCGGCTGCGCGACCGTGCAGACGCCGACCAAGGGCGATCCGCTCGAAGGCTTCAACCGGACGATGTACAAGTTCAACGACACGGTCGACACGTACGCGCTGAAGCCGGTCGCGAAGGGCTACCAGTACGTGGTGCCGCAGCCGGTGCGCGACAGCGTGACGAACTTCTTCTCGAACATCGGCGACGTCTACATCGCGGCGAACAACATCGTGCAACTGCGGATCGCGGACGGCGTCGGCGACATCATGCGGGTCGTGATCAACACGGTGTTCGGCGTCGGCGGCCTGTTCGACGTCGCGACGGTCGCGAAGCTGCCGAAGCACACGGCTGACTTCGGGATCACGATGGGCCGCTACGGCGTGCCGTCGGGCCCGTATCTCGTGCTGCCGCTGCTCGGCCCGAGCACGCTGCGTGACACGGCCGGCCTGGGCGTCGACTACGTCGGCAACCCGCTCACCTACGTGAAGCCGGACGGCCTGAGCTGGGGCCTGTTCGGCGTGAACCTCGTCAACACGCGTGCGAACCTGCTCGGCGCGGGCGACGTGCTGGATGCCGCGGCGCTCGACAAGTATTCGTTCGTGCGCAACGCGTACCTGCAGCGTCGCCAGATGCTGATCAGCAACGCGCGCGGCGAGGCGGTCGCGACGTCGAGCAACGACGCACTGCCGAAGTACGACCTGCCGGAAGACGGCGCGGCACCGGCGGCAGCCGGTGCGGCCGGTGCCGCGGTGGGCGGCGCGACGGCGCCGGCAGGCGCGTCGGGCGCGGCAGTGGCTGCGCCGGCGTCGGGCACGGCCGAATCGCCGAACCCGGCCAGCGAGACGAACGTGCCGGCGATGCAGGTGGCGCCGCCGTCGCCGGGCGGGTTCCGCTTCCCGAGCATCCGGCTGCACTGACGAGCTTACATTCGTTACAGCCGGAAACGATTCAGTCGGTAGCGTGCGCGAACTTGCGCGTAAGCTACCTGCTCCAACCTTCGCATCGACTCATTCATGCAGGTCACTATGATGAAAAAACTGTTCCTGATCCCCGTTTTCGCCGCGCTGTTCTCGTTCGGCGGCGCCGCTTACGCGCAAGTCGACCAGTCGAATCCGCAGGCACTGATCAAGACCGCGACGCAGCAGGTGCTCGACGAGGTCAAGCAGCAGACGATCAAGCAGGGCGACACCAACCGCATCATCACGATCGTCAACAAGGACATCCTGCCGTACACGGATTTCCGCCGCACCACGCAGCTCGCGATGGGCCGCAACTGGCGCACCGCGACGGCCGAGCAGCAGCAGCAGGTTCAGGAGCAGTTCAAGCTGCTGCTGATCCGCACGTATTCGGGC
Source organism: Burkholderia metallica (assembly GCF_001718555.1). Classification (NCBI taxonomy): domain Bacteria; kingdom Pseudomonadati; phylum Pseudomonadota; class Betaproteobacteria; order Burkholderiales; family Burkholderiaceae; genus Burkholderia; species Burkholderia metallica. The sequence goes on from NZ_CP013401.1 coordinate 382,853, forward strand.
GCGCTCGCGCAGCTGAAGCCGGACCAGCAGATCCAGTACCCGCCGTTCCGCGCCGATCCGGCCGATACCGATGTCGTGGTCAAGACGGTCGCGATGAACAACGGCCAGCCGGTGCAGATCGACTATCGCCTGTACAAGACGGCGAACGGCTGGAAGGTGTATGACCTGAACGTGCTCGGCGCGTGGCTGATCCAGACGTACCAGCAGCAGTTCAACGAGAAGATCCAGCAAAGCGGCGTGGACGGCCTGATCCAGTTCCTCACGCAGCGCAACCAGCAACTTGCCGCCGGCAAGCAAGCGTCGTGAGCGGCTTCGAAGCCGGCTCGTCGCTGACCGTCGCGAGCGCGAAGTCCGCGCTCGCGGGCGGTCTTGCGCGCATCGACGCGGGGGCGACCTCCGTCGACTGCGCGGCGTTGACGCAATTCGACTCGTCCGCGCTCGCCGTACTGCTCGCATGGCAACGTGCCGCCAAAGCCCGCGGCGCGACCCTCGACATTCTCAATCTCCCCCCGAAGCTCGCCAGCCTCGCGCGCGCCTACGGCGTCGACGCGCTCATCGAAGGCACCGGGCGACATTGACCCTGTCCGACCGAAGCCTGCCGCGCCGCCCGGCGCGCGCAAGCTTCAGGCCGCGCGCCTCCGGCGCCGGCTCCACCAGCCGGTTTGCCCTATAATCAAGCGTTTTGCGGGGCAGCCAATCGGCGTCCGGCCCCCATTTTCTTTCGCAGCAAGCACAGAATAGGCGTCGCGGCCCTGGCGTCGCGCACAGTCATGTCAGCCATAGAAATCCGTCACGTCAAGAAGCGCTACAAGTCGCTTCAGGCGCTCAAAGGCGTCAGCCTGTCGGTCGAGGAAGGCGAGTTTTTCGGTCTGCTCGGCCCCAACGGCGCAGGCAAGACCACACTCATCAGTATCCTCGCCGGGCTCGCCCGGGCCGACGAAGGCAGTATCTCGGTGCGCGGTCACGACGTCGTCAAGGACTTCCGCGGCGCGCGCCGCGCACTCGGCGTCGTGCCGCAGGAACTCGTGTTCGACCCGTTCTTCACCGTCCGCGAGACGCTGCGGCTCCAGTCCGGCTACTTCGGCCTGCGCCGCAACGACGACTGGATCGACGAAGTGATGGCCAACCTCGACCTCACCGAGAAGGCCGACGCGAACATGCGTGCGCTGTCGGGCGGGATGAAGCGCCGCGTGCTGGTCGCGCAGGCGCTCGTGCACCGCCCGCCCGTGATCGTGCTCGACGAACCGACCGCCGGCGTCGACGTCGAACTGCGCCAGACGCTGTGGAAATTCATTTCGCGCCTGAACCGCGAAGGCCACACGATCGTGCTGACCACCCACTACCTCGAGGAAGCCGAGTCGCTGTGCGACCGTATCGCGATGCTGCGTCGCGGCGAAGTGGTCGCGCTCGATCGCACCGACGCGCTGCTGCGCCGCTTCGCGGGGCTGCAGCTGTACCTGCGCTTCGCGGCCGGCGCGCTGCCGGCCGAGCTGCGCGGGCTGGAGTCCGATCCGGCCGCCCGCGCGCCGGGCGAGCACCTGCTGCGTCTCACGAGCTACGACGATGTCGAGCGCATCCTCGCGCAATGCCGCGCGGCGGGCTGCGCATTCGACGAGATCGAGGTCCGCAAGGCGGATCTCGAAGACGTGTTCGTCCAGGTGATGAACGGGGCCGAGGTGATCGAGGGTCTGGCATGAGCGGGTTTCAAACACTGTTCTACAAGGAACTGCTGCGTTTCTGGAAAGTGTCGTTCCAGACGGTGTGCGCGCCGATCGTGACGGCGCTGCTGTACTTGACGATCTTCGGCCACGCGCTGTCGGGCCGCGTCGAGGTCTATCCGGGCGTCGAGTACGTGAGCTTTCTCGTGCCGGGCCTCGTGATGATGAGCGTGCTGCAGAATGCGTTCGCGAACAGCTCGTCGTCGCTGATCCAGTCGAAGATCACCGGCAACCTCGTGTTCGTGCTGCTGCCGCCGCTGTCGTACCGCGACATCTTCGGCGCGTACGTGCTCGCGTCCGTGGTGCGCGGCCTCGTGGTCGGCGCGGGCGTGTTCGTCGTGACGATCTGGTTTATCCCGATGCATTTCGCGGCGCCGCTGTTCATCATTGCGTTCGCGCTGCTCGGCTCGGCGATTCTCGGCACGCTCGGCCTGATCGCCGGCATCTGGGCCGAGAAGTTCGACCAGCTCGCCGCGTTCCAGAACTTCCTGATCATGCCGCTGACGTTCCTGTCCGGCGTGTTCTACTCGACGCACTCGCTGCCGCCCGTGTGGCGCGAGATCTCGCGTCTCAATCCGTTTTTCTACATGATCGACGGCTTCCGTTTCGGGTTCTTCGGCGCGTCCGACATCAACCCGTTCGCGAGCCTCGCGATCGTCACCGGTTTCTTCGTGCTGCTCGCACTGATTGCGATGCGGCTGCTCGCAACCGGCTACAAACTGCGTCATTGATATCGACGGCAGCGGCCGCCATCCGGGCGGCGCGCGCCGACAGGAGCCTTACACCATGTTGCCGACTCCCGAACAGGTCAAGCAATACATCGCCGGCGGTCTCGTCTGCACCCATCTGGAAGTCGAAGGCGACGGCCAGCATTTCTTCGCGACGATCGTGTCGGCGGCCTTCGAAGGCAAGCGCCCGATCCAGCGGCACCAGCTCGTCTACGCGGCGCTCGGCGATCGCATGAAACAGGAAATTCACGCGCTCAGCATGAAGACGCTGACGCCCGCCGAATGGCAGAACGCATAACCGGAAATCACTGAGTGCAAGTCACCGTCAACGAGCGCGACGCCGTCCAGAGCGTCGCCACGGCACACCCGGCCGTCAACGGGGAAGCGCAGGGGCAGGGAATGGACAAGCTCGTGATCGAAGGCGGCCGCCGTCTGTCGGGCGAGATCGTCGTGTCGGGCGCGAAGAACGCCGCACTGCCGATCCTGTGCGCAGGGCTGCTCACCGCCGATCCGGTCGATCTCGACAACGTGCCGAACCTGAAGGACGTGCGTACCACGCTGAAGGTGCTGAACCAGATGGGTGTGAAGAGCGAGACCGACGGCGCCCGCGTGCAGCTCGACGCGTCGCGCGTCGACAACCTCGTCGCGCCTTACGAGCTCGTGAAGACGATGCGCGCATCGATCCTCGTGCTCGGGCCGCTGCTTGCGCGCTTCGGCGAGGCGAAGGTGTCGCTGCCGGGAGGCTGCGCGATCGGCGCGCGCCCGGTCGACCAGCACATCAAGGGCCTGCAGGCGATGGGCGCCGAGATCAGCATCGAGCACGGCTTCATCGAAGCCCGCGCGAAGCGCCTGAAGGGCGCGCGCATCGTGACCGACATGATCACGGTGACGGGGACGGAAAACCTGCTGATGGCCGCGACGCTCGCCGATGGCGAGACGGTGATCGAAAACGCCGCGCGCGAGCCGGAAGTGAGCGATCTCGCACACTTGCTGGTCGCGATGGGCGCGAAAATCGACGGCATCGGCACCGATCGCCTCGTGATCCAGGGCGTCGAGCGGCTGCACGGCGCGCGCCATTCGGTGATCCCCGACCGCATCGAGGCCGGCACGTTCCTGTGCGCGGTCGCGGCGGCCGGCGGCGACGTGAGGCTGACGGGCGTGCGCCCGCACATCCTCGACGCGGTGATCGACAAGCTGCGCGAAGCCGGCGTGTCGATCGAGGAAGGCGACAGCTGGCTGCGCGTAAAGATGGACCGCCGCCCGTCGGCCGTGACGATCCGCACGTCGGAATACCCGGCGTTCCCGACCGACATGCAGGCGCAATTCATGGCCCTCAATACGGTCGCGACCGGCACCGCGCAGGTCGTCGAAACCATTTTCGAGAACCGCTTCATGCACGTGCAGGAGCTGAACCGGCTCGGCGCGAACATCACGATCGACGGCAACACCGCGCTCGTGACGGGCGTCGAGAAGCTGTCCGGCGCGACCGTGATGGCGACCGACCTGCGTGCGTCGGCGAGCCTCGTGATCGCGGGGCTGCGCGCCGACGGCGAAACGCTCGTCGACCGCATCTATCATCTGGACCGCGGCTACGACCGCATGGAAACCAAACTGACCGCCGTCGGCGCGAACGTGCGCCGCCTTTCCGGGAGCCAAGCATGACCGCGCCGCTGACCCTCGCCCTGTCGAAGGGCCGGATTTTCGAGGAAACCCTGCCGCTGCTGGCCGCGGCCGGCGTGCAGGTTACCGAGGATCCGGAAACGTCGCGCAAGCTGATCCTGCCGACGACGAACCCCGACCTGCGCGTGATCATCGTGCGCGCGAGCGACGTGCCGACCTACGTCGAATACGGCGCGGCCGATTTCGGCGTGGCCGGCAAGGACGTGCTGGTCGAGCACGGCGGCTCGGGCCTGTACCAGCCGATCGATCTGAACATTGCGCGCTGCCGGATGTCGGTGGCCGTGTCGGCCGGTTTCGACTATGCGAACGCCGTGCGCCAGGGCGCGCGGCTGCGCGTCGCGACCAAGTACGTCGAAACGGCGCGCGAACACTTTGCCGCGAAGGGCGTGCACGTCGACCTGATCAAGCTGTACGGCTCGATGGAGCTCGCGCCGCTGGTCGGGCTGGCCGACGCGATCGTCGACCTCGTCAGCTCGGGCGGCACGCTGAAGGCGAACAATCTGGTCGAGGTCGAGGAGATCATGGCGATCTCGTCGCGCCTCGTCGTGAACCAGGCTGCGCTGAAGTTGAAGCGCACGGCGCTCAAGCCGATTCTCGACGCGTTCGAACGCGCGTCGCAGAATGGCGGTTGAGCGCATCACCGTAACGGAACTCCCATGTCCATCACCATCCGCAAACTCGATTCGACGAGCGAAGGCTTCGGCGCCGAGCTGCGCGCGCTGCTCGCATTCGAGGCGAGCGAAGACGCGGCGATCGAGCAGTCGGTCGCGCAGATCCTCGCCGACGTGAAGTCGCGCGGCGATGCCGCGGTGCTCGAGTACACGAACCGCTTCGACCGGCTGAACGCGACCAGCGTCGCCGCGCTGGAGCTGCCGCAGGACGCGCTGCAGACGGCGCTCGACGGTCTCGCACCGAAGGCGCGCGCCGCGCTGGAAGCGGCCGCGGCGCGGGTGCGCGCGTACCACGAGAAGCAGAAGATCGAGTGCGGCACGCACAGCTGGCAGTACACGGAAAGCGACGGCACGGTGCTCGGCCAGAAGGTCACGCCGCTCGACCGCGTCGGCCTGTACGTGCCGGGCGGCAAGGCCGCGTATCCGTCGTCGGTGCTGATGAACGCGATTCCCGCGCGCGTCGCGGGCGTCGGCGAGATCGTGATGGTCGTGCCGACGCCGGACGGCGTGAAGAACGACCTCGTGCTCGCCGCGGCGCTGCTCGGCGGCGTCGATCGCGTGTTCACGATCGGCGGCGCGCAGGCGGTCGGCGCGCTCGCGTACGGCACGGCGACGGTGCCGGCCGTCGACAAGATCTGCGGCCCGGGCAACGCGTACGTCGCGTCGGCGAAGCGCCGCGTGTTCGGCACGGTCGGCATCGACATGATCGCCGGGCCGTCGGAAATCCTCGTGCTGTGCGACGGCACGACCGATCCGAACTGGGTCGCGATGGACCTGTTCTCGCAGGCCGAGCACGACGAGCTCGCGCAGTCGATCCTGCTGTGCCCGGACGGGGCGTTCCTCGACCGCGTCGAGAAGGCGATCGACGAGCTGCTGCCGTCGATGCCGCGTCGGGACGTGATTCGCGCGTCGCTCGAAGGCCGCGGCGCGCTAATCAAGGTGCGCGACATGGCCGAAGCGTGCCGGATCGCGAACGATATCGCGCCGGAGCACCTCGAAATCTCGGCGCTGGAGCCGCAGCAATGGGGCCAGCAGATCCGCCATGCGGGCGCGATCTTCCTCGGCCGCTACACGAGCGAGAGCCTCGGCGACTATTGCGCGGGCCCGAACCACGTGCTGCCGACGTCGCGCACCGCGCGCTTCTCGTCGCCGCTCGGCGTGTACGACTTCATCAAGCGCTCGAGCCTGATCGAAGTCAGCGCCGAAGGCGCGCAGACGCTCGGCGAGATCGCGTCCGAGCTCGCGTACGGCGAAGGGCTGCAGGCGCACGCGAAGAGCGCCGAGTTCCGGATGAAGAGCTGACCGCGCGCTGCGCGGGGGCCGGAGCGGGCGCTGACGCGCCGGCCCGGCCCGTACCCCGAAGGCCGGGGCTGGAGACACCTGGGCAGGGCGGCCGCCGCCGCGTTGCCGATCATTTGACGCCGGCGCGACGCACGCCGGCTTGAGACCATGACGACGCCACAAGACATCATCCGCCGCGACGTGCTCGCGATGACGAGCTATCCGGTGCCGGACGCGAGCGGGTTCGTGAAGCTCGACGCGATGGAGAACCCGTACTCGCTGCCCGAGCCGCTCGCCGCGGCGCTCGGCGAGCGGCTCGCGCAGGTCGCGCTGAACCGCTACCCGGCGCCGCGCCCGGCCGCGCTGCTCGACAAGCTGCGCCACGCGATGGGCGTGCCGGCTGCCTGCGACGTGCTGCTCGGCAACGGCTCGGACGAAATCATCAGCATGATGTCGGTGGCCTGCGCGAAGCCGGGCGCGAAGGTGCTCGCGCCGGTGCCGGGCTTCGTGATGTACGAGCTGTCCGCGAAGCTCGCGCAGCTCGAATTCGTCGGCGTGCCGCTGAAGGCCGACCTGACGCTCGACGTCGACGCGATGCTCGCGGCGATCGCCGAGCACCAGCCGGCGATCGTCTATCTCGCGTACCCGAACAACCCGACCGGCACGCTGTACGACGATGCCGACATCGAACGCATCGTCGCGGCCGCGCGGCAAAGCCTCGTCGTGATCGACGAGGCGTACCAGCCGTTCGCCGTGCGCTCGTGGGTGCCGCGTGCCGCCGAGTTCGACAACGTCGTCGTGATGCGCACGGTGTCGAAGCTCGGCCTCGCGGGCATCCGCCTCGGCTACCTCGTCGGTTCGCCCGTGTGGCTGACCGAATTCGACAAGGTGCGCCCGCCGTACAACATCAACGTGCTGACCCAGGCGACCACCGATTTCCTGCTCGACCACCTCGACGTGCTCGACGCGCAGGCGGCCGACCTGCGTGCGCAGCGTGCGTATCTCGCGCAGGAAGTGGCCGCGCTGCCGGGCGCGACGGTGTTCCCGAGCGCCGGCAATTTCCTGCTGGTGCGCGTGCCGGACGCGGCCGCCGTGTTCGACGCGCTGCTCACCGAACGGGTTTTGGTCAAAAACGTGAGTAAAATGCATCCGTTGCTGGCTGAATGCGTGCGGCTGACCGTCGGTTCTCCCGACGAAAACGCGCGCCTGCTGGCCGCTTTGAAACTCGCGCTGCCCGGTTGAGCCTCTGGGCGCCGCAGCGCGAAACGATCAATCCCCATTTACATCGACTCAGTCAAGGAATTGCCATGCGTGTGGCGGAAGTCGTTCGCAATACCAGCGAAACGCAGATCCGTGTGAAGCTCAATCTCGACGGCACGGGCCAGCAGAAGCTGGCCACCGGCGTGCCGTTCCTCGACCATATGCTCGACCAGATCGCGCGACACGGTCTGGTCGATCTCGAGGTTGAAGCGCATGGCGATACGCACATCGACGATCACCACACGGTCGAGGATGTCGGCATCACGCTCGGTCAGGCCGTCGCGAAGGCGATCGGCGATCGCAAGGGCATCCGCCGCTACGGCCATTCGTACGTGCCGCTCGACGAAGCGCTGTCGCGCGTCGTGATCGATTTCTCGGGCCGGCCGGGCCTCGAATTCCACGTGCCGTTCACGCGTGCGCGGATCGGCACGTTCGATGTCGACCTGTCGATCGAATTCTTCCGCGGTTTCGTGAACCACGCGGGCGTCACGCTGCACATCGACAACCTGCGCGGGATCAACGCGCACCATCAGCTCGAGACCGTCTTCAAGGCCTTCGGCCGCGCGCTGCGCGCGGCGGTGGAGCTGGACGAGCGTGCGGCGGGGCAGATCCCGTCGACGAAGGGCAGCCTCTGAACCTGAACTGACCGGACGAAGCGTCAAGGACAACCTCACGGCTTCGGCGCGCGGCGCCGGCTTGCGATGGATCTGCTCAAATCGTTCATTTCGCTGCTGGCGCTGATCAACCCGGTCGGCGCGGTGCCGTTCTTCCTGAGCCTGACGGCGCAGCAGACGGAGGCCGAGCGGCGGCGCACGGTCCGGATCGCGTCGGTGTCGGTGTTCTGCGTGATCACGGTGACGACGCTGCTCGGGCAGCAGATCATCGATTTCTTCGGCATTTCGGTCGGGTCGCTCGAAGTGGGCGGCGGGATCATCATGCTGCTGATGGCGATCAACATGCTGAATGCGCAGATCGGCAACACGCGATCGACGCCGGAGGAGCGCCACGAAGCCGAGCTGAAGGACAACATCGCGGTCGTGCCGCTGGCGATTCCGCTGCTCACGGGCCCCGGCTCGATCAGCACGGTGATCATCTATGCGGCGAACTCGCGTCACTGGTATGAGCGAGCCGGGCTGGTCGCGATCGGCGCGGCCCTGGCTTTTCTGTGTTTCGTCGCGATGCGGCTCGCCGAGCCGATCGCGAACTGGATCGGCCGCACGGGCATCAACATCGCCACGCGGCTGATGGGTCTGATGCTGTCGGCGCTGGCGGTGGAATTCATCGTCAACGGATTGAGGGCGCTACTGCCTGCACTGAGATGAAAACTTCGATTGCGATTGTGGATTATGGGATGGGCAACCTGCGCTCGGTCGCGCAGGCGCTCAAGAAGGCCGAACCGGCCGCCGACGTGGCGATCGTCGACACGCCGGCCGCGATCCGCGCGGCCGACCGTGTCGTGCTGCCCGGCCAGGGCGCGATGCCCGACTGCATGCGCTCGCTCGGCGAATCGGGTTTGCAGGAGGCCGTGATCGAGGCGTCGCGCACGAAGCCGCTGCTCGGCGTGTGCGTCGGCGAGCAGATGCTGTTCGACTGGAGCGCGGAAGGCGACACGAAGGGCCTCGGCCTGTTGCCCGGCAAGGTCGTGCGCTTCGAACTCGACGGCCGCCTGCAGGACGACGGCTCGCGCTTCAAGGTGCCGCAGATGGGCTGGAACCGCGTGCGCCAGTCGCAGCCGCACCCGCTGTGGGACGGCGTGCCCGACGACGCGTATTTCTACTTCGTGCACAGCTATTACGTGAGCCCGGACAACCCGGCGCATACGGTCGGCGAAACGGCGTACGGCGCGCCGTTTACGTCCGCGGTCGCGCGGGACAACCTCTTCGCGACCCAATTCCACCCCGAGAAAAGTGCGGAGGTCGGGTTGCGTCTGTATCGCAACTTCGTACACTGGAAACCGTGAACGTCGCGTGCGTGCCACAGTCGGCGAGCCGGAAAGGCCCGTCGCACGGGGCTTGCACGCCTAAGCGCCGAAAGAGTTGTACTAAACTAGCGAGACGGCGCGGTACCGGATTGGCCGGTACGCGCCGGATTCTTTTCTTCTTCCACGACGACACCCGATTGCTATGTTGCTGATTCCGGCCATCGACCTCAAAGACGGTCAGTGTGTGCGCCTCAAACAGGGCGATATGGACCAGGCCACGATTTTCTCCGAGGACCCGGCGGCGATGGCCCGCAAGTGGGTCGATCTCGGCGCCCGGCGGCTCCATCTCGTCGACCTGAACGGCGCATTCGCCGGCAAGCCGAAGAATCTCGAGGCGATCGAAGCGATCCTCGATGAAGTCGGCGACGAAATTCCCGTCCAGCTCGGCGGCGGCATCCGCAGCCTCGAGACGATCGAGAAGTATCTCGACGCCGGTCTGTCCTACGTGATCATCGGCACCGCGGCCGTGAAGAATCCGGGCTTCCTGCAGGATGCGTGCACCGCGTTCTCCGGCAGCATCATCGTCGGGCTGGACGCGAAGGACGGCAAGGTCGCGACCGACGGCTGGAGCAAGCTGACCGGCCACGAAGTGGTCGATCTCGCGAAAAAGTTCGAAGACTACGGCGTCGAGTCGATCGTCTACACGGACATCGGCCGCGACGGGATGCTGCAGGGCATCAACATCGAGGCGACCGTGAAGCTCGCGCAGGCGGTCGGCATCCCGGTGATCGCCAGCGGCGGCCTGTCGAACCTCACGGACATCGAGCAGCTGTGCGAAGTGGAAGAGCACGGTGTCGAAGGCGTGATCTGCGGCCGTGCGATCTACTCCGGCGATCTCGATTTCGCGGCCGCGCAAAAGCGCGCGGACGAACTGAACGGCGAACTCGACAACGCGTAAGCGCGGTTGTCCCGCTCGCCGGGGCTGCCCGCAGGCGGCCCCGACCGGAAGCCTCGCGCGAGGTTTCCGCAACCGGCCGTCCCAGCGCGGCATTTGGCGCAACATCATGGCTCTAGCTAAACGCATCATCCCCTGCCTGGACGTGACTGCCGGGCGTGTCGTCAAGGGCGTCAACTTCGTCGAGCTGCGCGACGCCGGCGACCCCGTCGAGATCGCCCGCCGCTACGACGACCAGGGCGCTGACGAACTGACGTTCCTCGACATCACCGCGACCTCCGACCAGCGCGACCTGATCCTGCCGATCATCGAAGCCGTCGCGTCGCAGGTGTTCATTCCGCTGACCGTCGGCGGCGGCGTGCGTGCCGTCGCCGACGTGCGGCGCCTGCTGAACGCGGGCGCGGACAAGGTCAGCATGAATTCGTCGGCGGTCGCGAATCCGCAGCTCGTGCGCGATGCGGCCGACAAGTACGGTTCGCAATGCATCGTCGTCGCGATCGACGCGAAGCGCGTGTCGGCCGACGGCGAAGCGCCGCGCTGGGAAGTCTTCACGCACGGCGGCCGCAAGAACACGGGCCTCGACGCGATCGAATGGGCGCGCAAGATGGCCGAGCTCGGCGCGGGCGAGATCCTGCTCACGAGCATGGACCGCGACGGCACCAAGTCGGGCTTCGACCTCGCGCTCACGCGCGGCGTGTCGGACGCGGTGCCGGTGCCGGTGATCGCGTCGGGCGGTGTCGGCTCGCTGCAGCACCTGGCCGACGGCATCAAGGACGGTCGCGCCGATGCGGTGCTGGCCGCGAGTATCTTCCACTACGGCGAGCACACGGTCGGCGAGGCGAAGCGCTTCATGGCCGACCAGGGCATCCCGGTGAGGCTGTGATGAATACGGAAACGAATGCATTGCCCGCGTGGCTCGACAAGGTCCGCTGGGACGACAACGGCCTAGTGCCGGTGATCGCGCAGGAAGCGTCGACGAACGACGTGCTGATGTTCGCGTGGATGAACCGCGAGGCGCTGGCGAAGACGATCGAGACGCAGCGCGCGGTCTACTATTCGCGCTCGCGCAAGCGCCTGTGGTTCAAGGGCGAGGAGTCGGGCCACGTGCAGCACGTGCACGAGGTGCGGCTCGATTGCGACGAGGATGTCGTGCTGTTGAAGGTCGAGCAGGTGTCGGGCATCGCATGCCACACCGGCCGGCATTCGTGCTTCTTCCAGAAATTCGAAGGCACCGTGGAGAGCGGCGACTGGGTCACGGTCGAACCGGTGCTGAAAGACCCCGAACACATCTACAAATGACGCAATCGACCGAAGACACGCTGCTGCGCCTCGCGGCCGTGATCGATAGCCGCAAGGGCGGCGATCCCGACCAATCGTACGTATCGCGCCTGTTCCACAAGGGCGACGACGCGGTGCTGAAGAAGATCGGCGAAGAGGCGACGGAAGTCGTGCTGGCCGCGAAGGACGTGCGTCAGGGCGGCGCGCCTGCCGCGCTCGTCGGCGAGGTGGCCGACCTGTGGTTCCACTGCCTCGTGATGCTGTCGCACTTCGACCTGAGCCCGGCCGACGTGATCGCCGAGCTCGAGCGCCGCGAAGGATTGTCGGGTATCGAGGAGAAGGCGCTGCGCAAGCGTCGCGAGCGCGAGGAAAACGGCGGGTGACAGGCCCTCGTCGCGAGATGGCCACAGTGCGGTAAGCTGTAAGAATTGTCATCTAACGGGGGTAGCATCATGACCGATACGCGAAGCGAGTTTCCGCCGCCGTTGGTGCCGGGCGGTGCGGATGCCGAACGTCTGGCCGGCCTGCGCACGCTGACGCACGTGCTCTACGGCCTCTACGCGTTTCATTGGCTCACGGGCGGCGTCACGGGCATCATCGCGATCATCATCAACTACGTGAAGCGCGACGATGTGGCGGGCACGCCGTATGCCGCCCACTTCGAGTGGCAGATCCGCACGTTCTGGCGCGCGCTGATCGCGTACGTGATCGGGTTCGCGCTGATGTTCGTGGTGGTCGGATTTGCAGTGATGTTTGTCACATGGATCTGGACGCTGTACCGTATCATCAAGGGTTGGCTGTACCTGAACGACAACAAGCCGCTCGATCCGCAGGCCTGGTTTTGACCGGTCGCGTTCGGGCGTCTGCAGGAGCAACATGAGTCACGATCCGAATTGCCTGTTCTGCAAGATCGCGGCAGGCGAGATCCCGAGCACGAAGGTGCACGAGGACGACGAATTCGTCGCGTTCCGCGACATCCGCCCGGCGGCCGAGACGCACGTGCTCGTGATTCCGCGTCAGCATCTGCCGACGCTGTCGGCGGCGAGCGAGGGCGATGCGCCGATGCTCGGCCGGCTGATGCTGCTCGTGTCGCGTCTCGCCGAGCAGCTCGGGGTCGCGTATACCGGCGGCGAAACCGGTTTCCGTACGGTGATCAATACGGGCCCGGGCGGCGGGCAGGAGGTCTACCACCTGCACGCGCATATCCTGGCCGGTCCGCGCCCCTGGCAGCGGATGGGTTGACGGCGCGGGGCGTTTCCCCGCATCGATAGTCGAAGCCGGCGCGTTGCCGGCGATTTGCGCCGCGCAGCGGCGTGGTTGAGGAGAGGTTTCATCATGGGTGGATTGAGCATTTGGCACTGGCTGATCGTGCTGCTGATCGTCGCGCTGGTTTTCGGTACGAAGAAGCTGCGCAACATCGGCAACGATCTCGGTAGCGCCGTGAAGGGTTTCAAGGACGGCATGAAGGAAGGCGAAACGCCGGCCGACGCGCAGCAGCTGCCGCGCACGGGCACGGTCGACGTCAACGCGAAGGAAACGACGCGTTCCGACTCGAACAAGGCGTAACGCCGGCACGCTGACAGGCATTCGCGATGCTGGATCTCGGTCTTTCGAAGATGGCGCTGATCGGCGTCGTCGCGCTCGTGGTGCTCGGCCCGGAGCGCCTGCCGCGCGTTGCGCGTACGGCAGGCGCGCTGTTCGGCCGCGCGCAGCGGTACATCAACGACGTGAAGGCCGAGGTCTCGCGCGAAATCGAACTCGACGCGCTGCGGACGATGAAGACCGATTTCGAGACGGCTGCGCGCAACGTCGAAACGACGATTCACGACAACCTGCGCGAGCACGAGAAGGAACTGAACGACACGTGGCATTCCGCGGTCGGCGGTCTCAACGAAGCGGCGGGCGACGCCGGTTCGTACGGTTCCGGCGAGTCCGCGGCGCCGTCGTGGCGCGGCAGTCCGGCCGCGCTCGCGCCGAAGCGTCGCAACTGGCGCGTCAAGCAGGCGGCTGCGCCTGTCTGGTACAAGCGTGCGACCACCCGCCGGACGCACGTGCAGTCGGGCGCCGCGCGTGTCGCGCGCCACCAGCCGGCCAGCCTGCGCCGGCCGACGCGCTTCTTCTGAGTCGAGCGCATGCTCGCTCGTCAATCCTACCGAGGGCCGGTGTGAGCGACCCCCAGCAGACCCCGGGCGACGCCCCGGAAGAAACCTTCATTTCCCATCTCGTCGAGCTTCGCGATCGCATCATTCGCGCGGGGGCGGCCGTGATCGTCGTGTTCCTCGGGCTCGTCTACTGGGCGCCCGACATCTTCCGGCTGCTCGCGCGGCCGCTGATGGAGAATCTGCCGAAGGACGGCAAGATGATCGTCACCGACGTCACCGGCTCGTTCTTCGTGCCGATGAAGGTCACGATGCTCGTCGCGCTCGTGATCGCGCTGCCGATCGTGCTGTACCAGATCTGGGCATTCGTCGCGCCGGGGCTGTACCAGCACGAGAAGAAGCTCGTCGCGCCGCTCGTCGGCAGCAGCTACTTCCTGTTCCTGTGCGGGATGGCGTTCGCGTACTTCCTCGTGTTTCCGACGATCTTCCGCGTGATGGCGCACTACAACGCGCCGCTCGGGGCCGAGATGACGACCGACATCGACAACTACCTGAGCTTCGTGCTCGGGATGTTCATCGCGTTCGGGGTCACGTTCGAGGTGCCGATCGTCGTCGTGCTGCTCGTCCGGATGGGGGTGCTGTCGCTGAAGAAGCTGAAGGAGATGCGGCCGTACGTGATCGTCGGCGCGTTCGTCGTCGCGGCGGTCGTCACGCCGCCGGACGTGTTCTCGCAACTGATGCTCGCGCTGCCGCTGGTCGTGCTGTTCGAGATCGGGCTGTTGGCCGCGCGGTTCTTCGTACCCAAGAAGCCGGCCGAGGAAGGCGACGCCGAGAACGGCGAAGCCGCCAGCTGACGTTGGCGCGCTGGACGGTGCGTGGTGCGGCCGGGCTTGTTCGGTCGGACCCGGGCAGCGCGACCGCCGTGTAGCAGCCCCGGAAGCGGGCGGAACGACCTGCCCGGCAACGACGGGCTTCGATATTCGATGGAAAGCAAAAGGGCAGCCAACCGGCTGCCCGTTTTGCTTCCGACGGCGTTTGGCGGTCGACGCGCGGCGGCGCGCCGCGCCCCACGCGTCATTCGCTGTCGCTGTCCTGCTCGTCGAGCGTCTGCTTCGGCGGCGGCGGGCGCTTGCCGATCACGACGTTCACGTCGAACTCCTTGCCCTTGCGCACGACGTGCACCTTGGTCGGCGTGCCGGGTTTGATCTGCGCGACGGTGTTCAACAGCTTCGTCGTGTCGGTGATCTCGTCGCCGTTGACCGAGACCAGGATGTCGCCCGGCTTGATGCCGGCCTTGTCGGCCGGGCCGCCCTGCAGCACGCCGGCGACGATCGCGCCCGATTTCTGCGACAGCCCGAACGACTCGGCGATCTCCGGCGTGACGTCCTGCGGCTCGACGCCGATCCAGCCGCGCGTGACCGAGCCCGTCGTGATGATGCTTTCGAGCACCGTGCGTGCGGTGGATACGGGAATCGCGAAGCCGATGCCGAGCGAGCCGCCCGAGCGCGAATAGATGGCGGTGTTGATGCCGAGCAGGTTGCCGTTCACGTCGACCAGCGCGCCGCCGGAATTGCCGGGATTGATCGGCGCGTCGGTCTGGATGAAGTTCTCGAACGTGTTGATGCCGAGGTGGTTGCGGCCGAGCGCGCTGATGATCCCCATCGTGACCGTCTGGCCGACGCCGAACGGGTTGCCGATCGCGAGCACGACGTCGCCGACGCGCGACTGGTCGGAGCGGCCGAGCGTGATCGTCGGCAGGTTCGTCATGTTGATCTTCAGCACCGCGAGGTCGGTCTCGGGATCGCTGCCGATCACCTTCGCGGTGCCGGTGCGGCCGTCGGCGAGCGCGACTTCGATCTGGTCGGCGCCGTCCACGACGTGCTGGTTCGTTAGAATGTAACCTTCAGGGCTCACGATGACGCCCGAGCCAAGGTTGGCGGCCGGTTCATCCTGTTGCTTGCGGGCGTTGCGGTCGCCGAAGAAGTAGCGGAACAGCGGATCTTTCGCGCGCGGGTCGGGCGGCAGCGAGCCGTCCTTGCTGGAGAACACGTTGACGACGGCCGGCATCGCCTTTTGCGCGGCTTCCGCGTACGACGTGGTCGCCGGAGCGCCGCCGATGCCCGGCGCGACTTCCCGCAGCGCAACGATCGGCGTGGCGAGCTGCTTGCCGAGCTGTCCTTGCCGTTGCAGCCATTGCGGCTTGAGCGTCACGACGATGAACATCAGCGCGAGCAGCACGGTGACCGCCTGCGCGAAGAACAGCCAGAAGCGTCTAAGCATCTGAATGGATTAGAGGTTTATATGGATCGGATCGAACTCGAATTGTACTTGAACAATACCCTTGAAACCGCGCGCTTCAAGGACTATTGCCCGAATGGCCTTCAGGTCGAGGGGCGCCGCAAGATCGAGAAGATCGCCACCGGCGTCACGGCGTCTGTCGCGTTTCTCGAAGCCGCGCTCGAATGGGGGGCCGACGCCGTGCTCGTCCATCACGGCTATTTCTGGCGCAACGAGCCGGCGCAGATCACGGGCCGCAAGTACCAGCGCCTGAAGCTGCTGCTCGCAAACGACCTGAACCTGTTCGCATTCCACCTGCCGCTCGACGCGCATCCCGAATACGGCAACAACGCGCAGCTCGGCGAGCGGCTCGGGCTGATCGGCGACCAACGCTTCGGCGACGGCGACCTCGGCTGGATGGCGACGCTGCCGATGCCCGTCACGCTCGAGCACTTCGTCGCCAAGGTCGAGCACACGCTCGGCCGCACGCCGCTCGTGCTAGGCGATCCGGACATGCAACTGCGCCGCATCGCATGGTGCACCGGCGCCGCGCAAAGCTATTTCGACGCGGCGATCGATGCCGGCGCAGACGTGTTCCTGACCGGCGAGGTGTCCGAATACGTGACGCACACGGCGGCCGAGAGCGGCGTCGCGTTCGTTGCGGCGGGGCACCATGCGACCGAGCGCTACGGAATCCAGGTGCTGGGCGCCCATTTGTCCGAAAAATTCGATATCGAACACCTTTTCATCGATATTCATAACCCGGTCTGAATGCCGGATTTGCGGCGGCGCATCGAAATTTCACAATGTAGTGGATGCTTAAAAGCGAAATGATTTAATTGCTCCGATAGTGCGGGAAAACCCTTAACTATCAAACACTTCGAAGGGATTTTCATCTCCGGGCCTTGTAAATGGCGACTCCATTCGAGCAAACTAGCGGCGGAATGGAAAGTCGTGACGGAAAATCCAACTCAGAAGTGGGGCGTGTGATGCGAGACAAGGAAGAGAAACGCGTCGACAGCGGCCGCCGTACCTGGCTGATTGCGACATCCGTAGCAGGTGGCGTGGGAGGCGTAGCCACCGTCATACCTTTCGCGGCGTCGCTTGCGCCGTCCGCGAAAGCGAAAGCGGCCGGTGCACCGGTCGAAGTGGACATCAGCGGGCTGAAGCCCGGTGAAATGGTGACCGTGCCGTGGCGCGGCAAGCCGGTGTGGATCCTGAACCGCACCGACGCGATGCTGGCCGATGTGGTCAAGGCCGACAAGGAAGTGGCCGACCCCACCACCGAAAAGCCCTACACGATGCCGTTGCCCGCGTATTGCGCGAACGAATATCGCTCGCGGGCCGATCGCAAGAACATCCTCGTCGTGATGGCCGTGTGCACGCACCTCGGCTGCACGCCAAGCCAACGCTTCACGCCGGGTCCGCAGCCGAACCTGCCGGACGACTGGCCGGGCGGTTTCCTCTGCCCGTGTCACGGTTCGACCTACGACCTCGCCGGCCGTGTGTTCAAGAACAAGCCGGCGCCTCAGAATCTCGACATCCCGCCCTACATGTTCACGTCGGCAACGACCCTCGTGATCGGCAAGGACGAGAAAGGAGAAGCGTGATGGCCGACAACAAGGAAGTCTCCACGACAGGTCTCACCGGCTGGATCGATCAACGCTTCCCGCTCACGTCCACCTGGAAGAAGCACGTTTCCGAGTACTACGCGCCGAAGAACTTCAATTTCTGGTACTTCTTCGGCTCCCTCGCGCTGCTGGTGCTGGTCAACCAGATCGTCACGGGCATCTTCCTGACGATGAACTACAAGCCCGACTCGACGCTCGCGTTCGCGTCGGTCGAGTACATCATGCGCGAGGTGCCGTGGGGCTGGCTGATCCGCTACATGCACTCCACGGGCGCGTCGATGTTCTTCGTCGTCGTCTACCTGCACATGTTCCGCGGGCTGCTGTACGGGTCGTATCGCAAGCCGCGCGAACTCGTGTGGATCTTCGGCTGCGCGATCTTCCTGTGCCTGATGGCCGAGGCGTTCTTCGGCTACCTGCTGCCGTGGGGCCAGATGTCGTTCTGGGGCGCGCAGGTGATCGTGAACCTGTTCTCGGCGATCCCGTTCGTCGGCCCGGACCTGTCGTTGTGGATTCGCGGCGACTACGTCGTGTCGGACGTCACGCTGAACCGCTTCTTCGCGTTCCACGTGATCGCGATTCCGCTCGTGCTGGTCGGCCTCGTGGTCGCGCACCTCGTCGCGCTTCACGAGGTGGGGTCGAACAACCCGGACGGCATCGAGATCAAGGCGAAGAAGGACGAGAACGGCATTCCGCTCGACGGCATCCCGTTCCATCCGTACTACTCGGTGCACGATTTCCTCGGCGTGTGCGTGTTCCTGATGGTGTTCGCGCTGATCGTGTTCTTCTCGCCGGAGATGGGCGGCTACTTCCTCGAGGCGAACAACTTCGTCCCGGCGAACCCGCTGCAGACGCCGCCCGAGATCGCGCCGGTCTGGTACTTCACCGCGTTCTACGCGATGCTGCGCGCGACCACCGATCCGTTCAAGATCGTGCTGATGATCGTGATCGCGCTGCTCGGCGTGCTCGCGCTGATCCGCGCGCGCGGCAAGTGGAAGGTCGGCCTGCCGGTGCTCGCCGCGGCGATCGTCGTGTTCATGTACCTGACGGAGTCGAAGTTCTGGGGCGTGGTCGTGATGGGCTCGGCGGTGATCACGCTGTTCTTCCTGCCATGGCTCGACCGCAGCCCGGTGAAGTCGATCCGCTACCGGCCGCTGTTCCACAAGGTGTTCCTCGGGATCTTCGTCGCGGCGTTCCTGACCCTCGCGTTCCTCGGCACGCGGCCGCCATCGCCTGCCGCGACGCTGATCGCGCAGTGCTGCGCGCTGATCTACTTCGCGTTCTTCCTCGGCATGCCCGTCTGGACGCCGCTTGGCACGTTCAAGCAGCCGCCGGAGCGGGTGCGCTTCAAGCCCCATTAACGTGAGCGAGGAGAGAACGACATGAAGAAACTGCTTTCGACACTCGCGCTGATCGGGGCGACGGCCTGTGCGCTGCTGGCGGCGCCGGCGGTTCGGGCGGAAGGTAATTTTCCGCTCGACCGGGCGCCCGATAACACGGAAAATCTCGTTTCGCTTCAGCACGGCGCGCAATTGTTTGTAAACTATTGCCTGAACTGCCACAGCGCGAACCTGATGCGCTACAACCGTCTGACGGATCTGGGCATATCCCAGAAGGAGATCGAAAAGAATCTCCTGTTCACGACCGACAAGGTCGGCAACACGATGTCCGTTGCGATGCGGCCCGAAGACGCGAAGAACTGGCTCGGCACCTCGCCGCCCGACCTGTCGGTCGAGGAGCGCGCTCGCGGCCGCGACTGGCTGTATACGTATCTGCGCAGTTTCTACCGCGACGATACGCGGCCGACCGGCTGGAACAACGCGGTGTTCGAGAACGTCGGCATGCCCCATGTACTGTGGCAGCTGCAGGGGCAGCGCACCGCCAAATTCGAAGACAAGACGGACGAGGAGACGGGCGAGAAGGTCCATACGCTCGTCGGCTTCCAGCAGGTCACACCGGGGACACTGTCCTCGGTGGATTATGATGCTGCGGTTGCCGACCTGGTGGCGTACATGACCTGGATGTCCGAGCCGGCTCAGCAGACCCGCAAACGCCTCGGCGTGTGGGTGCTGATCTTTCTCGGTGTCCTGACTTTCCTGGCCTGGCGGCTCAATGCCGCGTACTGGAAAGATATCAAGTAATCACGCCTGACCGGCGTGGGGCCGGCGCAAGGTGGAACCCGCAACGGGTTCGCCGCGTGCCGGCCCTCGGCTTTTTTGAGGAAAACGCAAACATGATGGTTCTGTATTCCGGCACAACTTGCCCGTTCTCCCAGCGTTGCCGGCTGGTGCTGTTCGAGAAGGGCATGGACTTCGAAATCCGTGACGTCGATCTGTTCAACAAGCCGGAAGACATTTCGGTGATGAACCCGTACGGTCAGGTGCCGATCCTGGTCGAGCGCGACCTGATCCTGTACGAATCGAACATCATCAACGAGTACATCGACGAGCGCTTCCCGCATCCGCAACTGATGCCGGCCGACCCGGTGCAGCGCGCACGCGCGCGCCTGTTCCTGCTCAACTTCGAGAAGGAACTGTTCGTCCACGTCAGCACGCTCGAGAACGAGAAGGGCAAGGCGGCGGAGAAGAACCACGAGAAGGCACGCCTCGCGATCCGCGATCGCCTGACGCAGCTCGCGCCGATCTTCGTGAAGAACAAGTACATGCTCGGCGAGGAATTCTCGATGCTCGACGTCGCGATCGCGCCGCTGCTGTGGCGTCTGGATCACTACGGCATCGAACTGTCGAAGAACGCTGCGCCGCTGATGAAGTACGCCGAGCGGATCTTCAGCCGTCCGGCCTATATCGAAGCACTGACGCCGTCCGAAAAGGTCATGCGTCGTTGATGGTGCAATGAGTGCATGACGGAGCGGGCGGCGTGGCGTGCCGCGCCCCCGCTCTGGTTCGAGGATTGTGATGCAAGAGATTTCAACGAAGCCTTATCTGCTGCGCGCGTTGTACGAGTGGTGCACCGATAACGGTTACACGCCGCATATCGCGGTGAGGGTCGACAACTCGACGCGCGTGCCGCGTCAGTTCGTGCGTGACGGCGAGATCGTGCTCAACATCAGCTTCGAGGCGACGAGCCAGTTGCAGATGGGTAACGAGTGGATCGAATTCACGGCCCGGTTCTCCGGGAAGGCGCACAAGATCGAGATTCCGGTGGCCAACGTGCTCGCGATCTATGCGCGCGAGAACGGGCAGGGCATGGCGTTCCAGGTCGATGCGGTTGCGGGTGAGGGCGCCGATTCGGGTGCGTTCGACGAAGATGCGGCGCAGGCGGATGATGCGCCGCGCGACGAATCGCCTGCTGCATTGACGCCGGTGGCCGACAGCGGCGCGAACGAGGAGCCGTCCGAAGGCGCCGACGAACCGCCGAAAACCGACGGCGATGGCGACGGTTCGAAAGGTGGCAGCAGACCTCGCCTCAAGATCGTGAAATGAGGTAGAATCTCGCGCTACGCCGGCTTAGCTCATCTGGTAGAGCAGTTGATTTGTAATCATCAGGTGGCGGGTTCGAGTCCTGCAGCCGGCACCAAATTGAACGAAGGGTCGGGAGGTTTTCCTCCCGGCCCTTTGTCTTTGGGCGCCCAGCATGGGCGTACTCCTGCGAGTGAAAGTCTCGCCATGAGTTGATCACAGCGAATGAGGCAAAGCGCAACTGCGTGAGGGTGACTGAGCGCGGGGCGTAAGTTGTGAGCCGATGGACAAGAATCGGATAGAAGGCGCTGCCGAGCAGGGCGAACGGGAAAAGAACCGCTAAGCTCTCGTGATTCGGGCGAAGTGGCGTAAATCCGGCGGGCCAGAGCGTAATCGTGTCTCCCGGACCGGACGCAAACACCTTCACATCTGCCTGAACAACCCCGCATACGCACGACTAACCGGCAGCATCTCCCGCTGCCCGCGCACGCGAATCCGCAACCTTCCCAGCAGATCGCGCTCGACACGATCGATCGCTGCGTACGCAACGATCACGCCGCGATGCACCTGCGCGAACCGCTCCGGATCGAGCCGCTGCATCAGCTCCTTCAGCGGCGTGCGAATCACGAGCCGTTCACCGGCCGTGACGATTTCCGTGTACTTCTCCGACGCCTGGAAATACAGCACGTCGTCGACCGACACGAGCCGCGTCGCGTCCTTCACGCCAACCGTCAGCCAGCGGATCGGTGCCGCCTCTCTCGCTTGAGCCGCCTGCGCGAGCGCATCGGCCGGCGCGGGCGCCGGCCCGCCACGCTGAAGCCTCGCGATACAGCGCAGTAGCCGCTCGTCCGTTACCGGCTTCAGCAGGTAGTCGACCGCGGCCCGATCGAACGCGTCGACCGCATAATCGTCGTAGGCCGTGACGAACACGACATGTACGTCGGGCGCCAGCGCAGCGAGCTTCAACCCGTCGATGCCGGGCATCCGGATGTCGAGAAACGCGATGTCCGGGCGCGGCGACGCGTTCAGCGCGGTCAGTGTTTCGACGCCGTTGCGCGGCATCGCGACGATCTCCAGTTCAGGCCAGAGCTGCCGTAGCCGCTGCGCGAGTGACGCGGACAGGTTCGGTTCATCGTCGGCAATGAGAGCAGTCGGCATGTCAGTCGATCGGAATCAGCAGGGTTGCGGTCACACCATGCGCGGCGGCGGCGTTCGTTTCGACAGCGACGCGGCCGCGCTCGCCGTGCAGGGTCCGGATACGCGCCGCGACGTTGGCGAGACCCACGCCCCCATGCAGGCGCGTGTCTCCTTTGCCGAGGCCGACGCCCGTATCGATCACGTTCAGTTCGAGGCTGTCGCCGCGCATCCTGCCGCGAATCACGATCACGCCGCCGTCGATCGATGGTTCGATGCCGTGCAGCAGCGCATTCTCGACGAGCGGTTGCAGCAGCAGCGGCGAGAACGGCAGCGCGTGCAGATCCGTCGGCACGTCGATCGCATACGAAAGCCGCTCGCCGAGCCGGATCGACGCGATCTTCAGCAACGCGTCGACGAGCTCGAGTTCTTCGCCGAGCGTCGACGTCGCATCGCGCGTGCGTCGCAGGCTTGCACGCAGGTAGCGATTCAGGCTGTCGAGCATCGTCGACGCGCGAGCCGGATCGCGCTCGATCAGGCTCTGCACGTTCGCGAGCGTATTGAACAGGAAGTGCGGCTCGATCTGCGCCTGCAGCAGCGCCAGACGAGCGGCCGTCTCGGCCTGGCGCGCTTCGGCGGCTTCGCGGCGCTCGGTCTCGAGCGTCGCACGCATGCGCATGGACTGCAGGAACAGCGACACGCACACGAACAGGATCGCCGAGATGAGAAACGACGGCCCGTAGCTGTCCCACGTGCCGATGCGGGCGCGTCCGAACACGTGCGGCACGTTTGCGCCGACGATCGTCGCCGAGATCTCGAAGCCGATGAGCACGCTGGCCGGTGCGATCACGATGGCTTTCAGCGCGAGCCCCGGCTTGCGCGGCAACAGCCGGTCGGCGGCATGGCTGAACAGCAGCGCGCAGAAACCGATCGCGTTGGAGACGACGAGGTAGGACAGCAGCGGTTCCTGGAAATGGAGCGCCCAGAAACCCAGGCCGACGACCGAGTTGAAGCACGCGAACGCGAGCAGTGCGGCCGGATCGCGCAACAGCCGCGGCGAGATGCCGGCGGGTGACGGTGGAATCGGCGAAGGGTCGGACGTGGCTCGCATGGTGTCGAGTGAGGGTATAGGCGCGCGATGCACCGATGGCCTGACCTTACTGTTGGTCGGGGCGACTGCGTGCGCGCTGCGACGAACCGCACGCGGGCTCGACGAAGCGCTTCGGCTGCCGACGGTTGGCCGGTTTCCGTCACGAGTGTAGTGGAAGGGGCTGCGGATGGACACGGGGCATTGCAGGTTGCGCGTCGAGCGCGACGCGCCGAGCGGCCGGGTGCAGGCGGCTCTTTCGGTTCAGCAATCGCCGGCCGCCGGGCCCATGGGTGCATCGGTCTTCCCGATCCGCCGAGCGATCGTCGCCTCGACGCGCAACTCGTCCGCGAATTCGGGCGTCCCGTCGCAAGTCGTGCCGCCTGCCGGGACCAAGCAATAAGGTGTTGCCGTATCCACACCGATCAGGCTCCCCGACCATGTCCGCGATCTTTCACCTGAAGCCTTACGTCTACGTCATGTTCTGCGTGCTGCTCTATGTCGGCATCAAGCGCTGTTTCCCGCGCGAGGTGCCGGCGGCACGACCGCTGATCTCGCCGGTCGCGTTCGGGATGCTCGGCATCGTCAGCCTGAACGGACGCTTTCCGCATGCGGGTGTCGACGCGAATGCGATCGCGCTGGCGGCCGTCCTGGGCGGCGCGACGCTGGGCTGGCTGCACGCGGGCCGGTGGCGGCTCGAATATCGTCCGGCCTCGTCGGGCCTGCGTGTGCGCCTGCCCGGCGACGCGAGCCTGCTCGTCACGCTGATGCTGACGTTCGTCGCCGAAACCGGCATCCATTACGCGGTTGCCGTGCACGCGCCGTGGGCGGCGACGAGCGGCTTCGTGATGCTGTCGTTCGCGGTATGGGGCGTGCTCGTCGGGATGACGCTCGGGCGCGCGATGAACGTGGTCGTGCGCTGCATGCGCCATGCGAGCGGATCGGGGCATGGGGGGCCGTATTCGGTCGATCCGCGATGAAGGGGGCGCAACAGCCGGCGAACGGGGCAACTGACGGCCCGGCACGCGATGCGGTTCGTCTTCGTCTTCGTCAATCGTAAGGGTACTAAACCGAAACCGCGTGTAACGAGCGCTATTTCGCACCCCGTTTTCCTGTCACGGTCACGTCACGGTGCGCTCATAACGTTGCACGTTCCCGTCGCGGCGGCACTGCCGGACCGGGAACGTGCGCCACCCGCTCGCGACGACGTGCCCGCGTCGCGGACGGGGGCCGACCGGGATCTCGCTCCCGGCCGCGCGGCGGTCACGCATCGCGCCATTTCATTCAAAAATACGATCGACGACGGTTCGAACCGGATCGCGGACGATCAGGAGACAGAGCATGCTCAGTCCGCATGAATTCTCGATGCTGTTGCGCATCGCGCGTGCGCCGGACAGCGTCGATCCGTCGAATCCCGCCTTCGCCGTGCTGGTCGAGAAGCGGCTGGTCGACGATACGCAGGTGCGCCTGAACGCCGTGGCTGCGCGCCCGGCGCTGACGCCAATCGGCGAGATGCTACTGGCGCGCTTCGATGAAGCGGCCTGAAGGGGCGCGTCACGCCTTCATCGAGACGAAGGACGTGACGCGTTGAAGCGCCGGGTGGCTTACTGCGCGACCGGCACGGTCACGTCGCTGCCGAACCAGTGCATCGAGATCTTCTTCAGCGTGCCGTCCTTGCGCAGCGAATCGAGCGCGTCGTTGATCGCCTTCTCGAACTTCGGATTGCCCTTGCGGAACGGGATCGCCATTTCCTGCTTGCCGCCGTTCAGCACTGCACCCGCACGCAGCGGCAGGTTCGACGTCTTGATCATGTACGGCAGCATCAGGCGATCGTCGAGCGTCGCCTCGATCCGGCCCGCGGCGAGGTCGCGCAGCTTTTCCGGCGCGCCCGGATACGTCTGCACCTCGATGCCCGGCACGGTGCGCGCCATCTGGTCGTAGTTGGTGCCGAGCGTCACGCCGAGCTTCTTGCCCTTGAAATCGTCGAGCGACTTGAAGTTGCGCGTGTCGTCCTTGCGCTGGATCAGCTGCGCGGCCGAGTACGTGTACGGCTCGCTGAAGTCGAGCGCTTCCTTGCGCTGCGGCGTGATCGTGACCTGGTTGACGATCACGTCGAACTTGCCGGCCTGCAGGCCCGCGATGATGCCGCTCCATTCGGTCGGAATGAACTGCGTCTTCACGCCGAGCTTGCCGGCGACGGCGTTCGCGACGTCGACGTCGAAGCCCTCCAGCTGGCCGGACGTGCCGCGCGAGTTGAACGGCGGATACGTGCCTTCGAGACCGACGCGCAGCACGCCGGCTTTCTTCACGGAATCGAGCAGGTCTTCGGCATGCGCGGCGACGGCCGTGAAGCCGAGAGCCGACGCGAGCAGCAGGCCCGACAGCAGGAACTTCGAACGTTTCATCGCGGATCTCCAGAGTTCAGTATCGTGGTGTGAGCGCCGGGTATCGTTCGGACCCGGGGGCGGCCGGAATGCGGGCAGGTAGACACTACTCGCAACGGCGCCGCGCCGGAAGTCGAATTGGCCCTGATTGAAAGCGATTTCATTGGGGCGCTGCAGACGACAAACAGGAGGCGGGATCGTCACGCGCAGGCCGGGCCGGTCGGCGGCGCGCGACGGGCCCGGCCCGCACGGACTGGTTTCGATTGTCGAGAAAATGTTCTTTTAAATCAGATCATTTTTCAAAATTGCCCGGTAATTTATCTGTAAAATCGCGCGGAAGAAATCGAACACTGCGCCATCCGAGGGCGCGTCAGAAGAAGAAAAGGCCGTAGCCATGAACATGCAGAACACGATCGCCGCATTGCGCGGCGGCTTGCTTCAGCAGGATCGGTTGCTGAAGCTCGATACGCCATTGGGGGCCAACGTCCTGACCGTTCAGCGGGCAGTCGGCCGCTCGCGCATCGGCCGCGCGTACGAGTTCACGCTGGACGTGCTGTCGACCGACAGTGATGTGGAACTTAAAAAGCTGATCGCGCAGCCGGTTACGCTGTGGATCCAGCAAGGCGATCGCAGCTACCGGCCGATCAACGGATACGTCCATACCGCGCGCCGCCTCGGCGCCGACGGCGGCCTCACGACCTATCAGCTCACGTTCGCCGATTTCACCCATTTCCTGAAGTTCCGTCGCGACCAGCGTCTCTGGAACGACACGACCGTCGACCAGATCATCAGCGACGTATTGAACCAGCATCCGCAGGCGCAGGGCCATTTCCGCTTTGCGCTGTCGAAACCGCTGCCGAGCCGCTCGTACACGCGCCAGCACGACACCGACTGGCATTTCGTGCATCGGCTGATGGAGAGCGAAGGGCTCTACTGCACATGGCAGCAGGCCGACGACGGCAAGTCGCATACGCTCGTGATCACCGACAACCTGCAGGCGTTCGCGCCGCTGTCGCCGGAGACCGTGCGCTTCTATCGCGGCGGCGCGGCAAGCGAAGCCGACGCGTTCACGCAATGGTCGGGCACGCGCACGCTGCAGAGCGTCACGCGCACGACGCGCACGTTCGACTACAAGAACCCGTCGCAGCCGTCGAACCCGAAGGGCACGACGCTGCCGACGATGGCCGGTCAGGGCGAGTTGCCCGACCAGCTCGAAGTCTACGAGTACACCGGGGCGTACACGTATCTCGACCAGACGCGCGGCGATCACCTGACGAAGATCCGGATGGAGGAGTGGGAGTCGCACGCGAAGCGCTTCCATGGCGCGGGCGGCGTGCGCGCGATCGATGCCGGCCGGCGCTTCACGCTGTCGGACCATCCCGAACACGATCGCGATCCGGCCGACCAGCGCGAATTCGCGGCGATCGGCGTCGAATGGTGGATCGAGAACAACCTGCCCGCCGCGAGCAGCAGCGCCGACTTTCCGTACAGCCTGCGCGAAGCGTTGACGCAGGCTCAGGACGGTTACGGCGCCGACCCGGCGTTTCGCGTGCCGCACGACGACGGCTCGGTCGGCTTCTATCTCGTCGAGGTCGAGGCGCAGCGCGTGAGCGTGCCTTATCGCAGCCCGTTCGAGCACGAGAAGCCGAAGATGCACCTCGAGACGGCGATCGTCGTCGGGCCGCAGGGCGAGGAAGTCTATACCGACGAGTTGAACCGGATCCGCGTGCAGTTCGTGTGGGACCGCCTGAACCCGGGCAACGAGAATGCGTCGTGCTGGGTGCGTGTCGTGCAGTCGGATACGGGCGGCGGCTACGGCGGCGTACACGTGCCGCGTATCGGCGAGGAAGTGCTGATCGACTACGTTGGCGGCGACTGCGACCGGCCGCTCGCGGTCGGGCGCGTGTACAACGGCGCGAACCAGCCGCAGTGGCATAGCGACGGGATTCTGTCGGGCTATCGATCGAAAGAGTACTCGGGCGGCGGCTACAACCAGCTCGTGATGGACGACGCGACCGGGCAGAACCGCGTGCAGCTGATGAGCAGCAGCGCGAACAGCCTGCTGCATCTCGGCTACATCATCGACCAGAACGGCAATGCGCGCGGGTCGTATCTCGGCAGCGGCTTCGACTTGCGCTCCGATGCGTACGGCGCGGTGCGGGCGAGCCAGGGCCTGTACGTGACGACTCATCCGAAGTCGCCGAACAGTCAGCCGCTCGACGTGAAGGAAGCGCAGCAGCAGCTCGTGACGGGCGAGAGCCTTGTCGAGGCGATGTCGGGCGTGAGCGAGCAGCATCAGGCGGAAAGCCTGAAGGATGCGCAGGACACGATGCGTGCGTTCACCGACGCGACGCAGGATAGCAAGTCGGGCAGTGCATCCGGCGGGCGCACGGGAGGCGGCGGCACCGGTAACGCGAACGCGTTCAAGGAGCCGGTGATGCTGTTCGGCAGCCCGTCGGGAATCGGGATGTCGACGCAGCAGTCGGTGCACATGGTCGCGAACGATCACGTGAACATCGCGAGCGGGCAGAGCGTGCATGTCGCGGCAGGCAAGTCGCTGATCGGCAGCATCGGGCAGAAGCTGAGTCTGTTCGTGCAGAACGCGGGGATGAAGCTGTTCGCGGGGAAGGGCAAGGTCGAGATCCAGGCGCAGTCGGACAACGTCGAGGTGACCGCGCAGAAGGCGGTGAAGGTGGTGTCGGCAACCGACCGGATCGAGATCGCGGCCGATCAGGGGATTCTGCTGACGAGCGGCGGCGGGTATATCCGCATTCAAGACGGCAACATCGAGATTCATGCGCCGGGTGCGATCGACGTGAAGGGCGCGTCGCATACGTTCGCGGGACCGGCGAGCATGGGGTATCCGTTGCCGAGTCCGCGGCCGGATCAGCCGGGGCAGCTCGAACTGTTTCACAAGTACGTGAACGGCGAGGCGGTGAAGGGCGGGCTGTTCACGGTGAAGGACGTGAACGGCGCCGTGCTGAAGAAGGGCGCGCTCGACAACAACGGTTATACGGTCGTGAGCGGACTGCCGCCGGGCGCGGTACGCGTCGAGTTCGGGAAGGATCCGCGCGAGTCGGATCAGCCGGCGAATTATTTCAAGCACGCGAAGTGGCCGGCAGAGCCGGTGGGGTCGTCGCCGGAGGCTGCGCAGGCCGCGGCGACCGGGCAGCTCGCGAGCCAGTTGCAGGGGATGGCGCCTGCGGCGACGACCGCGGCGATGGGGCTCGTGAGCGGCGGCAGCGCGGGCGCTGCGCTCGGCGGGCTTGCGAGTTCCGCGTTGCCGGCGGCCGCGAGTGCGCTGGGCGGCGCAGGTGTGGCGTCGGCGTTGCAGACGGCGTCGAGCCTGAGCGGCGCGGCGAAGCAGGTTGCCGGGATGGTGCAGGCTGCCCGCCAGGGCGGACTCGCGGCGCTGGCCGCGCCGGCTGCGAACATGGCGTCCGGTGCGGTGCAGAGCGCGCTGCCGGGCGTCGCGGGGATTGCCGGCAAGGGCGCGACGACGGTGGCGTCGGCTGCGGGCGGCATGAAGCTGCCGACGAGCGGGTTTGGCGGCCCGCTGAAATCCTGAGAGGGCGGCGCGTCAGCCGTCTTGAAGAAAACGAATTGAACGAACCACGACATGGCACAACAACTTCCACCGGGCGCCGAGAAGGAACAGGCCGTTACCTGGCTCAGCGATGTTTCCGCGAAGGACGTCGCCGCGGTCGGCAACCGCTTCGATGCATGGTTGCGGCGGATCAGCGGCAACCACATCACGTTCGAGGATGTGAAGACGTTTGCCGGCGCGGTGCCGATCGTCGGCAACATCATGGCGATGGTCGATGCGCTCGGCGATATCGCCGAAATCATCGAGAAGCGCGGCGGTCAGGTGCTCGACTACATGAGCCTCGCGATCAACCTGCTCGGCATCATTCCGATTCCGCCGACGCTCGCGCCGTTCCGGATGTCGGCGCGCCCGCTGCTCGCACTCGTTCGTCATGAACTGCTGGCGACGCGCAACAATCTCGGCGCGGCGATCATCTCCGTGCTGGTTACGCACATCAACGCGACCTGCGCGACCGAGATCGAGGATTTTCTCAACAAGCTGAAGGCCGGCCTCGTCGAACTGCTCAACGGATGCGCGTCGAAAGCCGAGGAGATCATGCTCGCGCTGGCGACCGGCATGGACAAGGCGCTGCACGGGCAGCTCTTCGATGCCAACGCCAATCTGAAACGCCAGCAAGCGCTCGCGAAGAAGATGGCGGACGACCGGCCGTGGTACAGCCCGAGTCGCGTGGGCGACGGCATCCAGTTCGCTTACGAGGGCACCAAGGCGCTCGGCAAGAAGGTCGTCAACAAGACCGCGGGCACCGTCGCGTCGTTGGCGCCCGATGCGTGGCTCGAGCCGTTTCGCAGCACGGTGGCGTTCCTTCGAACCGAAGCGCCGAAGATCGCGACGTCGATCCGCTCGCTCGCCGGCAGCGAAGAAGGCAAGATGATGTGGCTGGTGTTGCAGCTCATCGAGGCGGTGGGACGCGTCAAGGCACGCGCGAAGCTTCATGAGCAGAGTACCGATGTGAAGGCCAGCGGAAAGAGCCAGGCGAAGAAGACGCGCGAACAGGAAGGGCTGGAGAAAACCAACGGGCAGGCGCCGGCGGAAGGGCCGGGGAAGAGCGCGTGCAAGGCGTGCGGGCTCGGGGCGTCGCCGGCATCGATCGATTTCGCGTTCGGCGACGAAACGTTCTCGCATGTGGACTTCGACCTGCCCGGTGCGCTACCGCTCGTTTGGGAGCGTACCTATCGTTCCCGGCTGTCTGCGTATGACGACGGCGAACTCGGTGCGCGATGGATTACGCCCTATACGACGCGTATCGACGTCAGGAGCGGCCAGTGGATCTATCGCGACGCGGAGGGGCGCAGCATCGACTATCCCGCCCTCGCGGCGGGCGCGGTGCACGACGACCTGTCGGAGAACCTGACGCTGTCGCGACTCGACGATACGTGGGTGACGATCGCATACGGCCACGCCGAGCTGCACGTGTACGAGCGCCGCGGCGACGCATTCCGGCTTGCGATGCAGAAGGATCGGGCCGGCAACACGATCACGCTGGACTACGATGCGCTTGATCGTCTTGCACGCCTGATCGACGCGAACGGCAATGTGCTTGCGTTCGAGCACGACCGGCATGGCCGAATCGTACAGATCGAGCACGTGCTGAAGGGCGGCGAGCGCCGCACGCTGGCGAGCTACGAATACGATGCGAACGGCGATCTGGTGCGTGCGATCGATCGTCACGGCAACGCCCGGACCTATCAGTATCACCGTCACCTGGTGACGCGCTATACGGATCGCACCGGCCGCGGAATGACGCTCGAATGGGACGGCCCGGACGCCGACGACAATGCGGATGCGAAGTGCGTTCGCGAATATGCGGACGACGGCAGCCTCGACATCCGGCTCGCATGGAATCCGAACATCCGCCTGACTTACGTGACGGACGCGCTGGGCCGGATGACGCGGTACTACTTCAACATCCACGGCTACGTGTACCGGATCGTGTATCCGGACGGCAATCAGGAGTGGTTCCGGCGCGATGCGCATCACAATCTGGTGCTGCATATCCGTCAGGACGGCAGCATCGAGCGCCGGGAATACGATGCGCGCGGCAATCTCGTTCGGCATGAACGGGCGGACGGCAGCGTTGTCGAGATGGCGTACGACGACAAGGATCAGATGGTTCGGCTCGTCGATCCGAACGGGCATGTGTGGCAGCGCAAGTACGACGACGCGGGCAACCTCGTCGAGGAAATCGATCCGCTCGAGCATTCGACGAAGTACGAATACAACGACCACGGGTTGCCGACGCAGATTACCGATGCGAAGGGCGGCTCGAAGACGCTCGAATACAACGACGCAGGGCAGATCGCAAGCTACACGGATTGCTCCGGGAAAAAGACCGAGTGGCGCTACGACGATACGGGCCGCGTGATCGAGACAAAAGACGCGGCCGGCGGCGTGGTTGCGTATCGCTACGGCCTGAACGGGCAGCTGACCGAGGTGCGCTCGGCGGCCGGTGTCGAGCAGGTGCAATACGATGCCGAAGGCAGGTTGTTGCAACATACCGATCAACTCAATCGCTCGACGCGTTACGGCTACGACGCCGTTGGTCGCATCGCGAGCCGCGCGGACGCGCTGGGCCAGACGATCGCGTATCGCTACGATCGCCTCGGCCGGCTGGCTGCGCTGACCGATGCCAACTTTGCGACGTACCAGTTCCACTACGATCCGGCCGGGCGGCTGATCGAGGAAGTCGGCTTCGACGGCAAGTCGACGCGCTATCGATACGATCCGGACAGCGGCAGCCTTGTTTCGGTCGATGAGGCAGGTTGCGTGACGTCGGTCGACGTCGATGCGAACGGACGGCTGCTGAAGCGGGTCGCGGGGGAGAGCGAGGAACGATTTGCGTACGACCCGAGCGGCCGGTTGATCGACGCGGTGAATCGGTACAGCCGCGTGCAATTCTTCTTCGATCCGGTCGGCAATCTGGTGCGAGAACATCACGCATACGATCTGTTCGGCGAGCGACGCAGCTATGTGTGGCATCACGAATACGACGAACTTGGCAATCGGCGACGGACGGTGCGGCCGGACGGGCATGCGGTCGACTGGTTGATGTACGGCTCGGGGCATGTGCACGGGATGCTGCTCGATGGCGAGGAGCGTGTGCAGTTCGAGCGCGATGACCTTCATCGCGAGACGGTGCGCGTGCTGTCGAGCAAGCTCGGGCAGCGCACGCACTACGATCCGGCCGGACGCGTGTTGCAGCAGACGATCCAGCGATCGACATCGCCCGCGCCGCTTGCCGAGCGGAGGTATCGCTATGACGCGGCGGGGCAGTTGTCACGAATCGAGGATAGCCGCAAGGGCGGGACTGACTATCGGTACGATCCGGTCGGGCGGTTGATCGAGGCGGTTAGTCCCATCGCGAAGGAGCGGTTTGCATTCGATCCGGCGAGCAACATCGTCGATCCGGTACGGACGACGGAGACGCCGGCATCGCGTCCGAGCCCGGTGCGGCCGGAAAGCACGTTGCCGGTTGAGGTGCCGAAGGTGCTGGGCAACCTGCTGAAGGCATATGCGGGGATGCATTTCGAGTACGACGCACGCGGGAATCTGGTGCGCAAGCGTACGCCGGCGGGGGAGCAGGAATACGAGTGGGACGAGTTCAATCGGTTGCTGTCGGCACGGGTTGCGGAGACGTCGCGGCAAAGCCAGGCGCGGTATTTCTATGACGCGTTCGGTCGCCGGATCGCGAAGGAGGTGAACGGCGAGCGGACGGTGTTCGGGTGGGATGGCGATACGCTGGCGTATGAGAGCGACGGGGAGCGCGGCACGCACTATATCTACGAGCCGGGGAAGTTCGTGCCGCTGGCGCAGTATGTGGCGGCACCGGTAGAGGGAGTCGCCACGCCGGAGTGGAAGAGTACCGATCGCTATGTGCCGGAGGAAGATCCGCTGCAGAAGGTGCCGGAACGGCGGGGTGGCGCGAAGCTGTTCTATTACCACTGTGATCAGATCGGCACGCCGCAACTGCTGACCGATGACGACGGTGATGTAGTGTGGGAAGCGGCGTACAAGGCGTGGGGGGAAGCGCGGGAGGTGATCGCGCGAGTGTCGAAGGCGACGGGGATCGTGGCGAGGAATTCGCTGCGGTTTCAGGGGCAGCAGGTTGATGAGGAGTCGGGGCTGCACTATAACCGGCACCGGTACTATGATCCGAGTAGCGGACGGTTCGTCAGCAAGGACCCGATCGGGCTCGCTGGCGGGATCAACGTTTATCAGTACGCGCCTAACCCGGTGGGCTGGGTCGACCCGCTGGGACTTTCGAAAAAGTGTCCGAAATGCTTGCCGAGCTGCAACGATGTTGCGTCTCAGGGACCGAAGGATGCTACCGAGATGGCGCAAGAACTTTCGGGCCAGATAAATCAGAACTCGGTGACCTTTTCCACGCCGACGACGCAAGGCCATATTGATCTACAAGGAGCGTCGCACTTCGACAAGGCGACGGATACCGATATTCCTACTCCTCATGTACAGACTCGAACTATCAACATCGGGCCGAACGGTCAAATAACGACGTCGAAGAAGACGGAGATTGTGAGGGCGGCCACGAAGCAAGACGTCCGTGTCGCGAGAGAGTTGGCAAGACGGAAAGGATTGTGCAAATGAAGGATTTAATCGACCAATTGCAGATTTGGTACGCATCTCAGTGTGACGATGTATGGGAGCATTCGTTTGGCATTGAGATTGCCAATATCGACAACCCGGGATGGAAGGTCAGGATAACGGGCGCATCGGCCAAAAAGCCGCTGGACATTAAGACTGAACGCACGGACGATGATTGGGTAAGAGTGACGGCGACCGAAATCCAGTTCATGGCATATGGCGGGCCGCGCAATTTGCAGGAGATACTGGCACTTGCCGTTGACTGGCTGAACTGAAAAAATGAAGGGCCGCTGAAGCGACACTTCATTCATTCAATGCAGTTGGATGGCGCGGTGATCGGCTGCGGCTCGGTAAATTGGGCCCGCAGGCCTATCCTGCACTGGATCGAAATGGTTCAACGTTGAACCTTGGTTTGCCCCAGCCGCCAAAATCGGTCAACGTGCACTTACTCGTTTCTCCCCAGATCGGTGAGAAACGCAGCGGCGGCCGTCAGGATGGGGGCGGCTAGAAAAGCCCCCTTGCCACCTCGCGGCGCGCGTCGTCGTGGAGGTGCATTTGCTGAATTCCGGCGATCGCGTGTTGCAGCCAGGTAT
Source organism: Burkholderia metallica (assembly GCF_001718555.1). Taxonomy (NCBI): domain Bacteria; kingdom Pseudomonadati; phylum Pseudomonadota; class Betaproteobacteria; order Burkholderiales; family Burkholderiaceae; genus Burkholderia; species Burkholderia metallica. The sequence continues at coordinate 417,172 of NZ_CP013401.1, forward strand.
CGGCAATGACGCGATGTTCGTCGTTCGTGTCGACCGAGGTCGACGCCGACAATTGCTGAATTGCGACGTTGCGCTGCGCCACGCGTGCGCGACGCACATGCTGGAGAACGGAGCGGACGTACGGTTCATCCAGGCGCTGCTGGGCCACGCGGACCTGAATAGCACGCAGATCTATACGCAGGTGGCGATCGGCAAGCTCAAGCAAGTGCACGCGGCCACGCATCCGGCGAGGCTGGGGCAGGATGTGGCGGCGTTGCTGACCGTGTTGGCCGACGAGGACGACGACGCAGCCCCTTGATGGTTGTATCGAATCGAGCCGCAGTATCAACAACTGCAAAAAACCGCGTCTAGGGGAATAATGCGTACCGACTTGGGATAGGATGATGCGAAGCCTTACTGGATAAGGGATTGCGGGCTGTGTAAAGGAGGATGCGCGTCTAGGGGGCTGTTTATAACCGGCATCGGTACTACGATCCGCAGAGCGGTCGGTTCGTATCGAAGGATCCGATTGGGTTGACGGGTGGCTTAAACGTCTATCAGTACGCGCAAAATCCGGTAGGATGGATTGATCCACTTGGGTTGAAATGCCAATCCGGTCTTTCGTCTCGCGCTGCTCGTCGCGAAGCCATGCGTCAAGCGGGAATCCCAACGAGCCAGCAACCTATCAGCCAGTCACGAAATGCATCTGGTCGTGAGTACAGGTACGAAGTTCCTCAAGTCGGAGGCGGCGTTGTGCAAGCGACGGTGCAACAACAAACAATGGATGTGAGCCACCAAGACGAGCCGCATTGGGAGGCAGGCAAGGTAAAGGTCGATCCGATTACGGGTGAAACTAGAATAAACGACTACGGTAGACCTAAGATCGCTAATCCGAAAGGCAAGCGTACTACCGGGGGTGTGATGAGTGATCCCGACACTTCCCAGCGCAAGAGGGAACTTCTTTACAGAAGGGCAAACGGAAAGAAAATCCTGGATGGTTACCTTCGCAAGGTGGCCGCGCTGTTTCCCACGGCCGGTCAAGAAGATCTAGTATCGTTGGAGGCGACCGACGCCGTATTGTCTGAATTTGGCGAACATAGGCTGACTCTCCGTTCCCGGAGAAGGCGAATTTCTCCCTTGGCGATACGACTGGTTCTGTCGATGATAAGCAAGACATACCATGACGGATTCTATGTTCTCATCGACGAGGATTGGAGATATTGTGGCGCACTTCGTGTCAATGATCCGCGCTCTATCAATCGGTCATTTTTGTTCGGTGAAGCGATACTTGATGATCTCGTTTTCATCTCTCCAGGGATGGAGAGGGCAATCAGTCTTGATTTCTTCGAGATGAACGGCGCGACCCTAATCGACATTGTTGAATGGCGCCGATAGTGCTGACTGCGTTATAACCGGCACCGGTACTATGATCCCAGTAGTGGACGGTTCGTCTCGCAAGACCCGATCGGGCTGGTGGGCGGCATCAATGTCTATCAATACGCGCCCAATCCGGTGCAGTGGATTGATCCGCTTGGGCTGATTAAGCTTGGGTATGACAAGAGTGCGGGTACTTGGAGTACACCGAACGGTTTGAGCTACGGTCAAGGTTCTAAGCAAGGGAATCGGATTAAGCATGTTTTGGAGCACGAGTCCCCGAATTCAAACAAGCCAACTCACTCCGTATTCTGTGCGTGCAAGAAGGGCGGTTCGCTAGACTTGGTGGATGAAGCTTGGGCGAATCGTGGGCAGCCTCTGGCTAATGATCCTGGTGCTTATGTCGTTCCGATGGGCAGGGCTATCGGTACTGCAGGAGAGACAAACATCAAGATCATTACTCGCCCTGGAACCAATGAGGTTATTACGGCATACCCAGTGCATTGAAGGAATAGATATGATCTGCCCACGGTGTGAGCAAGATGAGATTGTTGAGGCAAGAATCAAAGCGATCGACCGCTTGATCTACATCTGCCCAGAGTGTGACGCGACATGGCTGTCGAGCGATGAAGTCAGCCCTAGCAACTTCGTTGATTACGGAACCTATATGAAATCAATCGGACTGTCCCAATTATGGGATGAGTTGGAGATAATTAAGAGAGTTTGACGAAAAGGGGCCGCTCTGAACTGCACCCCAAAAGTTGGACACCTATCCGACTTTTGGGGTGTTTTACATGACGAAGTACAACGAGCAGTTCAGACAACGCATCGTTGACGAGTATCTTGCCGGTGGAATTGGCACTAAGTCGCTGGCGGCCCGGCACGGCGTGGGACGCACGGTAATCCAGCGCTGGGTAGCAAGCTACCGGGAGCATGGCGGCGCAGGATTGCGCAAGAAGCACACTTGCTACGACGCCGAGTTCAAGCTGTCGGTACTGCAGCGCATGTGGCGAGACGAGTTGTCGTACGGGCAGGTATCGGCCTTGTTCGACATTCGCGGTGCGGGCTGCGTCGCCGGCTGGGAGCGCCTGTATCATGAGGGCGGTATTGATGCACTGTCCCCTCGCCGACGAGGGCGCCCCCGAAAGATGGCCACTTCACTTCCGCCTAAACCCACCGAACCTGGCACACCAGATGAACGCACGCGCGAGGAATTGCTCAAGGAAAACGAGTATCTGTGTGCGGAGGTAGCCTACCTAAAAAAGCTCGATGCGCTGCTGGCCAAGAAGCAGGCAGCGCAAAAGAAAAAGCGCAATAGTGTGCGAGCTTAGGCAACACCATCCGGTAGCGGCACTGCTGAAGGCGGCCGGGTTGGCGCGTAGCACGTTCTATTGTGCGCGTGCTGTCGAGCGAAGTCGGGCAGCGCACGACCTACGATCCGGCGGGGCGCGTGTTGCAGCAGACGGTTCAGCGGTCGACGTCGGCTGCGCCTTTGGTCGAGCGTCGGTATCGCTACGACGCGGCGGGGCAGTTGTCGCGCATCGAGGACAGCCGCAAGGGTGGGACGGACTATCGCTACGATCCGGTCGGCCGGTTGATCGAGGCGATCAGTCCGGTCGCGAAGGAGCGGTTTGCGTTCGATCCGGCGAGCAACATCGTCGATCCGGTGCGGGCGAGCGAGGTGCCGGCGTCGCGGCCGAGCCCGGTGAGGGCGGAGAGCACGCTGCCGGTCGACGTGCCGAAGGTGCTGGGCAACCTGTTGAAGTCCTATGCGGGGATGCACTTCGAGTACGACGCGCGCGGGAACCTGGTGCGCAAACGCACGCAGGCGGGCGAGCAGGAATACGAGTGGGACGAATTCAATCGCCTGCGGTTGGCGCGGGTCGCCGAGGCGTCGCGGCAGAGCCAGTCGCGGTATTTCTACGACGCGTTCGGCCGCCGGATCGCGAAGGAGGTGAACGGCGAGCGCACGGTGTTCGGGTGGGACGGCGACGCGTTGGCGTATGAAAGCGATGGGGAGAGGGGCACGCACTATATCTACGAGCCGGGCACGTTCGTGCCGCTGGCGCAGTACGTGGCCGAGCCGGTCGAGGGGATCGAGACGCCGGAGTGGAAGAGTACCGACCGGTATGTGCCGGAGGAAGACCCGCTGCAGAAGGTGCCGGAACGGCGGGCTGGCGCGAAGCTGTTCTATTACCACTGTGACCAGATCGGCACGCCGCAGCTTCTCACGGACGACTATGGGGATGTGGTGTGGGAGGCGTCGTACAAGGCTTGGGGGGAAGCGCGGGAGGTGATTGCCCGGGCCTCGAAGGCGGCGGGGATCGTGGCGAGGAATTCGCTGCGGTTTCAGGGGCAGCAGGTTGATGAGGAGTCGGGGCTCGCTTATAACCGGCACCGGTATTACGATCCGAACAGCGGCCGCTTCATCAGCCAGGACCCGATCGGGCTCGCCGGTGGGCTGAACGTCCATCAATACGCGCCCAATCCTGTTCAGTGGCCCGATCCCACGGGGCTCACACGATGCTGTTGCCCGTCGTTGCTTATTTCGAAGAAGCACATGCTTCTGTCTTTGGCGGCCTTGTCCCTGTTTGCGAACAGTGCTTCGACGAATATATGAACAGGGCCGCGTGACCGGCTCGGCCCTGGCGGTACGCGTCGCAAGGTTTCCTCGATCTGGTCAGAGATTCGACATGAGCGGAACGAGGCAATCCCTATCGTGACAATGGTTCACTACCATTCACTTGCCGCTGCGTTTCAGGCGCACCCGGTCCGGATCGCGGACTGGGGATACATGCATTGCCGAGAGGCTGACCTCGCTGCGTCCGGCGTGGTGTTCTTCGATGATGTCGAGGATCCCGGATCCTGCCGGCGCGCTGCATTTACCGGGCGGGCTGGCAATCTGATCGTATTGACCATCGACGTTGCATCGATGCGAGACGTTGTGCTGTTCGCGTCCGACAGTCGCATCGACGCGAACCGGATGTGGCGCGACGCGCTGCCCGATGAATGCTCGGGTTGGATCGAAGCATTCGATATCGTGTATTTCGGGAAACCGACTTAGCGGGTTTGAATGCGCCGGAATTCGGCCTGTTGCATGGAGTGCGCGCAACGTCGATCAGGCACCGAAAAAATGGATGCCGGATTCGTTGCGAAGGTCGTGACCTGGACGTTCGAAGACGGCGCGCACATCGTCGGCCTCGCAGATCACGATCCCCATCCGGTAACCAGCAGATTGACCTGCGACGACAACTGTCCAATCGCGCTGCCGTGGAATTGGCATAATCACGCGCGGCCGCCGCGATCTTGCGGCAGTCGTGCTGCATTTACTTCGATACAACCGCAATACCCATGTCGACCACCCTCGCGACCGCCGTGTCGCTGAAACACATTCTTGAACGCCCGGGCGATTTCTCCGGTTGGCTCTACCTACCAGCGATGCCATGGACGCTCGACACGGAGGGTGCATTCTCCGAAGACACCAAAGACGCTGAAGATGAAGCAGTCCCCGCCATTGCCCGGCAGCCCGGCTGGCAAGTGACGCTGGACAGCGCGACGATCGAGGACATCGTGATCAACGCGCACGACCAGATTGATGAACCGACGCTCGCTCAGTTGTTCGACGCGTTCGTGTTCTACGTCGAAAACGATGCGTTCATCCTGTTCTGACGTCACGCAGAGAGCGCACCACAAACAAAAGAGGACCGCGGTCCTCTTTTCGTCGAGCGTTGCCCAAACAACCAACACCCCTCAAGGCAACGAAATCGTCAAATTAGCCGACTCCGGCCCGACCTTGACCACCTGCGAATAAGGCGCCAGCGCCTGCAGCGTCTTGTCCTTCAGATACGTATTGAGCCCGAGATACCCGAGCAGCGCCACCAGCGCGAACACCGCGCCAATCGCCCAAACCGGCACCTCCCGCTTCAACCGATGCGCGATCTGATCCGGCAGCGGCCAATGCGGCGCGAACGGTGCGCGCTTGCCCTTCATATGCGCGATCTCGTCGCCCAGCCGCGCGGTCAGATAAGCGAGCTTCTCCGGTCCCTCGAGCAGGTATTTCCCGCGGAACCCGAGCAGCAGGCACATATGAAATACCTCGAGCGACTGCAGCCGTGCCGCTCCTTGCGCCCGGCAATCCTCGAGATACTGAAAAAACTTCTCGCCCGCCAACTGCTCGCCGAACAACACGAGCTGCAGCGGCCGACGTTCCCAGTCGGTCCGGATCTTGAACTGTGACGACAGCACCATCTCGTCGACGGCCGCGCAGAACGCGAACTTCGCGCCGTACACATCCTCGGCCGCGATGTTCAGCTTCTTCGCGCCGCGCTCGAAGTCCGACAGGAATTCCTGGATCCGCGTGCTGAACTCGCCCGCGCTCTCCGGCTCCCGCCCGTTCTTGAGCAGGAACAGCATGAAGAACCCGTCGTACAGCAGGTCGAGCAGCGAACGGGCCTGGAACGAGGCATCCGTCGACGCCGGGGTATGCAGGGGCGGCGGCGCGTTGTCGCCGAACAGGGAAGGCGCGTAGCTCATGATGTGACCGCGATCAGTTCGAATTTCAGGTCATTGATGCCAGTCGGCGCATAGATCATCGCGGACTGGGCCTGCAGCATGCGCTCGTACAGCGGGCTGCGCGAATCGAGCGCGAAATAGCAGGCGCCCGGGCGCACCGGAATCGCGGGCGGCACCTGCGGCGTGTACGAGAGCCGCACGCCGGGCATCGCCGACAGCACGAGCTTGTCGACGTCGTCGGGGGCGCCGACCTTGAAGCGGGCCGGCACCGCATCGACGAGCTCGACGCTCGGCATGTCCGCGGACACCGCGAGGTAGAACTCGGTCTTGTCGTCGATCTTCCCGGAGTCGAGGCGGCCGAGGTGGAACGACGGGCGCACCTCGTCGAGCGTGATCGCGAAGTAGCGCGTCGAGATCACGGTGTCGAGCAGCTCGCGCAGCATCAGGTCGAGGCGCGCGAAGCTCGGGCCCGGATCGTCGTGCCGGTACACCGGCAGGTCGGCGAGCGTATAGCCCTTCGAGAACGTCATCAACTGGCCCGCGAGGCGCAGCAGTTCCTGGAACAGCCGCTCCGGATGCAGCGCCGAATGCTGGTGCAGGTGCGCGAGTGTCGCGAACGCGGCGTTCGCGGTGTGCAGCAGCCAGAACGACGCGATGTCGCCCGAGCGGAACTCGATGATGTTCTTCGACGGCTCGCGGTGAAAGCCGTACAGCGCGTTCACCTTCGCCTGCAGCGCGTCGACGAGCTGGCGCAGCCGCTGGTGCAGGATCGGCGACGCGTCGATCGCGAGGCAGGGCGGCACGAAGCTGTCGTCGATCTCGAAACCGGACGTCGCGGTGCGGCGCACGCGCACGAGCGGCACCGACAGCAGCTGATCGCGCGGTTCGCTGTGCGCGATCAGCTTGACCTGCGTCTTCAGGAACGTGATGTCGGCCTCGGCCGCGTCGGTGAAGTTGTCGGCGACGCTCGTCTGCTCGCTGACGAAACGCGTCATGAAGCCGGCGGCCGGATCGTCGCTGTAGTTGGTGCCGTTCTCGCGCAACGGGTGCAGCGCGAGATAGAACACGAATTCGTTGATGCCGTCAGGCAGCGTATCCAGCGCGATCGGCGGCGGCAGGTCGTCGGCCTGCGGCGCCGCATACAGCGCGCCATCCGGGAACACGAGCGCGAGCTCGGCAACCCGCAGCACGTTGCTGCCGAGCGCATCGCGGTCGATGCGCACGGAGCGCACGCCCCAGTTGTACGGCTGGATCGCCTGGATCGATTCGAACAGGCGCGCTTCGTGGTAAGCGTCCTGTCGCTGAAAGTGTTGAGGCCGGAGGAACAGCCCTTCCCCCCACAGCACCTTGGCCGAATAACTCATGTCAAATCCGGTGAATGTGGCGTTGCGATGTAATCGATTTGTTCGTGCCCGAATTAAATCGCCAATTGTTAACTCTTGTTAATTGACATTCGTGCGTCATGTTTAACCGCAGGACACCGAAGACAGCATATTCAGCGGTTGCGAAGGCGCACCCTGTTGCGGTGCAATGACAGTGCCGTCGGTGACCGTCATCGCGCAATTATGCAGGCCGATGATTATGCCGGATTTCTCCGACTTTGCCGGATCGAACGTCAGTTTCCATCGTTGCAGTGCGGGATCGCGGAACAGCGCGACGATGCCGAACGCCTGCGCTTCGCGCGAAACCTTTTCGGTGGCCGTATAGCGCTGGCCCGGAATCAGCGTGATTTCACGCACGTTCAGCAGATCCGCGCCCAGTGCGGCTTTTTCCTTGGCCGGATCGGTAAATGCGTCGAACGGCGCCTGCTGGAACGACGTCGGGTCTTTCAGCGCATAGAGGCGCACGACGAGCGCGAGCGGCTTGTTGTCGGTGGCGGCATTCAGGTTCGGCGCCGCGGCGAGCGTGATGCCGAGATTGCGCGGCGGCTTCTGCGCGTCGGGCACCTCGGGCTTGCCGATGCCGGCCGCGGACATCACGGCGCTCGCGGCCGAGCCGAGCAGCGGGGCGGCCGCGCATCCGGCCAGAAGCGCGCAGGCAACCAGCGGCAGCGCGTAGCGAATCATCAGCGATCTCATCGTATTCCCGGCGTGCCGCCTTTTATCCTGTCAAATCTGCCGGGTATTTCCGCTTCGCTGCGCATCCCCGGCATTGCATTGTTCAACTATTAAGCTCGCCAGCGTCGTGGCGGGCGTCCGGAAATTTTTTCCGCATCCGGCCGGCGCGTCGTGCAACCAGTAAAACTTGCCCGTTCCGGCCGAAAGAAAAATCGCTGCGAAGCCGCCGCGAGAGGCCATTGGAGGGGGTAGCGCCCGGTTTTAAAAGGAATTACTCTTCACACGACGATTGAATTATGAAAAATTGATCGGTACTATACCCGCGCGCTTCTTGCAAAGCAAAAGAACCAGATTCTCAACGATTTAAAACTCACGCGCCGGTGGATATAACGATGAAAGACCGTCTCTTCGCAAAACTGTCTGGGGTAGTAGTGGCTTGCGGCGTGATCGCCGGTTGCGCGAGCCAGCCTCCCGCACCGCCGACCGCCGAGGTGTTCAACAAGTCGCTGGCGGATGCGGACGCAGTTGCGAAGGCAGGGGACCAGGACAAGGCGCTTGGCCTGTACCAGCAGCTCGCGAAGTCGGATCCGACGCGCGAGGAGCCGTGGTCGCGCATCGCGCAAATCCAGTTCGCGCAGAATCACTACGGTCAGGCTATCGTTGCTGCACAGGAAGCACTGCAGCGCGATGCGACAGACCGTCAGGCGAAGAGCGTGCTGGCCGTGGCCGGCCTGCGGATCGCGACGCAGTCGCTCGGCGAGCTGCGCCAGGATTCGTCGCTCGCGGGCGACGCGAAGTCCGATGCGCAGGCGCTCGCGAAGCAGCTGCGCGATACGCTGGGTGAATCGGCGCTGTTCCCGCCGGAGCAGAAGGTCGTGAAGCCGCGGCCGCCGCGCCGGGTCGTGCATCGCCCGAAGGCCGGCGCCGCAGCGGCGGCCGAAGCCGCGGCAACGACCACGCCGACGCCGCCCGCCACACCGCAAAAGGGCGGCGCCGACCCGTTCGGCGCACTGCGCAACTGAGCGCAACTGACGCGATAACCACAACTAACCTGGGAGCCGTCGAGATGGCCAAGAAAGAAAGCATTCAGAAAAGCTTGCAGAAAATACGGCCGCCGCGCGTCCAGCTGACCTACGAGGTCGAAAAGGGCGACGCGATCGAGGTGAAGGAGCTGCCGTTCGTCGTCGGGGTCGTCGGCGATCTGGCGGGTCAGTCCGAAATCGAGCAGCCGAAGCTGCGCGACCGCAAATTCGTCAACATCGATCGCGACAATTTCGACGACGTGATGAAGGCGATCGAGCCGCGTGCCGCGTTCCAGGTGGAAAACCGCCTGAGCCCGGAAGGCGGCAAGTTCGCGGTCGACCTGAAGTTCCGTTCGCTGTCGGATTTCAGTCCGGACGAAGTCGTCGAACAGGTCGAGCCGCTGCGCCGCCTGCTCGAAGCGCGCTCGAAGCTCGCCGACCTGCGCAACAAGCTCGCCGGCAACGACAAGCTCGAGGATCTGCTGTCCGAGGTGCTGAAGAACACGCAGCAGCTGCAGGAGCTCGCGAAGGGCACGGGCGGCGACAAAGACGGCGAATGACGACGGAGTGTTGAGATGAACCAGCAAACGGCTGCGGCCCAAGCGAGCGGCGCGGAATACGCCGCCGGGACTTCGCTGCTCGACGACATCGTCGAGAAGAGCAAGGTCGCGAAATCCGATTCCGAGCATGCACGTGCGAAGGACCTGATCGGCGAACTCGTGCACCAGGTGCTCGACGGCACGGTGATCGTGTCGGACAACCTGTCGGCCACGATCGACGCGCGCGTCGCGGAACTCGACCGCCTGATTTCCACGCAGCTTTCGGCCGTGATGCACGCGCCGGAATTCCAGCGCCTCGAGAGCACGTGGCGCGGGATGGACTATCTGGTCAAGGAAAGCAACACCGGCCAGACGATCAAGATCAAGGCGCTGCACGCGCCGAAGCGCGACCTCGTGCGCGATTTCAAGGGCGCGAGCGAGTTCGACCAGAGCGCGCTGTTCAAGAAGGTTTACGAAGAAGAGTTCGGCACGTTCGGCGGATCGCCGTTCGGTGCGCTGATCGGCGATTACGAGATCTCGCGCCAGCCGGAAGACATGTACTTCATCGAGCAGATGTCGCACGTCGCGGCGGCCGCGCACGCGCCGTTCATCGCGTCGGCGTCGCCGGAGCTGCTCGGCCTCGAGTCGTTCTCCGACCTCGGCAAGCCGCGCGATCTCGGCAAGGTGTTCGACACGGTCGAATATGCGAAGTGGAAGTCGTTCCGCGACGCCGAAGATTCGCGCTACGTCGGCCTGACGCTGCCGCGCTTCCTCGGCCGCCTGCCGTTCAATCCGAAGGACGGCCAGACCGCGGAGAACTTCAACTTCGTCGAGGAAGTCGACGGCACCGACCACGACAAGTACCTGTGGTGCAACGCCGCGTGGGCGTTCGCGGCGCGCCTGACGGCCGCGTTCGACGACTTCGGCTGGTGCGCGGCGATCCGCGGCGTCGAAGGCGGCGGCCTGGTCGAAGACCTGCCGACCCACACATTCAAGACCGACGACGGCGAAGTCGCGCTGAAATGCCCGACCGAAATCGCGATCACCGATCGTCGCGAGAAGGAGCTGAGCGATCTCGGCTTCATCCCGCTCGTCCATTGCAAGAACTCAGATTACGCCGCGTTCTTCGCTGCGCAGTCGGTGCAGAAGCCCAAGAAATACAGCACCGACAGCGCGAATGCGAACGCCGTCCTGTCCGCGCAGCTTCAGTACATCTTCTCGGTATCGCGCGTCGCGCACTACTTGAAGGCGATGATGCGCGACAAGATCGGCAGCTTCGCATCGGCGCAGAACGTGGAGACTTTCCTCAACCGGTGGATTTCGCAGTACGTCCTGCTCGACGACAACGCCTCGCAGGAACAGAAAGCGCAATTTCCGCTGCGCGAGGCATCCATACAAGTGTCGGAGATTCCGGGCAAGCCGGGCTCGTATCGTTCGGTCGCGTTCCTGCGCCCGCACTTTCAGCTCGACGAACTCTCGATTTCTCTGCGACTTGTCGCTGATCTGCCCAAACCGGCAAATTCATAAGCGAGTAGATCGCCCGGGCGGGCCGCCTGGGTAGGACGTTAAAACCACCTCTTTGGGGAGTCGAAGGGCCATGTTACATATGCACTTGCAGTTTGGTAGTCCCGCGGTGAAGGGCGAATCCGCGGACAAGGACCACCAGGGCTGGATCGAGCTGAAATCGTGGGATCACTCGATCGTTCAACCGCGTTCGGCAACCGCATCGACCGCTGGCGGTCACACGATGACGCGTTGCGAGCACGGCGACATGATCTTCACGAAGGAAATCGATTCGTCGAGCCCGCTGCTGTACCAACACGCGTCGGGTGGCACCACGTTCGACGAGGTGACGGTCCATTTCTCGCGCGCTGACGGCGAAGGCAAGCGCGTGCAGTATCTGGAAGTCAAGCTCAAGTACGTGATCATCTCGAGCATCGCTCCGAGCGTTCGCGAAGAAGGTCTGCCGCTCGAGACGTTCTCGCTGAAGTACGCAGCCGTGCAGTGGAAGCAAACCCAGCAGAAGATCGGCGGCAACCAGGGCGGCAACACGCAAGGCGCCTGGAGTCTGACGAAGAACGACAAGACCTACGCGGTCTAAGGTCGGTTGCGGCAACGGGGCGCACCAGCGTCCCGTTGCCGTTTTCGCTGTACACACCGGCCGATGAAACGATTCGAACCGAGTTTTCTCGACAAGCTGTTCGACGACGAACCGCACCTGCCAGCCTCGGCAGCGATGCGGCAATTGTCGCTGGACGAGCTCAAGAACACGGTCGCCCGCGACGTCGAGGCGATCCTCAACACCCGTATCGCGCACACCGAGAACGAGCTGGCCACGCTGCCGGAATGCCAGAAGTCGGTGCTGACCTACGGGCTGAACGATTTCGCGGGGCTGAGCCTCGCGAGCCACTACGACCGCGCGTTCATCTGCAAGTCGATCCAGCAGGCCATCGCACGCCACGAGCCGCGCCTGCAGCAGGTGCAGGTGACGTTCGAGCTGAACGAGCAGGCCACCAACGCGCTCTACTTCGCGATCCAGGCGCTGCTCGTCGTGCACCCGGCCGAGGAGCCGGTGAGCTTCGACGCGATGCTGCAACCGTCGACGCTGCAGTATTCGGTCACGCGCGCACGCGCCGCGAGAATGCAGTAAATCATGCCGCCGAGCGGGCCGGACCGCCCGGTGGTGGATCAGGGTCCGGCAGGAAATATTGAGGTTCGGGGTCGTCGATGGAAGAATTGCTGCCGTATTACGAGCGCGAATTATCGTTTTTGCGGCGCTATTCGCGAGATTTCGCCGAACGCTATCCGAAGATCGCGGCGCGGCTCGCGCTGTCCGGCGAGCATTGCGAGGATCCGCACGTCGAGCGGATGATCGAGTCGTTCGCGCTGCTCGGCGCGCGCATCAACAAAAAGCTCGACGACGATTACCCCGAATTCACCGAAGCGCTGCTGGAAGTGCTGTATCCGCACTACCTGCGGCCGTTCCCGTCGTGCTCGATCGCGCAGTTCACGCCGGCGTCGCCCGGCCAGCAGACCGAACCGGTCGTGATCGATCGCGGCACGGAGCTGAAGAGTCGCCCGATCCGCGGCGTGCAGTGCCGGTTCCGCACCGCGTACGACGTGACGCTCGCGCCGATCCGCATCTCGGAAGCGCGCTACACGCCGGTCGCGCTCGCGCCGAGCGCGACGGTGCTGCCGTCGAACGCGACGGGCGTGATCTCGATCACTTTCGAATCGCTGGCTGCGCAGCTCGATCTCGGCGCACTGAAGCTGCCGACGCTGCGCGCGCACCTGCACGGCGAGCAGTCGTTCGTCGCCGCGCTGACCGACTGCCTGTTCGTCAACGTGCTCGGTGCGTATGTCGAGCCTGAACGCAACGGCCGCTGGACCGCGCTGCGCAAGCTGCCGATCGCGCACGCCGGCTTCGACGAGGACGACGCGCTGATCGACTACCCGGCCAAGTCGCATCCCGCGTATCGCCTGCTCACCGAATACTTCGCGTTCCCCGACAAGTTCGATTTCGTCGATTTCGACATCGCGGCGATCGCGCGCGCGTCCGGTCGCTGCCAGCGCGCGACGCTGCACCTCGTGCTGCAGGACGTGCGCAGCGATTCGCACGTCGCGCGGCTGCTCGAACTGCTGGCGGCGAGCCATTTCCGGCTGTTCTGCACGCCGATCGTCAACCTGTTCCGGCAGCACGGCGAGCCGATCCGCATCACGCACCGCGCGGTGTCCTACCCGGTGATCGCCGAGGCGCGGCGCGCGTTCGCGTACGAGGTGTACTCGATCGACTCGGTGAAGCTCGTCCGGCAGCAGGCGCACGAGGAATCGGTGATCGAGTTCCGGCCGTTCTATTCGCTGCATCACGGCGAATCCGCGCGGATCGGCCATTACTGGTTCGCGCGCCGCAACGACTGGGTCGCGCAGAAGAGCCCCGGCTATGAAACCGAGATCTCGATCGTCGACATCGACTTCGAGCCGACCTCGCCGCAAACCGACACGCTGAGCCTCGACCTCACCTGCACGAACCGCGACCTGCCGTCGATGCTCGCGTTCGGCCTCGAAGGCGGCGATCTGTTCCAGGAAGGCGGCGCGCAGACGAGCGGCATTTCGCTGCTGCGACGCCCGACGCAGAGCGTGCGTTTCGAGCGCGGCCGCGCCGCGCACTGGCGGCTCGTGTCGCACCTCGCGCTCAATCACGTGTCGCTGGTCGCGCACGGTCTGGCGCCGCTGAAGGAAATGCTGACGCTGTACGACCTGCGGCGCACCGCCGTGTCGATGCGCCAGATCGACGGCCTCGTCGGCGTCGAGCAGCGCGGCGCCGTGCAGTGGCTGCCCGGCAAGCCGTTCGCGACCTTCGTGCGCGGCATCGAGATCCGGCTGACGATCGACGAGGAGCACTTCGTCGGCGCGAGCCTCGCGTCGTTCGTGCGCGTGCTCGACAGCTTCTTCGGGCTGTACGTGCACCTCAACAGTTTCGTTCAACTAGTCGTCGTGTCGAAGCGCACCGGCGAGGAGATCATCCGATGCAAGCCCCGGACCGGCGAATCGATCCTGGCGTAGTCGACGCGCTGCTCGACGAGCCGCACCGCTTCGAGTTCTTCCAGGCCGTGCGCGTGCTCGAAGGGCTGTTCGCGCGGCAGGCGTCGGATGCGCCCGGCGCGTGGCGGCAGGGCGACGTCGTCGCGCGGCACATCGCATTCCGCAACACGCTGTCGCTCGGCTTTCCGCCGAGCGAGATCGAAGGCGCGCGCTCGTTCGACGACGACGGCACGCAGCTCGACACGGGCGATGCGCGCGGCGCCGCGCTCGCGGCCGGCGAGCTCGGCCACGTCGAGCTGACGCCCGCGTTCTTCGGGCTGCTCGGCGGCCAGGGCGCGCTGCCGCTGCATTACACCGAGCAGATTGTCGCGCGCGAGCACCTGAAGCGCGACCATGCGGCACGCGCGTTCTTCGACGTGTTCTCGAACCGCGCGACCGCGCTGTTCTATGCGGCGTGGAAGAAATACCGGCTGCCGTTCCATTACGAGCTCGACCGCGACGAGCGCTACCTGCCGCTGTTGCTCGCGATCGCGGGCGTGCCGAGCGACGAGGTGCGCGACAGCCTCGCGGCCGGCGCGGGCGGCGTGCTCGACGAGGCGATTGCCGGTTATGCGCTCGCCGCGCGGCACCGGCCGATGTCGGCCGCGTACCTGCAGCGCACGCTGTCCGACTATTTCCGCGTCCCGGTGAAGATCGACCAGTTCGTCGGCAAGTGGTACGACGTGCCGCCCGACCAGCTGAGCGTGCTCGGCGAAGTCAACGCGGTGCTCGGCGCGACCGCGCTCGTCGGCGAACGCGTGTGGCAGCGCGACATGCGCGCGCGGATCGTCGTCGGGCCGCTGTCCAAGCGCGACTACGAGGCGTTCCTGCCCGGCGGTGCGCACGCGATCGCGCTCGAGCGGATGCTGACGCTGCTCGCCGGCGTTACGCTCGAATACGAGGTGAAGCTCGTGCTCAAGCGCACCGAGGTTGGCGCGAGCGTGCTCGGCGCGGGCTCGCGGCTCGGCTGGGACGCGTTCCTGTGTACGCGGGATGCGCACGAGGATCGCTCGGACGCTCGCTACGAACTGCATGTGATTCACTGATTCCGAACGACAACAAACACGCAATCGAACCTGAGATCGACGCCATGAGCACGCCTCTGAAGACCCTGATCACGAAACTGAACCCGCTGTGCCGGCACGCGACCGAGCGCGCGGCAAGCGCGTGCCTGGCGCGCGGCCACTACGAGGTCGATCTGGAGCACCTGTTCCTCGCGCTGCTCGACGAAGCGACGGGCGACCTGCCGCTCGCACTGCGCGCGAGCCGCGTCGATCCGCATGCGCTGCGCGCGGATCTCGAGCGCGAACTCACGCGCCTGAAGACGGGCAACACGCGCACGCCGGTGTTCTCCGTGCATCTGATCGCGCTGTTCGAACAGGCGTGGCTGATCGCATCCCTCGACTCGCAGCTCGGCCGCATTCGCTCGGGGCACCTGCTGCTCGCGCTGCTGACCGCGCCCGATCTCGCGCAGTTCGCGCAGCGGATGTCGTCGCGGTTCGCGGAAATGAACGTGACGGACCTGAAGCACAAGTTCGACGAGATCATGGCCGGGTCGAGCGAGGCCGAGCCGCGCCAGGCGGACGAAGACGGCAGCGATGTCGCGCAGGCCGCCGACGGCGGCGCGCCCGCGGCCGGCCCGTCGAAGACGCCGGCGCTCGACACGTACACGACCAACCTCACGCAGCGCGCGCGCGACGGCAAGATCGACCCGGTGATCGGCCGCGAAGCCGAGATCCGCCAGGCGATCGACATCCTGATGCGCCGCCGCCAGAACAACCCGATCATGACCGGCGAGGCCGGCGTCGGCAAAACGGCGGTGGTCGAGGGTCTCGCGCTGCGGATCGCGGCCGACGACGTGCCGCCGCCGCTGCGTGGCGTCGCGCTACACGTGCTCGACATGGGGCTGCTGCAGGCCGGCGCGAGCGTGAAGGGCGAGTTCGAGAACCGCCTGAAGAGCGTGATCGACGAGGTGAAGAAGAGCGCGCATCCGATCATTCTGTTCATCGACGAGGCGCACACGATCATCGGCGCGGGCGGCCAGGCCGGCCAGAACGACGCGGCGAACCTGCTGAAGCCGGCGCTCGCGCGCGGCGAGCTACGCACGATCGCCGCGACGACGTGGAGCGAATACAAGAAATACTTCGAGAAGGATGCGGCGCTCGCGCGGCGCTTCCAGGTCGTGAAGGTCGAGGAGCCGAGCGAGCCGCTCGCGGCCGCGATGCTGCGCGGGATGTCGGGCCTGATGGAGAAGCACTTCAACGTGCGCATTCTCGACGACGCGATCACCGAGGCCGTGCGCCTGTCGCATCGCTACATCAGCGGCCGTCAGCTGCCGGACAAGGCGATCAGCGTGCTCGACACCGCGTGCGCGAAGGTCGCGCTCGCGCACAGCGCGACGCCGGCGGCGATCGACGACACGAAGAAGCGCATCGAGCGGATCGACGCGGAAATCGCGTCGCTGGAGCGCGAAGCGGCCGGCGGCGCATCGCACGACGAGCGGCTCGGCGAACTGCGCGGCGCGCGCGACACGGCGCTTGAACAGCTCGCGAAGGATGAAGCGCGCTACGAGTCCGAGCGCGCGATCGTCGCCGAGATCACCGCCTTGCGCGAAGCGCTCGACAACGCACGGGGCCCGTCGGAAGACGGCCAGCCGGTCGACGTGCAGGCCACGCGCGAGCAACTGGCCGAACGCGTGGCGGCGCTGCACGCGCTGCAGGGCGGCGAGCCGATGGTGCCGCTGCAGGTCGACGGCCACGTGGTGGCCGAGATCGTCGCCGCGTGGACGGGCATTCCGCTCGGCCGGATGGTGAAGGACGAGATCGACACCGTGCTGAACCTGCAGCCGCTGCTCGCCGCGCGCGTGATCGGCCAGGACCACGCGCTCGACGCGATCGCGCAGCGCGTGCGCACGGCGACCGCGAACCTCGAGGATCCGAACAAGCCGCGCGGCGTGTTCATGTTCGTCGGGCCGTCGGGCGTCGGCAAGACCGAGACCGCGCTCGCGCTGGCCGACATCCTGTACGGCGGCGAGCGCAAGATGGTCACGATCAACATGAGCGAGTACCAGGAGGCGCACAGCGTGTCGGGCCTGAAGGGTTCGCCGCCGGGCTACGTCGGCTACGGCGAAGGCGGCGTGCTGACGGAAGCCGTGCGCCGCAATCCGTATTCGGTGGTGCTGCTCGACGAGGTCGAGAAGGCGCACCCGGACGTGCTCGAGATGTTCTTCCAGGTGTTCGACAAGGGCGCGATGGACGACGCGGAAGGGCGCGAAATCGACTTCCGCAACACGCTGATCATCCTGACGTCGAACGTCGGTTCCGCCGCGGTGATGCAGGCGTGCCTGAACAAGCCGGCCGAGGAGCTGCCCGATCCGGACGCGCTCGCCGAGACGCTGCGTCCGCAGCTGTACAAGACGTTCAAGCCCGCGTTCCTCGGGCGGATGAAGGTCGTGCCGTACTACCCGATTTCCGACGACGTGCTGGCCGAGATCATCGAGCTGAAGCTCGAACGCATCCGCCGGCGCATCGAGACGAACCACAAGGCCGCGTTCGAATGGGACGAGTCGCTCGTCGAGGCGGTGCTCGCGCGCTGCACCGAAGTCGATTCGGGCGCCCGCAACGTCGACCATATCCTCAACGGCACGCTGCTGCCGGAGATCGCGGGCCACGTGCTCGGCCGGATCGCCGACGGCGCGGCCATCGCGCGCATCGCGGTGCGCGCGGACGAGGCCGGCGAATTCGCGTACACCGTCGAATGAGCACGGCCGTGCAACACACGCATTGGATGAACTGACCGAACCATGCCGATCAATCTCCCCGAGCTGCTGACGCCGATCAGCGACGCGTCGCCCAGCGGCGACGACCTGCTGTTCTCGAACGAATTCGACGCGATCCAGGACGCGCGGCGCTACGACGATCCGACGCTCGACCAGGGCGAATGGGTGACCGAGATCAAGGAGGCCGACTGGGGCTTCGTCGTCGACCATGCGGGCGAACTGCTGCGCACGCGCACGAAGGACCTGCGGCTCGCCGTATGGCTGACCGAGGCGCTCGCGCTCGAGGACGGCATCACCGGCCTCACCGAAGGCTATGCGCTGCTCGAGGGCCTGTGCCGCGACTTCTGGGACACCGTGCACCCGCTGCCCGAGGACGACGACACCGAGCACCGGCTCGGCAACGTCGCGTGGCTGTCCGGCCGCACGGCCGAGCTGCTGCGCGCGGTGCCGATGACGGACGGCGCGTCGAACGCGTTCAGCACGCTCGACTGGGAAGTCGCGCAGCACGTCGCGCAATCGATCAAACGCGACCCCGAACACGCGGACGATATCGCGCGCGGCAAGCCGTCGATCGAGCAGATCGATTCGTCGCGGCGCGTGACGTCGATCGCGTTCTACACGACGTTGCTCGCGAACCTGAAGGCGTTCGAATTCGCGCTCGATGCATTCGAGGAACGGCTCGTCGAACGCGCGGGCGATTCGGCACCGAGCTTCCGGCAGGCGCGCGACGCGTTCGAGACCGTTTACCGGCTCGCCGAGCGCTTTGCGCGCGAGCAGGGGTATACGGGCAGCGCGCCGCACGCGCAGTCGGCGCCGCAGGCGCAGCCCGAGCGCATCGAGCCGGTGTTCGGCAACCCGATTCAGACCGAGGAGACTTATGTGCAGCCGCAGCCCGTTCCGCGCGCCCCGGTGCCGCAGATGATCGCCGGCATCCAGAACCGTGCGCAGGCCGTCGACCAGTTGCGCGCGGTCGCGCGTTACTTCCGCCAGACCGAGCCGCACAGCCCGGTCGCGTATCTCGCCGACAAGGCCGCCGAATGGGCCGACATGCCGCTGCACAAGTGGCTCGAGAGCGTCGTGAAGGACGACGGCTCGCTGTCGCATATCCGCGAGCTGCTGGGGGTGAGGCCCGACGAGCAGTCGTGAGCGACGATGCCGCGGCGACGCGCGTGACGCGTGCCTGGGCTCCGTCGTGCAGTGAGAGAACGGCTTTTTCCTGAGAGCGCGGGCCCCGGCGGGTTCGCGGCCAACAAGAAGATGGGTGACGCATGAACGTGACCGAACTGGCGCAGGCGATTCGCGGTGGCTTGATTCAGCAGGACCGCCTGCTGAAGACGGACATCCCGTCGTTGCCGAACAACGCGCTCGTCCCGCGCCGGGCCGTGACCCGTTCAGAACTGGGTCGCGATTTCAGCGTGACGCTCGATCTCGTGTCCACCGCGAGCGACGTCGAACTCAAGACGCTGATCGCGCAGCCGATGACGCTGTGGATCCAGCAGGCGGACCGGTCGTATCGCCCGATCAACGGCTATGTCCACACGGCGCGCAGGCTCGGCGCGGACGGCAGCCTGTCGAGCTACCAGCTCACCTTTGCATCGTGGATGCACTTCCTCAAGTTCCGCAGCGACATGCGGTACTGGCAGGATCAGAGCGTCGACGCGATCCTCGCCGACGTGTTCGACGCGCATCCACAGGCCAAGGGCCGATATCAGTTCGCGCTGTCGAAGCCGCTGCCGTCGCGCTCGTACTGCCGCCAGAGCGAAACCGACTGGAACTTCGTGCATCGCCTGATGGAGGACGAAGGGCTGTTCGGCTTCTGGCGGCACGCCGACGACGGCAAAGCGCATACGCTCGTCATTACCGACGATCTGCATGCGGTCGACGAGCTGGCACCGAAGGCCGTCGGCTTCGATCATGCGGGAGCGGGCACGGAAACGGCCGGCTTTACGCAATGGACTGCGTTGAGGACCCTGCAGAGCACGCTTCACACGACGCGCACGTTCGACTACAAGTCGCCGTCGTCCGCGGGCAATCCGAACGGCACGACGCTGCCGACCAAGGCCGGGCAGGGCGATCTGCCCGATCAGGCGGAAATCTACGAATACACGGGCGCCTATACGTATCCGGGCCAGGATCGTGGCGAACATCTGTCGAAGATCCGCCTCGAGGAATGGGAGTCGCGCGCGAAGCGTTTCTTCGGCGTGGGCGGCGTGCGCGGAATCGATGCCGGCCGGCGTTTCACGCTGGCGGATCATCCGCAGCACGACCGCGATCCGGAGGGCGATCGCGAGTTCGCGGCGATCGGCGTGACGCGCTACATCGAGAACAACTTGCCGCTGTCGGACCACGAGGCGCACTTCCCGCACAGCCTGCAGGAGCGGCTCGCGCAGGCCAAGGCCGGACACGGTGCAGCGGCGGCGTTCGAGGTCGGACATGACGACGGCTCGGCCGGGTTCTATCTCGTCGAGGTCGAGGCACAGCGCGCGAGCGTGCCGTATCGCAGCCCGTTCGAGCACAAGAAGCCCGTGATGCAGCTCGAGACGGCCGTCGTCGTCGGGCCGAAGGGCGAAGAGGTGTATACGGACGAGCTGAACCGGATCAAGGTCAGGTTCGTCTGGGACCGGCAGAACGAAGGCACCGAAACCGCGTCGTGCTGGATGCGTGTCGTGCAGTCGGATACCGGCGGCGGCTACGGCGCCGTCCATATTCCTCGGGTCGGCGAAGAAGTGCTGATCGGTTATATCGGCGGCGACTGCGACCGGCCGATCGTCATGCATCGCGTCTACAACGGGGCCGCCAAGCCGCAATGGCATAGCGACGGCATCCTGTCGGGATTTCGCTCGAAGGAGTATGCGGGCGGCGGTCACAACGAAATGGTGCTCGACGATGCGACGGGCCAGAACCGCGCGCGCCTGTTCAGCAGCAGCGCGAATTCGCTGCTCCATCTCGGCTACCTGATCGAGCAGAACGGCAACACGCGGGGCGCGTATCTCGGTTCGGGGTTCGACTTGCGCACGGATGCGTATGGCGCGGTGCGGGCCGGGCAGGGGCTGTATGTCACGACGCATTCGAAGCAGGCGAACAGTCAGCCGCTCGACGTGAGCGAAGCGCGGGGGCAACTCACGGATGCAGACGGGCTGCTCGAATCGATGTCGCAGGCCAGTGAAATGCATCAGGCCGAAAGCCTCGGCCCCGGTCACGATGCGTTGAAGCAGTTTGCCGATGCCACGAAGAACAGCATGGCGGGGGCGTCGTCGGGCGGCAGGACCGCGGGTGGCGGGACCGGCAGCGCGAATGCGTTCAAGGAGCCGGTGATGCTGTTTGCGAGCCCGTCGGGGATCGGGATGGCGTCGCAGCAGAGCGCGCACGTGGCGGCGGACCGGCATGTGAACCTTGTCAGCGGTCAAAGCACGCATCTCGCGAGCGGCAAATCGCTGGTGGCGAGCGTCAAGGAGAAACTCAGCCTGTTCGTGCAGAACGCGGGGATGAAGCTCTTTGCTGGCAAGGGGGCGGTCGAGATACAGGCCCACAGCGATAACGTCGAGATGATTGCGCAGAAGGCGATCAAGGTGTTGTCGGCGACGGCATCGGTCGAAGGCGTCGCGAAACAGGAGATCCTGCTGACGGCGGGCGGAGCATATATCCGGATCAAGGATGGCAATATCGAGATTCACGCGCCGGGCCAGATCGACGTTAAGGGCGGGCAGCATGCCTTCAGCGGGCCGACGAGCATGCACAAGACGTTCAAGACGGAGGGCCGCAAGGCGGACATGCGGATTCGCTATGTCGACGCCGACGGCAACGTGCCGCACGGTGAGCCGATTAAGTTCGCGACCGAGGACGGGACCGAACATAGCGTCACGCTCGACGCGGAAGGCCGGGCGGAATTGAAGAACATCGATTTTGACGAGTTCGTGGCCAGCCAGGTCAAACGGACGGGAGAATGAAATGGGCAGGCCACTTGTTCAGCATAATGTCTGTATTGATTTGCCGGGGGAGCCGATCAGTTGCTGGGCCGAATCGGATGTTACGGTGTTGCTGCGCAAGCATCGTGACGTCATATTTGAAATTAATGTCAGGAAAGATGCGACTTACACGATTGAGGCCGATAAAGACTGGTTTTATGACGTCGGCGTGAAGAAGCGTGTGCAGAAAGGGCAATTCCACGACGGGCAGCGGTATCATATTTGGGTGAGTCGTGATTTTAAAGGGAGCCTGCTGCTGAAATCGAATGGAAAATTGGTGCACAGTTATTCTCTGATCGATTTCGATACGCTTGGCGGGAATTCTGATCCGAAGGTAAAGCCGGAGCCGATAATCATCGCTATTGGCGGATTTCATGGCGCAAGTTTAGATGGTCCGCGCGCACCATCTGGCATCAATAATGTATTTGCCAACCCTGCTCCGTTGGTCTGTCGTAATACTGACGGAAACCTGCCGGGCAATGCCTGGTGGGGGCAGTTGACACCTTTGAATTTCAAATATGGAGAAGTGGCGCCGGAGTTTTTGTTTCCTCCCTCTGGGTCGTTGGCTCAGCAGAATGTCGACGAAAGCCTGATTGTCCACATCTTTGAGGTGACGCTTGAACGGGCGCCAGCGGAAGTTTGGCGATTGGCTCAGGAGGGAGGGCCGCCGACGGCACTTAAAATTGATGAGAAAGAAAAGGTCATGACGCGAAATTGGATCATCAGTCAATTTGCCGGGGGGTTGGCTTATGCGAAGGATAATTGGTCGGATTTGCGTGAGTTGTTTAATAGGAAATTCGTATTCATGTCCGTGAGGCATCCGAAACTCGGGATCAAGTATTATTTGGCGTTCAAGGGAAATAGTGCGTTGAGGAAAATGATAACGGAGACCTCCTATAAATTAAAAAGCACAAAAATAATGGCAATCACGGCCGGAGCGGTCGAGGGTATCGCAGAAACTGCAAGTGCGTCGGCGCAGGCCTGGAAGGGAGCATTCAAAGGGGCCGGGGGCATTGCTTTCGTGTTGACAATTGGGCTGGATGTGGCTGAGTGGTATCACGATTATGAACAAGTAGACGCAAACGGACATCGAGGGAGAGGTTTGGCTGATCTCGTTGCCAAGGTTGGGATTGATATTGTTGCCGCAGGGGTCGCATCCATACTTGGTGCGGTTGCCTATTATCTGATTACGACCGCACTCACTGCGGTGGGCGTTGTGATAGGTGGCTGGCTTGTAGGCGCGGTTGCAGTTATCGTGGTTGGCGTGTCTGCATTTTTCTTTTATGTCCTTGGTGTTGCCGATAATCACTATTCCTATACTCAGAAGGCGGCCAAGTTTGTTCGGAAGGCGGCGAAGTATCTGGAGGAGAATTATCCGAAGGATTATAATGGCTACCCAATGATTGTGACATATTGAGATGATGGAAGAGCGAGAGTTGTCGGGTCGATTTGACGCACTTTTCAAGGTAAATCTGGGGTTTGGTTTATTTTTGATTGGGTGTGCCTACATCCTTGGATTGCCGATTTTTTCCGGGGATCAAGTACCATTTCACTGGTCTATTGCATGGGTTCTGATTTCTGTTGTTGGGCAAATCGTTGCGTGGCGCGCGGATAATGGGCGAGGGCGATTGGTCCTGTATGGGGTGTTTAGTAGCATTGTGTTGTGTTCCGCGTATTTTTTTGTTGCAGGCATTTCGTGGGTTTTTTATTTTGCGTCTACCTCGATGTCGTCAATAATTCGTCTTGTTTGCATTATTGTTGCGATATTTGGAACTTTGCTGTGGATGGCTCTAATTGGCCGTCAGGTGTCCGCGGCTCTCGATAAACCGGAATTCATTTCGCAGGCATTCAAGGACGTGGGCGGCGAGATTGAGTACCGGCTATCGGGAATGCAACAGGTAGGTGCATATATGGAGACCCGTGGCCTGGTTAAGCGGATTGGTCTGGGACTTGTGTTGCTGGCTGCCCCGGGCGTCTTTTTGGTCGCCAGGATCGTGACGCCCTTTCCGTCCTCGCAGGATTTGCTTCTGTTCGTGGCATTGATCTTGTGCCCCTGCTCTCAGCTTCTCATGGGCATCATCGTAAAAGTGTACTTGCTGCTAATTCGCTTGCCGCTCAAACTGGAGCGGCTCCACGGGAAGTCGGTCATCTTGGTGGACGAATGAGGGGTGGGGTACGGCACGTCGCATCGTTGCCGGATACCCCGCAATGCCGGGAGAATTCGTGGAAAATGCTTTCGCTCGGGGCGAAGCCGTGGAACCTGTTTCGGTACATAGTCCTGACGATGCAGAGAAACGCCGCAGAACCCGGATTGACGATCATCCGTTGGCCGCCAAAATCGGTTTGGTTATTGGATTAATTCCGATAATTATATATTGGCATGCATTCAACGGATTTTGGTCGTCTAGGTTGCCCTGGATCATTGCCTTGGTGCTGGAGATCGGGTGTCCGCTGTTTTTGTATGCGCATTACTTTCTGAATCGGCGATCCAGGCGATTGATTTGGGCGGGGGTTGCAGTGTGTGTTGGGTTTATCCCGACGTGGATGCTGCTCGGGTCATACTGGTTGTTTTATTTTTGTTTTGCACCGATGCCAATTGCAATTCGTGCGATCGCACTTTTGATGTGTCTTGCGGTTGCTGCAACCTGGGCCTGGTTGTCGTGGGCCGCTTTTGCTCGGGAAAATGATCGGCTTGGATTGCTTGGGCAGCTCTTCAGGGGCGAAGGCGATTGTATTGTGTATCCGGACGAGTCTGATTCCATTGTTGGAAAACTGGACGGGCCAGGAAAATCGATCGCAGTCCCATATTGGCTGGTTTCGGTGGTCGGTCCGATTCTTATCGGGTATTCCATGCTGTCAGCCCGGATTTTTGAAGGGAGTGGTGGGCCGCATGGGATGTTTATTATCTTGTCGGCGATAGGTCTTCCTATTACTTGCTGGCTCCTGACGAAGTTCTTTGTGAGATTTGCTTATTTTCATATTTATCTCGCTATCAGGCTGGAGCGGAAAACAGGGAAGAGGGTCATTCTTGGCTCATGAACGTCGATCGCCTGAAACCGAGGTCTGCTATCGCGATCGGCGGCTGGAGGAAATCGTGTGGCGCAACGATGCGCCGGCGATCGAAGGCGTGATGCCGGTGGGCGATGCGCCGGACGAGCGTCGATGCGGCGCTGGCTTCGATCGACGATGCGACCTGGGATGCGATTCGCGACGCGCACGAGCGCGCGTTGCTGGAGGCGCATAGTGACGTGGCGTAGGTCCGGGTGGGCGGTGGGCCTGCTTGCGGTGGCCGCGAGTTTGAGCGCGTGCGGCAAGTCGGAACCGACCTACAGCGGGATTTCGGTCATGGGCCGGAACTATCTGCCGTACAACATGAACGGTTTCACCATTATCGACGCATACGGCAACCAGGCAAGCGGTGGCGGAGACGATCCGCCGGGCGCAGGTGGCGGCAGCGTCGCGTGTTGCTACACGCTCAAGGGCACCGAATTTACGGTCAAGTGGAAGTACTACGACGCAGATCGATGGACGATGGACGACTCGCATGCGCAGCAAGTCGAGACCAAGGTCGTGATGCCGTCGTCGGCTGTTCCCGAGAAAGTCGGCAACCGGATTCTCGAAGTTCATTTCTATCCGGATCGTCACGTCGAGTTTCAATTCCCCGGCCAACTGCTGGACGAATCGCGCATTCCGGTCGTGGATGTTTCCCGATGGATGGCGGCGCACTATCAGGAGCAACTGGCCAAGAAATTCGACGACACGGACGGGCAATCGCATCGGCGAATCGCGCGCGCGGTTGCGGCAGCATGGCTGAAATACCGACTGACCGACCCGAATGATCTCGAGCAATACGCGTATTACGACTTGCTCGTGAACAGCCGGTTCGATACGCATCCCGAGATTCAGCGCGTCTTGCAGGCGGCTGGCGGCAAGCCGGGTACGTTCGCGAAGTCGATGCAGTCTCTACCGAAGAGCGTGCTGTTGGGGCTGACAAGCGATAACTTCGAGCCGGTGACTGTCCCGGCCATTCCGGATGGATTGTTGCCATCGCCGCGTGCAGAGGATGCGCTGCGTGTGGGTACGTCTCCGACGCGATTTGCGATGTAGATGAGCAGGGTGGATGAAACGTGGACGTTGGCGCGAGATGGATGCGCGACGACGAACGGATGTGCGGCGCACTCGGTGGCCTGTGTCGTTGATGACATTTGAATGATTGAGGCGGGGCTACGCCTGCATAGCATGCCGTGAGCGATTCAGAAGGAAAAACATCAATGACTGGAGCAATGGGATTGTCGAGTCTGATGAGTCGCGCACTGGCGGGATGTCTGCTCGTGGTGGCGATGACGGCATGCGGTAAGTCGGAGCCGACGTATACCGGGATCTCGGTTATCGCGCACAACTATCTTCCGTACAACCTGGACGGATTTACGATTACCGACGCTTACGGTAACAAAGCGGGCGGAGGCAATAGTTTGCCCGGAGGCGGAGGCGGGGTGACGTGCTGCTACAAGCTCAAAGGCGCTGATTTCACGGTCGCATGGAACTATGTCGACGTCGATCAGTGGCACAACGGTAACGAGGAGACGCTGCACGCCGAGGCAAAGGTGACGATGCCGCAGGCGCAGGTTCCGGAGACGGTTGGCGATCGAATCCTTGAAGTGCACTTCTATCCGGATCGTCACATCGAGTTCCAGTTTCCGGGTGCGCTGATGGATGAGTCACGTATCCCGATGGTCGATGTATCACGCTGGATGGCGAGTCATTACCAGGCGCAATTGAACAAGCGTTACGACGAGCGCGAGGATCAGCAGTACCGTCGCATCGCCCGCGTCGTCGCTGCTGCGTGGCTCAAATACCGGCTCACCGATATCGATGATCTCGAGCAATACGCGTATTTCGAGCTGCTCGTTAATAGCAGATTCGACGCTCATCCGTCGGTACAGCAGATCCTGAAAGCGACCAGCGGCAAGCCCGGCACGTTCGCGAAGTCGATGCAGTCTTTGCCGAAGAGCGTGTTGTCCGCGTTGTCGGATGATGCGTTCGAAGCGGTGGCCGTACCGGCGATATCCGAGGGTTTGTTGCCACCGCGGCGTACGGAGAATGCGGGGCGTGGATGATCGAATCGGGCACGTCTCGGATGCGAATTGCGATGTAGACAGACGGGCTTGATGGAACGTGAGCGTCGGCGCGAAATGGATACGCGACGACGGAAACAGATGCGTCGCACCCGGTGACCTATGTCGCCGAGGACATTCGGATGATTGGGGCCGGTCTATGCCTGCATGGGTGCCGCGCGCGATTCAGAAGGGAAACATCAATAGGTAAAGCAATGAGATTTTCGAGTCTGATGGGCCGCGTTTTGGCTGGGTGTCTGCTCGTGACGGCCATGACCGCATGCGGAAAGTCGGATCCGACCTATAGCGGGATTTCGATCATTGGCCGAAATTATCTGCCGTACAACATGAGTGGCTTCACGATCGCAGACACGTTCGGAAATACGGCGAGCGGAGGGGGAGACGACCCGCCGGGCGCAGGAGGGGGGAGCGTCAAATGTTGTTACAAGCTCAAGGGCACGGAATTTATCGTCAAGTGGAATTACTACGATGTCGACCAATGGCACAAAGGGAGCAAGCAAATGTTCCATGCAGAGACGAAGGTGTCGATGCCGCAGTCCAAGGTGCCCGACGATGCGGGTGCCCGGATTCTCGAAGTGCATTTCTTTCCGGACCGGCATGTCGAGTTCCAGTTTCCTGGCGAGATGCTCGATGACGCGCGTTTGCCGATTGTCGATGTCGTGAAATGGATGAAGCGGTATCAGGTGCAACTGGACAAGCGATACGACGAACGCGAGGACCAGCAGTTTCGTCGAATCGCCCGTGTCGTCGCGTTGGCGTGGTTGAAATACCGTCTGACCGACCGTGACGACCTGGAACAGTACACGTACCTCAATCTGCTCTTGAACAACCGATTCGATACGTACCCTGAAGCTCAGCGCGTTTTGCGGACTGCCGCCGGGCAACCCGGAACTTTCGCGAAGTGGGCGCAGTCACTGCCGAATAGTGTTCGCTCGGAGTTGACGAGCGGGAAATTCAAGCCGGTGGTCGCACCGACGATCGCCGACGGCTTGCTGCCGCGACCGCGTGTAGAGGAGAGACCGTATGGCTGAGAGAATCAAGCTGATCTCGACGACAAGGAGAGTTCGCGATATTCGAATATTTGTCGCTTGAAGGGGACGGCGCAACGCCCCCAATTCATTGAGCGGCTATGCATGGATGATGCAGCGCTCGCCTGACTGCCTATCGCGGACGAGCGTGCCTGAACGGTAGCTGCCCTATTCGATGTCTGAGTCAACGGATAGGAAGACCTTCACGTATAAGCGCATGCGCGACGGGGCGTGGGTTGAATGCAAGCGCGGTACGGTGCCTGTTGCTTTCCTGATCGTGGCCACGCGCGATCCGAACCCGGTATGCACATCCGCATCACGAACCACTGACGCGGTTCCGCGTGCGCCGCGCTTTCCGCTTCGCCGCGGCTTTTTTGCGATCCTCGATCCACGGCAGCATCGAAATGCTTGCCGCACACAGCATCAGCCCCGCGATCAGCGCAAACAGACCGAATCCGATTTCACGCACCCATGCTCCGCCTTCAACCGCTTCATTGCGGCGGGCAATTCCCGGAAACATCGACGAAACGCGCAGGTCATCGTTCGCTGCCGCGCTGCAATACGTCTTCGTGAACGCCGCGAGTTGTTCACGGCTGATAGTCGAGGCGGCCGAACGCGAATACACCGGCGACCCGGCAGGCTGCCACGTCGTCTCGTACCGCCGCGTCAGTCCCGTGCCATAGCGAAATACGGCACGCGCTTCCCACGTCGCATCGGATTTGCCGTATCGCAGAGACAACTCGCATCGCTCGACGACGGCGGGGACGTGCGGCCACGCACGGGCGCGAACGAGGATGGCGGAATTGATCGTGCCGGCCATACCCGCCAGCACGAAGACCGCGCCAACGAACAGAAGAACGACCGACCACAGGCAGCGTATTGCGTATTTCACTGGAATCGCCGGATTCAGTAGTGGGTCGGTGAGGCGACCGGCTTGTCGACCATGTGCGGGCGGACGGAGCGTGCGCAATCCGACGGATGAGTCGGCCGCTACCCGGTCCTCCGCAATGCGATCGAATCCCCGCCTACTGCCCCACCCGGAACTCGATCCGCCGATTCCTCGCCCTTCCATCCGCCGTATCGTTCGGCGCAATCGGCTGATCCGGCCCGACGCCCGTCGTCGTCATCTGCTGCGGCGGAATGTTCTTCGTGATCAGATACCCCTTCACCGCATCCGCGCGCGCCTGACTCAGCGCGATGTTCGACGTCCGGTTCCCCGAGTTGTCGGTGTGGCCGATGATGTCGACCGTGCGGTTCTGCATCTTCGCGAGCGCCGCCGCCATCTGGTCGAGAATCAGCTTGCCCTGCGGCGTGAGCGTCGCGCTGCCGGTCTCGAACTCGATCGTCCGGTTCGCGAGCGTCTGGTCGAGCACGCCCTGTTCGGAGGCCGACACGCGCAGCCCGTTCCGGATCGTATAGGTCGGGTTCAGCGTGTTCGCCATGTCGCTCGCGAGCTGCTGGCGTTGCGCCTCGTTGTGCACCTCGCCCTTCATCTCGATCTGCGTGCCGTTGATCTTCAGCTGCCCCTTGCTGATCTGCTTGAGCTGCGCGCCGAGCAGCTTCTGCACGTTCGCGCTCCAGTTCGGCGGCGTCGCGACGTCGCCCACCTCGATCTGGTCGACGACGTTCGCCGCGCCGTAGGTATCGCGCAGCTTCTGCAGCACCGCGGCCTTGGTCGCCTCGTCGGGCACCTTGCCGCTGGCGACCACCTGGCCGGGCGTCGCGTTCGCGGGCGGCGGCGTGATCGTGCCGGCCGTGCCGCGCACCACCGTGCCGGACGCGGCGCCGGCGTTCGGGTTCGACGACGGCAGCGCGGTCGTCGCGACCGTGCCGTTGCCGACCGGCGTGACGGTCGCGCCGGTGTTCTGCGCGAACGCCGCGCCACTGGCGAAGAGCCCGGCGGCGGCGAGGGCGGCGACGGCGGGCGAGAGGGCGGCCGAAAGGGCGGCCGAGAGGGTGGCCGACAAGCGCGCGCGCCGAGCGTGAATCGTGCGATGCATCCCGTCAGCCTCCGATGAACGCTTCGCGGAACGCGTCGATCGCGACACGCAGCGAGAGTTGCGGTTGGTCGAGGTAGCTGACGAGCTTGCTGATCTGCTGATCGTTTTGCGCATGGGCGTCGATCCACTCGGGATCGTCGATATCGATGTTGTGGGCGGCGTAGGTCTGCGGGTCGACGACGCTCAGCAGCGTCTTCGCCGACGCGCCGTTGAAGCCGATGATGAGCCGTTCGCGCTCGGCGATCGTGCCGATGAAGATCGCGAGCTCGAAGTCGGCCTGCGCGACGAACGGCGCGATCAGTTCGAGCCAGAATGCGGCGACGAGGCTGCGGTAGAACGGATCGACCGGCAGCGGCAGCGTGAGGCCGCGCTCGATGTGCGACGAGCCGCTCTGCATCACCGGCCGCAGCAGCGAGCCGAGCGCGAGCATCGCGCCGCGCAGCCGCACCGGATGACCGCTTTCGAGCAGCATCTGCTGGAGGCCGTACAGCGACTGGTGTTCGACGAAATCGTTGAAGGTGCCGTCATGCGACGTGCCGGGGCCGCCGATGTCGATCGGCACCTGCGTGTCGCCGAGCGCCTGCAGCGCGCCGGGCGGCTCGTCCTTGCCGAGCAGCGGCGGGATCTGCGAGGCGACGCGCGACCACAGCCGCGCGAACGCGAGCGGGCTGCGCGCGAGGAACGCGAGCGGCCGGTCGACCTCGAGCGCGGTCGCGCCGAGGAACGGGAAGCGGCGCATCGACACGTCGTGGCTCGCGACCATGTGGCCCGCGATCGCGAGCTTGCTGCGCGAGCCGAGGAACGCGAAATGCATCGGCTTCGCATCCTCGTAGACGAGCTTCCAGCGCGGATCTTCCGCGAGCAGTTCGAGCGCCTGCGCGATCCAGCGATCGAGCGTCTGCAGCAACTGCGGATTGTGCGCGCTCTTCACGAAGTCGCCGCGCGACGGAATCTTGCCGAAGTAGGCGATCTGCGCCTGTACGGTTTGCGTCATTGCGCCCTCTGTGCATTCGTTGCGTTGGCGGCCGCGACGGCCGGCGCTGCGCCCGGCGTGCCCGGGCCGGACTGGGTCGCGTTCTGCGCGGCGCCCGTGCTCGCGTCGGCGACCGACGACGGCAGCTGCAGGCCGCGCAGGCTCTGCTGCTGCGGCTGGTCGCCGCCGCCACCGGACGGCTGCGACGTGCTGATGATGCGCATCGTCACCGACACGTTCACGCTGCCCTGTGCCCACGTCAGGTCGAAGGTGCCGTCCGGACGGCGCTTGCGTTGCGCGGAGTTGATCAGCTTCTCGAGACCGTAGCGGCCCGGCTCGTTGACCAGCTGCACCGTGCGGCCGTCGAACGTCGTCGCGGACAGCGTCGCGCCCGGCGAACCCTGCGGGTTCGGCCACACGAAGTTGGTCCACTGCGGCGGCGTATTGCGGTAGCGCAGTTGCTGGCCGTCGATCGCGATCGTGTATTCCGTCGTGCCCGTGCTCGGCTGCGGCAGGATCTGGAACACGGTCTGAGGCTCGGACGACGCGGCCGCGCTGCCGCCCGCCGCACCGCCCGCGAGCGGCGCGACCCAGCGCGCGAAGCCGTTCGTGAAGTCCGGCGTGAGGCCGATGCCCATGTCGCCCCACGTGCGGGCGGCGAGCGTGTCGCCGCGGCGCACCGCGAGCGGCCCGAGCGTCGTGCCGACGAACTTCGCGATCGAGCCGTCCGGACCGAACACCTGCGCGATTTCACCGGCGCCGGCCTCGACCTTCGCGTTCGCCGCGAACGGGTACTTCGTCGCGAGCGAGTTCTGGAACGGCTGGTAGACCTGCGCGTTCCACACCTTGTTGACTTCGGCGCTGGCCGGCTGGATCACGACCGCGAACGCCTGCATCAGCGGCCGCACGAGCAGCGGACGCAGCGACTTGCGTTGCGAATCGGTGAGGCCGGTGAGCATCTGCTCGTCGACGAGCTTCAGCGAATCGGCGAGTTCCGAACCGTTGCCGTCGAGCGTCTGCTGCATCAGCTGGCGCGCGCCCGGGCCCGGGTCGCCCTGGTTCTTGATCACGTTGAAGCGCGTGCGGACCTTCGACAGCGAATCCATGTAGCTCTTGAGCATCGACGTGCCGTCATGCGTCGCGACGATCCGCGCGAGCCCGATGAACTCCTGGCCGATCGGGCCCATCGGCACCTCGGCCGGGTTGCCGTTGATGTCGATGTTGGCGGCCGCCACCTGGCCGGCCGGCGAGCGCGAGAACAGTTGCTTGACCCAGTTCACGACGCCCGTCTGCGCCTTCTTGATCGTCACGTTCGCGAGCGACGGGTTGTCCCACGACGTCTGGTCGTACGCGGTCTCGAGGATCTTGCGGATCGGCGAATCCTGCGGGTCGCCGAGGCGGTTCATCCCGTCGACGGCCTGGCCGAAGCTGCTGAAGCCCTGCACCGCGATGCCCTGCATGAACTTCTGCCAGTGCTGCGCGTATTCGGTCTTGTACATGCCGACGAGCGTCTTCTGGATCTGCTCGGGGCTGCCCTCGAGCGTCAGGTCGTCCTGCGTCGACGTGTTCAGCACCCAGTCCTTCGCCTGCAGCTCCTTGGTCGCCGCGTCGCGGATCGCCGGCTGCACGTAGTCGAACCACGCTTCGCGCGTGAACGTGCCCGGAATCGCGTAGCTGCCCGCCACGAGCCCCTGGTTGCCGTCGCCGACGATGCGCGCGATGGTCATCGGCGCGAAGCGGGTCGATGCGCGCGCCTTGATTTCCTCGTATACGCGCTGACGGGCCGGCATCCCGCGCACGACGCGGCGCAGGTTCTCGCGGGTCTGGTCGACGAGCGCGAGGTTCGCGTCGATCATCGGCCAGTCGTCGTCATTCACGCGCGACAGGTAGAACGAGATCATCCGCTCGGCGCTCTTGATCATCTCGTCGCGCGGCATGTTGCCGCGATTCGTCTCGAGCCAGCCGCGCCAGAAGCGTGCGAGCTGGTCGGTCAGGTGCGCCTGCTCGACGTGACGCTTGTCGGACAGCATCAGGTACGTCTTGAGCGCGTTGTACGCGTCCTGCACGTTGGTCGGCGACGCGTCGCTGTAGAGGCCGCCCTGCGGGGCGGCCGGCTGCGGAGCGGCGGCCGGCGCGGCGCCGGACGCGGCCAGTGCGGCACCGGCCTGCGGCGCGGCGCCCGCCGCGTTCGTCGAGACCGGCATCGTGCCGCCCTGCACGGCGCCCGATTCGGGCGGGCGCGTCATCGGCACGAGCTGTTCGGGGTGCGCGTTCACGTCCTTCATGAACGACGCGAGGTTCTGCGACACCGGCGACAGCAGGATCTGGCGCACGCCGTTGTAATACTCGGTCAGCAGATGCTGCTCGAGACGGTCGCCCTGATATAGGCCGAGCGACACCGACAGCGGCTTGTCGCGGCGGAACTGCTCGAGTTGCTCGATCCGGTCTTCCAGGACGTCCATCGCCTGCAGGCGCGACTGCAGGTCGTTGCGGCCTTGCTGCAGGCGCGTGACGTTGTCGAGGTCGGCCTGCACGTTCGCGACGAGCTGCTGATTGCCGATCGTCGACCAGGTCCAGCCGCCCAGCGCGAGCGCGAGCGCCGCGACGAAGCCGAAGAAGGTCGCGTAGCGCAGCCGCGTCTTGGTCGGGCTCGCGAACTGCCGCACCGTCTGGCGATCCGCGAAGATCACCTTCGAGAACAGGTCGCGCAGGAAGAAGCCGTTCTTCGAGAACGCACTGTGCGGCTTCGGCAGCGCGGCGCCGTCGAGGCCGAAGCGCTGCGCGATGCGCTGCGCGGCCGCGCTGTTGGTTTCGCCTTCCTGCAGCGCGCTGGTGAAGTAGAAGCCGCGGAAGATCGGCTTGTACTGGAACGGGTTGTTCTCGAACAGCGTCGCGAGGAACGCGCGCAGCGACGGCTTGATCGTCGAGAATTCGAGCGGGAAGCTCAACTGGCCCGGCGACAGCTGGTTGCCGCGCGACAGCGACAGCTGCGCGACGCTGATTTCCTTCAGCCCTTCGTAGAGTTCCTCGAAGTGCGTGTCGAACTGTGCGACGACGTCGCGCTTGTCGTCCGGCTCGTAGGGCAGCGTGGCGCCCCACACGCGGTCGTACTCGTGCTTGTCGCTGCTGCTGAAGAATTCGGTGAAGCCGGTGATCAGGTCGGCCTTCGTGAACATCACGTAGACCGGCGCGAACACCTCGAGCTTCTCCGTCAGCTCCTGAACGCGCTGGCGGAGGTTTTTCGCGAGGTTGATCGCGAATTCGGGGCGGTTGCCGGTGAGTTCGGCGATGCTCGCGGTGACGATGATCCCGTTGATCGGCGCCTTCGGGCGATAGCGCTTGAGCAGGCCGAGGAAGCCGAGCCACTCGCTGCGGTCCTCCTCGTGCACCGAGTAGCGGCCGGCCGTGTCGAGCAGGATCCCTTCGGTCGTGAAGAACCAGTCGCAGTTGCGCGTGCCGCCGATGCCATGGATCACGGCGCTGTTCTTGTCCGCGAACGGGAACTGCAGGCCGGAATTGAGCACGGCGCTGCTCTTGCCCGCGGCCGGATTGCCGATCACGATGTACCACGGCAGTTCGTACAGCGCGGAGCCGCCCGACACCTGGCCGATCTTCGACGTCTTGATCGTCTTCACCGCGTCCGACAGGCGCGTGCGCAGCACGTCGAGGTCGGCCGTCTTCGCATCCGGCGCGAGCGCGGCGGCGGCAGGCGCGGCGATCTTGCCGGTTTCCGCCTGCTCTTCCAGCACCTGGCCGAGCTGCTGGTTCGCGCGCTTCACGCGCCAGCGGCGCCACAGCGCGACGACGAGCCACAGCGCGAGGATCGCCGCAAACGCGATCGCCGCCCACAGGAGCGGCAACTGCAGCATGTCGGCGACGATGAAGAGGATGGCCGCTAGCGCGACGATCCCGACGATCGAGAGCGTACGCGGATGAGTCAGCACGTTGAGGATGCGTTGCATAGGACGTTCAGGTTCCGGTGCGATTCGGTGAGGCGACGCAGGCGCGCCGAGCGGCAAGGGTGGCGCCGCGATGTGTCGCCATGCTGTCAAACGGGATGAAGGGGGCTGGCATCAATGCGCCCGCGGCATCGGAGAAGGCGCGCGCATTAACGAAAGGACGCTGTGAGATTTAAAACGGAAGCGGCGGCCGAAAAAAATCGCGCACCGGAATGCATGATTTTTTGCGCCGCCCGTATCGTTTCCTGCCGGGATATTAAAAAGCCCCATGCCGCCCTCATTATTTCCTGTCCGGCAGCCCTGGCTAGCTGCCGCGTCCCAGTTTAAAACCGGGTTTATGGTATTCCACGTGCCCGAGATCCATCATTTTCCAGCGGCCCCCCCAGGTCAGGCCAACCTGCTCGGCGACCTGGCCGTACAACTGGTAGCCGCGCATCGCCCACGGATCTTTCTCGGAAATGACCAGCTTGCCGTCGCGCAGGAATGCGTTGTCGGCCGCCAGCCCGAATTGGTGATAGCTCTGGAAGGCTGCCGCGTTGGTCACGTTGCCGCCCATCTGCGCCAGCCGGTTCTGCCGTTCCGGGCTCCGGTAACCTTCCAGCAGCGCCATTTCATAACCGTATTGTTCGTGCATGATCTTGTAGACCAGCAGCAAACGCGTACGGAAATCCGGGTCCAGCAGGTTCCAGTCGCGGCTCGCATCCTTCAGCGCCGGGCGTACCTGCTCGACTTCCTTGGTGGCGAAGACTTCCGGCGGCAGCGGCGGCGGCGGCACGAGCTGTTCGCCCTGCAGCAGCGCGGCGATCTTCTCGTCGGGCACGCGCGCCGTGTCGTCGTACTGGAACAATTGCCGGCCGCGTAACGCAATGGCGACCAATGGCGGCGTCGCAAGAATACCTGCCGATACCATAATCATCAAGCGCCGCCGAATCAGTAAATTTTGCACATCGTTTAAAGCACCGCGCGTCGCGCTTGCCGATTTAACAATCTGACTTCGCGTACGTGCGGCGCGATCGTTCGCACGGCGTGTAAGACGGCCGTGAAACTGGGCGACGGATTCGAAAACGGTCGCGCGGATACCCGGTAAAAGCAACAGTGCCGCAACGGCTACGGCGAGGGCGAAATAGGCGACGAGTGCGACGGCAATCAACGAAATCCCCGGAAATTGGAATTGATTGTGTTTTGCAATGCTTGCTCTTAGAATCAGGCTGCTTCAAGAGGCCGGGCTATATTATCGCGGTTAATTAAACCAGGATTCAATGAGACGCTGAATGAGTGCGCCGGAAAATTCAAATTCGAAATCTCCGCCCAGCCTGCTGTCCGATACCAAACCGGCAGGCGACGCGGGCGCGCAACAGTCGCGCATTCTCGCGAATCTGGAAGGACGTGTCACGCCGAGCGCCGAACCGCCGCGCCGTTCGCTGAAGGCGCCGATTGCCGCCGTCGTCGCGCTGGTGGTAGCCGTCGGCGGCTGGGGCGCGTGGCGCATGCAGCATTCGGGCGGGCAGGGCGCCGCCGTCACGGCCGAGAGCGCACCCGCCGCCGCACCGGCGAAGGCCGCGGCGGCCAGCGATGCGGCCGTGCAGGTCGCGCAGAACGCCGCGTCCGCCGTGCAACCCGCCGCGTCCGCCGCGCAGCCGGCCACGATCGTCAACGACGACGCGGCGTCCCGAACCGTTGCCGCCGCATCGTCCGCGTCCGCCGCGGACAGCAGCCGCCTGTCGCGCGCGCTCGCCAACGGCGCCGACGACGCATCGGGCGCGGCCACGGCCGGAGCAGCCACGGCCGGCGCGGCCGCCGCGGCCGCTGCCGCGACGACCAAGACCGCGAAGGCCGACGCCGCGAAGGGCGCGCAGGTCGCGGCGCGCGGCAAGACCGACATGAAGGCCGAAACGAAGGCCGAGGCCCGCAAGCATCGCAAGGAACAGCAGGCCGAGCTCGCGCAGGCGAAGAAGCATCGCGACGCGGCGTCGACCCGTACCGCGAAGGCGGCCGGCAAGGACGATCCGGATGCGGATCTGCTCGCGGCGCTCGTCGCGCGCACGAAGCCGGCCGACAAGAAACTCGCCGCGCAGAAGGGGCAGGCCGTGCCGACCAAGACGGCCGCGGCCACCGGCTCGCTGGCCGCGCGCGTGAAGGAGTGCTCGGAGCGCGGTTTCTTCCAGGATCAACTGTGCCGCTGGCGCGTCTGCGACGGCCACTGGGGCAAGGACCCCGCCTGCCCGAGCGCCGCGCAGACGGAGACGCGGCAGTAACGCGTCCCGTGCATCCCGGATTGCCGCACCTGCGCCGCCCGTCGGGCGGCGCGCTGCTTTTGGGGCCGGGCATCGCCGGTATGATGCCGTGTGACGCTGTCACCGGCACGTCATGCCCGTCGGGCATACGTCTCCTTTCCCTTTCCGGCGCGGGCTCGCGACCCGCAATGCGCGGTGCGCCGCGCGCCGCACGACTTTCGACACGATGGACCTGATCGTACAGACTTACGGCGCCGATACGTCCGGCATGGTGTGCGGATTCCGCTTCGTCCCCGGCGGAGCGGGCGCGATGCTCGACGCCGACGCGGCCGCCGCGTGGCTGCGCGCATGCCGCGAGCACGATGCCGCGTCGGACGATTTCGTCTGGCTGCACTTCAATCTCGCGCACGGCGCGAGCGAGCGCTGGATGCGCACGCATCTCGGGCTGCCCGACAGCTTCTTCGAATTCCTGCACGAAGGGTCGCGCTCGACGCGCATCGAGCAGGAGGACGGCGCGTTGCGCGCGGTCGTCAACGACGTGATGTTCAACCTCGAACTTACGCCGTCGGAGATCGCGACGCTGTTCGTTCACGTCGAGCGGCGCATCATGATCACCGCGCGGCTCAAGCCGCTGCGCTCGGTCGACACGCTGCGCGCATGCGTGCGCGACGGCGAGCATTTCAGGTCGCCCGCCGAGCTGCTCGTGCACCTGCTGCGCGACCAGGCCGACCTGCTGATCCAGATCATGCGGCGCACGAGCGTCGACGTCGACCGCATCGAGGATCGTTTCCTGTCGCAGCGGCTCACGTCGAGCCGCATCGAGCTGGGCGCGATGCGTCGTACGCTGACGCGCCTGCAGCGCATGCTTGCGCCCGAGCCCGGGTCGATCTTCCGGCTGCTCGCGAAGCCGCCCGCGTGGCTGCATACGGAAGACGTGCAGGAGCTGCGCGAATCGACCGAAGAGTTCTCGCTGGTGCTTGCCGATCTGGCCGGGCTCAACGAGCGGATCAAGCTGCTGCAGGAAGAGATCGGTTCGCGCCTCGACGAGCAGAACAACCGGACGCTGTTCACGCTGACGCTCGTCACCGTGATCGCGCTGCCGATCAACATCGTCGCCGGCTTCTTCGGGATGAACGTCGGCGGCGTGCCGTTCTCGGAGAACAAGCACGGCTTCTGGCTGATGGTGCTGCTCGTCGCGGGCTTCACGGCGCTCGCCGCGTGGTGGGCGTTCCGCCGGCGCGACGACCGCTAGCGCCGGCGCCGCGTCGGTACGTCAGCGCAGCAGCGCGATTGCGCGCTCGCCGATCACCATCCCGAGCAGGCCCACGAGCGCGACGAGCGGCGGGGCCGGCGAGCGCACGTGCAGCAGCGCGTACAGCACGCCGACACCGAGGCCCACCGCGAGCGAGGTCACGTATTCCATCATGGCGGTCTCCCGTGCGGTGCGGCGTCAGGGCTTGACGATGACGCGCTCGCGCGCACCGGCCAGCACCGCGCGATACGCGTCGTGCGCGCGCTCGAGCGGATACACGTAGTCGTCGACGATCGGGAACGGGCGCAGCGTGCCGTTGCCGAAGCCGGGCGCGAGCGTGTCGAGGATCTGCGCGACCGCGGCGCCGCCGAGCTGCAGCGAATCGACACCCACGAACGTGTGCTGGCCGCGATAGAACGCGAAGATGTCGAACGGCACGCTGCGGTCGATCGTCGAGATGAAGATCTGCCGCGCGCCGATCGCCATCGACGCGTTCGCCGCGTCGAAGTACGGGCTGCCGACCGTGTTGTAGACGATGTCCGCGCCGCGGCCGCCGGTGGCTGCGCGTACCGCGTCGGCCACCGGTTGCGTCGATGCGTCGATCATGTGCACGTCGCCCGATGCATGGCCGCGATACCCGCCGCCGTTGCGCTCGACGCCGATCACGGTCGCGCCGTGCGCGGTGGCGAGCTGGATCGCGGCCTGGCCGACCTTGCCGTTCGCGCCGAACACGAGCACGACGTCGCCGGCCGTCGGCATGCCGGCGCGGCGCAAGCCTTCGTACGCGGTAACGAACGGCACGCCGACGCCGGCCGCTTCATCGAGCGTCAGCACCGCCGGCTTGCGGCGCACGAGGGCCGCGTCCAGCACGAGCCACTCCGCATGCGAGCCGTCCCGATGCACGCCGAGATCGCCGCCCGAGCCCCACACGGGCGCGCCGATCCAGCCGTCCGGGCCGCTGCGCACGATGCCGGCCCAGTCGCGCCCGGGCGTGCGCGGCCACACCGCGTGCGGCATGCGGCCGAGCGCGGCCTTCACGTCGCTCGGGTTCACGCCGGCCGCGCGCACCTCGATCAGCATCTGGCCGTCGGCCGGGACGGGCGTGTCGATTTCCCTGACGCGCGCGTCGAGCGACTCGATGTCGGCGGCGGGGGCGTCGAAGCGGATGCTGCGCATGATGATCTCCGTGGCGGTGGGCGGTCGCACGGCCCGGCGGGCGGTGCGATGCGGCCGGTGAAAAGAATGAGTGCAGTCTAGTCGGCCCGGTTTGACGCGGAAACGTGCAAAGGCGGATGATTGCTTTGCGCTAAACGCATAGCCAAATCCGAGGCCCGAATGGACGACTTTCTTTCTCCGCATCTGGCGCTGTTCGTCGACGTGGTCGACCAGCAGAGCTTCTCCGCGGCCGCGCGCCGGCTGGGGGTGGCCGCATCGTCGGTCACGCGGCGCATCGACCGGCTCGAGACGCAACTCGGCATCCGCCTCTTGCATCGCACCACGCATGCGCTGCGGCCGACCGAAGCCGGGCAGCTGCTGTACGGGCGCGCGACGCGGATGCTGGCCGAGCTGCGCGGCCTGCAGGAAGACCTGCACAGCCAGCACGACGAGCCGAGCGGGCTGTTGCGTGTCGACTGTCCGGCGCCGTTCGGCCGGCGACACCTGATGGCTGCGCTGAGCGCGTTCATGCAGCGTCATCCGGCGTTGCAGGTCGACCTGGTGCTGACCGACAGCATGGTCGACCTGCAGGGTGCGCGGCTCGGCTCCGACGTCGATCTCGCGGTGCGCATCGGTCCGCTCGAGGACACGCGCTTCATCGCGACCGTGCTCGCGCCGCAGCGGCGCGTGCTGTGCGCGAGCGCGGCGTACCTCGCGCGGCGCGGCGAACCGGGGTCGCCCGACGCGCTCGCCGGCCACGACTGCCTCGCATGGCACGGTGCGCCGCCGCCGGGCGCGTGGCGTTTCGGCGAGCGCCGCCATGTGCCGGCGCAGCCGCGGTTTCGCAGCAATCATTCGGAGGCGTTGCTCGAAGCCGCGATCGACGGGCTCGGTCTCGCGCACCTGCCGACCTGGCTCGCCGGCGACGCGCTGCGTGACGGACGCTTGCGCGCGGTGCTGCCGCAGTTCGCGGCGGCGCCCGAGCCGGCGACGATCCACGTGCTGCGCCAGCCGGCGCGCGGCACCGCACGCGCGGCGCGGCTCGTCGCGTTCCTCGCGACGTGGTTCGCGCAGCCGGCGTGGGATGCCGCGTGGGCATGACGGCGACGGCGGGCGGCGCCGCGCCGGCCCGCGCCGGCGTCGGCCATGAAAAAGGGCCTCGCATGCGAGGCCCGTCAAAGGTCGGAGAAGCCGGTATGCCGGCCGGCAGCCGCATGAGGCGCGGCACCGGCCGGAGGCGCACCGTTACTGCGTCAGTACCTTGCGCGGCTTGAAGACGCCCTGGTATTGCAGTGCCGGGCGTTCCTTCGTCGTCAGCTCGATGCCGCCGAAGGTCGGCGTCTGGCGCAGCTTCATCGCGGCCGGCGATGCGACCGAGCCGATCGACGTCGAGCGCGACGCCGGCGCGAGGTTGTTCGCGACGAGCAGCGCGGCCTCGCTCTTCAGGTTCGCCAGCAGCACCGGGTCGACCGAGCTGTTGACCTGCGTGAGCAGCCCGCTCCACGCGGCGTCGCTGTAGTTCACGACGTAGTAGTCGAGCCCGCTCGGGTCGGCGACCACGCCCGTGCAGCCGTCGAGCCGCGTTTGCGCCTGCGTGTCCTTCAGCGCGAGCGTCGTGCGTTTCGCGAGACCCTGGCCGTACGCGAGCGTGATCGGCACCGTCCATTGCAGGCCCGGATACGCGTTCTTGTTCGGGAACGGCTGCTGCTTCAGCGTGACGACGGTCTGGTTCTTCGTCAGGTCGCACTGCGTGTCGAGCGAGATCAGCGGCACGCCGGTCTGACGGACGTAGCTGTCGCCGATCGCGCCGATCGCCTGGCCGCTTTCCTTCGACAGCGCATCCCACAGGCGCTTCGGCGTACCGTTGCCGAACGAGTAGTCGACCAGGTACTGCTGCAGGCCGCGGCGCAGCGTCTGCTCGCCGAGATAGTTCTCGAGCGTCTTCAGCACGTGGCCGCCCTTGTCGTACGTGAACGCGCTCGCGCTCAGCACGAAGTCGTTCGACGCCCAGCCGTTGAAGTTCGGTGCGACCGGGAACGCGTTCGGGCCGATGTCACGATTGATCACGCGATACTTGTTCTTCACCTGGTCGAGCCAGCTGAACTCGTCGGGGAAGAACTGGATCGTCGTCTTCGTCTCGAAGAACGTCGCGAACGATTCGTTGAGCCACACGTTGTCCCACCAGTCGGTCGTGACGAGATCGCCGAACCACTGGTGCGCGACTTCGTGCGTCAGCACTTCGTTGCCGTAGTGCGACATCGGCTGGCCCGGCTGCGGCAGGATGTCGTCGGCGAACTCGAGGATCGACCCCCAGTTCTCCATCCCGCCGAAGTTCAGGTCCTTCTGCTCCTTGAACGCATCGTTCGCGGCGACCGTGTCGAACTTCGTGAGCGGCAGCGGGATGCCCGTGTAGCGGTAGTAGAAGTCGAGCGCCTGCTTGGTGCGGTCCATCGCCGGCTTCGCCCATTCGCTCATGCCCGGCGGCGTGAACACGCGCAGGTGCAGGCCGCCCTTGCCGCCCGGCAGCGGGCTCGTGAAGTTGTCCTCGTAGGTGTCGAACATGCCGCCGCCGAAGAACAGCAGGTACGACGGCATCGGCGGGGTCTTCTCGAACTGCACGAGCTTGTAGCCGCCGCCGACGTTGGTCGACGGCTTCTCGGCCGCGTTCGACACGACGCGCCAGCTTTGCGGCACTTCGGCCGTCACTTCATAGGTCGGGCGGAAAGCCGGCTCGTCCCAGCCGGGGAACCACTGGCGCGACAGGTTGGTTTCGCCTTGCGTGAGGATCGCGCCGCTCGTCTTGCCGTCGGTGCCTTTCAGGTCGACGCGGAACACGCCTTCCGCGGCCGAGCAGCCCGGATACGGATCGTCGCCGCAGCTGCCGCCGGTGTGGTTGACCGGATCGTCATACGACTTGAAGTTGATGATGCCCGACCACTCCATGTGCAGCGAATAGTTGCCCGGCGAGATCGAGCCGCTCACGGGGCGCAGCTGATAGAAGTCGCCCTTGTCCTGCGGCGTCGCGATCAGCTGGATGTTGCCCGGCTGCAGCGTGATGCGGCCGTTCGTGAACTTGATCCGGTGGCCGGCGATCACGATGTTGTTGACCGGCTTCAGCACCTTGATCTCGACGTCGGCGCGACCGTCGAACGCGTTCAGCGCGTCGTTCGGGCGGAACCACAGCCGGTAGTTCACGGGCACCACGGTGTCCGGCAACTCGACAGGCGACACGCTCTTGTCGACGTTGGATGCGCTCGGCGGCGCGGTGACGGCGGGCGACGAGCCCGCGTGCGGCGCGCCGGCGGAGCTGAGCGCGGAAGCGGAGCCCGCACCGCCGTCGTCGCCGCCGCATCCGGCGAGCGCGAGTGCGGCGACAAGCGGCAGATAACGCATCTTGCGAATATGAATCGACATGACTGAAACCTCGATTGTTGAAAGAATCGTTCAGTGCTGCGAAAACGCCGGCAAAAACATTCCCGTCGCCGTTAATCAACAGCGATGAAAATGTCAATGACGGATTATTCGAAAAGACGGCGGCCGACTACGTGAAGGTAATCATGGTTTACTG
The DNA here is from genome assembly GCF_001718555.1 of Burkholderia metallica. Lineage (NCBI taxonomy): Bacteria > Pseudomonadati > Pseudomonadota > Betaproteobacteria > Burkholderiales > Burkholderiaceae > Burkholderia > Burkholderia metallica. The sequence goes on from NZ_CP013401.1 coordinate 460,283, forward strand.
CCCCCTCTGGATTTCCGGATGTCGGTTAACTTGCCGGTTCAAAATGGCCGGGCGCGTGTTGTACTGAATTGATTTCGCGCGCACGACACGAAGCCGCACGCCCTGGGCGGGCGCGCAATCTTCTTTGAACCAGCGACCTACGGGGCTGGCCGGCCCTGACCGCAGGAGGGCGGGAACGCATGTCGCCGTTCCGTAAAAGCACCGTCATGCGGCTTCAAGGTTTGTCGGCTTGCTCGAAGGATGCGTAAATATACTTGATGGATTTGGGTAAAGGAAATGAAAAATTTGGAAAGTGCGTCTATTGAATGCGCGGCGCTTCATTGAATGCTGGAAAGCATTAATTCGCTTTCCGTCTGTCTGGCGTTTTCGTAGTTTTAATCTATTAACGATATTGCGTGGCCGGGAAAACTACGAAACCCGGCGCAGGGTGCCCGGTACAATGCAGCGACGATCCGCTCACCGCTTGCCAGGAGGTTGTCCGATGCCACGAGCCCTGTTCCGTCCCGCGCCGCTGCGCGCCGTGCTGCTGCTGTTCGCCGCCGTGTTGCTGCTCGGCGGTTGCGCGGGGCTGACGCGCGATCCCGTGCGCGTGTCGGTCGCCGGGCTCGACCCGCTCGTCGGCCAGGGCCTCGAGATGCGTTTCAGCCTGAAGCTGCGTGTGCAGAATCCGACCGATGCGCCGATCGAATACGACGGCATCTCGGTCGCGCTCGACCTGAACGGCACGCCGTTCGCGAGCGGCGTCAGCGACCGCTCGGGCGTCGTGCCGCGTTTCGGCGAGGCGGTGCTCGACGTGCCGGTTTCCGTGTCGGCCTTCGCCGCCGCGCGGCAGGCGTGGAACCTGCCGGGCGCCGCCGCCAGCGGCGAGCTGCCCTACGCGCTGCGTGGCCGGCTCGCGGGCGGCGTACTCGGCACCGTGCGTTTCAACGACGCGGGCACGCTGCGCCTGCCCGCGATGCCGGCGTGGGGCGGCTGAGCGGGCGACAGCCGTGGAAGCGCCGCGTAAATTTCACTAATTTTCACCTTTTGACGCTTAGTAACGTTTAATGCGCCGATCTCTCGATCTTTGCTGACGTTATGCCTACACTGATCCGGTCCGAGGGTCGGACGAATCTTTATAGGAGAACAACATGTCGGCAAAATTCGAAATCGGGAAGGCCTCGAACGGCCAGTATTTCTTCCACCTGAAGTCGGCGAACGGCGAAATCATCCTGGCGAGCGAGCGTTACGTGACGAAGGACGGCGCGAAAACCGGCATCGCGTCGGTGCAGCTGAATGCGCCGCTGGACGTGCGTTACGAGCGCAAGATCGCGCGCAACGGCGAGTACATGTTCAACCTGAAGGCGGCGAATTACGAAATCATCGGCACGAGCGAGACCTACAAGAGCGAGCAAGGGCGGGAGAACGGCATCGCGGCGGTCAAGCGCGATGCGCCCGGCGCGCCGGTCGTCGATCTCGCCTGAGTGACGATCGCGCCGCGGCCGCCGCGTTCGGGCGGCCGTCGCGGCGCGTGTTTTGCCGCGCGGGGCAAAGCGCGGTATGGTGTGATCCGCGCGGCGCGACGCCGCCCGTTGAAGCCAACCGTAACCGAGTTCGCGTGACCGATTTCCCCGTTTTCCACTGGATCGACGCCGACGGCGTCGATCATGCCGTGCGCTGGCGCTCCGAAGCCGGCGTGCAACCGCCGAAGCGCGCGGTGCCCGCCGACGACCGCCTCACTGCCGACGCGGCCTACCGCCTTGCCTGCGAGGGAACCGCGCTCGTCTGGCGCGGCGATTTCCAGAATGCGCGCCAGCTCGTGCAGGCGATGGCCCGCCGGGTCGAGCGCAAGCCGAAGAAGTCGAAAGCCGCGGCCGGCGTCGACGCATTCAACCTGCATCGTCTCGCGCAGTCGCAGCGTGCCCGCACGCTCGGCATGCTGCTGATTCCGCTCGAGGCCGACTACACGATCCCGCTGCGCCGCGCGCCCGACGTGCGCGCCGCGTGCGAGGAAGCGTACGGGCCGGGCGGCGAGCCGTCGGTCGTGTCGTTGCGTGAGCTGCTCGGCCTCGTCGGCGCGCATGAATGGCGCAAGAAGGGCGTGCCGGTCCCGGCGCTCGGCGGCGCGCCGATCCATCCGCACTACGGCGTGTTCTCGCCGGTGCGCGGCGAATACGTCGATCTCGTCGCGCGCGCGCCGCTGCCGGCGACGTCGCTCGCGTTCGACATCGGCACGGGCACCGGCGTGCTGGCGGCCGTGCTGGCGGCGCGCGGCGTCGAGTGCGTCGTCGCGACCGACCAGGACCCGCGGGCGCTCGCGTGCGCGCGCGAGAACGTCGCACGGCTGGGCCACGCGAGTCGCGTCGAAGTCGTCGAGGCCGATCTCTTTCCGCCCGGCCTTGCGCCGCTCGTGGTCTGCAATCCGCCGTGGGTGCCGGCCCGGCCGAACGCACCGATCGAATACGCGGTCTACGATCCGGACAGCCGCATGCTGCGCGGTTTCCTCGCGGGCCTCGCCGCGCATCTCGAGCCGGGCGGCGAGGGCTGGCTGATCCTGTCCGATTTCGCCGAGCACCTCGGCCTGCGGCCGCGCGACACGCTGCTGCAATGGATCGACGAAGCGGGCCTCGTCGTGCTCGGCCGCGACGACATCCGCCCCGCGCACCCGAAGTCGATGGACGCCGACGATCCGCTGCATGCGGCCCGCCGCGCCGAGGTCACGTCGCTCTGGCGGCTCGGCGCGCGAGCCTGACCGCATTTTCGGTAAACTGTCGCCATTCCTCACGAATTTCCGCCGCCGGGCCGTGGTCGACCGACCGTGGCCCGGCGTCGCTTCACGATGTCCAACAAGACCCACGAAATCCGCCCGGAGCAGTCCGTCGAGCTGCTGAAGGAACTGCACATCCTGACCCGCGACGGGAAGCTGAACCAGGACAGCCGCCGCAAGCTGAAGCAGGTCTATCACCTGTTCCAGTTCATCGAGCCGCTGCTAGCCGGCGTGCAGGCCGACAAAGGCCGCGTGACGCTCGTCGATCACGGCGCCGGCAAGTCGTATCTCGGCTTCATCCTGTACGACCTGTTCTTCAAGCAGCAGCCGGGTCACGGTACGCCGGCGTTCGCGTCGCACGTGTATGGCATCGAGACCCGCGAGGAGCTCGTCACGCGGTCGGCCGAGCTCGCCGCGCGGCTCGGGTTCGGCGGCATGTCGTTCCTGAACCTGTCGGTGGCCGATTCGATCACGTCGCCTCAACTGCCTGAAACCGTCGACGTCGTCACCGCGCTGCATGCGTGCGACACGGCGACCGACGACGCGATCCGCTTCGCGCTCGCGAAACGCGCGCAGCACATCGTGCTGGTGCCGTGCTGTCAGGCCGAAGTCGCGGGCGTGCTGCGCAGAAACAAGGGCAAGTCGCTCGCGAACGCATTGACGGAAGTGTGGCGGCATCCGCTGCACACGCGCGAATTCGGCAGCCAGATCACCAACGTGCTGCGCTGCCTGCAGCTCGAAGCGCACGGCTACCAGGTCAGCGTGACCGAGCTGGTCGGCTGGGAGCATTCGATGAAGAACGAGCTGATCATCGCGCAGTACAAGAACCTGCCGCGCCGGCGACCCGGCGAGCGGTTGAACGAGATCCTCGGGATGTTCGGGCTCGCGGAGCTGAACGAGCGCTTCTTCGTGCCGCAAGCGGCGGCGGGCGGCGAGGTCGCGGAGCCGGCCGCAGGCTGACGCGCGGGCGGCCGGCGCGCCGCGTCAGACGTCGTCGCCCGGCCGGCGCATCCATTCGCGCCAGCCGTCGTGGCCGAGGCGGCGCAGCGTTTCCTGATTCCTTTCGTAGATCGCGGACGCGTCGGGGAACGCGTCGACCGCGCGCGCGATGCTGTCCTCGCGCAGCAGATGCAGGATCGGGTACGGCGCGCGATTCGTGTAATTCTCGATGTCGTCGGGTTCGCTGCCTTCGAACCGGTAGTGCGGATGAAAGCTCGCGATCTGCAGCACGCCGTCCAGCCGCAGTTGCCGCACCAGCCGGTCGGCAAAAAACAGCGCATCGTTGTAGTCGATGAAATCGGCGAACGCATGCGGGAAGATCACGAGCGTCGTGTCGACCTGCTGCGGATCGGCCGCGTCGAGCGCGCGCAGCTCCGTTTCGAGGTCGGCGAGCGCGTCTTCCAGCGTCGTCGCTTCACTGATCGCGTAGCGCACCTGTTCCTTCACGTAGACGCTCTTCGCGAACGGGCACAGATTGAGCCCGATCACCGCGCGCGCGAGCCAGTGCCGCGTGGCGGCGAGGATGTCGTCGTGCGATTCGGGGCGGGTGTCGGTCATCGTGAAACCAGTCGGGGGCCAGGGCGGCGAGGGCCGCATTGTAGCGGGCGCGCCGTCACGCGCACGCGCTCTCGATCAGTTGCGTGACGAGCGCGGGGGCGATGCCGATCGGCGTTTCGCCGTGCCGATAGGTCTGGCTCGCCGCGTAGATGCCTTCGATCACCAGCGCGAGCGAGTCGGCGAGCGCCTGCGGCTGCCGCGCGCCGGCCGCTTCGGCCAACGCGCCGAGCCGCTTCATCAATTGTTCCTTGTTCTGCGCGACGCGTTCGCGCGCCGGGTGCGACGCATCCGGGAATTCGGCGGCGACATTGACGAACGGGCAGCCGCGGTAATCCTTCTGCGTCGCGCGCTCGGCGAGATCGACGAAATACTGGATCAGTTGCGCTTTCGGCTGGCCCGGATGCTTGGCGACGCTCGTGTCGAAGCGCTCGAAGAAACACGCATCCATCCGTTCCAGATACGCGAGGATCAGTTCGTCCTTCGACGAGAACTGGCGATACAGGCTCATCTTGTTGACGCCCGCCCGCTCCACGACCGCCTCGACGCCCACCGTGCGAACGCCTTCCCGGTAAAACAACTCTTCGGCGGCGCGCAGCAGGTGCTCCTGCGCGGTGGCGCCGTCGATCGGCCGGCGCGTGCGGCGCGCCGGCGGTTTGGCGATCTCGATGCCCGACATGATGACCCTCGACTGCATGGTGAATTGCTTGACATGTTACCGATTGGTCACTACGATCGCAACACACTTGTGACCGGTCGGTAACAATGCCGTCCGGATCGACAGACGAATGCCAAGCGTCGGCCCGGGTCAGCCGATGCAGCGTGCGGCGGAGGTGGCCTGGGTGGGGCGGAGCGGGGGCGCAGGTGCGTCGGCCGCCAACTGGAGAACGCGAAGATGAACTGGGCGGTGACACGAATCGGCGGGCGCTTCCACTATGGATGGCTCGCGGCGGCGGTGGTATTCCTGATCCTGCTGGCAGCGGCCGGCACGCGCGCGACGCCGAGCGTGCTGATGGTGCCGCTCGAACGCGAGCTCGGCTGGAGTCGCGCGGCGATTTCACTGGCCATCTCGGTGAACATCGCGCTGTACGGCCTGACGGGCCCGTTCGCGGCCGCCGCGATGCAGCGCTTCGGGCTGCGCCCGACGATACTCACCGCGCTCGTGACGATGGGCGCGGGTGTCGCGCTGTCGTCGATGATGACGCAGAGCTGGCAGATGGTCGTGATCTGGGGCTTGATGGTCGGCTGCTCGACGGGCGTCGTCGCGCTGACGCTGTCCGCGACGTTCGTCACGCGCTGGTTCCATGCGCGTCGCGGCCTCGTGATGGGGATCCTGACCGCGAGCACGGCCACCGGCCAGCTCGTGTTCCTGCCGATGCTCGCCGCGATCGCGCAGCGTCACGGCTGGCGGCCGGTCGTGCTGGTCGTCGCGCTGGCGGCCGCGATCGTGATTCCGCTCGTCGCGTTGCTGTTGCCCGAACGGCCTGCCGACGTGCAGCTGCGCCCGTACGGCGAGCCCGCCGATGCGCCGCCCGCGCCCGAGTCGACGAAGGAGAACCCGCTCGCGGTCGCGTTCCGCACGCTGCTGACGGCGAGCCGTTCGCGCGATTTCTGGCTGTTGTTCTTCAGCTTCTTCATCTGCGGCGCGAGCACCAACGGTTATGTCGGCACGCACCTGATCGCGATGTGCAGCGACTACGGGATGACGGAAGTGCAGGGCGCGTCGCTGCTCGCGGCGATGGGCGTGTTCGACCTGTTCGGCACGACGCTGTCGGGCTGGCTGTCCGACCGTTACGACAACCGCGTGCTGCTGTTCTGGTACTACGGGCTGCGCGGGCTGTCGCTGATCTACCTGCCGCACGCGTTCGGGATCGACTTCTTCGGGCTGCCGCTGTTCGCGATGTTCTACGGGCTCGACTGGATCGCGACCGTGCCGCCGACCGTGCGGCTCGCGACCGATGTGTTCGGCAAGGCCGCGGCGCCGGTCGTGTTCGGCTGGATCGTCGCCGGCCACCAGCTCGGCGCGGCGTTCGCGGCGCTCGGCGCGGGGCTGCTGCGCGCGAGCCTCGGCACCTATACGATCGCGTCGATGATTTCGGGCGGCTTGTGCATCGTCGGCGCGCTGATCGTGCTGCGGATCAACCGCGGCCCGTCGAGCGCGGCCGCGCAGGCGGCCTGACGGTGCGCGTCCGGCCGCCCGGCAGGCCGCCCGGGCGGCGGCCTGCCGGGCATTGCACGTCCGCAGATTTGCATAGCGCGGCAGGAGCGGGCGCGCATCGGCTCAAGCGGGTATGCTTGCGGTTTGCCAGGCGTTCGCGCCCCTTCATCGATGTCAGAGAGGAACCGCATGTCCGTCAAACCTGCACCTACCACTGTTTCGATTCACGAACTGATCGCGGGCCGCTGGAGCCCGCGCGCGTATTCGGATGAACCCGTCAGCGCGGCCGATTTGCACGCGGTGCTCGAAGCCGCGCGCTGGGCGCCGTCCGCCTACAACGCGCAGCCGTGGCGCTTCGTCGTATTCGACCGCACGCAGGACGAAGACGCGTTCAAGCGCGCATTTGCGACGCTGGTGCCGTTCAACCAGGGCTGGAATGCGCCGGCGCCCGTGCTGATCGCGGTGACGGCGCACACGCTCACGCCGAAGGGCGAGCCGGCGCCGACCGCGCTGTACGATGCGGGCGCCGCCGCGATGTCGCTGGTGCTGCAGGCGCACGCGCTGGGCCTGGCCGCCCATCAGATGAGCGGCTTCGACGCGAACGCGTTCCGCGACACGTTCGCGATCCCCGCCGATGTTGCGATCCTGTCGATCATCTCGCTCGGCCACTACGGCAACGTCGACAAGCTCGATCCGGTGCTGCGGGATCGCGAAAAAGCCCCGCGCACGCGCCATGCGATCGGCGAGGTCGTGTATGCGGGCGCGTGGAAGAAGGGTTTCGACGCGGCTGCCTGATTTTCCCGGCGGGCGGGCTGCATCGCGCGTCCCGCCAGCCAGTCTCCCGGCGCGTCAGGCCGTGCGCCGCGGCCGCCGGAGCCCGATGCGCGGCACCGGCGGCCGGCCCCGGTTGTGATCGCGCGGGCTTCATGTTAAAAAGCCCGTCCTTTCCGTTTTCGCGCCGGCCCTGCTGCGGCAACTTCCCATGACTTACTGCGCGATCGATTTCGGCACGTCCAATTCCGCCGTGGCGCTGCCCGACGGCGACGGCATGCGCCTCGCGCCCGTCGAGGGCGACCATCTGACGCTGCCCACTGCGATCTTTTTCAACAACGACGAAGAGACGGTCGAATACGGCCGCGCGGCGCTGGCTTCCTACATCGACGGTTTCGACGGCCGGCTGATGCGCTCGATGAAGAGCATTCTCGGCTCGCCGCTCGCGGAAACGACGACCGATCTCGGCGACGGCAGCGCAATCGCGTACACCGAAATCATCGCGCGCTTCCTGACGCACCTGAAGCGCAAGGCCGAAGCCCGCGCGGGTGCGCCGATCGGCTGTGCGGTGCTCGGCCGGCCGGTGTTCTTCGTCGACGATGATCCGCGCGCCGACCGTCTCGCACAGAATCAGCTCGAAGCCGCCGCGCGGTCGGTCGGCTTCGCGGACGTCCACTTCCAGTACGAACCGATCGCGGCCGCGTTCGACTACGAATCGCGCCAGCAGGCGGAGCGTCTCGTGCTCGTCGCCGACATCGGCGGCGGTACGTCCGACTTCTCGCTGGTGCGCGTCGGGCCGGAGCGAATGGCGCGGCTCGAGCGCAAGGACGACGTGCTGGCCCACCACGGCGTGCATGTCGCGGGCACCGACTACGACCGGCGTGTCGAGCTGGCAGCGATCCTGCCCGCATTCGGCTACCGCTCGCTCGACCCTGAAGGGCGCGAGCTGCCCAACAAGATCTACTTCGATCTCGCCACGTGGCACCTGATCAATACGGTCTACACGCCGAAGCGGCTCGGCGAACTGAAGCTGATGAAGCACCTGTACCGGGACGTGCAGCAATACGACCGGCTCACGAGCGTGGTCGAGCAGCGGCTCGGGCACGCGCTGATGGCGCGTGCGGAAGAAGCGAAGATCGGCGTCGCGGCGGGCGGGGAGACGGTGATCGACCTGAACGACGTGGAAGAGGATCTGCAGATCGCGTTCGATGCCGATCGCCTCGTCGACGCGAGCCGCGACGACACCGCGCGCATCGTCGACGCCGCGCGCGAGACGGTGCGGCTCGCGGGCGTGGCGCCGCGCGACGTCGGCGCACTGTATTTCACCGGCGGCTCGACGGGGCTCGCGTTCCTGTCGGGCGCGCTCGCGGGTGCGTTCCCGGATGCGCAGCCGGTATTCGGCGACCGCCTCGCAAGTGTCGCGACGGGCCTCGGCATTCACGCGCAGCGCTTGTTCGGTTGAAAGCGGGTGGCTGAAAGGCCGCGCTGCCGGTTGGCCGGCGCCGAAAAACAAAAAGCCCCGCCGAAGCGGGGCTTTTTTACACGAATTATCGCGCCAAGCTTAGACCGGACGGATGTTCGCAGCTTGCAGACCCTTCGGGCCCGTCTTCACTTCGAATTCAACCTTCTGGTTTTCTTGCAGCGTCTTGAAGCCTTCGACGCGGATTTCCGAGAAGTGCGCGAACAGATCGTCGCCGCCGCCTTCCGGGGTGATGAAGCCGAAGCCCTTTGCGTCATTGAACCACTTGACGGTACCGGTTGCCATGTTACTTGTTCCTAAAAAGATAAAACGGGGCCGAGGCCCATGGGGTGCGGAAAATCAAGGAAGGGGTAATAGGACCAACCGGAGTACCGTTGATGGGCGAACTACGAAAGAACCAATTCACTCGCCACTTGAAATCCTGCGAAGTCCTTTATACGACTTCTCACTCGCGTGGTCAACCGTATTTCCGTTCACTCAGGGTTATTGCGGATATCAGGTTTACAAAGCTTGCAAACGGCGCGAATTTTTTGTAGGGGTCGATCGATTTTGGCGCCATGTTTCAGGTGCAACCGTTAAACTACGCGCCGCGCGGAAGGGTTGCCCCGATCGGGTGACCCGCCCCCCCAAAATTGCATGCGCGGTGCAGTTCGAGCCGATCCCGGACCGCGAACCGACCTTGCTTTTTGAGACACAGGAGAGGATGTGAAGAGTTCTATTCAACGGAACATCGGCCCGTTTGCATTGATGCTGACGGGGCTGGGTTCGATTATCGGCTCGGGCTGGCTGTTCGGCGCCTGGAAGGCCGCGAAGATCGCCGGTCCGGCGGCGATCTGCGCATGGATCATCGGCGCCGTCGTGATTCTCGCGATTGCGCTGACGTACGCGGAACTGGGTGCGATGTTCCCCGAGTCGGGCGGCATGGTGCGCTACGCGCGCTACTCGCACGGTTCGCTGGTCGGCTTCATCAGTGCATGGGCGAACTGGATCGCGATCGTATCCGTGATCCCGATCGAGGCGGAAGCGTCGATCCAGTACATGAGCACGTGGCCGTATCCATGGGCGCACGCGCTGTTCGTGAACGGCGAGCTGACGGTACCCGGGCTGCTGCTGTCGGCCGTGCTGGTCGTCATCTACTTCATGCTGAACTACTGGGGCGTGAAGGCGTTTGCCCGGGCGAATACCACGATCACGATCTTCAAGTTCCTGATCCCCGGCCTCACGATCCTCGGCCTGATGCTGACGAGCTTCCATCCGGAAAACCTCGGCACCGCCTCCAATTCGAGCTTTGCGCCGTACGGCTGGTCGGCGGTGCTGACCGCGGTCGCGACGAGCGGCATCGTGTTCGCGTTCAACGGCTTCCAGAGCCCGGTGAACCTCGCGGGCGAAGCGCGCGACCCGTCGCGCAGCGTGCCGTTCGCGGTGATCACGTCGATCCTGCTCGCACTCGTGATCTACGTGCTGCTGCAGATGGCCTACATCGGCTCGGTGAATCCGGCCGACGTCGCGCTGGGCTGGGAGCACTTCAACTTCAAGTCGCCGTTCGCCGAACTGGCGATCGCGCTGAACCTGAACTGGCTCGCGATCCTGCTGTACGTCGACGCGTTCGTCAGCCCGAGCGGCACCGGCACGACCTACATGGCGACCACCACCCGCATGATCTACGCGATGGAGCGCAACAACACGATGCCGAAGATGTTCGGCAACGTGCACCCGCTCTACGGCGTGCCGCGCCAGGCGATGTGGTTCAACCTGCTGGTCTCGTTCATCTTCCTGTTCTTCTTCCGCGGCTGGAGCTCGCTCGCGGCGGTGATCTCGGTCGCGACGGTGATTTCGTACCTGACCGGCCCGATCAGCCTGATGGCGCTGCGCCGCGCGGCAACCGACATCGAGCGTCCGCTGTCGATTCCGCTGATGAAGCTGATCGCGCCGTTCGCGTTCGTCTGCGCATCGCTGATCCTGTACTGGGCGAAGTGGCCGCTGACGGGCGAGATCATTCTGCTGATGATCGTCGCGCTGCCGGTGTACTTCTACTTCCAGGCGAAGGCGGGCTGGACCGGCTGGGGTGCCGACCTGAAGGCCGCCTGGTGGCTGGTCGCGTACCTGCCGACGATGGCCGTGCTGTCGCTGATCGGCAGCAAGGAATTCGGCGGCCATGGCGTGCTGCCGTACGGCTGGGACATGCTGGTCGTCGCGGCGATCGCGCTGGTGTTCTACTTCTGGGGCGTGAATACCGGCTACCGGACCCAGTATCTCGACGAGCGCGAATCGCACGACGAGATCCTCGAAGGGATCGGTGCCTGACGCGTGACCTGCCGCCGGATTCGGCGGCGGCAGCAAGCAGCGGACAAAAGCCCGCCCGAGCGATGCTCGGGCGGGCTTTTTTTTGACGGTCGACGGTTGCCGCGCGACGTTCAGGCGGCCGCGCTCGCGAACACGTAGTTCGTCATCGCGAGCACGCGCTGGTACGTGCCGAGCGACTGGATGCCGAGCTGGTAGTCGTCGTCCGCCGCGCCGAGCGCCGTGAACACCGGCAGCAGATGCTCGTCGGTCGGATGCATCAGCGCCGCATGCGGCGCCTGCCGGCGGTAGTCGAGCAGCGCATCGACGTCGCGCGCGGCCAGCTTCTCCTCGAACCAGTCGGTGAATGCCGCGACGCGCGGGTCCGCATCCTCCGGTGCCGCGCCGAAATCGGCGGCACGCAGGTTGTGCGTGATCTGGCCCGAACCGATCACCATCACGCCTTCGTCGCGCAGCGGTCGCAGCGCGCGGCCGAGCGCGAAGTGGTGGGCAGCATCCGCGCGCGGCTGAATCGACAGCTGCGCGACGGGCACGTCGGCTTCCGGGAACATCAGCAGCATCGGCACCCACGCACCGTGATCGAGGCCGTGCTCGGTCGTCGCGGTCGCGATGCCGGCCGCGTTCAGCAGCCCGGCCGCGCGCTCGGCGACGTCGGGCGCGCCGGGCGCCGGGTAGCGGATGTCGTACAGCGCCTGCGGAAAGCCGTAGAAATCGTGGATCGTGTCCGGGTGCGCGGCGATGCTGGCGACGGGGCGTTGCGTGCCCCAGTGGGCGGACAGCATCAGCACCGCGCGCGGGCGCGGCAATTCGGCGCCGAGATGCGTGAACGCGCCGGACGGCAGCGTCGGGTCGATCGGCAGCGTCGGCGCGCCGTGGGACAGGTAGAGCGAAGGCAAGCGGTTCATGGTGGTGGCCTGCAAAGGGATATGCCGTCGACTATAGGCGCACACCGGGGATTGATAAATCCACGCTCCGGAATTTGATTGACGCCTGTTCGTTGATAATCGGGGCGGCGGGCCGCATTCCACGGCAAGCGGGCGCCGCATTCATCGCGTTGAACGAATTTCAGTGGAAATCGGCGAAGATGCGCAAAGAACGGATCTGCAGGCGCGGGCTTATTGAGCGTGCCGGATGCCGGCCCACGGCGTCGTCAGCGGTGCGTTGAGCGTGAACAGGTCGAGCACGCGCGTGACCGTCTGGTCGACGAGTTCGTCGATCGTCTTCGGCATCGCGTAGAACGCGGGCAGCGGCGGGAAGACGATGCCGCCCATTTCGGTGACGGCCGTCATGTTGCGCAGATGCGCGAGGTTGAACGGCGTTTCGCGCACCATCAGCACGAGGCGGCGGCGCTCCTTCAACGTGACGTCGGCCGCGCGCGTGATCAGGTTGTCGGACAGCCCGTGCGCGACGCTCGCGAGCGTCTTCATCGAGCAGGGCGCGATCACCATCCCGTCGGTGGCGAACGAGCCTGACGCGATCGTCGCGCCGACGTCGCGCACCGAATGCACGACGTCCGCACGGCTTTCGACATCGGCCTTCGACAGCTTCAGTTCGTGCTGGATATTGAGCCAGCCGGCGTTCGAAATCAGCAGATGCGTTTCGACGCCGCCGGCGGCGCGCAGCAGGTCGAGCAGCCGCACGCCGTAGATGGCGCCGGTGGCGCCGGTGATCGCAACGATCAGCCGGCGTGGCGGCGCGCTGGGAGAGGCCATCGAAAGGGGGAGCGTATTACGCGGCGGCGAACAGTTGCTGCAGTTCGCCCGACTGGTACATCTCCATCATGATGTCCGAGCCGCCGATGAATTCGCCCTTCACGTACAGCTGCGGGATGGTCGGCCAGTTCGAGAAAGCCTTGATGCCCTGGCGGATTTCGTCGTCCTCGAGCACGTTGACCGTCTTGAACTGGTCGACGCCGCAGGCTTTCAGCACCTGGACGGCGCGGCCCGAAAAGCCGCACATCGGGAATTGCGCGTTGCCCTTCATGAAGAGCACGACCTGGTTTTCGTCGACGATTTGCTTGATACGTTGTTGGGTGTCCATGACTGACCTTGCTTTAGCGGGGCGTTAGATCGAAATGATAGCGGATTTCAACCGGGCGGGCCGGGCATCAGCCCGGCAGGCGGCCGCCCGTCGTGCGTTCGATCGCGGCCAGATCGGCGAGCGATTCGACCGCGACGAAGCCGTGCGACGCGAGCACGGCGCGCACGGCCTCGGCCTGGTCGAAGCCGTGCTCGATCCAGAGCGTGCCGCCCGGTTTCAGATAGGTGCCGGCGCCCGCGACGATCGTCCGGATCGCGCTGAGGCCGTCGGCATCGTCGGTGAGTGCGCCGCGTGGCTCGAAACGCAGGTCGCCCTGTTCGAGGTGCGGATCGTGCTGCGCGATGTACGGCGGGTTGCTGACGATCGTGTCGAACGCGAGTGCCGGATCGAGCGCCGCGTACCAGTCGCTCTCTAGCCAGTGCAGCGGGCCGCCGGGGCGGCGCGCGTCGAGCAGTTTGCCGGCGTTGCGTTGGGCGACCGCGAGCGCGGCCGGCGAACGGTCGAGCGCCCACACGCGGGCGTCGGGCCGCTCGGCGGCGATGGAGACGGCGATCGCGCCGCTGCCCGTGCCGAGATCGAGCACGGCCGGATGCGGCAGCCCGTCGATCGCGTCGAGCGCGGTTTCGACGAGCAGTTCGGTTTCGGGGCGCGGGATCAGTACGTCCGGCGTCACGTCGAACGTCCGCCCGAAGAATTCGCGCATCCCGACGAGTTGCGCGACCGGCTCGCCTGCCACGCGGCGCGCCTCGAGCGCGCGGTAGCGTTCGACCGCGGCCGCATCGAGCGGCGCGTCGCCACGCGTGATCAGTTGCGTGCGGGTCCAGCCGAGTGCGTGCGCGAGCAAGACGCGCGCATCGATCGCGTCGAGCGAAGACGCGCGCAGCAGTTCGTCCGCGGTGGTGTCGGGCATCGCGGCCTCAGTCGGCATCGCCGAGCGACGCGAGCAGCTCGGCCTGATGTTCGCTGACCAGCGCGCGGATCAGTTCGTCGAGGTCGCCGTCCATGATCGCCTCGAGCCGGTACAGCGTCAGGTTGATCCGGTGGTCGGTCATCCGGCCCTGCGGAAAGTTGTACGTGCGGATCCGTTCCGAGCGGTCGCCGGAGCCGATCAGGCTCTTGCGCGTCGCGGCTTCCTTCGCGTGCTGCTCGTGATACTGCTTGTCCTTGATGCGCGCGGCGAGCACCTTCAGCGCGCGATCCTTGTTCTTGTGCTGTGAACGATCGTCCTGGCACTCGACGACGATCCCGGTCGGGATGTGCGTCACCCGCACCGCCGAATCGGTCTTGTTGATGTGCTGGCCGCCCGCGCCGGATGCGCGGAACGTGTCGATCCGCAGGTCGGCCGGATTGATCTCGATCTCGCCGATCTCGTCGGCTTCCGGCATCACGGCCACCGTGCACGCGGACGTGTGGATGCGCCCCTGCGTTTCGGTGGCGGGAACGCGCTGCACGCGATGGCCGCCCGATTCGAACTTCAGGCGCGAATACGCGCCCTGGCCCGCGATCCGCACGATCACTTCCTTGTAGCCGCCGAGATCCGACGCGCTCTCCGACATCATTTCGACCTGCCAGCGCTGGCGTTCCGCGAAGCGCAGGTACATGCGCAGCAGGTCGCCCGCGAACAGCGCCGACTCGTCGCCGCCGGTGCCCGCGCGGATTTCGACGAAGATGTTGCGGTCGTCGTTCGGATCCTTCGGCAGCAGCATCTTCTGCAGCTCGGTTTCGAGGCGGGCCATGCGCTCGCGCGCGCTGCGGATTTCGTCTTCCGCGAAGTCGCGCATCGACGGATCGCCGAGCAACTCCTGCGCGGCCGTCTCGTCGCTGCGCGACTGGCGCCACAGCGCGTACTGTTCGACCACCGGGCCGAGTTCCGCATGTTCACGCGTCAGCTTGCGGTACTGGTCGAGGTCGGCCGTGACGTTTTCGCGGCTCAGCAGGTCGTTCAGTTCGGCCAGCCGTGTGGACAGCTGGTCGAGCTTGCGTTGCATGCTCGTCTTCATGGTGTGGAGCGGCGCTCCCGGGCAAAGGGGTATTCGGAAAGGATAGGCCGGCGCGCGGCCGGCGGCAGGGCGAGATCGGCCGGCGCTAGTGGCCGGACTGGTCGTTCGAGCGCGGGGCGTGCTGGTAGAAGCCGCGCATCAGGTCGATCAGCGAATCGCGATCGGCGCCGTTCACGCGATTGAGCGCGCTCGTCGGGCCGTGGATCAGCTTGTTGGTCAGCGCCTGCGACAGCGCTTCGAGCACGGCGGCCGGATCGTCGCCGCGCGCGAGCAGCTTCAGCGCCTTGTCGACTTCGGCGCGACGCAGCGCGTCGGCCTGCGTATGCATGTGGCGGATCACCGGCACGACGCTGCGCGTGTCGAGCCATTGCATGAAATTCTGCACGCGCGTCTCGATGATCGCTTCGGCCTGCGCGACCGCGGCCTGGCGCGATGCGTTGCCTTCGCGCACGATCGCGCCGAGATCGTCGACGGTATAAAGGAACACGTCCTTCAGCTTGCCGACTTCGTGCTCGATGTCGCGCGGCACCGCGAGGTCGACCATGAAGATCGGCCGGTGGCGGCGCGCCTTCACCGCGCGTTCGACCGCGCCGAGGCCGATGATCGGCAGCGTCGACGCGGTGCACGACACGATGATGTCGAACTCGTGCATGTGGGTCGGCAGATCCGAGAGCGGCATCGCGCGACCGTTGAAGCGCTCGGCGAGCCGCTGGCCGCGTTCGGCCGTGCGGTTCGCGACGACGAGTTCGCGCGGCCCTTGCGCGGCGAAATGCGTCGCGCACAGCTCGATCATCTCGCCCGCGCCGATGAACAGCACGCGCTGATCGGCCACTTTTTCGAAGATCCGTTGCGCGAGACGCACGGCGGCAGCGGCCATCGACACCGATTGTGTGCCGATCTCGGTCGTGCCGCGCACTTCCTTCGCGACCGCGAACGTGCGCTGGAACAGCTGGTTCAGATACGTGCCGAGCGCGCCGGCTTCCGTCGCGGTGCGCACCGCATCCTTCATCTGGCCCAGAATCTGGGTTTCGCCGAGCACCATCGAATCGAGGCCGGATGCCACGCGAAATGCGTGCCGGACCGCTTCCGACTGCGGCAGCGCATAGACGTGCGGCGCGAGTTCGTCGACCGGAATCCGGTGATACTCCGACAGCCAGCGCACCGCGCCTTCGCGCGCCGCGCGATCATCCGTCGCGCAATACAGTTCGGTGCGGTTGCAGGTGGAAAGGATTGCCGCTTCGGGCGTAGTGGGCGCCTGGGGGCCGAGAAACACGTTCTTGAACGTGACGAGAGCCGGCTTGATCTGCTCGAGCGGAAACGCCACGCGTTCGCGCAGGGCGACAGGCGCAGTGTGGTGATTGATTCCGATCGTGAGGAGTTGCATATCGAGGGCTATCGTTTAGCCCCATATTATAGCGTTTCAACGATTTCCTCACCCGACGCATACCGGGCATCGGCGTGCCGGGGCCGTGAATTTGGGGGCTCGATCGGCACGCGGTCGAGTTGATAGCCGAAGCCGTAGAGCGGCAGGAGCCGGTAGCCGCGCTCCGGAAGCAGTTGCAATTTGCTGCGCAGCCGGGACGCGTGGGTGTCGAGCGTGCGCGACTTCATGTCGCGGCGGCGTGCCCACACCGTTTCGAGGATATGGGCGCGCGACACCGGCCGCGACAGGTTCGTGAACAGCAACTGCGCGAAACGGAACTCTTTCGGCGTCAGTGAAACGATTGCGTCGCCGAAACGAACGAGGCAGTGCGTGGCGTCGAACGCGTAGTCGCCATACATTTCGCGCGAGCGGGTGGGGGCCCGGCGCACGCCGGCGCGCCGGCTCAGCGCGTTCACGCGTGCGAGCAGCTCGGGCCCGCTCACGGGGCGCACGACGCAATCGTCGGCGCCCGCGTGCAGGCACGATACGATTTCGCTTTCGCGCGGCAACTGCATCACGGCGATGGCCGGCAGCCCGGGCAGCACCGCCTGGGCGCACGGAATGATTTCCTCGGCCGACCGGTCGCCCGCCCAGTGCCCGGTGATCAGCATGTCGCAGGTATGGGTGGCGAGCCACTCGAAGAACGCGGTGCTGGACGCAAACGCGTGGCACACATGGCCGCCCGCAAAGAGCAGGCGGTTCAGGAGCGCGGCGTGCCGCGCGTCCGGATCGATCAGAGCAATTCGCATGGGAATTTCTTCAGTACGGCAACCGGTGCGCGCTTGCCATAACGTCGAGTCGGCCCCTACACTCGAAAGTTCGCGGCATCCGGCTGGTTCCGGGTTCGATGAATGAATCGATGCTAGCCGCTGGCAACGTTCACGCCTATGGGACGAATCTGAATTTATAGAAGGCGTCGAATGAACTGGTTTGGAATCCTTGTCCTGGGAGCGGCCGTCGGGCTGTTCGGCCGATGGCTGCATCCGATGCGGCGCACGGGCCGGCCGGCGTGGTGGATCGCGGTGCTCGCCGGCATCGTCGGCGCGGCTGCGGCCCGCATGGCCGGCAATCTCTCCGGACTGTTTTACGATGGCGAGACGCTCGAATGGCCGGTCTGCACCGGCGTCGCGTTCCTCGTCGTAGCCGTGACGGTGGCGCTGTCGGCCCGTCGCTGAATGCTCTCAGGTGAAATCATGAATGCCCGTCTTCCCGAAGTCTCGCCGGTGCCGGCCCGTCTCGCGCTGCTGCGTGGCGCCATGGCCCGCGAGGACCTGGCCGCCTATCTCGTGCCGTCCGCCGATCCCCATCTGTCCGAGTATCTGCCGGAGCGCTGGCAGGCCCGCCGCTGGCTGTCCGGCTTCACGGGCTCGGTCGGCACGCTGGTCGTGACCGCGGATTTCGCGGGGCTGTGGGTCGACAGCCGCTACTGGGTGCAGGCCGATGCCGAACTGGCCGGCACCGGCGTGCAACTGATGAAGATGACGGGCGGGCAGCAGAGCGCCCCGCACGTCGACTGGCTCGCGCAGAACGTGCCGGCGGGCGCGACGGTCGGCGTCGACGGCGCGGTGCTCGGCGTCGCGGCCGCGCGCGGGCTGACGGGCGCGCTGTCCGCGCGCGGCATCGCGCTGCGCACCGACCTCGACCTGCTCGACGCGATCTGGCCCGAGCGGCCGGGGCTGCCCGGCGACGCGGTGTTCGAGCACGCGGCGCCGCAGGCCGACACGACGCGCGCGAGCAAGCTGGCCGACGTGCGCCGCGCGATGCAGGCGCAGGGCGCGCAGTGGCATTTCGTGTCGACGCTCGACGACCTCGCGTGGCTGTTCAACCTGCGCGGCGCGGACGTCAACTTCAATCCCGTGTTCGTTGCGCACGCAATGATCGGCGTCGATCGCGCGACGCTGTTCGTCGCCGACGGCAAGGTGTCGCCGGCGCTGGCCGCCTCGCTCGCGAAGGATGGCGTCGAGGTGCGCGCCTACGACGCCGCGCGCGCGTCGCTCGCGGCGCTGCCCGACGGCGCGACGCTGCTGATCGATCCGCGCCGCGTGACGTTCGGCACGCTCGAAGCGGTGCCGGCCGGCGTGAAGCTCGTCGAGGCCGTGAATCCGTCGACGTTCGCGAAGTCGCGCAAGACGGCCACCGAGATCGAGCACGTGCGCGTGACGATGGAGCACGACGGCGCCGCGCTCGCGGAATTCTTCGCGTGGTTCGAGCAGTCGGTGAACCGCGAGACGATCACCGAGCTGACGATCGAGGAAAAACTCACGGCCGCGCGTGCGCGGCGCCCCGGCTACGTGTCGGCGAGCTTCGCGACGATCGCCGGGTTCAACGCGAACGGCGCGATGCCGCACTACCACGCGACGCGCGAATCGCACGCGACGATCGCCGGCGACGGGCTGCTGCTGATCGATTCGGGCGGCCAGTATGTCACCGGCACGACCGACATCACGCGGGTCGTGCCGGTCGGCACGGTCAGCGACCTGCAGCGGCGCGACTTCACGATCGTGCTGAAATCGATGATGGCGCTGTCGCGCGCCCGCTTTCCGCGCGGCATCCGCTCGCCGATGCTCGACGCGATCGCGCGCGCGCCGATGTGGGCGGCCGGGCTCGACTACGGCCACGGCACCGGGCATGGCGTCGGCTACTTCCTGAACGTGCACGAAGGCCCGCAGGTCATCTCGCACTACGCGCCGGCCGAGCCGTACACGGCGATGGAAGAGGGGATGATCACGTCGATCGAACCGGGCGTGTATCGCCCCGGCCAGTGGGGCATCCGGATCGAGAACCTGGTCGTGAACCGGGCGGCGGGGCAGACGGAATTCGGCGATTTCCTCGCGTTCGAGACGCTGACGCTGTGTCCGATCGATACGCGCTGCGTGCTGATCGAGATGCTGCACGACGACGAGCGCGCGTGGCTGAACACCTATCACGCGACGGTGCGCGAGCGCGTCGGCCGGCACCTGAGCGGCGACGCGAAAGCGTGGCTCGACGCGCGCACGCAGCCGATCTGACGCACCTTGCGATAACGGCCGGCCGACGGCCGAACGACACAACCGAGGGCAAACCATGGCGGACACCGCAGTGATCGTGGTCGACATGCAGCGCGGGCTGGTGCAGCGGGCGCGGCCTGCTTACCGGCTCGATCATGTCGTGGCGGGCATCAACCGGCTGACCGCGGCGGCGCGCGCGGCGAACGCGCCCGTCTGCTTTGTGCAGCACGACGGCGATGCGGACGACGACGTCGTTCCCGGCACGCCGGGCTGGGAGCTGCATGCGGAGCTGGTGGTCGGGCGCGACGACTGGCGCGTGCGCAAGCAGGTGAGCGACTCGTTTCACGACACACCGCTCGCCGCGCAGCTCGACGGTCACGGAATTCGTTCGGTGCTGATCTGCGGTTATGCGACCGAGTTCTGCGTCGATTCGGCCGCGCGCCGTGCGGCGCTGCTCGGCTACCGGACGACTGTCGTGTCCGATCTGCACACGACGAACGAGCGCACGCACCTGTCGGCGGCGCAGATCGTCGCGCATCACCACTTCATCTGGGAAAACAACTCGCTGTCGGGCAATGCGGTGACGCCGCGCCCGCTCGCCGACGTGCTCGCGACGGAGTTCGCATGACGATCAAGGCCGTGGTGTTCGATTTCGGCGGCGTGCTGATCGACTGGAGTCCCGAGTACCTTTACCGGAAACTGATTCCCGACGACGCGCAGCGCCGCTGGTTCCTCACGCACGTGTGCGGGATGGACTGGGTGGTGCGCCAGGATGGCGGGCAGACGATCGACGAAGGCACGGCCGAACGCGTCGCGATGTTCCCCGAGCACGAGGTGCTGATTCGTGCGTTCTACGCGCGCTGGCACGAGATGATCGGCGGCGTGCTCGACGAAGGCGCGGCGCTCGTCGACCGGCTCCACGCGCAGGGGATGCCGTTGTTCGGGCTGACGAACTGGTCCGCGCAGACGTTTCCGTATGCATGGGACAACTTCCCGGTGCTGCGGCGTTTCACGGAAATCGTCGTGTCGGGCCGGGTGAAACTCGTGAAACCCGATCCGGCGATCTACCACGAGATGCACGCGCGGATCGTGCCGCACCTGCCGGGCATCGCGCCGCACGAACTCGTGTTCATCGACGACAACGCGAAGAACGCCGCGGCCGCGACGGCGCTCGGCTGGCACGGCATTCATCACACGAGTGCGGCCGCGACCGAGGCGCGGCTGCGCGAACTGGGCGCGCTCGCGTAAGCGGCGGGCGGGCAGCCGGAGATCGGATAAAAAAAGCGGACCGGCGGTCCGCTTTTTTATTGTGCCGCGCCTTGAGCGGGCCGCTCGGCGCCTGGCCCCGCGTTTTCGCGGCGCCGGGCGCCCGGGCCGTGCCGGTCAGCGGCTGATCGGCTTGTAGCGCAGGCGCTTCGGCTTCGCCGCTTCTTCGCCGAGGCGCGCACGCTTGTCGGCTTCGTACTCCTGGTAATTGCCGTCGAAGAACGTGACCTGCGAATCGCCTTCGAACGCGAGGATGTGCGTCGCGATCCGGTCGAGGAACCAGCGATCGTGCGAGATCACCATCACCGAGCCCGCGAATTCGAGCAGCGCGTCTTCCAGCGCGCGCAGCGTTTCGACGTCGAGGTCGTTCGACGGTTCGTCGAGCAGCAGCACGTTGCCGCCCGAGATCAGCGTCTTCGCGAGGTGCAGGCGGCCGCGCTCGCCGCCGGACAGGTTGCCGACGATCTTCTGCTGGTCGCCGCCCTTGAAGTTGAAGCGGCCGATGTACGCACGCGACGGCGTTTCGTACTTGCCCACCGTCAGCACGTCGGCGCCGCCCGAGATTTCCTCGAACACCGTCTTCGAACCGTCGAGCGCGTCGCGGCTCTGGTCGACGTACGCGAGCTTCACGGTCGGCCCCATCACGACTTCGCCCGAATCCGGCTGTTCCTTGCCCGTCAGCATCTTGAACAGCGTCGACTTGCCGGCGCCGTTCGGGCCGATGATGCCGACGATCGCACCGGCCGGGATCTTGAAGCTCAGGTTGTCGATCAGCAGGCGGTCGCCGAACGACTTGCTGACGTTCTTGAACTCGATCACTTCATTGCCCAGGCGTTCGCCGGCCGGAATGAAGATTTCCTGCGTCTCGTTGCGCTTCTGGTATTCCTGGCTGCTCAGCTCCTCGAAGCGCGCGATACGCGCCTTCGACTTCGCCTGGCGGCCCTTCGGGTTCTGGCGCACCCACTCCAGTTCCTTCTTGATCGCCTTCTGGCGCGCCGATTCCGACGCTTCTTCCTGCTTCAGGCGCTCTTCCTTCTGGTCGAGCCAGCTGCTGTAGTTGCCCTTCCACGGAATGCCGTGGCCGCGGTCGAGTTCGAGAATCCACTCGGCCGCGTTGTCGAGGAAGTAGCGATCGTGGGTGACCGCGACCACGGTGCCCGGAAAGCGCACCAGGAACTGCTCGAGCCAGTCGACCGATTCCGCGTCGAGGTGGTTGGTCGGCTCGTCGAGCAGCAGCATGTCCGGCTTCTCGAGCAGCAGCTTGCACAGCGCGACGCGGCGCTTTTCACCGCCCGACAGATGTTCGATCTTCGCGTCCCACGGCGGCAGGCGCAGGGCGTCGGCGGCCACTTCGAGCTGCTGCTCGGGGCTGCCGCCGTCGCTCGACGCCAGGATCGCCTCGTATTTCGCCTGCTCGGCCGCGAGCGCGTCGAAGTCGGCGTCCGGCTCCGCGTACGCCGCGTAGATTTCCTCGAGCTTCTTGTTGGCCTGGAACAGATCGCCGAGGCCTTCCTCGACGGCTTCGCGCACCGTCTTCGTCGGGTCGAGCTGCGGCTCCTGCGGCAGATAGCCGATGTTCAGGTTCGGCATCGGCGTGGCTTCGCCCTCGATGTCCTTGTCGACGCCCGCCATGATGCGGATCAGCGTCGACTTGCCCGAGCCGTTCAGGCCGAGCACGCCGATCTTCGCGCCGGGAAAGAACGACAGCGAGATGTCCTTCAGGATCTGGCGCTTGGGCGGCACGATCTTGCCGACCCGGTTCATCGTGAAAACGTATTGGGCCATTTCGGTGTGAAAGTCAGAAGTGGTTGAGACTGCCGCGCAGCGCGCGGGCGTGGCGGCGTCGGGTGATTCGGTACGGAGCGTGCCGCGCATCGCGCGGCGGTGTCGCCGCGTGTCGGCGGCGTGAGCGCGTATTGTACTTCGCCACCGGTTGCCGCTGGCACCCTGCCGGCCTTTCGGCCAGGGGCGTGCTCACAGCCACGCGGCGACGCCGCCGTGCCCCGAGCACGTGCCGCGCCGGTGGCGGCTGAAGCTGTACGTGCCGTCGCGGCAACGCGCGCTCGCGCCTTCGGGCACGCGGCCCGATTTCGAATGCGCAGGCGCGTGCACGGTTTCGCCGTCGCGGTTGCGATACGTGTCGTGACGGTCGAGATCGGCTTCGTTGCCGAAGCCGGGCGAGGCGCGGTAGGCATGCGCGGAAGAGGGCAGCGCGGTGCACGCGACCAGGAGCGCGGCGGACAAGGTCGCGATGCGCGTCGCGCGGCGAAGCAAAGCAGGCATGGTCTCTGTCGGGCTGTTGTTATCGGTGTCGGCCGCATGTTAGCCGATCGGCCGAGGATCGGCCCGCGCAGGTATGCGGCGCTACGCCGCGCCGGACATCGACGCCGCGCCGTCGGCCTGCGCGGCGTCGAGGATCCAGCGGCGAAAGGCGGCGACCTTCGGCCGTTCCGCGTGATGCGGCGGATAGACGAGGTAGTACGCGAAATCGTCGAGCCACGCGACGTCGGCGAGCTGCATGAGCCGGCCGCTGGCCAGTTCGTCGCGCACCATCGCGGCCGGCAGCAGCCCGGCGCCCTGGCCGGCGACGATCGCCTGCAGCAACAGCCCCGAGTCGTCGAACGCGGGCCCGCGCGGCGGGCCGAAATCGTCGATCCGCTGCGCGCCGAACCAGATGTGCCAGCCCTTGCGTTCGGCGTCGTGCAACTGCGGCCAGCCGACGAGATCGGCGGGCGTCGCAGGCATCCCGAGCCGCGCGACGAGTTCGGGCGATGCGAGCGCGACGATTTCCACCGTCAGCAGGCGCTCGCTGCACAGCCCGATGTAGCGACCGAGGCCGTGACGGATCGCGACGTCGACACCGTCGCGCGAGAAATCCGCGAGGGCGTGGCTCGTGACGACCTGCAGGTCGACGTCCGGGCACGCGTCCCGGAACCGGGCCAGGCGAGGGACGAGCCACGCGGACGCGAAGAACGGCGTGACGCTCACCGTCAGTACGCCGCTGTCGGCGGCGCCCGACACGCGTTGCGACGCATCGGCGATCTGCCTGAACGCGTTGCGTACCGGCGGCAGGTAGTCGCGACCGGCGGCCGTGAGCAGGATGCCGCGGTTCACGCGCTCGAACAGCTGCACGCCCAGATGCGTCTCGAGCGTGCGGATCATCTGGCTGACCGCGCCGGGCGTGACCGACAGTTCTTCGGCGGCCGCCTTCACCGACAGGTGGCGGGCGGCCGCTTCGAACGCACGCAGTGCGTTGAGCGGCGGCAGGCGGGAACGATTCATTCAGTTTTTCTAAATCGAATGGCCGTGGAAATATCGTTTGAGACGATGCGCCCGCACGCGTACTGTTGACGCATCGGATCGCATGCTTGCGTGGCCGCCTCGCGGCAGCCGATGCGATCAACATAGTTCATCTATATCCATGAGGCAATCCGGACGCCGCCCGGCGCCCGGTGGAACCTGAGAGGAGCATCGTCATGAACCGCCCTGGCGCATCGCGCCTTTTCTACGGCTGGTACGTGGTGGCGGCGGCGTTCGCCGTCACGTTCGTCGGGTTCGGCAGCGCGTACACGTTCAGCGCGTTCGTCGAGTCGCTGCAGCGGGATTTCGCCGCGTCGCGCGGGCAGATTTCACTCGTGTTTTCGCTCGCCGGCTTCCTGTATTTCGGTTTCGGCATCGTCAGCGGGCCGCTCGCCGACCGCTTCGGCTCGCGGCGGCTTGCCGTCGCCGGGATGCTGCTGACCGGCGCCGGACTCGCGGCCGCCGGCGCCGCGCACACGCTGATGCAGGTCTATGTCGCGTACGGGCTGGGTGTCGGGTTCGGCGTCGGCTGCGCGTACGTGCCGGCCGTCGGCGCCGTGCAGCGCTGGTTCGTGCGCCGGCGCGGCTTCGCGTCGGGGCTCGCCGTGGCCGGGATCGGCGTCGGCACGCTGGTGATGCCGCCGCTCGCGTCTGCGCTGATCGCGCACGTCGGCTGGCGCGGCGCGTATTTCACGCTGGCCGTGATCGCGGTCGTGATCGGCGCGGGCATGTCGCTGCTGATCGAGAACGATCCGCGCGGGCGGGGGCTGCTGCCGGACGGGGCGCCTGCGCATGTGCCCGTCGAAGGCGGCGGCGCGGCGAGCGCCGGGCGCGATGCGCGGGCGTCGGTGTCCGGCGCGGCCGCCGGCCGCACGCCGGCCGCTGCTTCGGTGCCGGCCGGCGCGACGGTGCGCGAAGCCGTCATGTCGCGTCCGTTCGCGAGTCTCTACGCGGCATGCCTCATTTGCTCGTTCGGCGTGTTCGTCCCGTTCGTTCATCTCGTGCCGTACGCGCTCGATCACGGCGTCGCGTCATCGACGGCCGTGCTGTTGCTCGGCGCGATCGGCGTCGGCAGCACGGCGGGGCGCTTCTTCCTCGGCGGCCTCGCCGACCGCTTCGGCCGCCGCGCATCGCTGCTCGCGATGTTCGCGGGCATGGCCGTCGCGCTCGTCGCCTGGGCGGGGGCCGGTACCGTCGCGACGCTTGCTGCGTTCGCCCTCGTGTTCGGCGTGTTTTACGGCGGCTGGGTCGCGGTGCTGCCGGCGGTCGTGATGGACGCCTTCGGCGGCCGCAACGTGAGCGGGATCATCGGCGTGCTTTATACGAGCGTCGCATTCGGCACGCTGATCGGCCCGACCGCGGCCGGCTTCATCTACGACGCGGGCGGCGGCTATCTGGTGCCGATCCTGGCCAGCGCCGCCGCGAATGCGATCGCGTTCGCGATCGTCGCGACGACGGGCCGTACGTCGACGGCTGCACGCGCGGTGCGCGGATAGTCGCACTCTTTCCGCGCTCGCCGGCGCCAATTACGGTACGGTGGCCGGATCTTGAACCGAAGACGGGCAGTCGGGAGGCGCGATGACATTCGACGAAGTCCGGCAGATCGCGCTGGCATGGCGCGGCGTCGAGGAGGGCACGTCGTACGGCACGCCGGCACTCAAGGTGAAGGGCAAGATGCTCGCGCGGCTGCGGGAGGACGGCGACACGCTTGTCGTGAAGGGCGTCGGCCCCGACGAGCGCGCATGGCTGATCGAATCGGAACCGGACATCTATTACGTGACGGATCACTACGTCGGCTGGCCGATCGTGCTGGTGCGGCTGTCGGCGGCCCGTCCGGACGCCGTGAAAAATCTGTTGCTGCGAGAATGGCTGGCTGTCGTCCCCGCCAGATGGCGCGACGAAATGGCGAGCGGCGCGCACTGACGCACCGGTTGCGGCTTGCTGCCCGGCGCCGCCCGGGGCTTTGCGCATGCTCGGGAGCCGCCGCGAACGGCTGCAAGCGTTGCATCGATCGGCGTCGATGCAACAAGTGGTTCCATCGAAATTCTTCAATTGGTTCTTAGTGAAGAACCGTTTGGTGCTTACACTCCTTCGCTTCGAAGGCAGTTGACCCAAGCCGACGGAAAGGGCGCACGCGATGCGCCGGCACTCGCCGCGCCGCATCGCACCTGCAGCTTCGCAGACTGCATTGCGCACCGTTCCGGAACGGCCCCCGGTCCGGCTCCGCCGCCTGCATCCTGTGCAGGCGCCGCTTCCGGCCCGGCTCAAGAACCACAATCCCCCGTGCTGCCTTCACGCGATACCCGGCCATACCGGAACCGTTTTTTGGAGAGAGACAGATGAGTGGAAGCAACACGGGCCTCGGTACGGGCCTGAAGCAGCGGCACGTGACGATGATGTCGATTGCCGGCGTGATCGGCGCGGGCCTGTTCGTCGGCTCCGGCCATGCCATCGCGGAAGCCGGCCCGGCGTCGATCCTCGCGTATGCGATCGCCGGTGTGCTGGTCGTGCTGGTGATGCGCATGCTCGGCGAAATGGCCGTCGCCCATCCGGACAGCGGTTCGTTCTCCACCTATGCCGATCGCGCGATCGGCCACTGGGCCGGTTTCTCGATCGGCTGGCTGTACTGGTGGTTCTGGGTGCTCGTGATTCCGATCGAGGCGACCGCCGCCGCGACCATCCTCAATGCGTGGTTCCCCGGCGTCGCAACCTGGGTCTTCGCGCTCGGCATCACGCTGGTGCTGACGGTGACCAACCTCTTCTCGGTCAAGAACTACGGCGAATTCGAATTCTGGTTCGCGCTGATCAAGGTCGTCGCGATCGTCGTGTTCCTGTGCATCGGCGGCGCGGCGATCGTCGGCATCATTCCCGCTCCGGCCGTGTCGGGCGTGTCGAACCTGTTCGTGCACGACGGCTTCATGCCGCACGGCGCGAGCGCGGTGCTCGCTGCGATGCTGACGACGATGTTCTCGTTCCTCGGCACCGAGATCGTGACGATCGCGGCCGCCGAGTCGGACAACCCGCAACGCCAGATCGTGCGCGCGACCAACTCGGTGATCTGGCGTATCACGCTGTTCTATCTCGGCTCGATTCTCGTCGTCGCGGCCATCGTGCCGTGGAACGACCCGCTGCTGCCGAAGCACGGCTCGTATCAGCGCGCGATGGAGCTGATCGGCATCCCGAACGCGAAGGCGATCATCGACGTGATCGTGCTCGTGTCGGTCGCGAGCTGCCTGAATTCGGCGCTGTACACCGCGTCGCGGATGCTGTTCTCGCTGTCCAAGCGCAAGGACGCGCCTGCGTTCCTGCATCGCACCGATTCGACCGGCACGCCGCGTGCGGCCGTGCTCGCGTCGACCGCGTTCGGCTTCCTGACCGTGATCGCGAACTACCTGATGCCGGAGCAGGTGTTCGGCTTTCTGCTGGCGACGTCGGGTGCGATCGCGCTGCTCGTCTATCTGGTGATCGCGATTTCGCAATTGCGGATGCGCAAGACGCTCGAATCGAGCGGTGCGGACCTGACGCTGCGGATGTGGCTGTTCCCGTGGCTTACGTGGCTGGTGATCCTGTTCATCTGCGGCACGCTGACCGTGATGCTCGTGAGCGAGGATCACCGGATGGAAGTCGGTGCGACCGCCGTGCTCGCGCTGATCGTGCTGTTCGCGTCGTGGCTGAACAAGCGCGGGCGCGATGCGCAGGCGAGCGAAGGGCGGCGCGTGTCGGCGACGTGATCGCGCGAGCGGCACGGCCCGACGGCGCCTGAGTGCCTGCCCGGACAACCTCATTACCCGACCGGCATTTGCCGGTCGGTTTTTTTTGCCGTCGTCGCGGCGGCTTGGCGAAATGGCCGGACGCGTCTCGACATGAAAAACCCCAAGGGCCGGATCTGTATCCAACGCTTGGGGTTCAGTTCATTGCAGGCGTCGTTCGCCTGTCGCGACGCGCGGAGCGCGTCGTTGCGCAACGCTCAGACGTTGAACAGGAAGTTCATCACGTCGCCGTCGTGCACGACATATTCCTTCCCTTCCGCGCGCATCTTGCCGGCTTCCTTCGCGCCTTGCTCGCCCTTGTACGTGACGTAGTCGTCGAATGCGATCGTCTGCGCACGGATGAAGCCGCGCTCGAAGTCGGTGTGGATCACGCCGGCCGCCTGCGGCGCCGTGTCGCCGATGTGGATCGTCCACGCGCGCACTTCCTTCACGCCCGCGGTGAAGTACGTCTGCAGGCCGAGCAGCTTGAAGCCGGCGCGGATCACGCGGTCGAGGCCCGGCTCTTCCATGCCCATGTCGGCGAGGAACGCTTCCTTGTCCGCATCGTCGAGATCGGCGATTTCCGCCTCGATCGCCGCGCACACGGCGACCACCGGCGCATTTTCGCTTTCCGCGTACTTGCGCACGGCGTCGAGGTGCGGGTTGTTCTCGAACCCGTCGTCCTTCACGTTGGCGACGTACATCGCCGGCTTCGCGGTGATCAGGCAGAACGGCTTGATCAGCGCTTCTTCGTCGTCCGACAGCGCGAGACCGCGCACGGCCTTGCCCTGGTCGAGTTGCGCGCGCACTTTCTCGAGCACCGCGACGAGCTTCGCCGCTTCCTTGTCGTTGCCCGACTTCGCCGCCTTCGAATAGCGCGTGAGCGCCTTCTCGACGGTGCCGAGGTCGGCGAGCGCGAGTTCGGTGTTGATCACTTCGATGTCGTCGATCGGGCTGACCTTGCCGGCGACGTGAATGACGTTTTCGTCTTCGAAGCAGCGCACGACGTGCGTGATCGCATCGGTTTCGCGGATGTTCGCGAGGAACTGGTTGCCGAGGCCTTCACCCTTGCTCGCGCCCGCGACGAGGCCCGCGATGTCGACGAACTCGACGACGGCCGGCACGACACGCTCCGGCTTGACGATCTCGGAGAGCGCCTTCAGGCGCGTATCGGGCACTTCGACGATGCCGACGTTCGGCTCGATCGTGCAGAACGGGTAGTTCTCGGCGGCGATGCCGGCCTTGGTCAGCGCATTGAACAGGGTGGACTTGCCGACGTTGGGCAAGCCGACGATGCCGCATTTGAGACTCATGGAATCCTTCGGACGGGTAAGGCGGCGCGGCCGGACAGGGCACGGCGGCGCGGGAAAAAAGGGCGGCCGGCGCGTGGAGCGCGGCTGGCCGACGGTCAAAGACGCTATTGTACCGTGCCGACGCCCCGGATTCCGGGGGCGCGCCGAACGGCCGATGCGGCGGGGCCGCCACGCCGCGCCGGGCGCCCGCGATTCTGCTGATTTCCCGCAAAGTCCGGCCGCGTAAGGGTTTGGCCCCCGCGGCTATAATGCCCGCCATGACTGCCCACCACACCTTCGATGTCGCCGTGGTCGGCGGCGGGCTCGTCGGCAAGACGGCCGCGCTCGCGCTGACCCAGTCCGGCTACAAGACAGCCTTGCTCGCCCAGCCGGCCACGCCGCGCCCCGCCGATCTCGCATTCGACACGCGCGTCTACGCGCTGTCCTCCAGTTCGCAGGCGCTGCTCGAGCGGCTGCGGGTCTGGCAGGCGCTCGACCACGGCCGGCTCGCCCCCGTCTACGACATGCGCGTGTACGGCGATGCCCATGCGGAGCTGCATTTCTCCGCGTATCAGGCTTCCGTGCCGCAGCTCGCATGGATCGCCGAATCGTCGCTGGTCGAGGCGTCGCTCGACGCCGCGCTGCGGTTCCAGCCGAACCTCACGTGGTTCGATGCGCGCGCGCAGGGCTTCGACGTGCGCGACGACGCGGCCGTGCTCACGCTGTCGTCGGGGCAGGTGCTGGAAGCGGATCTCGTCGTCGGCGCCGACGGCGCGCATTCGTGGGTGCGCTCGCAAATGGGGGCCAAGGTCGAGCGGCGCGATTATCGGCAAACGGGCGTCGTCGCGAACTTCAAGGCGTCGCTGCCGCATTGCGAGACGGCCTACCAGTGGTTCCACGAAGGCGAGATCGTCGCGCTGCTGCCGTTGCCGGACGGCCATGTGTCGCTCGTCTGGTCCGCGCACACCGCGCACGCGGACGCATTGCTCGCACTCGATCCGGCGCAGCTCGCGGCCGAGGTCGAGCGCGTGTCGCACGGCCAGGTCGGCACGCTCGAGTGCGTGACGCCGGCCGCCGGTTTCCCGCTGGCGCTGCAGACGGTCGACAAGCTGATTGCGCCGCGCGTCGCGCTCGTCGGCGATGCCGCGCACCTGATCCACCCGCTCGCGGGGCAGGGGATGAACCTCGGGCTGCGCGACGTCGCGGCGCTCGCCGACGCGATCGCGGGCAAGGAGAGCTTCCGCAACCTCGGCGATACGGTGCTGCTGCGTCGCTACGAGCGTTCGCGCCGCGAGGACATCCGCGCGCTGATGGTCGCGACCGACGGGCTGCAGCGGCTGTTCGCGGTGCCAGGCACGCTCGCGAAGGCGGTGCGCAACGCGGGCATGGCGTTCGTCGGCGCGCAGCCGCTCGTGAAGCGCTGGCTCGTGTCGGCCGCGCTCGGCTGATCGAACCTTCGGCCGCTTCGCCGGTCGGACACGGTTCCGTTACGGCGTACACTGTGCCGTGCACACCGATTGAGCTGAAGGAAGATCTAGATGAAAAAAACCATCCGCATCGCGTCGCTGGCGCTGGCCGTCACGATGGCGACGCTTGGCTGCACCGCGCAGGCCGACCAGACCACCGACAAGCTGAAAGCCACGCTGCAGGCCCGCCTCGGCAACGACGCGCCGATCAAGAGCGTGTCGAAATCGCCGGTCGCCGGCCTTTACGAAGTGAACCTCGGCTCGCAGATCATCTATAGCGACGCGGCGGGCGACTACGTGCTGCTCGGCGATCTCGTCGACACCAAGACGCACAAGAACCTGACCGACGCACGCCTGTCCGACATCAACAAGATCGACTTCGCGAGCCTGCCGTTCGCGAATGCGATCAAGGTCGTCAAGGGCAACGGCGCGCGCAAGATCGCGGTGTTCTCCGATCCGAACTGCCCGTACTGCAAGAAGCTCGAGACGACGCTGCAGTCGGTCGACAACGTGACCGTCTACACGTTCCTGTACCCGGTGCTGTCGCCGGATTCGACCGCGAAGTCGAAGGCGATCTGGTGTGCGACCGACCGCGCGAAGACGTGGCAGGGCTGGATGCTCGACCACCGCGCGCCGTCCGGCGCCGGCACCTGCGACACCACCGCGCTCGACAAGAACCTTGCGCTCGGCCGCGGGATGAACGTCACCGGCACGCCGACGATCTTCCTGCCGGACGGCCGCCGCCTGCCGGGCGCCGTGTCGGCCGACCAGCTCAACCAGGCGCTCGCGTCGAGCAAGTAACCGACCACCTGCCGGGCCGCATGGCCCGGCCAGCGAGGGGCGCCCGCATGATCTGCCGGCGCCTCTCTTCGTTTTCGCCGCCGTATTCGACCGACCGATTGCCACGATGACCCAGCCGATCCGCTATTCGATTGTCCCGAAAGATCTTGCCGCACACCTGTTCGAAGTGTCGGTGACGGTCGCCGATCCCGATCCCGAAGGCCAGCGCTTCTCGCTGCCGGTGTGGATTCCGGGCAGCTATCTCGTGCGCGAGTTCGCGCGCAACATCGTGACGCTCGGCGCATTCAACGACGCGGGCCGCAAGGTGCGGATCGCGAAGACCGACAAGCACACGTGGCAGGCCGCCCCCGTGACCGGCGCGCTGACGCTGCGTTACGACGTGTATGCATGGGACCTGTCGGTGCGCTCCGCGTATCTCGACGAATCGGGCGGCTTCTTCAACGCGACCGCCGTGTTCCTGAGCGTGGCCGGCCGCGAGGACGCGCCGTGCGAAGTCGACATCGCGAAACCGGCCGGCGCGGCGTTTCGCACGTGGCGCGTCGGCACCGCATTGCCCGAGGCGCGCGGCACGAAGCGCTACGGGTTCGGCGCGTACCGCGCTTCGAACTACGACGAGCTCTCCGATCATCCGGTGACGATCGGCGAATTCGCGCTCGCGACGTTCGACGCGCACGGCGTGCCGCACGACATCGTGATCGCGGGGCGCGTGACGCAGCTCGACCTGGAGCGCCTGCGCAGCGACCTGAAGCGCGTGTGCGAAGCGCAGATCGCGCTGTTCGAGCCGAAATCGAAGAAGGCGCCGATGGACCGCTACGTGTTCATGACGCTTGCGGTCAGCGACGGTTACGGCGGCCTCGAACATCGCGCGTCGACCGCGCTGATCTGCAACCGCACCGACCTGCCGGTGAAGGGGCGGCCCGAAACGACCGAAGGCTATCGCACGTATCTCGGCCTCTGCAGCCACGAGTATTTCCATACGTGGAACGTGAAGCGCATCAAGCCGGCGGCGTTCGTGCCGTACGACCTGACGCGCGAGAACTACACGTCGCTGCTGTGGCTGTTCGAGGGCTTCACGTCGTATTACGACGACCTGATGCTGGTGCGCAGCGGGCTGATGTCGCAGGACGAATATTTCGCGGCGCTCGGCCGCACGATCGGCGGTGTGCTGCGCGGCACGGGGCGCCTGAAGCAGAGCGTCGCGGAAAGCTCGTTCGACGCGTGGATCAAGTATTACCGCCAGGACGAGAACGCGACCAATGCGATCGTCAGCTATTACACGAAGGGCTCGCTCGTCGCGCTCGCGTTCGATCTCGCGATCCGCGCGCAGACGCGCAACAAGAAGTCGCTCGACGACGTAATGCGCCTGCTGTGGCAACGCTATGGTCGCGACTTCTATCGCGGCAAGCAGGCGGGTGTCGAGGAAAACGCAGTCGAGGCGCTGATCGAGGAAGCGACGGGCGTCGCGCTCGGCCGCCTGTTCGCCGATGCGGTGCACGGCACGCGCGACCTGCCGCTCGCCGAACTGCTCGCGCCGTTCGGCGTGACGCTCGCACCCGACGTCGCGACCGGCGCAGCCGCGAAGCCGACGATCGGCGCGCGCGTGCGCGGCGGCGCGGACTGTACGTTCGCCGCGGTCTACGAAGGCGGCGCCGCGCATCGCGCGAGGCTGTCGGCCGGCGACACGCTGATCGCGATCGACGGGCTGCGCGTCACGGGCACCAACCTCGATGCGCTGCTCGCGCGCTACCGGCCGGGCGACAAGGTCGAGGTTCACGCGTTCCGCCGCGACGAGCTGCGCACCGCGAAACTGAAGCTCGACGGCCCGGAAGTCACGCGCTACCGGCTGACGGCAGCCGCGAAGCCGGCGGCCGTATCGAAAGCCCGG
Organism: Burkholderia metallica; assembly: GCF_001718555.1. Classification (NCBI taxonomy): domain Bacteria; kingdom Pseudomonadati; phylum Pseudomonadota; class Betaproteobacteria; order Burkholderiales; family Burkholderiaceae; genus Burkholderia; species Burkholderia metallica. Next base: position 493,502 of record NZ_CP013401.1, read on the forward strand.
GAAGCCTGGCTGAAGGGGTGAGCGTACCGATGCGGGTATCGGGGCGCGATCGTGGATTGTTTCGCTGCTGCAACAATCCGTCGCCCTGAACCCGCTTTTTCACGGTCATGCGGCCACGCACAATGGCGTCACTCGCGCTACCGAAGCGCAACCCCCTGGAGCCTGACATGACGACCATTCTGCAAATCAATTCCGCCGCGCGTTCGCAAGGTGCGCAATCCACGCTGCTGGCCAACGAACTGACGGCAAAGCTGCAACAATCGAACCCCGGCGCGAAGGTCGTGGTTCGCGACCTGCTGACCGATGCGCTGCCGCACCTCGACGAATCGGTGCTGGGCGCGTTCTTCACGCCGGCCGACCAGCGCACCGCGGAACAGAATGCGATCGTCGCGAAGAGCGATGCACTGATCGCCGAACTGCAAGCCGCCGACATCATCGTGATCGGTGCACCGATGTACAACTTCGGCATCTCGTCGCAACTGAAGACGTACTTCGACTGGATCGCACGTGCAGGCGTCACGTTCCGCTACACCGAGAACGGTCCGGAAGGTCTGATCAAGGGCAAGAAGGTTCACGTGGTGACGGCCCGCGGCGGCAAGTACGCCGGTACGCCGAACGACAGCCAGACGCCGTACCTGCGCACGTTCCTCGGCTTCGTCGGCATGACCGACGTGAGCTTCATCTTCGCGGAAGGCCTGAACCTGGGCCCGGATTCGCAGAGCGCCGCGCTTGCCAGCGCACGCGAAGCGATCGCCGCCGCGTAAGGTCGACGCGGGTGCGACGCACCCGCTGCATCGAGCGATAAAAAACGCCGCGTCCCGAAAGGGGCGCGGCGTTTTCGCATACGGGCCGGCGAACGCGTCGCCGAAGGTTGCTACGCGAGCGTTTCGGCGACTTCCGGCAGGCGCCAGTCGATCGGTTCGCGGCCCGCATCGACCAGATAGTCGTTCGCGAGCGCGAAATGGCGGCAGCCGAGAAAGCCGCGGTGCGCGGACAACGGCGACGGGTGCGGCGCCTCGAGCACGCAATGCGCGTTGGCATCGAACAGCGCGCGCTTGGCCTGCGCGTGGGCGCCCCACAGCATGAACACGAGCCCGCGATGGCGGCTGGCGAGTTCGCGGATCAGCGTGTCCGTACATTGCTCCCAGCCGCGCTTCGCATGGCTTGCGGCCGCGCCGCGCTCGACCGTCAGCACCGTGTTGAGCAGCAGCACGCCCTGGCGCGCCCACGTGTCGAGGCAGCCGTGGCGCGGTGTGTCGTGGCCGAAGTTCGCGGCGATTTCCTTGAAGATGTTGCGCAGCGACGGCGGCGTGCGCACGGCCGGCGGCACCGAGAACGCGAGCCCGTGCGCCTGCGGCGTGCCGCGATCGTCGCCGTGGTACGGATCCTGGCCGAGAATCACGACCTTCACGTCGTCCGGGCTCGTCAGGCGCAGCGCGCGGAACACGTCGGTCGGGTAGACCGTCTTGCCGGCTGCACGCTCGTCGTCGACGAAGCGGCACAGCGGCGCGTATGCGTCGCTGTCGATAAAGGGTTTCAGCACGTCGCGCCAGACGGACGGCAGCGCGTCGAACTGCGCGGCGAGGTGCGGAACGTCGGCGGCAACGGGCTGCGGTGCGGATGGCGTCATGGCCGGCGCAGCGGCTTTCCTGGCGGGCTTACGTGCGGCCGCGGGCGGCTCGGAAGGTTCGGCAGGCGGGGACGGAGGGGCGACCGGTGCCGTTTCCGGCACGGGATCGTCGAACAGCGACGCCTGTTGCGGCGCGCGGGAAGTCTTGCGGGTTGCCATGCGTGATGCGTGTTTATTGCGCGCGCAGCCGGTAGCCGCGCTGCGCCTTGCTGATGTTTTCGGGAACGAGGCCCGGCAGCGCTTGCTGCAGTTCGGCGGCGAGCGTTGCGAGCGCCGCTTCCGGGCCGTCGATCAGTTCGAGTTCGATTTCGCTGATCGGTTCGCGGCGCGTTTCGTGTTCCGCCTGGACGACGATCTCGCCGAGGTCCACCGCGGCTTCGACGGTCGCACCGCCGATTGCGATGCGCCACAGCGTACGCGAAAAATCCGTGCGGAACAGCGCGGACAGCGCGCCGGCCGCGTCATTCAGCGCGGCGGCGGCTTCCGGCACGTCGCAGGCCGCGACGAGCGCGTCGATGTCGAGCGCGTCGCCGGCGACCGGCAGTTCCCATTCGTGGCGGCGATGCAGGCCGCCTTCGGCGCTGCCGACCGTCTTGAACGTCTGCAGCCAGCCGTGCGGCGTGCGGCGCACGCGCACCGCGCTCTTCGAGCGGGCCAGCGCGAGATCGGGCGTGTCGTAGTAGACGTTCGCGAGCGCGATCTCCTCACCCGGTTCGCCGGTCAGCGTCTCGAAGAAGCGTCGCGCGGCGTCGGCCTGGCCGGCCGGCAGCGCGAGCTTGATTTCCTTTTCGATCGCCATCAGAAGAACATCCGTGCGAGCTCCTCGCCCGGCTGGTCGGCGCGCATGAACGCCTCGCCGACGAGGAACGTGTTCACGTTCGCTGCGCGCATCGTATCGACGTCGGTGCGCGACAGGATGCCCGATTCGGTCACGACGATGCGGTCCGCCGGAATCATGTCGAGCATGTCGAGCGTGGTCTGGATCGACGTCTCGAACGTGCGCAGGTTGCGGTTGTTGATGCCGAGCAGCGGGGTCTTGAGCGTCAGCGCCTGCTCCATCTCGTTGCGGTCATGGACTTCGACCAGCACCGCGAGGCCGAGCGAGTGCGCATACGCTTCGAGATCCTGCATCAGCGGCGTGTCGAGCGCGGCGGCGATCAGCAGGATCGCGTCGGCGCCCATCGCGCGCGCTTCCATGATCTGGTACGCATCGACGATGAAGTCCTTGCGCAGCACCGGCAGCGTGCAGGCCGCGCGCGCCTCCTCGAGATAGCGGACGCTGCCCTGGAAGAACTGTTCGTCGGTCAGCACCGACAGGCACGCGGCGCCGTGCGCCGCATACGAGCGCGCGATGTCGGCCGGCACGAAATGCTCGCGCAGCACGCCCTTCGACGGGCTCGCCTTCTTGATTTCGGAAATCACGGCCGCCTGGCCGGCCGTATGCTTCGCACGCAGTGCGCCGACGAAGTCGCGCAGGTCGCGTGTGGAGGCGTCCAGTTTCAATGCCTCGAGCGGCGCGCTGCGCATGGCCGCCGCGACTTCTTCGCGCTTGACGGCGATGATTCGGTCGAGAATGTCGCTCATGTAGATTCCTGCTTGATTCGTAAGGGGAGTCAGCGCTTGAACTGCTGCGTGAAGCGCACGAGTTCGTCGACTTTCGCGCGTGCCTTGCCGCTCGCGATCGCTTCGCGGGCGAGCTGGATGCCGTCCGCGATCGATTCGGCGATATTGGCCGCATAGAGCGCGGTGCCCGCGTTCAGCGTGACGATCTCGCGCGCGACGCCCGGCTGGTTGTCCAGCGCGCCGAGCAGCATCGTGCGCGATTCGTCGGCATTTTCGACCTTCAGCGTGCGGTTCGACACCATCTGCAGGCCGAAGTCTTCCGGATGGATCTCGTATTCGTGCACCTTGCCGTCGCGCAATTCGCCGACGAGGGTCGCCGCGCCGAGCGACACTTCATCCATCCCGTCCTTGCCGTACACGACCAGCACGTGCTGCGCGCCGAGGCGCTGCATCACGCGCACCTGGATGCCGACGAGGTCGGGGTGGAACACGCCCATCAGCTGGTTCGGCGCGCCGGCCGGATTGGTCAGCGGGCCGAGGATGTTGAAGATCGTGCGCACGCCGAGCTCGCGGCGCACGGCCGCGATGTTCTTCATCGCCGGGTGATGGTTCGGCGCGAACATGAAGCCCATGCCGGTCTCGGCGATCGACGCGGCCACCTGGTCGGATTGCAGGTCGATGTTCACGCCGAGCGCCTCGAGCACGTCGGCGCTGCCGGACTTGCTCGACACGCCGCGGTTGCCATGCTTCGCGACTTTCGCGCCGGCCGCGGCCGTGACGAACATCGACGCGGTCGAGATGTTGAACGTGTGCGAGCCGTCGCCGCCCGTGCCGACGATGTCGACGAAATTCGAGTTGTCCTGCACGTCGACGTGGTTCGCGAATTCGCGCATCACGGTCGCGGCGGCGGCGATTTCTCCGATCGTCTCCTTCTTCACGCGCAGCCCGGTGATGATCGCGGCCGCCATCACGGGCGACATGTCGCCGCGCATGATCAGCCGCATCAGGTGCAGCATCTCGTCGTGGAAGATTTCGCGGTGTTCGATCGTGCGCTGCAGCGCTTCCTGCGGGGTAATCGTCATCGTGAGGCTCCCGTCAGGCCGCTTGCGCGGCCGCGGCGCGCGCTTGCTTCAGGAAGTTCTCGAGCAGCGCATGACCATGCTCGGAGAGGATCGACTCCGGATGGAACTGCACGCCTTCGACCGGCAACGTCTTGTGGCGCACGCCCATGATTTCGCCGTCGTCGGTCCATGCGGACACCTCGATGCAGTCGGGCAGCGATTCGCGCTCGATCGCGAGCGAGTGGTAGCGCGTGACGTCGAAATGCTTCGGCAGATCCGCGAACACGCCGCGGCAGTCGGTTTCGATCTTGCTCACCTTGCCGTGCATGATGGTCTTCGCGCGCACGACGCGGCCGCCGAAGGCCTCGCCGATCGCCTGATGGCCGAGGCACACGCCGAGGATCGGCTTCTTGCCCGCGAATTCCTTCAGCACGTCGAGCGTGATGCCTGCGTGCTGCGGGTTGCTCGGGCCGGGCGACAGGCAGATCGCGTCGGGATTCAGGCGCGCGATGTCGTCGAGCGTGATTTCGTCGTTGCGGTAGGTGCGCACGTCCTCGCCGAGTTCGCCGAAGTACTGGACCAGGTTGTAGGTAAACGAGTCGTAGTTGTCGATCATGAGCAGCATGGTCAGTCTCCGGTCAGAAGTCGCTATCGAGGCCGTCCTGGACCTGTTCGGCCGCACGCAGCACCGCGCGCGCCTTGTTCTCGGTCTCTTGCCATTCGGATTCGGGTACCGAATCCGCGACGACGCCGGCCGCCGCTTGCACGTACAGGTTGCCGTTGTGGATCAGGCCCGTGCGGATCGCGATCGCGAGATCCATCTCGCCCGAGAACGACAGGTAGCCCACCGCACCGCCGTACAACCCGCGCTTGACCGGCTCGAGCTCGTCGATCAGCTCCATCGCGCGGACCTTCGGCGCACCGGACAGCGTGCCGGCCGGGAACGTCGCGCGCAGCACGTCGTAGTTCGTCATGCCGGGCTTCAGCTTGCCTTCGACCGAGCTGACGATGTGCTGCACGTGCGAGTATTTCTCGATGACCATCTGGTCGGTCACGTGCACCGAGCCGATTTCCGCGATGCGGCCGACGTCGTTGCGCGCGAGGTCGATCAGCATCACGTGCTCGGCGATCTCCTTCGGATCGTTGAGCAGCTCGGTCGCGAGTTCCGCGTCGCGCTCGGGCGTGTTGCCGCGCGGGCGCGTGCCGGCCAGCGGCCGGATCGTGACGATCTGGTCGTCGCCGCGCTTTTCCTGGCGCACCAGGATTTCCGGCGACGCGCCGACCACGTGGAAATCGCCGAAGTTGTAGTAGTACATGTATGGCGACGGGTTCAGCGAACGCAGCGCGCGATACAGCGACAGCGGATTGTCGCGGTACGGCTTCGTCAGACGCTGGCCGACCTGGATCTGCATCAGTTCGCCGGCCGCGATGTATTCCTTCGCCTGGCGCACGGCGGCCAGATAGTCGTCCTTCCTGAACTCGCGGAACGTCTCGGTGCGCACGCTCGCCGACGTGACGGGCGGCTGCACGGTCGTGCGCAGGCGCTGCTTCAGCTCGCGCAGGCGATGTTTCGCCTTCGCATACGCTTCGGGCTGGCCCGGATCCGCGTAGATGATCAGGTACAGCTTGCCGGCGAGGTTGTCGATCACCGCGACTTCCTCGGTCAGCAGCAACTGGATGTCGGGCAGGCCGAGATCGTCGCGCGGCGCGGTATGCGCGAGTTTCTTCTCGATGTAGCGCACCGCGTCGTAGCCGAAGTAGCCGGCGAGGCCGCCGCAGAAGCGCGGCAGGCCCGGGCGCTGCGCGACCTTGAAGCGCGCCTGGAACGATTCGATGAACTGGAACGGGTCGCCGTCGTGCGTCTCGACGACCTGGCCGTCGCGCACGACTTCCGACACGCCGTTGCGGGTACGCACGAGCGTACGGGCGGGCAGGCCGATGAACGAATAGCGGCCGAAGCGTTCGCCGCCGACCACCGATTCGAGCAGGAACGAGTTGGCGCCCGAGCGTTCGGGCTGGGCCAGCTTCAGGTAGAGGGACAGCGGCGTTTCGAGATCGGCGAGGGCTTCCGCGATCAGCGGAATGCGGTTGTAGCCTTCGTTCGCGAGCGATTGAAATTCGAGTTCGGTCATGTTCCGGTCCTGTTCGGGACGAGCGGCGCGGGCGCCAGGGATCACTTGACGCTGCGCGGGGTGCCGTCGGCGAAAGGGCGGTCGATCGAGAAGTGCCTGTTGCCGGCCGGCACTCCGGGCGTGAACGTCGCGAGCCTGCGGCCGGTCCTGAACGCAAGCGTTCGGACGCGGTGGAACTCGAGGTGGTGCGACGATCGGCGCGCGGATGCGCAGCGAGATAAAAAACGGCGCTGAAGACGTGCTTCAGCGTACCTCATCGAAGAGGTTAGCGCGACCAGCGACGCCAGGGCCAGGCTCCCCGGTCGATGCTGCTCAGACTCCGTTTTTTATTCAGAAACATGCGGATGGAAGAAATAATCAGAGGGTTGGCCGGCCGGCGTTGTGCGCGGAAATTGCGCGAGCTGCGACCAGCAACGAATCGACTATACCATCCGAATTTATCGTTTGTATAGCTTTGCCATGGTTGTAGCCGTACGGCACCGTCAGCGTCGCCATCCCGGCCACGCGGCCTGCCAGCGCATCGTTTTCCGAGTCGCCGATCGCGACTGCCGCATCCGGTGCGACGCCGAGCGCGTCGCAGGCCGTCAGCATCGGCAGCGGATCGGGCTTCTTGCGTGCGACGCTGTCGCCGCCGAGCACGATGCCGAAGCAGTCGGCCAGCCCGTATTGCGCGAGCAGCTCGACCGCGAAGCGGTGCGGCTTGTTCGTCACGCACGCGAGCCGGATACCGGCCGCGCGCAGCGCGTCGAGGCCGGCGGTCACGTCCGGATAGAGGCGCGTGTGGCGGCCGTTGATCTTCGCGTATTCGGTCTGGTAGATCGCCAGCGCGTCGTCGAAGCGCGCGTGCGCTTCATCGGCCGGGAAGCGCGGCTTCAGCACGCTATGGATCAGGTGTTCGGAGCCCTTGCCGACGTAGCCGATCACTTCGTCGCGCGACGTGGCCGGTGCGCCGAGCTGCGCGAGCATTCCGTTCAGGCCGGCCGTGAAATCGTCGGCCGTATCGACCATCGTGCCGTCGAGGTCGATCAGCGCCGCATCGATGCGCGGCGCAGCGAAGCGGATCGGAGCGGCTTGCGGCGCGGCTCCGGCCGGCGCATGGCCGGCGAGCGACGAGTCGGCCACGGCGTCAGCTCCGCTCGACGGTAGCGAGCGCGGCGCGCATCTCGTCGATCACCTTGCGGTAGTCGGGCTTGCCGAATATCGCCGAACCGGCGACGAAGGTGTCCGCGCCGGCCGCCGCGATTTCCGCGATGTTGTCGGTCTTCACGCCGCCGTCGACTTCGAGCAGGATCTCGCGGCCTGTGCGCTCGATGTACGCGTCGATGCGAGCGCGTGCTTCGCGCAGCTTGTTCAGCGTTTCCGGAATGAACGACTGGCCGCCGAAGCCCGGGTTGACCGACATCAGCAGCACGAAGTCCAGGCGATCCATCACGTGGTCGAGGTAGTTCAGCGGCGTGGCCGGATTGAACACGAGGCCGGCCTTGCAGCCGTGGTCGCGGATCAGCGACAGCGTGCGGTCGATGTGATCGGAGCCTTCCGGGTGGAAGCTGATCAGGTTTGCACCGGCCTTCGCGAAATCGGGCACGATCCGGTCGACCGGGCGCACCATCAGGTGCACGTCGATCGGCACCTGCACGTGCGGGCGGATCGCTTCGCACACGAGCGGGCCGATGGTCAGGTTCGGCACATAATGGTTGTCCATCACGTCGAAGTGGATCCAGTCGGCGCCGGCGGCGACCACGTTGCGGACTTCTTCGCCGAGCCGAGCGAAATCGGCCGACAGGATGCTGGGGGCGATGCGGAATTGGGTCATGGCTGGGGAGCGGGGACGTTGCGGCGCAAAACCCACATTCTACCGTCCGGCGACCCGGTGCGCGGCGGCGGGCCGTGCGGTCGCGGCCCGAATGCGCATAGAATGCCGAACCAATGCGGCGCGCCCGCGGCCCCGTTGCCCATGCCGGCACGGTCAGTCATCTTCCAGCGGAAACACCATGAGTCAGTATCAGTTCACCGTTTCGGTGAAAACCGGCTACCTGCCGGAACAATCCGACCCCGATCGCCGTCAATACGCATTCGCGTACACGCTGACCATCCGCAACACGGGGCAGGTCGCGGCACAATTGATCGCGCGTCACTGGATCATCACGGACAGCGAGAACCACGTGCAGGAAGTGAAGGGGCTCGGCGTCGTCGGGCACCAGCCGCTGCTGCAGCCGGGCGAGCACTTCGAGTACACGAGCTGGGCCGTGATCGCGACGCCGGTCGGCACGATGCGCGGCGCGTACTTCTGCGTGGCGGAGGACGGCGAGCGCTTCGAGGCGCCGGTCGACGAGTTCGCCCTGCACATGCCGCGCACGCTGCATTGAGCGTGCGGCGCGCGTCAGCGCGGCTGGCGATCGTGGTTGCGGGCGTGCTTCTTTCTGCCCGACGACGTCCACACGACGATGAAGATCAGCAGGGCAAGCGCGACGAAGGCTTCGAGCGCGAAGATGAGCATCGGATATTGGTCGAGAAAATCTGACATGGCGGTTTCCATCAAGAACGGACATTGTATGTGGTTTGGGCCCCGGCTGGCCGGGTGGGTTGCGGCGGCGGCCGCGGCGGCGCTGCTTGCCGCGTGCGGCGGTGCGCCGACGCGCACCTCCACGCTGAAGCCGCCGACCGGCGCGGCGATCGTGCCGGGGCAGGTCGCCGCGAAGCGGCTCACGCCGGTCGCGTGGCAGCAGGTGCCGGGCTGGCAGGACGATTCGCTGATCGGCGCGACGGCCGCGCTGCGGCAGAACTGCACGCGGCTCGCGCGCCAGCCGGCCTGGCAGCGCGCGTGTGCGGCGGCCGACCGGCTCGACGAGCTCGATGTCAGCAGCGCGCGGGCGTTCTTCGAAACCTATTTCACGCCATTCCAGTTTGCGAACACCGACGGGACGCTCGACGGGCTCGTGACCGGCTATTACGAGCCGCTGCTGCATGGTTCGCGCGTGCGGCGCGGTCCGTATCAGTACGCGCTCTATCGCTGGCCGGCCGGCTATCGTGCGGGCGCCGCGCTGCCGGCGCGCGCTCAGCTCGAACGCGCCGGCATTCTGAACGGCAACGAACTCGTGTGGGTCGACGACCCGATCGAAGCGTTCTTCCTGCAGGTGCAGGGCTCGGGACGCGTGCTGCTCGACGACGGTTCGGTGATGCGGGTCGGCTTCGGTGGCACCAACAACCAGCCGTACCGGTCGATCGGCAAGTGGCTGCTCGATCGCGGCGAGCTGACGCCCGCCCAGGCGACGATGCAGGGCATCAAGGCATGGGCGAAGGCGAACCCGACCCGGGTCGACGCGTTGCTCGACACGAACCCGCGATTCGTGTTCTTCCGTGACATGCCGACCAAGGAAGATGCACCGCACGGTGGCGCGGACGGCCCGATCGGCGCGCTCGGCGTGCCGCTGACGCCCGAGCGTTCAATCGCCGTCGACCCGTCGTCGATCCCGCTCGGCACCCCCGTGTTCCTGCAGACCACGCGCCCGCTGACGAATACGCCGATGAACCGGCTCGTGTTCGCGCAGGATACGGGCTCGGCGATCAAGGGCGGCGTGCGGGCCGACTATTTCTGGGGGCTCGGTGACGATGCAGGCGATCAGGCCGGGCGGATGAAGCAGGTCGGCCGGATGTGGCTGCTGTTCCCGAATTCGTGACGTGAGGCAGTAGGGCCCGGGGCGCGCCGTTGATGCATCGAACCGCGGTGCTGGTGGGCGCGATGGTGTGCGTGGGGCGGATCGCTCCGATTGCGGGGCACAGGTGCGACACCGGTTTTCGTGATGGGCTTGTCGCGTCGGCGGATGCGCCAATGGCGCCCTGAAATGAAACACCCCCGATCGGCGTTGGCCGATCGGGGGTGTTTCATTTGCAAGCGCGGATTCACCACGCGTCATGCATGCGCGGCGTCCGGCGTCAGCCCTTGCGTTTGTCGACGACGCGTCGCGCCTTGCCGACCGAACGCTCGATCCCGTTGACGGGCAACACGTTGATCACGGCCGTTACGCCGATCAGCGACTTGATGTCGTACGCGAGCGCCTGTTTTGCCGCATGAATCGCCGCCGTATCGGGCGCGGTCTCTGGGCAGGGCTCGACGTTGAGCGTCAGCACGTCGAGCGGGCCTTCCTTCGTCAGCACGATCTGATAGTGCGGTGCGAGCGCGCGCTGCTTGAGCAACTGTTCCTCGATCTGCGTCGGAAACACGTTGACGCCGCGCACGATCATCATGTCGTCCGAACGACCCGTGATCTTCTCCATCCGGCGCATCGTGCGGGCCGTGCCGGGCAACAGCCGCGTGAGGTCGCGGGTCCGGTAGCGGACGATCGGCAGCGCCTCCTTCGTCAGTGACGTGAACACGAGCTCGCCGAGTTCGCCGTCCGGCAGCACTTCGCCGGTTTCGGGGTCGATGATTTCCGGATAGAAGTGGTCTTCCCAGATCGTCGGGCCATCCTTGGTCTCGACGCATTCGGACGCGACGCCGGGGCCCATCACTTCGGACAGCCCGTAAATGTCGACCGCGTCGATGCCCATCCGCTGCTCGATCGCGACGCGCATGTCGTTGGTCCACGGTTCCGCGCCGAAAATGCCGATGCGCAGCGAACTCTGCACGGGATCGAGGCCCTGGCGCTCGATTTCGTCGGCGATCGACAGCATGTAGCTCGGCGTCACCATGATGATGTCGGGTCGGAAATCCTGGATCAGCTGTACCTGCTTCTCGGTCTGGCCGCCGCCGAACGGGATTACGGTCAGCCCGGCGCGTTCGGCGCCGTAGTGCGCGCCGAGCCCGCCCGTGAACAAGCCGTAGCCGTAGCTGACATGCACCTTGTCGCCGCGCCGCGCGCCGGCGGCACGGATCGAGCGTGCGACGAGATTCGCCCAGGTGTCGATGTCGCCGGTCGTATAGCCGACGACTGTCGGCTTGCCGGTCGTGCCCGACGACGCATGAATGCGCGAGATCTGGTCCTGCGGCACCGCGAACATGCCGAACGGGTAACTGCCGCGCAAGTCGCTCTTCGTCGTGAACGGGAAGCGCGACAGGTCGGCGAGCGTCTTCAGGTCGTCGGGATGGACGCCCGCGTCGTCGAACTTGCGACGATAGACGGGAGAGTGGTCATACGCATGCCGGAGCGACCACTTGAGGCGTTCGAGCTGCAGCGCGGTCAGCTCGTCGCGTGAGGCGGTCTCGATCGGCTCGAGCGGTAGCGAGGTAGTCATGCATGTCTCCAGTGTTTGTTATGTGCGAGCCGTGGACGTCAGCGGTCTTCCGGGATGACCGTGCCCTTGATCTGGGCGGATTTGCCGCGAAACATCGCGACGGTTTCGCCGGTCTGGTTCGTGACGCGAATGTCGTAGATGCCTTGGCGGCCGGCGCGAGCCTGTTCGATCGCCTCGGCCGTCAGCACGTCGTCGCCGTGCACGGGGCGCAGGAATTCGATCGAACAGCCAGCCGCGACGGTGTTCACGTTGTACGAATTGCACGCGAACGCGAACGTCGAATCGGCCAGCGTGAAGATGATCCCGCCATGGCAGGTCTGATGTCCGTTCAGGAATTCGGGCCGTACGCGCATCTGCAGACGCGCGTAGCCCGCGCGGACTTCGGCGATTTCCATTCCGAACGCACGGCTGCATGCGTCGGCGTCGTACATGGCGCGCGCGGTGGCGCGGGCGAGCGAATCGGGATCGAGCGTGGCGATGGGGGTCGTCATGTCAACGCCCCTCGAAGCGCGGCGCGCGTTTCTCGATGAAGGCCTGCACGCCTTCCGCGTAGTCGTGCGACTGGCCGAGCTTGCGCTGCAGGTCGCGCTCCACGTCGAGTTGCTGGTCGAGCGTATTCGTGACGCTGGCCCGCATCGATTGCTTGATCGATGCAAGCGCGAGCGTCGGTTGCTGCGCGAGCTGGGTGGCGAGCTGACGGACCGTCGCGGCGAGTGCGTCGTCGTCGACCGCGCGCCAGATCAAGCCCCATTGTTCGGCCTGGTCGGCACCGAGCTTGTCGCCGGTCAGCGCGAGCCCCAGCGCACGTGCCATACCGACGCGCTGCGGCAGGAACCACGTGCCGCCCGAATCGGGTACGAGCCCGATCTTGACGAAGGCCTGGATGAAGCTGCTCGAGCGGGCGGCGAACACGAGATCGCATGCGAGCGCGAGATTCGCGCCGGCGCCGGCCGCCGTGCCGTTGACGGCGGCGATCACTGGAATCGGCAGACACTGCAGGCGGCGGATCAGAGGATTGAAGTGCTCGTCGATCAGCGCGCCGAGGTCGGTCGACGCGCCCGGTGTGAAGTCGAGATCGGCCAGGTCCTGGCCCGCGCAGAAGCCGCGCCCCGCACCCGTCAGGATCAGTGCGCGCGCGCCGGCTGCCTCGACATCATCGAGCGCCGACTGCAGCTCGCGATGCATCGCCCGCGTAAAGCTGTTCAGCTTGTCGGGGCGGTTGAGGGTGATCGTGGCCACGTTCGAGGCCTGATCGATATCCAGCTGAATCGCCTGATAGGACATGCAGTGTCTCCTTCATGACTTCGTTATAGGCGGGCGGCGCGCGGGTTACACGCGTTCGATCGCGAGTGCGATGCCCTGGCCGACGCCGATGCACATCGTGCACAGCGCAAAGCGGCCGCCCGTACGCTCGAGTTGGTGGAGCGCCGTGGTCACGAGGCGGGCGCCCGATGCGCCGAGCGGATGGCCCAGTGCGATTGCGCCGCCGTTCGGGTTCACGCGCGGATCGTCGTCGGCGACGCCGAGCATGCGCAGCACCGCGAGACCTTGCGATGCGAACGCTTCGTTCAGCTCGATCACGTCGAACTGGTCGATGGTCATGCCGAGCTGGCGCAACAGTTTCTGCGTGGCTGGCGCGGGCCCGATGCCCATCACGCGCGGCGCGACGCCGGCTGTCGCCATGCCGATCACGCGTGCGCGGCGGCGCAGGCCGTACTGGTCGGCTGCCTGCGCATTGGCGAGCAGCAGCGCGCACGCACCGTCGTTCACGCCCGATGCATTGCCGGCCGTCACCGAGCCGTCGGGGCGCACGACACCCTTGAGCTTCGCCAGCGCTTCGAGCGACGTCTCGCGCGGATGTTCGTCGCGCGACACGACGACCGGATCGCCTTTCTTCTGCGCAATCGTGACCTCGACGATTTCTTCGGCGAGCGTGCCGTCGTGCTGAGCCCGCGCGGCCTTCTGCTGGCTGCGCAGTGCGAACAGGTCCTGGTCGGCGCGGCTGATGTTGTAATCGACCGCGACGTTCTCGGCGGTCTCGGGCATCGAATCGACGCCATACAGCTGTTTCATCAGCGGATTGATGAAGCGCCAGCCGATCGTCGTGTCGAAGATGTCGGCCTGGCGCGCGAAAGCGCTCGCAGCCTTGCCCATCACGAACGGCGCGCGCGTCATGCTCTCGACACCGCCGGCGATCATCAGCCGCGCTTCGCCTGCCCTGATGGCGCGTGCAGCCGTGCCGATCGCGTCCATCCCGGAGCCGCACAGCCGGTTCAACGTCGTGCCGGGCACGTCGATCGGCAGGCCCGCGAGCAGCGCCGACATGCGCGCGACGTTGCGGTTGTCTTCGCCGGCCTGGTTCGCGCAGCCGTAGATCACGTCGTCGATCGCCGTCCAGTCGACGTTGCGGTTGCGTTCGACGAGCGCCTTGAGCGGCACCGCACCGAGGTCGTCGGCGCGGACATCTTTCAGGGCGCCGCCGTAGCGGCCGATGGGGGTGCGAATCGCGTCGCAGATAAAGGCGTCTGTCATGGTCGTATCGATGAGCAACGAACCCGCCGGGTGGCGGATTCGTTCATGGTAGAGAACGTGACGGCGTTTGCACGTCGACCATTCGGGTTATGCCGGTTGGCCGGCTTCCGCAGGTACCGCTTTCGGCGCAACATGGACGCGGCTTTGCACCACGCGGAACCGGTTGGCAACGAACGCCGGGTCGGCCAGTGCCGCGTTGGCGGCCGGGTTCGCGCCCGTGCCGTGGAAATCCGAGAACGCTGCCGACTGGTTCACGAACACGCCGCCCGTCAGGTTGATCGACAGCGCGACACCGCCGCGCACCGCCGCGTCGTGCGCGGCCTCGACGGTCGCCTCGTCGAGGCTGTAGACGGAGAGCGTCAGTGCGCCATGTTCCGCCGCGATTTCGCCGGCGAGATCGAGCGACTGCGCGGTCGAGTCGGTCGCGATCACGAACGAGATCGGGCCGAACCACTCCTGCGTGAATTTCTCGCGATCGGCCACGTCGAGTTGCAGCACGAGCGGCGTGCGCACGCGGGCATCGGGGAAGGCGGGGTGCTGGAGGGTCAGGCTGTCGGCGAGCACGCGGCCGAGCTGGCGGGCGTCGTCGATGCGTGCGGTCACGCCTTCGTTCTGGATCGCGCCGATCAGTTCGACCGAGCGTGCCGGGTCGCCGGTGAGTTTTTGCACGGCGACGGCGATTGCCTGTGCGACCTCGTCGAAGCTCGCATGGCCGTCCGCCGTCCGGATGCCGTCGCGCGGCACGTAGATGTTCTGCGGCGCGGTGCACATCTGGCCGGAGTACAGCGCCAGCGAGAATGCGATGTTCTTGGCGGTGGCCTTCAGGTCGTCGGTCGAATCGATCACGATCTGGTTGACGCCTGCCTTCTCGGTATAGACCTGTGCCTGGTGAGCATGGCGTTCGAGCCACGTGCCGTTCTGCGTGCTGCCGGTGAAGTCGATCAGCTTGATCTCGGGGCGCAGCGCGAGATCCTGGACGAGTGCGCCGTCGTTGGGTTCGGTCGCGAGGAGGGTGACGACGTTCGGATCGAATCCGCCTTCGCGCAGCACGTCACGAGCGATCTTCACGGTAATGGCGAGGGGCAGGATCGCGCCCGGATGCGGTTTGACGATCACGGTGTTGCCGGTTGCCAGATCGGCGAACAGGCCCGGGTAGCCGTTCCAGGTCGGGAACGTGCAGCAGCCGAGGACGAGGCCCGTGCCGCGCGGGACGATCGTATAGCGCTTGTGCATCGCGAGCGGCGGGTTCTTGCCTTGCGGCTTTTCCCAGTGCGCATCGGCCGGGATGCGGCGCAGTTCGTCCCATGCATACGCGACTGCCTCGAGCGCACGATCTTGCGCGTGCGGGCCGCCAGCCTGGAACGCCATCATGAATGCCTGCCCCGTGGTGTGCATCACGCTGTAGGCGATCTCGAAGCTTGCGCGATTCAGGCGCGCGAGGATTTCGAGGCTGACGCCGACCCAGGCGCTCGGGCCGGCTTCGCGCCACGAGCGTTGCGCGGCCGCGGCGGCGGCGATCAGTTCGTCAGGCGTCGACTTCGGATACCGGATGCCCAAGGCGATGCCGTACGGCGACCGCTCTGCACCGACCGTTTCGCCGGACGCCGGCTGGTCGAGCGCGAACGTCTTGTCGAGGTGCGACTTGAACGCGGCCTCGCCATCTGCATTCGCGCTTTCCCCGTACACTTTGGGGCTCGGCATTTCGGCGAACGGGCTCCAGTACCCGCGGCTCTCGATGGCGGCGAGTGCGTGCTTCAGCGTGTCTTCGTGCTTCGTGAACAGTGCATGGGTCATGGCGGCAGCCTGATGGACGTTGAGAGGGGTTGGATCGATTAATTAACCGACCGGTTGGTCGGAGAATGGTAGCATCAAACTATTCGCATGTGCGAGGCGTTTCTCATTTCATTGATCGAGGAGAAATAGATGGCTTACGAGAACATCCTGGTGGAGACCCGGGGGCGTGTCGGGCTGGTTACGCTGAACCGTCCGAAGGCGCTGAACGCGCTGAACGATGCGCTGATGGATGAGCTGGGAGACGCGCTGAAGGCGTTCGATGCTGACGATGGCATCGGCGCGATCGTCGTGACCGGGAGCGAGAAGGCGTTCGCAGCCGGCGCGGACATCGGCATGATGGCGACCTATTCCTATATGGATGTCTACCGGGGCGACTACATCACGCGCAACTGGGAGACGGTCCGCGAGATCCGCAAGCCGATCATTGCGGCGGTTTCGGGCTTTGCGCTGGGTGGGGGCTGTGAGCTGGCAATGATGTGCGACATCATCTTCGCGGCGGATACGGCCAAGTTCGGCCAGCCGGAAATCAAACTCGGCGTCATGCCGGGCGCGGGTGGCACGCAGCGTCTACCGCGCGCGGTGTCGAAAGCGAAGGCGATGGACATGTGCCTGACGGCCCGCTTCATGGATGCGGCCGAGGCGGAGCGCGCGGGGCTCGTATCGCGCGTGCTGCCGGCCGACAAGCTGCTCGACGAAGCGATTGCGGCTGCAACGACGATCGCCGAGTTTTCGTTGCCGGCAGTCATGATGGTCAAGGAGTCGGTCAACCGTGCGTACGAGACGACGCTGGCCGAAGGTGTCCACTTCGAGCGTCGGCTGTTCCATTCGCTGTTCGCGACCGAAGACCAGAAAGAAGGGATGGCGGCATTCGTCGAAAAACGGAAGCCGACGTTCAAGCATCGCTGATCGGTTGGGCTGCCGGTATGGGTGGCCGGCTACTGGTTGGTTTCGGTGGCCGGCATGATTGGTCCGGTCGTCGAACCCGAAGCCCCCGTGCGCGCGAGCGCACGGGGGCTTTTTCAAATTATTTTCACAAAGGGCTTGCGTGGAAGGTGGCCGGTGCTTAGAATCACGCCTCTTTCGCGCTAACGGAAACGCGGCGCGGAAGAGGGAAGCAGGGTGGGCGGAGCGCTGGAGTCTGGAGCGCACGGCTGGCCTGGAAGTTGAGCCCCGCAGCCGCAACGATCTGATGTAAAAAGTTGTTGACGCGCTGCGAAACACGGTTCATAATCTCGCTTCTCTGCTGCTGAAAACGCAGCGCTGCTGAGAAACTTCAGGTTTCTCGCAGAAATGCTCTTTAAAAATTAACAGCCGATAAGTGTGGGCGCTTGATGAAAGCGAGCTGATCTTCGGATCAGATAGCGAAAGTATCAAGAGTCTCACACTAAAGTAAGTCAGGTTTATGAAGTGATTCATATTCCTGTCAGCTTTGAGTGAGCGACCGGTTCGAAAGAACCGAAAACAGTAACAGGTTTAAACTGAAGAGTTTGATCCTGGCTCAGATTGAACGCTGGCGGCATGCCTTACACATGCAAGTCGAACGGCAGCACGGGTGCTTGCACCTGGTGGCGAGTGGCGAACGGGTGAGTAATACATCGGAACATGTCCTGTAGTGGGGGATAGCCCGGCGAAAGCCGGATTAATACCGCATACGATCTACGGATGAAAGCGGGGGACCTTCGGGCCTCGCGCTATAGGGTTGGCCGATGGCTGATTAGCTAGTTGGTGGGGTAAAGGCCTACCAAGGCGACGATCAGTAGCTGGTCTGAGAGGACGACCAGCCACACTGGGACTGAGACACGGCCCAGACTCCTACGGGAGGCAGCAGTGGGGAATTTTGGACAATGGGCGAAAGCCTGATCCAGCAATGCCGCGTGTGTGAAGAAGGCCTTCGGGTTGTAAAGCACTTTTGTCCGGAAAGAAATCCTTGGCTCTAATACAGCCGGGGGATGACGGTACCGGAAGAATAAGCACCGGCTAACTACGTGCCAGCAGCCGCGGTAATACGTAGGGTGCGAGCGTTAATCGGAATTACTGGGCGTAAAGCGTGCGCAGGCGGTTTGCTAAGACCGATGTGAAATCCCCGGGCTCAACCTGGGAACTGCATTGGTGACTGGCAGGCTAGAGTATGGCAGAGGGGGGTAGAATTCCACGTGTAGCAGTGAAATGCGTAGAGATGTGGAGGAATACCGATGGCGAAGGCAGCCCCCTGGGCCAATACTGACGCTCATGCACGAAAGCGTGGGGAGCAAACAGGATTAGATACCCTGGTAGTCCACGCCCTAAACGATGTCAACTAGTTGTTGGGGATTCATTTCCTTAGTAACGTAGCTAACGCGTGAAGTTGACCGCCTGGGGAGTACGGTCGCAAGATTAAAACTCAAAGGAATTGACGGGGACCCGCACAAGCGGTGGATGATGTGGATTAATTCGATGCAACGCGAAAAACCTTACCTACCCTTGACATGGTCGGAATCCTGCTGAGAGGTGGGAGTGCTCGAAAGAGAACCGGCGCACAGGTGCTGCATGGCTGTCGTCAGCTCGTGTCGTGAGATGTTGGGTTAAGTCCCGCAACGAGCGCAACCCTTGTCCTTAGTTGCTACGCAAGAGCACTCTAAGGAGACTGCCGGTGACAAACCGGAGGAAGGTGGGGATGACGTCAAGTCCTCATGGCCCTTATGGGTAGGGCTTCACACGTCATACAATGGTCGGAACAGAGGGTTGCCAACCCGCGAGGGGGAGCTAATCCCAGAAAACCGATCGTAGTCCGGATTGCACTCTGCAACTCGAGTGCATGAAGCTGGAATCGCTAGTAATCGCGGATCAGCATGCCGCGGTGAATACGTTCCCGGGTCTTGTACACACCGCCCGTCACACCATGGGAGTGGGTTTTACCAGAAGTGGCTAGTCTAACCGCAAGGAGGACGGTCACCACGGTAGGATTCATGACTGGGGTGAAGTCGTAACAAGGTAGCCGTATCGGAAGGTGCGGCTGGATCACCTCCTTTCCAGAGCTTCTCGCACAAGTTGAGCGCTCACGCTTATCGGCTGTAAATTTAAAGACAGACTCAGGGGTCTGTAGCTCAGTCGGTTAGAGCACCGTCTTGATAAGGCGGGGGTCGTTGGTTCGAATCCAACCAGACCCACCATTGTCTGGCGGTAGTACCCTGAAGTTCTCTGTACATGGGGGCATAGCTCAGCTGGGAGAGCACCTGCTTTGCAAGCAGGGGGTCGTCGGTTCGATCCCGTCTGCCTCCACCAATCACCAACGCTAAGGGCTTGGTTCAGACATTGAACCGAGAATTTTGCATTGGCGATTGAGCCAGTCAGAGCGGTACGTAGTACGTATCGGCTGTCGTTCTTTAACAATCTGGAAGAAGTAAGTAATTTGGATAGCGGAAGCGTCTTGAGATGGACGTGAAAACTATCCGGGTTGTGATTGTATCGATGTATCTCAAGATGATTCGAACTCTATGTTCGACTCAATTGGAATACGGCACAACGCGAGAACTCAACCTGTAACGAGACAGACTCGTTATAGGGTCAAGCGAACAAGTGCATGTGGTGGATGCCTTGGCGATCACAGGCGATGAAGGACGCGGTAGCCTGCGAAAAGCTACGGGGAGCTGGCAAACGAGCTTTGATCCGTAGATGTCCGAATGGGGAAACCCACTCCTTTTGGAGTATCCATGGCTGAATACATAGGCCATGCGAAGCGAACGCGGTGAACTGAAACATCTAAGTAACCGCAGGAAAAGAAATCAACCGAGATTCCCAAAGTAGTGGCGAGCGAAATGGGATGAGCCTTGCACTCTTTATTTGTATTGTTAGCCGAACGCTCTGGAAAGTGCGGCCATAGCAGGTGATAGCCCTGTAGGCGAAAACAGTATGAAAGAACTAGGTGTGCGACAAGTAGGGCGGGACACGTGAAATCCTGTCTGAAGATGGGGGGACCATCCTCCAAGGCTAAATACTCGTGATCGACCGATAGTGAACCAGTACCGTGAGGGAAAGGCGAAAAGAACCCCGGGAGGGGAGTGAAATAGATCCTGAAACCGCATGCATACAAACAGTCGGAGCCTCGTAAGGGGTGACGGCGTACCTTTTGTATAATGGGTCAGCGACTTACGTTCAGTAGCAAGCTTAACCGTATAGGGCAGGCGTAGCGAAAGCGAGTCCGAATAGGGCGTTCAGTTGCTGGGCGTAGACCCGAAACCAGGTGATCTATCCATGGCCAGGATGAAGGTGCGGTAACACGTACTGGAGGTCCGAACCCACTAACGTTGAAAAGTTAGGGGATGAGCTGTGGATAGGGGTGAAAGGCTAAACAAACCTGGAAATAGCTGGTTCTCTCCGAAAACTATTTAGGTAGTGCCTCGTGTCTCACCTTCGGGGGTAGAGCACTGTCATGGTTGGGGGTCTATTGCAGATTACCCCGCCATAGCAAACTCCGAATACCGAAGAGTGCAATCACGGGAGACAGACATCGGGTGCTAACGTCCGGTGTCAAGAGGGAAACAACCCAGACCGCCAGCTAAGGTCCCCAAATATAGCTAAGTGGGAAACGAAGTGGGAAGGCTAAAACAGTCAGGAGGTTGGCTTAGAAGCAGCCACCCTTTAAAGAAAGCGTAATAGCTCACTGATCGAGTCGTCCTGCGCGGAAGATGTAACGGGGCTAAGCTATATACCGAAGCTGCGGATGCGTGCTTAGCACGCATGGTAGGAGAGCGTTCCGTAAGCCTGCGAAGGTGCCTTGTAAAGGGTGCTGGAGGTATCGGAAGTGCGAATGCTGACATGAGTAGCGATAAAGGGGGTGAAAGGCCCCCTCGCCGTAAGCCCAAGGTTTCCTACGCAACGTTCATCGGCGTAGGGTGAGTCGGCCCCTAAGGCGAGGCAGAAATGCGTAGCTGATGGGAAGCAGGTCAATATTCCTGCACCATTGTTAGATGCGATGGGGGGACGGATCGCGGAAGGTTGTCCGGGTGTTGGAAGTCCCGGTCGCTGCATTGGAGAAGGCACTTAGGCAAATCCGGGTGCGCAATTCAAGGGTGTGGCGCGAGCTCCTTCGGGAGCGAAGCAATTGGAAGTGGTTCCAAGAAAAGCCTCTAAGCTTCAGTCTAACGATGACCGTACCGCAAACCGACACAGGTGGGCGAGATGAGTATTCTAAGGCGCTTGAGAGAACTCGGGAGAAGGAACTCGGCAAATTGGTACCGTAACTTCGGGATAAGGTACGCCCTTGTAGCTTGACTGGCCTGCGCCAGGAGGGTGAAGGGGTTGCAATAAACTGGTGGCTGCGACTGTTTAATAAAAACACAGCACTCTGCAAACACGAAAGTGGACGTATAGGGTGTGACGCCTGCCCGGTGCCGGAAGATTAAATGATGGGGTGCAAGCTCTTGATTGAAGTCCCGGTAAACGGCGGCCGTAACTATAACGGTCCTAAGGTAGCGAAATTCCTTGTCGGGTAAGTTCCGACCTGCACGAATGGCGTAACGATGGCCACACTGTCTCCTCCCGAGACTCAGCGAAGTTGAAGTGTTTGTGATGATGCAATCTACCCGCGGCTAGACGGAAAGACCCCATGAACCTTTACTGTAGCTTTGCATTGGACTTTGAACCGATCTGTGTAGGATAGGTGGGAGGCTATGAAACCGGAACGCTAGTTTCGGTGGAGCCGTCCTTGAAATACCACCCTGGTTTGTTTGAGGTTCTAACCTTGGCCCGTGATCCGGGTCGGGGACAGTGCATGGTAGGCAGTTTGACTGGGGCGGTCTCCTCCCAAAGCGTAACGGAGGAGTACGAAGGTACGCTAGGTACGGTCGGAAATCGTGCTGATAGTGCAATGGCATAAGCGTGCTTAACTGCGAGACCGACAAGTCGAGCAGGTGCGAAAGCAGGTCATAGTGATCCGGTGGTTCTGTATGGAAGGGCCATCGCTCAACGGATAAAAGGTACTCTGGGGATAACAGGCTGATACCGCCCAAGAGTTCATATCGACGGCGGTGTTTGGCACCTCGATGTCGGCTCATCTCATCCTGGGGCTGTAGCCGGTCCCAAGGGTATGGCTGTTCGCCATTTAAAGAGGTACGTGAGCTGGGTTTAAAACGTCGTGAGACAGTTTGGTCCCTATCTGCCGTGGGCGTTGGATATTTGAAGGGGGCTGCTCCTAGTACGAGAGGACCGGAGTGGACGAACCTCTGGTGTACCGGTTGTCACGCCAGTGGCATCGCCGGGTAGCTATGTTCGGAAGAGATAACCGCTGAAAGCATCTAAGCGGGAAACTCGCCTTAAGATGAGATATCCCTGGAGGCTAGACCTCCTTGAAGGGTCGTTCGAGACCAGGACGTTGATAGGTCAGGTGTGTAAGCGCAGTAATGCGTTCAGCTAACTGATACTAATTGCCCGTAAGGCTTGATCCTATAACAAGTCTGCCTTATGGATCGGCGCCGTGCGCAAGCACTGGCCGCGATCCAAAGCGACATGTTGGATTCTCGTGTGTGATACACACAACCCAAAATTACTGCTTCTTCCCGGATTGGTTGTGCTGCCAAGCCAGCACAACAACCCTCTTTGCCTGATGACCATAGCGAGTCGGTCCCACCCCTTCCCATCCCGAACAGGACCGTGAAACGACTCTACGCCGATGATAGTGCGGATTCCCGTGTGAAAGTAGGTAATCGTCAGGCTCCCTAAGCCAAGAACCCCCGCCCGAAAGGCGGGGGTTTTTGCATTTCAGCGGCGGAAATGCATGCAGCAGCATTTTGCAGATGCGCCAGGACATTGCCACCGACGCGGAGCTGGCACGTTAGCCGTCGATAGCGCTTCCGCGCGCTCCCCGACAGACACGCATCCAACAATCGAAACGCCTCCACCTCCACCAACCGCTTTCGATCGCACGAAATAAACGCTTGATACGGCGTGTCCACGTAAAATTTGCGAATCCCCACCTCCGCACTCAAAACGATGAACGCCGCCATACAGGTAGCCCGGGCCGTTTGCCCGCACGATTGTCCGGACACGTGTGCAATGCGCGTGACCGTCGAAAACGGCAGAGCGATCAAGGTCACGGGCGATCCCGACCATCCGCCGACACAAGGCGTGTTGTGCACGAAAGTCAGCCGATACGCCGAGCGCGTTCATCACCCCGACCGCCTCACCGTTCCGCTCAAGCGCATCGGCGCGAAAGGGGAAGGGCGCTTCGTACCGATCGGCTGGGATGAAGCGCTCGACGAGATCGGTCGTCGTCTCGGTGAAATCGTGGCGCGCGCGCCGGAAGCGATCGTGCCGTACAGTTATGCAGGCACGATGGGGCTCGTGCAGGGGGAAGGCATCGCCCAGCGGTTCTTTCACAAGCTCGGCGCCTCGCGGCTCGAGCGCACAATTTGCGCGGCCGCCGGGGCAGCCGGATTGCGTTACACCTATGGCGGCAGTCTCGGCATGCACCTCGAGTATTTCGAGGAAAGCGAACTGATTCTGATTTGGGGAGCAAACCCGATCGCGTCGAGCCTGCACTTCTGGACGCGTGCGCAGGAAGCGAAGCGCCGGGGCGCGCGCCTTGTCGCGATCGATCCGTACCGTTCGCTGACGGCGGAGAAATGTCACCAGCACATCGCGTTGAAACCGGGCACCGACGGCGCGTTCGCGCTCGGCATGATGCACGTGCTGATTACCGAGAACCTGCTCGATCACGACTATATTGCCAACCATACGCTCGGCTTCGACGCGCTCAAGGAGCGGGCGATGTCCTACCCGCCGGAACGCGTTGCGCAGATCTGCGGCATCGACGCGTCGGAGCTGATCGACCTTGCGCGTCGTTACGGCGCTACCCGCAAGGCATCGATCCGCCTCAACTACGGCATGCAGCGCGTGCGCGGCGGCGGGAACGCGGTACGCGCGATTGCAAGTCTGCCGGCGCTGACGGGCGCATGGCGGGACCGGGCCGGCGGCCTGTTGCTCTCGTCGTCGGAATCCGCGCCGGTGAACCAGGCGGCGCTGCTGCGCCCGGACTTGATGCCGGGTTGGCCGCACAGGCTGCCGCGCATCATCAACATGAACGCGATCGGTGACGCGCTGCTGCACCCCGGCGATGCCACCTTCGGGCCGAAAGTTGAAGCGGTGATCGTCTACAACTCGAATCCGGTGGCCGTTGCACCGGATTCTTCGAAGGTCGCCCAAGGGTTCGCGCGTGACGATCTGTTTACGGTCGTTCTCGAGCACTTCAAGACAGATACCGTCGATTTCGCAGACATTGTGTTGCCGGCGACCACGCAACTCGAGCATCTGGACATCCACAAATCGTACGGTCACACCTACGTGATGGCGAACCTGCCCGCGATTCCGCCGGTGGGTGACGCGCGGCCGAATACGGAGATCTTCCGCGGCATCGCGCGCAGCATGGGGCTCGACGAGCCCGCGCTCTATCACAGCGACGAAGAGGTCGCGCGCGCGGCGCTTCGCTGGGACGATCCGGTGCTCGACAGCGACTGGGACACGCTGAAGCGCGCCGGCTGGCTGAAGCTGAAGCTGCCGGAGGCGCCCTTTGCAAACGGCGGTTTCCGTACGCCGTCGGGCAAGTGCGAGTTCCATAGCCCCAGGCTCGAGCAGATGGGCGCGGACCCCGTGCCCGACTACCTGCCGCCGTTCGAATCGGCCGAGGCGGCCCCGGAGCTCGCCGCGCGATATCCGCTCTCGATGATTTCGCCGCCGGCCCGCCACTTCCTGAACAGCACGTTCGTGAACGTCGACAGCCTGCGTCATACCGAAGGCGAGCCGCATCTGGACATCCATCCGTTCGACGCCGAGGCGCGCGGCATTGCCGACGGTAACGTCGTACGCATCTTCAACGACCGCGGATCGATGCAGGCACGCGCGAGAATTACCGATCGCGCACGTGCCGGGCTCGTCGTCGGGTTGTCGATCTGGTGGAAAAAGCTGTCGCCGGACGGCAGAAACGCGAACGAGGTGACGAGCCAGGCGCTCACCGATCTCGGCAACTCGGCGACGTTCTACGATTGCCTTGTGGAAGTTGAACGCATTTGATCGAATATCGCCGTATGATCGGACGAATTTCCACGGAAGTTCGAAGTGGACATCTAACCCTGTTGTCTCGGGACGTGCGAGCCGTTACGATGCGTTTTAGCACGACCATTCGAAAATCTGTGAGGAGACGCGCAGTATGGACAAAATTTGGCTGAAATCGTACCCGCCCGGCGTTCCAGCCGAAATTGACGCGTCTCCTTATCCTTCCGTCCCGGACCTGCTCGACGAAAGCTTCCGCCAGTATCGCGACCGCACGGCGTTCGTCTGCATGGGCAAGGGCATCACGTACGGCGAACTCGACACGCTGTCGCGCCAGTTCGGCGCATGGCTGCAATCGCGCGGGCTGGCGCGCGGGGCGCGCGTCGCGATCATGATGCCGAACGTGCTGCAGTATCCGGTGGCGATCGCCGCGGTACTGCGCGCGGGCTACACCGTCGTCAACGTCAATCCGCTCTACACGCCGCGCGAGCTCGAACATCAGCTGAAGGACAGCGGTGCGGAAGCGATCGTCATCCTCGAGAATTTCGCGTCGACGCTGCAGGCCGTCATCGCGAATACGGGCGTCAAGCATGTCGTCGTCGCATCGATGGGCGATCTGCTGGGCATCAAGGGATGGCTCGTCAACTACGTCGTGCGCAACGTGAAGAAGATGGTGCCTGCGTGGCAGCTGCCGTCGTTCACGCGTTTCAAGGCCGCGATGTCGGAAGGCGCGCGCCAGACTTTCAACGCGCAGAAGATCGGTCCCGACGACGTCGCGTTCCTGCAATACACGGGCGGCACGACCGGCGTCGCGAAAGGCGCGACGCTGCTGCACCGGAACATCGTGTCGAACGTGCTGCAGGCGGGTGCCTGGCACCAGCCGGCTCACGAGAAATATCCGGACGTGAAACAGTTCGTGACCGTTGTCGCGCTGCCGCTGTACCACGTGTTCGCGTTGACCGTCTGCGGTTTCCTGACGATGCGCACGGGCGGCATGGGCATCCTGATCCCGAACCCGCGCGACATCGCCGGCATGATCAAGGAACTGAAGGGCTACCAGATCTCGACCATTCCCGCGGTCAACACGCTGTACAACGCACTGCTGAACCACCCCGATTTCAATCAGCTCGACCTGTCGAAGCTCGTGATCGCCAACGGCGGCGGCATGGCGATCCAGGAAGGCGTCGCGAAACGCTGGTATGAAAAGACCCATACCGCGATCATCGAAGGATACGGGCTGTCCGAAACGTCGCCGGTGGCGACCTGCAACCCGGTGACGGCGACCGAATACAGCGGCACGATCGGCCTGCCGCTGCCGTCGACCGAAGTGGTGATTCGCGACGATGCCGGCAACGACGTCGCGCTCGGCGAACCGGGCGAAATCTGCATTCGCGGGCCGCAGGTGATGGCAGGCTATTGGAACCGGCCGGACGAGACCGCGAAGGTCATGTTCGCGGACGGCTTCTTCAAGACGGGTGACGTCGGCGTGATGGATGCGCGCGGTTACGTGAAGATCGTGGACCGGAAGAAAGACATGATCCTCGTATCGGGCTTCAACGTGTATCCGAACGAGGTCGAGGACGTCGTGGCGTCGCATCCGGGCGTGTTCGAGGTGGCGGCGGTCGGCGTACCCGACGAGCATTCCGGCGAAGCGGTGAAGCTGTTCGTCGTGAAGAAGGATCCGGCGCTCACCGACAAGGACATCCTCGCGTACTGCAAGGAGCGGCTCACCGGCTACAAGCGGCCGAAGCTGGTCGAGTTCCGTACCGAGCTGCCGAAGACGAACGTCGGCAAGATCCTGCGGCGCGAACTGCGCGACGGACGCGCGTAACGGCGCGGTCGACCGAAAGAAAAAGCACGGCTCGCGCCGGCATGCCGTTCAGCCAAGCAGCTGAACGGCATTTTTGTTTTTGAGGGTTGGCGTTGTACATCCTGCGCCGAGCGGTCAAATTCCGGCGCGATGCTGACCGATCCGCCGACCTTCCTGCCAGGCGCCCACCGTCACGCGGTTGCGCTTCGCTTCATTCGCCGTGGTCGACTCACGGCCAGACATTCACGCGCAGGAATGTGCCCGTGCCGGGCGCACGAACGCCCAAAGAAAAAGGCGCCCGAAGGCGCCTTCAATATGCTGCGGCTTGTCAGGCAAGCTGATTAGAACTTGTGACGGATACCGACGCGTGCTGCGACCTGGTTGCTGGTGCTCGAACCTGCGAGACCGTTGATCGCTGCCGTTGCCTTCAGGATGTCGCCGTTCGCGTCGAGCACGTTGCCCGATGCATGCTGATACACGCCGATCGCGTAGACGTCCGTGCGCTTCGACAGGAAGTAGTCGACGCCCAGCGAGCCCTGGTGGTACTTGGCTGCCGAATTGCCGTCGATCTTGCTGCCTTGCGTGTAGTCGTACGCTGCGCCGAGAATCAGCGCCGGGGTCAGCTGATACTTGAAGTTGATTTCGCCGTTGTTGAACGTCGCGGTCTGGTTCACGAATGGGCCTGCCGAGAAGCCCTTGAACTTCGTGTTCGAGTACGTCGCGCCGATCGTCGCTGCGCCGAACGTGTAGGCGCCGCCTGCACCGATGACCTGGTACGTGTTCGCGTTGTTCGCGTACCCGCCGTAGATCGGCGACGAAACCGACGACGACGCGGAGCCGTTGTTGAACATGCCGCCGAACTGGTTCGGCGTACGTGCGTTCAAGTAGCCGACACCCAGCACCAACGGGCCGTTGGTGTAGCCTGCGCCGAGCGACCAGACCTGGTTCTTCGAGAACTGGCCCGCCTGACCGCCGAAGCTGTACAAGCCGCCGAACGTGAGGCCGCCGTAGTTCGCGCTCGTGAACTTGACCGCGTTGTTCACGCGATAGGCGTTGTTGAAGTTGTCGAGGTCGCCCGGGTGAGCGGCGATGTAGCCGCCCCACTGGTCGCCTGCCTCGAGCGGGCCGACGAAGTCGACGACGGAGTCGTACTGACGACCCAGCGTGACCGTACCGAAGTTGCTCGACAGGCCGACGTAAGCCTGACGGCCGAACATCAGGCCGCCCTGACCGAGCTTGCCGCTGTTCACGTCGAAACCGTTTTCGAGGGTGAAGATCGCCTTCAGGCCGCCACCGAGATCTTCGGTGCCGCGCAGACCGAAGCGGCTGCCTTGCATCACGCCGCTGGCCATGCTGTACAGGTGCTTGCCGCCCGCATTGTTGTTGAAGAGCAGGCCTTCATCGATGATGCCGTAAAGCGTCACGCTGCTTTGCGCATGGGCAGCGCCAGCGAACGCGCCCAGCGCGACGAGCGCGAGAAGCGACTTTTTCATTAACGGATCTCCAAGAATCACTGAATTTTTCTGGCGGGGCGGATAGTTATGTTCTGTTGACGGGCCCCATCAACTTCGCAAGAAGTCGCACGTAATGTAGCAAAACCGGTTTTTGCCACAAAGCGAAATGCCGCAGCTCAAGGCCGCCATGTTTCCTTTATGCAACAATGGTTAAAATCACGGGTTAACCGCAATTTCCGCTGAATAATCAAGTCGGTTACGCAGCGGACTCGTGCCCTTGCCGCTCGCGGCAGCACCTGCAGCCAGGAGAACAGGATGGTGTTTGATGAACTGATCAGCGAATTCGATCGCGGCCTGCGATCGCTGACCGGCATTAGCCGGATGAGCCGCCCGGTGCCCGCGCCGGCCGACGCGCCGGCCGTCGAACTGACGCCGGCGGAGCGTAAGCATGCGGCCGGACTGATGCGCGTGAACCACGTCGGCGAGGTCTGTGCCCAGGCGCTCTACCAGGCGCAGAAGCTCACCGCGCGCACGGGGTCGGCGAAGGCGATGTTCGAGGAAGCCGCGCGCGAGGAGGAGGACCACCTCGCGTGGACCGCGCATCGCCTGAAGGAGCTGGACTCGCGTCCGAGCCTGCTGAACCCGCTGTGGTATGCGGGTTCGCTCGCGATCGGCGTGGCGGCCGGCGCGCTCGGCGACAAGGTCAGCCTCGGCTTCATGGCCGAGACCGAACGGCAGGTCGAGAGCCATCTCGAAGGCCATATGTCCGAGCTGCCGGCGACGGATACCGCGTCGCGTGCGATCGTCGACCAGATGCGGCTCGACGAAGTGAAGCACGGCAAGGCCGCGGCCGACGCGGGCGGGATCGAACTGCCGCTCCCTGCGCGAATGCTGATGCGCGCTGCATCGAAAGTCATGACGAGCACTGCATACTATCTGTGAGGTCCACACTCGGGCGACGTGTGACGGCGCCCGGGTTCCCCGCCGCCGATACCGCCCGTTTATTCCTCGTTTTCCCGCCCCCGAAAGCCCCGCCCGCACACCCGTCTGGCTCGCCTTTCTCACGTATCACCTTCACAAGTTGCACTAGCTCATTCATTTATAACGGTTTTTGGGATGAGGGGCCGTATGAGCATGTGCGCGTAAGTCCTTGTTCTAACTAACAAAATTCGTCAAAAAAGCGGGCCGCTCCCTTGACCGTGCCACACCCTTCCTCTAAAGTGGGAGACAGTGTGAGAAAGTGTATTTTTGTGTGATTTGGCGGGCTATTCCGGCTAAATTCTCAGCATGGAGCGGGTGCTTCGGTGCCCTGAACGGGAGAGCGGAAAGTGTTCCAAGGGGCGTCGGCGCTGACGCTCGATGCGAAAGGGCGGATGTCGGTGCCGGCTCGCTATCGCGAAGCGCTGCAAGGACAGGCAGAAGGACGGGTGACTGTGACCAAGCACCCGGACGGCTGCCTGTTGCTGTTTCCGCGCCCTGAATGGGAAGTATTCCGCGCCAAGATCGCCGCGCTGCCGATGGACGCGCACTGGTGGCGGCGCATTTTTCTCGGCAATGCGATGGACGTCGATCTCGACGGCGCGGGCCGGATTCTCGTATCGCCGGAGCTGCGCATGGCAGCCGGACTGGAAAAGGAAGTCATGTTGTTGGGAATGGGTAGTCACTTCGAGCTGTGGGATTCGCAGACCTACAACGCGAAGGAGCAGGCAGCGATGGCGCAGGGCATGCCCGACGCGCTGAAGAATTTCACGTTCTGATTGCGGTGACGGAGACGCCCGCGATGGGAAACGAATTGCGGCATCGGACGGTGCTGTTGGATGAAGCGGTCGAGTCGCTCGTGACGCGGCCGGACGGCGTGTATGTCGACGGCACGTTCGGGCGCGGCGGCCATAGCCGCGCGGTGCTCGCGCGGCTGGCGCCGGCCGGGCGGCTGATCGCGTTCGACAAGGATCCGCGCGCGATCGAGACGGCGCAGGGCATCGAGGATGCGCGCTTCTCGATCGTGCATGACAGCTTTGCATCGATGCGCGACGCGCTTGCGGCGCGCGGCGTCGAGAAGGTGTCGGGGGTGTTGCTCGACCTGGGCGTGTCCTCGCCGCAGGTGGACGATCCGGCGCGCGGCTTCAGCTTCCGCGCCGATGGTCCGCTGGACATGCGGATGGATCCGACGCGCGGCGAGTCGGCGGCGGAATGGCTCGCACGGGCTTCGGTGCAGGAATTGACGGAGGTGATACGGGATTATGGGGAAGAACGGTTTGCTTTTCAGATTGCAAAGGCGCTTGTTGCTCGCCGGGCAGAGTCCGACCGTCTTGGGCCTCTCGACACCACGGGCGAGCTTGCCCAAATCGTGGGTCACGTCGTCAAAACCCGTGAGAAGGGCAAGGATCCGGCAACCCGCACCTTTCAGGCTATACGGATTCACGTCAATCAAGAGCTTGCGGACCTGCAAGTCGTACTAGACGCGGCACTGTCGTTGCTGGAGCAAGGGGGGCGGCTGGTGGTCATCAGCTTTCATTCACTCGAGGACCGGATCGTCAAGCGATTCATGCAGGCGCACGCGAGTGCGCCTGCGGTCGATCGTCGCCTGCCGATCCGTGCCGTCGACCTGCCGAGCCCGCCGCTCAGGATTGTCAGCCGCCAGTTTCCGAGCGAAACGGAAATCGCGGAGAATCCGCGCGCCCGCTCGGCCGTGATGCGCATCGCGGAGCGCGTCACGCCATGAGCCGCTTCAACATCTTCCTGCTGATCATCGTGATGGGTTGCGCGCTGTCGGTCGTCAATTCGACGAACCAGCAGCGCCAGATCTTCATCCAGCTGCAGCGTGCGCAGTCGCAGGAGCGTCAGCTCCAGCAGGACTACGCGCAGCTTCAGTATCAGCAGAGCGCGCTGTCGAAGACGTCGCGCATCGAGCAGCTCGCGAACGATTCGCTGAAGATGCAGCCGATCACGACCGGCCGCACGCAATACCTGACGTTGCCGCCGGGCGCCGCGAAGGCGATCGATGCGCCGATCCCGGCTTCGGCCGACACCGTCGGCAAGGGCAAGGGGGGCGCGCGATGAAGCCGTCCCCGAAGCGCCAGAACGTGAAGTTCTCGTCGAGCCCCGTGCTCGGCGTGCATCTGCCGATGTGGCGCTCGAAGCTCGTCGTATTCCTGCTGTTCATGGCGTTCGTCGCGCTGGCCGCGCGTGCGTTCTGGATCCAGGGGCCCGGCAACGCGTTCTACCAGAAGCAGGGCGAAAGCCGCTACCAGCGCACGATCGAACTGCCGGCGACACGCGGCAAGATCCTCGACCGTAACGGGCTCGTGCTCGCGACGAGCCTGCCCGTGCGCGCGATCTGGGCGATTCCCGACGCGGTACCGGACGATCTCGACGCCGACAAGGTCAACCAGCTCGGCAAGCTCCTCGGCATGACGCCGAAGGAACTGCGCGTGAAATTGTCCGAAGACAAGGGTTTCGTCTACGTGAAGCGCCAGGTGCCGATCGACGTCGCGGACAAGGTCGCTGCGCTCGATATTCCCGGTATCTATCAGCGCAACGAATACAAGCGCTTCTATCCGGAAGGCGAGATCACCGCCCACCTGATCGGCTTCACGAACGTCGAGGACGAAGGGCAGGAGGGCGTTGAACTCGGCGACCAGAAGATGCTGTCCGGCACGTCGGGCATGCGCCGCGTGATCAAGGACCGGATGGGGCACATCGTCGAGGACGTCGCCGAACAGATTCCGCCGCACAACGGCACCGACGTCGACCTGTCGATCGACAGCAAGATCCAGTACATCGCGTACGCGAACCTGAAGGCCGCCGTCGAGAAGTTCAAGGCGAAGGCCGGCGCGGCGGTGGTCGTCGACGTGCGTACCGGCGAGGTGCTCGCGCTCGTCAACTACCCGACGTACAACCCGAACGACCGCTCGCGCATGACGGGCGAGCAGTTGCGCAACCGGATCATGACCGACGTGTTCGAGCCGGGCTCGATCATGAAGCCGTTTACGGTGTCGCTCGCGCTCGACCTGCACCGCGTGACGCCGAATACGCTCGTCGAGACGGGCAACGGGCATTTCGTGCTCGACGGCGCGCCGATCACCGACGACGCGGGTTTCGGCACGCTGACGGTCGGCGGCGTGATCCAGAAGTCGAGCAACATCGGCGCGACGAAGATCGCGATGACGATGCGACCCGAGGAAATGTGGAATATGTATACCAGCATCGGTCTCGGCCAGGCGCCGAAGGTCGGCTTCCCGGGCGCGGTGGCCGGCCGCCTGCGTCCATGGAAGAGCTGGCGCCGCATCGAGCAGGCGACGATGTCGTACGGCTACGGCCTGTCGGTGTCGCTGTTCCAGCTCGCGCGTGCGTACACGGCAATCGCGCACGACGGCGAGCTGATGCCCGTGACGATTTTCAAGACCGACCCCAACCAGCCGATCGTGGGCACGCAGGTGTTTAACCCGACCACCGCGCGCGAAGTGCGCGCGATGCTCGAGACGGTGGTCGCGCCGGGCGGCACGTCGCCGGATGCGGCCGTGCCGGGCTATCGCGTCGGCGGCAAGAGCGGTACCGCGTACAAGCATGAAGGCCACGGCTACACGCGCAAGTACCGCGCGTCGTTCGTCGGGATGGCGCCGATGCCGAATCCGCGCATCGTCGTCGCGGTGTCGGTCGACGAGCCGACCGCCGGCAGCCACTTCGGCGGCCAGGTGTCCGGCCCCGTATTCTCGGCGATTGCCGGCGACACGATGCGTGCGCTGAACGTGCCGCCGAACATGCCGATCAAGCAGCTCGTCGTGTCTGACGATTCGCCGGCAGCACCTGCCGCAACGGGGCCGCAAAAGCTGGCCTCGGGTGGCGGTGCGAAGCATATGATCGTGTCCAGCACGACGCGTAATTCACCAGGAGTTGTTCGATGAGCGCCGCCCGCAGTTCCCATCCGGCGCATCAGCAGATCGCAGCCGCGCTCGCGTGGCTGCGTCAGCATGTGGCCCCCGCAGCGCAACTGCATGCCGACACGCGCAGCCTGAAGGCTGGCGACGTGTTCGTCGCGTATGCGGTCGACGGGGCAGACAATCGCGGCTTCATCGCCGACGCGGTCGCACGCGGTGCGGCCGCCGTGCTGTATCAGCCGGAAGGGCTGGCCGCCGCGCCGGCCGTGCCCGTCGCGCTCGCGGTGCCGGCACTCGACCAGCTCGCCGGCGAGATCGCCAGCGGCTGGTACGGCGATCCGAGCGACAACCTGCTCGCGATCGGCGTGACCGGCACGAACGGCAAGACCTCGTGCACGCAATGGATCGCCGCCGCGCTGACGGCGCTGCACGAGCCGTGCGCGGTGATCGGCACGCTCGGCACCGGGATGCCCGGCCAGCTCGTGCCGACGGGTTTCACGACCCCCGACGCGTCGCAGCTGCAGCGCAGCCTCGCGCAATTGCGCGACGCGGGCGCGAAGGCCGTGGCGATGGAGGTGTCGTCGCATGCGCTGCACCAAGGGCGCGTGAACGGTACGGCGTTCGACATCGCGGTATTCACGAATCTCACGCAGGATCACCTCGACTATCACGGCACGTTCGACGCGTACGAGGCCGCGAAGGCGAAGCTGTTTGCGTGGCGCGGCCTGCGCGCGGCCGTCGTCAATCGCGACGACGCAGCCGGCCGGCGCCTGCTCGAGAAGCTCGCCGGCCGCGTGCGCACGATCGCATACGGAATCGGCGATGCCCCGGCGCCCGACGCCGATCGCGAACTGATCGCAATCGACGTGCGCGCCACCGCGACCGGCACCGCGTTCCGCCTGCGTTCGTCGTGGGGCGACGCGGACGTCGAGGTCGGTACGCTCGGCACGTTCAACGTCAGCAACCTGCTTGCCGTGCTCGGCGCGCTGCTCGCGGCCGACGTGCCGTTCGATGCGGCGCTCGCCGAGATCGCGCGGCTCGAGCCCGTCAACGGGCGGATGCAGCGGCTCGGCGGCCGGCTGCAGAACGACGAACCGCTCGTCGTGATCGACTACGCCCACACGCCCGACGCGCTCGAAAAGACGCTCGACGCGCTGCGCCCGATCGCCGCCGCGCGCGGCGGCCGGCTTGTCTGCATGTTCGGCTGCGGCGGCGATCGCGATGCGACGAAGCGCCCACTGATGGGCGCGATCGCGGAGCGGCTCGCCGATGAAACCGTCGTCACGAGCGACAACCCGCGCAGCGAGGACCCGCAGCGCATCATCGACCAGATCGTCGCGGGCATGACCGCGCCCGATCACGCGCGCCGTATCGAGGATCGCGCGAGCGCGATCCTGCAGGCCGTGCGCGGCGCCGCACGCGAGGACGTCGTCGTGCTGGCCGGCAAGGGCCACGAGGCCACGCAGGAAATCATGGGCAAGAAGCGTACGTTCTCCGACCAGGATCACGCGCGGCTCGCGCTCGCGGCGCGTGCGACGCAAGGCAAGGGAGGCGCCGAATGACGATGCTCAGTCTCGGCGAAGCCGCTCGCCTGATTCCCGGCGCAACCGTTCACGGCGACGCGGGCGTCACGTTCGACCGCGTGTCGACGGACAGCCGCACGGTCGGCCCCGGCGACCTGTTCGTCGCGCTGAAAGGCGAGCGCTTCGACGCGCACGACTTCCTCGGCGACGTCGCCGCACGCGGTGCGGCCGCGGCGCTCGTCGCGCACGTGCCGGCGGGTGTCGCGATGCCGGCGATCGAAGGCGGCGAGACGCGTGCCGCGCTCGGCGCTCTCGCGCATGGCTGGCGCAAACGATTCGCGCTGCCGCTCGTCGCGGTGACGGGCAGCAACGGCAAGACGACCGTCAAGGAAATGATCGCGTCGATCTTCAAGGCGGCGGTCGGCGCCGACGCGCGGCTCGCGACGGCCGGCAACCTGAACAACGACGTCGGTCTGCCGCTGACGCTGCTGCGCCTGTCGGCCGCGCATCGTCTCGCGGTGATCGAGATCGGGATGAACCACCCGGGCGAAACCGACGTTCTCGCGCGCGTCGCGGCGCCGACGGTCGCGCTCGTCAACAACGCGCAACGCGAGCACCAGGAGTTCATGGCGACGGTCGAAGCCGTCGCGCTCGAACACGCTGCCGTGATTCACGCGCTGCCGCCGGACGGCGTTGCGGTGTTCCCGGCCGACGATGCATATGCGGGCATCTGGCGCGTCGCGGCGACCGGCAGCCGGATCCTCGATTTCGCGCTGCACGATGCCCAACGGCAGAACGACGCGCAGGTCACGGGCCGTCTTCACGGCGGCGAACTCGCGATCGATACGCCCGCGGGCGCCGTCGCGGTGCGGCTGCGCGCGCTCGGCGAGCACAACGCACGCAACGCGCTGGCCGCGACGGCCGCGGCGCTCGGCGCCGGCGTCGCGCTGTCGGCGATCAAGCAGGGCCTCGAATCGTTCGAGCCGGTCAAGGGCCGGCTGCAGGTGAAGCAGGCGATCGCAGGCAGCCTCGCGGGTGCCACGATCGTCGACGATACGTACAACGCGAATCCCGATTCGATGCGCGCCGCGATCGACGTGCTCGCCGCGCAACCGGCGCCGCGCGTGCTGGTGATCGGCGACATGGGCGAGGTCGGCGACGAAGGTCCGGCCTTCCATCGCGAAGTCGGTGCCTATGCGCGCGAGCGCGGGATCGACGCGCTGTTCGCGCTCGGCGACGCGTCGCGCGACGCCTGCACGGCGTACGGCGACACGGCACGCCATTTCGACGACGTCGGCGCGCTGGTCGGCGCGCTGCTCGCGGCGGGCTACGGCGCGCAGGCGACGGTGCTCGTGAAGGGCTCGCGGTACATGAAGATGGAGCGCGTGGTCGACGCGCTGACGAACCAACCCGCAGCGGGCACGACGCCCGCTGCACACTGAGTAGAAGGAAGGAAGCATGCTGCTGGCGCTGGCGCAATGGCTGCAAGGCGACGCAAGCTTTTTGCGCTTGTTCACGTACCTCACGTTCCGTGCGGTGATGGCCACCATCACCGCGCTCGGGATCGGGCTCGTGTGCGGACCGTGGGTGATCCGCAAGCTGACGCAAATGAAGGTCGGGCAGGCCGTGCGCAAGGACGGCCCGCAGACCCACCTCGTCAAGTCCGGCACGCCGACGATGGGCGGCGTGCTGATCCTGATCGGCATCGCGGTCGCGACGCTGCTGTGGGGCGACCTGACGAACCGTTTCATCTGGATCGTGATGCTCGTCACGTTCGGCTTCGGCGTGATCGGCTGGGTCGACGATTACCGCAAGGTCGTCCACAAGGACCCGCGCGGGATGTCGTCGCGCGAGAAGTATTTCTGGCAATCGGTGATCGGGCTGTTCGCGGCCGTGTACCTCGCGTTCAGCGTGTCCGAGGCGAACAACGTGCGCGTGTTCGACCTGTTCATGGCGTGGGTGAGGAGCGGGCTGTCGATGGGCCTGCCGGCACGCGCCGACCTGATGCTGCCGTTCCTGAAGTCGATCAGCTATCCGCTCGGCGTATGGGGCTTCATCGTGCTGACCTACTTCGTGATCGTCGGCGCGAGCAACGCGGTGAACCTGACCGACGGCCTCGACGGTCTCGTGATCATGCCGGTCGTGCTGGTCGGCGCATCGCTGGGTGTGTTCGCGTACGTGATGGGCAGCGCGGTCTATTCAAAATACCTGCTGTTCCCGCACATCCCGGGCGCGGGCGAACTGCTGATCTTCTGTTCCGCGATGGGCGGGGCAGGGCTCGCGTTCCTCTGGTACAACACGCACCCCGCGCAGGTGTTCATGGGCGACGTCGGCGCGCTGGCCCTCGGCGGCGCGCTCGGCACGGTCGCGGTGATCGTGCGCCAGGAAATCGTGCTGTTCATCATGGGCGGCATCTTCGTCGCGGAAACGCTGTCGGTGATGCTGCAGGTTTCGTGGTTCAAGTACACGAAAAAGCGCTATGGCGAAGGGCGCCGCCTGTTGAAGATGGCGCCGCTGCATCACCATTTCGAATTGTCCGGCTGGAAGGAAACGCAGGTGGTCGTGCGTTTCTGGATCATCACGCTGATGCTGTGCCTGTTCGGTCTGACCACCCTCAAGCTGCGGTAAAGGAAAGGTAACAAGGATGTCTGGCGAGATGTTTGGAGATCGGCAACGGCCGATGGTGCTCGTACTGGGGCTCGGGGAATCGGGTCTCGCGATCGCGCGATGGTGCGCGAGGCACGGGTGCCGGCTGCGCATTGCCGATACCCGCGAAGCGCCGCCGAACCTTGCCGCGCTGCAGGCCGAAGGCATCGATGCGGAATTCGTCGGCGGGGCGTTCACGCCCGCGCTGCTCGACGGCGGCGTCGAGATCGTCGGGCTGAGCCCCGGGCTGTCGCCGCTCGAGCCTGCGCTCGCGGCGCTGGTCGCGGCCGCGAACGAGCGCGGCATCCCGGTGTGGGGCGAACTGGAATTCTTCGCGCAGGCGCTGCGCGCGCTCGGCACGAGCGGCTACCAGCCGAAGGTGCTCGCGATTACCGGCACCAACGGCAAGACCACGACGACGAGCCTCACGGGCCTGCTGTGCCAGCGCTCGGGCAAGAAGGTCGCGGTCGCGGGCAACATCAGCCCGGCGATGCTCGACCGGCTCGCGAACGCGATCGACGAAACCGCGCTGCCCGACGTGTGGGTGCTCGAACTGTCGAGCTTCCAGCTCGAAACCGCGCGCACGTTCGCGCCCGATGCGGCCGCGATCCTCAACATCACGCAGGACCACCTCGACTGGCACGGCAGCTTCGACGCGTATGCGCAAGCGAAGGGCCGGATCTTCGGCGCGACGACGACGCGCGTGCTGAACCGCGACGATGCGGCGGTGATGAAATTCGCGCCGGCAGCCGGCGCGGCCGATGCGCCGCGCACGGTCACGTTCGGGCTGAACGAACCGGTGCAGGACGGCGACTACGGGCTGTCGCGCGACAACGGCATCGCGTGGCTGGTCGAAGCCGTCGATCGCGACGCGCCGGACGAAGCGGCGCCGACGACCCGCCGGCGCAAGCGCGACGCCGCGCATACGCCCGACATCGCGCAGAAGCGCCTGATGCCGGCCGACGCGCTGCGCATCCGCGGGCTGCACAACGCCGCGAACGCGCTGGCCGCGTTCGCGCTCGCCCGCGCAATCGACCTGCCGGCTGCGCCGCTGCTGCATGCGCTGCGCGAATACCGCGGCGAAGCGCATCGCGTCGAAGTGATCGCGACGATCGACGACGTCGACTACGTCGACGACAGCAAGGGCACGAACGTCGGCGCGACGGTGGCCGCACTCGACGGGCTGGCGCAGAAGGCCGTGCTGATCGCCGGCGGCGACGGCAAGGGCCAGGACTTCGCGCCGCTGGTCGCGCCGGTCGCGCGCTGGTGCCGCGCGGTGATGCTGATCGGCCGCGACGCCCCGGCGATCCGCGACACGCTCGCCGAAACGGGCGTGCCGCTCGTCGATCACGCGACGCTCGAAGGCGCGGTGCACGCGGCGGCCGAACTCGCCGAACCGGGCGATGCGGTGCTGCTGTCGCCCGCGTGCGCGAGCCTCGACATGTTCAGGAACTACGCCCATCGCGCGGAAGTGTTCCGCGCGGCGGTCGACGAAATCGCCATCGACAAAGGAGCGACGCCATGAGCTGGTCCGATCGCCTCGTCTCCCGTTTCAACGACCGGCGCGACACCGGCGGCAATGCCGCGGGCGGCCGCGTCGCATCGGCCACGCGCGCCGCGACGGGCGGCCTCGCGAGCGTCGTCAACGGCGTGCGCCCGAGCCGTTCGCGGATGCTCGACTTCGACTACTCGCTGCTGTGGGTCGCGATCGCGCTGCTCGGGCTCGGCGTCGTGATGGTGTATTCGGCGTCGATCGCGATGCCCGATTCGCCGAAATACGCGTCGTATCACGATTACGCGTTCCTGATGCGCCACTGCATTTCGCTCGCGGTCGCCTTCGTCGCGGCGGTGATCGCGTTCCGCGTGCCGGTGTCGACGTGGGACAAGTACGCGCCGCAGCTCTTCCTGATCGCGCTGGTCGGCCTCGTGATCGTGCTGATCCCGCACGTCGGCAAGGGCGTGAACGGTGCGCGCCGCTGGATTCCGCTCGGCATCACGAACATGCAGCCGTCGGAAATCATGAAGCTCGCGGTGACGATTTACGCGGCGAACTACACGGTGCGCAAGCAGGAGTACATGCAGAGCTTCGCGAAGGGCTTCCTGCCGATGGCGTTCGCGGTCGGCCTGGTCGGCGCGCTGCTGCTGCTCGAGCCGGACATGGGCGCGTTCATGGTGGTCGCCGCGATCGCGATGGGCGTGCTGTTCCTCGGCGGCGTGAACGGCAAGCTGTTCGGCGGCCTCGTCGCGACGGCGATCGGCACCTTCACGATGCTGGTGTGGTTGTCGCCGTGGCGGCGCGAGCGGATCTTCGCGTACCTCGATCCGTGGGACGAGCGCTACGCGCAGGGCAAGGCGTACCAGCTCACGCACTCGCTGATCGCGTTCGGTCGCGGCGAGTGGTTCGGCGTCGGCCTCGGCGGCAGCGTCGAGAAGCTGAACTACCTGCCGGAAGCGCATACCGACTTCATCCTCGCGGTGATCGGCGAGGAGCTCGGCTTCGTCGGCGTGCTGGTCGTGATCCTGCTGTTCTACTGGATCGTGCGCCGCGCGTTCGAGATCGGCCGCCAGGCGCTCGCGCTCGATCGCACGTTCGCGGGCCTGATGGCGAAGGGTATCGGCATCTGGTTCGGCGCGCAGACCTTCATCAACATGGGCGTGAACCTCGGGCTGCTGCCGACCAAGGGCCTGACGCTGCCGCTCGTGAGCTACGGCGGTTCGGGCATTCTGCTGAACTGCGTCGCGCTCGCGGTGCTGCTGCGGGTCGACTACGAAAACCGGGTGCTGATGCGCGGAGGGAAGGTATGACCGCGTCGCAACGCACGCTGATGGTGATGGCAGGCGGCACCGGGGGCCACGTGTTCCCGGGGCTCGCGGTCGCGCACCGGATGGAAGCGGCGGGCTGGCGCGTCGTCTGGCTCGGCAATCCGGCCGGCATGGAAGCGACGCTCGTGCCTAAGCACGGCATTCCGATGGAGTACGTTCGGTTCGGCGGGCTGCGCGGCAAGGGCCTGAAGACCAAGCTGACGCTGCCGTTCAACCTGCTGCGCGCATGCGGGCAGAGCCTTGCCGCGCTGCGGCGCGTGCGGCCCGACGTCGTGCTCGGAATGGGCGGCTACATCACGTTCCCGGCGGGCGTGATGACCGCGCTGTCGGGGCGTCCGCTCGTGCTGCACGAACAGAATTCGATCGCGGGCCTGACGAACAAGGTGCTCGCGAAATTCGCGAAACGCGTGCTCGTCGCGTTCCCCGGCGCGCTGCCGCACGCGGAATGGACGGGTAACCCGATTCGCGCGGAACTTGCCGGCACGGAAGCGCCCAAAGCACGCTATGCATCGCGCAGCGGCCCGCTGAACGTGCTGGTCGTCGGCGGCAGCCTCGGGGCGGCCGCGCTGAACGAAGTCGTGCCGCGCGCGCTGGCGCTGCTGGCGCCGGGCGAACGCCCGCGCGTCGTGCACCAGGCCGGCGCGAAGCACATCGACGCATTGAAGGCGAATTACGAAGCGGCCGGTTTCGCGGCCGGCGAAGACGTGCGGCTCGTGCCGTTCATCGACGACATGGCAGCCGCGTATGCGGCGGCGGATCTGGTGATCTGCCGGTCGGGCGCGATGACGGTGTCGGAGATCGCGGCGGTGGGCGTGGCGGCGC
This sequence comes from Burkholderia metallica, assembly GCF_001718555.1. NCBI lineage: Bacteria > Pseudomonadati > Pseudomonadota > Betaproteobacteria > Burkholderiales > Burkholderiaceae > Burkholderia > Burkholderia metallica. The sequence goes on from NZ_CP013401.1 coordinate 534,422, forward strand.
TGTTCGTGCCGTTCCCGTACGCGGTCGACGATCACCAGACGAGCAACGCCGCGTTCCTCGCCGATGCGGGCGCGGCCGTGCTGGTGCAACAACGCGACCTGTCGGCGGAACTGCTCGCCGACTGGCTGCGCGGCCAGTCGCGGGCATCGCTCGCGGACATGGCGGAACGTTCGCGCTCGCTCGCGAAGCCCGAGGCCACCGACGAAGTCGCGCGCGTGTGCGCGAAGGCGGCCGGCGCGAACCTGGAAACACTGAAATGAAACAACCCCCACGCTCACTTCGTTCGCTCGGGCGGGCTCAGCCCCCCCGTCTCCCGCGGGCGCTTCCATCGAAGCACGGAGCGGCCCGGCGGAGGCTGACATGAAACACATCGTCAAACACATTCATTTCGTCGGGATCGGCGGCGCGGGCATGAGCGGCATCGCCGAAGTGCTCGTCAACCTCGGCTACGCGGTCAGCGGCTCCGACCTGTCGCGCAACGCGGTGACCGATCGTCTCCAGGCGCTCGGCGCACGGATCGCGATCGGCCACGACGCGGCGAACATCGAGGGCGCGAACGCGGTCGTCGTGTCGACGGCCGTGCGCTCGGACAACCCGGAAGTGCTGGCCGCGCGCGCGAAGCGCGTGCCGATCGTGCAGCGCGCGGTGATGCTCGCGGAGCTGATGCGCCTGAAGCAGGGAATCGCGATCGCCGGCACGCACGGCAAGACCACGACGACGAGCCTCGTCGCGAGCGTGCTCGCCGCGGGCGGGCTCGATCCGACCTTCGTGATCGGCGGCCGGCTGATCAGCGCCGGCGCGAACGCGCGGCTCGGCACGGGCGACTTCATCGTCGCCGAGGCTGACGAGTCGGACGCGTCGTTCCTGAACCTGTATCCGGTGATCGAAGTCATCACGAACATCGACGCCGACCACATGGACACCTACGGCCACGATTTCGCGCGGCTCAAGCAGGCGTTCATCGAATTCACGCAGCGCCTGCCGTTCTACGGCAGCGCGGTCGTGTGCGTCGACGATCCGAACGTGCGGCAGATCATCCCGTTCATCTCGAAGCCGGTCGTGCGCTACGGGCTGTCGCCGGACGCGCAGGTGCGCGCGGAAGACATCGACGCGCGTGACGGCCGCATGCATTTCACGGTGATCCGCGAAGGGCGCGCGCCGCTCGCGATCGTGCTGAACATGCCGGGCCTGCACAACGTGCAGAACGCGCTCGCAGCGATCGCGATCGCGACCGATCTCGGCGTGTCGGACGACGCGATCCAGCTGGCGCTGGCGGAATTCAACGGCGTCGGCCGGCGCTTTCAGCGCTACGGCGACGTGCCGACCGCGGACGGCGGCCGCTACACGCTGATCGACGACTACGGCCATCACCCGGTCGAGATGGCCGCGACGATCGCGGCCGCGCGCGGCGCGTTCCCGGGCCGCCGTCTCGTGCTGGCGTTCCAGCCGCACCGCTACACGCGCACGCGCGACTGCTTCGACGATTTCGTCAACGTGCTGTCGACGGTCGATGCGCTGGTGCTGACGGAAGTCTACGCGGCCGGCGAAGCGGCGATCTCGACGGCCAGCGGCGACGCGCTGTCGCGTGCGCTGCGCGCGGTCGGGAAGGTTGACCCGGTGTTCGTCGCGACGGTCGACGACGTGCCGGACGCATTGGCGAAGGTCGCGCAGGACGGCGACGTGGTGATCACGATGGGCGCGGGTTCGATCGGCGGCGTGCCGGCGAAGGTCGCGCAACACATTCAACAGAAGGCATGACATGAGCGGGATCGATCCGAAACGTTTCGGCAAGGTGGCGGTGTTGTTCGGCGGCGAATCCGCCGAGCGCGAGGTGTCGCTCACCTCGGGCCGCCTCGTGCTGCAGGGCCTGCGCGACGCGGGCGTCGATGCGCATCCGTTCGACCCGGCCGAGCGGCCGCTGTCCGCGCTGAAGGAAGAAGGGTTCGTGCGCGCGTTCAACGCGCTGCACGGCGGCTACGGCGAGAACGGCCAGATCCAGGGCGCGCTCGATTTCTACGGCATTCGCTACACGGGCAGCGGCGTGCTCGGATCGGCGCTCGGCCTCGACAAGTTCCGCACGAAGCTCGTGTGGCAGCAGACGGGCGTGCCGACGCCGCCGTTCGAGACGGTGATGCGCGGCGACGACCTGGCCGCGCGCGCGACCGACATCGTCGCGAAGCTGGGCCTGCCGCTGTTCGTGAAGCCGGCGAGCGAAGGCTCGAGCGTCGCGGTGCTGAAGGTGAAGACGGCCGACGCTCTGCCGGCCGCGCTCGAGGAAGCCGCGACGCACGACCCGATTGTGATCGTCGAGAAGAGCATCGAGGGCGGCGGCGAATACACCGCGTGCATCGCCGGCGATCTCGACCTGCCAGTGATCAAGATCGTGCCGGCCGGCGAGTTCTACGACTATCACGCGAAGTACATCGCCGACGACACGCAATACCTGATTCCGTGCGGGCTGCCGGCCGACAAGGAAGCGGAGCTGAAGCGCATCGCGCGGCGCGCGTTCGACGTGCTCGGCTGCACCGACTGGGGCCGCGCGGATTTCATGCTCGACGCCGACGGCAACGCGTATTTCCTGGAAGTGAACACCGCGCCGGGCATGACCGACCACTCGCTGCCGCCGAAGGCCGCGCGCGCGGTCGGCATCAGCTATTCGGAGCTGGTCGTGAAGGTGCTGTCGCTCACGCTCAACGACTGACGCAGGAACGGAACGACGTATGTGGAACAACGTTCGCCAACTCAACCTTGCCGCCAGCGCGCTGTACGCGCTGCTGCTGCTCGTGTTGGCGGCGGCCGGTTGCTACTGGCTGATCCAGCGCCCGATGTTCGCGCTGCGGGAAATCCGGATCGACGGCGACACCGAGCACATCAATTCGCCGACGGTGCGTGCGGGCGTGGTCGGCCGGCTGAAGGGCAATTTCTTCACGGTCGATCTCGATGCGGCGCGCGCCGCGTTCGAGCAGATGCCCTGGGTGCGTCACGCGAGCGTGCGCCGGGTGTGGCCGAATGCGCTGGCTGTCACGCTCGAGGAGTACAAACCGCTCGGGACCTGGGGCAGCGACCAGCTCGTGAGCGTCGACGGCGAGCTGTTCACCGCGAACCAGGGCGAGCTCGATCAGGCGCTGCCGGCGTTCGACGGCCCGGAGGGCAGTGCGAAGGAAGTCGTCACGCGGTATCGCGACTTCGGGAAATGGTTTGCGCCGCTGAAGGCGGCGCCGGAAGAAGTGACGCTGTCGGCGCGGTACGCGTGGACGGTGAAGCTGTCGAACGGGATGCAGGTCGAACTGGGCAAGGAACGCAACAGCGAATCGCTGCATGACCGGAGCCAGCGCCTGGTCGCGGCCTGGCCGGCCGTCACGGAGCGTTGGGGCAACGACATCGAGTACGCGGACCTGCGCTATCCGAACGGATTCGCGATTCGCGCGGCAGGCATGCGGTTCCTGACCGATACCGACAAGCGCAAGAAGTAACGAGAGATCACACGCAAGAGCACTTTATGAGCAAAGACTACAAGGATCTGCTGGTTTCCCTCGACATCGGCACGTCGAAGGTGGTGGCCATCGTCGCCGAGCTGAAGGGCGAAGGCCACTACGAGGTGATCGGTCTCGGCCAGAGCGAGTCGAAGGGTCTGAAGAAAGGTGTGGTGGTCAACATCGAGGCCACCGTGCAGTCGATCCAGCGCGCGCTTGAGGAAGCCGAGCTGATGGCCGACTGCAAGATCACCAACGTGTTCACGGGGATCGCGGGCAGCCACATCCGCAGCTTCAACTCGAGCGGGATGGTCGCGATCAAGGACAAGGAGGTCACGCAGACGGACGTCGCGCGCGTGATCGAGACCGCGAAGGCGATCAACATCCCGACCGACCAGCAGGTGCTGCACATTCTGACGCAGGAATTCATCATCGACGGCCAGGAAGACGTGCGCGAGCCGATCGGGATGAGCGGCATCCGGCTGGAAGTGAAGGTGCACATCGTGACGGGCGCGGTGAGCGCCGCGCAGAACATCGTCAAGTGCGTGCGCCGCTGCGGGCTGGAAGTGAACGACCTGATCCTGCAGCCGCTCGCGTCGTCGCTGGCGGTGCTGACGGAGGACGAGAAGGATCTCGGCGTGGTGCTGGTCGACATCGGCGGCGGCACGACGGACATCGCAATCTTCGCGGAAGGCGCGATTCGTCACACCGCGGTGATTCCGATCGCCGGCGACCAGATCACGAGCGACATCGCGATGGCGCTGCGCACGCCGACGCCGGATGCGGAAGACATCAAGGTCGGCTACGGGATCGCGAAGCAGGCGCTCGCCGATCCGGACGAAATGGTGGAAGTGCCGGGCCTCGGCGAACGCGGCCCGCGCACGCTGTCGCGCCAGGCGCTTGCGGCCGTGATCGAGCCGCGCGTCGAGGAACTGTTCTCGCTCGTGCAGCAGGTCGTGCGCGAATCGGGTTACGAAGAACTGCTGAGCTCCGGCGTGGTCATTACCGGCGGTGCATCGATGATGCCCGGCATGGTCGAGCTCGGCGAAGACATTTTCCTGAAACCGGTGCGCATCGGCGCGCCGGAGTATGCAGGCGGCCTCGCCGACGTCGTGCGCAATCCGCGCTACTCGACGGCGATGGGGCTGCTCGTCGAAGGCAGCGCTCAGCGCATGCGCGGCCGCAAGGTCGCCGTGCAGTCCGGCAACGCGGGGCAGGTGTTCTCGCGGATGAAGGAATGGTTCCTGAGCAACTTCTGACGAACCGAACAGAATCGAAATTCGCGCTGGTGCCGGCGGCTGGCGCGCGACAGGGGGTTGCCCGATCTCCTGCCGAATAACGGCCGAGTAGCAGTCATTCTCTTGACGGAGGCAACAATGGAATTCGAAATGCTGGAAACCGAAACCAACGGCACCATCATCAAGGTGGTCGGCGTTGGCGGCGCTGGCGGCAATGCCGTCCAGCACATGATCAACCGTGGCGTGCAGGGCGTCGACTTCATCGTGATGAACACGGATGCACAGGCGCTGTCGCGTTCGCGCGCATCGTCGGTGATCCAGCTCGGCAACACGGGTCTTGGCGCCGGTGCGAAGCCGGAAATGGGTCGTGCGGCAGCGGAAGAGGCGCGTGAGCGCATCGCCGACGCACTGCGCGGCGCGCACATGGTGTTCATCACGGCCGGCATGGGCGGTGGCACGGGCACGGGCGCGGCCCCGGTGGTCGCGCAGATCGCGAAGGAGATGGGCATCCTGACGGTTGGTGTCGTCAGCAAGCCGTTCGAGTTCGAAGGCGGCAAGCGCATGCGCGTCGCTGAAGCCGGCTCGCAGCAACTGGAGGATCACGTCGACTCGCTGATCGTCGTGCTGAACGACAAGCTGTTCGACGTGATGGGCGACGACGCCGAGATGGACAAGTGCTTCCAGTGCGCGGACGACGTGTTGAACAACGCGGTGGCAGGCATCGCTGAAATCATCAATGTCGACGGCCTCGTGAACGTCGACTTCGAAGACGTGAAGACGGTGATGGGCGAGCAGGGCAAGGCGATGATGGGCACGGCGACGGTTGCCGGCGTCGATCGCGCACGCCTCGCGGCGGAACAGGCCGTGGCGAGCCCGCTGCTCGAAGGCGTCGATCTGTCGGGCGCGCGCGGCGTGCTGGTCAACATCACGTCGAGCCGTTCGCTGCGCCTGTCGGAAACGCGCGAAGTGATGAACACGATCAAGAGCTACGCGGCGGAAGATGCCACGGTGATCTTCGGTGCGGTGTACGACGACGCGATGGGCGATGCACTGCGCGTGACGGTCGTGGCGACGGGTCTGGGCCGTGCGGCGAAGAAGCAGCAATCGGCTCCGATGACGCTGCTGCGCACCGGTACGGACAACCAGCCGGTCAGCGCGGTGTCGCACGGCTATGCGCAGCCGCACGTCAGCACGGCCGACTACGGCGCGCTCGATACGCCGGCGGTGTGGCGCAATTCGCGCGAAACCGCGGCATCGCACGTGCAGGCGCTGCAGGAGAAGGGTGTCGACACCTACGACATCCCGGCTTTCCTGCGCAAGCAGGCCGACTGACGCAAACACAGGCGAAGCCGCGGCGAAACTGCCGCGGTATCGCCGGCGTGACGGATGCTACGGACCACGACAGGCCGCGTCGGCTGCGACGCCGGGCCGGGAAACGTGCCCTCTTCGCGTGAGCGAGGCCGGGTGGGACGTGCTGTCCGCGACACGCTGAAAAACCGTATCGCTATGAGGGACCAGCCATGATTCAAGTGGGCGACGCGCTGCCCGACGCGCAACTGTTCGAGTTCATCGACGACGCGCGCGAAGGGTGCACGCTGGGGCCGAACGCTTACAGCGTGCGCGATCAGGTTGCGGGAAAGCGGGTGGTGATCTTCGGATTGCCGGGCGCTTTCACGCCGACCTGCTCGGCACAGCATGTGCCGGGCTATGTCGAACACGCCGAGCAACTGCGCGCGGCGGGTATCGACGAGATCTGGTGCGTGTCCGTCAACGACGCATTCGTGATGGGCGCATGGGGACGTGATCTGCACACCGCGGGCAAGGTGCGCATGATGGCGGACGGCAGCGCGGCTTTCACTCATGCGCTGGGGCTGACGCAGGATTTGTCCGCGCGTGGCATGGGAATCCGTTCCCTGCGCTACGCGATGGTGATTGACGGCGGTGTGGTCAAGACGCTGGCCGTCGAGGCGCCGGGCAAATTCGAAGTGAGCGATGCGGCGAGTGTTCTCGCGACGTTGACGTCCTGATCGTGCGGTGCGCCGTTGCCTTCCGGCAACGCTGCTCACCGGCCTCAGGGCAGTTGTAACACGGGCTGATGACCGGAAACGCCTCCGTTCCGGGCATCGGCCCGTCCCGTATCGGCGCGGGTAAACAGTCGAAACAGATTGATACGCAGTATCGAACGACGTTGAATAGGGAATTACGCTATAATCTCCCCTATCGAATATAACTCCTGATTGATATCTTCAATCAAGACGAAGAACATCATGCTGAAGCAGCGCACCATCAAGTCCATCGTGAAGACCGTCGGTATCGGTGTCCACTCGGGCCGCAAGATCGAGCTGACGCTCCGTCCTGCCGCGCCGGGTACGGGCATCGTCTTCACGCGCGTCGACCTTCCCACGCCCGTCGACATTCCGGCCGCGGCGACGTCGATCGGCGACACGCGGCTCGCGTCGGTGCTGCAGAAGGACGGCGTGCGCGTGTCGACCGTCGAGCACCTGATGTCGGCGTGTGCCGGCCTCGGCATCGACAACCTCTACGTCGACGTGACGGCCGAGGAAATCCCGATCATGGACGGCAGCGCGGCGACCTTCGTGTTCCTGATCCAGTCCGCCGGGATCGAGGAGCAGAACGCGCCGAAGCGCTTCGTGAAGGTGAAGAAGACGGTCGAAATCCGCGACGGCGACAAGTTCGCGCGTCTCGATCCGTACTTCGGTTTCAAGCTGAAATTCTCGATCGACTTCCGTCACCCGGCCGTCGACAAGACCGGCCAGGAGCTCGAGGTCGATTTCGCGAATACCTCGTACGTGCGCGAGATCGCGCGTGCGCGCACGTTCGGCTTTGCACACGAGGCCGAGATGCTGCGCGAGATGGGCCTCGCCCGCGGCGGCAGCATGGAAAACGCGATCGTGCTCGACGAGTACCGCATCTTGAACAACGACGGGCTGCGCTACGACGACGAATTCGTGAAGCACAAGATGCTCGACGCGATCGGCGATCTGTACGTGATCGGTCATCCGCTGCTCGCGTCGTACACGGCGTACAAGTCGGGCCACGGGTTGAACAACGCGCTGCTGCGCGAACTGCTCGCGCACGAAGACGCGTACGAGATCGTTACGTTCGACGATCCGCAGGCCGCGCCGAAGGGCTTCGCGTTCGACATGCAGACGGCCTTCGCGTGACCCGCGTTCCGTGCAGTCAATAAAAAAGCAGCCTTCGGGCTGCTTTTTTATTGACCGGGCGCTGTCGGCGGCGCGGGCCGTCAGCGCGGCTTCGCGCCATGCCGGGCCGCCATCCGCGCGAGCGCGGCCTGCAGCGGCGACGGCTCGAGATGATCGGCCAGGTCGCGCAAGGCGGCCGCGCCGACCGAGGTCATCCGTGCCTGCTTCACGTGCGGTGGCTCCGGCGCATCCTTCGGACGCACGCGCACGCGCAGCGTCGAGACCGGCCAGCCGCGCTTTTGCAGATCGGCGAGCAGCCGCGGTTCGACTTGCCGCAGCCGTGCGGCCAGTGCGTTGTGCGCGGCAAAGAGGGTCAGGGTGCCGTCCTTCACGAAGCCGGGCTCGACGTGGTTCGCCAGATAGTCGGGCAGGAGCGCGGCAAGGTCGCGCTGCAGCGACGCGATCTGCTCGACGCCGGCGCGCAGCGCCGCGAAAGCGTCGGTACGACCGAGCACTTCGGACACGGGTTGCGGGCGATAGGCGGCGAGCGGGCCGAAACGCTTGGAAAATCGGTTCATCGAGACATTCTTCGGGCGCGCACGCGCGCGGACGTTGATGCCGATTGTACCCGCGCGAGCCTGCGCACGGGCGGCTTTCGCCCTGTCGGCCCCGCCGTCGGCGCGCGGCGTCCGTCCGGCCGAGACACGGGCGGACGCGTTCCCGCGTGCTAAAATTCGACGTTTGAGTCCACTAATTCGCTAAGCCGCCGAGGCTCGGCGCCGGGGCGCGCGACACGCGCCGGGCGCCGGTGCTGCGACGCAGGATCCGATCCGATGACAACCGGTTTTCTCCAGAAAATTTTTGGCAGCCGCAACCAGCGGCTCGTCAAGCAATACCAAAAGACCGTCGCGACGATCAATGCGCTCGAAACGCAGATCGAAAAGCTGACGGACGACCAGTTGCGCGCCAAGACGGACGAATTCCGCCAGCGGGTCGCGGCCGGCGAGTCGCTCGACAAGCTGCTGCCCGAGGCGTTCGCGGTCTGCCGCGAGGCGAGCCGCCGCGTGCTGAAGATGCGGCACTTCGACGTGCAGATGATCGGCGGCATGGTGCTTCACTACGGCAAGATCGCGGAAATGCGCACCGGCGAGGGCAAGACGCTCGTCGCGACGCTGCCGGTCTACCTGAATGCGCTCGCAGGCCGCGGCGTGCACGTGGTGACCGTCAACGACTACCTCGCACAGCGTGACGCCGAATGGATGGCGCGCCTCTACAACTTCCTCGGTCTGTCGGTCGGCATCAACCTGTCCGGCATGGAGCACGACCAGAAGCAGCAGGCTTACGCAGCGGACATCACGTACGGCACGAACAACGAATTCGGCTTCGACTACCTGCGCGACAACATGGTCTACGAGACCGACGCGCGCGTGCAGCGGGCCCTGAACTTCGCGGTCGTCGACGAAGTGGACTCGATCCTGATCGACGAGGCGCGTACGCCGCTGATCATTTCGGGTCAGGCCGAGGATCACACCGAGCTGTACGTGCGAATGAACGCACTGCCGCCGCTGCTCGAGCGCCAGATCGGCGAAGAGAAGGCCGACGGCACGGGCGTCGAGAAGCCGGGCGACTACACGCTCGACGAGAAGGCGCGCCAGGTGTTCCTGACGGAATCGGGCCACGAGAAGGCCGAGCGCCTGCTCGCCGAATGGGGCCTGATCGGCGAGGGCGAGAGCCTGTACGCACCGCAGAACATCACGCTGATGCACCACGTGTACGCGGCGCTGCGCGCGCACACGCTGTTCCACAAGGATCAGCACTACGTCGTGCAGAACGGCGAAGTGGTGATCGTCGACGAATTCACGGGTCGCCTGATGGCCGGTCGCCGCTGGTCCGACGGTCTGCACCAGGCGGTCGAGGCGAAGGAGCACGTGAAGATCCAGAGCGAGAACCAGACGCTCGCGTCGATCACGTTCCAGAACTACTTCCGGATGTACGCGAAGCTGGCCGGCATGACCGGTACGGCAGACACCGAAGCGTACGAATTCAACGAGATCTACGGTCTCGAGACGGTCGTGATCCCGACCAACCGTCCGCCGAAGCGGATCGACAAGCAGGACCAGATCTACAAGACGGCCAAGGAGCGCTACGACGCGGTGATCCGCGACATCCGCGACTGCCACGAGCGCGGCCAGCCGGTGCTGGTCGGCACGACGTCGATCGAGAACTCGGAGCTGCTGTCGCACCTGCTGAAGCAGGCCGGGCTGCCGCACGAGGTGCTGAACGCGAAGCAGCACGAGCGCGAAGCGGCGATCGTCGCCGAGGCCGGCCGTCCGAACCGCATCACGATCGCGACCAACATGGCCGGCCGCGGTACCGACATCGTGCTCGGCGGCAACGCCGAGAAGCAGGCGGCGTTCATCGAAGCCGACGACGCGATTCCGGCCGACGAAAAGGCGCGCCGCATCCAGAAGCTGCACGACGAGTGGGAAACGCTGCACGAGCAGGTGAAGGCTGCGGGCGGCCTGCACATCATCGGCACCGAGCGCCACGAGTCGCGCCGGATCGACAACCAGCTGCGCGGCCGTGCGGGCCGTCAGGGCGATCCGGGCTCGTCGCGTTTCTACCTGTCGCTCGACGATCCGCTGCTGCGCATCTTCGCGGGCGATCGCGTGCGATCGATCATGGACCGCCTGAAGATGCCGGAAGGCGAGGCGATCGAGGCCGGCATCGTCACGCGCTCGATCGAATCCGCGCAGCGCAAGGTCGAAGCGCGCAACTTCGACATCCGCAAGCAGCTGCTCGAATACGACGACGTGTCGAACGACCAGCGCAAGGTGATCTACCAGCAGCGTAACGAGCTGCTCGAAGCGCACGACATCACCGAGACGATCACCGCGATGCGTCATGGCGTGATTACCGAAGTCGTCCGCCAGTTCGTGCCGGAAGGCAGCATCGAAGAGCAGTGGGACGTGCCCGAACTCGAGGAAGCACTGCGCAACGACTGGCAGCTCGACCTCGCGATCCAGGAAATGGTGAACGAGTCGTCGTCGATCACGGCCGAGGAGATTCTCGACGCCGTGATGACGGCCGCCGACGAGCAGTACGAGGCGAAGGTCGCGATGGTCGGCCGCGAATCGTTCAGCGCGTTCGAGCGCTCGGTGATGCTGCAGACGGTCGACCGCCTGTGGCGCGAGCACCTCGCGGCGCTCGACCACCTGCGTCAGGGCATCCATCTGCGCGGCTATGCGCAGAAGAATCCGAAGCAGGAATACAAGCGCGAAGCGTTCGAACTGTTCGCCGCGATGCTCGACGCGATCAAGCAGGAAGTCACGCGCATCGTGATGAACGTGCAGATCCAGTCGCCGGAGCAGCTCGAGGAAGCGGCCGAGCAGATCGAGGAACGCGGCGGTCATCTCGAGAACGTCGAATATCAGCACGCCGATTACGCGGAAGCCGGCGCACCGGTGGCGAACGTCGCAACTGCCGCGGCGGCTACGGCGACGGCCGACATGGTCGGCAGCGCGATGACGCACAGCGGCCCCGGCGGCGAAATGCCGAAGGTCGGCCGCAACGATCCGTGCCCGTGCGGCAGCGGCAAGAAGTACAAGCAATGTCACGGGAAGCTGTCATGATCGACGGCGGCGCGCATCGTGCGCGCCGCTTCGTTCGCAGCTTCGAATCAGTGATGTGAGTTGTGGCGGCCCGCGCGTGCGGCCGCCGGTTCTTCCAATCGATGCCGGCCTATGCCGGCATTTTCCATCCGGCAGGTGTGCCCCATGGCTGTCAATTTTCCGTCGATCGATCCCGCCCAACTGCATCCCGTCGCCGGCGTCACGCTCGGCTGGGCGGAAGCGAACATCCGCAAGCCGAATCGCAAGGACGTGCTGGTCATCTCCGTCGACGAAGGCGCGACGGTCGCGGGCGTATTCACCGAAAACCGTTTCTGCGCGGCGCCGGTCACCGTCTGCCGCGAGCATCTGGCGAAGGTGCGCGCGGGCGGCGCGGCCATTCGCGCGCTCGTCGTGAATACGGGCAATGCGAATGCGGGCACCGGCGAGCCGGGCCTCGTGAACGCGCGCGAAACCTGCACGGAGCTCGCGCGCCTCGCGGGCATCGAGCCCGCGCAGGTGCTGCCGTTCTCGACCGGCGTGATCCTCGAGCCGCTGCCGATCGAGCGCCTGAAGGCCGGGCTGCCGGCCGCGCTCGCGAACCGCAAGGCCGCGAACTGGTTCGACGCCGCGCAGGCGATCATGACGACCGACACGCTGCCGAAGGCCACGTCGCGCCAGGTGACGATCGACGGCCACACGGTCACGCTGACGGGCATCAGCAAGGGCGCGGGCATGATCAAGCCTAACATGGCGACGATGCTCGGCTTCCTCGCGTTCGACGCGAACGTCGCGCAGCCGGTGCTCGACACGCTCGTGAAGGAAGTCGCCGACCGCTCGTTCAACTGCATCACGATCGACGGCGACACGTCGACGAACGACTCGTTCATCCTGATCGCGTCGGGCAAGAGCACGCTGCCCGCGATCACGTCGACCGATTCGCCGGCCTATGCGGCGCTGCGCGATGCGGTGACGGAAGTCGCGCAGGTGCTGTCGCAACTGATCGTGCGCGATGGCGAAGGCGCGACGAAGTTCATGACGGTGCAGGTCGAGGGCGGCAAGAACGTCGCGGAATGCCGGCAGATCGCGTATGCGATCGGCCATTCGCCGCTCGTGAAGACGGCCTTCTACGCATCCGACCCCAACCTGGGCCGGATTCTCGCGGCGATCGGCTATGCGGGTGTCGCGGATCTCGACGTCGACAAGATCGACCTCTATCTCGACGACGTGCTCGTCGCGAAGGCGGGCGGCCGCAACCCGGCCTACCAGGAAGAGGACGGCCAGCGCGTGATGAAGCAGAGCGAAATCACGATCCGCGTGCTGCTCGGCCGCGGCGATGCGCAGGCCACCATCTGGACGTGCGACCTGTCGCACGACTATGTGAGCATCAACGCGGATTACCGCTCCTGATCGGGAGCGCTCGAACGACATGGACAAGCTCGAACAGTTTCTGACGCGTGCCGAAGCGTTGCTCGGCCGTCTCGAAGGGATGCTGCCGCCCGCGGCGGCGGCGGTCGACTGGAATGCCGCTCACGCATTCCGCTGGCGCAAGCGCCAGGGGCGCGGCTACCTGCAGCCGGTGCCGGCCGTGTCGTCGATCACGCTCGACGACCTGCACAACATCGATCGCCAGAAAGCGTTGATCGACCAGAACACGCGGCAGTTCGTCCAGTGCAAACCGGCCAACAACGTGCTGCTGACCGGTGCGCGCGGCACCGGCAAGTCGTCGCTGATCAAGGCATGCCTGAACGCCTATGCGAAGGACGGGCTGCGCCTGATCGAAGTCGACAAGGACGACCTGCACGATCTCGGCGACATCGTCGACCTGATCTCGCAGCGTCCCGAGCGCTTCATCGTGTTCTGCGACGACCTGTCGTTCGAGGACGGCGAGTCGGGCTACAAGGCGCTGAAGGTCGCGCTCGACGGCTCGATTGCCGCGCAGTCGGACAACGTGCTGATCTACGCGACGTCGAATCGCCGCCATCTGCTGCCCGAGTACATGAGCGACAACGAGTCGTACAAGCATCTCCCGGATGGCGAGATTCACCCCGGCGAAGTCGTCGAGGAAAAGATCTCGCTGTCGGAGCGCTTCGGCCTGTGGGTCAGCTTCTATCCGTTCAAGCAGGACGACTACCTCGACATCGTCGGGCACTGGCTGCGCCATTTCGGCTGCCCGGATGCGGAGATCGAGTCCGCACGCGGCGACGCGCTCGTGTGGGCGCTCGAGCGCGGATCGCGGTCGGGGCGCGTCGCGTGGCAGTTTGCGCGCGACTGGTCGGGACGCAAGGAGCAGGCATGAGCGCAGATCTCGCACAAGGCGCCGTGCGCGCGCCCGATGGCCGAAAGGTGACGGAAGTCGCGGTCGGCGTGATGGTGCAGGAGGACGGCACGGTCGGCCGCTGCCGCTACCTGCTCGCGCAGCGGTTGCAGGGCAAGCCGTATGAAGGCTACTGGGAGTTTCCGGGCGGCAAGCTGGAGGCCGGCGAAAGCGTCGAGGACGCGCTGGCGCGCGAACTGCACGAGGAACTCGGCATCGAAGTCACGGCCAGCCATCGCTGGCACACGCTCGAGCACGATTATCCGCACGCATACGTGCGGCTTTATTTCTGCAAGGTGACCGGCTGGACGGGCGAGCCGCACAGCAAGGAAGGGCAGGCGTTCGTGTGGCAGCAGTTGCCGGTGGCCGTCGCGCCGCTGCTGCCGGCCGCGCTGCCGGTGCTCGAACTGCTCGAGAAGGAAGCCGCGTCGAACTGACGCGACGCTGGCGCGCCGCAAAGGCGGGCCATATCGCCGGCGGGCGGGGCTGCGCGCCGCTCAGCTGTCGCGGCGGTCGTCCGTGCCGTCTTCTTCCGACGACGGGCCCTCGTCGGACGACCCACCGATCCGGTACTTTTCCGCGGCCCATGCGCCGAGGTCGAGCTGCTTGCAGCGGGCCGAGCAGAACGGACGAAACTGATTTTCGGGCGTCCAGCGCACTTGAGCGCCGCACGACGGGCATTTCACAACGGTAGTCATACGAAAGCGATCCGGCGCGCGGCCGTTACAGATTGCACAGTGTCAGATGGAACGGCACGTCGATGTCCACCGCGCGCGGCCGCACGTCGCCGTCCTGCATGGTGAACCGTACCCACAGCATGTATTTGTTGGCGCTCGCCTCGGGGATGACGCGCAGCTCCGGCGGCACGCGCACCTGCATCAACTGGTAGGTGCGGCCGGACAGCATCTGCTGGTAGCTGCCCTGCATCGCCATGACCTTCGACGCCTGACCCGATTCGCGTGCGAGCCGCAGGACGATCGTCGCGGCGTCGCGCAGCGGCAGCATCGGCAGGATCCACTTCGTGATGTCCTGGCGGCGCTGCTCGGCCGGCCATTGTTGCCATGCATAGTAAGACGGCAGGTCGAACTTGCACGTGCCGCCGGGAATCACCGCACGGCTGCGGATGCTGGCGAGCCACTCGTTGTCGACGAGGTGCTGGCCGGTCTTGCCCTGCATCTGCGCGAGATTCGCGAGCGTCTGCTCGATTTCGCCGAGCACGGCTTCGAGCGCGTTCTGCTCGATGCCCGGATTGCCGCGAAAAGGGGCGAGCGTCTGGCGTTGACGTTCGAGCTCCTTCATCAGATCCGATTTCAGGTCCGCGCGGCCCGTTACCTCGGCGATTTCGAACAGCGTCGTCAGCGCGACGTGATGTTCACGCGGGTCCTCCTGAGCCAAAAAGAACGCGAAGCGCTCGAAGAGATCTTCGAGGCGCAACAGCGTGCGAATTCGCTCGTTGAACGGATACTCGTAAAGAATCAAGCGCGCTCGCCTCTTGGGTAGGGATGGAAACAATGCAGGACATTCTAATGCTCACTCTCTACCCTAGCAACGCGCCAATTTCGTACACCATCACGATCGGGCGCGACGCTCAGCGCGCGGCGGCTGCAAACCCGAGATAGCGTTGGTGCAGTGCATCGACCTGCGCGGCGAGCGCGGAGGGCGTCGTCGCGTCGTTGACGATCACGTCGTCGGCCGCCGCGAGACGGGCCTCGCGCGTCGCCTGCTTTGCAATGATCGCTTCGACCTGCTCGCGCGTGAAGCCGTTGCGTCGCATCACGCGCGCAATCTGCGTTTCGACCGGGCAATCGACGACGAGCACGCGATCGCTGCGCGCCTTCCAGTTGCCGGATTCGACGAGCAACGGCACGACGAACATCACGTACGGGCCCTGTGCTTCGCGCGCTTCGCGATCGGTCTCCGTGCGGATCAGCGGGTGCGTGATCGCTTCGAGGCGCCGGCGCGCGGCGTCGTCGCTGAAAATCAGTGCACGCATCGCCGAGCGGTCGAGCGAGCCGTCGGCGGCAACGAACGCGGGGCCGAATGCCTGTTCGATCGCGGGCATCGCAAGCCCGCCCGGTGCGGTGATGCGATGGGCGATCAGGTCGGTATCGACCAGCGACGCGCCGCGGGCGGCGAACAGATCGGCGACGGTCGTCTTGCCGCTGCCGATGCCGCCCGTGAGTCCGATTGCGAACATGTCAGCCTCCGAGCGCCGTATAGAAAGGGGTGCCGAAAAACAGTGTCGCGGCGCCGCCTGCCGCGAGGAACGGGCCGAACGGAATCGGCTCCTCGAAGCGCATGCGGCCGCGCCAGGTCGCAACGAGCCCGACGATCGCCCCCGTCACCGCGGCGAACAGCACGACCTGCGGCAATGCGGCCCAGCCCATCCATGCGCCGAGCGCGGCGAGCAGCTTCAGGTCGCCGAAACCGATGCCCTCGATGCCGCGCAGCCATTTGAACAGCCAGTAGATCGACCACAGGAACAGATAGCCGGCCATCGCGCCGATCACGGCCGAGCGCAGCGACGTGAACGTGCCGCCGAGGTTCAGCGCGAGCCCCGCCCAGAGGAGCGGCAGCGTCATCGAGTCGGGCAGGTAGCCCGTCCGGATGTCGATCGCGCTCATCGCGAGCAGCGCGGCGCACAGCGCGAACGCGGCAAGCGCGGCGACGGTCGGCCCGAATGCCGCGAGCGAGCCGGCGGCGAGCAGTGCGCACACGAGCTCGACGAGCGGGTAGCGGATGCTGATCGCGTGGCCGCAGCGGCGGCAGCGGCCACGCTGCATCAGGTAGCTGACGAGCGGGATGTTTTCCCATGCTCGCAGCACGTGGCCGCAGTGCGGACAGGCGCTGCGCGGGTGCCACAGATCGTAGCGCGGCGGATAGCCGTCGTCGGGGGGCGCGCTCGCGTTGCCGGTCGCCTCGTCGATCTCGGCCTGCCACGCGCGCTGCATCATCACGGGCAGCCGGTGCACGACCACGTTCAGGAAGCTGCCGACGCAAAGGCCGATGACGACCGCGAACGCATACTGCAGCGCAGGCGGCAGCATCGTCAGCGCGAGCAGCGTGCTCTCGGACGAATCGGTAACGGCGGACAGGGGCGCTGGCGTCATGAGGCTCACGGTTCGGACTAAAAAGGCGACAGAATCGGTTGCGATGCTACACCACGTTGCCGAGCTGAAGGATGGGCAAGTACATCGCAATCACGAGGCCGCCGACGAGTGCGCCCAGCACGATCACGATCAGCGGTTCGCCGAGCGCGGCGAGCGCATCGAGACGCGCGTCGAGCTGGCGTTCGCACAGCGCGGCGATGTCGGCGAGCATCGTATCGAGCGCACCAGTTTCCTCGGCGACGGCGATCGGCTGCACGACGTCGTCCGGAAAGCAGCCGGCCGCCTGCATCGCGTCGGCGAGACGCGCGCCGTGCAGCACGCGGGCCGCGATGTGCGCGGTGGCGCGCTCGAACACCGGATGGCCGGCCGTGCGCTCGAGCGTGGCGAACGCATCGGCGAGCGGTACGCCCGCGCCGAGCAGGGTCGCAAGCGAGCGGCACCAGCGTGCAGTCGCGAACCGCGTCAGCGCGTTACCTGCGAGCGGCGCACGCAGCAGGTGCCGGGCGACGGCATGGCGCAGCGGGGCCGAGCGCCGCAGCGCGCGATGGGCGGCCAGCCCGGCTGCCACCGTACCGGCAACGAGCACGCCGCCCCATGCGGACAGCACGGAGGACAATGCGAGCAGCGCGCGGGTCGGCGCCGGCAGTGCGGCGCCGAAACCGTCGAAGATCTGGCGGAACGTCGGTACGACCCACACCATCAGCGCGGCCGAGATCGCGAGTCCGAACAGGATCACTGCTGCCGGGTACGCGAGCGCGGCACGCAGTTTGCGCCATTGCGCGTCGGCGCGCTCGCGATGTTCCGCGACCCGTGTCAGCACGACGCCGAGCGAGCCGGACGCCTCGCCGACCTCGATCAGTTGCCGATACAGCGTGCCGAACTGCGCCGGATAGCGCGCGAGCGCATCGGCGAAGCGCCGGCCGCCGACGATCTCGCGGGCGAGCCCCGCGGCGATGCGCGGCAGGCCGTCGTATGGCCGCGTACGTGCGAGCATCTCGAGCGACGGTGCGAGCGGCAACCCGGCTTGCAGCAGGCTCGCGAGCTGGCGCGTAAAGCGCGTGACGTCGCGCGCACCGGCCGTCGGTGGCCGGGCCGGCCCGCGGACGTCGAGCGACAGCACCGCGACGCCGTCGCGCGCGAGTGCCGAGCGTGCGCTCGCGGCGTCGAACGCGATGACGATTCCCCGGCGCGCCACGCCGTCGCGACGACGGCCGCGCCACGCGAAGCGGGTTTCGCGCGGCGGTGTGCGCATACTCATGCTGCTGGTGTCGCGGCGAGGGCTTCCGCGATGCTCGTCGTGCCGTCGTGGACGCGCGCGAGTGCGGCGTCGCGCAGACTGCGCACGCCTTCGGCCGCCGCGCATTGCGCGAGTTCGCCGACGCTCGCCCGTGCGACGATGCGTTCCGCCAGCCCGGACGATACCGGCATCGTCTGATGCAGGCCGATACGGCCGCGATAGCCGATGCCGTGGCAGGCTGAACAGCCTCGCGCGACGAACGGCCGCCATCCGGCCGCGAGGGCCGCCGGGTCGCAGCCGGCTTCGCGCAGGACGGGTTCGGGTGCGTCCGAGGGCGCGCGGCACGCGGTGCACAGCCGCCGGACGAGGCGCTGTGCGGTGACGAGGTGCAGCGCGGCCGCGAGGTTGTACGGGGCGACGCCGATGTCGAGCAGCCGCGCGACGGCGGCGGGCGCGTCGTTCGTGTGCAGCGTCGACAGGACGAGATGGCCGGTCTGCGCGGCCTTGATCGCGACGTCGGCCGTCTCCGCATCGCGAATCTCGCCGACCATGAGGATGTCCGGATCCTGCCGCAGCAGCGCGCGCAGTGCGGTCGCGAACGTGAGCCCCGCCTTTTCGGCGACACCGACCTGGCTGATGCCGTCGAGCTGGATCTCGGCGGGGTCCTCGACCGTGCAGACGTTGTGCGCGTCGCGATCGAGCATCTGCAGCGCGCAATAGAGCGACAGCGTCTTGCCGCTGCCGGTCGGGCCCGTGACGAGCACGAGACCGTGCGGTGCGCGTATCGCGGCCTCCACCGTGGCCGCCTGCCGTGCGTCGAAGCCGAGGCGAGCGAGCGTGAGGTCGGGCGGCAGCGTTTCGAGGCGCCGCAGCACGAGCTTTTCGCCGAACAACGTGGGCAGTGAGCTGACCCGGTAGTCGCCGCGCGTGCCGCCGTCGATCGCGATGCGCAGCCTGCCGTCCTGCGGGAGCCGCCGCTCGGCGATGTCCATGCGCGCGAGCACCTTGATCCGCGTGACGAGCGCGTCGCGCAGGTGCAGCGGCGGCCGCACATGTTCGTGCAGCACACCGTCGATGCGCAGCCGGATGCGCCAGCCGGCCTCGAACGGCTCGATGTGGATGTCGGACGCGTCGCGCACGCGTGCTGCGTGGAGTGTGTCCGTCAGCAGCCGCACGGCGGGCGCATCGTCGAGCTGGGCCGCGTCGAGCGCACGCGGGGCGGGGGCGGACGATGCGTCGGAGTGGGTGGGGAGCGGCTGCGTGCGCGCCTGCGCCCCGGGAGGAGGGAAATGCATGTGAGCCGGCCCGCGGGCCGCCTGTTGACCGTGACCGACAGATGGTCGCGCGTCTCGGGCGGCGCCGGCAGTCGGCCGTTCGGCTAGCGCGTGGCCGTGCGTGCGGTGCGCGAGCCGCGCGGCTTGAAGAGCTTGACGGTGCGCACGGCCTGATCGTCGCTGCGCATCACCTCGAGCATCACGTCGCCGATCTTCACGCACACGTCGTCTTCCGGAATTTCCTCGAGGATTTCGAGCACGAGTCCGTTCAGCGTCTTCGGCCCGTCGGTCGGCAGCTTCAGGTGCAGCCAGCGATTCAGTTCGCGCAGCGGCATGCTCGCCGACACGATGCATTCGCCTTTCTCGTCCCAGCCGCCCGCGCGTTCGCTGCGCGGCATCGACGTCGTGAATTCGCCGATCAGCTCCTCGATGATGTCTTCCGGCGTGACGAGCCCTTCGAGCTCGCCGTATTCGTTGACGACGAGCGCGGTCCGCTGCCGCGTTTCCTGGAAAAACTGAAGCTGCTGGACGACCGGTGTGCCGGACGGCACGTAGTACGGCTCGGCGAGCAGTGCGCGCAGCGTCTCGCGGTCGAACTCCTGGTTGTGCAGCGCGGTCAGCGTCTTGCGGACATGCAGCACGCCGAGCACCTTGTCGATGTCGCCTTCGTAGACGACGAGCCGGTTGTGATAACAGGTTTCGAGCTGGTGCAGGATGTCGTCCAGCGGCGCGTAGAAGTTGAGCGACTCGATCTGGCGGCGCGGCACCATCACGTCGTCGACCGTGATGTTCTCGAGGTCGAACAGGTTGAGCAGGATGCTGCGGTGCTTGGTCGGCATGAAACTGCTCGATTCGAGCACGATCGCCCTCAGCTCGTCGGCCGACATGCGCTGGTCGCGACCCTTCTTCGTGTTGATGCGCAGCACCCACAGCACGCCGTTCGCGAGCGCGTTGACGAACCAGACGATCGGCTTGAACACCCGCATCAGCGGCGCGATCACGAGGCTCGCGGGCAGCGCGATGCGCTCGGGGAACGTCGCACCGACGATCTTCGGCGCGATTTCGGCGAACACGATGATCAGGAACGCGACGATGCCGGTCGCGATCGACAGTGCAAGATTATTGCGGCCGAACGTATGGAGCGCGAGCGATGTCGTCAGGACCGGGATGATCGTGTTGAACAGGTTGTTGCCGATCAGGATCACGCTGAGCAGCAGGTCGGTGCGCGTCAGCAGCCCCTGCGTGGTCTTGGCGCCGAGCGCGCCCTGGCTCGCGAGATGCTTCAGTCGATGGCGGTTGAGCGCCATCATCGCGGTCTCGGAAATGGAAAAGAAGCTGGAACAGAGGAGAAGCAGAAAGACGGCGCCGATTTGCGCCCATAAGGGAATTTGGTCCACGCGTTGGAAGGGCAGTGAAGGACAGGAATGGAGGGAATATAGCAGAGGCCGGCGGCCGCGATGTGTCGTGCACGATACGACGGGGCCCACGGCGGCCGGGCAAAAAAAAACCGTGCACATCGTGCACGGTTTTTTACAAATCTGGTCGGGGTGAGAGGATTCGAACCTCCGGCCTCTACGTCCCGAACGTAGCGCTCTACCAGGCTAAGCTACACCCCGATTTGGACTCTTCCGATTGTGCAGTCTTCTTCAAGACCGCTGCGTCGTCGAGCAAGAACATAACTATAACGACGTTTCTTCAAAAAGGGAAGGCCTTGGAGAAGAAATTTTTCGAGACGGGCGATTTTCCCGTATCGAACGTATGTCGTCGCAACCATCGCGACGACGCGATGCAATCAAGACTGCCGCGACGTCGAGTACGAGCACAACCCGAGCAGGCTTTCCTTGTACGTCGAATCGGGGAACGCGGCGATCGCCGCTGCGGCCGCCTGTGCTTCCTGGCGTGCGCATTCGAGCGTGTGATCCAGTGCGCCCGAGCGCGTGATTGCTTCGAAAATCGTGTCGAAGCGATCGGTGCCGCCCTGTTCGATCGCCTCGCGCGCCAGCGCCGACTGTTCGGGCGTGCCGCGTTCGATCAGATGGATGAGCGGCAGCGTCGGCTTGCCTTCGCGAAGGTCGTCGCCGGCGTTCTTGCCCATCGCCTCGGCGGTGCCTGCGTAGTCGAGCCAGTCGTCCATGATCTGGAATGCGGTGCCGATCCGGCGGCCGTATTCGGCGGCGGCGGCTTCGGTCGGCGCATCGGCGCCCGCGAGTACCGCGCCCAGGCGGGCGGACGCCTCGAACAGCTTGGCCGTCTTGTAGCGGATCACCTGCATGTAGCGCGTTTCGTCGACGTCCGCGTCATGCATGTTCAGGAGCTGCAGCACCTCGCCTTCGGAAATGATGGTCGTCGCTTCGGACAGGATCTCCATCACGCGCATCTTGCCCACGCCGACCATCATCTCGAACGAACGCGAATAGAGGTAGTCGCCTACCAGCACGCTCGCCGCGTTGCCGAACAGCGCATTGGCGGTCTGGCGGCCGCGGCGCAGCTCGGATTCGTCGACGACGTCGTCGTGCAGCAGCGTGGCCGTGTGGATGAACTCGACGACGGCCGCCAGCACGTGCCGCTGGTGCGACGTCTCGCCGAGCGCGCCGGCGACGAGCAGCAGCAACGCCGGACGCAGCCGCTTGCCGCCCGCACCGATGATGTACTCGGCGATCTGGTTGATCAGCAGCACGTCGGACGCGAGGCTTTGCCGGATAACGCGATTCACCTGCTCCATGTCACTGGTGATCGGAGCGAGCAGATGGGCGGCGCTGAGGGTGGGGGAGGCGGTGGACGACGACATGATGATGGAATTGGGTGATGCCGCGGATTATAAGTCGAATCCGCGATATCCCGGTCTGTCACGCGTGCCGCGGCTGCGAATTTGGCCGTTCGGCCGAGGCCCGCGCGCGGCAATCGTCGATCGGTTTTGACTTGGGTGCTAACCCCATGTATAATCACGTGTTTTCCGCGCGTGGTGTGCGGAAAAATTGGATCCAGAGTGAGGTTCTCAATGTACGCGGTCATAAAAACCGGCGGCAAGCAGTACAAGGTTGCCGTTGGCGAAAAACTCAAAGTAGAACAGATACCGGCTGACATTGACGCTGAAATCACGCTCGACCAGGTTCTCGCAGTGGGCGAAGGCGAATCGATTAAGTTCGGTACGCCGCTGGTCAGTGGGGCTTCCGTCAAGGCCACCGTTGTGTCGCACGGTCGTCATGCCAAGGTCACCATCTTCAAGATGCGTCGCCGGAAGCACTACCAAAAGCACGGCGGCCACCGCCAGAACTACACTGAGCTGCGCATCGACGCGATCAACGCGTAAGCGCCTCGGTAAAGGAGCAATCAGATGGCACACAAAAAGGCAGGCGGCTCTTCCCGGAACGGCCGCGACTCCGAGTCGAAACGTCTCGGCGTGAAAGTGTACGGCGGCCAGGCAATCAATGCCGGCGGCATCATCGTGCGTCAGCGCGGTACGCGCATGCACGCAGGCGAGAACGTCGGCATGGGCAAGGATCACACCCTGTTCGCGCTGGTCGACGGTCACGTCAAGTTCGCGACGAAGGGCGCGGACAAGAAGCATCTGGTCATCGTCGTCCCGGCGGCTGCCTAAGTTCAGGCACCTACGGGCTTCGTAGCCGAAAGGCCCCGCAGTCTTCGCGGGGCCTTTTTTATTGGGTCGCCGGGCGTACATGCGCATCGGCGACCCTCGCGCAACCGGCGTACGATCGGCCGATCGGCAGATTGTTCAAGCGTGCCGGCGCGCGGCACAATAGCGGAAATACTGGGCGGAGTGACGAATGAAGTTCATTGACGAAGCACGAATCGAAGTCATCGCCGGCGACGGAGGCGATGGCAGTGCGTCGATGCGCCGCGAGAAATTCGTCCCGTTCGGCGGGCCGGACGGCGGCGACGGCGGCCGGGGCGGTAGCGTTTACGCGATCGCCGACCGCAACATCAACACGCTGATCGACTACCGTTACGCGAAGAAGCACCTCGCTCGCAACGGCGAAAACGGGCGCGGCTCCGATTGCTATGGCAAGGGTGGTGACGACGTCACGCTGCGCATGCCGGTCGGCACGATCATCACCGACATGGATACCGGCGAGCTGATCGCCGACCTGACCGAGCACGACCAGCAGGTGATGCTCGCGCAGGGCGGCGCCGGCGGTCTCGGCAACCTGCATTTCAAGTCGAGCACGAACCGCGCGCCGCGCCAGAAGACGGACGGCAAGCCCGGCGAGCGTCGCATGTTGAGACTCGAGCTGAAGGTGCTCGCCGACGTCGGCCTGCTCGGCATGCCGAACGCAGGCAAGTCGACCTTCATTTCGTCGGTGTCGAACGCGCGGCCGAAAATCGCCGACTACCCGTTCACGACGCTGGCGCCGAATCTCGGCGTGGTGCGTGTCGGCCCGAGCAAGAGCTTCGTGATCGCCGACATTCCGGGGCTGATCGAGGGCGCCGCCGAAGGCGCGGGCCTCGGCCATCAGTTCCTGCGCCACCTGCAGCGCACCGGCGTGCTGCTGCATCTGGTCGATCTCGCGCCGTTCGACGAAAGCGTCGATCCGGTCGCGGAAGCGAAGGCGATCGTCGGCGAGCTGCGCAAGTACGACGAGGCGCTCTACGAGAAGCCGCGCTGGCTCGTGCTCAACAAGCTCGACATGGTGCCGGAAGACGAGCGCAAGGCGCGCGTCGCGGATTTCCTCGAGCGCTTCGAGTGGGACGGCCCGGTGTTCGAGATCTCGGCGCTGACGGGTCAGGGCTGTGAAGCGCTGTGCTACGCGATCTACGACTACCTCTCCGAACATTCGGACGCGCATCGCGCGGCGGAGGCGGAAGATCTCGCGGCAGACGTGCGTTTCCGCGACGCGCCGCCTGCGAAGGGCGATGCAGCGCCGGACGACGACGCCTGAGCGGTTCCGTCACGCGCCGGGCGTGCCGCCCGGCGCCGGCGTTCAGTCGTACCCGGCCGGGCAGGCATCAGATACAGGAGACAGTGCAGGATGCGTTCGATCATCGCGGATTCGAAGCGATTGGTGGTGAAGGTGGGCTCCAGCCTCGTGACCAACGACGGCAAGGGGCTCGATCATGCCGCAATCGGTCGCTGGGCGGCCCAGATCGCGGCGTTGCGCGCCCAGGGAAAGGAGGTCGTGCTCGTCAGCTCGGGTGCGATTGCCGAAGGGATGCAGCGGCTCGGCTGGAGCAAGCGGCCGCGGGAAATCGACGAGCTGCAGGCCGCGGCCGCGGTCGGCCAGATGGGGCTCGCGCAGGTCTATGAGAGCCGCTTCACCGAGCACGACATCCGCACCGCGCAGATCCTGCTGACGCATGCCGACCTGGCGGACCGCGAGCGCTACCTGAATGCGCGCTCGACGCTGCTGACGCTGTTGCGGCTCGGCGTCGTGCCGATCATCAACGAGAACGACACGGTCGTCACCGACGAAATCAAGTTCGGCGACAACGATACCCTCGGTGCGCTCGTCGCCAACCTGATCGAAGGCGATGCGCTGATCATCCTGACCGACCAGTCGGGGCTGTTCACGGCCGATCCGCGCAAGGATCCGAACGCGACGCTGGTTGCGGAGGCCAATGCGGGCGCGCCGGAACTCGAGGCGATGGCGGGCGGCGCGGGCTCGAGCCTCGGCCGCGGCGGGATGCTGACGAAGATCCTCGCGGCGAAGCGCGCGGCGCACAGCGGCGCGAATACGGTGATCGCGAGCGGCCGGGAGGCCGACGTGCTCGTGCGTCTGGCGGCCGGCGAGGCGATCGGCACGCAGCTGATCGCGCGTACCGCGCGGATGGCGGCGCGCAAGCAGTGGATGGCCGACCATCTTCAGGTGCGCGGCCATGTCGTGCTCGACGCGGGCGCGGTCGAGAAGCTGACGGCCGGCGGCAAGAGCCTGCTGCCGATCGGCGTGATCGACGTGCAGGGCGCGTTTGCGCGCGGCGAAGTCATCGCGTGTGTCGGCCCCGACGGGCGCGAAGTGGCGCGTGGGCTCACGAACTACAGCAGTGCGGAGACGAAACTGATTCACCGCAAGCCGAGCGGCGAGATCGAATCCGTACTCGGCTACATGCTGGAGCCCGAACTGATCCATCGCGACAACCTGGTGCTGGTGTAGTCCTTCGCGGTGCCGGTGCCGGTCGTCAAATGAAAAAGCCCGCGCGATGCGGGCTTTTTCGTGCGGCGGACAGTGTGTGCAGCGCGCGCCGTCAGCGCAACTGGCTCATTGCGGTACGATGAAAACGGATGTTCTCCAGGATCTGCCGGGTCGAGCCCTGCGGCATCTTGTTCGCGCAGAAGTAGTCCTGATAGAGCGCCGAGTGGTAGGCGTTCAACTCGCCGTTCTCGATGCGTCGCCAGTCGTTCTCGACCGTGCGATCCCAGCCGTCGTGTTCCGAATTCAGGCCGGCATACTGGCGCCATTCGTAGGTGTCGCAGCGGATGCCCTCGTAGTTCACGTTGCGCGCGCCGGCCGGGCTCGTGATGACGACGGCGTAGCGCACGACGCCGTCGGTGCCGACCGCGAGCGACTTCGCATCGACGAAGAACTGGAGCGGCGTGTTCTGCGACACGTTGAACGGCAGCAGGTCGGCCGTCTGCGGCAGCGGCGGCAGCGTGTCGACCGTGTTCTCCTTCCAGGTGCCCTGGCGGTCCAGCAGATACACGAACTCGCTGTCATCCTTGTTGGTCGGCGTCTTCGAATTCGCGCAACCTGCCAGCGTGGCCGCCGCGGCAATCGATGCGAGCGCGAGAGCAATCGCTTTCAATATGCATTCCTCGTAAAAAAAGGGCGCGACACCAAGGTCGCGCCCGGTCATGCAGTTCGATTCGTCATTTGCCGACGATCTCGCGGGGCGGCATCTCGTCGAGCGTGCTCGCTTCCACTTCGATCTCCGAACAGACTACCGATGTGTCGACAATCGTCAGCGTTTGCTGGGCCTGTGCGCCGATGACGCGCGGATAGCGCGACACACGCGGCCCGCGCGGCTTCTCGGCTCGCTGCGCCGGGCGGCGCAGGAAGCGCGACAGTTCCGTCAGCGCCAACTGATAGACATCCCGCTTGAACTCGATCACCGCATCGAGCGGCACCCAGTACTCGTTCCA
This sequence comes from Burkholderia metallica, assembly GCF_001718555.1. Lineage (NCBI taxonomy): Bacteria > Pseudomonadati > Pseudomonadota > Betaproteobacteria > Burkholderiales > Burkholderiaceae > Burkholderia > Burkholderia metallica. Next base: position 560,936 of record NZ_CP013401.1, read on the forward strand.
GCGCCACGCATCGAACTCCGGGTGGTCGGTCGCGCGCAAGCAAATGTCGCAATCGCGTCCGACCATCCGCAGCAGGAACCAGATCTGCTTCTGGCCGCGGTAATGACCGCGTACTTCGCGTTTGATGAACTTGTCAGGCACCTCGTAACGCAACCAGTCGCGAGTGCGGCCGATTATCTTGACGTGTTCCGGATGCAGGCCCGTTTCCTCGTGCAGCTCCCGGTACATCGCCTGCATGGGGGTCTCACCGTACTTGATCCCACCTTGAGGAAACTGCCAGGAATGCTCGCGGAGCCGCTTGCCCCAAAACACCTCGTTGCGCGCGTTCAAGAGGATGATGCCGACGTTCGGGCGAAAGCCTTCACGATCCAGCATACAACCACCTTCGAATCCTTTAAAATTGCTTTGATTATAAACAGATAACGGGCGCTGCGCACCGTGACGGAGCGAATCCGCACGGGGGGCACCGGCTGAATTGTCCCTGATTAGTCTGCTACGTCATCTGCGCCATCGTCGTTCGTCGCGCGCAGCTTTTTCACCTTGAAACTTTTTCGGGCGCCCCGCCTGGGGGCGCCGTTTTTGGAACCGTCCGCATGAAAGCTTCCCGTTTCTTTATCGGCACCCTGAAAGAAGCACCCGCCGACGCAGAGATCGTCAGCCACAAGCTGATGGTGCGCGCCGGCATGATCCGTCGTGTCGCCGGCGGCATCTACAACTACCTGCCGGTCGGCCTGCGTTCGATTCGCAAGGTCGAGGCGATCGTGCGCGAGGAAATGAACCGGGCGGGCGCCATCGAGCTGCTGATGCCGGCCGTGCAGCCGGCCGAGCTGTGGCAGGAATCGGGCCGCTGGGAACAGTACGGCCCCGAGCTGCTGCGCTTCAAGGACCGCAAGGACAACGACTTCGTGATCGGACCGACGCACGAGGAAGTCATCACCGACATCGCGCGCAACCAGATCAAGAGCTACCGGCAGATGCCGGTGAACTTCTACCAGATCCAGACGAAGTTCCGCGACGAGATCCGTCCGCGCTTCGGCGTGATGCGCGGCCGCGAATTCATCATGAAGGACGCGTATTCGTTCGACAAGGACGCGGCCGGCCTGAACGAGTCGTATCGCAAGATGTACGACGCGTACGTGCGCATCTTCACGCGCCTCGGCCTCGAATTCCGTGCGGTCGCGGCCGACAGCGGCTCGATCGGCGGCAACTTCTCGCATGAATTCCACGTGATCGCCGATACCGGCGAAGACGCGATCGCCTACTGCCCGACGTCCGACTTCGCGGCGAACGTCGAAGCGGCCGAAGCGCTGCCGCTGATCGCCCGGCGCGCGGCGCCGGCCGAAGCGATGGAGAAGGTCGCGACGCCCGGCAAGGCGAAGTGCGAAGCCGTCGCCGAGCTGCTGGCGATCCCGCTCGAGCGCACGATCAAGTCGATCGTGCTCGCCACCGACAACGAAGGCGCCGAGCCGACCATCTGGCTCGTGATGCTGCGCGGCGACCACGACCTGAACGAGATCAAGGTGTCGAAGCTGCCGGGCCTGAAGAACCATCGCTTCGCGACCGAGCAGGAAATCGTCGAGTGGTTCGGCACGCCGCCGGGCTATCTCGGCCCGGTCGGCACGAAGAAGCCGGTGAAGGTGATCGCCGATCGCACGGTCGCGAACATGAGCGACTTCGTCGTCGGCGCGAACGAGGTCGACTATCACATCGCGGGCGTGAACTGGGGCCGCGACCTGCCGGAGCCGGACGTCGCCGACGTGCGCAACGTGAAGAAGGGCGACCCGTCGCCGGACGGCAAGGGCGTGATCGACATCTGCCGCGGCATCGAGGTGGGCCACGTGTTCCAGCTCGGCACCAAGTATTCGGAAGCGATGGGCGCGACGTTCCTCGACGAGTCGGGCAAGCCGCAGCCGATGCTGATGGGCTGCTACGGGGTCGGCGTCACGCGTATTCTCGGCGCGGCGATCGAGCAGAACTTCGACGACCGCGGCATCATCTGGCCCGAGTCGATCGCGCCGTTCGAGGTCGTGCTGTGCCCGATGGGCTATGACCGCAGCGACATGGTGCGCGAGACCGCCGACAAGCTGTACGCGGAACTCGTCGCCGCCGGCATCGACGTGATCCTCGACGATCGCGGCGAGCGCCCGGGCGTGATGTTCGCCGACTGGGAGCTGATCGGCGTGCCGCATCGCCTCGTGATCGGCGAGCGAGGCCTGAAGGAAGGCAAGATCGAGTATCAGGGCCGCCGCGACGCCGAAGCGACGCTGCTGCCGGCCGATGCGGCCGCGGCGACGGTCGCGGAGAAGATCCGCGCCGCGCTCGCACGCTAAGCGCACCGACCGGGGAACGCGGTGGAATACACCTTCCTGTCGGCCACCGTGCTCCTGGTGTTGATCACCGATCCGCTCGGCAACATCCCGCTGTTCATCTCGGCGATGCGGGACGTGCCGCGCGAGCGGCGCGTGAAGCTGATCCTGCGTGAAGTGGGGATCGCGTTCGTGATCCTGCTGTTCTTCATGCTGGTCGGCGACCGTTTCCTGCGGATGATGAGCCTCACCGACCTGTCGCTGCGGCTCGGCGGCGGGATCGTGCTGTTCCTGATCGCGTTGCGGATGATCTTCCCGCATCCGGACGGCGCGCTCGGCAACGATCCGCGTGCCGGTGGAGAGCCGTTCATCGTGCCGCTGGCGATTCCGGCGCTTGCCGGGCCGTCCGCGCTCGCGACGGTGATGCTGCTGACGTCGCAAGCGCCGGGCAAGATGCTCGAGTGGGTCGGCGCGCTGACCGTCACGATGATCGTCTGCGCGGTGACGCTGGTGCTGGCCGAGCGCATCCAGCAATGGATCGGCGAGCGGACCGTCGCCGCGTTCGAGCGGCTGATGGGCCTCGTGCTCGTCGCGATTTCGGTCGAGATGATGCTGGGCGGCATCCGCGCGTTCGTGCACCAGCTGTAGGGCAAGGCGGCGCGCGTCCGTAAAAAAAGCGGCGCTCCGGGAAACCGGAGCGCCGCTTGCTATTTATATCGTGCGCAGCGGGGCGCTCAGACGTTCGTGGTGAGCGCGCGGATCGTCGGCAGGTTGCGCCAGTAGCCCTTCGCATCCATCCCGCAGCCGAACACGTAGCGGTCCGGCACCGCGAAGCCGCAGAAGTCGGGGTGCAGCGGCTTCGCCTTCGCGAGCGTCTTCTCGCACAGCACGGCCGACATGAAGCGCTTCGCGCCCATGTCGAGGATGCGGTCGCGGATCGCGGCCATCGTCTCGCCTTCGTCGAGGATGTCGTCGAGCACGAGCACGATGCGATCCTTCACCGATTCGCGCGGCGCGACGCGCCAGTGCATCTCCGGGCTGCCCTGCGTCGTGTTGCGGTAGCGGGTCAGGTGGATGTAGTCGAATTCGAGCGGGAAATCGAGATGCGGCAGCAGCATCCCGGTAAACACCGCGGCGCCGCCCATCACCGAGAGAACGAGCGGGAACGCGTCGCCGATCTCGGCGCGGATCGCGTCGGCCATCTTGGAGATCGACGCGTTGACGGCGTCCGCCGAGACGATCTCTTCGGAGTGGCTGAAAATGTGGAGGGCTTCTTCGCGGTTCATGTGTTCTGGCGGGCAGTCGGTATACAAATAAGAATGAAGCAGAACGGCGGGCGCGCGCTACAGCAAAAACCCGCGCGCCGGCCGACGGGCGGAATCAGCGCATGCCGGGCATCATGCCCTTCAGGCCGCGCATCATCTTCTGCATGTTGCCGCCCTTCAGCTTCTTCATCATCGTACGCATCTGGTCGTACTGGTTCAGCATCCGGTTGACTTCCTGCACCGGCACGCCCGCGCCGGCTGCAATGCGGCGCTTGCGCGTCGCCTTGATGATTTCGGGTTTCGCGCGCTCGGCGGGCGTCATCGAGCTGATGATGCCTTCCATCCGGCGGATCGACTTCTCGGCCTGGCCCATGTCGGCGCCGGCCGCCGCCTGCTGGAACTGCGCGGGCAGCTTGTCCATCAGCGACGACAGGCCGCCCATGTTCTTCATCTGGGAGATCTGCGCGCGGAAATCGTTCAGGTCGAAATCGCCGCCCTTCTTGACCTTGTCGGCGAGCTTCTGCGCGGCCTGCACGTCGACGCCGCGCTGGGCCTCCTCGACGAGCGCGAGGATGTCGCCCATGCCGAGGATCCGGTTCGCCATCCGGTCGGGGTGAAACACCTCGAGGCCGTCGAGCTTCTCGGCGACGCCGACGAACTTGATCGGCTTGCCCGTGACGTGACGCACCGACAGCGCGGCGCCGCCGCGCGAATCGCCGTCGAGCTTGGTCAGCACGACGCCGGTGAGCGGCAGCGTGTCGTTGAACGCCTTCGCGGTGTTGACCGCGTCCTGGCCGAGCATCGCGTCGACGACGAACAGCGTTTCGGCCGGCTTCAGCGTGCCGTGCAGCGCGGCGATTTCCTGCATCATCGCCTCGTCGATGCCGAGGCGGCCGGCCGTGTCGACGATCAGCACGTCATGGTAGTGGCGCTTCGCCCAGTCGACGGCCGCGACCGCGATGTCGACGGGCTTCTGGTCCGGCGTGGACGGGAAGAAGTCGGCGCCGACCTGTTCGCTCACCGTTTTCAGCTGCATGATCGCGGCCGGGCGATACACGTCGCACGACACGGTCAGCACCTTCTTCTTGTGCTTCTCGCGCAGCAGCTTCGCGAGCTTGCCGACGGTCGTGGTCTTGCCGGCGCCCTGCAGGCCGGCCATCAGGATCACGGCGGGCGGCGTGACCGCGAGGTTCAGCTCGGCGGCCTTGCCCTCGTAGTCGCCGCCGATCACGGCGGTCAGTTCCTTCTGGACCACGCCGACGAGCGCCTGGCCCGGCGACAGGCTGCTGATCACTTCTTCGCCGAGCGCCTTTTCCTTGACCTTGGCGATGAATTCGCGAACGACCGGCAGCGACACGTCGGCTTCCAGCAGCGCGAGACGCACCTCGCGGAGCATCTCCTGCGTGTTCGCCTCGGTGAGCCGGGCCTCGCCGCGCAGCGTCTTGACGACGCGCGCCATCCGTTGAGTGAGATTGTCGAGCATGGGGAGCGATGGACAGTGGGGCCCGAAGGCGCGGCGGAACCGAATAAAGGGAGCCGTCGCGGGAAGGGGGCCTAGTGTAAACTTCGAACATGGATATTGTACTGTATGCCCTCACCGCATTCCTGTACGGCGGCCTCGCCGTTGCAGGCTGGCGCACGCACCGCCAGGGCGCGACGCCGCTCGTCGCGAGCGTGCCGGCCGTGCCGGTTCCCGCGTCCGCCGCGTCCGGGATGAGCGGGGCCGGCCGCGCGCTGCTGTTTGCCGCGCTCGTCGCGCACGGCGTGCTGCTCCACATGACGATTTTCCCGAACGACGCGATGGTGTTCGGCTTCGCGTTCGCGCTGTCCGCGATGTTCTGGCTCGGCGCCGGCATCTACTGGATCGAGAGCTTCTTCTTCCCGCTCGACAGCCTGCGCCTGCTGGTGCTGCCGCTCGCCTGCGGCGCGTCGCTGCTGCCGCTCGTGTTCGGCGGCGTGCGGGTGCTTCCTTATGCCGCAGCGCCGCTGTTCAAGCTGCACTTCCTGATCGCGAACATCGCGTACGGCCTGTTCGCGATCGCCGCGCTGCACGCGGTCCTGATGCTGATGGTCGAGCGGCGGCTGCAGTCGCTGAGAAGCGGCGGGCGCGAAGGCTCGACGGGCTGGATCGCGAGCTGGCTCGAAACGCTGCCGCCGCTGCTCACGCTCGAGAAGCTGCTGTTCCGCCTGATCGGCGCCGGCTTCGTGCTGCTCACGCTGACGCTCGCGTCGGGCATCCTGTTCAGCGAGCAGGTCGACGCGCGCGCGCTGCGGCTCGACCACAAGACCGTCTTCGCGATCCTGTCGTGGCTGATGTTCGGCGGCCTGCTGGTCGCTCGCAAGACGTCGGGCTGGCGTGGCCGCGGTGCGGCGCGCTGGGTGCTCGTGTCGTTCGCCGCGCTGCTGCTCGCGTATGTCGGCAGCCGGTTCGTTTTCGAGGTGCTGCTGCACCGTTCCGTGGTTTGACCGCAGGTTTCCGATGCGACAGATTCTTCTCCTGATTCTTCTTTTCTTCGCGGGTTCGTGGATCGCGCGCAAGCTGCGCCAGGCCCAGGAGCACGCGCAGGCGCGCACCGGCCGCGGCCCGGGTGACGACGGCATGCCCGGCGCCGGTAGCGCGGGCGCCGCGCGCCCGAACGGCGGCACGCGCTCGCTGCCCGAGCCGATGGTGCGCTGTGCCGAATGCGGCGTGCATGCGCCGAAGGGCGACGCCGTCGCCGCGGGCGGCGACTACTTCTGCAGCGCCGAGCACGCGCAGCGCCACGCCGCGCGTACGAGCGGTCGCGACGCGCGATGAGCGACGCGGTGCCGCTGTCGGTCGACGCGAACGGCTGGGTGCGCGAAGCGCGCCATGCGCCGTCGCCGAACTTCGAGGTGCGGCCCGCGGGCGCGGTGCCGACGCTCGTGGTGGTCCACAACATCAGCCTGCCGCCCGGCGAGTTCGGCGGCGACGCGATCGAGGCGCTGTTCCTCAATCGCCTCGACTGCGATGCGCACCCCTATTACCAGAGCCACCTGCGCGGCGTACGCGTGTCCGCGCACTTCCTGATCCGCCGCAGCGGCGAGCTCGTGCAGTTCGTGTCGTGCGACGAGCGCGCGTGGCATGCGGGCTCGTCCGAGTTCTTCGGCCGGCCGCGCTGCAACGACTTCTCGATCGGCATCGAGCTCGAAGGCGCGGACGACGTGCCGTTCGAGGCGGCGCAGTACGCGACGCTCGCCGCGCTCTCCCGCGCGCTCGTCGCCCGCTATCCGGTCGACGCATTCGCGGGACACTCGGACGTCGCACCGGGCCGCAAGACCGACCCGGGCCCGCATTTCGATTGGCAACGCTTCGCGAGCGATGCCGGTTTTTCCGCCGAATACTTTCCTTTCCGTCAGCACTGATCACGGGGTTTTTTGACCGGAGAAATTTTTTTCTCCGACCAATGCCTTGCCGTGTCTGCGCGCGAGCGATGTCAAGACCTTCGTCTCAAATTATCCGTTTTGACCTCGTCCGAATGTCCACTATACTTGGTGCCAGTTGAGCGGTTCTGTACTAGATATAGTGTGTGTCGCAGGGGAAACCCGAGCGGCGCCGGCCGGCGGCCAACGCCGGCGGACAGGGTTCTCAGGGCGACGTGTCAGGCCGGGCGGTCCGGACGTCGCGATCAGCGCAGCGAACATCGACGGGGCAGGGTATACATGACGAAGCACACGACCGGATCGGTTGTCGCGCATCGACCGAACCGGCTTCCCCGGCGCATCGCTCGCCTCTTACCGCTCGCGCACCGCGTTGCGCAGCGTTCGTTTTAATCCGCGGTTCTCTCCGCACCATCCAACACCAGGAGCTTTGCACATGCAAACCACCGACAACGCGACGTCCCAGTACGAGAGCGCCTCGAGCCGTCCGCTCGGCGGGACCGAACAGGGCGCGAAGGCGCTCGCGCCGCAGGCCACGTTCGCCGACTACAAGGTGATCCGCCGCAACGGCAGCGTGGTGTCGTTCGAACCCTCGAAGATCGCGATCGCGGTGACCAAGGCTTTCCTGGCCGTCAACGGCGGGCAGGGCGCGGCATCGGCGCGCGTACGCGAGCAGGTCGAACAGCTGACGCACAACGTCGTGCGCGCGCTCGTGCGCAGCCGCCCGAACGGCGGTACGTTCCATATCGAAGACATCCAGGACCAGGTCGAACTCGCGCTGATGCGCGGCGGCGAGCACAACGTCGCGCGTGCGTACGTGCTGTATCGCGAGAAGCGTCACCTCGAGCGTCAGCATGCGGGCGAGGAAGCCGCGGCAGCGGGCGGCGACGCGAGCACCGGCATCAACGTCGTCGACAACGGCGTCACGCGTCCGCTCGACCTGAACGCGCTGCGCGCACTGATCGTGTCGGCGTGCGACGGCCTCGGCGCTGCGGTTAACCCTGACCCGATCGTCGCGGAAACGGTGAAGAACCTGTACGACGGCGTGCCGATGAGCCAGGTCTACGACTCGGCGATCCTGGCTGCGCGCACGATGATCGAAAAGGACCCGGCCTACAGCCAGGTCACGGCCCGCATCCTGCTGCACACGATCCGTCGCGAGATCCTCGGCGAGGAAGTCGTCCAGGCCGAGATGTCGACCCGCTACGCGGAATACTTCCCGCAGTTCCTGAAGCGCGGCGTCGACGCCGGCCTGCTCGACGACAAGCTGCTGCAGTTCGACCTGAAGCGTCTCGGCGAAGCGCTCGACGCGAACCGCGACCTGCAGTTCGGCTACCTCGGCCTGCAGACGCTGTACGACCGCTACTTCCTGCACGTCGACGGCACCCGCATCGAAATGCCGCAGGCATTCTTCATGCGCGTCGCAATGGGCCTGTCGCTGAACGAGATCGACCGCGAAACGCGCGCGATCGAGTTCTACAACGTGCTGTCGAGCTTCGACTTCATGAGCTCGACGCCGACGCTGTTCAACTCGGGCACGCACCGCTCGCAGCTGTCGTCGTGCTACCTGACGACGGTCGCCGATGATCTCGACGGCATCTATGAAGCGCTGAAGGAAAACGCGCTGCTGTCGAAGTTCGCGGGCGGCCTCGGCAACGACTGGACGCGCGTGCGCGCACTCGGCTCGCATATCAAGGGCACGAACGGCAAGTCGCAAGGCGTGGTTCCGTTCCTGAAGGTCGTGAACGACACGGCCGTCGCGGTGAACCAGGGCGGCAAGCGCAAGGGCGCGGTCTGCGCGTACCTCGAATCGTGGCACCTCGACATCGAGGAGTTCCTCGAGCTGCGCAAGAACACCGGTGACGATCGCCGCCGGACGCACGACATGAACACGGCGAACTGGATTCCCGACCTGTTCATGAAGCGCGTGATGGAAGGCGCCGACTGGACGCTGTTCTCGCCGTCGACCTGCCCGGACCTGCACGACAAGTTCGGCGCGGACTTCGAGAAGGCTTACACGGCTTACGAAGACAAGGTCGCGCGCGGCGAGATCAAGCTGTTCAAGAAGATCCCGGCGCAGCAGCTCTGGCGCAAGATGCTCGGCATGCTGTTCGAGACGGGCCACCCGTGGATCACGTTCAAGGATCCGTGCAACGTGCGCTCGCCGCAGCAGCACGTCGGCGTCGTTCATTCGTCGAACCTGTGCACGGAAATCACGCTGAACACGAGCGACACCGAAATCGCGGTGTGCAACCTCGGCTCGGTGAACCTCGTCGCCCACCTGGTGAAGCAGGCCGACGGCAGCTACGCGCTCGACCACGACAAGCTCAAGCGTACGATCAGCGTCGCGATGCGCATGCTCGACAACGTGATCGACATCAACTACTACGCGGTGCCGAAGGCGCGTAACTCGAACCTGAAGCACCGCCCGGTCGGCATGGGCATCATGGGCTTCCAGGACTGCCTGCACCTGCTGCGCACGCCGTACGCGTCGCAAGAGGCGGTCGAGTTCGCCGACCGTTCGATGGAAGCGGTCTGCTACTACGCGTACTACGCGTCGACCGAGCTGGCCGAAGAGCGCGGCCGCTACTCGAGCTACCGCGGCTCGCTGTGGGATCGCGGCATCCTCCCGCAGGACACGCTGAAGCTGCTGACGGAAGCGCGCGGCGGCTATGTCGAAGTCGACACGTCCGAGTCGCTCGACTGGACGTCGCTGCGTTCGCGGATCGCCGCGCACGGCATGCGCAACTCGAACTGCGTCGCGATCGCGCCGACGGCGACGATCTCGAACATCATCGGCGTGTCGGCGTGTATCGAGCCGACCTTCCAGAACCTGTACGTGAAGTCGAACCTGTCGGGCGAATTCACGGTGGTGAACGAGTACCTGGTGCGCGACCTGAAGGAGCGCGGCCTGTGGGACGAAGTGATGGTCGCCGACCTGAAGTACTTCGACGGCATGCTGTCGCGCATCGACCGCATCCCGGCCGACCTGCGCGCGATCTACGCGACCGCGTTCGAGGTCGACCCGACGTGGCTGGTCGAAGCGGCATCGCGTCGCCAGAAGTGGATTGACCAGGCGCAGTCGCTGAACATCTACATGGGCGGCGCGTCGGGCAAGAAGCTCGACGAGGTCTACAAGCTCGCGTGGCTGCGCGGCCTGAAGACGACCTACTACCTCCGCACGATGGCGGCGACGCACGTCGAGAAGTCGACGGTCGCACACGGCGCGCTGAACGCCGTGCCGACGGGCGGCGGTTCGGGCAGCGGCGGCGCGCAAGGCGCGGCTGGCGGCTTCGGTGCGGCGGGCGGCGATGCGTCGTCGGGCGCGGTCAACGCAGCGCCGGCACTCGCGCCGGTCGAGGCGGATGGTCCGGTGTGCACGATGCGTCCGGGCGATCCGGGCTTCGACGAGTGCGAAGCGTGCCAGTAACGCAGTGCGGCTGACCTGAGAAGCAGGTCGGCGCGGCGCGCACGACGACCGATCGAGGTTGAAGTGTGCGCCGCTCTCAACTAAAAAAATGATAAGGAATCTGTAACGCGGCACCTGCGTTGCAGGCAGTGACAAGCGATCGAAACATCCCCGACGACGTCGCGTTTCGATCAGCGTTCGATGCGTCGAGCGCACCTCGCGATACACGCGCGACTCGCATCGCGCGCTGCACGAACGACGATGCGTTGCTCAAAGTGTTGTATCGAGGTCGCAACGCGAATCGAAAAAAGGATTTTTCGTGAGCGAACCCTTTTATCGCTCAGGAAAAGATGGTACAAACCGTTCTAAATTGATGGTGAGAATTTATGCTCAACTGGGATGACGAGAAGACTGCCGTAACTCCCGCGAGCGGAGCGCAGCAAAACGCGATGCGCACCTCCGCAGGAATGGCTGTCGGACTGCAGGCTGCAACGCCTGCCGCCCATCAGGTCCGCGACATTTTCGAAGGCGATCTTGCGGTGCCCCCGCAAGCATCGGCTGTTCCCGCCGGCGGTACGGAAGCGCGGGTCAATGTCGCCGACAAGCGCATCATCAACGGCCAGACTGACGTCAATCAGCTGGTGCCGTTCAAGTACAAGTGGGCGTGGGAAAAGTATCTGGCCGGTTGCGCGAACCACTGGATGCCGCAGGAAATCAACATGTCCCGCGACATCGCACTGTGGAAGGACCCGAACGGTCTGACCGAGGACGAGCGCCGCATCGTGAAGCGCAACCTCGGCTTCTTCGTGACGGCCGATTCGCTCGCCGCGAACAACATCGTGCTCGGCACGTACCGCCACATCACGGCGCCCGAGTGCCGGCAGTTCCTGCTGCGCCAGGCGTTCGAAGAGGCGATCCACACGCACGCATACCAGTACATCGTCGAATCGCTCGGCCTCGATGAAGGCGAGATCTTCAACGCGTACCACGAGGTCGCGTCGATCCGCGCGAAGGACGAATTCCTGATCCCGTTCATCCACACGCTGACGGATCCGGCCTTCAAGACCGGCACGCTCGAAGCGGATCAGAAGCTGCTGAAGTCGCTGATCGTGTTCGCCTGCATCATGGAAGGCCTGTTCTTCTATGTCGGGTTCACGCAGATCCTCGCGCTCGGCCGCCAGAACAAGATGACGGGTGCTGCAGAGCAATATCAGTACATCCTGCGCGACGAGTCGATGCACTGCAACTTCGGCATCGACCTGATCAACCAGATCAAGCTCGAGAATCCGCATCTCTGGACCGCCGAATTCCGTGCGGAGATCCGCGAGCTGTTCAAGCAGGCTGTCGAACTCGAATACCGCTACGCCGAGGACACGATGCCGCGCGGCGTGCTGGGTTTGAACGCGTCGATGTTCAAGAGCTATCTGCGCTTCATCAGCAACCGCCGTTGCCAGCAGATCGGCCTTGACCCGCTGTATCCGAACGAGGAAAACCCGTTCCCGTGGATGAGCGAGATGATCGACCTGAAGAAGGAACGCAACTTCTTCGAGACGCGTGTGATCGAGTATCAGACGGGCGGCGCGCTGTCCTGGGAATAACCCGCAGCAGCGAACCCGTCACATGATGGAGCAGCCGGCGGCCTCTCGGCCCCGGCCCAAGGTTTAGGAGCAAGAACGCCTGATGCAAAGCATGCCCGGTGCCTTAACGGCCCAACGACACGACAGGCACTTTGCGAACCCTTCAGTGGGATGGGCAAACTTCCCTCCGGAAAAAGCGGACGGCCGCGTGGCGGTCCGCTTGATCAAGCGATTAGGGGTAGTGGCGCGAGGTGCGCCGGCTACCGACTTGATTTGGCGCGCGAGGCCGGGTGGTCACGCGCGCCATACCGTATTCATTAGCGTAAGCGCGTGGTATCTGCGTACGCCGATGAATAGCCCGCTTCGAAGCGCACGTCCTGAACAGCGTCCGCGGGAAGCGGGTTTTGACGAAGGGTGTAGTTTGAACTGACTCTCATCTGAACCTGAAGGAGAACAACATGGCTACCGCCAAGAAAAAACCGGCTGCTAAGAAGGTCGCTGCAAAGAAAACCGTTGCGAAGAAGGCTGCTGCTCCGGCGAAGAAGGCTGCAGTGAAGAAGGTTGCTGCGAAGAAGGTCGCGGTGAAGAAGGTTGCCGCGAAGAAGGCAGCGCCGGCCAAGAAGGCCGCAGCGAAGAAGGTTGCTGCAAAGAAGGTCGCAACGAAGAAGGTTGCAGCCAAGAAGGTTGCTGCGAAGAAAGTCGCGGTGAAGAAGGTTGCCGCGAAGAAGGCAGCACCGGCGAAGAAGGCCGCAGCGAAGAAGGTTGCAGCCAAGAAAGTCGCAGTGAAGAAGGTTGCTGCGAAGAAGGCCGCACCGGCGAAGAAGGCTGCTGCCAAGAAGGCTGCGCCGGCGAAGAAGGCTGCTGCGAAGAAGGCCGCGCCTGCGAAGAAGGCTGCCGCTAAGAAGGCTGCGCCTGCGAAGAAGGCCGCTGCGCCTGCTGCGAAGAAGGCTGCCGCTCCGGCGAAGAAGGCTGCTGCTCCGAAGAAGGCCGTCGTGAAGAAGGCTGCACCGGCAACGACCGCGTCGACCGCATCGGTTGCGCCGGCATCGGGCGTGAAGACCGCGCTCAACCCGGCAGCGGCATGGCCGTTCCCGACTGGCAGCCGTCCGTAATCGCGGCTGACCACCACCCGGACACTCACGCGGTGTCCGTGGGTTGAGTAGCGCTACTCAATCAGTCCCGCCATCTGGCTCAGGTGGCGGGATTTTTTTCGTCCGCCTTTTTCGATGATGCGCCAGGTGCCCGTATGCCGGCTGCCCGTATGCCGGGAGCGGCGAGTATGGACGAAAAAAAACGCATGTGCGGCTTCGCACATGCGTTCGACCGCGGCTTGCGCCGCGTGCTGAGGTACCCGTTTTAGTGCGTGACGCGCGTGACGCCGCCGCTCGACAGCAGGCGCACCCGCTCGCCGGCGCGGAACGCTTCGCCGCTGGCTGCCTGCGTGATCGAGCGCAGATCGCCGTTGTCGAGACGCACGGTGATTTCGACACCGTTCGCCGTGCTGAGGTTTTCGCCGACCGCGTTGCCGGCGACCGCGCCCACGAGACCGCCTGCGATCGCGGTCAGGATCGAGCCCTTGCCGCCGCCGATCGCGCTGCCCGCCACCGCGCCGAGTGCGCCGCCGCCGAGCGTGCCGATCGCGCTGCCGCCGCCGTCCGACTGGATGCGCACCGCGCGGACGCTTTCGACCGTACCCATGCGGACCGTCTGTTCGCGCTGCGCCTGGCCGACGCTATAGACGTCCGCCGAGCCGGGTGCGGTGAAGCAGCCGGTGAGTGTCAGCGAGGCCGCCAGCATGGCCGCGAGCGTGAGGGTCTTTTTCGTCAACATCTTTGCTCTCCCACAATATTCATTTGAGACTGTAACCGAATGCAGTCTCGAAGCGCGCGTCGATTTCGGCGCGCGTCAGTACGTAAGTCTGGGGCCCCTGGTGGGCGATCTTGATCGAGCCCATCAGGCTCGCTAGGCGGCCGGTGGTTGCCCAGTCGAGGCCATGCTCGATGCCGTACAGCAGACCACCGCGGAACGCATCGCCGCAGCCCGTCGGATCGGCGATACGTTCGGCCGCCACGACAGGAATCTGCTCCGAACCCTGCTTGTGGCGGATGGTCGCGCCGTGCTCGCCACGCGTGATGACGAGGGCGTCGACCCGGCTGGCGATTTCATCTTCGGACCATCCCGTCTTGTCGCTCACCAGCTTGGCCTCGTAGTCGTTGACCGCTACGTAGGTCGCAAGTTCAATGCTGCGGCGCAGCGTCGCACCGTCGAACAGCGGCAGGCCCTGGCCCGGATCGAACACGAACGGCACGCCGGCCCGGGCGAGTTCCTCCACGTGCTGCACCATCCCGTCGAAGCCGTCCGGGCCGACGATCGCGAGCTTGATGTCCGGCGCGTCGCCCGCGTGGTTCAGGTGCGACTGCATCATCGCGCCCGGGTGGAACGCCGCGATCTGGTTGTTGTCGAGATCGGTCGTGATCATCGCCTGCGCGGTGTACGTATCGGGCAGCACGCGGACGTGGTCGCGGCGCAGGCCCAGCTGGTCGAGCCGATCGAGATACGGCTGCGCGTCGAGCGCGCCCACCGTCCCCATCATGCGCGCATCGCCGCCGAGCAGGTGCAGCGCGTACGCGATGTTGCCCGCGCAGCCGCCGAATTCGCGGCGCATCGTCGGCACGAGGAAGCTCAGGTTGATGAGGTGCACCTGGTCGGGCAGGATGTGCTCGCGGAACCGCCCTTCGAAGGTCATGATGGAGTCGTAGGCGATCGAACCGCAGATCAACGTAGCCAAGGTGTGCGTTCCTGTAGAAATGAGGGACCCTGCGCGACAGCGCCGCGCGAAAGGCGCGGCGCGGCAGGGTAAAGCGAAAGAAAGCTTACTTCAGTGCGGCGAGCGCTGCATCGTAGTTCGGCTCGTCCTTGATTTCGCCGACGAGTTCCGCGTGGATCACCTTGTCCTGCGCGTCGAGCACGACGACGGCGCGGGCGGTCAGGCCGTTCAGCGGGCCGCTCGTGATGTCGACGCCGTATGCGTTAGCGAACGCGCGGCCGGTGCGGAACGTCGAAGCCGTCACGACGTTCTCGAGCCCTTCGGTCGTGCAGAAGCGCGTGGCGGCGAACGGCAGGTCGGCGGACACGACGACGACGACCGTGTTGTCGAGCGACGACGCGGCTTCGTTGAACTTGCGGGTCGACGTCGCGCAGGTCGGCGTGTCGAGGCTCGGGACGATGTTCAGCACCTTGCGCTTGCCGGCGAAGCTGGCGAGCGACAGGTCGGCGAGGTCCTTGCCGACCAGCTTGAAATCGGCGCCTTGCGTGCCGACGGCCGGGAACGTGCCTGCGAGATCGATCGGGTTGCCACCCAGCGTAACTTTGCTCATGTTCGTGCTCCGAAATAGCGCGCCGCTCGGGCGCGCGGGTTGAGACGGGCGCGCATGTGCGCGCCGCGGCGCGTCACGGATAGAAAATCTGGACGCGGAAATTCGAGGCGGGCGTGCCGTTCGTGTCGACACGGACGACCATCGTCTGCGTCGTGCCGGGCGGCAGCCCGGCGTCGATCGGCGTGCCCGGGCGCACGTAGTCGCGCGGCGCGAGGACGCGGCGCACGGTCACGTGATTGGTGTCGTCGAGCAGCGTCAGCTCGAGCGACGGATACGCGAGTGCGACGCGGTAGCGGTTCGTCAGCGGCACCTTCAGTTCGAGTTCGCGCGGGCCGTCGAGCTGGCGCAGGTCGGTCGCGTCGAGCCGCAGGCCGTCGATCGCGCGCGGCGGCGCGACCGTGCAGCCGAGCGGTGCGCAGGCCTGGCGGAACCAGCCCTGCGTGACGGGCCAGTGGATCATCAGCGTTTCGCGCTGCCACCACGCGAGTTGCGCGACGAGCAGCACGGCCAGCACGCCGGCGACGACACCGCCCAAAAAGCCGCCGAGCATGCCGCGCCGCTGCGGCGCGCGCGTCTCGCGCGTGACGGCGAAGTGCGGACGATCGTCGTCGGTCAGCGCTGCGGGGAACGGAGCGGCAGGCGGTGCACTGGCGGCCGCGGCCAGCGTTTCGTCGTGCCGGGTGGTGGCGGTGACGGGGCCGGCTTCGGCTTCAGCTTCGGCAATGGCCGGCGCCGGTGCGAACGCGAAACGCGGTTCGCGCGGCGCGCGTTCGTCTTCGGGCACGGTGAAGTGCGCAGAGCCGACGGGTTCGGCGGCGTCGCGACCGGTATCGGCATCCGACGGCAGGTGGGCGACGAAGCGGGGTTCACGCGGGTCGCGCTCGACGGTTGCGGCCGATGGTGCGTTGTCCTGCGGCGTGTGCGTCTGCGTTTGCGTCGATTCGTCTGGTTGCGCGATGGCGGCGGACGCGTCCAGCTCGGCCGGCGAGGACGCGAACGGTGCGGGCGTGCCGGACAGGTGAACGACGCCGGCCGCCGTCGACGGAAGGGCGAGCGGCACCAGCGGCCCGGTGCGCACGGTCTCGACGCTGTGCTGCAGCGACGGATCGACGCCGGCGTCGAGCCACGGCGCCCACATGTCCCAGCCTTCGGGCTTGTAATCGGCGTTGGAACGCGACCCGACCGGCGCCTCGGTGGCGAACAGCCGGGCAGGCGCGGCCTGATGGAGAGCGTTGCCGTCGTCCGGCGCGGCAGCCGGCTCGGTCAGGGCCGGCTCGGGCTGCTGCGCGTGCCCGGAAACGAGCGACTCGGCTGCGTTGAAGACTTCGTGGCAGTGCCCGCAGCGCACGAGCCCCTGATGCAGCGAGAGCTGTTCCTGCTGCAGCCGGAAGACGGTTTCGCAATGAGGGCAGCGCGTCGCAAGAAGCATGTCGAGCCGGGCGGCCTGCTGGCCAGAGTGAAGGACAGCGCTATTCTAAAGGCTTTCGCGCCGGGTTCCGGCAAGGCATACCCAACCTTCGTGTTCACGCCAGACCGAGATGTCGACGTAGCGCGCGTAGACGGCCGCGACTTCGTCCGCCTGGCGCGCGAGCACGCCTGACAGCGCGATGCGCCCGCCCGGCTTGACCTTCGATGCGAGCATCGACGCCATCAGCTTCAGCGGATTCGACAGGATGTTCGCGACGACGATGTCGAATTCGCCGTCCGGGCACGCATCGGGCAAACCGTACGTGACTTCCGCGCGGTTGCGCTCGCTGTTCTGGCGCGCCGATTCGACGGCCTGCGGATCGATGTCGATCCCGATCACGGGGTTCGCCCCGCATTTCTTCGCGAGGATCGCGAGAATGCCCGAGCCGCAGCCGTAATCGAGCACCGACTGGCCGGGCTTCACCGACTGCTCGAGCCATTCCATGCACAGGCGCGTCGTGGGGTGGCTGCCGGTGCCGAATGCGAGGCCGGGATCGAGTTCGAGGACGAGCGCGTCGGGATCGGGTGCATCGTGCCACGACGGCACGACCCAGATCCGCTCGCCGATCGGGATCGGCTCGAACTGCGATTGCGTGAGCCGCACCCAGTCCTGTTCCTCGACTTCGCGCACGGTGAACGTCGGCGTCGTGGCGACGCCGATTTCGTTCGCGGCGGCCGCGAGCAGCACGGCCGGCTCGTGATCGGCCGCGAGCAGCGCGACCACGCGCGAGTGCTGCCACGCGGTGCGATCGGGCACGAGGCCCGGCTCGCCGAAGAGCGGCTGTTCGTCGGGCGTGTCGGCGTCGGCGTCTTCGACCGACACCGACAGCGCGCCGAGTTCGAGCAGCGCGTCGGACAGCGCCTCCGCATGCTCACGGGCCAGTTCGACGACGAGTTCGCGATAGCTCATGCTTACGCTTCTTCCGGTGCGACCTGCTGCTTCTGGGCGAGCCGGTTTTCGAGGTAGTGGATGCTGGTGCCGCCTTCGACGAACTTCGAATCGATCATCAGCTCGCGGTGCAGCGGGATGTTGGTCTGGATGCCTTCGACGACCATTTCCGACAGCGCGATGCGCATCCGGCTGATCGCCTGCTCGCGCGTCGCGCCGTAGGTGATCAGCTTGCCGATCATCGAATCATAGTTCGGCGGCACGAAATAGCCATTGTAGGCGTGCGAATCGACGCGCACGCCGGGGCCGCCCGGCGTATGCCACGACGTGATCCGACCCGGCGACGGCGTGAACTTGAACGGATCTTCGGCGTTGATCCGGCATTCGATCGCATGGCCGCGGAACTGGATGTCGCGCTGGCGCAGCGTGAGCTTCTCGCCGGCCGCGATGCGGATCTGTTCCTGCACGATGTCGACGCCCGTGATCAGCTCCGATACCGGGTGCTCGACCTGCACGCGCGTGTTCATCTCGATGAAGTAGAACTCGCCGTTTTCGTACAGGAATTCGAACGTGCCCGCGCCGAGATAGCCCATCTTCTTGCATGCGTCCGCGCAGCGGTCGCCGATGCGGTCGATCAGGCGGCGCGGAATGCCGGGCGCCGGCGCTTCCTCGATCACCTTCTGGTGGCGGCGCTGCATCGAGCAATCGCGCTCGCCGAGCCAGATCGCGTTCTTGAACGCGTCGGACAGCACCTGGATCTCGATGTGGCGCGGGTTCTCGAGGAACTTCTCCATGTACACCTGCGGGTTGCCGAACGCACGGCCGGCTTCCTCGCGGGTCATGTTGACCGCGTTGACGAGCGCGGCCTCGGTGTGCACGACGCGCATCCCGCGCCCGCCACCGCCGCCCGCCGCCTTGATGATGACCGGATAGCCGATCGCGCGCGCAATCTTGACGATTTCTTTCGGATCGTCCGGCAATGCGCCTTCCGAGCCCGGCACGCACGGCACGCCGGTCTTGATCATCGTCTGCTTCGCGGTGACCTTGTCACCCATCATGCGGATCGTTTCCGGGCGCGGTCCGATGAACGTGAAGCCCGACTGCTCGACGCGTTCCGCGAAATCGGCGTTCTCGGACAGGAAGCCGTAGCCGGGGTGGATCGCCTCGGCGTCGGTGACTTCCGCGGCGCTGATCAGCGCCGGCATGTTCAGGTAGCTCAGGTTCGACGGGGCCGGGCCGATACAGACGGCTTCGTCCGCGAGGCGCACGTACTTGGCTTCCTTGTCGGCTTCCGAGTAGACGACCACCGTCTTGACGCCGAGTTCGCGGCACGCGCGCTGGATGCGCAGCGCGATTTCACCGCGGTTGGCAATGAGGATTTTTTCAAACATAGCGAGTATTCGTCTCTTCGAGGGGCGCGCGAACGGCGCCTGGCGAGCATCGGCGGCGCGCGGCCAGCAGGCCGCGCGGCGGGCTTAGCCGATCACGAAAAGCGGCTGGCCGTATTCGACGGCCTGGCCGTTCTCGACGAGGATTTCCTTGATCACGCCGGCCTTGTCCGACTCGATCTCGTTGAGCAGCTTCATCGCTTCGATGATGCAGATCGTCTGGCCTTCCTTGACCGAGTCGCCCACCTGGACGAACGGGTCCGCGCCCGGCGACGGCGCGCGATAGAACGTGCCGACCATCGGCGACGTCACGACGTGGCCCTGCGGGGCGGCCGGCGCGGCAGCGGCGCCTGCGACCGGCGCGGCGGCGCCGTCGGTCGGCAGCGGCGCCGACGGAGCGGGCGCGCTGACTTGCGGGGCATACCCAGCCGTCGGCTGCACGTAGACCGGCGGCGCGTTCTTGACGATGCGCACCTTGCCTTCGCCTTCCGTCACTTCCAGCTCGGAGATGCCGGATTCGGAAACGAGGTCGATCAGAGTTTTCAGCTTACGAAGATCCATCGGGAATTCCCCTTTCAATACGTGAAAGCGCCGGTTAGCGGCCGGCGCTGAATCTAGATCGCGAAATCAGCCGCGCGACGTGCCTTGCAGCTTGTCCAGCGCGTACTCGAGCGCGTACAGATAACCTTTCCAGCCGAGCCCGCAGATCACGCCTTCGGCCTGGTCGGAAAAGTAGGAGTGGTGCCTGAACGCTTCGCGGCGATGCACGTTCGACAAGTGAACCTCGACGAACGGGATGCCAACGCCGGCGATCGCGTCCCGGATCGCGACGCTCGTGTGCGTGTACGCGGCCGGATTGATCAGGATGAAATCGGTCTGTTCCTCCCGCGCGGCCTGGATGCGGTCGACCAGCGCACCTTCATGATTGCTCTGGAACGACGACAGTTCGGCGCCGGCTTCCCGGGCGCGCGCGGCAAGCGCCTGATCGATCTGGGCGAGCGTGACGCGGCCGTACACCTCCGGTTCCCGGGTGCCGAGAAGGTTCAGGTTGGGGCCGTGCAGCACCAGCAATCGTGTCATGGTCGCTTCTATTTCTGCGGAATTGCGCGAACTTTAGCGCTATTTAGAGAAATTTGTCTAGTTTCGCCGAAGGGCCGGGCGCGCCGGACCTGCAAGAATTACCGGTGCGCGCGCAAAGTATCGGCGAATTCACGCGAAATTGCGGCGATCAACGGGCAAACCACTGACAACGTGCGGGCCGCCGTTTGCGCGGCTTACAGCGCGTCGAGCGTCTTTTTCAGCTCGGCCGGTTGGATTTGTCCCAATTTTGTCTCGCGAATCTTGCCGCTTGCGTCGATGACGACCGTAAAGGGCAGCGCGCCGGCGGTATTTCCGAAATTACGGGCCAGATCGGCGCCCGCATATCCGCTGACGAAAACCGGATAGTCGACCTTCACCTTCTGCAGAAAGTTCTTCACGTTCTGCTCGGAATCGACGCCGATCCCGACGAAACGGATGCCCTTCTGCCTGTACTGGTGCGACAGCGCGACGAGCTCCGGCATCTCCTCGACGCACGGGCCGCACCACGACGCCCAGAAATTGACGACGACCTTCTGGCCCTTGAAGGCGGACAGCGTGGCCGGCTTGCCGTCGGTGCCAGTCAGCGACGCGGCCCACAGCTGGTCGACCGGGCTGCCCTGGGCGGTGGGCGCGGCGACGGCGACGCCGTCATCGGCGGTGCCGCGGAACCAATGGCCGGCGGCGAGCCCGCCGGCAACGGCGGCGGCCGCGACGACCGCGAGCGCCAACATGCGTTTCATCATCATCGTTGAATCATTCCGGTTCGGAAGGGGCCTTGCCTGCTTCGACGAGCGCGCGCAGCGCGGCGGCGTCCGCGCGCGCGACCCGGCCGCGCGCGTCGGCCTTGACCGCGCCGCGCAGGTCGTCGCTCGCATAGAGCGCGAGGTGGATGCCGATCGCGTCCACGTCGCGCCGCGGGCGCCACAGGAAACTGAGCGTCTCGACGTCGGCGCGGCCCGCGAAGTGCCGCGTCTCGGAGACGTCGTACTGGACGTTCTGGTTCAGCAGGTAGATCGCGACGTCCTTCGGGTTGTCGGTGAATGCCTGCAAATGGATATCCGAATGCGCGTTCGCGGTGCCGTTCAGCACCGCACCCGTCACATAAGGATGGAACTCGGCGAGCCGGCGCATCCAGTCGAGCGCGACTTCGCGCAGGCGGCGCAGTTCGTCCGGCTGTGTGTCGCTCTGGAACAGCGCGAGGTACTCGCGCAGTTCTTCCTCGATCTGGTCGTTATCCGGCAGCCATTCGCCGGCAACGCGCGTATCGCCCAGCAACTGGCGCGCGGCCTTGCGTTTCGCGCCGGCGTAGTCGAGGCCGTCCTCCGCGATCAGGCGCGCGGCGGACTGGGCGATTTCCTCGCGGACGCGCCGCGGGTCGAGAAGGGTTTTGCGAGACATGATCCAGCAATCATACTCGATCGCCGCAGCGCCAGAGCGGGGGTGCGGCGGGCCGCCGCCCGGCGTGCCGGCGCCGTCCGCGCTGCGTTCGGGCCGCCGGGCACGGCAGGCCGTCAGTTACAATAGTGACCTTTGTGTCGCGGCAAAAGCCGTTGACCGGGCGCCGGCCGCACGGCCCGTCCGGCGCGCCGCGCACGCACCCTTTCCGAATCGACGGCGCCCGGCGGCGCGAAAGCATTCATCTATGCACATCCACATTCTTGGCATCTGCGGCACCTTCATGGGCGGTCTCGCCGTACTCGCGCGCGAGGCGGGCCACACGGTGACGGGCTGCGACGCGGGCGTCTATCCGCCGATGAGCACGCAGCTCGAGGCGCAGGGCATCACGCTGATCGAAGGCTACGGTGCCGAGCAGATCGACCTGAAACCGGACCTGTTCGTGATCGGCAACGTCGTCACGCGCGGCAATCCGCTGATGGAAGCGATCCTCGATCGCGGCCTGCCTTACGTGTCCGGCCCGCAGTGGCTCGGCGAGCACGTGCTCGCCGGCAAATGGGTACTCGCGGTCGCGGGCACGCACGGCAAGACGACCACGTCGTCGATGCTCGCGTGGCTGCTGGAGGATGCCGGCCTGAACCCGGGCTTCCTGATCGGCGGCGTGCCGCTGAACTTCGGCGTGTCGGCGCGGCTCACCGATTCGAGCTTCTTCGTGATCGAGGCCGACGAGTACGACACGGCGTTCTTCGACAAGCGCTCGAAGTTCGTCCACTATCGGCCGCGCACCGCGGTGCTGAACAACCTCGAATTCGATCACGCCGACATCTTCCCGGATCTCGCCGCGATCGAGACGCAATTCCACCATCTCGTGCGCACGGTGCCCGGGGTCGGCCGGATCGTCACGAACGGCCGCTCGGACGCGCTCGAGCGCGTGCTGGCGCGCGGCTGCTGGAGCGAGGTCGAGCGCTTCGGCGTCGACGGCGGCTGGCAGGCGCTGCCGGCCGAGGACGGCGTGCCGGTCGACGAGCGCTTCGCGGTGTATTCGCACGCCGAGCGCGTCGGTGAAGTCGCGTGGCAGGTGCAGGGCGACCACAACCGGATGAACGCGCTCGCGGCGATCGCGGCCGCGCGTCATGTGGGCGTGCCGCCCGCGCAGGCGGCCGCATCCCTCGCGTCGTTCCGCAACGTGAAGCGGCGCATGGAAGTGCGAGGCAGTATCGACGGCGTGACCGTCTACGACGACTTCGCGCACCATCCGACCGCGATCGAAACCACGATCGCCGGCCTTCGTGCGCGCATCGGCCGCGAGCATGCCCGCATCCTCGCGGTGCTCGAGCCGCGTTCGAACACGATGAAGCTCGGCGTGATGAAGTCGCAATTGCCGGCGAGCCTCGCCGATGCGGATCTCGTGTTCGGCTATGGCGCACCGACCGGGCGCGACGCGCTCGGCTGGAATCTGGCCGACGCGCTCGCGCCGCTGGGCGAGAAAGCGCACGCATTCGACGATCTGCACCTGCTGGTGAAATCCGTCGTTGCCGCCGCGCGCCCGGGCGACCACGTGCTCGTGATGAGCAACGGCGGCTTCGGCGGCGTGCACCAGAAGCTGCTCGATGCGCTCGGGAGTCGCACGTGATCCTGTATCTGCACGGCTTCCGGTCGTCGCCGGCCTCGCAGAAGTCGCGCCAGCTCGCCGCGCGCATGGCCGAGCTCGGCCGCTCCGACGAGTGGCGGTGCCCGTCGCTGTCGGTGTCGCCGCTCGAGGCGATCGCGGTCGCGGAAGCCGAGGTGGCCGGCGCGCGCGACGTGACCGTCATCGGCAGCTCGCTAGGCGGCTATTACGCGACGTGGCTGGCCGAGAAGCACGGCTGGAAGGCCGTGCTGCTGAATCCGGCCATCGTGCCGCAGCGCGATCTCGAGCAGCATCTGGGCGAACAGCCGCTGTACCACGGCGGCGGTACGATCGTCGTCGAGCGCCGCCATCTGCATGAACTCGATGCGCTGCGCGTGCCGGCGATCACGCGCGCCGAACGCTACTATCTATTCGCGGCGACCGGCGACGAAGTGCTCGATTACCGCGAGATGCTCGCGCATTACCCGGGCGCGAAGACGCGCGTGATCGAAGGCAGCGATCACGGGATCAGCGAATTTGCCGACTATGTCGACGACGTTCTCGCGTTTTGCGATGCCAAGACGTCCTGAACCGGCCACGTGCCGATTGAATTCCCATCATCATGCGGCGCCGCCGACGCGGCGTCCGGCAGTCTGAACGAGAGTACTGAGTGAACGTTTTCTTCGAGGAATCGGGCAGTTTCAAGGCGGGCAGCGTGCTGTCGCGCCAGGGCGACGCGTTTCAGGTCGAGTTGCCCGGCGGGCGGCGGGCCAAGGTGCGCGCGAAAGACGTGCTGATCGAGTTCGACAAGCCGGCCGCCAGCGAACTGATGCAGGAGGCCGACACGGCCGCGCAGCAGATCGATCTGGATTTCCTGTGGGAATGCGCGCCGGCCGACGAGTTCGCGTATACGTCGCTGGCCGCGGAATACTTCGGCGCGACGTACGGCCCGGTCGAACGCGCGGCGCTCGTGCTGCGCCTGCACGGCTCGCCCGTCTACTTCCGCCGCAAGGGGCGCGGCCAGTATCAGCGTGCGCCGGAAGAGCAGCTCAAGATGGCGCTCGCGTCGCTCGAGCGCAAGCGCCAGCAGGCGCTGGTGCAGGTGCAGTATGAAGAGGAACTGAAGGCCGGCAGGCTGCCGGACGCGTTCGCGGGCAAGGTGCTCGGGCTGCTGACGCGACCCGACAAGAACTCGATTGAATACAAGGCGATGGAAGCGGCGGCCGGTGCGCGCGGCGTATCGCCGGCGCGGCTGATGCTCGACTGCGGCGGCATCGCGTCGCCGCGCGCACTGCACGAGGCGCGCTTTCTCGCGGAGTTCTTCCCGCACGGCACCGGCTTTCCGGCCGTCACCGTCGGCCCGCTGCCGGACGATCTGCCGCGCGCGGACGTCGAGGCATTCTCGATCGACGACGTCACGACGACCGAAATCGACGACGCGTTCTCGGTCGAGCACCTGTCCGACGGCCGCGTGAGGATCGGCGTGCACATCGCGGCGCCGGCGCTCGGCATCGTGCGCGGCGACGCGGTCGATGCGATCGCGCGTGCGCGCCTGTCGACGGTCTACATGCCGGGCGACAAGATCACGATGCTGCCGGACGACGTCGTCGACGTGTTCACGCTGAAAGAGGGCGATTACCGCCCGGCGCTGTCGCTGTACATCATCGTCAACCGCGAAACGCAGGAAATCGTCGCGAACGAAACGCGCGCCGAGCTCGTGTTCGTGAAGAACAACCTGCGGCACAACCACCTCGACGAACTCGTCACCGAAGAGACGCTCGCGGCCGGCACCGGCGACTATCCGCACAAGGACGACATCGCCGTGCTGTGGCCGCTCGCGCAGGCGCTGTTCGAGAAGCGCCAGGTCGCGCGCGCGGGCTACGGCCTGAAGCGCGAGGTGCAGCGCAACACCGACTACAACTTCTACGTCGAAGGCGAGCACGTGTCGATCACGCCGCGCCGCCGCGGGTCGCCGCTCGACCTGATCGTGTCGGAGCTCGCGATCCTCGCGAACTCGACCTGGGGCGCGTTCCTGCACGACCACACGGTGCCGGGCATCTACCGCTCGCAGCGCGGCTTCGGCGCACCGGGCCCGAAGCGCACGCGGATGCAGACGACGGCCGCGCCGCACGAAGGGCTCGGCGTCGCGCAGTATGCGTGGAGCACGTCGCCGCTGCGCCGCTATGTCGACCTCGTGAACCAGTGGCAACTGCTCGCGTGCGTGCAGCACGGCGTCACTGCGAAGCTCGCCGCGCCGTTCAAGCCGAAGGACGCCGATCTGTACGCGGTTGTGCAGGGTTTCGACGATACGTATACGGCCTATGCCGACTACCAGCGCCGGATGGAATATTTCTGGTGCCTGCGCTGGCTCGCGCAGGAGCAGAAGAAGCAGGTCGTCGCGAGCGTCGTGAAGGGCGATCTCGTGCGCCTCGAGGAAATTCCGCTGCTGCTGCACGTGCCGGGGCTCGGCGTGCATGCGCGCGGCACGCGCGTGCTGCTCGACGTGATGTCGCTCGACGAGCTGACGATCGAGGCGTCGGTGCGGCTGCTGAACGTGCTCGACGCGCCGACCGTGACGAGCGGCGACGCGGCCGACGACGAGGATGACGCCGAAGGCGGCGACGACACGCTGGTCGACGCGGAAGACGCGTCGGCGGAAACCGAGGCCGAAGCGCTGGCGGAAGCGGACGGCACGGCCGCCGGCGAGAACGGTGAAGGCGGCGAAGCCGCGAGCGGCAATGCCGACGAAGCGGGGCGCGCATCATGAACGCGGTTGTGTCGAAGCGCGGCGCCGACCGCTACGTGGTGTTCGGCAATCCGGTGGCGCACAGCAAGTCGCCGTTCATTCACACGCAGTTCGCCGCGCAGACGGGCGAGCCGGTCGACTATACGCACCGGCTCGCGCCGCTCGACGGTTTCGACGCCGCGGTGCGCGCGTTCGTTGCCGAAGGCGGCCGCGGCGCAAACGTGACCGTGCCGTTCAAGCTCGAAGCGCATGCGCTGGCCGACACGCTGTCGCCGCGCGCGGCGGCGGCGGGTGCGGTCAATACGCTGCGCATCGACGCCGACGGCCGCGTCCACGGCGACAACACCGACGGCGTGGGCCTCGTGCGCGACATCGAAACGAATCTCGGCGTGTCGCTGGCAGGCGCACGCATCCTGCTGCTCGGCGCGGGCGGTGCGGCGCGCGGCGTCGTGCTGCCGCTGCTCGACCGCGCGCCGCTGTCGATCTCGATCGTGAACCGCACCGCGAGCAAGGCCGAAGCGCTCGTCGGCCAGTTCATGCAGGCCGCGCACGATGCGGGCTGCACGCTCGCGGGCGGCGGCCCGGACGTCGTGCGCGCGGCGCCGTACGACGTGGTGATCAACGCGACGGCCGGCAGCCTCGATGCCGCGCTGCCCGAGTGCGACGCGGCTGCGTTCGGCGCGGGCACGCTCGCGTACGACATGATGTACGGCGCGCAGCCGACGGTGTTCATGCAGCATGCGGCGTCGCTCGGCGCGCGCACGGCCGACGGGCTCGGGATGCTCGTCGAGCAGGCGGCCGAATCGTTCTTCATCTGGCGCGGCGTGCGGCCGGACGGCGCACCGGTGCTGGCGGCGCTGCGCCAGGCGCTCGCGGCGAGCTGAGCGGAGCGCGGCACGTGGCGGCAGTGAGCGGCACGCAGCACACGCGGACGGTGAGCCCGACCCGCTGGATCGTCTATGCGGGATCGGTGTTCGCGGGTGCGTGGCTCGCCACGCAACTGTTCTATCTCGCGCAGATCGCGCTGTGGTCGTTCGTGAACCCGGGCTCGACCGCGTTCATGCATACCGACGCGTGGTGGCTGTCGCGCGCCACGCCGCCCGCGCAGATCCAGCACCAGTGGGTGCCGTACGACCAGATCTCGCGCAACCTGAAGCGCGCGCTGATCGCGTCGGAAGATTCGACCTTCGCGACCAACAACGGCTACGACGTCGACGCGATCCTGCAGGCGTGGGAGAAGAACAAGGCGCGCGGCCGGATCGTCGCGGGCGGCTCGACGATCACGCAGCAGCTCGCGCGCAACCTGTTCCTGTCGCGCGAGAAGAGCTACATCCGCAAGGGGCAGGAGCTGATCATCACGTGGATGCTCGAAACCGTGCTCGACAAGGAGCGGATCTTCGAGATCTACCTGAATTCGGTCGAGTGGGGGCGCGGCGTGTACGGCGCCGAAGCGGCCGCCCGCTATTACTACAGGATTCCCGCGAGCAGGCTCGGCGCGTGGCAGTCGGCGCGTCTCGCGGTGATGCTGCCGAAGCCACGCTGGTTCGACGCGCATCGCGGCTCGGCGTACCAGGCGCAGCGCGCGGCCGTCATCGCCCGCCGGATGGGCGCGGCGGAACTGCCGCAATCGGAGTAAGCGGCGCGCTCCCGCCGTTGCATCGACCGTTTCGCCGTCCGGGCATCACGCGCGGGTCGTTGCTGCGCTGCAGCGCATGCATGTCGCGCGCATGTCGGGCCACATCCTTTAGACGAATCCGTCTATTTCGTTTTGCTGATCAATGCCGGCCGCCGCTCGATTTTGTTAGTCGATATGGCACGAAATTCGGCGATTTTTAGTCGTCCCGGATAAACGCGAAACGTCGATGAAAGGCACGTGAAATGCAACGTTTCGCGAATCGAAGCATTCCTGAAAGGTGTGCACCGCACCGCTCGCCGGCCAAATATTTCAAAATTTTTCAAAGCTGACGGGCTCGCGTATATTGGCCGGCGCCTCGGCTTATCGGCCGCAATCGAGGCGGGGGGCGGCTTATCCGGCTGCTCGACACGAAAAACATCCGAGAGAAGGAAAGCAACGATGCCAGCGAGCAAAGCGAAGCTGTTGTTGGGGGTGGTGTTTTCTTCGCTGATTCTGACGGCCTGCAACGACGACGTGACATCGTCCGCCGCCGCGAGCGCCGACAATTCAGCCGATCCCGGTCAGGTGGACCGGGCGTACAACGATCCGAACCGTTATTCGTCGAGCGCGAACGCGTCGCTCGACGCCTCCGCCGCGGTCGAAAAGGCCGCCGTCACGCATCACCAGATCACGCTGAACGGCAAGACGATCCGCTACACGGCCACGGCCGGCCACCTCGTCGCGCGCAATCCGCAGACCGGCGCACCCGAAGCGTCGTTCTTCTACGTCGCCTATACGGCCGACAACCAGCCCGCGGCGAAGCGGCCCGTCACGTTCCTGTACAACGGCGGCCCCGGCTCGGCGTCGGTGTGGCTGCATCTCGGCTCGTTCGGCCCGCGGCGGATCCAGACGGGCGACCCGAACGCGAACACGTCGACGTTCCCGTTCGTCGACAACCAGGAAAGCCTGCTCGACACGACCGACCTCGTGTTCGTCGACGCGATCGGCACCGGCTTCTCCGAAGCGGTCGCGCCGAACACGAACCAGACGTTCTGGGGCGTCGACCAGGACGGCGCCGCGTTCCGCGATTTCGTGACGCGCTACCTGAGCGTGAACCAGCGCAACGCTTCGCCGAAATACCTGTTCGGCGAATCGTACGGCACGCCGCGCACCGACGTGCTCGCGAACCTGCTCGAAACGGCCGGCGTGAAGCTCGACGGCATCGTGCTGCAGTCGTCGATCCTGAACTACAACACGAACTGCGACATGGCGAGCGACTACATCGGCAACTCGAACAACGGATCGAGCCCGGTGAGCTGCGCGGGCTTCGTGCCGTCGTACGGCACCGTCGGCGCGTACTACCAGCTCGACAATCCGAACCCGTCGAACCTGCCGCAGTACGCGGACCAGATGCGCCTGCTGACGGCCGGCAGCTACGCGCCCGCCGTGAACGCGTACCTGGCGAGCCATACGCCGCCGCCGCCGTCCCTCGTCACGACGATGGTGAATTCGACCGGCGTGAAGCAGTCGCTGTGGAATGCGGACTTCAACGTGGTGCCGACCTTCTTCGACAACAGCTTCCAGCTGGCGCTGCTCCCGGGCACGCTGATCGGCCGCTACGACGCGCGCGTGAACGTGCCGGTGTCGAGCCCGCTGGCCGCCGACGGCGACCCGTCGAGCACGTACATCACGCAGCCGTTCACCGACACGATCGGCAAGTACCTGCCGAACGAGCTGAAGTACACCGCGCAGTCGGCGTATTCGTTGAGCAGCAACGCGATCAACACGTGGGACTGGACGCATGACGGCCTCGCGATGCCCGACACGATTCCCGATCTCGCCGCGGCGCTCGCGCTGAATCCGCAGCTGAAGGTGCTGTCGCTGAACGGGTATCACGACATCGCGACGCCGTTCTACCAGACCGAGCTCGACCTCGCGCGGCTCGGGACGCAACCGAACCTGACGATCAAGGACTATCAGGGCGGACACATGGTCTATCTCGACGATACGTCGCGTCCGCAGGAGAAAGCCGACCTCGTGACCTTCTACAACACGGCCGCGCACTGATGCGATGCGCAACGCAGGCGACGAGCGCTTTCGGTGGCGCCGCGCCTGCCGTCGACGACCTCATTCCAGACTGGAGCCTGATATGAAGAATCGTTTCATCGTCGTTGCCGCGGCGCTTGCCTGTGCCGGCGCCGCACTATCCGTATCCGCGTTCGCGCAGGCGAGCGACGCCGCCGCGCCGGCGCGCGCGCGCCAGGCGCAGCTCGGCGATCCGTACGTGCCGCCGGCCGCCCGCAAGCCGACCGCCGGCACGCAGACGACCGGCGCCGCGCTGCACGCGCAGGTGGTGCGCAAGCTCGCGCGGCAGTTCAGCGCGGCCGACGCGCAGAACACGGGTTCGATCACCGAGGCACAGGCCCGCGCGGCCGGCCTCGGCTACGTCGCGAACCACTTCCGGCAGATCGACTCCGGCGGCAGCGGCCGCGTGTCGTTCGCGGACGTCCAGCGCTACATGCAGGCACGCAGCACGACCAGCCAGCAGTAAGCGCGCGCCGCGTTGAGCAAACGGGGGCGGAACCTGCGACACGGCGGGTTCCGCCCCCGTGCGCATGGCGACGCCGTTGCGTCGCGGACGCGGCGGCTTCGAGCCGAATTCTCATTATCTGGGCAACGCATTCAAATATTGGAGACGAGTGCGTGCGCTCCTACAATCCGAAGCACATCGACAGCTTCGGACCCACGCATCGCGCGGCGCCCGACGCATACGGAGACACCTTCCATGAAGTTCGTCGGGCGCTTTACTCGGTGCATCGACCGCCGCCTCGTCGCGATGCCGGACCCCGTTCCGGCGGCGCGCGAACGGCTTCACCGATTCCGTTGAAGAAGCCCGCCCCATGACCAAGATGCCCGACACACTTGCATTCGACGCCCGGCGCGCGACGCGGGACGATGCGTCGCTGACCGACAGCATCGGCGCGACCAGCACGCCGCTCGACCTCGCCGCGCAGCAGGCCGGCACGCAGACGCTGCTGCGCGGCCTCGCGATCCTCGAGGCGATCGCGAACGGCGCGCGCGACATGCGCGCGATCGGCGCCGCGCTCGGCACGACGCGCAGCACGACGCATCGCCTCGTCAGCAGTCTCGTGCAGGCGCGCTATCTGCGCCAGGTGCAGGGTGGTTATCTGCTCGGCCCGAAGCTGATCGAACTCGGCACGATCGCGCTCGAGCAGATGCCGCTCACCG
Organism: Burkholderia metallica; assembly: GCF_001718555.1. Classification (NCBI taxonomy): domain Bacteria; kingdom Pseudomonadati; phylum Pseudomonadota; class Betaproteobacteria; order Burkholderiales; family Burkholderiaceae; genus Burkholderia; species Burkholderia metallica. The sequence goes on from NZ_CP013401.1 coordinate 591,707, forward strand.
CGGTCGCGCGCCCGCACCTCGAAGCGCTCGCGGAAGCGACGCTCGACACGATCCATCTCGGCGTGCGCGACGGCGACGACGTGCTGTACATCGACAAGATTCCCGGCACGCGCGGCCTCGAGATGCGCTCGCGCGTCGGCCACCGGATGCCGCTCGCGTCGACCGGCATCGGCAAGGCGATGATGCTCGACACCGATCCCGACACGTGGCGCTCGCTGTTCGAGGCCGCCCGGCGTGCGCTCGCCGGCGTCAGCTTCAAGCCGGACAACCGGCCCGACACGAGCGCGTTCCTGCAGCGCATGGCGCATTACGCGGCCGGCGGCTACACGTTCGACCTCGAGGAGAACGAGGCGTCGATCCGCTGCGTGGCCGCGCCGATCCGCGACGCGTCGGGGGCGATCGTCGCGGCCGTGTCGGTCGCGAGCACGATTCCGTACATGCCGCACGACCGGATGGACGAACTGATTCCGCTCGTGCAGCGCGAAGCGCGAGCCATTTCCGCGGAACTGGGCTGGAGCCCGCCGCAGGGTACCCGCAGGATCAAACGATGACGACTTCGACCCGGCCCGCTCCGGATGCCAGCTCCGCCCTCCCGTCGCTGATCGCGCTCGACTGGGGCACGACGTCGCTGCGCGCGTACCTGTACGACGCGCACGGCGCGATCATCGACACGCGCAGCCGCGCGGCGGGCGTGATGCACGTCCCGGGCAGCGGCGCGCGGGCGTTCGACGCGGTGTTCGAGGAAGCGTGCGGCGACTGGCTCGACCGCACGCCGGGCCTGCCGGTGCTCGCCGCCGGAATGGTCGGCAGCGCGCAGGGCTGGCGCGAGGCGCCGTACGTCGCGGTGCCGGCCGGCGCCGACGCGCTCGTCGCGGGTCTCCTCACCGTGACGACGTCGCGCGGCGCGACGCTGTCGATCGTGCCGGGCGTGATCGCCACCGGCGAATTGCCCGACGTGATGCGCGGTGAAGAAACGCAGATAGTCGGCGCACTCGCGCATGATCCCCTGCTTGGCGCGGATCGTTCAGGGGTCCTGATCGGCTTGCCGGGTACCCATGCGAAATGGGCGTGGGTGAGGGACGGGCTGATCGAGCGCTTCCAGACCTTCATGACGGGCGAGCTGTTCGCGGTGCTGCGCGACCACACGATCCTCGGCCGCACGATGCGCGCCGGCGCGTCGCCCGATCGCGCGGCGTTCGTGCGCGGCGTCGCGGTCGCGCGCGGCGCGCGGCACACGGGGCTGCTCGCGACGATCTTCAGCACGCGCACGCTCGGCCTGACCAACCGGCTCGCACCCGATGCGCAGGGCGACTACCTGTCCGGCCTGCTGATCGGGCACGAGCTCAACGCGCTCGATGCGATGCTCGCGGAGCGCGGCATCGCGCTCGCGGACCAGCCGCTGCTGCTGATCGGCGACGACGGCCTGTGCGCGCGCTACACCGATGCGCTCCGGGAATTCGGCCACCCGCACGCGCGCGTCGTCGCGCATGCGACCGAGCACGGCCTGTGGCGGATCGCGTCGCGCGCCGGGCTCGTGCGCGCGGACGGCGAGCCCGTCTGCGCCAACCCATGAACTGCTTGCAGAGGAACCTTCGATGCCGTCCGACCTGACCTTGCCCGCACCGTACACGCCGCACGCCGCACTGATGCGCGCGTTCGACGCGTGCCCGCTGATCGCGATCATGCGCGGGGTCCAGCCTGCCGAAGCGGCCGACCACGGCCATGCGCTGTACGAAGCCGGCTTCCGGATCGTCGAGGTGCCGCTCAACTCGCCCGATCCGTTCGACAGCATCGCCGCGCTGCGGCGCGCGCTGCCCGACGACATGATCGTCGGCGCGGGCACCGTGCTGCGCGCCGAATATGTCGATCGCGTGCAGGATGCGGGCGGCGCGCTGATCGTGATGCCGCACAGCGACGCGGCCGTGATCCGCCGCGCACGCGAGCGCGGCCTCGCGAGCGCACCGGGCGTCGCGACGCCGACCGAAGCGTTCGCCGCGCTCGCGAACGGCGCCGACGTGCTGAAGCTGTTCCCGGCCGAGCAGCTCGGCGTGCAGGTCGTGAAGGCATGGCGCGCGGTGATCGACCGCGCGGTGCCGCTGATTCCGGTCGGCGGGATCACGCCCGAGAACATGCAGCCGTTCCTCGACGCCGGCGCGAACGGTTTCGGGCTCGGCTCGGCGCTGTATCGCCCCGGCCAGTCGGCCGACGCGACCGCGGCGAATGCGCGCGCGTACCAGGCCGGCCTGCGGGCGGCGCGCGGCGGAGCCGCATGATGGGCCGTCTTGCGGACAAGGTCGCGATGGTGACGGGCGCGGGCCGCGGCATCGGCGCCGCGATCGCGCGCGCGTTCGTTCGCGAGGGCGCGGCCGTCGCGCTCGTCGATCTCGACTTCCCGCAGGCGCAGCGCACGGCCGCCGCGATTGCGCACGACCTCGCCGGCGCGCGCGTGCTGCCGCTGCAGGCGGACGTCGCGCGGCAGGACGCGGTGCGCGATGCGCTGGCGCGGACCGAGGCGGCATTCGGGCCGCTCGACGTGCTCGTGAACAACGCGGGCATCAACGTGTTCGCCGATCCGCTGACGATGACCGACGACGACTGGCGCCGCTGCTTCGCGGTCGATCTCGACGGCGTGTGGCACGGCTGCCGCGCGGCGCTGGAGGGCATGGTCGAGCGCGGTCGCGGCAGCATCGTGAACATCGCGTCGACGCACGCATTCAGGATCATCCCGGGCTGCTTTCCGTACCCGGTCGCGAAGCACGGCGTGCTGGGCCTCACGCGTGCGCTCGGCATCGAATACGCGGCGCGCAACGTGCGCGTGAACGCGATCGCGCCGGGCTACATCGAGACGCAGCTCACGCGCGACTGGTGGGACGCGCAGCCCGATCCGGCCGCCGCGCGCGCCGACACGCTCGCGCTGCAGCCGATGAAGCGGATCGGCCGGCCCGAGGAGGTCGCGATGACGGCCGTGTTCCTCGCGTCGGACGAGGCGCCGTTCATCAATGCCGCATGCATCACCGTCGATGGCGGGCGGGCGGCGCTGTATCACGACTGACGCAACGATTCGAAAGACCGCACGTGCGACGGCCGCGCGCACGCTGCGTCGAAACCAACAAGCGGCTGCATCCTGTTCGATGAAAACAAGGAGACACTGGAGATGAAACGCAGAACGTTCGTCACGCTGGCCGCTGCGGCCGCGGTGGTACTGGGTAGCCCGGTTGCGCACGCGGCCGACCCGGTCAAGATCGGCTTCCTGGTGAAGCAACCGGAAGAGCCGTGGTTCCAGGACGAGTGGAAGTTCGCCGAAATCGCGGCGAAGCAGAAGGGTTTCACGCTCGTGAAGATTGGCGCGCCGTCCGGCGAGAAGGTGATGAGCGCGATCGACAACCTGTCCGCGCAGAAGGCGCAGGGCTTCATCATCTGCACGCCCGACGTGAAGCTCGGGCCGGGCATCGTTGCGAAGGCGAAGTCGCACAACCTGAAGATGATGACGGTCGACGACCGCCTCGTCGACGGCGCGGGCAAGCCGATCGAGTCGGTGCCGCACATGGGGATCTCCGCGTACAACATCGGCAAGCAGGTCGGCGACGGCATCGCGGCCGAGATCAAGAAGCGCGGCTGGGACATGAAGGACGTCGGCGCGATCGACATCACGTTCGAGCAGTTGCCGACCGCGCATGACCGCACGAGCGGCGCGACCGACGCGCTGGTGGCCGCCGGCTTCCCGAAGGCGAACGTGATCGCGGCGCCGCAGGCGAAGACCGACACCGAAAACGCGTTCAATGCGGCGAACATCGCGCTCACGAAGAACCCGCAGTTCAAGCACTGGGTCGCGTACGGCCTGAACGACGAGGCCGTGCTCGGCGCGGTGCGCGCGGCCGAAGGGCGCGGCTTCAAGGCGGACAACATGATCGGGATCGGCATCGGCGGCTCCGACTCGGCGTTGAACGAGTTCAAGAAGCCGCAGCCGACGGGCTTCTACGGCACCGTGATCATCAGCCCGAAGCGCCACGGCGAGGAAACCTCGGACCTGATGTACACGTGGATCACGCAGGGCAAGGCACCGCCGCCGCTGACGCTGACGACCGGCATGCTCGCGACGCGCGAGAACGTGTCGAAGGTGCGCGACGAGATGGGGCTCGCATCGAAGTAAGCGGCCCGCCGGCTGCCGCGGCGATGCGGCGGCCGGCGGTCGATCGATCAGGAAGTGGGGAGACGACGTGTCAGCGGCACTGCGTTTTGACAATATCGGCAAGGTATTTCCCGGCGTGCGCGCGCTCGACGGCATCTCGTTCGACGTGCATGCGGGCGAGGTGCATGGCCTGATGGGCGAGAACGGCGCGGGCAAGTCGACGCTGCTGAAGATTCTCGGCGGCGAATACCAGCCCGATGCGGGCAGCGTGCTGGTCGACGGCCAGCCCGTGCAGTTCGCGAATGCGGCCGCGTCGATCGCGGCCGGCATCGCGGTGATTCACCAGGAGCTGCAGTACGTGCCCGACCTGACGGTCGCGGAAAACCTGCTGCTCGGCCGCCTGCCGAATGCGTTCGGCTGGGTGAAAAAGCGCGAGGCGAAACGCTTCGTGCGCGAGCGGCTCGCCGCGATGGGCGTCGACCTCGATCCCGACGCGCGGCTCGGACGGCTGTCGATCGCGCAGCGGCAGATGGTCGAGATCTGCAAGGCGCTGATGCGCAATGCACGCGTGATCGCGCTCGACGAGCCGACCAGCTCGCTGTCGCACCGCGAGACCGAGGTGCTGTTCAAGCTCGTCGACGACCTGCGTGCGCAGGGCCGTGCGCTGATCTACATCTCGCACCGGATGGACGAGATCTACCGGCTCTGCGATGCGTGCACGATCTTTCGCGACGGGCGCAAGATCGCGTCGCACGAAGCGCTGGCCGACGTGCCGCGCGAGCGGCTCGTCGCCGAGATGGTCGGGCGCGAGATTTCGGACATCTACCATTACGCGCCGCGCGCGCTCGGCGACGTGCGCTTCGCCGCCGAAGGCATCGACGGCCCGGCACTGCGCGAACCCGCGAGCTTCTCGGTGCGCGCGGGCGAGATCGTCGGGTTCTTCGGGCTCGTCGGCGCGGGCCGCAGCGAACTGATGCGGCTCGTGTACGGCGCGGATCATCGACGCGCGGGCGTGCTGACGCTCGACGGCAAGCGCATCGACGTGAAGCGCACCGGCGACGCGATCCGCCACGGCATCGTGCTGTGCCCCGAGGACCGCAAGGAAGAAGGGATCATCGCGATCGCGTCGGTCGCGGAGAACATCAACATCAGCTGCCGCCGCCATTCGCTGCGCGCGGGGCTCTTCATCAACCGCAGGGTCGAAAGCGAAACGGCCGACCGTTTCATCCAGCGGCTGAAGATCAAGACGCCGAACCGGCGCCAGAAGATCCGTTTCCTGTCGGGCGGCAACCAGCAGAAGGCGATCCTGTCGCGCTGGCTCGCGGAGCCCGACCTGAAGGTCGTGATCCTCGACGAGCCGACGCGCGGGATCGACGTCGGCGCGAAGCACGAGATCTACGACGTGATCTACCGGCTCGCGGAGCGCGGCTGCGCGATCGTGATGGTGTCGTCGGAGCTGCCGGAAGTGCTCGGCGTGTCCGACCGCATCGTCGTGATGCGCGAAGGCCGGATCGCCGGCGAGCTGCCGCGCGAGCAGGCGAACGAACACGCGGTGCTGAGCCTCGCGCTGCCGCAGACGAGCGCGGTCGAGGCGGCCTGACGCTTAATACGACATTCGAATCGAACACGCGCGGCGAGCGCCGCGCGATGCAGGAGCAGGAGACACATCATGCAAGTCAACGAAAACCTGGGCCGCGCAGCCGTGAAGCAGACGGCCGACGCGCTGGTGCCGCAGCAGAGCGAGCGCCAGAAGTGGTGGCAGCATCTGACCGAATACAGCCTGATCGCGATATTCGCGGTGATGTTCATCACGATGTCGCTGACGGTCGATCACTTCTTCTCGATCGACAACATGCTCGGGCTCGCGCTGTCGATCTCTCAGATCGGCATGGTCGCGTGCACGATGATGTTCTGTCTCGCGTCGCGCGACTTCGACCTGTCGATCGGCTCGACCGTCGCATTCTCCGGCGTGCTGTGCGCGATGGTGCTGAACGCGACCGACAACACGTTCGTCGCGATCGTCGCGGCGGTCGCGGCGGGCGCCGCGATCGGCTTCGTGAACGGCGCGGTGATCGCATACCTGCGCATCAACGCGCTGATCACGACGCTCGCGACGATGGAGATCGTGCGCGGGCTCGGCTTCATCGTGTCGAAGGGGCAGGCGGTCGGCGTGTCGTCGGATACGTTCATCGCGCTCGGCGGGCTGTCGATGTTCGGCGTGTCGCTGCCGATCTGGGTCACGCTGCTGTGCTTCATCGGGTTCGGCGTGCTGCTGAACCAGACGGTATACGGCCGCAACACGCTCGCGATCGGCGGCAACCCGGAGGCGTCGCGGCTCGCGGGGATCAACGTCGAACGCACGCGCGTGTACATCTTCCTGATCCAGGGCGCGGTAACCGCGCTGGCCGGCGTGATCCTCGCATCGCGCATCACGTCGGGCCAGCCGAACGCCGCGCAGGGCTTCGAGCTGAACGTGATCTCCGCGTGCGTGCTCGGCGGCGTGTCGCTGATGGGCGGCCGCGCGACGATCTCCGGTGTGGTGATCGGCGTGCTGATCATGGGCACCGTCGAGAACGTGATGAACCTGCTGAACATCGACGCGTTCTACCAGTACCTCGTGCGCGGCGCGATCCTGCTCGCGGCCGTGCTGCTCGACCAGCTGAAGAATCGCGGCGTCCGCGACTGACCCGATCCGCTCTTACGGAGACGAACCGCATGACCATCGACACTTCCGCGCACGCGCCGCATGCCGCGAGCACTGCGCGCTACGCACGCTATCCGAGCCTCGAGGACCGCGCGGTGCTGATCACGGGCGGCGCGACCGGCATCGGCGCGGCGTTCGTCGAGCACTTCGCGCAGCAGGGCGCGCGCGTCGCGTTCGTCGATCTCGACGCGGCGGCCGGCACCGCGCTCGCCGAAAGCCTCGCGTCTGTGCCGGACGTCCGTCACGCGCCGCTGTTCATCCAGTGCGACCTGACCGACATCGACGCGCTGCGTCATGCGATCGACGCGATCCGCGCGCGGATCGGCGCGATCGCGGTGCTCGTGAACAACGCGGCGAACGATGCGCGCCACGCGATCGGCGACGTGACGCCCGCATCGTTCGACGCGGGCATCGCGGTGAACCTGCGCCATCAGTTCTTCGCCGCGCAGGCGGTGATCGACGACATGAAGCGGCAGGGCGGCGGCGCGATCGTCAACCTCGGCTCGATCAGCTGGATGCTGAAGAACGGCGGCTATCCGGTCTACGTGATGGCGAAGGCGGCCGTGCAGGGGTTGACGCGCGGCCTCGCGCGCGACCTCGGCCCGTTCGGCATCCGCGTGAATTCGCTGGTGCCCGGCTGGGTGATGACCGACAAGCAGCGCCGGCTGTGGCTCGACGACGCGGGCCGCGCGGCGATCAAGGCCGGCCAGTGCCTCGACGCCGAGCTGCTGCCCGCCGATCTCGCGCGGATGGCGCTGTTCCTCGCGGCCGACGACAGCCGGATGATCACCGCGCAGGACGTGATCGTCGACGGCGGCTGGGCCTGACCGTTCGCACGACCCGCATCGTTTCTTCGACGAAGGAAAGGAGTTCACCATGACCGCCACGTCCTCGCGCGCATCGTCGTCCACCAGCCAGTCGCGCCGAGCGCGGCTGGCCGCCGCCGCGCAGCCGGTCAGCCCCGGCCCGCAGACGGCCGCGTTCGCGCAGGGCGTCGGCGCCGCGCATGCGGCGGCGCTCACGCTGTCGAACGCGTCGCTGCGGCTCGACGTGCTGCCGCATCTCGGCGGCGGCATCGCGCGCTTCGACTGGCGCGGCGACAACGGCGCGCTGATGCCGGTGTTCCGCCGCTGCGAGCACCCGGAGACGGCGACCGATCCAAACGAGCTCGCGTGCTACCCGCTGCTGCCTTACTCGAACCGGATCGGCGACGGGCGCTTCGAATGCGACGGGCGCAGCGTCGCGGTGCCGCGCAATCGCCGCGACGAGCCGCTGCCGATCCACGGCGACGGCTGGCTCGCGCCGTGGCAGGTGGACGATGCGACCGGCACGTCGCTGCAACTGTCGCTCGATCGGAGCGCCGGCGCGCCGTATGCGTTTCGCGCGATCCAGACGTTCGAACTCGACGACGCGACGCTGTCGATCGCGCTGACGATCGAGAACGCGGGGCGGACGCGGCTGCCGTTCGGGCTCGGCGTCCATCCGTTCGTCGTGCGCGATACGGTGACCGAGCTGGCGGCGGCGGCCTGCGGGCTGTGGCTGTCGGGCGCCGATTTCCTGCCGGTGCGGCACGTGAGCGTGCCGCCGGCCTGGCAGTTCGGCGTCGCGTATCCGCTGCCGGCCGCGCTCGTCAATCATGCGTTCACCGGCTGGGGCGGCCGGGCGACGGTGAGCTGGCCGCGCCGCGGGCTGTCGTTGACGGTCGCGGCCGACGCCGACGTGTACGTGCTCTATACGCCGCCCGGCGAGGATTTCTTCTGCTTCGAGCCGGTCGATCATCCGATCAATGCAGTGAACCTGCCGGGCGGCGCGGCCGCGCACGGGATGACGCTGCTTGGGCCCGGCGAGCGGCTCACGCGGCGGTTCGCGTTCACCGTCGAGCGCGCCGACGCGCGCGGCAATGCCGCTTCGCGCGAAGGGCGCCGTCGACGCGGGTAAAATACGCGGTCTACCAACGGTTTGCCGCGAGTACCCGCCATGTCTTCCCCGCTTACTTTCATCGAATCGCTGCGCGCCGCGTGGCAGCGCACGAATTCGCTGCTGTGCGTCGGCCTCGATCCCGAGCCGTCGCGCTTTCCCGTGCAGTTCGACGGCCAGCCCGACGCGATCTTCGAATTCTGCCGGCAGATCGTCGATGCGACCGCGCAGTATGCGAGCGCGTTCAAGCCGCAGATCGCGTACTTCGCCGCGCACCGCGCGGAAGACCAGCTCGAGCGGCTGATCGCGCACATCCACCTCCAGCATCCGGGCCTGCCCGTGATTCTCGACGCGAAGCGCGGCGATATCGGCAGCACGGCCGAGCAGTATGCGCGCGAAGCGTTCGAGCGCTATCGCGCGGACGCCGTCACGGTGAACCCGTACATGGGCTACGACTCGGTCGAGCCGTACTTCGAGCACGAAGGCAAGGGCGTGATCGTGCTGTGCCGCACGTCGAACCCGGGCGGCTCGGATCTGCAATTCCTCGACACGAACGGCCGGCCGCTGTACCAGGTCGTCGCCGATCTCGCGGCGAACCGGTGGAACGCGAAGAACGGCCAGCTCGGCCTCGTGGTCGGCGCGACGTTCCCGAAGGAAATCGAGATCGTGCGCGGGATCGTCGGCGACATGCCGCTGCTGATCCCCGGCATCGGCGCGCAGGGCGGCGACGTGCAGGCGACCGTCAACGCGGGCCGCACGGCCGACGGCACCGGCATGATGATCAACTCGTCGCGCGCGATCCTGTACGCGAGCAAGGGCGAGGATTTCGCCGAAGCCGCGGCGCTCGCCGCGCAGAAGACGCGCGACACGATCAACGCGCATCGCTGATCGGTTGCAACGGCGGCCCGGGCAACGCGCCCGGGCCGCCGGCTCCGGCCGGCTCGCCCGCGCGGGCACGGCCGCTTTCCTTCCGCTTCCCTTCCTCTTCCAGCGCCTTCCGTCCGCCCGGCGCCGCACTGGCGCACGCTGACAACTTCCCGTCGCTTCCGCACCGCATCCCCGCGCGCCAATCGCGCGATGCTGCCGCTTGTCATCGATCCGTAACGATAACGTCAAGAAAGGGAGTGACACCATGCCCAAGCTGTCCCGCCGTCTGCTGAGCGCGTTCGCCGCATCGCTGTGCATGACGTTCGCCCATGCGGCGGATCTGTCGCACTGGCCGGCCGACAGCGCGAAGGCGCTGAACGCGATGATCGCCGCGCACGCGCACCGCGGCGACTACGCGGTGTTCGATGCCGACAACACGACCTACCGCTACGACCTCGAGGAATCGCTGCTGCCGTACCTCGAGAACCACGGCGTGCTGACGCGCGACACGCTCGACCCGTCGCTGAAGCTGATCCCGTTCAAGGACTCGGCCGACTACCGGGAGTCGTTGACGAGCTATTACTACCGGCTGTGCGAGATCGACGACCTGGTCTGCTACCCGTGGATCGCGCAGGCGTTCGCCGGACAGTCGCTGGCCGACCTGAAGCGCCACGTCGACGCGATGCTCGCCGACGGCAAGCCGATCCCGATCCGCTACTGGCAGGGCGACAAGGTGGTCGACGGCACGGTGAACCCGCCGCGCTTCTTCCGCGGGATGCAGGAGCTGTACAACGCGCTGCGCGAGAACGGCATCGACGTCTACGTGATGACGGCCGCGCACGAGGAGCTCGCGCGGCTCGTACTGTCCGACCCGAAGTACGGCTACAACGTGAAGCCGCAGAACGTGATCGGCGTGACGACGCTGCTGCGCAACCCGGCGACCGGCGCGCTGACCACGTCGCGGCTGCAGATCAAGGCCGGCAGGTACGACGAGGCCGCGAACCGCAGCCTGGTGATCACGCCGTTCCTGATGAACCCGATGACGTGGTACGAAGGCAAGCTCGGTTCGATCGTCGGCTGGATCGACCAGTGGAAGAAGCCGGTGCTCGTCGCGGGCGACACGCCCACTTCCGACGGCTACATGCTGCTGAACGCGACCGACGTCGCACGCGGCGGCGTGCGTGTGTGGGTGAACAAGAAGGACAAGCAGATGGCGCAGATCCGCGCATGGTCGGACGAATCGGCCGCGCAGCAGAAGGCGCTCGGCCTGCCGGTCACGGCGGACAAGAACTGGATCGTCGTGAAGCCCGACGCGATCCAGTAAGCGGGCACGCGGGGCGGGGCAGACGCCCCGGCCCGGTCAGCCCTCGCGCTCGTCGAGCAGCTTCAGCAGCCCGCGCAGCGCATGCGCGGCCGCCTGCGTGCGGATCTGCTCGCGGTCGCCCTTGAACACCAACGTCTCGACGTCGGTATGCAGCCGGTTGCTCCAGCCGAACGACACGGTGCCGACCGGCTTCTTCTCGCTGCCGCCGGCGGGGCCCGCGATGCCGGTCACGGACAGCGCGACCTGCGCGCGGCTGTTGCGCAGCGCGCCTTCGGCCATCGCGCGCGCGACGGGCTCGCTGACGGCGCCGTGCTTGTCGATCAGCTCGGGCGGCACGCCGATCATCTCGATCTTGGCCTGGTTCGAATACGTGACGAAGCCGCGCTCGAACCACTGGCTGCTGCCGGAGATGTCGGTGATCGCGGCGGCGATCATGCCGCCGGTGCAGGATTCGGCGGTGGCGAGCGCGAGGTGCTCGTCACGCAGCTTGTTGCCTGCGCGGATCGCAAGCTGATGGACGACGGAATCGGTTGGCATGCGCGTCGGGAAACGGGAGTCGGGAAATCGGTCAGCCGGCGACGGAGCGCCACAGGGCGATCACGAGCAGCGTCATGAACGCGGCGACGAGGTCGTCGACCATGATGCCGACGCCGCCTTTCAGGCGACGGTCGAAGTAGCGGATCGGCGGCGGCTTGAGCATGTCGAAGAAGCGGAACACGACGAACGCCCACAGCTGGCCGATGAAGGTCGCGGGCGTGACGAACAGCATCACGAGCCAGATCGCGACGATCTCGTCCCACACGACGGCGCCCGGATCGGCCGTGCCCATCTTCGTCGCGGTGAAACCGGTGACCCACGTGCCCGCCGCGACGCCGACCGCGATCAGCGCCCACCATTCGGGCACCGTCAGGTAGCGGTTGAGCACGACGAACGTGAGCCAGCCGAACAGCGAGCCGAACGTGCCGGGCATGATCGGCGCGAGCCCGCTGCCGAAGCCGAGCGACACGAGGTGCGCCGGGTGCGACAGCATGAAGCGCGCGGTCGCGCGCTGCGGCGCGTGGCTGCCGGATGCGGCGGCGCCGGGTTCGGCTGCGGCTTGCGCGGGCGTCGGGTCAGTCTGCATGGAAGTGGTCGAAGCCGTGCAACGTGAGGGCGAGGGGCGCGCCGGCGGCGTCGCGCCACGCGATCGCGGGCTGCTCCGACGGCGCGGACAACGCGCGTATTGTACCGATTCGCGTGACCGCCACGCCGGCCGTCCTGCCCGCCGCGTCGACCGCCGCGCGGGCCGCGGCCGGCGCGGTGAAGCAGAGTTCGTAGTCGTCGCCGCCGGCCAGCGTGCAGCGGCGCTGCACGTCGGGCGGCAGCGTCGCGAGCGCGGCCGAGCGCGGCACCGCGTCGGCATCGATCTCGGCACGCACGTTCGAGCGGACGAGGATGTGCTGCAGGTCGCCGGCGAGGCCGTCCGAGATGTCGAGCGCCGCGTGCGCGACGCCCGCGAGCCCGAGGCCGAGCGCGATGCGCGGCTCGGGGCGCTCGAGCGCGCGTCGGAACGCAGCCGCTTCGTTCGCGCCGGCCGCCCATTCGCCGCGCGCGACGCCGAGCCCCGCGCGGGCATCGCCGAGCGTGCCGGACACCCACACGTCGTCGCCGTCGCGCGCGGCGTCGCGGCGCAGCGCCGCATCGGGCGCGACTTCGCCGAACACGGTCACGCACAGGTTCAGCGGCCCGCTCGTCGTGTCGCCGCCGATCAGCTCGCAGCCGTAGCGTTCCGCGAGCGCGAACAGTCCGTTGCTGAACGCTTCCAGCCACGCCGCGTCGGCGCGCGGCAACGCGCACGCGAGCGTGAACGCGCGCGGCTCGGCGCCCATCGCCGCAAGGTCGGACAGGTTGACCGCGAGCGTCTTGTGGCCGAGCGCGTCGGGCGCGACGTCGGGGAAGAAGTGGCGGCCTTCCACCAGCATGTCCGTCGAAATCGCCAGCAATTTCCCGGATCGGGGTGTGATCAACGCGCAATCGTCACCGATGCCGAGCGTCGACGCACGGGCGCCCTGCGCGGCGCGGCGCGTGAAGAAGCGTTCGATCAGCGAAAACTCGGAGAGGGCGGCTGGCACGGCGGGTGACCCGAAAGGTGGAAGGGAACGGCATTGTACGAGGCGAACGGCGGCGCTTCCGCACCATTCGGACCATTTTTGTCGCGGCTGTTGCACCCGAATCGCCGGGCTGGCGGCCGATGATTGGCGCTACAATGCCGTCGAACAGTTATTCTAATCCGCCCGTCACGAGACACATGTCGACCCAAGCCTCCTCCAAAGCCAAGCTCCGCGAAGCCGCTCTCGACTATCACGAATTCCCCACTCCCGGGAAGATCGCGATCGCGCCGACCAAGCAGATGATCAACCAGCGCGACCTCGCGCTCGCCTACTCGCCCGGTGTGGCGTTCGCGTGCGAGGAGATCGTCGAGAATCCGCTCAACGCGGCGCGCTTCACCGCGCGCAGCAACCTGGTCGGGGTCGTGACGAACGGCACGGCGGTGCTCGGTCTCGGCAACATCGGCCCGCTCGCATCGAAGCCGGTGATGGAAGGCAAGGCGGTGCTGTTCAAGAAGTTCGCCGGCATCGACGTGTTCGACATCGAGTTGAACGAGTCGGACCCGCACAAGCTCGTCGACGTGATCGCCGCGCTGGAGCCGACCTTCGGCGGGATCAACCTGGAAGACATCAAGGCGCCCGACTGCTTCATCGTCGAGCGCGAGTGCCGCAAGCGGATGAAGATCCCGGTGTTCCACGACGACCAGCACGGCACCGCGATCGTCGTGGCCGCGGCCGTCACGAACGGCCTGAAGGTCGTCGGCAAGGACATCAAGAAGGTGAAGCTCGTCGCGTCCGGCGCGGGCGCGGCCGCGCTCGCGTGTCTCGACCTGCTGGTCGACATCGGCCTGCCGATCGAGAACATTCTGGTGACCGACCTGGCCGGCGTGGTCTACAAGGGCCGCACCGAACTGATGGACCCGGACAAGGAGCGTTTCGCCCGCGAAACGGAAGCGCGGACGCTGGCCGAAGTGATCGACGGCGCGGACATCTTCCTCGGCCTGTCGGCCGCGGGCGTGCTGAAGCCGGAGATGGTGAAGGGCATGGCCGAGCGCCCGCTGATCCTCGCGCTCGCGAACCCGACGCCGGAAATCCTGCCGGAAGCGGCGCTCGAAGTGCGCCCCGACGCAATTCTCGCGACCGGCCGCACCGACTACCCGAATCAGGTCAACAACGTCCTGTGCTTCCCGTTCATCTTCCGCGGCGCGCTCGACGTCGGCGCGACGACGATCACCCGTGAAATGGAGATCGCCGCCGTCAACGCGATCGCCGAACTCGCGCAGCAGGAGCAGAGCGACATCGTCGCGACCGCGTATGGCATCCAGGACTTGTCGTTCGGGCCCGAATACCTGATTCCGAAGCCGTTCGATCCGCGCCTGATCGTGAAGATCGCGCCGGCCGTCGCGCAGGCCGCGATGGACGGCGGCGTTGCGACGCGCCCGATCGAGGACATGGAGGCGTACCGCGTCCACCTCCAGCAGTTCGTGTATCACAGCGGCACGACGATGAAGCCGATCTTCCAGATCGCGCGCGCCGCGCCGGAAGAGAAGAAGCGCGTGGTGTTCGCGGAAGGCGAAGAAGAGCGCGTGTTGCGTGCCGTTCAGATCATCGTCGACGAAAAACTCGCGACGCCGATCCTGATCGGCCGCCCCTCGGTGATCGAGCACCGTATCCAGCGCTATGGCCTGCGTCTGAATCCGGGCGTCGACTTCACGGTCGTCAACACCGAGCACGACGAGCGCTACCGCGACTTCTGGCAGACGTATTACAAGCTGATGGCGCGCAAGGGCATCAGCGAGCAGCTCGCGCGCGTCGAGATGCGCCGCCGCACGACGCTGATCGGCGCGATGCTGGTGAAGAAGGGCGAAGCGGACGGGATGATCTGCGGCACGATCAGCACCACGCACCGCCACCTGCATTTCATCGACCAGGTGATCGGCAAGCGCGCCGGCTGCAGCGTGTACGCGGCGATGAACGGCCTCGTGCTGCCGGGCCGCCAGATTTTCCTCGTCGACACGCACGTGAACGTCGATCCGACCCCGGAGGAACTGGCCGAGATCACGATCATGGCCGCGGAAGAAGTGCGCCGCTTCGGCATCGAGCCGAAGGTCGCGCTGCTGTCGCACTCGAATTTCGGCACGAGCAACGCACCTTCGGCGAAGAAGATGCGCGATACGCTCGCGATCCTGCAGGAACGCGCGCCGGAGCTGAAGGTGGACGGCGAGATGCACGGTGACGTCGCGCTCGACGCGGCGCTGCGCAAGGAAATCCTGCCGGAATCGACGCTGGAAGGCGACGCGAACCTGCTGATCCTGCCGAACATCGACGCCGCGAACATCGCGTACAACCTGCTGAAGACTGCCGCGGGCAACAATATCGCGATCGGGCCGATCCTGCTGGGCGCGGCCCAGCCGGTGCACGTGCTGACCGAATCGGCGACCGTTCGCCGCATCGTCAACATGGCGGCGCTGCTGGTCGCCGACGTGAACGCCGCGCGCTGAGCAAAAACGAACGCGCCAGGCCGGTCGAACCGGCGTGGCGCGGCGGGCGAAATTGTAAACAAAAGCAAAAAGAGGCGTGCCCACCGTGGGCACGCCGTCGGGCAGGGCGCAAACGCGCTTCCCTCAAAGCAACAGCAGCATCTCTCCACTCCGGGTAGCGAGCGCGGCAAGGAGGCAGGGTCTTGCCATACGAGAGATGCCGCCCGTATTTTATCCTATGTAAGATAAATGTAGTTTAAATTCGGTAAGAAATTCGTAAATCCGGGCGACGTCAGGCTTTCGATTCCCAAACGGACATTGATTCGCGCGCCCAATAACGCTACGCTAACGCCTTTGTTGGTCGTCAACTACTTGATTTAACAGCGGGAACCCTGGTTCATGGCACGCAAGTGGCTCCGCAACGGCGCGCTCGCGTCCGTCTTCGCGATGTTCGCGATGGGTATCGTCGGCACGCCGACGGGCAGTCTGGTTTCCGCCGCTTACGCACGGGAGGCCGTACCGGCCGACGTGGCGGCGAGCGGGCTCGATACGATTCCGACCGCCCGTCTTCCGCGCGAGGCCGTGACCACGCTGGGCCTGATAAGCGCCGGCGGCCCCTATCCGTACGAGAAAGACGGCGTCGTATTTGGCAACCGCGAGCGGATCCTGCCGAAAGCGAAGCGCGGCTACTACCATGAATACACGGTGCCCACGCCGCGCGCCCGCAATCGCGGTGCGCGCCGGATCGTCTGCGGCGGCCCATTGCGCCGGATCGACAACTGTTATTACACGGGCGACCACTACAACAGTTTTAAACGTATTGTTGAATGACTTCGGGACGAATGGCATGAGCGACTCCATCTACGCGCACGAAACGGCGGCGGCGGAACTGTTCGCGGCCGGCGACGGCAACCTGTTTCAGCGCGTGATCCAACTGCACGCGGCGGCGCAGGCTGGCGGCACGCCGGAGCAACCGGAAGCCGAGCCCGGGCTTTCATCGAACGAGGAGCCTATGAGCCTTTTCACGACCGTGCGACCCAATCTCGTGCAGTCGATCCGCGCGTTCCGCGTGCAGGATCTTGCCGACGAAGCCGGCCGGCTCGGCCAGCATTTCCTGTATGCGTATTGCGGCGCCGCGCAGTCGAAGCAGGAAGTGATGGAAACGATCGCGACGTCGTTCCTGTTCCCGAAACATTTCGGGAAGAACTATGACGCGTTGTACGACTCCCTGACCGACCTCGTCGCGAAGGCCGGCGCGCAGCCCGGTTTCGTGATCGTCCTCGAAGGGCTGCCGATCGCGCAGAAGTTCGACAAGGAAGGCCGCGAGACGCTGCTCGACGTGTTCCGCGAGGCGGCCGAATTCTGGGCCGAGCGCAAGGTCGCGTTCCGCGTGTTCTACTCGTTCGCATAAGCGCGCGTCGGCCCGCGCCGATTCACCGAAACATCCGTCAAAAGCCCGCTTCGCGCGGGCTTTTTTGCGTTTGCGCGCGTCGCTCGCCGTTTCGCCAGCGCGGGCTGGCCGACAAAAGCCTTTCATCGCGTACTTTTTTCCGCGACAATCGGTCAGCCCGGCCGCGGCCACCGCGCCGGGCGCACAACACCAATCATTCGAGAGAGGGCCGTTCTCCCATGACCGCTACCCGATTCGCGGCGCCCGCCCGTCTGCGCGATCCGTTCGTGTGCGCGCTGGCCGCCTGCGCACTGTCGCTCGGCGTCCTGCCGGCGGCGCACGCCGCGTCGCTCACGCCCGAACAGACGGTCGACGTCTATCTCGGCGCCATCATCAACAACGACGCGGCCAAGGTCGAGCAATTCAACGCGGCGGTGCGCGCGGCCGCCGACCCGAAGGATGCCGCGAACAGGGTGCTGCCGGTCAACATGTACGGCGAGATGCGCGAGCAGATGCTCGGACAGACGCTCGCGTCGATGTCGGATGCCGGGCGCGAGGCACTGGCGCCGGCGCTCGACTCGATGCTGGTCGCGTACACGGGTGCGTTGCAGCGCGCGCAATGCAAGGCCACCGGCGTGAAGCGCACGCCGCGTGCCGGCGGCGACGGGCAGGAACGCGCGACGGTCGGGTTCGAGTGCAAGGTGGCCGGCGTCACACCGCCGGGCGCCGCGATCATGAATGCCGGCAAGGACGCGAAAACCGATCAGCAGCGCTTCGCGGCGACCAAGACGGCGTTCATTGCCGTGGCGCGCGCGTTCGACGACGCCCCGGCCAGACGGCGCATCACCGGGCAGGTGGAACTGGTCGGTTCGGACAGCAAGGGCTGGACGACCGACAGCCCCGAAAGCCTGCTGAAGCCGGTCGTCGACGCGCTGTCGGGCCCGGTCGTCGCGGCGGTCGCCGCGAGCCGGCAATGACTGCGCCGCGCCGGCCCGATCAGTGCGCCGGACGGCGAGGCTGGTCGACGAGCGACGACATTCGGGCCGTCGGCGTGATTCGCGGGCGAGCCGGATCTGCGAACGGAGAGCGAACGATGGGGACTTTCATGCGAGGGCTGCTGGTGGCCGCAGCCGTGATGTCGATGTGCGGCACGGCCGCAGCGGAGACCGTCGCCACCGAGCCGGTTCTCGTGCCGGTTTCACCGGCCGCGCATGCGGCCGTCGAACGGTTGCTTGCCGACCTGCGCACGCGCTCGACGCCCGATCAGTACGCGGCGGTGGCCGGCGCGATTCACGCGTCGCCGGCGCTGGCCGCGCAGCTCGACGAGCTGATCGAGGGCGGCCTGCTGACGCGCATCGAGGTCGACGGCGACGCCCCCGAGTCCGGCACGAAGGCCGCCGCACGGCGCAACGCGAGCGTGTGGATCCTGACGCCCGCGTTCATCGCGAACCAGGCGCCGCGGCGCCTGTTCGACGTCGTGCACGAGGACGACATCCTGCCGGACAACATGGTGTTCGCGCTCGGCTACATGGCCTGGCGCGCGAAGCACGACGCCGACGTCAGTCGCGCGTCCGACGTGCTGCGGCGGGCGTCGGGCGGCGGCACGGACGCGCAGAAGCGGCAATGGGTCGACATGAACATGCGGCTCGACGCCGGCGGTTACATCCAGGGCTGGAACGACACGGTGGATGCCGCGACGTTTCAGCACGACGGCCGGCCGATCAGCATCGTGCAGGCCGTGCAGATGATGATGAACCTGCGCTACCGCGGCCCGCTGATCAAGGCGATCCGGGCAACGCCGCCTGCTCCGAGGTTGCGGATCACCGCGCCGGCGCTCGAGCCCGACGCGGGCAACCTCGACGCGCTGGTGGCGGCGCTCCAGACCTCGCCCGTCGTCGATATCGAGCCGTTGAACGCGGCACGCTGACGCGCGGCGGCGCGTACCGCTGTCATGCGGCCGCGCATCATCGTCACCACCCGCCCCAGCGCGCGGCGAGCGCCGCGAGCACGGCCGCGCCGGCCGTCTCGGTGCGCAGCACGCGCGGGCCCAGCGACAGCGCGGTGAACCCGCGTGCGCGTGCCGCGTTTTCCTCGTCGGGCGACAGCCCGCCTTCCGGCCCGATCAGCAGCGTGACGGCGGCTGCAGGCGGTGCGTCGGGCAGCGACGCGAACGGGATGCTCGCGCGCGGCGACAGCAGCAGCCGCAGCTCGCCGTCGGCGGGTGCGGCCGGCAGCGTATCGAGCCACGCGTTGAAGCCGGCCACCGGCGCGACGTCGGGCACACGGTTGCGTCCGCATTGCTCGCACGACGCACGCACGACGCCGCGCCAGTGCGCGACGCGTTTGTCCGCGCGTTCGCCCGCGAGCTTGACGACGCCGCGCGCGGTCGACAGCGGCACGACCGCCGCGACGCCAAGCTCGACGGCCTTCTCGATCACCCAGTCCATCTTGTCGCCGCCGGCGATGCCCTGCGCGAGCGTCACGCGATAGGGCGGCTCGGCTTCGACGGGCTCGAACGTATCGATCTGCGCGAGTGCGCTGCGCTTGTCGACTTCGACGAGCCGTGCGCGGTACTGGCCGCCCGTGCCGTCGAACAGCGCGAGCACGTCGCCGGGCTGCAGGCGCAGCACCTGCACGTGGCGCGCGACGTCGGCCGGCAACGCGAGCGTGGCGTCGGCGCGCAGTGCCGCGTCGACGAAAAAGCGCGGCACGGCCGCGGTCGTGGTGGCTTCGTTCATGCGTGTTGCCGTGTCGGTCATGCGTCGAGACGGCGCCCGAGCGCCCATCGGTAGCCGTCGAGATCCTCGATCTGCGCGAACCGGTCGCCCCAGAACTGATCCTGCGGCGCGCTCAGCGATTTCGCGCCCGCGTCGAGCGCGCGCTGCCAGGTGGCGTCGACGTCGTCGACATACAGGTAGAACGACTGCGGTGCGGTGGCGTTCGCCCTTTTCGGCGTGAGCGCGGTCGAGCCGAACGCGCCCTCGGGCGCGAACATCACGATCAGCTGGCCGCGATAGGTCATCTCGACGTGCATGATCGCGCCGTCCTCGTCGTGCGCGTCGCGCAACTCGAAGCCGAATGCGGCCTTGAAGAAATCGATGGCCGCGCGCGCGTTGCGCACGGTCAGGTAAGGCGTCAACCAAGGCACGTTGGCCGGACGTGGATCGGTCATGAAAATCTCCTGTGGGGGCGCTTCGGCACGTGTTCCGATTCGATGCCTCGGCGTTCGTTCAGGCGGCGCGGCGCGCGGGACGCTTCGCCCCCGGGCGCCATGCATCGCGAATCCTGCGAGGACGCGACGGGAAAACGGAAGCGATGCGGGTGCCCTGACGCTCAGCGGCGAGCGCCCAGTGTATCGCGCAGCGCGCACGGCAGGGCAAAGAGGGACGCATGCAATCGCGCGTCGTAGTAGCGCAGGCCCTGGATGCGGCGGGCGGCGAGCCGGTCGTCGATGTCGTGGGCGAACAGCGCGGCCGCGTCGAGCGTGTCGCTCGCGATCGCCATCAGCCACTGCGAGCCGTACAGCGGCACGTGCGCGGACAACGGATCGACGACCGCGAAGCTCGCGCGCAGATCGTCGAGCAGCGCGGCGATGCGCGCGGGATGGAACACCGGCGAGCCGAGGTGCATCGAGATCGCGCCGCACGGCGTGAGGATCCGCTTGAGCCGTGCATAGAACGCGCGCGTATAGAGGCCGGCCGCCGGCGAATCGGGCGGCGTGAGGTCGAACACGACGAGATCGAAATGCTCGATGGTCGACTCGACGAAATGCGCGGCGTCGCCGATCACGACTTCGACGCGCGGGTCGTCGAGCGCACCCTGATGCACGTCGTCGAGATACCGGCGCGCCATCCCGACCACCTCGTCGTCGAGTTCCGCGATCACGATCCGCTCGATGCACGCATGCTTGAGTAACTGGCGCGCGGCGCCGCCGTCGCCGCCGCCGAGCACGAGCGCCTTCTTCGGCGACGGGTGCGCGAGCGCGGCCGGGTGCGTCATGCACTCGTGATAGACGTACTCGTCGCCGACCGACGTCATCGGCCGGCCGTCCAGCGTGAACAGGCGGCCGAGCTGCGGGGTTTCCCAGACTTCGATCTGCTGGTGCGCGGACGCGACGCGCGCGAGCCGCCGCGCATTCGGGAAGCCGTAGGCGGCGTCGGGCGTAGGGTGAAAGAGAAGCGTGGTGTTCACGGGCGGGCCGCGGGGGCAGGCAGTTCCGACGCCTGAATTATAGGAGGCGGGCGGTTTGACGGAAAACCGTGCCGGAACGCTGCGCGGCGACGGGGGAAATGTCGGCCCATCTGTTAAAATGACGAGCTTTGCAGCCTCGTCCGTAGGCTCCGTCCGCTTCGCGTCCGTCAGGCGCCGCACCGCGCGCCGGGAACGATCGACGCTCGAGCTTCCGGATGCCGCCGTGCCCCCGTTTCCTCGACTCGTTCTCCGGACTCGACATGACGACTTCGTCTCCCGCCTCCACCACCCTGATGGCCAACGCGATCCGTGCGCTCGCGATGGACGCCGTCCAGCAAGCGAACTCCGGCCACCCCGGCATGCCGATGGGCATGGCCGAAATCGGCGTCGCGCTCTGGTCGCGCCACCTGAAGCACAACCCGACGAACCCGCACTGGGCCGACCGCGACCGTTTCGTGCTGTCGAACGGCCATGGCTCGATGCTGCTGTACTCGCTGCTGCACCTGACCGGCTACGACCTGCCGATCGAAGAGCTGAAGAACTTCCGCCAGCTACACTCGAAGACGCCGGGCCACCCGGAATACGGGATCACGCCGGGTGTCGAGACGACCACCGGCCCGCTCGGCCAGGGTCTGGCGAACGCGGTCGGCATGGCGCTCGGCGAAGCGCTGATGGCCGACGAGTTCAACCGTGACGGCGCGAAGATCGTCGATCACCACACGTACGTGTTCCTCGGCGACGGCTGCCTGATGGAAGGCATCTCGCACGAAGCCTGCTCGCTCGCCGGCACGCTGAAGCTGAACAAGCTGATCGCGCTGTACGACGACAACGGCATCTCGATCGACGGCGACGTCGTGAACTGGTTCCACGACGACACCCCGAAGCGTTTCGAGGCATACGGCTGGAACGTGATCCCGAACGTGAACGGCCACGACGTCGACGCGGTCGACGCGGCGATCGCGAAGGCGAAGCTGTCGGACAAGCCGACGCTGATCTGCTGCAAGACGGTGATCGGCCAGGGCGCGGCGACCAAGGCCGGCGGCCACGACGTGCACGGCGCGGCGCTCGGCGCGGAAGAAATCGCGAAGACGCGCGCGGCACTCGGCTGGACCTGGGAGCCGTTCGTGATTCCGCAGGAAGTCTATGCGGCATGGGACGCGAAGGAAGCCGGCAAGCGTGCCGAAGCCGAATGGGACGCGACGTTCGCGCAATATCGCGCGAAGTTCCCGGCGGAAGCCGCCGAATTCGAGCGCCGGATGGCCAACAAGCTGCCGGCCGACTGGGCCGAGAAGGCCGCGGCGATCATCGCCGGCGCGAACGAGCGCGCGGAGACGGTGGCGACCCGCAAGGCGTCGCAGCAGGCGATCGAAGGCCTGGCTGCCGCGCTGCCCGAACTGCTCGGCGGCTCGGCCGACCTGACCGGTTCGAACCTGACCAACTGGAAGGCGTCGAAGGCGGTGCGCGCGAATCCGGAAGGCGCGGGCGTGCTGCTCGGCAACCACATCAACTACGGCGTGCGCGAATTCGGCATGAGCGCCGCGATCAACGGCCTCGCGCTGCACGGCGGCCACAAGCCGTTCGGCGGCACGTTCCTGACGTTCTCCGACTACAGCCGCAACGCACTGCGCGTGGCCGCGCTGATGAAGGTGCCGTCGATCTTCGTGTTCACGCACGATTCGATCGGCCTCGGGGAAGACGGCCCGACGCACCAGTCGATCGAGCACGTGTCGAGCCTGCGCCTGATCCCGAACCACGACGTGTGGCGCCCGGCCGACACGGTCGAAACGGCCGTTGCGTGGACCCACGCGGTCGCTGCCGACCGTCCGTCGAGCCTGATCTTCAGCCGCCAGAACCTCGCGTTCAACCCGCGTACCGATGCGCAGATCGCGAACATCGAGAAGGGCGGCTACGTGCTGAAGGACTGGGACGACGAAATCGTCGCGCGCAAGATCATCCTGATCGCGACGGGCTCGGAAGTCGAACTCGCGATGAAGGCCGTCGAGCCGCTCGCGCAGCAAGGCATTGCCGCACGGGTCGTGTCGATGCCGTCGACCAACGTGTTCGACCGCCAGGACGCCGAATACCGTGAGCGCGTGCTGCCGCGCGGCGTGCGCCGCGTCGCGATCGAAGCGGGCGTGACTTCGTTCTGGCACAAGTACGTCGGCCTCGAAGGCGGCGTCGTCGGGATCGACACGTTCGGCGAATCGGCGCCGGCCGGCGTGCTGTTCAAGTACTTCGGTTTCACCGTCGAGCACGTCGTCGAGACCGCGAAGGCCGTGCTGGCCAACTAAAAGCATTCGCGACGCGCGCCGCCCCCGCGCGCGTCGCACCGTGAAGCTGCACGAAACGAATTTTTTTCAGCCATCAGGAGATAGACCATGACGATTCGCGTCGCAATCAACGGCTACGGCCGTATCGGCCGCAACACGCTGCGCGCGTTTTATGAAAACGGCAAGAAGCACGATCTCGAGATCGTCGCGATCAACGACCTGGGCGATGCGAAGACCAACGCGCATCTGACCCAGTACGACACCGCGCACGGCAAGTTCCCGGGCGAAGTGTCGGTCGACGGCGACTACCTCGTCGTGAACGGCGACAAGATCCGCGTGCTGGCGAACCGTAACCCGGCCGAACTGCCGTGGGGCGAGCTGGGCGTCGACGTCGTGATGGAATGCACGGGCTTCTTCACGACGAAGGAAAAGGCGAGCGCGCACCTGAAGGGCGGCGCGAAGAAGGTGATCATCTCGGCGCCGGGCGGCAAGGACGTCGACGCAACGATCGTCTACGGCGTGAACCACGACGTGCTGAAGGCCGAGCACACGGTCATCTCGAACGCATCGTGCACGACGAACTGCCTCGCGCCGCTCGTCAAGCCGCTGAACGACAAGATCGGCCTCGAAACCGGCCTGATGACGACGATCCACGCATACACGAACGACCAGGTGCTGACGGACGTCTATCACGAAGACCTGCGCCGCGCGCGTTCGGCCACGCACAGCCAGATCCCGACGAAGACGGGCGCCGCTTCGGCCGTCGGCCTCGTGCTGCCGGAACTGAACGGCAAGCTCGACGGTTACGCAATTCGCGTCCCGACGATCAACGTGTCGATCGTCGACCTGTCGTTCATCGCGAAGCGCGACACGACGGTCGAGGAAGTCAACGCGATCATGAAGGAAGCGTCGGAAGGCTCGCTGAAGGGCATCCTCGGCTACAACGACGCACCGCTGGTGTCGATCGACTTCAACCACAACCCGGCTTCGTCGACGTTCGACGCGACGCTGACCAAGGTGTCGGGCCGTCTCGTCAAGGTGTCGAGCTGGTACGACAACGAGTGGGGTTTCTCGAACCGCATGCTGGATACGGCTGTCGCATTCGCGAACGCGAAGTAATCCCGCACGTTGCGCGGCCGCCGCACGGCGGCCTGCGTGGCGAACGAGCCCGGTCCGGTTTTCCGGCCGGGCTTTTTGTTGTCCGCTGCCTTCATTGCCCGCCGCTGTTGCTCGATGCTGCCGTCACCTGCTCGAGCGCGGCGACGAACGCGCGCTTCAGCGGGCTGTCGAGATCGGTCCACGCGAGGCCGATGCCGCTGCGATGCCCGGCCAGGTCGAGCGGCCGCGCGAGCACGTTCGGCGGCAGCGCGCTGGCCGCCTCCGCCGGAATCAGTCCGATCCCCATCCCCGCCGCGACGAGCGCGAGCATCGTCGTGAATTCCCCGAACTCCTGCGCGATCTCGAGCGTCGTGCCCGCGCGGCTCAGCGCGAGCAGCATGTCGTCGTGAAAACCCGGCGCGTAGCGGCGCGCCAGCACGAACGCCGGCTGGCCGCGCAGCGCGGCCGGCGAGATCGCGTCGTGCGCGGCGAGCGGATGGTCGAGCGGCAGCGCGACGACGAAGCCTTCCTCGAGCACCACGCGCGTGTCGATGCCCGCATACGCGGCCGGCAGCCGGATCATCCCGAAATCGATTCGCCGGTCGCGCAGCGCGGCGATCTGGTCGGGCGTCGGCATGTCCTTCAGTTCCAGCGCGATCAGCGGATAGCGCTCGCGCATCGTGCGCAGCACGGCCGGCAGCAGCGCGGGCAGCACCGACGACACGAACGCGATCCGCAGCGTGCCGATTTCGCCCCGGCTCGACAGCCGCGCCATCTGTTCCGCGCGGGCGGCCTGCTGCAGCGTGGCGCGCGCTTCGGGCAGGAACACGCGCCCCGTCTCGCTCAGTTCGACCTTGTGCCGGTCGCGCTCGAACAGGCGCGCGCCGAGTTCCGCTTCGAGCGCCTTGATCTGCATGCTCAGCGCGGGCTGTACGATGAACAGGCGCTGCGCGGCGCGCCCGAAATGCAGCTCTTCCGCGAGCGTGACGAAGGCGCGCAATTGCTTGAGTTCCATGGGGGCGGGCACGCGAGAACGGTAATCAAATTTCATGATAACCGGATCAAAAAAGACCATTGGCGTGCGCCCGGCCGACAGCCGAAGATAGCTTCGACGCGAGGCCGGCCGCGCTGGGCCGCCGGCTCGCCTGGCACGAGGAGACACGCATGACCCACGCGCTTGACCGGTTCCGCCTCGACGGCCGCCGCGCACTGATTACCGGTTCCGGACGCGGGATCGGGCTGACGCTCGCCCGCGGACTCGCCGAGGCGGGCGCGGCGATCGTCATCAACGATCGCAATGAAGAAAAGGCCGCGACGCGCGTGCGTGATCTGCGCGACGCAGGCTTCACGGCCGACTACGCGGTATTCGACGTCGCCGAGCACGCGCAGGTGCGCGCGGCGATCGACGATTTCGAGGCGCGCGTCGGTGCGATCGACATCCTCGTGAACAACGCCGGCATCCAGCGCCGCGCGCCGCTCGATGCGTTCGAACCCGACGACTGGCATGCGCTGATGCGCGTGAACCTCGACGGCGTGTTCAACGTCGCGCAGGCCGTCGCGCGACACATGATCGCGCGCGGCCACGGGAAGATCATCAACATCTGTTCGGTCCAGAGCGAGCTCGCGCGGCCGACGATCGCGCCGTATGCGGCGACCAAGGGCGCGGTGCGGATGCTGACGAAGGGGATGTGCGCCGACTGGGCGCGCCACGGCATCCAGGCGAACGGCCTCGCGCCCGGCTATTTCGAAACCGAACTGAATCGCGCGCTGGTCGACGACGCGGCGTTCTCGGACTGGCTGTGCAAGCGCACGCCGGCCGGCCGCTGGGGGCGCGTCGACGAGCTGTGCGGCGCGGCGATCTTCCTCGCGTCGGCCGCGTCCGATTTCGTGAACGGCCAGACGCTGTTCGTCGACGGCGGGCTGACCGCCGCCGTTTAGGAAAGGGAGGAAAGTCATGCGTATGCGTTGCATGTGTGTCGTGATCCACGGGCCGAACGACCTGCGGGTCGAAGAGCAGGACGCGGGCGAGATCGGCCCGGGCCAGGTGCGCGTCGATGTCGCGATGGGCGGCATCTGCGGCTCCGATCTCCATTATTTCCGGCACGGCGGCTTCGGCGCGATCCGGCTGCAGCAGCCGATGGTGCTCGGCCACGAGGTGGCCGGCGCGGTCGCGGAAGTCGCGCCGGACGTCACGTCGGTGAAGGTCGGCGATCGCGTCGCGGTCAATCCGAGCCGGCCGTGCGGTGCGTGCCGCTACTGCCTCGAAGGGCTGCCGAACCAGTGTCTCGACATGCGCTTCTACGGCAGCGCGATGCGGATGCCGCACGTGCAGGGCGCGTTCCGCAACGCGCTCGTGTGCGACGCGGTGCAGTGCGTGAAGGTCGCCGATCACGTGCCGCTGTCGCTCGCGGCGCTCGCCGAGCCGTTCGCGGTCGGGCTGCACGCGGTGTCGCGCGCGGGGCCGCTGATCGGCAAGCGCGTGCTCGTGTCGGGCTGCGGGCCGATCGGCGTGCTGGCGGTCGCGGCGGCGCGCGTGCACGGCGCGGCCGAGATCGTCGCGACCGACGTCGTCGACGCGCCGCTGGCCGTGGCGCGCGCGCTCGGCGCCGACCGCACGATCGATGTGGCCGCCGATCCGGGTTGGGTCGAGCGTTATGCCGCGGACAAAGGCACGTTCGACGTGATGATCGAGTGTTCGGGCAATGCACGTGCGCTGCGCGACGGGCTGGACGTGATGCGGCCGCGCGGGGTCGTCGTGCAGCTCGGGCTCGGTGGCGACGTCAGCCTGCCGCAGAACGTTGTGGTCGCGAAGGAGCTGTCGATCTGCGGATCGTTCCGCTTTCACGCGGAATTCGCGCTCGCGGTGCAACTGATCAACGCGGGGCGCGTCGACCTGCGGCCGGCCGTCACGCGCGTGTTTCCGATGCGCGACGCGAACCTCGCGTTCGAACTGGCCGGCGACCGGCAGCGCGCGATGAAGGTGCTGATCGATTTCGCGCACGAGGCCGCGTGACGGTCACGCGCTGAGGTCGGGCTGCGGCGCGCGACGGACGGTATCGACGTACGCCATCAAAAAAAGGCACGCCGCGCGAGTCGCGGGCGTGCCTTTTCGACGTACGGCCGAACCGGGCTACCGCATTACTGCGTGACCTGCCGCGTGCCGACGCGTTGCGACGCGAGCCACAGCGCGATCAGCACGCCCGCGAGCGCCGCGCCCGCGATGCACACGCCGCGCCACCCGTCGATGCCGTACGCGACGCTCGCCGCGAACGACCCGAGCGCGCCGCCGATGAAGTAGCTCGTCAGGTAGATCGTCGTCACGCGGCTGCGCGCGTTGCCGGCGAGCGCATAGATCACGCTCTGGTTCGAGATGTGCATGCCCTGCACGCCGACGTCGAGCAGCAGGATGCCCGCGATCAGCGCCGCGAGCGAGTGCGCACCGGCCGCGATCAGCGCGAACGACGCGAGCACGGCCGCCGCGAACAGCCCCGTCGCCGCATTGCCGTGGCCGCGATCGACGAGCCGGCCGGCCGACGTCGCCGCCAGCGCGCCTACCGCGCCGACGACGCCGAACAGGCCGATCTGCCCTTCGGAATAGCCGTACGGCGGCTGGCTCAGCAGGAACGTGAGGCCCGTCCACAGCAGGCTGAAGCACGCGAACACGAGCGCGCCGTAGGTGGAGCGCAGCGCGATCCGCGGTTGCGCGCGCACCAGCGCGACCAGCGACTTCATCAGCGCCGCATAGTCGACGCGCGCGTCGCGGCGATCCTTCGGCAGCTTCACGGCGAGCACGACGGTCAGCGCGAGCACCATCGCCGCGGCGATGCCGTACACCGCGCGCCAGCCGAGCCCGTCGGCGATCGCCCCGGCCGCGACGCGCGCGAGCAGGATTCCGAGCAGCAGCCCGCTCATCACGGTGCCGACCGCGCGGCCGCGCGAGCGTGCATCGGCGAGCGACGCGGCGAACGGCACGAGCAGCTGCGTCGAACACGTGACGAAGCCGACCGCGACGTTCGCCACGACGAACATCGTGAAGTTCGTGCTGAACGTGACCGCGACCAGCGCGACGACGTTGAGCATCAGCAGCCGCACGATCAGCGTATGGCGATTGACCGCGTCGCCGAGCGGGACGATCAGCAGCAGGCTCGCCGCATAGCCGAGCTGCGTGAGCGTGACGAGATAGCCGAGCTCGGTCGGCGCGCGGCCGAAGCTGCGCGCGATCGCGGCGAGCAGCGGCTGCGCGTAGTAGATGTTGCCGATGACGATGCCGCACGCGCAGGCGAACAGCAGCGTCATGCCGCGGGTGAGGGATGGGTGGTTGTCGTGATGCGGTTCCATGGTCGAGAAAAACAGCGGCGCCGGCCGGCGGCATGGAGCCGTCGGTTGCGCGGGGTGACGGATTCGGGGCCGGCGTCGACGGTTCGGCGGTGAACCGGTGCGCGCCGGGCGGATCGCGGCCGGCCCTGGAGCGGGCGGCGGATCGTCGTGCGGCGGGCGAAGGCAGGGCGGGCTCGGGCGAGCCGTTCCGGTGCGGGGGCCGCGACGACGGCGGCGCTGCACGGGAACGGATGTGCGTATGATGCGGGAATCAAACCATAGCGTCCAAGACTGGATCGTTATGGTGTTCATTGGTTAAACCAATACATCGGCCGCGATGCTACTCCGCCACATCCGCTATTTCCTGGCCGTCGCCGAGCAGCGCAGTTTCACGCGCGCGGCCGACGCGCTGCACGTGTCGCAGCCGACGCT
This sequence comes from Burkholderia metallica, assembly GCF_001718555.1. NCBI lineage: Bacteria > Pseudomonadati > Pseudomonadota > Betaproteobacteria > Burkholderiales > Burkholderiaceae > Burkholderia > Burkholderia metallica. The sequence continues at coordinate 620,913 of NZ_CP013401.1, forward strand.
GTCGCAGCAGGTGCGCCAGCTCGAGGAAACGCTCGGCGTGCAGTTGTTCGACCGCTCGGGCCGCACGGTGCGGCTCACCGAGTTCGGCGAGGTCTATGCGCGCCACGCACGCGCCGCGCTGCACGAGCTCGATACGGGGCAGCGCGCGCTGCACGACGTCGCCGATCTCGGCAGCGGATCGTTGCGGCTCGCGATGATGCCGACCTTCGCGGCCTACCTGAGCGGCTCGCTGATCGACGCGTTCCATGCCGACTATCCGAACGTTGCGCTGTCGATCGACGCGATGCCGCAGGAGCGGATCGAGGCGCTGCTCGCCGACGATCGGCTCGACGCAGGCTTCGCATTCATGCCGCCGCGCGCGCCGGACATCGACGCACTGCCGCTGTGGGACGAGCCGCTCGCGCTCGTGACGGGCCGCACGCACCGTCTCGCGCGGCGCCGCCGTGCGGTGAGCCCGGCCGAACTCGTCGGCGAGCCGCTGGTGCTGCTGAGTCGCGCGTTCGCGACGCGCGAAAGCATCGACCGCTATTTCATCGAACAGGGCGCGCAGCCGAAGATCGCGATCGAGACGAACACGATCAGCGCGGTGCTGGAACTCGTGCGCTGCGGCCGGCTCGCGACGGTGCTGCCCGATGCGATCGCGCGCGAAAGCGCCGACCTGTGCGCGCTCGACATTGACCCGCCGCTGCCCGCGCGCACGGCCGCGCTGCTGACACGCAAGGGTGCGTATCGCAGCGTGGCGGCGCGCGCGTTCATCGAGCGTGCGCTCGCGTATCGGCGTCCGTCGGGAGGTTGACCCGTACGACCGGGCGGCATGTAAGTACAACCGGCGGACGCGTTGGCCGCCCGCATCGTCATGCGCGCGGTGTCGGGAAGAAGATGCCCGCGCGTTGCGCGGCGTTCGCGATGTGCGTTTCGATCGCGGTGCCGGCGGCCGCCGCATCGCGCGCGCTCAGCGCGTCGACGATCGCGCGGTGTTCGTGCCACGTCGACAGCAGCAGCTCGCGCCGGTAGAACGGCATGCGCTGGCTTTCCTTCATGATGTCCGCGCTGCTGCGCAGCACCGATTCGATCGCCGCGTTGCCGGCGAGATGGATGATCCGCATGTGGAAGTCGAAGTCGAGCTGCGCCGCGTCGTCGAGCGCGTTTTCGGTGAGTGCGACGTGCAGGTCGGCGAGGTTGTCCTCGAACCACGCGATGTCGTCGTCGCTGACGACGTGCGCGGCCATCCGCGCGGCGAACCCTTCGAGCGCATAGCGCATCTGGTACGTGTCGGGCGGCGACGACTGCTCGGCGAACCGCCACGCGTGCGCGGCCGTGGCCTGCGCGCTTTCGACGTACACGCCCTTGCCGGCGCGAATGCGCAGCATGCCGAGCGCTTCGAGCGTCGACAGCGCCTCGCGCAGCGACGCGCGGCTGATCTCCAGCTCCTCGGAGAGCTGGCGCTGGGCCGGCAGCAGGCTGCCGACCGGATACACGCCTGCCTCGATCCGGTCGCGGATCGTCGCGATGGCGGCGTCGGTCACGGTATGCGGAACGTTTTTCATGAGGTGAACTTTGGCCGGTCTGACCGGCATTGTAATCCGCACGCACGCGGTGCATGGCCGCCCTACGGGAAAGCCACGATCCGCCCCTTTCCGGTGCACTGGAAAGGGGCGCGCAGGGGCGGGAAATCCCTATTTTGTCCGTCCTTGACGCCACTATATCGGCTTCCTACTATCCACCATAACATCACTGGTCATACCAGTATGAACAGACGAAACTGCAACCGTTGGATCGGGAGAGCGCCGTGTCGAAATTCTTCAATTCGCTGTTTGGCCGGGTAGTCGTCGCACTTGTACTAGGGATCGCGCTCGGCGCGTTCTTTCCGCATTTCGCCGAATCGCTGCGACCGCTCGGCGACGGCTTCCTGAAGCTGATCAAGATGGTGATCGGGCCGATCGTGTTCTGCGTGGTGGTCAGCGGGATGGCCAACGCGGGCGACCTGAAGAAGGTCGGCCGGGTCGGCCTGAAGGCCGTGATCTACTTCGAGATCATGACGACGCTCGCGCTCGGCATCGGGCTCGTGCTCGCGTGGCTCACGCGCCCGGGCGTCGGGATGAACATCGACCTGCACTCGCTCGACGCGTCGTCGCTCGCGTCGTACGCGAAGAACGCCGAGAGCCTGAAGGACACGGCCGGCTACCTGATGAAGATCATCCCCGACACCGCGATCGACGCGTTCGCGAAGGGCGACATCCTGCAGATCCTCGTGTTCGCGGTGCTGTTCGGCTCCGCGCTGTCGCTGCTCGGCGACAAGGCGCAGCGCGTCAACTCGCTGATCGAGGAACTGTCGCACGTGTTCTTCCGGATCATCGGCTTCATCATCAAGCTGGCGCCGCTCGGCGTGCTCGGCGCGATCGCGTTCACGACCGGCAAGTACGGCGTCGCGTCGCTCAAGCAGCTCGGCTACCTCGTCGCGGTGTTCTACCTGAGCTGCTTCGTGTTCGTCACGGTCGTGCTCGGCGCGGTGATGCGGCTCGCCGGCTTCTCGGTGTTCAAGCTGATCCGCTATCTGCGCGAGGAACTGTCGATCGTGCTCGGCACGGCGTCGTCGGACGCGGTGCTGCCGCAGGTGATGCGCAAGCTCGAATACATGGGCGTGAAGGATTCGACGGTCGGCCTCGTGATCCCGACCGGCTATTCGTTCAACCTGGACGGCTTCTCGATCTACCTGACGCTCGCCGTGCTGTTCATCGCGCAGGCCACCAATACGCCGCTGTCGACGCATGACCTGATCGTCGTGCTGCTCGTGTCGCTCGTCACGTCAAAGGGCGCGCACGGCATCCCGGGCTCGGCGATCGTGATCCTCGCGGCGACGCTGTCGGCGATTCCCGCGATTCCGGTGCTCGGCCTGGTGCTGATCCTGCCGGTCGACTGGTTCGTCGGCATCGCCCGTGCGCTGACCAACCTGATCGGCAACTGCGTCGCGACGGTCGTCGTCGCGGTGTGGGAAAACGACATCGACCGCGCCCGTGCGAAACGCGTGCTGAACCGCGAGCTGCGCTACGTGCCGGCCGAAGAGGAAGGCCGCGCGACGCCGGTCGCCGGCGACCAGGCTCACGCGCTCTGAGCGCACCCCCGCGCGGGGCGGCTTCCCCTGGTCGTCCCGCGCAACCGCATCACGTGACCGGCGCCTCGCCGCGCCGGCACGTCATCCAAAGTCAGGAGACGACATGGCAGCCCCCATCCTCGATCCGAACGCGCCTGCGTTTACGCGGCGTTACATGAACCTCGCCGACCCGCGCATCGGGGCGCAGGCGCTCTTTGCCAGCGACGAATTCTTCGCGCCGAAGGAGCGCATGCTGAATCCCGAGCCGGCCGTGTTCATTCCCGGCAAGTACGACGATCACGGCAAGTGGATGGACGGCTGGGAAACGCGCCGCAAGCGCACGACCGGCCACGACTTCTGCGTGGTGCGGCTCGCGCGGCCGGGCGTGATCCACGGCGTCGACCTCGACACGAGCCACTTCACCGGCAATTTCCCGCCGGCCGCGTCGATCGACGCGTGCGTCGCAGCGGGCGACACGCCGCCGGACGCAGCCGAATGGCGCACGATCGTCCCGGCGACCACGCTGCAGGGCAATTCGCACCACTACGTGAGCGTCGACGATGCGCAGCCCTATACGCATCTGCGCGTGAACCTGTATCCGGACGGCGGGCTCGCACGGCTGCGCGTGTACGGCCAGCCGCAGCGCGACTGGCGTGAGGTGCCGGCCGGCGAGCTCGTCGATCTCGCGGCGATCGAGAACGGCGGCTACCTGGTGGCGGCGAACAACCAGCACTTCGGGCCGGCCTCGCAGATGCTGATGCCGGGGCGCGGCGCGAACATGGGCGACGGCTGGGAAACGCGGCGCCGCCGCGAGCCCGGCAACGACTGGGCGATCGTCGCGCTCGCGCGGCCGGGCATCATCCGGCGCGTCGAGGTCGATACCGCGTTCTTCAAGGGCAACTTCCCCGACCGCTGCTCGCTGCAGGCCGCGCGGGTCGCGGGCGGCACCGACGACTCGCTCGTCACGCAGGCGATGTTCTGGGCGGAGCTGCTGGGCGAGCAGAAGCTGCAGATGGACCACGTGCACACGTTCGACCAGCTGGCCGCGCTCGGCCCCGTCACGCACGTGCGTTTCAACATCTTCCCGGACGGCGGCGTGTCGCGCCTGCGTCTGTGGGGCGAGCCGGCTTGAAGGAGGGCGACGGCATGAGCGGAACCCCTATCCTGCGCGTCGAGCGCCTGACCCGCGAAGCGTTCGCGCCGTTCGGCGACGTGATCGCGCTCGAAGGCGCGCGGCATTTCCCGATCAACGGCGGCACGACCGAGCGCTTCCACGATCTCGCGACTATCGACGTGTGCGCGGACGGCGGCCGCCCGCTCGTCAGCGTATTTCGCGCGCAGCCGCGCGCGCTGCCGGTCGCGATCACGCTGATGGAGCGCCATCCGCACGGCAGCCAGGCGTTCATCCCGCTCGCGGCGGTGTCGCGCTACGCGATCGTCGTCGCGCCGGCCGGCGAATTCCGGCCCGACGCGATGCGCGCGTTTCTCGCGCAAGGCTGGCAGGGCGTGAACTATGCGAAGGGCGTCTGGCACCATCCGTTGCTCGCGCTCGACGCGGTCAGCGATTTCGTGATCGTCGATCGCGGCGGGGCGCAGCCGAATTGCGACGAGATCCCGCTCGAGCGCGCCTGGGCGCTCGAGTTCGAGCCGGCCTGCGCGGCCTGACGGTACGTGCGACCGCCGGCGCGGCGCTCACGGGTACGTGGAAGGGATGTCGAAGGCCGGTGGCGCGCGGCGGTGTGCGCGGCGCTATCCCGAAAAGAACACGGCCCGGGCGGCGAGATGCCGTCCGGGCCGTGTTGCGTGCGCGGATCGCGCGAATCAGTGCTTGCGGTGCGGGCAGTTCTCGGTCGTGCAGGAACCGTACATCGCGAGCGAGTGCTCCTGGAGCCGGAAGCCGCGCTCCTTCGCGATCGCCTGCTGGCGGCCTTCGATCTCGGCGTCGAAGAATTCCTCGACACGGCCGCAATCGAGGCACACGAGGTGGTCGTGGTGCGAGCCTTCGTTCAGTTCGAACACGGCCTTGCCGGATTCGAAGTTGCTGCGCGACAGCAGGCCGGCCTGCTCGAACTGCGTCAGCACGCGGTAGACGGTGGCAAGCCCGATGTCGAGCTGCTCGTTGAGCAGGTTCCGGTACACGTCTTCGGCCGTCAGGTGGCGCACCGGGCTTTGCTGGAAGATCTCGAGAATCTTGAGGCGCGGTAGGGTGGCCTTTAGCCCGATATTCTTGAGATCCGTCGGATTGGTCATGGCTAGGCATCCCTAGAGTACAATGCAGGGCTTCAATGTTACCGGCTTTTCGCCGTTCCAGAAACACGCGCGGCCTGCGACGCGGGCCTGCACGGTGAGGGAAATGATTCCAGAATCTCTTTCGCACTTTCAGAGGAGCCGCATGCGGAGTGTCATCATCGCTGCCGCCGCCGTTGCCGCGCTGGCTGGTTGTTCGTCGTACGACAGCGTGACGCAGCGCATCGCGCAGAGCATCACCCCCTATCGGATCACCGTCGTGCAGGGCAACTTCGTGTCGCAGGAGAAGGCCGCGCAGCTGCAGGTCGGCATGTCGCGCGAGCAGGTCCGCGCGCTGCTCGGCACCCCGCTGCTGGCGGACATGTTCCACGCCGATCGCTGGGATTACCTCTTCTACTTCAAGCGCGGCTCGACGGCAGTCGTCCAGCAGCGCGATCTCGTCGTGACGTTCGCGGGCGATCGCGTGGCGAGCTGGACGGGGGCGGAAAACCTGCCTTCCGAACTCGATCTGCTGGCCGACATCGACGGCGATCGCGGCGGCAGGAAGGCGAAGGCGGCCGCAGCGGCGAAGAAGGCCGCCGAGGCTGCCGCCGCCGCCAGCGCCGCGCAGGCGGCGGCGAGCGCGCCGGAGGCGGTCGCCAGCCCGTCCGCCGTGCCGGCGTCCGGCGCGGCGGTCGACCAGGATGCGAACGCGCAGGCGGCCCGCGCGGCGAACCGCGCGACCAACCAGGTGTCGGGTCAGGGCACGGCCGCACGCCGGTTCGCGCCGTCCACCCAGGCTGCCGGCGGTGCGCCGGTGCCGGGCGGCCAGCCGCCGGGCGCGGTGCCGGCGATCCAGCCGCAGTTCCAGTTCCATCGTCCGCCGCCGCCGAACGCGACGAGCGAGGCAGCGCCGCCGGTCGGCCCGCAAGGCTCCGACACGCTGCAGAACCAGCCGCTCACCGCGCCCGCGCAGTAAGCCCGCGTGCGGAAACGGGGCGGCATGCGCCGCCCGTCTTTAGACCTGTCGTGTAGAAAGCCATGAAGATTGCGATTGCCGGCGCATCGGGCCGTATGGGCCGGATGCTGATCGAAGCCGTTCTCAACGATGCCGACGCGCAGCTCGTCGGCGCGCTCGACCGCGCCGATTCGCCGTTTCTCGGCCAGGATGCCGGCGCGTTTCTCGGCAAGGAAACCGGGGTCAAGCTGACCGCCGACCTCGACGCCGTGTTCGCGCAGGCCGACTACCTGATCGATTTCACGCGTCCGGAAGGCACGATGGCTCATCTCGCGGCCGCGCTGCGCCACGACGTGAAGCTCGTGATCGGCACGACCGGCTTCACCGCCGAGCAGAAGGCCGAGCTGCAGGCCGCGGCGGCCAAGATCGGCATCGTGTTCGCCGCGAACATGAGCGTCGGCGTGAACGTCACGCTGAAGCTGCTCGAATTCGCGGCGAAGCATTTCTCGCACGGCTACGACATCGAGATCATCGAGGCGCATCACCGCCACAAGGTCGACGCGCCGTCGGGCACCGCGCTGATGATGGGTGAAGCCGTCGCCGGCGCGCTCGGGCGCTCGCTCGACGACTGCGCGGTGTACGGCCGCCACGGCGTGACGGGCGAACGCGATCCGTCGTCGATCGGCTTCGCCGCGGTGCGCGGCGGCGACATCGTCGGCGATCACACGGTGCTGTTCGCCGGGATCGGCGAGCGCATCGAGATCACGCACAAGTCGTCGAGCCGCGTATCGTATGCGCAGGGCGCGCTGCGCGCGGTCCGTTTCCTGTCGGCGCGCGGCGCCGGCCTGTTCGACATGCAGGACGTCCTCGGCCTGCGCTGACACCACGGGGAAACTCCGATGGCGATACCCACCGGCGTTGTCCACTACCTCGAAAGCGGCGATGCGATCACGCACGCCGTCGCCTACGTGCTGCTGGCGATGTCCGTCGCCAGCTGGTGCTTCCTTCTCATGAAAGCCTGGCTGCTGGTCCGTGCGAAGCGGCAGGGGCCGCGCGCGCTCGCCGCGTTCTGGCGTGCGCCGACGCTCGACGCCGGCATTGCCGCGCTCGCCGGCGCCGATCGCGAGCGCGTGTTCGTCCCGCTCGCCGAAGCTGCCCGCGACGCGGCCGACGACCACGACCCGGCCGCGCTGGCCGCGCGCGTCGAGCGCGGCGAACGCGTGCTGCGCGCGTTGCGGCACGCGATGCTGCGCTCGCAGCGGCGCCTCGAATTCGGCCAGGTGCTGCTCGCGTCGATCGGCAGCACTGCGCCGTTCGTCGGGCTGCTCGGCACCGTGTGGGGCATCTACCATGCGCTCGGCAGCATCGCCGCGAGCGGGCAGGCGCAGATCGAGAACGTCGCGGGGCCGGTCGGCGAGGCGCTGATCATGACCGCATTCGGGCTCGTCGTCGCGATTCCCGCGGTGCTGGCCTACAACATCCTCGGGCGGCTCGTGCGGCAGCTCGCCGAGGAACTCGACGGCTTCGCGCGCGACCTGCACGTGTTCGTGTGCGCGCAGCCAGCCTGACGCGCCCATTCCGGAGGAGCGACCATGGCATTCGGCGGACTCGAGCACCACAAGACGTCCGCGCCGATGGCGGAAATCAACATGACCCCGCTGATCGACGTGATGCTGGTGCTGCTCGTCATCTTCATCATCACCGCGCCGTTGATGACGCACGCGATCCGGCTCGAGCTACCGAAGGTCGCGGCCAGCGTCGTGCGCGACACGCCGCAATCCGTCACCCTGTCGATCGACGACGCGGGCAAACTGTACTGGGACGACGCGCCCGTCGCGCTCGACGCGCTGCCCGCGCGCTTCCGGGCCGCCGCCGCGGGCGGTGCGCCGCCCGAGCTGCGGCTGCGCGCGTCACGCACGACCCGCTACGAGGTGATCGCGCAGGTGATGGGCGCCGCGCAGGCCGCCGGCCTCTCGCGGATCGGCTTCGTGACCGACGTGCCGCCGCAGGCGGGCGGTTCCGCGCCTGCCGTGCCGGCCGGCCGCTGAGCGGATCCGGCGGGCCCGCCCGCGCCGCGGGATCGGGCCGCACGCCGCACGACCGGTCGAATGGGCCCGTGCGGGCGGTATAATCAACGTTTTTCCCGGTTGGCAGGCATTTTTCAGGTAACCCGGAATTTTCCAGGCTGCCCGGCCATGCTGCGGGTTACCCGGAAAATGCCCGGAACCGCGAACAGGTGCGGCAACAGCGAACCTGCAGGTCCACCGGGCAAGCACGATTTTCGATCCACTCCTGCGCGCGCGCCGTCGCGTCGCTTAAAGCCTAGTCCGAACCACACCATGCACGAGAGATACGTACCCGCCGACGTCGAAGCCGCCGCCCAGGGCGACTGGCGCGCAGCCGATGCCTACAAGACGAAGGAAGATTCGCAGAAGCCGAAGTTCTACTGCGTGTCGATGCTGCCGTATCCGTCCGGCAAGCTGCACATGGGTCACGTGCGCAACTACACGATCAACGACGTGATGTACCGCTATCTGCGGATGAACGGCTACAACACGCTGATGCCGATGGGTTGGGACGCGTTCGGGATGCCGGCCGAAAACGCCGCGATGGCGAACGGCGTGCCGCCCGCGAAGTGGACTTACGACAACATCGACTACATGAAGGGCCAGATGCAGTCGATGGGCCTCGCGATCGACTGGTCGCGCGAAATCGCGACGTGCAAGCCCGACTACTACAAGTGGAACCAGTGGCTGTTCCTGAAGATGCTCGAGAAGGGCATCGCGTACAAGAAGACGGGCACCGTGAACTGGGACCCGGTCGACCAGACCGTGCTCGCGAACGAGCAGGTGATCGACGGCCGCGGCTGGCGTTCGGGCGCGCTCGTCGAGAAGCGCGAGATCCCGATGTACTACCTGCGCATCACGCAGTACGCGGATGAGCTGCTGAGCGACCTCGACGGCCTCGGCTGGCCCGAGCGCGTGAAGATCATGCAGCAGAACTGGATCGGCAAGAGCTTCGGCGTGAACTTCGGCTTCCCGTACGAACTCGACGGCGAGAAGAAGCTGCTGCGCGTGTTCACGACGCGCGCCGACACGATCATGGGCGTCACGTTCTGCGCGATCGCGGCCGAGCATCAGCTCGCCACGCGTCTTGCGCAGGGCAAGCCCGAACTGCAGGCGTTCATCGACGAATGCAAGCGCGGCGGTGTCGCCGAGGCCGACGTCGCGACGATGGAAAAGAAGGGCGTCGCGACGGGCTTCTCGGTGTCGCACCCGCTGACCGGCGAGCCGGTCGAGGTGTGGATCGGCAACTACGTGCTGATGAGCTATGGCGAAGGCGCGGTGATGGGCGTGCCGGGCCACGACGAGCGCGATTTCGCGTTCGCGAAGAAATACGACCTGCCGATCAAGCAGGTGATCGCGGCCGAAGGCCGGCAGTACTCGCTCGACGCATGGCAGGAGTGGTACGGCGACAAGGAAACCGCGGTCTGCGTGAACAGCGGCAAGTACGACGGCCTGCGCTATGCGCAAGCCGTCGACGCGGTCGCGGCCGACCTGAACGCCGGCGGCTTCGGCGACAAGCAGGTCACGTGGCGACTGCGCGACTGGGGCGTGTCGCGCCAGCGCTACTGGGGCACGCCGATCCCGATCATCCACTGCCCGTCGTGCGGCGACGTGCCGGTGCCCGAGCAGGATCTGCCCGTCGTGCTGCCGGAAGACCTCGTGCCGGACGGCTCGGGCAACCCGCTCGCGAAGTCGGAAGCATTCGTGAACTGCACGTGCCCGAAGTGCGGCGCGGCCGCGAAGCGCGAAACCGACACGATGGACACCTTCGTCGATTCGTCGTGGTACTTCTCGCGCTATACGGCGCCGGACGCCGACACGATGGTCGACGCGCGCACCGACTACTGGATGCCGATGGATCAGTACATCGGCGGCATCGAGCACGCGATCCTGCACCTGCTGTATTCGCGCTTCTGGACCAAGGTGATGCGCGACCTCGGCCTCGTGAAGTTCGGCGAGCCGGCGAAGAACCTGCTCACGCAGGGGATGGTGCTGAACGAGACGTTCTATCGCGAAGACGCTTCCGGCAAGAAGACCTGGTACAACCCGGCCGACGTGACGGTCACGCACGACGACAAGGGCCGCCCGGTCGGCGCGACGCTGAATGCGGACGGCCAGCCGGTCGTGCTCGGCGGCATCGAGAAGATGTCGAAGTCGAAGAACAACGGCGTCGATCCGCAGGTGCTGATCGACCAGTACGGCGCCGATACCGCGCGCCTGTTCACGATGTTCGCGGCACCGCCGGAGCAGCAGCTCGAGTGGTCGGGTGCGGGCGTCGAAGGCGCGAGCCGCTTCCTGCGCCGCGTGTGGAGCTTCGGCGCCGGCAATCGTGACGCGCTCGCCGCGCGCGCCGGATTCGATGCGGCGGCGCTCGGCGACGCCGACAAGGCGCTGCGCCGCGAGATCTACAGCGTGCTGAAGCAGGCCGATTTCGACTACCAGCGCCTGCAGTACAACACGGTCGTGTCGGCCGCGATGAAGATGCTGAACGCGATCGACGGCGCGAAGGGCGCGACGCCCGGCGTGCTGCGTGAAACGTACGGCGTGCTGCTGCGCGTGCTGTACCCGGTCGTGCCGCACATCACGTTCGAGTTGTGGAAGGCGCTCGGCTACGCGGACGAATTCGGCCCGCTGCTCGACGCTCCGTGGCCGAAGGTCGACGAGGCCGCGCTCGAGCAGGCCGAGATCGAACTCGTGCTGCAGGTGAACGGCAAGGTGCGCGGCGCGCTGAAGGTGGCGAAGGACGCGAGCCGCGACGCGATCGAAGCCGCGGCGGTGGCGGACGACGCGTTCGCGAAGTTCAGCGACGGCAAGCCGGCGAAGAAGATCGTCGTCGTGCCGGGCCGTCTCGTGAACATCGTCGTCTGACGGCCGCCGGCCGTCGGACGTACCCAGAAGGAGCGAAGGTGATCCGCAGATCGTTTTTGATGCTCGCCGTCGGCAGCGCAGTCGCGCTGTCGGCATGCGGCTTCCAGTTGCGCGGCCAGCAGGACTACGCGTTCAAGCACCTGCTGATCGCCGGCGCGCCGGCGCCCGTCGAGGCGCGGCTCGTGCGTCTCGTCGAGGCCGGCAGCGACACGAAGATCGTCAAGTCGGCGGACGACGCCGATGCCGTGCTGCGCATGTGGGAGTCGCGTGGCCAGAACACGCTGACGCTCAACAAGTACGGCTCGGCGCAGGAATACGCATTGTTCTACACGCTGAACTACACGCTGACGAGCAAGGACGGCACCGTGCTGATCCCGCCGAGCGCGATCGCGCTGAACCGCGCGATGACGTACAGCGACCAGTACACGAACGCGAAGGCGCAGGAAGCCGACATCCTGTACGGCGACATGCAGAACGACGCGGTCGACCAGCTGATGCGGCGTCTCGCGATCGTCCATTCGCTGACGCCGGCGCCGGAAGACGTGGTGCCGGGCGTCGCGCCGCGCGCGCCGTTGCCGCCGCCGCCGCTCTGATCGACGGCGTACGCACCGATGCAACTGCGACTTGATGCGCTGGAGCCGCACCTCGCGAAGGGGCTGGCCGGGCTCTATACCGTCTACGGCGACGAGCCGCTGCTCGCGCAGGAAGCGTGCGACCGCATTCGCGCGGCCGCGCGCGCGGCAGGCTTCACCGAGCGATCGGTGCATACGGTCGAGCGCGGCTTCGACTGGAGCGTGCTGCTCGGCGCGACCCAGGCGATGTCGCTGTTCGGCGAGCGCCAGCTGATCGAGCTGCGCATTCCGTCGGGCAAGCCCGGCAAGGAAGGCGCCGATGCGCTTAAGACGCTCGCGGCCGCGCCGAACCCCGACGCGCTGATGCTCGTCACGTTGCCGCGGCTCGACGCGGCCACGCAGAAATCCGCGTGGTTTACCGCGTTGCAGAACGGCGGCGTCGCGCTGAAGATCGATCCGGTCGACCGCGCGCAACTGCCGAACTGGATCGGCCAGCGTCTCGCGATGCAGGGCCAGCGCGCCGCACCGGGCGAGGACGGGCGGCGCGCGCTGCAGTTCATCGCCGAGCGCGTCGAGGGCAACCTGCTCGCCGCGCACCAGGAAATCCAGAAGCTCGGGCTGCTGTATCCGCAGGGCACACTGTCGTTCGAGCAGGTGCACGACGCGGTGCTGAACGTCGCGCGTTACGACGTCTTCAAGCTGAACGAAGCGATGCTCGCCGGCGACGCCGCGCGGCTCGCGCGCATGATCGACGGGCTGAAGGGCGAGGGCGAGGCGATCGTGCTCGTGATGTGGGCCGTCGTCGAGGAACTGCGCACGCTGCTGCGGATCAAGCGCGGCACGACGGCCGGCAAGCCGCTGGCCACGCTGCTGCGCGAGAACCGCGTGTGGGGGCCGCGCGAGCGGCTGATCGGCCCCGCGCTGAACCGCGTGTCGGAAGCCGTGCTCGAGAAGGCGCTCGCATTCGCCGCGAAGCTCGACCGGCAGGTCAAGGGGCTCACGGCCGTCGTGCCGGGCCGCCGCACGCAGGACGAACCGCCGCCCGATCCGTGGGACGGGCTGTTCCAGCTCGCGATGACGGTGGCCGGCGCGCGCGGCGAACGACCGCCGACCGCGGGTCGCGTGCGACGCTAAGTCCCGTTCGGGCCTTCAGCGCACGCTGCGCAACCCGCTTACAATGTTTCGATGGCTGGCGCGGCTCTCCGGCCGCCGCCCACGCTTTCCCACGAATTCATGCCGCCCAGCGCGGCGCGCTTCTCGAGTCACACGATGGATATCGATCAGTACATGACCGACCTGGGCCGTCGCGCCCGGCACGCTTCCCGCGCGATGGCGCGCGCCAGCACGGCAGCCAAGAACGCGGCGCTCGACGCGGTGGCCCGCGCGATCGAGCGCGATGCGCAGGTGCTGAAGGACGCGAATGCCCGCGACGTCGCCCGTGCCCGTGAAAAGGGGCTCGATGCGGCGTTCGTCGATCGCCTGACGCTGTCGGACAAGGCACTGAAGACGATGGTCGAAGGCTTGCGCCAGGTCGCGTCGCTGGCCGATCCGATCGGCGAGATCGGCAATCTCAAGTACCGCCCGAGCGGCATCCAGGTGGGCCAGATGCGCGTGCCGCTCGGCGTGATCGGCATCATCTACGAATCGCGCCCGAACGTGACGATCGACGCGGCCGCGCTGTGCCTGAAGTCGGGCAATGCGACGATCCTGCGCGGCGGCTCCGAAGCGCTCGAATCGAACGCGGCGCTCGCGAAGCTGATCGGCGAAGGGCTCGCGGCGGCCGGCTTGCCGCAGGACGCGGTGCAGGTCGTCGCGACGGCCGATCGCGCGGCGGTCGGCAAGCTGATCACGATGACCGAATTCGTCGACGTGATCGTGCCGCGCGGCGGCAAGAGCCTGATCGAGCGCCTGATCAACGAGGCGCGCGTGCCGATGATCAAGCACCTCGACGGCATCTGCCACGTGTACGTCGACGATCGCGCCGATCTGGCCAAGGCGCTGACCGTCTGCGACAACGCGAAGACGCACCGCTACGGCACCTGCAACACGATGGAGACGCTGCTCGTGTCGGGCGGCATCGCGGCGGCGCTGCTGCCGCCGCTCGGCAAGCTGTATCGCGACAAGCAGGTCGAACTGCGCGTCGATGCGGCCGCGCGCGCGGTGCTCGCCGATGCGGGCGTCGGCCCGCTCGTCGACGCGACCGACGAAGACTGGCACACCGAGTATCTCGCGCCGGTGCTCGCGATCAAGGTCGTCGACGGCCTCGACGCCGCAATCGAGCACATCAACCATTACGGCTCGCATCACACCGATGCGATCGTCACCGAGGATCACGACCGCGCGATGCGCTTCCTGCGCGAAGTCGATTCGGCGAGCGTGATGGTCAACGCGTCGACGCGTTTCGCCGACGGGTTCGAATTCGGCCTCGGCGCGGAAATCGGCATCTCGAACGACAAGCTGCACGCACGCGGCCCCGTCGGCCTGGAAGGGCTGACGTCGCTGAAGTACGTGGTGCTCGGACACGGCGAAGGCCGCCAATAAAAAGCGAGGCACACAACCGATGGCGATGCTCTGGGTCAAGACGTTCCATATCGTTCTGATCGCCGCGTGGTTCGCGGGGCTGTTCTACCTGCCGCGCATCTACGTGAACCTGGCCATGGAGACCGATCCGGCCGCCGTGCGGCGCCTGCTGCTGATGGCGCGCAAGCTGTTTCGCTTCATGACGATGATCGCGGTGCCGGCGCTGGCCTGCGGGCTGTGGCTGTGGCTGTCGATCGGTATCGGGCAGGGGCAGGGCTGGATTCACGCGAAGGTGACGGTGGTGGTGCTGCTGATCGTCTATCACGCGTATTGCGGGCACCTGCTGCGCGTGTTCGAGCGCGGCGAGAACCGCCGCACCGACAAGTGGTATCGCGTGTTCAACGAGCTGCCGGTGCTCGGCATGCTCGCGGCGGTCGCGCTGGTCGTGATCAAGCCGTTCTGAGCGATGCGGCCGGCGCTTGCGTGCCGCCGCCGGAACCTGCGCAACGGCGCCCTTCGGGGCGCCGTTTTTCGTTGACGTGCCGTTTCGCGCGATGCCGGCTCAATCCTTCGCGTCGTCGATCCGGCGCCGCGTGATCGCCTCTTTCGCGCGGCCGACGCGTTCCATCAGCGCGGGGCCGCGCGACAGCGCAACGCCGACCGCGAGGATGTCGCCGATCGCGAGATGCGACATCCGCGACGTCATCGGCGAGAACACGTCCGTTTCCTCCGCGACGTTCGACGCGAGGCTCACCGTCGCGAGCTTCGCGAGCGGCGAATGGCTCTGCGTGATCGCGACGACCTTCGCGCCGCACGCGAGCGCGGAGCGCGCGGCGTCGACGATGTCGCGGGTGCGGCCGGTGTTCGAGATCGCGACGACGACGTCGTGCGGCCCGAGCAGCGCGGACGACATCGAGAACGTGTGCGGATCCGAATACGCGACGCTCGGCACGCCGAGCCGGAAGAACTTGTGCTGGATGTCCTGCGCGGCGATGCCCGAGCCGCCGGCGCCGTAGAACTCGATGCGCGACGCGTTCGACAGCAGCGCGATCGCATCCGCGACGCTGCCCGCGGACAGGCTGTTGCGCACCTCGATCAGTGCGCCGATCGTGCGGTCGAACACCTTGCCGATGATGCCGGGCGCCGGTTCGTCGGGCTCGACGTCGCGGTACACCGACGACACGCCCGGCGCGACGCTCTGCGCAAGCCGGATCTTGAACTCGCGAAAACCGCTGCAGCCGAGCGCCTGGCAGAAGCGGGCGATCGTCGGCTGGCTGACGCCCGCGCGCGTCGACAGCTCGGTCATCGCGAGGTCGAGCACCTCGCGCGGCGCGGCGAGGATGTAGTCGGCGAGCTTGCGCTCGGACGGGCGCAACTCGGCGCGGATCGCTTCAATGCGGGGCAGCATGGGACGGCAGGCGGAAATCGGGTTCGGATGAGCGAGTGTATCGCAATCGAATTGTAGAAAATCTACATGGAAATACTAGCGCCTCCTCGATGATTCTGGTGAGAATAATTAGGGTTTTCACTAGGTATCGCCTTGCTGGTAGCGGGAATAGGGGTTGCGAGGCGATGAATCCACATTGCGTGCTTGTAGTTTTTCTACTAGACTGGCTTCGTTCTGTCGACGTGTTCGACCGTCCCCACGATTCCAACCGCCGGTGTCGGCCGGCATACAGGAGCGCCCAGCATGACGTCGCTGCACCCCACTCTGGCGAAGGTCACCGAACGCGTGATCGCCCGCAGCCAATCGACCCGTTCCGCCTATCTGCAGCGCATCGACGGCGCGCAAGGCAAGTTCCCGGCGCGCGGCGCGCTGTCGTGCGCGAACCTCGCGCACGGCTTCGCGGGGCTCGAGGGCAACGACAAGTTCGCGATCAAGGCGATCCGCGAGCCGAACATCGGCATCGTGTCCTCGTACAACGAGATGCTGTCCGCGCATGCGCCGTACAAGGATTTCCCCGATATCATCAAGGCGGCTGCACGCGAGAACGGCGGTGTCGCGCAGTTCGCGGGCGGCGTACCGGCGATGTGCGACGGCGTCACGCAGGGCAACCCGGGCATGGAGCTGTCGCTGTTTTCGCGCGAAGCGATCGCGATGGGCACGGCGATCGCGCTTACGCACAACATGTTCGACGCGGCGCTCTGCCTCGGCATCTGCGACAAGATCGTGCCGGGCCTGCTGATCGGTGCGCTGCAGTTCGGCCATCTGCCGACGATCTTCGTGCCGGCCGGCCCGATGACGAGCGGCCTGTCGAACGACGACAAGGCGAAGATCCGCCAGCAGTTCGCGACCGGCCAGGTCGGCCGCGACGCGCTGCTCGAAGCCGAATCGGCCGCGTATCACGGCCACGGCACCTGCACGTTCTACGGCACTGCGAACAGCAACCAGATGCTGATGGAGCTGATGGGGCTGCACTTGCCGGGCTCGGCATTCGTCCATCCGCACACGCCGCTGCGCACCGCGCTGACGGCCGAGGCCGCGCGCCGCGTGCTCGACCTGACCGTCGAGCGCGGCCACTACACGCCGATCGGCCACGTGATCGACGAGAAGGCGATCGTCAACGGGATCGTCGCGCTGCTCGCGACGGGCGGCTCGACCAACCATACGCTGCACCTCGTCGCGATCGCGCGCGCGGCCGGCATCCTGATCGACTGGAACGACTTCGACGAACTGTCGGCCGTCGTGCCGCTGCTCGCGAAGATCTATCCGAACGGCAAGGCCGACGTGAACCACTTTCACGCGGCAGGCGGCGTCGCGTTCCTGGTGCGCAACCTGCTCGAGGGCGGCTTGCTGCACGAGGACGTGACGACGGTCGCCGGCCGTGGGCTGTCGCACTACACGAAGGAGCCGAAGCTGATCGACGGCAAGCTCGCGTGGGTCGACGGCGCGGCCGAAAGCCACGACACCAAGGTGCTGCGCGGCATCCGCGACCCGTTCCAGCCGGACGGCGGCCTGCGTCTGATGCAGGGGCGCCTCGGCCGCGGCGTGATCAAGATTTCGGCGGTCGCGCCGGAGCACCGAAAGGTGACCGCGCCCGCGATCGTGTTCGATTCGCAGGAAGCCGTGCAGGAAGCATTCGATCGCGGCGAGCTGGAGCGCGATTTCGTCGCGGTGGTGCGCTTCCAGGGCGCGCGCGCGAACGGGATGCCCGAGCTGCACCGTTTGACGCCGCTGCTCGGCGTGCTGCAGGATCAGGGCTTCCACGTCGCGCTCGTCACCGACGGCCGCATGTCGGGCGCGTCGGGCAAGGTGCCGGCCGTGATCCACGTGTCGCCGGAAGCGCTGCTGGCCGGCCCGCTCGGCAAGGTGAAGACGGGCGACACGCTCGTGATCGACGCGGAAGCCGGCGTGCTCGATATCGAGGTCGACGACGCCGAGTGGCAGGCGCGCCCGGTCGCGCAGCCGCTGCATCAGGCCGAGAACGAGGTCGGTTTCGGGCGTGAACTGTTCGGCGTGTTCCGCGCGGCCGCGGCGCCGGCCGAGCAGGGCGCATCGGTTTTCGGCGCGCTGGTCGGCGAAACGGCCGCCCACGTCGCCGCATGAATTTCAAGGAAGGAGCCAACTCAATGAAGACGATAGCTGAAATCGTGAAGCTGGGCCCGGTCATTCCGGTGCTCGCATTCGACTCGGTCGAGCAGGGCGAACACGTGTCGCGTGCGCTGCACGCAGGCGGCGTGAAGGTGCTCGAGATCACGCTGCGCACGCCGGCCGGCCTGGAGGCGATCCAGCGCGCGAGCCAGCTCGCGGACGACATCGTCGTCGGCGTCGGCACGATCACGAAGCCCGAGCACTGCGCGCAGGCGAAGCGCGCGGGCGCGAAGTTCGGCGTGTCGCCGGGCCTGACGAAAGAGCTGCACCTCGCGTCGCTCGACGCGGGCCTGCCGCTGCTGCCGGGCGTGATGACGCCGAGCGACATCATCCAGGCGCTCGAATTCGGCTACGACATCGTGAAGTTCTTCCCCGCGCAGCAGGCAGGCGGCGTGCCGATGCTGCAGGCGTTCCACGGCCCGTTCCCGGGGCTGAAGTTCTGCCCGACCGGCGGCATCACGGTCGACACCGCGCCGAATTTCCTGAAACTGCCGAACGTCGTGTGCGTCGGCGGCTCGTGGCTCACCCCGAAGGCCGCGCTCGCCGCGCAGGACTGGGCCGAAGTCACGCGCCTCGCGCAAGCAGCGAGCCAGCTGCCCCGCTAAAACTTGTACGAAATGAAGGTTTGACCCTCGGGAAGCAAGCGCTTAGTGCTTGTTTTACCGAGGGTTTTTGCTGATGGAACCGGTTCTATCCGCGAACCGTAAAGATAAGTAAAATTCAGCGTCCTGACGGGGTGGGTACCGCCCGTGTTTCGGAGACCTGCATAGCCGGGCATACTCGCAACAGCTCGCCCGGTTCGAACAATTCTAGGAGGAGTCCACATGGGGGCTGTCCAAGGCAGCATGCTGCTCGTATTCACGCTGATCGCGATCGTGGCGCTGATCCTGATGATCGCGCGCTACAAGATCTATCCGTTCCTGGTGCTGATCATCGTTTCGCTCGGCCTCGGCCTCGTCGTCGGCATGCCGATGGACAAGATCGTCAAGTCGTTCGAGACGGGCACCGGCGGCACGCTCGGCCACATCGCGATCGTCGTCGGCCTCGGCACGATGCTCGGCAAGATGATGGCCGAATCGGGCGGCGCCGAACGGATCGCGACCACGCTGATCGACTGGTTCGGTGAAAAGAACATCCACTGGGCGATGATGTTCGTCGCGATCATCGTCGGCCTGCCGGTGTTCTTCGAAGTCGGCTTCGTGCTGCTGATCCCGATCGCATTCAACGTCGCGAAGCGCACCGGCAAGTCGCTGCTCGTCGTCGGCCTGCCGATGGTGGCCGGCCTGTCCGTCGTGCACGGCCTGATCCCGCCGCACCCGGCCGCGCTGCTCGCCGTTCAGCAATACGGCGCCGATATCGGCAAGACGATCGCGTTCGGCCTGATCGTCGGCGTGCCGACCGCGATCATCGCGGGCCCGCTGTTCGCGCTAATGATCTCGAAGTTCGTGAAGCTGCCGGAAAACAACCCGCTCGCTTCGCAATTCGTCGATTCGAGCACGGACGGCCGCAAGCGCGAACTGCCTAGCTTCGGCATCACGCTGTTCACGATCCTGCTGCCCGTCGTGCTGATGCTCGTCGGCAGCTGGGCCGACCTGGTGTTCACGCCGAAGTCGCTGCCGAACAACCTGCTGCGCTTCGCCGGCAACTCGGATGTCGCGCTGCTGATCGCGGTGCTCGTGAGCTTCTTCACGTTCGGCAAGCTGCAGGGCTTCAACCGCGACCAGATCCAGAAATTCTGCGGCGAGTGCCTGGCGCCGATCGCCGGCATCACGCTGATCGTCGGCGCGGGCGGCGGCTTCGGCGGCGTCCTGCGCGACAGCGGGATCTCGCAGCAGATCGTCGAAACCGCGAAGCACGCGCATCTGTCGCCGCTGCTGCTCGGCTGGTTCGTCGCGGCGCTGATGCGTCTCGCGACGGGTTCGGCGACGGTTGCGATGACGACGGCCTGCGGCATCGTCGCGCCGATCGCGGCGGCGGCCGGCACGACGGTCAGCCCGGAACTGCTGGTGCTCGCCACGGGCTCGGGCTCGCTGATTTTCTCGCACGTGAACGACGGCGGCTTCTGGCTGATCAAGGAATACTTCGGGATGACGGTCGGTCAGACGTTCAAGACCTGGTCGTTGCTCGAAACCATCATCTCGGTGCTGGGTCTGAGCTTCACGCTGCTGCTGAGCATGGTTCTGTAACAAGGGGTAGTCAATGATTCTGATCGCAATGGGCGTGTCGGGCGCGGGCAAGTCGCTGATCGGCGAAATGCTGGCGGAACGCCTGTCGTGCAGCTATACCGATGGCGACGCGTTTCACAGCGCGGCGAACAAGGAAAAGATGCATCACGGCATTCCGCTGACCGATGAAGACCGCTGGCCGTGGCTGCGCACGATTCGCGCGGCCATCGAGGAAAAGCAGCGGGCCGGCGAGACGGCCGTGTTCACGTGCTCGTCGCTGAAGCGGTCGTACCGCGACGTGCTGCGCGGCACCGACACCGACGTGCGGTTCGTGTATCTGAAGGGCTCGTTCGAGGTGTTGCACGAGCGCCTGAAGAGCCGCACCGGCCATTTCTTCGATCCGTCGCTGCTGAAGAGCCAGCTCGACACGCTCGAGGAACCGGGCCCGGACGAAGCGATCGAGGTCAGCATCGAGCTGACGCCCGAACAGATCGTCGATCAGGTCATGCTGAAGATCGGCACCGCGCAGCAGCACTGAGCGCGGTTCGCCGCAATCGTCAGGCGACAACGAAAAAGGCACCCTCGGGTGCCTTTTTCGTTTCAGCCGCGCGGGTCGGTCGCGCCGCCCGCGCGTTGTGCGATGCCGTCGAGCAGCACGTCGAGCATCGTGTCGTGCACGGTGCCCGGATCGAGCTGCGCATAGAGCGGCGCGGCCGCCTTGACGAGCGGGTGTCCGGCGTCGGGCAGCGCTTCCATCTCAGCGAGTTCGACGTCGTTCGCGGCGCGCGTGAGGCCGCCGGCCTCGGCCGCGGCCAGCCCGATCACGCTCGCATACCAGCCGACGCATACCGACGGCAGCGCCGCGCGCGGGATGCCGGCGTCGGCCAGTGCGCGATGCACGGCCTCGATGTGCGCGAGATCGGCCGGGCCCGTGCTCATGTGCCGCTGCAGCAGCGCGAACGCGGCCGGGTAGCGCAGCGCGAGCGCGCGGTACTGGCGCGCGAGATCGCGCAGCCGTTCGCGCCACGGCTGCGCGGCGTCGACCGGCACGAGCGAGCGCGACAGCGCGTTCGCGATCGCACGGCTCAGGCCGTCCTTCGACTTGAAGTGATACAGCACGCTCATCGGGTCGCAGCCGACCGACTGCGCGAGCTTGCGCACGCTGAACGCGGCTTCGCCGACTTCTTCGAGCAGCGCGAGCGCGGCCGCGACGATCGCGTCCTTGTCGAGGCCGCGCGGGCCTTGGGTGGGTTTGTCTTTCATCGAGGGGGACCGAGACGCCGGTACGATGCCGGTTGTCAGCTTGACGAAAGCGTATTCTACACTGTAGAATTATTTCTGCGGTGTAGAAATTGGGTGTCCCGGCACCTTTCAATACGTGCTTTCGCACAGTCCGGGATCCAGGCGGCACGAGCGTGCCCGCCGTCAACACGGGCCATCGCGCCCCTTCTTCTCGTTGACACCCATGTGGAACCGGCTGCCCCACCCGCGAAGCCAGAAGGCTCTTCGACTGGCGGCCCAAGACCATGCAAGTGCAATCATGACTTCCAACAACCGACCCCTGATCCAGGGCGAATCGCGTTTCGAACCCACGCAACTGAACATCGAAAAGGACAACTGGAACTGGTGCGAGCCGGCCCGCTACGACGGCGAACGCCCGGCCAACTGGTACGAGGCGTCGCTGTCGCGCCATGAAAACAGCGCGCCGCTCGCGCACGATGCCGTGTGCGACGTGCTGGTGATCGGCGCCGGGCTGCTCGGCGCGTCGGCCGCGCTGCATCTCGCGGAAGCGGGCGTCGATACGATCCTCGTCGACAAGCACCACGTCGGCTCGGCCGCGTCGGGCCGCAACGGCGGCCAACTGACGCCCGGCCTCGCGCGCTGGGAAGCGGCCGACATGATCGACCACCTGTCGCACGACGACGCGAAGCGGCTGTGGCGCTTCGCGTCGGCCGAGTCGATGGACCTGATCGATGCGATCGGCGCGCGCTACGCGCTCGAACTCGACCGCAAGCGCGGCCACGTGACGGCCGCGGTCCACCCGGGCCACATGAGCGCGCTGCTCGACGGCGCGGATGCGCGCCGCCATCTCGGCGACGCGGGCGTGACGCTCGTCGGCCGCCATCAGCTGCACGACGAATACGTGCGCTCCGGGCTGTATCACGGCGCGGCGATCGACGCGATCGGCGGGCAGATTCACCCGCTCGCGCTGGTGCGCGGCCTCGTGCACGGCTTCCGGCTGAACGGCGGCGCGCTGTTCGAGGGTACCGAGGTACGCGAACTCGACGAGACGCCCGCCGGCGTCGTCGCGACGACGCCGGGCGGCACGATCACCGCGCGCAAGGGCGTCGTGCTCGCGCTGCACAACACGACGTTCCGGCTGCTGGACGACGGCGCGGCGACCACCGTGCCGTTCTTTACCTACGTGAGCGTGACGGCGCCGCTCGACGTCGACGTCGCGACGCTGCTGCCGGCCGGCATGCCCGTGTACGACACGCAGTTCCAGATCGACTACTACCGGCCGGTGCGCGGCAACCGCCTGCTGTTCGGCGGGCAGGGCACCGGCACGTGCTGGGCGCAGCCGGACGTCAACGCGTATCTGCTGACGCGGTTGAACACCGTGTTTCCGCAGATCGACGGCCGGTTCGCGCTCGACTACTGCTGGAGTGGCGTCAGCGATTTCACGCTGAACGGCGCGACCGACAGCCGCAAGACCGACGGCCGCGTGCCGATGTACATGGTGCAGGGCTGGAGCGGTCATGGCGTCGCGCAGACTGTGCGGATCGGCAAGGCGATCTGCGACGACTTCGTCGGCCGCAACGACGATTTCTCGATGCTGACCGGTATCGACCATCGCGAGATTCCGCTCGGCCGGCAGTTGTCGCCGATCGCCATCCCCGCGGCGAAGGCCGCGATGAGCGTGATGAGCGCGCTCAACCCGGGGCGGATGATTTCGTTCTGATCGTCGGGGCGCGCGCGGCCAAGGAAAAAGCCCGATGCGATTGCTCGCATCGGGCTTTTTTTACGGGCGCAGACGGCGGCGCTTACGCGATCCGCTTCGCGAGTTCGACCGCCTTGCCGATGTACGACGCGGGCGTCATCGCGAGCAGGCGATCCTTCGCGTCCTGCGGGATCGCGAGCGTGCCGACGAATTCCTGCAGTGCTTCGCGCGTGATGCCCTTGCCGCGCGTCAGCTCCTTCAGCTGCTCGTACGGGTTCTCGATGCCGTAGCGGCGCATCACCGTCTGCACCGGCTCGGCGAGCACTTCCCAGCAGTTGTCGAGATCTTCGTTCAGGCGCTGCGGGTTCACTTCGAGCTTGTCGAGGCCGCGGATCAGCGAGTCGTACGCGAGCAGCGAGTAGCCGAGCGCGACGCCCATGTTGCGCAGCACCGTCGAGTCGGTCAGGTCGCGCTGCCAGCGCGACACCGGCAGCTTGTCGGCGAGGTGGCGCAGCGTCGCGTTCGCGAGGCCGAGGTTGCCTTCCGAGTTCTCGAAGTCGATCGGGTTGACCTTGTGCGGCATCGTCGACGAGCCGATTTCACCGGCCTTCGTCTTCTGCTTGAAGTAGCCGACCGAGATGTAGCCCCACACGTCGCGGTCAAGGTCGAGCAGGATCGTGTTCGCGCGCGCCACCGCGTCGAACAGTTCGGCCATGTAGTCGTGCGGTTCGATCTGGATCGTGTACGGGTTGAACGTGAGCTTCAGGCGGTTTTCGATCACGTCGCGCGAGAACGCTTCCCAGTCGAATTCCGGATACGCCGACAGATGCGCGTTGAAGTTGCCGACCGCGCCGTTCATCTTGCCGAGGATCTCGACCTTCTCGATGCGCGCGATCGCGCGATCGAGGCGGGCCGCGACGTTCGCGATTTCCTTGCCGAGCGTCGTCGGGCTGGCCGGCTGGCCGTGCGTGCGCGACAGCATCGGCTGCTCGGCGTGTGCGTGCGCGAGCGCGACGAGGCGCTGGTGGACCGTGCGCAGCGCCGGCACGATCACGTGCTCGCGCGCGCCGGCGAGCATCATCCCGTGCGACGTGTTGTTGATGTCTTCCGACGTGCACGCGAAGTGGATGAATTCGCTGGCCTTTTCGAGTTCTTCCTGGCCCTTCACCGATTCCTTCAGCCAGTATTCGACGGCCTTCACGTCGTGGTTCGTCACGCGCTCGATTTCCTTGATGCGGGCGGCGTCGTGCGCGGTGAATCGCTCGGCGAGCTGCAGCAGGAATTGTTCGGATGCGTCGGAGAAGCGCGGGACTTCCGCGAAGCCGGCGCGCGACAGCGCGATCAGCCAGTGCACCTCGACGGTGACGCGGTGGCGCATGAAGGCGGCTTCGGAGAGCCAGTCGCGCAGCGCTTCGGTCTTGCTGGCGTAGCGGCCGTCGATGGGCGAGAGCGCGGTGAGGGCGAAAAGCGTATCGGGACGAGTGTCGGACATGATCGGGCGGGCCTTGGGGCCGGGTCGAGCGAGGGGGGAGAATCCGGCATTTTACCATCGGCGCGGGGCGATCCCGGTCGCGCGCGGCCGGCCGGCGCCGCCGGATGCGGCCGCTGCGCCGGCGCCCTTTCGCGGCGGGGTGCCGGGCCGCGCATGGCGCCGCCGGCCGGGGCCGCCCGCCGGTAGAATGCAGGCTTCTTCCCGATCGCCGCCCGCCGCGCCCGCCTGCATGGAACTGAAATGGCTCGAAGACTTCGTTTCACTCGCTGAAACGCGCAGTTTCAGCCGGTCCGCCGAGCTGCGGCACGTGTCGCAGCCGGCGTTTTCGCGGCGCATCCAGGCGCTCGAGGCGTGGCTCGCGACCGAACTGATCGATCGTTCGGTCTATCCGACGCGGCTCACGCAGGCCGGGCAGATCTTCTACGAACAGGCGCTGACGATGCTGTCGCAGGCGCACGAGGCGCGCACGCTGCTGCGCGGCCACGTCGGCGCGCCGGTGCCGACGATCGAGTTCGCGGTGCCGCACACGCTGTCGCTCACGTATTTCCCGCGCTGGCTGCAGCGGATCGAGGCGAAGATGGGCCCGGTCCACACACGGCTGCGCGCGCTGAACGTGCACGACGCGGTGCTGTCGCTCGTCGAGGGCGGCTGCGATCTCGTGATGGGCTACCACCACCCGAGCCATCCGGTCGCGCTCGACCCGGCGCGCTACGACATGCTGATTCTCGGCAGCGAGCCGATCAGCCCGTTCTCGGCGCCGGGCCGCGCGGGGCGGCCGCGCTATACGCTGCCCGGCACGGCCGACGCGCGCGTACCGTACCTGTCCTATACGCCGAACGCGTATCTCGGCCGGATGACGGAGGTCATCGTCGCGAATGCGACGACGCCGCTGTTCCTCGATCGCGTCTATGAAACCGACATGGCCGAAGGGCTGAAGGCGATGGCGCTCGCGGGCCACGGCGTCGCGTTCCTGCCGCACAGCGCGGTCGAGGATGCGGTCGCGGGCGGCCGCCTGATCCGGCTCGACCGGTCGGTGCGCGGCGGCGCGTATCCGTTCACGCTGACGATGGAGATCCGGCTGTACTGCGACAAGCTCGCGCTGCAGGGCGACGATCCGCGGCAGAAGCTCGTGCGTGCGCTGTGGGACGTCGTGCGCGACGAACTGCGCGAAACCGCGGGTTAACCGTCGGCGGTTAACCGCTGCCTGGGCCGCCGACCGAACCGCCGACTGGCCGGCACGGCCGGCTGTCGCCGGGCTTGCAGCGCCCTGTCGGGCGGCTGTCCGGCGGTCATGCGGGATCCGGAAACCGCGATTCTCCATGCCCGCGATGCACGATCGATCGCGGGCGTTCTCGCGCAGATCGACCGCAGATTTGCGAAAAATCGCGATCATGCAAGAAACGCATAATCGAATAAGCAAACGGCATTGGATAAAAAAAACGGGTTTTTCGACAATGTGCGCACCTGTTGACCGTTGGAGCATCCATGTCTTCGCAATTGCAGTCCATCCCGTCCTACCTGCACGCCGACGATCTCGGCCCGTGGGGCAACTACCTTCAGCAAGTCGATCGCGTCGCGCCGTACCTCGGCTCGCTGTCGCGCTGGCTCGAAACGCTGAAGCGCCCGAAGCGCATCCTGGTCGTCGACGTGCCGATCGAGCTCGACAACGGCACCGTCGCGCACTTCGAAGGCTATCGCGTGCAGCACAACGTGTCGCGCGGCCCGGGCAAGGGCGGTGTGCGCTACCACCAGGACGTGACGCTGTCGGAAGTGATGGCGCTGTCCGCATGGATGTCGGTCAAGAACGCGGCCGTGAACGTGCCGTACGGCGGCGCGAAGGGCGGTATCCGCGTCGACCCGCGCAAGCTTTCGCGTGGTGAGCTCGAGCGCGTGACGCGCCGCTACACCAGCGAAATCGGCATCATCATCGGCCCGAACACCGACATTCCGGCGCCGGACGTCAACACCAACGAACAGGTGATGGCGTGGATGATGGACACCTTCTCGATGAACCAGGGCCAGACGTCGACCGGCGTCGTGACCGGCAAGCCGATCGCGCTCGGCGGTTCGCTTGGCCGCAAGGAAGCGACGGGCCGCGGCGTGTTCGTCGTCGGCTGCGAAGCGGCGAAGAAGAAGGGCCTCGAGATCGAAGGCGCACGCATCGCGGTGCAGGGCTTCGGCAACGTCGGCGGCATCGCGGCGAAGCTGTTCCAGGAAGCGGGTGCGAAGGTGATCGCGGTGCAGGATCACACGGGCACGATCTATCAGCCGGGCGGCCTCGATTCGAACAAGCTGCTCGACCACGTCGCACACACGGGCGGCGTCGCGGGCTTCGAAGGCGCGGAGCCGATGCCGAACGACGAGTTCTGGACGGTCGAAACCGACATCCTGATCCCGGCGGCACTGGAAAACCAGATCACGGAGAAGAACGCGGGGAAGATCCGCACGAAGATCATCGTCGAAGGCGCGAACGGCCCGACGACGACGGCGGCGGACGACATCCTGACCGCGAACGGCGTGCTCGTGATCCCGGACGTGATCGCGAACGCGGGCGGCGTGACCGTGTCGTACTTCGAATGGGTGCAGGATTTCTCGAGCTTCTTCTGGACGGAAGACGAGATCAACCACCGTCTCGAGCGCGTGATGCGCGAAGCGTTCGCCGGCGTGTGGGCGGTCGCGGAAGAGCACAAGGTGTCGGTGCGTACGGCGGCGTTCATCGTCGCGTGCAAGCGCATCCTGATGGCGCGCGAAATGCGTGGCCTCTACCCCTGATCGTTGACTATGATCCATTCATGACGCAATCCACCCGATTGCGGCTATGAACCCTCGCGGGCGGTGCCGGATCCGGCATCGCCCGCGCGCGCATTCGGGCGACCGGAGCCGGGAGGAAGGCTTCGCGCAGGGCGCCGCGACGTGCGGTAAACAACAGGTACTTTCAAAAATATTACTTTGATACACTGGCGCGGGTTTAAGCCAAGGAGATGACCAACATGAAATACCAAAAGGCAGTCCTCATGGTCGCGGCGCTTTGCGCGTTCGCAAGCGGCGCACATGCTCAGGAGACGGGCACGCTGAAGAAGATCAAGGACACGGGCGTGATCGCGCTGGGCCACCGCGAATCGTCGATTCCGTTCTCCTACTACGACCAGAGCCAGCAAGTGGTCGGCTATTCGCGCGAATTCCAGATGAAGGTGGTCGACGCGGTGAAGAAGAAGCTGAACCTGCCGAACCTGCAGGTGAAGAACATCCCGGTCACGTCCCAGAACCGCATTCCGCTGGTGCAGAACGGCACGGTCGACATCGAGTGCGGCTCGACGACCAACAACGCCGAGCGTCAGCAGCAGGCCGCGTTCTCCGACACGATCTTCGTGATCGGCACGCGCCTGATGACGAAGAAGGATTCGGGCGTCAAGGATTTCGCCGACCTGAAGGGCAAGACGGTCGTGACCACCGCCGGCACGACGTCCGAGCGCCTGCTGCGCAAGATGAACAACGACAAGCAGATGGGCATGAACATCATCAGCGCGAAGGATCACGGCGATTCGTTCAACACGCTGGAATCGGGCCGCGCGGTCGCGTTCATGATGGATGACGCGCTGCTCGCGGGCGAGCGCGCGAAGGCGAAGCAGCCGGGCGAGTGGGTGATCGTCGGCACGCCGCAATCGGAAGAAGCGTACGGCTGCATGATGCGCAAGGGCGACGCCGACTTCAAGAAGGTCGTCGACGACGCGATCTCGCAAGTCGAGAAGTCGGGCGAAGCCGCGAAGATCTACGCGAAGTGGTTCGAGAACCCGATCCCGCCGAAGGGGCTGAACCTGAACTTCCCGCTGTCCGAGTCGATGAAGAAGCTGTACGCGAACCCGAACGACAAGGCGCTCGACTGACCGAACGGCCGTTGATGCAGAAATGACGCTCATGAGACGGAAGAGGCCACGCTTCTTCCGTCTCTTTTTGCTGGAGTCTTGCCCATGTCTTACCACTGGAACTGGGGCATCTTCCTGAGCCCCGTATCGACTGGCGAGCCGACGACTTATTTCGGATGGCTGATGTCCGGCTTCCGGGTGACCATCGAAGTGTCGCTCGTCGCCTGGGTCATCGCGCTGATCGTCGGTTCGCTGTTCGGCGTGCTGCGCACCGTGCCGAACAAATGGCTGTCCGCGATCGGCACCGCGTATGTGTCGATCTTCCGGAACATTCCGCTGATCGTGCAGTTCTTCATCTGGTATCTCGTGATACCCGAGCTGCTGCCCGTGTCGATCGGCACCTGGATCAAGCAGTTGCCGCCCGGCACGCAGTTCTTTACCGCGTCGATCGTCTGTCTCGGCCTGTTCACGGGCGCGCGCGTGTGCGAACAGGTGCGCTCCGGGATCAACGCGCTGCCGAAGGGCCAGCGCGCCGCCGGCCTCGCGATGGGCTTCACGCAATGGCAGACGTACCGCTACGTGCTGCTGCCCGTCGCGTACCGGATCATCGTGCCGCCGCTCACGTCGGAATTCCTGAACATCTTCAAGAATTCCGCGGTCGCGTCGACGATCGGCCTGCTCGACCTGTCCGCGCAGGCGCGCCAGCTCGTCGACTACACCGCGCAGACGTACGAGTCGTTCATCGCGGTCACGCTCGCTTACGTGCTGATCAACCTCGTCGTGATGGCGCTCATGCGCTGGATCGAAGGCCGTACGCGGCTGCCCGGCTATATCGGAGGCAAGTGATGCATCAGTTCGACTGGAGTAGTATTCCCGGCGCGCTGCCGACGCTGTGGACGGGGGCGGTCGTCACGCTGCAGATCACGCTGATCGCGATCGTGGTCGGGATCGTCTGGGGCACACTGCTGGCGCTGATGCGGCTGTCGGGCGTCAAGCCGCTCGCGTGGTTCGCGAAGGGCTACGTGACGGTGTTCCGCTCGATTCCGCTCGTGATGGTGCTGCTGTGGTTCTTCCTGATCGTGCCGCAGCTGCTGCAGGGCGTGCTCGGGTTGTCGCCGACGATCGACATCCGCCTCGCATCGGCGATGGTCGCGTTCTCGCTGTTCGAAGCCGCGTATTATTCCGAGATCATCCGCGCCGGCATCCAGTCGGTGCCGCGCGGGCAGGTGAACGCCGCGTTCGCGCTCGGCATGAACTACGCGCAGGCGATGCGCCTCGTGATTCTGCCGCAGGCGTTCCGCGCGATGGTGCCGCTGCTGCTCACGCAGGCGATCGTGCTGTTCCAGGATACGTCGCTCGTGTACGTGATCAGTCTCGCGGACTTCTTCCGCACGGCCGCCAACATTGGCGATCGCGACGGCACGACCGTCGAGATGGTCCTGTTCGCCGGCGCATGCTATTTCGTGATTTGCTCGTTGGCGTCTGTTCTCGTCAAGAGTCTCCAGAAAAAGGTCACACGATGATTTCCATCAAGAACGTTTCGAAGTGGTACGGCCAGTTTCAGGTTCTCACCGACTGCACGACCGAGGTCAAGAAGGGTGAAGTGGTCGTCGTGTGCGGCCCGTCGGGTTCGGGCAAGTCGACGCTGATCAAGACCGTGAACGGTCTGGAGCCGTTCCAGCAGGGCGAGATCCTCGTGAACGGCCAGTCGGTCGGCGACAAGAAGACGAACCTGTCGAAGCTGCGCTCGAAGGTCGGGATGGTGTTCCAGCATTTCGAGTTGTTCCCGCACCTGTCGATTACCGAGAACCTGACGCTCGCGCAGGTCAAGGTGCTCGGCCGCGGCAAGGACGAGGCGAACGAGAAGGGGATGAAGCTGCTCGATCGCGTCGGCCTGAAGGCGCACGCGCACAAGTATCCGGGCCAGTTGTCGGGCGGCCAGCAGCAGCGTGTCGCGATCGCGCGCGCGCTGTCGATGGACCCGATCGCGATGCTGTTCGACGAGCCGACGTCCGCGCTCGATCCCGAGATGATCAACGAAGTGCTCGACGTGATGGTCGAACTCGCGCAGGAAGGGATGACGATGATGGTCGTCACGCACGAGATGGGCTTCGCGAAGAAGGTCGCGCACCGCGTGATCTTCATGGACAAGGGCGCGATCGTCGAGGACGACCGCAAGGACGATTTCTTCTCGAATCCGAAGTCGGAGCGCGCGAAGGACTTCCTCGCGAAGATCCTGCACTGAGCGTTCGCGCTGGTCGGCGCCGCAGGTGCGCCGAAACGAAAACCGCCCGGCGCGTGCCGGGCGGTTTTTTTTCGTCCGCTGCCCGCGCGCGTTACCAGCTGTAGCGGTAGCCGACCTGCCCGACGATGCCGCGCCGGTAGTCGCCGCCGATGTTGCGCGCGATCTTCGCGTTCGCGTACAGCTCGCCCGACTTGCCGAAGCTCGCGGTCACGCCGACCCCGAGCTCGTACCACGTGCGGCCGAGGTGCGTTGCGAACGGCGTGCCGCCGACGACGGTCTGGCCCGGCGACAGGAAGTCGTGCAGCACGTCTGCCGTGAAGTACGGCGTGGCAGCGCCGCCGCCCGAATCCGACTGCAGGTTCGGCCGGAAGATGCGCACGCCGACGCGGCC
This sequence comes from Burkholderia metallica, assembly GCF_001718555.1. Taxonomy (NCBI): domain Bacteria; kingdom Pseudomonadati; phylum Pseudomonadota; class Betaproteobacteria; order Burkholderiales; family Burkholderiaceae; genus Burkholderia; species Burkholderia metallica. Next base: position 651,903 of record NZ_CP013401.1, read on the forward strand.
GCGCAACGCATTCGTCGTCGTACCCGATACCGCCGACACGTTGTCGTTGAACCCGTTCAGCTTCAGGTACTGATACATCAGCTGCGCCTGCGGCTCGACCGCGACCGGCAGGCCGCCGATCGCGAACGGCTTGCCGACTTCCTGCGACAGCGCGACGCCGAAGCCGTTCTGCGACGCCTCGTTGCCGTAGCTGTCGCGATAGCGGTTGCCGTAGTGCGTGACCTGCCCGACGCTGTCGAAGTACGTGCCGTCGGACAGGTATTTCGTCCAGTAGCCGCCGACGCTCTGCGCATGCATCTCGACCGAGCCCGTCGACGTCGACAGGTTGGCCGTATCGGCGCGCGCCATGTCGCTGAAGCTCGCGTTCGACACGCCGATGCTGGCCGTCACGCCCGCGTGCGTGCTGCCGCCGCCGTTCGGTGCCTGGTCGAGCGTCCAGTCCTTGCCGAACTGCGCGAAGAACGTGCGCTCGTCGGCCGAGAAGCGGCCCGCGTTCGCGTCGAGGCTCTGGCCGCCGATGCGCCCCCATACGCCGTCGCGATTGCCGGGCTGCTGCTTTTCGAGGTTGTAGATGTCGCCGACGCGCTCGTGCAGCTTGCCGAGTGTGGAGAAGCCGTAGTCGGCGTTGAGCAGCGGCGTGAGCGCGTAGCCCGAGACGCCCGGGCGGTACGCGAGCGTGCCGCCGTTGCCGTTCCCGTTGCCATCGCCGTCGCCGGACGGGTGGATCGGGTCGTCGGGGTTCGACGGATCGAGCTGCGAGCGCAGGTACCAGCCGTTCGCGTCGCCTTGCCCGCCGCGATAGAGCCGGTACTCGTACGCGCCCGCCTGCACGGGGCCCGCGAGCTGGAACGCCGATGCGGTGGTCGTGCCGCCGTTGGCCGTGACCACCACCGGAATCCCGTCGCCCTTCGTCTGCGCGCCGGTGCCGGCCGTGTTGGCGATCTTCAGGCCCGTCGTGCCGCTTGCGGTGCCGCCGTTCACGATCAGCCGGTCGGTCGGCGATGCGTCGGCGCCGAGGAACGTGTTGAGCGCGATCGTGCCGCCGTTGCCGACGTAGCTGCCCGTTGTGAGCGTCTTGTAGCTGCCCGCGAGCGTCGGCGCACCGGTCGGTGCGGCGAACGCGACGAGGCCCGCGTTGTTCAGGCTGCTCAGCACCGAGCTGCCCGTCATGCGCCACGTGCTGGTGGGGTCGACGCTCAGCGCGACCGGGTCGATCTTGCCGGTCAGCGTCGTGCCGTTCGCGAGGAACACGTTGCCGGTGCTCGATGCATCGGAAACGATGTCGCCTGCCAGATTCACGGCCGACGCGGTGAAGGTGGCGTTGCCGCCGTTCGACAGGTCGAGCAGCGTGCCGTTGCCGGCCGTCACGACCGTGCCGTTGCGCACGGCGATGTCGGCCGTGCCGCCGCGCACGGCGAAGGCCGGCCCGCTGACGGACGCGACGCTGCCGCCGTCGACCAGCACGGTGCTCGTCGCGCCGTTCCCGAGCGTATCGGAGGCCAGCACGCCGGCCGTCGCGCCCTTGAGCGTCGTGCCGGTCAACGCGAGCACGCCGCCGCTGTCGGCGGTGGCGCCGTTGCCGGCGCCGCTGACGATCGTCGAGCCCGTATCGCCGATGCGGCCGCCGTTCTGCGCGACGAGGCCGTCGGCGGCAGCGCCGGCCGTGGTGAGCTTCGCGCCCGACAGCACCGCGGTCGCGCCGTCGTTCGTCACGACCGCGGCGGAATTCGCGCCAGTCGTCGCGACGGTCGTCCCGTCGGCCGTCAGCGTCGAATCCGCGCCCGACACGAAGAAGCCGCGCGCGTGGTCGCCGGTGGTCCGGACGACGGTTGCCGCATCGGCCGCGATGCGTGCGCCGGCGCCCGTCGACGACAAGCCGTCGGCGCCGCCGCCGGTCGTGCCGATCTGCGTGCCGGACAGCGTAATCGTCGCGTTCGTCCCCTGGTTGTCGATCCCCTTGCCCGAGCCGCCCACCGCGATCGACGTCGCGCCGGCCGCGAGCCCGCCTCCCGTCACGGTCGAGTCGATCAGCACGCCGTCGGCGCTGCCGTTCGCGGTCACGGTGCCCGCACCCGACAGCGCGACCGATGCGCCGGCACCCGTCAGGCGCACGCCTGCAATGCCGTCGTCGGCTTCGATCGAACCCGTGTTGGCGAGCGTCGCCGATGCGCCCTGGACGAGCGCGCCGGTGCCGTCCGATACGCGGATCGTCGACGCGTTGTTCACCGTGCCGAGCGTGCCGATCACGACGCCCGTCGAACCGGCCCCCGTCAGCAGTACCGTGTCGCGGTTCTCGAGCGTGCCGAGGTTTTGCGCGACGAAGCCCGTCACGCCGGCCGTCGACGACGTGACGGCGGCGTGGTTGGTCAGCGTCGTCGCGACCGGTGCGCCGGCGTTGGCGCCGGCGAGATCGTGCGCCTGGCCGTCGACGACGCCGGCGATCGCGCCGCCCGCGTTCAGGTTGATCGTCGCGCCCGCGTCGATCGTGCCTTGCGCGCCGCCTTCGACCGCGATCGCGATGCCGTTCGCGCCGTTGACGTTGTAGGTCGCGTTGCCGGTCGACAGCACGGTGCCGGTGTCGGTCGCGAGCACGCCGTGCGCGCGCTGGCCGTTGACGTCGGTCGTCAGCGCGCCGGCCATCGACGTGCCCGTGTAGGCCGCGCCACCCGCGACGCGGAACAGCGTCGAATCGTCGGTGTCGACACTCAGGTGCTGCGCGGCGACGTTGATCTTCGAGCCCGCGCCGTACGCGTAGAAGCCGATCTGGTTGGTGCCCGACATGAACGCGGGTACGGCATTGGCGCCGACGTCGATCGTCGCGCCCGAGCGCGCGTGCGCGCCGATCGCGCCGGTGCCCGTCAGGTTGAGGGCGCCGTCGAGCGTGGCCTTCGCGAGCGGCCCCTCGGCCCACACGCCGTAGTTGCGGGTGCCCGATGCGGGATCGAGGCCGCCGGCCACGTCGATCGTGCCGGTCGAGGTCGCGGCCGTCGCGTTCGTGCCGGTCCCGACGACCATGATGCCGATGCCGTTGACGCCATTCAGCGTGATGGTGCCGGTGTTGGTCACGGTCGCGGCGGTGTTGGCCGCGAGGATGCCGACGTTGGCGAGCGGCGTGCCGGCCGCCGCGCCGTTGACGACGATCGCCCCCGCGTTGCTCAGCGTGCCGGACGACGAGCCGATGCTCGCCAGCGCGGCGCCGTTCTGCGTCTGCGAGCCGATCACGATCGTGCCGAGGTTGCTCGCGGTGCCCGATGCGCCGAGCAGGACGCCGTACGCGTGCGTGGACAGCGCGACGTCGTTCACGGCTTCCGGCGCGCCGGCGTCGTACTGGGCCGCGCGGCCGAGGTAGATCGTGCCGCCTGCTTCGTTCGTGAAGCTGCCGCCGGCGACGAGGCCGCCGATCACCTGGCTGTCGAGCGTCGTCGCGTTGACGCCGACGTTGATCGTGCCGGCGTTCGACGCGCGCGCGCCGTCGGTTGCGGCCACCGCGTAGTTCTGCAGGTCGGGGCGGTTGTGGACGAGATCCCACGCGCCGACGTTCATCACGCCGTTGTTGACGAACGTGGTGCCCGCGCCGTTTGCGTACACGCCGCTGCCTTCGACGTACGTATCGAGCCCGAAGTTGTCGGGCCGCGTGCTGCCGCCGGTGGCGACGTTGTCGCCGGACGTATAGCCGGATGAAATCGTGCCGTTGTTGACGCCGCTCGCGCCGCTCAGCAGGCGCACCAGCGTGAAGTCGCCCGACAGGCGCCCGTCGTTGATGAAGTGCGCACCGTTCTCCGCGACGACGGCGGCGCTCTCGTCGATCGTGTTGGAGCCGCGGAAGTCGATCTGGCCGTCCTTGCCGATATGCAGCGTCGCGTTCGCGCCGGTGCCGTGCATCGCGGTCGGATAGTTTCTGGGCAGCGCGTTCTTGTCGCCGGGCGACACGTTGTTCGCATACTCGAAGGTCTGCGGGGTGATCGTCACGGCCTGGCCGAACGCGGTGTCGTAGGCGGCCTGCGAGCCGAGTGCGCCGCTCTGGACCGAGCGCACGAGAAAGTCGTTGTACGCGGCGAGCGATGCGGCGTCGGTGACGGTCCACGTGCTGCCATCGAACGCTTTGAAGGTGCCCGCGTAGGCTGGCACGTCGAGCTCGACGGTACCGACGGGGCCGCCGCTCGCGAGATAGTCGCCGGTGATGAACCAGATCTGGTTGCGCGAATTCCAGTTGATCACGCTCGGTGTCGAGCCGGTGCCGTCCGCGTAGGTGAGGTCGGTCTGCTTGGCCGCGATCGTGATCGCATTGCCGGCGGCCGTCGGCGCGCTCCCCGGCGAGCCGATCGATACGTCGAGCGTGCCGCCCGAGTTCGCGACCGTGCCGAACCGCGTGTTCACGTACTGGTCGCCGTTCACGTCGTGGTAGACCTGCACGACGGTCGAGCCCGCGGTCGACGCGACGAATGCGGACGAATCGTAGGTGGCGACCGACGTGCGGCCGCCCGTGATCGAGTCGGGGGTGCCGACGCTTTGCGTCTTGCCGCCGAGCGACACCAGCGGCTGGTTCGGGTTGCCCGAAATGATCGACGTGCTGCCGAGCGGCATCGGCGTGTAGCCCATGTCGCCGGTCGCGCCCGTCCACGCGCCCGTCAGGCCGACCCGGTCGCCGCCCGACACGGTCGTGGCGCCGACGAGGTCGTCGTTGACCGTCGGGCTGAAGCTGCCGAGCGCGCAGGTGCCGCCGCTTGCGACGGCCGAGCCGTTGCCGCACGTCGATGCGTACGCCGGGCCGGCCGACAGCGCGGCCAGCGCGGCGCCGAGTGCCGCGATGCGAAGCGAGGTCCGGCGCGTGGCCGCGTGCGCGGCGCGCCGGCCGGTGCCGGACGGGCGGCCCGAGCGCTTGCCGCGCGCCCGTGCCGTTTCCGCAGCCGCGACCCAGCAGCCTGTGGTCTCGCTCCATATCGATCGAAATGAATGATTCACGACAAACCCCTCTCTCTTCTTTTGATGTGGTTTTCACCGCGGTGCAGTGAAATCGCAATCCGCGGTGGGGAATGGCGTGAATGGGTGTGCGGCGGCCGTGGCCGTTTCTCCGCCAATCGCGATTCGTTACACCGAGGATGGGCGGAGTCTAGTTGCCGGGGAAGCGGCTAATTGTCGGAAAGCTAACAAATGCGGCAATCATGTCGATTTCATCCGGTATTTCTGGATTGTGTGATGAATCGAACTGAAAGCCTTGATGGATAAGGATTTTTTCAGTTTGTTGCGGATGGGTTCGTGTTTTCCGGATCGGTGGGGTGGCGCACGGTTTGCGACGAGGCGATCCGTTAAAATGCGGTTTCCGGATTATACGTATTTCGATCGCGTGATTTATTCGTTTTAGAATTTAATTCATTTTCTATGGGAAATGAATTAAATCAAGCGAATGCTGGATGACGACGCGTCGATTTGCCGGGGCGGGCGATATGGCCACGCGACACGCATCACGAAAGCGGTCGCGGCGCGCTCAGAAGTCGATCGCGTCGTCGGAATCGACTTCGGTGGCGAGCGCCTCGCGCGCATCGCGCGGCGCCGACGCCGATGCGTCGAGCGCCGGATTGCGCAGCTTCTCGAGCACGCGCTCGGGCACCGGAATCCGCATCCGCGCGGCGACGTCGCCGCACTGGAACATGATCAGCTCGCCCGGCTCGAACGCGGTCCAGACTTCGTTGTCGGTGAGCGGTTGCGTCGCGATCACGGCGACGCGATCCTCGGGCGTCGTGTATTTCGCGAAGTCGATCGACAGGTCTTCGTCGACGAGGTGCGCGGTCGAGAACGGCCAGCGCCGCACGAGGTAGTGCAGCCGCGTCGAGCAGTGCGCGAACAGCGCCTGGCCGTTCGACATCAGGAAGTTGAACACGCCGTGATCGGTGATGCCGCGCGTCAGCTCGCCGACGCGCTCGAACAGTTCGGGCAGCGGCGGCTGCGCGCCGGGGAACGCTTCGCGCAGCCCCTGCATCAGCACGCAGAACGCCTGCTCGCTGTCGGTCGTGCCGACCGGATGGTAGACGCTGCCGTCCATGTCCGGTGCGTAGTCCTGCAGATCGCCGTTGTGCGCGAAGATCCAGTGCCGGCCCCACAGCTCGCGCATGAACGGATGGCTGTTCTCGAGCAGGATGTGCCCCTGCGTCGCCTTGCGGATGTGCGCGATCGTGTTCTTGGACTTGATCGGGTAGCGCTTCACCATTTCGGCGATCGGCGACGTGGCCGATGCCTGGTGATCGATGAACAGGCGGCAGGCCTTGTCTTCGAAGAACGCGATGCCCCAGCCGTCGGCATGGTGATCGGTGAGCCCGCCCCGGGCCGCGAAACCTGTGAAGGAGAATGTGACGTCCGTCGGCGCGGCGCAGTTCATTCCTAAGAGTTGGCACATTTTACTTGGGGCAGCAGGCTGAGGCGGGGGTAACGAACCGGGCGAACCCCGGTACAATGCGGCTTCTAGCATATCACCGAGCCCTGAGCGGTAAAAAGCGGATTCCGCCGGCCGAAGGCCCCGTGTTGCGGTTTGCCGTCAGTCGGCCCGCACGCGCGCGTTCCGGCCCCGCCGATGGCCAGCCTCATCCTCACGACGCCTTCTATGACTGCCTCGAACGCTTCCTCCCCGGCGACGCTCTCGCTCGCCCGTCCCGACGACTGGCACCTGCACCTGCGAGACGGCGACATGCTGGCCGCCGTGCTGCCGCACACCGCCCGCCAGTTCGGCCGCGCGATCGTCATGCCGAACCTGAAGCCGCCGGTCACGATCACCGCGCAGGCGCACGCGTATCGCGAGCGCATCCTCGCCGCGCTGCCGGCCGGAATGACGTTCGAGCCGCTGATGACGCTGTATCTGACCGACAACACGCCGCCCGACGAAATCCGCCGCGCGCGCGAAAGCGGCTTCGTGCACGGCGTGAAGCTGTATCCGGCCGGCGCGACGACGAATTCCGACCACGGCGTCACCGATCTCGCGAAATGCGCGAAGACGCTCGAGGCGATGCAGGAAACCGGCATGCCGCTGCTCGTGCACGGCGAGGTGACCGATGCGTCGATCGACCTGTTCGACCGCGAGAAAGTGTTCATCGACCGCGTGATGACGCCGCTGCGCCGCGATTTCCCGGGCCTGAAAGTCGTGTTCGAACACATCACGACGAAGGACGCGGCCGACTACGTGCGCGACGCCGACGCGGCGCCCGGCCTGCTCGGCGCGACGATCACCGCGCATCACCTGCTGTACAACCGCAACGCGCTGTTCGTCGGCGGGATTCGCCCGCATTACTATTGCCTGCCGGTGCTCAAGCGCGAGACGCATCGCGTCGCGCTGGTCGAAGCCGCGACGTCGGGCAACCCGCGCTTCTTCCTCGGCACCGACAGCGCGCCGCATGCGCGCGACGCGAAGGAAACCGCGTGCGGCTGCGCGGGCTGCTACACGGCGCTGCACGCGCTCGAACTGTATGCGGAAGCGTTCGACACCGCCGGCGCGCTCGACAAGCTGGAAGGCTTCGCGAGCTTCTTCGGCGCCGATTTCTACGGGCTGCCGCGCAGCGCCGAGACGGTCACGCTGCGCCGCGAGGCATGGGAGCTGCCGCGCGAGATCTTCGCGGGCGATACGCCCGTCGTGCCGCTGCGCGGCGGCGAGACGATCGGCTGGAAACTGGCGTGACATTCGCGCCGCCGCGCGAACCCGGCCATGCGGCCGGCCGCGCGGCGGCGGATTTTGCGCGGATCGACTGGTCCGTGCCGTGGCTCGCGCCCTACGCGGCGCGCGGCCGCGCGATACAGGCGGCCGTACGGGCAGGCGAGGCCGCGCTGCTCGACGCGCTGAACCGCGCGTCGCGTGACGCCGGGCCCGACGGTCCGCGTGTCAGCGGCTGCGGCCGGCGGCTCCGGTTCGTGCCGCAGGCCGCGTTGCCGCCCGGCGTCGCGTACGAGACCCATATCGCGGAGACGGGCCATGTTCCGACCCGCCACAATCTGCACGACTTCTTCAATGCGCTCGTCTGGTTCGCGTATCCGCGCATCAAGGCCGCACTGAATGCGCGCCAGGCCGCGGCGATCGACGCGGCGGGCGGGGTCGGCCCGGTGCGCGGCACGCTGCGCGATGCGCTCACGCTGTTCGACGAAAATGCCGCGCTGTTCGTGACGGCCGACCGCACGCTTGCCGACGCGCTGCGCGGGTTCGATTGGGCGCGGCTGCTGGTCGCCGCGCGCGATGCATGGGGCACGCGCTGCGAAGCGCGGCTCGTCGGCCATGCGCTGCTGGAGAAGCTCGTCGCGCCCTACAAGTCCTGCACCGCGCACACGTGGATCGTCGAAGTGAGCGCCGACTATTTCTCGTGGCCCGATGCGCAGCGGATCGCGCATGTCGATGCGCGCGTCGCCGCCGAACTCGCCACGCGCGCGCTCACGAGCCGCGATTTCGCGCCGCTCCCGGTGCTCGGTGTGCCGGGCTGGTGCGAGGCGAACGGCGAGGCCGCGTTCTACGACGATCCGGCCGTGTTTCGCAGCGGCCGCCGCTCGCGCGCTGCCGGTGGCGGCGCGCAGTGCTAGAATGCGCGTCGCAAAGCAGGCCAGGCAGTCGCGGCCTCGCCGCCTTCGGGCGCGCGGGGGCGAGGAAAGTCCGGACTCCACAGGGCAGGGTGATGGCTAACGGCCATCCGTGGCGACACGCGGAACAGGGCAACAGAAAGCAAACCGCCGATGGCCCGGCGCAAGCCGGGATCAGGTAAGGGTGAAACGGTGCGGTAAGAGCGCACCGCGGCGACGGCGACGTTCGCCGGCACGGTAACCTCCACCCGGAGCAATTCCAAGTAGGCAGGCGCGCATTTTCGGATGCAGGACGGGGCCCCCGTCTCGTCTGCGGGTAGGAAGCTTGAGCGCGTCAGCAATGGCGCGCCTAGAGGAATGGCTGCCACGCGTTGCGTGCTTCGGCGCGCAGCGTGCACAGAATCCGGCTTATCGGCCTGCTTTGCCGTTCGAATGCGAAAAGGCCGGCGTCTCCCAACGGAGCGCCGGCCTTTTTTCATGCGCGTTCGCCGTGCGTTCAGCCGGCGACGATGTCGAACGAATGCGTGAGTTCGGCCGTCTTCGCGATCATGATCGACGCGGAGCAATACTTGTCGTGCGACAGGTTGATCGCGCGTTCGACCGTGGCCGGGTTCAGGTTGCGGCCGGTGACGGTGAAGTGGAAGTGCACCTTCGTGAACACCTTCGGATCTTCGCTCGCGCGCTCGGCCTTCAGCGTGACCGAGCAGCCGCTGACTTCCTGGCGGCTCTTCTTCAGGATCAGCACGACGTCATAGGCCGTGCAGCCGCCGGTGCCGAGCAGCACCATTTCCATCGGGCGCGGCGCGAGATTGTGACCGCCGCCTTCGGGCGCGCCGTCCATCGTGACGAGATGGCCGCTGCCGGTCTCGGCGGAAAACGCCATGCCGTCCTGGCCCATCCAGCTTACTTTGCATTCCATGCTTGCACTCCAGCGTTGCCTGATTCGGATTCGATCCGGCATTGTAGCCCGCTGCGCAACGGTCGGCTGATGCGCTGCACGACGCGCAATGCCGGCGCCGCCCGCGCGGCCTGCCGAACGGCCAATTCCCCTGCGGAATTAGGGGTTTTGTTCTAGACGAAGGCGGTTCCCGATCATGCTTGCTGCGATCATGTGATTGATTTAAAAGAGAAAATCGTTTTCTCAAGCGGGCCGTCAAAAAATCCCACATTATGATGTTCGATTTCGTAATGCAAATTTTCTTGTGAAGTCGACGACGCGTTCGTATAATGAGCCTCATTGGTTGTCGCGCTGCGGCAACCTCCGAATGTCTCCTCCACCCTCCTCCTATGGTGGATTAAGCCCGAACCAGCCGTTCGGGCTTTTTTTCGTCCCATGCAAACATCGGCGCGCGGCTTGCGCGGCCCGGCAGCGTCACGCGGGCTGTCTGGCCGCCGGCTGCGACGTCGCCCCGGGCGGCGTGGCGGGCGAGCGTGCGTCGGGCCCCGGCGCGCGGACGGCCGACGCATGGCCGTGGCCGCGTGAGCAGAATTGGCGAACGCGTTCGCGCACCGCGCGCAGGCGGGCGACGCGCTCCTCGGCATGGGCGGCCCGGGCTTCGGCCAGGCGGGTATCGAGTGCGTCGAGCTTGGCTTCGCAGTCGGCGCGGGCAGCGGTGGCAGGCGTCGCGGCGGCCAGCAGCGCGGCCGCAAGGAAGGGCGTGAGTCGTTGATTCATCATGCTTGTTTGTTGTTTTCCGTGTTCGGCCGGTCTGGCGCGGCAAGGTCGCGTGCCGCGCGTCGATGGGTGCCTCCCCGGGCGCTCGGTTCGCCTGGCTGGTCGGGGCACGACCGGATTTTGGCCCATTTCGGCCGTCGTGCGCACGGGAAGTGGATTCTCTTTGACCGCGTTGCCGTATTTCCTTTATAATTCAGGGCTTTTCCGCATTCATGCCCACGGAAAAAGAACAGGGAGAGCCTGCACCGCGCCTCGAAGCGCACACAGACAAGCAGGAAGAACACATCGGGCAAAGCAATTTTTTTGGATCGATCATGAAGACGTTTTCCGCAAAAGCCCATGAGGTGACGCGCGAATGGTACGTGATTGACGCGACGGATAAGGTTCTCGGCCGTGTTGCCAGCGAAGTGGCACGCCGTCTGCGCGGCAAGCACAAGCCTGAGTTCACCCCGCACGTCGACACTGGTGATTTCATCATCATCATCAACGCAAGCAAGTTGAAGGTCACGGGCAACAAGACTCTGGACAAGAAGTACTACCGTCACTCGGGCTACCCGGGCGGTATCTATGAGACGACGTTCGGCAAGATGCAGGAACGCTTCCCGGGCCGCGCGCTCGAGAAAGCGGTCAAGGGCATGCTGCCGAAGGGCCCGCTCGGCTACGCGATGATCAAGAAGCTGAAGGTCTACGCTGAAGCTACGCATCCGCATTCGGCTCAACAGCCGAAGGCGCTCGAGATCTAAGGGGAGCCCACATGATCGGTAACTGGAACTACGGTACGGGCCGCCGCAAGAGCGCAGTCGCACGTGTCTTCATCAAGGCTGGCAAGGGCGACATCATCGTCAACGGCAAGCCCATCGCTGACTACTTCTCGCGCGAAACGTCGCTGATGATCGTGCGTCAACCGCTGGAACTCACGAACCACGGCCAGACGTTCGACATCAAGGTCAACGTCAACGGCGGCGGCGAAACGGGTCAGGCAGGTGCAGTGCGCCACGGCATCACCCGTGCACTGATCGACTACGATGCGACGCTGAAGCCGTCGCTGTCGAACGCAGGCTTCGTCACGCGCGATGCACGTGAAGTCGAGCGTAAGAAGGTCGGTCTGCGCAAGGCACGCCGCGCAAAGCAGTTCTCGAAGCGTTAATTCCGCTTCATGGCCGCGCCGCTTTCGGGCGGTGTTCGCCGAAAAAACCGCCAGCTTTCGCGCTGGCGGTTTTTTTATGGCCGCTTCCAGGCCGCCGCAGCGGCAGCCCGCGCGGGTCCGCTTGATGAAATCGACAAGAACCTGTTGATTTCATGGACTTCAGCACGATCTTCCGAACGGCCCTACAATAGCGGCTAAAGCTTCTTGGAGAGTTCGCAATGAACGCTGTTACCGAATCCGCAGCAACGACCACCGACATGCCGGTTCCGTTCGTCTTCACCGACGCCGCGGCTGACAAGGTCAAGCAACTGATCGACGAAGAGGGCAATCCCGACCTGAAGCTGCGCGTGTTCGTGCAGGGTGGCGGCTGCTCCGGCTTCCAGTATGGCTTCACGTTCGACGAGGAAGTCAACGAGGACGACACCGTGATGGACAAGAACGGCGTCCAGCTCCTGATCGACTCGATGAGCTACCAGTACCTGGTCGGCGCCGAGATCGACTACAAGGACGACCTCAACGGCGCCCAGTTCGTGATCAAGAACCCGAACGCGTCCACCACCTGCGGGTGCGGTTCGTCGTTCTCGGTCTGAGCGCACGACAGATCCGATCCGGTTCGCCGGAACGAGAAACGGGGCTTCGTGTCCCGTTTTTTTATGCCCGTTTGCGATGAAAAGACGACGCCTGCCGTGCGGCAGGCGTCGCGTCAGCGCGGATAGAGCGCGCCGAGCACGCGGTTGCCGGCCGCCCCTGTGACCGTTGCGAGATTGCCGGGCAGGCGCGCGGTGAAGCGGTACGCGAGCCATGCGAACGCGAGCGCCTCGACCTGCTGCGGCGGCACGCCGAGCGCGGCCGTCGTATCGACGGTGGCCGGCACGCCCGCGTCACGCAACGCGTGCCGGAGCGCGTCGAGCAGCACCGGATTGCGTGCGCCGCCGCCGCATACGAACACGGCCTTGCAGCCTGGCGCGTGCTGCGCGATCTCGCGTGCGATCGACACGGCCGTGAGCGCCGTGAGCGTTGCCTGCACGTCCTGCGGCGCGACTTGCGCAAACGCGGCGAGTTTCGCGTCGAGCCACGCCGGATTGAACAGGTCGCGACCGGTGCTTTTCGGCGGCGGTGCGCGGAAATAGGGCTCGTCGAGCAGCGCGTCGAGCAGCGCCGCATGGACGGTGCCGCGCGCGGCGAACTTGCCGCCGTCGTCGTACGGCTTGCCGAGATGGCGGGTCGCCCATTCGTCGAGCAGCGCATTCGCGGGGCCGCAGTCGAAGCCGCGCACTTCGCCGCGTTGCGCGTTCGTATCGCCGGGCAGGATCGTGATGTTGCTGATCCCGCCGAGATTGCAGACGACGCGCGTTTCGCCCGGCGCACCGAACACCGTCGCGTGGAACGCCGGCGCGAGCGGTGCGCCGTGGCCGCCGGCGGCCACATCGCGGCTGCGGAAATCGGCGATGACGTCGACCTGGGTCAGCTCGGCGAGCAGCGCCGGGTTGTTGATCTGCCGCGTGTAGCCGCGCTCGGGGCGATGGCGCACGGTCTGCCCGTGCACGCCGATCGCGCGGATCTCGTCGCGCGACAGCCCGGCCGTGCGCTGCAATTCGTGGCAACACACCGCATAGCGCGTGACCAGCGCGTTCGCCGCGACCGATTCGCGGTCGATCTCGTCGTCGCCGGGCCGTTGCAGCGCGAACAGCGTGTCGCGCAGCGATTGCGCGAAGCCGACGAACGCTTCCGCGAGCACGACCGGCGCGTTGCCGGCCTCGAAACGCACGGCGACGCCGTCGACGCCGTCCATGCTGGTTCCCGACATCAGCCCGAAGTAGATGCCGTCGGCCGGGTGGGCGTGTTGCGGCTGTCGTTGCGGCACGTTGGGTCCTCCTGGATCGTGCGGCGCGGGCCGGTGCCGCGCGCCTTGCGCCCGATTATCCGCGCAACGTGGCGCGCCGTTAAGCGATGCGCGCGCAAGTTATGGGAAAATCACTGTTTTTGCGACATTCTTCCTGGCACCGATGAGCACCGAACCCAGTTCCAAGCCTGTTTTCCCGATCACCGACGAAGTCCGGCATGCGCTCGCCGTCACGAAGCGCGGCGTCGACGAGCTGCTGATCGAGGAAGAGTTCGCGCAGAAGCTCGCGCGCAGCGCGGCCACGAACACGCCGCTTCGCATCAAGCTCGGCCTCGATCCGACCGCGCCCGACATCCACATCGGTCATACGGTCGTGCTGAACAAGATGCGTCAGCTGCAGGATCTCGGCCACACGGTGATCTTCCTGATCGGCGATTTCACGTCGCTGATCGGCGATCCGTCGGGCCGCAACGCGACGCGCCCGCCGCTCACGCGCGAGCAGATCGAATCGAACGCGAAGACCTACTTCGAGCAGGCCGCGCTCGTGCTCGACCGCGACAAGACCGAGATCCGCTACAACAGCGAGTGGTCGATGCCGCTCGGCGCGGACGGGATGATCAAGCTCGCGTCGCGCTACACGGTTGCGCGAATCCTCGAGCGCGAGGATTTCACGAAGCGCTTCCAGGGCGGCGTGCCGATCTCGATCCACGAATTCCTGTACCCGCTGATGCAGGGCTACGATTCGGTCGCGCTGAATGCCGATCTCGAACTCGGTGGCACCGATCAGAAGTTCAACCTGCTGGTCGGCCGCGAACTGCAGAAGCAGTACGGACAGGAACAGCAGTGCATTCTCACGATGCCGCTGCTCGAGGGCCTCGACGGCGTCGAGAAGATGTCGAAGTCGAAGGGCAACTACGTCGGTATCAGCGAGAAGCCGACCGAAATGTTCGGCAAGCTGATGAGCATTTCGGACACGCTGATGTGGCGTTACTTCGAACTGCTGTCGTTCCGTCCGATGGACGAGATCGCCGGCTTCAAGCGCGAGATCGAAGGCGGCCGCAACCCGCGCGACTTCAAGGTGCTGCTTGCGCAGGAAATCGTCGCGCGCTTCCACTCGCAGGCCGACGCGGAGCGTGCGCTCGAGGACTTCAACCACCGCGCGAAGGGCGGCGTGCCCGACGACATTCCGTCGGTCACGCTCGCTGGCGCACCGCTCGCGATCGGCCAGTTGCTGAAGCAGGCCGGCCTCGTGCCGTCGACGAGCGAAGCGCTGCGCAACATCGAGCAGGGCGGTGTGAAGATCGACGGCGCGACCGTGTCGGACAAGGGCCTGAAGGTCGAGGCCGGCGAATTCGTCGTGCAGGTCGGCAAGCGCCGCTTCGCCCGCGTCACGCTGACCGCATGATCGCGCTGATCCAGCGCGTGAAGCGCGCCGACGTGCGCGTCGGCGATCGCACGACGGGCGAGATCGGCGCGGGCCTGCTCGCGCTGGTCTGCGCGGAGCGAGGCGACACCGAAGCCGCGGCCGACAAGCTGCTCGCGAAAATGCTCGGCTACCGCGTGTTCAGCGATGCCGCCGGCAAGATGAACCTGCCGGTGTCGAACATCGACGGCGCGGGCCGCGCAGGCGGCCTGCTGCTCGTGTCGCAGTTCACGCTGGCCGCCGATACCAACAGCGGGCTGCGTCCGAGCTTCACGCCGGCCGCGCCGCCCGACGAAGGCGCGCGGCTGTTCGACTATTTCGTCGCGGCCGCGCGGGCGCGTCATCCGGTCGTCGAGACGGGCGAGTTCGGCGCCGACATGCAGGTATCGCTCGTCAACGACGGCCCCGTGACGTTCTGGCTGCAAGTGCGGCCCTGATTCCTCCCCCGAGACGCGCAGCGATGGCCACCACCCAGATACTTTTCATCCGCCACGGCGAGACGGCCTGGAACCGCATCAAGCGCATCCAGGGGCACATCGACATCCCGCTGGCCGACACCGGGCTCGCACAGGCGCAAAAGCTCGCCGCGCGGCTCGTACGCGACGCGCGTGACGGTGCGCGGATCGACGCGGTCTATTCGAGCGACCTGATGCGTGCGCAGCAGACCGCGCAGCCGTTCGCCGATGCGCTCGGGTTGCCGCTGCTGCTGCGCGACGGGTTGCGCGAACGCTCGTACGGTGCGTTCCAGGGGCACGACAGCAGCGAGATCGAGGCGCTGTTTCCGGACGCGTACGCGGCGTGGCAGACGCGCGACCCCGGCTTCGCACCGGAAGGCGGCGAGTCGCAGCGCGCGTTCTATCACCGCGTGCTGCATGCGCTCGAGCCGATCGTGGCCGCGCATCCGGGCGGCCGGATCGCGTGCGTCGCGCACGGCGGCGTGCTCGACTGCGTGTACCGGTTTGCGAACGGCATCGAGCTGTCGGCGCCGCGCAGCTATCAGTTGCTCAACACGAGCATCAACGTCGTCGATTACGTGGACGGGCGCGCACAGGTCGTGCAGTGGGCCGACGTGTCGCATCTGGACGCCGCCAGCGACGACGACGGGTACCGCAAGGTGCTCTGAGCCGGCCGGCCCCGTCCGGCACGGCCGGCCGGGGTGTTCTTCTGCGCGGTGCGCGCCGCTTACTGCGGCAGCGCGTGGCGCGTCTTGTAGTCGAGCGCGTACGCGATCTTGCCGGGCTTGTCGGCCGTGATCGGCTGGCGCAGCTTGTCGAATTCCCCCTTGTTGTACTTCTTCCCGCCGTTGATCGCGTCCGCGCGCCCGAGATCGGCGCCCGTCTTGCCGTCGATCACCGGGTCCGTGGCCGCGACCATACGCGTCGACGCGTTCCAGACCGCGTTCAGGTAGCCCGTGTCGGCCTTCGCCGGGTCCGGGTCGGTCGTGCCGGCGCGCGTCAGGTCATAGGCAGCGAGCGAGAACGTGCCCGGTTGCGCGCGCAGCCAGTCGGCCCAGTAGAACTCGAGGTAGTCCGTGGATTGAGCGGGCTTGCTGTAGCCGATGTCGCGCGTGAAATAGACGAGCGAGCGGTAGCGGTCGTTCGTCATCCCGAGTTTCAGGCCGAGCCCGGTCGGCAGTTGTGCGGCGCTGATCGGCTTGCCGTCGCCATTCTTCAGGCGCAGGTAGCCGCGGCTTCGCATCTGCTGCCAGAACGCATCGCCCGAGTAGTCGCTGAGGTTGTCCTTGACGACGACGTGCACGTGCAGCGCCGGGCCGCCGTCGGGCGTCTCGTAGTAGGTCGACAGACCGTGGTGGCCGTCGGTCAGGTACAGCGCATCGCCGTTCGGGCCGATCACGACCGGGTTCAGCACCGAGCGGTCGCGGGCGTTCGCGTCGGTCGTCATGCACGTGTAGCTCGCGGGCTCGCGCAGCACCGACCTGGCCGTGTAGCCGCCCGAAGCGACGCCGCCGAGGCCTTCGTCCGCGCAGAAGTCGTCGAATTTCTTGTCGGGCTGCAGTTCGTAGCGGCCGAGCTTGTAGTAGATCTGGTCGTAGCCGATCGCACCCTGCGTCGGATGGAGATCGCCGAGCGTCACGTCGATCAGGTCGCCCGCGCGAGCGGCCTTCCACTTGCCCGCCGGCGGCGTGACGGTGGCGGGCGGCGTGGGGGCAGGCGCGGCCGGGGTGCCGCCGGACGGCGTTTGCGCGTCCGAGCGCGCGACGGCGGTGACGTCGTCGCCCCCGCAGGCGGCGAGCGCGAAGACGGTGGACAGGCTGGCGGCAAGGGCGAAACGGATCGGCAGGCGTGGCATCGCGGGCATCGGTGTCGGTCGGGTGTCAGTCTGGTGGGCGGGACACCGCGCGGGTCACGGACAGGCGGGACGGACGGTGCGTGCGACCGTGCGCGGGTGCAAGCCCGTCAGCTTGACACAGGTATTTGACAGTAAATTGAAATGATACGAAGAAGCGGATCGTCAGGCGGGCGGTGTGCCGTCGGGCGGTACCGCGGTGGCGCGGCGGCGCGCGCGCTTCGACGCGCCGTTCACGAGCGCCCAGCGCAGCACGGGCGCGACGGCCCGGATGCCGGGCCGGACCACCGCGCGTCGCAGCGGCGCGAACGTCGATACGCCGAGCATGCGCTGCGCCCATGGCGGCAGCAGGTCGATCCCGGCGTGCATGACCAGCGACGCCGCCGGCCGCAGCGCGGGCCTCGCGACCGGCACGTTCAGCAGGATGGACATCACGTCGAACGTGCGCGGGCCAGCCTCGAGTTCGGGCTGCATGCGTGCGAGATACGCGGCGACTTCGGCGCGCGAACGGGGGACCGCATGTGCGCCGAGCAGTTCGGCGACCAGCGCCGTTTCGGCGTAGTAGCGGTCCTGCAACTCGCCCGGCAGCGCCGGGTTCACGTAGCGCAGATGCGCGGCGAGGAAACTCGACACTTCGGCGACGTGCACCCAGGTCAGCAACGCCGGATCGTCGGCGCGATAGGGCCGGCCGTCCGGCGCGGTGCCCGATATGCGCGCGTGAATCGCTTTCACGCGCTCGATCAGCGCGAGTGCGTCCGCGCGACTGCCGAACGTCGTGCCGGTGATGAACGTGGCGGTGCGCCGCAAGCGGCCCAGGATGTCGGTGCGAAACGACGAGTGATCCCAGACGCCGGCGAGTGCGAGCGGATGGAGCGCCTGCAGCAGAAGCGCGGCGATGCCGCCCGTCATCATCGACGTGAAGTCGGCATGCACGCGCCAGCAGATCGCGTCGGGGCCGAACAGCCCCGGGTCGCCCGGCGGCGAAGAGAGGTCGAGCGACGGGCCGCCGCCGCCCACCGTCAGGTGCGTGACGCCGGCCACGAGCCGCTTGCGGATCGGCTCGGCCCAGCGCGGGCCCGGTGCGGGTGCGGCGGGGTGGCTGGGGGGCGTGGTCATGGCGGGCGCGGCTCGGGCGGCGGGTGGGTTAGTCCCCGTCGGGCGTATCCCATTCGCCGCGTTCGGTGCGACGGGCGTCAGGTACGGAAAGCCCGAAGTGGCGATAGGTGAGCAGCGTCGCGACGCGCCCGCGCGGCGTGCGCTGCAGGAAGCCCTGCTGGATCAGGTACGGTTCGAGCACGTCCTCGATCGTGTCGCGCTCTTCGCCGATCGCCGCCGCGAGGTTGTCGATCCCGACCGGGCCGCCGTCGAACTTGTACAGGATCGCTTCGAGCAGCTTGCGGTCCATTAGGTCGAAGCCGACCGGATCGACGTCGAGCATCGCCAGCGCGGCATCGGCGACGGCCGCGGTGATCTGGCCGTCCGCCTTCACTTCCGCGAAGTCGCGCACGCGGCGCAGCAGCCGGTTCGCGATCCGCGGCGTGCCGCGCGCACGCTTCGCGATTTCGAGCGCACCGTTCGGATCGATCTGCGCGTTCAGCAGCGACGCCGAACGCCGCACGATGCGCGACAGCTGATCGGCGTCGTAGAACTCGAGGCGCGCGACGATCCCGAAACGGTCGCGCAGCGGGTTGGTCAGCATCCCGGCGCGGGTGGTGGCGCCGACCAGCGTGAACGGCTGCAGGTCGAGCTTCACGCTGCGCGCGGCCGGCCCTTCGCCGATCATGATGTCGATCTGGTAATCCTCGAGTGCCGGATACAGGATTTCCTCGACGACCGGCGACAGCCGGTGAATCTCGTCGATGAACAGCACGTCGTTCGCTTCGAGGTTCGTCAGCAGCGCGGCGAGATCGCCCGCGCGCTCGAGCACGGGGCCGGACGTCTGGCGCAGGTTCACGCCCATCTCGCGCGCGATGATGTGCGCGAGCGTCGTCTTGCCGAGACCCGGCGGCCCGAACAGCAGCACGTGATCGAGCGGCTCGGAGCGGCGTTTGGCGGCTTCGATGAAGATTTCGAGCTGGCCGCGCACCTTTTCCTGGCCGACGTAGTCGTCGAGCTGGCGCGGCCGCAGCGCACGTTCGAACACCTCCTCGTGCGACGAGGCGGGCGTGGCGGCGATGATCCGCGGCTCGGTGGCGAGTTTGTCGGTTTCAATCATGCGGCCATTGTACCGCGCGCCGCTGTCCCGCCTACCTGGCCGAACGGCCGACTGGCGGGTGCCGCGCCGCCGCGCGACACTGGCTTCGACGCACCGCTTTCAGCGTACCGCCCGGCGGCGCGTCATGCGCACGTCATGCCTTCGACAGCGCCTTCAGCGCGAGCTTGATGCCTTCGGACACACCGGTGCCGGCCGGCACGTTCTTGATCGCGGCGAGGCCTTCCTTTTCGGAATAGCCGAGCGCGAGCAGCGCGTTGAGGATGTCGGTCGCGTGGTCCGACGGCGAAGCGGCGCCGGCGAGCGCGCCGAGATCGGCGCCGAGCTTGCCCTTCAGTTCGAGCAGCAGGCGCTCGGCCGTCTTCTTGCCGATGCCGGGCACGCGCGTGAGGCGCGCGGCGTCCTGCATCGTCACGGCCTGGGCGAGTTCCTGCACGCTCATGCCGGACAGCACGCCGAGCGCCATGCGCGCGCCGATGCCGGTGATCTTCAGCAGCTCGCGGAAGGTCGTGCGCTCCTGCGGCGTCAGGAAGCCGTACAGCAGGTGCGCGTCCTCGCGCACGATCTGCTGCGTGAGCAGCACGACGCGTTCGCCCGTTTGCGGCAGGTTGTAGAAGGTGCTCATCGGCACGTCGATTTCGTAGCCGACGCCGTTGCAGTCGACGAGCAGGTGAGGCGGGTTCTTTTCGAGCAGGATGCCGGCGATGCGACCGATCATGGATGGCGGGATGCGAAGAAGAAAGCGCGAGTGTAGCGCACGTGCGGCGCCATGCCGACGGGATCGGCCATCACGCCGGTGCGATGGCGGCGCGCGGGCGCGCCGCGTGCGGTCACGACGGTCGATCGGGCGCGCCGCGCGCGGGCAGCCGGTGTCAGCCGACGAGGCGCCCGCGCCGCACGCGCAGGCCTTTCTTCGCGAGCGCCGGCGCGAGGCCGCCGAGCGTGCTGAGGGTGTTGCCGCCGTGCGCGTGGCAGATCGCCATGCCGAGCGCGTCGGCCGCGTCCGAGCCGGGCTGGCCGGAAAGGTTGAGCAGGCGCGTGACCATTTCCTGCATCTGCGTCTTGGTCGCGCGGCCGTAGCCGACCACCGCCTGCTTGAGCTGCAGCGCCGTGTATTCGGCGACGGGCAGGCCGCCCGCGACGAGGCCGCAGATTGCGGCGCCGCGCGCCTGGCCGAGCAGCAGCGTCGACTGCGGGTTCACGTTGACGAACACCTTTTCGATCGCGGCCTGATCGGGGGCGTGCTCGCGCACGATGGTCGAGATGCCCTGAAAGATCGTGCCGAGCCGGGTGGCCAGGTCGGCGGTCGGCGTGCGGATCACGCCGCTCGCGACATACGCGAGCCGATGGCCGCTGACGTCGATGATGCCGAAGCCGGTGACGCGCAGGCCGGGGTCGATGCCAAGGATTCGCATGAGTAAGGAGAAAAGCCCGATGCAGCGATACTACAACGAATGGTGCGGGGCGCCGGCCGCACGGTGGCGCGCGAGGGCGCCGCGCAATAAAAAACCCGGCGGGTGCGATGCCGCCGGGTTGTCGTGCAGCGGCCGCGCGGGCCGCATGCGATCAGTGACGGAAGTGGCGTACGCCCGTCAGGACCATCGCGATGCCATGCTCGTCGGCCGCCGCGATCACTTCGTCGTCGCGCATCGAGCCGCCCGGCTGGATCACGCAGGTCGCGCCTGCCGCCACGACGACGTCGAGGCCGTCGCGGAACGGGAAGAACGCATCCGATGCCACGGCCGAGCCGGCCAGCGTGAGGCCCGCGTTCTGCGCCTTGATGCTCGCGATGCGCGCGGAATCGACGCGGCTCATCTGGCCGGCGCCGACGCCGAGCGTCATGCCGTTGCCGCAGAACACGATCGCGTTCGACTTCACGTACTTCGCGACTCGCCATGCGAACAGCAGGTCGTCCATTTCCTTCGCCGTGGGCTGGCGCTTCGTGACGACGCGCAGCTCGCTCGGCTGCACGTTGCGCGAATCGAGCGACTGCACGAGCAGGCCGCCGCCCACGCGCTTCAGGTCGAATGCATTGTGGCCGTCGCCGAGTGCGATTTCGAGCAGGCGGACGTTCTGCTTCGCGGCGAATACCTGCTTCGCGGCGTCGGAGAACGACGGGGCGATCAGCACTTCGACGAACTGCTTGGCCACCGCCTGGGCGGCCGCTTCGTCGACTTCGCGGTTGAACGCGATGATGCCGCCGAATGCGGAGGTCGGGTCCGTCTGGAATGCCTTCGCGTACGCGTCGGCCGAATCGTTGCCGACCGCGACGCCGCACGGGTTCGCGTGCTTGATGATCACGCAGGCCGGCGCGTCGAACGTCTTCACGCATTCCCACGCCGCGTCGGAATCGGCGATGTTGTTGTACGACAGTTCCTTGCCCTGCAGCTGGCGGTAGTTCGCCAGTGCGCCGGCCGGCGTCGCGAGGTCGCGGTAGAACGCGGCGCTCTGGTGCGGGTTCTCGCCGTAGCGCAGGTCCTGCACCTTGTCGAACGCGATGTTCAGCGTGGCCGGGTATGTGCTGCGCGACGCGTGCTGCAGCTCGTCGGTCAGGCTCGTCAGGTAGTTCGTGATCGCGCCGTCGTATTGCGCGGTGTGTGCGAACACCTTCGTCGCGAGGCGGAAGTTGGTCGGGTAGCCGATCGCATTGCCGTTCGCCTTCATTTCATCGAGCACGACCGCGTAGTCGGCCGGGTCGACGACGACCGTCACGTCGCGGTGGTTCTTCGCAGCGGAGCGCAGCATCGTCGGGCCGCCGATGTCGATGTTCTCGATCGCGTCGGCAAGCGTGCAGTCGTCCTTCGCGATCGTCGCGACGAACGGGTACAGGTTCACGACGAGCAGGTCGATCGTCGGGATGCCGTGCTGTTCCAGCGCCTGCATGTGCTCGGGCAGGTCGCGGCGGGCCAGGATGCCGCCGTGCACCTTCGGGTGCAGCGTCTTCACGCGCCCATCGAGCATTTCCGGGAAGCCCGTGTAGTCGGCCACTTCGGTAACGGGCAGGCCCGCGTCGGCGAGGAGTTTCGCGGTGCCGCCCGTCGACAGCAGCTTGACGCCGAGGTCGGACAGCGACTTCGCGAAGTCGACGATGCCGGTCTTGTCGGAAACGGAAATGAGCGCTTGCTTGATCATGATGGAACCACCAGTAGCCAGGGAAACGGGGACGGGACGGCCGCTTACAGCAGGCCGTGCTGCTGCAGCTTTTTGCGCAGCGTATTGCGATTGATGCCGAGGTACTCGGCGGCGAGCGACTGGTTGCCGCCTGCCTGTACGAGCACGACCTCGAGCATCGGCTTTTCGACGCAGGACATCACCATTTCATAGACGTCGTGCGGATTGGAGCCGTCTAGATCCCGGAAATACACGTCCAGGCTCTCGCGGACACATTGTTCGATGTTGTGCTTGCTCATGCTGCTAACTGGTTATGGTCGTCCGACTCGCCCTGGCCGTTTTCCTCTTCGTCATCGACGTAGACGAGGTGGTCCGACAGCGCCTTTTGCGCCTCGAAGAATGCATTGACGGCGGCGAGCTGCTCGCGGGTGGAATCGAGCGTGTTCATCCTGTGCCGGAACCCGTTGGCACCGGAAAGGCCGCGAGTGTACCAGCCGATGTGCTTGCGCGCAGTACGGACGCCCGTGAATTCACCATAGAACGCGTAGTGGTCTTCCAGGTGTTCGTTCATCACGTGCTGGATCTCGTCGATCCGCGGCGGGGGCAGCAGCTCGCCGGTTTGCAGGAAATGATCGATTTCGCGGAACAGCCACGGCCGGCCTTGCGCGGCGCGACCGATCATCAGTGCATCGGCGCCGGTGGCATCGAGCACGGCCTTCGCCTTCGCGGGCGACGTGATGTCGCCGTTCGCGACGACCGGAATCCGCACGGCCGCCTTCACGGCCGCGATGGTGTCGTACTCGGCGTCGCCGCGGTACAGGTCGGCGCGCGTGCGGCCGTGCACGGTGAGCATCGAGATGCCGGCGGCTTCGGCCAGGCGTGCCACCGTGATCGCGTTCTTGTGCTCGCGATCCCAGCCGGTGCGGATCTTCAGCGTGACGGGCACCGCATCGGGCCCCGTGCCGACCGCCGCGACCACGGCCTCGACGATTCGCTGCACGAGCGGCTCGTTCTGCAGCAGCGCGGAGCCGGCCGCGACGTTGCAGACCTTCTTCGCCGGGCAGCCCATGTTGATGTCGATGATCTGCGCGCCGTTGTCGACGTTGTAGCGGGCCGCTTCGGCCATCATCGCCGGATCGGCGCCGGCGATCTGCACCGCGATCGGCTCGACTTCGCCTTCGTGGTTCGCGCGGCGCATCGTCTTCGCGCTTTTCCACAGCTGCGCGTTGGACGCGACCATCTCGGACACCGCGTAACCGGCGCCCAGCCGCTTGCAGAGCTGGCGGAACGGACGATCCGTCACGCCGGCCATCGGGGCGACGAACAGGTTGTTACGCAATACGTGAGGGCCGATAACGGGCATCGCAATGGCGCCGCCCGCGGCGGGCGCGGGCAGGAAAAGGGCAGACGGAAACGCGCATTTTACCGTATTCCCATGCCCCGCCGATTTGACCCGGTTTGAGTGACGCGGCCGGGCGCGCCGCACGTCAGTTGCGCTGGCCGAACATCATATGGCGCGCGATCATCCGCTTGAGCGGCGGCACGAACTCGAGCGCGGTGAGCGCGGCGCCGCGCAGCAGGGGGAGCGGGCCCGAATCGATCGTGAACAGGCGCGCCAGCGTATCGGTTGCGCCGATCGTGAAGCGCCGGTCGAGCGCGCGGCGCGCGTTGAAGGCGGCGAGCGCGATCGGCTCGAAGCCTTGCGCGGATAGCGTATCGACGAGCGTATGCGCGTCGCGCAGCCCGAGGTTGAGCCCCTGGCCCGCGACGGGGTGCAGGGTTTGCGCGGCATTGCCGACGATGGCGACGCGGCCGTTGACGAGCGTCTGCGCGGCGTTCAGCCCGAGCGGGAACGACGCGCGGCCCGCGATCGCGACGAACTCGCCCATGCGTTCGCCGAATGCGCCGCCGAGCTCGCGCAGGAATGCGTCGTCGGGCAGCGCGGCGCGGCGCGCCGCTTCGTCGGGCGTGCAGCACCAGACGAGCGCGTACTCGGCCTGACGCGGACCGCCGAGCGGCAGCAGCGCGAGCGGGCCTTCGTGCGTGAAGCGTTCCCATGCGACGTTCGGGCGCGGCGCGGATACCGTGACGGTGCCGACGAGCGCGGTCTGCCCGTAGTCGCGGCGATGCTTGGCCGTATCGGCCTGCTGTTCGTGGAACAGCCCGCCCTCGGCATTGATGACGATGCGTGCGCGCAGCGTGCGCTCGCCTTGCGGGCCGTCGAGCGTCAGCATGACGCCGTCGGCGTCCTGCTGCGGCGCGCGCGCGGTGGTCGACGTGAGCCAGTCGACGCGCGTGCCGCGCACGGCGCCCGCGAGCGCCTGCACGAGCGAGCCGTAGCGCACGACGTAGCCGAGCGCGGCGAGGTCGTGCTCGTCGCGCTCGATCAGCGTGCGGCCGAAATGGCCGCGCTGCGACACGTGGATATGTTCGATCGGCGTCGCGTCGGCGGGCCATCCGAGCGTGTCGAGCAGCACGCGGCTGCCGTGCGACACGGCGATCGCGCGCGGATCGTTCGCGCTCGCGGCCGGTTCGCGCGCATCGATCAGCGCGATCGACGCGTGCTGCGTGGCGCTGCGGCGCGCGAGCCAGCCGGCGAGTGCGAGCCCGACGGGGCCCGCGCCGACGATGGCGAGGTCGTAGTCCGGCGTGGCCGGGGAAGAAGCGGTCGTCATCTTGAGTGGTGAAACGGAGGTAACGGTCGGCGGCAGCCGGTCATGCGCCCGCGCGCATCAGCGCTTCGATCTCGTCCGCCGCGACGGGCACGCCGCGCGTGATCAGTTCGCAGCCGTGCTCGCGCACGATGGCGTCGTCCTCGATGCGGATGCCGATGTTCCAATATTCGGGCGGCACGTCGTCGGCGGCGCGCACGTACAGGCCGGGTTCGATCGTCAGCGTCATGCCGGCCTTCAGCGTGCGCCACGGCAGCGCGCCGTTGCCGTCGCGCTCGGCGAGCCGCTCGCGGTAGTCGCCGCAATCGTGCACGTCCATGCCGATCCAGTGGCCGGTGCGGTGCATGTAGAAGCGCGTGTACGCGCGCTCGGCGATCACGTCGTCGACGTTCGAGAAGCGTGTTTTCGGAATGATGCCGGTGTCGAGCAGGCCCTGCGCGAGCACGCGCACGGCAGCGTCGTGCGGCGCCTCGAACGGCACGCCCGCGCGCGTCGCATCGATCGCGGCCTGCTGCGCGGCAAGCACGATGTCGTACAGCGTGCGCTGCGCGGGCGAGAAGCGCCCGTTCGCCGGGAACGTGCGCGTGATGTCCGACGCGTAGCCGTCGAGTTCGCACGCGGCGTCGATCAGGATCAGGTCGCCGTCTTGCGCGACCGCGTTGCCGGCCGGGTAGTGCAGCACGCACGCGTTCGCGCCGGCCGCGACGATCGAGCCGTATGCGGGCGACTGCGCGCCGTGCTTGCGGAATACGTACAGGAGCTCGGCCTCGAGTTCGTATTCGCGGATGCCGGGGCGGCACGCCTGCATCGCGCGGCGGTGCGCGAGCGCGGAGATGTGCGCGGCGCGCATCATGATCGCGAGCTCGTGCTCGTCCTTCACGAGCCGCATGTCGTCGAGCAGCGGCGTGAGGTCGAGCATCGCGTCCGGCGCGGCGACGCCCGTGCGCGCGAGCGCCCGCACCGCATCGAGCCAGCCGGCGAGCTGGCGCTCGAAGGCGGCCGATGCGCCGAACCGGTAGTGCACGGTGCCCGCGTCGGCGAGCAGGCGCGGCATTTCGGTGTCGATCACGTCGACCGCGAACGCCGCGTCGAAGCCGAACGTGTCGCGCGCGGCGTCGGGCCCGTAATGGAAACCTTCCCAGATCTCGCGGTCGGCATTCTTGCCGCGGCAGAACAGGATCGACTCCGGCGCGCCGTGCGGCGCGGCCGTGTTCAGCACGAGCACGGCATCCGGCTCGGTGAAGCCCGTCAGGTAGTGGAAGTAGCTGTCGAACCGGTACGGATAGTCCGTATCGCGGTTGCGCGGCACTTCGGGCGCGGTGGGGACGATGGCGACGCCGCCGCCGGCGGCACGCAGTGCGGCAAGCACGCGTTCACGGCGCTGGCGGTAGACGTCGACGGCGATGGCGGTATCGAGGGGCGCATTCATCGTGCGATTGTAGCGCTGCGGGACGCCGTGCGTGAGAGGAGGGGCGGCAAGCCGCCCGGGAAGGCCCGCGCCGCGGTTGTTGCAAACCATCCACAGGCCGGCCGGGCGATTTTCTGTCGCGCCGCGCTGGCCGGTTATGATCGGCGACAACGTATACTCTCGGCGGTTCCCTTAAAAAGGCAGATGATGAAATTAATCGGTTCGCTCAGCAGCCCGTACGTCCGCAAGGCGCGGATCGTGCTGGCTGAAAAGAAGATCGACTACAAGCTGGAGCTCGAGAACGTGTGGGCGCCGGAGACGGATATTCATGCGGCGAATCCGCTCGGCAAGGTCCCGTGCCTCGTGATGGAAGATGGTGCCGCGGTGTTCGATTCCCGCGTGATCTGCGAATACGTCGATACGCTGTCGCCGGTCGGCAAGCTGATTCCGCCGTCGGGCCGCGAGCGCGTCGAGGTGCGCTGCTGGGAAGCGCTGGGCGACGGCGTGATCGAAGCGGCGGTCGCGATTCGTCTCGAACACACGATGCGCGACGAGGCGCAGCGCAGCGCGAGCTGGATCGCGCGCCAGCAGCGCAAGATCGACGACGGGCTCGTCGCGATGTCGCAGGGTCTCGGCGGCAAGACGTGGTGCGTCGGTAATCATTACTCGCTCGCCGACATCGCACTCGGCTGCGCGCTCGGCTATCTCGACTTCCGGATGCCCGAGCTCAACTGGCGCGATCGTCACCCGAACCTAGACAAGCATTTCGTAAAGCTGCAGCAGCGGCAATCGTTCGCCGACACGCTGCCGCAGAACTGAGCCGCAGCCGCTCACGCATTCACGCACGCAAGCATTCGCCAGACGAAAGAAAAGCGCCCCGCGGGGCGCTTTTCTTTTTGCCGCGCAGGCCGCCGCCGGCGCGGGGCGGCAGCGCGTCACTCGATCGACGCGTACACGGCTTCGCCGAGCGTGAACGAATCGCTGCGCGCGATCGGCCACCATTTGTCGTACAGCGTGAAGCCGCAGGTGTTGCCGTCGAGCAGTGCGCCCGGTTTCAGGTACTTCAGCAACTGCGACATCAGCCGCACCTCGTGCGGCGCGACCCGCTGCACGATGTGATGCGCGCGCAGTTCGGACGGATGCGCGAGGCCGGCGGCCTGCACGAGTTCCTGCAGCGCGTGCAGCGTATTGCGGTGGAAGTTGTACACGCGCTCGGCCTTGTCGGGCACGACGAGCGCGCGCTGGCGCACCGGGTCCTGCGTCGCGACGCCGGTCGGGCAGCGGTCGGTGTGGCAGTGCTGCGCCTGGATGCAGCCGACCGCGAACATGAAGCCGCGCGCCGAGTTCACCCAGTCCGCGCCGATTGCGAGCGTGCGGGCGATGTCGAACGCGGAGATGATCTTGCCGCTCGCGCCGATCTTCACGCGATCGCGCACGCCGATCCCGACGAGCGTGTTGTGCACGAGCAGCAGCCCTTCCTGCAGCGGCACGCCGACGTGATCGGTGAATTCGAGCGGCGCCGCGCCCGTGCCGCCTTCCGCCCCGTCGACGACGATGAAGTCCGGCACGATGCCCGTCTCGAGCATCGCCTTCGCGATCCCGAAGAATTCCCACGGATGGCCGATGCACAGCTTGAAGCCCGTCGGCTTGCCGCCCGACAGCGTGCGCAGCCGTTCGACGAATTCGAGCAGGCCGCGCGGCGTCGAGAATTCCGAGTGCGTCGCGGGCGAGATGCAGTCCTTGCCCATCGGCACGCCGCGCGTCTCGGCGATCTCCGGCGTGATCTTCGCGGCGGGCAGCACGCCGCCGTGGCCGGGCTTCGCGCCCTGCGACAGCTTCACCTCGATCATCTTGACCTGCGGATCGGCGGCCTGCTTCGCGAACTTGTCGGGGTTGAACGTGCCGTCGTCGTTGCGGCAGCCGAAGTAGCCGGACGCGATTTCCCAGATGATGTCGCCGCCGTTCTCGCGGTGGTATTTCGACAGCGAGCCTTCGCCGGTGTCGTGCGCGAAACCGCCTTTCTTCGCGCCGAGGTTCAGCGAGCGGATCGCGTTCGCGGACAGCGAGCCGAAGCTCATCGCCGAGATGTTGAAGATCGAAATGTCGTACGGTTGCGCGCGATTCGCGCCGACGCGGATGCGGAAATCGTGGTTCGGCAGCTTCGTCGGCGCGAGCGAATGGCTGATCCATTCGTGCGCGACGGCCTTCACGTTCAGTTCGGTGCCGTACGGGCGATTGTCGGCGACGTTCTTCGCGCGCTGGTAGACGAGGCTGCGCTGCGCACGCGAGAACGGCTTTTCGTCGGTGTCGTCCTCGACGAAATACTGGCGGATTTCAGGTCGGATGAATTCGAACAGGAAGCGGAAGTGGCCCCAGAGCGGATAGTTGCGCAGGATCGCGTGGCGGTCCTGCTTCAGATCGTACAGGCCGAGCGCGACGAGCGCGGCCGGGATCACGAGCCACAGCCACGCGATCGTGTGCCGGGCGGCGAGCGCCGCGACGGCCACGAACAGCAGGGCCGCGCACCACATCGCGATATAGCGTCGGGAAAACATGGGGACTCCATCGTAATTGTCTGGATGGCCGTCACGTCGCCAGGATCGCGCGGCGGCCGGCAGGTCGGCGCCCGAGGCATCGCGCAGGCCCGGCGGGCATGCTGCCCGTGCCGTACCCGCCGCCGCCGGCGCCCACGATGGTCGAGAGTCTACTACGGGTGTCGTGAAGCTCGCGTTGCCGAGCGGGCGTCGCCTGCCGGCCGGCTTCGGCCGGGCGGATGAACGGGCTGTGCGCCGGGTTTCAGCCGGGGATCGTCGCCGAAATTTTCATCGCGGTTGAACGGCACGCGCGGCCTACGGCCCGGTCGCGCAGCCGCAAGCGGTAGTCGGCGACACATCGTGCGACGCGCGTGTCCTGCCGGCGCGCGGCGCACGCACGTCGAGTACCGGCTGACGGCGGTGGCGAGGTTGCTGGTGGAGACGCTCGTGGCGCTCGACCGTTGGGCCGAGCGCCATTTCCCCGATCTGGACGCGGCACGCGAGCGCTACGACGCGTCGGTGCGGAACATGCGGTGAGCGGCTCGGCTGCTTGTCGTCGGCTTCCGCGTGCGCGTCAGCGGGCGAGCGCGAGGGCGGGCGCCGGGTCCGCCTGCGTGTTGCCGGACAGCGCGGATTCGATGATCCCGCCGCCGAGGCAGATTTCGCCGTCGTACAGTACGGCCGACTGGCCGGGCGTGACGGCCCACTGCGGGTCGTCGAACGCGAGCGAGAAACGCGCTTCGCCCGCCGGGCGGGTGGCGGCGCCGAATGCGCACGCGGCGTCGGCCTGCCGGTAGCGGGTCTTCGCGCCGCACGCGAAGCCCTCGGCCGGCGGTTCGCCGGCGACCCAGCTCACGTTGCCGGCGACGAGCTGCCGCGCCAGCAGCCACGGATGATCGTGACCCTGCACGACGTACAGCGTGTTCGACGCGATGTCCTTCGCGGCGACGAACCACGGTTCGCCGCTGCCGCTCTTGCTGCCGCCGAGCCCGATGCCCTTGCGCTGGCCGAACGTGTAGAACGCGAGGCCGATGTGCTCACCGACGACCTTGCCGTCCGGCGTCTTCATCGGGCCGGGTTTCGTCGGCAGATAGCGGTTCAGGAAATCGCGGAACGGCCGTTCGCCGATGAAGCAGATGCCCGTCGAATCCTTCTTCTTCGCATTCGGCAGCCCGATCTGCGCGGCGATCTCGCGCACCTTCGTCTTCGGGATCTCGCCGAGCGGGAACATCGTCTTCGACAGTTGCGCCTGGTTCAGCCGGTGCAGGAAGTACGACTGGTCTTTCGTATGATCGAAGGCCTTCAGCAGTTCGAAACGCCCGTCGCGCTCGCGCACGCGCGCATAGTGGCCGGTCGCGATCATTTCCGCGTCGAGCGACATCGCGTGATCGAGGAACGCCTTGAACTTGATTTCAGCGTTGCACAGCACGTCGGGGTTCGGCGTACGGCCGGCCGAGTATTCGCGCAGGAATTCGGCGAACACGCGGTCCTTGTATTCGGCCGCGAAGTTCACGGCTTCCACGTCGATGCCGATCAGGTCGGCCACCGACACGACATCGATCCAGTCCTGGCGCGTCGAGCAGTATTCGCCGTCGTCGTCGTCTTCCCAGTTCTTCATGAACAGGCCGACCACGTCGTAACCCTGTTCCTTCAGCAGCCACGCGGTCACCGACGAATCGACGCCGCCCGACATGCCCACTACTACACGGCGCTTGCTCATTTGTTGACCGCCTGACGTTCGAATGCTTCGGCGCGCGGCGCGACCGAATGCGTATGCACGAAATCGAGTGGAATGCGCCGCCCGGCGAGGTAATCGTCGACGCAGCGCAGCACCGCGGGCGAGCGATGGCGCTCGCTGCATGCGCGCAGTTCGTCGGCGGTCATCCACAGCGTGCGGACGATGCCGTCGTCGAGCGCGTGGCCCGCGATCGGCTCGCCGGCCGTGCCGCAGAACGTGAAACGCAGGTAGGTTGCGCCGGCGGTGCCGGGGCGGTCGTAGTGCGCGAGATAGACGCCGACCAGCGCGTCGGGGGTGAACGGGTGCGCGGTTTCCTCGAGCGTCTCTCGGATCACGGCGTCGGCCAGCGTTTCGCCGGCTTCGAGATGGCCTGCCGGCTGGTTGATGCGCAGGCCCGACGAGGTTTCTTCCTCGATCATGAGAAAGCGGCCCGCGCGCTCGACGAGCGCCGCGACCGTCACATGCGGGGTCCAGATTTCGGGTTTCATGGTTCGGCATTTTACCGGTTGCGCCCGAACGCTGCCGGTCGCTGCGTCAAACGAATCCGACCCCGTAAGCTCGAATCCTGCGGATGGCGGCGTCGCAGGCCCGCTCGACGTGGCATGCGTGCATGACCGAACCGGATGCGCCGCCGCCGACCCGCATGAAGGTGCGGCGTCAGCGCCATTGCGCGTGCGAGACACGCGTTGGCGCCACAATCGGCACTGCCGCCGCGCGTTCGCTCATGGTGCGACGAGATTCGCGACACATGCGGCAATCGTGTCACGTACGCGCACGATCGCCGGATCGCGCTGCGTGCTCGTGCGCCAGCCGATTTCCACCGGGTAGTGCGGCAGGTCGACCGGGCATGCGAGCGCGCGCAGCGGGGTTGATTGCGCGATCGTGCGTGCCGCGTGCGCGGGAATCGTCGCGATCGCGCCGGAGCCGGCGAGCAGGTACGGCAATGCGGCGAAATGCGTGGTCGACGCCGCGACGCGCCGCTTGCGGCCGAGCGGGGCCAGCGCCTCGTCGACGATCCCGATCACGCCGCCCGACGACACGAGCAGGTGGTCGCGCCGCAGGAAATCGGCGAGCGTCAGCGTGCGCGGCGGCTTCGGGCGGGCGGCCGGGTCGATCAGGCACGCATAGCCGCCCGTCGCGACCGCGCGCCGGCTCAGCCCGTTCGCCGAAAAGCCGCCGGATGCGATCGCGAGGTCGACACCGTGACGCAGCAGCGCGTCGCCGGCGATGCCGCTGTGCGTCTGCCGGAAGATCAGCCGGATGCCGGCGGCTTCCCGCGCAACGGCGTCGATCAGCGCGCGGCCGAGCGCGATCTCGAAGTCGTCCGACAGCCCGATCGAGATCGTGCGGCCGATACGATCGCCACCGTCGGCCGCGATCGCGAGGCTTTCGCGGCAACGGTCGAGCGCGTCGGACAGGATCGGCTTCAGTTCGTCCGCGCGTGGCGTCGGCGCAAGCCCGCGCCCGGTGCGCACGAACAGCGGATCGGCATAGATCATGCGCAGCCGCGCCAGCGCCGCGCTCACCGCCGACTGCGTGAGGCCGAGCCGCAGCGCTGCGCGGCTCGCGCCGCCTTCCTCGTACAGCGCCTCGAACACTTTCAGCAGGTTCAGGTCGAGACTGGCGATATCATCCGCATTCATGACACATATCGTTCTATCGATTTGATCGATGACATCATATCGATAAAGATTGCGTTACCCCATTCACCGGAGACGCCCTCATGTCCACGTCAGTCATCGCCGCGCTGCAGATCGGCGCCTCGCCCGCCGGCACGCGCGCCACGCTCGACACGATTCTCGGCTACGAAACCGCGATCCGCGACAGCGGCGCGTCGCTCATCGTGCTGCCCGAGGCCGTGCTCGGCGGCTATCCGAAAGGCGAGATCTTCGGCACGCGACTCGGCTACCGGTTGCCGGAAGGCCGCGACGCATACGCGCGCTACGCCGCGCAGGCGATTGACGTGCCGGGGCCCGAAACCGACGAGCTGGCCGCGCTGTCGCAGCGCACCGGCGCGAGCCTCGTGGTCGGCGTGATCGAGCGCGGCGGCAGCTCGCTGTACTGCACGGCGCTGTTCTTCGATCCGTGCGACGGGCTCGTCGCGAAGCACCGCAAGCTGATGCCGACCGGCACCGAGCGGCTGATCTGGGGGCAGGGCGACGGCTCGACGCTGCCCGTCGTCGACACGGCCGCGGGCCGCGCAGGCGCCGCGATCTGCTGGGAGAACCACATGCCGCTGCTGCGCTGCGCGATGTACGCGAAGGGCGTGCAGATCTGGTGCGCGCCGACCGTCGACGAACGCGACGTCTGGCAGAGCTCGATGCGGCATATCGCGCACGAAGGGCGCTGCTTTGTCGTCAGTGCGTGCCAGGTGCAGCCGTCGCCGCGCGCGCTCGGCATCGACGTACCGGGCTGGGATTCGGAGCGGCCGCTGATTCGCGGCGGCAGCGTGATCGTCGGGCCGCTCGGGGATCTGCTGACGGAGCCGCTGATCGGCGAAGCCGGGCTCGTGACCGCGTGCATCGATACCGATGAACTCGTGCGGGCGCGCTACGACTTCGACGTGGTCGGGCATTACGCGCGGCCCGACGTGTTCTCGTTGCACGTCGACGAGCGGCCGAAGCGGACGGTGGTGTTCGGCGCGTAGGGAAGGGCGGGCCGGGCGCTGCATCGCGGCCCGGAACGCGAACGGCGGCGACGCGCAACGCGCCCGCCGTCGTGCCGCATCAGCGCATCGGCGCTTCCGCGATCCGCATGTAATCGGCGATCCGCCGTCCTTCCATGTCCGGAAACTGCTCGTGCACGGTGATGTCGCCCATCCGCGCGATGTCGAACGTGCGGAAGTCGCCGCGCAGCTCGCACCATGCGCCGATCGTCCAGCGGCCGCCCCAGTAGACGAGCCCGAGCGGCCACACGCGGCGCTGCGAATGCGCGCCGAGCCGGTCGCGGTAGCCGAAGCTGACCACATGGCGTGTGTCGATGGCCTGGTGGATCGCATCGACCTTCGCGCAAAACGTTTCGTCGATGTGGAACGACGGCGCGAACACGGGCAGCCGGTCGAGCGCCGTGCGCTTGTCGGCCGGCATCGCCGACGCGATCTTCGCGAGCGCCGAGCGCGCGCCGCTCGCGAAGCGCGCGCCACCCCAGGTCTCGAGCATGCGCGCGCCGGTGGCGAGCGCCGCCAGCTCCTCGGCGGTGAACGTGAGCGGCGGCAGGCTCGCGTTGCGGTTCAGCCGGTAGCCGATGCCGGCTTCGCCTTCGATCGGCACCCCTGACAGTTGCAGGTCGCGCACGTCGCGATAGACGGTGCGCGGCGACACCGACAGCCAGTCGGCCAGTTGCTGCGCGGTCGTGAGGCGACGTCCGCGCAACAGCTCGGCGATCTGGAACAAGCGGTCGGCACGGCGCGTCATGACGGCACCTCGACTCCAACGGCGGTGGGGATGTCGCGATGATAGCGCCGCGTGTGCCGGGCGGCCGGTGCGCTCAGTGGCATTTCGGCGCGTGCAGGCCGACGCGGTTGCCTTCGGTGTCGATCAGGTAGCCGACGTAGCCGTAGTTGTTCGGCAGCTCGACGACCGAACCCTGCACGACGCCGCCCGCGCGCTTCGCGCGTTCGAGCGCCGCGACGACCGATTCGCCGGCGTTCAGGTAGACGAGCACGCCGTTCGCGCTCGGCTTCATCTGCTGCGGATCGAACACGATGCTGCCGCCCGTGCTCGACGCGTCGCGGTCGAACGTGGCCATCGGCACGCCGCCGATCACCGCGCGCTGCAGCGTCGTTTGCAGCACGGTTTCGTAAAAGCGGATCGCCCGGTCGAAATCGAGGGACGGAATGTCGAACCACGCGATCGCGCGCTCGAGGGTAGCGGTGGCAGTTGCGGACGTCATGGCGTGCTCCTTGTTGCGTTGTTGTTCGGGTTTCGTGCGGAAACCAGCGTTGTATTGCGCCGGGATTGCAGTGTGATCGCGGCCTGCTGACACCGTATTGTCAGTAGAGTTGTCACCCTTGACATGCAACCATTTGGTTGCATAATAAGGCCATCGACCCGGGAGCGGCATGGATCTCGTTTTCAAGGCGCTGGCCGATGCCACGCGCCGCCAGTTGCTTGATTTGCTGCATGCGAAAAGCGGCCAGACGCTGTCCGAGCTGTGCGACGGGCTCGCGATGAGCCGGCAGGCCGTGAGCAAGCATCTCGCGCTGCTCGAGGCCGCGAATCTCGTCGCGACCACCTGGCGCGGCAGGGAGAAGCTGCATTACTTGAATCCGGTGCCGATCCACGACATCGCGGAACGCTGGATCGGCAAGTTCGAGCGTCAGCGCCTGCAGGCGCTGGCGGATCTCAAGCGCGGGCTGGAAGCGGCCGGCGATTCTGGAGGCAACGATGAGTAATCCCGCCTTTGTGTACGTGACGTTCATCGCGTCGACGCCCGAGCGCGTGTTCGATGCGCTGACCAACGCCGAGCTGACGAAGGACTACTGGGTGCGGCATCGCAACGTGTCGCCCGACTGGCGGCCGGGCTCGCGCTGGGAACATCAGGACTACGACGATCCGTCGCGGGTCGACATCGTCGGCGAAGTGGTCGAGCGCGACCCGCCGCGCAAGCTGGTCGTCACGTGGCGCACGCCGTCGGGGGAGGGAGAGGAGTCGCGCGTGACCTACGTCGTCGAGCCGCACGAGGGCGTCGTGAAGCTGACCGTCACGCACGACGGACTGGTGCCGGGCTCGGAGATGGATCGCGGGATTCGCGGCGGGTGGCCGGTCGTATTGTCGAGTCTCAAGACGCTGCTCGAGACGGGGCAGGCGCTGCCGTTCACGATGGGGCGCTGGGCGTGCTCGAAGCACTGAACGAAGCACTGAAACGAAACGCCGCCGTAGCCGCGGGTGCGGTAACGGCGGCGTTCCGGTTGCCGCAGAGGGGCCACGCAAGCGGCCCCATTGCGATCATGAGGCGGATGACGCGTCGCCTTCCGGCGCGGCCGGGCGCGCCTTCACGCTGCCGGCGATCAGGTCGAAGCGGAACAGCCGGCATTCGAGCGCGCCGTTGAACAGCGGCGTCTTCGCCGATTCGCGCAGCCGCAGCTGGCCCGGCAGCGAGCGGTCGGACGTCAGCAGGAACGCCTGCCAGCCCGTGAAGCGCTGTTTCAGCGCATCGCCGAGCGCGTTGAAGAACTCGCTGTCAGGGGCGTCGGTGTGGGTGCGGCGGAACGCATCGTCGTTGCCGCGGTTGCGGCCCGTCTCGCGCACTTCGCCGCGCGCGCTGCGGCCGCGCACTTCGATTCGCTCGCCGTACGGCGGGTTCGCGAGGAGGATGCCGGGGCCGTCGCACGGCGGCGTCATCCCGCGCGCGTCGACCTGCTTGAGCCATACCGACGGCACGCCCGCGCGCTCGAGGTTCGCGCGCGCCTTCTCGAGCATGTCGCCGGAGATGTCGCTGCCGTACACGCCGAGCGCTTCGCCGCGTTTGCCGCGCGCCGCGCGCTTCGCGTCCAGCGCCGGCACCTTCAGCCCCTGCCACGCGGTGATGTCGTACTGCTTGAGCTTCTCGAAGCCGAACCGGCGCTCGACGCCGGGCGCGACGCCCAGCGCGATCTGCGCGGCTTCCGCGAGGAACGTGCCGCTGCCGCACATCGGGTCGTACAGCGCGGTGCCGGGCGTCCAGCCCGTCAGGCGCAGGATGCCGGCCGCGAGGTTCTCGCGCAGCGGCGCCGCGCCCTTGTCGAGACGCCAGCCGCGCTTGAACAGCGGCTCGCCCGACGTGTCGAGGTACAGCGTGCACTCGCCCGCCGTCAGGAACGCGAACACGCGGACGTCGGGCGCACCCGTGTCGATGCTCGGGCGCGCGCCGGTCTTGTCGCGCATCCGGTCGCAGATCGCGTCCTTCACGCGCAGCGTCGCGAATTCGAGGCTCTTCAGCGGCGACTTGATCGCGGTGATGTCGACGCGCAGCGTCTGCGTGGCCGCGAACCAGCGCTCCCACGGCTGCTCGAGCGCGAGTGCGTAGACGTCCTGCTCGTTGCGGTACGCGCGGTGCGCGATCTTCAGCAGGACCCGGCTCGCGATCCGCGAATGGAGGTTCGCGGCCATGCCTGCGGCCCAGCCGCCGCTGAAGTGGACGCCGCCCGGCACCTGCGCGCCCGCGGTGAACGGCGCGCCGTTCAGGTGGCGGCCGGCGATTTCGGCCAGCTCGGCGGCAAGCGCCGCTTCGAGGCCGCGCGGGCAGGGGGCGAAGAATTCGTACAGGGTGGGCGAGGACATAAGGCGGGTGAGGACGTGCAAAAGTCCACCATTGTACGCGGCGCAGGCGGCCGGGGCCGGCGTTGCGCCGTATTTCGGTGCCGCGGCGCGGGCCGGGGCGCCATACATGCGGGCCGGGCGCCCGCGCGGCGGCGCCCGGGCGGGCACCGCCCTGCCGCTGCGGGACTCAGTGCGCGCCGGGCTGGCCGGCACGCGCGGCCTGGCCGCTGCCCGGCCAGAACAGCGCGAGCGGATTCGCGAGCACCGTGCGCACGATTGCGGCGACGAGCGCGCGCACCTTGGTCGGGCGCAGGCTGCGCGAGCGCACGGCCATCGTGAACGCGAGCGCGAAACTCACGAGCACGTTGAGGATCGCCATGCTGAGCACGCCGCCGGCGGCCCACCACAGCTCGGGCGTACCGAGCGCGTCCTTTCCCAGCACGCCGAGCGCGATCCCGATCGAACCGGCCGACAGCGTCACGTGCCGCACCTCGAACGGGAACAGGAACACGGTGACGATCGCCGGTACGAGGCCGAGCATCAGGCCGAGGCCGACGTTCGCGACCACGCCGGCAACGTTCGACCGGCAGAAGTGCGCGAGCTTCGCGGCGCCGGCCGCACCGAGCGTGAGGCGCAACCGGCGGTTGTACGTGAGCGCATCGCCGACACGGTGCAGCACGAACCAGTTGTCGGCCCAGCCCGCGAGCAGGCTCGACGCCCACAGCAGCACGCCGGTCAGCGCCGCGTAGAGCGGCGTCGGGCCGAGCAGCGAGAACGAGTGCAGCGTCGCATGGGCTTTCTGCGGCGAGATCACGTTCGCGTGCAGCACGTTGCTCGCGAACAGCTGCACCAGCAGGCATACGGGCAGCACGACGAGCACGTTGCCGGAAATCGCGGCGGCCTGCGTGCGGATCAGTGCGATCACCGACGACACGAACGCCTTCACGCCTTCGTCATGGCCGGTGTCGTCGAGCTCGCGCGCGAGCGTCGGCGCGGTCATCGCGGGCTGCTTGGTCGCGAGCGTGAAGTGCAGGAAGTGCATCAGCATGAAGCTGGCCGCGTAGTTGATGCCCGCGAGCAGTCCTTCGAGCATCGACTGCAGGTGCGCGCCCGTGATCGAGAACTTCACGCACACGGTCACGACGGTGACGAGGCCGCCGCCCGCAGCCATCCGCAGCATCTTCAGGTACTCGGCGCGGCCGCGCGAGATGTAATGCTCGCCGGTGTCCGCGTTGGTTTCGACGAGCTTGCGCGCGAACAGCGAGAAGTTGCTGCGCACGAGGTGCGACACGCTCTGGCTGTTGTGGTTCGCGTCGATGAGCTCGGCCGTCAGGTGCGCCATGCCGTGCAGGTCGTCGCGCGCCATCCATGCGTTGAGCAGCATCTCGGCGCGCAGGATGCGCATGCGCATCCGCTCGACCTGGAACACGATGTCGACCGACACGCCGTTGCGGTACAGGTGCGTGAACACGTCGTCGACGGCGATCCGGCATTGGTCGAGCAGCACGCGCAGGTAGTTCACCTCGTGCAGCAGCTTGCTCGGGTCGCCGCCGTCCTCGACGGCCGCGTGCGCGGTTTCAACCGCGAGCATTGCGCGCGTAAGGCGGTAGAACGGCTGCGTTTCGATCGGCTTGCGCGCATCGTCGTCGGAAAGCCGGCTGCGCACCGTCTGCGACAGGCCGGTCGAGCTGATCTGGCAGGTAAGGTTGTGCAGTGCCGCCAGCAGGTCGCGCGAGAACGAGCCCGGCTCGTGGCGCTCTTCGTCGGTCACGTCGAACGCGATCAGCTCGGCGAGGCGCGTGAGGAGGTCGGCCGGCAGCGCGTCGATCCATTGCGCGTCTTCCGGCGTCGGGAACATCAGCGTGAAGAGCGCCGACAGCTCGCGGCGGTTCGGCGCGGGCGGGATCAGCGACGAGTCGATCCGCTCGAACAGCGCGCCGAAGAAGCCGGAGTGCACGGGCATGCCGGCGTCGCACAACAGCGAGATGCCGTCGCATTCGCGCAGGATGCCGCGCAGGATGCGCGCGGCGTGCGTTTTCCACGCGGGATTGCGATCGAGCACGTGGAACAGGTAGCGCAGCCGCGCATGGGCCGGATACGCGCGTGCCTCGGCGTCGCGTTCGGCCGGCGCGTCCTGCACGGCCTGCATCGTGCCGGTGCGGCGCAGCCAGTGCGCGAGCTCGATCAGCCATTCGCTGCGCTCGGCGTACGACGCATCGGCGTCGGCGTGCGCGAGCAGCGCATCGAGCTGGTGACCGGCACTGCGCGACGCGCGCCACTTCTTGATCAGGGTCGTCAGGGAACGAAACATATACGGAATAGCGAAAGCCCTCGGCGGGCGGGTTCGGGATGCCGGCCGGGGAGACGGCGCGGCGCCGGGGGAACGGGTGAGACGGGGCCGGTAGCCGGACGCCGGGAGGCACGGCGGTCGGGCCGAACGCGGCCCGGCGCCGCTGGCTGGCGCGCACGACGGGCGGCGCGAGCCTGAAAGTGCGTAGGATCGTCAATCGGGCCCGAAAACGCAAGCAGACTACTTTGCATGGCGCCGGTTCCGGCCCACTTTGACAAACAATGCAAATGGCCATCCGGCCGATGGCCGCGATGCGAGGCCGGCTGCGGCACGGCCTCGCCGACGGCTACCGGCGAGCGCGAGTGGGCGCGTTGCGCGGGACGAGGCCGCGCGGGCGAACGCGTCGTCGAGCGTTCGCCCGCGCGCCGCACGCCTACGCGCCGGACTTGCCCGTCGCGCCGGCGTCGCCGCCGGATGTCGGGTTGGCCGGGCACGGCACGACCGGCGCGGCGGCCATCTTGCCGCCGGCCGCCGGCGCCGTCGCAGCCGGTGCGCTGCGGCGCGCGGCCATCGCGCGCACGCCGGCCGCGGCTTGCGCGGCAATCACGTCGAGTGCGCGCCGGTGGCCGGCGACGAGCGCGTCGTAGCCGTCGGCGACCGGTTCCGCGACGCTCGTGCGGCAGGTCATCACGGCCTGCGTGGCGAGCGAGCGCACGCTCCACACCGCGTCGACCGCCGCACGCTTGCCTGGCCACGACTCGAAGCGCTGCACGTTGACGCTGATCCGATACACGGGCACGCCGGGCGGGTACGCGGAATTCGCGACGTCGATCGTGCCGAGCTGCGCGGCGAGATCGTCAGACAGCGCGCGGCGGATCTCGTCGGCGGGCGGCGACGCCCAGCGTTCCTGCTCGAGCACGTCGACCTGCGCGGCGTTCTTCTGCACGACCAGCTGGTTCTTCGCGACCTGCTCGGGCACGCCGACGGCCGGCACTTCGATCAGGAACGCCGGATTGGCCGGCGCGGTGCGCACGGGCGCTGCGGCGTCGGCAGGGCTGAGCGTGTAGAACCGCGCGGGCGGCGAGCTGCATGCGGCGAGCGCAATAGCGGCGACAGCCGCCGCCGCGCCGCTCGCGAAACCGTTCACGCGTGTCGTCATTGTTTATCTCCTGGCTTGCCCTTGAGCAGCGATTCGGGGTGGCGCTCGAGGTAGTCGGCGAGCGCGTTCAGCGACTGCAGCGTGCGGGTGAGCTCCTTCAGTGC
This sequence comes from Burkholderia metallica, assembly GCF_001718555.1. Lineage (NCBI taxonomy): Bacteria > Pseudomonadati > Pseudomonadota > Betaproteobacteria > Burkholderiales > Burkholderiaceae > Burkholderia > Burkholderia metallica. The sequence goes on from NZ_CP013401.1 coordinate 692,309, forward strand.
GCCGCGCACGTCGGACTGCAGCGGCGAATCCTGCTGCAGCGTCGCTTCGGCGGTCGAGAAGGTCTGCTTCGCGGCCGACAGCGTGTCGCGCGCTTCCGGCGCGACCTGCGTGTCGAGCTGCTTGAACAGCTTGTCGGCATTCGCGAGCGCGCTGTTCAGGTTCGCGCCGATCTGGTCGAACGGCACCTTGTCGAGCTTCTTCGCGATGTCGGCGACCTGCAGCTGCAGCTCGTCGAGCGTGTTCGGCACCGTCGGCAGCTCGAGCGGCTGGCGTGCGGTGTCGATCTTCACGGGGGGCGCCTTCGGGAAGAAGTCGAGCGCAACGTACAGCTGGCTCGTCAGCAGGTTGCCGGTGCGCAGCTGGCCGCGCAGCCCGTGCTGGACGAGCCGCTCGACGATCTCGCGGCGGGCCGGTTCGCCCTTGCTCTCGATCGTCTCGCGGAAGCGGCGGCCGAGGCGCTCCGGATACACGTTCATCGTCACCGGCATCGTGAAGTTCTTCGTCTTCGGATCGTAGTCGATGCCGATGTTCGTCACTTCGCCGAGCACGATCCCGCGGAAGTCGACCGGCGCGCCGACGGCGAGCCCGCGCAGCGACTGGTTGAAGTTCATCACGACATGCAGCGGCTGGCCGTCCGGGTCGCGCATCGCGTCGCCCTCGTCGGCGGCGAGGCGGAACGTGGTGTTGTTCGGCGCCGTCGCGCCGCTGCCCTGGTTCGGCGGCGTCTGGAACGCGATGCCGCCGAGGATCACCGTCGCGAGCGACTGCGTGTTCAGCTTCAGGCCGCTCGAATCGAGCCGCAGGTCGACGCCGCTCGCCTGCCACCAGCGCGAATTCACGCCGACGTACTGGTCGTACGGTGCATTGACGAATACGTTGAACGTCACGCCCGTGCCGTCCTTGTCGAGCGAGAAGCCGACCACCTGGCCGACCTGCACGCGCCGGTAGTAGACGGGCGAGCCGATGTCGACCGAGCCGAGCGAATCGCCGCGCAGCACGTACTGCGTGCCTTTCTGGTCGCCCGTGACGGCGGGCGGCGTCTCGAGGCCGGTGAAGTCGGTCAGCGTGTCCTGCCCGTGCCCGGCATCGACGCCGATGTACGCGCCGGACAGCAGCGTGCCGAGCCCCGACACGCCGGTCGCGCCGACGCGCGGCCGCACGATCCAGAAGCGCGAGCCCTGCACGGCGAAATCCTCGGCTTCCTTCTTGAGCTGCACCTGGACGAGCACGCGCGACAGGTCTTTCGACAGCTTGATCGTCTTGACCATGCCGATCTCGACGTCCTTGTACTTGACCTGGGTCTTGCCGGGCTCGAGCCCTTCGGCGCTGTGGAAGCTGATCGTGATTTCCGGACCGCGCTCGCGCACGGACTTGATCACGAGGCCGATGCCGATCAGCGCGGCGATCAGCGGCACGAGCCAGACGAGCGACGGCAGCCAGCCGCTTTTCGTCGAGATCGTCGGATCGGGCGGCCGGGGCGCGTCGTGCTGCGGGCCTTGTGGACTATTCATGGTGATTCCCTGAGGTTTCGACTGGATCCCAGATCAGGCGGGGATCGAACTGCATCGACGCGAGCATCGTCAGGATCACGACGGATCCGAACGCGAGCGCGCCGGGGCCGGCCGTGATGACGGCGAGCGAACGGAAATGGACGAGCGCGACGGTCAGCGTCACGACGAAGATGTCGAGCATCGACCAGCGGCCGATGCGCTCGACGATCCGGAACAGCCGCGTGCGCTGCAGCGGCCGCCACGCGGTGCGGCGCTGCGCGCTGATCACGAGGATCAGCAGCACGCCGAGCTTGAGCATCGGCACGAGGATGCTCGCGACGAACACGACGACGGCGAGCGGCCAGTCGCCGGATACCCAGAAATAGATGACGCCGCTCATGATCGTGTCTTCCTGCGAGCCGACGATCGACGCGGTGCGCATGATCGGCAGCAGGTTCGCCGGAATGTAGAGGATCGCGGCCGCGAGCAGCAGCGCCCACGTGCGCATCAGGCTGTTCGGCGTGCGGAAATGCAGCGCGCCGCCGCAGCGCGCGCAGTGTGCGTGCGGATGGTCGAGCGTCTGCACGAGCCCGCATGCGTGGCAGCTGACGTAGCCTTCGCGGGCGGCGGTCGGGATCGTCATCGGCGGGCGGTTTCCGGCAGCGGGGCGGCATCGTCGGGCTGCCCGGGCGCGCGCCCGGCGCGCAGGTCGTCGGCGATGTCCCACAGCGTGCGCGGATCGAACATCAGCACGACCGCGATCATCAGCGTGAGCGCGGCGAACGCGAACAGCGCGGCTTCCGGCACCACGCGCGCGAGGCTGACCATCTTCACGATCGTCACGAGGATGCCGAGCATGAACACCTCGATCATCCCCCACGGCCGCACCAGCTCGATCGCGCGCAGCACCAGGTTGAAACCGGGCGGCACGACGCCGCGCCGTATCGGCAGCAGCAGGTACAGCAGCGCGGCCATTTCGATGAGCGGGAACAGCACGGTCGAGCAGAACACCATCACGCCGACGATTTCCATGCCCTGGTGCCACAGCGAATCGATCGCGCCGATCAGCGTGGTCTGCACGCGGTTGCCGTTCACGTCCATTTCGAGGATCGGAAAGCCCTGCGCGATCGTGAACGTGATCAGCGCCGCGAGCGCGAGCGCGCAGATCCGCTCGATCTGCGCGGCGCTGTTGCGATAGAGCAGCGCGTCGCAGCGCGGACAGCGCGCGATTTCACGCCCGCTCAGGCGTGGTTTGTGCAACAGTGCGTCGCACTCGTGACAGGCAATCAGGTCGTTTCGTTGCATGGAAAAGGCGGTGGTGCGACGGCTGGGGCAGGCGTCGACGGGGCCGGAACCCGCGCCAATCTTACCAAAAGGCATTTTTCGGCGTGTCAACGCACGGCTGAACAGTGACTGGTCGGTAACATGACAGGAAACCGTCGGCCGGCTGACGCGCCTGTCTTCAGAGTCCGCGCGGGTCAAAAGGTTGCGGTAGCATGGCGCCCTTGACAAGCGTCGGACGCATGGCCGGCGCAGCCGTTCGCTGAACTGAGGAATCCAAGATGGCATCGAAATCGCTGCCGGCCCCGCCGGTCCGCTACACGCAGACCGCGATCGCGCTGCACTGGCTGATCGCGCTGCTGATCGTCTGCGCGTTCGCGCTGGGCTGGGTGATGACCGACATCCCCGGCTTCACGCCGACCAAGCTGAAGTATTTCTCGTGGCACAAGTGGATCGGCGTGACGGCGTTCGCGCTGGCCGTCATCCGCGTGCTGTGGCGTGCGACCCACGTGCCGCCGCCGCTGCCGGGCGGCACGCCCGCGTGGCAGCGGGCGGCGTCGCACGGCGTGCACATCCTGCTGTACCTGCTGATGATCGTGATTCCGGTGACGGGCTACCTGTACAGCTCGGCGTCGAACATCCCGGTCGTCTACCTCGGCATCGTGCCGCTGCCGCGGCTGATCGACCCCGATCCGGTGCTGAAGGAAACCTTCAAGACGCTTCACGTGTCATTGAATTACATTCTGCTTGCGCTCGTGTCGCTGCACGTGGTCGCGGCGCTCAAGCACCAGTTGTTGGACCGCGACGGCCTGTTGTCGCGAATGCTTCCCTTTGCCAAATGAAGGATCCCATGAAAGTGTCTTTCTCCCGCTCCGTGCTGACCGCGTTCGCCGCGGTGTCACTTGTCGCGTCGGGCGCGGCGCTCGCCGATGTCGATCTCGCGAAGAGCAAGGTGTCCGCCGTGTCGAAGCAGATGAACGTGCCGACCGAAGGCGTGTTCAAGAAGTTCGCCGCGCAGGTGAAGTTCGATCCGGCGAAAGCCGCGCAGGGCAGCGCCCAGATGACGATCGACGTCGCCAGCTACGATCTCGGCGACAAGATGTACAACGACCAGGTCGCCGGCAAGGACTGGTTCGACGCGAAGGCGTATCCGCAGGCGACGTTCGTGTCGTCGGCGATCGCGCCGGCGGGCGGCAACAAGTACAACGTGACCGGCAAGCTGACGATCAAGGGCAAGGCCGAGACCGTCACGGTGCCCGTCACGGTCACGCAGAGCGGCGCGACGCAGACCTTCGACGGCGTGCTGCCGATCAAGCGTTCGACGTTCAACGTCGGCACCGGCGAGTGGAAGGACACGTCGGTCGTCGCGGACGAAGTGCAGATCAAGTTCCATCTCGTCGCCACGAAGTAAGCGGCGGCCTGTTGCCTCACCCGAATGCCGCGCGATGGCGCGGCGCTGTTCCAAGGAGAATGATTTGAAAAAGCATCTGTTGATCGCCGCCGGCGCGCTGGCCGCTTCGCTGTCGTTCTCGGCGTTCGCCGAAAGCGCGACCTACCAGTTCGACCCAAGCCACACGTACCCGAGCTTCGAGGCTGACCACTTCGGCGGCCTGTCGGTCTGGCGCGGCAAGTTCGACAAGTCGAGCGGCACCGTGACGCTCGACCGCGCGGCGAAGACCGGCACGGTCGACGTGACGACCGACATCGCGTCGATCCACACCGGCAGTGCGAAGCTCGACGAGCACCTGCAGACGAACGAATTCTTCGACGTCGCGAAATTCCCGCAGGCCAACTACAAGGGCATGATCAAGTTCGACGGCGACAAGCCGGTGTCGGTGGTCGGCAACCTGACGCTGCATGGCGTCACGAAGCCGCTCACGCTGAAGATCGATTCGTTCAAGTGCATGCCGCACCCGATGCTCAAGCGTGAGGTGTGCGGCGTCGACGCGGTCGGTGAATTCAGCCGCGACGATTTCGGCCTCGACTACGGCAAGCAGTACGGCTTCAAGATGAAGACGAAGCTGCTGATCACGGCCGAAGCCGTCAAGCAGCAGTAAGCCCGCCGGCCGGGCCTGACTTCGCGCCGGCCCGCCGCAAGCACGCCGCCGCGTTCCCGTCAGGGGGCGCGGCGGTTTTTTTTGCGCGCCTATAATCGCCCGAGCGTCGCACGCGGCGCCGGGGGCAGGCCGACGGCGCGCGAGCGGCCGCCTCGAACAGAACGTACAACGACAAGGAGATCGCCGATGCATGCCGTCACGCCGTCCCGTTCCATGGCCTCGTCGCCGCGCGTGTGGCGCGCGGTGGTCGCCGCGTCGATCGGCAACGCGCTCGAGTGGTTCGATCTCGTCGTCTACGGCTTCTTCGCGGTGACGATCTCGAAGCTGTTCTTCCCGGCCGGCAACGACACCGTGTCGCTGCTGCTCACGCTCGGCACGTTCGGCGTGTCGTTCTTCATGCGCCCGCTCGGCGCGATCGTGCTCGGCGCGTATGCCGACCGCGCGGGCCGCAAGGCCGCGCTCACGCTGTCGATCCTGCTGATGATGGCCGGCACGCTGATCATCGCGGTGCTGCCGACCTACGAGACGATCGGCGTCGCCGCGCCGGTGATTCTCGTGGCCGCGCGGCTGATGCAGGGCTTCTCGGCCGGCGGCGAATTCGGCAGCGCGACCGCATTTCTCGCCGAACACGTGCCGGGGCGACGCGGCTTCTTCGCGAGCTGGCAGGTGGCGAGCCAGGGGCTCACGACGCTGCTCGCCGCCGGCTTCGGCACCGTGCTGAACGCGCAGCTGTCGGCCGCGCAGATGGCGTCGTGGGGCTGGCGCGTGCCGTTCTTCTTCGGGCTGCTGCTCGGGCCCGTCGCGTACTACATCCGCACGAAGGTCGACGAGACGCCCGAGTTCCTCGCCGCCGAAGGCACCGCGAACCCGCTGCGCGACACGTTCGCGTCGCACAAGGCGCGCCTCGTCGCCGCGATGGGCGTGGTCGTGCTCGGCACCGTCGCCACCTATCTCGTGCTGTTCATGCCGACCTACGGCGTGAAGCAGCTCGGCCTCGCGCCGTCGGCCGCGTTCGCGGCGATCCTCGTGGTCGGCGTGATTCAGATGGCGTTCGCGCCGCTCGTCGGCCACTGGTCGGACACATACGGCCGCGTGCGCGTGATGATCGCGCCGGCCGTCGGCATCCTCGTGCTGATCTATCCGGCGTTCGCGTACCTGGTCGCGCATCCGGGCTTCGGCACGCTGATCGCGCTGCAGGTGCTGCTCGCGTTCCTGATGACGGGCTACTTCGCGGCGCTGCCGGGTCTGTTGTCCGAAGTGTTTCCGGTGCAGACGCGCACGACCGGGATGTCGCTCGCGTACAACGTCGCGGTGACGATCTTCGGCGGCTTCGGGCCGTTCATCATCGCGTGGCTGATCAAGGCGACCGGGATGAAGACCGCGCCGAGCTTCTACCTGATGTTCGCGGCCGTGCTGAGCCTCGCGGCGCTGGTCGTGCTGCGCAGGCGGTTCGGGTTCCGGTAACAGGACGGGCGGCGCGCGTCAGTTGCCGGCGCGCTCGCACACGGGCCGTGCGGGCATCAGTTGCGGATTGGGGGCGATCGTCTGCACGTGGCGCCCGGCCAGTGCGGCAAGCGCCTGCGCGAGCTGCCAGTCGGCTGCCGTGCCGAACTCGCGCTGCGGCAGCGCCGCGCTCTTCGCCGTATCGATCTTCGCGAGCGCACGCTGCTCGCGCAGCTTCTGCCGTTCCTTGCGCACCTTCGCGAACGGATCGGGCGCCAGCCGGTCCGCATACGGCGCACGGGGGAGATCGGCTTCCCGGTACCACAGCAGCACGCCGTCGATGTCCGAGTCGCGGCGCGGCGGCACGAGCCAGTCCGGTACGACGCCGTAGCCGTCCATCGGGCAGCCGTTCGGCCGCAGGTTGCGCGCGAACGTGAAATTCAGGCGCGTGCCGTCGATCAGGTCGACGCCCGTCTGAGCGAGCCCCTTCCCGTAGGTCGGCATACCGAGCAGCTTCGCGCGGCCGAGATCCTTCAGCGCGGCTGCGGTCGCTTCGGCGGCCGACGCGCTCTGTCCGTCGACGAGCACGACGAGCGGCACGGTGCGCCACCAGTCGTCGGCCTGCAGTGGCGCGAGCGGATCCTGTTCATGCATGACCGGCAATGCGTAATCGGGCCAGTTGGTCGTGTAGCGGCGGCGGTTGGCGTCGCCGCGCTCGACCGTCACCATCGCGGTGCGGTCGCGTCCCGCGAACAGCGCGGTGATGCCGATCGCCGCGTTGAGCGCGCCGCCGCCGTTGATGCGCAGGTCGAGAATCAGGCCTTTCACCGGCGGCCCCGCGCGGCGCGCGGCCTGCACCGCGTCGATGTAGTCGCCGACCGCCGGTTCCGGAAAGCTCGACAGCCGCGTGTACAGGATGTCGCCGTCGAGCCGTTTCGCGGTCGCCGGATGCGGCTTGAGGATCGTCCGTACCGGCGCGAAGCTCAGCACCGCATGCGAGCGGCCGCGCTGGACCGTCAGTTTCAGCGGCACACCCGCGTCGCCCTTGGCGAGCCGGGCCAGATCGGCGGCGTCGATGCCGACGACGCTCGTGTCGTTCATCGCGACGACGAGATCGTCGGGGCGCACGCCGGCCTTTTCCGCGGGCGCGTCGGGGATCACGTCGACGATGTGCAGCCCGTCTGGCCGCGTCTCGAACACGATGCCGATGCCGGGCGTGCCGTCGCGGGCGCGCCGTTCGTCTTCGCGCCGTTCCTGCTCTTCCTTCGGATCGAAGAAACGCGCGTACGGCAACGTCTTGATGCCCGCGTGAGTCGTTGCGTCGAGCAGTGCGCCGATGTCGACGTCGGTCAGGTGCTGCCGCTTCAGGACTTCGACCGCCGCCTTGAGTTCGCAGATCTGCGGCTCCCAGTCGGGCGGACAGGGCGAAGGCGGGTGGGCGGCGGCGGAAGCGGGAGCCGAAGCAGGCGCAGAAGCGGGTGGGGCCGACGCTGGCTGTGGCGCATCGGCGGATGAAACGCCCGGCAGAAGCGCGGCCATGACGGCTGCACGAACGGCAAGGCGGAGAACGGCACGCGTCGGAGGCATCATCGGGACCGCACGTTTGAACGGAGGGCGAAGGCGCTGTCCCGCCGGTTTGCGGCCGGCATGCGGCGCGGCGGGACGGCACGATTGTAGCCGACGCGCGCGACGGGCCGGCGCGAGCGGGTTGCGCGATGCGTGGTGATCGCGCGGGCATGAAAAAGGACATCGCAGAAAACCATGGAGGGTTTGAGAGCGATTGTCAGTGGCTCAATGAGCAATCGTCGTCAAAGCTGGCGACAGCCTCGACAAGATTGCGAAGACGCAAGGAAGCACGGTCGAGGTACGGAAAAAGTTAAATCCGGCCGTTAGTGTTTTGCGACCTGGTCACGTGTTGAAGTATCGGAAAGCATCCGTGCAACGTGTCATTACAAGCTGGCGGTACATCTCTACAACATTGATGGCGCAACGCTACAACGGAGGTCGCGATATCAATTACGCCACGAAACTTGATTACGTGTTGAAGGTGATGCAAAAAGGGAGGGGAGATGGTATGCGCAAGATAGTACTGCTAGTAGCCGCTACTTTTTCCCCACTCATCTCGATAGCCGCCCCGAGTACTCCAGTGCAAAGCGAGCGCGAACTGCGCGGCGAATGCTCGTATGAAATAACCGGCGTAAGAGAATGTTTGCAGCGGAAGCAAGAAGCAAGCGAGGTCGAGCTCAAGCGTGCCGAAGAAAAAGTACGAGAGGCGTTTGCCAAGTGGGATGAGGATTCCAGGTACATCAATCTGGCCAAGACCAGGCTGGCCGCGTCGAAGAAAGCCTTCGTTAAATACCGCGAAGCGCAATGTGCATTTGCCTCTGCGTTGGGTGGCGGTGCTATTGGCAATGCGCTCGAGATGCAGCGTCTGGCTTGTATCGCGGAACTCAATAACAGACGCGCCGCGCAACTACGCGACGCGGTGTCTGATTTGCCGTTGAAGTAGCGTGCCCGCCCAGCGCGTTGACCGTCTGCCGAAGCTGCCAGTCGGCGAGCGTGCCGGCTTCGCGCTGCAACAGCGCTGCGCTCGTCGACGGATCGAACTTCGCGCGCTCGCGCTGCGCGTGCAACGTCTGCCGCGCTTTGCGCACCGGCGCGAACGGGTCGGACGTGGTCCGGTCCGCATGGGGCGCGCGAGATCGACTTCCCGGTACTACGGCGGCACACGGTCGACATCCGCATTGCGAGACGGCGGCACGAGTCAGCCCGATACGACGCCGTAGCCGGCCACCCGTACCGTCGCGCCGCGAGAACAGGGCGGCGACGCGCGCATGAAAAAAGGCCGGTCCACGAGGGACCGGCCTTCCTGTATCCGTCGAAGCAGCGTGACGCTTAAACCTGCGCGCCCGCGTTCGGATCGTCCGGATCGTGCGCGGACTTCTTTTCCTTGATCAGATCTTCGCGCTTGATGCCGAGCCACATCGCGAGCGAGCCCGCGACGAACACCGACGAGTAGATACCGAACATGATGCCGACCGTCAGCGCGAGTGCGAAGTAGTGCAGCGTCGGGCCGCCGAAGAAGAACATCGACAGCACCATCATTTCCGTCGACGTGTGCGTGATGATCGTACGCGACATCGTGGTCGTGATCGCGTGGTTGATCACTTCCTGCACGCTCATTCTGCGCTCGCGGCGGAACGTTTCGCGGATCCGGTCGAAGATGACGACCGACTCGTTGACCGAGTAGCCGAGCACCGCGAGGATCGCCGCGAGCACCGCCAGCGAGAACTCCCACTGGAAGAACGCGAAGAAGCCGAGAATGATCACGACGTCGTGCAGGTTGGCGATGATGCCGGCCACTGCGTACTTCCACTCGAAGCGGAACGACAGGTAGATCACGATGCCGATCACGACGCACGCGAGCGCGAGCAGACCGTCGGTCGCGAGTTCCCGGCCAACCTGCGGGCCGACGAACTCGACGCGTTGCAGCGTGACGTCCGGGCTCTGCGCCTTCAGCGCGCCCATCACCTGGTCGCTCTGCTGCGCGGACGTGAGGCCTTCCTTCAGCTGCAGGCGGATCAGCACGTTGCGCGACGTACCGAAGTTCTGTACCTGCGCATCGGCGTAGCCGAGCTTGCCGAGCGTCGCGCGCACGGGTTCGAGTTCAGCGGCCTGCTGGTACTGCACCTCGATCACCGTCCCGCCGGTGAATTCGACGGACAGGTGCAGCCCGCGATGGAACAGGAAGAACACCGCGGCGAGGAACGTGACCAGCGAGATCACGTTGAACACCAGCGCGTGCCGCATGAACGGAATGTCTTTACGGATGCGGAAAAATTCCATGGTCTCGTCTCCGGGGCCTTATTGGGTCGAGCCCGGTTTCTTCGGCGACACGCCCTGCTGCGCGCGGTTGCGCAGCTGCGGCTTGCCGGCGCGCGGCGCGTTGCCCTTCGCCGGGGCGGCGAGCTTCGCGGCGCGCGCGGTATCGGTCGATTCGTCGGCATCGGTGAACGATGCGGCGGCAGCGGCGCCTTCCGGCTTCCACACCTGGCCGATCGCGAGCGACTTCAGCTTCTTGCGGCCGCCGTACCAGAGGTTGACGATCCCGCGCGAGAAGAACACCGCGGAGAACATCGACGTCAGGATACCGAGGCAGTGCACGATCGCGAACGCGCGAACCGGGCCCGAACCGAACGCGAGCAGCGCGAGGCCGGCGATCAGCGTCGTGACGTTCGAGTCGAGAATCGTCGCCCACGCGTGCGCGTAGCCGGCCTGGATCGCGAGCTGCGGCGGCTGGCCGGCGCGCAGTTCTTCACGCACGCGCTCGTTGATCAGCACGTTCGAGTCGATCGCCATACCGAGCGCGAGCGCGATTGCCGCGATACCGGGCAGCGTCAGCGTGGCCTGCATCAGCGACAGCACGGCGACGAGCAGCAGCAGGTTCACCGACAGGCCGATCACCGACACCACGCCGAACAGCATGTAGTACGCGATCATGAACACGGCGATCGCGCAGAAGCCCCAGATCACCGAGTGGACGCCCATCTTGATGTTGTCGGCGCCGAGGCTCGGGCCGATCGTGCGTTCCTCGATGATGTCCATCGGCGCCGCGAGCGAACCGGCGCGCAGCAGCAGCGCGAGGTCGGCCGCGGCCTGCGGCGTCGGCTGGCCGGTGATCTGGAATCGGTCGCCGAGTTCCGACTGGATCGTCGCGACCGTCAGCACTTCGCCCTTGCCCTTTTCGAACAGCACCATCGCCATCGGCTTGCCGATGTTCTCGCGCGAAACCGCGCGCACCGAGCGGCCGCCCGCCGAATCGAGGCGGATGTTGACCGACGGACGCTGGTGTTCGTCGAAGCCGGCCGACGCATCGATGATGCGGTCGCCCGTGAAGATCACGTCCTTCTTCAGCAGCACGGGGGCCTGGTTGCCCTGCGTGAACAGCTCTTCGCCCGGCGGCACCGGATCGTTCGGGTTCGGATGCGTGTTGATCGGGTCGGCGAGGCGCGCCTCGAGCGTCGCGGTGCGGCCGATGATGTCCTTCGCCTTTGCGGTGTCCTGCACGCCCGGCAATTCGACGACGATACGGTCGCTGCCCTGCTGCTGCAGGATCGGCTCGGACACGCCGAGTTCGTTCACGCGGTTGTGGAGCGTGGTCAGGTTCTGCTTGAGCGCGGCGTCTTCCACGGCCTTCTGCACGGCCGGCGTGAACGTGCCGACGACCTGCGTGCCGCCGCCGCCGGGCTGGGTCGCCCATTGCAGTTCGGTGATCGACGCGGCGAGCACCTTGCGGGCGTCGTCCGCAGTCTGCGCATCGCTGAAGTTGACGACCACGGACTGGTCGACGCGGCTCACGCCGCCGTCGCGGATGTTCTTGTCGCGCAGCAGCGTGCGCGCGTCGGACGCGTCGGAATCGAGCTTCTTCGTGAGCGCGCCCGTCATGTCGACCTGGAGCAGGAAGTGGACGCCGCCGCGCAGGTCGAGGCCGAGATACATCGGCAGCGCGTGCAGCGCAGTCAGCCAGCGCGGCGATGCGCTCTGCAGGTTCAGCGCGACGACGTACTGCGGATCGTTCGGGTCGGCGTTCAGCGACTTCTGCAGCAGGTCCTTGACGCGCAGCTGCGTATCGGTGTCCTTCAGGCGCACGCGGATGTTCGCGTTGGTCGCCGTGTTCTCGAAGGTGATGTCGTCCGGCTTGATCTGCGCGGATGCGAGTGCCGATTCGACCTGGGTCAGCGTGGTCGAGTCGAGCTTGACCGTGGCCTTGCCGCTCGACACCTGCACCGCCGGCGCTTCGCCGAAGAAGTTGGGCAATGTGTACAGAAGGCCGATGGCGAGCGCCACGACCATCACGACATATTTCCAGAGTGGATAACGATTCATGAGGGGGCCGAACGGGTGGTTGGCGTGAAAGCGTCGCGTCCGGCGCCGCGGCGGCCCGCTCTCTCAGGCGGGCACGGCGCGGGGGGCCGGACGCTCGGTGAAGGGCTTACAGCGACTTGATCGTGCCCTTCGGCAGAATGGTCGTGACGGCAGCCTTCTGCACGGTGATTTCGGTGCCTTCGGCGATCTCGACGCCGATGTAGCCTTCGGTGACCTTCGTCACCTTGCCCACGAGGCCGCCGCTCGTGACGACTTCGTCGCCCTTGGCCATGGCCGCGAGCATGTTGCGGTGCTCCTTCTGACGCTTCATCTGCGGACGGATCATGATGAAGTAGAGCACGGCGAACATCAGGATGAGCGGCAGGAAGCTCATCAGGCTCGATTCGGCGCCACCGGCACCTTGCGCGAAGGCATTGGAAATGAACGGCACGTTGGTCTCTCCGTAGGGGAAGATCGAAAAATAAGCCGGTTATTCTACCACCGGCCCCATGCGCAAACGGTTCGGCAAATGCGCTTTCGGATCAAGCTGTTAAAGCGCGAACCGATACCGTTGCGACTTGTTTGGAAAGGCAATTGTAATGTTTGGCGGTCGGGACCGACAGTTGGGCCGTGACATTTAGTACGCGTCCTATGTGACGGGCCGCCCATCTGGCCGCCCGCCTAGGTTGCCGGCCCGTCAGTCGACCCCTCTCGCGCGGTCCTCCGCGAAGCGCTGGCGGAACGCATCGAACGTATGGGTTTCGATCGCTTCGCGAATCTCGCTCATCAGCTGCAGGTAGTAGTGCAGGTTGTGGATCGTGTTGAGCTGCGCGCCGAGGATTTCGCCGACGCGGTGCAGGTGATGCAGGTAGCCGCGCGAGAAGTTCTGGCACGTGTAGCACGTGCAGCTCGCGTCGAGCGGCTTCAGCGAGTTCTTGTGCGTCGCGTTGCGGATCTTCACGTCGCCGAAGCGCGTGAACAGCCAGCCGTTGCGCGCGTTGCGGGTCGGCATCACGCAGTCGAACATGTCGACGCCGTTCGCGACGCCCTCGACCAGATCCTCCGGCGTGCCGACGCCCATCAGGTAGTGCGGCTTGTTGGCCGGCAGCTTCGGGCCCACATGGCGCAGCACGCGCATCATGTCTTCTTTCGGCTCGCCGACCGACAGCCCGCCGATCGCGAGGCCGTGGAAGCCGAGTTCCGCGAGGCCCGCGAGCGATTCGTCGCGCAGGTCCTCGAACATTCCGCCCTGGACGATCCCGAACAGCGCATTCGGGTTGCCGAGCCGGTTGAACTCGTCGAGCGAGCGCTTCGCCCAGCGCAGCGACATGCGCATCGAGTCGGCCGCTTCCTTGTGCGTGGTCGGCACGCCGTTGGTCGCGTACGGCGTGCACTCGTCGAACTGCATCACGACGTCGGAGTTCAGCACCTTCTGGATCTGCATCGACACTTCCGGCGACAGGAACAGCTTGTCGCCGTTGATCGGCGACGCGAACGTGACGCCGTCCTCGGTGATCTTGCGCAGGTCGCCGAGCGAGAACACCTGGAAGCCGCCCGAGTCGGTCAGGATCGGCTTGTTCCAGCCCATGAAGCCGTGCAGCCCGCCGTGCGCGTCGATCGTGTCGAGGCCCGGGCGCAGCCACAGGTGGAACGTGTTGCCGAGGATGATCTGGGCCTTGATCTCGTGCAGCTCGCGCGGCTGGATCGCCTTCACGGTGCCGTACGTGCCGACCGGCATGAAGATCGGCGTCTCGACCGTGCCGTGGTTGAGCTTCACACGGCCGCGGCGCGCATGGCCGTCGGTCGTCAGCAGTTCGAATTCGAGCCCGCCCACGGGGCGGTCCTGCACGGGGGCGTGCGTATCGTGGGATGAACCTTCGGTCATCGCGTCATTCTCCTTGCCACCGGAGAACAGTCCGGCGCGTGTTGGAAACGCCGCCGGCAAGCCGGCAGCGGGGAAAAACGGGGTGTGCGCCATCGTAGCGCGCGACGGGCGACCGGCGGCTGAGCGGCGTGCGGGCCGTCGCGCCTGCTTCGCTCAAACGCGCGGCGCCTCCGGCGTGTCGCGCCGCGTGAGCAGCATCGCGTCGCCGTAGCTGAAGAAGCGATAGCGTTCGTCGATCGCATGCCGGTACGCGGCGCGGATCGTGTCGACGCCGGCGAACGCGGACACCAGCATCAGCAGCGTCGACTTCGGCAGGTGGAAGTTCGTGATCAGCCGGTCGACCACGCGGAAACGATAGCCGGGCGTGATGAAGATGTCGGTCTCGGCCTGCGTGGCCGCGAGCGGGCGGCCCGCTTCGTCGGCGGCGCGCGCCGCGGCTTCGAGCGCGCGCATCGACGTCGTGCCGACCGCGATCACGTTGCCGCCGCGTGCGCGGGTCGCGGCGATCCTGTCGACCAGCGACTGCGGCAGGTCGTACCACTCGCTGTGCATCTTGTGCTCGGCGATGTTGTCGACGCGCACCGGCTGGAACGTGCCGGCGCCGACGTGCAGCGTCAGCGTCGCGCGCTCGACGCCCATCGCGTCGAGCCGCTCGAGCATCGGCTGGTCGAAGTGCAGCCCGGCCGTCGGCGCGGCGACCGCGCCCGGATTGCTCGCGTAGACGGTTTGGTAGCGCGTCTCGTCGGTCGCGTCCGGATCGTGTTCGATATAGGGCGGCAGCGGCAGGCGGCCGTATTGCTCGATCAGGTCGAGGCACGGCTCGGGGAAGTTCAGCGTGAAGAACGGCTCGACGCGCTCGCCGACGGTCACGTCGAACGCGTCGGCGAGCCGCAGCGTCGTGCCGGCGCCCGGCGACTTGCTTGCGCGGATCTGCGCGAGCGCCGTGTGCGTGCCCGTCACGCGCTCGATCAGCACCTCGACCTTGCCGCCGCTGGCCTTCTGGCCGAAGAAACGCGCCTTCAGCACCTTGGTATCGTTGAAGACGAGCAGGTCGCCGGCTGCGATGCACGACGGCAGCTCGGTGAAACGACGGTCGACGAGGCGCGCGGGCGCGACGGTGCCGTCGACCTCGAGCAGGCGGCTCGCGGTGCGATCGGGCAGCGCGGTTTGTGCAATCAGCTCGGGCGGCAGATTGAAATCGAAATCGGAAAGCGTGAACATGCGGGCTGGTTCGAAGCGGCCGGCGCGCGTCGCCGACCGGGCGGAAACGCGTAAATGGGGCGCGCGAGCCGCTATGATGACGGGATGCGCGGCCTGGCCGGCGTCGCTGGTTCGGACGACGTGAAAGCCGCTATTGTACTTGCCTTGCGAAGCACCCAGACGATCCGATGCCTGTGTCACCACGCCGTTCTCCTGCCGCAGTAGCCGATTCCGCCGATCCGTTCGACGCGGACGATGTCGCGCTCCCCGCGCAAAGCACGGACGAGCGCGGTTCCACGGAACGTGCCGCGCCGCGCCGCGCGGGCCCGAAACGCGGCGCCGATGGGCGGCTCGCGCAACCGGCCGCCGCCGCGCCCGATGCCGAAGGCGCGGATGGCGCAGAGGGCGACCCGGCGGCCGCGGCCGGCACGAAGCGCAAGAAGAAGCCGGCCGCCGACAAGCCCGTGAAGACCGTCGACAAGCTCGCGAAGCTCGGCCTCACGCGCTCGATCGACCTCGTGCTGCATCTGCCGATGCGCTACGAGGACGAAACCACGCTCACGCCGATCGGCGAATTGCTGCCGGGCGGCATCGCGCAGACCGAAGGCGTCGTGTTCGACAACGAGGTCGCGTACCGGCCGCGCCGCCAACTCGTCGTGAAGATCCAGGACGACGACGGCGATCACCTCGTGCTGCGCTTCCTGAATTTCTACGGCTCGCAGGTCAAGCAGATGGCCGTCGGCCAGCGGCTGCGCGTGCGCGGCGACGTGCGCGGCGGCTTCTTCGGGCTGGAGATGGTGCATCCGGCGGTGCGCGTCGTCGAAGCCGATGCGCCGCTGCCGCAGGTGCTCACGCCCGTCTATCCGAGCACGGCCGGCGTGTCGCAGGCCTATCTGCGCAAGGCGATCGAGAACGCGGTCGAGCGCACGCCGCTGCCCGAACTGCTGCCGCCCGAGATCCAGCGCGACTACCTGAAGCCGCTCGACGTACCGTCGCTCGAGCAGGCGGTGCGCATCCTGCACCACCCGCGCGTCGATTCCGACGAGGCCGCGCTGATGGACGGCTCGCATCCGGCGTGGACGCGCATCAAGTTCGAGGAGCTGCTCGCGCAGCAACTGTCGCTCAAGCGTGCGCACGAGGAGCGCCGCACGCGCGCGGCGCCCGCGATGCCGCGCCGCGCCGCGAGCGATGCGCAGGCGCTGACGACGCGGCTCTACGCGGCGCTGCCGTTCACGCTGACGGGCGCACAGGCACGCGTCGTCGACGAGATCGCGCACGACCTCACGCTCGCGCACCCGATGCAGCGCCTGCTGCAAGGCGACGTCGGCAGCGGCAAGACGGTCGTCGCGGCACTGGCGGCCACACAGGCGATCGACGCCGGCTACCAGGCCGCGCTGATGGCGCCGACCGAGATCCTCGCGGAACAGCACGCGCGCAAGCTGCGCGCGTGGCTCGAGCCGCTCGGCGTCACGGTCGCGTGGCTCGCGGGCAGCCTGAAGGCGAAGGACAAGCGCGCGGCGATCGAGGCCGCCGCGCTCGGCACCGCGCAGCTCGTGATCGGCACGCACGCGATCATCCAGGACACGGTCGAATTCGCGCGCCTCGGCCTCGTGATCGTCGACGAGCAGCACCGTTTCGGCGTCGAGCAGCGGCTCGCGCTGCGCGCGAAGGCCGCGAATGCGGCCAACGGCGCGCGCGACTTTCAGCCGCACCAGCTGATGATGTCGGCCACGCCGATTCCGCGCACGCTCGCGATGACGTACTACGCGGATCTCGAGGTGTCGACCATCGACGAACTGCCGCCCGGCCGCACGCCGGTGCTGACGCGCCTCGTCGGCGATGCGCGGCGCGACGAGGTGATCGCCCGTGTGCGCGAGGCCGCGCTGACCGGGCGCCAGGTGTACTGGGTGTGCCCGCTGATCGAGGAGAGCGAGACGCTGCAGCTGCAGACTGCCGTCGAAACCTACGAGACGCTGGCGGCGGCGCTTCCCGAACTGAAGGTCGGGCTCGTGCACGGCCGGCTGTCGCCGGCCGACAAGGCGGCCGTGATGGAAGCGTTCACGCGCAACGAGGTGCAGCTGCTCGTCGCGACGACCGTGATCGAAGTCGGCGTGGACGTGCCGAACGCGTCGCTGATGGTGATCGAGCATGCGGAGCGCTTCGGCCTCGCGCAGCTGCACCAGTTGCGCGGCCGGGTCGGGCGCGGCACCGCGGCGTCGGTGTGCGTGCTGCTGTACACGGGGCCGCTGTCGCCGACCGGCCGCGAGCGGCTGAAGACGATGCGCGAGACGACCGACGGCTTCGAGATCGCCCGGCGCGACCTGGAAATTCGCGGCCCCGGAGAATTCCTCGGCGCCCGCCAGTCGGGCGCGGCGATGCTGCGCTTCGCGAATCTCGAGACCGACGGCTGGCTGATCGATCCGGCCCGGGAAGCCGCGTCGCGGCTGATTGCCGCGTATCCCGAGATCGTCACACAGCATCTCGCACGCTGGCTCGGCGCGCGGGAGCAGTATCTGAAGGCCTGATCCGTCGATTGGGGGCGGATTTAAAATCGCCGTTCGACGTATTCCGATGCAGAGAAACTTGGCGAACCGGTGCCACAGGGTGTATAAATTAAACCTATCGCCTGTATATCCCTGATTGACCCACAATGACGCTGACTGAATTGAAATACATCGTCGCGGTTGCGCGCGAGCGGCATTTCGGCCGCGCGGCCGAAGCCTGCTTCGTGAGCCAGCCGACGCTGTCGGTGGCGATCAAGAAGCTGGAAGACGAGCTCAACGTGCAGATTTTCGAGCGCGGCGCGAGCGAAGTGAGCGTGACGCCGATCGGCGACCAGATCGTCACACAGGCGCAGCGCGTGCTCGAGCAGACCTTCGCGATCAAGGAGATCGCGAAGCAGGGCAAGGACCCGCTGGTCGGCCCGTTCCGGCTCGGCGTGATCTATACGATCGGTCCGTACCTGCTGCCGACGCTCGTCAAGCAGATGATCCAGCGTGTGCCGCAGATGCCCTTGATGCTGCAGGAAAACTACACGCTGAAGCTGCTCGAACTGCTGAAGCAGGGCGAGATCGACGCCGCGATCATGGCGCTGCCGTTCCCTGAAACCGGCCTGATGGTGCGCCCGCTGTACGACGAGCCGTTCGTCGTCGCGCTGCCGGCAGGGCACCCGTGGGAAAAGCGCGAGGAAATCGATGCCGAGGATCTGAAGCAGGAAACCATGCTGCTGCTCGGCAACGGTCACTGTTTCCGCGATCACGTGCTCGGCGTGTGCCCGGAGCTGATGCGCTTCTCGCAGACGGCCGACGGCATCCAGAAGACCTTCGAGGGCTCGTCGCTCGAGACGATCCGCCACATGGTCGCGAGCGGTGTCGGCATCACCGTGCTGCCGCGGATGTCGGTCGCGGAAATCGGCCCGCGCGCGAACGGTCCCGATGCCGAGCTGTTGTCGTACGTGCCGTTCAACGAGCCGGTGCCCGACCGCCGCGTGGTGCTCGTGTGGCGCAAGAGCTTCACGCGGATGCCCGCGATCGATGCGATCAGCGACGCGATTGCCGCGTGCGAACTGCCGGGCGTCGCGAAGCTCGACATGCCGGCGACGATGAACTGAGCACGCTCCGGCATGCACTTAGGGCAGCACGATGAACGGGGTTTGCGACCCCGTTTATTTTTCTCTATCGCATAGATGAAATTTATCAAATTCAAATATTTGATAGATATGGATAGAATCTTCTTCATGGATCGACGTCGTGTCGACTGCCGATCTTCACGTTCGATGCAAGCGTCAAAGGAGGATGTCATGATGCGGTCGGTATTGCAGCACGCGCAGCGGAACATCCTCGCGCGCGACGCGGTCGTACATCGCGCCAGGGCCGCGGTTCGCAGCCTGCGTCCGATTGCGTTCGCGTACCTGGCGGACCGTGTGTATGGCGGATGAGTGCCGCCGCACGCCGGTTTCCTGTTCCCCCGATTCACCCGTCGTCAAGTCATGAGGGAGCATTGCATGTCCGACAGCTGGAACACCACACGCATCGCCGGCACGACGACTGCCGGCCGCCGCTTCCCCGAGCGCACCGCCTGCGGCGCGTTGCAGCGGGAACGCGCGCCGAACGCCGCACACGACATCCCGTAGTACGACAGGAGGACCCGCCTGTTCCGTTTCTTATCCCCCGCAATGCTCCACGAACCGCGCCCGGCACGTGGGGGCCTACGAGCAAGTAAAGGAGAAAAAGCATGTCGAACGAAACGAAGTGCCCGTTCAACCACACCGTTGGCAGCGGCACGACGAACAAGGACTGGTGGCCGAACCAGCTGAACCTGAACGTCCTGCATCGGCACTCGCCGCTGTCCGATCCGATGGACAAGGATTTCGACTACGCCGAGGCGTTCAAGAAGCTCGACCTCGCAGCGGTAAAGAAGGACCTGCACGCGCTGATGACGACGTCGCAGGACTGGTGGCCGGCCGACTTCGGCCACTACGGCGGCCTGTTCATCCGCATGGCCTGGCACAGCGCCGGCACCTACCGCACGGCCGACGGCCGCGGCGGCGCGGGCGGCGGGCAGCAGCGCTTCGCGCCGCTCAACAGCTGGCCGGACAACGTGAGTCTCGACAAGGCGCGCCGCCTGCTGTGGCCGATCAAGCAGAAGTACGGCCGCAACATCTCGTGGGCCGACCTGCTGATCCTGACCGGCAACGTCGCGCTCGAATCGATGGGCTTCAAGACCTTCGGCTATGCCGGCGGCCGCGTCGACACGTGGGAACCGGACGACGTGTACTGGGGCTCGGAAAAGATCTGGCTGGAACTGAGCGGCGGCCCGAACAGCCGCTACTCGGGCAAGCGCGAGCTCGAAAGCCCGCTCGCCGCCGTGCAGATGGGCCTCATCTACGTGAACCCGGAAGGCCCGGACGGCAACCCCGACCCGGTCGCCGCCGCGCACGACATCCGCGAGACGTTCGCGCGCATGGCGATGAACGACGAGGAAACGGTCGCGCTGATCGCGGGCGGCCACACGTTCGGCAAGACGCACGGCGCGGGTCCGGCCTCGAACGTCGGCCCGGAACCGGAAGCCGCGGGCCTCGAGCAGCAGGGTCTCGGCTGGAAGAGCACGTTCGGCACGGGCAAGGGCAAGGACACGATCACGAGCGGCCTCGAAGTCACGTGGACGTCGACGCCGACCCAGTGGAGCAACGACTTCTTCAAGCACCTGTTCAGCTACGAGTGGGAGCTCACGAAGAGCCCGGCCGGTGCGCACCAGTGGGTCGCGAAGGACGCCGACGAAGTGATTCCGGATGCATACGACCCGTCGAAGAAGCATCGCCCGACGATGCTGACGACCGACCTGTCGCTGCGTTTCGATCCGGCCTACGAAAAGATCTCGCGCCGCTTCTACGAGAACCCGGCCGAGTTCGCCGATGCGTTCGCCCGCGCGTGGTTCAAGCTCACGCACCGCGACATGGGCCCGCGTACCCGCTATCTCGGCCCGGAAGTGCCGGCCGAGCATCTGCTGTGGCAGGACCCGATTCCGGCCGTCGACCACCCGTTGATCGACGCCGCCGACGTCGCGGCGCTGAAGGCGAAGGTGCTCGCATCGGGCCTCACGGTGTCGCAGCTGGTATCGACCGCATGGGCGTCGGCGGCGACGTTCCGCGGCTCGGACAAGCGCGGCGGCGCGAACGGCGCGCGCATCCGCCTCGCGCCGCAGAAGGACTGGGAAGTGAACCAGCCCGCGCAGCTCGCGACGGTGCTCGAGACGCTCGAAGGCGTGCAGAAGGCGTTCAACGACGCGCAGACGGGCGGCAAGAAGGTGTCGCTCGCCGACCTGATCGTGCTGGCCGGTGCGGCCGGCGTCGAGCAGGCCGCGAAGAACGCGGGCATTACGGTGACGGTGCCGTTCGCGCCGGGCCGTGCGGATGCGACGCAGGAAGAGACGGACATCGACGCGATGGCCGTGCTCGAACCGCTGGCCGACGGCTTCCGCAACTTCCTGAAGCACGCGTACAAGACGCCGGCCGAAGCGCTGCTGGTCGACAAGGCGCAACTGCTGACGCTGAGCGCGCCGGAGATGACGGTGCTGGTCGGTGGGCTGCGGGTGCTCGGCGCGAATGCGGGCGGTGCGAAGCACGGCGTGTTCACCGACCGTCCGGAAGCGCTGACGAACGACTTCTTCGTGAACCTGCTCGACATGGGCACGGAGTGGAAGCCGGCGTCGCCCGCGAACGACGTGTTCGAAGGGCGTGATCGGGCGACGGGGCAGGTCAAGTGGACCGGTACGCGTGTCGACCTGATCTTCGGTTCGCATGCGCAACTGCGTGCGCTGGCCGAGGTGTACGGCAGCGCGGATGCGAAGGAGAAGTTTGCGCAAGACTTCGTCGCGGCCTGGAACAAGGTGATGAACCTCGATCGCTTCGATCTCGCGTGAATGTCGCGCGGCGGTAGTGCAGCCACGTTGTAACGTGAAACGGCCGGATCGTACGACCGGCCGTTTTTTCTTCCAATCCGTTGTCGAAGGAGTGACGACCATGACGCAAATGATGCTCAACTTGCGTGCCGCCGTGGCGGCGCCCGTTCTGCGATCGCCGGCCGGGGTGGCGCGATACGTCGTCGGTTTCGCGATCGTCGTCGGCGGTGCCGCGGAGCTGGTTTCGCAGGCGCTGCACGCGCTCGCGCCGTTCGTCTCGGCGGCCGGCGGCTGAGCGCCGCGGTTCGCCCGCCCTGCAGGGCCCCGCCGCCCGCAAGCGCAAGCCGCGCGATGCGGCACGCGGTTTGCTCGACGCATTTTCGCCGGTTCAACATTTCGAATGAGGAGTCCCGAAGATGGCCAAGAAAGGCAACGCCACGCAGATCAACATCGGCATCAGCGACAAGGACCGCAAGAAGATCGCGGACGGCCTGTCGCGCCTGCTCGCCGATACGTTTTCGCTGTACCTGAAGACCCACAATTTCCACTGGAACGTCACGGGGCCGATGTTCAATACGCTGCACCTGATGTTCGAAGAGCAGTACAACGAACTGTGGCTCGCGGTCGACTCGGTCGCCGAGCGCATCCGCACGCTCGGCGTCGTTGCACCGGGCACATTCGCGGATTTCGCGAAGCTGTCGTCGGTGGCGGAGGCGAACGGCGTGCCGGCGGCCGAAGAGATGATCCGTGAGCTCGTCGAAGGGCACGAGACGGTCGTGCGCACCGCGCGCGAGATCTTCCCGATCGCCGACGCGGCGAGCGACGAACCGACCGCCGACCTGCTGACGCAGCGCCTGCAGACGCACGAAAAGACCGCGTGGATGCTGCGATCGCTGCTCGCGTAAGTCCGTCGCTGCTCGGTCGCTCCGGCGCGGCTCGGCGCGGCCGGAACAGGGCGCACGTCCGGTGAATTCGGGCCAGTTCGCGTGCATCCCCGCGGCAGCCCGTTCCGGCGGGCAAAGGCCTGGAATGAACAGGCTCCGCAGCGCCCTCGGCGAATCGGTCCCTTGATGGGCGTGCGACACGGCCGGCCCCGTGCGGCGGGCCGCCGCGGCCGATGCGGGCGCAGCGCCGGCCGGCCGCGACCCGCGCCGACATGACGCGAAGCACCGCTCGGCTCTAAAATGCCGGAGTTATCTTCCCGGTGCTTCGCCATGCTTGCCCGCTTTCCCCTGTATCTGCGGCTCGTCCGGATGGACAAGCCGATCGGCAGCCTGCTGCTGCTGTGGCCGACGCTCAACGCGCTGTGGATCGCGTCCGATGGCCGTCCGCGCTGGCCGCTGCTCGTGATCTTCTCGCTCGGCACGCTGCTGATGCGCTCGGCCGGTTGCGCGATGAACGACTACGCGGACCGCGATTTCGATCGCCACGTGAAGCGCACGGCCGATCGGCCGCTGACGTCGGGCAAGATCCGCGCGTGGGAAGCCGTTGCGATCGCGGTCGGGCTCGCGTTCATCTCGTTCCTGCTGATCCTGCCGCTCAACACGCTCACGAAGCAGCTGTCGGTCGTCGCGCTGTTCGTCGCGGGCTCGTATCCGTTCATGAAGCGCTTCTTCGCGATTCCGCAGGCATATCTCGGCATCGCGTTCGGTTTCGGCATCCCGATGGCGTTCGCGGCGGTGCAGGATACGGTGCCGACGATCGCCTGGGTGATGCTGGTCGCGAACATCTTCTGGTCGGTCGCTTACGACACCGAATACGCGATGGTCGATCGCGACGACGACATCAAGATCGGCATCCGCACGTCGGCACTGACGTTCGGCCGCTTCGACGTCGCGGCCGTGATGGCGTGCTATGCGGCGACGCTCGGCATCTACGTGTGGATCGGCGTGACGCTCGGCTTCGGCCTCGCGTATTGGGCGGGCTGGGCGGCGGCGGTCGGCTGCGCGCTGTATCACTACACGCTGATCAAGGGTCGCGAACGGATGCCGTGCTTCGCGGCGTTCCGCCACAACAACTGGCTCGGCGGCGTGCTGTTCGCGGGGATCGCCGTGCATTACCTGCTGGCGGGCAGCTGAACGACGGCGTGTGTCGGCGTGCACAGCCAATAAAAAAGCGGCCAGTTGGCCGCTTTTTTTTCGTCCGATACCCGAGCAGCAGGTACCGCCGGCGCGCTTACGCGCGACCGAGCTCGTCGCCCATTTCCTTCGCGCGCGCCTCAGCCGCGAGCGCGCCGCGCACGATCGCTTCCTTCACGCCCTGCGCGTCGAACGACGCGAGCGCGGCGGCCGTCGTGCCGCCCTTCGACGTCACGCGCTCGCGCAGCACGCTCGCCGGTTCGCCCGATTGCGCGGCGAGTTGCGCGGCGCCCGCGAACGTCGCGACCGCGAGCGCGCGGCCCTGTTCGTCGTTCATGCCGAGGCGGCGCGCGGCTTCCTGCAGCGCTTCGATGAAATAGAACACGTAGGCGGGGCCGCTGCCCGAAATGGCCGTGACCGCGTCGAGTTGCGATTCGTCGTCAAACCACACGATCTCGCCGACCGCGCCGAGCACGGTCGACGCGAGTTCGCGGCCCGCCGCATCGACGCCCGGCAGCGCGGCGAGACCCGTTACGCCCATGCCGACGAGTGCGGGCGTGTTCGGCATCGTGCGCACGATGCGCGGGTAGTCGCCGAGCCAGCGCGCGAGGTCCGTGCCGCGGATGCCGGCGGCGATGCTGATCACGAGCTGCGATGTCAGGTGCGGCGCGAGTGCCTGCGCGACGTCCTTCAGCACCTGCGGCTTCACCGCGAGCACGATCGCGTCGTAGTCGGCGAGCGTCGCGTCGATGGCCGCGCCGGTGCGCACGCCGAACTGCAGCGCGGCGCGTGCGCGTACCTCTTCGTTGACGTCGATGGCATACAGGCCGTCGGCGGCGACGCCGCGCTTGATCAGGCCGCCGATCAGGGCCGCGGCCATGTTGCCGCCGCCGATGAATGCGATTTTCATGATGTCGGATTGAGCGAGTGAGTGAACGGAAAGACGGAAAAGGGCGCGGCGTTCAGTGCGAGTAATCGCGCGCGCCGAAGATCGCGGTGCCCACGCGCACGATCGTCGCGCCTTCGAGCACCGCCGCGTCGAGATCGGCCGACATGCCCATCGACAGCGTGTCGAGCGGCAGGCCGTCGGCGCGCAGCGTGTCGAACAGCGCGCGCAATGCGCGATGCGGCACGCGTTGCGCGTCGGTGGTATCGGCCGGTTCGGGAATCGCCATCAGGCCGCGCAGTCGCAGCGACGGCAGCGCGGCGACCGCGCGCGCGACCTCGGCCACGTCGGCCGGCGCGACGCCGCTCTTCGACGCCTCGCCGCTGATGTTCACCTGCACGCACACGTTGAGCGGCGGCAGATGCGCGGGGCGTTGTTCCGACAGGCGCTGCGCGATCTTCAGGCGGTCGACCGAATGGACCCAGTCGAAGCGTTCGGCAACCGGGCGCGTCTTGTTCGATTGCAGCGGCCCGATGAAATGCCATTCGAGGCTCGTGCGCAGGTCGGCGAGCGCGTCGATCTTGTCGATCGATTCCTGCACGTAGTTTTCGCCGAATGCACGCTGGCCGGCCGCATGCGCGGCGCGCACGTCGTCGGCGGGAAACGTCTTCGAGACGGCGAGCAACGATACGGTCGCGGGGTCGCGACCGGCCGCGCGGGCGGCGTCGGCGATGCGGCGATGAACGGATTCGAGACGGGCGGCGAGATCGGACATGACGGGCACGGGAGCGGGCACAAAAGCGGGCATGGAGCGGATGCGCCGCGGCACGCGACGCATCGATCCGCCCATTATACGGACGCCGCGCCCGCGCCCGCGGCCCGGTTTCCGCCCTTCGTTCGCGTGACCGCGCGCTAGCCGTACAGCAGATGCTCGACGAGCTGGATCCAGTGGGCGACCGGAATCTGCGTGCCGCTCTGCAGGTGCGCGATGCAGCCGATATTGCCGGAGACGATCATCTGCGGCTCGAGCGCCTGCAGCTTCAGCAGTTTCTGCTTGCGCAACCGGTACGACAGCGACGGCTGCGTGAGCGAATAGGTGCCGGCCGAGCCGCAGCACAGATGGCTGTCGGCCGGCAGCCGCACGTCGATGCCGAGCGTCTCCAGCAGGCGTTCGACCTTGCCGCGCGACTGCTGGCCGTGCTGCAGCGTGCACGGCGGGTGATACGCGACCGTATGGATCGCGCGGCGCCGCGCGAGCGTGGCGAGCTCGGCCTCGAACGCGAGCAGCACGTCCGAGATGTCGCGCGTGAGCGACACGATGCGCTGCGCCTTTTCCGCGTAAGCCGGGTCGTCGCGCAGCAGGTGCGCGTATTCGAGCACCGTCGCGCCGCACCCCGACGCATTCATCACGATCGCCTCGACGCCCTGTTCGACATGCGGCCACCATGCGTCGATGTTGCGGCGCGCGTCGTCGAGCGCTTCGTCGTGGTAGTTCAGGTGCAGGCGGATCGCGCCGCAGCAGCCCGCATCGGGCGCGACGACCGTCTCGATGCCGAGCGCATCGAGCACGCGCGCGGTCGCGATGTTGATGTTCGGCAGCATCGACGGCTGCACGCAGCCGCCGAGCATCAGCATCTTGCGCGTATGCGTGCGATGCGGCCATTCGAGCAGTCGCGTGCGCGGCGGTACCTTGTCGCGCAGCCGCTTCGGCAGCAGCGGGCGCACGTGCTGGCCGAGCCGCATCACCGGCGAGAACAGCGCGGCGTTCGGCACGAGGCTCGCGAGCACGCGGCGCACGAGCCGCTGCTGCACCGGGCGCTGCACCTGCGCCTCGACGTGCTTGCGGCCGATCTCGACGAGCCGGCCGTACTGGACGCCGGACGGGCAGGTCGTCTCGCAGCTGCGGCACGTGAGGCAGCGGTCGAGGTGCTGCTGCGTGCTGCGCGTGACGGGCGCGCCTTCGACCATCTGCTTGATCAGGTAGATGCGGCCGCGCGGGCCGTCGAGTTCGTCGCCGAGCAACTGGTAGGTCGGGCAGGTCGCGGTGCAGAACCCGCAATGCACGCACTTGCGCAATATCGCGTCGGCCTCGTCGCCGTCGGGCGTATTGCGGATGAAATCGGCGAGGTTCGTTTGCATCGAGCCCTCAGATATCGGGGTAGAGCCGGCCGCGGTTGAAGATGCGCGCGGGATCGAACGCGGCCTTCAGTCCGCGGTGGATTTTCATCATCGGCGCGGGGAGCGGCGTGAACACGCCGGCGCTGCGGTCGTAGCTGTCGCCCGCGCGGAACAGTGTCGCGTGGCCGCCGGCCTGTTTCGCGCTCATCCGCACGGTCTGCGCATCGGCATCGGTGATCCACCAGCGCTGCGCGCCGCCCCATTCCATCAGCTGGGTGCCGGGCAGGTGCATCGGTTCGGTGATCGACGGTAGCGCGAGGCGCCACAGCGCATAGCCGGGCGGAATGCCGTTGAAGAACGGGTCGGTATGCTCGCGCAGGCCGGCCCAGAAGCGTTCGGCCTCGACCGCGTCGACCACTTCGCCGCCGAGCAGCGTCTTCGCGGATTTCACGGCCGCTTCGGCGCCCGACAGGCGCAGCACGAGCGTGCCGTTGCGCCACGCGCTCGCGCTGACGGGCAGCGGATGGCCGCCCCATTCGTTGAGCTTGCGCACCGCGTCGGTCGCCGTCATCTCGAACTTCAGCGTGACTTCGGCGACGGGCATCGGCAGCACCTTGATCGACAGGTCGAGCATCAGCCCGAGCGTGCCGAGCGCGCCGGCCATCAACCGCGACACGTCGTAGCCGGCGACGTTCTTCACGACCTGGCCGCCGAAGCGCAGCATTTCGCCGCGGCCGTTCATCAGCGTGACGCCGAGCACGAAATCGCGCGGCGCGCCGCACGTGGCGCGCCGCGGGCCCGCGAGGCCGGCCGCGACGCAGCCGCCCACGGTGGCCGCGCGCCCGAAGTGCGGCGGCTCGAACGGCAGCATCTGGCCGCACTCGGCGAGGACGGTTTCAAGCTGCGCGAGCGGTGTGCCCGCGCGCACCGTGACGACGAGTTCGGCCGGGTCGTACGACACGATGCCCTGAAACGCGCGCGTGTCGAGTATTTCGCCCTCGAGCGTCTGGCCGTACCAGTCCTTGGTGCCGCCGCCGCGAATCCGCAGCGGCCGGCCGTCGGCACTGGCGGCGCGGATGCGCTCGGCCCATCCGGCGACGATGTCGTCCTCTTCCATGTTCTGTTGCTGCCTCGACTTGTTGTCCGGTCGATTGTACCGGGGTGGCGCGAATCCACATCGCGACTATCCCTAAGCCCCGTATTTCAGGCCGCATGGCCGGGCCGCGTCCCGCGCGCTGCTCAGAAGCGCGGCAGGTCGGGGTGCGGCAGCAGCCCGCCGCGCACGTGCTGGCGGCCGTATTCGGCACAGCGCGCACGGGTCGGGATGCCCTTGTCCGGGTTCAGCAGCCCCGCCGGGTCGAATGCGCGCTTGACCGCGAAGAACGCATCGCGCTCCTGCGGCGAGAACTGTACGCACATCGAATTGAGCTTCTCGATGCCGACGCCGTGCTCGCCCGTCACGCTGCCGCCGAATTCCACGCAGCATTCGAGGATTTCCGCGCCGAACTGCTCGGCGCGGTGCAACTCGTCCGGATCGTTCGCGTTGTAGAGGATCAGCGGATGCATGTTGCCGTCGCCCGCGTGGAACACGTTGATGCAGCGCAGCCCGTAGCGTGTTTCGAGCTGCTCGATGCGAGCGAGCAGCGGGCCGATCGCGCGGCGCGGCACGGTGCCGTCCATGCAGTAGTAGTCGGCCGAAATGCGGCCGGCGGCCGGGAACGCGTTCTTGCGGCCCGACCAGAAGCGCAGCCGCTCGTGTTCGTTGCGCGATACCTGGATGCGTGTCGCGCCGTGTTCGCGCAGCACGGCCGTCATCCGCACGATCTCTTCGGCGACTTCTTCCGGCGTGCCGTCCGATTCGCACAGCAGGATCGCTTTCGCGTCGAGGTCGTAGCCCGCGTGCGTGAACGCCTCGACCGCCTGCGTGGCCGGCTTGTCCATCATTTCGAGCCCGGCCGGGATGATCCCCGACGCGATGATCGCCGCGACGGCCTCGCCGCCCTTTACGACGTCGTCGAAGCTCGCCATCACGAGCTGCGCCGTTTGCGGCTTCGGGATCAGCTTCACCGTGACCTCGGTGACGATCGCGAACATCCCTTCGCTGCCGATCATCACGGCGAGCAGGTCGAGGCCCGGCACGTCAAGCGCGAGCGAGCCGAACTCGACGACCTCGCCGTCGATCGTCACCGCGCGCACGCGCATCACGTTGTGCACGGTCAGCCCGTATTTGAGGCAGTGGACGCCGCCGGAATTTTCCGCGACGTTGCCGCCGATCGTGCATGCGATCTGCGACGACGGATCGGGCGCGTAATACAGGCCGTACGGCGCGGCGGCCTCCGAGATCGCGAGGTTGCGCACGCCCGGCTGCACGGTCGCCGTGCGCGCGTACGGATCGACTTCGACGATGCGCGTGAAGCGCGCGAGCGACAGCACGACGCCGAGCGCGATCGGCAGCGCGCCGCCCGACAGGCTCGTGCCCGCGCCGCGCGGCACGATCGGCACTTCCATGCGGCGGCAGATCTGCACGATCCGCTGCACCTGCGATTCCGTTTCGGGCAGCGCGACCGCGAGCGGCAGGCGGCGGTACGCGGACAGGCCGTCGCATTCGTACGGCGCCGTGTCTTCGTCGCGGTACAGCAGGCAGTGCGTCGGCAGCACGGCCATCAGCGCCTGCACGACTTCGCGCTGGCGCTGCGCGCGTGCCGCGCTCGACAGTTCGACGGGAGCGTTCATGGGGTCTCCAGCAGCAAGCGGCGCGGTCTCGCGCCGCCGTGTCAGCACGTGAAAATCTTGCCCGGATTCATCAGGTTGCGCGGATCGAGCGCGAGCTTGATCGCACGCATCGTATCGATCGCGGCGTCGCCATGCTCTTTCGGCAGGAAGCGCATCTTGTGCAGCCCGACGCCGTGCTCGCCCGTGCAGGTGCCGCCGAGGCGCAGCGCGCGCTCGACGATCCGGTCGTTGATGTGCTCGGCTTCCGCGATTTCTTCCGGCTTGTCGGGATCGATCAGGATCGCGACGTGGAAATTGCCGTCGCCGACGTGGCCGACGATCGGGCAGGGCAGCGACGACGCGCGCAGGTCGACTTCCGTTTCCTCGACGCACGCGGCGAGCTGCGAGATCGGCACGCACACGTCGGTCGTCACCGCGCGGCAGCCGGGTTTCAACTGCAGCATCGCGAAATACGCGTTGTGGCGCGCGGCCCAGAGGCGGCTGCGGTCCTCGGGGCGGGTCGCCCATTCGAAGCCCTGGCCGTTGTTCTGGCCGGCGAGCGCCTGCACGAGCTCGGCCTGTTCCTTCACGCCGGCTTCGGTGCCGTGGAATTCGAAGAACAGCGTCGGCGCTTCGGTCAGCGTCAGGTTCGAATGGCGGTTGATCGAGCGCACCGCGAGCGCATCGACGAATTCGACGCGCGCGATCGGCACGCCGATCTGGATCGTCTCGATCACGGTGCGCACCGCGTCGCCCATCGACGGGAACGTGCAGATCGCGGCCGATACGGCTTCGGGCAGCGGATGCAGGCGCAGCGTGATCTCGGTGATCACGCCGAGCGTGCCTTCGGAGCCGACGAACAGGCGTGTGAGGTCGTAGCCGGCCGACGACTTGCGCGCGCGCGAGCCGGTTTTCACCACGCGGCCGTCGGCGAGCACTGCGGTGAGGCCGAGCACGTTCTCGCGCATCGTGCCGTAGCGCACGGCGTTGGTGCCCGACGCGCGGGTCGCGGTCATCCCGCCGATGCTGGCGTCGGCGCCCGGGTCGATCGGGAAGAACAGGCCGGTGTCGCGCAGCGCTTCGTTGAGCGCCTTGCGCGTGATGCCCGGCTCGACGGTGACGGTCAGGTCTTCGGCGTTGATCGACAGCACGCGGTTCATTTCCGACAGGTCGAGCGACACGCCGCCGCGCACCGCGAGCAGGTGGCCTTCGAGCGACGAGCCGGCGCCGTACGGGATCAGCGGCACGCCGTACAGCGCGCACAGCGACACGACTTCGCGCACGTCGTCCGCGCTGTGCGCGAACACGACGGCGTCGGGCAGTTGGGGGTCGAACGGCGATTCGTCGCGCCCGTGATGGGCGCGCACGGCATCGGCGGTCGACACGCGCTCGCCGAAGGCGGCGCGCAGCGCATCGAGCATGGCGGGGGGAAGCGGGCGGCGCGTGGCGGCCGGCGGGGCAGGGTGATTCACGAACGTCTCCTTGTCGATCCGGGTGAGCGCATCGGCGCCGCCCCGGCTCCCGTGCTGCAGGGTTTCGGCCCATTCTACGCTGTAACGCCCGCTGCGCCTGCCGCCGCGGGCTGCGATAATCGCGTTCGAACGCAACCGGGCCGCGTCGCGGCCGAGCACGAGAGGACATTCGCATGGGCAACCGCTTGAGCAAGATCGCCACGCGCACGGGCGACGACGGCACCACCGGCCTCGGCGACGGCCGGCGCGTCGGCAAGGACGATACGCGCATCGCCGCGATCGGCGACGTCGACGAGCTGAACTCGAACCTCGGCGTGCTGCTCGCCGAAACGCTGCCGGACGATGTGCGCACGGCGCTGGTCACGATCCAGCACGACCTGTTCGATCTCGGCGGCGAATTGTGCATTCCCGGCCATACGGTGCTCGACGACACGCATCTCGCGCGGCTCGACCGCTGGCTGGCCGACTACAACGCGACGCTGCCGCCGCTGAAGGAATTCATCCTGCCGGCCGGCTCGCGCGCGGCGTCGCTCGCGCACGTGTGCCGGACCGTGTGCCGCCGCGCGGAGCGTTCGATCGTCGCGCTCGGGCGCACCGACACGCTCAACGATGCGCCGCGGCGCTACGTGAACCGGCTGTCGGACCTGCTGTTCGTGCTGGCGCGCGTACTGAACCGTACCGACGGCGGGTCGGACGTGCTGTGGGAGCGCGGCCGCGTCCGCTGACGCTTCGTCTCCTTTTTGCGCTGCGACAATTTGACCGAGGGGCATGTTTTCTTAAACATGTATTGTATGTGCATGTTTAACGGAGAACGAACATGACCCACATCACCGCTGACCAGATGGCTCGCGTGAAGGCCACTGCCCCTGTCCTCGCCGAGCACGGCGCGACGATCACGAAGCATTTCTACCAGCGCATGTTCGCGCGCCATCCGGAACTGAAGAACCTGTTCAACCAGACGCACCAGAAAACCGGCAGCCAGCCGGAGACGCTCGCGAAGGCCGTCTACGCGTATGCGGCGAACATCGACAATCTCGGCGCGCTGGGCGGCGCCGTGACCAGGATCGCGCACAAGCACGCGAGCCTGAACATCCGCCCGGAGCATTACCCGATCGTCGGCGAGAACCTGCTCGCGTCGATCGTCGAGGTGCTGGGCGACGCGGTCGACGCGGAAACGCTCGAAGCATGGCGCGTCGCATATGGCCAGCTCGCGCAGATCATGATCGGCGCCGAAGCCGACCTGTACGCGAACGCGGCATGGAGCGGTTTCCGTCCGTTCAAGGTCGAGCGCAAGGTGCGCGAAAGCGACGAGATCACGTCGTTCTACCTGACGCCCGCCGACGGCGGCGAAGCGCCGACGTTCGAGCCGGGCCAGTACGTCACGGTGAAGCGTTTCGTCGGCGATCTCGGCGTCGACCAGCCGCGCCAGTACAGCCTGTCCGACGCGCCGCACTGCAAGTGGCTGCGCATCTCGGTGAAGCGCGAGGCGGGCAAGCCGGAAGTCATTCCGGCCGGCAAGGTGTCGACGCTGCTGCACGACGGCGTCGAGGAAGGGGCGATCGTCGAGGTGACCGCGCCGATGGGCGAGTTCTCGCTGAAGCGCGGCGTCGAGACGCCGGTGGTGCTGATCTCCGGCGGCGTCGGCATCACGCCGATGATGTCGATGGCGTCGACGCTGGTGGCTGAAGGCAGCAAGCGCGACGTGCGGTTCGTCCACGCGTGCCGCTCGGGCGCGGTGCACGCGTTCCGCGACTGGCTGAACGACACGGCGCGCGCGCACGCGAACGTCAGGCGCACGGTGCTGTACGAACGGGTCGGCCCGGCCGACCGTGCCGGTATCGATCACGATCTCGAAGGGCGCCTGACGCCGGAGCGCGTGAAGCAATACGCGCTGGTGCCGGACGCCGACTACTACATCTGCGGGCCGATCGCGTTCATGAAGGCACAACGTGACGCGCTGGCCGCGCTCGGCGTCGCGCCGGAGCGCATCCATACCGAGATCTTCGGCTCGGGCGCGCTCGAGTGATGGCCCGACGATCGTTTTCCGGCCTGTAAGCCAAACCCGGCACGAGCCGGGTTTTGCTTTTTGCACGGGGGCAGGGCGTCAGGCGCGCAGCACCAACGTCGCGTGATAGCGCCACACTTTGGGATCGGCGCTGACGAGCGGCATGCCTTCATGGAGTGCCTGCGCGACCATCACGCGGTCGAACGGATCGGCATGATCCGGAAAATCGGGTAGTGCGGCGACACCTTCGACGTGATCGCTGCTGATCGGCAATTCCGCAAAACCCGCAAGCCGGAATGCCGAACGCGCATCGCGTGGATGGACGGGCAGATTGCCTTTGCGGTATTTGGTCGCGATTTCCCAGATGGACGCAGCGCTGACGTACAGCGTGTTTTCCGGATGTTCGATCCACGCTGCCGCAGTTGCCGAAAGTTGACGCGCACCCTCAGCCGCCCATAGCGCAATGTGCGTATCGAGCAGCAGCTTCACGGTGCGAGCCCCTGTTCCGAGCTGGCATCGAAGTCGGTGGCAATCGATTCATCGCCGGTATTGAATGCCTCGACGGTGGTCGGGATATTCAGCCCCGCAAGCAACTGACGGGCTGCACCGATCCGCTTCGGCGCAGCATAAGGAACGATCCGGGCAACCGGATGACCATTGCGGGCGATCACGACTTTGGATTCTCGCCCCAGTTCAAGCGCTTCGACGAGGCTCGAGAGCCGTGACTTGGCGTCGTGCATGTTGACGGTCGGCATGATCGTCCCTTGGCTAGCCAAATGATGTTAGCTAGTCTGGCAGACCGAAGCGACGACCGCAGGCTGGCCGCATGGCCGATCCGCCGCCCGGCGGCCAACCTGCTGGCGTCCGTCAGTTCCCGCTGCCGCGCGTGACGCGGCGCGCCTTCACCGCTTCCGCGAGGCCTTCGAGCACCTTCACGCTGTCGTCCCACGCGATGCACGCATCGGTGATGCTCTGGCCGTAGGTCAGCTCGCAGCCTTCCTTCAGGTCCTGACGCCCCTCGACGAGGTGCGACTCGATCATCACGCCGACGATGCGGGCGTCGCCGGCCGCGATCTGGCGGCCGATGTCCGCGCAGACCGGGATCTGGTTTTCGTGTTTCTTCGAGCTGTTCGCGTGGCTCGCGTCGATCATCAGGCGCGCGGCGAGGCCGGCCTTGCCGATGTCCGCGCACGCGGCGTTCACGCTGTCGGCATCGTAGTTCGGCGTCTTGCCGCCGCGCAGGATCACGTGGCAGTCCTCGTTGCCGGCCGTCGACACGATCGCCGAATGGCCGCCCTTCGTCACCGACAGGAAATGGTGCGGCTGCGACGCGGCCTTGATCGCGTCGACCGCGATCTTCACGTTGCCGTCGGTGCCGTTCTTGAAGCCGACCGGGCACGACAGCCCCGACGCAAGCTCGCGGTGCACCTGCGACTCGGTCGTGCGTGCGCCGATCGCGCCCCACGAGATCAGGTCGGCGATGTACTGCGGGCTGATCATGTCGAGGTATTCGGTCGCGGCCGGCAGCCCCATCTCGTTGATCTGCAGCAGCAGCTCGCGCGCGGTGCGCAGCCCTTCGTTGATCTTGAAGCTGTTGTCGAGGTGCGGATCGTTGATGAGCCCCTTCCAGCCGACCGTCGTGCGCGGCTTCTCGAAGTACACGCGCATCACGATTTCCAGCTCGCCCTTGAAGCGCTCGCGTTCCTTCACGAGCCGGCCCGCGTATTCGATCGCCGCCTTCGTGTCGTGGATCGAGCACGGCCCGATGACGACGATCAGCCGGTCGTCCATCCCGTGCAGGATGCGGTGCATCGACTGGCGCGCGTTGTAGATCAGCTCGGATGCGGCTTCGGAGCACGCGAATTCGCGGATCAGGTGGGCGGGCGGCGTCAGTTCCTTGAGTTCGCGAATGCGGACGTCGTCGGTATTGTGCGGGGGCATGCAGTTTCTCCTAAGTTCCGGGCGCCGTTCGGTCAGTGCGAGTGCGCGTGCGGCAGATTCATCAATTCAAGCGATTCAGTGGTTTCGGTCGGGGCCGCGATGTCGCTGCGGCGGCGACCGGCTGGCGAAGGGCGAAAAAAAACCGCCGGGTTCGCCGGCGGTTTTTTCGGGAATTTCGGTTGCGCTTGACGCGCCATCAACCCTCTCGATCCGCCAACGGTCTGAGATGCCAAAAAAAGTAAAAGTAAAACTTGGCGGACATGACGGAAATGGAGTTCGTCAAAAAAGTTGATTCGGAATTTATACCCCGTCGCCGCGCGGCTGGCAACCGGGGGTGGTCGAAAATGCGGACATTCCGCGCGTTTTCTTCAAAATACGCGGAATGTCTGCGCGGCGATGCGGTTATGCCGTACCGCCGACCGTCATCCTGTCGATCCGCAGGGTCGGCTGGCCGACGCCGACCGGCACGCTCTGGCCTTCCTTGCCGCATACGCCGACACCGCTGTCGAGCGACATGTCGTTACCGATCATGCTGACGTCCTTCAGCGATTCGGGGCCGCTGCCGATCAGCGTCGCGCCCTTCACCGGGTAGGTGACCTTGCCGTTCTCGATCATGTACGCCTCGGAGGCCGAGAACACGAACTTGCCGTTCGTGATGTCGACCTGGCCGCCGCCGAAGTTCACCGCGTACAGGCCGTTCTTCACCGACGCGATGATTTCCTGCGGGTCCTTGTCGCCGTTGAGCATGTACGTGTTCGTCATGCGCGGCATCGGCAGCGCCGCGTACGACTCGCGCCGCGCGTTGCCCGTGACCGGCATCTTCATCAGGCGCGCGTTCAGCGTGTCCTGGATGTAGCCCTTGAGGATGCCGTCCTCGATCAGCGTCGTGCACTGCGTCGGGTTGCCTTCGTCGTCGATGTTCAGCGAGCCGCGGCGGTTCGGCAGCGTGCCGTCGTCGACGACGGTCACGCCCTTCGCGGCGACCCGCTCGCCGATCCGGCCGGCGAACGCCGACGAACCCTTGCGGTTGAAATCGCCCTCGAGGCCGTGGCCGATCGCCTCGTGCAGCAGCACGCCCGGCCAGCCCGGGCCGAGCACGACTGTCATCGCGCCGGCCGGCGCGGGGCGGGCGTCAAGGTTCACGAGCGCTGCATGCACGGCGTCGTCGACGTAGCGCGACAGCACGTCGTCGGTGAAGTAGCCGTAGTCGAAGCGGCCGCCGCCGCCGCCGGAGCCGATCTCGCGGCGGCCGTTCTGTTCCGCGATCACCGTGACCGACACGCGCACGAGCGGGCGGATGTCGGCCGCGAGCGCGCCGTCGCTGCGCGCGACCAGCACGACGTCGTATTCGCCGGCGAGGCCCGCCATCACCTGCGTGATGCGCGGGTCGCGGCCGCGCGCCATCTGCTCGATGCGCTCGAGCAGCTTGACCTTGGCCGTCGCATCGAGCGACGCGAGCGGATCGGACGGCAGGTACAGGTCGCGGCCCGAGATGCCCGTCAGCGACGTCGCCGCCTTGATCTTCTGGCGGCCGCCGCCGGCCGCCGCGATCGCCTTGGTGGCCGCGGCGGCTTGCGCGATCGCTTCCGGCGACAGGTCGTCCGAGTAAGCGAACGCGGTGCGGTCGCCCGCGACCGCGCGCACGCCGACGCCCTGGTCGATGCTGAAGCTGCCCGATTTGACGATGCCTTCCTCGAGGCTCCACGCTTCGCTGCGGGTCGCCTGGAA
This sequence comes from Burkholderia metallica, assembly GCF_001718555.1. Taxonomy (NCBI): domain Bacteria; kingdom Pseudomonadati; phylum Pseudomonadota; class Betaproteobacteria; order Burkholderiales; family Burkholderiaceae; genus Burkholderia; species Burkholderia metallica. The sequence continues at coordinate 728,870 of NZ_CP013401.1, forward strand.
GTACAGGTCCGCGTAGTCGACGCGATGCGTGAAGATGTCGGCGATCGTGCGCGTGAGCAGGCTTTCGTCGAGGCCGTACGGCGTGAGCAGGATGTCCTTCGCCAGCGCGAGGTTGCGGATGCCGGGTTCGATGATGTTCATGCGGATATCGGGGGTTCTCAAAAAGTTGTCGGGTGCTGCTGGGCAGATGGGTTGGTCGCGCGGCGTTTCAAGCAGCGCGGCGAATTCAGGTCAGCACGCGGTGTCGCCACGCGGGCAGGCTCTGGCGCACATCGGCGATGCGCTGCGGATCGATCGCGCCGAGCACGACGCTGGCGCCCACGTCGCGGACCGCGACGATCTCGCCCCACGGGTCGATCAGCATGCTGTGACCCCACGTGCGCCGGCCGTTCTCGTGCTTGCCGCCTTGTGCGGCCGCGAGCACGTAACACTGGTTCTCGACGGCCCGCGCGCGCAGCAGCGTTTCCCAGTGCGCGCGGCCCGTCGTATACGTAAACGCCGACGGCACGACGATCAGCGCGCAGTCGCCCAGGCGGCGATACAGCTCCGGAAAGCGGAGATCGTAACAGACCGACAGGCCGACCCGCCCGAACGGCGCGTCGAACGCGACGACCGTGTCGCCCGCGCGGATCGTGCGCGCCTCGTCGAACGATTCGTCGCCCTTCTCGAAGTTGAACAGGTGGATCTTGTCGTAGCGCGCGGCCTCGTTGCCGGACGGATCGAAGACGAGCGTCGTGTTGAGCACGCGATCGGCCTCCGGCGCCTTCAGCGGCAGCGTGCCGCCGATCACCCAGACGCCGTGGCGGCGCGCGGCGTCCGCCAGGAAGCGCTGGATCGGGCCGTCCTGGTAAGGCTCGGCGAGCGCGAGCTTGTCGGTGTCGCGCTGACCCATGAAGCAGAAGTATTCGGGCAGCAGCACGAGCCGTGCGCCTTCACCGGCGGCTTCCGCGATCAGGCGGCGCGCTTCGTCGAGATTGCGCGTGACGTCCGGCGTGCTCACCATCTGCAGCGCGGCGACCCGGAAGGGCGTGGCGGAACGGGTAAGGTCGGTCATCGCAGGATCGGTTGCGTGATAAATGGGGTGCGGCCCGGCACCGTGCGCGGTTCGATGCGCGGCTCAATGACTCGCCGCATCGGCCGGACCGTGATTCATCTTACCCTGATCGCCCCGCACCCGCTCGATGTGCGGGTGCGCCCACGAGCCGGTGATCGCGTAGTCGAGCGCGAACGCGTGCGACAGCGTCTCCGACAGCGCGTAGTTCGCGGCCAGCACGCCGACGCCGAGCAGCGGGTTGATGATCGCCGCCCCGATCGCGGCCGCGCCCGCGCTGATTTTCGGCGCGACGTGCGCGTGCAGGTCCTGCGTCTCGGTGCCCAGATCGACCGCGCCGCGTACGGTGACGTTTGCGGGCCCCGTCATCATCGAGAAGTCGTCGGTGCGGGCGATCCCGTTCGAGATTCGGCCGGTACCGGTGATCTTGTCGAACGGCAGCCCCTTGCCGATCACGTCGCGGAAATTCAGCGTCAGGAAGCGCGCGAGGCTCTGCAGGCTCAGCACGCCGAGCAGCTTCGCCGCGCCCGGATCGACCTTCAGGATCTGGCCGTGTTCGAGATCGAGCGCGATCTGGCCGCCGAGCGACGGGAAGTCGAGCGCGGTCGGGCCGCCGCGCCAGCCCACCTTGCCGGTGACCGAGCCGTGGCCGTCCGCGAGCGTGCGCGGCAGGCCGACGCGATCGAGCAGCGCGCCCGCGTTGTCGATGTCGAGCTTGAAGTCGAACACGGTGCGGCGCGGCGCATCGCTCTCGTCGGCGCCGCGGGCGAGCGCCCGGCGCGACGTGCGCCAGTTGCCGGTCGCCGTCAGTTTCGCGGCCGGGTTCGACAGCTCCAGCTTGTCGAGCTGCCACACGGGCGTGCCGTCTTCGTCGATGTTGCGCGCGTTGACGACCAGGCGGCCGATGTCGTGGTTGCGCGCGACGACCTGGTCGACGATCAGGTCGATCGACGGCATCGGGCGATCGGTCGGCGTCGGCAGGTTCATCGCGCGGCCGACGAGATCGTGCTGCGCGCTGTCCGGGATCACGAGCTTCGCGAGCCGCGCGTTCAGCACGCCCGCGCCGTTGTGGCCGCCGCCCGGCGCCCACGACAGGTAGCCCGACACCTGGTTCGACGCGATGTTCGCCTGCCAGAGCTCGTCGACGTGCGACGCGCCGACGATCACGTTTTCCCAGTTGCGCTTGAGCAGCTTCAGCGTACCGAAATGGAGCGCGAAGCGCTTCGGCGCAAAGCTCGCGAAATCGACGCGCGGCGCGCTCTGCGGCTCCGGCACGCGCGGCGTGTCGGGCTTCAGCGTACGGGCCAGCGCGAGCCACGCATCGGCGTCCAGCTCGTTGACGTCGACGGCCGCGCTCACGCCGTCCTGCGGCATGTCGGGCATCCGGTGGATGCCCATCGCGCCGCGTACCGCGCGCAGCGGCTGGCCGTGCGTCGCGTCGAGCAGGTAGGTGGCCGACACGGGGCCGAGCGTCAGGTCGGCATGTTCGAGGCGCTTGCCGTCCGCCTGCGGCGCCGGCTGCAGCGTAAAGCTGAACGGCATCGGCGTGCCGGCCGGTTTCGCGAACGGCGCCGGGAAGTTCAGCGCGACACCCGTCAGGTCGGAATGCGCACTGACGTCGGGCAGCCGGCCCGGCGCGCCGCGCACGGCGACCTTGTACGGCGCATCGCCGACCACGTGCTCGAGCAGCGCGGCGGCGGGGCCGTGCAGATTCAGCCCGCGTGCGGCGTCGAGCGCGAGCCGGCCGTCGACGTTCACGGCGTACGGGCCGTGCGACTGGAAGTTGCCGTTCGCGCGCACCGGGCCGCCGAGGAACCGCCCGGACAGGTCGTGCAGCGACGCGCCGGCCTCGGTGAAGCGGACGCTGCCGCGCAGCGCCGACAACGGCGGCACGCCGCTGGTCGACAGCGTGTTGCCGCCGAATGCGAGCGCCCCTTCGATATGCGTATGCGGATGGGCGACGTGCTGCGGAATCGTGATCTTGAGCGCGAGCGACGCGGGCCCCTGCGCGTCGATCCGCTGGCCGATATGGCCGCTCATCGTGCCGAGCGAGCTGTTGTCCGCGTAGTCGATCAGGTCGGCGAGCGGGCCCTGCGCATGGCCGTCGATGATCAGCGGCGAGTGGGTCGGGTTGCCGAGATCGTCGATGCGGCCCGTGACCTTCGTCAACGCGACGCGCTTGTAGTGCGCGCGCCCGATGTCGAAGCGCAGCTTGTTCTGCGCGAGCTCGAACACGCCGTCGATCCCGTCGAGCGCCGGCCAGACGCTTGGCGTGCCGTTCGCGAGCTTGCGCGGCGGGTACGGCGTCGGCTCGAAGCGGCCGCCGGTGAACGGCGCGACGATGTGGAACACGCCGGCGTCCGGCTCGTGTTCGAACGGGAATTTTTCGAGCGGGCCGCGTGCGACGATCGACGCGCCCTTGGTCACCTTGCCGTCCTGCAGTGCGTGGCCGAGATAGTCGCGCAGGTGCTCGGACATCCCGGTCGGCAGGTAGCGCGGAATGCGCGCGACCGACGCGCGCGCGAAATCGGCGCGCAGGTCGAGCGAGCCGCGGCCGTGGCCGGGGTTCGTGTACGAGCCCGACACCGCAATTTCGGCATCGGGGTTCGACACGAACAGGTCGGACAGCGAGACGTCGACGCGCGCATGCTTGTCGCCGGGCGCGGGCGTGATCGCCCATTTCGCGTTGCCGCGCAGCCGGTCGAACGTCAGGCGCGGCTCGTCGAATTCGCCCGGCACCGTGACGGCTGCGTCGACCGTGTCGATATGCGCGGAGCCGCCCGTCTCGCTCGCATCGACGCGGCCCCACAGGTTCTCGACGCCCGGCCAGCCCGCGCGCGGGTGGCCGCGCGGCGAGAGCCCCGGCGGCGGCTCCTGCGCGGCGAAGCTGATGCCTTGCAGGTCGCCGAGGAAACGGTAGCGGACGATCGGCGCGGCGCCCATGCGCCGCTCCTCGTCGGCGAGATCGGCATGCGCGGGTTTCGCGCGCTCGACCTCGATGTGATAGTTCGACACCATCCCGCGCGGGTCGAGCTTGATCAGCTCGTTGCGAAGGCGCGCCGGCAGCGGCAGCCCGCGGATGAACTCGCTGAGGATGCCGAGATCGACGCGGTCGCCGACGACACTGAGCAACTGCCCCTGGTTCGCGGTCGGCACGCGGTAGCGGGCCGTCAGCGTCGACAGCGCGAGCGAGCGGGCGAGCGGCGTGCCGTCCGGCAGCGGCGGCTGGCCGAGCTCCGCGTTGAAGCGCGTCAGGTGCAGCATGTAGTCGTGGCCGGCGTCGAGCTGCATGTCCCAGCCGAAGCCGACCGTCGGCACGTCGAGCCGCGGCTGCGTCGGGCGCACGCGCAGCGCGACGTCCGCGCCCTGCAGGTTGCCGCCCGCCGAGTGCAGGTGGCCGTCGCCGAAGGTGGCCCAGATCGCGTTGTCGATCCGGCCCGCGTGAATCGTGAGCGGCATGTCGAGGTAGCGCGCGAGCGTCTGCAGGTCGACCGGGCCCGTCGACAGGTACGCATCGCCCGTCCAGTTCGACGGCTTGCCGACCGGCGCGAGCGGCTTGTGCCTGAAGCGCGCGCGGAAATCGAGCGGGCCGAGCAGCAGCGTGCCGTTCGCGGGCGCCTGCAGCGCGGCCTTGTGCACGCGGCCGTCGTTGAGTACCGCGAGCCGGATGCCCGACAGCACGAGTTCCGGCGCATCGTGCTGCGCGTCGCGCCAGCGCAGCGTGCCGCCGCGCAGCACGATCGCCTCCTGCTTCAGCAGCCACGTGCCGAACGTGTCGTTGCCGCCGTGGGTGGTCGCCACGCCGACGCCGGCGATGCTCAGCGAGCCGTCGGCCGTACGCGCGACGACGAGGTCGGGCTGATCGACGATCAGGCTCGACAGCGCGGGCGACAGCCGCAGCAGCGACAGCCACGACAGCGCGGCCGTCGCGTGCGGCACCGACAGCGCGACCTGGCCGTCGCGGCCGCGGATCGTCAGGTTCGTGAGTTCGACGCCCGGCTGCATGCCGGACCAGCTGGGGGAAAGCTTGCCGATCGAAAGCTGCGCGTGGAGCTTGTCGGACACCGCCTGCTCGATGCGCGGGCGGAATTCGTCGATGCGGGGCAGCACTACGTAGCGCAGCCCGAGGAACGCGCCGGCCGCGACGAAGTAGGTGCCGATCCCGACTGCCAGCGTCACCCTGAACACGCGGCGCAGGACCGGATGATCGTGCTTCGGAGGTCCCGCTTCGGGCGCAGCTACGGCGGATTCCTGACGGTCGGACATGCGGCGGACGGGCGGCGATATGGTAGTTTTGCAGACTGACGTTGAAATGTATCACACGGGTTCGTGCCGGCGGCCGTTGCGGCAGCGCGGCACGGGCTTTCCGGCGCGCGGTTTCGCGACGGGCGCACCTGCGTTCCGCGATGCCGCGCCGAGTCCATGGGGCCGGCCGGGCGCGGGGCGCGCATGCGCTTCCGGTGCCGGCCGGCCTTTCCGCCAGGCCCGCTTCTCGATGACCGACGCTTCCGCCCTGATCTGCACGTCCTATTCCCGTTACCTGGCCCGCGCGGCGGCCGCGCGACCCGCGCTGGCCGACCAGGTCGCCGCGTGGGCCGCCGCGCCGCTCGGTCGCGCGCAGCTCGACGCGCGCCTGACCGAGCTGCTCGCGACGCCGGCCGGCACGGCCGCGCCGACCGAGGAGCAACTGAAGCGCGCGCTGCGGCAACTGCGGGCCGAGGCATTCGGCGCCGTGGCGGAGCGCGACCTGCGCGGGCTCGCGGACGTCGCCGAGGTGACGGGCGCGATGACCGATCTCGCCGAAGTGGCCGTGCAGCGCTCGCTCGCGCTGCTGTCGGCCGAACTCGAGGCGCTGTACGGCGAGCCGCGCGGCGCCGACGGCCAGCGCGTCGTGCTCGGCGTGGTCGGGATGGGCAAGCTCGGCGGCCGCGAGTTGAACGTGTCGTCGGACATCGACCTGATCTTCGTCTACGAGGACGACGGCGAGACGACCGGCGGCACGCGTTCGCCGCTGTCCACGCAGGAATACTTCACGCGGCTCGGCCGGCGCCTGATCGGCGTGCTGTCGGAGGTCACCGCCGACGGCTACGTGTTTCGCGTCGACATGCGGCTGCGCCCGAACGGCGATTCGGGGCCGCTCGTCTGCAGCCTCGGGATGCTCGAAGAGTATTTCTACGTGCAGGGGCGCGAGTGGGAGCGCTACGCGTGGATCAAGGGCAGGCTCGTGTCGGAAGGCGACAGCGACGCGGCGCAGCGGCTGGCGTCGCAGCTCGAATCGATCGTCAAGCCGTTCGTGTACCGGCGCTATCTCGATTTCGGCGTGATCGGCGCGATTCGTTCGCTGCACCAGCAGATTCGTCACGAAGCCGCGCGCCGGGCGTCGATGCGGCCCGACAAGGCCGACGACATCAAGCTCGGGCGCGGCGGCATTCGCGAGATCGAGTTCAGCGCGCAGGTGTTCCAGCTGATCCGCGGCGGCCAGGATGCGGAATTCCGCGTGCGGCCGACGCTCGTGGTGCTGCGCCATGCGCAGGCGCGCGGGCTGATCGGCGACGATGTGCGCGCCCGCCTGACCGACGCGTACAACTTCCTGCGCACGCTCGAGCACCGGCTGCAGTACCGCGACGACGCGCAGACGCATGCGATGCCGGTCGAGCCCGGCGAACGCGCGGCGCTGGCCGCGTCGCTCGGTTTTGCCGACTATGCGGCGCTGATGACGGTGCTGGACGGCCACCGCACGTTCGTCGAGGCGCAGTTCGACCAGATTTTTGCCGACAAGGCGAGCGGCATGCCCTGCGCGGCCGGTGACGACACGGCGGCCGCATGGATCTGGAGCGGCGCGCTGGCCGACGACGGCGAGGACGACGCGCTGGTCGCGCGCCTCGACGGCCTCGGCTTTACCGATCCGGCAGCCGTGCTCGCGCGGTTGCGCGCGATCTGGCAGTCCTCGCGCTACACGGGCCTGCCGGAAAAGAGCCGGCAGCGCTTCGACAGCGTCGCGCAGCGGGCGCTCGACGCCGCGCCGAAGATCGACGCCGCGCGCCGCGACGACACGATCGTGCGCCTGTTCGACCTGCTCGAGACGGTCAGCCGGCGCGGGGTCTATCTCGCGCTGCTGACCGAATACCCGGCCGCGCTCGACCGCGTGCTGTCGGTGCTCGGGGCGACGCGCTGGGGCGGCGGCTACCTGATCCGCCACCCGCAACTGCTCGACGAGCTGCTCGACGACGAGGCGATCGCCAGCCCGTTCGACTGGCCGGCGTTCAAGGACGCGCTGCGCGCGCGCCTCGCCGCGGCCGACGGCCCCGAGCAGCAGATGGACCTGCTGCGGCACGCGCAGCACGCGGAGGTGTTCCGAATCCTGCTGATCGATCTGGCCGGGCAACTGTCGGTCGAGCACGTGAGCGACCGGTTGTCCGAGCTGGCCGACGCGGTGCTCGACGTGACGATCGAGGTCGTCTGGTCGCAGCTCGCGAAGCGCCATCGCGACGTGCCGAAGTTCGCGGTGATCGCGTACGGCAAGCTGGGCGGCAAGGAGCTCGGCTACGCATCCGATCTCGACCTGATCTTTCTGTACGACGACGCCGACGAGCGCTCGGCGGACGTCTACACGACCTTCACGCGGCGCCTGATCACGTGGCTCACCACCGCGACCGGGGCCGGCGCGCTGTTCGACATCGACCTGCGGCTGCGGCCGAATGGCGAAGCGGGGCTGCTCGTCACCGATCTCGACGCGTTCCGCCGCTACCAGCTGCGCGAGGGCGACGCCGCGAACACCGCGTGGGTCTGGGAGCACCAGGCGCTGACCCGCGCCCGCTACAGCGCGGGCGACGCGCAGATCGGCGCGGATTTCGAGGCGATCCGCCAGCAGGTGCTGACGACCCCGCGCGACGGCGCCGTGCTCGCGAAGGAAATCGTCGACATGCGCGGCAAGGTGTTTGCCGGCCACCCGAACCAGACCGAGCTGTTCGACCTGAAGCACGACCGCGGCGGGATGGTCGACATCGAATTCATCGTCCAGTACTGGGTGCTGCTGCACGCGTCGAGCGACGCCGAGCTGATCCGCAACACGGGCAATATCGCGCTCTTGCGCGAGGTCGCGCGCTTCGGGCTGATGGGCGAGGACGAGGCCGAGCGCGTCGGCGCCGCCTACCGTACGTACCGGAAACTGCAGCACAAGCTGCGGCTCGACGGGATGGAGAAGGCGCGGGTCGATCCGGCCGTGGTGGCCGACGAGCGGGCGGCCGTGACGGCGCTGTGGACGCGCGTGTTCGGCTCGGTTGAAACGGAGAGTTGAAACGGCCGTTCGATCTGGTGGGGCAGGGCGGACGCGATCGTGCCGCCGTGCTCGGAAAAAGACCGGCGCGTGCGCCGGTCTTTTCGCGTTCGATCAACGGATCAACGGATGGCCGGCGTCAGGCCGCGAGCATTTCCTTCGCGTGCTTGCGCGTCGTGGCCGTGATTTCGAGCCCGCCGAGCATTCGCGCGACTTCCTCGATCCGGTTGGCCCGGTCGAGCGCGACGACCGTCGACACCGTGCCGCCGCGATCGTCGGCGCCTTTCGCGACCTGGAAGTGGTGGTCGCCGCGTGCAGCGACTTGCGGCAGGTGCGTCACGCACAGCACCTGGCGATCGCGCCCGAGCTGGTGCAGCAGGCGGCCGACCACTTCGGCGACGCCGCCGCCGATTCCCGTATCGACTTCGTCGAAGATCAGCGTCGGCGTCGGGCTGGCCGCGCTCGCGATCACCGCGAGCGCGAGGCTGATCCGCGCGAGTTCGCCGCCCGATGCGACCTTCGCGAGCGGCCGCAGCGGGACGCCCGGGTGCCCGGCCACGCGGAACTCGACCTGCTCGAGCCCGTGCGGGCCGCCGTCGGCGAGCGGCACGAGCGCGACTTCGAAACTGCCGCCCGCCATCGACAGCTCCTGCATGCCGGCCGTGACGGCCGTGCCGAGCGCCTTGGCGGCTTGCGTGCGTGCCTTGGACAGATGTCTGGCGTCGGCGAGGTAGGCTTCCCGCGCCTTGGCCTGCACCGCCTCGAGCGCGCCGAGATCGGCGGCCGCGTCGAGCGCGGCGAGCTGCGCGCGGCGTGCCGCGTGTTCTTCGTGCAGCGTGTCGGGCGGCAGCCGGAACTTGCGGGCGGTCGAGTGCAGCGCGTCGAGCCGCGTTTCGACCTGCGCGAGCCGTTCCGGATCGAGATCGATGCGCTGCACATAGTGCGACAGCGAATAGACGGCTTCCTGCAACTGGATTTCGGCCGGTTCGAGCGACGCGAGCGCGTCGCCGAGCGCCGCGTCGTAGTCGGCGAGGCTGCGCAGCTTCGACACGATCGTGCCGAGCTGCGCGAGCATCGCGTCGTCGGACTCGGAGAGCGCGTTGAGCGCACCGCGCACGCCTTCGATCAGGTTCGCCGAATGCGACAGGCGCTTGTGCTCGTTGCTGACTTCGTCCCATTCGCCGGCCTGCGGCGCGAGCTTGTCGAGCTCGGCGAGCTGCCATGCGAGCTTTTCGCGTTCGAGCTGCAGTTCGCGCTCGTGCGCCTTCGCGGCGTCGATCGCCTGCGTCGCGTCGCGCCACACGCGCCATGCGCGTGCGACGTTCGCCGCGTCGGCGACGAGCCCCGCGTGCGTGTCGAACAGCTCGCGCTGCGCGTCGGGCCGCATCAGCAGCTGGTGCGCATGCTGGCCGTGGATGTCGACGAGCATTTCGCCGAGTTCGCGCAGTTGCGCGAGCGTCGCGCTGGTGCCGTTGATGAACGCGCGCGACCGGCCGTTCGCGTCGATCACGCGGCGCAGCATCACGGTGTCCTCGGCGTCGAACGCATGCTCGTCGAGCCAGCGCGCGACGCGGTCGTGCGGCGTGAATTCGGCGGTGATGTCGGCGCGGCTGCAGCCGGTGCGCACGACGCTCGCGTCGGCACGCTCGCCGAGCGCGAGGGCGAGGGCGTCGATCAGGATCGATTTTCCGGCACCGGTCTCGCCGGAAAAGACGGAAAAGCCGCTGTCGAATTCGAGATCGAGCGCGGCGACGATGACGAAGTCGCGGATCGAGAGGTGGCGGAGCATGATGTCGGGCGGAGCGGCGTCAGGACGCCTTGTCGTCTTCGTTCGAGGCGTGTTCGTTCCAGTGCAGCTTCTTGCGCAGCGTTGCATAGTAGCTGTAGCCGATCGGGTGCAGGAACGGCACCGTGTGCTTCGAGCGGCGCACCTCGATCGTGTCGTTCAGTTCGAGCGCGGTGAACGACTGCATGTCGAAGTTCACGTTGACGTCGCGCCCGCCGACGATCTGGATCGCGATTTTCGAATCGTCGGGCAGCACGATCGGCCGGTTCGACAGCGCGTGCGGCGCAATCGGCACGAGCACGACGCCCTGCAGCTGCGGATGGAGGATCGGGCCGGCGGACGACAGCGCATACGCGGTCGAACCGGTGGGCGTGGCGACGATCAGGCCGTCCGAACGCTGGTTGTACATGTACCGGCCGTCGACCGACGCGCGCAGCTCGACCATGCCGGAGAAGCCGCTGCGGTTCACGACGACGTCGTTGAACGCGAGCGCATGGTAGATCGGTTCGCCGTCGCGCATGATCCGGGCCTCGAGCAGCGAGCGCTCCTCGCGCTCGAACTTGCCCGACAGGATCACCGGCACGAGCGCCTGCATGTCGGCCGCCGCGATATCGGTGATGAAGCCGAGCCGCCCGTGGTTGATCCCGATCAGCGGTGTCTTGTACGGCGCGAGCTGGCGGCCGATGCCGAGCATCGTGCCGTCGCCGCCCAGCACGACCGCCACGTCGGCGCGCGCCCCGATTTCGGCCGGGGTCAGCGCCGGGTAGCCGTCGATGCCGATCTCGCGCGCGGTCTCGGCTTCGAAGACGACCTCGAAGCCCCGTTTGGCGATGCAGGCGGCCAGCGTGGCGAGCGGCTCGGCGATGTTGGGCGTGTTGCTCCGGCCGACGAGCGCGACAGTGTTGAACTGATTACCGGTTTTCATGCCGGCATTACACCATAGCTCGTTGACGAAAAGAACCGGCTGTGCGCGGGCGGGGCCGGATCGGGCCGGCCCGCGCAATGGTTGCCGACGCCACTCGCCGCGCCCGCGCGGTTGCGCTAGAATTTTCCACCATGCTAGATCCTCGCGCACGAACCCTCCTGAAAACCCTGATCGAACGGTATATCGCCGACGGTCAGCCAGTCGGATCGCGCACGTTGTCCCGTTACTCCGGGCTCGAGCTGAGCCCGGCGACGATCCGCAACGTGATGTCCGACCTGGAGGAGCTCGGCCTCGTATCGAGCCCGCACACGTCGGCCGGCCGCGTGCCGACGCCGCGCGGCTACCGGCTGTTCGTCGACACGATGCTGACGGTCGAGGCGCCGATCGACGCCGAGGCCGTCGCGCGGCAGGTGCAGAACACGCTGCAGGCCGGCGAGCCGCAGCAGCGCGTCGTGGCGGCTGCCGCGAGCGTGCTGTCGAACCTGTCGCAGTTCGCGGGCGTCGTACTGACGCCGCGCCGCAGCCACGTGTTCAAGCAGATCGAGTTCATGCGGTTGTCGGACAAGCGTATCCTGCTGATCATCGTCACGCCCGAGGGCGACGTGCAGAACCGGATGCTCGCGACGCCGCGCGACTACTCGCCGTCGCAACTGACCGAAGCGTCCAATTACATCAACGCGCATTTCGCCGGACTGTCGTTCGACGAGGTGCGCCGCCGCCTGCGCGACGAGATCGACCAGTTGCGCGGCGACATGACCGCGCTGATGCACGCGGCCGTGACGGCTAGCACCGAGGTGCCCGACACCGAGGACACCGTGCTGATTTCCGGCGAACGCAACCTGCTCGAGGTGGCGGATCTCTCTTCCGACATGGCGCGGCTGCGCAAGCTGTTCGACGTATTCGACCAAAAGACGGGCTTCCTGCAACTGCTCGACGTGTCGAGCCACGCCCAGGGCGTGCAGATTTTCATCGGCGGTGAATCGACGCTCGTGCCGATCGAGGAAATGAGTGTCGTGACCGCGCCTTACGAGGTGAACGGGCAGATCGTCGGCACGCTCGGCGTGATCGGCCCGACCCGCATGGCGTACAACCGCGTGATACCGATCGTCGACATCACCGCGCGCCTGCTGTCGCTCACGCTGAGCCAGCAGTAGCCTGCCGCCGCCAGCCCGATCCCGCACCGCCATCGTGCCGCGGCGGCGTGCATCCCGACAGTCGGCCGAACGGCCAGCCGACCGCCGCGAGGCGGCCCGCTATAATTGAGAGCCGTCCGGTCCCGTGCCTCGAGCACGTTCTTGCCCATGCGTTTCGATCTTGAGCCGCCTTCGAGCACCGCGGCCGCCCATCGCACCGGTGTGCTGCTGATCAATCTCGGCACGCCCGACGCTCCGACGCCACGCGCGGTGCGCCGCTATCTGGCTGAATTCCTGTCGGATCCGCGCGTCGTCGAGATTCCGCAGGCCGTCTGGCAGGTGCTGCTGCGCACGTTGATCCTGCCGCTGCGCGGCCGTGCGTCCGCGAAGAAATACGCGGCCGTCTGGATGCCCGAGGGCTCGCCGCTGCGCGTGTACACCGAGCGCCAGACCGACAGCGTGCGCCACCTGCTCACGTCGAACGGCTATCACGTGACGGTCGACTACGCGATGCGCTACGGCAGTCCGAACATTTCGCACGCACTCGCGCAGTTCAAGCGCGCGGGCGTCGAGCGCGTGCTGCTGATGCCGATGTATCCGCAATACTCGGCGTCGACCACGGCCACCGCATTCGACGCCGCATTCAACGCGCTCGCGCGCATGCGCAACCAGCCGGAGGTGCGCACGGTGCGGCACTACGCCGACCATCCGGCCTATATCCACGCGCTGGCCGAGCAGGTGCGCCAGTACTGGGCGCAGCATGGCCGGCCCGACTTCGCTGCCGGCGACAAGCTCGTGCTGAGCTTTCACGGCGTGCCGAAGCGCACGCTCGACCTCGGCGACCCCTACCACGACCAGTGCCAGCAGACGGGCGCGCTGCTGATGGCCGCGCTCGGGCTGTCGACGACCGAATGCCGCGTGACGTTTCAGTCGCGCTTCGGCAAGGCCGAATGGCTGCAGCCCTATACCGCGCCCACGCTGCGCGAGTTCGGCGAGGCCGGTGTGCGGCGGGCCGACGTGTTCTGTCCCGGTTTCACGGCCGACTGCCTGGAGACGATCGAGGAGATCGGCATGGAAGTGCGCGACGAGTTCCTCGCCGGCGGCGGCAAGGCGTTCCACCGCATTCCGTGCCTGAACGGCGCGCCCGCCTGGATCGGCGCGCTCGGCGAGATCGTCGCCGAGAATCTGCAGGGCTGGCCGGTCAAGGCCGTGCAGCCCGAAACGGTGAGTTGAGATGAAACGATCCTTGCGCGCTCTTCGGGCGGTCAGCCCTCTTGAGGCGGCCCGGCGGAGACTGACATGAACTACAAGATTTCGACCGATCCGGGCGCGAAGCTGCGCATCGACAAATGGCTGTGGGCAGCCCGGTTCTTCAAGACGCGTTCGCTCGCGACCGAGGCGGTCGACAAGGGACACGTGAAGATCGGCGGCGCGGCGGTCAAGCCGGCCAAGGACGTGCGGGTGGGCGACGAGGTCGAGATTGCGATTGACGGCATCGTCTGGCACATTGCCGTGCTTGGCGTGTGCGACGTGCGCGGGCCGGCGAGCGTCGCGCAGACGCTTTACGAGGAAACGGGAGCGGGGCGGGCCGCGCGGCTCGCCGAACTGGAGCGCCGCCGCACGTATCGCGAGCCGGCGGCCGAATTGCACGGCCGGCCGACGAAGCGCGACCGGCGCATCATCGACAGATTTTCTGGTGGGAGCTGAACATCTGGTCGAACGTCGCCCGCGCGCTCCCGTATTCGGTCGTGCGGTCGGTAACGGCTCCAGACAGGCAGATGGTGGTGGTGCCGGCAATGAGTACCAGCGCGACCACCGATATCGCAAAGGTCAGTTTCACGGTACTCCCCCTCGAAAGAAGGGTGAAAACGGCGCCAGGTGGATGTCAGGCGACGGTCAGCTAGGGGTAAACACGCTTTTCCGACGTCTGGATGGAGTGTAGTGCAGCGGGCCTGTGTCAAGCTAGTACTTGCCAGGTAAGCGTTGTTACCGCCTGTTTCGCCCCTGCGGCGGACTATGCGGGCAATGCACCGGTGCCGCGCGCGGTTGTTTCGCGGCAATGGCGAATGTCGGCGAATAACCCCCTTGAAATCGTCGTTTTCACCCTTATTTGCACCAGCAATGTGCGGTGCCGCCGGGTATATGGCTCGGCGGTTGCCGATTTGGCTTCAACCTCTAATCGACTTTCAGCGACATGGAAAACACGCAAGAGAACCCGGCTACCCAATCGGCCGAAGATATCGGCAGCGAGAAGCAGGCGGCGCAAGGCGCTGCCCCCGCCGCCGAAGCAGCCGACGCGGCGCTCGCGGAGGCTCAGGCCAAGGTCGCCGAGCTGCAGGAAAGCTTCCTGCGGGCGAAGGCCGAGACCGAGAACGTCCGCCGCCGTGCGCAGGACGACGTCTCGAAGGCGCACAAGTTCGCGATCGAGAGCTTCGCGGAGCATCTGCTGCCCGTGCTGGACAGTCTGGAAGCGGCCGTCAACGATACGTCCGGCGACATCGCGAAGGTGCGCGAAGGCGTCGAGCTGACGCTGCGCCAGCTCACGAGCGCGCTCGAGAAGGGCCGCGTCGTCGCGCTGAACCCGGTCGGCGAGAAGTTCGATCCGCACCAGCACCAGGCGATTTCGATGGTGCCGGCCGAGCAGGAGCCGAACACCGTCGTCACGGTGCTGCAAAAGGGCTACATGATCGCCGACCGCGTGCTGCGCCCGGCGCTCGTCACCGTCGCCCAGCCGAAGTAAGGCCGTCGCGATGCTGCCCGCCGGCGTCGATCCGGCCGCGTTCGATGCTCCGAAGGAAGTCACCTTCTGGGGCGCGTTCGACATGCAGGCGCTGGACGCCGGCACGTTCGACGCGGCGATCGACGGCGCTGGCGATGCGCTCGCGGTGGTGTTCTTCTGGGGCGTCGACTGCTTCAACTGCGAGGTCGCGAAGAAGGCGATGCTCGCGCAGCCCGATGCGATCCGCGCACTGGGCCTGAAGTGGTTCCATTGCAACGTGTACGAAAACCATCAGCTGGGGCGCCGCTTCGGGCTGCACGGTGTGCCGGCGTGGTTCTTCTTCCATCGCGGCAAGCGGCTCGGTCGCGCGACGGGCTGGCATGGCCTCGCGCAGTTCCAGGCAGCCGTATCGGCGGCACGCGCGAAAATCGTCGCGTCGGGCGGCGATTCGCCGGGCGGCGATCCGCTAGCCGGCAGCGATTGAAAAATTTAATATCCGCATCGCTCGTCGGGTCTTGAAAACGGACCGGCCGGACGCATTTCGGGAACAGAGTTGAATTCTGGCGCGCAAAGCCGCCCCAAAACGCGGGTTTTTGCGCAGCAAACAAGCATTTCTGGAGATTAGGAAAAAATGGGAAAGATCATCGGTATTGACCTCGGCACCACGAACTCGTGCGTCGCCATCATGGAAGGCAACCAGGTCAAGGTCATCGAGAACTCGGAAGGCGCCCGCACCACGCCGTCGATCATCGCGTACATGGACGACAACGAAGTGCTCGTCGGCGCGCCGGCCAAGCGTCAGTCGGTGACGAACCCGAAGAACACGCTGTTCGCGGTGAAGCGCCTGATCGGCCGCCGCTTCGAAGAGAAGGAAGTCCAGAAGGACATCGGCCTGATGCCGTACAGCATCATCAAGGCCGACAACGGCGATGCATGGGTCGAAGCGCACGGCGAAAAGCTCGCGCCGCCGCAGGTGTCGGCCGAAGTGCTGCGCAAGATGAAGAAGACGGCCGAAGACTACCTCGGCGAGCCGGTCACGGAAGCCGTGATCACGGTGCCGGCGTACTTCAACGACAGCCAGCGCCAGGCGACCAAGGACGCCGGCCGCATCGCGGGCCTCGAAGTCAAGCGGATCATCAACGAGCCGACCGCGGCCGCGCTCGCGTTCGGCCTCGACAAGGCCGAGAAGGGCGACCGCAAGATCGCCGTGTATGACCTCGGCGGCGGTACGTTCGACGTGTCGATCATCGAGATCGCGGACGTCGACGGCGAAATGCAGTTCGAAGTGCTGTCGACCAACGGCGACACGTTCCTTGGCGGCGAAGACTTCGACCAGCGCATCATCGATTACATCATCGGCGAGTTCAAGAAGGAGCAGGGCGTCGACCTGTCGAAGGACGTGCTCGCGCTGCAACGCCTGAAGGAAGCCGCTGAAAAGGCGAAGATCGAGCTGTCGTCGGGCCAGCAGACCGAAATCAACCTGCCGTACATCACGGCGGACGCGTCGGGCCCGAAGCACTTGAACCTGAAGATCACCCGCGCGAAGCTGGAAGCGCTGGTGGAAGACCTCGTCGAGCGCACGATCGAACCGTGCCGCATCGCGATCAAGGACGCAGGCGTCAAGGTGTCGGACATCGACGACGTGATCCTGGTCGGCGGCCAGACCCGCATGCCGAAGGTCATGGAGAAGGTGAAGGAGTTCTTCGGCAAGGATCCGCGCCGTGACGTGAACCCGGACGAAGCCGTCGCAGTCGGCGCGGCGATCCAGGGCCAGGTGCTGTCGGGCGACCGCAAGGACGTGCTGCTGCTCGACGTGACCCCGCTGTCGCTCGGTATCGAGACGCTCGGCGGCGTGATGACGAAGATGATCAACAAGAACACGACGATCCCGACGAAGCACGCTCAGGTGTACTCGACGGCCGACGACAACCAGGGCGCCGTGACGATCAAGGTGTTCCAGGGCGAACGCGAAATGGCAGCGGGCAACAAGCTGCTCGGCGAGTTCAACCTCGAAGGCATCCCGCCGGCACCGCGCGGCGTGCCGCAGATCGAAGTGACCTTCGACATCGACGCGAACGGCATCCTGCACGTCGGCGCGAAGGACAAGGCGACCGGCAAGGAAAACAAGATCACGATCAAGGCGAACTCGGGTCTGTCCGAGGCTGAAATCGACCAGATGATCAAGGACGCGGAAGCGAATGCAGCGGAAGACCACAAGCTGCGCGAGCTGGCCGATTCGCGCAACCAGGGCGACGCGCTGGTCCACAGCACGAAGAAGGCGCTGACCGAGTACGGCGACAAGCTGGACGCGGGCGAGAAGGAAGCGATCGAAGCGGCGCTGAAGTCGCTCGAGGACGCGCTGAAGGACACGTCGTCCGACAAGGCTGCGATCGACGCGAAGGTCGAGGAGCTCGGCAAGGTGTCGCAGAAGCTCGGCGAGAAGATGTACGCCGACATGCAGGCTCAGCAGGCGGGTGCGGCCGGCGCGGCCGGTGCAGCGGAAGGCGCGGCCCATGCGGGCGGTGCGCAACAGGCTGCCGACGACGTCGTCGACGCCGAGTTCAAGGAAGTGAAGAAGGACTAAGCCGGGTTGCAATGGCACCGTACGCCGCGCGCGCAAAACGCGCGCGGCGCGGCTGACAAGCGGTCTGTCTTTCCTTCCGGATGGCCGGATCGACTCCACGCCTGGCGGGCTTTGCGGCCCTCCGGGCACATTTGTTTTTTGGCGGGTGCTGCGCGAGCCGTCCGCGGACGGCGCAGCGCCAGACGAGTCGAGAGACTTTACTGCAGGCGAAAGGAGCCGCCGCGTGCGCGATGCGTGGCGGCACAGTGAATCGATATGGCGAAACGGGATTACTACGAGGTTCTGGGCGTCGCGAAGAATGCGAGCGACGACGAAATCAAGAAGGCATATCGCAAGCTTGCGATGAAGTATCACCCTGACCGCAATCCGGACAGCAAGGATGCGGAAGAGCATTTCAAGGAGGCGAAGGAAGCCTATGAAATGCTGTCGGATGGCCAGAAGCGGGCTGCGTACGACCAGTACGGGCATGCGGGCGTCGATCCGAACATGGGCGGTGCGGGCGCACAGGGCTTCGGCGGCTTCGCGGATGCATTCGGCGACATCTTCGGCGACATCTTCGGCCAGGCCGCGGGCGGTGCCGCGCGCGGCGGCCGCGGCGGCCCGCAGGTGTATCGCGGCGCCGACCTGCGCTACAGCATGGAAATCACGCTCGAGCAGGCCGCGCACGGCTACGACACGCAGATCCGCGTGCCGAGCTGGGTATCGTGCGAAGTCTGTCACGGATCGGGCGCGAAGCCGGGCACGAAGCCGGAAACCTGCCCGACCTGTCACGGCCAGGGCACGGTGCGCATGTCGCAGGGCTTCTTCAGCATCCAGCAGACCTGCCCGAAGTGCCACGGCACGGGCACCTACATCCCCGAGCCGTGCGTGCATTGCCACGGGTCGGGCAAGGTGAAGGAAACCAAGACGCTCGAAGTGAAGATCCCGGCCGGCATAGACGACGGGATGCGCATCCGCTCGGCCGGCAACGGCGAGCCGGGCATCAACGGCGGGCCGCCGGGCGACCTGTACGTCGAGATCCACATCAAGCCGCACTCGGTGTTCGAGCGCGACGGCGACGATCTCCACTGCCAGATGCCGATCCCGTTCACGACCGCCGCACTCGGCGGCGAGATCGAGGTGCCGACGCTGGCCGGCCGTGCGTCGTTCCCGGTGCCGGAAGGCACGCAGTCGGGCAAGACGTTCCGTCTGCGCGGCAAGGGCATCAAGGGGCTGCGTTCGAGCATCGCGGGCGATCTGTACGTACACGTGCAGGTCGAAACGCCGGTGAAACTCACCGACCAGCAGCGCGACCTGCTCAAGCAGTTCGAGAAGTCGCTGGCGGAGGGCGGCGCGCGTCACAGCCCGCAGAGCAAGAGCTGGTTCGACCGGGTGAAGAGCTTCTTCGAGTAACAGCATGACTGAAGGCAACGAGAGCGCGTCGTTCGCGCTCTTGGACGATTGCGACTCGACCGCGCTCGCGCGGTCGAGTCGTTTGTATTCCGGCTTCGTGCACGAACGCGTGTGCACGGATCCGGCGCAACTCGACGCGATCGATGCGGCGGTGGCGCAGGATCTGCGCGACGGGCTGCATGCGGTCGTCGTCGGCGATTACGAATTCGGACGCAACCTGCAACGGGCGCAGCCGGGCCACGCCCCGCTGCGCTTTTTGCTGTATGCGCGCTGCGAGCGCCTGTCGCGCGACGAAGTCGACGCGTGGCTCGCGCAGCAGGACGGCGGCGGCACGCCGTCGATCGCGGGTGTCGCGCATGTCGCGAAGAGCGTGTCGCGCGATGCGTTCGACGCGGCGATCGCCGCCGTGCACGATGCGCTGCGCGCCGGCGATTCGTATCAGGTCAACTACACGTACCGGCTGAATTTCGACGTGTTCGGCACGCCGCTCGCGCTGTACCGGCGGCTGCGCGCGCGCCAGCCGGTGCGCTACGGCGCGCTGATCGCGTTGCCCGACGGTACCTGGGTCGTGTCGTGCTCGCCCGAGCTGTTCGTCGAGAAGCACGGCGACGTGCTGCGCGCGCGGCCGATGAAGGGCACCGCGCCGCGTTCGGCCGATCCGCGCGACGATGCGGCCGCCGCCGCGTTCCTCGCGAGCGATCCGAAGAACCGCGCGGAAAACGTGATGATCGTCGACCTGCTGCGCAACGATGTGTCGCGGATCGCGCGCACGGGCACGGTCAAGGTGCCGGCGCTGTTCTCGGTCGAGCCGTATGCGTCGGTGTGGCAGATGACGTCGACGGTCGAGGCCGGCTGGCGCGACGGGACGACGTTCGCGCAGATGCTGCGCGCGCTGTTCCCTTGCGGGTCGATCACCGGCGCGCCGAAGTACAAGACGATGCAGCTGATCGACACGATCGAGTCGACGCCGCGCGGGCTCTACACGGGCGCGATCGGCTGGCTCGATGCGCCGAAGGAAGACCAGTCGACAGGCGATGCGGCGCCCGACGGTGTGGCCGGCTGCGGCGATTTCTGCCTGTCGGTCGCGATCCGGACGCTGACGCTCGAAGCGGTCGGTATCGATGCTGTCGCAACGGTCGACGCGCGCGAGGCGGCGGCTCGCCGGGCCGGCCGGCGGCGTGGCACGATGGGGGTCGGCGCGGGCATCGTGCTCGACAGCGTTGCCGCCGACGAATATGCGGAGTGTGAATTGAAAGCACGATTCCTGACCGACGCCGATCCCGGCTTCCAGTTGTTCGAAACCACGGCGGCCACGCGTACAGACGGCATCCGGTATTTCGAGCGCCATCTCGCGCGGCTGCAGGGAAGCGCGGACGCGTTCGGCTTCCGCCTCGACGCCGACGCATTGCGTCGCGAGGTCGATGCGCGCTGCGCGGCGCTCGACGGCGACGGCCCGTACCGGATGAAGCTCGCGCTCGCGAAGGACGGCATGCTCGACATCACGGCCGCGGCGCTGAAGCCGCTGCCCGCGGGGCCGGTCGGCGTGATGCTCGCGGCCGCGCACGGCTTCGCGCCGACCCGCACCGACGACGCGCTGCTGCTGCACAAAACGACGCGTCGCGCCGAATACGACCGTGCATGGCAGGCGGCGGAAGCGCTCGGCGGCTTCGACATGCTGTTCGTCAACGAGCGTGGCGAGGTGACGGAAGGCGGCCGCTCGAATGTGTTCGTGAAGCTCGACGGCCAGTGGGTGACGCCGCCGCTGGCGAGTGGCGTGCTGCCGGGCGTGATGCGCGGCGTGCTGCTCGAGGATCCAGCACTGGGCGCAGAAGAGCGTGCGTTGACGCTCGATGAAGTGCTGAACGCGGAGGAACTGATGATCTGCAATGCGTTGCGCGGGCCGATGGAAGCGCGGCTGATTCATGGCTGCGCACCGGCCTGAACGCGGATTACTTCTGCGGCGTACATCGCCAGCTTTGCACGATGGTGTGCCCACGTCTGTATCGCGCGACGCACGTCGGTGCCTGTCGGGCGCATGCGCATCCCTCATTTCACGACCGAAAAGGCATCGGCGTTATCGCCCGGATCGATGCAACCACGCGTGCGGCATGACGCGAGCCTTCGGCTGGTTGCCTCCCGGTCCGTCGAATCAGCGCGCTGGCGGTTTGCAGTGCCAGTCGATCATTGTCGATGGCGTCCGCTTCGCGTCGTAGCGGACCGTGCAGGTTCGCGCGGCGGTGCCGAGCGGCCGGGCGACAGTCGCGGCGGTGTCGAAATACTCGCAACTCACCCAGTACTCGGTGTCGGCCGAGGCAAGCGACCATGTATCGACGAGCGTATTGCCGCGTTTGACACCGCCCGACGGGGCGAGCATCGCGAGTCGATCGGGCGGTCCGGCCCAGAACGACACGCCGATCAGCGGATGCGCTTTCTGCGAATCGTAGGATTTCCAGCCCTCGGGTGCAGGACCGTTGACCGCTTGTGAAACCGGCAGACGGGCCGGACACTGGACGAGTGCCGACGTGGCGTATGCCGACGACATGCAAACGATTGTCAGCAACGTGGCGAGTGCCGCGCCGGCCGGAAAAAAGGCGCGCGACATCGTCATCTCACCACCGAGAACGCATCGGCGTTGTTGCTCGGGTCGATATAGCGACCGTTTCTGTCCTTGCCCTGGAACCGCATGTGCCGTTTCCTGACCTTCGACAGACTGCGCCATTGTTCGACGACGTAGATGCCTGTCGAATCTTGACCCAGATAGAACGCTGCATGGTTGCCGTGCGGTCTGTTCGGATAACGCTGTTGTCAAAGGTCGCGATGACCGTGCCCGGACGAATGGCCGAATCGCCCTTGACGATTTTTTCCGGCCGCCAGCCCGAGGCCGCACCCACTCTGGTATGAGCCTTCACGAGCGCGACGCACTCGCCGTCGCCTTGTAGCGGTTCGCCTTCCAAGGCGGCTGCGCGTTCGAATACGTGGGACATTTTTGCCTCCGTGGAGCGATGGAAGCGCAATGGTCTCAGTAACGAAGAGGCGCGGATATGGGACGTGTTTGAAATGCCAGGCTGTCAGATCGAACGACGAACGACGGGTGTCGTCGAGCAGGCGGCGACGCGTGTGTCCGCATCGCGTCGCCGCGTCGTTCAAAATCAGAAGGAGTGTTCGGGGCCGGGGAATGAACCGTCCTTCACCGCGCTCACATAGGCTTCGACGGCCGCCTGGATGGTCGGCTGCCCCTGCATGAAATCCTTCACGAATCGCGGGCGCTTGCCGGGGAAGATGCCCAGCATGTCGTGCAGCACCAGCACCTGCCCCGAGCAGTCGACGCCCGCGCCGATACCGATCGTCGGAATCTTCAGCATGTGCGTGACTTCGGTCGCGACGAGCGTCGGCACGGCTTCGAGCACGACGAGCTGCGCACCGGCGTCCTCGACCGCGCGTGCGTCGCGCAGCAGTTGCGCGGCGCCGGCTTCGGTCTTGCCCTGCACCTTGAAGCCGCCGAACGCATGCACCGACTGCGGCGTGAGGCCCACGTGCGCACACACGGGCACCGCGCGTTCGACGAGGAAGCGGATCGTCTCGGCGAGCCATTCGCCGCCTTCGAGCTTGACCATCTGCGCGCCTGCGCGCATCAGCTTGACCGCATTCGCGAACGCGTCGGCGGGCGTGCCGTACGTGCCGAACGGCAGATCGGCGACGACGAGCGCGCGCGGCTGGGCCCGCGCGACACAGGCGGTGTGATACGCGATGTCGTCGATCGACACGGGCAGCGTGGTGGTGTGGCCCTGCAGCACGTTGCCGAGCGAATCGCCGATCAGCAGCACGTCGACGCCCGAGCGGTCGAGCAGGGCGGAAAAGCTCGCGTCGTAGCACGTAAGCATCGCGATCTTCTCGCCGGCGTCGCGCATTGCCTGCAGCTTGGGCACCGTGACGGCAGGCCGGCTCGATTCCTGGAGATAGGTCATGGGAAATCCGGTTCGGATGGGTGAGGAACGACAGGCGAGGACGCGTCAGCGCGTCGTCTCGCCCTTGACGAAGAATTCCTTGCGGCCGCGCATCGTCTCGATGCGCTCGATCAGCAGGGCGAGGTCTTCGGGGGAGTCCAGCGGGTTCAGGTGTTCGGCTGCGACCGTCAGCACCGGCGTGCGGTCGTAGTGGTAGAAGAATTCGTTGTACGCGTCGACGAGCGAGCGCAGGTACGCATCGCTGATCTGCAGCTCCATCGGCAGCCCGCGCTTCTGGATGCGCGAGAACAGCACCTCGGGGCTCGCCTGCAGGTAGACGACGAGGTCGGGCGACGGCGCCTGCGGCACGTCCACGTGCGTCGCGACCGAGCGATACAGCTGCCATTCGTCTTCCGGCAGGTTCAGCCGCGCGAAGATGTCGTTCTTCTGCGGCATGAAATCGGCGATGACCGGGCGGCCCGTTTCGAGCGCACCGATCAGCTCGCGCGCCTGCTGCGCGCGCTGCAGCGCGAACGACAGCTGCACGGGCAGCGCGTAGCGCGCGGTGTCGCGATAGAAGCGTT
This sequence comes from Burkholderia metallica, assembly GCF_001718555.1. Taxonomy (NCBI): domain Bacteria; kingdom Pseudomonadati; phylum Pseudomonadota; class Betaproteobacteria; order Burkholderiales; family Burkholderiaceae; genus Burkholderia; species Burkholderia metallica. The sequence continues at coordinate 752,264 of NZ_CP013401.1, forward strand.
CGAGGAACGGGTTGTCCTGCGGGCGCTCGAGCAGCGCCTGCATCGACCAGCGCTCGGCGAGCAGCCGCGCGAGCGTCGTCTTGCCGACGCCGATCGGGCCTTCGATCACGAGATAGCGGTGCGGGGCGCGCAGGTCGGGCGCGGTGACGGTAAGGGGAGTCGGGGTCATCGGCAGCGGTTCTTGTCGGCGTCTTCGCCGGCGGCGAGCGCCTTCTGCATCGGGCACTGGCAGGTCTGTACCTTCTCGACGCGCTGGTCTGCGACGGCGGCGAGGAACGCAGCGGCACGGCCGCGCGCGGGGATGTCGAGCGCCGGCTCGATCTCGACGAGCGGCACGAGCGCGAACGCGCGGTCGGTGAGGCGCGGGTGCGGGACGATCAGGTCGGGTTCGTCGATCGAATCGGCGCCGAACAGCAGGATGTCGAGGTCGAGCGTGCGCGGCGCATTGCGATACGGGCGCTCGCGGCCGAAGTGATGTTCGATCTTCTGGCAGAGCGCGAGCAGCTCGCGGGCCGACAGCGTCGTGTCGAGCTTGACGACGCAGTTGTAGTAGTCGTCGCCGCCCGCTTCGAAGGGCGCCGTGCGATACAGGCTCGACTTGCCGAGAATCGAGATGGTGCGCTGCTGCGCGAGGCACACCACCGCGTCTTTCAGGGTCTGGCGTGCGTCGCCGAGATTCGCCCCCAGTCCGATATATGCAACCGTCATGGCATCACTTCCTACGTCGTTCGCCGGCGCGTGCGTCAGTCGTCGGAGCCGCCCGCGGTATCCGGCGCCGGCTCGGCGGCACCTTCACCCGGCTTGCGGTTTCGCGCGCCGCCGCGGCGGCGCCGCTTGCGGGGCGATTTTTCCTTCGAGCCGCCCTGCGTGAGCAAGGTCTCGCGAGCTGCCGCATCGCCTTCGATGAAATCCGTCCACCACTGTCCGACTTCCATATCGAGCTCGCCGGATTCGCAGCGTAACAGGAGGAAATCATACCCCGCTCTAAACCTTTGGTGTTCCAGCAGCCGCATCGCGCTGCGGCCCGAGCGTTTCTCGAGGCGCAGCTGCAGCCCCCAGATCTCGCGCATGTCGGCCGAATAGCGCTTGTGGATCGCGAGTTTCTCGGTCTGCATGTCGAGCACGTCGTCCATCGCGCGATGGAGCGCCGGCACCGGGATTTCGCCGTCGGCCGTGTATTGCTCGAAGCGCTGGCGCATGTCGTGCCACAGCAGCGTCGCGAACAGGAAGCCCGGCGACACCGGCTTGCCGGCGCGCACGCGCGCATCGGTGTTGTTCAGCGCGAGCGTGATGAACTTCTCGCCCTGCGGCTGTTCGAGCACGACGTCGAGCAGCGGCAGCAGCCCGTGGTGCAGGCCTTCCTTGCGCAGCCGCGTCAGGCACGCGAGCGCGTGGCCCGACAGCAGCAGCTTCAGCATTTCGTCGAACAGGCGCGCGGCAGGCACGTTGTTGATCAGGTCGGCCAGTGCGCCGATCGGCTCGCGCGTATGCGGCTCGATCTCGAAACCGAGCTTGGCGGCGAAGCGCACGACGCGCAGCATCCGCACCGGATCCTCGCGAAAGCGCGTGGCCGGATCGCCGATCATCCGCAACAGGCGGGCGCGCACGTCGGCCATCCCGTCGTGGTAGTCGAGCACCGTCTGCGTCGACGGGTCGTAGTACATCGCGTTGATCGTGAAGTCGCGGCGCGCGGCGTCTTCGTGCTGCTCGCCCCACACGTTGTCGCGCAGCACGCGGCCGCTCGCATCGACCGCGTGGGTGCGGCGATCGAGTTCGTCGCGCTTCAGGCGCTTCGGCGGCTCGGCGGTGGCGGCCGCTTCAGGCGGCGCATCGACCAGCGCGCGGAACGTCGACACCTCGATCAGCTCCTGGCCGAACTGCACGTGGACGATCTGGAAGCGGCGGCCGATAAGGCGCGCGCGGCGGAACAGGCGCTGCACTTCGGTCGGCGTCGCATCGGTCGCGACGTCGAAATCCTTCGGCGCGATGCCGAGCAGCAGGTCGCGCACCGCGCCGCCGACGATGAATGCGCGGAAGCCCGCCTGCTGCAGCGTGTCGGTCACGCGCACCGCATTCTTCGAGATCAGCGCCGGATTGATGCCGTGCACGCTGGCCGGCACGACGGTCGGCTCGTGGTTGCTGCGCGGTTTCTTCGCGCCGCCGCCGCGGGCGCCCTTCGGGGCACGCGGGGCAGCAGGGGCCGCTTCGTCGGCCGGGGCCGCTGCGGGAGAGGTTTGCTCGGTTTCGTCCTGGCCGAGCAGCTTGCGAATGAATTTTTTGATCACGACGTTCAGAAGAGATCGAGGATGCGCCAGCCGCGGTTGCTTGCATGCGCACGCAGCGTGTCGTCAGGGTTGGTCGCGATCGGGTCGGTGACTTTCTCGAGCAACGGAATGTCGTTGTGCGAGTCGCTGTAGAAATACGTGTGTTCGAAGTCGCTCCATTGCTTGCCCAGCGACGCGAGCCACGCTTCGGTCCGCACGATCTTGCCTTCGCGATAGCTCGGCGTGCCGGTCGGCCGGCCCGTGTACGGCGAATCGGGATGCCCGTCGGTCGTTTCGACCTCGCAGGCGATCAGCGTGTCGACACCGAACGCGGACGCGATCGGGCGCGTGATGAATTCGTTGGTCGCCGTCACGACGCAGCAGAGATCGCCCGCATCGAGGTGCCGGCGCACGAGTTCGAGCGCGGCGGGCGTCATTGCGGGCCGGATCACCTCGTGCATGTACTGCTCGTGCCATTGCGCGAGCTGCGCGCGCGAATACTTCGCGAGCGGCGTGAGCATCGCGGTGAGATACGCGTGGATGTCGAGGTTGCCGGCCTTGTAGTCGGCGAAGAACTGATCGTTCTGACGCGAGAAGCTTTCCGCGTCGACGATGCCGAGCTTCACCATGAAGCGGCCCCATTCGTGGTCGCTATCGGTCGGGATCAGCGTGTGATCGAGGTCAAAGAGTGCCAGATTAGTCATGGAAGCGCATTTTACTCGAAGCGGTGGGGGCCCGCGCCCGGTGGTGTGATGTCGTCGCCGGGACGCGCGAGCATGCGGCGCAGCAGCGGCAGCGTGACCGCGCGCTTTTGTTCGAGCGAGAAGCGGTCGAGCGCGTCGAGCAGCGCCATCAGGCTCGGCATGTCGCGGCGGAAATGGGTCAGCAGGTAGGCGGCGATGTCGTCGGTGAGCGCGATTCCGCGCTCCTTTGCCGCGAGCTTGAGCACCGCGATCTTGCCGGCGTCGGACGGCGGCGACAGGTGGAAGACGAGCCCCCAGCCGAGGCGCGTGCGCAGATCCTCGCGCACGTCGAGCGCGAGCGGCGCCGCGGGGCCCGCTGCGACGAACGCGCTCGACGGGTGGGCGCGCACTTCGTTGAACAGGTTGAACAGCGCGACCTGCTGCGTGTCGCTCATCCGGTCGCAGTCGTCGATCGCGTAGATGCCGATGCGCGGGTCGAACGTGAACGCGCCGAGCGGGCTCTGCGGCGTGAGATAGCGCGCATAGCCGTACGACGCGTCGCTCACGAGCGCCTGCAGCAGATGGGTGCGGCCGCTGCCGGGCTCGCCCCAGATATAGAACGACCGGTCCGGCACGGGGCCCGCCGCGAGCGCGAGGTCGAGCTTCTGCAGGCGCGAGATGAGCTCGTCGTTCTCCTCGTTCATGATGAAGTTGTCGAACGTGGCGGGCGGCGGCGTGCCGAGATCGAGCGTCAGTTGACGGGACACAACAGTCACAATGCGGGTCGGTTGAAAATACGCGTGCCGTACGCCGGGCACGCGGCGGAAACTGCGGCTCCATGGGCTTCACGCGCGGCCGCACGCACGGCACCGCGCGGGTTTCGGCGCGGTTCGCTCGGCGTTGAAAACGGGGACGTGTCGACCAAGATGCAATCCCTGACGATTCGGTGCTGGGAATTCCGGCCAACGGGCCGGCTTCGGGTAAAATCGCATTTTACCGACCTTCTCGCATTCCCCCATGAATCCTCCGAAATCCGCTCCCGACGCTCAGGGTCTGTCCTATCGCGACGCAGGCGTCGACATCGACGCGGGCGACGCGCTCATCGACAAGATCAAGCCTTTTGCGAAGAAAACCCTGCGCGACGGCGTGCTCGGCGGCATCGGCGGGTTCGGCGCGCTGTTCGAAGTGCCGAAGAAGTACAAGGAGCCGGTGCTCGTGTCGGGCACCGACGGTGTGGGCACCAAGCTCAAGCTGGCGTTTCATCTGAACAAACACGATACCGTGGGCCAGGATCTCGTCGCGATGAGCGTGAACGACATCCTCGTGCAAGGCGCCGAGCCGCTGTTCTTCCTCGATTACTTCGCGTGCGGCAAGCTCGACGTCGATACCGCTGCGACGGTCGTCAAGGGCATCGCGCAAGGTTGCGAACTGTCGGGCTGCGCGCTGATCGGCGGTGAAACGGCCGAAATGCCGGGCATGTACCCGGACGGCGAATACGACCTGGCCGGCTTCGCGGTCGGCGCGGTCGAGAAGAGCAAGATCATCGACGGCAGCACGATCGCCGAAGGCGACGTGGTGCTGGGCCTCGCATCGAGCGGCATCCATTCGAACGGCTTCTCGCTCGTGCGCAAGATCATCGAGCGCGCGAACCCCGACCTGTCGGCCGATTTCCACGGCCGCTCGCTGGCCGACGCGCTGATGGCGCCCACGCGCATCTACGTGAAGCCGCTGCTCGCGCTGATGCAGAAGCTGTCGGTGAAGGGCATGGCGCACATCACGGGCGGCGGTCTCGTCGAGAACATCCCGCGCGTGCTGCGCGAAGGCCTCACCGCCGAGCTCGACCAGAAGGCGTGGCCGCTGCCGCCGCTGTTCAAGTGGCTGCAGGAGCACGGCGGCGTCGCCGATGCGGAAATGCACCGCGTGTTCAACTGCGGGATCGGCATGGCCGTGATCGTCTCGGCGGCCGATGCGGACGCAGCGATCGCCGACCTGACCGCCGCCGGCGAACAGGTGTGGAAGATCGGCACCGTGCGTGCGACCCGCGAAGGCGAGGCGCAGACGGTCGTGGTCTGACACGCCGCAGCAGCAGATGCAGCAAGGAAAGCCGCCCGGAGTCGATCCGGGCGGCTTTTTTTCGCACGGTGCGCGGCGTACCGGTGCGCGCCGATGAAGGAGGGACGACGATGACCGAAGACGAACGCGCGATCCGCGAGCTCGTGGACAACTGGTTCGTGTCGAGCCGCCGCGGGGACCTGGCGACCGTGCTCGACCTGATCGCCGACGACGCGATCTTCATGGTGGCCGGCAAGCCGCCGTTCGACAAGGCGGCGTTTGCAGCCGCATCGCGCGACGCGAACGCCGCGGGCGCGGCCGCACCGAAGATCGACGGCCGTTACCGGATCGACGAACTGCGCGTGTTGGGCGACTGGGCGTACATGCGCAATTTCATCGAGATCGACGCGACCCCGCCGGGCGGCGACGCGATCCGCCGTTCGGGTCATACGCTGACGATCTTCCGCAAGACCGACGGCCGCTGGCAGCTCGTACGCGACGCGAATCTCGTGACGCTCGCGCACTGAGTGCGGCAGCGGGCGTGACCGTGCAGGCCGACACTCATGCGGACGGCCGCGCCGCCGCCGTGGGCCGCGCGCCGGCCAGCAGCGGCGGCACGAGCAGATAAAGCAGTGCGGCCGCGGCCCAGACGAGCCCCGGCCACGTCGCGCGCGTCGCCGCGTAGGTGGCGGTGACGACCAGCGGCCCGGCGACGCCGATCAGGCTCGACACGCTCGCGAGCGTGCCTTGAAGTTCGCCCTGGCGCGCGTCGTCGACCTGCCGTGCGAGCATCGCCTGCAGTGCCGGCAGCGTCATGCCGCCGGCCGCGAACAGCGGCAATAGCGTGAATGGCACCCATGCGGCGGTCGCGAACGCGATCACAGCGAGCCCGATCGCGTCGCCCGCGAGGCCCAGCGCAAGCGCGCGACGCTCGCCGAGCCGCGCGATCAGCGGCCCGATCGCGAAGGCCTGCGCGAGTGCGTGACACGCGCCGTAGCCCGCCAGCGACAGTCCCGCGATCGGCGTCGACCAGCCGAAATGTTCCTGGCCGTACAGGATCCACAGCGTCGCGGGAGCCTGCGACACCAGCGCCACGATCACGTAAATGCCGATCAGCGGCACGAGCGCCGGTGCGCCGCTCAACCGGCGCAGGCCGGCGAACGGGTTGAGTGCGCCCGCCGCATGGCCTTCGCGGGCCGAACGCGGCCGCGATTCCGGCAGCGCGCGCCAGACGAGCGCGAGATTGAGCGCGTTGAGCCCCGCGGCCGCGACGAACGGCGCGCGCAGATGCAGCGCGCCGAGCAGGCCGCCGATCAACGGGCCCGCGATGAAGCCGATGCCCATCATCGCACCGAGCTGGCCGAAGCGTCGCGCGCGGTCGGGTTCGGCGGTGACGTCGGTCATGTACGCGGTCGCGACCGCGACGTTCGCGCCGGTGATCCCCGCGATCAGCCGCCCGACGTAAAGCCACGCGAGTGTCGGCGCGAGCGCCATCAGCAGGTAGTCGAGCGCGGCGCCGGCGAGCGAGACGAGCAGGACGGGCCGGCGGCCGAAGCGGTCGCTCAGCGCGCCGAGCAGCGGTGCGCACAGGAACTGCGCGAACGCGTACAGCGCGAGCAGCATCCCGTAGTGGGTGTCAGTACTGCCCGCATCGGCAAGCGAGCGCAGCAGTCCGGGCAGGATCGGCATCACGATCCCGACGCCGATCGCGTCGAGCAGGACCGTGGCCAGAATGGCAATCAGGGACGGATTCAAGGGCGTGACTCTATCAGTGATAGAGTGGCGATTATTCCACAGCTTTCCCTATCGGTGATAGAGATGAAGGACACAGGCGCGCGGCTGACGCGCGACACGGTATTGCGCGTGGCGCTCGACCTGCTGGATGAAGTGGGGATCGACGGGCTGTCGACGCGGCGGCTCGCCGAGCGGCTCGGCGTGCAGTCGCCGACGCTTTACTGGCATTTCCGGAACAAGGGCGAACTGCTCGACGCGATGGCCGAGGCGATCATGCTCGAGCGCCACGACGCGTCGCTGCCGCGCGCGGGCGAAGTGTGGGATGCGTGGCTCGTCGACAACGCGCGCAGTTTCCGCCACGCGCTGCTGGCCTATCGCGACGGCGCGCGCCTGCATGCCGGCACGCGGCCGCGCGCGCTGCACTTCAGCTCGATCGAACGCAAGGTCGCGCTGCTCTGCGACGCGGGATTCACGCCGGACGAGGCGGTCGACGTGATGTACGCGATCGGCCGTTTCGTGGTCGGATGGGTGCTGGAAGAGCAGGCCGGGCCGGACGACGACGCTGCGCCGCTGCCGGACGCCGCCGAGTATCCGCTGCTTGCGAACGGCTGGGCCGCGCTGCGCGAGCGCAGCGGCGACGCGGCATTCGAGCGCGGCATCGCGTGGATCGTCGACGGCGCGCGCGCGCGCCTGGCGGCGCGTCGGACGCGCTGACGCGGTCAGCCCGGTGGGTTGCCGTCGAGCACGCGTTCGAGCGCGTCCAGTGCGCGGGCCGTCGCGTCCGGCGCGATGCAGTCGACGACGATCCGTTCCGGCATCGCGCGCAACCAGGTGATCTGGCGCTTGCAGAGCTGCCGCGTCGCGAAGATCCCCTTGTCGCGCATCGTCCGGTAGTCGGTGTCGCCGTCGAGGAATTCCCATGCCTGCCGGTAGCCGACGCAGCGCATCGACGGCAGGTCCGGATGGAGATCTTCGCGACGGCGCAGCCGCTCGACTTCGTCGATGAAGCCCGCATCGAGCATCGCGTCGAAGCGCTGCGCGATCCGGGCATGCAGCACCGCGCGATCCGACGGCTCCAGCGCGACCGGCACGAAGCGGTAAGCGGCGGCCGCATCGTCGGTGCGCCGCGGCGCGGTCAGCAGCGCCGACATCGGCTGCCCGGTCAGCATGAACACTTCGAGCGCGCGCTGGATGCGTTGCGAATCGTTCGGCGCGAGCCGCGCGGCCGTGTCGGGATCGACCTGCGCGAGCCGCGCATGCAGCGCGGGCCAGCCGTCGCGCGCGGCTTCGGCATCGAGGGTGGCGCGCACGTCCGGATCGGCGCCCGGCAGGTCGTTGAGCCCCTGCGTCAGCGCCTTGTAGTACAGCATCGTGCCGCCCGCGAGCAGCGGCGTGCGGCCACGCGCGGCGATCTCGCCGATCAGGCGCAGCGTGTCCGCGCGGAAACTCGCGGCCGAATACGCGTCGGCCGGGTCGATGATGTCGATCAGGTGATGCGGCACGCTCGCGCGTTCTTCGCGCGAAGGCTTCGCGGTGCCGATATCCATGTCGCGGTAGACGAGCGCCGAATCGACGCTGACGATCTCGATCGGGCGGCGCGCGGCGAGCGCCAGCGCCGCGGCCGTCTTGCCCGACGCGGTGGGGCCGAGCAGGCAGGCGATCGTCGTCGGGCTGGCGTGAAGTGCCGCGCTCATTGGCCGCGCATGAAGAGGCGGTCCAGATCGTTCAGCGTGAGCTGATACCAGGTCGGCCGGCCGTGATTGCACTGGTCCGCGCGTTCGGTCGCTTCCATCTGCCGCAGCAGCGCATTCATCTCGTCGAGCGTCAGGCGCCGGTTCGCGCGCACCGCGTGATGGCAGGCGAGCGTGCCGAGCAGTTCGTGCTGCCGCTCGGTGAGCACGCGTGAACCGCCGAACGCATGAAGGTCGGCGAGCACCGCACGCGCGAGCGACTGCAGGTCGGCATCCTTCAGCAGCGCGGGGACCGCGCGGATCGCGAGCGTCGTCGGCGACAGCACCGCCAGGTCGAAGCCGAGCGATTCGAGCGTGTCGCGTTCTTCCTCGACCGTGCCGATCTCGACCGGCGTGGCCGTCATCGAGACCGGCAGCAGCAACGACTGCACGGCGACCGTGCGATCGGCCAGCGCGTTCTTGAACTGTTCGTACAGGATCCGCTCGTGGGCCGCGTGCATGTCGACGATCACGAGGCCGTGCGCGTTCTGCGCGAGTACGTAGATGCCGTGGATCTGGCCGAGCGCGAAGCCGAGCGGCTGCTCGTCGTGCGCGGTGGCGGCGAGCGGCGAAGCCGCGAAGCCCGACCGCGGTGCGATCGGTGCGTTGGCCGAATCGGCCGAATCGCGCGCGATGAGCGTCGTGCCGTCCGGCGTGCCTGCGCCCGTGTCCTTGCGGCCGAACAGCGCGTCATAGAGCGCGAGCGGCTGTGCGACGGGCAGCGTGCCCTGGGTCATCCGCGCCTGGCGCATCCAGGTGTTGCCGGACGAGGACGAGGACGACGACGGCGAGAAGCCGCTGCCGCCGGTCGCGTTGCCGTGCGGGGCCTGGCCGAGCGGGGTATCCAGGAACGAAGCGGGCCCGCGCGGCGCCGGTGACAGTTGCGCGGCATGGCCGCCCGCGGTGGTTTCCGGCGACGCGCCTGCGTGACGCGCGAGCGCACGCTGGACCGCATGGAACACGTACTGGTGGATCGAGCGCGAATCGCGGAAGCGCACCTCGATCTTCGACGGGTGCACGTTCACGTCGACGGCTTCGGGCGGCAGGTCGAGGAACAGCACGTACGACGGGTAGCGGTCGCCGTGCAGCACGTCCTCGTAGGCGGCGCGTACCGCGTGCGTCAGCAGCTTGTCGCGCACGAAGCGGCCGTTGACGAAGAAGTATTGCTGGTCGGCGCGACCGCGACTCGCGGTCGGCAGGCCTGCGCAGCCGTACACCGCAAGCGGGCCGGCCTGCTCGTCGAGCGGCAGGTGCGCGGTCGCGAAGCTGTCGCCGAGGATCTTCGCGACGCGCTGCGCGGGCTCGGTCGCATTCCAGTGCTCGACCGCCTTGCCGTTGTGCAGCACCGAGATCGCAACGTCCGGCCGCGCGAGCGCCGCACGGCGAATCATTTCCAGGCAGTGGCCGAACTCGGTCTGCTCGCTCTTCAGGAACTTGCGCCGCGCGGGCGTGTTGAAGTACAGCTCGCGCACCTCGATCGTCGTGCCGGTCGCGCCGGCGGCGGGCGACAGCACGCCTGTCTGCGCGTCGATCTTCATCGCATGCGCGGCATCGGCCGTGCGGCTCGTGATCGACATCTCGGCGACCGATGCGATCGACGCGAGCGCTTCGCCGCGAAAACCCAGCGTCGCGACCGCCTCGAGCTCCTCGAGCGAGCGGATCTTGCTGGTGGCATGGCGCATCAGCGCGAGCGCCAGCTCGTCGGGCGGAATCCCGCAGCCGTCGTCGGTGATCGAGATGCGCTTCACGCCGCCTTCTTCCAGCACGATGCGCAGCGTCGTGGCGCCGGCGTCCATCGCGTTCTCGAGCAGCTCCTTGACGACCGACGCCGGGCGTTCGACGACCTCGCCGGCGGCGATCTGGCTGATCAGCTGGTCGGGCAGGGGCTGGATCGCGCGCAGCGGGCGCGCGGCGGGGGCGGGCGCGGCGCCCGCGGCCGTTTCGGTGATATCGGACATGGCCGAATTATAGCGAGGCGGCGAATGCGTGCCGGGGCGAGCGGCGGTTACGTTTTTTCACGGAGCCTTAAGGTAGTTTCGGTATCATGGCCTCGTTACACGCACCGCCTTGACCGGCGGGCGCGCCAGCCTTTTTCGGCCGTTCCGGCCCTATCGCCATCGAGGAATCGCATTTGGATACGCTGCTTCATTTCGTCAACCTTGTCCTGCATATCGACGCTTTCCTCGGCGATTTCATCCGGCAGTACGGCGCATGGGTCTATCTCGTGCTGTTCCTGATCGTGTTCTGCGAGACCGGGCTCGTCGTGTTTCCGTTCCTGCCCGGCGATTCGCTGCTGTTCATCGGCGGGGCGTTCGCGGCGACGGGGGAAATGAACGTCGGCGCGCTGATCGTGCTGCTGCTCGTCGCGGCGATCGCCGGCAACACGGTCAATTACATGATCGGCCGCTGGGTCGGCCCGAAGGTGTTCAATACCCATATCCCGGTGCTCGAGCGCTTCCTCGATCGCGCCGCGCTGCAGAAGACCCACTCGTTCTACGACAAGCACGGCGGCAAGACGATCGTGCTCGCGCGCTTCATTCCGGTCGTGCGTACGTTCGCGCCGTTCGTCGCGGGCGCGTCGTCGATGAGCGTCGCGCGCTTCCAGTTGTTCAACGTGATCGGTGCGCTGGTGTGGGTGCTGCTGCTCGTGCTGCTCGGCTATTTCTTCGGCAATATCCCGTTCATCCGCCAGTACCTGAACGTGATCGTGCTGGCCGGGATCGGGGCGGCGGTCGTGCCGGTTGCGCTTGGCGCGGTGTGGAAGCTGGTGCGCGGCAAGCAGTCGGACAATGTGCCGAAGGCGGGTGGGCGCTGAGCGGGGTGTTTCGTTTTCTTTTCGGTGCAGTGAAAAAGCGTGGCGGGTGCCACGCTTTTTTTTCGTCCGTTGCGGGTGTTGCGCGTTACGCGGTGCGATGCGCGACGGGGGTTTTGGGCGTCGGGTATTGTGCTTCCGGGCGCTGGATCGAGACCTGGGGTAGTGTGAATCGCGAAATGCCGCGGCTACGATGCTGCGCGACCGTAGGTGTCTTCGAAGCGGACGATGTCGTCCTCACCGAGATACGAGCCCGACTGGACTTCGATCAGTTCGAGCGGAATCTTGCCGGGGTTTCTAAGCCGATGCGGAGTGCCGAGAGGGATGTACGTCGATTGATTCTCGGTAAGGATGATTTCTGCATCGCCATTCGTCACGAGCGCCGTACCTTTCACGACAATCCAATGTTCGGCACGGTGATGGTGCATTTGCAGGCTCAGTTGTGCTCCGGGAGCGACGATGATCCGCTTGACCTGGAAGCGATCGCCGGAATCAATGCTTTCATAGGAGCCCCACGGTCGCGGGACTCGACGGTGCGTGACGGATTCAAGTCGTCCTGAACGATTCAGTTGTTCGACGACCTTCTTTACGTCCTGGACGTGGTCGCGATGCGCGACCAGGACGGCGTCCGCGGTTTCGACTACGACCACATCCCGGACGCCGATTGCCGCAACCATCCGATGCTCCGCACGGATGTAGGAGTTTGCGACGTTATCCGTATAGATGTCGCCGGAAATCGTATTGTTTTGGCCGTCGCGCGTGGCGATATCGGCGAGCGCACTCCACGAACCGACATCGCTCCAGCCGAGTTCGGGAGCTGCGACCACGGCCGCGCGTTTCGTCTTTTCCATGACGGCGTAGTCGATGGAGATGTCCGGAATAGCGGCGAATGCCTCGGTATCAAGACGCAGAAAATCGTAATCCTGTTGCGCCCGTTCGAGTGCCAATGCTGCATGTCGGGCGATGTCGGGTGCATGTTGCGCGATCTCGTCGAGATAGACCGATGCGTTCAGCAGGAACATGCCGCTGTTCCAGTAATAGCGGCCGTCATGGAGGAATTCTGCCGCGCGCTCGCGGTTCGGCTTTTCGACGAACGCATCGACGGCATGAGCGCCATTGCCGGTTTCAAGCGCTTCGCCGCGGCGGATATACCCGTATCCGGTGTGCGGCTCGGCGGGGGGAATCCCGAATGTGACGAGATGTCCGCGCTTTGCGACCGCGGTCGCAGTGTCGACGGCCGTGATAAATGCCGGCAGATTCTGGACGATGTGGTCCGACGGCAATACCAGAAGCAACGCATCCGGATCGTCGCGCAACGCGAGGTGTGCCGCGACGGCAATCGCCGGCGGGGTGTTGCGGCCGAGCGGTTCGAGCACGATGGTCTGCGGCTCGACACCGGTGTGCTGCAGCTGCTCGGCAATCATGAAGCGATGCGCGTGGTTCGCGACGATGACGGGAGGCGCGACACCAGGTATTTCGCTTGCGCGCAGAACGGTCTGCTGGACAAGGGTTTGTTCTCCCGCCAGCTTCAGATACTGCTTCGGGTAGTTGCTGCGGGACATCGGCCACAGCCGGCTGCCGTTGCCGCCGCACAGGAGGATCGGGTGGAGACTCATGCGGGGATGCCTGGGTCAGGGCGAATGGGTGACGGCTCGGTTGCCGGGGGAGTCATTCTAACAAAGCGTGGTAATGAAAAAGCGTGGCACGCGCCGCGCTTTTTCTTCGTCCGATGTTGCCGTTACGCGGTGCGATGCGCGACCGGGGTTTCGGGCGTCGGGTATTGCGCGTCTCGGAACGTCTCGAGGATCACGCGGTTGGTGTCGCAGTACACCTGCCAGTAGTTTTCGGGTGCCGTGGACGGGCGAACGAACAGCAGCGGGCCTTCCGGCGTGAACTGCAGCACGCCGACGTCCGGCGCCGGGCTGGTCAGCACGTTCGGGATCTGCTGGATCGACGCCTTCAGGCGGCTGATCGCGTCGACCGCATCGACGCTGTTCGCGATCTTCGCGGTCAGGTCGACGCGGCGGTGCGACGTCGCGCTGTAGTTGGCGATGTTGTCCGAGAAGATCTTGTTGTTGCCGACGATCGTCACGATGTTGTCGGCGGTGATGATCGTCGTGCCGAACAGGCCGAGCTCTTTCACGGTGCCCGTGACGCCGCCCGCGCTGATCACGTCGCCGATCTTGAACGGGCGCAGCACCTGCATGAACACGCCGGCGGCGAAATGCGCGAGCAGGCCGCCCCAGGCGGTGCCGATCGCGAGGCCCAGGCCGGCGAGCAGCGCGGCGAACGAAGTCGTCTGTACACCGAAGATCTGCAGGATCGCGAGGATCAGCAGGATCGTCAACAGCACGCCGACGACGGAGGTCAGGTAGTCGGTCAGCGTCGGGTCGACCTTGCCGCTGCGGCGCACGACCTTGCCGAGCAGGCGGGTGCCGATGCGGATCGCCCAGCGGCCGACGAACCACAACACGATCGCGGCGAGGAGGTTGAGGCCGAAGTCCAGGCCGCGGGTCATCAGGAATTGCTGGGCGGTGGCGAGATCGATCATGCGTTCTCCGAAGTCAAGGGTGGAAGGGGCGGCGCATGCACCGGATGGGTGGCGCTTTTATAACCTGAGCTGTGACGGGCGGGCAACCGGGCTGACATTGGTTGACGTAATGGGAAACGGGCAGGACGCGTGTGCGTGCCGTGCAAACGGCATCTGAACCGGTTCGAACGGCAAGTGCCCGATGCATCCGTGAGCGACTATGTCGTCAGGCACCCACTGTGCCGATCGTCGTCAGTGCATCGCTCGATTGCGAAAATACTGCTGCCCTTGCCAGCCGGCATAACGGATCGCGTTGCGAGTCCAGCGTATTGCCTTGACGAGCGGGCGGGCGCGGTTTCCGCGTATTTTATCGAGCGGCCGGGCCGCATTCGGCGCGAGTTGCCGGGCGATTGCCTCTGGCGTCGTGAACAAAGAGAGCTGCCAGTCCCAATAGATCGCGTAGCGAAGCAGCACCCCCGCCGTCAGCATGTCGAGCGATAGTCGACGTTCGCGCCACGGCTGTTCCAGCGCATCCTGCGTCAGTCCCCAGCCAGCATAAAAGGGCAGGCCATAGGTATGGACTTCCTTCCCGCGTATCAATGCGTCGAAGCCGGCAAGTGACGAGAGCGTATGTAGTTCGTCCGTCACGTCGATCAGCGAAATGAGATCCGCGTCCGTGTCGACGATGTCCGCGAGATGTTCCGCGTCGACGAGACCGGCGCGATTACCGGACAGTACGTCCGGATGCGGTTTGTAAATGATGAATGCATCCGGCCGGCGAGCACGCACTTCCTTCAACAATGCTTCCGATGTGGCTATCGTGCCTGTTCCCAAACGGATTGACGCGTCGTCGGCAACCTGGCCGGCCACGAGCACGACATGCTTGTCATGGGGGATATGCCATGTCGGCGCCTGACGGCCGAGATTGTATTTCGTGAGCCCGAGCCGCACGATCTCCTGCCTGAGTGTTGCCGCGCGCTGTAATTCCGCTTCGTCGAACGTGGTCTGATTGAGGATGACGGTCAGGTCGCTTGGACGACTCGCGTCGAAATACAGGCCGCGGCGGTCGATTACCTGGCTGCACGGCGGCGACATGTCGGAACCGAGTCCCGTCGAATGGATGAAGCCGTCTTCGATCCGGACGTGGGCGACGCCGGTCGGCAGGCCGTCGGCTGATCGTCCGCCCCATATCGCAGCGTGTTCGTCGGCATCGGTATCGCGCGGATCCGCGATCCAGCGCAGCGCTCCGCCTCCCGCGGACAAGTAGGGGGTGGCGTAGGGCCGCTTCCACCATTGGAAGCGCACGCCGGCCACTCGGCCGAGATCACTGTACCGGTCGGCGACGGCATGTTGCAGTTCGATACAGTCGAGTGCGGTATCGAGCGTGCCTTGTGTGCCATGCGTCGGGTCAAGGTAACACGCGAGCTGCAGGAATGCGGCATCAAATAATGCGGATACTGAAGGGCGTGCACGGCGCTCCGGCATGGCGGTGTGGTCGTGCGTCAGTCCCCAGCCTGCGTAGTAGGGCGTGCCGAACACATGGACGGGTACGCCGGCCAGAAGTGCCGCCATCCCTTCAGACGCACCCACGACATGGACGGCATCGGCGCGCCGCAGCACGTCCCGCAAGGAATGCGCGATGTCGAGGATCCTCGCCTTTCCGGGCAGTTGCGTCTTCGTCGAAAGCCAATTGCCGACACCTGCATCGGCTGAGCGCAGGATCCACAGGTCGGCGTCGGGGTGTGCAGCACACGCCGCATCCGCCATCGCAGCAAAGTTCCGGCGGCGGAGCGTTGCACGAGTACACATGTCGACATGCGACGTTTCGCGTTCATCGATCAGCACAATGCGCTTGGCATTGCCGGATTCGAGCCATGCATTCGGCAATGCGGCTACCCGATGCCGAACATGCAACGCGTCGCTGTCGAGCACTCGGCGTATCAGGTCGCGGCATCGCTCGTCAGTGTCGGTGATGTGAGAGGCCTTGAGCATGCGCTCGAGTGCCCCGACCAGCCCGCCGCGGGCAACCAGATCCAATGGAACATGGAACCACGAAAGGGGCGGCGCATGCGCTGCGTGGCGGGCGAAGACGGGGCCCGGGCATACCGGGTACACAGGGCGTCCGATCGACGCGGAAGTTCGGGCAAGCGCGACGCCAAGCCGGGAGTCAATCCACACGAACGGCGACGTTCCGGTCAGCCAGCCTATCAAGCGTTTGCCTCGTGCGATTGCACGTGCGTCGAATCCTCGGGGGGCGGACGTCATCGGATGCTCAGTAGGGGCCGGAATCATTTACCGGAGCGAATCGAGGAAGCCATCAATACGGTCGAAGTGCTCGCCCCAGGTCGGGGCTCGAAAGCGCTCGATCCGCGTGAGTTGATTCGCACGCTCGCTGCTGTCCGAACGAGCGTACTCTCGGATACGCGAGAGCCATCCCGGTCCGTCGAGCGGGTCGAGATAGTCAGGAATGTCCGACGCGATCTCGTGAAAGACCGGCAAGTCACTGGCGAGCACCGGCACGCCCAACATCAACGCTTCGACGAGCGGCATGCCGTAGCCTTCGGCGAACGACGGGAAGACGAGTGCCCGCGCGTGCTGCAACCAAGCATGGAGTCGTTCGTCGCTGCAATCCGATTCTTCGATGACCGCACCGCGGATCGTGGCGCAGCGCTCCAGCATATCGACAACGTTCTCGCATTCCCAGCCGCGCCGACCGATGACCACGAGCTTGGGGGCGGATTCTCCCATCTGTTCGACCAGGCGCCGCCAGACGTGCAGGATGAACCAATGGTTCTTGCGCGGCTCGATCGTGCTGAGCATCACGAAGTAGGGAGCCTCGATCGGAGCCATGCTCGGCGGATGAGGTTCCACGGCGGGTGCGAGCGGCGCGACGACGACGGGGGGGAGCGGCAGCGACGCTCGCCGGGCTTCGTTCGCCAGTTCGTCGTAGGTCGCCTGTGAATTGCTGATCAGGCCGCTCGCATAACGTAGTGCGGTATGGATGCGGGCACGATGCGATGCGTCCACACCGGGGCGGCAGTACTCGGCGTGCGTCAGCGGAATGAGATCGTGGACCATGAAGACCGCGTGCGCGTTGCGTTGCGCCATCGCCCGATAGTAACGGGTGAACTCCATCCCGTTGTGACTTGTATGCAACAAAATTGCGCGATCGAATTTCGTCGATCGAAGCCGGTTTAGCAACGCGGAAGCAATTATTCTGCGCAGCGCCCATCGGTCGCGATCGGGCGACAGCAGCAACGAAAACGTCTTCTGTGAGTCTTTTTCCGTTAAAACGGTGGAAAAACCGCGTTCACTCAGGACTGCGCGTGCGCGATCGCCGTATCGGCGGATGTACGCCAGTCCAACTCTGTCTACCCCGGTGGGGATCAGGCCATCATAAAAGCGGGTGGCAAGACGGGTGACGTCTAGAAGTATTTTTGTCACGCGGGTGCAATTTGGTTGTGCGTGCGGAAAATGAAGAATGTTTCTGTTTGCCCAAGCCTGATGGCTCATGCAACAATTCCGCCGGGTAATTCTATGGCATCTCGCATGGCGGGACAATTCGTGCGTGCGCGTTTATTGATCAGCGCAAGCGGCGAGCATGCCGAACAACTGAAGTTTGATGTCAGATTTACCGATCCGCTCGCGCCCTTGCGCGGCAGCAATGACTACTGAGCCCGCCCCATTTTGTGCCGCACCGGCCCGCACCTTACCAGACGAGGGATTCGGCTACGTGTAAAACCGGGGAGCTGGACTGCCAAATGCCGACGAAACCTGACGGTTTCCTATCGACGTTTCGGCTGCGCCATGCCGGGAAATTTACCGGTACATCTTACATTGTGCGGTAAAATCCGGCGGCCTTTGAATGACTGGATTGTTAAATGCAGAGTTTAAATCGCGGTGTATTGTTGGCCGCCGCCATCGGCGGTGCCATTGGGTTGGCTGCGTGCGGGGCCATTCCCACGTCTGGGCCCAGTCGTTCCGAAATTAATGCCAGCGGTACTGGCACAAATCAGGTCAGTCTGCAAGGCATTCAAGTCGTTGATGTGACTGACCAGATTGCGCGGCAACTCTATGCGGGCCGAAAGAATACGGACTTCGCAGCGACCCTGGGCGACAACTCTGCGTTTCAGCAACAGTTGGGCGTGGGCGACGTCGTGGAGGTGTCGATCTGGGAAGCGCCGCCTGCCACGCTGTTTGGCGGGGGTACGAGCGACGCCCCGACGCCTAGCAGTGTCCCAACCGGCGCACGGTTGACCAAGCTGCCGACGCAAGTGATCGACGGAAACGGCAACATCCATGTGCCGTTCGTTGGCGCGATAAAGGCGGTGGGTCGTACGCCAAGTCAATTGCAATCCTATATTGCCGCGCGTCTCAAGACCATCGCGCACGACCCGCAGGTGCTAGTGCAGCTGGCGCGTAACGAAACCTCGTACGTCACCGTGGTAGGAGATGTGTCGAGCAGCACGCGCATGCAGTTGAGCGCGCGCGGCGAGCGCGTGCTCGACGCAGTCGCTGCAGCCGGCGGCGTCAAGCAGCCGATCAACAAGATCATGATTCAGGTGACGCGTGGCGAAACCGTCGCGCAGGAGCCGCTGGAGTCGGTGATTCGCGACCCGCGCCAGAATGTGCCGCTCAAGGCGGGCGACGTCGTCACGGCGTTGTTCCAGCCTTACAGCTTTACGGCGTTTGGCGCGACGGGCAAGAACGAGGAAGTCAATTTCGAGGCGCAAGGTATTACGCTGGCGCAGGCGTTGGCGCGGGCGGGCGGTCTACAAGATTCGCGCTCGGACGCGCAGGGCGTGTTCATCTTCCGGTTGGAGGATCAGCAAGCGCTCCAGTGGCCCAATCAGCCGGTGCGCACGACGGCGAACGGCAAAGTTCCGGTTATCTATCACATCAACCTGAAGGATCCGGATTCGTTCTTCGTGGCGCAAAGCTTCATGATGGGCAACAAGGACGTTCTCTACGTTTCCAATGCGCCGGTCGCGGAACTGCAGAAGGTGCTGAATTTGGTGTTCTCCGTCGCTTATCCGATCGTGTCTGGCGTCCAGACATTCAAATGATTATGAAATTTCTGAAGCGCGCTAACCGTTTGTTTTTGATAACGGTCGTTATCCCTACTGCTATTTCAATTATTTATTTTGGTCTCATTGCGAGCGATCAATATACGTCGGTCAGCAGTTTTCTGATTCGTAGCCCGCAGCAATCCAGTGTTTCGGGGTTGGGCGGCCTGCTGAAGGGTGTCGGGGGATTTTCTCAGTCCGAGGGGGATTCGTATACGGTTCAGAAATACATCCTATCTCGAGATGCGATGATGGTGCTGGACAAGGAGCAGAACATCAAGTCGGCCTTCCAGAGCGGGGCGATTGATTTTTTTAACCGTTTTTCCTTCCTTGGCTTGAATGACAGTCTGGAAGAGTTCTACCTTTACTACGGCAAGAATATTGTCGATGCAAAGGTCGATAGCGAGTCCCCGATTGTGACTTTGAGCACGAACGCGTACGACCCTCATCTTGCATGGAGCATGAACAAGCGCCTGCTGGAACTGGGCGAGCGGATCGTCAATCAGATGAACACCCGGGCCCGCGCGGATTTGATCAATTCAGCACAGCACGACGTCGACGTGGCCAAGGAAAGTGACCGGGTCGCCACGTTGGCGCTAGCACATTACCGGAATTCCGCGGGTGTGATCGACCCGGAGCGTCAGTCGACGATTCCGCTGCAGCAGGTGGGCAAGCTTCAGGACGATCTGATTGCAACTCGCGTGCAGATCGCCCAAATGGAGCGACTGTCGCCGAACAATCCGGGGCTGCCGACGCTGCGGGATCGCGCAAAGCTGCTGCAGCAGGCGATCGATCAGGTGAGCCAGCGCGTGGCCGGCGGGCAAGGGGCATCGCTCGCCAGCAAGGCGGCCGAATTTCAGCGCCTGACACTGGAGAAGGAAGTTGCCGACAAGATCCTTGCCGGCGCCATCACGTTGCTGGATCAGGCGCGTGTCGAGGCCGAGCGCAAGCAGCTCTACCTCGAGCGCATTTCTGAACCCAGCCTGCCGGACTATGCGATGAGTCCGCGCCGCGGACGTGCCATTCTCGCTACCTTCCTGCTCGGCCTTATTCTGTGGGGCGTGTTGACCATCGTGATCGGTGGAGTGAAAGAGCACTATGACCGCTGATTATCGTCCGCCGACATTCTGGGAGCAGGCGCGCATCCAAGTCAGGGTGGTCTGGGCGCTGGTCATGCGCGAGATGATCACTCGCTTTGGCCGCGAAGGGCTGGGTGTATTGTGGATGATGGCTGAGCCGGCGATGTTCGTGGTTGGCGTGATGATTATCTTCAGCCATACCGAAACAAAGGCAAAGTATTCGGTGGCCGAGTATTTGGCTGTCAGCTATCCCACCCTGCTATTCTGGCGAAACACGACGAGCCGGGTAATCAAGGCCATCGAATACAACCGCTCATTGCTGCATCACAAGCCGATTCGGCCGATCGATATACTGTATTCACGCATCATTCTCGAATTCGCAGGCGCTACTGCTTCGTTTCTTGTGCTGTACTCAGTGTTGGTCGTGATCGGTATCTGCCAACTTCCGGCCGACCTGCTCAGCATGATTCTGGGATACTTTTTGGTCGTCTGGTTTTCGTTCAACTTCGTGATGACCATGGCGGCGTTGTCCGAGATGAGCGAGGCGATCGAGCGGATTTCGCACGTCATCCTCTATTTGATGATTCCTTTTTCGGGGGTCTTCATTCCGACGTACGTTCTGCCTCCGAAACTCGCCGAACTGTTGACGTATTTTCCGCTGGTTGATGCGGTCGAGTATTTCCACCATGGTTACTACGGCGATCGGATGCCGACGCTGTACTACCTCGGCTATACCGTGACAGTGTTGTCATTTTTTACTCTCTTTGCTCTGTCGATTGCGCATATCGCCATTCGGCGTGTGCAGTTGAACTGAGCTGGGGTCGGGCATGATTGAACTGCGTAATGTCACTAAACGGTACTCGATCCATCACGGGCGGTCGCATCGAGAAGTGCTCAAAGGCGTCAACCTTCGTGTTCGGGCAGGTGAGCGGTGGGGCATCCTGGGGCGCAACGGTGCAGGGAAATCGACGTTGATTCGCATTATCAGCGGGTCGGACAAACCGCATTCCGGCGAGGTAGTCAAGACGATGTCGGTGTCGTGGCCGCTGGCATTTGGCGGCACGTTCCAGGGCAGCCTGACGGGCAAAGACAACGTGCGCCTGATTGCCCGCATATACAACGTTGATTATCGCAAGACGCTGGATCTGGTCGAGGATTTTGCAGAACTGGGTTCGTATCTCGACGAGCCGGTCAAATCCTACTCTTCCGGCATGGCGTCGCGGCTGGCGTTTGCCATCTCGATGTCGATCGAATTCGACTGTTTCCTGATCGATGAAGGCATGTCGGTCGGGGATCACCGCTTTCACCAGAAATGCAACGTCGAACTGTTCGAGAAACGCGGTGATCGAGCGATGATCATTGTTGCGCACCAGACGGACCTGATCCGCAATGTCTGCACTCATGCGGCTGTCCTGGATAATGGCGTACTCAAGACTTGTGAAACCGTGGAAGACGCGATTCAAATTTATGAGTCGCTTTGAAATATAAAGCGAGAATGAACTCTATATACAAGGAATCAGTATATGCATAACACTGCATATAAGATCGGCGGTCTGGTCATGGGTACTTATCTGCCTTCGATCTCGTCAAAAATACTTGAGATCGGTGCGCAGAATATCAATGGCACGCTGCGAGATCATTCTCCGCGCAACGCCGAGTACGTCGGGCTGGATTTCGAGGCCGGCGCCGGGGTCGACATCGTCATCACGAGCGTCAACGATTGGGGCGTGCCGGATGCGCATTTCGATCTGGTCATCGCTTCGTCGGTCTTCGAACACGATAACGCCTTCTGGCGCACCTTTATCGAAATGTGCCGCAAGGTGAAGCCGGGCGGTCACATCTATATAAGTGCGCCTTCCAACGGTTCGGTGCATCGTTATCCGAAGGATTATTGGCGTTTCTATCCGGATTCGGGGCTTGCGCTGGAGGATCTGGCGCGTAGCGAAGGGTTCGATCTGATCCTTGTGGAAAGCTTCATCGCGGAACGGGAAATCGATTCCTGGAACGATTTCTGCGCAGTGTTCCGTCGTGGGCCCTGTGACGCCGAACTCAATCTGGATTTTGTCCACAACAAGGTTCGTTGTACCAATGCGCTGAACTGGCGGTCGTCGCTGATTGTCAATGCGGCAGAAGAAAGCGAGGACATGCGACTTCTGCGCCAAGCGCGTGATGAAGTGGCGCATGTTACAGAGCTTCAGCGTTCTTCCGAGGCACGCCTCGCCGAACTCGCTGCCCAGAAAGCGGCGAGCGAAGCTCACCTGCACGTGCAGATCGGCGGTCTGACGCAGTTCGTTCAGGAGCGAGACCAGCGTATCGAGGAGCAAAGCGGCCAGTTGCGGGCGCTGACCGAGGCGCTTGAGACCGAGCGGGTCGACTCAGCCGCGTTGCGGCAGTCCATTGACGTACAGCTTGCGGAATTGGCCGCCCGGCATGCTTCAAGTGAGGAGAGTCTGCAGGAACGCATCGAAGCGCTGATGGCGCGTGTCCGCGAACGCGACCAGCAACTTGCGGAACAGGATGACCAGTTGCAGGCACTGACTGCCGAAATCGCCAGGGAGCGTGCGAATGTCACCGCGTTGCAGCGGACGCTCGAGTCGCAACGTGTGGAACTCGACACTCAGCGGGCGGCGAACGAAAAGCGTTTGCATAAGCAAATCGACGATCTGGTCCAGCTTGTACGGGAACACGATCAGCAGCGCGACGAACAGGGTACGCAGTTGCAGGCATTGACGGCGGAGCTCGCGAGGGAGCGTGCCGGTACCGCCGCCCGACAAGAATCTTTCGAGGCCGCGCTTGCGGAACTAGCTGTTCAAAAGGCGTCCAGCGACGACCGTTTGCACGAGCGTTTTCGTGAAATCGGCGGTTTGACACGGATCATTCAAGAACGCGATCTGCATATCGAGGAATTGGGCCGGCAGATGCAGGCCCTGACCGCGGAAATTGCGAAGGGGCACGCGGATTCTGCGGAGAGGCAGCGTACTTTTGAAGCCCGGCTCGCCGACGTTGCCGCCCAGAAAGCGACGAGCGATGACCGCCTGCACGAGCGCTTTCGCGAGATCGGCGGTTTGACGCGACTGATTCAGGAGCGCGATCAGCATATCTCGAGTATGACCATGCAGATCGAATGGTTGTGCCGGGTCATCTCCGTTTTGACCAAAGGATTTTCAACTTCCACCAAGGCGCGGGCGCTCGCCTGGCTTCCGGCCTATTTCAGCCACAAGTGGCAGAAAGTCTCGCTGAAGGAGCAAGGGCTGTTCGATTCAGATGATTATGTTGCCACTTACCCCGATGTTCTGGAGGGTAGAACCGATCCTCTGCGGCACTATATCAATCATGGTATTAAAGAAGGTCGCATTGTTAAAAAAGGGGTGTAACTGTGATTGAAGCTATCAATGAGAGAAAGGTAGCCGCAATTCGCGGTTGGAAGCATTTTGACGCCGAATGGTATTTGAGAGAGTACCCGGACGTCGCCTGGATTGGTCTCGAGCCGGCTTATCATTATTTATGGATCGGTGCGCGGATCGGAAGAAAGCCGTCGGCCAATTTCACTTATTTTACGGAAAATTATTCCGGGATAAATGATCTCCTCAAAAGGATCGAAGGCGGCGACTTTTCGGACCGGCCTGATCTCGACCATATGCGTGCGCAGCCGGCGGAGTTCGTTGGTCCGGGTGGTATCGACGTATCCGCGGTTCAGGGTATTTCCGTCGCGGTGCACGCGCATATGTACTATGCGGATCTGGCTGGCGAGTTCGCCCAGTATCTGAGCCGGATACCCTGCTCGTTCGACCTTTATGCCTCGACTGCAAACGAGGCCGCCCGCGAGTCTGTCGCAAGGGTTTTTTCGACCATTCCGAATGCTGCACGGGTCGATGTCCGCGTGGTGCCCAATATCGGGCGCGATATCGCGCCGTTCGTTGTCGAGTTCGGCAAGGAAATGGCGAAATACGATGTCATTTCGCATATCCAGACCAAGAAGTCGTTGTACAACAACGGGAAAACGGACGGCTGGCGTGAGTACTTGCTGAATTCGCTTTTCGAGCAGCCTGAAAGGATCGCGTTGTTTTTGCGAGCGCTCAAGAGTGGCCGCTACGGCATGATCTATCCGCAATGTTTCTACAACCTGCCCTATATGGCCAATACGTGGCTGGCCAATTCGGGCGTGGCGCGAGCATGGGCTCCGCGTTTCGGCGTGGAGAAACTCCCGGACGGTTATTTTGATTTCCCGGCCGGCTCGATGTTCTGGGCGTGCACCGAAGCGGTCAGACCGCTGTTGGAAGCAGGGCTGGAGTGGAGCAATTTCCCGCCAGAGCAGGGGCAGACCGACGGTACGTTGGCGCATGGCATCGAGCGGATGCTCGGCGTCATCCCGACGTCACGCAATTTCCAGCTTGGTGTCCTTCGTGATACGCGCACGCCGAGCTGGTCGCGCTGGCGGCTCAATCAGTATATTGATCGGCCGCTTGAACATCTGCATTCCGCGATCGCGAACGACGATGTGAAGGTCGTTGCGTTCGACATTTTCGACACGCTGTTAACGCGGCCATTGCTCGATGCCGACTACGTCAAGTGCCTGCTGGATGCCGAATATGTACGGAACGGGATCGCCGGGTTCCGCGAGCTTCGTGTGCAGGCTGAAGGCCGGGCGAGAGAAATCAAGGGGACCGATGTCGATATCCACGACATCTACGCTCAGCTTGCCGTCGAGCAGCGCGGCGAGCGGAAATTCCTGACACCCCACCGGGAAATCGAACTCGAAATCCAGTCGGTCCGGCCGAGGCGTGAAGTTGCGACGCTCCTGAAATTTGCCGCACAAAAGGGCAAACGGGTCATCTTGGCCAGCGACATGTTCCTGACGCGTCCGGTCATTGAGGAGATGCTGAAGCGCTGCGGCATCGACGGTTGGGACCACCTTTATCTGTCGTCTGAAGTCGGTGTACGCAAGGACAGTGGCAAGCTGTATGAGCACATTCTGGCTCAGGAGAGAATTACGCCGAACCAAATGGTGATGATCGGCGACAACGAGCGGTCGGATTTCCAGATCCCTGCGGATATGGGCATCAGGGCATTGCACATTGTCAAACCGACTAACATGATGCGCGCGATGCCGCGACTCACCGATCTGGTCCCGAACGCGGAAACCGCGCCGGCGGCTGATCAGTTTCTGTTCGGCACGCTTGCGTCGGAAAACTTCGGGCCGATCAGCTACCCCGATTTTTCGGCCGACGATATGTTCGGCGCGAACGCGCGCGCGGTCGGATACAGCCTGCTCGGTCCGGTCGTGGTTGCCTTTTCGGAATGGCTGCGTGACAAGGTGCGAGACAACGAGTTGGATCGCCTGTATTTTCTGGCGCGCGAGGGCAAGTTCCTCAAGCAGGTCTTTGATTGCTGGCAGGAAGGTCAGGAGAACGCGGTCCGCAGCGAATATCTGCTGATTTCACGTCGGGCGGTCACCGTGCCGTGCATTCGCACGGTCGAGGATATTTTCGACATTGCGGCGGCAAACAATTTCTATGGCGCATCCATGGCGATGTTCCTGGATGAGCGATTTGGCACCGTGCTGGACGATCGGCAGTGGGCAGCATGCGAGCGGGCAAAGGTATGGTCGCGAAACGAGCCCCTGACGATCATGGATCACGATATCGACCATATTCGCCCGTTCCTGCACTTCATCACGCCTCACATTCTCAGGCAGGCGAGTGTGGAGCGTGAAAGCGCGCTGGATTACTTGCGCGACAAGGGGCTCGATGCCGATGGTAACGGGGCCGTGGTCGATGTTGGTTATGGCGCGACCATTCAGCGGCATCTGGTCAAGCTGCTCGATCAGAAGGTGCATGGTCTCTATCTGATGACCGATACGAAGGGGCAGGCACTGCAAGCCAGCGACGGTGTCACGGTGGCGGGATGCTTTGCGGAAGGGGTGGAGCGGGCGCCGACTGCGCCGCTGATGTTCCTCAACAGCTTCTTGCTGGAAAAGATGCTGAGCGCGGATGACGAGCAGGTGATCCGCTATGCATCTTCCGATTCCGTCGAGTATCGCGAAGCGGGCGATTACATCGATCAGGGGCGGGAATGCCGGCACGAGTTGCAGCAAGGCGCAATGGATTTCGTCAAGGAAGCGGTCCGTTTCCGCGACGAGATGTCAGGGACACTGCAAATCAGCAAGACGAGTTGCGAGGAGCTGTTTTCGCGGTTCGTGGCGAGATTGTCCGGCAACGAAAAGCAGGTCTTTTCAGCGCTTGCCCTCGATGATTTCTACTGCGGCCGAGGCATTGTGGTCGAGTAAGCTGGATACGTGATTGCGAGGAAGACAGGGTTCGAGTTTGACGAATGCCTCGCGATCACGCATAGGACATCAATCAATTGAAGTGAGTAAAGGTAACTAGCATGTTGCTGATTACGGGGGGAGCCGGATTCATCGGCGGAAACTTTGTTCTCGATTGGCTGGCAGGTTCCGATGAACCTGTCGTCAACCTTGACAAGTTGACTTATGCAGGGAACCTGGACACGCTGAAATCGCTGGAAGGCGATTCACGATACAGTTTTGCTCGCGGCGACATCGGTGATCGTCAGCTTGTTTCGAAGCTGCTTGCCGAACATCGACCGCGTGCGGTGATTAATTTCGCGGCCGAGTCGCACGTCGACCGGTCGATTCACGGCCCGGGCGATTTCATCCAGACGAACATTGTCGGTACATTCAATCTGCTTGAGTCGGTCCGCGCATACTGGTCGGATCTCTCGGAAGACGAGCGTCGCGCATTCCGGTTCCTGCACGTCTCTACCGACGAAGTGTTCGGCACGCTTGCGCAGAACGATCCGCCGTTTGCTGAAACCAATGCGTACGAGCCGAACAGCCCCTATTCGGCGAGCAAAGCCGCATCGGATCATCTGGTGCGCGCGTGGCACCATACGTACGGGTTGCCGGTTGTGACCACCAATTGCTCGAACAACTATGGTCCGTATCACTTCCCCGAAAAGCTGATTCCGCTGATCATCCTGAACGCGCTCGCAGGCAAGCCGCTGCCGATCTATGGCGATGGTCAGCAGATTCGCGACTGGCTCTACGTCAAGGATCACTGTTCAGCGATTCGCACGGTGCTGGCGAATGGTGCGCTCGGTGAGACCTATAATGTTGGCGGTTGGAACGAAAAACCGAACATCGAGGTCGTGCGTACGATCTGCACGATCCTCGATGAACTGCAGCCGCGCGATGACGGTAAGTCGTATGCGGCGCAGATCAGCTTTGTTCAGGACCGACCGGGCCATGATCGCCGTTATGCGATCGATGCGCGCAAGCTCGAGCGCGAACTTGGCTGGAAACCTGCGGAGACATTTGATACCGGTATCCGCAAGACGGTCGAGTGGTACCTGACGAATCAGGTATGGGTGAAGAACGTCACAAGTGGCCAGTATCGTACGTGGATCGAAAGCCACTACGGAGAATGACGATGCCGCGCATCCTGATTACGGGTTCGAATGGGCAGGTCGGCTTCGAGTTGCGGCGTGCGCTTGCGCCGCTCGGACAGGTGGTCGCGCTGACTCGCCGCGACATGGATCTCGGCGATGCCGCCAGCATCGTAGCGGCGCTGGATCGCCATCAACCCGACCTCATCGTCAATCCTGCAGCGTACACGGCAGTGGACAAGGCGGAGAGCGAGCCGGAGCAGGCCCGAGCGGTCAATGCCGAGGCGCCGGGCGTCATGGCTCGATGGGGGCGCGCGCGCAACGTGTCGCTCTTCCACTACTCGACCGACTACGTATTCGACGGCACGGGTGTAGAGCCGTACCGGGAGGACGCTCCCATCAACCCTCAATCGGTCTACGGGGCGACCAAGTGCAAAGGCGAGGATGCCATTCGGCAAGCCTATGAGCAGCACCTGATTCTTCGAACGAGCTGGGTCGTGGGCGCGCACGGCGGCAATTTCCTCAAGACGATTCTGCGCCTCGCCGGTGAACGCGACCAGCTGCGCATCGTGGCCGATCAGACGGGGGCGCCCACTTCGGCTGCGCTAATCGCCGATGTGACAGCGCACCTAGTCGCCTGCTATTTCAAGCATCGCGAACGCTTTGCGTTCGGGACATACCATCTCGCAGCATCGGGCGAGACGAACTGGTGCGCGTATGCGCGTCACATCGTGGCGCTTGCGGAAGCACGGGGTCTCGATCTGAAATTGCGCTCGACCGATATCGCACCGATCGCGACACACGAGTATCCGCTGCCTGCGAAGCGACCGATGAACTCGCGACTCGATTGCGGCAAGCTGATGTCGACGTTCGGAATATCGCTTCCGGATTGGCGCCACGGTGTTGATTACGTTTTCGAGCAACTGCACGACTGACACGAAAGAAGAACAAGCATGAAGCGCAAAGGCATTATTCTTGCCGGAGGGTCGGGCACCCGTCTTTATCCGGCGACACAGGCGGTCAGCAAGCAACTTCTGCCGATCTACGACAAACCGATGATCTATTATCCGCTGAGCACGCTGATGCTGGCGGGGATCCAGGATATTCTGATCATCTCGACGCCCCAGGATACACCACGGTTCGAGCAATTGCTGGGCGACGGCTCGCAATGGGGGATTCGTCTGCAATACAAGGTGCAGCCCAGTCCGGACGGTCTCGCTCAGGCGTTCCTCCTGGGAGAATCTTTCATCGGTGGGGACCCGTCGGCGCTGATTCTGGGCGACAACATCTTTTATGGGCATGATCTTGACAGCCTGTTGAAGGGGGCGGCCGACAAGACCTCGGGTGCGCAGGTCTTCGCCTATCACGTACAGGATCCCGAACGGTATGGCGTCGTCGAGTTCGATTCGACGGGCAAGGCGATCAGCATCGAAGAAAAGCCCGAGGTTCCGAAATCGCACTATGCGGTGACGGGCCTTTACTTCTACGACGAGAAGGTTGTGGACTTTGCGAAATCGTTGAAGCCGTCGCGGCGCGGGGAGTTGGAGATCACCGACTTGAACGCCCTGTACCTGCGGGATGGTTTGCTCAACGTGCAGACCATGGGGCGTGGTTTCGCATGGCTCGATACCGGTACGCACGATTCGATGCTCGAGGCGTCGCACTTCATCGCTACGATGGAGCATCGGCAAGGGCTGAAGATCGCATGCGTCGAAGAGATTGCGTATCGATTCGACTATATCGACGCCGAACAGCTCGAACGTCTCGCGCAGCCGCTCAGCAAAAATGGCTATGGCCGCTACCTGTTGAACATTCTGAAAGAAGGAAAGGTCCAGTGAACGTAACTGCAACTGCCATTCCCGATGTCAAGATCTTCGATCCGAAAGTGTTCGGTGATGCACGCGGCTTCTTCTTTGAAAGCTTCAACCATCGCGTATTCGAGGAAGCGGTTGGGTATTCCGTCGAGTTTGTGCAGGACAATCACTCGAAATCGGCGAAGAACGTCGTTCGAGGCCTGCACTATCAGATCAGTCACGCACAGGGCAAACTGGTTCGGGTAGTCGCGGGGGAAGTGTTCGACGTCGCGGTCGATATCCGTCGCGCGTCGCCGACGTTCGGGCAATGGGTCGGCGTGGTGTTGTCTGCGGAGAACAAGCGCCAGTTATGGGTTCCGGAAGGTTTCGCGCACGGCTTTGTCGTCATGTCCGATGCAGCGGAGTTCTTGTACAAGACCACCGATTACTGGTATCCGGATGCCGAACGGGCGATCCGCTGGGACGATCCGACGCTTGCTATCGAATGGCCCATCTCCGGTGAACCGCTGGTGTCCGGAAAGGACGGGGCAGCGCCTGCTTTCAGGGATGCAGAATACTTTTGAGTCGTTTCCCGCGCCAGTCCATGTTTGACTTCAATGCCCTGCGCCTGACGTGGGGGATGCCCTTCCTGGTTGATCTGTCCGATGCCGAATCGCGCTCGTCGGATGATCAGCCGGGATCCCGGGCTTACCTGGTCGACGTCCAGTTGCTGCCAGGCTGGTACATGATCGAGCTTCGCCCGAATGGCCGGGCGGCGCAGGTGCGAGCGCGGTTGAGGCTGCACGCCGGACCATCGTCCGCGACGCTCGCGATGGAACTCGACGCACGCCAGGTGCGCAAGCGGCTCGTACATCTCCCTGCACGCGGAAAGATCGAAATCGAGATCGATCTCGACGATCGCTCCGTCGACCGAATCGAGACGTTTCGCCTCGCGAGGGTCACGACGCGGTTTGCGCTTTCGCGCCTCATGACCAAGCTCGAAGCGCTGCACCCAAGGTACAAGCCATGCGGCGACGACTACGATTTGCCGGAGGCTCGCCACGATCGAGCCGACATTGCGCGGGCGTGGCACGATTACTGTCGTCTGTTCGATGCATCGGAACTGCTGGTCGGATACCCGGACTGGATTCGTCACTTCGACACGCCGAGCACCGATACCTGCCGGATCATGCAGGACAATCTAAGCGAATTTGTCGGTGGCCCGACGTTTGCGATCGGCGTGGAGGTGTCCGACGCGCGATCGCCATACTGGGAAACGGCCATCCGTTCGGTCGTGACGCAGATCTACGCGCATTGGCAACTCCTGATTGTCGATTGCCGTCCGGGCCCGGATCTCGCTGAATTGATTCCACTGGACATTCGTGCGGATACGCGCATCCGTGTGATTGGACGCCACCCTCTGGCGGAAGCCCGATCGACGCTTGATCGGGCGCTCGCCGAGAGCGGGGCGTGGGTCATGTTCCTCGGCGAGCACGACGTACTCCCGCGCCATAGTCTTTATGTCGTGGCCGATGCGATCATGCGATCTCCCGACGTCGACCTGCTCTATTCGGACGAGGACTGCATCGACGGAGAAGGCGTTCGACACAGTCCGCGCTTCAAGAGCGACTGGGACGAAAATCTGATGCTCTCGTCGGATCTGTTTTCCGGTCTGGGCGTTTACCGGACCGATGTTTTTACGTCGTCCGGCGGGCGGGATCATCGCCACGGGGCTGCGTTGTGTTACGACATGACGCTGCGCTGCCTAGCACATACCCATCGGGACAGGATCATTCACATTCCTCGCGTGCTATATCACGCGCGTGCCGAACCTGAATCGAGTCGGGATCTGGTTGCCGAACGCGATGCACGCGATGCAGGCAGGCTCGCAGTCGTACGTCACCTCGCGCGGGCCGGGGTTCAGGCAACGGTCACATCGACGGAATACGGCCGTCACGTACGGTATCCCGTTCCGAAACCGGCGCCGCTCGTCACGATCATCATTCCCACGCGTAACGGATTCTCGCTACTGAGCCGTTGCGTCGATTCGATTTTCGCAAAAACGCAATATCCCGCTTTCGAGATCATCATCGTCGACAACGGGTCCGATGATCCGGACACGCTTGATTACATGGCGCGGCTGTCGGTCGATCGGGGCGTTCGAATTCTCCGGGACGATAGTCCGTTCAATTACTCGGCGCTCAACAATCGCGCGGTCGATATTGCGCAAGGGGAGTTCGTGGCGCTTGTCAACAACGATGTCGAAATCATCGATGGCGACTGGCTCGACGAGGTGATGGGGCATGCGTCGCGCCCGGAGGTCGGCGTTGTCGGTGTCAAGTTGCTCTATTCGAACGGCACCGTTCAGCATGTGGGCGTAATCGTCGGGCTCGCCGGCTGCGCCGATCACCTGCATCGCGGTTTGGGGCGCGACGAACCGGGATATCAGGCGCGTGCTGTAACGACGCAGTCGTTGTCTGCGGTAACCGGTGCATGTCTCGTCGTCAGGCGATCGCTGTATCGGCAACTCGGTGGATTGAACGAACGCGATCTCGCCGTTGCATTCAACGATGTCGACTTTTGCCTTCGAGTGCGAGAGGCGGGCTATACGGTAGTCTGGACACCGCATGCCGTCTTGTATCACCACGAGTCGGCCACGCGCGGCCGGGACGATACTGCCGAGAAGATCGCCCGGGCAACCGCGGAGATCGATTACATGCGGCATCATTGGCGTGACCTGATCGCGAATGATCCAGCCTATAACCCGAATCTGTCTCTCGATCAATTCGATTGTCAACTGGCGTGGCCGCCACGTGTGCCCTCGCTGCGGCGTCTCGCACGACATGCGCCCGGCACAACGTCGACCTGACAACGGATCGTTGGGAATCAATTCGTCGACGCTTGCCCCGGGCTGATGCGCGGGGGGATCGTTCGTGCTCTAGAGGTGGCAGAGCATGGCCGGGCAGGTATGCCTGTAGTGGGATGCGGGTTGTTGCCGGCAATCCGCGCGCGTTTGCGGGCAAGCAATCCTCTCGGCGGGGCGGGAGCCGATTCTCGCCGGCATGCTTCATGCCACCGATCCAGAGTTACCTTTTCCGAGCAATATGAGAGATCTCTTCCTGTCAATAGTTCGTCGCACCGTTCGATTCAAGGTCAATCCGGTCCGGGATCTGGCCTTGTCGGGGACGACATCTTTCGATTGGACGTCGACGGGAGATGATCCCGCTTTCGATCTGGAACCGGAAGACGGGAACGCAGTCGTGCCAACCGGCTGGGTATATGTCGAGTCCAGGATGATCCGACGCGGAGCGCATTTGGTGGCTCGGCTCCAGATGGATGCCGGGGCGGGTTTTTCGGATGTGGATTCCTTTTTCATTCCCGCGACTCGAGCGGGGAACATCAAGCACATCATTCGGATCCCGCTCGAGGTGCGACGGTTGCGCTTGTTGCCCATGCGGGGCGAAGGCGTCGTTCGGCTGGAGTTCCTGCGAATAACGGAAATATCGTGGGTGGAAAGAATCTCCCGGATGGCCGAGTGCGTCGTTGGCGATCTGCTGAAATTCAGGAATACCGGCCAGGCGAGAAAACACAATGTCACGTGGGGCCGCCTGCTGACCGATCTGCGAGGGGCGTATGCGGATTGCGCGAAATTGCGATTCCATTCCGCGCCGCTGGACTACGAGTCGTACGTAAGTAAATTCGATACGCTGCTCCCGGCCGACGTCGCATCAATCAGGGCGCATATCGACTCGCTTGCGAAGAAGCCGTTGATTTCAATTCTAATTCCGGTCTGCGGGGCCTCGGTCGATTTTCTGGAATCCACTGTCGAGTCGGTGTTTGGGCAAATCTATGGGAACTGGGAATTGTGCATTGCTGTTGATGAAGGCGTCGACTCGAAAACGGCGTCGTACTTGAAATCGCTTCAAAAGCACGGGGGGCGGATAAAGGTTGTTTTTCTGAGCGCAACTGGGCGTGCGTCGGTTGCGACCAATGGCGCGCTGGAATCTGCCAAAGGAGAGTTCACTGCGATTCTCGGCGTTAATGATGTAATTTCACCGCATGCGTTGTATTTTGTTGCTCTGAAGATTAATGAAGTCGACGGGCTGAACGTTATATATTCCGATAAGGATGAGATTGACGGTAGTGGCATCAGGAGTAACGTATGCTTCAAGAGTTCATGGAATCCTGATTTATTTTTTTCCTGTGACATCATTTCTCATCTGGCCGCCTATAGAACTTCTCTCGTGCGCGAGATAGGTGGGTTTCGTGTCGAATTTGAAGGTGGACAGGACTACGATCTTGCGCTCCGATGCGTGAAGGAAAGCACATCGTCCCAGATTTGTCACATTCCGCGCGTGCTCTATCATGCTCGTCAGTGCGGAAAATCCGAATCGTTGGAATCAAATGCCGGAAAAACCGGCGATGCCGCGAGGGGAAGGGCGCTTGAGGATTTTTTCAAGGACCAGCCCGGAGTGCGTGTTTCCCGTGGAATTCTGAATGGAACCTTTCGGGTGCAATATCCGGTCCCGGAGCCCGCACCCCGGGTCACTATCGTCATACCGACCCGGGATGGTGGCCCACTGCTGAAAAGATGCGTCCACAGTGTGTTTCACGGGACGGCCTACGAGAATCTGGAAGTCATTGTCGTCGATAACCAAAGCAGGAATCCGGAGACGCTCGACTACCTGCAATCGCTGTCGTTGCGAAGCGATGTGAAGGTGCTGAAGTATGATTTTCCATTCAATTATTCGTCAATCAACAACTTTGCAGCAAAACATGCTTCGGGTGAAGTACTGTGCTTTCTGAATGACGATGTTGAGGCAATCCAACCGGATTGGCTCGGGGAGATGGTCTCGCATTCGTTGCGCCCGGAAATCGGCGCCGTGGGGGCGAAGCTCCTCTATGCCGACGGATTCATTCAGCATGCAGGGGTCGTGATGGGGATCGGGGGGTTCGCCAGTCATGCACACCGGCTATATCCTTCGTTGCATCCCGGCTACACTGGAAGAGCGGCTCTCGTCCAAAATTTTTCGGCGGTCACGGCGGCGTGTCTGGTCATGCGCCGGGATGTATTTCATGCTGTCGGTGGATTTGATGAAGAAAATCTTCCGGTTGCATTCAATGATGTAGATTTGTGCCTTCGAGTGCGAGAGGAGGGCTACCGAATATTGTGGACGCCTTATGCAGTCTTGAACCATTATGAATCCTACAGTCGCGGGGACGACCAAATGTCTCCCGAGAAGCGTGCGAGATTTAATGGGGAAAAGAATTTTATGCTTGCTCGTTGGCGCACGGATCGTTTAAATGACCCGTACTATAATCAAAATTTGACCCTCGATCGAGAAGATTTTACCATTGCTGATTTCCCAAGGCTGAGTGATCCTTGGCGCACCTGAGTGGGTTGAATTATTTGACTGGATGTGTGTTGCGTCTGCCGCCTAGAAACATGCGCGGTTTCCAAATCATGGTGAATGTGGCAGTTGTGTGATTCTTCCGGATGGCCCGGCGGGAATCAAGTAACGCCGAAGGAATATTCATGGATGAAAAAAAGCGCCTGCTTCCAGGCATTCCCTTGATCGAGTCGCCGCTCTTCGATAGCGAGATTGCCCAGGCCGAGCTGACACCTGCCGAGCGCGAGATCGCGATTGCTCTGAACCGTAACGGCTATGCTGTGATCGATTTCCCGGATCCTGACCTCGGCGCGCGGATTGCGCGTATTCGGGAGCGCCTGACTCCGCGGTTCGCCGACACTGGATTGAGCGCGGACGGCGTGTTTCATGCGGCCGGGCGCATTCAGGACGCATGGATCAATGATCCGGACGTGAAGGCGATTGCCGCC
Source organism: Burkholderia metallica (assembly GCF_001718555.1). Classification (NCBI taxonomy): domain Bacteria; kingdom Pseudomonadati; phylum Pseudomonadota; class Betaproteobacteria; order Burkholderiales; family Burkholderiaceae; genus Burkholderia; species Burkholderia metallica. The sequence goes on from NZ_CP013401.1 coordinate 787,250, forward strand.
AATCCTCAGATGCTGGATTTGCTCGCGCGCTTGTATGGCCGACGTGCATTTCCATTTCAGACGCTCAATTTCCGGGTCGGTACGCAGCAAAAGTTGCATACCGACGCTGTGCACTTCTCGTCGATCCCGCAACGGTTCATGTGCGGAGTGTGGGTCGCACTGGAAGATGTCGCGGCGGAGGCGGGGCCGCTTCAGTTCGTCCCGGGATCGCACAATTGGCCCATGATCGATAATGCGATGGCTGGCCGGCGAGGGTTTGGCGTGCCTAGTGAATCGGCGCAATTGCCGTATCAGGAAATCTGGGACGCCATGGTGGAAGCAAAGGGCGCCGGTATCAAGACATTCGAGGCGCGCAAGGGGCAAGCGCTGATCTGGTGCGCGAATTTGTTGCACGGTGGGAGCCCTCAAATCGATCCGGCCATGTCGCGCTGGTCGCAGGTGACCCACTATTTCTTCGACGATTGCGTTTACTACACGCCTGCATTTTCCGACGAGTATCTGGGCCGCCTGCAGCTTCGTAATCTGGTCAACATTGTCGATGGCGCGAGAAAGCCTAATTCGTATCTCGGTGAAGAGGTGGTGCCATCTGCCGCAGGGACGCGCAAGTCGCGAACCCTGGCAGGAAAATTGCGCAGGTGGGTGCGTTTCGCTTGAACCCGCCCGTGTGATTGTCATTCGCGGCCAGCCAATGACCGAGGATTGGCTGGTGTCGTAGTGGTATGGCGTGCATTGCGATGAAGGAGCGCTCGGCACAGGTCAGGTCGTCGCAACGAATAGGGGGAGGCGCCGCGATGCCGGGGCAGTCCCGCCGACACAAATGTGACACGCCGACGAATTTGGTTTTGGCAGGCGGCATATGTCTTTTTTTGACGATGACATATATTTCGCATTTGTATTGCAATGCGGTATCCTCCACACCTCCTGCGGTCATCGCCGCCTCACTCAGCCACTAAGTCTGGTCCGGAATTTTGCGCGTATTACATTTGCCTTTCTATGGCATGGCGGAAATATTCGTGCTTCTTCGGGCTTCCATACAATAACCCAGATGTCGCGCTCGTTTCTCGTGCTGCAAGGCACAGCCTCGCTTTTTTTCCACCGGCTCTCACGCGCGCTCCAGGACAAGGGGTTTGCCGTCTATCGTGTCAATTTTTGCGGTGGCGACTTGCTGTACGGGAGGGCTGGGACTGTTTTAAATTATAGAGGTGAGGTTCGGAATTTGCCGCAATGGTATGACAATATCGTCCGGCAAGAAGGAATCACCGACGTCGTCATGTTCGGCGACTGCCGGGACATTCATCGCGAAATGCTGGGTGTCTCGACGGCGCATGGCCTGCGAGTCCACGTGTTCGAGGAAGGCTACGTTCGACCGCACTGGATCACGCTGGAGCGCCACGGCGTCAACGGGCGCTCATTGCTGCCGCGTGATCCTGCATGGTATCGGCAGCACCGCGGCGTGACGCCGCCCGCCAAGCAGTGGCAAGCCACCGGCTACAACCTGTACGAGCGTGCCTTCCACGACATCACGTATCGTTTTGCGAACACGGTATGCTGGCCCCGGTTTCCGAGGTACCGCAGCCACCGGCCGAAAAACGGCCTCTTCGAATATTCGGGGCTTGCCGTTCGGATGCTTCTGCAGCGTAAACATCGACGCGAAGCAGAGACTGTTACGCGCGAATTGCTCGATAGCGGCCGGACTTACTACCTGTTTCCTTTGCAATTGAATTCCGACGCACAAATCGTCGTGCATTCGTCTTTCGATGGAATTCGCGCGGCGATCCGCCACGTCGTGGAATCATTCGCGCGACATGCGCCGCAAGATGCGTTGCTGGTGATCAAAAATCACCCCCTAGATACAGGGCTGATCGAGTATCGCAATTTTTCGCTTAAAATTGCGCATGCCGCAGGGATGGAGAATCGGATTCGTTTCATCGATGCCGGCCATCTTCCGACATTGCTCGAACACGCTCGCGGAGTTGTGGTTATCAACAGTACGGTCGGTTTGTCTGCGCTGCATCACAAGCGGCCGCTGGTTGCGCTCGGCTCCGCCATCTACAACTTCAGCGGCCTGACCTGGCAGGGCGATCTCGATGATTTTTGGCTCGGAGGCGTGCCGCCAGATATGGATCTCTATCACGCGTTCCTCGACTATGTGATGCATCACACACAGATCAACGGCGATTTCTACACCCGGACTGGCATCTCGATGGCGATTGCAGGTGCGGTTGCTCGACTAGAGCATGCGGATGACTAATCCGCCGGTTCGGCACGTTGTCGTCACCGGTGCAAGCGCGGGCATTGGCCGGGCGCTTGCGCTCGCATACGCACAGCCCGAAACCGTGCTCGGCATCGTCGGCCGGAACGAAGCGCAGCTCGAATCCACCGCGGCAGTGTGCAGGGCGCGCGGCGCAAAGGTGATCGTCGGCATCGTCGACGTGCGGGAGCCCGATCCGGTTCGCTCGTGGCTGCATCGTTTCGACGACCAGTATCCGATCGATCTGCTCATCGCCAACGCAGGTGTGGCAAGCACGCTGTCCTCTGCATCCGACTGGGAGGATCTCGACCGTATCACCACCGTCGTCGATACGAATTTCTACGGTGCGATGCATACTGTCCTCCCGGTTGTAGAGCGTATGCGCGCCCGCAAGCATGGCCGCATCGCCGCGGTCAGTTCCCTGGCCGCCCTTCGCGGCATGGCCATCTCGCCTGCGTATTGCGCGAGCAAATCGGCAATCAAGGCTTATGCCGATTCCGTCCGCCCACTGCTGAAGCGCGACGGTATCGGTGTCTCGGTCATTCTCCCCGGCTTCGTCAAGACGTCGATGAGCGACGCTTTCCCCGGCGACAAGCCGTTCATGTGGACTGCCGATCAGGCAGCCGCATACATTCGCAAGAAGCTCGATGCGGGGCGTGTGGAAATCGCATTCCCGGGCCTGCTAGCGTTCGGCATGCGGATCCTGACCGTGCTTCCCGTCAAGTTGGCCGATGCGATCCTCGACAAGCTTTCGTATCTACCCGGCAAGGAAGACGTAAATTGACGGGCGCAATCTGGCTCGCGTTCGCCGTTGCGGCCGGCGTGTCGTTTCTACCGGATCAAATCGCAGTTCCGCGTGCCTCATTTCGGCGTCGCGCAGATGCACTGCTTTTGCAAGTGCTCTCCGTCGTGTTCCTTGCGTCGCTGATATTGCTCGTTACCGCCCGTCCGATCTTCTCGTCGTCCGTCGCGGTCGCGCTGGTCGGGCTCGTCGCGGTCGTCAGCAATGCCAAGTACGAATCCCTGCGCGAGCCGTTCGTTTTTACTGATCTCAGTCTCTTCAGCCAATTGTTCTCGCATCCGCGGCTCTATCTGCCGTTCCTGAGCGTGGGCAAGGTTGTTGCAATCGGAGCAGGGATCGTACTAGTCATCGCCGGCTATCTCTCCGAAGCGCCCGTCACCCCGCGTCCCGTGCTCGCGCTGGTGGCCGTTGTTGCCTTCACATTCTTACTGGCGCGATACATTGCAGCGCACCTGCCATTGGCGCTCGACGCCGAGGACGATCAGCGCCGTCACGGTTTTTTCGCAGTCTTCATCGCATACTTGCTGAACGGCATGCGTCCCGCGACGTTCGAAGCCTTTCGGCGCGTGGTCGAAACAGGGCCTTTCGTCACCGGTACGTCGGCGCAGCGCCCCGACGTCATCGTGATCCAGAGCGAATCGCTGTTCGACGTGCGACGTATTTCGCCGGCGATTGCGCCTACCGTGCTTTCCCATTTCGATCGGGCGAGACACGAATCGGTCTGTTACGGCGAGCTTTCGGTCCCGGCATGGGGCGCAAACACGATGCGCACGGAATTCGCGATGCTGACCGGCCTGCCGTTCGAGCGCCTCGGCTACGCGCGCTTTTATCCGTATGCGTTCGTGCGCCGTACGTGCGCGTCGATCGCAAGCTGGTTCGGCCGTGGCGGTTACGACACGCTGGCGATTCATCCTTACTACGCCGACTTCTTTGGTCGCAATCGTGTCTTTCCGTTGCTCGGGTTCAACACATTTCTCGACATCGAATACTTTGCCGAGGCGCCGCGTGCCGGCCCGTACGTCTCCGATGCAGCCGTGCTGGATGCGGTGATCGCCGCGCTGGAGAGCGGGCGCGAGCGCCCGCACTTCCTCTTCGCAATGACAATGGAAAACCACGGCCCCCTGCATCTCGAGCAGGTTTTGCCCGGAGAATCGTCTTCAAGGCATACTCTTGGCGAAGACGCCTCCTGGCGTGACCTGACTGCATATCTGCGGCACATTGAAAATGCAGACGCAATGATCGGGCGCTTGCTCGATTATTTGCGCACCAGCGATCGTGAAACAGTCGTTTGCTTCTACGGCGACCACGTCCCCGCACTGCCTCATGTCTTCGAGAAGCTCGGCGTTAATCCGCAACACAGCGACTACTTCATTTGGCGAAATTACGGCACAGACACTCCCGAATGCCGGAATTTGGTGGCCGAAGAACTCGGGTCGGTACTTTTGCATGTGGTACAAGATGACGGAAATCGCACGGAACAGCCGTGCGCGTCCGAGAAAGCGACATAAAAGATGAACAGTAAGATTGCAATAATTGGGGTGGCGTGTCGGTTTCCCGGGAGCGCGAACAATCTCGGCGACTTCTGGCAACTGCTGCGCGACGAACGCGACGCAGTCACCGAAATCCCGCCGGACCGCTTCGGCACCGACTTCTACCAGCACCCGTCCAAGCGCGAACCGGGCAAGAGCTACACGTTCTCGGCCGGCGTGCTCGACAACGTCGCCGGCTTCGACGCCGCGTTCTTCGGCATTTCTCCGCGCGAAGCGGCCCAGATGGACCCGCAACAGCGCCTCTTGCTCGAACTCGCATGGGAAGCCTTCGAGGATGCAGGCGTGCGTCCGGCCGACATGCGCGGCAGCAATTGCGGCGTCTATGTCGGCGTCGCGGGCACCGACTACGGCAACCGCAACATGGACGATCTGAACGTGATCGATCCGTATTCGGCGACCGGCAATACGCTGAGCATCGCGTCGAACCGAGTGTCCTACCTGTTCGACCTGCGCGGCCCGAGCATGTCCGTCGACACCGCGTGCTCGTCGTCGCTCGTCGCGCTCCATCAGGCCGTCAAGGCGCTGCAGTCCGGCGAAGCCGACGTGGCGCTCGCCGGCGGCGTCAACCTGTTGCTGCACCCGTTCGGTTTCGTCAGCTTCTCCAAGGCGTCGATGCTGTCGCCGCGCGGCCGTTGCCGTGCGTTCGATGCGACCGGCGACGGCTATGTCCGCTCGGAAGGCGGCGCGTTCGTGCTGCTCAAGCCGCTCGATCGCGCGCTCGCCGACGGCGACACGATCCATGCAGTGATCGCCGGCTCCGGCGTGAACTCGGTCGGCCATTCGCCCGGCGGCATCAGCGTGCCCGGCGCGGCCGCGCAGGCGTCGCTGCTGCGCAGCGTGTACGCGCGCGCGGGCATCGACCCGCAGTCGCTCGCGTATCTCGAGGCGCACGGCACCGGCACCGCGGTCGGCGATCCGATCGAGGCGCGGGCGCTGATCGACGTCGTGTCGGGCGAACGCCCGGCGGATCGTCCTCTGCTCATCGGCTCGGTCAAGACCAACATCGGCCATCTCGAGACGGCATCCGGCATGGCCGGGCTGCTGAAGGCCGTGCTGTGCCTGAAGCATCGCGCGGTACCGCGCTCGCTGCACTTCGTCACGCCCAATCCCGGGATCGATTTCGACGGCGGGCGCCTGCGCGTCGTCGATCGCTACATGCCGCTCGACGCGGGCGACGCGCCGCTGACGGTCGGCGTCAACTCGTTCGGCTTCGGCGGAACGAACGCCCACGTCGTGCTGACCGAGGCGCCGGCTGCAAACGTGGCGCCGAAGGCCGCGCCCGAGCAGGCTCCCGCGCAACTGTCTCCGCTCGTCCTGACCGCGCGCAGCGCGATCGCGCTGGGCGCGCTCGCGGGCCGCTATCTGGCTGCACTCGAGAACGGCGGCGACTGGCAGGCGCTGGCCGCTGCGGCCGCGCGTCGTCGCCAATGGCTCGAGCATCGCGCGATCGTCGCGCCGGCTGACGTGGCCGAAGGGCGCGCGGCGCTTGCGGCGCTGGCCCAGCCGGCGTCGGAAGGGCTGCCGGGGTGCTTGGCGACCGGCCAGGCCCCGGCCGACGCGGTGCGCACCGCGCTCGTCTTCTCGGGCAACGGCTGCCAGTGGGTCGGGATGGGCAACGAGCTTTATGCGGAGAACGCGGTCTTCCGCGCGGCGCTCGACGAGGTCGACGCGCTGTGGTGTGCCGACGGCAGCCCGTCGCTCGTCGACGTGATGCGCGGCGGCCCGGGCGCGGAATGGCTGGCCGGCGCGGGCGCCGAATGGCTGGCCGCGACGGAGAACGCGCAGCCGCTGCTGTTCGCGATCCAGGTCGGCATGGTTCGCGTGATCGACGCGCGCGGGATGCGTTACGACGCGGCCATCGGCCACAGCGTCGGCGAGATCGCCGCGGCGTGGGTGACGGGCGCGCTGTCGCTCGCCGACGCGGTTCGCGTGATCAAGATCCGCAGCCGTGCGCAGGCGATGACGCGCGGCAGCGGCCGGATGGCGGCCGTCGGCATCGGCGATGCAGCGGCGCGCGAACTGATCGCGCGCCACGGGCTGGCGCGGCGCGTCGAGATCGCGGGCATCAACAGCCCCGATGCGGTGACGCTCGCGGGTGAGCTGCAAGGGCTGCAGGCGCTGGAGGCCGCGCTGCGCGGCAGCGGCAAGTTCTTCCAGATGCTGGATCTCGACTACGCGTTCCACAGCAGCCACATGAACCGCATCGAGCCGGTCGTGCTGGCCGAACTGGCGAGCCTGCGGCCGCAGCCGGGCAACGGCACGTTCGTATCGACGGTGACCGGCGGCGCGCTGGCGGGCACCGAGCTCGATGCCCGCTACTGGTGGCGCAACATTCGCGAACCGGTGCGCTTCGGCGACGGCATCGCGCATCTGATCGAGCAAGGCGTCCGGCTGTTCGTCGAGGTCTCGCCGCATTCGATCCTGCGCAGCTATGTGAAGCAGGCACTCTCGGCAGCCGGCGTGAACGGCGTGGCGCTGCCGACGCTCAAGCGCGATCACGGCAGCGCGGCGATGCTGCGGCAGGCGATTCTCGCGGCGATCGCGCATGGTGCGAGCGTCGATCCCGAGCGCTTCGCGCCGGGCGCATCGCGTGCCCCATTGCCGTCCTATCCGTGGCAGCGCGAGCGCTTCTGGCTGACGCCGACCGTCGAAGGCTACGGCCTCGTCAATCGCCGCCGCGCGCATCCGCTGCTCGGCTATCGCCTGCATGAGCACGCGTTCGCATGGGAAAACCAGCTCGATCCGGCGAAGCTGCCGATGCTGGCCGATCACGTCGTCGACGGCGGCGTCGCGTTCCCGGGGGCCGGGTACGTGGAAATGGCGCTCGCGGCGGCACGCATCTTCTTCGATACGCCGGATGCGGCGCTCGAAAACGTCGAGATCCGCACGCCGGTGGTATTCCAGCCGCAGCAGGCGAAACTGTTTCGGCTCGTGATCGAGCCGCGCACCGCGACCTTCACGATCGAGACGCGCGACCGGATGTCCGACGGCGCGTGGACGCTGAACGTGACGGGGCGGATGCTGGAAAGCGGCAACACGCTCGACGATGCGAGCGTCGTGCCGGCCGACGCGCTCGCCCGTCTGCTCGCGCTGCCCGCCGCCGACGGCGACACGCTGTACGCGAACACGGCGGCCATCGGCCTCGGCTACGGGCCGGCGTTCCGCTGGGTCCGCACCGTGCGGGTCGCCGCGGGCGACGGCGAGGCGCTGGCCGACGTCGCCGCGCCGGCCGCGTGCGGCGACGCGCAGGCGATGTCCGCCTATCTGCTGCATCCGGCGCTGATGGACAGCGGGTTTCATCCACTGTTCGCGTTGCTGGCGGCGCACGCGCGCGAAGGCGAGCATCCGGCCTACGTGCCGGTGCAGATCGGTCGGGTGGACTATCTGCGCGGCGACACGGTCGAGCGGGTGCGCGTGCGGATCGACAGGCACAGCCCGCATTCGATCGTTGCGCATTTCGAATTCCTCGACGCGCGGGGCGCGATCGTCGCGCGGCTCGGCGGCTGCCGGTTCCGGCGCGTCGATCTCGTCGGCCGCCGGCAGAATCCGCCCGCGCGTTTCGTCTACCGCCTTGAAGAAATGCCGCTGCCGGGCGACGTCGACGCAGCCGGTTTGCCGGCGCCCGACGTGCTGCTCGCGCAGGCGGTTGCGCGGCTCGATGCGGCCGGGCACGACGGCCGCCGGACGCAGCATCTGACCGAAATCCTGCCGCTGCTCGACGTGCTGGCGAGCCTCTACGCGCTTCGCGCGTTCGACGCGCTCGGCGCTTTCTCCGGCACGTGGCAGCCGGCGGCCGGGCGCGACGCGCTGGCCGCGCGTCTTGCGGACATGCTGGTCGAGGACGGTCTCGCGCATCGCGATGGCGCGCTGCTCGTGCGCGACGACGCGGCATGTGCGGCGCTGCCGCCGCTCGACGAGCTGTGGCGCGGGCTGCTGGCCGAATCGCCGGGGCACGTGGCGGAGCTGACGTTGCTCGCGCACTGCGGCGCGGCGTTGCCCGACGTGCTGAGCGGGGAGAAGGACGGCGCGCGCCTGCTGTCGCCGACCGGGCACAGTCTCGTCGAACAACTTCTTGCCGCATCGCCGACGTGGCAGCACGTGCACGCGTTGCTGGGCGCAAGCGTCGAGCAGGCCGTCGACGAATGGCAGCCGGCACGCCGGTTGCGCGTGCTCGAACTGGGCGCGACGGACGGCGACGTGCTGCAGACGCTCGGCATGCATCTCGCGGCCGCGCGCTGCGATCACACGATCGCCGCGACGGCCGGCCAACTGGCCGGGTTCGACACGGATGCGGAAGCGGCGGTGCGCACGGTCGCGCTGCAGTCGGGCGAGCGGCTGTCGCTGGCGGCCGACGACGCCGGCCCGTACGACCTGATCGTCGCGAACCGCGCGTTGAGCGGCCATCGCGACGTGGCCGACGCACTGAATGCGATGCGGTCGTGGCTGGCGCCGGGCGGCTTGTTGCTGCTGGCCGAATCGCGGCGCGGGCGCTTCTCCGACATCGTATCGGGCGCGCAGGCTGCGTCGGCTGAAGCCGATGCGGCCGTGCCGCCGACGCCGGCGGCGCTCGAGTCGGCGCTCGAACGCGCGGGCTACGTCGACGTCGTACGGCACGTCGAGCAGTCGCTCGATCTGGACGGCACGCCGACGCTCGTCATCGCGCGCAACCCCGCGAGCGCCATCGCCGCGCGACGCGACGACGAATCGAACGATCTCGATACGCTGGCGCGCAGCGAGCAATGGCTCGTGATGCACGCACCCGACGCCGCCGGCGGTTTCGGCGGGCAGCTGGCCGATGCGCTGGCGCGCGCGGGCTATCCGGCCGATATCGTCGACGTCACGCACGCGGCCGATGCAATCGCATCGTTGCCGGCCGGGCAGCCGGCGCATGTCGTGTTCTGCGCGCCGGAAACGCCGCTCGTCGAATCGACGACGGGGGACGACCTGATGGCTGCGCAGCGTAACGGCGTGATCGCGCTGGCGGCGCTCGTGCGTGTGCTCGGTGCGCAGCCGAACGCGGCCATGCGGCTGACCGTCGTCACACGCGGCGGCGCGCCGTTCGCCGGGAGCGCGAATGCGCATCCGGAACAGGCGACGCTGTGGGGTCTCGGCCGCGTGCTGGCGAACGAGCATCCCGAACTCGCCTGCCGCCTGATCGATGTCGATCGCGCGGCGGACAGCCTCCCCGACGCATTGATTCACGAGCTGACGGGTGCCGCCGTCGAGGAAGAAGTCATTCTGGGCGCACACGGGCGGCAGGTGCCGCGCATGCTGACCGCCGCACAGGCTGCGGCGCGCAACGACGGTGCGATCGCGCGTGCGGCCGTGCTCGCGTTCGATGCGCCGGGCTCGTTGCGCAATCTCGAATGGTTCGCGTTGCCGGAAAGCGCGCTGGGCGCGGACGAGGTGGAGATCGAGCCCGTTGCGACCGGCCTTAATTTCCGTGACGTGATGTATGCGATGGGGCTGCTGTCCGATGAAGCGGTCGAGACCGGCTTCGCAGGCGCGACGATCGGCATGGAGCTGTCGGGCCGCGTCGTCCGGGTGGGCGACGCCGTGACGGAATTCGCGCCGGGCGATGCGATTCTCGGCTTCGCGCCGGCGTCGTTCGCGACGCGCGTCAGGACGCGCGCGCAGGCGATCGCGCTGAAACCCGAACGGCTGTCGTTCGAGGAAGCGGCGACGGTGCCGACCACGTTCTTCACCGCGTATTACGCACTCGTCGAGCTTGCGCGCTTGCGTCGCGGCGAGCGCGTGCTCGTGCACGGCGGCGCGGGCGGTGTCGGAATCGCCGCGATCCAGCTCGCGCGCCACTTCGGCGCGGAAGTGTTCGCGACGGCCGGCAGCGACGAGAAGCGCGAGTTCGTGCGCCTGCTCGGCGCGGAGCACGTGCTCGATTCGCGCAGCCTCGCGTTCGCGGACGAGATTCGCGCGATGACGGGCGGCGAGGGTATCGACATCGTGCTGAACTCGCTCGCCGGCGAGGCGATGGTGCGCAGCATCGATACGCTGCGGCCGTTCGGCCGTTTCCTCGAGCTCGGCAAGCGCGACTTCTACGAAAACAGCCATATCGGGCTGCGGCCGTTCCGCAACAACATCAGCTACTTCGGCATCGACGCCGACCAGTTGATGGGGGCGCTCCCGGAGCTGACCGCGCGCCTGTTCGGCGACGTGATGGCGCTGTTCGCAGCCGGCGTGCTGCATCCGCTGCCGTATCGCGCGTTTCCCGCCGAACGGGCGGAGGACGCGTTCCGCTACATGCAGCAGGCGCGCCAGATCGGCAAGGTGCTCGTGACCTATCCGTCCGGCACGCCGGCCCCGACGCGCGGCGTCACGCGCGCGGGTTCGCTCGCACTCGATCCGCACGGCATGTACCTGGTGGTTGGCGGCACGGGCGGGCTCGGCTTTGCGAGCGCGCGCTGGATGGTCGAGCGCGGCGCCCGCCGGCTGACGCTGGCGAGCCGCTCCGGCGAACTCGCTGCTGCCGCACGCGAGGAAGTCGAGCGCTGGCGCGCGACGCTCGGCGTCACGGTCGAGGTCGTGTCGTGCGATGTGACCGACGCGGCGGCGGTCGATGCGATGATCGACGCGATCGTCCGGGGCGGCGCGCCGCTGAAGGGCGTGCTGCATTCCGCGATGTCGATCGACGACGGCCTCGTGCGCAATCTCGACGATGCGCGCATGGCCGCGGTGCTCGCCCCGAAGGTGGCCGGCGCGTGGAACCTGCATCGCGCGACGCGCGCGTTGCCGCTCGACCTGTTCGTGGTCTATTCGTCGGCGACGACCTATCTCGGCAATCCGGGGCAGTCGAACTACGTCGCGGCCAACAGCTTCCTCGAGGCGCTCGTCGAACATCGTCGCGCGGCGGGCCTGCCGGGCACGTTCATGGCCTGGGGGCCGCTCGAGGACGTCGGCTTCCTCGCGCGCCACGCGGATACGCGCGAGGCGTTGCAGTCGCGGATCGGCGGCGCATCGATCACGTCCGACGAAGCGATGGTCGCGCTCGAACGCGCGCTGATGGCCGGTGCGGCAGGCGAAGCCGTGGTCCGGCTCGACTGGCACGCGGTGGCGCGCGGGATGCCGGCGGCGAAGGCACGCCGGTATGCGCTGCTGCAATCGCATGCACAGGGCGGCGATGCGCGCGACGGCGGCACGCAATTGCGGGAAGAAGTGCTGGCGCTGCCGCGCGACGAAGCGATCGCACTGGTTGCGCGGACGCTTCAGGCGCAGATCGCGCGGATCCTGCACATGACGCCCGATCGCATCGCGCTCGACAAATCCGTGCTCGACATGGGGATGGATTCGCTGATGGGAATGGAACTCGGCCTCGCGGTCGAGGAAGCATTCGAGGTCAAGCTGTCGGTGATGGCGATTGCCGAGGGCGCATCGGTGACGACGCTGGCCGGACGTATCGTCGATTCGATCGGCGCGTCGGCCGACGCGGACGCCGGCTCCACGACGGATGCCGCGCAGGAGGCCGTCGCGGCGCTCGCCGCGAAGCACGCGATCGACGGCGAAGCGCGCGCGATGCTCGATAGCCGGCACGCGCCCGTGGCGGGCCAGGTGTCGCCGACGCTGGAGGTCGCGCGATGAGCGCGCCGTCCGGCTGGGCATCGCGGCAGGGCACGCTGGCAGGTCCGCTGACGATCGACGGTCACGGGCTGCACACGGGGCGCCGGGTGAGCGTGCGGATCCTGCCCGCGCGTCCGGAAGAGGGCGTGACGGGCATTGCGTTCCGTCGCGTCGCGCAGGGGCGCACGCTCGCGACGCTGCCGGTCGATCCCGCGCTGCGCCGTGCGCAGCCGCTCTGCACGATGCTGCGCAATGCCGACGGCGTCGGCGTTCGCACGATCGAGCATCTGCTCGCGTCGCTGCTCGCGTGCGAGATCGATCACGCGATCGTCGAGATCGATGCCGAGGAAGTGCCGATTCTCGACGGCAGTGCCGCGCCGTGGGTGGACGCGATCCGCGCGTGCGGGCGCGTCGCGCTCGATGCGCCGAAACGTTTCATCCGGGTGCTGCGGCCCGTCGTCGTCACCGACGGCGACCAGCGGCGCGAAATGCGGATCGAGCCGGCGCCGCGTTACGAACTGAGCGTGCGCAACGACCTGCGCGGCTTCGGCGACATGCATTGGGACGGCGCGCTGACGCCGGCTGCGTTTGCGACCGAAATCGCGCCGTCGCGCTCGTATGGCCGCGTGAAGTGGGCGGTGCCCGCGATCGTCGCCGGCTATCTGCGCGGGGTGCCGATCCTGCGCGGTGCGCGGCCGTCGTGTACGGCGTCCATCGTCGGCAATCGCGTGCTGGGCGGGATGCGGCTGCCGGAAGAGTTCGTCCGGCACCGCGTGCTCGACCTGGTCGGCGATCTCGCGCTGGCCGGCGCGCCGCTCTTGGCACGCGTGAGCGCGCTGCGGCCGAGCCACGAGATGAACTTCCGGCTGGTGGACGCGCTGCTGGCCGAACCCGCCGCGTGGGAGTGGGCCGAGTTTCCCGACGCGTGACACCACGCGTTTTCATGACGCGCGGCGTAACATAGCGTCTTTTCGAGACAGAGCGAAGGAAGCAATGGCACTGGGAGAGCATCTTCGCCAGCAACTGGCGGCGAAAGCGCTGAAACGGCAACTGGGGCGCGCGACCGAGGCGGCCGCGGCACCGGGCGTGCCCGGCACGCCCGCCGCGCAGGGCGCATCGGCGCGCAGCCGCTTCGAATCGATGCCGCAGTATCAGCAGGTGCGGATCATGCGCGAGATGGGCGAGAAGCTGCGCGTCGACTCGCCGTTTTTCCGCGTGCACGACGGCGTGGCCGGTGCGACGACGCTGATCGGCGGCCGCGAGTATCTGAACTTCGCGAACTACAACTACCTCGGTCTTGCCGGCGATCCGGCCGTGTCCTCGCGCGCGAAAGCCGCGATCGACCGCTACGGCACGTCGGCCTCCGCGAGCCGGATGGTCGCGGGCGAGCGTCCGGTGCAGCGCGACCTCGAGCGCGCGCTGGCCGCGTTCTACGAGACCGACGACTGCGTCGCGTTCGTGAGCGGCCACGCGACGAACGTGACGGTGATCGGCGCGCTGTTCGGCCCCGGCGATCTGATCGTCCACGATGCGCTCGCGCACAACAGCATCGTGCAGGGCGCGCAGCTGAGCGGCGCGAAGCGGCTGAGCTTCGCGCACAACGACTGGCAGGCGCTCGACGAACTGCTGTCGCGCGTGCGCCGCGAATACCGGCACGTGCTGATCGCGATCGAAGGGCTGTACAGCATGGACGGCGATTTCCCCGACCTGCAGCGCTTCGTCGACGTGAAGACGCGTCACGGCGCATTCCTGCTGGTCGACGAAGCGCATTCGCTCGGCGTGCTCGGCGCGACCGGCAGGGGCATCCGCGAGCATGGCGGCGTCGCGTCCGACCAGGTCGACATGTGGATGGGCACGATGAGCAAGACGCTGGCGGGCTGCGGCGGCTTCATCGCCGGTTGCCAGCCGCTCGTCGACATGCTGCGTCACCTGGCGCCGGGCTTCCTGTACAGCGTCGGGCTCGCGCCGACGCTCGCCGAAGCGTCGCTGGCCGCGCTCGAACGCCTGCAGGCGGAGCCGGAGCGTGTCGCGCGACTGCAGGCGCGCGGGCGACAGTTCCTGACCGAAGCGCGCGCCGCCGGGCTGAATACGGGGACGAGCGCCGGGTTCGCGGTCGTGCCGGTGATCACGGGCAGCTCGCTGAAGGCCGCGCAATGGGCCAACGCGATGTTCGACGAAGGGATCAACGTGCAGCCGATCTTCTATCCGGCCGTCGAGGAAAAGGCGGCGCGCCTGCGCTTCTTCATCTGCTCGACGCACGAGCCGGAGCAGATCAGCCGGACGATTGCCGTGTTGTCGCGGCTCGCGGGGCGCGGCGGATGACGCTGGCCGGCGCGTTCCTGCAAGCGGCTCCGCGTGCTGGCGAGCGCGTGCGGTTTCGTGCGGCCGAGGCGAATGACGCGGCGTCGTGCGGGCCGCTCGTGTTTGCGTCCGGTGTGGCGGAATTCGGTTTTTTTCTCGGCGAAAGCGATGCGCGCTGCATCGCTTTCCTGCAGCAGGCGTTCCGGTCGCGCCATGGGCGCTTTTCGTGGCGCCGGCATCGCGTCGCGGTCGCTGAAGACGGCACCGTGCTCGCCGTGATGGCGATTCACGACGGGCAACGGACGATGTTCGACGACGTGCATGTCGTGTGGGCGCTGGCGCGCTTCTTCGGCGTGCGCCGCACGATCGGGCAGCTATTGCGCGGGCTGATTCTCGAAACGGAAATTCCGGCGCCGAAGCGTTCGCAGATTCTCGTCGCGCATTGCGCAACCGACGAGCGACAGCGCGGCACGGGGATCTTCAGTGTGTTGTTCCGTGACGCGCTGGACGCGGGGGCATTGCCGGCCGACGGCAGCCGCGATGTCGTCCTCGACGTGCTGACCCGCAACGCGAGGGCCCGAGCGCTGTACGAACGGCTCGGGTTCGCCGCACTGCCGCGGCCGCGCGCCCGTTCGCGCCGGCTGCCCGCCGGACTTGATTCGGTCCGGATGCGGTTTGATCGTCGCGGCCAACCATGACAGTCGGTCGGCGAGGCGGTCGGCGAGGCGCAAAGCAGGCAGTTCAACCGTCGCCCGCCAAAATGGCGCGCCGAAAAAGGTGAGGGTAGTAGGCGAGCTGACGAGCCGGCGGTCGTGCCGGTATCAGGCGTTCAATGGCAATTTCTGAACGATTGCGTGCACGCATTCCAGCGGGCTTGCTTTACCCGTGCGCACATGCACGTCGGGCGATACCGGTTTTTCATAGGTCGATTCGATGCCGGTGAACTGCCGAATGGCGCCTTGCCTTGCCAACGCATACAGCCCCTTTGGGTCGCGCGCTTCCGCGACATCCAGCTCAACGTCGACAAAGACTTCGAAAAACTCCCCGGGGGCAAAGCGCGCGCGCGCCCTGGCGCGCGCTTCCTGAAACGGCGAGATCAGGGCGACGATGACGACAAGCCCTGCATTCACCATCAGGCGTGCGACCTCGGCCGTCCGACGAATATTCTCGTGGCGGTCCGCGTCACTGAACCCCAGATCCTGATTCAATCCTTCGCGGAGCTGGTCGCCATCCAGCAGAAAGGAACGAAGGCCTCGAGCATCGAGCTGTTCCTTCAGGAGATTCGATAGCGTCGATTTCCCGGCACCGGAAACCCCGGTGAGCCATACCACGAAGGCATGATCCTGCTTCATGCTGGAAAGCACGGATTGATTACCCGTCAGCGTGACAGGGAGAGTGGTCTGGAGATCTTGAGTCATCTCGGATTCGATGTGCCGGGAACTGCGTCGTTACTTTATTGTGGTTCGGATTCGTCCGTAGGCGAATTGTAACGTGCCTTCTGATTTTTTGTAACTTGAATATTTTAATCAGGAATAAAGCTTTGTCCATATGTCGCGCGACGGCTTGCGTGCAGTATCTGCTCGGTAATGATTTCCGGTTCTTCGTAACGGTTCGAAATAAACGCGCGTGGCCGAGAAGGTATAAAGGCGCGTAGAATCTTCGCCCCTTTCGCCTTCCGGTCGCGCTTGCCGCAAGTCCTGGTAGGGGCCTGTGCCACGAGGGAGTCGGGAGAGCAAACGACTGGTGCCGTATTTGTTAGAAGAATGACGACGATTTCCAGAAGAGGTGCCGCAGAATTCCTGCAAACATCTCCGACCGTCAGCTGATTATGTGACTCGATTCCTGGCCGGCATGAAATTGCAAGAGTATTAATTTTTTATTCAGTGAAATCTGCGGAAGCGTCCTCGCGGTTTGCTTCCGTAGCTCTACTCCGTCGCCGAGTTATTGAATCGGGGCATTATTGGCGGAGTCCTGCTCAATTATTTTTTCGGGCACGGTTGCGCATCCCTTCCGGCTACCGTCGCGGTAGCGAGTGCCGGCTACTGAAAACGGGACGGCCGCGATTACCATGTCGCGCTGATGTACTCGATACCGGAATGCGCTCCATTTCGTCAGGACTGCAGTGCGTCACTTCCGCCGCGGCGCGAACGGCCGCTGCTGCACATCGGCACCCTGCGCGACGATCGCCGTGCTCTCCGGCACTTCCTCCCACGCGCCGCGCAAGTCGACGAGCGGCTCGGACACGACCATGAACGCGTCGTCGCCGGCTTCGGCGATGCGCGGGTTGTGCGGATACAGCTCGTGCAGGTGCTTGAACGACGTGCTGTGGAACAGCGAGCGCGATTGCCGTTCGCTCGAATAGCGCACCGCGATGATCCGGTCGCCGTCGGTCGCGCAGATCGTCATGTTCAGCGCGTCGGCCACGCGATGCCGCGCGGCGGTTTCCTCGACCACGCCGACCATCCGCTCGAGCGCCGGCAGCGGCGTGTGCTCGAGGCCGTAGGTCAGCGCGAGGCGGAACATCAGTTCGGAGTCGGTCGAGCCTTCGAGCGTCGGGAACAGCGCGGGATCGACTTTCATCGTGAGGTCGCGGCGCAGCTTGTGGAAGTCGCGGATCAGCCCGTTGTGCGCGAACAGCCAACGGCCGTGGCGGAACGGGTGGCAGTTGGTTTCCTGTACGGGCGTGTCGGTGGCCGCGCGAATGTGCGCGATGAACATGCGCGAACGGATCGCGCGCGCGGCTTCGCGCAGGTTGCGGTCGTTCCATGCGGGATGCACGGAGCGATAGCGGAACGGGAGTTCGTCGGGGTGCCCGTACCAGCCTATGCCGAAGCCGTCGCCGTTGGTGGTCGTCGCGCCCAGCTCCGAATGCAGGCTCTGGTCGATCAGCGAATGCTTCGCGCGGAACAGGACGGTCTCGAGATGAATCGGGTTACCCGTATAGGCGAGCCAGCGGCACATGGAGCGCTCCTTCACGATGGATCGTTCGGAGCATGGTAGCCGACTTCGTCGCGCATTCGCGCTGGTGTGGGCCCGGCTGGCCATTCGACCAGGGACGCCGACCTATCGTCATACATCGCTGGTCCGCCCGGAGGCGCGATGCGACACGGGCGGACCAGCGGTCATGCGTTCCATGCGGCCGGGCGCCGCCACCTGACGGCAGCGCCGCGGCCGTCCAGGCTCACTCGCCGAGCGCGTCCATCACGCGCGCCGAATAGACGAGCGCCGCGCCCGCGTTCAGCGCAATCGCGACGCCGAGCGCTTCCGCCACTTCCTCCTTGGTTGCGCCATGCTTGGCCGCTTCCGCGGTGTGCACGGCGATACAGCCGTCGCAGCGCGTCGTGACGGCGACCGCGAGCGCGATCAGCTCGCGCGTCTTCGCGTCGAGATGGCCCGTCTTGGCGCCGGCGCCGGACAGCGCCTTGTAGCCGGCCAGCGTATCGGGCGACAGCTTGGCGATGTCGCCGATGCGCGTCGTGAGTTCCTTCCGGTATTCGTTCCAGTTCAGCATGATGCGTCCTTTCGAGAAGAGGTGACGAGAGCGGCGGGCGCCGCGCTATCGGGCGATGCAGGACCATTCTGATCGTTCGCGCTGAGGGTTTCGATACGCTACAGTGTCAATTTTTAGCGCGATCGTCTCATGGATGCTCTGAGTCAACTGCTGTCGCTGGGCCGCAGCCATGTCGAGCTCGACGTGCGCTGCCTGCTCGACGGGCCGTTCGCGATGCCGCACGACCCGCTGCCGCCCGGCGAAGCGGTGTTTCATCTCGTGCTGGCCGGAACGTGCCGGTTGCGTACCGCGGACGGACGCACGCTGCAGCTCGCCGACGGCGATTTCGTGCTGCTGCCCGCCGGTGGCGCGCACGACCTGCTCGACGCGGGCGCCGGCCGGTCGCGACCGGCCGCGGCGCTGCGCGAACGGGGCGCGAGCGGCGGCGCGGTGCTGCCGGTCATGTCGAATCTCGATCCGGCCGAACCGGACGGCGCGAGCGTGGACCTGCTGTGCGGGCGGTTCGTCTATGCGCGCGGCGCGGGCGAGCTGCTGATGCGCACGCTGCCGCACGTGCTGCATGTCGGGTTGCGCGAGGCATCGGGGTTCGCGCCGCTGCAACTACTGACGAGCGTGCTGCGCGCCGAGGCGTCGAACGCGCAGCCGGGCGCGGGTGCGATCGTGAATGCGCTCGGCCAGGCGCTGCTCGCGTATGCGTTGCGCGCATACGGCCGCGGCGCGCGCGTGCCGTCCGGCTGGCTCGCGCTGGCAGCCGACGCGCGGCTCGGCCCGTCGGTCCAGGCCGTGCTGCAGGCGCCCGAGAAACCGTGGACGGTCGAGTCGCTCGGCGACGCAGCCGCGATGTCGCGTGCGACGTACGCGCGGCATTTCCGCGAGCGGGCCGGGATGAGTGTCGGCGCGTTCGTCGCGCAGATCCGGATGATGCATGCGTGCGCGCTGCTGCAGGACACGCAGCGCGGGCAGGCGGAGATCGGGCAGGCGGTCGGCTACCAGTCCGAGGCCGCGTTCGGCAAGGCGTTTCGCGCGGTGCTCGGCACGACGCCGGGCCGCTGGCGACGGGCGCAGCGCGAACCGTAAGACTGCAAGCAAGCGGTCTTGCCGCGTACCAAAGCTGCTACCATGCGCGACACGCAGTTCAACGAAAATGATTTCGAACAAGAAGAAAGAGAGGGCAAAGCAATGAACCAGACCACCATCCAGCAACCGTCGTTCGCGTTCGTGGCCGCGTCGTGGGCCGCACTGCTCGCCGGTTTCGCGGCATTCCTGATCGGGCTCTGGAACGCCGGCATGCAGCTCAACGAGAAGGGCTACTACTTCACCGTGCTGGTGTTCGGCCTCTATGCGGCGATCTCGCTGCAGAAGAGCGTTCGCGACCGCGCGGAAGGCATTCCCGTCACCGGCATCTACTACGGCCTCAGCTGGATCGCGCTGCTGCTGTCGATCGCGCTGCTGGTCGTCGGTCTCTTCAACGCGACGCTGCAATTGAGCGAGAAGGGCTTCTACGCGATGTCGTTCGTGCTCGCGCTATTCGGTGCGGTCGCCGTGCAGAAGAATACGCGTGACCTGCAGAACGCGAAGCCGCGCTATACCGACGCCGAATCGGCGCCGTCCGTCCAGGAGTGACGCCACGCGAAGCGGGCGCGTTGCAGCGCTGCCCGTTTCGCGACGACGGCGCGCGGGCGACCTGCAATCGTCGCTGTGCGGCGGGTTTCTCGCCCGTTCGTCTCATCCGTGCCGATGCGCATGACGAGGGTGATATTCCGGATGCCTGACTGTGCGGAAACCACGCGGCGCACCTGCGCGCATCGCGTTCGAGGGCGGCGAAGGCCGTGCTCGTGCGGGAGACGGACGACCGGCGCGGCGGCGGAGGGCGCATAGGCCGTCGACAGTCTGAAGCACCTCGTGTTGGCGCTGTCGAAGCAGACCGTGCGGCCCGCGTCACTCGCGCAATGGATCATCGCACACGACGGACTGCCGGCCGATGCGTGCGCGGAGATTGCCGCGCTGGCCGCCCGCCCGGTCGACTTCGTCGAGATCGGCGCGAGCACCGGCAACTACGACGCAAAGAACGACGTGTTTCGGCGCGACGTGTTCGTGCAATTCCGCTCCGAGCCGCTCGACGACAATCTGTACGCGGGACAGGGCGGCGTGCTGCGGGACGCGAGGGTGCGCGGACGCATCGTTCGATGCCGTGTGACCCTCTTCCGGGAGAAAGAGCGTGAGAGTCGATTTCAAACCGCGGGTGCTGCATCGGGCCGTGCTTGCCATGGTGCTTTCGATGCTGGCGGCCGGCGCGTGCGCGCAGACGGCGCCCGCTGCGCCGGGCGTCATTGCGGTCGGGAACGAGCCGGCCGGCATCGCGTTCGGGCCGGACGGCAAGCGGCTGTACGTCGCCAGCAACGGCGACAACACCGTCGCGGTGATCGACGTTGCGGCCGGGCAGCGCATGCGTGACCTTGGCGAGCGACCGGCGAAGGTTGCGAAGGATGGCTGTCCCGACAACTTCTGCCGCGGGATGGGAGCGACGGGTATTGCGATCGCGGCCGACGAGCGTCATGCGTATGTCAGCTCGATGCGTCCCGATTCGCTGGCGAAACTCGACCTCGACAGCGGGCAGATCGACAGCGTCGCGAAGGTGCAGCGCTTTCCGCAGGCTGTCGCGGTGTCGCCGGACGGCGCGCGCGCCTACGTGCTGAACGTGGTTGCCAACTCGGTATCCGTCATCGATCTCGCGACGTTCCGCACGGTCGGCAAGCCGATTGCGCTGAACGGCGGCAGCGCCGGCAACCAGCCGTTCGGCCGCCCGGCTGCGCTTGCGCTGTCGGCGGACGGGCGGCGCCTGTTCGTCACGAACGGCGTGGCGGGCGGCATCGACGCATTCGATACGCAGACGCGCGCGCAGGTCGGCACGATTGCCGATGCCGACGCGTTCGACGTGGCGGTCGAACCGGGCTCCGGCGAACTGGTTGCGCTGTTTCGCGACGGCATCGCGATCTACGATGCGAACACGCTGAAGCCGCGCCAGGCCGCGCAGTATTGCCGTGCGCTGACGAGCTACCGCTTCGCGTTCAGTCCGGACGGTCGTCTGATCGCGTTCAGCTTGCCGCAGGAGAACACGGTGCTGGTCGTCGATCGCACGACGGGCCTGCTGCGTGCCGCCTATCGCACCGGCGAATGGCCGCTTGCGCTGGCGTTCAATCCGGACGGCAGCCGGCTCGCGGTGCTCAATGCGAGCCAGGCCGGCAGCGTGTCGCTGTTCGATATACGCGACCCGGGGCGGCTCACCGACTATGTGGCCGCCAGTGGCGAGCTGTTTTGCCGGCCGGCCGCGCAGGCCGCGGCGCAATGAATGACGGGAGTCGGCCGGCTTGCCCGCGCAATGCGCATGCCGGCAACCGGCGCACATGGAATGGCGAGGAGACAAAGATGATCGGGAATGCAAATGGGTTCGGCGTGCGTATCGCAGCCTGCGCGGCCGTGGCCGTGCTGCTGAGCGCGTGCGGCAACTTTCAGCAGGCAGGCGGGCCGTCGCTCGAGTGGGTGGCTGGCACACCCGGTTCGGAAGGCAATCTCGACGGTGCCGGTACGAGCGCCCGCTTTGCCGGCGGCCTGCGGCTGCATGCCGACCGGGACGGCGGCATGCTCGTGGCGGACAAGTACGCGTCGACCGTGCGACATATCGATACGCAAGGCCATGTGACGACGCTGGCCGGTCGCAGCGGCGTGCGCGCGTACCAGGATGGCGTGTCTGGCGCCGCGCGCTTCGACCAGCCCGGCGATGCCGTGCGCGCGCCGGACGGCACCGTCTATGTGGCCGACACCGGCAACTCGCTGGTGCGCGCGATCCGGCCTGACGGCACCGTCGCGACGATCGCCGGCGTGCCGGGCCAGTCGGGAGACGCGGATGGCCCGCGCGGCGTCGGTCAGCTCGATCACCCGGATGTCATCGCGCTGGACGGGCAGGGCCGGCTCTGGACGCTCGAACAGTATTCGGGCCATTTGCGCATCGTCGGCGCCGACGGATCGGTGGCGACGTGGAAGCAGCCCGACGGCGATTGCACGCCATCGGGGATCCGCGCGATCGCGGCGAGCCCGGACGGTGCGATCTGGATCACCGACGGCAAGGCGTTCGGCCATGTGACGCCGAATGGCTACTCGCCGTCGTCCTCGTGCAAGACCGCCGATGCGCGGGACGATGCGTCGTCGGCGGTGCCGGTTCGCATGCCGCCGGAGCCGGGTCCGGTCGCGGCACTGGCCGCAAGCGTGCCGTTCATCGGCATGGCGCCGGCGAGCGAAAATGACAAGCAGGCCGAATCAAGCGATACGCGCGACGATCCCGATTACATCGCGCTGGCGTTCGACGGCGCGGGGCAGATGATCGCGGCCACGGCGCGGTCGATCTCGGCGATCGGTGCCGACGGCAAGCCGGGCGCGACCGTGCGCATCGCGCAGCCTGCGTTGCAGCGCGGACGCTCGGACGATCGCGACCTGACGTCGCTGGCGATTGACGGATCGGGCCGCGGGCTGGTCACGACGGGCAGCGGCGAGGTCGTGCTGCAGGCGGCGCCGGACGGCCGCCTGCTCGCCTACGCCGGGGTGAGCAACCGCGGCGATGCGCTGCTGGTGACCGGCACCGCCGACGCGAAGCGCGTGCGGTTGCCGGGGTCGGTCGACGACGATTTCGCGGTGGCCGCCGACGGCACGATCTATTACGTCGACCGGCTCGACGATGCGATCTACCGGATTGCGCCCGACGGCAAGAGCGAGCTGTGGGCCGGCGCGCCGGACGTCAAGGGGCGCAACGACGGGCCGCGCCTGACCGCGCGCTTTCGCTATCCGTCGGGGCTTGCGCTGGACTCGGCGGGCAACCTCTATGTCGCCGACAGCGGCAATGCGCTGATCCGGCGTATCGATTCGCGCGGCAACGTGCAGACGGTGAGCGGCAAGGTCAGCGACGAGACGCGGGTCGACGGCGCGTTTGCGCAGGCAACGTTCTGGCGGCCGCGTTACCTGCGTTTCGATCGCGATGGCCGGCTGTACGTGCTCGACGACAGCCCTTACGTGGCCGGCCGCGGCGCGAGTATCCGCCGGCTCGACTTCTCGACGGGAACGGTCGCGACGGTGGCGCGCGAGGCGCAGCAATACAAGATTCCGCGCGAAGACGTCGAACGCTTCGTCGCAAGCGGGCGACGGCCGGGTAGCTACGAGGATCTGGCGATCGGCCCGCAAGGACAGCTCTACGTACTGAGTCGCGACGTGATCTGGCAGATCGACCCCGCGACCGGCGCCCACCGCATCCATTTCCTGCCCGGGCCGTGGCCGGCTGCGGAGCATGCGTACTACGGCGCGCTGGCGAATGCGAAGTCGCGCGACGAGGAAGACCGGCTGACGAACAACCTGATCAGTTGCGACTGGACGTGGTGCATGCCCGACCGGATCGCGGCCGATGCGAGCGGCAACGTGTACGTGAGCGATAGCGGAAACCATACCGTGCTGCGGATCGACGCGAAGGGCGACGCTGCGGTGATCGCCGGGCAACTCGGATCACGCGGCAATCGACCGGGCGCATTGCCGGGGTCGCTGAATCGTCCGGCGGGGATGGTCGTCGCGCCGAACGGCGATCTGTTCGTGGAAGTCGGCGACGTGGGGATCATGCGATTGCGCGCACCGGGCGCTGCCGCGGCGCAGGTGCCGGTTGCGGCGGCGACATCGGAAGCCCGGCTGACGCTGGGTCCTGCGGATTCTCAGCCCTGACCGGTGCGCTGCCGTGCGCTTTCGTCAGCTTATATCAGGCCTATTGAAATACGGAATTTCGTGGAGAATTGTATCGAAAAGCAGTAAGATTCCGGTAAACCAACGTTGCGGCTGCAGTGCAAGAATATTTGAATCAGCCTTTGAAGTTTCTGGTTGTTGTAAGCAAGTTTCAGTAGGGCGCCTTTGACTTGCCGGGGGGCGACGTTGATTAAATGAGTGAATTTAAATAAATTATTATCAAGACGTTGATGTTTTCTTCCGTCTAGAAGTGAATTCAAAATTGCGGGGTTCCGGTCGATCTGGGGTGATTGAAAATAACATGAAATCTACTTTGTTCTTGCATGCAGGTGGTCCTAAAACAGGATCGTCCGCGCTGCAAAGTTTTCTTGAGTTCAACTCCGAAAAGATTGCTGCATGTGGTGTAGGATATCTAAATAAAGCCGGAATATCCTTCGAGCATCAGATATCGAGCGGAAACGGCGAAATGCTGCGCGAAGCTGTTTGTGAGTGCGAGGAAAACACGGCGTCGGTCGCCGCAGTCATCAGGTCCTATTTTGATAGTAGTTCCAATGCGATTTGTTCGTCGGAACTGTTTAGTGAATTTTCCCCGGAAAACTGGCGCCTGCTCGCGAATGTCTGCCGAGAGAATGGCATCGAGCTGCGTGTGATTTTCTACGTGCGAAATGTGATCCCGTTCATGAAATCCGTCTATGATCAGCTTATTAAGCGTCATGGGATGTATGAGGATTTCGAGGTATGGGTTGGTACTGCCGAGTGGCTTCACGCTCGTACACTCCGGTCGCTCGCCGAGGCGCTTTCGCGTGATGAAATTACCGTAATCAGCTATGAGGCGATCAACAAGCGGGTGGTTGATTCCTTTGTCGACCTGATCGGTATTGATGCTCTTGATTATCAGGACCTGATCGTCAACCGCTCGCTGACTGGCGTAGAGCGTGATCTTCTTCGTAGGATCAATCGGGAATTCGGTGGTGCTTTCTCCGAGGAAATTTCGGATCGCATGATCTATGCGGACCCGTTTGCCAAATCTGAGGCCGTTGAGGTAAGTGCAGCTGCCGAGAGTGAGCTTGAACGGCGCTACGGCGGCGATCTGGACTGGATCAACAAGGAATTTTTCGGCGGGGCCGATGTTGTGTCGCTTTCCGGGGGGGCTAAAAAAGCCGATCGCCAGCAGAATGCCGTCCAAGCATCAAGGGAAGCAGCCGACAACGCAGTTGGTCACAAGGCGCGCGTACAGGATCTTGTGCTGGACTGGGCGTTGGAGAAGATTACGCTGACTCAGCAATCCGGTGCCGTCGATGTTGCAAATGCCCTGCTGAATATCGACTGGCATTTGGCAAGCGATCCGGCGATTCCGGCAGATTTTGATCCGATTGCTTATCTGTTGAACAACGTCGATCTGATTACGGCGGGTATTGCCCCCTATGGCCACTTCATTGCTCATGGGCAATATGAGGTAGGGCGGATCTGGACGGTGGAATCGAACACCGGCTGGGCGAGAGCGAACGACGAGTTCCGTGAGAAGGTACGGGAGTTGCGTGAGCGCGAGGAAGCGTTGACCCTCGAGCGCGTCAGGTTGGATGCAGACCGGGCGAAGGTTGAATTGAATGTCCGCAGCGAGGTGGAATCGCTGTTGCGACGACAGGCGGAAAGAGAGCAGGAGTATGCGGAGGCACTCACCGATACATACAAGAGGATCGATCTGGAACGTGTTGCGTCGATTGATGCCGCCGAGAAAAGATTTGCACTGCTGATTGAAGAGCATGCGAGGCGCGCTGATGAGTTGGAGAAGCGTTTGATGGACACGCAGGGGAAACTGGCGAACTCGCGTCGGGAAATTGAATTGCTGTTGCGTCAGCAACTGGAGCGTTCACACACCCATGCGGAGCAACTGACGCAGTTGCACGTGGGTACGGGGGGCGCACACATCGCATCGGACGATGCCGCTACCGACGGGCAGCCGGCATCGACGAACGGGTTTGCAATGCGGACCCGTTTGCTTGAAAACGAACTATCGAGTCTACGAAATCAACTTGAAGTATCGCGCGGCGAGATCGAGTCGCTACGAAATCGAACCGCGGAACTTGAACGGCAAACGTCCCGAGATTTGACGATGGCTTTGCGCGCCGGTCCGTTACCTGGCTTGAGTGCTTGACGGCACCCTCAAGGAGGCTTGCGGGCTCGCGAGAAGAGGGATGCGTAAGAGCGGGAGCCATGCCAAGCGCGGCACAACATTCAAGTCGCGAACCGCAATGTAATGGCCGGTTGGCGCATCGGTGATCGCCTGGGAAATTAAGAAGGGTCTGGCATGGTTGCCAGGCCTTGCTTCAAATTCACATATTCGCCGGCCGCGCGTGCCTCAACCATGCCGGGTTCCCGAACTTGACACCGCAAGCGACAGACGCAAAAAAGCCTCCACTTGGGAGGCTTTAATTGCACTATCGAAGATAGTTGGTAGGGTGGGAGGGACTCGAACCCTCGACTCTCTGATTAAAAGTCAGATACTCTAACCAACTGAGTTACCACCCCACGTTCTTGAAACCTGTTGGCTCGTTGCTTCAACAACTTTGGCAACGACCCAAAGAGCAAAAGATTATAGCGACGGGTTATCAGGCTGTCAACAACCCGTCACGATAATTATTTGATCGTTTCAAGCTTGCCCTGCGCCGTTTGCGCCGCGTTCGACCCGGCGTACTGCGAAACGACCTGCTCGAACGTCTTCTTCGCGGCCGCCTTCTGGCCTTGCTCGAGCTGGTTCGTGCCGATTGCCACGAGTGCGTCGGCTGCGCGCGGATGCTGCGGGAACTTGCTGACGATCCCTTGCCACGTTGCCGTCGAACCGCGGTAATCGCGCAGCGCGTATTGCGCATTGCCGTACCAGTACTGCGCGGTCGGCTGGTAAGGGCTCTGCGGATACTTCGCGATGAACGCGCGGAACGAAGCCGCGGCCGCCTTGAAGTTGCCGTTGCGGAACTGCTGCTGCGCCGCGTTGAGCGCATCCGTTTCACCCGGCTGCACGGTGCCTTCGACACCATCGATCGTCGCCTGCTGCGGCTCGAACTTCTTGAGTCGCGTGTCGAGATCCTGGTAGTACTCCTTCTGCTGCCGTTCGAGCGTCGTCAGCCGGTTCGTCAGGTCCTCGTTCTCGCCGCGCAGCGTCGCGACCTGCTGGTTCAGCTGGTCGATACGGCCGGATTGATCGAGGATCGTACGCTGGGCGGCGGACAACTGGCTCGCCAGGTTGTCGGTTTTACTGCGCAGGTCGAGCACGGCGCGGCGCGCTTCGTTGTCGTCGAACACGCCGGCGTGCGCCGGCGCGGCCGACCACGCCGCGCCCGCGACGCAGAATGCTGCGGCAACGCGCAGCCAGGTTACACGGTGCGTCATACGGCGATTCTTCCGTTACTTACTGTTGGTAGACGAGGTCGGCGCGACGGTTCTGCGCCCACGATGCTTCGTCGTGACCCGTTGCCTGCGGCTTTTCCTTGCCGAGGCTCACGGCTTCCATCTGCGAGTCGTTCACGCCGAGCAGTGCCATCGCACGACGCACGGCTTCCG
The DNA here is from genome assembly GCF_001718555.1 of Burkholderia metallica. NCBI lineage: Bacteria > Pseudomonadati > Pseudomonadota > Betaproteobacteria > Burkholderiales > Burkholderiaceae > Burkholderia > Burkholderia metallica. The sequence goes on from NZ_CP013401.1 coordinate 814,567, forward strand.
CACGCTTCTGGCCTAGCGCGAGGTTGTACTCGCTCGTGCCGCGTTCGTCGGTGTTGCCCTGGATCAGCACGTGGCGCTGCGGGTGGCTCTTCAGGTACTGAGCGTGCTGCTGCATCAGCGGCTGGTACTCGTCCTTCACCGAATAGCTGTCGAAGTCGAAGTAGATGCTGCGCTTCGCGAGCGGGCTGTTCGGGTCGTTCAGCGGATCGACGTTCACTTGTGCGACGTTGTCAGCGCTCGGCTGCGTGCTGACCGCGCCCGCGTTGTTTGCCTTGTCGTCGAGCTTCACGCCCGACTTGCACGCTGCGAGCGCGCTGATCATCATCACGGCCAGGGCCAGACGAGCTTTATTCGACATCATGGTTACTCTCCTTGTGGTCATTGCATGAAGGGCCCCCACGACGGCTCACGTACGGAGCCGCCCTGGACGGACAGGATCTGCGGCGGCGCGCTGCCGTCGGAGGGCACTGCTGCCAGAACATTGCGACCACCCGACTGGGTGGCGTACAGAAGGTACTGGCCGTTTGCCGCGAAGCTCGGCGATTCGTCGCGATTCGTATTCGTGATGGCGTTCGCCGCGCCGGTCTGCAGATCCTGAACGTACAGCTTGAAGCCCCCGCCCGTGCGGGAGATGTAAGCGAGCAGCTTGCCGTCCGGGCTGATACGCGGACTCGTGTTGTAGCTGCCGGTGAAGGTCACGCGCTGCGCGGCACCGGCGCTTTCACCCTGTGCGGGCATCCGGTAGATCTGCGGCGCGCCGCCGCGATCGCTCGTGAAGTAGATCCAGCGACCGTCCGGCGAGTAGAACGGCTCGGTGTCGATCGAGCTGCTCTGCGTGAGGCGGCGCAGGCCGCCGCCCGTCGAGTTGACCGTATAGATTTGCGTATTGCCCGTGAGCGACAGCGCGACGGCCAGCGTGTTGCTGTCCGGCGACCATGCCGGTGCGCTGTTGTTGCCCTTCTGGTCGGAGACGATGTAGCGGCGGCCGGTCGGCAGGTCGTGGATGTAGACGATCGGCTTCTTGCGCTCGAACGACACGTACGCGACCTTCGTGCCGCTCGGCGACCAGGACGGCGAGATGATCGGCTCCGTGCTCGACAGCGCGATGCGCGCGTTCTGGCCGTCCGAATCCGAAATCTGCAGCTGGTAGCGGTTGCCGGTCTTGATCACGTACGACAGGCGCGTGGCGAACACGCCGCGCACGCCGAGCAGCTTCTGGTAGATGTAGTCGGCGATCTTGTGGCCGGCCGTGCGCAGCGTGGTGTCGGTGGCCGTCAGCGACAGGCCGCCGAGGCTTTGCTGCTTCACGGTGTCGTACAGGATGAAGTTGACCTTGTACTGGCCGTTCGCCTCGCGGTTCACGCTGCCGGCGACGAACGCATTCGCGCCCTTGGCCTTCCACGCGCCGAGATCGACCGATGCCGTTTCCGGCACGGGCGTGCTGCCTGCGTCGATGTTGGTGAATTTGCCGCTGCGGGCGAGGTCGGCACGGACGATCGACGTGACCTGCTGCGGCAGGTTCGCCTCGTTCGCGAAATTCGCGGTGGCGATGGGGAACTGGGTCGAGCCGACCCCGGTGATCAGCACGTTGACCTGAGCGTTAGCGGCGCTGCCCGCCGTAATCAGACACGAGGCCACGAGTGCCCTGAAACCTAGCTTTGTCATCAAACTCATGCTTCTTGCTTCCCGTATGGCTTGGATCGCTGCGCAACGGCAGAGACAGTAAAAATACCCGATTCGTTCCCGTCCGACCGCGACGCCCGGAGTGTAAGCGCATTTCCTTTCACTCCGCCGCCTTGAAGGTAATCGTAATGTCAGACGGGGTACGACCGTTAGAATCGGGCGGCAACGGGACCGATGCGTGGATCGCATTGACCACGGCTTGATCCCACCCCGAATTCCCGCTGGAACGGGAAACCGATGCGCTCAATACGTCACCGGACGGCGTGCACCGAATCTTGACGACGGTGGTCAGGCCTGCCCGCTCGCCGCCCCAAACGATGTTCGGTTTGACGCGGCGGCGCACCTTGTCGGCATAGCCGGGCGTCGCGGCATTGCCGCCGGAGCCCGTGCCCGTGCCGCTTTTCGCGAGGCCTTCGCCGCCGCCTTCGCCGGCGCCGGACAGGCCCTGCATCTGGGCGAGACGCGCGCTGCGCTCGCGGTCGAGCTTCGCGTTCACCGCCGCGGTGGCCTTCGCGCGCGCCGCGGCTTCGGCCTTCGCCTTGGCCTGCGCTTCCGCCTTCGCCTTCGCGGCCGCGTCGGCCTTCGCCTTCGCCGCCTGCTGCGCTTCGAGCTGCGCCTGCTTCTGCTGCTGGAGTTTCTGCTGTTCGAGCTTCTGCTGCTCCGCGAGCTGCTGTTGCTTGAGCTTGTCGGCCTGCTTCTGCTTGTCGCGTTCCGCGGCCTTCTGCGCGGCGAGGGCGGCTGCCTGCTGCGCCGCGAGTTGCGCACGCCGGGCTTCCTCTTCCTGCTGGGCCTTCAGTTGCTGTGCGCGGCGCTGCTGTTCGAGCAGCGCTTCACGCGCGGCCGCTTCCTGCTGCCGCTTCTTCTGCTGCAGCGCGATGTCGGCCTGCTCGTCGCGCACCGGGGGAGGCGGCGGCGCGACCTTCACGGGCGGCGTGGGCGTGACGACGGGCCGCGGCACGGCGACGTCGGGCACCTCGGTCCACAGCTCGGCTTCGGCGCCGGCCGGCGTGCTGTTCTGCCATTGCACGCCGTGATAGAGAAACAGCGCGAGCAGCACGTGCATCAGCGCGGCGAGCGCGAATGCGCGCCCGGTGCCGCGCTCGCGGGGAGGGCGAGGCGGGTAGGCGGTACTGCGCGAGGATTGCTGCCGGTTCATTGCGATTTGACGAGGAGGCCGACGCGCTTGACGCCGCGCGCCTTCAGATCGGACATCACGGTCATGACGGCATCGTACTGCACGGTCTTGTCGGCTGCGATCACGACCGGCTGGTCGGGGTGATCGGCCTGCCGGGCCGAGATGAAGCTGTCGAGCTCGGCTTTCGTCATTGTGTCTTCCTGCGTCGCGCCCGAGTCGCCCTTGTACTTGACGCTCATCGTGCGGTCGGCCTTGATGTTGACGACGACGGGCGGCGTCTGCTCCTGCGGCGCGGCGTTGCCGACGGTCGGCAGGTTGATGATCGACGGGGCGACGAGCGGTGCGGTGACCATGAAGATCACGAGCAGCACCAGCATCACGTCAATGTACGGCACGACGTTGATGTCGGCCATTGCGCGGCGCGAGCGGCCGCCGCGCATGCTGGATCGGATGGGGCTTCCTGCCATGGCGCGCTCCTTACTGGGCCTGACGCTGCAGGATGTTCGAGAACTCTTCGATGAAGGTCTCGAAGCGGATCGCGAGGCGGTCGATGTCGTGCGCGTAACGGTTGTACGCGACCACCGCCGGGATCGCGGCGAACAGGCCGATCGCGGTGGCGACGAGCGCCTCGGCGATGCCCGGCGCGACGTTCGCGAGCGTGGCCTGCTGCACGTTCGCGAGGCCGCGGAACGAGTTCATGATCCCCCAGACCGTGCCGAACAGACCGATGTACGGGCTGACCGAGCCGACCGATGCGAGGAACGCGAGGTTTGCTTCGAGCACGTCCATTTCACGCTGGAACGACGCGCGCATCGCGCGGCGTGCGCCGTCGAGCACGAGGCCCGGATCGCTGAGGCGCTTTTCCTTCGCTTTCAGGAACTCGCGCATGCCCGATTCGAAGATCCGCTCGAGCGCGCCGATCGTGTGGCGGTTGTTCGCTGCGCTCTGGTACAGCGCCTGCAGGTCGCCGCCCGACCAGAAATCCTTCTCGAAGCGTTCGGTCTGCGCGCGTGCGCGGCGGATCGCGAACCACTTGCGGAAGATGAATGTCCACGACATCAGCGACAGCAGCAGCAGCAGCCCCATCACGGCCTGGGCCAGCACGCTCGCGTTGAGGACGAGGGAAATGATCGACAGGTCTTGAGAAGTATTCATAGAGGTTTGAGTAACGTCCCTTCGGGGCGCCGGGTATGCGTGCGGCGCGGCGCGCCGGCCATGCCTGGCGCCGAACCTTGCTTAGTATCGAATCAGAAAGGCAAGTTCATAGGCTTTGTCTAAACGGCGCTCACGCGAGCTTCGTTGACAGTTGACGCTGCGCGTCGTCGACGATGGGCCCACGGTGCAGCGCGTCGAGCACGGGCGGCGGGATGGCCGCGGGCCGGATGCCGGTACGGTCGACGCAGCCGAGGCGGATGTGTCCGGCCACGAGCAGCGTGTCGCCACACCAGGCTTCCTGCATGAATTCCACCGACGCGCGGCCGATGCGCGCCGGCCGGTTCGTGATCGCCAGCGTGTCGTCGAGTCGCGCCGGTGCGCGGTAGTCGAGCGACGTGCTGCGCACGACGAAGATCGCGCCGGTATCGTCGGCGAGCCGACGCTGGTCGATGCCGCAGGCGCGCAGCCACTCGGTGCGGGCGCGTTCGAAGAACTTCAGGTAGTTGGCATAGAAGACGATGCCGCCTGCGTCGGTATCCTCGTAGTAGACGCGCACCGGCCAGATGAAGCCGGAGGGCGCTTCCGGGGAGCGGGTAGGCTGAGTCATGGCGCGCATTCTACCGGAAGGCCGGGGCCTGATTCGTAACCGATTCGTAACGGAATGTAGTATGCCGTAGCACGCCGCGGACCGGCCCGAACAGGCCGGCCCGCGGGCTTCAGCCGCGGTGGACGGTCGGGCCGCCGGGTGCCTGCGCGATCGGCATCAGCTCGATCGCGTTGATGTTGACGTGGGCCGGGCGCGTCGCGATCCAGTAGATCGTATCGGCGATGTCTTCGGGCATCAGCGGCTGGACGTTGTGGTAGACGTTCGCCGCTTTCGCGTCGTCGCCGCGATAGCGGACGTTCGAGAATTCGGTGCCGCCGCAGAGACCCGGCTCGATGTCGGTGACGCGCAGCGGCGTGCCGAGCAGGTCCGCGCGCAGGTTCAGGCTGAATTGTCTGACGAAAGCCTTGGTGGCGCCGTAGACGTTCCCGCCCGCATAAGGGTACGAACCCGCGACCGAGCCGATATTGAAGATGTGCCCGCGGCCGCGCTCGATCATGCCGGGCAGCAGCGCGTGCGTGACCGTGACGAGGCCCGTGCAGTTCGTGTCGATCATCGTGTGCCATTCGTCGAGGCTGGCCTTTTGGGCCGGCTCGACGCCGAGCGCGAGGCCGGCGTTGTTGACGAGCACGTCGAGCGCTGCGAAATCGGCGGGAAGGGTGGCCGGCACGGCCTCGACGGCCGCGCGATCGCGCACGTCGAGCTCGAGCGGCAGAAGGGCATCGCCGAGTTCGGCGGCGAGCGCATCGAGACGATCCTTGCGGCGCGCGGTCGCGACGACGCGGTGGCCTCCATTGACGAAGGCACGGGCGATGGCGGCGCCGAAGCCGGCGGACGCGCCTGTGACGAACACGATCATTGCTGCTCCTGGTCGATGACAAAATAGCGGGTGGTATCCCGCAAGCCTACTGAGATTGCCGCACCGCGGCAAGGCGCCAAAGCGTTCCGGCACGGGCGCGTAGAATCCGGCCCCAATTATCTCCGGCGCACTGCCGTGCGGTTGCCTATTCATGACGCATCCAATACACTAACGCGCTCATCACCCCCGCGTGACTGGCGATAGAACCCTTCGGGTTCAAGGTGGAGCATCCCACCGTGAAGCGCGGGGCGCCGTTTTTGCCGTTCGCCTGGGCAGCCGTTGTGCGCCGTCGCGTGCATCGCCGGTGGCTGTCCTGCCTCGCGTCATCCGGATTCTTCCGCCACGTCGAGCGGGTCCCGCCAGCGGCGCACCGTACTCGGTCACCCCGGTCAACCTGTACACACTTAACGGAACCCGTATGTTTGACAGAGCCCAAAGCACCATCGCGAACGTCGATCCCGAAATCTTTGCCGCGATCGAACAGGAAAACCGCCGCCAGGAAGATCACATCGAGCTGATCGCGTCGGAAAACTACACGAGCCCGGCCGTGATGGCCGCGCAGGGCTCGCAACTCACGAACAAGTACGCGGAAGGGTATCCGGGCAAGCGCTACTATGGCGGCTGCGAATACGTGGACGTCGTCGAGCAGCTCGCGATCGACCGCGTGAAGCAGCTGTTCGGCGCGGAAGCCGCGAACGTGCAGCCGAACTCGGGCTCGCAGGCGAACCAGGGCGTGTTCTTCGCGATGCTCAAGCCGGGCGACACGATCATGGGCATGAGCCTCGCGCACGGCGGCCACCTGACGCACGGCTCGCCGGTGAACATGTCGGGCAAGTGGTTCAACGTGGTGAGCTACGGCCTGAACGAGAACGAAGACATCGACTACGAAGCGGCCGAGAAGCTCGCGCAGGAACACAAGCCGAAGCTGATCGTCGCGGGCGCGTCGGCGTTCTCGCTGAAGATCGACTTCGAGCGTCTCGCGAAGATCGCGAAGTCGGTGGGCGCGTACCTGATGGTCGACATGGCGCACTACGCAGGGCTGATCGCGGCCGGCGTGTACCCGAACCCGGTGCCGCACGCGGATTTCGTGACGACGACGACGCACAAGAGCCTGCGCGGCCCGCGCGGCGGCGTGATCCTGATGAAGGCTGAGTACGAGAAGCCGATCAACTCGGCGATCTTCCCGGGCATCCAGGGCGGCCCGCTGATGCACGTGATCGCGGGCAAGGCGGTGGCGTTCAAGGAAGCGCTGTCGCCGGAGTTCAAGGCGTACCAGGAGAAGGTGGTCGAGAACGCACGCGTGCTGGCCGAAACGCTGGTCAAGCGCGGGCTGCGGATCGTGTCGGGCCGCACGGAAAGCCACGTGATGCTGGTCGATCTGCGCGCGAAGCACATCACCGGCAAGGCAGCGGAAGCGGCGCTGGGCGCGGCGCACATCACGGTGAACAAGAACGCGATCCCGAACGATCCGGAAAAGCCGTTCGTGACGAGCGGCATCCGTCTGGGCTCGCCCGCGATGACGACGCGCGGCTTCGGTCCGGCGGAAGCGGAACAGGTGGGCAACCTGATCGCGGACGTGCTGGACAACCCGGAAGACGCAGCGACGATCGAGCGCGTGCGCGCGCAGGTTGCCGAGCTGACCAAGCGTTTCCCGGTCTATCGCTGATCGACGATGCGCTGCCCGTTCTGCCGGCATGACGACACGCAGGTCGTGGATTCCCGCGTGTCCGAAGATGGCGCCGCGATCCGGCGGCGCCGTCGCTGCTCGGCTTGCGACAAGCGCTTCACGACGTACGAGCGGGTCGAGTTGTCGCTGCCGTTCGTCGTGAAGAAGGACGGCAGCCGCACGGAATTCGACCGTCGCAAGATCGTCGCCAGCATGCAACTCGCGCTGCGCAAGCGGCCGGTTGCCGCCGACGCGATCGACGCGGCGGTCGCCCGTATCGAATATCAATTGCTCGCGACAGGCGAGCGCGAAGTGCGTAGCGAGAAGCTCGGCGAACTCGTGATGAACGAGTTGCGCGGCCTCGATACGATTGCTTATGTCCGCTTCGCATCGGTGTATCGCCGGTTCGAGGACGTTTCCGAATTTGCCGACGTGATCGAAGAATTCCGTCGCGCCTCTCCCGCCAAGACCCCACGTAAGCGCTGACGCGCTGCGTCCGTTCATCGTCTTCTCTGTTGGTCAGTTCGCGCCGATTGTGTCGGTTGCGATCGCACGCCGCCACTCGGCCGTTCGGCCAATGGTGCGCATGGCTCATGTACCGCTACAGTCGACGCATCATCTTGGCGAAGGACGACTGCGATGGGACGGCACGCTCTACCCCTGAAAGATTCAACGCGACGCTCGGGCGGGTTCACGCTCGTCGAGTTGATGGTTGCCCTTTCGCTGACGGCCGGGCTCGCGCTTTATGCGGCGCCCGTGTTCGACCAGTGGCGCATGCGCGAACGGGTGGACGCACGCGCACGCACGTTGCTCGGTGCGCTGTCGTTCGCCCGTACCGAGGCGGCGCGCCTCGGCGTGCGTGTCACGCTGTGTCGGGCCGGGCGCGGCGGCACCTGTCTGCGCGCCGGTGAGCGATGCGATCCGGCCGAATGGTCGTGCGACTGGATCGTGAGCGGGCAAATCGACGGGCAGTCACGCGTGCTGCGGCGCTATCCGCACGATGCCGAAGTCACCGTTGCGGGGGCCGCGCACGATCTCGCGTTCGCACCGCCGATCGGTCAGGCAATCGGCGGCATCCGGCGTTTCGAATTGCGTCCGAGGCGCGACATGTCGGGGGCTGACGACACGCGTGCATCGCGTTGCGTGCGGATCGCGGCAGGCGGCCGGGCGCGGGTCGTCGCCGGCCGCTGCGACGCGGCGTGAGCGCCATGCGCCATGCCATGCGCGGCACGTCGCTGATCGAAGCGACCCTGGCCATCGCGCTGCTCGCGGCCGTGATGCTGGCAGTGGCAGGTAGCCAGCTCGCGATGGCGCGGGCGCAGCGCGCGACGATCTGGCGCGAACGCGCGCTGTGGCTCGCGGATGCGCGCATCGAGCGCGTGCACGTTGCGCCGGGAGCCGAGGATGATCTGGCGGCGCGAGCCGCGGCGTCGTTGCCCGGCGGCACGATGACGCGCGGTGACGGGCCGGACGGCGTGCGCTATGCGGTGGTCGGCTGGCGTAGCGGCACTGCGGCCACCGGGCCGCGATGCGAAGCGGCGGGCAGGTCGGCGCAGCCGCCGTCGTGCGTCCGGATGCCGTATCGGGAGGCCGACGACGATGAACGCTGATCGCCGCATGCGCGCGCATACGCTGCTTGAAGTGTTGATTGCGATGACCGTCGGTTTGCTCGTGCTCGCGGCGGCCGGTGCGCTGTACCACGCGCAGCGCGTCGCACAGCGGCGCGCGGACGACGGGTTCCTGATGCGTGATGCAGCCGGCGCAGCACTGATGCTGATCGGCCAGCAGATCCAGATGGCCGGATTCCGGCCGCTCGATGCGAAAGGGGTATCGTCGTTGCCGCCGGTATTCGGCTGTTCGATGGCGCGTGTGAGAGGGGATGGCGCGCAGGTACGGTGTGAGCCCGCGCGCGCGGCGTCTGACGCATTGCTGATCCGGTATGTCGGCGACACCGTGTCGACGTGGGCCACCGTCAGCGGCCAGGTATCGGATTGCCTCGGGCAAGGTGTCGGTACGTCCGGCGAGCCTGCGCCGGTGGAGAACCGCTTCGATGTGCACGTCAGTCCGTCGACGGGCGAGCCCGAACTGTATTGCGAAGGAAACGGCCGCCCAGGCACGCCGCAGCCGGTCGTGTCGGGAATCGATCAATTGCGGGTGCGTTATCTTCGTCGAGGCGGCATGCGGTTCGTCGATGCCGATGCGTTGCGCGGCGACGACTGGCGCGATGTCGTGGCCGTGCATGTCTGCGTGCGGGCGCGCGGCGAACCGGCGGGGGAGCTGGCACGGCACGTCGACTGCGACGGCCGCACGGTCGTCGCGCATGACGGTCGCGCGCGTCTGGCGCTCGATCGGATCGTCGCGTTGAGGAATTCCGCTCGCGCAGTCGACGATACGTCGCGCGATGCACCGGATGCACGCGGGGTGCTGCGATGAGCGGAGCGGGGCAGCATGCACGGGAGCGATCGCGATGCGTTGCGGCACGCAGCACGCATGAACGTATCGCGACAAACCGCGACGAGCCGCGGCACGCGACAGGTGCGGAAGTCCTCACCACGAGCCGGCGGGCGCCGCCCATGCGGTTGCGGTCGGCCAGCCGTGGCTGGCGTCGCGACGCGGGGCTTGCATTGCCCGCGGTGATCGCGGTCGGCGCGGCGATTGCCGCGCTGACGGGCACGTGGTTCGAAGCCGCACTGACGGAGTCGCGCCGCACGCGAGCGTTGTCCGATCGGCTGATTGCGTTCCACGCGGCCGATGCCGCGCTTGCCGCGTGCACCGCGCGATTGCGTCGCGGTACGGCGCCCTACGTGAGCGAACGCGAGTCGCATACGGAGCCCGACGCCTGGCGGCGCATGCCGACGCTGGCGGCCGCCGAAGCATTCGCGCCGTTCGCCGGCTGGCCGACGGCTGCGCAACCGCCGCGATGCCTGATCGAAGCATGGCGCGGAGCAGGGCCGGCCGGTGGCCGTGCTTACGTCGTCACCGCGCGCGGCGTCGGTACGCATCCATCGAGCGTCGTCTGGCTGCAGTATCAGGTCGCGATACGCGATGGACACATCGTCGCCTTGCATTGGCGTCGCGTCGCGACGGTGCTTCGATGAGCGAGCGCCTGCCCAGGTCGCGCCCGGCGGGATTCACGCTGATCGAGCTGATGATCGTGCTCGCGATCGTCGCGGTGCTGGCCGGATGGGGCATCCCGTCGTATCGCGGGCATGTCGTGCACGTTCATCGCGCATCGGCGGTCGCCGCGCTGTATCGGGCGGCCCAGTATCTCGAAACGCGGGAGGGTGTGCCGCCTTCGTCATTGCCGGCGTCGCTCACGCAAGCGCCACCGGACGGGCGGGCGGTCTATCGATTGGCGCTCGCGCGACCGGACGGCGACGATGGGCCGGTGAGCTATGAACTGGAAGCCATCCCGCTCGACACGGGCCCGATGCACGGCGACGCATGCGGCGTATTCACGCTGCGCTCGGACGGGACGAAAGGCAATGTGCGAAGCGATGGCGCCGACGGACAGGTCGCGGCGTGCTGGGGTGTGCGTTGAAGCCGGATGGCGGGCGCGCCACGGCGCAGGGCCGTGCGCGCGGGATGCGGGTGTCAGTCGTCGTGCGTGTCGGGCGTGTCGAGTTCGCGCTCGTCGCGGGACTGCTTCCAGATCCGGTAGACCTCCCAGGCGGCGAAACCGACAGTGCCCCACTTCAGCGCGGGTCCCGCGCTCGCGCGCAGCAAGGAGCGAACGGGTTTCGCGAGCACGAGCGACGCAAGCGAACTCAGCATCGGATACTGGTTGACGAGGTGGCCGAGATTCGCGTTCAGGTTCTTGGCGGACTGGCTGAACTTGTGGCTGGACATCCCGGGGATGAACACTTTCAGCCAGCTGAAGCGCGTGACGGTCCGGCGCATGTCGCCGGCGGCTTCCGCGAGTTCGAGCCGCTCGACTTCGGATCGCAGGATCAGCAGTTCCTTGCGGAGCGCGCGATGCTGCGACGCGCTCCAGTTCGATCGCGACGAATGGGAGCGGGGTGAATTGCCCGTGACGTTCTGGCTCATGGCGCGTCCGCGAAGTAGGTGGAAAGGGTGAGCGCGTGTGCGTTCACGGCTTGCCGCGGAACAGTTCGCGGTCTTTCTCGAGCTCGGCGAGCGTCGCCTCGAATACGGTCGGCGCGTCGCGCAGGCCGGAGCGCGCCTTCAGCGCGCATACGATGCCGCCAACGGCATACACCGCGGTGATTGCGGCCAGCGACTGCCAGCGGTAGGTATCCCAGAACGCGATCGCGACGAGCACGGTCAGGCTGATGAGCGCCATCGTCGCGAGCATCATCGCGGCGAGTCCGAGGAACAGCACGCCCATCAGGCGCTCCTTTTCCTCGGCAAGCTCGATGCCCACCAGTTCGAGGCGCGTCTGTAGAAGGCCGATCGCGGAGCCGACGAGGCGGCGCAGCGGTCCGTGACCGGACGGCTGCGAGGGGGTGTCTGTCGTCATGGGTGAGGTGCGTGCGCGTGCAGTGTGCAGCTAGGACAAAGCCGGCCGGCGGTTTCCACCGGCTGGCTTCGACGCCCGCAAGCCGCGCGATGCGCGCCCGCGGGACGAAAACCGCGCAGAGCGCGTTACTTGCGGTTGATCAGCAGGCCGATCAGCACGCCGACGCCGGCAGCGACGCCGATCGACGTCCACGGATGCTCGTGCACGTAGTCGTCGGTCGCGCGGGCCGCCTTCTTGCCTTTCTCGACCACCACGACCTGGACGTCGGCTGCCTTTTCCTTGGCCTGCTTCAGGCGCGACATGGCTTTTTCGCGCAGTTCGGCCGCACGGTCGCCCGTGCTGCTCGCAGCTTGCTTGAGCAGGTCTTCGGCGTCCGAGAGAACGGTTTTGATATCCGACATCAGTTTCTCCTTGTTGATTTCCGACATTGCAACTCCCTTCGTGCTGTCATGCTGCAGGTTCACATCGTAGCGAAACGCCTGCCTGCTGGCGAGCCGGGAAGACACACGGCGGCACTGCAAGACTGCATGGTAAACGACTTGTAATGATGAACAGAGCGCCAAACGGGGTGAAAAGTTTCCAGTGTGGCCGCCCATCCTGTACCGATACCGCGCAAAAATGACAAAAAAGTATGAATATCAAACGGAATAATCGTTCGCACGCCCCATGGCTTCCCGTAAGCTGACACACTTTCCCGCGCCGACCCGCGCGCGGTTTCAACCAGCATCGTTCGAGGAGGGAACATCATGAGTCTGCGTCTTGGCGACATCGCACCGGATTTCGAGCAGGAATCGAGCCTGGGCCCGATCAAGTTTCACGAATGGCTGGGCGACAGCTGGGGTGTCCTGTTCTCCCATCCGGCCGACTACACGCCGGTGTGCACGACCGAGCTCGGGCTGACCTCGAAGCTGAAGGGCGAATTCGAGAAGCGCAACGTGAAGGTGATCGCGCTGTCGGTCGACGGTGTGGAGTCGCACAAGGGCTGGATCAACGACATCAACGAAACGCAATCGACGGTCGTCGGCTTCCCGATCATCGCCGATGCGGACCGCAAGGTTTCGCAGTTGTACGACATGATCCATCCGAACGCGAACGAAACGCTGACGGTGCGTTCGCTGTTCGTGATCGATCCGAACAAGAAGGTGCGCCTCACCATCACGTACCCGGCCAGCACCGGGCGCAACTTCGACGAAGTGCTGCGCGTGATCGACTCGCTGCAACTGACCGACAACTACAAGGTCGCGACGCCCGGCAACTGGAAGGATGGCGACGACGTCGTGATCGTGCCGTCGCTGCAGGATCCCGAGGAACTGAAGAAGCGCTTCCCGAAGGGCTTCAACGCGGTGCGTCCGTATCTGCGTCTCACGCCGCAGCCGAACAAGTAAGCATCGGCTGCAGATGCGCGCGATCCCGGGCCGGCGGTCCGGCGCGCGACTCCTGTGAAAAACGGCCCGCCCGGCAGTCATGCCGGGCGGGCCGTGTCTTTTGCGCGTGCGCGGCGCGCGCGGGTTGCCGCGTGCGCGGCAGCCGGACGATCAGAAGAATGCCTGGATGCCCGTCTGCGCGCGGCCGAGGATCAGCGCGTGGATGTCGTGCGTGCCTTCGTATGTGTTGACCACTTCGAGGTTCACGAGGTGGCGCGCGACGCCGAATTCGTCGGAGATGCCGTTGCCGCCGAGCATGTCGCGCGCGAGCCGTGCGATGTCGAGCGCCTTGCCGCATGAGTTGCGCTTCATGATCGACGTGATCTCGACGGCCGCCGTGCCTTCGTCCTTCATCCGGCCGAGGCGCAGCACGCCTTGCAGGCCGAGCGTGATTTCGGTCTGCATGTCCGCGAGCTTCTTCTGGATCAGCTGGTTCGCGGCGAGCGGCCGGCCGAACTGCTGGCGGTCGAGCGCGTACTGGCGTGCGGTGTGCCAGCACGATTCGGCGGCGCCGAGCGCGCCCCATGCGATCCCGTAGCGCGCCGAGTTCAGGCACGTGAACGGGCCGCGCAGGCCGCTCACGTTCGGCATCAGGTTCTCTTCCGGCACGAACACTTCGTCGAGGACGATTTCGCCGGTGATCGACGCACGCAGCCCGACCTTGCCGTGGATCGCGGGCGCCGACAGGCCCTTCCAGCCTTTCTCGAGGATGAAGCCGCGGATCGCGTCCTTGCCGTTCTCCTCGAGCTTGGCCCACACGACGAACACGTCGGCGATCGGCGAGTTCGTGATCCACATCTTCGCGCCGGACAGCGAGTAGCCGCCGGACACCTTCTTAGCGCGGGTGACCATGCTGCCCGGGTCGGAGCCGTGGTTCGGCTCGGTCAGCCCGAAGCAGCCGATCCATTCGCCGGTGGCGAGCTTCGGCAGGTATTTCTGCTTCTGCGCATCGGAGCCGAATTCGAAGATCGGCACCATCACGAGCGACGACTGGACGGACATCATCGACCGGTAGCCGGAGTCGACGCGCTCGACTTCGCGCGCGATCAGCCCGTAGCTGACGTAATTGAGGCCGGGGCCGCCGTATTCGTCGGGAATCGTCGGGCCGAGCAGGCCGACTTCGCCCATCTCGCGGAAGATTTCGGCGTCGGTGCGCTCGTGGCGGAACGCTTCGGTGACGCGCGGGGCCAGCTTGTCCTGCGCGTAGGCCTGGGCGGCATCGCGCACCATTCGCTCTTCTTCGGTCAGTTGCTGGTCGAGCAGCAGCGGATCGTCCCAATGAAAAGTTGCAGCACTCATCGTCTCATCTCCTGTTGGTCCGGTCTTCCAGCCGGGCCCATGCCAAAAGTTCGCTTGACTCAAGTTCCGCTGTGCGGAACAATGTTTTGCAAATCGAACCCAGTGTAGCACCGGATGACACTTTCAACCATCGACGAAACCACGATCGACGAACGCAAGTTCGTCGTCGCGCTCGCGCGCGGGCTCGACCTGCTTCGCGCATTCCGGCCCGGCGAGACGATGCTCGGCAACCGCGACTTCGCGGAGCGCACGGGGCTGCCGAAGGCGACGGTGAACCGGCTCGCCTATACGCTGACCGTGCTCGGCTACCTGCGCTACGACGAGACGCTCGGAAAGTATGCGCTCGACGCCGGCGTGCTGTCCCTCGGCTACGCGCTGCTGTCGGGTTCGGGGACGCTCGACCTCGCGCGGCCGCACATGCAGGCGCTTGCGCGCGAGATCGGCGCGGCCGTGTCGCTCGGCTGCCGCGACGGGCTCGACATGATCTATCTGGAGACGATCCGCAGCGAGACCGCGCTGACGCTCGGGCTCGCGCCCGGCTCGCGGCTGTCGATGCTGACCAGCTCGATGGGGCGCGCGTACCTGGCCGTGCAGCCGGAGGACGCGCGCCGCTCGCTTTATGCGGAACTGCACCGCGCGGCGGACGGTGCGGCCGATGCCGATGCGCTCGTCGAAGCCGCGCAGCAGGCGGTGGCGGAGTTTTCCGACGGTGGATGCTGCTATTCGTTTCGCGCGTGGCACATGGACGTCAACGCGGCGGCCGTGCCGTTTCGCGAGCCGCGCGAGGGGCGCTGGCTGATCCTGAGCTGCAGCGGCCCGGCGTCGTCGATGGGCGAGGACGTGTTTCGCACGCGGGTCGGGCCGAAGCTGAAGGCGCTCGCGCAGCGGCTCGGGCAGACCGTCTGAGCAGGGCCGCGCGGAGCCTGCCCCCGGCTCGAGCGGGTACCGACGGGCATCGTATCGTCGCCGGCGGTTGTGCGACGGACGAACCGCGCGCATGATCGGTCGCCGGGTCACCGACGAAGAGGGTTGCCATGTCCGACGCGGAACCGATGGAAGGCGGATGCGCATGCGGCGCGATTCGATACCGGATCACCGATGTTCCGGCCGACGCCGGTTTTTGCCACTGCCGGCTCTGCCAGCGCACGACCGGGGCGGCGGTCGTCGCATCGGCATCGGTGCCGATCGACGCGTTCACGTACCTGCAAGGCGAGCCGACGGTCTACGCGTCGAGCGCGTGGGGCGAGCGGCGTTTCTGCAACCGGTGCGGCGCGCAGCTCGAATACCGGCTCATCGATGCGCCCGAAACGGTCGAAATCAATTACGCGACGCTCGACGAGCCGTCGCGGCTGCGCCCCGCGTGGCACGTCTGGTATGGGGATCGTTTCCCGGGCATCGAGATCGACGACGATCTGCCGAAGTACGACGATGGCGGTGAGGACTAGGCTTGGCCGTCCGTATCGACTTCCCGATTCCGGACGCGCGAGCGGTTCCCACCCGCGTTCGGCCTATCGGCACTGTGGATAACGCGCCGCCCGGCCTCGCGTGACGGGCCGCGCAAGCGTTCCGGTTCCGCATCTACCTGCCGAAACGTGCCGGGCGACTCTACCCCTGCCGGCACGCGGCTTCTCGCGCGCACTACGCGGTGCGTTGACGCCCGATCGTCGGGCGAAGGGTCACACCCGTCTTCACGCCGTCACCACTTTCGCAAACACGGGCCCCTGCATGAACCGCACGTCGTGCTGGCGCAGCAGATCGCACTGCGTCTCGTCGACGACGCCGTCGAAGATCAACGGAATCCGCATGCGCTGCGCATACGCGACGAGCGCCTTGACCATCCCGCCGCGCAGCGCGATGCCCGCATCCATCTTGATGTAGTCGGGCCGCGCCATTTCCGATTCGACCGCGAGGATGCGGCCCGGGTCGGGCAGCTTGTCCGCGACCTTGAAGCCGTGGTGCTGGTAGCTGCGCGTCAGGTAGCCGAGGAAGGTCTTGTGCGCGACCGCGACCGCCGGCAGCTCGATCACGATCCGCTCGGTCGGCAGCCCGAAGCGCTGCAGCACCGTCGAGAAATGCTTGCCGTGGTCGTACTTCACGCTTTTGAGCAGCCGCTCGTGTACGCGCAGGAACAGCAGCCCGTGGCGCTGCGCACCGAAGAAATTGATCGCGTGCAGCGCGCGCGACAGACGGTCGATCGCGACGAGCGTCTGGTCTTCGACGGCCGAGTCGACCGGATCGTGCGGCGCGCCCGTGACGACCGTGACGGCCTGGAAGCCGAGTTCGTCGCCGTAGCGCTCGATCGCGTCGGCGAACGACGTCGACTGCGGCGCGCCGGGCATCGTCACGTCGTAGATCGGTTCGTACGCGCTGGCGAGCGTGCGCTCGGGCAGATTCGCGCACGCGGTGCCGCCTTCGGCCAGCGCGAGGTGCTCCCGCAGATACGGCAGTTGCCCGGCACGGGCGACCAGCTCGGGGATGGTGGGCGGAATCATCGGCGTGAAAAGGAAAAACGGCGGCCGATAGGGCCGCCTCGTATCTCGATATTAGCAGCGCGCGCCAGGCTCGGCTTGGCGTTTCGCTCATATGGTTATCCCGTCCCGGCAGGAGCGCCTAGGGTTTACGTTGATTTCACTATTCGTAATTGGTTTTACTATTCGTAAATCCAGGGATTTGTCGCCGATCAAGAAATGCGGCATGCGGGCGCCGGGAAACGGCGCCGTTCACGAATCAACAGGAAGCAAGGAGCGAGACGTGGCGGTTGACAGGACAGGCGGGCACGCGCGCCGGCAGGAGATGAAAGGCAACACGGGCGCGCCGTCGGGCGCCCGGCAGGGTTGAGGAGCGGATGGCGACCATGAGCATCGATTACCAGACGCTGAAGTTCGAATACCGTCCGTGTGCGCAGGACGCAACCGTTCATCCGGTGATCGTCGTCGGCGCGGGCCCGGTGGGCCTCGCGGCGGCGATCGACCTCGCGCAGCAGGGCGTGCCGGTCGTGCTGCTCGACGACGACGACACGCTGTCGACCGGCTCGCGCGCGATCTGCTTCGCGAAGCGCACGCTCGAGATCTTCGACCGGCTCGGCTGCGGCGAGCGCTTCGTCGACAAGGGCGTGAGCTGGCACGTCGGCAAGGTGTTCCTGCAGGACGAGCAGCTGTACGCATTCGACCTGCTGCCCGAGGAAGGGCACGCGCGGCCCGCGTTCATCAACCTGCAGCAGTATTACGTTGAAGGCTATCTGGCCGAGCGCGCGTTCGAGTTGCCGAACATCGACATCCGCTGGAAGCACAAGGTGACGGGCATCGACCAGTCGGCCGAGCACGCGGTCGTGACGATCGAGACGCCGGATGGCGTCGCGACGCTGCGCGCGCGGTACGTGATCGCGGCCGACGGCTCGCGCAGCCCGATGCGCACGATGATGGGCCTCGAAAGCCACGGCCGCACGTTCAAGGACCGCTTCCTGATCGCCGACGTGAAGATGAAGGCGGAGTTTCCGACCGAGCGCTGGTTCTGGTTCGACCCGCCGTTTCACCCGAATCAGTCGGTGCTGCTGCATCGCCAGCCCGACAACGTGTGGCGCATCGACCTCCAGCTTGGCTGGGACGCCGACCCCGTCGCGGAGAAGCAGCCGGAGCGCGTGATCCCGCGCGTGCGTGCGCTGCTCGGGCCGGACGTCGAGTTCGAGCTCGAATGGGTGAGCGTCTATACGTTTCGCTGCCAGCGGATGGAGTCGTTCCGTCACGGCCGCGTGCTGTTCGCGGGCGATTCCGCGCACGGCGTGTCGCCTTTCGGCGCGCGCGGCGCGAACAGCGGCGTGCAGGACGCGGACAACCTCGCATGGAAGCTGAAGCTCGTGCTCGAAGGGCGGGCGGCCGACAGCCTGCTCGATACGTATGCGAGCGAACGCGAATTCGCGGCCGACGAGAACATCCGCAATTCGACGCGCTCGACCGACTTCATCACGCCGAAGAGCCCGGTGTCGCGCGTGTTCCGCGACGCGACGCTGAAGCTCGCGCGCGACTGCGAGTTCGCGCGCAAGCTCGTGAACAGCGGCCGCCTGTCGGTGCCGGCGGTGCTCGCCGATTCGCCGCTGAATACGCCCGACCGTGACGGCGACGCGTTCGCGGGGGCAATGCGCCCCGGTGCCGCGGCGGCCGATGCGCCGGTGCGTGCGCAGGGCGCGCCGGGCTGGCTGCTGCAGCATCTGGGCCGCGGCTTCACCGGCATGCTGTTCGGGTTGCCGGGCGACGCGGCCGCGCTCGCCCAGGCGCTCGACGGCCTCGCGCTGCCGGTGCGGCCCGTGCTCGTCGTGCCGGCCGGGCACGCGCAGCCGGTGGCCGGCGTCGACGTCGTGGAGGACGTCGACGGCCTCGCCGCGCAACGCTACGACGCGCAGCCCGGCACGTTCTACCTGCTGCGGCCCGACCAGCACGTCTGCGCACGCACGCGCACGCTCGACCGTCGGGCGATCGCCGACGCACTGGCGCGCGCGACCTGCGCCCGCTGAATACACGACAAAGACACCGGAGACTTCGCCATGGCCTCACTCGACACCCGCCCGCGCCTGACCGATCCGGACGCGTTCTACGAAGCGCTGATCGACATGCATCGCGACCTGTCCGACGCCGACAGCCAACTCGTCAACGCAAAGCTGATCCTGCTGCTCGCGAACCAGATCGGCGATGCCGACGTGCTGCGCGAAGCGATGGCGCTCGCGCGCCAGGGCGTGACGCCGCCCGTCCACCCGGCCGCCGAGGTCGCGCAATGAGCGCGGCGCCGGCCGACGCGCGCGTGCTCGAAGTCGAGCGCGTGATCGACGAGACCCATCGCCCGGGTTTTCACTGGATGCTGCTGGTGCTGTGCGGGCTGTGCCTCGTGATCGACGGTTTCGATGCGCAGGCGATGGGCTACGTCGCGCCCAGCGTGATCGCCGAATGGGGCGTGCCGAAGCAGGCGCTCGGCCCGGTGTTCAGCGCGAGCCTGTTCGGGATGCTGCTCGGCGCGCTCGGGCTGTCGGTGCTCGCCGACCGGATCGGGCGGCGCCCGGTACTGATCGGCTCGACGCTGTTCTTCGCGGTGACGATGCTCGCGACGCCGTTCGCGGGCTCGATCCCCGTGCTGATGGCGCTGCGCTTCGTCACGGGGCTCGGCCTCGGCTGCATCATGCCGAACGCGATGGCGCTGGTCGGCGAGTTCAGCCCGGCCGCGCATCGCGTGAAGCGGATGATGATCGTGTCGTGCGGCTTCACGCTCGGCGCGGCGATCGGCGGCTTCATCAGCGCGGCGCTGATTCCGGCGTTCGGCTGGCGCTCGGTGTTCTTCGTCGGCGGCGCGGTGCCGCTCGTGCTGACGCTCGCGATGGTCGCGCGGCTGCCGGAGTCGCTGCAGTTCCTGGTGCTGAAAGGGCGCGTCGCGCAGGCGCGCGACTGGCTCGCGCGATTCGCGCCGCAGGCCGGCATCGATGCGGCCACGCGGCTCGTCGTGCGCGAGCGCGCGGCGAGCGGGGCGCCGGTCGCCGAACTGTTCAGCCACGGCCGCCTGCCGGTCACGCTGCTGCTGTGGGCGATCAGCTTCATGAACCTGATCGATCTGTACTTCCTGTCGAACTGGCTGCCGACCGTGATGCGCGACGCCGGCTATTCGCCGGGCACGGCGGTGATCGTCGGCACGGTGCTGCAGACGGGCGGCGTGATCGGCACGCTGTCGCTCGGCTGGTTCATCGAACGCTACGGCTTCGTGCGCGTGCTGTTCGTGTGCTTCGCGTGCGCGGCCGTGTCGGTGGGGCTGATCGGTTCAGTCGCGCATGCGCTGCCGTGGCTGCTGGTGGTCGTGTTCGCGGGCGGGTTCTGCGTGGTCGGCGGCCAGCCGGCCGTGAACGCGCTCGCGGGCCAGTATTACCCGACGTCGCTGCGCTCGACGGGCATCGGCTGGAGCCTCGGCATCGGCAGGATCGGCTCGGTGCTCGGGCCGCTCGTCGGCGGACAACTGATTGCGCTCAACTGGTCGAACGGCGCGCTGTTCCACGCGGCCGCGGTGCCCGTGCTGTGCTCGGCGCTGTTCGTTCTCGGCCTGGCGGGCGTCACGCGGCGCAACGGCGCGCAGGCGCCGAACGCCGCCATGAATTGACGGAGAAAGGAAACGATGACGCTTGATTTGTCGAAGCCGGCGACTGCCGGCTACCTGAGCGGTTTCGCGAACGAATTCGCGACCGAGGCACTGCCCGGCGCGCTGCCCCACGGCCGCAACTCGCCGCAGCGCGCACCGTACGGACTGTATGCGGAGCAATTGTCGGGCACCGCGTTTACCGCGCCGCGCGGCCACAACCGACGCTCGTGGCTGTACCGCATTCGCCCGGCCGCCGTGCACCGGCCGTTCGAGCCGTACGCGGGCTCGCCGCGGCTCGTATCGGAGTTCGGCGACTCGGCCGACGTGCCGCCGACGCCGCCGAACCAGTTGCGCTGGGATCCGCTGCCGATGCCGGTCGAGTCGACCGATTTCGTCGACGGACTGGTGACGATGGCCGGCAACGGTTCGGCCGCCGCGATGAACGGCTGCGCGATCCACCTGTACGCGGCGAACCGCTCGATGCAGGACCGCTTCTTCTACAGCGCGGACGGCGAACTGCTGATCGTGCCGCAGCAGGGGCGCCTGTTCATCGCGACCGAATGCGGCCGGCTCGACGTCGAGCCGTTCGAGATCGCGGTGATCCCGCGCGGCGTGCGCTTTACCGTCGCGCTGCCGGACGGCGACGCGCGCGGCTACATCTGCGAAAACTTCGGCGCGTTGCTGCGTCTGCCGGATCTCGGCCCGATCGGCTCGAACGGTCTCGCGAACCCGCGCGATTTCCTGACGCCGCAGGCCGCGTACGAAGACCGTGAAGGCGCATTCGAACTGATCGCGAAGCTGAACGGGCGCCTGTGGCGCGCGGACATCGGCCATTCGCCGCTCGACGTCGTCGCGTGGCACGGCAACTACGCGCCTTACAAGTACGACCTGCGCCTGTTCAACACGATCGGCTCGATCAGCTTCGACCATCCCGATCCGTCGATCTTCCTCGTGCTGCAGTCGCAGAGCGACACGCCGGGCGTCGACACGATCGACTTCGTGATCTTCCCGCCGCGCTGGCTCGCGGCCGAGGATACGTTCCGCCCGCCGTGGTTCCACCGCAACGTCGCGAGCGAGTTCATGGGGCTCGTGCACGGCGCGTACGACGCGAAGGCCGAAGGCTTCGTGCCGGGCGGCGCGAGCCTGCACAACTGCATGTCGGGCCACGGGCCCGACGCGGACACGTTCGAGAAGGCGTCCGCGAGCGACACGTCGAAGCCGCACAAGGTCGACGCGACGATGGCGTTCATGTTCGAAACCCGCACGCTGATCCGGCCGACGCGCTACGCGCTCGACACCGCGCAGCTGCAGGCCGACTACTTCGAATGCTGGCAACGCATCAAGAAACACTTCAATCCGGAGCAACGATGAGCGATACCCAAGACTGGCGCGCGACGCTCGACCCGGCCCGCAAGAGCTGGGTCGAGTCGGCGAACGACGCCGCCTGCGATTTCCCGATCCAGAATCTGCCGTTCGGGATCTTCAGCGATGCGAAGCAAGCTTCGCGCCGTGCGGGCGTCGCGCTCGGCGACCAGATCGTCGATCTGGCGGCGCTCGCGCGCGCGGGCCTCGTGACGCTGCCGGCCGGCGCCGACGTGTTCGCCGCGCCGACGCTCAATGCGTTCATCGCACTCGGCCGCGACGCATGGCGCGGCGTGCGCGTGCAGCTGTCCGATCTGTTTTCGCGCGACAACGCGCGGCTGCGCGACGACGCGGCGCTGCGTGCGCAGGTGCTGGTCGCGCAGCGCGATGCGACGCTGCATCTGCCGGTCGAGATTCCCGGCTACACCGATTTCTATTCGTCGAAGGAGCACGCGACCAACGTCGGCTCGATGTTCCGCGATCCGAAGAACGCGCTGCTGCCGAACTGGTCGGAGATGCCGATCGGCTACAACGGCCGTGCGTCGTCGGTGGTGGTGAGCGGCACGCCGGTGCGGCGCCCGAACGGGCAGTTGAAGCTGCCCGACCAGGAGCGCCCGGTATTCGGCGCATGCCGCAAGCTCGACATCGAACTGGAGACGGGCTTCATCGTCGGGAAGGGCAACGCGCTCGGCGAACCGATCGCGTGCGAGGACGCGGAAGCGCACATCTTCGGGATGGTGCTGCTGAACGACTGGAGCGCGCGCGACATCCAGCAGTGGGAATACGTGCCGCTCGGCCCGTTCAACTCGAAGGGTTTCGCGACGACGATTTCGCCGTGGATCGTCACGCTCGACGCGCTCGAACCGTTCCGCGTCGCGCAGCCCGAGCAGTCGCCGCAGCCGCTCGCGTATCTGCGGCACGCGGGCAAGCGTGCGTTCGACATCGCGCTCGAAGTGACGTTGCGCGCCGACGGGGCAGCGGAGGCGACGTCGATCTGCCGCACGAACTTCAGACACATGTACTGGACGATGGCGCAGCAGCTCGCGCATCACACGGTCGCGGGCTGCAACACGCGCGTGGGCGACCTGATGGGTTCGGGCACGATCAGCGGGCCGACGAAGGATTCGTTCGGCAGCCTGCTCGAACTGACGTGGAACGGCAAGGAGCCGGTCGCGCTGAACGGCGGCGGCAGCCGCACGTTCATCGAGGACGGCGACGAGCTCACGCTCGCCGGATGGTGCGAGGGCGACGGCTATCGCGTCGGGTTCGGCACGTGTGCCGGCAAGATCCTGCCGGCGTTGAAGGCGTAACGCGTAACGCGTAATACGCGACGTATCGCGACCCGAACACGACGGCCCGCATGGCGCGGGCCGTCGTCGTTTTCGCGGTGCGAACGGCGCTGCCGGGGCCGCGCCGCGCGAGTGCGCGCGACGGTCGTGTCGGCGCCGCGCGTTGCTGCGTCGCGGCGCGTATGTGCCGGTGTCAGACCGCGCGCTGCAACGCGGCGCGGCGCTCCCACAGCGCGGCCGCGACGAACGCCGCGACGCAGACGACCAGCACGCCGACCAGCGCGTGGCTGCCCAGCTGTTCCATCAGCGCACCGGCGACCAGCGGGCCGCCGAAGCTCGCGGCGCTCCACGACGCCGAGACGAGCGAGCTCGCGGTGACGAGCGCCGCACCGCGAAAGCGCTCGCCGCACGCGACGAGCGACAGCGTGTAGATGCTGCCGGCCGCCGCGCCCAGCACGAACAGCAGCGGCCAGCACAGCCACGGATTCGCGATGACGAACGGCAGCAGCGGCAGGCCGGCGAGCACGATCCAGCCCGCGCCGAGGTGCACGCGTTCGCGGCCGAGCCTGTCGGCGAGCCAGCCGATCGGGAACTGCATCGCGGTGTCGCCGAACAGCATGATCGACGCGAGCAGCACGGCGGTCGCGCTCGCGACGCCGTGATCCATCGCATAGAGCGGCAGCAGCGACAGCGCGAGCGTGTCGAACAGCGCGAAGAAGCCGGTGCCGATGATCAGCGCGGGCATGCGCGGCAGCACGTCGAGCCAGCGGCCGTGCGCTTCGTGATGCGCGTCGTCGCCGGCGAGCGGCGCGCGCCGGATCGTCGCGAGCGTCGGCAGCGCGAGCAGGAACAGCGCGCCGCACAGCGCGAAGCGGATGCCCGTCGCGCCGGCGATCTGGCTCACGAGCACGGGGCCCGCCATCTGGAACAGCGTGAAATTGGTCGCGTAGATCGCGACGACGCGGCCGCGCGTCGCATCGTCGGCGAGCTGGTTGACCCACGCCTCGCCGATCGTGAACAGCAGCATCAGCGCGGCGCCGCACAGCACGCGCAGCGCGCCCCACAGGACCAGGTCCGACGTGAACTGCATCAGCGCGGTAGCCGCCGCGAGCAGCACGACCGACACGACGATTGCGCGGCGCGCACCGATCTGCCGCGCCAATGCGGTGACGAACGGGACGATCGCGAGGCCGCCGAGCGCCTGCGCGGCCGTCAGCATGCCGACGACGTTGGTGCCGTGTCCGGCCTCGGTCAGTGCGAGCGCGGTGAGCGGCAGCGTGGCGCCGGTGCCGAGACCGACGACCGCGACGCTCAGGATCAGCGCAAGGAAATCACGATTGAGAATGGCTTTCATCGGCCGGGATGCTACACCGCGGCCCTTGAAAGGTCCATGAAGGCCATCAGGTCCGCGTGGGGTTGCGTGCGCAACGATCGCGACAGCGCGGCTTCATACGTATTCGGTCGGCACGGCCACCGGGCGGCGTTCGAGCGACGCCGACCACAGCGTGAGCGCGAGCGCGGCGACGACCATCGCGACGCCGACCCACGGCAGGCTCACGAGCGACACGCCGGAACCGATCGCCATGCCGCCGAGCCATGCACCGGTCGCGTTGCCGAGGTTGAACGCGCCCTGGTTCAGCGTCGATGCGAGGTTCGGCGCGTCGCTCGCGCGGTCGACGATCAGGATCTGCAGCGGCGGCACGATCGCGAACGCGAGGATGCCCCACACGAAAATCGTCGCGAGCGCGGCGAACGGCAGATGCATCGTGCCCGCGAACAGCGCGAGGACCACGCCGATCAATGCGAGCGTCGCGATCAGCGACGGCATCCGGCGCCAGTCGGCGAGCTTGCCGCCCAGCGTGCCGCCGACCGTCAGCCCGAGGCCGAACAGCAGCAGCACGTAGGTGACCTGGCGCGGCGAGAAGCCCGTCACGTCCTCGAGGATCGGCGTGATGTACGTGAACACGCTGAACAGGCTCGCCGACGCGAGCACGCTGATGCCGAGCACCATCAGCACCTGTGGGTGCTTCAGCACGCCGAATTCGCGCGTGATGCTGGTGTCGGGCATCGCGAGGTGCTTCGGCAGGCAGACGGCGAGCGCGGCGGCCGCGGCGATGCCGATGCCGGTGACGGCCCAGAACGTCGCACGCCAGCCGAACGCCTGGCCGAGCGCGGTGCCGAGCGGCACGCCGAGCACGTTCGCGAGCGTGAGGCCGGTGAACATCAGCGCGATCGCCTGCGCGCGACGGTTCGGCGCGACGAGATTGCTCGCGACCACCGAGCCAATCCCGAAGAACGCGCCGTGGCAGAACGCGGTGACGACGCGCGCAGCCATCAGCACCGCATAGCCGGGCGCGATCGCGCAGAACAGGTTGCCCGCGATGAACAGCCCGATCAGGCCCATCAGCGCACGCTTGCGCGGCATCTTCGCGGTGACGATCGCGAGGATCGGTGCACCGATCGTCACGCCGAGCGCATAGCCCGACACGAGCATCCCGGCAGCCGGGATCGACACGCCGAGGTCGCGCGCGACGTTCGGAAGCAGCCCCATGATCACGAACTCGGTGGTACCGATTCCAAATGCGGCGACGGCGAGGGCGAAAAGAGGTAAGGGCATCGCGGAAGGCTCGGGAAAAGCCGTCGCTCGGGCGGGCGCGGGATGCGCGGGGCGGACGGACGGCGAGGCGGACGACAGTCGCGATTCTACTTCAGTGAAAACCCCTATGCTTGGGGCCAAAACGGATGTTGCCGGCGTGCGACGGGGCAGCGCGCGGGAAACTCACAGTGTGGGATTCGGCGGGGTTTGCGGCGGTGAATCGGGCGGGGGGACGGAACGGCGGCGGCGCCGGTGTGCGCGTCAGGCGACGCGTTCCGGGAACCCGTCGACGCTTGGAGTCGGCGAGTTTGCCGCGTCGGCGCCGGCGCCGGTACCCGCTGCCGGTTCCGCGTTGGCGAGCGACGAAGGCGCTCCGGTCGCATCGGCCGCGGCCGGATCGTCCCAGCCGTTTTCGAACAGGCACGCTTCGATCGGCATCCGCGCGGCCCAGCGCTCCTGCTCGAGCATCGGCTTCGCATAGAACGCGTCGACGTGCCCGACGCACAGGACGGCGATCGGCTTCGCGCCGTCGGGCATCCGCAGCAGCGCGCGCAGCGCGTCGACGTCGAACAGCGACACCCAGCCCATCCCGAGCCCTTCGGCGCGGGCCGCGAGCCACATGTTCTGGATCGCGCATGCGGTAGACGCCAGGTCCATTTCCGGCAACGTGCGGCGGCCGAATACGTGGCGCTCGCGGCCGTCGGCGAGCGCGACGACCAGCAACTCGCCGCATTCGCGCACGCCTTCGACCTTCAGCCGCATGAATTCGTCCTGGCGCTCGCCGAGCGCGTCGGCGGTCGCGCGCCGCTCGGCCTCGACCAGCGCGTGGATCGCGGTGCGCAGCGCGGGATCGGTGATGCGGATGAAACGCCACGGCTGCATGAAGCCGACGCTCGGCGCGTGATGCGCCGCGCGCAGCAGACGCGCGAGCACGGCCGGATCGACGGGCGCCGGCGTGAAGTGGCGCATGTCGCGCCGTTCGAAAATGGCGCGGTAGACGGCGGCGATGTCGGAGTCGTCGAAACGCATGAGGGGCAGGCGGCGGGATAACGTCGGCGCAACGATAGCAGACGCGGCGCGGGAATCGCTACATCAGTCGAAACAAAGCGCAAAATTGTTGACGAAAAATGTCGGCGGTGCAGCGAAATCGAAAAGCAAACGATTGCGTTCTCGCCGGCACGCGTGAAATGCGGGTATTTCGTTGGTTTCTCAGCGATTCGCGGTGACGACGTTCTGCGGTGTGCCCGCATGCCACGCTTCGATGTTCAGCAGGGTGGTGTGCGCGATCTCGGCGAGCGCCTCGCGCGTGAAGAACGCCTGGTGCGACGTGACGATCACGTTCGGGAACGTCAGCAGGCGCGCGAGGACGTCGTCCTGCAGCGGCAGGTCGGAGTGATCCTCGAAGAAGAGCCCGCTTTCCTCTTCGTACACGTCGAGCCCGAGATGGCCGAGCCGGCCGCTCTTGAGCGCGTCGATCAGCGCGTGCGCGTCGACGAGGCCGCCGCGCCCGGTGTTGATCAGCATCGCGCCGGGCTTCATCCGCGCGAGCGTCCGTTCGTTGATCAGGTGGTGGGTCGACGGCAGCAGCGGGCAGTGCAGGCTGACGATGTCGGCGCGCTGCAGCAGCTCGTCGAGCTCGACGTAGCGTGCGCCGAACGCGATCAGCTCGTCGTCGTACGGCGGCATCGAGTGCGCGAGCACGTGCATTCCGAAGCCCATCATGATCTTCGCGAACACGCTGCCGATCAGGCCGGTGCCGATCACGCCGAAGGTCTTGCCGTGCAGGTCGAAGCCGAGCAGCCCGTTCAGCGAGAAGTCGCCCTCGCGGGTACGCGCGACCGCGCGCGGCAGGCGCCGGTTGAGCGCCAGGATCAGCGCGACCGCGTGTTCGGCAACCGCGTGCGGCGAATAGGCGGGCACCCGCACGACCGTGACGCCGAGCCGCTCGGCGGCCGCCAGGTCGACATGGTTGAAGCCCGCCGAGCGCAGCGCGATCAGGCGCGTGCCGCCGTCCGCGAGCCGTTCGAGCACGGCCGCGTCGACGCTGTCGTTGACGAACGGGCAAACGACGTCATAGCCGTGCGCGAGGATCGCCGTTTCCGCGTCGAGGTGCGACGGCTGGAAGTGCAGCCGATAGCCGAACTGCCGGTTGGCGGCCGCAAACGAATCGTCGTCGTACTGGCGGCTGCTGAACAGGATCACGCGCACGCTGCACCTCCGATGGCTGACGCGCGCAGTTTACTGCAGGCCCGTGACGATGTCGGCGCGATCGGGCCCGCGCGGCGGCCGCAGGAAGCCGTAGTCGGTCCGTTCGCGGGCCGGCTGCGCGCTGAAGTGGTCGAGCGCATGTTCGACGAAGCTGCGCGTGCGGGCCGGCACGTACTGGCGATTCGGGTAGACGAGCGACAACTGCGTATCGGGATCGTCGATCCGGTAGCCGGCCATCAACCGCACGAGCGTGCCGCTCGCGAGCGCGTCGGCGACGCACGGCTCGGGCAGCACCGCGATACCGGCGCCGGCCACGGCGGCCGCCTGGACGAGCGCGAGCTGGTTGACCGTGCAGGTCGGGCGCACCGTGACGGCATGCGCGACGCCGTCGTGGCCGACCAGTTGCCACGCGGGCGCATGCTGGTGCGGTGCGAGCGTGACCCAGTCGTGGCCGGGGAGGTCGTCGGGCACGCGCGGCTCGCCGCGCCGCTCGAGATAGGCCGGCGCCGCGCACGCGACGAACGGGTTCGGCGCGAGCGCATGGCCGATCAGCGTCGGGTTGCCGTCGAACCGGTTGCCGGTGACGATGCCGACGTCGTAACCCGAATCGAGCACGTCGAGCGGCCCTTCGGCGACGGTCAGCTGCACGCGCAACTCGGGGTAGCGGTGCCGGAAGCTGCTGACGAGCGGCGTCAGCGCCAGCGGCGACAGCAGCCCCGACGCGACGACGCGCAGCGTGCCGGCCGGCTCGCGCACGGCATGCGCGACGGACGATTCGAGGTGATCGAATTCCTCCAGCAGCGCGCGGCACCCGTCGAGGTAGCGCACGCCGGCCTCGGTCAGCGACAGGTTGCGCGTGGTGCGATGGATCAGCCGGGTGTTCAGGTGACCCTCGAGCATCGCGATCGAACGCGTGACGAGGGCATTGGACACGCCGAGATGGTGTGCCGCGCGCCGGAAGCTCTGCTGCTCGGCGACGCAGACGAATACACGCATGGTCTGAATCTGGTTCATGGCTGCGTATTTCTGGCCCGGTTGATTGATTATGGTGGTGGTATTTCGCCGCACGGCCTCGAAAGCGCATCGTGCGATACCCGGTTCTTTCCTGTATCGAAAAATCGTTTTTTTCGATTCCGCAGACAATTGTTAAATACAGAGGCGATATCCGTCAACCTGAGAAAAGGGGCGGGTTGCGGAAAATCGAAATCGAGGGTAACGCGTTAAACGAAGTGCTGTCTCGTATGGCTGCCGTTCAAAGGCGATCCGGTAAATGAATTAATGTGACTGTGGCGAATGTTTGCCATGTTAATCAATGGCTTGCATGGATTTCGCATGGGTTGGATCAGGTATTGCCAGAAAGCGTGCCCCAATACATGTAGACGTAATGGATGTTCTTCGCTCGTGCGCGAATTTCGCTTATATGATTCCCGGAGGAGATTTTTACCGTGGAGCGGGTCTATTTTTTCGAGGCGGAAGTCGGTCTGAACCGTCGATGTCGGCGAATCGTGGCGTTATTGGGTAAGTAAATCGCGCGCTTGACGCACGAATGGAACCGTTTCACGGCCCGGCCGGCATTCCTTTTTCAATCGGATCGACCGGCCCGCCGCCCGCATACGGCCGACCGGCCCGGTCCGGCGACCGGGCCACCGCCGCGCTGTCCGGCCGCGCGTGCCTCTTGCGCGTGACGGCGGAACGCGGAATGATCGATCAATTCGCTTGCCGCGAGGCGGGCGTCAGTGCACTTCCTTTCCTCTTCTCGACCAGCCATGTCCATCGATTACTCGCCGATTCCCTGTCCCGTCGTCGTGCCGCTCGACGCGATCCTGCCCGAAGAACCGTTGCTGATGATGGGCGCCGGCCCGGTTCCGATCCCGGCCGCCGTCGCGAAGGCGAACACGATCGTGATCAATCACCTCGGCGCGACGATGGCGAAGATCATCGAGCAGGTGAAGGAGATGGCGCGCTACGTGTTCCAGACCCGCACGAAGTGGGTGCTCGGCGTCGCGGGCCCCGGATCGGCCGCGATGGAAATGGCGATCTCGAACCTCGCGTGGCGCGGTACGCGCGTGCTGTCGATCCGCAACGGCTTCTTCAGCGCGCGGATGGCCGAGATGGCCACGCGCGTCGGCGCCGACGTCGCGACGCTCGAAGTGGCCGACCGCGCGGTCGCCAGTCTCGACGAGGTCGCGGACGCGATCGCGCGCGAGCGGCCCGAGATCGTCACGATCGTGCAGGGCGAGACGTCGAACACCGTGTGGAACCGCGACCTGCGCGACATCGCGGCGATCGCGAAGGCGGCCGGCGCGCTGGTCGTGGTCGACGCGGTGTGCACGCTGTCGACGATGCCGCTCGAGATGGACGCGTGGGGCATCGACGCGGTGATCACCGGCGGCCAGAAGGGGCTGTCGTCGATCCCGGGCGTGTCGCTGATCGCATTCTCCGACGCCGCGTGGGAGCGGATGAAGCACCGCCCCGAACCGAACGCGCACTGGTGCCTCGACATGGCGCTCGCGGAGAACTTCTGGCACAACGCCGGCTATCACTACACGGCGCCCGTGTCCGGCGTGCTCGCGCTGCACGAGGCGCTGCGGCTCGTGTGCGCGGAGACGCTCGAAAGCCGCTTCGCGCGCCATCTGCGCTGCTCGCTCGCGCTGCAGGCCGGGGTCGAGTCGATGGGGCTCAAGCTCTATGCGCCGAAGGATTGCCGGCTGAATTCGGTCGTCGGGATCGAGACGCCGGAAGGGCTCACGCCGGGCATGGTCTGCGGGCATATCTCGAAGCAGTACCAGGTCGAGATTTCGGGCTCGTTCGGGTTGCCGATCGTGCGGATCGGGCAGATGGGCGAGCAATGCCGCGAACACAACCTGTTCCGCACGCTGCATGCGTTCGGCCGCACGATGGTCGACCTCAAGGTGCCGGTCGACCTGCCGGCCGGCGTCGCGGCGCTCGAACAGGAACTGTCGCGGCGCGGCGCGTAACGCGCGAAAGCGACGAAAGGGGCCGCGCTCAGCGGCCCTGCATCGCGCGCCGGTACGTATTCGGCGTCGTGCCGTGCGCGTCGCGAAAGCGATGGCTGAAGTGGCCGGCATTCGCGTACCCGCAGTCGGCCGCGATCTGCGCGAGCGGCAGCGCGGTCGTGCGCAGCAGCTCGCGCGCCCGCGCGAGGCGCTGCTCGGCGACCCATGCATGCGGCGCGCGGCCGAACGACAGCCGGAACATCCGCGAGAAGTGGTATTCGGACAGCGCGGCCACTTCGGCGAGTTCGCCGAGTGTCAGCGGCTGCGTCAGGTACGTGTCGATGTAGTCGCGCACGCGGCGGCGCACGGCCGGCGCGAGGCCGCCGCGGAACGACGTGTCGGTGCGCGTCGCGCTCTGTCCGCGCAGCAGCAGGCTCAGCACTTCGTGCGCGGTCTCGTTCACGCGCAGCCGTTCGTCGGCGTCGTCCCAGCCATCCAGGGCGAGCGCGCGCAGCAGCGCGGCGACGCGCGCATCCTCGAAGTAGGTGCGGTCGGCGAGCTTCAGTTCGCGCGGTTCGCGGTCGAGCTCGCGGATCGCACGCTGCGTGAAGTGCTCGGGCAGGAAATACAGGTGGATGAAGTGCATCTCGCCGCGCACCCACCAGCGCGATTCATGGTCGCCCGGCAGCGCGCACAGCAGGCTCGGCGCGCCGTAGCGCGGCACGCGCTGGCGCTCGGTCCGGTAGCCGCCGTCGAGGTAGCACGACAGCGTGTGGTGACCCGGCTGCTCGTAAATCGTCTCGCTTTCGTCGGTGATCCGCGTCCATTCTGCGATCGCGAGATGGTCGCCGAGCCACGCGAAGCGCTCGAGCGTCGCGTTCGCGTCGGCGAGCGTGCGGCAGACCGACTGCAGGCCGAACGGCAGATCGCCGCCGGCCAGGGCGGCGGGGTGGTCGACGGGCGGGGCGGAAAGAGAGACGCTCATGATGCGCCGAGTATAAGCGGGTGCGCAGCGCCGCGTGCGGCGTCCCGAAAAAGACCGCAATTCCGGACAATCGGCGCGCGCCGGGCGGCGGCATAGTCGGATTCCCGTTTCATTCGTCTTTTCGGATCGTTGCCGCCATGAACCTGTCGCTTTATTTCGTCACCGTGCTGATCTGGGGCACCACCTGGATCGCGATCAAGTGGCAGCTCGGCTCGGTGCCGCCGCCCGTGTCGATCGCATGGCGCTTCTGGCTCGCGGCCGCCGTGCTGTTCGCGCTGCTGCGCGTGATGCGCCGGCCGGTGCGCCCGCCGCGCGAAGCGTGGCGCTTTCTTGTGGCGCAGGGCTTCGCGCTGTTCTGCGTGAACTTCCTGTGCTTCTACTACGCGGAGCAGGTCGTGCCGAGCGGCCTCGTCGCGGTGATCTTCTCGACCGCGCCGCTGCTGAACTCGATCAACGGCCGGCTGTTCATGGGCCGTCCGCTGCGGCCGTCGGCGATCGCCGGCGCGCTGCTCGGGCTGACCGGCATCGCGTGCCTGTTCTGGCAGCAGATGGCCGGCCATCTCGACGACCATGCGACCTGGATGGGCCTCGCGATCGCGTTCGCGGGCACGATGTGCTTCTCGGCCGGCAACCTGCTGTCGAGCCGGATGCAGTCGATGGGGCTGCATCCGCTCGTGACCAACGGCTGGGCGATGCTGATCGGCGCGGCGATCCTGACCGTCGGCAGCGCGGTGGCCGGCTTGCCGTTCACGCTCGACACGAGCCCGCGCTATCTCGGCGCGCTCGTCTACCTGGCCGTGCCCGGCTCGGTGATCGGCTTTACCGCGTATCTGACGCTCGTCGGCCGGATCGGGCCGGAGCGGGCCGCGTACTGCACGGTGCTGTTTCCGATCGTCGCGCTGGCCGTGTCGACGGTGTTCGAGGGTTACCAGTGGTCGCCGCTCGCGGTCGTCGGGCTGCTGCTGGTGGTGGCCGGCAACCTGGTCGCGTTCGACCTGACGCGGCGGTTGTTTCTCCGGGCCGCGTGACCGGCCTGCCCGCCGCACCGGCTTCGTCCGGATACGGAAACGCCCGCGCGATGCGGGCGTTTTTATTTGGGGTGGCCGGCCGCGTGATTGCCGCGACCGGCTTCGTTGCAACGGGCCGCGCGATCAGGCCGCCGCGCCGCTTTCCGCCACTCGCGCCTGGCGCTGGTACAGCACCATCGACAGCGCGACGCCCGCCGCGGCCGCCACCGCCGCGAACAGGAACACCTGCGGATAGCCGAACGCGCCCGCGACATAGCCGGCGAGCGGGCCCGTGATGCCGAGCGACAGGTCGAGGAACACCGAGTACGCGGACAGCGCCGCACCGCGGCTCGCGGGCGGCACGAGCGCGACCGCCTCGACGCCGAGCGCCGGGAAGATCAGCGCGAAGCCGAAGCCCGTCAGCGCGGCGCCGACGAGCGCGACGTGCGGCACGGGCGCGAGCCACAGCAGCACGAGGCCCGAGCATTCGAACGCGAACGACACGATCGCGACGCGGAAGCCGCCGTAGGTCTTGATCGTGTTCGCGAACAGCAGGCGCGCGCCGATGAACAGCGTGCCGAACACGGTCAGCGACAGCGCGGCGTTCGGCCAGTGCCGCGCCGCGTAGTACAGCGTGACGAAGGTCGCGATCGAGCCGAAGCCGGCCGAGCCGAGCGCGAGGCCGAGGCCGTGGGGCAGCACGCGCGTGAACACGCTCGCGTACGACATCCGTTCGCCGTGCACGAGCGGCACCGGATCGATCAGGCGCGCGAGGTAGAAGCCGAGCGCGGCCAGCGCGATGACGATCACGCCGATCAGCGCCGGATTCAGCGTATGCGCGATCGCGACGCCGACCGGTGCGCCCAGCGCGAGCGCGCCGTAGGTCGCGATGCCGTTCCACGAGATCACCTTCGCGTTGTGCGTGACGCCGACCCGGCCGATACCCCACAGGATCGCGCCGGTGCCGCACAGGCTTTCGCCGACGCCGAGCACGAGCCGGCTCGCGACCAGCAGCACGAGGCTCGCGACCGGCCAGTGCGCGAGCAGCAGCGCGACGAGCAGCAGCACGCCCGACACACCGCAGCCGATCAGCCCGCGCAGCACCGTCTGCTTCGGGCCGAGCGTATCGGCGAAGCGCCCGGCGAGCGGCCGCGATGCGAGCGTCGCGAAATACTGGACGCTGATCGCGCCGCCCGCGACGATCGCGGAAAAGCCGAGGTCGTCATGGACGAAGCCCGGCAGCACCGCGAGCGGCAGGCCGATGGTCAGGTAGCAGATGAACGTGAAGCAGACGACGGACACGATTTGCAGCGTGACCGCGAACCCGCTGCGCGGCGGTGTGGCGGAGTCGGTTGACATGGGGTCGGAACGAATGAGCGAAACGCACGAAAGACGGGGAAAAGGGAATCGGGATTTTCCCATGGAACCGGTTTTGGCGCAGGTACCATTTAGTTAATCGCGACCTGTTCTGGAGGCCGACGGACGGTGGCGGCGGCGCGGGGACAGGGCCGGGAGCCCCGTCAGGCAGGCCGCCGGGCCGCCGCGGCGCTCATATCGCGTCAGTTATATGGGCCCCATGCGTGATGGGCTATGGGTTGCGAAATTTGATGGTGATAGCGTGCAAACTGTCAGAAAAACGTCGGTCGAGCGCACTGCGCGGGCCGCCTTGCCCCCCATTTGAAGAATCATCGAGACATGAGTGAGCCGATCCGCTTCTACCATCGTCACGCGATCCGCGAAGTCAGCGGCGCGGACGTTACCCGCACCGTGCTGCAGTATCTGCGCGAAGACGCGCATTGCACCGGCACCAAGGAAGGCTGCGCGGAAGGCGACTGCGGCGCGTGCACGGTCGTCGTCGGCGAACTGACCGACGCCGGCGCGGTCGAGTTCAAGGCCGTCAACGCATGCATCCAGTTCCTGCCGACGCTCGACGGCAAGGCGCTGCTGACGGTCGAGGACCTGCGCCAGCCGGACGGCACGCTGCATCCGGTGCAGCAGGCGATGGTCGACTGCCACGGGTCGCAATGCGGGTTCTGCACGCCCGGCTTCGTGATGTCGATGTGGGCGCTGTACGAGAAGCACGGCCACGAAGGTTGCGGCACGGCGTGCGCGAAGGCGAAGGACGTGCCGACGCGCACCGAGATCGCCGATGCGCTGACCGGCAACCTGTGCCGCTGCACCGGCTATCGCCCGATCGTCGATGCGGCCGTGCAGATGTTTGACGCGGCCGGCGAAGGTGGGCCGGCTCCGTCGGCACCGGTCGACACGGCCGCGCTGGCCCGCACGCTCGCGTCGCTCAAGCGCGACGATACGTTCGACTACACGACGCTCAACGGCGCGCGCTTCGCGGCGCCGCGCACGCTCGACGCGCTGGCCGCGCTGAAGGCCGAGCGGCCCGACGCGCGCATCCTGGCCGGCAGCACCGACATCGGCCTGTGGGTCACCAAGCAGATGCGCCGGCTCGACGACCTGATCTACGTCGGCCAGATCGCCGAACTGCGGCGCGTCGCGGAACGCGGCGACTGGATCGAGATCGGCGCGGGCGTGACGGTCGAGAAGGCCTACGCGGCGCTCGCCGGCACGTATCCGGAGCTGACCGAGATGTGGAAGCGCTTCGCGTCGCTGCCGATCCGCAACGCGGGCACGATCGGCGGCAACGTCGCGAACGGCTCGCCGATCGGCGATTCGATGCCGGGCCTGATCGCGCTCGGCGCGCGCGTGGTGCTGCGCGGCGGCGACACGGTGCGCGAGCTGCCGCTCGAGGCGCTGTACACGGGTTACCAGCAGAAGGACATGGCGCCGCACGAATTCGTCGTCGGCCTGAGGGTGCCGACCCGCACCGGCGCGCGCGAGAAGCTGCAGTTTCGCACGTACAAGCTGTCGAAGCGGTTCGACTCCGACATCTCGGCCGTGTGCGCGGCGTTCGCGTTCATCGCGGACGGCGACACGATCCGCGAACCGCGCGTCGCGTTCGGCGGGATGGCCGCGACGCCGAAGCGCGCGGCCCAAACGGAAGCCGTGCTCGACGGCGCGCAGTGGCACGAAGCCACCGCGCAGGCCGCGATGCAGGCGCTGGAGCGCGACTACCAGCCGCTGTCCGACATGCGCGCGACGAGCGCATACCGCCTCGATACCGCGAAGAACCTGATGTACCGATTCTGGCTGGAGACGCGTGCGCACGACCCGCTGCCGCCGCAAGCCCTGAATGTGCGTGAAGTGGCCGCCGAAGCCGGCACCGACGCCGGCACCGACGCGGCGCGCGTCTGAAGACGGAGAACACCGAACATGAACCAGCAAGCAGAACCGTTCCTGAGCACCCTCGACCCGCAAGCCGACGCCGCGCAGGTCCACGTCTCGCGCGCGCACGAATCCGCCCACCTGCACGTGAGCGGGCGCGCGACCTACACCGACGACATCCCGGTCGTCGCGGGCACGCTGCACGCGGCGCTCGGCCTGTCGGCGAAAGCGCACGCAAGAATCGTGTCGATGAACTTCGACGCGGTGCGCGCGACGCCGGGCGTGGTCGCCGTGTTCACGGCCGACGACATCCCGGGCGTCAACGACTGCGGCCCGATCATCCACGACGACCCGGTGCTCGCGAAGGGCGTCGTGCAGTTCGTCGGCCAGCCGATGTTCATCGTCGTCGCGACGTCGCACGAAACCGCGCGGCTCGCCGCGCGCCGCGCGCAGGTCGACTACGAGGAGCTGCCCGCGATCCTCACCGCGCAGGAAGCGCGGGCGGCCGAAACCTACGTGATCCCGCCGCTGAAGCTCGCGCGCGGCGACGCGGCCGCGCGGCTCGCCGTCGCGCCGCACCGCGAGTCCGGCGAAATGCTGCTCGGCGGGCAGGAGCAGTTCTATCTCGAAGGCCAGATCGCGTACGCGGTGCCGAAGGACGACGACGGCATGCACGTGTACTGCTCGACGCAGCACCCGAGCGAGATGCAGCACCTCGTCGCGCACGTGCTCGGCGTCGCGTCGCACAACGTGCTGGTCGAATGCCGCCGGATGGGCGGCGGCTTCGGCGGCAAGGAATCGCAGTCGGGCCTGTTCGCGTGCTGCGCGGCGCTCGCCGCATGGAAGCTGCTGTGCCCGGTGAAGCTGCGTCCGGACCGCGACGACGACATGATGATCACCGGCAAGCGGCACGACTTCCATTACCGCTTCGACGTCGGCTACGACGACGATGGCCGCATCGACGGCGTCGCGCTCGACATGACGTCGCGCTGCGGCTTCTCGGCCGACCTGTCGGGCCCGGTGATGACGCGCGCGGTGTGCCACTTCGACAACGCGTACTGGCTGGGCGACGTCGCGATCGCCGGCTACTGCGGCAAGACCAACACGCAGTCGAACACCGCGTTCCGCGGCTTCGGCGGCCCGCAGGGCGCGTTCGCGATCGAGTACATCCTCGACGACATCGCGCGTTCGCTCGGCCGCGATCCGCTCGACGTGCGCTACGCGAACCTGTACGGCAAGACCGAGCGCAACGTGACGCCGTACGGGCAGACCGTCGAGGACAACGTGCTGCCCGAGCTGCTCGGCGAACTCGAGGCGACGAGCGACTACCGCGCGCGGCGCGCGGGCGTGCGCGAATTCAACGCGCGCAACACGGTGCTGAAGAAGGGCATCGCGCTCACGCCGGTGAAGTTCGGCATCGCGTTCAACGTCACGCACTTCAACCAGGCCGGCGCGCTGGTGCATATCTATACCGACGGCTCGGTGCTCGTGAACCACGGCGGCACGGAGATGGGGCAGGGGCTCAACACGAAGGTCGCGCAGGTCGTCGCGCACGAGCTCGGCATCCGCTTCGGCCGGATCCGCGTGACGGCGACCGACACGAGCAAGGTCGCGAACACGTCCGCGACGGCGGCCTCGACGGGCTCGGACCTGAACGGCAAGGCCGCGCAGGATGCGGCGCGTCAGTTGCGCGAGCGGCTCGCGGTGTTCGCCGCGAAGCAGTTCGGCGACGGCAAGGTCGATGCGGCCGACGTGAAGTTCGGCAACGACTTCGTGTGGGTCGGCGGCGCGAGCGTGCCGTTCGGCGAAGTGATCGCTAAGGCGTACCTCGCGCGCGTGCAGCTGTGGTCCGACGGTTTCTACGCGACGCCGAAGCTGTACTGGGACCAGTCGAAGCTGCAGGGCCGGCCGTTCTACTACTACTCGTACGGCGCGGCCGTGTCGGAAGTCGTGATCGACACGCTGACGGGCGAGATGCGCACGCTGCGTGTGGATGCGCTGCACGACGTGGGCGCGTCGCTGAACCCGGCGCTCGACGTCGGCCAGGTCGAAGGCGCGTTCATCCAGGGGATGGGCTGGCTCACGACAGAAGAGCTGTGGTGGAACAAGGGCGGCAAGCTGATGACGCATGCGCCGTCCACGTACAAGATCCCGACGGTGAACGACACGCCGCCCGAGTTCAACGTGAAGCTGTTCAAGAACCGCAACGTCGAGGACAGCATCCACCGTTCGAAGGCCGTCGGCGAGCCGCCGCTGCTGCTGCCGTTCTCGGTGTTCTTCGCGGTGCGCGACGCAGTGGCCGCGGTCGGCGACTACCGCGTGAACCCGCCGCTCGATGCGCCGGCGACCGGCGAATCGATCCTGCGCGCGGTCAACGCGGTGCGCGCGGCGAAGGCAGGCTGACATGCACGGCCCCGCCCGCCCGCTTCGCACCGCGCAGCGCCCGGCTTTCGAGCCGGGTACCGGCCAGCGCAACCGCGCGACCGGCACGCCGGCGCCGATGCACATCGTGCTGTTCGGCGCCGGGCACGTGGGGCACGCGCTCGTCACGCTGCTCGGCGCGCTGCCGTGCGTCGTGCAGTGGGTCGACACGCGCGACGAGCTGTTCCCGGACGAATGTCCGCCGAACGTGCAGCCGGAGCCGACCGACACGCCGGAGGCGGTCGTCGACGCGGCGCCGCCCGGCGCGTACTTCCTCGTGATGACGCACAACCACGCGCTCGACTTCTCGCTCGCCGCGCAGATCATGCGGCGGCGCGACTACGCGTACTTCGGGATGATCGGCTCGCGCACCAAGCGCGTGAAGTTCGAGCGCCGGCTCGCCGCGCGCGGCGTCGATCCGGCGCGGCTCGTGGAGATGGTGTGCCCGATCGGCGTTGCGGGCATCGTCGACAAGGCGCCGGGCGCGATCGCGGTGGCCGTGTGCGCGGAGCTGCTGCAGGCGCGCTCGGGCATGCCGGTGGCCGATGCGAAGGCGGCCGCGTCGGGGCGTGCGCGCGACGACGTGTCCTGTGCGCGGTAGCGCGGCGCGCTCAGCGCAGCGCCGCGCGTTTTTGCATACACTGCACGGCGACGCGCGGCATCGGGCCGCGCCTTACCGTGCCCGCACCATGTCCGATCACCCGATCTATCTCGACACGCTCGACGCGAGCCTCGTCGCCATCGAGCGCTGGCTGTCCGGCGTCGATACCGCGCCCGACGCGCTCGACACGCTGATGGCCGCGTTTTCCGCCGCATTCACGATGATCCTGACCGACGGCCGCGTGGTCGATCACGCCGGCATGCGCGCGCTGTTCGCGACGCTCGGCGGCGCCAAGCCGGGGCTGCGCATCACGCTGTCGGACATCCGCGTGCTCGCGGCCGACACGTCGCATGCGGTGATCACCTATCTCGAAGCGCAGCACGCGAGCGCGGGCGAACTGCCCGCGCGTCGCGCGACCGCCGTGTTCGAGCGCGACGCGGCAGGCGTCGTGCGCTGGGCCCATCTACAGGAAACCTTCTGCACGGCCTGAGCGGCCGCGCGCCGTTTTGCGTCGCGTATCAGCGTTTGCGCGCGCGGGCGACCGTCAGCTCGTCGGACACGCTCTGCATCAGCGCGCATAGCCACGCGATGTCGGTCGGGCGGTCGGGCTGCGGATGCGTGAGCAGGTAGCTCTTGATGCGCGGGAACGGCACCGGCGGCGCGACGACGACGAGCGGCAGCAGTTGCGCGTAGTGCGTCGCGAAGCGGCGCGTCGTCGTGAAGATCAGGTCCGACTGCAGCAACACCTGCGGCACGATCCCGAAGTACGGCAGCGTCGTCACGATGCGCCGCGTGAGGCGTGCGCGTGCAAGGCCGATCTCGATCGCGTTGCGCTTGTCGCCGGTGTACGGCGTCGGGGCGACGTGCGCGGCCGACGCATACGCTTCACGCGTGAGCGGCGCGTGCGCGAGCGGATGCGCGTCGCGCATCAGGCACACGATCGTGTCGGAGAACAGGTCCTGGCGCGCGAACTGCGGGTCGGGCTTCGGCCAGTTGCCGATCACGAGATCGAGCGCGCCCGATTCGAGCGCGCCCGCGTGATCGAGCGCGGGATTCAGCGAATCGATTTCCAGATGCGCATGCGGCGCCGCGTCGCGAAAGCGCTCGATCAGCGTCGGCATGAAGAAATCGTTCAGGTAGTCGGGCGCCGCGACGCGGAACGTGCGCCGCGCGGACGACGGATCGAAGTCGCCGTGCGGCGTCGCGATGAAGTCGACCTCGCGCAGCGCGCGCGACGCGGCCCCGAGCAGCGACGCGCCGTATTCGGTCGGCACCATCCCGGATTTGCCGCGCACGAGGATCGGGTCGTTCAGCGTCTCGCGCAGCTTGCGCAGCGCGGTGCTGATCGCGGGCTGCGTCTGGTTCAGCCGCAGCGCGGCCTGCGTGACGCTGCGCTCGAGCAGCAGCGTGCGCAGCACGCGCACGAGCCAGATGTCGAGCGAGGCGGTACGGTCGTCGTCTTCCATCGTTGAAGGGTGATTCACGCGAAGCGTAACCTTACCGCAGCCGCGCGTTCGCGTGCGTGATACCGGCCATCACGCCCGGCCCTTCGGCAGCGTGCTGATCCGCTTGACCTCGTGCGATTCGAGCCAGTTCGGCGTGCGCGCGCAGTACAGCACCATCGGCAGCGCGTCCTCGCCCCAGAACAGCTGCCGGTTCATCCAGAAGGTCGGCACGCCGAACACGCCGAGCGCGATCGCGTCGGCATTGTTGCGGGCCAGTTGCGCGGCGGTTTCCTCGAATTCGATCAGCTCGTCGCCGTGGCCGACGCCGACGCGTTCGCACAGCGCCGCGAAGCCTTCCGGCGTCGACGGGTCGTTGCCGTCGCGCCAGATGAAGCGGAATATCTCCAGCACCGTCGCGATATCGGCGCGCAGCGCGATCGCGAGGCGCAGCACCTTGTCGGAATCGAACGGGTGCGCGGGCGGCATCTTGAAACGGATGCCGAGCTGCTCGGCGCGGAACAGCGCGTGGCGGTACGTGAACACGCGCTTGGCCGGCACGTCGGCGCTGGAGCGCTGGCCCCAGTGACGCTGGAGGTCGGGCAGCGATACGGCGACCGGTTCGAACGGCACGTCCGGCCATTTGTCGTGCTGTTCGAGGAGCAGATAGGAGAACGGCGACATGAAGTCGAAGAACCAGGCGGGCTGGGCGGTATCGAGGCCGGTTGTCATGTCGATCTCCAGTGGGTGGGGCGTGCGGCGTCTGGCGGCGGCCTCCATGTTACGCGGCGCCGCGCGCATGCGGCAATGATCGCGGATCGTCCGCCTACGCGGAACCGGGAGTCGCCCGAGGGGGATCGCCGGACGGCGGCGGCTCGGCTCCGGTGTGCGGCGGGTGCGCGCCGGTGCCCGGCGCGTCGTGGTCGTGCGCGGTGAGCCGTTCGCGCACGAAGCCGATGTGCTCGCGCAGCACGTAGAACTGTCCGGCATAGGCGAGCGGCATCTTCATCCGGTTCACCGCTTCCTCGATGTCGTCGAGCTCGTCGAGCAACTGCACACGCTCCTCGGCCGTGTGCTCGCCGAGCGCGCGGCGCTCGAGCGCGATCAGCGCGCCGTACCAGCGGTAGATGCGCGAGCGCACGCGCCAGCCGTACAGCGACGGCACGAGCCGCAGCCCCGGGATCAGCACGACGATCAGCGGCACGACCACCACCAGCAGCCGGTCGACGAGGCTCGCGACCCAGAACGGCAGCCGTCGGTACAGGAAGGTCTTGCCCGACTTGTAGTAGCGCGCGGCGTCGTCGGACAGCGGGAAGCCGCGCGTGACGGCCGACGGGAATTCGCCCGCGTGCTGCAGGATCGTCGCGTGGCCGTGCACCTCGCGGGCGGCCTCGATCAGCAGGTCGGACAGCGCGGGGTGCAGCGAGTCGCGCGCGACCAGCTCGATGGTTGGTGCAACCGTGTGGATGTCGGCGGGCGGCAGGTTGCGGCCGAGATCGTAGACGCCCATCGGCAGCGTGATCGCGGTCAGGTACGGAAAGCGCCGCGCGTACGCTTCGGCCTGCGTGAACGAGTACACGTGCACGCCCGGCGCGCGGAACAG
This sequence comes from Burkholderia metallica, assembly GCF_001718555.1. Taxonomy (NCBI): domain Bacteria; kingdom Pseudomonadati; phylum Pseudomonadota; class Betaproteobacteria; order Burkholderiales; family Burkholderiaceae; genus Burkholderia; species Burkholderia metallica. Next base: position 856,685 of record NZ_CP013401.1, read on the forward strand.
CTTCGCCATCACCGGGATCTGCGTCGAGTCGCCGGACAGGAACGCCGCGTCGATCTTGCCGTCGAGCAGCGCCGTGGCCGCATCCTCGCCGGCGGTCGGCAGCAGCTCGGTCGAGCCGCCCGGCACGATGCCGTTCATCTTCAGCAGCGCGAGGCTCAGTTCGCGCGCGCCGCTGCCTTCCGCGCCGAGCGCGAGCCGCTTGCCCTTGAAGTCGGACAGCCGCGCGACGACCGGGCCGCGGTACATGATCGCGAGCGGCACGTAGCCGATGCTGCCGAGCGACACGAGATGCTCGTCGCGCTCCTTCGGGCCGATGCCGCTCTGCACGAAGCCGACGTCGACCGGCGCGTTCGGGTTCGACAGCCGCGCGAGATTCTGCGCGGACCCTTCGGACGACTGGACGTCGAGCGTGACGCCGTTCTTCGCGAGGATCGTCTTGTACTTCTGCGCGGCGTTCCAGTACGTGCTGCCGGGCGGCCCGGACGAGATCACGAGCGTGGACGGCGGCGCCGGCTGGATCAGCTTGACCGCGAGCCAGACGGCCGCGCCGGCGAGCAGCACGGTGGGGCCGATCGACAGCGCGAGGTCGCGCCACGACACCGCGACGAAGCGGGTGAGGATGCGGCGGGGCGGGCGAGGGCGGGCTGGCTTCATGGGGACGGCGGATGACGCTGGCGTGTCGTATCGGTGACGGTCGGGCGGTTGTCACGGACGATGCGGATTCTCGCGGCGATGGTACCCGGTTTCGCCGGGTGTGCGGGAGTCGGGCGGCCCCGCGCGGCGCGCCGGCGACAGCGGCGGGCGCCGCCGCGTCAAAAACTTTGCGCTTCCGCTGTCGCTGGATTACATTGTGCGACGCAGCCGCGCCCGATTCGCGCGCGACCCGGCACGCAATGAGACCGGGCGCGTCCGGCCGGCGGCTGCCCGGCCCGGCCGGCCCGCTTTTCGCGTGCGCCGGCCGCCGGCCCGTGTCGCCTCTCTCGTATCGCCGTGGAAAACACCGGCTGTCCCGCCCGTTCGCGCGCGGGCCGGCTGCTTTTGGGGGTATCCGGCCGTACTGTGCACGGCCGTTCCGGAGTGATAAGGAGATAGCATGAAGTCGATCGTGTTGAGAGCGTTGGGCGTCGCCGCCGTGGCGGCCTGTCTGTCGGGCAGCGTGTATGCGCAGTCGAGCGATGCGGCGGCAACGGAAGCGCCGGCGGCCGCGACCAGCGCGCCGAAGGCCGCTGCGAAAACCGCGAAGAAGGCGAACCGCAAGCTGGGTTACACGGTGCGCAAGGCCATTTCGAAGGAATCGGGCGTGAACGTGTCGAACCTCGTCGTGCGCTCGAAGGGCGGCGCGATCACGCTGGAAGGCACGATGCCGGCCCAGGACCAGATCGACAAGGCGGAAGAAGCGGCCAAGGGCGTGAAGGGCGTGACGTCGGTCACGAACAAGCTGACGGTTCAGCAGCAGTGATGCCGGGCGGCGGCGCGCGAGCGCCGCACGTGCCCGTTTTCAGGCGGGCCCCGGCATGCCGGGGCCCGTTTGCGCTTGAGAGGCCGCAAGCCGCACGAAGCGGCGGCGGACCGACAACGATATCGAGAGGGCGGTGATGACGAGGCTCGGGTGGGGCAGGCGGATGGTAGGGGGCGCGGCGCTGGCCGCGGTCGCGATGCTCGGCGCCTGCAACGGCGACGATTCGGCCGAGCGCAACCGGTTGCCCGGCTTCGTGTCCGGCAGCGTGCGCACGACGGCCTACGACGGCACGAGCGACGACCTGCTGACGGCCGGCCTCGGCAAGACGGGCCTCGGCTCGGCTGTCGCCCCCGGCTTCGCGAATGCCGCCCGGCCGACGGCTGTCGAGCTGCGCCGTCTCGCGATCTGGTCGAACTACCGCGCGCTCGTCGACATGAGCGCGAACGGCGGCTACGGCCGCTTCTGGGGGCCGAACGTCGACCTCGACGGCAACGACACGCTCGGCGAAGGCAAGATCCCCGGCACCGAATACCTCGCGTACGCCGACGACGGCAGCGGCAGCAAGAACGTCACGCTGCTCGTGCAGGTGCCCGCCAGCTTCGATCCCGCGCAGCCGTGCATCGTCACCGCGACGTCGTCCGGCTCGCGCGGCGTGTACGGCGCGATTTCCGCGGCCGGCGAATGGGCGCTCAAGCGCGGCTGCGCGGTCGCCTACAACGACAAGGGCGGCGGCAACGGCGCGCACGAGCTGATGTCGGATACCGTCACGCTGATCGACGGCACGCTCGCCAACGCGGTGCTGGCCGGCACCGCGAGCCTGTTTACCGCGAACGTCACCAGCGGCGATCTCGCGGCTTTCAATGCCCGCTTCCCGAACCGCTATGCGTTCAAGCACGCGCATTCGCAGCAGAATCCCGAGCAGGACTGGGGGCGCGTGACGCTGCAGTCGGTCGAGTTCGCGTACTGGGCGCTCAACGAGCAGTTCGGACCGCTGATCGACGGCTCGCAGCACGGGGTGCGCTATCGCGCCGGCGACATCACGACGATCGCCGCGTCGGTCAGCAACGGCGGCGGCGCGTCGCTCGCGGCGGCCGAGCAGGACAACCGCGGCTGGATCACCGCGGTCGTGGTCGGCGAGCCGCAGATCAACGTGCGGATGGCGCCGAACGCGGTCGTGCGCACGGGCGGCCAGCCGGTACCGTCGTTCGGCCGGCCGCTGGCCGACTACGCGACGCTCGCGAACCTGCTGCAGCCGTGCGCGGCCGCGTCGGCCTCGCTCGCCGGCGCGCCGTACCTGAGCGCGCTGCCGGCGGCGACCACGCAGTCGATCCGCACGCAGCGCTGCGCGACGCTCGCCGCGGCCGGGCTCGTGTCGGGCGCCGATACGCAAAGCCAGGCCGCCGACGCGCTCGCGCAACTCCATGCGGCCGGCTATCTCGCCGATTCCGACCTGCTCCAGGCACCGATGTGGGATTCGCAGGCGATTCCGGCGATCGCGGTCACCTATGCGAACGCCTACACGCGCTCGCGCGTCACCGACAACCTGTGCAACTTCAGCTTCGCGACGACGAACCCGGCGACGGGCGCCGTCGCCGCGCCCGCCACGTCGCCGATGCCGGCCGTGTTCGGCGTCGGCAACGGCGTGCCGCCGACGGCCGGCATCGACCTCGTGTTCAACAACGGCGCCGGTGTCGACCACCGGCTCGCGACGCCCGACGCGAGCTTCGCGGGTGCGCTGTGCCTGCGCCAGCTGTGGACGAACGGGATGCTCGGGATGCCCGCGAACGTCGACGCGGTGCGCGTGAACGCGAACCTGCAGGGCAAGCCGGCGATCATCGTGCAGGGCCGCAGCGACGCGCTCGTGCCGGTGAACCACGCATCGCGCGCGTACGTCGCGCAGAACGGCATCAGCGAAGGCGGGCGCAGCCGGCTCGTGTTCTACGAGGTGACGAACGGCCAGCACTTCGACGCGTTCCTGCCGGTGGCGGGCTTCGACACGCGCTTCGTGCCGGTCCACTACTACAACCTGCAGGCGCTGAACCTGATGTGGAAGCACCTGAAGAACGGCGCGCCGCTGCCGCCGTCGCAGGTGATCCGCACGGTGCCGCGCGGCGGCACGCCGGGCGCCGCGCCCGCGCTGACGAGCGCGAACCTGCCGCCGATCTCTGCCGCGCCGGGCGCGAACGCGATCACCGTCGGCGCCGGCGCGATCGACGTGCCGCTCTGACGGCGCCCCGCCGCGCCGCCGTCACGAAGCCGGACCGCCGTCCGGCTTTTTCTTTTTGCGGGCGTGGAATCGGTCCCGTACCGCCTTTTATCCGAATGGCGAGCGCCGTAACAAATTATTACTTTACGGCGGTAAATAGGGAACCTAATATGCGCCGGTATTTTCACTTAATTTAATAAATTACAGATACGAGATATTCCTTTCCGTTTAGTTAATCGATCCTTTCGATTTTATTAAATCGGCTCGAACTGCGATTGATCGCTGCGTTGCGATTAATCGGCATTTCGCCGAGGGGGATTGTTCGTTTGTTCGAAACGAGACGCCTTGCTGGGCGCGCCTCGCAGGGCATGCTTTTGCCGTCGATTTTGTGCATGTGCAAATTCGCAGATCGAATCGTTACTGCTGCGGATTATTGAATTGTCGTTTGCAATGGAATGGATTCCATTGTGCGGTTGCGGAAATGCAGGTGGGGGTAAATCATGCCGGTCGGTATTCGCCGAACCGGTAAAAAACTCGGAGTGCGTCGCATAACGAATGCATTCCCGGTGCGGAGCGCCGGCGCAAATGATCCTTTGCGACCGGCGGTATTTATCGTTCTGTTCGAGAGGCAATAATGACGACACGGAAGTCCTTGAAAGACGGTTTCGCGCTATTCGGAACGACACTGAGCGTACCGCTCGCCGCGGCAGCGGCCGCGGCGCTGCTCGTCACGGGGTGCGGCGGCGACGACGGGCCGAGCCCGGCCGCTTCGGCCGCCGCCGCCGCCGCGACGTCCAGCGGCAGCACGTCGGCCAACACCACCGCAACGGCCGCCGCCGCGGCCGATCAGCCGTACGTCGACACCGACGTGTACGGCACCGGGCCGAACGACGCGGTCACGGATGCGACGGAAGGCGCGGCCATCGTGCACCGCCAGGTCACGATCGGCGGCAAGACGATCAAGTACACGGCCACCACCGGCCACCTGACGACGATCGATCCGGTCACGTCGGCGCCGAACGCGAAGATGTTCTACGTCGCGTACACGCAGGACAATCCGGACCCGTCGAAGCCGCGCCCGGTCACGTTCTTCTACAACGGCGGCCCCGGCTCGTCGTCGGTCTACCTGCTGCTCGGCTCGTACGGGCCGAAGCGCCTGCAGTCGTCGTTCCCGAACTTCACGCCGCCCGCGCCGTACAAGCTGCTCGACAACCCGGACAGCCTGCTCGACCGCACCGACCTCGTGTTCATCAACCCGGTCGGCACCGGTTACTCGGCGGCGATCGCCCCGGCGAAGAACAAGGATTTCTGGGGCACCGACCAGGACGCGCGCTCGATCGACCGCTTCATCCAGCGCTACCTGACCAAGTACTCGCGCTGGAATTCGCCGAAGTTCCTGTACGGCGAGTCGTACGGCACCGCGCGCAGCGCGGTCGTATCGTGGGTGCTGCATGAGGACGGCATCGACCTGAACGGGATCACGCTGCAGTCGTCGATCCTCGACTACGCGAACGCGCTGTCCGCGCCGGGCACGTTCCCGACGCTCGCGGCCGATGCGTTCTACTGGAAGAAGACGACGCTCAACCCGACGCCGACCGATCTCGACGCGTACATGATCCAGGCGCGCAACTACGCGGACAACACGCTCGCGCCGCTCGCGCAGAAGCCGAACCCGCAGGACGGCGGCTTCGAGAACGTGCGGCTGAACCTGAACCTGCAGACCGCGCAGCAGATGGGCTCGTACATCGGCACGGACCCGACGTCGCTGATCCAGACGTTCGGCAACCCGGCCGCGCTCGGCAACGTGCCGTCGTCGGACGACAATCCGCCGTACACGTTCTTCCTGACGCTCGTGCCGGGCACGCAGATCGGCCAGTACGACGGGCGCGCGAACTTCACGGGCAAGGGCATCGCGCCGTACATCCTGCCGAACTCGGGCAGCAACGATCCGTCGATCACGAACGTCGGCGGCGCGTACACGGTGCTGTGGAACAGCTACATCAACACCGACCTCAAGTACACGTCGACGTCGTCGTTCGTGGACCTGAACGACCAGGTCTTCAACAACTGGGACTTCAGTCACATCGACCCGACCGGCGCGAACAAGGGTGGCGGCAATACGCTGTACACGGCCGGCGACCTCGCGTCGACGATGAGCGTGAACCCGGACCTGAAGGTGCTGTCGGCGAACGGCTATTTCGACGCCGTCACGCCGTTCCACCAGACGGAGCTGACGCTCGCGCAGATGCCGCTCGACCCGACGCTCAAGGCGCAGAACCTGACGATCAAGAACTACCCGTCGGGCCACATGATCTACCTGAACGACGCGTCGCGGACCGCGCTGAAGGGCGATCTCGCCAACTTCTACGACGGCATCCTCGCGAACCGCACCGCACTGCAGCGCGTGCTGAAGCTGCAGGCGCGCACGCAGCAGCTCAAGCAGCAGAAGCTGCAGCAGCAGGGGCAGTAAGTGACGCGGGCGGCGTGCGCCGCCCGACGTGATGCCGGACTGCCGGGTGACGTGCTGCGGTTCGTTTCGTAGCGCGGGCCCATCGCAGTGCCGTCGTTCCCCAAGGTGCCCCGTCGGTCACGGACTGACGGGGCATCGTTTTGTTGGGGGGCGGGCGTGTCGCCGCGGAGACCTCACGAGACGGTGTTGCGCATCCTCAGAACGGGGATGAACGGCTTTCTATCGAGGATTCGCCAGACAAAATCCTCATGAAGCGGCGGCCGGGTGACGTGGCGGCGTGATTCGCCGGGAAGAGGGAAGATGCCGACGCGCGGCGTGGCCGCCGCCGCGCTTACGCGAGCACGAGCCGCACGCCGACCGCGACGAGCGTCGCGGCGAGCAGGTTGCGCAGCAGCCGCTCGGGCGCGCGCGCCGACAGCAGGCTGCCGAGCACGATACCGGGCAGCGAGCCGAGCAGCAGCGACAGCAGCATCGACCAGTCGACCGAGCCGAGCAGCCAGTGACCCATGCCTGCGACGAGCGTGAGCGGCACCGCGTGCGCGATGTCGGAGCCGACGATGCGGGTCGTCGCGAGCGCCGGGTACAGCAGCAGGAGCACCGTCACGCCGATGGCGCCGGCGCCGACCGACGTCATCGACACGAGCACGCCGAGCACGGCGCCCGTCAGCATCGTCGACCACAGCGTGCGCGCGGGGTTCGGCGCGAGCGGGTTGCGCGCGGCGAACGCGGTCAGCTGCGGCCGGAAAATCAGCGCGAGCGACGTGAGCAGCAGCGCGATGCCCAGCACGAGCTGGATCATCCGCGCGGTGCCCGGCGTATTCATCCCGTGCGTATGCAGCCACCACAGCGTGACGGCCGCGGCCGGCACGCTGCCCGCCGCGAGCCGGCCCGTGATGCGCCAGTCGATCGAGCCCTTCAGCCCGTGCACGAGCGTGCCGGTGGCCTTGGTCGCGGCCGCGTACAGCAGGTCGGTGCCGACCGCCGTCGCAGGGTGGACGCCGAACAGCAGCACGAGGATCGGCGTCATCAACGAACCGCCGCCGACCCCCGTCAGGCCGACGAGAATGCCGACGAACAGGCCGGACAACGAGTACAGCAGATCGATATGGGGAAGCGACATCGGAAGCAGGCGGTTATGCGGCGTTCGGCGGCGGCGGCGGCGCGCGGCCGCTGCGCGCGCGTCAAAGTCCGCCATTGTCGCAAATGTGGCGGGTTGATGTACGACTGCGTTAAAAATCGGGTGGAAAAGCCCGTGCGGCGGGCTGCTGGGCGGCGGTCGGACAGGCGTTCGGGCGGAGCGGGGGGCTTGGTGGCCGGTCCTTGCCGCGACGACGGGCCCGGGGCCGGCCCGGCGAATCGGGCGCGCATGCCGGGTCCGGCACGCGAAAAAGGGCGCGACGATGTGCGCGCCCCCCGGATCGGTGGCGTCGCCGGCCGCTGCTCGTCAGTGCATCGCGGGGCCGGCGCCGTCGACGGCTTGCTGCCGGCGGATGCGCAGCGCGAGCCCGATCAGCGCCGCGAGCGCGGCGAACGCCGCGCCGAACGCGAAGGCCGCGTGGTAGCCGCCGTTCAGCGCGTCGAGCGGCGCGGCGTTCGCTGCCGCGAGCGCATCGGTGCGGGCGCCCGCGAGGCTCGCGAGCACGGCGAGCCCGAGCGCGCCGCCCATCATGAACGCGGTGTTAACGATCCCCGATGCGAGCCCCGAATCGGCCGGATCGACGTCGCTCATCGCGGCGAGCAGCATCGGGTTGAACGCGACGCCCGCGCCGATGCCGAGCAGCGTCATGCCGGGCAGCACGTGCCACACGAACCCGCCGTCCACCGGCGCGCGCGAGAACAGCGCGAGGCCGCAGGCCGCGATCAGCAGGCCGGCCGCGATCGGGCCGCGGATTCCGAAGCGCATCACGATCCGCGCCGACAGCCCGAGCGAGAACGCGGCCATGATCAGGTTCGCCGGCAGGAACGCGAGACCGACCTGCAGCGGCCCGTAGCCGAGCACGCGCTGCATGTACAACGCGGACAGGAAGAACCACGCGAACATCGCGGCCGCCCACAGCACGGCGATCACGTTTGCGAGCGCGACGTTGCGCGCGGCGAACAGCGACAGCGGCATCAGCGGATGCGCGGCGCGCGATTCGATCGCGACGAACAGCGCGAGCAGCACGACGGCCGCGCCGATCAGCGCGACGGTCTGCGTCGACAGCCAGCCGGCCTCGTTGCCGCCGACGATCCCGTACACGGCCAGCATCAGCGATGCCGTCACGGTGATCGCGCCCGCGACGTCGAGCCGCGCGGTGCCGGCCGGCGCGCGCAGGCGCGGCAGCAGCGCGGCGCTCATCGCATAGACGGCGACCCCGATCGGCAGGTTGACGAGGAAGATCCAGTGCCACGACAGCGCGTTCGTCAACAGGCCGCCGAGCAGCACGCCGATGCTGCCGCCGCCCGCGCACACGAAGCCGTACACGCCCATTGCGCGCGCGCGTTCGCCGGGCTCGGTGAAGAGGTTCATGATCAGCGACAGCGCGACGGCCGATACCACCGCGCCGCCGATCCCCTGCACGGCGCGCGCGGCGATCAGCATCGTCTGCGAGTGCGCGAGGCCGCATGCGAGCGATGCGAGCGTGAAGACGACGAGGCCCGCGAGGAACATGCGCCGCTGGCCGTACAGGTCGCCGAGCCGGCCGCCGAGCAGCAGGCAGCCGCCGAACGTCAGCAGATACGCGTTCACGACCCACACGAGGGCCGTCTCGGTGAAATGGAGATCGGTGCTGATCGACGGCAGCGCAACGTTCACGATCGTGCTGTCGAGCACGATCATCAGCACGCCGAGGCAGAGGACGATCAACGCGTACCAGCGCTTCTCGCCGTGGATACCGTGGGTCATGGGCGCTCAGCCTTCTTTCTGACAGTTATTTGAAAGGAGGCATTGTAGACGTCATCGGCGCGTGCTTCCTGCCGGTTTGTGGCAGCAGCGAAGCGTAGTCGCGCGGCAGGAGGGCAAGCGCGCGACGAATGCGGCGGACGTTACGCGCGCGCCGGCAGTTCGCAGCCGTCGGGGCCGCACGCGTCCGCGTCGCCGCCGTCGAGTTCGACGATGCCGTCGCGCCACGCCTGGTCGAGCGCCTGCGCGAACGCGTCGGCCGGTTGCGCGCCCGACACCGCATAGCGGCCGCCGAACACGAACAGCGGCACGCCGCGTCCGCCGATCTGCGCGGCGCGCGCGGCGTCGGCTTCGACGTCGTCGCGGTACGCGTCGCTGCGCAGCACGGCTTCGACGGCCGACTGCTCGAGCCCGGCTTCGACCGCGAATTCGGTCAGCTCGGCGTGATCGAACAGCGAGCCGTGCTCGCAGAAATACGCGCGGTACAGCCGCTCGGTCAGCGCGTGCGCGCGGCCCGTCGCTTCCGCGAGCTTCACGAGCCGGTGGCCGTCGAGCGTGTCGCCGACGAGCGTGCCGGGCAGGTCGTAGCGCAGCCCGACGCTCGCGGCCGCATCGGTCACCTGGCGCAGCATCTGGTCGACCTGCGCGGGCGACATCCGGTACTTGCCGGCCAGCATCGCCTCGACCGGCTCGACGGGCTGGCCCGGCATCAGCCGGTACGCGCGCAGCGCGACGTCGACACGCTCCGCATGCGCGAACGCGGCGAGCGCCTCGTCGAAACGGCGCTTGCCGATCCAGCACCACGGGCAGATCAGGTCGGACCAGATCTCGACGGTCAGGGTCGGGCGGGCAGTCGGGGCGGGAGCGGTCGTCATGGGCGATTCCGGGCAGCAAAAAAATGTAACCGGGACTATATCATTTTGTGCTTCGGTGCTTCGGTGCTTCGGTGCTTCGGTGCTTCGGTGCTTCGGCGTGGTCGGGCGGTCATGCGGCTACGCGAAACGGGCGCGGGGCGTTTCCCGAAGCATAGACACGGAAGCGGCGTCCCGATAGCGGCTGCCGATCCCGGCCTGCGTCGAGCGCTGGCTACCGAACCACGGCGACGCGTTTCGTCTACGCGTCGCCCTGCGTTTCCTTCAGGTGCTTGAGGTGCTTGTAGACCGTCGCGCGCCCCATCCCGAGCACGTTCGCGACGTAGTTCGCCGCGCTCTTGCCACGGAACGCGCCTTCCGCGTAGAGCGCTTCGACGAGCTCGCGCCGATGCTCGCGCGTGAGCCCGTTCAGCCCGACCTGCCGCTCGCGCAGCCAGCCGTGCAGGAACGTGTTGATGCGCTCCTGCCAGTCGTCGCGGAACAGCTCGTCCGGCTGCGCGACGACGCCCGCGCCCTTGATGAACAGGTCGAGCGTCGCGCGCACCTCGTCGAACACCGCGATGTTGAAGTTGATGCACATCATCCCGGCCGGGCGGCCTTCGTCGTCGAACAGCACGTTGCTCACGCAGCGCATCCGCCGGCCGTCCCAGTTCAGCTTCTCGTACGGGCCGATCACGCGCTCGCGCGCGGAATGATCGATTTCCTCGAGCGCGGAATCGTCGCCGACCTCGCGCTTCGACAGGTTGTTCGCGAGATACAGCACGGTCTGGTCGTGCAGGTCGTGGATCACGACTTCCGCGTACGGGAAGAACAGCGCGGCGATACCGTCGGCGATCGGCGCATAGCGGGTGAGCAGCAGGTCTTTGACGGGGGATTTCTTCTTGCGCATCGGTGTCGCCATCTCGGGTGGACGGGGGCCGGGCGGCGCATCGGGCAGACGTGGCGGCGCGCCGTTGGCCGGCATGCCCGTGCGCCCGCGCGCGGCCGCGGCGGCGGTTGCGCCATTGTATCGGCCCCGCGTGCGCGTGCCGCTCATGCGCGCGTGAGATGCGTGTACAGCGCGTGCGCGATCGCGATGTCCTCGAGCCCGAGGCCGATCGAGCGGAAGAACGCATGACGTGCGTACGACGGCGCCGGACAGGCGCCGGCGACGAGCGCGGGCAGGTCGCCGACGATTCGCGCGGGGTCCCAGCCGTGCTCGGCCGCCGCGATCTGCATCTCGCCGGCGCTCGCGGGCGTCGTGTGCCGGTAGTCGCAGTACACGTCCATGTCGGGCAGCCACGCGGGCGGGATCTCGTGCGCGCGCGCGACGTTCGTGCTGATCGACGTGACGAGCGCGGGGCGCGTGAGCATTCCGTCGCCGAGCACCGGCGTGCCCGCCGACGTGCACAGCATCACGACGTCCGCGTCGCGCACGCAGGCTTCGACGCTCGCGGCGGCGCGGGCGCGCGGATCGCGTTGCGCGAGCGTCGCCTGCTGTGCGGTGTCGCCGGCCAGCGCGGGCGAGTACACGCGGATCGTCTCCCAGTCGCGCAATCCCGCCGTGTGCCGCAGGTGCGCGAGGCCGACCGCGCCCGCGCCGACGATCGCGAGATGGCGCGCGCCGCGCGGCGCGAGGCAGTCGACCGCGAGCGCGGTCGTGCCGGCCGTGCGCTCGACGGTCAGCAGGCCTGCGTCGCACCACATCAGCGGCTGGCCCGTGCGCATCGACATCAGCGCGGTCCAGGCGGTCACGATGGGCTTGCCGCCCGTCACGACATAAGGCGACAGCTTCGCGCCGAACACCTGCGCGTCGGCGAGCGCGCCGAGATACGTGATGAAGTCGCCGGCCTGGTCGGGAAACAGCGTGAGCGTTTGCGGCGGCTGCACCGCGCGCGCCGCGGCGAGCGACGCGAACATGCGGCGCAGCGTGCCGAGCACGTCGAGCGACGGCAGCGCGGCGCGCACCGCGGCTTCGTCGACGGTCAGCGGCAGATTCGGGGCGGTTTGCGTCATGGGGACATCTCCGGTCGGGGCCGGACAGGTCCGTCTCATTCGACGCTGTCCGGCGGTGTTCGTGATGGACGAAAAGTCTAATATAGACAAACGAAATCTGGATAATTTTTCTTTTTGAGACTTCGAGTTGTCGATGGATCACGGAAAAACGTAGAAGAATCAACGGAATTCCGCGCGACTGGCGACGTTCCGACGTCGCTCCTCGGGGCGCGATTCGCGTATCCCCTATAGTCCATAGTAGACTTTGAGTCTATATTTCGCGTGCAGGACACGATGCGTCGCCGCGTGCGGGCCGCCGCTTTTCGAATGTCGATCCGGCGCCTGGCCGGCGCCGTCGTGTACCGATCTTCATCGCCTCAATCCGGAACGGAAGGACCGTCATGAACTGGAAGCTCTCCCTTTGCGCCGTTGCGGCGCTTGCCTGCGCGGCCGTCACGGCCCATGCGGAACAGACCACGTTGCGCTTCGGGATCGAAGCCGCCTATCCGCCGTTCGAGAGCAAGACGCCGGCCGGCCAGCTGCAGGGTTTCGACGTCGACATCGGCAATGCGGTGTGCGCGAAGCTGAACATGAAATGCGTATGGGTCGAGAATGCGTTCGACGGCCTGATCCCGGCGCTGCAGGCGCGCAAGTTCGACGCGATCAACTCGGCGATGAACATCACCGCGAAGCGCCGGCAGAGCATCGACTTCACGCCGGCGATCTACGTGGTGCCGATCGTGATGATCGCGAAGCGCGGCTCGCCGCTGCGGCCCGACGTCGCGAGCCTGCGCGGCAAGCACGTCGGCGTGCTGCAGGGCTCGTCGCAGGAGGATTTCCTGAAGGCGCACTGGGCCGACGCGGGCGTGGCCGTCGTGTCGTACCAGGATCAGGACCAGATCTACGCCGATCTCGTCGCGGGTCGCCTCGACGCGGCCGTGCAGGAAGCGCAGACCGCGCAGGACGGTTTCCTCGACAAGCCGGCCGGCCGCGATTACCAGATCGTCGGCGAGCCGCTGAAGGATCCGGCGACCCTCGGCGAAGGCACGGGCTTCGGGATGCGCAAGGGCGACAAGGCGCTGCAGGCGAAGATCGTCGGCGCGCTCGACGCGCTGAAGAAGGACGGCACGCTCAGCGCGCTGTCGCAGAAGTATTTCAAGCGCGACATCGTCGCGAAGTAACCACCGCCGCGCGCCGGCCGTCGCGCCGGCGCGTGTCGCATCGACTTTCGACGCAGTACGGGGAACCATGGATTTCGACGTCATCGTTCTGGGGGCCGGCATCGTCGGCGTGTCGTCGGCGCTGCATCTCCAGGATCGCGGGCTGCGTGTCGCGCTCGTCGACCGGCGCGCGCCGGGCGAGGAAACGAGCCACGGCAATGCGGGGCTGATCGAGCGCTCGTCGGTCGTGCCGTATGCGTTTCCGCGCCGGCTCGGCACGCTGCTGCGCTATGCACGCAACCGCTCGGTCGATCTGTACTGGGACTACCGGGCGCTGCCCGCGTATGCGGGCTGGCTCGCGCGCTTCTGGCGCGAATCGTCGCCGCAGCGGCTCGCCGCCGCCGTGCGCGACCTGCTGCCGCTCGTCGCGGCGAGCGTGGTCGAGCACGATGCGCTGCTCGCGCGTACCGATGCGCAGCCGCTCGTGCACGACGGCGGGTGGATCGAGGCATTCCGTTCGCCCGCGCTGTTCGATGCGGAGGCGCGCGCGCAGCAGCGCGTGGCCGACGCGCACGGGCTGCGGATGACGGTGCTCGATGCCCGTGCGTTGCGCGCACGCGAACCCGGTATCGGCGACGCGTTCTGCGGCGCATTCCACTGGCAGGACCCGAAGACCGTGTCGAGCCCCGGCGGGCTGACCAAGGCGTATGCACGGCTGTTCGAGCGCGACGGCGGCACGTTCGTACTCGGCGATGCACGGACACTCGTGCAGGTGGACGACGGCTGGCGGGTCGGCACCGAACACGGGCCGATCTCGGCGCGCTCGGCCGTGGTCGCGCTCGGGCCGTGGTCCGATCACGTGTTTGAGCCGCTCGGCTACCGGATTCCGCTGCGGGCGAAGCGCGGCTACCACATGCATTACCGGCCGACGCGTACGCCGCTGAACGTGCCGGTGTGCGATACCGAGGAAGGTTTCGTCGTCGCGCCGATGGAGGGCGGCCGCCTGCGGCTCACGACCGGCGTCGAGATCGCGCCGCGCGGCGCACCGCCGACCGGCGTGCAGCTCGCACGGGCGGAGCCGCTCGCGCGCGACGCGTTCGGCATCGGCGAGCGGCTCGATCCCGAACCGTGGCTCGGCATGCGGCCGTGCACGCCCGACATGCGCCCGGTGATCGGGCCCGCGCCGCGCCATCGCCATCTCTGGTTCGCATTCGGGCATTGCCACCACGGGCTCACGCTCGGCCCCGCGACCGGGCGCCTGCTCGCGGAAATGATGACGGGCGCGCCGACCTATATCGATCCCCATCCGTACCGGCCCGCACGCTTCGGCTGATCCGGCGGCGCGCGCGGCCCCGCATGCGGGCCGGCTGCGACGCGGTCTTTACAATGTTTCAGTTTGCTATCCGAATTAACGGAAATCACGCAATCGGAAATGATCTGCGTAATCGGCAAGAAAGATAATCGCCAAATAACGAAAATTAGAAAATCGGCGATTTATCAATGCATTTTCATATTGCTGAAATGCGTAATGGGCAGCCGGCCCGGTCGGTGTGGCGCATCGTCACGCGACGTGTTCCGGTGTTACGCGGTATGTACCGGAACACGTTACCGCGCGGCTCGCAAACGTTACGTTACATCCGTGTTCCGTCGATCTTTTTCATCTGACGATTGCCGTGCCGCGGCCGTGTATTTCGGCTGAATTCGATTAAAAATCGCTATTGAGCGTCAATAAGCAGACGAAATCAGCCCGTTTTTGGAATTGGCACACTTCGTGCAGTCCGTCCCCATGCTTTATCAACGTTGTGCCAACCGAGATGGGGAAAATAAAGATGGGACACAATTTCAAATTGACGGGTGTGGCGCTGTCGGTCGCGGCGGTGTTCGGGGTGCTGGCTTCGGGTTCCGCGCTGGCGGGGGGGCTGGATGCGCTTCCGATCCCGCAAGTGATCGTCAACCCGCCGACGCACAGCGTGTCGGTCGGGTTGGTCGCGACGGGTACGTCGCCGCTGGGCTCGGTCACCGTGGCGGCCGGCGGGGCAGGCGCGATCCAGACGTCGCTGGGCGATCCCGGTCAGGTGCTGTCCGGCGCCGTGGGGGCGGTGACGGGCGCACTCGGCGGTGGCGGCGGCACGGTGCAGCCGCTCGCGCCGGTCCAGGGCGTATTGAACCAGGTCACGGGTGCGCTGAGCGGCGGCAACCCGGCGGGTGCGCTGACCGGTGCGCTGAATACGGCGACGGGGACCCTCAGCAACGCGGTTGGCACGGTCACGGGCGCATTGGGTGGCGTCGGCGGTGGCGCGAATCCGCTGGCACCGGTTCAAGGCGTGGTGAATCAAGTGACGGGTGCGCTCGGTGGCGGCAATCCGGCCGGTGCGTTGACGGGTGCGCTTGGTACGGTGACCGGCGCGCTGGGTAGCGTCGGCGGCGGTGCGAATCCGCTGGCGCCGGTTCAGGGCGTGGTGAATCAAGTGACGGGTGCGCTCGGTGGCGGCAACCCGGCGGGTGCGTTGACGGGTGCGCTTGGTACGGTGACCGGCGCGCTGGGTAGCGTCGGCGGCGGTGCGAATCCGCTGGCACCGGTTCAAGGCGTGGTGAATCAAGTCACGGGTGCGCTCGGTGGCGGCAATCCGGCGGGTGCGTTGACGGGTGCGCTTGGCACGGTGACCGGGGCGCTGGGTAATGTCGGCGGTGGATCGTACCCGCTGGGGGCGGTTCAAGGCGTCGTCAATCAAGTCACGGGCGCACTCGGTAGCGGCAACCCGGCAGGTGCGTTGACGGGGGCACTCGGTACGGTCGCGGGCGAGCTAGGCGCTGGCAATCCGGCAGGTACGTTGACTGGTGCGATCGGCAACGTGACGGGGGCGTTGGGCGCACTGGGCGCCATCGGTGGCGGCGCGGACCCGTTGGCACCCGTTCAGGGTGTCGTGAATCAGGTGACGGGCGCGCTGGGTGGCGGCAACCCGGCTGGTGCGCTGACGGGCGCGCTCAACACGGCGACCGGGGCATTGAGCAACGCACTCGGTACCGCAACGGGCGCATTGGGCGGCATCGGTGGCGGCTCGAATCCGCTGGCGCCGGTGCAAGGCGTGGTGAATCAAGTCACGGGCGCGCTGGGCAGCGGCAACCCGGCAGGCGCACTGACCGGCGCACTCGGCACGGTGACGGGCGCTCTGGGCGGCATCGGCGGCGGTACGAGCCCGCTGGCACCGGTGCAAGGCGTAGTGAACCAAGTGACGGGCGCGCTGGGCGGCGGCAATCCGGCAGGTGCACTGACCGGCGCACTTGGCACGGTGACGGGCGCATTGGGCGGTGTCGGTGGTGGCTCGAGTCCGCTGGCGCCGGTGCAAGGCGTGGTGAATCAAGTCACGGGTGCCCTTGGTGGCGGCAACCCGGCAGGCGCACTGACTGGCGCTCTCGGTACGGTAACGGGCGCATTGGGTGGCGTCGGTGGTGGCTCGAATCCGCTGGCGCCGGTGCAAGGCGTGGTGAATCAAGTCACGGGTGCCCTTGGTGGCGGCAACCCGGCAGGCGCATTGACCGGCGCACTCGGCACGGTAACAGGCGCTTTGGGCGGCATCGGCGGCGGCTCGAACCCGCTGGCACCGGTGCAGGGTGTAGTGAATCAAGTCACGGGCGCACTCGGCAGCAACCCGGCAGGCGCATTGACAGGCGCACTCGGCACGGTAACGGGTGCTCTGGGCGGCATCGGCGGCGGCTCGAACCCGTTGGCGCCGGTACAAGGCGTAGTGAACCAAGTCACGGGCACGCTGGGCAGCGGCAACCCGGCCGGCGCACTGACCGGCGCACTCGGCACGATCACGGGCGCTCTGGGCGGCATCGGCGGCGGCTCGAACCCGTTGGCGCCGGTGCAAGGCGTGGTGAATCAAGTCACGGGCACGCTCGGCAGCGGCAACCCGGCTGGCGCCCTGACCGGCGCGCTCGGCACGGTAACGGGTGCTCTGGGCGGTATCGGCGGCGGCTCGAATCCGCTGGCACCGATCCAGAGCGTCGTCGACCAGGTCACCGGCATGCTCGGCAGCGGTAACCCGGCCGGCGCGCTGAGCAGCGCGGTCAACACGATCACCGGCACGCTCGGCAACGTCGGTGGTGCGGGTAGCCCGCTCGCGCCGGTGCAAGGCGTCGTCACGCAGCTCGCGGGCACGCTCGGCGACGCGAATCCGCTGGCGCCGGTACAAGGCGTCGTGAACCAGGTCGTCGGCACGCTGTCCGGCGTCGGCGGCGGCAGCCCGATCACGCCGATCACGAACCTCGTCAGCGGCCTGCAGAACGCGTTGCCGACGGGCGGCAACGCGGCAGGCGCGCTGACCGGCGCACTCGGCTCGGTGACGGGCGCACTCGGCAACCTCGGTGGCTCGAACCCGCTGGCGCCGGTGCAGGGCGTCGTGAACCAGGTCGTCGGCACGCTCAGCAACAACAATGCGGTCGGCACGGCCACGAACGCACTGGGTAACGCGGTCGGCTCCGTCGTCGGCGCACTCGGCAACCTCGGCGGCTCGAACCCGCTGGCGCCGGTGCAAGGCGTCGTGAACCAGGTCGTCGGCACGTTGTCGGGCGCGGCAGGCAGCAACCCGATCGCCCCGATCACGAACCTCGTGAGCGGCCTGACCGGCGGCAGCAACCCGGCAGGCGCGCTGACCGGTGCGCTCGGTTCGGTGACGGGTGCGCTCGCGAACGGTCCGGTGGCGCTCGGTCAAGCGGCCGGCGCGCTGTCCGGCGCGGCCGGCTCGACGGCGGCGGCGGGCGGCAGCCTGCTCGGCTCGGGCGCGAACGCGGCCGGCGGCACGGCGGGTGCGGTCGGCTCGCTGCTGACGACGGGCGCCAACGCGACGGCGACGGTCGTCAACGCCGTCGGCACGACGGTGGGCACGGCACTGGGCTCCGCGCCGGGCCTGTCGGTCACGCCGCACTCGGGCAACGGCACGCCGGGCAACCCGCTCGCACCGGTGTCGTCGCTGCTCCAGTCGCTGACGGGCGCACTGCCGAAGTAACGGGCCGGGCGAGCACGGCGGCGCAGGATCGGCCGCCGTGCGCAACCGGTCGCGCAACGCGGCATGACAGGGATGTCATGCCGCGTTGTCTTTGGGTGTCCCGCTTTCTTTCGTCGCATGAACGGCCGCTGCCGACGCGCGTCGACCGGCGAGCGGCGTGGAATAACCGGCCGTCTCCATCCGTTTACATACCGCATCCCGGCAGAACCGGCCGGCGGGATAATGATCGCGACGAAGCCGATCGTCCCGGCCGGCGCCGCCATGTCGCGATAACGTGCCAAGGAGACAGGACATGAAACGGATATTCGTCGCCGCCGCGCTGACGGCGGCCATCGTGCGGCCGGCCGCCGCGGAACCGCCCCGGGCCGGCGACGGGAAACTGGTCGACGAAGATCGCATGACGCTGTACGTCTTCGATCGCGATGCGCCCGGCAAGAGCGCGTGCGACAGCGCATGCGCGGCCAACTGGCCGCCCGCGCTCGCCGACGCGTACGACAAGGCAACGGGCGCGCTCGGTCTCGTCGCGCGCGACGACGGCAGCAAGCAATGGGCATACCGCGGGCGCCCGCTGTATCGGTGGAAGCAGGATCGCAAGCCCGGCGATGCGGGCGGCGACGGGATCGGCGGCATGTGGCACGTCGCGCGTCCGTGACCGGGCGGCGGCGCGCGAGACCCCTGATGAGCTACGAATCGGATCTGCTGGTGTGGTTGCCGCATCTCACGCGTTATGCGCGTGCGCTGACGGGCGACCGCGCGTGGGCCGACGATCTCGTGCAGGACACGCTCGAGCGCGCGTTGAACCGCCCGCCGCGCGATGGCGGCAACCTGCGCGCATGGCTGCTGACGCTGTTGCGGCACCGCTTCATCGACCAGTTGCGCGCGCGGCACGAGATCGCGGTCGACGACGCCACCGCACCGTGGCAGACGATGGCCGCACCGGCCGGCGAGATCGGCGGGCTCGTGCTGCGCGACGTGCAGCGCGCGCTGTACCGGCTGCCGGTCGAACAGCGCGAGGTGCTGCTGCTGGTCGCGCTCGAGGAGTTGAGCTATCGCGATGCCGCACAGGTGCTCGGCGTACCGGTGGGAACGGTGATGTCGCGGCTCGCGCGGGCGCGCGCGCAGATGCGTTCGCTGTTGTCGGACGAGCCGTCGGCGCACGGCACGGCCGCGTTACGCGTGATCGGGAAGACATGATGGACGAACCGCACAAGCCTTCGAACGAGCAGGATGCCGATGCGTCGGCGCAACTGCTGTCCGCGCTGCTGGACGGCGAACTGTCGGCCGCCGAGCGTCGCGAGGTGCTCGAGCGCCTGCAGGCCGATCCGCAGGAAGCCGAACGATTCGCGCATTACCGCGCGCAGCGCGACGCGCTGCAGGCGCTGTTCCCGCTGCCGGCCGCTGCGCCCGCGCTGTTCGTGCAGCGCCGCGCGCCGCGCCGGCGCGGGCTCGCCCATGCGCTCGCCGGGCTCGCGGCGGGGCTGCTGATCGGCATCGCGCTGCATGCAGGCTGGATGACGTTCGGCAGGGAACCGGCGTTCGCCGCGCGCGCGGATGTCGCGTATGCGACGTACGTGGCCGACCGCCAGCATCCGGTCGAAGTCGATGCGGGCGATCCGGAACGTCTCGTCGCGTGGCTGTCCGCGCGTCTCGGGCGGCCCGTGCGCGCGCCGTCGCTCGACGAATACGGCTACGCGCTGCTCGGCGGCCGGCTGCTCCCCGGCGACGCGGGGCCGGCCGCGCAACTGATGTACCAGCGCGCGGACGGCGCGCGCGTGACGCTGTACATGACGGCGTACGACGCCCGTCGGCTCGCGCCGCAGGCGATGTCGGCCGCCGGCCGCTACACGTATTTCTGGTCGGATCGCGGAATGGGTTACGCATTGTCCGGGCAGGGCGACGAACGGCGCCTGCGCGAACTCGCGATCGACGCGTGCGGTGCGCTCGGCGGCCCGACCGACGCGTGGAAGGGCTGACGCGCCCGGCGCCGGCACGGAGCAGGCGATGAAGATGACGATGACGAAGCGGCTCGTGCCGATGCTGGTGCCGGCGTTGCTCGCCGCGGGCACCGTGCTTGCTCGGGCGGACGGTGACACGCCGGTGCGCGTACCCGTCGACGCCGACGGCGTGCAGCGGGTGGCGATCGTCGGCGGCAGCTATTTCTTCCGGCCGAACCACGTGATCGTGCGGGCGCGCGTGCCGGTCGAGCTGACCGTCTCGGCCGAACCCGGCGTGGTGCCGCACAGCTTCGAAATCTCTGCGCCGCAGGCCGGCATCGCGGTGCACACCGAGCTCGGCACGACGCCGAGGACGTTTCGCTTCACGCCAGCGCAGCCGGGCCGGTTCGCCTACTATTGCACGCATCGGCTGCTGTTTTTCAGGAGCCATCGCGAGCGCGGGATGGAAGGCGTGCTCGAAGTCGAGGCGGCGCCGTGATCGCCGCGTTGCTGGCCGCGAGCCTGATAGGAGCGAGCATGACCGCCGATCCCGTGACCGTCGCGCAGGCGCATTTCGACCACGTCCGCTCGTATCGCGCGACGATCCGTTCGTCGGCGCGCGGCGGCGAACACACCGAATTCCGCTATGCGTACCTGAAACCGGGTTTCGTGCGGATGGATTTCGTGTCTCCGCATCGCGGCGCGGTGCTCGCGTACGATCCCGGCGACGGCAAGGTGCGGCTGCGCCCGTTCGGCGAACATGCGCCGCCCGCGCTCACGCTGTCGCCGTCCAATCCGCTCGTGCGCGACCGCAGCGGCCACCGGGTCGACCGGTCGGACGTCGGCGAACTGCTGCGCAACGTCCATGCGCTGCAGGAGGGCGGTGCGACGGTGACCGAAGGCGAGGAGGCCGTCGGCGGCCGGACCGCGCTGCGCGTGTCGGTCACCGGTGCGCCCGCGCATGTGGTCGACGGCGTGCATCGCTACCGGCTGTGGCTGGATACCGAGGACGGCTTTCCGCTGAAGGTCGTCAGCTTCGCGGACGATGGCGACGTGCCGCTCGAAACCGTGACGCTCGACGACGTCGAAATCGACGTCGCGTTTCCCGATCGCTTTTTCGCACCCTGAACGGTGCGCTGACGCAGGCCGTAGACACGCGTGATGGAGGCCGCATGGCGGAATACCGGTTCTCGACGACCTGGCGCGTGAACGCGCCGCTCGTGGCGGTGTGGGACGCGATCTACCAGGTCGACCGCTGGCCCGACTGGTGGAAGGGCGCGGTGAGCACCGTCGAGATCGAGCCGGGCGACGCGCGCGGCGTCGGTGCGCTGCACCGGTACACGTGGAAGGGGGCGCTGCCCTACCGGCTGACCTTCGACATGCGCGTGCGGCGCGTCGAGCCGCCGCATGTGCTCGAAGGCCGCGCGAGCGGCGCGATCGAAGGCGACGGATGCTGGTCGTTCGTCGCCGACGGCGCACGCACGATCGTGCGCTACGACTGGCACATCCACACGCATGCGCGCTGGATGAACTGGCTGGAGCCGCTCGGCCGCCCGCTGTTCCGATGGAATCACGACGTCGTGATGCGCGAAGGCGCGAAGGGGCTCGCACGCCTGCTGGGCGCATCCGTCGAGACGGACGGCCGCACGTTCCGGCCGTTGTCGGATGCGGGCTGCGCCGATGCCTGAATGCGGATGAGCGCGCGACAGCGTGTGCCAGCGTGCGGAAGCGCCGCGCGCCGCGCCGCTCAGCGTGCGTACGCCATCACCGCACCGTCCACCACCAGCGCGACGCGCTCGCCGACGGCCGGGCACCGGTGCCCCGGCACGCGCACGCGCACCTGCACGTCGCGATCGGTATCGAGGCGCACGAGCACGTCGGCGTCCTGGCCCGCGAACTGCGCGGCTTCGACGCGGGCCGTATGGCCGCCTGCCGTGCCGGCCTGCGCGAGCGGCACGATGCCGATCTGTTCGGGACGCAGCATCGCGTCGGCCGGCCCGTCGGGCAGCGGCGCGACGAGCGGCAGTTCGCCGAGCGCGCAGTCGATGCGCATCCCGCGCACGCGGCCGGCGAGCAGCACCGCCTGCCCGACGAACGATGCGACGTCGCGCGTGACGGGCTGCCGGTACAGCGTCTGCGGCGCGGCCGTCTGCACGAGCCGGCCGTGCCACATCACCGCCACTTCGTCGCCGAGCGTCATCGCCTCGGGCTGGTCGTGCGTGACGAGCACCGACGTCGCGCCCGCCGCGGCGAGCGCATCGGCCACCGCGCTGCGCGTCTCGTGGCGCAGCGACGTATCGAGCGCGGAGAACGGTTCGTCGAGGATCACGAGCGACGGCTCGGGCGCGAGCGCGCGTGCGAGCGCGACGCGCTGCTGCTGCCCGCCGGACAGTTGCTGCGGCGCACGGCTCGCATACGACGCGGGCAGCCCGACCATCTCGAGCAGAGCGTCGACGCGATGATGGCGCCGCCGCGCCGCGCGCGGCAGCCCGAACGCGATGTTGTCGGCCACCGACAAGTGCGGAAACAGCGCGCCTTCCTGCGGCACGTAGCCGATCCGGCGCTGTTCGGGCGGCAGGTGCACGTCGGGCGCGGCCACGCGGCGCCCGTCGATTTCGACGATGCCGCGCTCGGCGCGCTCGAAGCCGCACAGCACGCGCAGCAGTGTCGTCTTGCCGCTGCCGGACGGGCCGAGCAGCGCGAGCCGCGAGCCGCGCCGCACCGTGAGATCGATGTCGTGCAGGACCGTATGCGATCCGAACGATTTGGACAGGCCGTGGATGCGTAGTTCGCTCATGGGCGTTCCGGGAGAAAAAGGGCGGCGCTCAGTCGCGCACCGATGCGCGGCCGAGCAGCAGGAACAGCAGACCCGATGCGCCGAGCGACAGCGCGACGAGCAGCGCCGCATAGGGCGCCGCGGCGGCGAACGCGAGCGTCGCCGTATCGCTCCACACCTGCGTCGCGAGCGTGCGCGTGCCGATCGGCGACAGCAGCAGCGTCGCGTTGAGTTCCGTGACGACCGAGATGAACACCATCGTCGCGGCCGCGCCGAGGCCGGGCGCCGCGAGCGGCAGCACCACGCGCGCAAGCGTCGCACGCCAGCCGAGACCGAGCGAGCGTGCGGTTTCCTCGAGCCGGACCTGCACGTGCGACAGCGCGGCACGCACGCTGACGACCGCGAGCGGAAGGAACAGGATCGCGTACGCGGCGACGAGCGCCGGTGCGCTCTGGTAGAGCGGCTGCAGCAGCCGCACCGTGATCGACACGATCGCCAGCGCGACGACGATGCCCGGCACGCCCTGCACGGTCATCGCCGTGCGCTCGAGCAGCGTCGCGACGCGGCCCGGATAACGGACCAGCAGGAACGCGAGCGGCAGCGCGAGCAGCGTCGTGACGGCTGCCGCCGTCAGCCCGTAGCCGGACGACGCGAGCGTGGCCTGCCACAGCAGCTCGGGCGACACGTCGGCCGGCGTGACGGCGGCCGCGCCCTGCTGCGTGAGCCAGTAGCCGATCATCGCGAGCGGCACGCCGAGCGTCGCCGCTGCAACCGCGGCGAACGCGACGGTGACGGGGCCGCGCAGATGGCCGAGCGGATAACGCATCGCGACGCGGCGCGCGGCGCGGTGCGTATGACCGTAGCGCGCATGGCCGCGTGCGCGTGCCTCGATCGCGAGGCACAGCAGACACAGCGCGATCAGCACGCAGCCGAGCAGCGATGCGCCGCCGCCGTCGAACGCGGTGCGATATTCCGCATAGATCTCGGTCGTGAACGTGCGAAAGCGCAGCAGCTGGAATGCGCCGAATTCGGACAGCACGCCGAGCGCGACGAGCAGCATCCCGCCGCACAGCGCGGGGCGCAACTGCGGCAGCACGACGCGAAAGAAGGTATGCCACGGCGAGCAGCCGAGCGTGCGCGCGCTTTCTTCGAGTGCGGGATCGAGCTCGCGCAGCGCGGCGGCCACCGGCAGGTAGACGAGCGGGAAGTACGCAGATGTCAGCACGATCAGCGCGCCGAGGAAATCCTGCAGGTCGAGGCTCAGCGATACCCACGCGTAGCTCGTGATGAACGGCGGCACCGCGAGCGGGGCCGCCGCGAGCGCGGTCCACAGCGGCCGGGCCGGCAGGTCGGTGCGCTCGATGAACCACGCGAGCGCCGTGCCGAGCAGCGCGCACGCGAGGGTCGCGGCGAGCGTGATCGACAGCGTGTTGACCAGCAGTTCGCCGACGAGCGGGCGCCACAGCAGCTCGATCGCATCGTCGACGCCGAAGGTGGCCGCGCGGTACAGCGTGAAGCCGAGCGGCAGCAGGATCGCGAGCGGCCCGCACGCGGCTGCGGCAACGAGCGCGCGCGACGGGCGCCGCCGTGTCGCGGTGCGCTCGCCGTCGCGCGCGGTGCTCGCCGTGCGGGACACGGCGTCGCTCATGGTCAGAGCAGGCCTGCCTGGCGCAGCAGCTTGCCGGCCTGGCTGTCGTCGCCGAGCTGTTCGAACGTCAGCGCCGGCGGGTTCAGTTCGTTGAACGGTTTCAGGATCGGATCGGGCGCGACGCCTGGGTGCAGCGGATATTCGAAGCTGATGTGGCCATTCGCCATCAGTTTCTGCGCGCGCTCGCTGACGAGATACGCGACGAACTTCTGCGCTTCCGCCTGGTGCTTCGACGCCTTCAGCACCGCGGCGCCCGACACGTTGACGGCACCGCCGACGTCGCCTTTGCCGAAGTGATAGATTGCGCTGCGGGTCGACTTGTCGCCGAGCTCGGCGTGCAGGCGGTCCCAGTAGTAGTTGTTGATGATGCCGGTCAGCACGCCGCCGCGGTTGACGGCCGCCGTCACGCCTTCGTCGTCGTCGAAGATCTGCGCGTTCGCCTTCAGGCCCTTCAGCCATTGCAGCGTCGCGGCTTCGCCGTGCAGCGCGAGCACCGCGCTCACGAGCGGCAGGAAGTCCGCATCGCTCGGCGCGACGCCGACCTTGCCCTTCCATTCCGGCTTCGCGAGATCGAGCAGCGATGCGGGCAATTGCTGCGGCTGGATTTTCGCTGTGTTGTAAACGAGCACGTTCTCGCGCGCGAGCACGCCGACCCAGTTGCCGTCCGCCGGGTTGAAGCGCGCGGGCACCGACTGCAGCGTGGCGCCGTCGGTCTTCGCGAACAGCCCCTTGCGGTCGAGCAACACGAGTTCCGGCGAGTTCTCGGTGAAGTACACGTCGGCCGGCGTGCGGTCGCCTTCCGCGACGAGCTGCGCGGCGAGTGCCGGGCCTTCGCCCGAGCGCACCTTCACGGTGATGCCGCTCTGCGCTTCGAAGTCCTTGACGAGCTGGTTCACGACCTGCTCGTGCTGCGCGTTGTACAGCGTGAGCGTCGCGGCATGCGCGCGCGCGGCGTGCAGCGCGCCGGTCAGCATCAACGCGGCGGCCGCCGCGGAAATCAGGTGCCGCAGCGGGCGGCCAACAGGTGAAGTATTCATGTGGTTATTAGCAGGTTGCACCCGGCCGGACCGGGAAGGTGTGCGTTGGCTCGCGCGGTGCGTCGTCATGCGTCGAACAGCGCGGCGCCGATATACGAACCCGGTTGCGCGCCCGGCGGGCACGCGAAGATCGCGCTGCCGACGTGCGTGGTGAACTGGTTCATGATGTCCATTTTCGAGAGCTTCTCGTTGATCGGAATGAAGCCCTTGCGCGGGTCGCGCTGGTGCGCGACGAACATCAGCCCCGCGTCGTACTCGGTCTGCTGGCGCCACGGCGGCCAGCGCTCGATGTAGAAGTTCGTGCTGTCGTTGTACGAGTACGCGCGGCGCAGGATCTGCGCGCCGTTGTTCAACTGCGGCGACGCGAGGCGCGCGTGCGAGTTCTCGGGGATCACCGGGTTGCCGTCCTTGTCGGCCGCGTCGAGATCGAGCGCCTCGAACTCGTTCTTCTGGCCGAGCGGCGCGCCGCTGTACTTGTGACGGCCGACCACCTGTTCCTGGAAGCCGAGTTCCGTGTTGTCCCAGTGCTCGAGCGTGATGCGGATGCGGCGCACGACCGTGTAGGTGCCGCCGTTCATCCATGCCGGGCCTTCGCTGCCGGCCCACACGAATTCGTTCATCGCGGCCGGATCGGACATCGGCGGATTCATCGTGCCGTCCTTGAAGCCCATCAGGTTGCGCGGCGTTTCGCCGGGCTTGCCCGACGTGAAACCGGCCTGGCCCCAGCGCATCTGCGTCGCCTTCGCGCCGAGGCGCACGAGCTGGCGCACCGCGTGGAACGCGACCTGCGCGTCGTCCGCGCACGCCTGGATGAACAGGTCGCCGCCGGTCTTCTCCGGCAGCAACTGGTCGCCGTTGAACCGCGGCAGGTCGACGAGCGCGGCGGGGCGATGCTTCGCGAGGCCGTAGCGGTCCTTGCCCGCGAGCGCGAACAGGCCGGGACCGAAGCCGAACGTGATCGTCAGGCGCGCGGGGCCGAGGCCGAGCGCGTCGCCGCCGTCGGCCGGCGGAGCTTCGTCGCCGCCCGTCGCGGCGAGCGGCAGCGCGGTGTCGCCGCGCGTCATCCGCGCGGCGGCGTCGGTCCAGGTCTTCAGCAGCGCGATGACGTCCGCGCGCTGGGCCGTCGTCAGGTCGAGCGCCGCGAAATACGCGTGGCGCTGCTGCGGCGTCGCGATGCCGGCCTGGTGCTGGCCGTAGAACGGCTCGACGCCGTCGTGCGCGGGCGCGGGAGCGGCGGGTGCGGCGGCGGGCGCATCCGCGGCCTTCGCGGCCGGGATCGACGCCGCCGCGAGGCCGGCGGCCACCGCGGCGCCGCCCGCCTTCAGGAAGCCGCGCCGCGCGGGGCGTGGTGGCTGGTTGGAATCGTCTGCCATGATGGGCTCCCTTACTTCGCAAGCAACAGCGTGTTGACGTCGTCCGCGACGTAGTAAAAACCGTCGCCTTCGGGCGTCATGGCGATGCCGAACAGGTTGCCGTTGCCGGGGGGCGTCTGCGCCTTGTCGGTATTGATCCAGCGCGCGTAGATCTGCTTGCCGGCAACCGGGTCGATCTCGACGACCTGGCCGTTTTGCGCGTTGGTGGCGAGCAGGTGGCCGTTCGGCGCGGTCGCGAGCGCGAGCGGGCGGCGCAGGAAGCCGTCGGCGGTGACCTGGCGGCCGACGCCCGCGCTGGTGTCGCGCGTGAGCGGGTCGTCGATTTCGACGATGCGGTTGCCGATCGCGTCCGACACGTACAGCTTCTTCTGGTCGCCCGACAGCGCGAGGCCGGTCGGGCCGACCAGGAACACGCCCTTGTCGGCCTGCGCGCCGAGGCCGCTCGCGACGACCGTTTCCTGCTTGATGACGGGCGGCTTGCCCGCCGGCACGTCGAGGTCGAGACGCAGCACGGTCGCCTGCTTGTAGACGGGCGGATTGCCGTCCGCGCCGCCGACGCCGAAGCCGGCCATGCTCACGAACAGCGTCGCGCTGTCGCCGCGGTCGACCACGGCCATGTTGCCCCACGGGTCGTTGATGTTCGGCGTCGACCACGTCGACGCGACCTTGCCCTGCGGATCGAGCACGATCAGGCAGCCGGCGCCTTTGGTGTTGGTCGTGCCGTCGTTGCTCGGCGTGCTGCCGACGATCACCCAGCCCGACTTCAGCATCGTCATCGCCGTCGACAGGCCGACGCCGCCCGGGCACGCCTTCAGGTCGCGCGGGATCGCCGCGAACAGGCTCAGCTGCTTCGTCGACGGGCGGTAGTCGACGATCGTGCTGCCGGTTCCTTGCAGGTTCGCCGAGTTGTTGAAGTTGTCGACGAGCACGTCGCCCGCCTGGATCGTGCCGGCCGATACCGGCGCGATCGCGATCGCGTACGGGTTCTGGTCGCCGTTGTCCGGCACCGTGTTGACGAGCGTGACGTGGCGATGCAGCGTTTCGAGGAAACCTTGCGGCTCGGCGAATGCGCCGGCGGCGGCCGTCAGCGCGGCGGCGGCCAGCGCACCCGTCGCGAAGCGGCGAAGCGGGGCGGATTGAATCATGTGAGTCTCCTGGGGAGCGCGCCGTCCGGGCGGCGCGCGAAAAAGGGCAGCGTGGGTGCGTCGCTCAGAACGTGATCGTGGTTCGCGCGCCGAGCACGAACGTGTTGCGCAGCGGCTGGGTCGCGTCGCTCGGGTTCTGGCCGGCGCCGGCATTGAACGTGTACTGCGCGTCGGCCTGCACGATCCACCACGGGTTGACCTGGTACTGATAGGTCGCTTCGAGCGTCGTTTCCCGCGTGCGCACGCCGTACGGGCCGCTCGCGAACATCCGGGCGGTCTGGTCGAGGTCGGTCACGTGGCTGCCGACCTGGATGTACGTGACGCCGAGGCCGACGCTGTCGTTGTCGCGGCCTTCGAACGGTGCCTTCAGCACGATCCCCGCGTTGGCCGACAGGCTCACCAGGTTGCGGTCGCCCGGCGCGCCCATCACGCGTGCGAATACGCCGAGGCTCTTCGCGCCGCTCGGGTCGGGGCGCCAGATCATCTGGTCGGCCACCGCGTAGAAGCTGTAGTTGCCGTGACGCTGCTGCGCGTTGCCGTTCGACGCGGGATCCGACAGCGACAGCCCGTCGGTGCCCACGTTCTGGTCCGCGAATCGGCCGTTGTGATACCAGACGCCGATCTTGTAGGTACCCGGCAGCCCGTTCGAGTGGCCGGTATCCATTTCGCCGTCGGACGGCTGGTTCAGCGCGTACTGCAGCTCGCCGATGTAGAGCGCGCCGTTGTGCAGGTTGAAATTGGTGCCGCTCAGGTTGTTCGGGTTGTTGCCGAGCGGATCGCCGTCGAACACGCCCGCGAGCGCGGTGAGCTTCGGCGTGATCTGCGCGCGCACGCGCACGCCGAGTCCCGCGAGCGGATACGCGGGGCCGCCGTTGGGCAGGTCGTACGACGGCAGCGCGGGCCAGCCGAACATCGTGTTGACGAACGTGTTCGCGTACGTGCTGACCATGAATTCCTGGTCGAGACTCTGCTGGCCGATCTTCACGTCGACGCGCTTGTCGAGGAACGACTGCTGGTACCACAGCTCCCACAGGCGGGTCGTGCCCTGCGCCTCGATGCCGCTCGCGGTGTTGAGCGTGCCGAGATTGCGCGCACTCAGGTTGGTGCCGTGAATCTGCAGCGCGCTGACGTTGAACGTGCCGCCCGGCAGACCGATCGCTTTCTGAGTGTCGACCGTCAGGGTCGCCGTCGTCAGCCCGTCGTAGGCGCCGCCGCGGTTCAGGCCGCCGCGCAGGTTCGCGAGGTATTCGCTGGTTTCGGTGATCTGCAGCGTCGCGCCGTACTTGCCGAGCCACGGGCGGATGCCGCCCATGTCGCCGAGCAGGTTCTGGCGGGTCCAGATGCCGGTCCACATGTTGGTCGGCTTCGCCTGGATCGCCAGGTCGGCTTCGGGGGCTTCGGGCTGTGCGTCGACCGGCACGTCGGCGAAAGCGGCGCCGCTCGCGAACGACGCGCATGCGAGGACGGCCGCGCACGCGGCGGGGCGCATCCGCGCGCGGATGCCGTCTCCCTGGAACGGCGCAAACTTCATATCAGATCCCTGCTTCTAATTAGTGTGGAGTCCTGCTTGTCGGTCGCTGTCCGGACGCTCGGCACGGGTTGGCCGGAGCATGAAGATGAACGCAACGCGGCGCATCGTAGGAGTGTCAAATGGGAAAGTCAATGTAAACGAGAATGATTCGCATCTAAATTACTGAATGTAATGCACGGGCTTACGAATGGGGCTCCTCGCGTGTTTAGTACCGAGGTAAACCGTAAATATCGGTGTAATAAAACAGAATGCTTCGACGCGGATCGCTGGATCAGCGAAGGGCGACGCAAGAGACGTCCGGCGTGCGCCAGGTGACGCATTCCAGCGGACGGAATCGACGTCGCTACCGATTCATTATGGAATGTCGCCGGCGGCACGAACTCCGTGCTTTCCCGGTGGGCAAACGGGGCCGGGCGTCGTGCCCGAGCGGCGCGGGCCCGCCGGTCGGCCAGGTGATGTTTGACAAATTATTGTTTTAAAAGGGTTTTTGTTGTTCTGCCAGGCTTTTCCCGCCGCGCACCCGCGCCGAAAATTCCTCCGGATTTCCTTCTTGAATTTGTCAAAACCCGTCCATATAATTAGCACTCGCTGCACGAGAGTGCTAACAATTCTCTGCCGGGCAACCAGCCGGGCAGATTCCCTAAGCGTTCTTCAATCTCAGTCAAGAGAGGAGTGAATATGAACCTTCGTCCTTTGCACGATCGCGTGATCGTCAAGCGCCTGGATCAGGAAACCAAGACCGCCTCGGGCATCGTGATCCCCGACGCCGCTGCTGAAAAGCCGGACCAGGGTGAAGTTCTGGCCGTCGGCCCGGGCAAGCGTGACGACAAGGGCGCCCCGATCGCGCTCGACGTGAAGGTCGGCGATCGCGTCCTGTTCGGCAAGTACGCAGGCCAGACCGTGAAGGTCGACGGCAGCGAACTGCTGGTCATGCGCGAAGAAGACATCATGGCCGTGGTCAACGCGAAGTAAGCGTCCCGTCGGTACATATTCCCAAGAATTCAAGGAGTTAGAAGATGGCAGCTAAAGACGTCGTATTCGGCGATTCCGCCCGTTCGAAGATGGTCGAAGGCGTGAACATTCTCGCCAACGCAGTCAAGGTCACGCTGGGTCCGAAGGGCCGCAACGTCGTGCTCGAGCGCAGCTTCGGCGGCCCGACGGTCACCAAGGACGGTGTGTCGGTCGCGAAGGAAATCGAGCTGAAGGACAAGCTCCAGAACATGGGCGCGCAAATGGTCAAGGAAGTCGCTTCCAAGACCAGCGACAACGCAGGCGACGGCACGACGACGGCAACCGTCCTCGCGCAATCGATCGTCCGCGAAGGCATGAAGTACGTCGCATCGGGCATGAACCCGATGGACCTGAAGCGCGGCATCGACAAGGCAGTCGCAGCGGCTGTCGAAGAGCTGAAGAAGATCAGCAAGCCGTGCACGACGAACAAGGAAATCGCACAGGTCGGCTCGATCTCGGCGAACAGCGATTCGTCGATCGGCGATCGCATCGCTGAAGCGATGGACAAGGTCGGCAAGGAAGGCGTGATCACCGTCGAAGACGGCAAGTCGCTGGCCGACGAACTCGACGTCGTCGAAGGCATGCAGTTCGACCGCGGCTACCTGTCGCCGTACTTCATCAACAACCCGGACAAGCAAGTCGCCGTCCTCGAAAACCCGTTCGTGCTGCTGCACGACAAGAAGGTGTCGAACATCCGCGATCTGCTGCCGGTGCTCGAGCAAGTCGCGAAGGCTGGCCGTCCGCTGCTGATCATCGCTGAAGACGTCGAAGGCGAAGCGCTCGCAACGCTGGTCGTCAACAACATCCGCGGCATCCTGAAGACCGTTGCGGTCAAGGCGCCGGGCTTCGGCGACCGCCGCAAGGCCATGCTGGAAGACATCGCGATCCTGACCGGCGGTCAAGTCATCGCGGAAGAAACCGGCCTGACGCTCGAGAAGGCAACGCTGGCAGAACTGGGCCAGGCGAAGCGCATCGAAGTGGGCAAGGAAAACACGACGATCATCGACGGCGCAGGCGAAGCCGCGAACATCGAAGCACGCGTGAAGCAAGTGCGCGCGCAAATCGAAGAAGCGACGTCGGACTACGACCGTGAAAAGCTGCAAGAGCGCGTGGCCAAGCTGGCCGGCGGTGTTGCAGTGATCAAGGTCGGTGCTGCGACCGAAGTCGAAATGAAGGAAAAGAAGGCACGTGTCGAAGACGCACTGCACGCAACGCGCGCAGCTGTGGAAGAAGGCATCGTGGCAGGTGGCGGCGTTGCGCTGATCCGCGCTCGCACCGCGATCGCAGGCCTGACCGGCGCGAACGCCGACCAGAACGCCGGCATCAAGATCGTGCTGCGCGCAATGGAAGAGCCGCTGCGCCAGATCGTCACGAACGGCGGCGAAGAAGCGAGCGTCGTGGTGGCGGCAGTTGCAGCAGGCAAGGGCAACTACGGCTACAACGCGGCAACGGGCGAGTACGTCGACATGGTTGAAGCCGGCGTCGTCGACCCGACCAAGGTCACGCGCACCGCACTGCAGAACGCAGCTTCGGTTGCAGGCCTGCTGCTGACGACGGACGCAGCTGTCGCAGAACTGCCGAAGGAAGACGCGCCGATGCCGGGCGGCATGCCGGGCGGCATGGGCGGCATGGGCATGGACATGTAATCGACTTCGGTCGACGGTGTCCGGAACGTGCAGCGATGCGCGTTCCAGCCAAAGAAAAAGACCCGCAGCGATGCGGGTCTTTTTTTATGTGCGCGCGGATTTCGATGCGTGCGCAGGGTGGCCGACGATGTCGCGTCCCGAGGCCGTTGCATGGGCGACGACGGGGCATGCCCCGCCGTGTTCGCGTCAATGCCGGTGCGACGTCCTGGGCGCCGGGTCGGCCTTCACGGCCGGCGGCGTGTCCGAGTCTTCGTTGCTGCGCGCCCAGAAGAACCGGTCGGGCAGGTATGCACCCATGCCGGGCCGGAACGCGTCACGCACGGCCTGATACAGATACTCCTGCGCTTCGCGTACCGCCTCGGGCGGCTCCTGGCCATTCGCGAGCAGCGCCGCGATGGCCGCGCCCAGCGTGTCGGTGATCCCCATCAGCCGGTGCGGCGAACGATCCCACATGTCCTCGCGGAGCTGGCCTTCCTCGCCGTACAGCGTGTTGACGAGCCGGTGCGAGCCCGTCTCGGACGACAGGATGTACTCGCAGCCCTGCGACAGCAGGTGCGACACGGCCGCGTCGAGATTCGGCGCCTCGGCGTCGCCGTCCGGCTGCGCGAGCGCGATCAGCGTCGCGTAATCGGCGACCAGCAGCGTGGTTTGCGGCGCCAGCAGGTCGGCGATCGATTCGCGCAGGTCGTCGGCGGCGAGTACGTGTTCGTCGTCGAGCGTGAAGTCCGGCGCGAGCACGAGCGGCACGCCGTCGTAGTCGGCGACGACTTCGGCGATCGCGCTCACGACTTCCGCGCGCGTCGCCGCGCCGATTTTGAACGCCGCAACCGGCATGTCTTCGAGCAGCATGCGCGCCTGGGCGGCGACCACGTCGGGATCGAGGCCGGTCACTTCGTCGCAGGCGGCCGAGTCGCGCACGGTGTAGCCCGTCAGGACGGACACGCCGTGACAGCCCATGCTCGCCAGGGTCATCAGATCGGCTTGGAGGCCGGAGCCGCCGGTGGGATCGGACAGGCCGAAGGTGAGGACGATCGGAGGGGCGTTGCTGGACATGTAAAAATGGGGCAAGAGAAAAACGGAAAAGCGACGGAGATGCGGACGGCGAGGCGAAATGGGCGTTGTCGGCCCTGTGTTGCCCGGCAGGCCGCACTTTTCAGCCATTATGCGGCGGAATCCGGCCCGCACGACGGATTTTTTAGCGCAGCGCAACGTAGTCACCCTACTCCAGCGCGATTGCTAGGCAGTCCGGCCCCGACACGGTACCATCATGGCTCCCGAATTTACCGACTTTCCCGACGCGGCTAAGATGGAATACAAGAGCTGGATGTGCCTGATTTGTGGCTGGATTTACGACGAAGAAGCTGGGCTGCCGGAAGAGGGCATTGCCCCGGGCACGCGCTGGGAAGACGTTCCGATCAACTGGACGTGTCCTGAATGCGGCGCCCGCAAGGAAGACTTCGAGATGGTCCAGATCTGACCGGACCGTTGGCCCACGGACACCCCGCTCAGGCCTCGCCTCGACCCGGCGCTCGCGCGTCGAGGCGCGAGCGACTTGACGATGACAGGCGCGCGTGTCCATGAGGCCAGAACCGGCGAACGTTCCCCACCCTGACGCACTGCCCAACCCCCGTGGCGGGGCCGTGCGCGCGGCCGACGCATGGCTTGCGGCGGCGGCCGACGCGTTCGAGCATCGCGACGACGCGGCCGCGCCGCTGTCCGCAGCGGCGGCCGTGCTGGCGGAAGCCGGGTGGCTGCCGGCCGCGCGTTTCGCGGGGCAACTGGCGGCCGCTGTGCCGCTCGTCGCCGTCGAGCCGACTTCGGCTGGCTGGCGCGCCGCGCTGCACGATTTCCGGGCGGCCGTCAGCCGCCACAATTTGCGCGAGCTCGCATGCTCGCCGGTTCTCTTCGACCATTTCCGTGCATTGCGTGCGCAAAGCGCCGCCGACTTGCGCGCGGCCGCGCCGCTGGACGCGCTCGCGCTCGTCGGCCGCGCGGTGCCGCCGGCCACGCTGCGCGCGCTGCCCGACGCGATCGCGACCCGGATTCGTGCGCGCTACGAACAGGCGCTGCTCGGCGTGCTGCGCGCCGAACCCGGCGCGCCCGACGCGGCCCTCGACGAACTCGATGCGATGCAGGCCGCGCTCGCCGGCGACGACCCGTACGATTTCTGGCGGCTCGCGGCCGCATGCACGGGGGCGCTGCGGGCAACCGGCGCGCCCGAGCTGAAGCGCTTTCTCGCGCGCACGAACCTGTTGCTCGGCGAGCACGCGCAGGGCCGGCGCCGTGCGCCGCCCGAATTCGTACGCGAGACGGTGGCGCTGCTGTGGCGCGATTTCGCGCTGTTCGGCGCCGCGGCCGAGGATGTCGCGCTCGTCGATGTGCTGCACGACTACGGGCTGACGGTCGACTGGCACGTCGCCGGCACCCCCGCATCCGAAGCGCTGTGGGAGGCCGATGCCGCGCGGGCCGAGCATGATGCGGTGGCCGCCGCCCCGACGCGTGCGCTCGGCGTCGTGACGGTCAATGCGCATGCCTATGAGGATTTCCTGCAGACGGCCGATGCGTCGATGGCCGACCTCGCGGCCGATCCGGCCGCGGCCGACGCGGGCGCCGCGTGGCATGCGTCCGGCGCCGCGTACCGGGTCGGTACGGCCGCATGCGCGCTCGGGCTCGGCCACGCGGCGCTCCTGGCCGACACGCTCGGCCTCGCGTGGCGGCGTGCGGCGCACGGCGTGCCGCTCGCCGACGGCGGCCTCGCTGCGCACGGCCACGCGTCCGACATGCTGCGCGCGGCGCTGCTGAAGATCGCGGCCGGCGTCGCGCCGCCGGACCTCACCGCGGCGTGCGGCGCACTCGGCGCGGCGCTCGGCCGGGCCTGACGAACGAGGGGGCGAACACGTGGCGCCTGCCCTTGCCGCGCGGGCCCGCAACACGCTGCCGACAGCCCCCGCGCGCGTGTTAGAGTGCCATGTGATCCGCGTGCGCCGTTGCCAGCGCGGCGCGGCGTTGCTTGTTGATCGCGGCCCGGTCAGGCCGCGGCGTCTTTGCTAAAATTCAAACCATGTCAAAGCCTTCCGATCGCATCAATCTCACCAACCAGTTCCTGATCGCCATGCCGAACATGGCCGATCCGACGTTCTCGGGAACGGTGGTCTATCTTTGCGATCACAGCGAGCGCGGCGCGCTCGGCCTCGTCATCAATCGTCCTACCGATATCGACCTCGAATCGCTGTTCAATCGCATCGACCTGAAGCTCGACATCGAGCCGCTGCTGCACATCCCGGTGTACTTCGGCGGCCCGGTCCAGACCGAGCGCGGCTTCGTGCTGCACGAGCCGGTGGAGGGCGCGAGCTATAACTCGTCGATGTCCGTCGAGGGCGGGCTGGAGATGACCACGTCGAAGGACGTGCTCGAGGCGGTCGCGACGGGCACCGGCCCGAAGCGCTTCCTGCTGACGCTCGGCCATGCGGGCTGGGGCGCGGGGCAGCTCGAGGAAGAGATTTCCCGCAACGGCTGGCTGACGGTGGCCGCCGATCCGCGCATCGTGTTCGACACGCCGGCCGAAGAGCGCTTCGAAGCCGCCCTCGGCCTGCTCGGCGTCAGCTCGTCGATGCTGTCCGGCGAAGCAGGGCACGCATGAGTGGCGCGAGCGCGCGCGATGCGACGCTCCTCGCGTTCGACTACGGCGAAAAACGGATCGGCGTCGCGGTCGGCAATGCGCTGACGCGCTCGGCCCGTGCGCTCGTCGTGATCCAGAACCTGAACCGCGAACACCGCTTCAAGGCGGTCGGCGACCTGCTGGCCGAATGGCGGCCGGACGCGCTCGTCGTCGGCCTGCCGATGCATCCGGACGGCACGCCGCACGACATGACGCTACAGGCGAAGCGCTTCGGCAACCAGTTGAACGGCCGCTTCGGGCTGCCCGTCACGTGGGTCGACGAGCGCTACTCGTCGGTCGAGGCCGAAGCCGGGCTGCGCGAGCGCAACGTGCGCGGCCGCGCCCGGGCCGAGATGCTCGATGCCGAGGCCGCCCGCGTGATCCTTCAACAGTATCTCGATCAATTGTCCGACCATGAGCACCATTGACGCCGAGGCGCTTTACCGCGTCCTGCTCGACCAGATCCGCGCCGCGTACGGCACGGCGTTCGCCGAACCGGGCGGCCCACGCCTCGCCGGCATTTACAGCGGCGGCGCATGGCTCGCCGAGCGCCTTGCGCGCGATCTCGGCGCGCCGGCGTTCGGCGTCGTGAACGTCGCGCTGCACCGCGACGATTACGCGAAGAAGGGGCTGCATAGCCAGGCCAGCCCGACGTCGCTGCCGTTCGACGTCGACGGCGCGCGCATCGTGCTCGTCGACGACGTGCTGTACACCGGGCGCACCGTGCGCGCGGCGCTCAACGAACTGTTCGACTACGGCCGTCCGGCCGCGGTCGAGCTCGCGGTGCTCGCCGATCGCGGCGGCCGCGAGCTGCCGGTCGCCGCGCGCTTCGCGGGCGGCGCGCTCGACGTGCCGGCCGATGCGACGCTCGTGCTCGCACGCGACGACGCGCAGTTCACGCTGCGCGTCGAGGCGCACGACGCCTGAACGACACGCGAACCGTATCCCGGGCCGCTGGTTTGCTCCGCGGCCCGTTTGCATAGTTGGAATCACGCACATCATGACCACCGACACCACTGGCCGCACCGGCAATCCCGCTGCGGCCGCGAGCCCCGACCGGTTCCGCTACGGCTTCCTGAAGGGCAACCCGCAGCTCACGAAAAACGGCGAGCTGAAGCACCTGCTGTCGATCGAGGGCCTGCCGCGCTCGATCGTCAACCACATCCTCGATACGGCCGAGCAGTTCGTCAGCGTGACGGACCGCGAGGTGAAGAAGGTGCCGTTGCTGCGCGGCAAGTCCGTGTTCAACCTGTTCTTCGAGAACTCGACCCGCACGCGCACGACCTTTGAGATCGCCGCGACGCGCCTGTCGGCCGACGTGCTGAACCTGAACATCAACGCGTCGTCGACGAGCAAGGGCGAGTCGCTGCTCGACACGATCAACAACCTGTCGGCGATGCATGCCGACCTGTTCGTCGTACGCCACGCATCGAGCGGCGCGCCGTACCTGATCGCCGAGCACTGCGCGCCGCACGTGCACGTGATCAATGCCGGCGACGGCCGCCATGCGCACCCAACGCAGGGCCTGCTCGACATGTACACGATCCGTCACTACAAGCGCGACTTCACGAAGCTGCGCGTGGCGATCGTCGGCGACATCCTGCATTCGCGCGTCGCGCGCTCCGACATCCACGCGCTCACCACGCTCGGCGTGCCGGAAGTGCGGGCGATCGGCCCGCGCACGCTGCTGCCGGGCGGTCTTGAGCAGATGGGCGTGAAGGTGTTCCACAACCTCGACGAAGGGCTGAAGGGCGTCGACGTGATCATCATGCTGCGCCTGCAGAACGAGCGGATGAGCGGCGCGCTGCTGCCTTCCGCGCAGGAATACTTCAAGACCTGGGGCCTGACGCCCGAGCGCCTCGCGCTCGCCGCGCCCGACGCGATCGTGATGCACCCGGGCCCGATGAACCGCGGCGTCGAGATCGATTCGCAGGTCGCCGACGGCCCGCAGTCGGTGATCCTCAACCAGGTCACGTTCGGCATCGCCGTGCGGATGGCGGTGATGGGCATCGTCGCCGGCAACAGCGACTGAGCCCGCTTTCGCGCATCCCTATTCACGCAATCAACGCATTCACAGACAGCGCATGAAGATTCATATCAAAGGCGGCACGCTGATCGATCCGGTCGCCGGCACCGAGCGGCAGGCCGACGTTTTCGTCGCGGACGGCAAGATCGCCGCGCTCGGCACGGCGCCGGCCGGTTTCAACGCGGACAAGACGATCGACGCATCGGGCAAGATCGTCGCGCCCGGCCTCGTCGACCTGTGCGCGCGGCTGCGCGAGCCGGGCTACGAGCACAAGGCGACGCTCGCGTCCGAGATGGCCGCGGCCGTCGCGGGCGGCGTCACGACTCTCGTCTGCCCGCCGGATACCGACCCCGTGCTCGACGAGCCGGGCCTCGTCGAGATGCTCCGATACCGCGCGCGCAATTTGCACCAGGCGAACGTCCATCCGCTCGGCGCGCTGACGGTCGGCCTCAAGGGTGAAGTGATCACCGAGATGGTCGCGCTGACCGAGTCCGGCTGCATCGGCTTCACGCATGCCAACGTGCCGGTGCGCGACACGCAGGTGCTGCTGCGTGCGCTGCAGTACGCGAGCACCTACGGCTATACCACGTGGCTGCGGCCGCAAGACGCGTTCATCGGCCGCGGCGGCGTCGCCGCGAGCGGCGCGCTCGCATCGCGGCTCGGGCTGTCCGGCGTGCCGGTCGCGGCCGAGACGATCGCGCTGCACACGATTTTCGAACTGATGCGCGTGACGGGCGCACGCGTGCACCTCGCGCGGCTGTCGTCGGCGGCCGGGCTCGCGCTCGTGCGCGCGGCGAAGGCCGAAGGGCTGCCCGTGACCTGCGACGTCGGCGTGAACCACGTGCACCTGATCGACGTCGACATCGGCTACTTCGATTCGCAGTTCCGGCTCGATCCGCCGCTGCGCAGCGAGCGCGATCGCGAAGCGATTCGCGCGGCGCTCGCCGACGGCACGATCGATGCGATCTGCTCCGACCACACGCCGGTCGACGACGACGAGAAGCTGCTGCCGTTCGGCGAGGCGACGCCGGGCGCGACGGGGCTCGAACTGCTGCTGTCGCTGACGCTGAAGTGGGCCGATGAAACGCGTACGCCGCTTGCGCAGGCGCTGCGCCGCATCACGTCCGCGCCGGCCGACGTGCTGCAACTGCCGGCGGGGCGCCTCGCCGAAGGCGGCGCGGCCGACCTGTGCGTGTTCGATCCGCGTGCGCACTGGCGCGTCGAGCCGCGTGCGCTGAAGAGCCAGGGCCACAACTCGCCGTTCCTCGGCTACGAACTGCCCGCCTGCGTGCGCACGACGCTCGTCGCCGGGCAGATCGCGTTCGAGCGCTCCTGAACCACGCCGGATCTTCGCCATGACCGCCATTCGGAAGCTGCGTCTCGTTTTTCACCTGTTGCGCGGCATGGTGATCGTCGCGCTGCGTTTTTCGCACGTCACGCCCGCGCGGCGCGCCGAGCTGACGCGCCGCTGGTCGCTCAAGCTGCTGCGGATCTGCGGGATGCGTCTCGTCGTCCACAACGACGGTGCGCGGCTCGACGCGAGCGCGCTCGTGGTCGGCAACCACGTGTCGTGGCTCGACATCTACGCGGTCAACGCGTGGCGGCCCACGCCGTTCGTGTCGAAGGCAGAGGTGCGGCAGTGGCCGGTCGTCGGCTGGCTCGCCGAAAAGCTCGACACCGTGTTCCTGCAGCGCGAGAAGCGCACCGAGGCGATGCGGGTCATGCACGAGATGGCCGAGCGTCTGCGCAACGGCGGGCTGATGTGCGTGTTTCCGGAAGGCACGACGACCGACGGGCAGGAACTGCTGCCGTTCCATGCGAACCTGTTCCAGTCCGCCGTATCGGCCGGCTGCGCGGTGCAGCCAATCTGCCTGATGTACGAGGACGCGCAGGGGCGGCAGTCGGTCGCGCCGGCCTACACGGGGGATCTGGCGCTCGGCAAGTCGCTCGACATGGTGCTGCGCGGCGGCCCGCTCGTCGTGCATCTGTACGTGTGCGATCCGATCGCGCCGGGTGGCGACCGGCGGGCGACGTCCGCGGCGGCGCGCGACGCGATCGCGGCCGCGCTCGCGACGCTGCAGGCGAACGTCGGCAAGCCGACGGCCGAGTCGCTCGCGGAACTGGCCAGGCATGCGTATCCGGCGACCGAGCTCGGCACGGGGCCGGCGGGCAACGAGACGGCCGACGCGCCGGTGCCGGGGCGCGAGGGTTGATGCGCTTCCCGGCCCCGCGAATCAGCGTGTAATCACTCTCCGCCCGGCGCGCGGCACGCGTCGCACTGCACTTGCGTGACCGTGCGCTGCGCCGGATCGGCCGTCAGCCGCACGGCCGACAGCTGGTTACCCCACACACACCCGGAATCGAGCGCGACGACGTTCTCGCGCAGCATCAGGCCGAGCGCGGCCCAGTGCCCGAACACGACGGTCACGTCGTCCGTGCGGCGCCCCGGTACGTCGAACCACGGCAGATAGCCGGGCGGCGCGCTGTCGGGGCCGCCGTTCGCCTTGAATTCCATCGTGCCGTCCGGCGTGCAGAAGCGCACGCGCGTGAACGCGTTGAACGCGACGCGCATCCGGTCGCGTTTTTTCAGGTTCGGGTTCCATTGGTTCGGTTCGTTGCCGTACAGGCCTTGAAGCGTGTCGCGCCAGTCGGGGGCGCGCAGCGCGCGCTGGAGTTCGTCGGCGAGTTCGAGCGCGAGCGTGGTGTCCCATTGCGGTAGTACGCCTGCATGGACGAGCAGCATGCCATGTTCGAAGTGCGCGAACGGGCGGTGGCGGACCCAGTCGAGCAATGCGTCGGCGTCGGGTGCGTCAAGGATTTCGCCGATGGTGTCGCCCGGGCGTTCGGTGCGCAGGCCGGCGGAGACCGCGAGCAGGTGGAGATCGTGATTGCCGAGTACGACCGTCGCGCGTGGGCCAAGGTCGACGAGGGTGCGCAGCGCGGCGAGGGAGCCGGGGCCGCGGTTGACGACGTCGCCCGCGACCCACAGCGGCGTGTCGGCGGGGGCGGAAAGCTTCTCGAGTAAGGCCTGGAAAGCGGAATGACAGCCTTGGATGTCGCCGATGGCGATGGGGGTATGGGTCATGAGGGGGCGAATATCACAAGGTTCGGATGGAGGGGAAGGGAAGTCGCACTTCTCTCGGGTTGTGAAATTTTAATTCCCCTAAGTGGCGGGAATGTAGTGTGAAATTTCATCGCGAGCCGGGGCCGTAGCGCTGTATCAAGTTGTTAGCAGCATGGCCTTTGCTGCCCTCGGCTCTCTATAATTGTCGCCTTCCCCGATAAAATTAGCATTTCATGACTTTGGAGGCCATGTCGACCGGTTAAAATTCCCGGTTGGACACGGCGGTCATATCGATTCGCTACGAATCTGATGCGGCAGGCACTTTGTGGTGCCTGCCGCGCATTACTTGAGGGAGCCTCATGATCCTGGTTACGGGCGGCGCGGGTTTTATCGGTGCCAATTTTGTACTCGACTGGCTGCGTGCATCCGACGAAGCCGTGCTCAACGTCGACAAGCTGACGTACGCGGGGAATCTTCGCACGCTGCAGTCGCTGGACGGGAACCCGAAGCACGTGTTTGCGCGCGTCGACATCTGCGACCGTGACGCGCTCGACGCACTCCTGGCCGAGCACAAGCCCCGCGCGGTGCTGCACTTCGCCGCGGAAAGTCACGTCGATCGCTCGATCCACGGTCCGGCAGATTTCGTGCAGACCAACGTCGTGGGCACGTTCACGCTGCTCGAGGCTACGCGCCAGTACTGGAACGGCCTGAGCGATGCCGACAAGGCCGCGTTCCGCTTCCTGCACGTGTCGACCGACGAGGTGTTCGGGTCGCTGTCGGCCACCGACCCGCAATTCTCCGAGACGACGCCGTACGCACCGAACAGCCCGTATTCCGCGACGAAGGCGGGTTCGGATCATCTGGTGCGCGCGTACCACCATACGTATGGTTTGCCGGTGCTGACGACGAACTGTTCGAACAACTACGGCCCGTACCAGTTCCCGGAAAAACTGATCCCGCTGATGATCGCGAACGCGCTCGCGGGCAAGCCGCTGCCGGTGTACGGCGACGGTCAGAACGTGCGCGACTGGCTGTACGTCGGCGACCACTGCAGCGCGATCCGCGAAGTGCTCGCGCGCGGCGTGCCGGGCGAGACGTACAACGTCGGCGGCTGGAACGAGAAGAAGAACCTCGAGGTCGTGCATACGCTGTGCGACCTGCTCGACAAGGCGCGCCCGAAGGCGGCGGGTTCGTACCGTGATCAGATCACGTACGTGACGGATCGTCCCGGTCATGATCGCCGCTATGCAATCGATGCACGCAAGCTCGAACGCGAACTCGGCTGGAAGCCGGCGGAGACGTTCGAGACCGGCCTGGCGAAGACGGTGGACTGGTATCTCGATAACCAGGCCTGGGCCGACGAGGTTGCGTCGGGCGAGTACCGCAAGTGGGTCGAAACGAACTACGCGAAGCGCACTTGAGGGGAGAAGCGATGGCACGTAAAGGCATCATTCTCGCCGGCGGTTCCGGCACCCGGCTGTATCCGATCACGCACGTCGTCTCGAAGCAACTGCTGCCGGTGTACGACAAGCCGATGATCTACTACCCGCTGTCGACGCTGATGGTCGCGGGCATCCGCGACGTGTTGATCATCTCGACGCCGCAGGACACGCCGCGCTTCGAGTCGATGCTCGGCGACGGTAGCCAGTGGGGGATGAACATCCAGTACGCGGTGCAGCCGTCGCCCGACGGTCTCGCGCAGGCGTTCATCATCGGCAAGGAGTTCGTCGGCAACGATCCGTCGGCGCTGATTCTGGGCGACAACATCTTCTATGGGCACGACCTGGCGAAGCAGCTCGAACGGGCGCACGCGCAGGAAACGGGCGCGACGGTGTTCGCGTATCACGTGCACGACCCGGAACGTTACGGCGTCGTCGAATTCGACAAGTCGTTCCGTGCGCTGTCGATCGAAGAAAAGCCCGCGAAGCCGCGTTCGAACTACGCGGTGACGGGCCTGTACTTCTACGACAACCGCGTATGCGACATCGCGGCCGACATCAAGCCGTCGCCGCGCGGCGAGCTGGAAATCACTGACGTCAACTCGCGCTATCTCGACAGCGGCGCGCTGAACGTCGAGATCATGGGGCGTGGCTATGCGTGGCTCGATACCGGCACGCACGATTCGCTGATCGAGGCGGCCAGTTTCATTGCGACGCTGCAGAAGCGGCAAGGTCTCGTGGTCGCATGTCCGGAAGAGATCGCCTATCGCCGCAACTGGATCGATGCCGAGCAAGTACTGAAGCTGGCACAGCCGCTCGCGAAGAACGCGTACGGGCAGTACCTCAAGAACATTCTCACGGATCAAGTCGCATGGCCATCCAAGTAACGGCAACGGCGCTGCCCGAAGTCAAGATCATCGAGCCGAAGGTGTTCGGCGACGCGCGCGGGTTCTTCTACGAAAGCTTTAACGGGAAGGAATTCGCCGAGCAGGTCGAACCCGGGATCGAATTCGTGCAGGACAACCATTCGCGCTCGTCGAAGGGTGTGCTGCGCGGCCTGCACTATCAAATTCAGCATGCGCAGGGCAAGCTCGTGCGCGTGGTGGAAGGCGAAGTGTTCGATGTCGCCGTCGACATTCGCAAGGATTCGCCGAACTTCGGCAAGTGGGTGGGTGTGGTGCTGTCGAACGACAACCACCGGCAGTTGTGGGTGCCGCCCGGGTTCGCACACGGTTTCGTCGTGCTGTCGGAGGCCGCGCAGTTCCTTTACAAGACGACCGACTACTGGTTCCCCGAACACGAGCGCAGCATCGTGTGGAACGATCCGGAGATCGGGATCGAGTGGCCGATCGATTTCGAGCCGCTGCTGGCGGCGAAGGATGC
Organism: Burkholderia metallica; assembly: GCF_001718555.1. Classification (NCBI taxonomy): domain Bacteria; kingdom Pseudomonadati; phylum Pseudomonadota; class Betaproteobacteria; order Burkholderiales; family Burkholderiaceae; genus Burkholderia; species Burkholderia metallica. The sequence continues at coordinate 900,387 of NZ_CP013401.1, forward strand.
GGCCGGCAAGCGTTTGAGCGAAGCCGAAGTTTATGCGTGAGGTGGGCGTGACTCCTGAACCGACGATCCTCGTGACGGGTGTGAATGGCCAGGTCGGGTTCGAACTGCTGCGCTCGCTGCAAGGCCTCGGCCGCGTGGTGGCATGCGACCGCTCGATGCTCGACCTGTCCGATCTCGAGCGGGTGCGCGGTGTCGTTCGCGAGCTGAAGCCGTCGATCATCGTGAATCCGGCAGCCTACACCGCCGTCGACAAGGCGGAGACGGACGTTGACGCCGCGCGTCTGTTGAATGCGGACGTGCCGCGCGCGTTTGCGGAAGAGGCGGCGCGCATCGGCGCGGCGCTGATTCACTACTCGACCGACTACGTGTTCGACGGCACCAAAGAGGGCGCTTATGTCGAAACGGATGCGACCAATCCGCAGAACGTCTATGGTCTGACCAAGCTCGAGGGCGAACAGGCGATCGCGGCGACCGGGTGTGCGCATCTGATCTTGCGAACGAGCTGGGTTTACGGCCGGCGCGGCAAGAACTTCCTGTTGACGATGCTGAAGCTCGGGAGCGAGCGTCCTGAACTGCGTGTCGTCGCGGATCAGGTTGGCGCGCCGACATGGTCGAAGACGATCGCCACCGCGACCGCGCACATCGTCGCGCAGGCGTTGGCGGCCGATGACGCGGACTGGTGGGCGCAGCATTCCGGCGTCTATCACTTCACGTCCGCGGGCGCCACGTCGTGGCACGGGTTTGCCGAGGCAATCTTCGCCCAGGTGATGGGCGAGCATGCGCCGAAGGTGTTGCCGATTCCGGCGAGCGACTACCCGGTTCCCGCCAAGCGCCCGTCCAATTCGCGACTGTCGCACGACAAGCTGACCGAAGCATTCGGGTTGCGGTTGCCGGACTGGGCCGATGCGCTGACGCTGTGCCTGAGTGAGTAACTTGAATCAGAATTCCGCGGTTCGGGAGCAGACCGGTGTCGTGATCGTGTTCTACCGGCCGGATAGCGGTTGCGTAGCCCGTGCGAACCGGCTCGCCAAAGTATGGCCATGCGTGGTGGTGGACAACACGGAGAGCATCAGTGCGCCGGAAGCGCTCGGGCTCGACGCGCGTATCGACTATGTCGCGAACGGCGCCAATCTTGGCATCGCGACGGCGCTCAACCAGGGCATCGAACGGCTGGCCGCGGCGAACTGTACGTCGGTATTGCTGTTCGATCAGGATAGCGAGCCGTCAGACGAATTGCTGGTCGAACTGCCTCGCACAATGGCGGCCGAGCGCATGCGTAATCGTCGCGTGGCGCTCGTCGGGCCCGCGTACGAGGATGCGCGATTGGGCGGCGTCGCGCCGTTCGTCCGCTTCGGGTACGTGAAGTTGCGCCGGGTTCAGCCGGACGGTGTGCAACCGGTCGAGGTCGACTTTCTGATTACGTCGGGATCGTGCGTGAATCTCGCTGTATGGCGTGACATCGGCCCGATGGACGATTCGCTGTTCATCGACTTCGTCGATCTCGAATGGTGTGTCCGCGCGCGCTCGAAGGGGTATTCGGTGCTCGGTGCGCCGGCGTTGCGGTTGAAGCATGAACTGGGCGGCGAGCCGGTGAAGGTGTTCGGGCGGAGCTACCCGGGGCACAGCGCGGTTCGGCATTACTATCTGTTCCGCAACGCGATCGCGCTGATCCGGCGTTCCTACGTACCCTGGAGCTGGAAGTCGACCGAACTGGTCAAGATGCCGGTCCGGCTTGCGATCTACGCGTTGTTCATGCAGCCTCGCGTGGCGCACTTTCGGCTCTCGTTGCTCGGAATCTGGCATGGACTGACCGGTCGTACCGGGGCGCTCTGATGTACCGGCCCATTTTTTAATTTCATTCAACTAGAAAGCTTGCATGCTCACTCTTTCACTTGCTGATCTCAAACAGAGCATTGCCTCGTGGCGGCTATGGACGCTGCTCGGCTGGCTCGAAATCCGGCAGCGCTATGCTCGCTCGAGCGTCGGACCGTTCTGGCTCACGATCAGCATGGGCGTGATGATTACGTCGCTCGGCGTGGTCTACGGTACGTTGTTCGGACAAAAGATGAATGAATATTTACCGTTCCTTGCGTCGAGCATCGTGCTGTGGGGGCTTTTTTCCCAGACGATCCAGGAGGGAAGCATCGCGTATATCAGCAGCGGCGCCTACATTCGCCAGGTGCCCACACCGAAGCTAATCTACATTCTGCAAGTCGTATGGCGGAACCTGATCGTGCTGGCACACAATTTCGTGATTGTCATCGGTCTTCTGATGATCTTCGGCGTCAAGAGCTGGGAGACGCTGCCGATGTTCATTCCGGGGCTGCTTCTGTATGTGCTGAATGCGATGTGGATCGCCATGCTGACGAGTCTATTGTCGGCACGATTCCGCGACCTTCCGCAGATCATTGGGGCGCTGCTTCAAGTCGCATTCTATGTAACACCCATCATCTTTCGTCCGGACGCGCTGAATCGTTTTTCGTTCATCGTCGAATGGAATCCGCTTGCTTACCTGATCGATGTCGTTCGTGGCCCGCTGATCGGACAAATGCCGAGCGCGCTGACGTGGGGAGTGACCATCGGCATGGTGGTCGTTGGATGGCCGATTGCACTGCTCATGACCGGTCGTTATCTGAAACGTCTTCCGTACTGGGTCTGAAGGAGGCGACATGGCATACATCGAACTGAAGAACGTGACGCTGGATTTGCCGATCTACGACGTCCAGGGCCGTTCGCTGAAGAAACAGGTCCTTCGCATGGGGCGACGCAACCGGATCGCGGAGGGCAACGACGGCGTCATCGTCGTACGTGCGCTCGACGATCTGAGTTTCCGCTTCGATCGCGGCGATCGCGTGGGGCTGATCGGTCACAACGGCGCGGGAAAGTCGACGCTGCTGCGTGCGATGGCCGGCATTTATCCTCCGACAGCCGGCTCGCTGTCGCGAGTAGGCAAGGCCGTGCCGCTGCTCGACATCAGCCTCGGCATGGACGAGAACTCGACCGGAATGCAGAACATCCGGTTACGCGGCCTGCTACTCGGCATGACTGACGCGGAGATTCGCAAAAAGCAGAACGATATCGCCGAGTTCAGCGAATTGGGCGACTATCTCGATCTGCCTATCCGTACTTATTCGAGCGGCATGAAGATGCGGCTCGCATTTGCCGTTTCGACGGCGGTCGACGCCGAGATCCTGCTGCTCGATGAAGTGATGGGCGTGGGCGATGCGTCGTTTATGCACAAGGCCGAGGCGCGTCTCGAGGAACTGCACGACCGTGCCGAGATCGTTGTGCTCGCGATGCACTCGAACAAGGAAATCCGCAAGGTATGCAACAAGGCACTGTGGATGGAGCGCGGGCGTGTGCGCGCTTTCGGGGAGGTCGATGACGTCGTGTCGCAATATGCGGCTTCGGTGGGGGAGTGATGGTTGTGAAGTCGAACGCCGGTATGGTTGGGTGCTGAACCGATGAAGTTGCGCAAAGTACGTTCGTTCGTGAACCGCGTGGCGGGTGACGGTGGATTGCGACTGGTCGTGCGCAAGGCTTACGGCATCTTCCGCCGGGAAGGGGTCGCCGGCGTCAGGAGCCGGATCGCATGGCTGCGCGCGGGCGCGCCGGGTGTCATCGATCCCGTTCTCTACGCAGAATGGGTACGCCGTTACGATCAGGTTGACGACGCAACGCGTACGGCCATTCACGAGCGTATCGCCAGCTTCGCGAATCCTCCGCTGATTTCGGTGGTGATGCCGGTCTACAATCCCGATTCCGCTTGGCTGGCGGAGGCGATCGAGTCCATCCGCGGACAACTTTATCCGCATTGGGAGCTCTGTATTGCCGACGACGTGTCGACGAATCCGGCCATCCGCCCGCTGCTCGAACGTTACGCTTCCCAAGACCCGCGGATAAAGGTCGCGTTTCGGCAGAAGAATGGCCATATTTCCGCCGCATCGAATACTGCGCTCGAACTCGCGACGGGCACTTGGGTCGCGCTGTTCGATCACGACGACCTGTTGCCGGAGCATGCGCTTTACTGTGTCGCGGACGTAATCGTGCGCGATCCGTCGATTCGGATGATCTATTCCGATGAAGACAAGATCGATGGCTCGGGCAAGCGCCGTGAACCGTATTTCAAGTGTGACTGGAACCCCGATCTGTTCCTTTCGCAGAACATGTTCAGCCATCTGGGGGTATTTCAAAAGGCGCTGCTCGACGAAGTCGGCGGTTTCCGCGAGGGGTACGAGGGGTCCCAGGACTACGATCTGGCCCTTCGTTGTGTCGACCGTGCGGGCGCCGCAGCAATCCATCACATCCCGCGGGTGCTGTATCACTGGCGCGTCCATGCGGAAAGCACTTCGTCGGGGACTGACGCGAAGCCCTACGCAGTAGTGGCCGGCGAGCGGGCGCTCAACGACCACTTCGAGCGAACGGGTGTCCGCGGTGTGGCGGAGTACGCAGGAAACGGCTACCGTGCGCGTTATGCGATGCCGGATCCGGTGCCACTCGTCAGTCTGATCATCCCGACGCGAAACGGGCTGAACCTGATTCGGCAGTGCATCGCGAGCATTGTTGGCAAGACGACGTACGAACGGTACGAAGTCATCATCGTCGACAATGGCTCGGATGATCCAGAAACACTGAACTACCTCGCGTCGCTCGAGAACGACCCACGTTTCCGGGTATTGCACGACGATCGGCCGTTCAATTTCGCGGCGTTGTGCAATGCGGCCGTCGAGGTGGCAAGCGGCGAGGTCGTCGGACTGGTCAACAACGATATCGAGGCGATTTCTCCCGATTGGTTGACGGAAATGGTCAGTATTGCATTGCAACCCGGCGTCGGCGCGGTGGGCGCGAAACTGCTCTATCCGAACGATACCGTCCAGCATGCCGGCGTAGTGCTGGGGCTTGGCGGCGTGGCCGGACATTTGCACAAGCACATTCCACGCGGATCGTTCGGGTACTTCGGTCGCGCTAGCCTGATCGGCGCTTTCTCCGCAGTGACGGCTGCGTGCATGATCGTGCGCAAGGCTGCCTATCGCGAAGTGGCTGGAATGAACGAACAGGATCTGGGTGTCGCGTTCAACGATATCGATTTCTGTCTTCGCTTGCTGAAGGCCGGCTATCGCAATGTCTGGACCCCGTATGCGGAGCTGTATCACCATGAGTCGGCGACGCGTGGTTACGAGGACGATCCTGTCAAACAGGCTCGATTCGACGGCGAGGCCGCGTACATGCAAAAGCACTGGGGAGAACTGCTGCGGAATGATTCCTCATACAGTCCAAATCTGACGCTGAACGAAGAGGATATCGGTCTGGCCTGGCCGTCGCGGGTGGGCGCGCTCGTCTGAGCGCGTGCCAGGCGATGAAGGCCGGATGCCGCCGGAATTAATGAGTGGTACTGATCCGGCGGTCGGAAAAATAGAAGGTATATCGTAACGGAGTTGACGTGAACATCTTCCCTGTAGTTCTGTGCGGCGGTAGCGGCACCCGTCTTTGGCCGTTGTCTCGGGGCGGTTATCCTAAGCAGTACCTCAAGCTGGCCGGAGAACACACGCTGGTTCAGCAGACCGTGCTGCGTCTGCAGGGCGTGCCCGGTGTCGAAGCGCCGATCATGATCACGAATGCGGAACAACGCTTCATCGTGGCCGATCAGTTGCGCAGCATCGACGTGGCTGCGTCGGCGGTCGTTCTGGAGCCGGTAGGGCGAAATACGGCGCCCGCGGTCGCGGCGGCGGCGTTGCTTGCGATGGAACAGTCTCCGGACGCGTTGCTGCTCGTGTTGCCGTCCGACCACGTGATCCTCAGCGATGCGATCTTCGCGAAGCTGGCGGACAAGGCGCGCGCTATCGCAAACGACGGGCATCTCGTCACGTTCGGTGTCGAGCCGACCAAGCCGCACACCGGCTACGGCTACATCCGCAGCGGGAACGTATTGGCGTCGCATGACGACGCGTTCCGTGTCGATGCATTCGTCGAGAAACCGGATGCGGAAACGGCGGCGCGCTTCGTGTCGGAAGGCGGTTATTACTGGAACAGCGGCATGTTCATGCTGAAGGCGTCGGTGTATCTCGACGAACTCAAGCGATTCGAGCCAGCCGTGCTCGAACAGGTCTCGCTGTCGGTCAAGCAGGCAAAGCGCGACGAGGATTTCGTCCGACTTGATGCCGATGCATTCCAGGAATGCCCGAACATCTCGATCGACTATGCGGTGATGGAGAAAACCGACCACGCGGTGATGGTCGCGGCCGCCGGTCTGAACTGGAGCGATATCGGCTCGTGGGCCGCGCTCGCGGATATTTCGGATACCGACGATACGGGCAATACGCTGTCGGGCGATGTCCTGACTGACGATGTTTCCGATAGTTATATCCGGGCCGATCATCGAATGGTCACGGCCATCGGCGTCAAGGACCTGATCATCGTGGAAACGGCGGACGCGGTCCTCGTCACACATCGTGATCAGTCCGAGCGCGTAAAGAAGATCGTCGAGCGTCTCAGCGCGTCGGGGCGACACGAGTCGGTGACGCACCGGAAGGTCATCCGGCCGTGGGGTTCGTACGAGAGTATCGACCAGGGTGAACGCTTTCAGGTCAAGCGCATCATCGTCAACCCGGGCTCGTCGCTCAGCCTTCAGATGCACCATCATCGGGCCGAGCACTGGGTCGTCGTCCGCGGTACCGCGCGGGTTTTCAACGGCGACCAGGTCATTTTGCTAAGCGAGAATCAGTCGACCTATATTCCGCTGGGCGTGACACATCGTTTGCAGAACCCGGGGAAGATTCCGCTCGAGCTGATCGAGGTTCAATCGGGCTCGTATCTCGGTGAAGACGACATCGTGCGTCTCGACGACAACTATGGGCGGGATGTTGTCGCATCGACGGGCAAGTAACCACGATTGGAATCCGGCCTGGATTTACGTCACGTCGGCCGCTCGCATGGCGTGACCGCGATCGACGATTTTGGCCGGGGTTTCAACACGCTGAACAAACTGGAAAGAACATGACTGTTGCAATCATCACTGGCATTACCGGGCAAGACGGTGCGTATCTTGCGGAGTTGCTTCTCGAGAAGGGCTACACCGTCTACGGCACCTATCGACGCACCAGCTCGGTGAACTTCTGGCGAATCGACGAGCTCGGCGTCAGCAATCATCCTAATCTTCACCTCGTCGAATACGACCTGACTGATCTTGGCGCAAGCATTCGCCTGCTTCAGACGACGCAGGCGACGGAGGTCTACAACCTGGCTGCCCAAAGTTTTGTTGGCGTGTCGTTCGATCAGCCGGCAACCACCGCCGAGATTACCGGCATCGGCGCGCTCAACCTGCTCGAGGCGATTCGCACGGTCAATCCTGCGATCCGCTTCTACCAGGCCAGCACATCGGAAATGTTCGGCAAAGTACAGGCCGTACCGCAGGTTGAAAGCACGCCTTTCTATCCGCGCAGTCCGTACGGCGTTGCAAAGCTTTACGCGCACTGGATGACGATCAACTATCGCGAGAGCTACAACATCTTCGGCTGCAGCGGCATCCTGTTCAACCACGAATCGCCGCTGCGCGGCCGCGAATTCGTGACGCGGAAGATTACGGACAGCCTGGCGAAGATCCGTCTCGGCAAGCTCGACGTGCTGGAACTCGGCAACCTCGACGCCAAGCGTGACTGGGGCTATGCGAAGGAATACGTCGAAGGCATGTGGCGCATGCTGCAGGCGGAACGCCCCGATACCTACGTGCTCGCGACGAACCGGACCGAGACGGTGCGGGATTTCGTGTCGATGGCAGCCCAGGCGGCAGGCATCGAACTCGCGTGGCAAGGCGCGGGCGAGAACGAGACGGGCGTTGATACCCGAACCGGCAAGGCCGTGGTCAAGGTCAGCCCGAAATTCTACCGGCCTGCCGAAGTCGATCTGCTCATCGGCAACCCCGAGAAGGCGAGCAAGGAACTCGGTTGGGTGCCGAAGACGACGCTCGAGCAGCTTTGCCAGATGATGGTCGAGGCGGACATTCGTCGCAACGAAGCGGGCTTCTCGTTTTAAGGCCATGGCAAAAGTTTTCGTTACGGGCCTGGACGGATTTACCGGCCGCTATATGGCGGAGGAGTTGATCCGCTCGGGGCACGAAGTTTGCGGGATCGTTCACAAGCCGGTTGCCGCTGCACCGTGGCGAACGCACGTGTGCGATCTGCTTGATACCGACGCGCTGGTTCGCGTGCTGGCCGACGAGAAGCCGGATGCCGTCGTGCATCTGGCGGCCATTGCGTTCGTTCAGCACGGCGATGTCGGCGCGATTTATCAGACTAACGTGGTCGGGACGCGCAACCTGCTTGATGCGCTGACCCGCGCCGCGTGTCAGCCGCGAGCCGTGTTGTTGGCAAGCAGTGCGAACGTCTATGGCAATTCCGATCGCGAAATCATCGACGAATCCACTGCGCCGGCACCCGCAAACGATTACGCAATCAGCAAGCTGGCGATGGAAATGGTCGCGCGCATGTGGCAGGACAAACTTCCGATCGTCATTGTGCGGCCGTTCAATTACACGGGCGTCGGTCAGGATGAGCGATTCCTGCTGCCAAAGATCGTTCGGCACTTCAGCGCGCGCGCGGCGCGTATCGAGTTGGGAAATCTGAATGTCGTGCGGGATTTCTCGGATGTGCGCATGGTGGTCGCCGCGTATCGGAAGTTGATCGAAGCCGACTTCGCAGGACGCACGTTCAACGTCTGCTCAGGTGTCGGGTATTCGCTGCAGGACGTCTTGGCGACGATGCAGGAACTATCCGGGCACGAACTGGAAGTGGCGGTGAACCCGCAGTTCGTGCGCGCGAACGAGGTCCACAAACTCGTCGGAAATTGTGGGGCGCTTGAACATGCGATCGGTTCGACTCACGCGATACCGCTTCGCAATACGCTTGCATGGATGCTCGAACGTCCATGAGCGAACTGACTGTTGACGGCGTGTTCGGCGCGGCCGGCATGCACGGCGCGGTCATGGCCAGAAATGCAGGAAATCGGGGCGGTGCTGATGTTTTCGTCGATGCCGACTCGAATTCTCATAGCCTAGGTAAGTGAAAATTTATGCCTCTTGTTTCCTACGCGCAAAATCTCGAAGACGTCATGCTGCATCGCGCGCTGCAGCATGTGATGGCCGGCTTTTACATCGACGTCGGCGCATGGTCTCCCGACGAGCATTCGGTGACTCGAGCATTCAGTGAGATGGGGTGGAGCGGTATCAATGTCGAACCCAATCCGGTCTATTTTGCCGAGCTTGAAAGCCGGCGTCCTCGCGACATCAATCTTCGGGTCGCGGTGGGTGAAAGCACGGGCACGAGCCGTATCCATTTGTTTCAAGACACGGGCTTGTCGACGCTTGACGGCAAGATCGCCGACGGACATGTCGCAGCCGGGTGGAGCGAGAACGTTCAGGATGTCGTCCTGACGACCCTCGACAACATCTGGCGAGAGCACGTCAGTGCAGGGCGAGAGGTACATTTTCTGAAAGTCGATGTCGAAGGGGCCGAGCGCGCGGTGCTGGCCGGCAACGACTGGAAACGCAACCGCCCGTGGATCGTCGTGGTGGAAGCAACGCTGCCGCTGACGCAGAAGGAATCCCATCAGGAGTGGGAGAGCATTCTTCTGGGGGCGGGCTACGTGCATGTCTATTCGGACGGCCTCAACCGATTCTATGTCGCCGGCGAGCGGTCCGAGCTCATCGACGCGTTCAAGTATCCACCCAACGTTTTTGACGATTTCGTATCCGCGAGGACGGCTGAGTTGGCTGCGCAGGTCGAGACCTTGTCCGCTCAGGTGGTCGCCGCGGAGCAACGGGAACGCGATGCCGTAGAGTCCGTGCGGCGGACGGAGGTACAAAAAGTACTTGAAGAGCATGAGGCAAAGTATCAGGAGCTTGAACGCCTGAACAAGGAGTTGATGCGTCAGGCAGAGGCGATGGAACGTCGGCGGGCGGAGACGGAGTATGACCACAAGCGTCGCAACAAGGATGCAGAGAACCAGATCGCTGAATTGCGTTCGGCGCTTTCTGGCCGGGATGTGATGGCACAACAAGCCAGTCACCGTGCCGAATTGGTCGAGCAGCAGTATCAGGCTGTTACGCAATCGATGTTCTGGCGCGCGACATCTCCGGCACGCCGGATCGGGGCGATGATGCCTCCCGCTGCGCGGGGGCGCGCACGTCAGGTAGCCAAGGCCGCATGGTGGCTGGTTACGCCGTGGCGGATGCCGGCGCGGCTCGAGTTTCTGCGGCAGCGGCGCGCAACCCTGCTTCGCGAGCAGCAGGCCGTGAGCGATCAGGTCGAAGTGCTGGAAGACATCGGCGTTCCCGGTGCAGCGTCGTCGGGTCGGTACGCGGACTGGATTCGCGCGGTCGAAACGCGGTCGAGCCCTGATGTCCAGATCAAGGTCGACGGGCCGCTCGTGAGCTTTTTGCTTGCCGATGTCGAATCGATCGAGAGCGTGTCGAGAACGGTCGGTTCGATTCGCGCGCAATCGTATCGAAACTGGGAAGCCATCGTTGTTCACTCTGGCGCCGATGCGGCGATGCTGAAACTCGTCGAGGAGTGGACGAGCGCCGATTCGCGCGTGGTCGCTGTTGTCGCGTCTGGTGTGGCAACAGGGCGGCCGGCGAACCTTGCCATGGGCTTCGATCGCGCCAAGGGCAAGTTCGTCGCGGTTCTCGATAGTGGGGATATTCTGGCGCCTGGTGCGCTGAGCGACATTGTTTCCGTACTCGCGAAGTCGCCGCGGGCAGACATCGTCTACGGCGACGAGGACGTGCAGTCGGCGTCGCAAACCCGCGAGCGACCGTATTTCAAACCATCCTGGTCACCTGATCTTCTCTACGCGTTCAACTACTTCGGACGGTTGACGTTGCTTCGCCGCGCGTTGGTGACGCAGGCGGGAGGGGTGGACATCACTGCCGCGACTGCCGTCGAATGGGATCTCAATCTGCGCGTCAGCGATCATGCGCAGAACATCATTCGTGTTCCAAAGGTACTGTGCCATCGCAAGCCGGGGGCGAGCCAAGAGCGGCCTGCACCCGACACGAATGAGGCCGGTGATCATCGCGCGGTCATTCAGCGATATTGGGAGCGTCACGGCGTCAGCAACGCGGTGACCGTTGAAACCCAACCGAACGGCACCCAGCATGCCACCTGGCAGATCGAGCGCGCGCCGCTGGTTTCGATCGTCATTCCCACCAAGAATAAGCCGGAGCTGCTCCGGATGTGCCTGGAAGGCCTGCTGCATGCAACCGACTATCCGAACAAGGAAGTCGTCATCGTCGATACGGGATCGGATGATCCCGAGACGCTCGCTTTCTACGAGCAGCTGAAATCCGAACCGCAGGTTCGAATCGTTCATTTCCGGAACAAGTTCAATTATTCGGCCGCATGCAACTTCGGAGCGGTGAGAGCGCGTGGCGAGTTTCTGCTGTTCCTGAACAACGACATCGAGATCATCAAGAGCGACTGGCTGCAGGAACTCGTCCGATTTGCGATGCGTCCGGGCGTAGGTGTCGTGGGTACGAAGTTGATCTACCCGTCCCTGGAATTGCAGCATGCAGGCGTGTCGATCGGCATTCATCTCGCCGCATTGATGTACCGGAGCGGCGGCGGCATCGAATGGGATGTATTCGGCTCGCCGGATCATCCGCGAAACTGGCTTGCCATCATGGGCGCCTGTCAGATGGTGCGCAGGAGCGCCTTCGAAGAGGTTGGCGGGTTTGACGAATCGTATCTGATCGCGATGAGCGACGTTGCGCTGTGCATGCGGATCTGGCGTGCCGGCTATCGTACGGCCTATACGCCATATGCCTGTCTCGTGCATCACGAAGGGGCGACGAGAGGGAACAGCAATCCGGTCGAGGATATCCGTCGCCTGGCCGACGACATCCGTCATTTGGGCATCGACGAGGATCCGTATCTTCACCCCGAACTGGACGGGCATTGCGCCATTCCGGCCCTGCGTTTGCAGGGAGGCGTCGGCGTTCGTGCGGAACTCGATCGACAGCTTCGAGAAACCGGTTCGCTTCCGTTGTCGGCGAGGGAGCTTCGTCTCGACGACGAAGGCATTTGCATGGAAGTCGCAGGATTGGTGCGAGACGAAGTTGTGTGGCCCCCGCAGCCGGTCCACAAGATTTCCGATATCTGGAGCGCCGCGCGCTGGTGTCTGGATCTGTTGCGACGCCGGGCCGATCTTCGCGTGCGGTTCCCGCAGGCGCTTTCGGCTGGACCTAACGGCGCGTTTGCACAATGGCTGCTCACAGGCGGCGGGCGCGACCTCGGCCTGACGGAGGCCGGCGTCGCGGCGATCGGCCAATTGTTCGAACAGGATTTTGGTGCGCCGGCGCGACAGATCTTCATGTTCCGTCAGGATGTCCGCGAACTCATGCCGCACGGGTTGACGCCAGCCGGGCAAGCAGATCTGTTCGAATGGTTCATCCAGCATGGGCGTGTCGAAGCGGACCTGCAACTTGAGCAAATCTGGTGGCTCTTCTGGCAAGCGTCCGAAGCGCCGGCTCGTGAGCTCGTGGAAGCTTATCGCTTTACACCGGCATGGCAACGACTCCATCCGGACGGGTTGACGATTTTCGGACGTGCCGCATTTGCTGCCTGGTTTGCCGCAACATACCGGGTTCACGAGTCGTGGGGGGTGCCGGACACCTGGCCGATCGACTTGTCGCCTGCCGAGCAGATTCGAACGGCATACAACGCCCGTGAAGACTGGCGCGATCGCTTCCCGTCGGTGTTGCGTAATGCAGCCGAGGCGCGTGCGCTAGTCGAATGGTTGCGAACGGACGAAGCCGCGTTGCCGCACGACGTCCGTTCGTGGTGCGAATCGCTAGAGATCGATGCGGTGGCCGCTTCGCTGGCTAAGCCCGGTGTCAACGTGATCGCGCACTTCTGTTATCCGTCGGGTCTGCGCGTCTCGGCGGAAGCGTTGGTGAAGGGGATGCGCGAGGTCGAGATGCAGACTTCCTTGCGCGATATTCGAACCGATCAGAGGGATGATCCGCATCACGTCGATTTCTCCGGTGCGGAAGATTTCGACGTTACGATCATTCACACGCAGCCGGAACCGTTCTTCGACGATGTGTACGGGCGATCCGATTTGCTCGAGCGTGCGCAGCGAACCTACCGGATCGCATACTGGTACTGGGAATTCGATTCGATACCGGACAGCTGGCTGGAGCAGGCGGCACGTGTCGATGAGGTCTGGACTGCGACCGAGTTCGTTGCCAAGGGGTTGCGCGAACGGTTGAGCATTCCGGTGAGGACGATTTTCCCGGGGGTGCAGCTTGGCCAGTATCAACGCCGGGATCGGACATACTTCGGACTGGACGACGGCGAATATACGTTCCTGTTTACGTTCCACATGATGAGCATCATGGAGCGTAAAAATCCGATGGGGTTGATTCGCGCATTCAGCAAGGCATTCGGGCCGGACGACTCGGTCTGTCTGGTGCTGAAGACTTCATTCGGTGATCGTCATCCGGCTCAGATCAAGGAGTTGCAGCTTGCTGCCGAGATGTCGGGGGTGAAGATCAAGATCATCGATCAGGTGTATTCGCCGGACGAGGTACTGTCGCTCATGGATGCGTGCGATGCATACGTGTCTTTGCATCGAAGCGAGGGGTTGGGTCTCACGATGGCGGAGGCCATGCTGATGGGGAAGCCCGTCATTGCTACGAACTATTCGGGCAACGTGGACTTCATGGACGACAGCAACAGCCTTCTCGTACCTTATGATCTCGTGAAACTGGGACGGCCGATTCCTCCGTACGACGCGAATCTCCACTGGGCGGAACCGTCGGTGGATGAGGCGGCGAAAGCGATGCGCAAGGTGTTCGAGAATCAGGAATGGGCGCGTGAACTCGGTGCACGTGCGCGCGAGCGCGCGCGCGTCAGTCTGTCGCTGACCACGGCCGGTCACCATGCGGCGGATCGTATCAATGAAATCCTCAGCGCAATGCCCGGGAAGTCCGGCAGTCGGTGACCGGTTGTCGCATAGCGCCGGCGTCGGTCTCGGTCGAGCGTCGACGCCATAATCCGATCCGAAGTTGCGCGGCGGCACTGCCGGTCGGTGGCGCGTCCGACAGTGTCAGCCTGATTCGGCCGCCGTCGGCAAGTGCATGTCAGTGTATTGTGAGTCATCGTTTGAGGGCGCGCAAAGACGCCTTGATCCGCCAACTCGTCGACGACAGCATTTCCGCGTTCAACTAATGCATGCTGACAACGTCCGATTCCCGCGCGGCAACCGCCGATCGGGTTGCAGACGGGTCGGTTTCGGCTTCATCCGGCCGGTTGTGGGCGTCGGGCCGATCGACGTTTGCCGTGCTCAGTCCGTCGGACAATACGTCCCGCTTGTGTTCCGATACGCGGACTGACCCGTTGAGCGTAGCGACTGCCGCATTCACCTTGTTCCGCAACGGAATCGCGCCGCCGTGGATGGCGGTGAAGATTGGTGCGGCGTGCTTCACGAGGCGGCGTGTGTCGCGTAATGCTCACCCACGCCATCAAATGGCGAGCCGGAATTAAGGGGCAGCTTTTATGCCGGCGATGGCCGTGCTGACGTTAGAATTGCGCCGTTGGCACCGTGAAATGCGCCGCGAGTTTGCCGGTCAGCCGGTCGAGCGAGGCTGCGGCTGCACCTGCGTTGCCGCAACCTGCTGGACTGTCTAACCTGCGCTTCATCTGGCAAGCGCATAGCCGAACTACGGATGAATGTAACAAGCCTGCCACCCAGTGATGCCGAAGGATTGTCGGTTTCCGTCGTCGTTTATCAGCCGGATATTGCTCAACTCGGGCAAACGTTGACTAGCCTGGGCGCAGCATGTGCCGGTCTGTGCACTGCCTCGGCGCCTTCTCCGGTCGAACTGTTCCTCGTTGACAACGGTGGACTGGGCGACGTTGCTGCATTGATTGATGATCTCGATACGAAAGGCATTACCACCCGGATTCTGTCAGGCCACGGCAACGTTGGTTACGGACGGGGGCACAATCTCGCGATCGAATCGTCGACGCGCCCGTTTCACCTGATCTTAAATCCTGACATCGATCTCGACGCAGATGCGCTCGTTGCCGCCCGTGCGTTTCTCGACTCACGTCCCGAAGCCGGCGCACTCACACCGTGGATCGGCGATGACACGGGCAGGCAGCAGTATCTCTGCCGCCGTTACCCGGCGGTACTCGATCTGCTCGTGCGCGGCTTTCTGCCGGCTCGGTTCCGTGCGCCTTTTGCGAAGCGCCTCGCTCACTACGAAATGCGCGATGTCATCAACGACCGCGACGTCGTCTGGGATCCCCCCATCGTCAGTGGCTGCTTCATGTTGTTCCGCACCGAAGTCCTGAAGCAACTCGGCGGCTTCGATCCGCGCTATTTTCTGTACTTCGAGGACTACGACCTGAGCCTGCGCGCGCACGAGGTTGCCCGCGTCGCGTATGTCCCGTCGGTGCGCGTGGTTCATCACGGTGGTGGTGCGTCGCGCAAGGGCTTCGCGCACATCCGTATGTTCGCCGCGTCGGCCTTCCAGTTCTACAACCGCTTCGGCTGGAGGTTCTGGTGAGTCACCTCGTCGTCACAGGAGCGAACGGCTTCGTCGGCCGGGCAGTGTGCCGACTCGCGCTGCAAGCTGGGCACACGGTTACCGCGCTGGTGCGACGTCCGGGCGGCTGCATCGACGGCGTACGCGAATGGGTCCACGACACCGCCGATTTCGCGGGTCTGGATGAAGCGTGGCCCGCCGACCTTTCCACCGATTGTGTGATTCATCTCGCCGCGCGCGTGCACGTGATGCGCGACGAGTCCCCCGATCCCGACGCTGCGTTCGATGCCACCAACGTCGCCGGCACGCTGCGTCTCGCCGACGCCGCGCGCCATCACGGCGTGCGCCGCATCGTGTTCGCGAGCAGCATCAAGGCGGTCGGAGAGGGCGATGGCGGAATACCCCTGTCGGAAGCGTTCGAACCCGACCCGCAGGATGCATACGGCCGTTCGAAGCTGCGAGCGGAACGGCAGCTTGCGCAGTTCGGCGCATCCGTGGGGCTCGATGTCGTCGTCGTTCGTCCGCCGCTCGTCTACGGCCCTGCCGTCCGTGCCAACTTCCTGCGAATGATGGACGCGGTCGCGCGCGGGATGCCCTTGCCGCTCGGCGCGGTTTCGGCGCGCCGCAGCATCGTCTACGTCGACAATCTCGCCGACGCGCTGCTGCGTTGCGCAATCGACCCGCGAGCGGCCGGCGAATGCTTTCATGTCGCCGACGACGACGCCCCGACGGTCGCGGGCCTGCTGCGCCTCGTCGGCGACGCGCTCGGCAAGCCGACGAGGCTGATCGCGGTGCCGCCGGCGCTGTTGCGTGTGCTCGGAAAGCTGACCGGTCGCAGTGCGGCTATCGACCGCCTGACGGGCAGTCTGCAACTCGATACCGGTCGGATCAGGCGCGTGCTCGACTGGCAGCCGCCCTATACGACCCGCCAGGGCCTCGAAGCGACCGCCGCATGGTATCGTTCGCGCGATACACGAAAATAAAAGCCACATGCTTCTCGCGAATCCCACCTGGCTCACCACGGCCGCGGTGGCCCTGGCCGCCGCATTCGCCTCGACGACGATTCTCCGCGTACTGCTTGCCACCGGGTGGGCCTGGCGCCTGGCCACCGACATTCCGAACGACCGTTCGCTCCATACGCTGCCGACACCGCGCGTCGGCGGATGGGGCATCGTGCCCGTCTGTGTCGTTGCGCTGCTGACGCTGGCGCCGCGACTGTGGTTGATTGCCATCGCCGCCGCGGGACTCGCCGCGATGTCGCAGATCGACGACCGGCGCGGGCTGCCTGCCCGCGTGCGATTCTCCGCGCACCTCGCGGCAGTCGTCGCGCTGATCGTCGTCTTCCCGGCCGACGCACCGTGGTGGCTGCTCGCCGGCGTGGGTTTCGCGATGGTCTGGCTGACGAACCTGTACAACTTCATGGACGGCGCCGACGGTCTCGCGGGCGGCATGGCACTGTTTGGTTTCGGCGGATACGCGGTCGCGGCGCTCGGCGGCCCGCATACGTCGCCCGATCTCGCCGTGGCGGGCGCGGCAGTGGCCGGCGCGGCGCTCGGCTTTCTTCTGCTCAATTTCCACCCGGCCAGGCTGTTCCTCGGCGACGCGGGCTCGATCCCGCTCGGATTCCTGGCCGGTGCGCTAGGCTACTGGGGCTGGCGTACCGACGTCTGGCCGATCTGGTTCCCCGCGATGGTGTTCGCCCCCTTTATTGCCGACGCATCTGTAACACTTTTGAGACGTCTGTTACGCGGCGAAAAGTTCTGGCAAGCGCACCGCGAGCATTATTATCAACGAATGGTCCGATCGGGCATCAGTCACGGTCGAACCGCTCTGTATTGGTACCTCATCATGCTCGCGGGCATAATTCTCGCCGTGTGGGCAAAGGGCCGCCCCGAACTGCAGCAATGGCTGTCGTTCTTCGCGTGGTATGGCGTCCTAGCATGGTTCGGGTGGTTGATCGACATGCGTTGGCGCCGGTTTCAAGCGGCCGCCGAAAACAATTCTTGAGGTCTCCCGCCGATGTTGCGATCCAAAGCATCTTGGCTGTCATTGAGTGCATTCCTGTTCGACCTGACGGCGGTTGTTGCCGCGTGGTTGTTCGCCTATCTCGTTCGTTTCAACGGTAGCATCCCACATGATTTCCTGAGCGGCGCGCTGATAGCGCTCACGTGGGTGCTGCCCGTCTACGCGCTGATGTTCCACGGGTTCGGCCTGTATCGCGGGCTGTGGGTATTCGCGAGCCTGCCCGACTTGATGCGCATCGCGAAGGCGGTGGTCGGCGGCGGCGTGATCGTAATGATCGGCGCCGTGATGTTCCAGCCGCAGCCGATCATTCCGCGCTCGGTGCTGCTCGTGTCACCGCTGATGCTGTTCCTCGCGATGGGCGGCGCGCGTGCGCTGTATCGCGCGACGAAGGAGTACTACCTGTACGGCGGCCTCGTCGGGAAGGGCAAACCCGTACTGGTGCTCGGCGCCGGCACGGCCGGTGCAAGCCTTGCGCGCGAACTGTCGCGCTCCGGTGAATGGCGCCTCGTCGGCCTGCTCGACGACGACGTCACGAAGCAGGGCCGCGAAATCTACGGCTACAAGGTGCTGGGCTCGTTCAACGACCTCAAGCACTGGACCGACGCGATGAAGGTCGAGTACGCGATCATCGCGATCCCGTCGGCATCGGTGGAGACGCAGCGCCGCGTCGCGACGCTGTGCGTGCGGGCCGGCGTGAAGGCAATGGTCTTGCCGTCGCTGACCGCGCTGATGCCGGGGCAGGGTTTCCTGTCGCAGGTGCGCAACATCGATCTCGAGGATCTGCTCGGCCGCGACGCCGTGACGATCGACACGCCGCACGTCGAGGCGCTGCTGCGTGGCCGCGTCGTGATGGTGACGGGCGCGGGCGGCTCGATCGGCTCCGAGCTCTGCCGGCAGATCCTGCGTTTCGCGCCGGCGCAACTCGTCGCGTTCGACCTGTCCGAGTACGCGATGTACCGGCTGACCGAGGAGTTGCGCGAGCGCTTCCCCGATTTGCCGGTCCTGCCGATCATCGGCGACGCGAAGGATTCGCTGCTGCTCGACCAGGTGATGTCGCGCCACGCGCCGCACATCGTGTTCCACGCGGCCGCGTACAAGCACGTACCGCTGATGGAGGAGCACAACGCATGGCAGGCGCTGCGCAACAACGTGCTGGGTACGTATCGCGTGGCGCGCGCGGCGATCCGCCACGACGTGCGCCACTTCGTACTGATCTCGACCGACAAGGCCGTCAACCCGACCAACGTGATGGGCGCGAGCAAGCGCCTCGCCGAAATGGCCTGCCAGGCGCTGCAGCAGACGAGCGGGCGCACGCAATTCGAGACGGTGCGCTTCGGCAACGTGCTCGGCAGCGCGGGCAGCGTGATTCCGAAGTTCCAGCAGCAGATCGCGAAGGGCGGTCCGGTCACGGTCACGCACCCGGAGATCACGCGGTTCTTCATGACGATCCCGGAAGCATCGCAACTCGTGCTGCAGGCGTCGAGCATGGGGCATGGCGGCGAGATCTTCATTCTCGACATGGGCGAGCCGGTGAAGATCGTCGACCTCGCCTGCGACCTGATCCGCCTGTACGGTTTCTCGGAAGAGCAGATCCGGATCGAGTTCACCGGGCTGCGGCCCGGCGAGAAGCTCTATGAGGAATTGCTCGCGGACGACGAGGCGACGACGCGTACGCCTCATCCGAAATTGCGGATTGCGCGCGCGCGTGAAGTGCCGGACAACCTGCTCGATGAATTGCTGCCATGGCTGATGCAGCACCGCGTGCTGAGCGACGACGAGGTCCGACGCGATTTGCGGCGCTGGGTGCCGGAATATCAGACGACCGTTGCCCCCGTGCTGCAGAGCGTGCCGTCGGGGCGCGCCGCATCGAGCCGGTGATGCGACCCTGGTCCGAGCACCGGGCGGCAAGAAAAAAAAGCGCCCGCAGGGCGCTTTTTTCATCCGGAAGCCGGTACGCGCGTCAGTGACTGCGCCGCGCCTTCCTCACCACCATCCACCGCGGCGCCCTGAACCGCACGATGCTGAGGTACAGCCACACGTACGTCAGCGCGAACAGCACGACGAACACGAACAGATGCACCGTATGCCGCCAGAACAGCGTCGCCGGTATCACCGCGACGAGGCACAGCAGCCACAGATAGGGTGAAGTAAGCGAATTCCGCCGCGTCAGATCGTGCGCGTGTTTCGTGCCCACCGCCCACCGCATCAGCCGCTTGTACACGAGCATGTGCAGATGCACGCCGTCCGGAATCCCCGGCGACATCCCGCGGATGAATTTCTTCCGGTAGATCGAGAAGCAGGTCTCGAAGATCGGATACATGAACAGCAGCACCGGATACCACGCGGACACCTCGCGATTGCGCATCACGAGCATGATCGCGAGCTCAGCGAGCATGAAGCCGATGAAATACGCGCCGCCGTCGCCGAGGAAGATCAGTCCGGCCGGGAAATTCCACAGGAAGAAGCCGAGCACCGCACCCATCATGATGATCGACGCGGACATCACGACCGGGTCGTTGACGTGGAACGCGACATACGCGAGCGACGCGAACATCATGAAGCTGACCATCGATGCGAGCCCGTTGAACCCGTCGATGATGTTGATTGCGTTCGCCAGCGCCGCAACCGCGAGCACGGTGATGAACGCCGAGATGGCCACGTAGCCGAGCAGGAAATCGAGCGGCGGCACGCTGATGCGCTTGACCGCGATACCGAGCAGCCAGAACGCCAGTGCGGCCGCACCCATCGTGCAGAGCAGCCGCGCGCGCGGCGACACGCGCTTGGTCAGGTCCTCGACGAGGCCGGACAGGAACGCAGGCAGCCCGCAGGCAGCGATGCCCAGAATGCTGCCCGAGATCGTCGGGTAGCGCCGGGACAGCACCAGCGCGGCCACGACGACCCCGGCAAGGATCCCTATGCCCCCGACCCGCGGCACGGGCCGCACGTGGAATTTCTGCACGCCGGCCAGGTCGCTGTCGATCGAGAATTTCTCGTGAAGGTGCGCGTAGCGCACGATGAACAGCGTGACGAGCAGGGAGACGATGAAGCCGGACGCGAAGCTGAGCATGGGATCGCTCGAAAAATGGACAGCGGATTATACAAAACCGCGCGGGTTGCCCTCCTGCCATCGCCAGTGGTCGGCACACATTTCCTCGATGCCGAGCGTCGCGCGCCAGCCAATGATGTCGGCCGCGGCCTGCGGATTCGCATAGCACTCGGCGATGTCGCCCGGGCGGCGCGCGACGAGTTCGTACGGCACCGGGCGGCCCGACGCCTTCTCGAACGCACGCACGACTTCCAGCACGCTGTAGCCCTGGCCGGTGCCGAGGTTCACGACGAAGCTCGCGTCGCGTGTCGTGAGCGCGTCGAGCGCAGCGATGTGGCCCTTCGCGAGATCGACGACGTGGATGTAGTCGCGCACGCCCGTGCCGTCCGGCGTCGGGTAGTCGGAGCCGAACACGCGCAGCTTTTCCAGCTTGCCGACGGCGACCTGCGCGACATACGGCATCAGGTTGTTCGGGATGCCGGCCGGATCCTCGCCGATCAGTCCGCTCGCGTGCGCGCCGACCGGATTGAAGTAGCGCAGCGTCGCGATCCGCCACGACGGGTCGGACACCTCGAGGTCGCGCAGGATCTGCTCGGCGATCAGCTTCGACTGGCCGTACGGGTTCGTCGCGGACAGCGGGAACGATTCATCGATCGGCGAACGCTCGGGCACGCCGTACACGGTCGCGGACGAGCTGAACACGAACTGCCTGACATTGCGCTCGCGCATCACCTTGAGCACGGCGAGCAGGCCGCCGAGGTTGTTCTGGTAATACTCGAGCGGCTTCGCGACCGATTCGCCGACGGCCTTGAGCGCCGCGAAATGGATCGTGCCGGTGATCGGGTGCGCGTCGAACACCTTCGCGAGCGCGGCTTCGTCGCACACGTCGACTTGGTGGAACGCGGGCGTCTTGCCCGTGATCCGCTCGACGCGGCGCACGGATTCGGCCTTGCTGTTGACGAGATTGTCGACGATCACGACGTCGTAGCCGTTGTCGAGCAGCTCGACGGCGGTGTGCGAGCCGATGTAGCCCGCACCGCCGGTCACGAGGATGGTGCCTTTGGCGGTCATTGTTGATGCGCTCCTTCAGAATGTGAATCCGGTCAACGAATGGATGGTCTGCCTGTAGCGCTCGACGACCTGCTGTTCGTCGAATTCCGCCGCGACCTTGTGCCGGCCGCGTGCGCCCATCGCCGCCCGGCCTTGCGGGCCGAGCGCGATCATGCGATCCAGTTGTTCCGCGAGACTCCCGCTGTCGCGCACGCGGCACAGGAACCCCGTGTCGCCGTCGGCGACGACGTCGCGGCAGCCCGGCACGTCGGTCGCGACGATCGGGCGGCCCATCGCCGATGCTTCCATCAGCGTGCGCGGCACGCCTTCGCGGTACGACGGCAGCACGACGCAGTCGGCCGCCGCGATATGCGGGCGCACGTCGTGCGCTTCGCCGAGATATTCAATCACGCCTTCGCCGACCCACGCGTCGACATCCGCGCGCCCGATCGCGCTCGGATTATCGACGCCGAGCGGCCCGAGCAGCTGGAAGCGCGCATGCGGGAAGCGCGCGCGCACGATGCGCGCGGCCTCCACATATTCGCGCACGCCCTTGTCCCACAGCAGCCGGCCGATCAGGATGAAGACGGGCGCGTCGCCGGCGGGCAGCGGCACGGGCGCGAACTGTTCGAGATCGACGCCTTCGCCGTGCAGCAGCCGCGCGCGATCGGGATGCGCGAGCAGCTGCTCGTCGCGGAAGGTCGCGAGATCGTCGCGGTTCAGGAACCACACCTCACGCGGGAAGCGGAACGCGAACCGGTACAGGCGCTTCGCGACGCTCGCCGCGCGGCTCTTCTGGATGAAGACGTAGCCGAGCCCGGTCGTCACCGCGATCGACGGCACGCGCGCGAGCCACGCGGCGACCGAGCCGTAGATGTTCGGCTTGATCGTGTAGTGGAACACGAGATCGGGCTTCAGCGCGCGGTAGTGACGCACCAGCGCGGCGAGCGTGCCGAGATCCTCGCGCGGGCTCGTGCCTTTCGATGCGACCGCGAGCGCCACATAGCGGCAGCCCATCCGTTCGAGCAAGGGCACCGTACGGTCGTGCGGCGCGATCACGACGACCTCGGCGCCGCGCGCGACGAGTGCACGGATCAGCCCGTGGCGATACGTGTAGATCGCCCAGGCCGTGTTGCAGACGAGCGCGATGCGCAGCGGGGAGGTGGCGGACATGAAAAAAAGAAAAAATAAAGCGTCGAAATTGCCGAAAGCGCCGGATGCGCGTCAGGCGGACGGCCGCGCGGCGAACAGCGTCTGTTTGATCCGCTGCAGCGTACGGTACGGCGTCACGAAATGCAGCAGGTTCTTGGCGAGGCCGGCCCAGTCGTACGGGTTCAGCACGTTGAAGTGGCTCAGCAGCAGCGTGAGCGTCGACACGAGCTGGCGCCGGCGCTTGGTCGCACTGATCCCGCCCTCGTTCAGCTCGTAATAGAGGCCGAGTTCCGGCAGGTTCGCGCAATCGTAGCGTTGCATTAACCGTAAAAAAAGATCGAGATCCTCGGCCGCGCGGTACTTCGCACGATAGTTGCCCACTTCGCGCACGGCGTCGATGCGCAACATCACAGAAGGATGCACGAGCGGCGAGCGCAGGAAGCGCGTGCGGCGCAGCGTCTGCGGATCGGCGGGCGGCGTCAGCATGAAGCGCGGTTCGCCGGCGCGCGACACGACCTGCGTCCACATGCCGACGCAGGCCACGCGCGGGTGGGCGTCGAGATACGCACGCTCCTTCGCGAGACGTTGCGGCACGGCGAGATCGCCCGCGTCGATGCGCGCCGCGTAGCGGAAGCCGCGCGCGGCGAGCGCGTCGATGCCGGCCGCGAGCGCGCGCTCGATGCCGCCGTTGCGCGGCATGCGCAGCACGTCGATCGCGAGGCCCGGCAGGTCGGGGGCGACGATCGGCGGCGTGCTGCCGTCGTCGACGATCAGCACGTGCACGGGCGCGTCCTCGCGAAACGATGCGAGGGTCCGAACGACGTCGTCGTGCCCGTTGTAGGCCGGCATCAGCACGGCCACGTCGTCGAGCGGGGGCGTGCAATCAGGGGACGTCATGGTTTCAGCTTGAAACGGATGTAATAAAAATTGACGGCGGCGGCGGCCAGGTAGCCGGCCGCGAGCCCGGCGAGCGCACCGTACAGGCCGAACCGCGGGATCGCGAACAGGTTGACGAGCGCGGCGATCGCCAGCGCGAGCAGCCATTTCGACAGCAACACGAATTTTGCTTGATATTTGAGGACGATAAGATTGCCTATCGCCTCGATGCCGGCCGGCACCGACAGCCAGACGGCCCAGCGGAAGATGTCGACCGACGCCTCGTAGCCGCGGCCGAACACCTTGCCGACGATCAGCGGGGCGGCGGCGTCGAGCAAGAGCGCGCCGGCCGTCATCAGGCCGGCCGTCATCGCGATCAGCCGGACGATGTTGCGGCGCAGTCGCGCGACGTCCTGCACGCGGTAGACGAAGGCGGGCGCGAGCGTCTGCGCGAGCATCAGCGCGAGCGTGATCCAGTTCTCGTTGAGCTGTTGCGCGGCCGAGTAGCGGCCGAGATCGGCGAACGACACGTGACGCTCGAGCATCAGGCGGTCGAGCTTCAGGAACAGATACATGCAGATGAGGCCGAGCCAGAACACGGTGCCGGCCGTCGCAAAGTGCCGGAACAGCGGTTTGTCGAACGTCCAGCCGAGCGCGCCGCCGTTACGATGGCGGTAGTACAGCACCAGCGCGAAGCCGATCGCGGCGGCCTCGAGCGCCCACAGCCACGCGAAGCGGGCGGGGCCGGCGGCCGCGCGCACCAGCAGCCAGACGAGCAGCGCCTTCACCAGCGCGGTGACCATGCTGGTGACGAGCTGCGGCTTGCTGTAGGTCATGCTCTGCAGCCACGCGTTGATGACGCCGACGAACGGTTCGCGGAACACCATCGTGACCGCGAGGCCCGCGAGCATCGCGCCGACGAGCGGATCGAACGCGCCGGCGGCGATCGCAAGCCAGGTCGCGACGAGCGCGGCGGCCGAGACGGCGATGCGCAGCGCGAACGCGCTGCCGAGCACCGCGCCGAGCTGGGCGGGCGGGCGCTGGACGATGGTCGGGACGAGGATTTCCGCGCCGCACACCCAGGTGAGCGGCGCCAGCACGAGGAGGAGCGTATTCGCATACTGCCATTTGCCGAACACATCTGGCCCGAAATAACGGGCCAGCAGGCCGCTGATCGCGATCGCGACGCCGATCTGCGTGAGCCGTTCGAGCCCCAGCCAGACGAGGTTCGCGACGGCCTTCGCGACGTCCGGGTTGCCGAAACGCTTCAGCATGCGCGGTGGCCGCGTGCGCGCAAGGCGGCCGGCAGGGCGCCCGGAGGCTGCGGAGTGGCGGCGGCGGAACGGCTAGGCATTAAAATGGGCGGCATGCGCGTCATCGAAACCCGCGATTATAAGTGGGATCGGGATCGCTCCCGCCGTTGCACCCCTGCGGTTTCGCGCCGTGCCGGGCAGGCATGTATCATGCGCGGCACCGGCGAGAGGCCGCCACGCAGGCCAGACAATTTTCCATGCACGCAACTGAGAGAGAAGAGAATCGATGATCTCCCAATCCATCTTCAAGGCATATGACATCCGTGGCGTGGTCGGCAAGACGCTCGACACCGACACGGCGCGCGCGATCGGCCGGGCATTCGGCAGCGAAGTGCGCGCGCAGGGCGGCGATGCGGTCGTCGTCGCGCGCGACGGCCGCCTGTCCGGGCCGGAACTCGTCGGCGCGCTCGCCGATGGCCTGCGTGCGGCGGGCGTCGACGTCGTCGACGTCGGCATGGTGCCCACCCCGGTCGGTTATTTCGCCGCGAACGTGCCGCTCGCGCTGAAGGGCGGCGAGCGCCGCGTCGATTCGTGCATCGTCGTCACGGGCAGCCACAACCCGCCCGACTACAACGGTTTCAAGATGGTGCTGCGCGGCGCCGCGATCTACGGCGAGCAGATTCAGGCGCTGTACCGCCGCATCGTCGACGAGCGCTTCGAAACGGGCAGCGGCTCGTATGAAGCATTCGACGTCGCCGATCAATACATCGCGCGCATCGTCGGCGACATCAAGCCGGCCCGCCCGATGAAGCTCGTCGTCGACGCCGGCAACGGCGTGGCCGGCCCGCTCGCGACGCGTCTGTTCAAGGCGCTCGGCTGCGAACTCGTCGAGCGCTTCACCGACATCGACGGCACGTTCCCGAACCATCACCCCGATCCCGCGCACCCGGAAAACCTGCAGGACGTGATCCAGGCGCTGAAGGACACCGACGCCGAGATCGGCTTCGCGTTCGACGGCGACGGCGACCGCCTCGGCGTCGTCACGAAGGACGGCCAGATCATCTATCCGGACCGCCAGCTGATGCTGTTCGCGGAGGAAGTGCTGTCGCGCAACCCGGGCGCGCAGATCATCTACGACGTGAAGTGCACGCGCCACCTCGCGCAATGGGTGAAGTCGAAGGGCGGCGAGCCGCTGATGTGGAAGACGGGCCACTCGCTCGTGAAGGCGAAGCTGCGCGAGACGGGTGCGCCGCTCGCCGGTGAAATGAGCGGCCACGTGTTCTTCAAGGATCGCTGGTACGGCTTCGACGACGGCCTCTACACGGGCGCGCGCCTGCTGGAGATCCTCGCGAAGACGGCCGATCCGAGCGCGCTGCTCAACGGGCTGCCGGATGCGATGAGCACGCCCGAACTGCAGCTGTGGCTCGACGAAGGCGAGAACTTCCGCCTGATCGACAAGCTGCAGAAAGAGGCGAAGTTCGACGGCGCCGAGGAAGTCGTGACGATCGACGGCCTGCGCGTCGAGTACCCGGACGGCTTCGGCCTCGCGCGTTCGTCGAACACGACGCCGGTCGTCGTGATGCGTTTCGAGGCGGAGACGCAGGAAGGCCTCAAGCGCATCCAGGAAGACTTCCGCCGCGTGCTGACGGCCGCGAAGCCGGACGTCAAGCTGCCGTTCTGAGCATCGGCGGCCTGCGGGCCGCCCACGGCGCGACGGCGATTCCGATCGTCGCGCCATCCCGAAAAGCGGCGCACGCCGGCGGCGTGCGGCCGCTTTTTGTCTGTCCGGGCCGCCGGGCGAGCTAAAATCCCCCCTTTCTGCTTGTCGCCGGCTGCCTGCCGGCGTTTTTTCAGCGTGCAAAAGATCCTGATCGTGCGCGTGTCGTCGCTGGGCGACGTCGTGCACAACATGCCCGTGATCGCCGATATCCGGCGCCGCCACCCCGAAGCGCAGATCGACTGGCTCGTCGAGGAAAGCTTCGTCGACCTGGTCAAGCTCGTCGAAGGCGTGCGCAACGTGCTGCCGTTCTCGCTGCGCCGCTGGCGCAAGAAACCGTTCTCGGGCGCCACGTGGCGCGAGATCCGCGCGTTTCGCCGACGTCTCGCGGCCGAGCAGTACGACCTCGTGATCGACTGTCAGGGCCTCATCAAGACGGCCTGGGTCGCGAGCTGGGCGCGCGGCCCGCTCGTCGGGCTCGGCAACCGCACCGACGGGGCCGGCTACGAGTGGCCGGTGCGCTTCTTCTACCGCAAGCGGGTGCCGATCGCGCCGCGCACGCACGTGGTCGAGCGCTCGCGACAACTCGTCGCGGCCGCGCTGGGCGACCCGGTGCCGACGCCGGCCGATCCGGTCGATTTCGGGCTCGACACGCGCGCGGCGGCGCTCGCCGTGGCCGCGCTCGGCCTGAACCTGCCGGTGCCGTACGTGGTGTTCGTCCATGCGACGTCGCGCGCCGACAAGCAGTGGCCGGACGCCGCGTGGATCGAGCTCGGCCAGGCGCTCGTGCGGCGCGGCGCGTCGCTCGTGCTGCCGTGGGGCAACGACGCGGAGCGCGCGACCAGCGAGCGGCTCGCGAAGGAATTCGGCGCGGCGGCGATCGTGCCGCCGAAGCTGTCGCTGCCGGCCGTGGTCGGGTTGATCGACGGCGCGGCCGCGACCGTCGGGGTTGATACAGGTCTGGTTCACATCGCGGCCGCGCTGAAGCGTCCGACGGTCGAACTGTACAATTTCTCGACGGCCTGGCGGACCGGCGGCTACTGGTCGCCGAACGTCGTCAATCTCGGCACGGCGGGGCAGCCCCCGTCGATCGGGCAGGTGAAGTCGGCGCTCGCGGGCTTCGGTCTGCTGTAACGCCCGTCACATGCGAACCCACGCGAACCGATCATGAGCGAATCCCAGATCATCGAAGTCCCGTCCGCCGACTGGAGCGGACACAACCTGTCGGCGCCGCGCGAACACCTGCTGGCCGCTGTCGAGGAAGGCAAGGTGCTGTATTTCCCGCACCTGCGCTTCGCGATCGAAGGCGGCGAGGAAGCGCTGCTCGATCCGGCGCTCGCCGATCCGAAACGCAAGAACATCAGCCTCGCGCCGAACGGCGGCGCGCTCGCCGGGGTGCTCGGCGACAGCGTCACCCAGTCGGCGGTGCGCGCGCTCGTCGCGCGCTTCCAGCAGCAGGCCGGCACGCTCGTCGACGGCCTCTTTCCCGAATACCGCGGCAAGCTGCGCGTCGCGCCGACGAGCCTGCGGCTGATGCAGGTCGAAACGCGCCAGACGTCGTGGCGCAAGGACGACAGCCGACTGCACGTCGACGCGTTTCCGTCGCGGCCGAACTACGGCGAACGCATCCTGCGCGTGTTCACGAACGTGAACCCGGCCGGCGTGCCGCGCGTGTGGCGCGTCGGCGAGCCGTTCGAGGACGTCGCGAAGCGCTTCCTGCCGCGCATCAGGCCGCAGTTCCCCGGTTCCGCGTGGTTGCTGAACCTGCTGCACGTGACGAAGTCGCCGCGCAGCGCGTACGACCACCTGATGCTGAACCTGCACGACGGGATGAAGGCCGATCTCGACTACCAGAAAACCTGCCCGCAGCAGACGATGCCGTTCCCGCCGGGCAGCGTGTGGATATGTTTCTCCGATCAGACTTCGCACGCTGTGATGTCCGGCCAGTTCATGCTCGAACAGACCTTCTTCCTGCCGGTCGATGCGATGGTGCGCCGCGAATGCGCGCCGCTCGGCATTCTCGAACGCCTGACGGGCAGGGCGCTGGTTTGAGCGCGCCGCTGCTCCGAAGCAAGACGAGGGTCGCCGCATGCTGAGGGTGATCTATCGCGCGCTGTGGTGGCTCGTCGCCCCGATCGCCGTCATCCGGCTCTACGTGCGCTCGCGCAGGGAGCGCGGCTATCGCGAGCACATCGGCGAACGTTTCGGCCGCGTGGCGGGCCGCTCGCGCGACGACCGCGCGCCGCTGATCTGGGTGCACGCGGTATCGGTCGGCGAGACGCGCGCGGCGCAGCCGCTGATCGACGCGCTGATGCGCGTGCGCCCCGATGCGCGCATCCTGCTCACGCACATGACGCCGAGCGGGCGCGCGACCGGCGAGCAGATCTTCGGCGATCGTGTGCTGCGCGGCTACCTGCCGTACGACATGCCCGGCGCGGTGCGGCGCTTCCTGCGCGCGTGGCGGCCCACGCTCGGCCTCGTGATGGAAACCGAGGTGTGGCCGACGCTGATCGACGAATGCCGCCGCGCGGACGTGCCGCTCGTGCTGACCAATGCGCGGATGTCCGCGCGTTCGTTCCGGCGCGCGGCGAAGTTCGGCGCGGCGACGCGCGACGTGTTCGGCGGCTTCTCGCGCGTGCTCGCGCAGAGCCCGGCCGATGCGGAGCGTTTGACGTCGCTCGGCGCGCGCAACGTGACCGTGCTCGGCAACCTCAAGTTCGACATGACGACGCCGCCGGAACTCGCGGCGCGCGGCCATGCGTGGCGCGACGCGATCGGCGCGCGGCCGGTGTGGGTGGCCGCCAGCACGCGCGAGAATGAAGAGGCGCTGGTGCTGCAGGCGTTCGCGGAAATGCGCACGCCCGGCGCGCTGCTGGTGCTCGTGCCGCGTCATCCGCAGCGATTCGCCGAAGTCGAGGCGCTCGTTGTGCGCAGCGGGCTCAAGTGCGTGCGCCGCTCGGTGTGGGCTGCCGACGCAGCGGCGCTCGCGGCCGGCAAGCCGGCGGCGGAATCGCTGCCGGACGACGTGACGGTGCTGCTCGGCGATTCGATGGGCGAGCTCGGCGCGTATTACGCGGCGGCCGACATCGCGTTCATCGGCGGCAGCCTGCTGCCGCTCGGCGGCCAGAACCTGATCGAAGCATGCGCGGTCGGCGTGCCGGTGCTGATCGGGCCGCACGTGTTCAACTTCACGCAGGCGACCGCCGACGCGGTCGCGGCCGGCGCGGCGCTGCAGGTCGCGGACCCGCTCGATCTCGCGCACGTGCTCGACGCGCTGTTCGCCGACAACGCGCGGCGCATCGCGATGGGCGCGGCCGGTGCGGCGTTCGCGTCGCGTCACCGCGGCGCGACCGCGCGCACGGTCGACGTGCTCGCGGCGCTGCTGCCGCCCGCCGAGCGCGGCGCGCGGGCGCTGCAGGACGAGCAGGACACGTCCGACGACTAAGCGAAGGCGGCGCAATGCCGCCGGGAGCCTGCGCGGCGGCACCGGAGGGCGCCGCCGTGCCGCTCAGACCGCGAGCAACCCCTTCTTCTCGATGAACGCGATCACGTCCGCGACGCCTTCGAGCGCCTTCAGGTTCGTCATCACGTAAGGCCGTTCGCCGCGCATCTTCTTCGTGTCGGACGCCATCACGTCGAGATTCGCACCGACCAGCGGCGCGAGGTCCGTCTTGTTGATCACCAGCAGGTCGGACTTCGTGATGCCCGGGCCGCCCTTGCGCGGAATCTTCTCGCCGCCGGCGACGTCGATCACGTAGATCGTCAGGTCCGACAGTTCGGGGCTGAAGGTCGCGGCGAGATTGTCGCCGCCCGATTCGATGAACACGATGTCGGCATCGGGAAAGCGCGCGAGCATCCGGTCGACGGCTTCGAGGTTGATCGACGCATCCTCGCGGATCGCCGTATGCGGGCAGCCGCCCGTCTCGACGCCCATGATGCGTTCCTCGGGCAGCGCGCCCGCGACCGTCAGCAGTCGCTGGTCTTCCTTCGTATAGATGTCGTTGGTGATCGCGACGAGGTCGTACCGGTCGCGCATCGCCTTGCACAGCATTTCGAGCAGCGTGGTCTTGCCGGAGCCGACGGGGCCGCCGATGCCGACGCGCAGCGGCGGCAGTTTCTTCGTGCGGCGGGCGGAGGAGGGGGCAGGTGCGTTCATGGTCTGGCGATGGGATCAGGAGCGGAACAACCGCGAATACTGGGTTTCGTGCCGCGCGGACAGGATGCCGAGCTGCGGCGCGAACGTGTTGACGGCGTCGGGCGGCGTCGCGAGCGCGCGGCGCACGGCCGCGTCGATCGCGCCGCGCAGCGCGACGATGATGCGTTGCCCGGCGAGCTGGCCGAGCGGCACGGCCTTCAATGCGGCGGACGTCTGGTTTTCGACCCAGCCGAATGCGTAGGCGGCGAGCACGGCGTCGGCGCTCGCGTCGTGTGCGGCGGCTGCGTATGCGAATGCGGTGGGCAGTGCGACCGGCGACAGCGACGCGAGTGTCGCGCGACGCGCGGCGTCGCCCCATTCGAGCGACGCGCACAGCTGCGCGAGCGACCAGCCCATCTGTTCGGTTTCGCGGCGCAGTTCCGCCGATTCGCGGCTCGCGACGTACCACGCGTTTTCCGTGGCAAGCGCGTGCGCGTCGTGCGCATGCCAGCGTGCGAGCTGGTGCGAGAGGAACGGCAGCTCGCCGTGCGCGAGCACGTCGGTCAGGCCGCTCGCGATCCAGTCGCGCGCGGAATCGGCGTCGTGGATCAGGTTCGCGTCGAGCGCCGCTTCGAGGCCCTGCGAATAGCTGTACGCGCCGATCGGCAGCGCCGGCGACGCGAGATGCAGCAGCGCGACGAGTTCAGTGGTGGTCATGGCCGTGGCCGTGCGCGCATCTGGGACCATGCTGATGGTCGTGGTCGTGGTCGTGGTCGTGGTCGTGGTCGTGGCTATGGCTGTGCGAATGCGCGTGGCCGTGATGCTCGCCGAACACTTGCTGCGCGAGCGCGTAATCCTCGGCGAACGTTGCATCGTGCCCGTGCTTGTGACCGCCGCCGTACGCACCGGCTTCCGGCTGGAACGGCGCGTGCGCTTCCTCGACCTGCGTGCCGAGGCGGCGCAGCATGTCCGCGAGCACCGGGTCGGCTTCGAGCTTCAGGTAGCCGTCGCCGATCTCGACCGGCGTGTGGCGGTTGCCGAGATGGTAGGCGGCGCGCATCAGCGTGAGCGGATCGGCCGCGCGCACGTGCAGCACGGTTTCGGGCGCCGCGGCGATGCGCACGAGCGCGCCGTCGTCGGCGACGAGCACGTCACCGTCGCGCAGGATCGTGCCGCGCGGCAGCAGGACCGCGACGTCCTCTCCGGTATCGAGCGTCGCCGCGAGGCGGCTCTTGCAGCGGGCGTCGTAGGCGAGCGTGAGCGTCGGCGCGCGCGCGACGAGCGACGCGGCGAGTTTCACGTTCGGGGCAATGCGTTTGTCGAGGGTGCGCATGAAACGAAAACCTGCAACGGATCAGAACAGGAAATAACGCTGCGCCATCGGCAGCACCGTCGCCGGCTCGCAGGTGAGCAACTGGCCGTCGGCGATCACGTCGTAGGTTTCCGGATCGACGCTGATCGACGGACGCCACGCGTTGTGGATCATGTCGGCCTTCGTCACGTTGCGGCAGTTGCGCACGGGCACGATCCGCTTCGCGAGGCCGTAGCGTTCCGCGATGCCCGCATCGGCGGCCATCTGCGACACGAAGGTCAGCGACGTGCGCGCGAGCGCCCCGCCGCGGGTGGCGAACATCTCGCGATAGTGAACCGGCTGCGGCGTCGGGATCGACGCGTTCGGGTCGCCCATCTGCGCCATCGCGATCATCCCGCCCTTCAGGATCATCGACGGCTTGATCCCGAAGAACGCCGGTTCCCACAGCACGAGGTCGGCCCACTTGCCCGGCTCGATCGAACCGACTTCGTGCGCGATCCCATGGGTGAGCGCCGGATTGATCGTGTACTTCGCGACGTAGCGCTTCGCGCGAAAGTTGTCGTTGCGCGCGCCGTCTTCCGGCAGCGCGCCGCGCTGCACCTTCATCTTGTGCGCGGTCTGCCACGTGCGGATGATCACTTCGCCGACGCGGCCCATCGCCTGCGAATCGGACGACAGCATCGACAGCGCGCCGAGGTCGTGCAGGATGTCCTCGGCCGCGATCGTCTCGCGGCGAATGCGCGATTCGGCGAACGCGAGATCCTCGGCGATCGACGGATCGAGGTGATGGCACACCATCAGCATGTCGAGATGCTCGTCGAGCGTGTTGATCGTGTACGGGCGCGTCGGGTTGGTGGACGACGGCAGCACGTTCGCCTCGCCGCACACCTTCAGGATGTCGGGCGCGTGGCCGCCGCCGGCCCCTTCGGTGTGGTACGTGTGGATCGTGCGGCCCTTGAACGCGGCGACCGTCGATTCGACGAAGCCACCTTCGTTCAGCGTGTCGGTATGAATCGCGACCTGCGTGTCGGTCTCGTCGGCGACGGACAGGCAGTTGTCGATCGCGGCGGGCGTCGTGCCCCAGTCCTCGTGCAGCTTCAGCCCGATCGCGCCGGCCGCGATCTGCTCGACGAGCGGCTGCGGCAGGCTCGCATTGCCCTTGCCGAGAAAGCCGAGATTGATCGGCCAGCCGTCGGCGGCCTGCAGCATTCGCTCCATGTGCCACGGGCCCGGCGTGCAGGTCGTCGCGTTGGTGCCGGTGGCCGGCCCCGTGCCGCCGCCGAGCATCGTCGTGACGCCCGATGCGAGGGCCTCGTCGATCTGCTGCGGGCTGATGAAGTGGATGTGCGTGTCGATGCCGCCGGCCGTCACGATCAGCCCTTCGCCGGCGATCACTTCGGTCGCGGCGCCGATCGCGATCGTCACGCCCGGCTGGATGTCGGGGTTGCCGGCCTTGCCGATCGCGGCGATACGGCCGTGCTTGATCGCGATGTCGGCCTTCACGATGCCCCAGTGATCGAGGATCACCGCGTTCGTGATGATCGTGTCGGGCACGTCGGCGGCCACGCGCTGCGACTGACCCATCCCGTCGCGGATCACTTTCCCACCGCCGAATTTCACTTCCTCGCCGTAGGTGGTGAAGTCGCGTTCGATCTCGATCAGCAGTTCGGTGTCGGCGAGCCGGACGCGGTCGCCCGTCGTCGGCCCGAACATTTCCGCGTACGCGCGGCGGCTCAAGCGTAGTGTCATGTTGCTGTTCCTGAAGAGCGGGGCGCGGCTTACAGCGGCCCCATCACCTTGCCCTGAAAACCGTAGACGGCGCGATCGCCCGCGAGGGCGACCAGCTCGACGGTGCGCGTCTGGCCCGGCTCGAAGCGCACGGCGGTGCCGGCCGCGATGTTCAGGCGAAAGCCGCGCGCGGCCGCGCGATCGAACGACAGTGCGTCGTTGACCTCGAAGAAGTGGTAGTGCGAGCCGACCTGCACCGGGCGGTCGCCGGTGTTCGCGACGACGAGCGTCAGCGTCGCGCGGCCCGCGTTCAGTTCGTGTTCGCCGTCGTCGGTGAGGATTTCGCCGGGGATCATGCGCGGACCTCGCTCACGGGATCGGATGGTGGACGGTCACGAGCTTCGTGCCGTCGGGGAAGGTCGCCTCGACCTGGATGTCGGGAATCATCTCCGGCACGCCGTCCATCACGTCGTCGCGCGTGAGCAGCGTCGTGCCGTAATGCATCACTTCGGCGACCGTCTTGCCGTCGCGCGCGGCTTCCATCAGCGCGGCGGTGATGAAGGCGACGGCCTCCGGATAGTTGAGCTTCAGGCCGCGTGCGCGACGGCGCTCGGCCAGCAGCGCCGCCGTGAAGATCAGCAGCTTGTCCTTCTCGCGGGGAGTCAGTTTCATGAAGGCAGACGTTCAGGAAAACGTAATTTTTATCGGTGCGTACGCAATGGGGCGAACGCGCGGGTCATCGTAGCACCGCGCTGTTTTGCGTGCGTCGTGTATCGGTTATGTAAGGAGCAAGGCCCGTGCCAATGGCACGGAACGCCACGCCGTGCGCGTTCCTGGTGCGCGATGCATGGGGAGCGTGCAGCGCCGCCCGCGACGCTGCGCCGAAACGGTGCGTGGCGCGAGCGCGCTCAGGTTTGCCAGAGGCGCAGCGGCCGCGCGTCGACGCCGTGCACGATCGGCCGCAGGTGCAGCCAGCAGTCGGTGAAGTGGCGTTGCAGCGCTTCCATCGACGTCGACAGCGCGCGCACCAGCACGACGCCGGGTGTCACGCAGGTCGCGCCCGCGCGCAGCGTGGCATCGAACGGCATCCGCGCGGCGAGCGATTCGGCGAGGGCGGTGTCGCACGCGGCGCCGACTGCCCACAGCGTGCCGTACGCGGGAAAACCGGCGAGACCCTGCGGCGCGCCGCGCAGCGGGTCGTGCGCATCGAGCAGCGCGCGCTCGGTCCACAGTGGCCGGCCGTCGGCATCGACGAGCGCCGACGTCGACGCGATGCGGCCCGCGGACCAGGTTTCGCCGGCCGCCTGCCGACCGAGCTGCGTCGCGTCCCAGCCGATCGCGCTGGCGCCCGTGCCGAGTGTCAGCCTGAAGTCGAGCGACGCGTGCGCGGCGTCAAAGAACAGGTTGTTCTGCGGCAGCCAGTCGAGCTTCGCGTGTTCGCCGACCGTGATGCCGATGCGCTGCGTTGCGTCCAGCCCGTTCGACTTGTACCACTTGGTCGCGCCAGGTGTCGTGAGCACCGCGTGCGTGCCGTCGCCGAGCGCGATGTCGATGTCGAGCCGGTCGCCGCCCGCGACGCCGCCGGGCGGATGGACGATCACCGCGTGGCAGATCGCGTCGCCTTCCGGGTACAGCGGCCGCTGCACGCGCAGCGGGCCGTCGTGCAGCCGGTGCGCGAGCGTCGTGCGCGCACCGTGCCGCTCGAAGCCGAGTTCGAGGCGGCCGCGCCACGACTTGGCGACGGCAGGGCGGGACAGCGGGGCGTGGGAATCGGGGGCGGACATCGGCGGTGAACGGGAGAGCAGTGAAACGGGCACGCAGAACGTGGATGCTACCGGAACAATATACGTTTCGGTGCCCGCGTTGCAGTGCGGGCAACGCGGGCACCGGGCGGTGCCGCTGCGCCGGCGCCAGCTCGACCTGCATGAATCGGCGACGCACCGGGGCGACAGCCGCAAGCGATACCCGCCGCGCGCCGCTTTTCCGGCTAGACGGCGATCAGCTCGCGCACCCCGTTCGCTGCCATGTCGCGCGCGTCGCCGCCCGCGACGATTTCGCCGCGGCTCATGACCCAGTATCGATCGGCGATCGATTGCGCGAAGTCGTAGAACTGCTCGACGAGCAGCACCGTCATCCCCGCTTCGTCGACGAGCTGGCGCAGCGTGCGGCCGATGTCCTGGATGATCGACGGCTGGATGCCTTCGGTCGGCTCGTCGAGGATCAGCAGCTGCGGCTCGCTCATCAGCGCACGGCCGATCGCGAGCTGCTGCTGCTGGCCGCCCGACAGGTCGCCGCCGCGCCGTGCGCGCATGTCCTTCAACACCGGGAACAGGTCGTAGATGCGGTCGGGCACCCTGGACGGCGCTTTCCGGCTTGCCGCGCCCACGAGCAGGTTCTCCTCGACGGTCAGCCGCGGAAAGATGTCGCGGCCCTGCGGCACGTACGCGAGCCCCGCCGCGACGCGTGCATAAGGCGGCATCGCGCCGAGCGCCGTGCCGCGCCACGACACGCTGCCGCTCTTCGCGGGGACGACGCCCATCAGGCAGCGCAGCAGCGTGCTCTTGCCGACGCCGTTGCGGCCGAGCAGCACGGTGAGCTTGCCGTCGTCGGCGGCGAGGCTCACGTTGCGCAGGATATGGCTGCCGCCGTAGTACTGGTTCAGTGCATCGATCTTCAGCATCGCATCATCTTCCGAGGTAGGACTCGATCACCGCGTCGTCGCGCTTGACCTGGTCGAGCGTGCCTTGCGCGAGCACCGCGCCTTCGGCCATCACCGTTACGCGTCCGGTGTCGCCCGCGAGCGCCGCGACGAATTCCATATCGTGCTCGACGACCATCATCGAGCAGGTGCCGCGCAGCGTGTTCAGCAGATCGGCGAGCTCCATCGTCTCGTGATCGGTCATCCCGGCCGCCGGCTCGTCGAGCAGCAGCAATGCGGGGCGCTGCATCAGCAGCATGCCGATCTCGAGCCGCTGCTTCTGTCCGTGCGACAGCTCGCCGGCCGCGCGATACGCGTGGCTTTCGAG
Organism: Burkholderia metallica; assembly: GCF_001718555.1. NCBI lineage: Bacteria > Pseudomonadati > Pseudomonadota > Betaproteobacteria > Burkholderiales > Burkholderiaceae > Burkholderia > Burkholderia metallica. The sequence continues at coordinate 937,254 of NZ_CP013401.1, forward strand.
GCCGATCAGCGCGAGCGTCTCCTCGATCTTCGCCTGCGCGGCACGGTCGAGCCGCGCGCGCAGCGACGCGAGCCAGCCCTTGTCGGTCTGCATCGCGAGCTCGAGGTTTTCCCACACCGGATGCTGTTCGAATACGGTCGGCTTCTGGAACTTGCGGCCGATGCCCGCGCGCGCGATTTCGGGCTCGTTCATCCGCGCGAGGTCGAGCGTCTGGCCGAGAAACACCTTGCCCGCGTCGGGGCGCGTCTTGCCGGTGATCACGTCCATCATCGTCGTCTTGCCGGCGCCGTTCGGGCCGATCACGCAGCGCAGCTCGCCCGCGTCGATCGCGAGCGACAGCTTCTTCAGCGCGCGAAAGCCGTCGAAGCTCACCTCGATGTCCTCGAGGTAGAGGATCGTGCCGTGCGACGTATCGATGCCGGGCTGCACGACGCGTCCCATCGACGCGGTGCCGCTGACGGTCAGCGGATCGTCGTCGGGCGGCGGCGTGAACTGGTAGAGAGCCGTTCCGTTCATGCGCGTTTCCCCTTCTCGAGCACGGTTTCGACGAGGCCCATGATGCCGCGCGGCAGCAGCAGCGGCACGAGCACGAAGATCAGGCCGAGGAAGAACAGCCAGTATTCGGCGAAGTACGCGGTAAAGAGGCTCTTCGCGCCGTTCACCGCGAACGCGCCGACGATCGGCCCGATCAGCGTGCCGCGCCCGCCCACCGCGACCCAGATCGCCATCTCGATCGAGTTGCCGGGCGACATCTCGCCGGGGTTGATGATGCCGACCTGCGGCACGTACAGCGCGCCCGCGATCCCGCACAGCACGGCCGACACGGTCCACACGAACAGCTTGTACGCGAGCGGGCTGTAGCCGAGGAACATCAGCCGCGTCTCGCCGTCGCGCACCGCGGTGACGACGCGCCCGAGCTTGCTCGTGACGATCGCCCGCGCGGCGACGAACGCGAGCACGAGCGTCGCGAACGTCAGCAGCAACAGCACCGTGCGCGTGGCGGGCGACGTGATCGCGAAGCCCGCGATGCGCTTGAAGTCGGTGAAGCCGTTGTTGCCGCCGAAGCCCGTCTCGTTGCGATAGAACAGCAGCATCGCGGCGAACGTCATGGCCTGTGTGATGATCGACAGGTACACGCCCTTCACGCGCGAGCGGAACGTGAAGAAGCCGAACACCCATGCGAGCACGGCCGGCACCAGTACGACGAGCGCGAGCGCCCATGCGAGATGCTGGGTGCCGCTCCAGTACCACGGCAACTGGTGCCAGTCGAGAAACACCATGAAGTCGGGCAGGTCGCTGCCGTACTTGCCGTCGCGGCCGATCTCGCGCATCAGGTACATGCCGATCGCATAGCCGCCGAGCGCGAAGAAGAGGCCATGGCCGAGACTCAGGATCCCGCAGTAGCCCCAGACGAGATCGAGCGCGAGCGCGGCGATCGCGTAGCACATCAGCTTGCCGGTGAGCGTCATCGCGTACGCGGACAGGTGGAACGCGCTCGACTCGGGCGCGACGAGCGCGGCGAGCGGCACGCCGATGCCGATCGCGACGCACAGCGCGATCAGCGCGAGCCATGCGCGCCGCGACAGCAGCGCGGGGCGGGGCGGCAGGCCGAGCGCGAAGCCGTCCGCCGCGCGCGCGGCGGCAGCGGGCTTCGACGCGTCGGCGACCGGGTTCGATATCGAATCGGTGAATGAAGTCACGTCAAGCCTCCGCGCTGCGGCCCTTCGGCGCAAACATGCCCTGCGGGCGTTTCTGGATGAACAGCACGATCATCACGAGCACCGCGATCTTCGCGAGCACGGCGCCCCAGAACGGCTCGATCGCCTTGCTCGCGAGGCCGAGCCCGAAGCCGCCGAGCACGGTGCCGGCGATCTGCCCGACGCCGCCGAGCACGACCGCCATGAACGAATCGATGATGTAGTTCTGGCCGAGGTCGGGCCCGACGTTGCCGATCTGCGACAGCGCGCAGCCGCCGAGGCCCGCGATGCCCGCGCCGAACGCGAACGCGTACGCGTCGACGCGGGCCGTCTTCACGCCGACGCACGCGGCCATCCGGCGGTTCTGCGTGACCGCGCGCACGAACAGCCCGAGCCGCGTCTTCGTCAGCACGGCCCACGCGACGAACACTACCGCGAGCGCGAACGCCAGGATCGCGAGCCGGTTGTACGGCAGGATCAGGTTCTGCATCACGGTCACGCCGCCGCTCATCCACGACGGGTTCACGACCTGCACGTTCTGCGCGCCGAACAGCATCCGTGTCGCCTGGATCAGGATCAGGCTCACGCCGAAGGTCGCGAGCAGCGTCTCGAGCGGGCGGCCGTACAGGTGCCGCAGCACGAGCCGTTCGAGCACGATGCCGACGAGCGCGGCCGTCGCGAACGACACGGGGACGGCGACGAGCGGATACCAGTCGAACGCGCCGGGCGCGTAGCGCTGGATCAGCGTCTGCACGACATAGGTTGCGTACGCGCCGATCATCAGGAATTCGCCGTGCGCCATGTTGATCACGCCGATCAGCCCGTACGTGATCGCGAGGCCGAGCGCGGCGAGCAGCAGCACGCTGCCGAGCGACAGGCCGGCGAACAGCGTGCCGACGATCTCGCCGCGGCGCTGCAACGCATGCAGCGCTTCGAGACCCTGCTGCGCGGCGTCGCGCACGCGCGCGTCGGGCTCCGCGTAGCTGCCGTCGGCGTTCTTCGCGACGAGCGGGCGCAACTGTTCGATCATGTCGAGGTCGCGGCGCGCGGCCACCACCTGCACGGCTTCGAGGCGCTTCGCCGGATCGGCGTCGTGCAGCGCGGCGATCGCCCACAACGCGTCGAGGCGGCGCTTCAGTGCGGGATCGGTTTCCTTCGCGCGGGCGCGGTCGATCATCGGCTTGAGTGCCGGGTCGGGCGCTTTCAGCAACGCATCGATTGCGTCGCGGCGCGCGGCGACGTCGGGCGACGCGAGCGCGAGCCCCGACAGCGCGCCCGCGATCTTCGTGCGCAGCAGGTTGTTCAGCATCACGGGCTGCGCGTCGCCGGCGGGCGTTGCGGCCTGCGTGAGCGCGTCGTGCGCGGTGTCGCCGGTCTGGATCAGCAGGCGGCCGTCGCCGGTCGCGAGCGCGTCGCCGGTCGACAGCGCGTTGAGCAACGCGACGGCGCGCGGATCGGGATCGACGGCGAGCCGCTCGATCGCGGCCGTTTTCGCGTCGAAGTCGTCGCCGGCGAGCGCGGCGGTATCGGTGGCCGTCAGCGCGAACGCGGCGTGCGGCAGGCCGCCCGCGAGGGCGGCGCACGCGACGATCGCGACGGCGGCTCGGCGAAAGCGTGTAGGCATCGGGAAATCCTGTCGGGCGTGGGGAAGCGGATGCCGGCGGCGAGGCGGCCGCGCGTGCGGTTCATCGCGGCAAGTGCGGCCGGCGCAGCGGCGTCGACATCGGCATCGGCGTGCGAGCGGCGCGTCGCGTGTCAGGCACGACGCGCCGCCGGGCGTCAGGCGAGCGCCGCGCGCTGCCGGCGCAGGAACGCCGGGATCGACGTGACGATGTCCGGCTTGCCCTGGTTGCCCGCGATGAACGGGCTCCACGGTTGCGCGCGCACCGCGGTCTTGGTCTTCCACACGACGTTGAACTGCCCGTCGCCGCGGATCTCGCCGATCATCACCGGCTTGTGCAGATGATGGTTGCCGTCCATCGCGAGCGTGAAGCCCGACGGCGCGGCAACCGTCTGGCCGATCATCGCGACGCGCACCTTGTCGACGTCGGTGCTCTTCGCCTTCTCGACCGCCTGTTTCCACATGTGGATGCCGACGTAGGTCGCCTCCATCGGATCGTTGGTCACGCGCTTCGCGCCGCCCGGCAGGTTGTTCGCCTTCACCCACGCGGCGAACTGGTCTTTGAACTTCGTGTTGGTCGGGTTCTTCACCGACATGAAGTAGTTCCACGCGGCGAGGTGGCCGACGAGCGGCTTTGTGTCGATCCCGCGCAGCTCTTCCTCGCCCACCGAGAACGCGACGACCGGCACGTCGGTCGCCTTGATCCCCTGGTTGCCGAGCTCCTTGTAGAACGGCACGTTCGAGTCGCCGTTGATCGTCGAGATCACGGTCGTCTTGCCGCCCTGCGAGAAGTTCTTGATGTTCGCGACGATGGTCTGATAATCGCTGTGGCCGAACGGTGTGTAGACCTCCTGAATGTCGGCGTCTTTCACGCCCTTCGATTTCAGGAACGCGCGCAGGATCTTGTTGGTCGTGCGCGGATACACGTAGTCGGTGCCGAGCAGGAAGAAGCGCTTCGCCGCGCCGCCTTCGGCGCTCATCAGGTACTCGACGGCCGGGATCGCCTGCTGGTTCGGCGCGGCGCCCGTGTAGAACACGTTGCGCGACATTTCCTCGCCTTCGTACTGCACCGGATAGTAGAGCAGCCCGTTGAGTTCCTCGAACACCGGCAGCACCGACTTGCGCGACACCGACGTCCAGCAGCCGAACACGCACGCGACCTTGTCCTGCGTGAGCAGCTGACGCGCCTTCTCCGCGAACAGCGGCCAGTTCGACGCGGGATCGACCACCACCGGCTCGAGCTTGCGGCCCATCACGCCGCCGCTCTTGTTGATGTCGGCGATCGTCATCAGCGCGGTGTCCTTCAGCGACGTCTCCGAGATCGCCATCGTGCCCGACAGCGAGTGCAGGATGCCGACCTTGATCGGGCCGGTGCCCGCATCGGCCGCGTGTACGAACGGGCTCTTGCCGGCGAGCGCGAGTGCGCCGGCCATCGAACCGAACTTCAACAGACTGCGACGTTTCATCGGGTTCCCCTTGACGTGTTGGATATGCGTGCGCCGTGAAGGCGTCGGCCAACAGGTAACGCAAGGCATGTGCCAGTCGTGCGGATGCACGTCCGGCGTGCCTGCGCGGGGCAGTGCCCGGCGTCGGGACGGTGCGCATGACGCATCGTGCGGCATGCGCGGTCCGTCGCGGTGCAGCGGCGCGGGCGCAAATGGTGCACGGTCGGGGGTCGCTGTTCCGGTGCGTGCACCTGCACGCGGCGCGGGAACCGTCGCGCACCGTGACGGCGCGCGTCGCACGCGCGGCGGGTCAGCGAGACGAGTCAGCGAGGCGACACGTGAGCCGGCCGGAGCGGAAAAGAGAAACGGGCGCGCAATGCGCGCCCGTTCGGGGAATCAGTGTGACCGGCGGCAGGGGGAGCCGGCCGGTGCGGCGGCGCGTGAGGCGCCGCCGGCGGGATCAGTAACGCGGCACGGACGGATCGACGTCGCGCGACCACGCGTCGATTCCGCCTTGCAGGTTGTACAGCTTCGTGAAGCCACGCGATTCGAGGAACATCGCGACCTGGGCGCTGCGCATCCCGTGATGGCACACGCAGACGATGTCCGCTTCGTCGTCGAGCTCTTCGCTGCGCGCGGGAATCTGCTGCATCGGAATCGACACGCTGCCGGCGATCTGCGCGGTCGCGATTTCCCACGGTTCGCGCACGTCGAGCACGATCGGCGCGGGGCGCGCCTCGTCGCCGAGCCATTCCGCGAGCATCGCGGCCGTCAGGATCTGCATGGAGGCTCCGCTGCTCAGAACTTGAAGCGCGACGGCTCGATCGCGTTGACGAGGTGGTCGATGTAGGTTTCGAACACGTCGGCGACGCGGTACTGCTTGTCGTCGATACGCGTGATGATCTGTGCCTTCATCACCGGACGGCCGCCGACGAACGCCGCGAGGCGGCCGCCGACCTTCAGCTGTTCGAGCATTTCCTGCGGCACGACGGGCAGGCCGCCCGCGACGCAGATCACGTCGTACGGCGCCTTGGCGGCCCAGCCGCGCGAACCGTCGCCGAGCACGACTTCCGCGTTGGTCACGCCGTCGTTGCGCAGGTTGTCTTCCGCGAACTTCGCGTTGGTCGGATCGATCTCGACGGCCGTCACGTGCTGCGCGCGGTGCGCGAACAGCGCAGCCAGGTAGCCCGAGCCGGCGCCGATGATGAGCACGTTCTCGTGTTTCTTGACCGTCAGCTCCTGCAGCACGCGCGCTTCGACGCGCGGGAACAGCATCTTGCTCTTGCCGCCCGGCAGCGGCAGTTCGAGGTCGGCGAACGCGAGATCGCGGTATTCGGCGGGAACGTAGTTTTCACGCTTGACGATCGACAGCAGGCCCAGGACGTCGAGATCCAGCACGTCCCACGGCCGGATCTGTTGTTCGATCATGTTGAAACGCGCGTTTTCGATATTCATGGTGTGGTCACGCAGCCAGGTCGGCCATCAGCGAGGATAGAGAAACTTCGTGATTGTACCAAACGGGGCGGCTGCAAGGCCTTCAGACGGCCTGCAACAGACCTTTACCCCTTGCTCTTCCTGATCTGCGCTTCGAACGCGAGGTCGAGCTTGCTCGCCTTGCGCGGCTTTTTGGGGCCGAATTCGTCGACGAACCTGACGAACTCGTCGAGCGGCAGCGGCTCGCAGCGCTTTTCGGTGGTGCCGCCCGAGCGGTCGACCAGATAGAACAGGCCGCCCGCCATCGCGACGGCCGCGAATTGCGGGTTGCCGGAGCGGGTCTTCAGGCGTTCGACCGCGTGGGTCGCTTTGGTGGTGCGCATCGTGCGGATTCTGGCGGGGCGTAAGCCCCACACTGTATCAAACCGGCCGCCCGCGTGCGGCCGGCCGGGGCCGTCCAATTCAGACCGTGCGCGAATAGCGCTGCTGCTGCGCCTGGCCGAGATACGCGTCGAATGCCATCGCGATGTTGCGTACGATCATCCGGCCGGCCGGATGGATCGTCAGCCGGTCGGCCGCGATCGTCAGCAGCCCGTCGCGCTCGAACGGGCGCAATGCGTCGAGTTCGCGCGCGAAATGATCGGCGAAGCGGATGCCGTGCGCGGCCTCGACGTGCGAGAACGGCAGGTCGAGGTTGCACATCAGTTGCGTGATCACGTCGCGGCGCAGCCGGTCGTCGGGCGTGAGCCGTACGCCGCGCGCGATCGGCAGCCGGCCCGCGTCGAGCGCGGCGCCGTACGCGGGCAGGTCCTTCGCGTTCTGCGCGTAGACGTCGCCGACCTTGCCGATCGACGACACGCCGAACCCGACGAGGTCGGTATCCGCGCGCGTGCTGTAGCCCTGGAAATTGCGCTGCAGCGTGCCGTGCTTCTGCGCGCGCACGAGCGCGTCGGACGGCCGCGCGAAGTGGTCCATCCCGATGTACACGTAGCCCGCCGACGTCAGCATGTCGACCGCGAGGCCCAGCAGCGCGATGCGCGTTTCCGGCGGCGGCAGCGTCGCATCGTCGATCTGCCGCTGCATCTTGAACAGATGCGGCATGTGCGCATAGCCGAACACCGACAGCCGGTCGGGCGCGAGTTCGATGATCGTCTCCAGCGTGCGCGCGAAGACGGCAACGGTCTGGTGCGGCAGCCCGTAGATCAGGTCGACGCTCACCGAATGAAAGCCCGTCGTGCGTGCGGCCGACAGCAGATCGGCCGTCATCGCGAGCGGCTGGATGCGGTTGATCGCCTGCTGTACGGCCGGATCGAAATCCTGCACGCCGAGGCTCAGCCGGTTGAAGCCGATGTTGCGCAGATGCACGAGCGTCGCGGGCGTGACCGTGCGCGGATCGATCTCGATCGAGAACTCGGCGTCGGCATCCGGCGCGAGCGCGAAGTGCTCGCGGGTGGCCGCCATCAGCTCGGCCGTTTCGTCGTCGGACAGGAAGGTCGGCGTGCCGCCGCCCCAGTGCAGTTGCGTGACCGGGCGCGCGGGATCGAACAATGCGGCCTGCAGCGTCATCTCGCGCTTGAGCTGGTCGAGATACGGGCGCGCGCGGCGGCGGTTGCCGGTCGCGATCTTGTTGCAGCCGCAGTAGAAGCACGCGGTGTTGCAGAACGGGATGTGGAAGTACAGCGACAGCTCGCTCGACGATGCGCCGGGATCGCCGGCCGCGCGCACGTAATCGGCCGGGTCGAAATCGTCGCGGAACTGCAGCGCGGTGGGGTACGACGTATAGCGCGGCCCATTCGCGCCGTATTTCGCGAGCAAATCGGGACGGAACATTGTGTCGGCAGAACCGGAACGCATGACGATCTCGCGCTTTTTAGATGCTTTCGAGTATATAAACGCGCGATCCGGCTGCATTGTGTAATAACGTCGCAGCCGGCGATGGCACAATGCGGGGTGAGGCTGCCGGCACCGCGTCCGGTTGCCGCACCGTTTTCGTTGTTCGTTCGAGAGAGTTGCGTGTCCGTCGAAATGCCTGCCCGCCCGGCGCCCGCCGATGTCCCGCCGCCGCATGCGTGCCGCGAGGGCTGCGGCGCGTGCTGCATCGCACCGTCGATTTCCAGCCCGATTCCCGGCATGCCCGGCGGCAAGCCGGCCGGCGTACGCTGCGTGCAGCTCGGCGACGACCTGCGCTGCCGGATCTTCGGCCGCCCCGAGCGGCCCGCGTGCTGTTCCGGGCTGCAGCCGGCCGCGGATATGTGCGGCGCGTCGCGCGACGACGCGCTCGCGTGGCTCACGCATCTCGAGGCCGCGACGCGGCCGTCGTCATCAGAAGAGGGTTCAGCATGACCGCACCTTGCGCGCCCGGCCGGCGCCGTTTTCTCGCCGCAACCGTCGGCGCCATCGGCGTGACGCTCTCGCTCGCCGCGTGCGCGTCGACGTTTCCATTCATCCCCGATCACTACACGTTCTCGCGCGGCGACGTGCAGAAAGCCGTCGCGCGCAAGTTCCCGTACCAGAAGACGGTCGCGCAGGTCGTCGACGTGTCGCTCGCGAACCCGGCCGTCAACCTGCTGCCCGACCAGAACCGCGTGGCCGTGCAGCTCGACGCGCATTTCGCGAGCCCGTTCCTGCGGGCACCGGTCAGCGGCAAGTTCACCGTGTCGGGCCAGCTGGCTTACGACGCGCCGACCCGTTCGGTCGTGCTGCGGTCGCCGGCCGTCGACAGCCTCGCGCTCGACGGCGACGCGCAGATGTATGCGCAGCAGGTCGGCGCGGCCGCCGGCCTGCTCGCGACGCAGTTGCTGACCAACTATCCGATCTACACGTTCAAGCCCGAGCAACTGCAATTTGCCGGGGTGAACTACGAACCCGGTACAATTACGATTCTTACAAACGGCATACGCGTGGCGATCGTCGAAAAATGACGACGAACCGCGCTCGGCCGGACGGGGGCCGCGCGCGCAACAGTGGCCCATTCATTCGACCATTTCGGAGTTGGGCCACGGATGGACTGGATCCTGATCTGCAAGGCTTTGATCCTCGGCGTCGTCGAGGGGCTGACGGAATTCCTGCCGGTGTCGAGCACCGGCCACCTGATCGTCGCGGGCAGCTTCCTGAATTTCAACGATTCGCACGCGAAGACCTTCGACGTCGTGATCCAGTTCGGTGCGATCCTCGCCGTCTGCTGGGAATACCGGCAGCGGATCGCATCCATCGTGTCGGGGCTGCCGAGCCGGCCCGACGCGCAGCGCTTCACGCTGAACGTCGTGATCGCGACGATTCCGGCGATCGCGCTCGGCCTGCTGTTCGAGAAGAAGATCAAGGCCGTGCTGTTCTCGCCGGTGCCCGTCGCGTTCGCGCTCGTCGTCGGCGGCGCGATCATCCTGTGGGCCGAGGCGAGGCAGCGTGAGCGCAGCGAGCCGCCGCGCGTGGTGTCGGTCGATGCGCTCACGCCGCTCGACGCGCTGAAGGTCGGCATTGCGCAGTGTTTCGCGCTGATTCCCGGCATGTCGCGCTCGGGCTCGACGATCATCGGCGGGATGCTGTTCGGCCTCGACCGGCGCGTCGCCACCGAATTCTCGTTCTTCCTCGCGATTCCGATCATCTTCGGCGCGACGCTCTATGAAACCGTCAAGGACTGGCAGGTGTTCACCGTTGATTCGCTCGGCCTGTTCGCACTGGGGCTCGTCGCGGCGTTCGTCAGCGCGTTCGTATGCGTGCGCTGGCTGCTGCGCTACGTCGCGACGCACGATTTCACGGTGTTCGCGTGGTACCGGATCGCGTTCGGGCTGTTCGTGCTGCTGGTCGGGTACAGCGGCTGGCTGAACTGGGCGTAATGCTGATACGGAGGCGGGCGAGCCTCTCATGAAGAAAGCCCGATCGACGCAACGCCGATCGGGCTTTTTCTTGTCCGGAGTGCGGCGGCGTGCGCCGCAGCGGCGGGTAGGCTCAGCCTGCGCGCTTGCGGAACACCAGGTCCCACACGCCGTGGCCGAGCCGCAGCCCGCGCCGTTCGAACTTCGTCACCGGGCGATAGTCGGGGCGAGGCGCGTAATCGGCGGCCGTGTTTTCGAGCGTCGGTTCCGCACCGAGCACGTCGAGCATCTGTTCCGCGTAGTTCTGCCAGTCGGTCGCGCAATGAATGTACGCGCCGGGCTTCAGGCGCGACGCGAGATGCGCGACGAGCGGCGGCTGGATCAGCCGGCGCTTGTGATGGCGCGCCTTGTGCCACGGATCGGGGAAGAAGATGTGCACGCCGTCGAGACTCTCCGGCGCGAGCATGTGCTCGAGCACCTCGACCGCGTCGTGCTGGATGATGCGGATGTTCGTCAGACCCTGCTCGCCGATCAGCTTCAGCAATGCGCCGACGCCCGGCTCGTGCACCTCGACGCCGAGGAAGTCGTCACCGGGGCGGTTCGCGGCGATTTCCGCGGTCGAGGCGCCCATGCCGAAGCCGATCTCGAGGATGCGCGGCGCGCTGCGGCCGAACACAGCGTTCCAGTCGGGCAGTTCCGGTGCGTACGGCACCACGAAGCGCGGGCCGAGTTCGTCGAGCGCACGGCGCTGGCCGGTCGACACGCGGCCGGCGCGCGTCACGAAGCTGCGGATGCGGCGGCGGTGCAGCGGGTTGATTTCGTCGGCGCCTTCGGAGGCTTCGTCGGAAATGGCGTCGTCGTGCGGCGGCAGGCCGGCTTCGTTCGGATCGTCGTGCATCATCGGTGACAGAGAAAGGCTCGGTTGCGGGCGAGGCGTCGGGCGCGCGGGACGCGCCAGCGCGGTACAAAAAAGCCGCCTTCGACGAGGCGGCTGGGCGCGCGGTTGCGGAACGTGGCGACGGGAGCGGCGGTATGCCGTCAAGCCGTTGATCCTTAAGGATTTCCCGTTCAGCCAACCGGAAAGAGCCGGATTATGGACTGCTTTGATCCGACTGGCAAGGTTGCGGGGGCGCGGCCGCCTGGCGGCTGGCCTGGCGTCGACGCAGGTCGCCTTGAGGGTCGTATGGCGCGAGGTCCGTCGCGCGTGTCGCTTCGGTTCTCGTCTCGACGACCCAGCAAGTCGCGCAGCATGCGACGCATCGAGCGATGGGGTTGCACTGGCGGTAACGACGCTCTCCTCGGCGCCGGTTTTGGGACGGGTCTTCCCGATGAGAGGAGTGTCCATTTTCCTTGGGCGGTTCGCGATTGCCCGGACGATGGGCTATCGCCGGGCGATTGAGTAGAATCGCCGACGCAGCCGGCATGACCGGATGCGTGAGACGCGTGCGCAAGCTGATGACTATGAACGGCGCGCGTTTCGTTCCGATTGCCCGTGGCCAGAACGACAAGAAGCGATGACGGCCGCCGTGATGCGTCATATCCCGCATGTGGTTGCTCTGGCAACGATCGTGCGGGACGACGCGTGGGCATGATCCGCGACCAATGGCCTTTGGAGAGAAACGCCATGAATGAAACCACGTCCGTTCGTCGCAAGGTTGGCAGCGGCTCGGCCGTGCTCGCACTGGCCGAGTGTGCGATTGCCGGCGTCGTCGGTATTTCGGTTCTGAGCAATCCGGAGGGCTTTGCCGGAGCGTCTGGATTCGGCGCGATCGGCACGGCGCTGGCGGTCGTTGTCCTGTGCGGCATCGTTTCGCTGGGCGGTCTCGTCTGGACGATCGGCGCGTTGCTTCACGCACACGGCGATGCCGGAGCGAATTCGGTTCCGGCGTATTGCGCGATCGTGCTTCATGGGCTGCTGTGCGTTCCCTTCCTCATCGTGATTTTGCGGGCGGCATGAGATAGATGCTGCATGCATCGGCAGCGTTCGCACGTCGTCGGGTGAGGGGGCAGCAGGTGGCAAGTGCGTTGCGGATGAAGCAGGCGCCGGATCATTCGCCACGGGTTATCGGGGGAGATCTTGCGATGAGCGCGTACCGGAAATACGCCGTCGCACACGCTCACGATCGGATATCTCAGGAAGGGGGAGGTTCGGCGACTGTCGGGAACCCTCGCAAGCGTTGCGCGGCAAGGGTTTGAGAGAGACTGGAGCGGGCGATGGGAATCGAAGCACCGTCCACGCGCCCCCGCAACACTTTGATTTATAAGGAACACGGAGCGGGCAGCACTGCTCCATGTCGGATACAAGTGTAGGAGTTTACCAGAGCCTTCACACTCGACAAACTTTTAGGGCGTTGCGGTCGTCGGGACCGGGTGCTCGGAAGACTTGAGCGCGGGGATGACTATGCGCAAGCATGTATAAGGATTGACGATCCGTGGGCTCGATTGAAGGACGCGATACCTTGGGCCGGTCACGGATTCCCTAGGACTCCCCTACCGGTTTGCGGAGCCATCGTCCGCATTCTGCAAGTGTTGGATGACGAAGCACGAAGCAAGTCAGGCAGGGGGAGCACGGGTGGGCGCTGCCGCTATCGGCCAAAACAAACCGTTGGCTGTGCAATATAGGCGGCAGCTCCCTTACGCGAAACCCGACACTAAACCCAACTTCCTAACCACAAACATCTTTGAGGGTGGGGGACGTTGCTCAGACTACAGTTAAGAGCGGCTCGTCTGGCGGTAAGGTGCCACCGCCAATGCTTACGAGTTTCAGATCGAATTTGCGATGCTCCGCGTTGTATTTGATGATCTCCACAGTAACCCAATCGCCGGCTTCAAGCGTGTCCGATGTGTCGGATAAAACTCCATTAAATTTGGATTTGTGAACCAATCCACTTCCGTTTAAACCGAACTCGACAAATACACCATAGTCTTGCACGGAAACTATCTGCGCTTCGACTTGCGTGCCGCTCGGGTAATCGGTTTCCAATTTTTCCACGTTGCGCATTATGTCATCGTTTTCTATTAGTTGTTTTACATGCTGCTGAAGTTCGTCTATTTCAACGAGTTTTTCTAACTGTTCGGCCGGAATGACTTTGGCGTCGCCAAGGGCGAATTTCTCGAAATAGGAGGAAAGATACTCGATAAGCAAAGACGCATTCTGAATCACTGTCTGTCTACTATCGGTTCGATATTTCCCTTTTCCAACGATATTGTCCGCGATTTGTTTTGCCACTTGATTCTCGCGGAATAATACGTCTTCTGCGATCGTCGAAAGGTAATTTGCATTCCGCAAAAGATCCAAGTGAACGTGCCCGGCAGGTCCAATTGCGATCAGGTCATTCAGGGATATCTCCGCAGTCTGCGTTTCAGATCGAATGCATTCCACAGAGGAAAGTGTTGCTACCTCTCTGACGATAGCATTCTCTGAATAACCCGCGGCTTGAAGATCGCTGACTAAGGACGCGACTTGGTGAAAGCCAATTGTTCTGTTTGGCCCATATTCCCGTGCACGGTTCTTGAGCCATTGCAGGACGGCGATGCGAACGAACGGGTTCGGGAGTGAATCGCCGTCATCAGAGGAAAACAAATTTTTTATGTTGGAGTCGCTATCACTGTAATACTTGCGTTTCCCTTTCAGGAGGATGCGTGCGATGAGATGGTTTGGCAAGTGATAGTCGCCATCAGAGGCGCGTATCTTTAATATTTGATCTGCACCGATGTAACCGCTCTTGCAAAAATCTAGCAATATTTCAAGACCTTTTCGAATGTTGCGCCCGGCAAGTCCGGACACAATTCGGCGAAATAGTTGATCTTGGAATAATGAGGCGATTATGGATTTTAGGTATACCCCCACCTCAGATCGCGCGCAATCGACCCTCATCCCGTTAGGGAGGGTGTAGCTGAATCTAGTATTTTGTTTGCCGATCTCCCGAAGTGCGTAGTTTAATCTTGTATAGATGACCCGTTCGAGCAACGGCGGGTCAATTCGGAAGACGAGGTCTTTTATTACCGTATCCAGGGGGGGCTGATCGTGATATTGATCATAGGTGGTGTCGCGGAGAGGCAAAAACACCATGCACACGAATGTATCTTTGAGCCAAGATGCCACTTCGAACATCAGTAACTGATCTTCGCGATTTCGTTTGTCACAATTGTCTAGCGCCACCACTAATAGTTTATTATTGTTTTGATATAGATAGCCAATTATTCCATTTAAAGTGGCAATCTCGTCCCGTTGAAGTCTGTCGATCTCATTGAAAATGGCATCTATGTATTTTTCCGAGTCTTTCGGGTAGAGGGATGCTTTTCCTTTTTCGACGGCTTTTATCTGATTGGCGTAAATTTTTTTCAGAAATTCGATTTCGGTGAAATCTAGGTCGCGATGATTGTTGGCTATTCCGGAGATGATCTGCGATATGACCCACTTATATATGAGGTCTCGCGATAGTGGTGCCTTGTTTAGATTAAGATTGACCCATTCCGTGCTTTGGGCAACCGATTTTGGGAGGGCTTCGAGTCGGAGATAATCGGTGAATGTAGACTTCCCTGAGCCGACGCTCCCGATTAATAAGCAAATCTCATTCTTTACCCTGTCAACGTTATTGACGGCTTCGATTACTTCCGTCGGCCGTTGCGAGTCAGAAATCTCTCTTGCATCGACAACATTCCGTGGCATCGCCGCGCGAATGAGTTTGTCGATGGGCGCAACATGCGCTTGCTTGCGCTTCGATGTTACATATGCGTTATGAACGATTGATGCACGATCTTCAGCGCTATCAGGGTTGAAAAGATATTTGTATTCGATTGAAATATTTGTGCCGAACGAGTTGTCTCCGACGGTTTCGTTCGCTACAGTTTTTCCGCCAAGCATATGGACCGGCTTGAAGTATCTCGCGCTCGTTCTTACGATCGCCAACAGTTCCTGTGCTCGCTTTTTTAGAGCTGCATGTGATGCAAAATCTATAAGCTTGGAAAATTCCGGGCTAACGATAGAGAATTCACTAACTGGTAGTCGGACTATTGGTTCATCGCTGTCCCAGTAGCCTGCCAGCAGCTCGACTCCGTCAGTTGCTATGATTCGTTCGCATGGGTTAACATTGCGAGGGTAAGAACAATTAATTTCTGTTGCGTAAAGCCGCGCTTCGCGTAAAGCTACAACTAGATCCTCGCCTGGAGTTTTTGCCTCGATGATTAGTAGAGGCAGTCCATCGATTATAATTGCGTAGTCGGGGAAGTAGAGTTGTTTTTTATTCCCTTTGTCCAGGGCGATCTTTCGAATGTTTGCTTTTGTCTTAAAATCTCCAGTCTTAAATCCCAAGCCCTCTGGGGATGGCATGGTTAAAAATCTGAAGATAAATTTTTGCTCTACATCACTTTCGCTTGCGAAAGTCATTCCGCCGAAGATCGTAGACATATGCTCCCCGCATCGAAAAAAAATTCGGGCGGCATTGTGCCGCGTGGTTGTTTTATTTGCCTGAATATACCGGGATTAAGCCGTCGACGCCATGGGGAGATGCTGGCTGCGGCGCATGTCCATGCCGGGGTGGAAAGGGAGGGCCTCGGGACTCTTTCCGCCGCCTCCAGTCCGTGTCTCTCAGGAGACAAGCGAAAAAGATTTCGGGGCGGCGTCAGCCGCCCATGGTTACCCGGATACCTCGTTACTCGGTTATCGGCTACAGGTTACAGAACGCGAGTTTATTGTAACTCGCTGATATTATTGGGAAATTTGTGGTTCAACTATCCCGTGATGCATCCCGAAAACTATCCCGGAATGCATCCCGGAGACTATCCCTAGTTCTGCGCCACTAGATCGAAAGGCCCAAGTGCTTTTTGATTGTATCGACCTTGCGTTTCATGCCCCGGACATCGATGGGCTTTGTCCCGCGCATCCTGGCGACAAGTGACGCTAGCTCGTGCGCTGGCGCGTCAAGTCCAATCAGTTCCATTGCTACGCGCACGTCGATCCAGTCGTCGATGTGGCTACGCACGTTCCGCTGACGACGTGTTGCGTTGTTGAGGGCGCTGCGCCATGCAGCCTTGGATCGGTCGATACGTTTCCACTTCTCGCGGATCGAGTCGGTCTGTAGGGCAGCAAGTTCTGCGGCGAGGGCGTCGTCGATACCCAGTGCTTGGAGCTTTCGTTCACTCGTCCACTTGGCGCGCGCAAATTCCGCCGCGCCGTTGAAATCGAACGACTCGCCAGTGAAAAGCTCGCGAAAGTCCAGTTCCGTGTCGATCACATAGCGGTGCCCACTTTCGTGCAACCAGTGGCAATCGATAACTTGCCGGTCTCGCCCGAGAACCTCGTCTGGGCTGCCTACGGCGCATGTATGGGCAGGCTTTGGAAGTGGTCGAAAGCGAGGGGCGATCTTGCCGCGTCGGTTGAGCGCAAGACTGAGTTGACTGATTTCTACGCGGTGCCGCATGTAGCGCACAGATGTCGTTGGGGAGGTGAGCGGTCCCGCGAACTCGCGCAGCCTGTCGAGGAGTATGTGGTCGTCTACTTCAGCCAGATGCTCCCATCCATCGCATGGGAATTCGTATGCCCTCGACTCGATGCGGACCGCAATGCTAGCCGGTCCGACGAGTTTGAGTTGTGACGCACCCGAGTGCGTCGGTATCGGCAGATCGTCAAGCAGCGAATCCAGATCGTCTAGCTCTTGTGTAGCCATGATTCAGTTTCAGAGAGTTATGGGGTTGGAAAACGACCGGTTTCTGACACCTCACCGATAGCGGGCGCCGATGTGTTGAAAATATAGCCCTTGGCTTTTCCGACAGGCCATCCTACCCTGGCACCGTTTTCTAACAGGGGCAGATGCAAATGGCGATCTTCGGATATGGGCGGGTGTCCACCGGGCAGCAAACAACAGAGAACCAGCGACTTGAGCTTGAGGGTGCCGGATTCGCGATTGACTACTGGTTTGCGGACCACGGTATTAGCGGAAAGACCTGCGCCAGCGAGCGTCCGGAGTTCGGGCGGCTGCTCGACAAGATTCGGGACGGCGAAACGCTCGTCGTCGCAAAGCTTGACCGGCTCGGCCGCGACGCTGTGGACGTGCTGCAAACCATTCGGGCACTCGAAAAGCGCTCAATCAAGGTGATCGTGATGCAGTTGGGGCAGACCGATTTAACGTCACCTGCGGGGAAATTGCTGCTCACGATGCTGGCCTCGGTTGCGGAGATGGAGCGCGATCTATTGATCGAGCGAACGCAAGCCGGACTTGCTCGCGCTCGTGCCGAGGGGAAGAAGCTCGGCAGACCGTCAAAAACCACCCCAGAGCAGCGCCGAGAAATTCTCGAAGGGCTAGGGCGGGGCGAGTCGGTGAGCGCTCTGGCACGCGCTTTTGCGGTTTCACGGGCGACGATCAATTCAATTCGGGATGGGGTTTAACGGAAGGTGCTCGATCCCACAAACCTGATTTGCCGTGGCAGTCGGGCACCCTTCCGGGCAACTGGAAATTAGATACCCTGCGACGCTTCGTCGTCCTTCATCAACTGCGACAATTCGTCGTCCTCCATCAGAAGAAGCTCCGCCAAGTCTCTCGACGAGTTGAAATGATTCAGGCCGCCCCAAATAGAAAATGCGTAATATATCCGGTCCTGTATCCTGAAGTGGTCGCTGCTGTTTGCAAGGTCTTTTATGAACAAGACGGCATCTTCAGGGCATCTGAAAATCTTCTTGGACCATCCCTTTAGGTCAAGATCGCATTTATGTATTGACTCGCTGATGACGTGAAGCGCTCCATCCATTGCGTCATCAAACGCGTCGATCTGATCTGCATAGATTGCTTTCGCAATCGGTCCAAATTTTCTGTAGTTGTCGATTACATGGGCAACCATGCTTCCTCCGTGTGGTGTGGTTAGCGCACCGTAGCTGTGCGTTTGGGAAGAAGAAGGTTATAAACCGGAGATAGGCTTTTCAATAGCTCTGGTAGGCAACATTAATTTTTTTAATTCAATAAAATCAATGGGTTGCGAGGCGAAATTCGGGAGCCTAAAAATTGAGTAGGTGAACGGTAATAATTACATGGCCGCGGCGGCCCCAGGCGGGCATGGTGGGAGTATGCGGCTCGGTTTGCTGACCAGTTATTCGTGCCCATGGTAGTGCTTGGGCAGCGGCGCGCTAAAGCACGCGCCGCCCTTCGTGGATGACGCCGGCACTACCGGGTGTTGACCTGTCCGCGACTTTGGATGCGGATCATTTTGCCGTCTTTGTCGAAAAGGATTGCAACGCTAGACGAAGTGCCACCGATCACTGACGCTTGCGAATACATCCATTGTTGAAGCGTGCCGCCGTTCGGCATAGCGTTGGTCGCCGTGGGAGTGCCCAGCTTCTCTTGCGCTTGCTGCATCGTCGTCACGCCCGGAACGAATTGCTCGGCGTCGTGGATGTCGAATTTGTTCCCCATTGTCATGCAAGCGGTCAGGCTCAAAGCCAGAGTGCACGCCGCAAACGTCTTTCTCATTGGTCAGGTCTCTTTCAGGGTGTGGCGGGCGATGAGCAAACGCAACACGACGTGCCCCGCGTTGTGTTGCGCTACGGCAGCGTTGCGTTTCAGTATTCGGAAACGCATACCTTGTAGACGGCGCGCTGCAATTCATCCGGATTGGCGTCGCGCTGATGCTTGTAGACGAGATCGAGTGCGCCCATGTAAAGCCCGCGAAACGCGCGCCGCCAGTCGGGTTGGATCGTTTTGAGGTTCGTTTCGAACTTTGCTTGTTCGGTTGTGTAGGGCACCCCGTCGTCCCTGTCCCGGGCCATCTCTAGCGCCATGCGGCTGATTTGCAAACAGATGCCCTCGCTGCCAGCCCATGCCCGGTTGGTCGCTACCGGTCCGCACATCAGCGCCAGCAGCAACGCTACGGAAGCGCGCGTTGCGCGCCGATGGTTTGCATGTGGTTGTGTCATTTATAGAGTGGCTACTTTTAGGGTGGCCATTATTAGGGTGTGGTCGCGATTATACGCGCCCGCCAACATCCCACGGATGACGGCAAACACATCACTCAGGAATCGCTTTGGGGCGAGGGTTCGAGAACTGCGGAAAGCTACGACCGGGTTGAGCCAAGAGGCTTTCGCCGACAAGTGCGGCTTCGTTCGTAGCTATATGGGGAAGATCGAGACGGGCAAGGCGAATCCATCCTTGGACTCGATTCAGACAATCGCCGATGCTCTCGGCGTGCCGGTCAAGACATTGTTCGAGGAAGACGGTGCGGAGGGTGCACCGTCGGTTCAAGACTAGGGGCTAGTCCGCCTTCGTGCTGCTCGCTCCACGACGCACGCTATCCTTTTGACGCTTGGCGCATTGAATGGCCCGGATGCCGTCTGTCGCAATGAATGGCGCGATGCGGTCTGCTTCAGGGAAGGCGAGCCCATTGATCAGAGGGGCCAACTGGTCCGCGTCACGGTCCTTCGCATAACGGTTCCAGCTTTCAGTGTCGCCGCGCTGATGTCCTGCTATTTGCGCCATCACCCGTTCCGGAGTGCCTAGACGTTCGGTTGCGGTCAGGAACGTATGTCTGAAAGAGTGAAACGTCTTCATACCGTTTCGTTCGATGCCGAGCGTTCGTCCCAAGAATCGTTCATTGAACCAAGAACTGGCGGGCTTACCGTAACCTTTGACCGCATCTCGTTTGAGTTCCGGGAATAGACGGGTGTAGCCTGCTTTGCGAAGCGTCTGAACGTATTCCGGCAGCCCGAGTTGGACGAGCTTGTCATGTAGCGGGACGACGCGTAGCGCATTGATCGTCTTGAGGGATTTGTCGCTCTCGTCAACCTTGTCGGGCCCCATGAGGTTGAAATCGAGATACCACGCGCCGCCTTCCGTCTGGTGTATGTCTGATAGGTATAACTGGCAGAGTTCGTTGATTCGTCCGCCGGTGAATAGACCGAGCAAGGGCAGCCAGTAGTAGTGCGGACGCCAAGTAGTCCAACCCGTGCGGTTGAACAAACCCGCACCGGTAGCGAACCACTCCTGCGCGAAGATCAACGACAACTCATGCGACGTAAATGCGTGTCGCTCATCCTGAGCGCGCGGCACATTGAAGCGCCCGTCTCCACGCTTATAGTCAGAGGCGGGGTTGAACCGCAGCATGTGCTTGCGCTCGCCGAATGCGAGGATCTCGCTAAGGCGTCCAATGTGCCCCTTGATCGTCGCTTCCCGCTTGAGTTCAAGTCCTTCGCGTTCCGCAATGCGGATTAAGTCGTCGAGCGACTCGGTTCCGAACCGGCGCTTGGCTAGATAGATGTCGGAAGGTAATTGCGCCAAGCGGCTGGCGTATTGGTCGATGGTCTCCAGTTCGATTTCGCCGAGTTCCGGGTCGCCCATGAGGTCGCGAAAAAGACGTGCTTCTGTTGTCATGCGCCGGGTTTGATCCTCGCCCCATGTGCGACTTCGTGCGTAAAGCTCGAACAGGTCCCAGAATCGTTTCTTGCCGTGTTTGGCCGTGATCGGATCGAATACGACCGGCGTTGGTTCAATGCGCGTCGGTAACCCGGTTGGGACGGCGCCAACGGTCGCTGACGGGCTTGGGACCGACAATGCAACTATGGATGCGCTCGAAATGATCGACGGCGGTGGTAGCGCGACAGTGGGGGCAGGGCTGAGTGATGCAACCAGCCGGGCGCGAACCTTTGTGACGGCCGTTTTGTGAACGATGCAACGAGCGAGGTCGATGGCTATCGGGTCCTCAAAAAAGATGCCTGCTGACTTGCCGTCTCGGAACACACCTTCTTGTGCCGCCCCGGCGGTGATGACCTGTTGCAGCGTGGCCCGGCTATCGAGGACGCGCACGGTTCCGGTGTGGACGGTTCGCTCGCCGTTGACCTCCACCTCGTTCCAGATGAATTCGCCGCCGAAGTCCCGGTCCAGGTCGTTGAGCACTGGCACCCGCCAGCAGGATTGTCCGTGAAGATGCGTGAAGACATGCGCGCCATCGTTGAGCAGTTCATTCGCCAGCGATTCCGCCTGCATACCGACGGTCCGGGCAGCCTCGACAATGGGAATCATGCCCTCGCCGTCAAGCAACGGGTTTCCCGCCCGCAGTTTTTCGATGTCCAACGTCATGAAGTGCCCGCGCCAATGCGACTGAATCTGATGGGCGACGAGTTTAGCGGCTTCCCAATCCCGGAGGCGGGTGGACGCGTGAATTTCGTTCTTGCCGACTGCTGCGCGCAACCGCTTCGGGACGACGAGCCGGACAACGTAGATGCCGCTAGGGCGACGATAGAGGCAGGAGGTTTGAGCCACCGTAGGACGCCGATGTAGGAGTCTTGCGGAGATGCTCGTGAGACACGCACTTAACCCAGTGGAATCAACAGGCTAGGTGATGTGTGGAGCGGGCGATGGGAATCGAACCCACGTCATCAGCTTGGGAAGCTGAGGTAATGGCCATTATACGACGCCCGCAGAACGCGTAATTCTACAGGGGTTTGGGTGGGGATGGCAAGCGGGCGGTTTTGGGCGGTGGCAGCGAAACTGGCATCGGCTCGATGCTGGAGCGGTGGCGTCGCGGGAGAAGTTTCAGGGTAGCAACTCAAGCCGCGTCCGAAGCCAGATATCATCGAGGGTCCGCCAAAAATAAACGACACACCCGCCCAAGCACCCTCGGAGGTGGTGAACCAAGCGCACCGTCTCCAGCAGGCACGCGGGCGCTACTGTAAGGTATGATCCGCGTATTCGGGGGCAACGATTGAACGGTATATATGCGTCCATCGGAAGAAGACAGCTGTTTACTAACTTTTATCAAAAGCCCGTACATTAATCTTGCGGCGATGTAGCGCTGAAAGTGCCTATGATTACTGCATACACGTTTATTGATTGGGACAGCGCTAGGCGAATTGTTCGACCGAAATGGAAGTCGTCCGACGAGCAAAAAGTAACGCTGAAGGATCGAGTGTCAAACGTGGAGGAGTGCTTTTCGGAACTTCAATCACGTGTCGCCGCCAAGCTAAGCGACATCGAACCAGGTCAGCAAATTCGAATTGTCAAGAACCGAATCTATCACGGTTGGCATAGCGGGAAGACGGAGACTTTGGATCGGAGGGCTTGGGAAGATGCTGTTCCTAAATTGCGTCCAGTTGTAGGCAAAAAAATCTCATTTCTCGCAGATGTGGAATACGGCAACATTCTGAGTTGCGGTGGTCAGCGCCTCCCACTATTTGATACGCTTCGTCATCGCGAAGGGGGCGGCGATCAACAGAAAATGGTTGACACTGCACTCGTTTCGGATCTTCTCAGTTATTGCCGCACGGAAAGCCGGAATTTTAAACGTGGCCAGAGGCCAGACTCGATGGCGATTGTTGTCGGAGATGACGATGATCTTCTGCCTGGGGTTATCGTCGCTGAGCAATGGGGCTTGCCGACCTACGTGTTTAGAGTGACTCGCGAGGACGAGAGCAAGCATCTGAATATCGCGGGCCTCACATACAAGCTATAGATATGAATGAACAACAATCTTTGTGGCAGGACATCATCGACTTTGCTGACCCATTCACAGAGCAAAAGATTAAGCGTATTCAGGGAAAGAGTCGAATTAGCTTGATCCGCAATGGGCGCGACGTCGTCTACGAAATGAATCCAGAAACGAGGATCATCACAGCAAAGCATCGCGATAGAACATACCCAAATATGCGATCGCTTCTCGCCTCCGATGAATTTGCCAATATTGCTAAATTCGCCGAGACACAGCGTCGCCTCTTCGACAGGCAAACTAGCATTCTTGCAATGCCCTCGAATATCGAACTCGACGGCGTAGTGGCGACATCCGTTGAGTTGGCAGATAGCGTCAGAGCTGGCTCTGAGAAGACTGTTCTAGTTTTATTGGATGGCCCAGCCGGAGTTGGCAAGACATTTCAAATTGAGCAGCTCGCCCGCGGCCAAGCAGCGAAATGTGCGCGCGGAGACGTTGTCCCGCCAGTGCTCCATATATCGAGCCGAGGCCGGCGTTTATCAAATCTTCGCGATGTTCTTGCCGCTACGACTCAAGAAATGGGAGCAGCGTTCGGAGCACGGCAGGTGCCAATACTCGTAAGGCATGGTTTGTTGGTGGCTGCTATCGACGGGTTTGATGAGCTTGTCGACGCGGATGGATATGAGGATGCATGGAGTGCACTTAAGGAATTCATCGACGACGTCGGTAGCGGTGGCGCAATGATCCTCGCAGCCCGAGATACATTTGTTGAGGAACAAGAACTATTGCGGCGAATAGAACGCGCGGATGGTGGCGTTCTTCTACGCATGGGACACATCCAACCTATATCATCCGCCGAAGCCAAGCATTGGCTCGTTAAAGCTGCCAATTGGAAGACTACAGATATTGAGGCGGATATTACCGCGGATATCCTGCACGAGGGCAGCTATGCGTTGCGTCCTTTCTTCCTTCGGTCGCTAGGAGAAGCTGGTGGTTGGATGAATGTCTTGGACACGGGGCCGCGAACGTTCCTAGCTGAAAGCTTTGTCCGGCGTGAGTCCAAGTTGATTGCTCAACAATTGGGTGGCGTTACGGCCACTGAAATTGAGCCGGCGTTGACTAGTTTGTTTCAAGAAATTGCCCTTGAAATGGCAGCACGGGAAACCGACTCTATCGAAGTCGATCACCTTGCATTCCTAATCCAGTACTGCTTCGAGGAAGTGCTTGACGAGAAGCAAATTAGAAAGCTATCGCATAAGGCCGGAAGCTTCGCGTTACTTGAGCCAACGTTGACCAAGGAGCGACGCAAGTTCACACACACTGAACTTCAATATTATTTTTTGGGCGGAGCGCTTCTCAAGACTTTGGCGTCTCGTTCTGTTCCGATGGTTCTGCGGCGGTCAGCCGTAGTCGGCGAGCATCTAGAAGTATTCGCTGAGGTTTTTGCGAATAACGAGAGCAGGGCAAGAAAGGCTGCGGAGTTTCTTTCGGTAGTGGTTAGTACCGATATTTCTGCTGATAGTTTGGCGACCAATGGAGGGGCGATCCTTATTCTTGCATTTTCTTTGGGGCTCATTGATCGCCTAGATTATTTAACTGTAATCGACGCAATTTTTGCCGGAGACTCACCGGAAGGCGTGTTTGCTGAGTCTAATGCAAGTCGGCTAGATGTCTCTGACGCTAATATTTCACAAGTTGAATTTACTAATGTTAGAGTCGGGACATTGGTTGTTTCTCCGTCAACAACCTTTGGTAGTAGCATTCCGGAATTGGACGTTCTGGAAATTCGTTCGGAAAATGGCGCGGTGATTGAGCGAGAGCGGGAGAGAGTCCAGGATTTCATCTCGGCACGCACGTTTTCGGACAAATTGTCTGTATATTCAAATAGTCCATCAAGCATACTTTTGGAACGGGTTGCCCGACGTGCGATGAGATATTTTTACCTTCGGCAGCATGGCGATGACGACGAGGGATCAGTCCTTTTAAAGGATGAGCATTGGCCCAATGTAAAGCTCGTACTTGAAAAGCATGGACGTATTGAGGTGAAGAAGGGGCGGCCAATGCACGGTAGACCTTCGCCGCTCCTTCGAATTGTAAATCCGGTGGCACTTCTAGATTATAAAAATCAGGAAACGCAACGGATATTTGATGAATTGGTGGAGATGGAGGGGCGGCAATCGAGTGGAGGAAATTAATCGTTTGGTTTCGTAAGAGAGGTCGGAAAGTTATCGCGTCGGATTGCCAAGGCTAGTCAAATCCACAACTCGCATATGCGAAGAAAAATTGAACACAATGGGTAGGCGGTGCTACCGGAGCCTTCGGTAGCGAGCCGCCGCTGTTGTCTTCGTGATTTGCGGGTCATATAACCGGTAACCAGCGGCATACACTGCGTTTGCTCCTCGTCTTGGGCAGCCGACCGCATAGGAAGCCAGCAGGGTGGCGACCTGTTGTTTGGACGGAGCGCGCTTGAAATCGGTCGCAAATACGATCTGTTTTTTCATTCACTGGGACTGAAGGACACCAACTTTTCGGACCCGGTGTATGCCACCGGGTTCGCCGAGGGAGTATGGATCGAGAGATTGATTTGCTACGCGCTCAAGTGCACGGTCGGATTCGGTTATACCGGGATGCTTGCATACGGAACACGTGCGGATGGCGGGACCCGGGTATTTGAGCACTGGACCTATGAATCCATGTTTGAAAATGCGCCCCTGCCTGCATGGCGGTATTGGCCGCCCGGTCGCACCTATCCCGCATCGCTTCCTCCCTGTCCACCGAAGAACGAATCCGCAAGCGGTGAGATTTACAGCGATCAGGAGATTCCTGTCGAGGGTATCTGGGAGCCGTGGTTTCCGTCCGGCAAGGTGGGCTGTCCGAGCTACTTCCTCAAAGGCAGTATTGCCCACAAGTACCTGTTAGAAGGTACGAACGACGAACATGTGGTGCGCTGGCGGCTGCTGTGGGAGGACAAGCGCTACCGTGATGGCAGCATTCCAGCGGAGGAGGAAACCTACTTCCCCACGCACGTCGCGCAACCGAGGCTACGGGTGCTGCCCGGAGAGCCTTGTCCGCGCACCGGTTACTGGCAAAGCCCGGCCGTGACAGATTCGGTTCATGTCGAGGCCGGAGCGCCTATGCCGGGGCCGCAGCGCACGGCGTGGGGGATGGTCATTTGGCATTATGCCGATCCGCAAGCGGACAATTGAATAGCTGCCGAGGTAATAGGGTATTCGCACGTGCTGTCGTCTACCCTGAAGCGGATAAAGACGCGGTTCGTCAACGCAATTTGCTCGATTGGTTGAATATGCAAATCTGGGGGCCGTTTCGCCCGAGGCAGAGGGAAGCGCGCTTGCAGACGAGCCGGTGTCGAAAATAGACGAGTCGATGTCGGACCCATACAAGTCGCGACAGCCCTTTCGCACTAACGTGACAGTCCTCTCATTCGATCGTTGCTCTGGAGCTGACATGTCCGATTTCATCACCGTTCTGCGCGAAACCTGCCCGACCCCGGTCCTCGATGCGACCAAGTGGAAGCGCATCGGCGGCGACCCGCACACCGTGAACCTCAACGCTTACGTCTCGAACGACGGCAGCAAGATCATGGGCACCTGGATCTGCACGCCGGGCAAGTTCGAGGTGAACTACGAGAAATGGGAGTACTGCCACTTCCTCGAGGGCTACTGCATCATCACGCCGGAAGGGGAAAAGGCCGTGCACCTGAAAGCCGGCGACGTGTTCGTGATCGAACCCGGCATGAAAGGGACGTGGGAAGTGGTGGAAACGGTGCGCAAGTATTTCGTCTTCGCCTGAGCACGTTGATCGGTTGACCGGAACGACCTGCGCAAAAGGCGCCGGTCGTTCCGGCGCATTGAACCGCCCCCTTCGGCCGATACCAACGAACAGGGGTTGCTGCCGGGATGACCCGCGAGGAATTTCGGCTCAACAGCACTCGTTCCAGTTCGGAAGTTCCAGTTCGGAAACAACGCGTCGAGCGTGGTCGCATGCCCGGCCGATTCGGCCATCCCGCCGATCACGCCCTCGATCGACAGCATCGCGACGCGGCGTAGCTTGGGGCCAGCCACCAGGCCCGTCTCACGACCATTCATGCCCCAGTACCGGGCGTGCTGTTCGACGAACCGCACGCCGCAGGCAGCGATCGCGTCCATACGCCGATGCGGTAAGGAGCGGCACGATTCCGCCGCTGCCGATCGAATTGCACGACGGTCGCGAGCCTGCGTGACTTCGCGCATGCGCCTATGATGCAGCGATCCGGCAGTCGCGCCGGCCGCCATGCGAGCATGACCCGCGAACACCGACCGTTTTCCCGGAACCCCGACCATGCGCATCACCGCGATCCACGAGCAAGCGATTCCCGTCCCCCGCTATGCCGATCCGGCGATCCCGTCCGGCGGCCTGACGACGAGTGTCGTAGCGGTCACCACCGACGTCGTGCGCGACGGCCGCCCCGTCACGGGCTACGGCTACGCATCGATCGGCCGCTTCGCGCAGGGCGGCCTGATCCGCGAACGGTTCGCGCCGCGCCTGCTGGCCGCCGCCGACACGCTCGCGGACGAAGCCGGCACGAACCTCGATCCGTTCCGCGCATGGCGCACGATGATGGCCGGCGAAAAGCCCGGCGGACACGGCGAACGCTGCGTGGCGGTCGGCACGCTCGACATGGCGATCTGGGATGCCGCCGCGAAAATCGCCGGCCTGCCGCTCCATCGCTTTCTCGCTGACCGGCTCGAGCGTACGGCGTCGCCGCGCGTGCGCGTGTACGCAGGCGGGGGCTACCGCTATCCGCATGACGATCTCGCGCGGCTGTCGGACGAGATGCGCCGCATCGCCGATCTCGGCTACACGCACGCGAAGATCAAGATCGGCGGCACGGATTTCGATCAGGACCGCCGCCGCATCGAAGCCGCCGCCGCGCACCTGGCAAACAGCTCGCATCTTGCGGTCGACGCGATGAACACGTACGACGCGACGACCGTCGACGCGGCCGCCGCGATGCTCGCACCGTTCGATCTCTGGTGGTTCGAGGACGTCTGCGACCCGCTCGACCTGCCGCTTCAGGCACACCTCGCCACGCGCTACGCAGCGCCGATCGCGGCCGGCGAGGCGCTGTTCTCGCTCGCGGAAGCGAAGCTGCTCGACCGCTACGGTGGCTTGCGAAACGACCGTGACGTGCTCGTGTTCGACCCGGTGCATTGCTACGGGCTGCCCGGCTATCTGCAGATCGTCGAACACTTCGCGTCGCGCGGCTGGCGGCGCGACGCGTTCTGGCCGCACGGCGGCCACCTGTTCTCGCTGCACGTCGTCGCGGCGCTCGGGCTCGGCGGCGCGGAAGTCAGTCCGTTCGCATTCCATCCGTTTAGCGGGCTCGCCGATGGCGAAACCGTCGACGCGGGATACGCACGCGTGCCGCAGGGGCCGGGCATCGGCTTCGAGCTTCATGCCGGCGCGCGCGACGTGTTTCGTACGGTATCGATGTCCGACCGCTGACCCTTAAAGCGCGTCGATCGCGAAACGCACCGCGAAGCCGAGCATCATCGCCGCGACGAAGAAATTGAGCACGCGCCATGCGAAAGAACCACGCGCGGCACGTGCCCGCGCTGCGCCGCTCACGCACGGCCGGCATTGCCGGCCGCCCACTCCGGCCGCTGCCCGAGCGTGTCGAACAGCCGGACGATCTCCGCTTTCACCTTCAGCACCGCGTTGCTGACGAGCGCCGTATCGTGCCAGCACAGCGACAGGTCGCGCGCGAACAGCCGGTGCGCGACCGTCGACAGCTTGAGCTTGCGCTCCTCGATCTCGACGTGCGCGGCCGTCCACGGCAGGATCGTCACGCCGAGCTGTGCCATCACGGCCGCGAACAGCAGCCCGGTCGAGCTCGCCTCGAAGCTGATTTCGTACGACAACCCGGCCTCGCGCATCGCCCAGTCGACCCGGTTGCGGATCGTGTTCGGCGCGCTCGGCAGCACGAGCGGCATCCGCGCGATCGCGTCGAGCGGCACGGGATCGTCCGGCACCGGAAACCCGGGCCACGTGATCAGGTACAGCGTCTCGGTCAGCAGCCGGTGGACTGCGATGCCGCGCGTTTCCACCGCATCGACGACGATCGCGAGATCGAGCCGCGCGCGTTCGAGCAGCGTGTCGAGATCGGCGCTCGGCGCGTCGATCAGTTCCAGCATGATGCCGGGAAAGCGGTCGCGCACCGCGCGGGCGAGCGGAATGGCCAGCACGCGCGCGGTGCTCGACGGCATGCCGACCGTCACGCGGCCCTGCGGCGTGTCGGCGTCGCGGCGCAGCAGCTCGCGCGTGCCGTCGGCCTGACGCAGCAGTTCGAGCGCGTGCCGGTACAGCGTGCGGCCGGCGGCGGTCGGCGCGACGCCGCGCACGCTGCGTTCGAGCAACTGCATCCCCAGATCCTGTTCGAGATTGCGCATCTGCTGGCTCACCGCCGGCTGCGCGACGTGCAGCGCCTCGCTCGCATGCGTGACGTTGCCGCATTCGACGACCTTCACGAAATAGCGCAACTGTCTCAAGTCCATCGTCGCCGTCTCCCGATTCAAGCCATAAGCCAATCCGATCGAGCAAGATGAATATCATATTTTTCTGCGATCGATAGGGTTTCTATACTCGTCTCACAAAAGAGCCCGACTGCCGGCCATCCCGGACCGGACGCGGCGAAAGCGCCGGCCCACGCCGGCAAGGAGACGAAGATGTTCAAGGCGATCGACGCGCCCGCCGCCGGCGCGAAGCCGCGGCGCACGCCGCTCACGCGCGAGCAGGTCAAGGGCTTCTGGGCCGTGTATGCGGGCTGGGTGCTCGACGGCGTGGATTCGGTGATCTACGCGCTGGTGCTGATTCCGGCGCTGACCGAACTGCTGCCGGCGTCCGGCATCGCGGCGACGCCCGCGAATCTCGGGATGTACGGCTCGATCCTGTTCGCGCTGTTCCTGATCGGCTGGGGGCTGTCGTTCATCTGGGGGCCGCTCGCCGACCGCTTCGGCCGCGTGCGCACGCTCGCCGCGAGCATCCTGATCTACTCGGTGTTCACCGGCGCGGCCGCGTTCGTGCACGACGTGTGGGCGCTGGCCGCGTGCCGGTTGATCGCCGGGATCGGCGTCGGCGGCGAATGGGCGCTCGCGGGCACCTACGTGGCCGAGAGCTGGCCGGAGGACCGTCGCAAGATGGGCGCCGGCTATCTGCAGACGGGCTACTACTTCGGCTTCTTCATCGCGGCGTGCCTGAACTATACGATCGGCGCGACCTACGGCTGGCGCGCGATGTTCCTGTGCGGGCTCGCGCCCGCGCTGCTCGCGGTGTTCACCGTGATGCGCGTGAAGGAGCCGGGGCAGTGGCGCCGCCACGATGCGCGCGACGGCGACGCCGCGCAGGCGAAGCGTGCGCATCCGCTGCGCGAGATCTTCGCGCCGGCGTTCCTGCGCCGCACGCTGACGAGCGCGAGCCTCGTCGGCGTCGCGATCGTCGGGCTGTGGGCCGGCTCCGTCTACGAGGCGAGCGCGGTCAGCACGCTGGCGGCGCGCGCGGGCATCGACCACATCGGCGCAATGCGGCTCGCGTCGGTCGGCGCGGCGATCCTGTCGTGCGCGACGATCGCCGGCTGCCTGGTCGCGCCGTGGCTGTCCGAACGGCTCGGCCGGCGCACCGCGCTCGGCGTGTATTTCGCGGGCATGGCCGCATCGATCGTGTTCGCGTTCGGCTGGGCGTTCTACCAGCCGAACGGGCTCACGGCGTTCATGGTGTCGCTCGCGTTCCTCGGTTTCTTCGGCGGCAACTTCGCGATCTTCTCGTTGTGGCTGCCCGAGCAGTACCCGACACGCGTGCGCGCCACCGCGTTCGCGTTCAACGCGTCGGTCGGCCGCTTCATCGGCGCGGGCGTGAACTTCCTGCTCGGCGCCGCGATTCACGGCTACGGATCGCTCGGCGTGCCGGTCGCATGGACCGCGGCCGTGTTCGGGCTCGGCATCCTGATCCTGCCGTTCGCGGTCGAAACGCGCCACCAGACGCTGCCCGAATGAGCGGCGCGCCGCGATCGTTCGGGAACGAGCTACACCTCATCATCAATATCAGGAGTCCGGAATGCAGGCATTACAAGGAATCAGGGTCGTCGATCTGAGTCGCGCGCTGTCGGGGCCGTTCTGCTCGATGGTGCTCGCCGATCTCGGCGCCGACGTGATCAAGGTCGAGTCGGGGCCGCACGGCGACATGAGCCGCGCATGGGGGCCGTTCGATCGCGGCGTGAGCACGTACTACCTGTCCTGCAACCGCAACAAGCGCGGTATCTGCGTGGATTTCCGGCAACCGGCCGGTCTCGACGTCGTGCGCCGGCTGATCGCGCAGGCCGACGTCGTGATCGAGAATTTCAAAGCCGGCACGATGGATGCGATGGGGCTCGGCTATGCGGCGCTGAGTGCGCGCGATCCGCGGCTCGTGATGGGCAGCGTCACCGCGTTCGGCCCGCGCGGGCCGCTGCGCGACTGGCCGGGCTTCGACCAGATCGCGCAGGGCTATGCGGGGCTGATGAGCGTCACCGGTTTCCCCGACGGCGAGCCGACTCGCACGGGCACGGCGATCGGCGATCTCAGCTCGGGTATATGGGTCGCGACCGGCGTGACGGCCGCGCTGTTCGAGCGTGAGCGGACGGGGCGCGGGCAGCATGTCGGCACGTCGCTGCTCGAGAGCCTCGTGTCGCTGTTGAGCGTGCACGGGCAGCGCTACCTGAGCCTCGGCGACGTGCCGCGCCGCACCGGCAATGCGCATGCGGTGATCGCGCCGTACGGCGTGTTCGAGACGGCCGACGGGCCGCTCAATCTCGCGCCGATCACGACCGACATGTGGCTGCGGCTGTGCCAGCTGCTGGATCTGCCCGAGCTGCCGAACGATCCGCGTTTCGCGACCAACGATGCACGCGTCGCGCACCGCGACGAACTGAAAGCGTTGCTCGAAAGCCGGCTGCGCACGCGCGGCAAGCGCGAATGGACGCAGCGTTTCGTCGACGCCGGGCTGCCGGCCGGGCCGATCAATACGCTCGACGAAGTGTTCGACGATCCGCAACTCGCGCATTGCGGGCTGGTCGAGCCGGTTGCGCATCCGACGCTCGGCACGCTGCGGCAGGTCGTCACGCCGCTCGGCGGGATGGGGGACGAACTGCTGGAGCCGCGCACGCGCCATGCGCCGCCGCTGCTCGGCGAGCATACGGTCGACGTGCTGCGCGAAGCCGGCTACGACGACGATACGATCGACGCGCTGCTGGCCGCGCGCGCGATCTTTCAGGCCGAAGCGCCGGTGGAGGCCGCGCAATGAGCGATACGACAAAACACGACCGAGCGTCGAACGTCACGGTCGACATGATCGGCCAACGGATCGCGCGCGTGCGGTTCGCGAATCCCGCGCGACGGCATGCACTCGACGCACCGTTGCTCGATGCGCTCGTCGCGCGACTCGATACGCTGGCCGCGCACCGTCCGCCGCCCGTCGTGATCCTGTCGAACGACGGCAGCGGCGACGTGTGGAGCGCGGGGCACGACCTGCGTGAGCTGGCCGACGATCGCGATCCGCTCGCGTACGGCAAGCCGCTCGAACGTGCGCTGCGCCGCGTGCGGACCTATCCGGGCGCGGTGATCGCGGCGGTGTCGGGGTCCGCGTGGGGCGGCGCGGTCGATCTCGTGATGAGCTGCGACCTGGTGGTCGCGTCGCGCGACGCGCGTTTCGCGATGACGCCGGCGAACATCGGCCTGCCGTATTCGACGAGCGGATTGCTGCGTTTCCACGACAACCTGCCGATCCACGTGCTGAAGGAGATGTTCTTCTGCGCGCAGCCGCTAGACGCGGAGCGCGCCGCGCATCACGGGCTCGTGAACCGGCTGGCGGAAGCCGGCGGCGTCGACGAGGCGGCGCTCGACGTCGCACGCACGATCGCCGCGAAGGCGCCGCTCGCGGTGTATGCGGTGAAGGAGCAGTTGCGCGTGCTGCAGGACGCGCGACCGTTGCCGGCCGACGCGTTCGAGCGGATCGCCGAGCTGCGCCGGCACGCGTGCGCCGGCGCGGATTTCGACGAAGGGCTGCGGGCGTTTGCGGAGCGCCGCGCGCCGGTGTTTCGCGGGGTGTAGGCGAGGTGTCGTGCGAGCCGGACATCCAAGCGGTGAAAGGCACCGGTATCGGCTGCGTCGTTCGCGGTTGCCGGCGCGTGCCACGCTGTCGCATCGCATCGCATCGCATCGCCGTCGCACATTCCGTGCCGGCTACATGCCGAGCGCATGCATGCCGACCAGCAACAACGCGCCGACCGCGATCAGCAGCAGCGCATGAACGCGCGTATAGATCACGCACAGCGTCGACGCGACCGCGATCGCGCGAGCGGCCCAGCCGCCGTCGAGCGCCTGCAGCAACACCCACACCGACGCGAGGATCATGCCGGCCGCGACCGGGCGCAGGCCGGCTTCGAGCGCGATCTGCCAGCGCGCGCCCTGGTGGCGGCGCCACAGATGCGCGACGCCGTAGATCAGGAACGCGGTCGGGCCGAACAGCGCGAGCGTCGCGATCACCGCGCCCCAGAAGCCGGCCACCTGCCAGCCGATCAACGTCGCCAGCAGCGAGCCGGGGCCCGGCGCCATCCGCGCGATCGCGAAGTCGTTCACGAATTGCGTGGCGGTCATCCAGTGATGCACGTCGACGACCTGTCGCTGGATGTCGGCGATGATCGCCTGTCCGCCGCCGATCGTCGCGATCGACAGCGGCGCGAACACGCCGAACAGCGCGGCGTAGCGCTGCGACGCAGTCATCGCGTGTCGCTCCCGGTCGGTGTCGCGGCCGCACGGCGGTATTCGAGTGCGACGCTCAGCGTGCCGCCGACCAGCACGGTCCATACGAGCGGCCAGTGCAGCACCGCGACCGAGACGAAGGTCAGCGCCATCACCGCGAACGGCAGTGCGCGGCGCGGCAGCCGGCGCACGGCGGTGATCGCCATCGAGATCGACAGCCCGATCGCCGCGGCCGCGGCGCCTGCGAGCGCGACATGCGTGAGCGGAAAGCGCGTGAGGGTCGAGAACGCGATGCCGAACAGCACGATCAGCACGGCCGGCGGCGCGATGATGCCGGTGAAGCCGGCCACCGCGCCGCGCCATCCGGCGAGCCGGTAGCCGATCCAGATCGCGAGGTTCTTCACGTTGACGCCCGGCAGCGCCTGCGACAGCGCGAGACCGTTGAGGAACGCCTCCTCGTCGAGCCAGCGTCGCTCGTACACGAAGTCGCGCATCATCCGGCCGCTGAGCCCGCCGCCGAAGCTGGTCAGGCCGATCTGCGAGAACGCGATGAACAGCGCGAGGACGCCGGGCGGCGGTGCATCGCCCGCAGGCGGTGTTGGGAAAGGGGCGGCGGAGGGCGGAGGCATCGGACGGGCGGTGCGTGGCGGTTGGGCGGGTGCCCATGTTAGCAAGCGGATACTGTCAGCCCGCTGACAGGGGGGGGCGATGAAGGCGGGTGGGCTCGACGGTGGTGTTACAGCGTGTTCGGGGCATCGCGCGCCCGCAGATCCGACAGATCCAGCCCGTCCAGCGCAGCCGCACCCCCCACTACGCGCGCACGATCGTCACCCCCGCGGCCTCGATCGGCGTCGTCAATTCGGCGGCGGTTTCCTTTTCGACCACCACGGTATGCGCCAGCGTGATTTCGCCGATCACGAACTGCGATGCCGCGCGCAGCTTCGACTGCGACGCGAGCACGACCGTTTCGGCCGCGCGTTCGGCCAGCGCGCGCTTGATCGCCGCTTCCTCGAAATCGCCGGTGCTGAGCCCCGCGACCGGATGCACGCCCGTGACGCCCATGAAGTAGAGGTCCGCATGGATGCGCGCAATGCCTTCCATGGCCGCCGCGCCGACGGCGACGATCGAATGCTTGTAGAGCCGCCCGCCGATCAGGATCACGTCGATCGACGGATGCGCGGCGAGTGCGACCGCGACACTCGGGCTGTGCGTGACGATCGTCGCGCGCAGATCGGCCGGCAACTGGCTGACGAGCAGCGCCGAAGTCGTGCCGCCGTCGACGATCGCCACCTGTCCGGGCGCGATCATCGCCGCGGCGCGCCGCGCGATGCGCCGTTTTTCGGCCGTCTCGAGCGCCTCGCGCTGCGCGAACGGCGCAACGGCCGGCGACGCCGGCAGCGCGCCGCCATGCACGCGCTGCAGCAGGCCTTCGGCCGCGAGCTCGCGCAGGTCGCGGCGGACCGTGTCTTCGGATACGCCGAATTGCGCGCTCAACTCGACCGCCAGCACCTGGCCGTCGCGCGCGAGTGCGTCGAGGATCGCTTTCTTGCGTTGTGTCGTCAGCATCGCGGTTGCACGAATTTTCTTGAAGTTGCACGAATATGCACGTTACCATGGGCCCCGTCTTTTGTCGAACGGGAGGCCGGAATGGCTGCAACACGCGACCGGGTCCGCATCGTCGATACGACGGTGCTGTCCGATGACTGGTATGTGCTGAAGAAGGTGACGTTCGATTTCCTGCGTCGCGACGGGACGTGGCAGCGCCTGAGCCGGGAGACTTACGATCGCGGCAACGGCGCGACGATCCTGCTGCGTCATGCCGATACGGGCGACGTGCTGCTGACGCGCCAGTTCCGGATGCCGGCATTCGTCAGCGGGCACGACGGCATGCTGCTCGAGACCGCGGCCGGCCTGCTCGACGACGCGACGCCCGAAGTGCGCATCCGCGCCGAGGCCGAAGAGGAGACCGGCTATCGCGTGCGTGGCGTGCGCAAGGTGTTCGAAGCGTTCATGAGCCCGGGCTCGGTGACGGAGAAGCTGCATTTCTTCGTCGGTGAATACGATGCGTCGCTGCGCGCCGGCGAAGGCGGCGGCGTCGCGGAAGAGGGCGAGGATCTCGAGGTCGTCGAGATGCCGCTGCAGGCGGCGCTGGACGCGATCGAGCGCGGCGAGATCGTCGATGCGAAGACGATCATGCTGCTCCAGTACGTCGCGCTGCGGGAAACCGCCGACGTGCGCACGGCATGACGCCGCTGCTCGTGCTGGTCGCCGGCCCTTATCGCAGCGGCACGGACGGCGACCCCGCGCGCATCGCCGCGAACCTGCACCGGCTGGAGGCGGCGGCGCTCGCCGTGTATCGCCGCGGGCACGTGCCGATGATCGGTGAGTGGGTGTCGCTGCCGCTCGCCGTCGCGGCCGGGTCGCGACAGGTCGGCGATGCGATCAGCGAAGCGTTCCTGTATCCGGCCGCGCACCGGCTGCTGCGTCGTTGCGATGCGGTGTGGCGGATCGACGGTGCGTCGCGCGGGGCCGACGCGGATGTCACGCTTGCGCGGCGGCTCGGCAAGACGGTCTATTTCTCGGTCGACGAGATTCCGGTCGTGCAGGACGATTCGGATCACTGAACAGGCCGCGAGGGGGTGGGCCTTGAGACGGCCGGCGGTGCCTCGTTTCGTGTCGGCGGCCGCACTATTTGAGGCGAGGCAAGCATCACGTCATGGCGTCGCATCGCGCACGCCGCGCTGCGCGCGAACCGGCGTATGATCGCGACGATTCCCGCGCTTCGTTCGACGCTACCTCCGCCCCATCATGCCGTTTCCCGACTCCGCCAACGCCGACGCTGACGCCGCCACCGCGCACCTGCCCCCCGAGCTCGTCGCCTCCG
Source organism: Burkholderia metallica (assembly GCF_001718555.1). NCBI lineage: Bacteria > Pseudomonadati > Pseudomonadota > Betaproteobacteria > Burkholderiales > Burkholderiaceae > Burkholderia > Burkholderia metallica. Next base: position 973,342 of record NZ_CP013401.1, read on the forward strand.
CCGTTGCCGCGCTCGCGCGCGCCGACGCGTTGCTCGTGACCGCCGGCGCCGGTATCGGCGTCGATTCCGGGCTGCCCGATTTTCGCGGCACGGACGGATTCTGGCGCGCGTATCCGGCGCTGCGCCACGAGCGTTTCGAATTCCACGAGATCGCGTCGCCGCACGCGTTCCGAGCGCGCTCGCCGCTCGCATGGGGCTTCTATGGGCATCGCCTCGCGCTCTATCGTGCGACGGTGCCGCATGCGGGCTTCGCAATCCTGCGCCGCTGGATCGACGCGATGCCGAACAGCGGCTTCGTGCTGACGAGCAACGTCGACGGCCAGTTCCAGAAGGCCGGTTTCGATCCGGAGCGGATCGTCGAGATCCACGGGTCGATCCATGCGATGCAGTGCCTGCGCCCGTGTTCGGACGACACGTGGGATGCGGCGTCGTTCGCGCCGGAAGTCGACGAAGCCACGTGTCGCCTCGTCGGCGACATGCCGCGCTGTCCGCACTGCGGCGGCCTTGCCCGGCCGAACATCCTGATGTTCGGCGACAGCGGCTGGCTCGGTGCGCGCTACGACGCGCAGGAGCGTGCGCTGGAAGACTGGATCGCGCGGGCCGGGCGCGTCGTCGTGGTCGAAATCGGCGCGGGTACCGCCATCCCGACCGTGCGGCTGCTTAGCGAGCGGCTCGGCGCCGACGTGATCCGCATCAACGCGCGCGAAGCGCATGCGCGCCGGGCGGACGTGATCGGCTTGAAGGGCGGTGCGCTGGCGACGCTGAAGGTGCTCGACGCAGCCTGGCAACGCGCGTGAGCCCGCCGGCGGGCGAGACGACCCGAACGCCCCGCCGTCCAGCCGCCCGACGTCGTTGCGGGCGCGTGGCGAATCCGCATACAGTTCACCCAGTGCCGCCGCGAACGCACCACGCGCGTCCGGACGGAGGACACGGACACGGCCCCGCCAAGCCGCGGGGCGGCGGCTGATTTCAGCCGAATCATCGACCGGGAGCGCCCTTGTTCTATTCGATCGTCGCGATCTTCGTCGGCGCCGGCCTCGGCGCGTTGCTGCGCTGGTTCCTGAGCCTCGCGCTCAACGCGTTCTTTCCTGCCGTGCCGCTCGGCACGCTCGCCGCGAACCTGATCGGTGCCTACGTGATCGGCATCGCCGCAGTCGTGTTCACGATGCGCGTAGGCCTGCCGCCCGAGTGGCGGCTGTTCGTGATCACGGGCTTTCTCGGCGGCCTCACGACGTTCTCGACCTATTCGGTCGAAGTGATGACGCATGCGCTGCAGGGCGAATTCGGATGGGCGTTTGCGGTGGCTGCCCTACACTTGACTGGATCGTTCGCGCTGACGGCGCTCGGCATGTGGACCGCGCGCGCGTGGCTCGCGGCGGCCTGAGCGCGCCGCCATCGGAGGGAGCGATGGACAAGGTCTTCTTGCGCTTCTACGTGCACGAGCGGCACCGGCTGCACTGGAAGCCGCTGTGGGAATGGCTGCTGGAGGAGGCGAACCGGATGGGCGTCGCGGGCGGGTCCGCGTTTCGCGCGATGGCCGGTTTCGGTCAGCACCGCGTGCTGCACGAGGACCGCTTCTTCGAACTGCAGGGGTCGCTCGCGATCGAGGTCGAATTCATCGTCACCGAGGACGAGGCGCAGCGCTTGCTCGAGCGGCTGTCGCACGAGAAGGTGCGCGTGTGCTACGCGATGATGCCCGCGCACTTCGGCGTGATCGACACGCTTGGCGCGGCACCGCCGGCACAAGGGCCGGCGGCGTAGGGTGCGGCTGCGTCAGATGCCGAACATCGTCAGCGACACGGCCGCGCGCGTGACGATCATCAGCAGCACCTGGACGATCACGAACAGCAGGATCGGCGACAGGTCGATGCCGCCGAGATTCGGGATGACGCGGCGCAGCGGGTTCAGGAACGGTGCGGTGAGCTGGTAGAGGATCGGCATGGCCGGCGAGCGCGGATTGAGCCACGACAGCAGCGCCATCAGGATCGTCATCCAGATCACGAGATTGAGCGCCCACTTCACGACGGTGAGCAGCGCGACCACGACGAGCGTCGCGATCACCGCGGCCGGATCGAAGCCGGCCATCACGACCATCAGCACGACGTAGACGAGCGCGGTGAGCAGCGCGGCGACGACGCTGGCCCAGTCGATGCCGCGCACGCCCGCGATCACGCGGCGCAGCGGCAGCACGAGCCAGTTGGTCGCCTGCAGCACGGCCTGCGTGACGGGGTTGTACGGCGGCACGCGGACGGCCTGCATCCAGACGCGCAGGATCAGCGCGGCGCCGAACAGCGTGAAGATGGTATTGAGCAGAAAACGGGCGATCTCGCCGAACATCGTTGGCATCCTTTTTTATACGGTCAGTAGCGTGCGGCCGCCAACGCCGGATGGCGGCGCATCGGCCGACACCTTATCACGCCTCGTCTCGCGACGGGGAGGGGGGCACGGCCATGCGCGCGAGCGACGTTTCGACGGCTTCGGCGAGCGCCGGCAGCGTCGCCGGCGGCGTGGCGCGCTGCGCGGCGAGCGCGACCGCGCGGCGCGTCAGCAGCGCGTACAGCGTCGCGTGATCGCCGCCGCGCGCCTCGAGCAGCGCGAGCTGGCGCTCGACGATGCCCGTGTCGCCGCGCGACACCGGGCCGGAGAGCGCGTTCGCGAGCCCCTTGTCGCGGGCGGTCTCGATCGTGCCGGCCAGCATCGGCAGCAGCGCGCGCAGTGCGGCGTCCTCGTCGAAACCGAGGCCGCGCCACAGTTCGACCGCTTCCGCCAGCCCGCACAGCGCGAAGCTCGCCGCGTAGTGCGCGGCCGCGTGATAGAGCATCCGGCCGCCGGCCGGAATCGACAGCGGATGGCAGCCGAGTGCGGCAGCAAGTCGCATCAGCGTGGCGTGCAATGCGCCGTCGGCTTCGATTGTGACCGAGCAGCCGTCGATGCGGGCGAGGTCGGCATCGGTGCCGCCGAACAGGTAGAGCGGATGGAAGCCGCCGGTGGCCGCGCGTTGCCGTTTCGCCGGATCGAGCAGCGCGACCGCCGACGCGCCGCTGCAATGAACGATCGCCTGCTGCGCGGCGCGCGAAGGATCGAAGTGCAGCGCCGCGGCGGTCGACGCGAGATGGTCGTCGGGTACCGTCAGGAAGATCAGGTCGGCGGCGTCGACGACCTGCTGCGGCGTGTCGACCGCCCGGCAGCCGTCGATGCGCGCGGCGAGGGTCGTGGCCGACGCGGGCGTGCGGCTCGCGATCGCGACGACCGGAAAGCCGGCCTGCGCGAAGCGCTGCGCGACGCAGCGCGCGAGACGGCCGGCGCCGATGAAGCCGAGGCGGGGGGTATCGGGAACGGACATGGCAGCGGGCGTAAGCGAAAACGAAGCAACGGCCAGTATCTCAGGAATGACGGCGCGGCCGATTACGGCGCGACCGATGCGAGCGTCGGCGCCCGGCGTCGGCGGATTCGCGATCATGGAATTCGACCCCGAAACTGCCCGGCCCGACCCCCGCTTGAAATGTCGGGATCTTGTCTCAAATTTGTAATCGTTCATTACGGTCACGGGCCCGTCGCGTGCGCCGTATCCGGTAAGACTGACCGGCCTGGATGGGGTGATCCCTCTCGTCGGACGGAATCGCGCGACCGGCAAGGGTCGCCGGCCCTGCTGCGAACGACCCCGCAGCGCGGCTCCGGCCGCGTGCAATTGCAATTTGCAACAAATGCACGATACGCGAAGGGCGGGTTTTCGCTACATTGCTTCCATGCGACGTGCACGCCCGCCGTTGCCGACAGGAGCGCATAAATTACCGCTCCAGCAGGAGAATCGAAGTGAAAAAGCTCATTCCGTTCATCGCCGCCGCCGCGCTGGGCTTGGGTGCCGCAAGCGCTGCTCAGGCTCACGTGTCGATCGGGGTCGGCATCGGCATCCCGGTCGCGCCCGCTTATCCCGTCTATGCACCGCCGCCGCCCGTGTACTACGCGCCGCCGCCTCCGCCCGTCTATTACGCACCGGCGCCGGCCTACTACGCGCCGCCGCCTGCCGTGGTCGTCGGCGGCTACTATGGCCGCCCGTACTGGCGCCATGGTTACGGCGGCTGGGGCCATCACGGCTACTGGCGTCGCTGATTCGTCCCGCGCGGCCTGACCGCGCGCGGCAAAACGGCGCACCGTCCCGACAGGGGCGCTGCGCCGTTTTTCTTTTGGGCGCTATCGCCGATATCGGCGCGCGGCCCGTGCGGGCGGGGTTCGATTACACCGCGTGCACGATCAGGTCGCGGTAGCCGCCGACGATCACGCTGTACGAGAAATACGCGAACAGCAGCGCCGACGCGATGTGACACGCGCGCATCAGCCCGGCGCCTGCGCGCTTGCGGCCCTGGCTCGCGAGCGTGCACATGAAGAGCGTCCACGCGAGCCCGCCGAGAAAGAATCCCGACAGGAACACCGATGCGGTGGCCGGCGTGGTCGCGCCGGCTTTCGCGATCAGCGCGCCGCCGACCGCCGCGAACCACAGGATCGCGCTCGGCGACGACATCGCGAGCAGCATCCCGCGCAGGAAACTGCGCCGCGCACTGGCGCGCGGCTGCGGCGTATCTTCCGCTTCGTCGCCGGTGGCCTTGGCCGGCGCGAGCGCTTCGCGCGCCATCTTCCACGTGAGGAACAGCAGCACCGCGCCGCCGCCGATCCACACGATCCAGCGCACGGGCTCGAACTGCAGCAGCACGGCCATTCCCGCGAGCGCGAGCGCCGCATAGACGAGGTCGCCGACGCACGAGCCGATGCCGAGCCAGAAGCCCGGCCGGAAGCCGTGCGACAGCGTCAGCGACAGCATCGCGACGTTGACGAGGCCGATGTCGAGACACAGCGACAACGACAGGAAAAAGCCGTCGGACAACATGGAGGTAGGCGGAAAGGTCATCTGCGTGATTCTTGTCGGGTGGCGATCCACGGGCCGGCTATCGCCGGCCGCATCGCATCAGAGGCCGATCTCCTGCCAGAGCCGGTCGACGCGCGCCTTCACGGCGGCATCCATTTCGATCGGGCGGCCCCATTCGCGGTTCGTCTCGCCGGGCCACTTGTTGGTCGCGTCGAGCCCCATCTTCGAGCCGAGGCCGGCCACCGGCGACGCGAAGTCCAGATAGTCGATCGGCGTGCTGTCGACCATCACCGTGTCGCGCACGGGGTCGACGCGCGTCGTGATCGCCCAGATCACTTCCTTCCAGTCGCGGATGTTCACGTCCTCGTCGACGACCACGATGAACTTCGTGTACATGAACTGCCGCAGGAAGCTCCACACGCCGAACATCACGCGCTTCGCGTGGCCCGCGTAGCTCTTCTTCATCTGGACGATGGCCATCCGGTAGCTGCAGCCTTCGGGCGGCAGGTAGAAGTCGGTGATCTCGGTGAACTGCTTCTGCAGCAGCGGCACGAACACCTCGTTGAGCGCGACGCCGAGCACCGCGGGCTCGTCGGGCGGCTTGCCCGTGTAGGTGGAGTGATAGATCGCGTCGCGGCGCATCGTGATGCGCTCGACGGTGAACACCGGGAACCACTCCTGCTCGTTGTAGTAGCCGGTGTGGTCGCCGTACGGGCCTTCGAGCGCGTGCTCGTAGCTGGCCGACGCGCCACCGGCCGGGCGCGGCGGTGCACCGGCCGGAGCGGGGGCGGGCGCGCCTTCCTGCGGATAGATGAAGCCTTCGAGCACGATCTCCGCGCGTGCGGGCACCTGCAGCGTGTCGACGCCGGGCGTCAGGCACTTCGCGAGCTCCGTGCGGCTGCCGCGCAGCAGCCCGGCGAACTGGTACTCGGACAGCGAATCGGGTACGGGCGTCACCGCGCCGAGCGTGGTGGCCGGATCGGCGCCGAGCACCACCGCGACCGGATACGGTTTGCCGGGATTGCGCAGCGCGAATTCGCGGAAGTCCAGCGCGCCGCCGCGATGCGCGAGCCAGCGCATGATCAGCTTGTTGCGGCCGATCAGCTGCTGGCGATAGATCCCGAGGTTCTGCCGCGACTTGTTCGGCCCGCGCGTGACCGTCAGGCCCCACGTGACGAGCGGCCCCGCGTCGCCGGGCCAGCAGGTCTGGATCGGCAGCCGGTTCAGGTCGACGTCGGCGCCTTCCCAGACGATCTCCTGGCACGGCGGCGCCGACACCGATTTTGGCGCCATGTCCCACACGGCCTTCGCGAGCGACAGCAGCTTGCCGGCGTCCCTCAGGCTCTTCGGCGGATCGGGCTCCTTCAGCGCGGACAGCAGCCGCCCGAGATCGCGCAGCGAATCGAGCGCGGCGTCGTCGCCCGCATCGACACCCATCCCGAGCGCGACGCGGCGCGGCGTGCCGAACAGGTTGCCGAGCACCGGGAAATCGAAGCCGGTCGGCGCGTTGAACAGCAGCGCAGGGCCGCCGGCGCGCAGCACGCGGTCGCACAGCTCGGTCATTTCGAGCACGGGCGACACGGGCTGCGTGACGCGCCGCAGTTCGCCGAGCGTCTCAAGGCGCTGGGTGAAATCGCGTAAGTCTTTGTATTTCATGAAGAAGGTCCGGGCCACCCGCACGGCGGGCAGCGATGGGCGGGCGCAGCCGCCGGCTGCGGCCCCGAATCGACCGACGATTTTACCCGCGCCGCCGCAAGCCCGCCCGGCGCAGAAAAAAGTCGATCGCGCGCAAACCCCCTACGGCACGGGGATTGCGTTCTGAAGAGCAATTCAAAATTACTTTTTGTTATGATTTTGAGATTTTATAGTGTTGACGATCTATAAAACCCTGCTAGAATCCGCTCACATTGGCTGCAGGGTAAAAGGCTTCGAGCCGCCAATCACCGATCTTTGACGCAGCGCGTCACCGTCCGCCGAATCCTGCACGGCGTATCCGACGGCTTTAGTCGTAGTCTCAGCCAGCGCCACCAGACGCTGGTTTTTTGCGTGGGTGCCACCGCGTATGCCCGCCTCGCCCAATGTGCGAAGGTGCCGGCCCTCTTACACCGTGGCCTCGAACGGTACTTATACCGTTTCCCCGATGTCTGCACGCCCCAACCAAAGCGTGCGGCGTCGTGATTCCGCGGCGCGTTACCTGTCTCGCCACCGAGCTGAGCGAGCCGCACGAGTCATGTTCATGGGAGATGATCTGAATGAACGCTTGGTTATCGTGGCGTCCTAGTGAGCAGCATGCGCAGTTCGTGCGCAGCATGCTGCGTCGCGGGACGCGTGTCAGTCACCATCTATTCAGCGTTGTCGGCTGTTTGGCCGTCGCAGTTGCGCTCGCACTGTGGCTGCTGCCAACCGTCCGCGGCACGCTCGCCGCGAAGCTGATGCCGGTCGTATCCGCGGCCGTGCAAGCCGGGCCGGCCCGTCTGCTGACCGGCCATCCTCTGCCGAACTTCGCGCCCGCCGGCGCGCAGCCGCAGCAGGACGACGGCCCGGAAACGGACGCGCTCGCGGTCGGCCTCGACGTCGCACCGGAAGCCGCCACGCAGGGCGATGCGGCCGATGCGGTCCGTAACGGCCCGTCGCCCGTCGCACTCGCCAAGCTGATCCCGATCCAGCGCGTGGCGGCCGATGCGCGTGACGACCGTGCGCTCGCGTCGAATCGCGAACAGGCGCTCGTCGCGACCTACCTGTCGCGCCGCTACCACGTCGCGCAGGAGCCGCTCGGCCAGCTCGTCAAGGCAGCGTTCCAGACCGGCCGTGACGTCGGCCTCGATCCGCTGCTGCTGCTGTCGGTGATGGCGATCGAATCGGGCTTCAACCCGTACGCGGAGAGCGGCGTCGGCGCGAAGGGGCTGATGCAGGTCATGTCGAAGGTCCATTCCGACAAGTTCGAGTATTTCGGCGGCACCGATACCGCACTGCAGCCGCTTGCGAACCTCCAGGTCGGCGCGCTCGTGCTGAAGGACTGCATCGCGCGCGGCGGCTCGCTCGCGAACGGCCTGCGCATGTACAACGGCTCGACGAACCCGGACGACAACGGCTACGGTTCGAAGGTGATGGCCGAGCGCGGTCGCCTGCGCGACGTCGCGCGTGGCCGCAGCGTGCCGATCAATGCGCCGCAGGCGCCGGCCCAGCCCGCGAAGCCGATCGTTACGACCGCTGCCGTCACGGCCGCAGCGGGCGGTGCGAAGCGCGTACATGCGACGCTCGACGGCACGACGTCGGTGAAGGCGGCCGCGTCGAAGGACGCATCGCCGCAGGACGACGCAAGCGTCGACACCGCGAAGCAGTCGCACGGCGACCATTCGGAGCTCGGCGCGTAACGTACGGCGGTAACGTACGGCGGGGCTCCGGCCGGCGGGAAACGAAAAAGGCACCCGATCAGGGTGCCTTTTCGTTTTTGCGGCGTACGGAACGACCGTCGTGCCGGCTGCGCGTCAGTGCTGCCCGAACAACGTCGCGAGCCGTTCGACCGCTTCTTCGAGCCGCGAGTAGGCCGTCGCATAGGACAGGCGGATATAGTCGCGCGGCGCATGGACACCGAAGTCCATGCCGGGCACCAGCACGACCCCCGCGTCGTGCAGCATCGCGGTCGTCAGCGCGGCGCTGTCGCCGGCCGCCGGGTGCGCGACGCCGCCGCAGTGCGCATACACGTAGAACGCGCCGTCCGGCATCACGGGCACCGTGAAGCCGAGCCGTTCGAGCGCCGGTGCGATGAAATCGCGGCGACGCTTGAATTCGAGCCGGCGCGCTTCGTAGATATCGAGCGCGGCCGGTTCGAAGCACGCGAGCGCCGCGTGCTGCGCAAGCGCCGACGGGCAGATGAACAGGTTCTGCGCGAGCTTCTCGAACGTGCCGACCAGTGCGGGCGGCACGACCAGCCAGCCGAGCCTCCAGCCGGTCATGCTGAAATACTTGGAGAAGCTGTTCACGGTGACCACGTCGTCGCCGAACGACAGCGCCGACACCGGCGCCGCATCGTAGCTGAGTCCCTGGTAGATCTCGTCGACGATCGTGAAGCCGCCGCGTGCACGCACGGCTTCGACGATCCGTTTCAGCTCGTCCGGCTCGAGCGACGTGCCGGTCGGGTTCGACGGCGACGCGAGCAGCACGCCGCGCGTACGGTCGCTCCAGCGCGTGCGGACGTCGTGCTCGGTGAGCTGGAAGCGCGCGTCCGGACCGCTCGGCACGAGCACCGCGCGGCCTTCGGCCGCCGCGACGAAGTGCCGGTTGCACGGATACGACGGGTCGGGCATCAGTACTTCGTCGTCGCGCCCGACGAGCGCGAGGCACGCGAGCAGCAGCGCGGCCGACGCGCCGGCCGTCACGACGATGCGCTCCGGACTGATCGTGAGGCCGTAAGCGCGTGCGTAGTGCGCGGCGATCGCCTCGCGCAGCGGCGCAATGCCGAGCGCGCTCGTATATTGGGTGACGCCGCGGCGCAGCGCGGCCGCCGCCGCTTCGACGACCGGCTCTGGCGCGGTGAAATCCGGCTCGCCGATGCCCATGTGGATAACATCGCGCCCGGCGGACTCGAGACGCTGTGCCTCCTTCATCAGTTCCATCACGTAGAAGGGCTGGATCGCGTCGACGCGTGCGGCGAGCTTGACGAGCGAATCGGTGGCGGTATTCATCGGGCGGGCAGGGCGAAGGAGGCGGGACGAAAGAAAAAACGGGCGCATGCGCGCCCGTTTCGGACAAACGGTATCAGCCGTTGCGGCGCGCCTGCGTTTCGGCGGGGCGCAGCTTCGCGGCGAGCTTGTCGAGCACGCCGTTCACGTACTTGTAGCCGTCTGAGCCGCCGAACGTCTTCGCGAGTTCGACGGCTTCGTTGATGATCACGCGGTACGGCGTTTCGACGTGGTGCGTGAGCTCGAACGTCGCGATCAGCAGCACGGCGCGTTCGACCGGGGACAACTGGTCGATCGGGCGGTCGAGCGACGGCGTCAGCGCTTCGACGAGCGTTGCGTGCTCGCGGATCACGCCGTGCAGGATCGCATCGAGCAGCTCCTTGTCGGCCTTGTCGTAACCGAGCGCGCCGCGCAGTTGCGCGTCGATCTCGCCGGAGGACGCGTTCGACAGCAGCCACTGATACAGCCCCTGCGTCGCCAGCTCGCGCGATTGTCGGCGGGCGCTCTTCTTCATGCGCGCTCCTCTTCGTCGTCTTCGTCTTCTTCTTCGTCCTCGTCATCGCCGAGCTGGTCGAGCGCCATCGTCAGGTTGGCCATCTCGACGGCGACGCGTGCGGCGTCACGACCCTTTTCGGTCATGCGCGCGACGGCCTGCTCGTCGTTTTCGGTCGTCAGGACCGCGTTCGCGATCGGCAGGTTGAAGTCGAGGCCGATGCGGGTGATGCCCGCGCCGCTCTCGTTCGACACGAGTTCGAAGTGGTAGGTCTCGCCGCGGATCACCGCGCCGAGCGCGATCAGCGCATCGAACTGGCCGCTTTCCGCGAGCTTCTGCAGCGCGAGCGGGATTTCCAGCGCGCCGGGCACCGACACGAGCAGCACGTCTTCACCGGTGACGCCGAGGCGTTCCAGTTCCTCGACGCACGCGTCGGCGAGGCCGTTGCACACCGGTTCGTTGAAGCGCGATTGCACGATGCCGATACGCAGGCCGTCGCCTTCGAGATTCGGTTGGTATTGTCCGATTTCCATGATCTTGTCCGTGGTGTGGATGAACGGTTATAGGGCGAAAGCGCCGTGGCGGGTTACGCGTGGGACGCCGGGCAGGACTTGGCTTCGCCGCCGGGCATCGGGATGAAGCCCGTGACTTCCAGGCCGTAGCCGGACATGCTGCCCAGCTTGCGCGGATTCGACAGCACCTGCATCTTGCCGACGCCGACATCGCGCAGGATCTGCGCGCCGATGCCGAACGTCTTGAAATCGACCGGCCGGCGCTTGAGCGCAGCGGCCCTTTCTTCCTCGTCGAACGCCTTGAAGACGTCGATCAGGTGTTCCTTCGTGTCGCCGCAGTTGAGCAGCACGATCACGCCGAGGTCGCGCGCCGCGATCTCGCGCATCGCGGCGTCGAGCGTCCACGAGTGGGTCGAGATGCCCGTTTCGAGCAGGTCGAGCACCGACAGCGGCTCGTGCACGCGCACCGGCGTATCGCCGTCGGGCGACGGCTCGCCGCGCACCAGCGCAATGTGCGGCGAGCCGCTCGGCTGGTCGCGGTACAGCACCGCGCGGAACGTGCCGTGCGCGGTCTGCATCGTGCGTTCGGCGATTCGCTCGATGATCGATTCGGTGCGGCTGCGGTACTGGATCAGGTCGGCGATCGTGCCGATCTTCAGGTTGTGTTCCTGCGCGAACTCGATCAGGTCGGGCAGGCGCGCCATCGTGCCGTCGTCCTTGATGATCTCGCAGATCACCGCGGCCGGCGTGAGGCCCGCGAGCGCGGTGAAGTCGCAACCGGCTTCGGTATGGCCCGCCCGCACGAGCACGCCGCCCGGCTGCGCCATGATCGGGAACACGTGGCCCGGCTGCACGATGTGCTCGGGGCGCACGTCGTGCGCGACCGCCGTGGCGATCGTGTGCGCACGGTCGGCGGCCGAGATGCCGGTCGTCACGCCTTCGGCCGCTTCGATGCTGACCGTGAACGCGGTGCCGTACTGTGTGCCGTTGCGGTAGGTCATCAGCGGCAGGTGCAGCTGCTTGCAGCGTTCCTGCGTCAACGTCAGACAAACCAGGCCGCGGCCGTACTTGGCCATGAAGTTGATCGCTTCCGGTGTGACGAATTCGGCGGCGATCACGAGGTCGCCCTCGTTTTCGCGGTCTTCTTCGTCGACCAGGATCACCATCCGGCCGGCTTTCAGCTCGGCGATGATGTCGAGCGTGGAGGCGAGCGTCATAAGGGGGCGAGAAAGAGGAAAGTGCGTATTTTACGCCAGCCGGACGGCGTTTCGGCTGGCACGGGCCGAGCGCGGCCGGCGAGCGCTCCGGAAAGCGCTGCAACCGGCCCGTGCGGCAGGTCTGGCATGGCGGCCGCGCATTGCCTGCACGCGGGTGCGGTCGGCGGCGGGCCGGGCATCGCCCGGCCGTGCGTCACGCGTGCAGGTCGCGCCCGCCCAGGTAGTCGAGCTTGCCGAGTTCGACGCCGCTGTGGCGCAGGATGTCGTACGCGGTGGTCACGTGGAAGAAGAAATTGGGCAGCACGAAATTCAGCAGATACGACTGGCCGGTGAATTCGATCGGGCCGACGCGCATCTTCAGCACGATCTGGCGCGACTCGCTGCCGTCGATCTGCGCGGCGTCGAAGCTTTTCAGATAGTCGATCGTCTTCTGGATGCGTGCGTGCAGCTCGTCGAAGGTCTGCTCGACGTCCGGGTAGCTCGGGATTTCGACATCGGCGAGCCGCGCGGCGCAACCCTTCGCCGTGTCGGTCGCGATGTAGACCTGGCGGACGAGTGGCAGCATGTCCGGATACAGGCGCGCGCCGACGAACACCGACGGATCGATCTGCTTTTCGGCCGCGTGCGCCTGTGCCTTGCCGAGGATGTGCTGCAGGTTGGTCAGGCCACGGATCAGCACGGGCAGCGAAGCCTGGTACATCGAGATGGACATGGGGACGACTCCTTGAAGAGAAGAGGGTGACCGGCAAGCGGCGCGCCGTGCGTTGCGGCGTTGAAACCGCTGTCGACGCATCTTAGCGCGACGGGATGACCCGTGCGCGTCGTTGGCCATTCGGCCGAGGGCACAGGTGGGAAGGCGGGGCAGGCGCTACCGCATTCGGTCACACGCGCGGCCGCACGTTTCCGGCGTCGGCCGACGTGCCGAGCGGAACGATCGATTCGATGCGACCGACGGCCGCGACCCTTCCGCTCGACCTTGCGGTGATCCGTTCAGCGAGCGGCTTCGGGCGGCGTAAAGCGCGCGAGGATCCGCAGATCGTCGCCGACCCGCTCGACCCCGTGGAACGACAGCCGCGTGCGCGCGTCGAGGTTCGCCGGCGCGGCGAGGTCGAACATGCCGGCCGCGTCGGCGCCCAGCAGGCTCGGCGCGAGATAGACGAGCAATTCGTCCACGCACTGCTCGCGCAGCAGCGATCCGTTCAGCTTGTGGCCGGCTTCGACGTGCAGTTCGTTGACGCCGCGCGCGCCGAGCGCCGCCAGCATCGCGGGCAGGTCGACCTTGCCGTGCGCGTTCGCGAGCGGCACGATTTCCGCGCCGCGCGACTTCAGCACGTTCGCGCGCACCTCGCCGGCGGCGTCGAGCCGCCCGCAGAAGATCAGCAGCGGCGCACCTTCGAGCAGCCGCGCGTCGAGCGGCAAATCGAGGCGGCTGTCCACCAGGATGCGCTGCGGCTGGCGCGGCGTGTCGATGCCGCGCACGGTCAGCAGCGGGTTGTCTTCGCGCACGGTGCCGATGCCGGTGAGGATCGCGCACGCGCGGGCGCGCCACGCGTGGCCGTCGAGGCGCGCGGCCTCGCCGGTGATCCACTGGCTTTCGCCGGACGGCAGCGCGGTGCGGCCGTCGAGCGATGCGGCGGTCTTCATCCGCACCCACGGGCGGCCGCGCGTCATCCGCGACACGAAGCCGATGTTCAGCTCGCCCGCTTCATGCGCGAGCAGCCCGCAGCGCACGTCGACGCCCGCGTCGCGCAGCATCCCGAGGCCGCGCCCCGACACCTGCGGATTCGGATCTTCCATTGCCGCGACGACCTTCGCGACGCGCGCGTCGATCAGCGCGTTCGCGCACGGCGGCGTGCGGCCGAAATGGCTGCACGGTTCGAGCGTCACATAGACGGTCGAGCCCGCGACGTCGTAGCCGCGCGAGCGCGCATCCTTCAGCGCCTGCACTTCCGCGTGATCCTGGCCGGCCGGCTGCGTGAAGCCTTCGCCGATCACGTCGCCGTCCTTGACGATCACGCAGCCGACCCGCGGATTCGGCGCGGTCGTGTACATGCCGCGCGCGGCGAGCGCGAGCGCACGCTGCATGTGGGCGAAATCGGTATCCGAGAACATGCGCGCGGCCCCGGGTCAGGCGGCGAGTGCCGCGAATGCGCGGCGCGCGGCCGCGAGTGTCGCGTCGATCACCGCGTCGTCGTGCGTGCTCGACACGAAGCCGGCCTCGTACGCGGACGGCGCGAAGTACACGCCTTCGTCGAGCATCAGGTGGAAGAAGCGGTTGAAGCGTTCGACGTTGCTCTTCGTGACTTCCGCGAAGCTCGTCGGCACGCGTTCGGCGAAGTACAGCCCGAACATCGCGCCGATCGAGTCGGCCGCGAACGGCACGCCGGCCGCGCGCGCTTCGGCCGCGAGGCCGTCGGCGAGCCGCTTCGTCTGCGCGGTGAGCGCGTCGTAGAAGCCCGGCGCCTGGATCAGCTGCAGCGTCTTCAGGCCCGCGGCGACCGCGATCGGGTTGCCCGACAGCGTGCCGGCCTGGTACACGCCGCCGAGCGGCGCGAGGTGGGCCATGATGTCGCGGCGGCCGCCGAACGCGGCAGCCGGCATCCCGCCGCCGATCACCTTGCCGAGGCAGGTGAGGTCGGCCGTGATCCCGTAGTAAGCCTGCGCGCCGCCGAGCGCGACGCGGAACCCGCACATCACTTCGTCGAAGATCAGCACTGCGCCGTGCTTCGTGCACAGCGCGCGCAGCGCGTTCAGGAATTCGGGCGTGCCGCGCACGAGGTTCATGTTGCCGGCGACCGGTTCGACGATCACCGCGGCGATCTCGTCGCCGAACGCGCCGAACGCTTCTTCGAGCGCGGCGACGTTGTTGTATTCGAGGACGGTCGTGTGCTTCGCGATGTCGGCAGGCACGCCGGCCGACGTCGGGTTGCCGAACGTCAGCAGGCCCGAGCCGGCCTTGACCAGCAGGCTGTCCGCGTGGCCGTGGTAGCAGCCTTCGAACTTGACGATGCGGCTGCGGCCCGTGAAGCCGCGCGCGAGGCGCAGCGCGCTCATCGTGGCCTCGGTGCCGCTCGACACCATCCGCACCTGCTCGATCGATGGCACGAGCTTGCAGATTTCCTCGGCGATCTCGATCTCGGCTTCGGTCGGCGCGCCGAACGAGAAGCCGTCGGCGAGCACGTTCTGCACGGCCGACAGCACGTCCGGATGGACGTGGCCGACGATCATCGGGCCCCACGAGCCGATGTAGTCGATGTACTGCTTGCCGTCGGCATCCCAGAAATACGGGCCTTGCGCGCGCGCGACGAAGCGCGGCGTGCCGCCGACCGAGCGGAAGGCGCGCACCGGCGAGTTGACGCCGCCGGGAATGGTCTTCTGGGCGCGTTCGAAGAGGATCTGATTGTTGGACATGAGCGAAACCTGCGAGAGAAGGGCGCGGGGGCCTGTGCACGGGCCGCGGCGCCTGGGCGGAACGATCGTCCGATTGTACCGGAGACGCGCGCGGCAGGCCCGCCGGCCGGACTGCGGCCATTCGGCGCGCGGGGAACTTCCGGGGTGGCAAGACGGGCCTGATTCGACCCGGTTTCCGGTTATCGCGGCGGCTTGCGCTTGCCGGTCAGCTCGGCCCAGTGCTTTTCGAGCGGACCTTCGACCATCGGCTTGATCACGGTGCCGGAGCTTTGTGCGTCCCAGGTCTGCACCGAGTACGGATGCACGCGCAGCGCGTCGCGCGCGATCACGACGTCCTGATGCGCGTCGACCAGCCAGTCGTACACGAAATCGATGCACAGCCGGTAGCCGCGCTTCGTCGCCGGATCGGGCACCTCGTACGGCGCGCGCGTCACGTAGCCGGAGCCGAAGACACCCTTGGGTTCCTTCGCGACGCGGTGCAGGAACACGCGGTCGCCGGGCAGGATGCCGCGCGCGAAGCCGCAGCCCCATACGTCATGCACGGCCTCGCCGGCCTTCACGCGCGCGGCGACGTCGGGCAGTTCGGGCCACGGCCATTTCTTGGGGCTCCAGATCAGCAGGAAAGCGGTCATCGGTTCGGTCGTACGTCGAATTGATCAGACAAGTGAGACGAGCAGCAGCAAGCTTAATCGAATCCGCCCGTGCGCTCGTTCGGCGCGCGACGCGCATGGGCCTGTCCCGCCCGCCGCCGCACGCGGCCCGAGGCGGGCGAAAAAGTTGCGCGTACAATCATGGGCCTGAACGCGCCGCTTGCGGCGCGGCTTCCCGTCTTCACCGCCACGCGCGCCCCGATGCGCGCGGGCTCCATTCCGGATACCCATGTCTCACGTCGTCCGGCGCCGGCCCGATGCCCGGCTGATCCTGCTGCTCGGTGCGCTCGCTGCCTGCGGGCCGATCGCCACCGACATGTACCTGCCGAGCCTGCCGTCGATCGCCGACGGCTTCTCCGTCAGCCCCGGCGCCGCGCAGCGCACGCTGACGAGCTTCATGGCCGGCTTCTCGGTCGGCATGCTGCTGTACGGCCCGCTGTCGGACACGTGGGGGCGACGCCCCGTGCTGCTCGGCGGCATCGCGCTGTTCACGCTTGCGAGCATCGGCTGTTTCGTGTCGACCTCGATCGACATGCTGATCCTCGTGCGCTTCCTGCAGGCGCTCGGCGCCGGCGCGGCGTCGGTGCTCGCACGAGCGATCGCGCGCGATGCGCACGAGCCGACCGATGCGGCGAAGGTTCTGTCGATGGTCGCGATCGTGACCGCGGTCGGGCCGCTGCTCGCGCCGCTGATCGGCGGCCAGATCCTGCGTTTCTCCGGCTGGCGCGGCGTATTCGTCGTGCTGGCCGTGTTCGGCGCGATCTGCGCGGCGACCGCGTACCTGCGTGTGCCCGAAACCTGGCCGAAGGAGCGGCGCAAGAGTGCGGCCGTGCTCGCGTCGTTCGCGTCGTACGGGCGGATTCTGTCCGACCCGGTCGCATGGGGGCACATGCTGTGCGGCGGCATGGCGTTCGCGTCGATGTTCTCGTACATCACCGCGACGCCGTTCGTGTACATCGAGTATTTCCACGTGTCGCCGCAGCACTACGGGCTGCTGTTCGGCCTGAACGTCGTCGGGATCATGATCGGCAACTTCGCGAACACGCGGCTCGTCGGCCGCATCGGTTCGCTGCGCATCATCGCGGCCGCGTCGCTCGTGAGCTGCATCGCGTCGCTCGCGGTCGCGCTCGTCGCGCTGACCGGGTGGGGCGGGCTGTGGTCGATCGTCGTGTGCCTGTTCTTCGTGGTCGGCGTGGTCGGGATTCTGTCCGCGAACTGCACGACCGATCTCATGCATCGCTATCCGCACAACGCGGGCGCGTCGGCGGCCGTGTTCGGCGCGATGCAGCTCGCGCTCGGCGCGCTGGCGAGCGTCGCGATCGGCGCACTCGCGGACGGCACGCCGTTCGCGATGGGCGTGACCATCGGCGTCACGGGGGTGTTGTGTTTCGCGGGCCGCTACCTCGTGCTGCGCTGGCACGGGCGGCCCGTCAAAGCGGGCGCGTGAACCGCGGCCTGACGGCAGAATGAAAAACGCCACCGCGCGCTTGAGCCGGTGGCGTTTTTGTTTCGAGCGTGGAAAGCGGCTGCCGTCGCGCGGTGTCAGTCGCGCGCGACGTCCTTCGCCGCCGGCGATGCGCCGTGGCTCAGCCAGTCGAGCACGTCGGCCGTTTCGTCGTCGCTCGCGCGGGCGCGCGCCTGCGCGACGGCCTCCGGCAACTCGCCGTTGGTCGACGCGCGACGGATCGCGACGCCGACCGCGAGGATGTCGATCATCAGCAGATGCAGGACCCGCGAGATCATCGACAGCTGCGATTCGCGCATCTCGATGTGGTCGGTTTCGAGCGCGACGGTCGCGCGCTTCGCGAGCGGCGTGTTGCTCGACGTGATCGCGATCACCTTCGCGCCGGCCTGCATCGCGACATCGAGCACGCGCAGCAGCTCGGGCGCGCGCCCCGACTTCGACACCGCGACGATCACGTCGCCCTTGCCGAGCAGCGCGGCCGACGCGGCCTGCATGTACAGGTCGCCGTACGCGATCGTCGGAATCCCGAAGCGGAAGAACTTGTAGTGCGCGTCCTGCGCGACGATGTTCGAGTTGCCGAGCCCGTAGAACTCGATGCGCCGCGCGCCGTTCAGGATCTCGATCGCGTTCTCGACGTGCTCGAAATTCAGGTGCTCGCGCAACTGCAGGATCGCCGACACCGTGTTGTCGAGCACCTTCGCGCCGAAGTCGGTGGCCGTGTCGCCGAGATGCACCTGGCTATGGCTCATCGGAATCGTGCCGGTAAGGCCGGTCGCGAGCTTCAGCTTGAAGTCGGACAGCCCCTGGCAGCCGAGCGAGCGGCAAAAGCGGATCACGGTCGGCTGGCTCACGTCGGCCTTGCGCGCGATGTCGACGATCGGATCGTTGATGATCGAGCGCGGGTGGTTCAGCGCGAGATCGGCAACACGGCGCTCGGCCGGCGTCAGCGCGTCGCGCATCTGGCGGATCCGTTCGAACACTGCTGACGACGCGCCGCCCGAGCGGTTCGACAGTTGCTCCGCGAGGATCGCCGACACGCCGAGGAACGCCGGATATTCGGCGGTGATCAGGTAGGTCGGGATGTTCTCGAGATAATGCGTGAAGCGGCCTTTCGCCTCGAAGCGCGCGCGGAACGACGAGCGCGTGAACAGTTCGCCGAGCTTCAGCGCGACGCCGCCGCCGATGTACACGCCGCCGAGCGCGCCGAGCGTCAGCGCGACGCTGCCCGCGAACGCGCCGAGAATCCCGCAGAAGCATTCGACCGTCTCGAGCGCGAGCGCGTCGCCCGCATGCGCTCGCTCGACGATCTCGACCGTGTCGACGGTCGCGGCGACACGCTTCTTGTCGCGCGCGGCGAGCGCGCGATAGATGATCTCCATGCCGGGGCCCGCGCACACGCGTTCGAACGACACGTGCGGAAACTTCTTGCGCGCGTACTGCAGCACCAGATCCTCGCGCTCGTCCTGCGGCGCGAACGATGCGTGGCCGCCTTCGCTGCCGAGCGCGATCCAGCGATCGTCGGCCGGGATCAGCCCCGACACGCCGAGCCCGGTGCCGGGCCCAAGCAGCCCGATCACGCTGTTCTGGCGGCGTGCGCCGCCGCCGATCTGCACGCGCTGCGCGTCGGTCAGGCCGGGCAGCGCCATCGCGAGCGCGGTGAAATCGTTGACGACGAGCAGCGTGTCGAAGCCGAGCGCGCGGCGCGTCGCCTCGATCGAGAAGCTCCAGTCGTGGTTGGTCATCGTGACCTGGTCGCCGTCGACCGGATTGGCGATCGCGATCGCCGCGTGGTTCACGCGGCTGATCTTCACGTCCTTCAGGTACTTGCGGATCGCGTCGGTGAGCGTCGGATAGTCGGCGCCGGGATACACGCGGATCTGCGTGATGTCGCCCGGGCCGGTTTCCAGCGCGAAGCGCGCGTTGGTGCCGCCGACGTCCGCGAGCAGGCGCGGACCGTCGGCATGCTGGCCCGCGACGACCGCCTTACTTTGCGCACCAGTAGACATCGAGCTGGGTCCCCTTGTCGTTGGCCAGTTGGGAAATCGCGTTCTTCTGCAGCGTGGCCGCCGCGGCGTCGAGCACGGCGCGCTTGGAGGGGCCCGCGATCAGCAGGAACAGCCGCTCGACGCGCTTGAGCGCGTCGAGCGAATAGCTTACGCGCGCATGCGGCGCCGCACCGGGATGGACGGCGACGAATCGTTCGGACGTCGTGATCGCGTGGTCCCATTCGGGCGCGTCGGCGAAGATCGACGCGGTATGGCCGTCCTCGCCCATGCCGAGCACGGCGACGGTCGGCACGCGGTAATCGGCGTTCGCGTTGAGTGCGGCGACGTGCGCGTCGAGCGACGCGCGCGTGTCGACGAGCGGCAGGAAGCGGGCAGGGGCGGCCGCGTGCTGCAGCAGCGTGTCGCGCACGAGTTGCGCGTTGCTGGCTGCGTCGTCCTCCGGCACCCAGCGGTCGTCGACCAGCGTCACGTCGACGCCGGCCCAGTCGAGCGCCGCGTGCGACAGCGTTTGCAGGAACGGGCGCGGGCTCGTGCCGCCGGACACCGCGAGCGTCGGGCGCGCGGGGCCGGCGAGCGCGGCGCGCAGCGCGTCGCCGACGGCGCGCGCGAGCGCTTCGCTTTGCGCTTCCTGGGTGTCGAAAGCGTGGATCTCGATCACATCTCCTCCGGACTGCTTTGTCTGTTCAAATCGTACGAATCGTGAAGCAGGTTGCCGCGTACGATCGCGTGCGCGGCAACGGTTTGCATCAGTTCTCTTCTTCGAGCCAGCAGGTGTCGTGCTGCGCGAGCATCGCGCTCGCCGCGGCCGGCCCCCACGTGCCCGCCGCGTACGGCTTCGGCGGCTTCAGCGTGCGTGCCCATTCGTTCAGGATAGGCTCGACCCAGCGCCATGCGGCTTCCTGTTCGTCGCGGCGCACGAACAGCGCGAGGCGGCCGTTGATCACGTCGAGCAGCAGGCGCTGGTACGCCTCCATCTGCCCTTCCTTGAAGAACTGGTCGAACGCGAGGTCGAGGTGCACGCTCGCGAGGTTCATCCCTTCGCCGGGCTGCTTCGCAAGGCAATACAGGCGGATCGTCTCGTTCGGCTGCAGCCGGATCACGAGGCGGTTCGCGCCGGGGCGCAGCGCCGTGGGCCCGAGCGCCGAGTGCGGGACCGGGCGGAAATTGACGACGATCTCCGCGACGCGGTCGGCCAGCCGCTTGCCGGTGCGCAGGAAGAACGGCACGCCGGCCCAGCGCCAGTTCTCGATCTCGACCTTCAGCGCGACGAAGGTTTCGGTCTGGCTGTCGGGCTTGACGCCCGGCTCGGTCGCGTAGGCCGGCACCTGCGCGCCCTTGATCACGCCCGCATGATACTGGCCGCGCACGGCCACCTTGCCGATGTCGCGCGGATCGACCGGCTTCAGCGCGCGCAGCACGCGCAGCTTCTCGTCGCGCACGGAGTCCGAATCCATCGAATGGGGCGGCTCCATCGCGACGATCGACAGCAGCTGCAGCAGGTGGTTCTGCACCATGTCGCGCAGCGCGCCCGTATTGTCGTAGAAATCGCCGCGCGCCTCGACGCCGAGCTCCTCAGCGATCGTGATCTGGATGCTCTCGACCCATTCGCGGCGCCACAGCGGCTCGAACAGCGCGTTGCCGAAGCGTAGCGCGAGCAGGTTCTGTACCGGCTCCTTGCCGAGATAGTGGTCGATCCGGTAGATCTGGTCTTCCGCGAAGATCTCGCCGACCGCGTCGTTGATCGCATTCGACGACTTCAGGTCGTAGCCGAGCGGCTTCTCGAGCACGATGCGCGCGCCGTCGTTCAGGCCGACCGACGCCAGCGCCTTGCAGATCGGCACGAACAGCGACGGACCCGTCGCGAGATAGAACACGCGGATGCCGGGCAGATGCGCGACCGCGTCGCGCAGCACGACGTAGTCTTCCGCGCGGCCGAGGTCGAGGTTCACGTATTCGATGCGCTCGAGGAATGACTTCCACGAGGCTTCGTCGAATGCGCTGCCGGCTGCCTTCGCCGCATGCGGTTTCACATGCGTGTCGACCCACTCGAGATAGTGGGCCCGATCCGATTCGTGTCGCGCGACGGCGACGATCCGGCCGCCTTCCGCGAGCATGTTGCCGCGGTGCGCTTCGAACAGCGCGGGCAGGATCTTGCGCATCGACAGATCGCCGGTGCCGCCGAAAAGTACGAAGGTAAAGCTGGAATCGGTATGCATGTGTCTCCGCCGTGTTGGGGGTGCTCGGAAGCGATCCGTAGTGCGATAAAAATATTTTTGACACTGAATTGTAGTTTAACTACAATCCGCCGCAAGGGGTAGCACCTGGGTGAAGAAAAAAAGAAGTGCGGTCGACGAACTGCGCGAGCTTCGCCTTCGGGAACGCCTTGTGCCGAATGTTATCGGACATTGACGGCGCGCATCGTCCGCGCGCCGTCGGCCCCGGGCTCGCGCCGCGTCATCGCGGCGGGCCAGAAACACAATGAGGAGACACGCCGTTGAATCTCGATTCACGCTTTCTGTAAGAGCCCGGCCGGTCATCGGCCCCGTACGCTGCATGCGTCCCGCGGCTCGATTTCCCCGTCGTTTATCAAGAAGCCGGTTCCCGGTGAGGGAACCTCACGAGTTGATTCAGTCTGGAGGAGATAAGTAATGAAAGTTCGCTCGATCATGGGTGCGCTCTGCGCGGCAGGTCTGATGGCTGGCGCCGTGGCGGCGCAGGCAGCCGAGAACGTAACGGTGCTGCACTGGTGGACCTCGGGCGGCGAATCGAAAGCCGTCGGCGTGCTGAAGGACGACTTGCAGAAGCAGGGCTACGTGTGGAAGGACTTCGCGGTCGCGGGCGGCGCCGGCGCCGCGGCGATGACCGCGCTGAAGACCAAGGTGATCAGCGGCGACGCACCGTCGGCCGCGCAGATCAAGGGCCCGCTGATCCAGGACTGGGCCGACCAGGGCGTGCTCGTCAACATCGATTCCGCCGCCGGCGACTGGAAGCAGAACCTGCCGCCGGAAATCGACAAGATCATCAAGTACAAGGGCCACACCGTCGCGGCGCCGTTCTCGGTGCACCGCGTGAACTGGCTGTACATCAACAAGGCCGCGCTCGACAAGGTCGGTGCGAAGGTGCCGACCACCTGGCCTGAATTCTTCGCGGTGGCCGACAAGCTGAAGGCCGCGGGCATCCAGCCGGTCGCGATGGGCGGCCAGCCGTGGCAGGACCTGACGCTGTGGGAAGACGTCGTGCTGTCGCAGGGCCCGGCGTTCTACAAGAAGGCGCTCGTCGATCTCGACCAGGCGACGCTGACGTCGCCGCAGATGCTGTCCGTGTTCGATACGGTGCGCAAGATCCAGGGCTACTTCGATACCGGCCGCAACGGCCGCGACTGGAACCTCGCGACCGCGATGGTGATCAACGGCAAGGCCGGCATGCAGTTCATGGGCGACTGGGCGAAGGGCGAGTTCGAGAACGCCGGCAAGAAGGCGGGCAAGGACTACATCTGCGCGCCGGTGCCGGGCACCGCGAATTCGTACACGTTCAACGTCGACTCGTTCGTGTTCTTCCAGCAGAAGGGCGAGAAGAACGCGACGCCGGGCCAGATCGCACTCGCGAAGACGATCATGACGCCGGACTTCCAGGAGCAGTTCAGCCTGCTGAAGGGTTCGGTGCCGGTGCGCCTCGGCGTGAAGATGGACAAGTTCGACGACTGCGCGAAGAAGTCGTACGCCGACGAGCAGACCGCGATCAAGTCGGGCGGCTTCGTGCCGTCGCTCGCGCACGGGATGGCGCAGAGCGACGCGACCGCCGGCGCGATCACCGACGTCGTGACGAAGTTCATGAACTCGCAGCAGGATTCGAAGAGCGCGGTCGCCGCGCTCGCGAAGGCCGCGAAGGTCAAGTAACGCGCGACAGGCGCCCGGCCGGAAACGCTTCATCGGCCGGGCGTTTTTGCATGTGCAGCAAACGGGCTCGCCCGCGAAGCCCGTGCCGTACCTGGCGCCGGCCCGGCCTGCGTCGCCCTCGTTCCAGGAGTCGAATCAAGTGGCTGCCCCTCTTAGCGGAAACGGATCCGGCGCTGCCGCCGCGCGGCGTACGTCGCCGATGTCGGCCTTCGCCGATCGCTGGATCCCGAAGCTCGTGCTCGCGCCGAGCGTCGCGATCGCCGTGGTGTTCATCTACGGCTTCATCCTGATTACCGGCTATCTGTCGCTGACCAATTCGCGGCTGTTGCCGAACTACGATTTCGACGGCTTCGGCCGTTACACGGACCTGTTCCAGAACGACGTGTGGTGGACCTCCGCCGCGAACCTCGGCTGGTTCGGGATTCCGTTCATCGCGATCTGCGTCGCGCTCGGGCTGTTCCTCGCGATCCTGCTCGACCAGCGGATCCGCAACGAAGGCGCGCTGCGCGCGATCTTCCTGTACCCGATGGCGCTGTCGTTCATCGTGACCGGCACCGCGTGGCAGTGGATCCTGAACCCGGGCCTCGGGCTCGAGAAGGTGATGCACGACTGGGGCTGGACGAGCTTCTCGTTCGGCTGGCTCGACGATCCGGACAAGGCGATCTTCTGCGTGGTGATCGCGGCCGTGTGGCAGTCGACCGGCTTCGTGATGGCGCTGTTCCTCGCGGGGCTGCGCGGCGTCGACGGCGAGATCTTCAAGGCCGCTCAGGTCGACGGCGCGACGTTGCCGACCATCTACCGCAAGATCGTGATTCCGAGCATGCGCCCGGTGTTCTTCTCGGTGCTGCTGATTCTCTGCCACATCACGATCAAGACCTTCGACCTCGTCGTCGCGCTGACGGCGGGCGGGCCGGGCACGTCGTCGTCGCTGCCGGCCATGTTCATGTACACGTTTTCGTTCAACCGCGGCCAGCTCGGGCTCGGCGCGGCGTCCTCGGTGATGATGCTCGCGACCGTGGTCGCGGTGCTGGTGCCGCTGATGTATATGGAATCGAGGAGCACCCGCAATGCAGCCTAAGATGACGATCGGCCGGGCAGTGATCTATGCGGCACTGATCCTGTTCGCGCTGTATTTCCTGTTCCCGATCTACGTGATGCTGTCGACGTCGTTCAAGGATCTCGACCAGCTGCGCACCGGCAACCTGCTGACGCCGCCCACCACGTGGACCGTCGACCCGTGGGTGAAGGCATGGAGCGGCGCGTGCACCGGCGTGCGCTGCGACGGCATGAAGCCGTTCTTCCTGAACTCGCTGCAGATGGTGATCCCGGCCGTGCTGATCTCGTCGCTGATCGGCGCGTTCAACGGCTACGTGCTCACGCACTGGCGCTTTCGCGGCGCGGACGCGCTGTTCACGATGATGCTGGTCGGCTGCTTCATTCCGTTCCAGGTGATCCTGCTGCCGATGGCGCGCCTGCAGGGGATGCTCGGCCTCGCGAACACGATTCCGGGCCTCGTGTTCGTGCACGTCGTGTACGGGATCGCGTTCACGACGATGTTCTTCCGCAACTTCTACGTGAGCGTGCCGGCCGAGCTCGTGAAGGCCGCGCGCATCGACGGCGCGGGCTTCTTCACGATCTTCACGAAGATCCTGCTGCCGGTGTCGCTGCCGATCTTCATGGTGTGCCTGATCTGGCAGTTCACGCAGATCTGGAACGACTTCCTGTTCGGGATCGTGTTCTCCGGCGTCGATTCGATGCCGATCACGGTGGCGCTGAACAACCTCGTCAACACGTCGACGGGCGTGAAGGAATACAACGTCGACATGGCCGGCGCGATCATCGCCGCGCTGCCCACGCTGCTCGTCTACATCGTCGCCGGCCGCTACTTCGTGCGCGGGCTGACGGCGGGCGCGGTGAAGGGGTAAGCGCGGCTTTAGCCGATACGACGAACCGGCCGCGCCTCGCGCGCGGCGCATCGAAACGAACCCGACGCGGCGCCGCAGTGCGCCGCGCGAGACGAGACAGAGGATTCACAGCATGGCAAGCCTTTCCATCCGTGACGTGTACAAGACCTACCCGAACGGGGTGCCGGTCCTGAAGGGTGTCGACATCGAGATCGAGGACGGACAGTTCCTGATCCTGGTCGGCGGGTCGGGCTGCGGGAAGTCGACGCTGCTCAACATGATCGCCGGGCTCGAAACCGTGACGAGCGGCGAGATCTGCATCGACGGCAAGGTCGTCAACGACCTGTCGCCGAAGGATCGCGACATCGCGATGGTGTTCCAGTCGTACGCGCTGTATCCGTCGATGACGGTGCGCGAGAACATCTCGTTCGGCCTGAACATCCGCAAGGTGCCGAAGAGCGAGCAGCAGCAGATCGTCGACCGCGTGTCGCAGATGCTGCAGATCCAGCACCTGCTCGACCGCAAGCCGGGCCAGCTGTCCGGCGGCCAGCGCCAGCGCGTCGCGATGGGCCGCGCGCTCGCGCGCGATCCGTCGCTGTTCCTGTTCGACGAACCGCTGTCGAACCTCGACGCGAAGCTGCGCATCGAGATGCGCGCGGAGATCAAGCTGCTGCACCAGCGCCTCGGCACGACGATCGTCTACGTGACGCACGACCAGATCGAGGCGATGACGCTCGGCGACCGGATCGCGGTGATGAAGGACGGCGTGGTCCAGCAGTTCGGCGCGCCGCAGGAGATCTACGATTCGCCGTCGAACCTGTTCGTCGCGGGCTTCATCGGCGCGCCGCCGATGAACTTCATCAACGGCAAACTGGTCGAGCAGGGCGGCGGGATCGCGCTCGAAATCGACACGGGCCTCGCACGCAGCGCGCTGAACCTGCCGTTCGACGCGGCGAAGCTGAAGTCGCACGTCGGCCGCGAGGTGATTCTCGGCCTGCGTCCGGAGCGCATCACCGACGCGCGCAACGCGCACAACGGCGAGGCGTCGAGCCTGCAGCCGATCGACGTGCGCGTCGACGTGACCGAGCCGACCGGGCCGGACACGCACGTGTTCGCGCAGGTGAACGGCAAGCGGATCGTGAGCCGCGTGCACCCGGCCGCGAATCCTCAGCCGGGGCAGACGCAGTCGCTGCTGTTCGACGTGTCGAAGGCGGTGCTGTTCGATCCGGCGTCGGAAGAGCGGATCGCGTGATGCCGCGTGCCGAATGAAGCGTAAAAGGGTCGTCTTCGGGCGGCCCCTTTCCTTTGGGGGCGGCGGTCAGTGCGGCAACCGCACGTCGAACTTGAACGTCGCGAGCCGCGCGACGAGGATGAAGCCGGTCGCGAGCAGCACGCTGTACACCGAGTCGAACTGCAGCCACACGAGCAGCAGATAGAACCAGCAGCCGACGAACGCGCAGGTCGCGTACGGCCGCGAATCGCGCAGGATCAGCGGGATGTCGTTGCAAAGCACGTCGCGGACGATCCCGCCGACCACGCCGGTGATCACCCCCATCATCACCGCGATGAAGCGCGGCATCTCGGCATCGAGCGCGATCGCCGTGCCCGAGATGCTGAAGATCCCGAGCCCGATCGCGTCGGCGACCAGCAGCAACCGCTCGGCCGACAGCCGCGACAGCATCCGCAGCACGAACGGCGCGAAGAGGGCGAGCACGAAGATCGCGATCACGTAGTCGTCGTGCACGACCCAGTAGAACGGCCGGCGTTCGAGCAGGATGTCGCGCAGCGTGCCGCCGCCGAACGCGGTCGCGAGCGCGACGACGAACGTGCCGACCGAGTCGAGGCGGTTCTTGCGTGCTTCGATGAACCCCGAAATCGCGAATGCCAGCGTGGCGATCGCCTCCAGGACGGCGATCGCGAGCGTCAGCCTAGGATGCGGCACGCGGCCCCCGGTCGGCCGGCGCCGCGAACGGCTGCAGCAGCACCAGCACCGCGCCCGCGCCGCCGTCGTGGCCGCGCGCCTCGCAGAACGCGATCACTTCTTCCTTCTGCACGAGCCACGCGCGCACCTTGCCTTTCAGCACGGGCTCCTTGCCG
The DNA here is from genome assembly GCF_001718555.1 of Burkholderia metallica. Lineage (NCBI taxonomy): Bacteria > Pseudomonadati > Pseudomonadota > Betaproteobacteria > Burkholderiales > Burkholderiaceae > Burkholderia > Burkholderia metallica. The sequence goes on from NZ_CP013401.1 coordinate 1,000,536, forward strand.
ATCGAGCCGAGGCCCTTGCCGTGGATCACGCGCAGGCAGCGCAGCCCCTTCTTGCCGGCCTCGCGGATGAATTCGGCGAGCGCGTCGCGCGCCTCGTCGCGCCGCATCCCGTGCAAATCGATCTGCGCCTGCACGATCCACGCGCCGCTGCGCAGCTTGCGCACGACGTCGCGGCTGATGCCGGGGCGGTGGTAATACAGCGAATCGTCGCTGTCGAGCAGCGTCTCGGGATCGAATTCGTCGGACAACGTCGCGTTCAGCACGGCTTCCTCGTCGCGCTGCGTCTGCTTCGGCACCGGGTCGGGCGGCATGCGGCCGGACGACGCGCGCGGCGGCGCGTTCAGCGGCCGGATTGCGCCGATCTCGTTGCGGAACAGGTTCGCGTCGGCTTCCGCCTTGCGCTCGGCCTTGGCCGTTTCGATGCGCGCGCGTTCGCGGCGGTCGGCTTCGCCTTGCAGCGACTTGCGCAATGCGCCGAGGCCCGCGAGCCCCTGGCCGCGCAACGCGGCCGGATCGGGCGCGGGCGGCGGGGCCGCCGGCGCGGGGTTCGCGGGACGGGCGGCGATCTGCCGCTTCGCGGGATCGCTCGGATGGGGCTGGTTCTTCGCCATGATTCGGTAAGCAGGGCAGGCGCGTTCGGGCGCGCGGGCAAAAAAAAGCCGCTGCGCGGCGGCAGCGGCTCGTCCGGCCAGGCCTGCTTCGCGGCAGCGGACGCCATTGTAGCGCCCGTCGCCGCAAGGCCCGCGGCTTACTTCTTGTCGTGCAGGCTTTCGAGGTAGCGCTGCGCGTCGAGCGCGGCCATGCAGCCCGTGCCGGCGCTGGTGATCGCCTGGCGGTACACGTTGTCCTGCACGTCGCCCGCGGCGAACACGCCGGCGACGCTCGTCGACGTCGCGTTGCCGTGCAGCCCGCTCTTCGTCAGGATGTAGCCGTCCTTCATCTCGAGCTGGCCCTGGAACAGGTCGGTGTTCGGCTTGTGACCGATCGCGACGAACACGCCCTGCACGCTGAGGTCTTCCGTCGCGCCGGTCTTCACGTTCTTGATGCGCAGGCCCGTGACGCCCGAATCCTCGCCCGTCACTTCGTCGAGCACGTGATCCCACTTGATCACGACCGCGCCTTCCTTTTCCTTCTCCAGCAGACGGTCGATCAGGATCGGCTCCGCGCGGAACTTGTCGCGGCGGTGGATCACCGTGACCTTCTTCGCGATGCCGGTCAGGTAGAGCGCTTCCTCGACGGCCGTGTTGCCGCCGCCGATCACCGCCACTTCCTGGCCGCGATAGAAGAAGCCGTCGCAGGTCGCGCAGGCCGACACGCCCTTGCCCATGAACGCTTCCTCGGACGGCAGGCCGAGATACTGCGCGGACGCGCCGGTCGCGATGATCAGCGAATCGCACGTGTATTCGCCCGAGTCGCCGATCAGGCGGATCGGCTTCTCGTGCAGCTTCGCGGTGTGGATGTGGTCGAACACGATTTCGGTGTTGAAGCGCTCGGCGTGCTCGAGGAAGCGCGCCATCAGCTCCGGACCCTGCACGCCTTTCGCGTCGGCCGGCCAGTTTTCGACGTCGGTCGTGGTCATCAGCTGGCCGCCCTGCGCGATGCCGGTGATCAGCACCGGGGACAGGTTGGCGCGTGCCGCGTAGACGGCAGCCGTGTAGCCGGCGGGGCCGGAACCGAGAATCAGGACTTTGGCGTGTTTGGGCGTGGACATGTGCGAATCCGTAAAAGGCGGCCGGCGGGCGGGGTAGGGCTCGCCGTACGATCCGGGGTGACCGGGATGCCGTCATAGATGGGTATCAGACGCGCATTATAAAGGCCCCGTTGCTGCGCTGCCGAACGAGAGTTTCAATCGTCGCGATAGTCTCTCCCGGCGAAACGGCCGCGCACGCGGGGCGGGGCATGACGCCGGCTCGGGGGCGGCGCGGCAGCGGCGTCCGACGGCCGGCCACGAGCCCGACGCGGCCGATGCGGAGCATTTCCGCCGGACGAGCGGCACCCCGACCCCGTTATGTAACCGTCATTTACACTTGGCGGCCCGGTGCAGCGTTTACAATAAGCGGGATCGAACGACAGGCGGGCGCACGGCCCGTCCTCTTTATACGGATTCATGGCAAAAGCTCCTTATTCCGCCCAGGCACAGGCGTTGCCGCACCGGATGTCGAAGCTCCTCACGGAGATCCGCTGGATTCTCCAGGTCGCGCTCTGCGCCTTTCTGGTGATGGCCCTGCTGAGCTACAGCCGGCGCGATCCGAGCTGGACGCACGCCGCCCAGGTGGACCACATCTCGAACTGGGCCGGCCGCGTCGGCGCCTGGACGGCCGACATCATCCTGCTGCTGTTCGGCCTGTCGGCCTACTGGCTGATCGTGCCGCTCGCGCGGCGCATTGCCGTCAATTACCGCCGCATCACGCGCCACGAGGCGGTCGCGGACGAACCCGAGCGGCCGATCGGCTGGCTCACCGAAATCCTCGCGTTCGTGCTCGTCGTGCTGGCGTGCGACGGCATCGAGGCGCTGCGCATGTGGTCGCTGAAGGTGCAACTGCCGCGTGCGCCGGGCGGCGTCGTCGGCGAGGCCGTCGCGGGAGCGATGTCGCACGCGTTCGGTTTCACCGGCGGCACGCTGCTGCTGCTGATCGCGCTCGCGATCGGCCTGTCGCTGTATTTCCGCTTCTCGTGGCTGTCGGTCGCCGAGCGCGTCGGCGGCGCGATCCTGTCCGCCGTGAACGTCGCGAAGCTGCGCCGCGAGGCCGAGCGCGACCGCAAGCTCGGCGAGGCCGCGGCCGTACGCCGCGAAGGCAAGGTCGAGGAGGAGCGCGTGCGCATCGAGGATCACGAGCCCGTGACGATCGTGCCGCCGGTCGTCACGCCGGCGAAGTCCGAGCGCGTCGAGCGCGAGCGCCAGGTGCCGCTCTTCACCGACCTGCCGGGCGATTCGACGCTGCCGCCGGTGTCGCTGCTCGACCCCGCGCCGAAGGCGCAGGAGTCGATTTCCGCCGATACGCTCGAATTCACGTCGCGTCTGATCGAGAAGAAGCTGAAGGACTTCGGCGTCGAGGCGAGCGTCGTCGCCGCGTATCCGGGCCCGGTCGTCACGCGCTACGAGATCGAGCCGGCCACCGGCGTGAAGGGCAGCCAGATCGTCAATCTGGCGAAGGATCTCGCGCGCTCGCTGTCGCTCGTGTCGATCCGCGTCGTCGAGACGATTCCCGGCAAGAACTACATGGCGCTCGAGCTGCCGAACCAGCGCCGCCAGACGGTGCACCTGTCCGAGATCATCGGCTCCGAAGTCTATGCCGCCGCGTCGTCGGCGCTGACGCTGAGTCTCGGCAAGGACATCGGCGGCAAGCCGGTGTGCGCGGATCTCGCGAAGATGCCGCACCTGCTCGTTGCCGGCACGACCGGTTCCGGCAAGTCGGTCGGGATCAACGCGATGATCCTGTCGCTGCTGTACAAGGCGACGGCTGACCAGGTGCGCCTGATCCTGATCGACCCGAAGATGCTCGAAATGAGCGTCTACGAGGGCATTCCGCACCTGCTGTGCCCGGTCGTCACCGACATGCGCCAGGCCGGCCATGCACTGAACTGGACGGTCGCGGAGATGGAGCGCCGCTACAAGCTGATGAGCAAGCTCGGCGTGCGCAACCTGGCGGGCTACAACAACAAGATCGACGAGGCGGCGAAGCGCGAGGAAAAGCTGCCGAATCCGTTTAGCCTGACGCCGGAAGATCCGGAGCCGCTCGGTCGCCTGCCGAACATCGTCGTCGTCATCGACGAGCTGGCCGACCTGATGATGGTCGTCGGCAAGAAGGTCGAGGAACTGATTGCGCGGATCGCGCAGAAGGCGCGCGCGGCCGGCATCCACCTGATCCTGGCCACGCAGCGTCCGTCGGTCGACGTGATCACGGGTCTGATCAAGGCGAACGTGCCGACGCGGATCGCGTTCCAGGTGTCGTCGAAGATCGACTCGCGCACGATTCTCGACCAGATGGGCGCCGAATCGCTGCTCGGGATGGGCGACATGCTGTACCTGCCGCCCGGTAGCGGGTTGCCGGTGCGCGTGCACGGCGCGTTCGTCGGCGACGACGAAGTTCATCGCGTCGTCGAGAAGCTCAAGGAGCAGGGCGAGCCGAACTACGTCGAGGGTCTGCTCGAAGGCGGCACCGCCGACGGCGACGAGGGCTCGGCCGGCGCGGGAACCGGCGAAGGCGGCGGCGAGTCTGATCCGCTATACGACCAGGCGGTCGAGATCGTCATCAAGAACCGCCGTGCGTCGATCTCGCTCGTGCAGCGCCATCTGCGGATCGGCTATAACCGCGCGGCGCGTTTGCTCGAGCAGATGGAGCAGTCGGGGCTCGTATCGGCGATGTCGTCGAGCGGCAACCGCGAAATTCTTGTGCCGGCGCGCGACGCGGAATGAGTCCGCGGCGCCCGCAGCGCCGGCCATCCAAGGAGAAAACCGCAATATGCAGCAACATTCGTTCGCATTGTCCCTTCGTTCGACGCGACGCTGGCTCGGCGCGGCGCTCGCCGGCGCGTCGCTGATGCTCGCGGCCACGCACGCGTTCGCGGGCGGCACCGAGCAGCTGAAGGCTTTCGTGTCGCAGGTGCGTTCGGCGAAGGGCGACTTCACGCAACAGATCGTCAAGGCGCCGGCGAAGGGCGCGAGTGCTGCGCAGGCCGCGCCGAAGCCCACCGACAATTCGAGCGGCACGTTCGTGTTCGCGCGCCCGGGCAAGTTCATCTGGACGTACCAGAAGCCGTACCAGCAGGTGCTGCAGGCCGACGGCGACAAGCTTTACGTGTACGACCGCGACCTGAACCAGGTCACCGAGCGCAAGCTGAACGGCGCGCTGGGCGCGAGCCCCGCCGCGATCCTGTTCGGCAGCAACGATCTCGACAAGAGCTACACGCTGCGCGATGCCGGCGAGAAGGGCGGCATCGAGTGGCTCGAGATGCTGCCGAAGGCGCAGGACACGCAGTTCCAGCGGATCGGCATCGGCTTCAAGAATGGCACGCTCGCCGCGATGGAGCTGCACGACGTGTTCGGCAACGTCACGCTGCTGACCTTTACGAACATCCAGACGAATCCGCCGCTGAAGGGCGATACGTTCAAGTTCGTGGTACCGAAGGGCGCCGACGTGATTACCGGCTGACCGGCGCCGCGCGCCGCTTTTCCGCAACGGGCCTGCCGGCGACGGCAGGCCCGTGTTGTTTCGGGGCGCGGGCACCGGGCGCGTGCAACAGGCGCGTGCAACGGGCGCGTGCAACAGGCGCGGGCACCGGGCACGTGCACCGGGCACGTGCACCAGGCGCGGCGACGGCTTCGTGCGGCTGTCATAATGACGGGTCCGGCGGCCGGTTCGGCCGCCATCGTTTGATGTGGAGCGAGGGTTCATGTCCGACCTGTTTCAAGTCGAGCCGCGCCGCCCGCTCGCCGAGGCGCTGCGGCCGAAGACGCTCGCCGAGGTGATCGGCCAGACGCATTTGCTGGGCGAAGGCAAGCCGCTGCGGCTCGCGTTCGAATCGGGCAAGCCGCATTCGATGATTCTTTGGGGGCCGCCCGGTGTCGGCAAGACGACGCTCGCACGGCTCACCGCACTCGCGTTCGACTGCGAGTTCATCGCGCTGTCCGCGGTGCTCGGCGGCGTGAAGGACATCCGCGAGTCGATGGAGCAGGCGAAGGACACGCTGAACCGCACCGGCCGCCACACGATCCTGTTCGTCGACGAGATCCACCGCTTCAACAAGGGGCAGCAGGACGCGTTGCTGCCGTTCGTCGAGTCGGGGCTCGTGACCTTCATTGGAGCTACGACCGAGAACCCGAGCTTCGAGGTCAACTCGGCGTTGCTGTCGCGTGCGCAGGTGTACGTGCTGAAGTCGCTGAACGACGACGAGATGCGCCAGTTGCTCAAGCGCGCGCAGGACATCGCGCTCGACGGCCTTGCGTTCGACGACAAGGCGATCGATACGCTGGTCGGCTATGCGGACGGCGATGCGCGCCGTTTCCTGAACCTGCTCGAGCAGGCGCAGACGGCGGCCGCGTCGGCCGGCGTCGCGACGATCGATGCCGACTTCGTCAGCAGCGCGATGACGCTGAACGCACGGCGCTTCGACAAGGGCGGCGACAACTTCTACGACCAGATCTCGGCGCTGCACAAGTCGGTGCGCGGCTCGAGCCCGGACGGCGCGCTGTACTGGTTCTGCCGGATGATCGACGGGGGCGCCGATCCGAAGTATCTCGCGCGGCGGATCGTGCGGATGGCATGGGAAGACATCGGCCTCGCCGATCCGCGCGCGCTGCAGATGGCGAACGATGCGGCCGAGACGTATGAGCGGCTCGGCTCGCCGGAAGGCGAGCTCGCACTCGGGCAGGCGGTGATCTATCTCGCGTGCGCGGCGAAGAGCAACGCGGGCTACAACGCGTTCAACCAGGCGATGGCGTTCGTGAAGCAGGACAAGTCGCGCGAGGTACCCGTGCATCTGCGCAACGCGCCGACCAAGCTGATGAAGGAGCTCGGCTACGGCCACGCCTACCGTTACGCGCACGACGAGCCGAATGCGTATGCGGCCGGCGAGACGTACCTGCCGGACGGGATGCGCGAACCGCACTGGTACAAGCCGGTGCCGCGCGGGCTCGAATCGAAGATCGCCGACAAGCTCGCGTGGCTGCGCGAACTCGATCGCGAAGCCGGCAAGAAGGACTGACGAGTCGACGGTCGGCGCGGCCCGCGCCGGTGCCGTCGCGAACGCATCAGCGCTTGCGGGCCGGCTGCTTCTTCCAGTAGCCGAACGGCTCCTGATGGCACTCGATGTCGAGCTCGGTCACGCGGGCGTGCAGGCTCTGCTGCGCATCGGCGATCGCGAGGTTGTAGATCGCGGGCGCGATCTCCTCGACGAAGAAGTGCAGCAGCGCGCCGGCCTGGATATTGCCGATCGGCTCGTCCATGTTTTCCGTGAAATAGCGTTGCAGCGACGCGATCGCGCGGTCGCGTACGTCCTTGTCCAGTTCGATGGCCATCAGGTTCCTTGGGGTGGTGTGGCGGGCGGCAGGTGCGCCGTTCGATGCGCTGCTGCGCGCACGCACGGGTGTTTTGCGATCCGCGGCGCTTCGATGCCGCGCGACTCGACGGTGCCGAAGGGCGAACCGGCAATGCGATACTGCCACGGCCGTTGCACCGCGGTCATCGCCCATTTGCAGCATAGTCCGTCCGGCCAGTGCCGTGGCGGCCGCGCGGTGCGTTAGAATTCCCGTCTTACACAACGATTCTCCAAGTCCTCCCATGCTCGACATCCAGTTGCTGCGCAAAGACCTCGACGGCGTCGCCCAGCGCCTCGCCGATCGCGGCTACACCCTCGACATCGCCGCGTTCTCCGCCCTCGAAGCGGAACGCCGCGCGATCCAGACCCGCACCGAAGAGCTTCAGGCGCGCCGCAACAGCCTGTCGAAGCAGATCGGCGCGATGAAGGGCAAGGGCGAGGACACGTCGGCCGTGATGGCCGAGGTCGGCGGGATCGGCGACGAAATGAAGGCGTCGGAAGCCAAGCTCGGCGACATCCAGGCGCGCCTGTCCGACTTGCTGCTGGGCATGCCGAACATCGCGCACGAAAGCGTGCCGGTCGGCAAGGACGAAGCCGACAACGTCGAGGTGCGCCGCTGGGGCACGCCGCGCGCGTTCGACTTCGAGGTGAAGGATCACGTCGACGTCGGCACGCCGCTCGGTCTCGATTTCGAGACCGGCGCGAAGCTCGCCGGCGCGCGCTTCACGATGCTGCGCGGTTCGATTGCCCGTCTGCACCGTGCGCTCGCGCAGTTCATGATCGACACGCACACGCAGCAGCACGGCTACACCGAGGCGTATACGCCGTACATCGTGAACCCCGAGATCCTGTACGGTACGGGCCAACTGCCGAAGTTCGCGGACGACATGTTCCGCGTCGAGAAAGGCGGCGAGGAGAACAAGGTCACGCAGTACCTGATTTCCACGTCGGAAATCTCGCTGACGAACACCGTGCGCGAATCGATCGTCGACGCGGCCGCGCTGCCGATCAAGCTCACCGCGCATTCCCCGTGCTTCCGCTCCGAAGCCGGTTCGTACGGCCGCGACACGCGCGGGATGATTCGCCAGCACCAGTTCGACAAGGTCGAAATGGTGCAGGTCGTCGCGCCGGAAACGTCGTACGCGGCGCTCGACGAGATGGTCGGCCATGCGGAAGCGATTCTGCAGAAGCTCGGCCTGCCGTACCGCGTGATCACGCTGTGCACGGGCGACATGGGCTTCTCGGCCGCGAAGACGTTCGACCTCGAAGTGTGGCTGCCTGCGCAGAACACCTATCGCGAGATCTCCAGCTGCTCGAACACCGAGGCGTTCCAGGCGCGACGGATGCAGGCGCGTTTCCGCAACGCGCAGGGCAAGCCCGAGCTCGTGCATACGCTGAACGGTTCGGGTCTCGCGGTCGGCCGCACGCTCGTCGCGGTGCTGGAGAACTACCAGAACGCGGACGGCTCGGTCACGGTGCCGGAAGTGCTGCGTCCGTACATGGGCGGCATCGAGCGCATCGACGCGCCGGTGCAGGCGTCGTAAGCTCGCGTGCCTGCGGGCGCCTGCAGACCTCGCAAAAAATTTGCAAAAAGGGGCTTGCAGGCATCGAAGAGATCGTTCTATAATCTTTTCTTTCGCGGAAACGACCAAACGCGAAATGCAGTAAAGCAGCAAGGAAGGAGAGGTGGCAGAGTGGTCGAATGTACCTGACTCGAAATCAGGCGTACGGTTTCCCCGTACCGTGGGTTCGAATCCCACCCTCTCCGCCAAAATACGAAGCCCCTTGATCCGGAAGGATCAAGGGGCTTTTCGTTTTGGGTCTGCGGCGCGACGTGTCGCAGGCCGTTGCAGCGGCAACGGCTCGTGAAGCCGAGCTACAAGATCCCCGTCGCATTCGCCGTCGCTGCTGCCGATGTTCTGTGGCGCGCTATACGGTATCCCTACTCCCGACCGTTCGATCGATACGTTCGCCGCCGTCGCGCGGGCTCACGCCTGCCGCGACCCGTCTGCCGCGATCACGCAGCAGACGGATATTGCGCGAGCACCCGGGCGCGGATCGAAGGCTTGATGTTCGATTGCGCCATGTCGCCTCCGTAGTGCGCGACGACGCGCGGATTCATCACGCGATACCAGAGCGGCGGCACGTACGCGAACAGGATCATCGTCGCGTAGCCGGCCGGCAGTTGCGGCGAATCGTCGAAGTGGCGCAGCGCCTGGTACGAGCGCGTCGGATTCGCGTGATGGTCGGCGTGCCGCTGCAACTGGTACAGGAACAGGTTGGTGACGACGTGATTGCTGTTCCACGAATGCTGCGGCGTGCAGCGTTCGTAGCGGCCGCTCGGCAGCTTGCGGCGGCCGAGCCCGTAGTGCTCGACGTAGTTCACCACTTCGAGCAGCGACGCGCCGTAGACGGCCTGGATCACGAGGAACGGGATCACGACCTTGCCGGCCATCGCGATCGCGATGCCCCACACGACGACGGTCATCGCCCACGCGTGCAGCACCTCGTTGCGCCAGGTCCACGGCGAATGCCCGAGCCGTTCGAGGCGGGCCTTCTCGAGCCGCCACGCCGAGCGGATGCTGCCGGTCACGGTGCGCGGCAGGAACGCCCAGAACGATTCGCCATAGCGTGCGCTCGCCGGATCCTCGGCCGTCGCGACGCGGACGTGATGGCCGCGGTTGTGTTCGACGTAGAAGTGGCCATAGGCGACCGGCGCGAGCGTGATCTTCGCGAGCCAGCGCTCGAAGCGGTTGGTCTTGTGCCCGAGTTCGTGCGCGGTATTGATCGAGATGCCCGTCGCGGCGCCGAGCGACAGCGCGAAGCCGACGTAGTCGTACCACGCGAGCGCATGCGTGCCGACGATCCGTACGCACATGAAGAACGCGACGTATTCGACGAACGTCGCGATATAGACGATCAGCCGGTAATAGCGCTCCCGTTCGAGATGCGGCACGACGGCCTCGGGCGGATTGTCGCGATCGTCGCCGATCAGCGTGTCGAGGATCGGAATTACGCCGAACGCGAACAGCGGGCCGAACCACCAGAATACGTGCAGGCCCGTCGACAGCGCGAGCTGCGCGGCAAGGATCGGCAGCGTGATCGTCAACGCGCCGAGCAGCCACAGGTAACGCTTGCCATCCGACCAGCCCGAAGCCGGTCCGTCGGTCATTGCCATTGTCTCCCTCCTGCCGGCCGGCCGAAGGCGGCCGCCTGTACGGTTGTTCGAATTCTCGTTGGTCCGCGACGCACGTGCGGTTGCGCCGGATCGTCACCCGGTTCTGCCGTTATACGATCCACGCGCGCGCTTGCCAAACTCCGGCGCTAGGCGCGCGGCTCCAAACGGAAGGGGGCGTTCCGCGCAATCAGGGAAGGGCTCGCGCACGCTGATTGAAACATGCGCGTAACGTCGAATCGGCTCTCGTGAACGACGGCTTGGTCAGACGAATATCGCGTCGTGACGGGTACTGGCTTCGGCGCCACGGGGCCGCAACAAATGTTGCGACGCAATATGGGAGATGTGACGGGTACCCATCCCGCTTGCGTTCGGGTTACCAATATTACGGAGCATTACGCCTTCTGTGTTGAATGGCGCAGCGTCGAACCGGCGACTGCCTGATGTCGCAAGGCGATCGGCGCGATGCGTCGAACGAAGCCGTTTGGGCGGTCGTCCGCTCGCCTGCATCGCGTGGGCGATGCTGCACCTGCACACCGACCGGCCGCACGCCCGCTGCCGCCTTTCGATTCGCGCCGCCATTTGAAAATAACGATTTGACTCATGCCCCGCTTTCGGTTGAAGCTAGTAGCTTGCTGTCCGAAGGGGGCTGTGCCTGCATGAGTTCGACCTTGACCGTTCGTCGTATCGTTGCCGACCAGGGCGGCGTGTATCGCGAACTCCGCGCCGCATCGTTGCGTGAGCCCTATGCGCCCGGCGAAGCGCCGGAGGCCGAATTGCTGAACGTCGAAACGGACGCAGCGTCGGCGATTGCCGCGCAGCGCGCCGTGTCCGACGAATCGACGACTTTCCTGCTGTACACCGAGGGCCATCCGGCCGGCATGATCGGCGCCTATTTCGACAACACGCCCGATCGGCGTGCGTTCGTCAGCGAGCTGTGGGTCGCGCACGCGGTGCGTCATCTGCGCGGCGGCGTGCTGCTGCTGGAGACGGCCACCGCATGGCTCGCCGAGCGCGGCGCGAGCGACGTCTACGCATGGATCGCCGATGCGAACCGCAACGCGATCCGCTTCTACGAGCGCGCGGGTTTCGGCAACACCGGCGAACACGCGCCGATCGCACGGATGCCCGGCGCGATGAAATCGCTGTACGTGTCGCGGGTGAAGCACTGACCCCGCGTCGGAACGCGGGCCGCGCGGCGCGATGAAGGTCCGGCCCGCCTGCCTGCGCGCCAGCCGGTTGTGCAACCGCCCGGGCTGCCGCCACCCGGTTCCCCAAAAATAATGGCCGCGCGCGTGGACGCCTGTAAAATACGCAAAAAATTTTTGCAGAGTGTCCATGTCGCTTAAAAAATCGCCATTCTTCGAGCTGCGCAGCGGATCGGTCGATACGTTGCTGTTCACCGTGAAGACGACCGATCTCGATGCGTTGCGTACCGAACTGGTCAAGCGCTTCGAAGCGACTCCCGAGTTTTTCGCCGACGATGTCGTCGCGATCGACGTCCGCCGCCTGGCTGACGGCGAACGCGTCGCGCTCGCGGACATCCGCCAGATGTTGAACGACGTGCGGATGCGGCCGGTGGGTGTCGTCGCACTGGCCACGCAGGGCTGGGCGGGGGAAGCCGGCCTGCCGTTGCTGGAGGCGCGCGACCGCCGCGCGCCGGCCGCGAAACATACCGACGAAGCGGAACCGGCGGCTGTGCCAGCCGTCGAGCCCGCCGCCGCTGCGGCAGCCGCAGCGGTGCCCGAACAGTCGTCGGACGCCACGCCGACGCTCTCGCAGGCCGGCGGCCAGACGCTGGTGATCGACCGGCCGTTGCGTTCGGGGCAGCAGATTTACGCGAAAGGAGACCTCGTGGTGCTCGCGCCGGTCAGTCACGGTGCGGAAATCATCGCGGAAGGCAACATCCACATCTACGCGCCGTTGCGCGGCCGCGCACTCGCGGGCGTGCACGGCAATCACGACGCGCGCATTTTCTGCACGTGTCTGGAGCCGGAACTGATTTCGATCGCGGGTATCTATCGGACAACCGAGAACCCGCTGCCCGCTGAAGTTCTGGGCAAATCGGTGCAGATCCGGCTCGAAGAGGAAAAACTGATGATCGAACCGCTGCGCCTGACGTAACGACACGCGGTGCGCTCCGGATCGATCGGCTCTCATTGACGAACACAGGGTATTGGGTAAATGGCAAAAATCATCGTGGTGACCTCGGGCAAGGGCGGCGTGGGCAAGACGACGACGAGCGCGAGCTTCGCGTCCGGTCTCGCGCTGCGCGGCCACAAGACGGCCGTGATCGACTTCGACGTCGGCCTGCGCAACCTCGATCTCATCATGGGCTGCGAGCGCCGCGTGGTGTATGACCTCGTGAACGTGATCCAGGGCGAAGCGAACCTGAACCAGGCGCTGATCAAGGACAAGAAGTGCGAGAACCTGTTCATCCTGCCGGCGTCGCAGACGCGCGACAAGGATGCGCTGACCCGCGACGGCGTCGAGAAGGTGCTGAACGACCTCGTCGCGATGGACTTCGAATTCATCGTCTGCGATTCGCCGGCCGGTATCGAGGCGGGTGCGCTGCACGCGATGTACTTCGCGGACGAAGCGCTGATCGTCACGAACCCGGAAGTGTCGTCGGTGCGCGACTCGGACCGCATTCTCGGCATCCTGTCGTCGAAGACGAAGCGCGCGACCGAAGGCAAGGATCCGATCAAGGAGCATCTGCTGATCACGCGCTACAGCCCGAAGCGCGTGAGCGAAGGCGAGATGCTGTCGCTCGAGGACATCAGCGAGATCCTGCGCATCAAGCTGATCGGCGTGGTGCCCGAATCGGAAGCCGTGCTGCATGCGTCGAACCAGGGTCTGCCGGCCGTGCACATCGACGGCACCGACGTCGCTGAAGCGTACAAGGACGTCGTCTCGCGCTTCCTCGGCGAAGACAAGCCGCTGCGCTTCACCGATTACCAGAAGCCGGGCCTGCTGCAGCGCCTCTTCGGCAGCAAGTAACGGAGGCCGCTCATGTCCATCCTTTCGTTTCTCCTCGGCGAGAAGAAGAAGTCCGCATCGGTCGCGAAGGAGCGCCTGCAGCTCATCATCGCGCACGAGCGCGTCGGCGGCCGGCCGCCGGCCGATTACCTGCCGGCGCTGCAGAAGGAGCTGGTCGCGGTCATCTCGAAGTACGTCCAAATTTCGAACGATGACATCCGCGTGAGCCTCGAGCGCCAGGACGATCTCGAAGTCCTCGAAGTGAAGATCGAGATCCCGCAAGCCTGACCGTCGCAGTATCCCCCCGCACGGCGGCATTCGCCGCCGTGCGCGTCTTACGCCCTGTTGCACTTTCGGGCACGCCGTAACACGGCGTCTGTCGGCCGTTACCGCGCCTCCCGCATTGAACGAATACGCTCGCGTAACTTGTTCAACCTGGAGGTTGTGATGGCTGTCTCTACCGTTCAACGTCGTATCGTTTCGCTCGCGCTGTGTGCCGCGGGCCTGTCAGCCGTCGTCGCACCGCTCGCCGCGCATGCGGACGAGATTCTCGTCGGCACGCCCGTGATCGCGCCGCAGGGGCGTGTGGTCGTCGCCGAGCCGGTCGCCGTGCGTACCGAGGAAATCGTCGTCGTCGCGCCGAACGCGCCGCCGCCGGTGCGCTACGAGGTCGTGCCGGCCGCCCGCGTGGGCTACGTGTGGGACCGTGGGCACTGGCACTGGGAGCATGGCCGCTACGTGTGGATCGGCGGCCACTGGGAAGCCGAGCGCATCGGCATGCGATGGGTGCCGGGCCATTGGGACCAGCGCGGTCCGAACTGGTTCTGGACCCGTGGCCACTGGGCGTGACGGAGGCGGGCGATGAAAAGAACCGCAATCGCCATCGCGCTCGTCGCGATCACGCTGGCCGGCTGCATCGTCGTGCCGGCGCGGCCCGTGTATTACCGGCCGGCCCCCGTCGTGATCTACTGAGCGTCGCGCGGGCCGGGCTGCGCCGGGCCGTTCGTGTCGGCTGCAGCCGGCGCATCGTCGCGCGGCGCCGGTGCGTCAGCCGCGCCATCGACCGCGCCGTCGACAGGTACGGCGGCCGTCGCTTCGTTGCCGTCATCGCCTTCGTCGCGCAGCGTGTCGAGCGGATCGGCGGGCGCGGCGGCCGCATCCTGCGGCTCGGTGACGCCGGTTCCCATCGTCGTACTTGCCGCGGCTGCGGCAGCCGGTTCCGCGGCCGCGACGGGCGGCGCGAGATAGCGCTGGGCGAGCGATTCGTACAGCGGCGGCGCGAAGAAGCGCGATACGCGGCTCGACACCAGAGCGGTCGCCATCAGCGAAATCACGAGCGCGTGACCGTTGATCATCTCCATCACGATCACGAACGACGTGATCGGCGACTGCGTGACGGCCGCCATATAGCCGACCATCGCGAGCGCGATCAGCATCGGCAGGCTCATGTTGCTGAACACCCCATGCAGCAGGTTGCCGAACCCGGCGCCGATAGACAGCGACGGCGCGAAGATGCCGCCCGGGATGCCCGGCAGGTACGACGCGACCATCGATGCCATCTTCAGGAACGGATAGAACACCGACAGATGCTGGCTGCCGTCGAGCAGGCCGCGCGCTTCGGCATAGCCGCTGCCGAAAGTCGTGCCGCCCGATACGAGGCCGACGACGGCGATCGTGAAGCCGCACAGCGCGGCGAACGCGATCGGCCGCTCGCGATACAGGTCGAGCAGTCGCGCGGGCAGCCAGCGCCCCGTGTTGAGCAGCAGCCAGCAGAACAGGCCGCCCGCGATCCCCGTCACGATCGCGGTGACCAGCACGGCGAGCGCGAGCAGCTTCGGGAAATGGGGGCCGGCATCGATCGTGCCGAAATACGTGTAATTACCGTTCAGGCCGAGCGCGACGACGCCGGCGAGGATGATCGCGGTGATCAGCACCCCGCTGGCGCGCGCGGAGAAGCTGCGTGTCAGCTCCTCGATCGCGAACACGATCCCGGCGAGCGGCGTATTGAACGCGGCCGACAGCCCGGCCGCCGCGCCGGCCAGTACCAGCTGGCGTTCGATCTGCGCGTTCGAGCGCGGGTAGAAGCGCCGCAGATTGAACATCAGCGCCGCGCCGACCTGCACGGTCGGCCCTTCGCGGCCGATCGTGAAGCCGCCCAAAATGCCCAGGAACGACACCAGCACCTTGCCGAACAGGATGCGCAGCGTTAGCAGCCGGGCGCCGAACGCGCTCGGGCGTGCATGCAGCGTCGCGATCACCTGCGGGATGCCGCTGCCCTCGGCGCCGCGGAAGAAGCGGCGCGTGATCCATACCGACAGCGCGGCGATGGCCGGCGTCAGCAGCAGCGGCAGCCACGCGGCGTGATCGCGCATCGTGCGAAAGGTTTCGTAGCCCCAGTCGATCAGCCTCGCGTAGAGCACGGCCGCGAGGCCGACGACGATGGCGCCGAGCCAGAAAACGCCGTACTGGCGCCAGATTCTCAGCGAGCGGCGGGTGAGGGCGGGAAACAGGGCGGGAAGCGCGGGGCGTGGCATCGACGCTGGCCGGAAGGCAAAAATCGGATTATAAAAAGAACCGGATGCGAGCGGGGCGCGGCAATCATTCGCCGCCAAGATGCATTTTGTTGCAAAAGTAATTCTCGCGTAATGTTCGCGATGGGTAACCATCGTTAGCATGCCAAATTGGCAGGTCTATCCCCACATATCGTGAAACGTATCCTCATCGTGAAAGTGACGTCGCTCGGCGACGTCGTCCAGACGTTGCCCGTCGTCGCCGATCTGCATCGCGCCTTTCCCGGCGTCGTGGTCGACTGGGCGGTGGACGAATCGTGTGCGGAGGTCGTGCGCTGGCATCCGGGCGTCACCCATGTCCTGTGCGCGCCGCTGCGCCGGTTCAAGAAACTGCGCAATCGTGGCGACCTGAAGGCGATCTCGGCGTCGATCGGCGCGCTGCGCGCGCACCGCTACGATGCGGTGATCGACCTGCACGGCGTCTACAAGAGCGCGATCATATCGGCGCTGGCGCGCGCTGCGCGCCGCGTCGGCTACCAGACGCAGGATCTCGGCGAGACGGGCGCACGCTTCGTGTATTCGCATCGTTTCGGCCCGCGGCCGGACTGCGATGCGTGGCACGGGATGCGCGTGAGCGCGGGCGAGGCGCTCGGCTACGTGCCCGAGGGCGTCGCCACCTACGGCATCGTCCCGCCGCAGGACGTGAGCCTGCCGGCGGCCTTGGGCGATGACGCTCCGTTCATGCTGCTGTTCCATGCGACGTCCAACCCGGACAAGAAATGGCCGGCCGAGCACTGGGCCGCGCTCGCCACGCAGATGATGGCGCGCGGCGTGCGCGTGCTGTTGCCGTGGGGATCGGCGGCCGAGCACGACGATGCGCAGGACATCGCCGCGCGCGCGCCGGGCGCGGTCGTGCTGCCCGCGATGACGGTGCGCGAACTCGGCGCGGCGATCGGCCGGGCTGCGCTCGTGGTAGGGGTCGACACGGGGTTCGTGCACATGGCGCGTGCGCTGCAGCGGCCGGCCGTGATGATTTTCGTCGCGACGTCGCGGCACCATTGCGGGATCGGCGGCGCACCGAATGCGCTGTCGATCGGCGAGGCGGGCACGGTGCCGACGGTCGCGCAGGCACTGGATGCGATCGATGCGGTCGCCCCGGCCTACGGCGCGCAGCGCGCGCGGCTGACCGCCTGACGCGGCGCGGCGGGCGTCTCAGGCGAGCAGCGCCTCGACCGTGACGACGGCGGCGATCGCCGCGAGATTCGCCAGCAGCGCCTCGAACACGAGGCCGCGCCACGTCTTCGGCCGGAAGCGCAGCGCGAGCAGCAGTGCGCCACCCAGCGCGAGCGCAAGAATCAGGACGAGATCGGCATTGCCGAGGCGGATGTTCATGGCGGCGGCTCCTTCGGGGCGGGATCCCGGGCGCGCGCGGCGGCGCACCCAGGATCGAGTATAGGCAGCGCCGCCCACCGCACAACCCGGGTCGCCCCGGAGTGTCAGACGAGCGACGCGTCGCGCGTTTCGCGCATCAGCAGCACGCCGATCAGGCTGATGGCCGCCGCCACCGACACATAGCCGCCCACCCACGACAGCCCGCCGCGCGCCGCCAGCAACTGCGCGATATACGGCGCGATCGATGCGCCGAGGATCCCGCCGAGGTTGTACGCGACACCCGCGCCCGTATAGCGGACGTTGGTCGGGAACAGTTCCGGCAGCAGCGCGCCCATCGGCGCGAACGTCACGCCCATCAGGAACAGCTCGATCGTCAGGAACAGCGCGACGAGCGGCATCGAGCCGCTGCCGAGCAGCGGCTCCATCGCGAAACCCGACAGCAGCGCCGCGATCGCACCGACGACGAGCACCGGCTTGCGGCCGAAGCAGTCGGATGCCCACGCGGACAGCGGCGTCGCGAGCCCCATGAACACGACCGCGAAACACAGCAGGCCGAGGAAGCTCTGGCGCGGAATATGCAGCGCCGACACGCCGTACGACAGCGAGAACACCGTCGAGATGTAGAACAGCGTGTAGCAGACGACCATCGCGAGCGCACCGAGCAGCGTCGGCTGCCAGTGTTGCGTGACGAGCGTCGCGACCGGCACGCGCACGCGCTCGTTGCGATCGAGCGCGGCCTGGAACGCAGGCGTTTCGGTGATCTTGAGCCGGACGTACAGGCCGAGCGCGACGAGCACCGCGCTGACGAGGAACGGGATGCGCCAGCCCCAGCTGCGGAACTGCTCGTCGGACAGCGACAGCGCGAGCGCGAAGAACAGGCCGTTCGACATCAGGAAGCCGACCGAGGGCCCGAGCTGCGGGAACATCCCGAACCAGCCGCGCTTGCCCTGCGGCGCATGCTCGGTCGCGAGCAGCGCGGCGCCGCCCCATTCGCCGCCGAGGCCGATCCCCTGGCCGAAGCGCAGTACGCACAGCAGCACCGGCGCAAGCGCGCCGATCGTGTCATAGCCGGGCACGAAGCCGATTGCGGTGGTGGATACGCCCATCACGAGCAGTGACGCGACGAGCGTCGACTTGCGGCCGATGCGGTCGCCGAAGTGCCCGAACAGGAACGAGCCGATCGGGCGGGCGATGAACGCGATGCCGAACGTGACGAACGCGGACAGCGCCTGCGCGGTCGCGGAGCCGTGCGGGAAGAAGACCGGGCCGATGACGAGCGCGGCGGCCGTTGCGTACACGTAGAAATCGTAGAACTCGATCGCGGTGCCGATGAAACTCGCGAACACGATGCGCCGGTGGCTGACGGCGCCGGCCGAACCGGTTGCGTGTGCAACGGTCGGGGGGGATGCGGACATGGATGTCTCCGTTTTGTCGTTGGGGCGGTCGGCTGAGCGTGCGGTCGGGTAGGCAGACGCCTGTCGCGGGCAGCCGAGCGAATGATGCGGATGACGCGGTGGCGGCGTGAGCGCGCGCCGTGGCGCGGACGTCACCCGCCGGTCGACGATGGAGACGGGTACGTCGCCGCCGCCCGATGCCGGCATGGTCGGCTCGCATGCCGGGTGCGGCGCGCGAACGTGCGCGCGGCGTGATGGCCGCGCGATTGCGGAAAATTATAGCCAGCGCGGCCGCGCACCGGCAATCGCGCGGCGGCGGCCGGTCAGTCGATCGATTGCGCCTGCGCCGATGCGGTGCTTTGCAACTGGAAGTGGCCGTCGTCGTTGAACAGCCAGCCTTCCATCAATTCGAGCCGGCCGTTGCCGTCGAGCAGTCGCGACGGGGGCGGCGGCAGCGGCGCCGAGCGGCGCAGTGACGCGAGCGCGAGCGCTTCCGCCTCGCTGTCGCCGTTGCTGCGGTAGACGGACGCGTTGACGAGCCGGCCGCTGCCGTCGACGGTGAAGGCCACGACGACGAGCGAGCGGAGCATCGCCTGAGGTGTGCCGTGCAGCATGCCGGACGGATTGCGTTCGGCGACACGCTGCGCGACTTCGACGCGGTACTGATCGAGGCTGCCGCTGCGGGTGATCGACGGAATCGTCAGGACCGAGCGCAACGACGGAGGCGGCGTGATCGTACACGCCGCGAGCAGGGCGACGGCGGCCAGTGCAACTGCGTGCAGCCGGTCGACGCGCGGACGGGGAAGGGGGCGCATGGGAGGCTAGCCGGAAGTGACTATAAAAAAATGATAGGCGCACGGACGCAAGCCGATATCGGGAGAAACGCATAACGGGCGATACCGGATGTCGCTATCGTTGATGACGACGAGGGCGCGCGCCCGCGCATCGCGTTGTGACGTGACATGTGACGGCATGCTCGCACGGCATACGGAACGAGCGCATCGCAGCATGCGTGATGCAAGCCTGCAAGAAAGACAGACACGCGTGCGGTACGTCAGCCGGTGGCGACGATCCGGCCGGCCCCGGCGATTGCTGCGGGTAGCGCCGCTGCCTGCGCCTGCGCAATCTGCGACGCATGCTGCCCGGTTCAGAAGCCGTGCGTGACGAGCGACAGGATCGACAGGTCGGGGTGCGTGCCGTCGATGATGCTCTTGCCGATGTGCACGGCTTCGTGGACGGCTTCGTCGAGACTCGCGAAGCTTTCCTCGCCGTCCGCATGGAACGGCACCGCGTGGCCGGGCAAGGCGGGATTCGCGCCCGGATGGCACACGTAGCCGGTGTAGGTGAAGCGCGTGTCGCTGCCGGGCGCGGCGGCCGGCACGACATGGATCTCGAAGCCTTCGTAATCGACGGATTCCGTCGGGGTCGACAGTTCGGTCATGGCGATCTCCGTGTACCGCACGCAGGGGTGGCGCGCGCGGCATCGAGTACGCGGCGGCGGTCGTGTCGCCGTGATGATCGAATTCTAGGTGATCGGGCGGCCGGCGGGGAGGCTGCCGGCGCGGTGCGGCGCGACGACGGGCCGATTCGACGAGCGCGTTCGCGCGCGGCGCCGCATCATGGCTTGCAGCGCGCGTCCTTGCGCTGCACGACGATGATCACCGGGTATTTCTGGCCGTGATCGAGTTCCACGCGTGCGACGACGGTCAGCGTCGCCGGATCGGAATCGTCGTACACGCTGACCTGTTCGTTCCGGAGGTAGGTCACGCCGGTGCAGTTCGACGTGCGTCCGTCGTCGCCCACCTTGCACTGGAGGTCGTTGTCCTTCAGGTAGTTGTAGGGCGACGGGCTCGCGAGATATTCGCTCAGGCCGCGCGGCGAACCGCCGACGCCGGTCACGTTTGCGATCGCGCAAGACGCTTGCGCGTCGCTGCCGGCGGCGGTGTCGGCCGTTGCCTGCGTGCTGACGGCAACCAGCAGCGCGGCGAGCGACGAGACGATGAAGGGCTTCATGACGTGGTTTCCCGTTTCGCGGATCGGAGCGCCGGATTGTAACGGCATCCGGCGCGACGCGTCGCGACGACGGGGAAGGGTGTGGGCGGACAACAAAAAACCCCGTCATTCGGCGAATGGACGGGGCTTGGCGAACTTCCTGGCGGAAGCGGTGAGATTCGAACTCACGGACAGTTTCCCGTCGCCGGTTTTCAAGACCGGTGCCTTAAACCGCTCGGCCACGCTTCCACGAGGCGGCATTGTAACCGAAATGCCGCCATGTTCATTCCTTCAATCGTCGCGCAGGAACAATTCCTGCAGGTCGTTGAGGAAACGCTGGCCGAGCGGCGTCGGCGCGATCTGCGCGAAATCGCGCGCGATCAGCCCGCGCCGTTCCGCTTCCTGCAGCGCGGGCTCGATCGTGCTCATCGGCAGGCCCGTGCGTTCGGCTAAGCTGTGCACCGGGAAGCCTTCGACGAGCCGCAGCGTATTCAGCATGAATTCGAACGGCAGGTCGCGCGCGCCGACTTCGCGCTCTTCCTGTACGGCCGTGCCGGCCATCGCCTGCTCGATGAACGTCGCCGGATGCTTGTAGCGTGCCTGCCGCAGAATCCGGTTCGGGAACGACAGCTTCGTGTGGGCGCCCGCACCGATCCCGAGATAGTCGCCGAAGCGCCAGTAGTTCAGGTTGTGCTTGCACTGATGATTCGGTTTCGCATACGCGGACACTTCGTAGCGCCCGTAGCCGGCTTCGGCCGTGCGCGCATGAATCCATTCCTGCATGTCGGCCGATGCGTCGTCGTCGGGCACCACCGGCGGAAACTTCGCGAACAGCGTGTTCGGCTCGAGCGTCAGGTGATACAGCGACAGATGCGGCGGCGCGTACGACAGCGCGGTCTCGATGTCGGTGCGGCATTCGTCGAGCGTCTGGTTCGGCAGCGCGAACATCAGGTCGAGGTTGAAGTTGTCGAAGTTCTTCGCGGCGATCTCGACGGCCGCGCGTGCTTGCGCGGTGTCGTGAATCCGGCCGAGCGCCTTCAGGTGC
Organism: Burkholderia metallica; assembly: GCF_001718555.1. Classification (NCBI taxonomy): domain Bacteria; kingdom Pseudomonadati; phylum Pseudomonadota; class Betaproteobacteria; order Burkholderiales; family Burkholderiaceae; genus Burkholderia; species Burkholderia metallica. Next base: position 1,022,061 of record NZ_CP013401.1, read on the forward strand.
GTTTCGTTGAAGCTCTGAATGCCGACCGACAGGCGATTCACGCCGCTCGCGCGGAACTGCGCGAACTTCGCGGCCTCGAACGTGCCCGGATTCGCCTCGAGCGTGATTTCGGCATCGGCGTCGAGCGGCAGGAGCGCGCGCACGTCGGACAGCAGCCGGTCGAGGCCGGCCGCCGACAGCAGGCTCGGCGTGCCGCCGCCGATGAACACCGTATGCACCTGCCGACCCCACACGAGCGGCAGCGCCTGCTCGAGATCGGCGCGCACGGCGTCGAGATACTCGGTTTCCGGAAACCGTTCGCCTTTCCATTCGTGCGAGTTGAAATCGCAGTACGGGCACTTGCGCACGCACCACGGAAAATGCACGTACAACGCAAGCGGCGGCAGCGACGTGAGCCGCACCTGGCCTGGCGACGTGAAGGTCGCGACGACGCGCGCGCCGGTGTCCGCAGCCTGGCTCATGCGGCCTCCGGCGGCAAATCGATGGCGGGGACGTTCATGCCTGTTCCTCTGCGAGGCGCGCGAGCAGCGCCTTCAGCGCGAGTGCGCGATGGCTGTGCGTGTTCTTCACGGCCGGCTCGAGTTCGGCGGCCGTCGCGCCGAGCGCCGGCACGTAGAAATACGGGTCGTAGCCGAATCCGTGCTTACCGCGCGGCGTATCGACGATCTCGCCCGTCCAGCGCCCTTCGGCGAACAGCGGTTCCGGATCGTCCGCATGGCGCACCAGCGCGAGCACGCAGCAATAGTATGCGCGCCGGTCGTCGACGTCGTGCAACTGCTCGACGAGATACGCGTTGTTCGCCGCGTCGCCCTTGTCGCGGCCCGCGCGCTGCGCGTAGCGCGCCGAATAGACGCCCGGCGCGCCGCGCAGCACGCGCACGCACAGGCCCGAATCGTCGGCGATCGCCGGCAGCCCGGTGAGCCGCGACGCGTGGCGCGCCTTCGTCAGCGCGTTCTCGATGAACGTGCCGAACGGCTCCTCCGCCTCGGGCACCGCGAGGTCGCCCTGCGGGACGATTTCGATGCCGACCGTCGAGAACAGCGCGGTGAATTCGCGCAGCTTGCCGGGGTTGTTCGACGCAAGAACGATGCGCGACAGCGGCGCGATGGTGTGGTCGTCCTGCATGTCAGGCGCCCAGCACGTCTTTCTGGAGCTGCACGAGCTCGGCGATCCCGCCCTGGGCGAGATCGAGCAGCGCGTTCATCTCGGCGCGCGAGAACGGCGCGCCTTCGGCCGTGCCCTGGACTTCGACGAAGCCGCCGGCGCCCGTCATCACGACGTTCATGTCGGTGTCGCAGTGCGAATCTTCCGCGTAATCGAGGTCGAGCACGGGCGCGCCTTCGTACACGCCGACCGAAATCGCGGCGACGTGGTCGGTGATCGGCGAGCGCGTGAGCTTGCCGGCCGCGAGCAGCGTCGACACGGCATCGTGCGCGGCGACGAACGCACCGGTGATGCTGGCCGTGCGCGTGCCGCCGTCGGCCTGGATCACGTCGCAGTCGATGTGGATCGTGCGCGGGCCGAGCGCCTCGAGGTCGAACACCGCGCGCAGCGCGCGGCCGATCAGGCGCTGAATTTCCTGCGTGCGGCCGGTCTGCTTGCCGCGCGCGGCTTCGCGGTCGCTGCGCGTGTGCGTCGCGCGCGGCAGCATCCCGTATTCGGCGGTCAGCCAGCCTTGCCCGCGGTCGCGCAGGAAGTCGGGCACGCGTTCGGAGACGCTCGCGGTGCAGAGCACCTTGGTGTCGCCGAATTCGACCAGCACCGAGCCTTCGGCATGTTTCGTGTAGTGGCGCGTGAGGGCGACCTTGCGCAGTGCGTCGGCGCGGCGGCCGCTCGGGCGGGAAACGGAGGACGTCATGTGGGAATCGCGGAACGGGAGGAAACCCCGATTTTAGCGCCGAACGGCCGTCGTGCCCGGCGAGGGGGGCCGCAAAAATGGGATAATGCGCGCTTCCCGCCCCGCGCTTTCCGATGCGCCGGGCGCCTCGACATATCCCCGCCCGCAAGGGCACCCAGACGGCGAGACGAACCATGATCTACAGCATGACGGGCTACGCGAGCGCGACGCGCGAACTCGCGACGGCCACCGGCAACGGCGGCACGAGCGTGTCGGTCGAACTGCGCACCGTGAACTCGCGTTTCCTCGACCTGAATTTCCGGATGCCGGACGACGTGCGCGCGTGCGAGCCGGCGCTGCGCGAAATGCTGATGAACAAGCTGTCGCGCGGCAAGGTCGACATCCGCATCAACCTGCAGCGCGGCGAGCAGAGCATCGGCGCGGGCGCGCTGAACCAGTCGGCGCTCGGGCAGCTCGCCGAGCTCGAACGCTCGGTGCTCGACACGTTCCCGGGCGTCGGCCGCCTGCGCGCGGGCGAGATCCTGCGCTGGCCCGGCGTGATCGCCGAGAGCGGCGTGTCGGCGGAAGCGATCCGCGACGCGGTGCTCGCATGCGGCAAGGAAGCGATCGCCGAGCTCGTCGTCGTGCGTTCGCGCGAAGGCGCGCAACTGGCGACGATGCTGCTGTCGAACGTCACGGAAATGGAAGCGATCGTCGCGCGCATCACGCCGCTCGTGCCGGAGCTGATCGCGAAGCACCAGCAGAAGATCGTCGAGCGGCTGCAGGAAGCGCTCGGCATCGCGGCGCCCGAAGGCAGCGCGCCGATCGTTACGCGCGAGGAAGCCGCGGAGCGTATTCGTCAGGAAGTGACGATGTACGGAATCCGGATAGACATCGCGGAAGAGCTGTCGCGGCTCACCGCGCACCTGAACGAAACGCGTCACGTGATCGAGAAGGGCGGCCGCGTCGGCAAGCGTCTCGACTTCATGATGCAGGAACTGAATCGCGAAGCGAACACGCTCGGCTCGAAGGCGGCGGCGAAGGAGCTGGCCGACGCATCGATGGCGCTCAAGCTGTTGATCGAGCAGATGCGAGAGCAAGTGCAAAACCTGGAGTAAAGCAACATGACCGAATCCCATCGCGACGGCCACGCGTCGCATGCGCTGCACGGCGGCGTCTATCCCGGCAACCTGTTCATGGTCGTCGCGCCGTCGGGCGCCGGCAAATCGACGCTGGTGAATGCGCTGCTGTCGAAGGACAGCGACATCTGCCTGTCGATCTCGTACACGACGCGCAAGCCGCGCCCGGGCGAGCAGGATGGCCAGCACTACCATTTCACGACGGTCGAGGATTTCCGCGCGCGTCACGCGGCGCACGAATTCCTCGAGAGCGCGGAAGTGCACGGCAACTACTACGGCACGTCGCGCGTCTGGATCGAAGAGCAGATGAAGAACGGCCACGACGTGCTGCTCGAAATCGACTGGCAGGGTGCGTTGCAGGTGAAGAAGCAGTTCCGCAACGCGGTCGGCATCTTCATCCTGCCGCCGTCGCTCGACGCGCTCGAGGAGCGCCTGAAGAAGCGCGGCCAGGACGAACCGAACGTGATCACGCGTCGCCTGCTGGCCGCCGGCAGCGAGATCGCGCACGCGTCCGAAGCGGAATACGTGGTGATCAACGAGAATTTCGAGCGTGCGCTCGCGGAGCTCGAATGCATCGTCGCGGCCACGCGCCTGCGCTTCGCTTCGCAGTACGCGCGACACACGGAGCTGTTCATCGAGCTCGGCATCCATCTGCCCCATGCGGAATGACGCGGGGTACGAGGGACATAAGGTAGAATAAGGACTATATTCAGAAGGAATTACCAACATGGCTCGCATTACCGTCGAAGACTGCCTGAAGCAAATCCCGAACCGCTTCGAACTGGCGCTCGCCGCCACCTATCGCGCGCGGCAGCTCGCGCAAGGCCATACGCCGAAGATCGAAAGCCGCGACAAGCCGACCGTCGTCGCGCTGCGCGAAATCGCTGCCGGCCAGGTCGGCGTCGAGATGCTGAAGAAGGTGCCGGTGTAACGCGCATCCGGCCCGTTCCTGCCATGTAATCCACGCGCGCAACGACTCGACCTGGAGGCGAATATGAGCACCACCCCATCGTCCGCCTCCGCGGATTCGATCACCGAAGCCACGGCCCAGTCGCCTGCGCGCCAGTACATCGACGCGGTCCTCGAACAGTCCTTCCGGCATCTGTTCGGGCCGACCGCCACCCCGGAGCAGCCGCGCAAGCACGGCGTCGTTTCGATCGCGAAACTGACGGCCGCGCTTGCCGAGTATCTCCCTCCGGAAGAAATCAAAGAGGTCAAGGCGGCGTTCCACTTCAGCGACGAAGCCCACCTCGGTCAATATCGCCAGAGCGGCGAACCCTACATCACCCATCCCGTCGCCGTCGCGGAAATCTGCGCCGGCTGGAAGCTCGACGCGCAGGCCGTCATGGCCGCGCTCCTCCACGACGTGATGGAAGACCAGGGCGTGACCAAGAGCGAGCTGGCCGAACGGTTCGGCCCGAAGGTCGCCGAACTGGTCGACGGCCTGTCGAAGCTCGACAAGATGGAGTTCCGCAGTCGCGAGGAAGCACAGGCGGAAAACTTCCGCAAGATGCTGCTCGCGATGGCACGCGACGTGCGCGTCATTCTCGTCAAGCTCGCCGACCGCCTGCACAACATGCGTACGCTGGGCGCGGTGCCGATGGAAAAGCGCCGTCGCGTCGCACGGGAAACGCTCGACATCTACGCGCCGATCGCGCACCGCCTCGGGTTGAACAACACGTATCGCGAGCTGCAGGACATGAGCTTCGCGAACTTCAACCCGCATCGCTACGCGACGCTCGAGAAGGCCGTGAAAGCGGCGCGCGGCAACCGCCGCGAAGTGATCAGCAAGATCCTCGAGGCCGCGCAGCGCGCGATGGCCGATGCGAAGATCGATGCAGAGATCACCGGCCGCGAAAAGACGATCTACAGCGTGTACCGCAAGATGCGCGACAAGCAGCTGTCGTTCTCGCAGGTGCTCGACGTGTACGGTTTTCGCGTCGTCGTCGACAGTGCGCTCGACTGCTATACGTGCATCGGCGCGTTGCACGCGCTGTACAAGCCCGTGCCCGGCAAGTTCAAGGACTACATCGCGATCCCGAAGATCAACGGCTATCAGTCGCTGCACACGACGCTCGTCGGCCCGTTCGGCGCCCCGATCGAGTTCCAGGTGCGCACGCGCAAGATGCACGAGATCGCCGAGGCAGGGGTCGCCGCGCACTGGCTGTACAAGAACGGCAGCGCCGATCTCAGCGACGTGCAGAAGCGCGCGCACCAGTGGCTGAAGTCGCTGCTCGACATCCAGAGCGAAGCCGGCGATTCGAGCGAATTCCTCGAGCACGTGAAGATCGACCTGTTCCCGGATGCGGTCTACGTGTTCACGCCGAAGTCGAAGATCATGGCGCTGCCGCGCGGCGCGACGGCACTCGATTTCGCGTATTCGATCCACAGCGATCTCGGCAACCAGTGCGTGGCCGTGAAGATCAACAACGAGCTGCTGCCGCTGCGCACCGAGCTGAAGAGCGGCGATATCGTCGAGGTGATCACCGCGCCGTATTCGAAGCCGAACCCCGCATGGCTCGGTTTCGTGCGTACCGGCAAGGCGCGCTCGGCGATCCGTCACTACCTGAAGACGATGCGCCTGAACGAGTCCGTGCAGCTCGGCGAGCGACTGGTCGACCAGAGCCTGAAGGGCTACGGTCTCGCGCTGGCCGATGTCGAGCCGGAAGTGTGGGAGAAGCTCGTGCAGTGGACGGGCAACAAGAGCCGCCAGGAAATCTTCGCGGACATCGGCCTCGGCCGCCGCGTGGCTGCGGTCATGGCCAAGCGCATCGAGGTGCTGATGAGCGGCCGCGATGCCGACGACGATCTGCCGAAGTCCGAGCGGCATCCCGCGCACCATGCGCCGCCGGTCGTGATTACCGGCACCGAAGGGATGTCCGTGCAGTTGTCCGCGTGCTGCCGGCCGATTCCGGGCGACGCGATCATGGGCTACATCGGCATCGGCCTGGGGATGGCGATTCATACGACCGATTGCCGCGTCGCACAGCGGATCCATCGCCGCGACCCGGGCCGCTGGATCGACGTCGAGTGGGCGCCGCAGCCGGGCCGCCTGTTCGATGTCGCGGTGAAGGCGCTCGTGAAGAATGCGAAGGGCATCTTTGCGCGTGTGGCGGCGGATATAACATCGGCCGACGCGAACATCGTGCATATCGCGATGGACGAGGATCTGACGCACGAATCGACGGTGCTGCGCTTCGTGATCCAGGTGAGCGACCGCGTGCATCTCGCGAACGTGATGCGGCGCGTGCGAACCAATCCGGACGTGATGCGGATCATGCGCGAGCGTTCGACCGACGACGGCGCGCATGCGCGGCACGACGGCGGGATGCGCATCGAGCGCGAGCGGCAGGATTATTGACGCTTGCCTGGGTAGGCGATCGATCGACGGCGGCCGATGGCCGCCGTTTTCATTTGTGCTGCCGCGAGCGCGAGCGGGCGGCGTGGCCGGCGCTTAGTCGAAAGGGCGCGCCGCGCGACCGTGGTCATGCCGCAAATGCCGATAGGGGGGGGCGGAAAAGAAAAAGGGCTTTCCCGGAGGAAAGCCCTTTTAAGGTGGCGCGGCTGGCAGGATTCGAACCCACGACCCCTTGGTTCGTAGCCAAGTACTCTATCCAACTGAGCTACAGCCGCACGCAAAACGGTACTTCTCAACTGTCGGAACCTTCTGCGATGGGAAGGCCCCCAAAAAAGTGGCGCGGCTGGCAGGATTCGAACCCACGACCCCTTGGTTCGTAGCCAAGTACTCTATCCAACTGAGCTACAGCCGCACGCAAAACAAAACTTCTACTGCTTTGAACTGAAAGGGCCTTCGGTTCGGAAGGCCCTCGAAAAAGTGGCGCGGCTGGCAGGATTCGAACCCACGACCCCTTGGTTCGTAGCCAAGTACTCTATCCAACTGAGCTACAGCCGCACGCAGAAGCGAAATTATAGCAGGGTTGTATAAAAAGGGAAGCCTTATTCGCGAATTGTTCTGCGCGGCCTTGCCGGAGCGCCCTTCGTGTACCCTTGGCGTATCAGTCATCCCAGTTGAATCCGCATCATGAACAAGGCGTTTGTCAAAGAGTCGGACGGCGACGACGACGATCTCGACCAGGCCCAGCCCGCGATTCCCGCGGGTGCGAAGAACTACATCACGCCCGCCGGCCACAAGCGGCTGCGGGACGAACTGCTGCACCTGATCGACGTCGAGCGTCCCGAGGTCGTGCGGCTCGTGTCCTGGGCCGCGTCGAACGGCGACCGGTCGGAGAACGGCGACTACATCTACGGCAAGCGGCGGCTGCGTGAGATCGATCGCCGCATCCGCTTCCTGACGAAGCGGCTCGATCTTGCCGAAGTCGTCGATGCGAGCCGGCAGGAGAATGTCGACCAGGTGTTTTTCGGCGCAACGGTCGATTATGAGACGCCCGACGGCGAGGATCACACGATCACGATCGTCGGCATCGATGAAGTCGATCTCGATCGCGGCTGCGTCAGCTGGATTTCGCCGGTCGCGCGTGCGCTGATCAAGGCGAAGATCGGCGATACCGTGATGCTGATGACGCCGGCCGGTCCGCAGCCGATCGACGTGCTCGACGTCCGTTACCCGGCGCCGGGCAACGCCTGAACGCCCCCCGGCGCAACCCGGCAAAGAAAAAGCGCCCCGATGGGGCGCTTCGTCATCCGGCGTACGGCGGATGAGCCGGCCGCTCAGAAGCGATGGCGCAAGCCGGCCGTGACCGCGATCTGCTTGTTGGTCGACGACGCGCCACCGAGGCCGTTGACATAGGCGCCGATGCCCAGGCCGTCGGTGCTGACGCGCTGATACACGCCTTGCACATACACGTCGGTCCGCTTGGACAGTGCGTAGTCGGTCTGCAGGTTGAACTGATTCCAGCCCGGATGACGACCGTCCAGGAAGCCGGCCGTGTACGTGTACGACCCGGCCAGCGACAAGGCTGGCGTGAGCGCGTAGCGCGCGTTCACTTCGTAGTTGTTGAAGCGGGCAAACGTGCCGTCGAGACCCAGACCGGTCGACACGCCCGAGGCGCCCGCGGAGATGCCGAGCGCCCGGTTCACGCGCGATTGCGTGAACACGAAGCCGGCCGTTGCCGGGCCGAAGGTGTAGTTCAGGCCGCCGCCGAACACGCGCTGACGCTTGCCGACAAACGTGTTGTCGCCTGCCACCGCGCCGCCGCTGTTGGTGACCGCGGCCGACGTGAGGCCCGAGATGTCATTGTTCAACTGCAGGTAGCCAGCGCCGATATTGAAGCCGGCGTAGGTGTACGACACGCCCGCGCTGTACGCGCGATTGTTCGAGAACTGGCTGCTGTTCGAGAAGCCGTACAACGCACCGAACTTCAGGCCACCGTAGTTGACGCTCGTATATTTGACCGCGTTATTGATCCGGAACGAATTGTTCAGGTTGTCGTTGTCGAACGGGTGGGCAAACTGGGTGCCGCCGAATTGCGTACCGGTCAGCGACAGCGGCCCGATGTAGTCGACGACGCTATCGTATTGGCGACCGAGGGTGAGGGCGCCGAGCTGGTCATGAGACAGGCCCACGAACGCCTGACGGCCGAATTCGCGGCCATTCTGGCCGAGCGTGCCGTTGGCGATGTTGAAGCCGTTTTCCAGCACGAAGATCGCTTTGAGGCCGCCGCCGAGATCTTCCGTGCCGCGCAGGCCCCAACGGCTGCCGTTGATCTGGCCGCTGCGTTCCGACCATGAGCTGTGGCCACCCTGGTTGTTGGTATAGGTGATGCCTGCGTCGATCAGGCCATAGAGCGTCACGCTGCTTTGGGCGTGGGCTGCCGTAACGAATACACCCGACAACGCGGTGACGATCAGGGTTTTTTTCATGGATCTGTCTCCAAACAGGATGATGTCGATCGAACCTGCTGCGGACCGGCCTCGTTTTACTTGACGCCATGGCCGGTCCCGCAGCGCAGCGGTGCGCTTGTCAAAAGCCATCTGCAGTGTACGGAGTGCGTGGAGCGGGGGAAGCTTGCGCTTTAAGCAATAATATATTTTGGAATCCGCAAAGATGGCCGAAATGGCGAAAACGGTTGTCCATCAAGGGTTTGCGGCGGTGCAGCGAAAGAAAATAGCGTTCAGGACTGCGTAACGGGCGTTGCGCGATCGCGACACGTGGTCAGCAAAAGGCGGGGGAGGGCATAGCGCGATTATTGACACATCGGCAATAGAGGTTTGTGTGGAGCATGGATAATGAAAGGTTGTTCTCTCGCTATACTGCGATCTCTGCTTTCCGAAGCAGACTTTTTCGTTGACGGAAAAGATCTCCAAACCTTTGTCGGCGCGACTTCCCAGTCGCGCTTTTTTTTGCCCCGGCCACCCGTGCGATTACGGGTACGAGCGGCGCTTGCGCTTGGCCGCCGGCGCGGCGTCGCTGGCTTCGCTGGGCGGTGGCGTGTAGGTCCAGTCTTCCATCACGTAATGACGGGCATCGAGCGGCGAGGCCAGCAGGTTCTGCCAGTGATCGCCGTGCCACGTCGTATCGAATTCGGTGTCGCACGGCGCTTCGCGCGCAGACTCGGCCAGGCCGCGGGACTTGCGGCGTACGCGTCCGAGCCGGCTCGCGAAGCGCTTGATTCCGTCCAGCCACATGACCCTTCTCCTTCCTTCAGGCGTTGAGTCAGCATCGCAATGTCCCTGCATTTCCGCAACCGGAAAAAACCCCGAGGAATTTACCGAATCGATTTGTCCCCGGTAGGAATTTCACATCCGACATTATCGATACTTCGACCCCGGTAATATTGACAGGTTTTTGATGCGAGCCAATTAATCACCGGGGATGGTGTACCGATTCCAATGGTATTAGCGCTTTTTTGATAAAACGATCGTCAAAAATTTTCTTGACGCACCCCGATTGTCCAATTTATAAAGTCAGCACTCCGTCCTCGGGCGGCGTGCTGGGTGCGGGTGCTAGCGCTGGCGCAATGTTTCGGGATTTCGGGAAACGGCTATAAAAATAGCTTTTTTGATCTAATCGAGTGGGGAACGAAGACATGGATACCGGTATCGTGAAATGGTTTAACGATGCTAAAGGTTTTGGCTTTATTACGTCGGACAATGGCGGTGAAGATTTGTTTGCGCACTTTTCCGAAATCCGGATGGACGGCTTCAAGACGCTGAAGGAAAACCAGCGCGTTTCGTTCGAAGTCAAAGTCGGGCCGAAAGGCAAGCAGGCAGCGAATATCCAGGCGGTCTGACGCGCCACGCATTGCCGATCACGTCCGGCCCCCGCATCGCGGGGGCTTTTTGTTTTCCGGGGACGGAGCATTCCGGCTCGGGCTGGCCGCGAACGGGCTGGCCGGTGCATACTCACGGAAGCATCGTTTCCCAGTCTTTTCATGTCCGATTTCCCTCGTCCGCCCGATCCCGCCCGCGAACAGCCGCTCGTTTTCGTCGACCTCGAAACCACCGGCGGCTCGCCCGTCGAACACCGCATCACTGAAATCGGCGTGGTCGAAATCGGCCCGCTCGGCGTATCGACGTGGACGACGCTCGTCAATCCGGGCCAGTCGATTCCGCCGTTCATCCAGCAACTGACGGGTATTTCGGACGACATGGTGCGCGACGCGCCGTCGTTTGCGTCGCTGGCGCCGGCATTGTTCGAGCGACTCGACGGCAAGCTTTTCGTTGCGCACAACGCGAGCTTCGACCGCGGCTTCCTGCGGGCCGAGTTCGAGCGCGCCGGTTTCGCGTTCAATCCCGACGTGCTCTGTACGGTACGGTTGTCGCGTGCGCTGTTTCCGCGCGAAGCACGGCACGGGCTCGACGCGTTGATCGAACGCCACGGGCTCGTGCCGGCTGCGCGGCACCGGGCGCTGGCGGATGCCGACCTGCTGTGGCAGTTCTGGCGCCAGTTGCACGACATCGTGCCGCTCGACCGGCTGCGCGACCAGATCGCGCGCACGACGCGCCACTTCCGTCTGGGCGGCGACCTGACCGAAGCGTGGCTCGACACCGCGCCGGCCGGATGCGGGGCGTATGCGTTGTTCGGGGAAGGTGACGCACCGCTGTATGTCGGCCGCAGCGTACGCGTGCGGCAGCGGCTGCGGGCGCTACTGACGGGCGAGCGCCGGTCGTCGAAGGAAATGCGGCTCGCGCAGCAGGTGCGGCGTGTCGAATGGCGCGAGACCGGAAACGAGCTGGGGGCGATGCTCGCCGAAGCGCAGTGGATCGCCACGTTGCGTCCGTCTTACAACCGTCGCCCTGCGGCCGATGCCGCCCGTGCCGGCGGGGCGCCCTGGCCGTTCGAAGGGGCCGTTGCGTTCGAGGCGAGCGGCGAGCGCCGCCTGTTTCATGTGATCGATGGCTGGTGCTATCTCGGCGCGGCGGAATCGCTCGAAGCAGCCGCGCACCTGGCGGCCGACGGGGCGGACGGCGCATTCGAACCCTACACGCACCGCCTGCTGCAGACGCATCTCGCACGCGGTCTGCAACTGATTCCGCTTGCGGTGCTCGCGCCTGCGGCGCAAGCGGGTTAAGCCAGCGAAGCGCGCCGTGCGCCGAATGTCGTGCGATCCGCTCGCGGCGTCAGCCGATCGCGCTCGCGCCGCCGGCCGAGCAGACGTGCGACAGCGCGGTGTCGAGCGCTCGCGTCTGCGTGGCGTCGTAGCGGGTGAGCGTCTTCCAGTTCGCGATGCTGCGCGCGAGCCGCGCCTGGCAGTCGGGCGCATCGCGCAGCGGGCCAACCTGCGCGAGCCCCGCGAGCATTTTCTGCGTCAGCCGGTCGAGCGCCGGGCGCGTGCCGGTCGCGAGGTCGGGCGGCGTGCCTTCCGGCGGCCGCGTCGCGCGCCACGTCGCGAACAGCGCGTTCTGCACATCCTTGCTCGCGCTGATCTGATCCTCGAAGAACGTCCGCGCGAACGCTGGGTCGACCCCCGCCTGCGCGGCGCGCTTCCCGACCGATGCGAGCAGCGCCGCTTCGCGCGGCTGGTCCTCGATGGCCTTGTGGTTTGCCCATTTCCATCGCGCGACCGGTTCGGCGAGCGCGAGGCGCTGCGATGCGAGCGCGACGAGGTTGGTGAGGGCGGTGTCGTCGCCGTCCGCAACGGCGACACGCGGCGACGAAAAGAGGACGACGCCGAGCACGGCGACAGCGACGCTGGCACGAATGGCTTGCTTCATCGGAACGATCGGAAGACCCGGGCGGGCCGGATGTGGAAAACGAGAAGGATAGACGAAGACAGTCGCGCGGCGTAGCGCAGCGACCAGAGAATCAGCAGGCGAGCTGATCCGGCACCGTCAGGCTGTTGCGGCCCGGGTGCGACGCGAATTGCGCGCGATGCGCAGTGATGAACCGCACGATAGCGATGATCGACACGTGGCGGTTACAGAACCGAACAGGCGTTCACTTCGGCGAGTACAGCTTGTGCTGCTCGTCGAAGAATGCCCGCACGTGGTCGGGCAATTCGGCGAGGAATTCAACGCCGACGGGTTCCGGATCCGGGCTCATCACTTGCTCGGGCGGTGGCATGCGAGTGGGTCTTTCGTCCATGGTCATTTCTCCAGCAGGTTCGATGATTATCAACCTCGCGCTTGGATTTTTGCCAGTGGCGAATCGTTAGATTTTGTCTCTGTTGTATTAACGGCACATGCGTTCCGACGCGCGCTGCGATGCCGACTATAGCGTTGTGCGGAATCGGCAACAATCGGGCCGCTTGTTATACTGGCGCGCACTTTTTCCTGGGCTGCGATGAAACGAACGATGCGATGGATCGGCCTCGTATGGCTGGCGCTGGTACTGCACGTACTGTCGCCCGTCATCGGCTATGCGCGTCTCGCATCGAGCGGCTCCGGCGCGCTCACGCTCGAGTTGTGCAGTGCAGCGGGCGCCCGCCAGGTGGTGCTCGCGCAGGCGGCGGCCGGCGATCACGATACGTCGTCGTTCGACCATGTCGGCGTGCCGCACTGCGTGTACTGCCCCGGCTTCGCGGCGAACGTCGCGCTCGCGGCTAGCCTGCCCGCTTTGCCGGGCTTCGTGCGGACGTTCGCCTATCATGCGGCCGTCCCTGTCGTGCCCGATTACCCCCGCAAGGGCATCCGTCTCGCGCAGCCGCGCGCACCGCCTGAAAACGCTTCGATCTGATTGATGTCGTCCGCGCGCCCCCGAAGGCGCGCGTGCCGCCTGCGGCCTGGTCCCGCGTGCCGCGCCGTTCGTGCGCGCCGCGCGCGCCCGCGGGCGGCGTTCGAATTCGTTTTCAGGAATGCCTTCATGTCTTCTTCCTTCGCCGCGCGGCCGTCGCGCCGCCGGCTTGCACTCGCATGCGCGGCCACTTTCGCATGGCCTGCCGCCCACGCCGCGTCGCCAAACGACGCGGCCTCGCCAAACGACGCGACCGCGCGCGGGAGTGTCGAGCGTCCCGCCGATGCCGCCGTGCCCGCAACCGCGCAGCCGGCGCGGCCCGGCGATACGCTGACCGCCGTCAGCGTGAGCGCGCAGCGGCAACCGGTCGATCCGGATACGCCGGCCGTCGTCACGTCGATCACGCGTGAGCAGATCGAATCGCACACCAACGTCACCACCGAGGACGCGCTGAAGTACGCGCCGAACCTGATGGTCCGCAAGCGCTACATCGGCGATCGCAACAGCGTGTTCGCCGGCCGTGACTTCAACGAGCTGCAGAGTGCGCGCGGGCTCGTCTATGCCGACGGCGTGCTGCTGTCGAACCTGCTCGGCTCGAGCTACGCCTACCCGCCGCGCTGGTCGCTGATTCCGCCCGACGATATCGCGCGCGTCGACGTGCTCTATGGCCCCTTTTCCGCGCTGTATCCGGGCAACTCGATCGGCTCGACCGTGCTGCTCACGACACGCCGCCCGGACAAGCTCGAAGCGTCGCTGTCGACGCAGTTCTTCACGCAGCGCTACCACGACGGCTACGGAGTCGCGGACAGCTTCGGCGGCAATCACCAGACCGCGCGGATCGCGAACCGCGTCGGCAAGTTCTGGTTCGCGCTGTCGCTCGACCGGCTGGAGAACGACGGCCAGCCGATGCAGTATGCGAGCCCCAATTCCGCGTACAACCCGAAGCTCGGCGCACCGGTGCCGGTGACGGGCGCCGCGACCGACATCGGACCGAACGGCAAGCCGCGCACGATCGTCGGCGCGCAGACGATCGAGCGGACCGAGCAGCTCAACGAGACGGTCCGGATGGGCTATGCGTTCACCGACCACGTCGATGCGACGCTCACGCTCGGGCATTGGGAGAACCATTACCGGCAGCACGGCGAAACCTTCCTGCGCGATGCGGCCGGCAATCCGGTCTACGGCGGCAACGTGTCGATCGGCGGCCGGAACATGACCGTCGCGCCGAACGCGTTCGCGCCGCAGCAGGGCGACCAGGAAAACTGGCTGTACGCGCTCGGCCTGAACGGCCGGCTCGATTCCGGCTGGCGGCTGTCGGGCGTCGTGTCCGCGTACGACGTGTCGCGCGACGTGCTGCGCTCGGCGTCCACCGTGCAGGGCGGCGCGGGCACGCTGTTCCAGGGCGACGGCACCGGCTGGCGCACGCTCGACCTGAAGGCCGAGGCGCCGGAAGTGAAGGGCCATACGTTCTCGTTCGGCTATCACTACGATAACTACTTCCTGCGCAACGTCACGTACAACACGGCCGACTGGCTGGCCGGGCCGACTACGTCGCTGTCGAGCGTCTATCGCGGCGACACGCGCACGCAGGCGCTGTTCGGGCAGGACGCGTGGCGCTTTGCGCCGGGCTGGCTCGCGACGCTCGGGCTGCGTTACGAGCGCTGGGATGCATACGGCGGCGCGCTCGGCAATGCGGGCGGCACGCTCGGCTACGCGGACCGAAGCGCGAATGCGCTGTCGCCGAAAGTCGCGCTGCAGTGGGATGCGACCGATGTGTGGCGCTTCCGGCTGTCGTTCGCGACCGGCACGCGTTTCCCGACGGTCGGTGAACTGTTCCAGGGCACGATCTCGAACAACGCGATCGTCAACAACAACCCGAACCTGCGACCGGAAAAGGCGATCGATTGGGATTTCACGGCCGAACGCGACGTGGGCGTCGGCGTCGTGCGCGCCAGCGTGTTCCAGAGCGACCTGCGCGATTCGATCTACAGCCAGACGACGGTGTCGGGCGCGACGACGGTGACCAACGTGTCGAACGTCGATCGCGTGCGCGTGCGCGGCGTCGAGCTCGCGTTCAGCGGCGAGAACGTCGGGCTGCGCGGGCTCGGTCTCGACGCGAACGTGTCGGCGAGCAACGCGCAGATCCTCGCCGATGCCGCGAATCCCGCGTATGTCGGCTCGCGCTTTCCGCGTATTCCGCGCATGCGTGCGAACCTGCTCGCGTCGTATCGCTTCGACGAGCACTGGCTCGCGAGCGTCGGCGTGCGCTATTCGGGCCGCCAGTTCAATACGCTCGACAACAGTGACGTGAATCCGGACGTCTACGGCGGCACGAGTTCGTTTACGGTCGTCGACCTGAAGGCGCGCTACCGCCTCGACCGTCACTGGAGCGCATCGGTCGGCATCGACAACCTGACGGACCGCCGTTACTACGTGTTCCACCCGTATCCGGGCCGGACTTTCTATGGAGAACTGAAATGGTCGCTGTGAGATCGCTCGCGGCGGGCGGCGCGCTGTGGCTCGCATTGCTGTCGCCGGCCGGTGCGCACGATGCGCACGATGTGCCGAAGGCAGCCGACTCGCACGCCGCGCACATGAGCATGCAGGCCGCGCCTGCGCAGCAGAAGCAGCCGCTCGCGACTGGGGCGACGTTCGACGTGCATCACCGGCTGTGGGTCGCGTGGGTCGAAGGCGCGCACGTCGTCGTCGCGCATTCGGACGACGCGGGCCGTACGCTGTCCGCGCCCGTCACGGTCAACGCGATGCCGGAGCCGATCTACACGAGCGCCGAGAATCGCCCGAAGATCGCGACGAGCCCGGACGGGCGCGCAGTGTACGTGTCGTGGTCGATGCCGCTCGACGCGCCGTACACGGGCATGGTGCGCTTTACGCGGTCGCTCGACGGCGGCGCGACGTGGAGCGTGCCGGTGACCGTGCATCGCGACCGGCAGGCGATCACGCACCGCTTCGACATGATGACCGTCGATTCGGCCGGCAACATCGCGATCGCGTGGATCGACAAGCGCGATCTCGTGGTGGCGAAAGCGGCGGGGCACGCGTACGAGGGCGCGGCGGTCTACTACGCGGTATCGCGCGACGGCGGCGCATCGTTCGAAGCCGAACGCAAGGTGACCGACCACACGTGCGAATGCTGCCGCATCGCGATGGCGATCGATCCGGCCGGCCGCATCGAGGCCGCGTGGCGCAACGTGTTTCCGGGGCAGATCCGTGACCATGCGCTCGCCGTGCTGCCCGTCGCGGCGTCGGAGCCGGTCGTGCCGGTGCGTGCGACGTTCTCGAACTGGCATGTCGACGCGTGCCCCGAGCACGGGCCGGCGTTGGCGATCACGCCCGACGGCACGCGCCATCTCGCGTGGTTCGGCGTGGTCGACGGCCGGGCCGACGTGTTCTATTCACGCATCGGCGCCGACGGCGAGCTGCGCGGCACGCCGTGGGCATTCGGCGCGAATCCCGCCGCGCCCGGCGAGCAGGCGTCGCATGCGGCGCTCGTCGCGCGCGGCGACGTCGTGTGGCTCGCGTGGAAGGCGTTCGACGGCGACACGATGCAGATCAAGCTGCGCCGGTCGGACGATCGCGGCGAGCACTGGTCGGCGCCGCGCGCGATCGCGGCGACGTCGGGTGCGAGCGACAACCCGCAATTGCTCGACGATGCGGGTCGCATCTATCTGTCGTGGCGCACGCGCAACGACGGTTATCGGCTGATCGCCGTGGAGGAGACGAAATGAAGCGTCTCGTCGCATTGCTGGGCATCGCGCTCGCGAGCATGCCGGCATGGGCCGGCGGTGAATTGCAGCCGCTGCGCGCGGCCGACGTCGCGCGTCTCTATGCAAGCGCGCACGAGCGGCCGCTGGCGGTCGAGATCTGGTCGCTCGATTGCGGATACTGTCGCGAAAACGCCGCGCATCTGGTCGCATGGCAGCGCCGTCATCCGGACGTGCAGTTCGCGATGGTCGCGATGGATGCGTATGACGACAACGGCGCGGCGCTCTCGCAGGCGCTCGCGCAGATGAACTTGCCGCCGCAGGTCGCGCAGTATGCGAACGCGGAGCCGATGCCCGAGCGTCTGCGGGCGGCGCTCGATGCGGGATGGCGAGGGGAAATGCCGCGCACCGTGTGGATCGGGCGCGATGGGGTACGTGAAGCGCGCAGCGGATTGCTGAGCGCCGACGTGCTCGACGGCTGGTTGCAGCGCGCGAAACGCTGAACCGGCGAACGGCGCGCGGCGAACGGGCCGCGCGCCGGCCTGATGCGAAAACGCGCCCGAAGGCGCGTGACGAGAAGCGTCAGGCCGCTCGCCTGAACAGCCGGATCACGAACAGCAGAATCACCGCGCCGATGACCGCGACGATCACCGAACCGATGAAGCCGCTGCCGATGCTGATGCCGAGCAGGCCGGCGAGCCAGCCGCCGATCACCGCGCCGACGATCCCGACGATGATGTCGACGATCAGCCCGAAGCCGCCGCCCTTGACGAGCACGCCGGCAAGCCAGCCGGCGATCGCGCCGATGATGAGCCACATAATCAAGCCATGAGTCATGGTGGTCCTCTCCTTGTGTTGTGTCGAATGACCGGACGTCGGCTGTGTCGCCGCAAGCTGAATGAAGGCGGCATCGCGACCCGCCGCGCCGCCCACGCAATGTAACGCGATAGACGGGTCGGAATCGTTAAGTAATGTTATGCACCCTTAAGCGGATTTTCCAGGGAATTCGTCTGCATACGATGGGGCGCGTGCGTGAATGACGCGCAATGAAATGAATATGTAAGAAATGGTTGCCCGTCATGCCGATCGGCGATGAGCGTCATCGCGCGTGTGCCGGGGCCTGCATGCCGGCGTCGGGCAATCCGTCGCTTGCGTCGGCGATCAGTCGCGCGACGGTCGCGGCGTCGCCGATCGCCTCGATCGACAGCAGTGCGAAACGGGCGAGAAACAGCGACGCGTCAGTTTCGCCGATCCGCGTCATCGTGCGGCACAGGTCGGTGTAGAGCGTGTCGCGTTCGGTATCCGTCATCATGGGGTTTCCTCAAGATCGGTTTCGGTTGGCGCATCCGGATGGAGCGCGCGGTCGAGCGCGGCAGCCAGATCGTCGGCACACGGGCTGTACCAGCGGCCGAGTACGTGTCCGTCTGGACGTACGAGATAGACGGTGCCTTCGCGTGCCCCGTACAGGTCGAACAGCCGTCCGTCGACGTCATGGCCGCCGCAGGCCGGTTGACGCGGCGCCGCATGCCGCCCGAGCGTGACGAGCGCGAACGGTATCCGCGCGGCCTGCAGGCGCCGTTCGAGATCGGCCAGTGCCGGATCGGGCACGCCGTCGGCGGTGAAGCAGAACGCGGTGAAACGCGGGGCGACGAGATCGGTCAGGTGGCCGTGGCGCGTGTCGTCGCCGTCCGCCGCGTACAGCATCAGCGGGCATTCGGCGAGCACCGTGCCGGGCGCGGGGCCGGCGGCAAACGTGTCGCGTTCGGCGGCGTTGAGCGACGACGATGCATACGCGATGGCCGTCGTCTGGCGCGGATTGATCAGCGAACGCAGTGCCGGATGCCGGACCGCGAGCGACAGCACCGCCTTGCGCATCAGTTCGAAGGCAAACGACGGCGGCGCCATGAACTCGGTGCTCTTCGTGCCGTAGCGCAGGTTTTCGTGCGCCGCGAACACGCGCTCGTCCGAGTAGCTGTCGAGTAACGCGTCCGAGGCGAGGCCGCGAATCACGTACGCGAGTTTCCATGCGACGTTGTCCGCATCGTCGATCCCCGAATTCGCGCCGCGCACGCCGAAAATCGGCACGAGATGCGCGGCGTCGCCGCAGAACAGCACGCGGCCGTGCCGATAGCGTTCGAGCGTCAGCGCGTTCGCCTTGTAGATCGTGATCCAGACCGGCGACCAGTCGCCGCGCTCGCCCATCATGTCGAGCAGGTTCTGTACGCGCGGCATCACGTTCTCGGGTTTGATGGCCGCTTCGGGGTCCTCATCGTCGCGCAACTGGTAGTCGATCCGCCACACATTGTCGGGCTGCTTGTGAACGAGCACCGTCGAGCCCGGGTTCGACGACGGATCGAAGTACGCGAGTCGTTCGGTCGGGCGGTCGCTGTTGAGCGCGATGTCGACGATCACGTAGCGGCCTTCGTAGCGGGTGCCCTGGAGCGACAGGCCGAGCGCTTCGCGCATCGTGCTGCGGCCGCCGTCGCATGCGACGACCCAGTCGGCATCGAGTGCATAGCTGCCGAGCGGTGTGTCGACGTCAAGGCGCACACCGTCCGGATGCCGGGTCACGCCGGCGACTTTCGTCTGCCAGCGGATCTCGATGAATTCGGGCCGACGCCGCGCGGCGTCGAGCAGGAACTGCTCGATGTGATACTGCGCGAGATTGATCATCGGCGGCAGCTTCTGGTTCGCGTCCTGCGGCATCGTGAAATGCAGCACTTCGTCGCGACGATAGAAGCTGCGGCCGCCCGTCCACGGCAGCCCCTTGCGCAGAAAATCGTCGAGCGCGCCGAGCCGCTCGACGATCTCCAGGCTGCGCCGCGAGATGCAGATGGCGCGGCTGCCGTGGCAGACCGCGTCGTCGGCTTCGAGCAGCACGCTGCGAATGCCGTGATTCGCGAGGCCGAGCGCGACGGCGAGGCCCACGGGGCCGCCGCCGACGATCGCGACGCGATGTCGGTGCGTATCGATGCCGTCGTCGCGGGCCGGAAGGTGCGCGGCATGCCGTTCGGCGACGAACGGGTAGGGCTTGAAGTCGATATCCATCGTTGGCTTCCACGGACGCAGGTTCGACGTGCGCGCATCGACGCCGCGATGCGCGCAACAGGTCAATCCAGTATGGAAGCCGGTCGTGGGTCCGTTGTCCCCAATTCGGGTACAGCGACGCGAAGCAGGCGGGCGCGCGAACGGCTCAACGCGAGCCGATGCGTGTCATGGCTGCATGCACAGCGCAAACAGCTCGCGCTGGCTCGAAATGCCGAGGCGCCGGTACGCGCGCTTCTGGTAGGTGACGACGCTCGATGTCTTCACGCCGATCGTCTCGCCGATCTCGTGCGCGGTCTGGCCGTCGAGTATGCCGCGCAGCACGTCGAGTTCACGCTTGGACAATTCGGGGCAGGCGATGCGCAGTCGCGCGAGCATCCGTTGCGGAATGGCGATCTGCGCAGCGCCGGCGAGCGCGTAGTGATGCTTCGCCGCCTGCGCGATCAGCGGCGCGAGCGCCTCGATCGCGGCGATTTCGCGCGGCTGGAACGCGCCGCTGCGATGCGCGCGGTACAGGTTGATCGACAGCCACGTCGCATCGCCCGGCTGCATCAGCAGCGCCAGCCGGTCTGAGACGTCGGGGCCCCGGTAGCAGGCCGCGCGATACGCTTCGTGGCCGATCTCGTCGCCGGTCTGCTGGTGCATCAGCAGGTCGTGCCGATGCGGGCCGCGACGGGCGGTCGAGACGATCTGCTGATTGCCGTCGAGTGCGTAGAAGTGCCGCGCGTACGTGTCGGCGAGCTCGCGCAGGTAGCGGCCGCCGCGATGGTCGGCCACCGACATCGTGCGCGGGCGGTTGCCGAACTCGTACGCGAAGATCGTGCACTGCGTGATGGACAGCGCGTCGTCGAACAATCTCAGCACTTCGGCCGCGAAGGCGTTCGGCTCGTTGCCGCCGATCGCGGCGACGAGGCGCGTCGCGCGGGACACATCCAGTTGCCCGGTGAGGTTCGGTCGCTCGAGACGCCAGGTGCGCATGATGCTCGGAAAGGGCGGGAGGGTGCGTCGATTGTAATCGGCGGGGTGCGGCGGGGGAGTCGGGTGATGCCCGCAAGCGGAGCGGACCGGTGCGGAAGGAGGGTGACGCACGATTCGGCGCCCGGAATGAGAAAAGGGCTGACAAGCATGCTTGTCAGCCCTTTATGACTTGGTGCCGGAGATAGGAGTCGAACCTACGACCTTCGCATTACGAATGCGCTGCTCTACCAACTGAGCTACACCGGCATCAGAGAAACGAAATTATATGGTGAAGTCTGAGACTTTGGCAATAGGTTTTGCGAAATTTTTTCAGCTTGCTGCTGCTGTTTTCGCGAAACCCATCGACTCGGCGGACTTCCCGCTTCGTTTCACTGCGATGCGATCCGTTGGGGTCACATCGAGAGGCGCGATTGTACGTACGTCGCGCGGCACTGTCTAGTGCTGCAGTGCAAATTTATTGATTTTCCTGATGGTAGGCCGTCACGCGCTCGACTTCGTTCTTCGAACCGAGGAACACCGGCACGCGCTGATGCAGACCCGTCGGCTGAACGTCCATGATGCGCTGCGTGCCGGTCGTCGCGGCGCCGCCTGCCTGTTCGACGATGAACGACATCGGGTTCGCTTCGTACATCAGGCGCAGCTTGCCCGGACGATCGGGCGTGCGCTTGTCGGCCGGATACATGAAGATGCCGCCGCGGTTCAGGATCCGGTGCACGTCGGCGACCATCGAGGCGATCCAGCGCATGTTGAAGTTGTCGCCGCGCGGGCCGTCCTTGCCGGCGTTCAGTTCGTCGACGTAGCGCTTGACCGGGTCGTACCAGTGGCGTGCGTTCGACGCGTTGATCGCATATTCGCGCGTATCGGCCGGGATCTGCATGTTGCTCTGCGTGAGCACCCACGAGCCGACTTCGCGGTCGAGCGTGAAGCAGTTCACGCCGTTGCCGGTCGTCAGCACGAACACCGTCTGCGGGCCGTACACCGCGTAGCCGGCCGCGACCTGCTGCGTGCCCGGCTGCAGGAACGACTCCTCGGTGGCCTGCTTGCCGTCCGGGCAGCGCAGCACCGAGAAGATCGTGCCGATCGACACGTTCACGTCGATGTTCGACGAGCCGTCGAGCGGATCGAACACGAGCAGGTATTCGCCGCGCGGGTAGTTCGCCGGGATCGGGAAGAACGTTTCCATTTCTTCCGACGCCATCGCGGCGAGGTTGCCGCCCCATTCGTTCGCGTCGAGCAGGATTTCGTTCGACAGGATGTCGAGCTTCTTCTGCACTTCGCCCTGGACGTTCTCGCTGCCGGCGGTGCCGAGCGCTTCGCCGAGCGCGCCCTTCGACACGTTGTAGCTGATCGCCTTGCACGCGCGGGCGACGACTTCGATCAGCAGGCGCAGGTCGGCAGGGAGGTTGTTGGTCTCACGTTGCTGTTCGATCAGGAACTTCGACAGCGTGGTGCGGCGGGCAATGGACATGACAGACTCCGAAAGGCCAAAGAATCCTTGAATGGCCGCAATTTTACCCGTCGCGCCTCCCGCACCGCCGGGTTTTTTCGTCCGGTTACACGGCCGGGCGGCCGAACCGGCCCGGTTTCCGGTGGTGAAGACGCGCGGGGCGTGTCTCGGCAGCGGCGGCGGGCCGCGCGGTCCGACCCCGCGATCGCGTGCGGTTCCCGAAGGGCTTGCGCAATAAAAAGCCGGTGCCGCGCGTGGCGGCACCGGCTGTATCGCGCGTGCGAAACGCGGGCGACGGCGTTACGCGAGCGCTTTCTCGACGATCTCCCGCACGTCGCGCGATTTCGCACCGGCGGCGACCTGCTCGAGCGCTTCGCGCATCCGGTCGCGCAGCGCGGGCGTGAAGCGGCGCCACAGTTCGAGTGAGCGGGCGAGGCGCGCCGCGACCTGCGGGTTGATCGCGTCGAGCGCGAGCACCTGTTCGGCCCAGAACGCGTAGCCCGAACCGTCTGCCGCGTGGAACTGCGCGGGATTGGCGGCGCAGAAGCTGAAGATCAGCGAGCGCGCGCGGTTCGGATTCTTCAGGTTGAACGCGGGGTGGGCCATCAGCTTGCGGACCTTCGCGAGCGTCGGCTGCGCGGGCGTACCGCGTTGCGCGGCCTGCATCGCGAACCACTTGTCGATCACCAGCGCTTCCTTCTCGAAGCGGCGGTAGAAATCGTCGAGCGCGCGCTCGGCCGGCTCATTCGTGCCGGCGGCCGAGGCGGACAGCAGCGCGCCGAGCGCCGCCGCGCGATCGGTCATGTTGTTTGCCGCATCGTATTGCGCGGTCGCGACGCGCACCGCGTCGGCCGGATCCTCGAGTTCGGCGAGATACGCGAGCGCGAGGTTCTTCAGCGCACGGCGGCCGGAGGCTTCCGGCGTCGGCGCGTAGGCGCCGGGCGTCTGGTGCTGCTCGTAGGCGGCGAGCCAGTCGGCGCGCAGCGCGGTGGCGAGCTGGCGGCGCACGAACTGGCGCGCGCGATGCACGGCGGCCGGATCGGCTTCCGCCATCTGGTCGGCCAGGTAGGTTTCCGACGGCAGCGTCAACGCGAGTTCGCGGAACGCCGGCGACAGTGTTTCGTCGGTCAGCACGCGGCGGAACGCGGCGACGAAGTTTTCGCCGAGCGTGAGCGGCTGGTTCGCGGCGGCACGCGCGGCGAGCGTCAGCAGCGCGCGGGTGGCGAGACGCTGGCCGGCTTCCCAGCGGTTGAACGGATCGCTGTCGTGCGCGAGCAGGAACGCGAGGTCGTCGTCGCTGTAGTCGTACTCGACGATCACCGGCGACGAGAAATTGCGCAGCAGCGACGGCAGCGGTTGTTCCGGCACGTCGACGAACGTGAAGGTCTGCTCGGTATCGGTGAAGTCGAGCACGCGCGTCGTGCCCGCGGCGGCGGCTTCGCCGTCGAGGCGCAGCGGCAGGTCGCGGCCGTCGCGGCCAATCAGGCCGATCGCGAACGGAATCAGGAGCGGCCCCTGTTGCGTTTCGCGCGCGGCCGGCGATCCGTCGCCGTAGCCCTGCGCGAGCGTCACCGTATAGCGGCGCGCGGCCGCGTCGTACGCGGTACGCACCGACACGCGCGGCGTGCCGGCCTGACTGTACCAGCGCTCGAACTGCGCGAGGTCGCGCCCGTTCGCATCGGCCATCGCGTGCCGGAAGTCGTCGCAGGTCACGGCGTGCCCGTCATGACGCTTGAAGTACAGGTCCATCCCCTTGCGAAAGCCGTCGCGGCCGAACAGCGTCTGGTACATCCGCACGACTTCCGAGCCCTTCTCGTAGACGGTCATCGTGTAGAAGTTGTTGATCTCGACGTAGCTCTCCGGGCGCACCGGGTGCGCCATCGGGCCCGCATCCTCGGCGAACTGGAGCTGGCGCAGCACGCGCACGTCCTCGATGCGCTTGACCGCGCGGGCCGCCGAGTCGACGTCGTCGCCCGCGGCCATGTCGGCCGAGAATTCCTGGTCGCGGAACACGGTCAGCCCTTCCTTCAGGCTCAGCTGGAACCAGTCGCGGCAGGTCACGCGGTTGCCGGTCCAGTTGTGGAAGTATTCGTGGCCGACCACCGATTCGATGTTCGCGAAATCGGTGTCGGTCGCGGTTTCCGGGTTCGCCAGCACGTACTTCGTGTTGAAGATGTTGAGCCCCTTGTTCTCCATCGCGCCCATGTTGAAATCGCCGACCGCGACGATCATGAAGCGGTCGAGATCGAGCTCGAGGCCGAAGCGCTTTTCGTCCCAGCGGATCGAGTGGATCAGCGAGTCCATCGCGTGACGCGTCTTGTCGAGGTCGGCCGGTTCGACCCAGACCTGCAGCAGCTTTTCCTTGCCCGAGCCGGTCGTGATCGTTTCCTCGATCGCGACGAGCTTGCCCGCGACCAGCGCGAACAGGTAGCTCGGCTTGCGGAACGGGTCTTCCCATTTCGCGAAGTGGCGGCCGTCGGGCAGGTCGCCCGAATCGACGAGGTTGCCGTTCGACAGCAGCACCGGGTACGCGGCCTTGTCGGCGCGCAGCGTCACCGTGTACGACGCCATCACGTCCGGGCGATCGAGGAAGTAGGTGATGCGACGGAATCCTTCGGCTTCGCACTGCGTGAAGAAGTTGCCGCTCGACACGTAGAGGCCCGACAGCGTCGTATTCTGGTCGGGTGCGCACGCGCTTTCGAGCGTCAGCTCGAAGGCGTCGGGGACGTTCTCGACGGTCAGCCCGTGTTCGTGCGCACGTACGGCGCCGTGCGGCGCGCCATCCACGCGTGCGCCGAGGAATTCGAGCGCTTCGCCCATCAGCTCCAGGTGCGGTACGGGCGCGGCATCCGGATTGCGGCGCACGCGCATCGTATTCCTGACGATCGTACGGGCCGGCGCGAGATCGAATTCGAGCGCGACGGAGTCGATGAGGAAGGCCGGCGGCGTGTAGTCGGCGCGGCGGATCACGGTAGAGGAGGCGTTGTCGGACATGGTCGTCGAGATCGGTGGAGTGGGGGACGGGCCCGTCGTGCGGGCCAGGCGAACCGGGTCATTGTACAAAGGCTTGCGGCGGTGTGCCGGGCGAACTTTTTACCGGTTCCGGGAGTCCGCGTATTATCGGCATCCCGTTACGGTTCGCGCGGTGCGACGAACGGGTGACGGATCGAAGAGGATCGACATGAAACGCGAATGGATTCGACGCGGTGCGGGCTGGGCGGCGGTGTTGTGCGTGGCGCTGCTGACCGGCTGCACCAGCTACGTGACGACCCAGGTCACGGCCTTCTCCGACTGGAGCGGCAGCGACGCGACACGCACCTATGCGTTCACGCGCACCGACGCGCAGAAGAACAGCATCGAGCAATCGACTTACGAACCGATCGTCGCGAACGAGCTGTCCGCGTATGCGTTCCGGCAGGTGCCTCAGGCGCAGGCGCGGTATCTGGTCGGGCTGACCTATTCGGTCGGCAGCGATCTCGTGACGGTGCCGCAGCCCGTCTACTACGATCCGTGGTTCGCGCCCGGGCCATACTGGCGACGCGGGCCGTGGGGCCCGTGGGGGCCCTGGGGGCCGATGCCGGCCGGCTATGTCGCGCAGACGTACCAGGTGTTCGACTACACGCTCGGCATCCGGATCACGGAGCGCGCGACGGGCAAGGAGGTGTACAACGTGTCCGCGCGCACGACCGGCGACAACGGCACGCTGCTGTATGCGATGCCGTTCCTCGCGCGCAGCGCGCTCGCCGATTTCCCGCTGTCGAACGGCTCGGTCCGCTCGGTCCGGCTGCCGGTCGACAAGCGCGGCGGCCCGGCCGCGCCGGCCGCGAACGAGCGCGCGGTGCCGGCGGCACCGGCTTCGGGCGCCGCCGCCGCGAAATAACGCAACGTCAGTCTTGGCGCGGCCGTTCGGCCGCGCCCGCCATCTTCCTTCCCGTCAGGTCCCGACGCCCAGCAGCGCCAGCGCGCCGAGCACGACGAACAGCACGGCCGCGATGCCGTGCACGAGCTTGGTCGGCAGCCGGTGAGCGAAGCGGTCGCCGAGCAGGATCGCGGGCACGTTCGCGAGCATCATCCCGAACGTCGTGCCGGCCACGACACCGATGTAGTCCTGGAAGCGCGCGGCCAGCGCGACGGTCGCGATCTGCGTCTTGTCGCCCATCTCCGCGAGGAAGAACGCGACGAGGGTCGCCCCGAACACGCCCAGCCGCGAACGGGTGGCATTGGCTTCGTCGGCGTCGAGCTTGTCCGGCACGAGGATCCACAATCCCATCGCAATGAACGAGAACGCGAGCGCCCAGCGCATGATCGACGGCGTGACGAGCACGCCGAGCCATTCGCCAAGTGCGCCGGCGAAGCCGTGGTTCACCAGCGTCGCGACGAGCACGCCGAGAATGATCGGCACCGGCTTGCGATAGCGCGCGGCCAGGACGAGGGAAAGCAGTTGGGTCTTGTCGCCGATTTCGGCGAGCGCGACGGCGCCGGTGGAGATCAGGAAGGCTTGGGACACGTATGGGGATCCACGGGCCGGTGTTGTGCGTGCGAGCGACGATCCACGGTGCGCCGGGCCCTGATGCGGCGCACTGTGAACCATCGGTCTCGCCAGGCCCAGGTGGCTGCGTCCGCCATGGCCGTACGGCCAAGTCTGTTGACGGACGCCTCCGTCACGATGCGCGCCGGGGGCGCGTGGCATCGAGCGGAGCGGCTACTCCCCAATGAGCGGCGGATTTTAGCACGACGTGTCGCGCGCGGAAAAGCGGCCGCGCGACGGGGTGCCTGGGGGCGGGGCGACGCGCGGCTGCCTTCGACCGCCGGACGGCAGCGCCGGCAAGCACGGCTACCCGCGGTGGACGCCCGAGCCTGCCGCGACACGCCCCCCGGCAGGCCGTTACGCGGCGGGGCGGCGCGCGGCGCCGCGCTCATGCACGAGGTTGCCGGCCGCATAGGTGCGGTACACCGCGCGATCGTCGCCGAGCAGCGCGAACGCGAACAGCAGCTCCTCGAGCGAATCCGCCCGCTTCGTGCGGCGCGCGAGCAGCGGGGTGGCCTGCGGATCGAGCACGACGAAGTCGGCTTCGGTGCGCGGCGCGAGCGTGCCGACCGTATCGGCGAGGTCGAGCGCCTGCGCGGCGCCGGCCGTCGCGAGCCAGAACATCCGCATCGCCGTCAGGTGGTGGCCCGACAGTCGCGCGACCTTGTGCGCCTCGTTCATCGTCTGCAGCATCGAGAACGACGTGCCGCCGCCGACGTCGGTCGCGAGCGTGACGGGCACGTCGTATTCGCCGGCCTTGTCGAAGTCGAACAGCCCGCTGCCGAGGAAGAAGTTCGACGTCGGGCAGTGCGCGACGACGGTGCGCGTCTCGGCCATCCGGCGGCGGTCCTCGTCGTCGAGGTGGATGCAGTGGCCGTACACCGCGCGCGGACGCAGCAGCCCGTAGCGATCGTAGATGTCGAGGTAGCTGCGATGGCCGGGGAACAGTTCGGCCACCCATTTCACCTCGTCGACGTTTTCCGCGACGTGGCTCTGCACGAACACGTCCGGATGGCGGCGCGCGAGTTCGCCGCATGCCTCGAGCTGCGCCTCGGTCGACGTCGGCGCGAAGCGCGGCGTGAGCGCGTACATCTGGCGGCCCTTGCCGTGCCAGCGATCGATCAGCTCGGCGCTGTCGTCATAGCCCGATTGCGCGGTGTCGCGCAGGAATTCGGGGCAGTTGCGGTCCATCAGCACCTTGCCGGCGATCATCCGCAGGTCGCGTGCATCGCTCGCCGCGAACAGCGCATCGGCCGACTGCTTGTGCACCGTGCAGTAGACGAGCGCGCTGGTCGTGCCGCACGCGAGCAGTTCGTCGACGAAGAAATCGGCGACTTCGCGTGCGTGTTCGGCGTCGCCGAACTGGCGCTCGGTCGGGAACGTGTACTTGTCCAGCCACGGCAGCAGGCCCGGCGCCGGCGACGCGATCATGTCGGTCTGCGGATAGTGGATGTGCGTGTCGATGAAGCCGGGCACGATCAGCTTGTCGCGCAGGTCGTGGACGATCGCGTCGCGCGCGAGCGTCGCGGCGAGCTGCGCATACGGACCGGCCGCGACGACCTTGCCGTCGTCGACGATCAGGAGGCCGTCGGTCTCGTAGTTCGCGGCCTGGCTCGATTGCGCCGGGTCGCCGTTGAAGGTCAGCAGCTGGGAACGGAAAGCGGTTTGCGTCATGACGAATGGTCCTGCATCAAGGTAAGGCGAACAGAAGAAAGCGATCGACGCCGCACGGCGGCGCGACGGTGCTTCGCGAGCGGTTGCGGCACGCTGCGTGCGGCACGACCGGATGCGATTGCGTGGGCGAACGTGGCGGCCGAAGCCGCCAGCCGGTGGTTACCGGCGATCCTCGCAGCCGTCGTGTGCGCGGCCGACGTGGGCGCGAACGGAACGGCAAGTCGCGACGGCAGGCATGCACGCGCGACGACGGACGGTGCCGTCGCCACCCGTGCACGCGCGCGGCCGGCCCGGCGCAAGGCCGAACCGGTGATCGCGACGCGGATGCCGTTGCCGTGTTTCATCTGTCCAGCGCTCCTCGATGCAGGCCGTCAGGCGGCCTGCCAGTACGCGTCGAGGCGCGCGTACAGGGCATCGCGCTGCGCCGGTTCGATGAACGACGCCTCGAAGCCGTTGCGGATCACCGCATGGACTTCGGCATCGGTGAGTTGCAGCCCTTCGGCCGTCGCGAAGTAGTTTTCGTTGACGTAGCCGCCGAAATACGCCGGATCGTCGGAGTTGATCGTCACCGCCACGCCGCGGTCGAGCAGCGCCTTCAGCGTGTGCTTCGCCATGTCGTCGAACACGCACAGCTTCAGGTTCGACAGCGGGCACACGGTGAGCGCCGTGCGCGTCTGGGCGAGGCGTTCGACGAGCGCCGGATCTTCGATGCTGCGCACGCCGTGGTCGATCCGGTCGACCTTCAGCACGTCGAGCGCTTCGTAGATGTACGCGGGCGGGCCTTCCTCGCCCGCATGCGCGACGAGCTTCAGCCCGAGCGCACGCGCCTTCTCGAACACGCGTGCGAACTTGGTCGGCGGATGGCCGAGCTCGGACGAGTCGAGGCCCACGCCGATCAGGCGATGGCGGTAGCGCTCGAACAGCGGCAGCGCGGATTCGAACGTCGCGAGCGCGTCCTCTTCGGACAGATGGCGCAGGAAGCACAGGATCAGCTTGCTCGACAGCCCGCGTTTCTCGGCATCGGCGAGTGCGCGCTCGATACCCGCGACCACTGTCTCGATCGGCACGCCGCGTTCGGTGTGCGTCTGCGGGTCGAAGAACAGCTCGGTATGGACGACGTTGTCGGCCAGCGCGCGTTCGCAGTACGCGGCCGTCATGTCGTAGAAGTCCTGCTCGGTCAGCAGCACGCTCGCGCCGGCGTAATAGATGTCGAGGAACGACTGCAGGTCGGTGAATGCATACGCGGCGCGCAGCGCGTCGATCGAGTCGTACGCGAGCGTCACGCCGTTGCGCTGCGCGAGCGCGAAAATCAGTTCGGGCTCGAGCGAGCCTTCGATATGGATGTGCAGCTCCGCTTTCGGCGCGCGGGCAATCTTGTCCTTGAATGTCGGGGTCATGGCGTCGTTCTGGGTCGGTCAGTAGGTAGTGGAAGCCTGCGCGGCCGCGTTCGCGTTGGCCTCGACGGCCTGCAGCAACTGCGCGGCCACCGAGATCGCGATCACTTCGGGCGCCTTGTCGATGATGCCTTCGACACCGATCGGGCAGCGCATCCGCTCGACCTGGGCCGGGTCGATGCCGATCGCTGCGAGGCGATGATCGAACTGCGCGCGTTTTGCGTGCGAGCCGGTCATCCCGAAGTACGCGTAGTCGCCGCGTCGCAGGATGCGCTCGGCCAGCACGAAATCGAGTGCGTGGTCGTGCGTCATCACGACGAAGTACGACTGCGGCGGCGCTGCGTCGACCGCGTCGGCCGGGGCAGCGGCCGCTTCGATCGCGAGGTTGCCGATGCCGGCGAGCACGTCGGCCGGCGGGAACACCGCTTCGGGCCCGTCGATCCAGCGCACGTGGCACGGCAGCGTCGCCAGCACCTTCACGAGCGCGGTGCCGATGTGCCCGGCGCCGAACAGCACGACGGGGAACGCATACGGCGCGATCGTTTCGGTCATCAGCGACACGCCGCCGGTTTCCCACAGCAGGCAGTCGGCACGCGCGGCTTCCGATTCGGGCTCGCTCAACAGCGGCGCGCCCGGCGAGGGGCCGAATGATACGCTACGCACGGTCGCGGCGCCGGCCGCGACGCGCTTCGCGAGCGACATGATCCAGCCGAGGTCGCCGACGTCGAGCCGCTCGAACGCGAGCACCACGGCGCCGCCGCAGCACTGGCCGAGGCTCGGGCCGAGCGCGAGCCTCTCGAGCCGGCGTGCATGCGGCACGTGCGCGCCATCCTTGAGCAGATGCCGCGCGATTTCGATCGCCTTCCATTCCAGATGACCGCCGCCGATCGTATGGCGGGCCGTGTCGCGCGTGACGAGCATCTTGGTGCCGGCTTCGCGCGGCGCGGAGCCGTCGGTATGCGCGACCGTCACGAGCACGGCCGCTTCGCCGTGCGCGAGCAGTTGCTGCAGATCGCCGAGCCACGCTTCCATCAGCACACCCCGTTCGGAACGGTGCGGCACGACACGCGGCGCGGGCTGGCGAGCGCGGCGGCGGCGAGGACGGACGGGAGTGGAGCGGGCCGGCCGCACGGCCGATGCGGTGCGGCGGCAGCGCGCGGACCACGCGCGCGGACGGCACCGCCGGATGCGCGGGCGACGCCATGAGGGTGACGGATGCGGATGGTTTGCGTTGTCATGATGAATCCAGTCGACATTGCGGATCGGGCGCGCGTTACGCAGGGGTGGTGAGACCGCCTGGCCTCGCGCACGTAGATCGCCATCCAGTCACGAAGATAGCACCGCAACGCGGCGGGAACATCGCGGAGCGGTGATCCGCGCTATCAGGAGGCGATCATGTCGATCATAGGCCCGCTGCGGGGGATCGGGGCGCCGACGCGAGCGCATCGGGGCGAAACGCAGGCGTGGCGGGGCTCGCCGTGGACGTCGCGCGCGATGCGTTCGCCCGGACGACCGGGCGGTAGCGGAGTAGGGGTTTACACGGAGTTGGCCGGATGCGGGAGCCGTGCCGGGACGGCGAGCGCGCCGGGGCCACGCGGCCATCGGCGGGCGACGTCGCGGCCCGGGCGAGCGGGCCGCGCGCAGGCCGGTGCGACGCCGGCCGTCAGGCCGCGAGCTTGCGGCGATGGCGCCAGAGGCTCGCGACGACGGCGATCAGGATCAGGGCGAAGCCGATCAGCGCCCAGCCCGGCAGCAGGATGCCGAAGATCGGCGGGTAGACGGTCTCGCACAGCCCGGCGACTTTGAACATGCCGGGGAACCACTGCGCGGGCGGCAGGCTGTCGACGATCGGCTGCAGCGTGTCGAAGCCGCAGCTGAAGCCCGGATTCATCTGGATCGACAGATGCCGCGCGGCCGTGGCGGCCCCGCCGGCCGCGGCGATCGCGATCAGCAGTTCGAGCACCCAGACGCCGCGCCAGTTGCGAATGCCGGCGGCCAGGAACGCGAAGATCCCGATCGCGCAGAAGAAGTAGCGCTGGATGATGCACAGCGGGCACGGATCTTCGTTCTTCACGTACTGCAGGTACAGCGCGCCGGCCAGCAGGGCGATGCACACCCATCCGAGCAGCATCAGCAGGCGGCGTTCGCGGCGGATTGCGAGCGTGTAGTCGTTCATGTCGGCGGGGTTCCTCGTGGGTCGGTCCGGAAAACAATCGCGCGATTTTAGCGCGAACGGTCTGGCACGAAACTGACAACGCGTGTGCGGCACCCTGCCGCACCGCGCGTGCCGTCCGCCGGCGCTCGGGGCCGCGTTCAGCGGATCGTGTTCAGCACGGCCTCGACCGCCTGCCCGATCGAGAGCAGCGCGTCGTCGTGATGCGGCGCTGCCGCGAGCATCAGGCCGACCGGCGCCGCGTCGGGCGGATGGCACGGCAGCGACAGTCCGCACGCGTCGAGGAAGTTGAACGCGCTCGGGTTGCGCAGGATCAGCGCGTTGGTGCGCGTGAAGGCGTCGTCGTCGGTTTCGAGGTCGGCGATGCGCGGCGGCACGACCGGCACCGTCGGCGCGACGAGCGCATCGAAGCGCGACCAGACGGTATGCGCAGCTTCGTCGAGCATCGCGGCGCGCGCGGCGAGCAGGTCGAGATAGTCGGCCGCGCTCGCGGGTTCGCCCTTCAGGATGCGCGAGAGCACGCGCGGGTCGTACTGGTCGCGGTGCTGCGCGAGCAACGGGCGATGCCACGCATATGCCTCGATCGGCGAGAAGCCGAAGCGGTTGATCTCAGGCAGCCGGTCGAGCGCCGGGAAGCGCACTTCGGTGACGATCGCGCCGGCGGCTTCGAGATGCTTGAGGGCGGCGTCGAGCGCGGCCGCGACGTCGGCATCGACGCCATCGGTCACGTAGTTCGTCAGCACGCCGAGCCGCACGCCTTCGAGCGGCCGCGCGGCCGGCACGTGCGGTTCGAGGCCCGCGAGCATCCGGTCGACGAGCGCACAGCAGGCGACCGTCAGGCCGATCGGGCCGAACGAGTCGAGCGTCGTCGACAGCGGCACGCCGCCTTGCGTCGGGATCCGGCTCGCGGTCGGCTTGAAGCCCGTCAGCCCGCACAGTGCGGCCGGGATGCGGATCGAGCCGCCGGTGTCGGTGCCGAGCGCGACCGCCGCCATCCCGTCGGCGACCGACGCGGCCGCGCCGGACGACGAGCCGCCGGAAATCCGCGCGTCGCCCGGCACGTCGCGATGGTACGGCGAGCGCGGATGGCCGAAGTGCGGATTCAGCCCGAGCCCCGAGAACGCGAACTCGCTCATGTTGGTGCGGCCGACCAGGACCGCGCCCGCGCGCTTGAGCCGCGCGACGGCGACTGCGTCGGTGCGTGCGGGCGGTGCGCCGTCGAGCACGCGCGAACCCGCGCGCGTCACCTGGCCCGCGACGTCGAACAGGTCCTTGACCGACACGGGAATGCCCGCGAGCGGCGACAGCACGGTGCCCGCGGCGCGCAGCCGGTCGTGCGCGTCGGCGGCTGCGCGCGCGTTGTCGGCATCGACTTCGGTGAAGACGACCGCGCCCTGGCCCGACGGATCGGCGATTCGCTCGAGCGCGGTGTCGACGAGCGCGCGGCTCGTGGTCCGGCCGGCGGCGAGATCGGCGGCGAGCTGGGCAAGCGGGGGGAAGGGCGTGAACGTGGTCATGGCGGCTCAGGGACGAAGATGTTGAAGAAGCGTGGAGCGGAACGAATCGATGTGGTTTTCGACAGCCGCGCGCGCGCCGGCGGCGTCGCGCGCGGACAGCCGGTCGAACAGCTCGCGGTGCTCGTGCTGGACGTCGGCGAGATGGTGGGGCTCGGACAGCGTGACGAACCAGAAACGCAGCGAGCGCTCGTGCAGCGCGCGCAGGATCTCGGCGAGCACCGCATTGCGCGCGGCCGCGGCGATTGCCTGGTGGAACGCGCGGTCGAGCTCCATCATCCCCTCGACGTCGTGCGTGTCGACGCATGCCTGTCCGTCGTCGAGCAGCGCGGCCAGCCGCGCGAGATCGTCGGGTGTCGCGTGGCGCGCGGCGAGTTCCGCGCAGTGCGCTTCGTTGATGCGCCGCAC
This sequence comes from Burkholderia metallica, assembly GCF_001718555.1. Classification (NCBI taxonomy): domain Bacteria; kingdom Pseudomonadati; phylum Pseudomonadota; class Betaproteobacteria; order Burkholderiales; family Burkholderiaceae; genus Burkholderia; species Burkholderia metallica. Next base: position 1,056,013 of record NZ_CP013401.1, read on the forward strand.
GTCGATCACCGCGACGATGTCGTCGAGCGACAGCGGCTGCACCAGCAATCCCTTGCGCGGCATCACGGACAGCAACCCTTCGAGCACGAGCCGGTGCACGGCCTGATGCACCGGCGTGCGGCCGATGCCGGTGCGCGCGACGAGGTCGGCTTCGTTGAGCGCGGCGCCGGGCTTCAGGCGCATCGTGATGATGTCGCGCTGGATCAGCGCGTACGCACGGTCGGCGAGGCTCGCCGCCGGCACGGCGGGCCGCTCGCGGGTGACGCCGGTGACGGTGCTCATGCGGGTTGCGGCGCGGTGGCCGGACGGGGCGCGATCATGATGCGGGAGAGCGGCAAGCGTGGACGATGCATGGATATTATTGTGATATATCACTGCTGTCCAGCCCTCGACGCGGTGCGGCGGCGATCCGGCGCGGGGAGGGAACGCTCCGCGGCGCAACGTGCCGGCGACTTGCAACAATATCGACAGGATGTTGCAGGTTTGCCGCGTGATCGTGCACTGAAGCATAATGAATCCTCGTCTATTCATCCGCGTGAGCGACGCACCAGACCATCGTCATGAGCGAAAACACGCCTTCCCCGGCCGGTCTGTCCGGCAACTCCTCCGTTTCTTCCGATTCCCACCGTCCCGATCCGGCGGAAGCGCCCGATGCGCCGGCCGCCCAGGCCGCCGCGCAGAAGGTCGCCGATGACGGCGCGTCGCCGGTCACGGCCGCCTCCGAACCCGGTGCGCCGGGCGCGGCGGGTGCCGCCGTCGATGGCGCTGCCGCAGCGGTTCCGCCGAAGCCCGGCGCACCGCCGCCCGGATTCGGCGCACCGCCCGATTTCGACACGCCGCGCCCGCCGCCCGCGAGCGCGCAGAATGCGCCGCCGGCTTACCTGAAGCAGAACGACACGCCATGGTCGGTGTTCGGCCGGATCGTCGCGGCGCGAGCGCGCCGGCTGTTCGATCGAGCCGGCCAGCGCATCACGCAGCGCACGCTGCGCATCGGCGTGTCGGCGCGGATCTTCCATCCGGAACCGGGTGCGAAGGGGCTGCGCGGCAAGACGCTGCAGTATCTCGAGGAATCGATCGCACACTGGGTGATGTCGCGCGACGTGCTCGTGTTCATGATTCCGACGGTCGGCCATCAGGGCATGCTGCACCCGAGCAACATCCGCCTGCGCGATTACGCGAAGCATCTCGACGGGCTGCTGCTGCAGGGGGGCGCCGACGTTTCGCCGCAAACCTATGCCGCGTCCGACGCGCGCCCCGAATGGCCGGGCGATCGCGTGCGCGACATGTACGAGCTCGAGTTGCTGCACGAATTCGTCGAATCCGGCAAACCCGTCCTCGGCGTGTGCCGCGGCTGCCAGCTGATCAACGTTGCGTTCGGCGGCTCGCTGTACCAGGACATCGCCACCGACGTGCCGACCGCGCACGCGCACGTGAGCGAGCATTACGACCAGCATCGTCACGCGATCCGCTTCCCGGATACGTCGACGCTCGCGAGCATGTTCCCCGGACGCAGCGAAGCGATCGTCAACTCGATCCATCACCAGGCGATCCGCGATCTCGGTCGCGATCTGAGCATCGAAGCCGTGTCGGCCGGCGACGGGATCATCGAAGGCATTCGCCATCGGCGTTCGCCGTTCGTCGTCGGCGTGCAGTGGCACCCCGAGTTCCATCGGGCCGGCGGTTCGGAACTGCTCGACTGCACGCCGCTGCTCGATGCGTTCCTGCGCGCGGCGCGCGAAACGCGCCTGTAGCAGAGGGCTTTCCTTGCGTCGCACGAAGGCCGGCCGCATCCCGATAAATTCGAGATGCGGCCGTTTCGTTTTGAACGATAATCGCGAGTTCCGATTCGTTCGCCGGAGTCTGACGTTGGCCTTCCGAAATTTTTCCCCTGCACGATGCGCAACGTGGATCGTTGCGCTGGCCGCCTGCACGCAAGCGGGCATCGCCTGGTCCGCCGACGCGACCGCGCCCGCCGCCGGTACGCGTCCGGCGGTCACGAGCCTGCGCGGCGACGCGGCGGCATCCACCACGGCTGCGACGGATGCGTCCGCGCAAGGCAACGTCGCCGAGCTGACGCAGATGCTGCACGATGGCCGGATCGTCGAGATGCGCACGACGTACAACGGCAGCTACGGTGCGAGCCTGATGTTCGATCCGCGCGAGATGACGTACTACGTCGCGCTGTTTCAGGACAAGCACCTGTGGCGTGTGATCCGGTCGCAGGAGAAGAGCCGCGCCGAGATGGTGTACGGGAATTTCGTTCAGCAGACCGTACAACTTGCCGATATCGAGATCCGCCGCACCGAGCTGGAGGCGCAGAAGGCGTTTCTCGAACGCGTGATCGCGCTGCAGACGAATCGTGCGCAGCAGTTGCAGGCCGACCTGAGCGTTGCGCGCAGCCAGCAGGCCGAAGTCGCGCAGCGGCAGCGGTCGGCGCAGGAGCAGACCCAGGCGCTGCAGGTCGAGAAGCGGGCCGCGCAACTTCAGTTGCGCGATCTGCAGGAGCAGGTGCGGCAACTCGAGAAGCAGACCGAGACGGGGCTGCCCGCGCATAAGTGACGATGCGTCGAACGGACGCGAAAAGAGATGAGGAAAACCCGGCGAAGCGTGCTTCGCCGGGTTTTTTTATGGACGGCGGTCAGCGCGGGAACGTGTTCCGCGGATCGGTCAGGCGACGATGGGACAGTTGCGCCGTCCAGTCGAAACCAGGGGCGGGGGCGCGTGCTGCGCCGGCCGGCGGGGTCGTGCGCAGCGCGCTTGCCGTTGCGATCAGCGTGAGCGGGTCGTCGCGCGTATCGCCGGCTGCACGCGGCGGCGCGACGAGTCGGGCGCGGGGGCGGGCGTCGACCGTGCCGCTCCGGCTCAGTGGATGATGTGTAGCCAGCCGCGACACGGTCGGCGTGCCAGCCGGCGCCGCAGCGGTGCGCTTGCCGTTCGAACGAGGTGACGCGGCAACGGCTGTCGGCGGTACGCTGGCCGTTGCCGTCGGACGAAGCGACGCCGGACGACGCGTGACGGGGCGCGCGGCCTGCGGTGCTTCGGCGGGAGTCGCGACAGGCGCGGCCATCTTGCGCGGCGGTGGTGCGCTCGTCGACGCAAGCGGTGCAACCGTGGCGACCCGCATCGCGCCGGACGACGGTGTCGCGTGATCCGCGACGCCGACGGCCGTTTGACTCGCGTATGCCGGCCCGGCCCCCGAGGGCGATTCATGCACGGCGATCAGCCAGCTGATGATGCCGAGCGCGCCGATGCTCCAGCAGATCGCGTACCTCGCGCGTCGGTCGCGAACGCCGCCGCCGATACGGGGGGCATGCAGGCCCGCAGCGGCGGGCAGTGCAACCGTCGGCCCCGCATGAGCCGGTGCCGACGTGGCGACGGGCAGCGGCTGCCAGTGGCATGCGCGGTGCGGCCGGTCGACGTCGATGCAGAACGTCGCCAGTGTCGCGACCCAGCGCTTGTCGGGTCGCGCACCGCGGGCGTCGCGAAAGATCCAGTCGCGGCCGAACGGCGGTACGTGATCGAGCGGCCTGGCGCGCGGGCGGGCGAGGGCGCCTTCGACGGAGACGAGGAGCGATGAGGTCATGAGGGCGGTGCGCGATGCGACACGGTCAACCGTGTCGGTGCGGCGCGGGAAGGTCGTCGCAAATCCGACCATTGTGGCGAGCCGACGCAGGCCGGTCGATCAGATCAATCTGATTTTTGCTTCCGTTTCGGGGCGACTCGTACGAGAAGAACGCGACGAAGGCGACGGCAGGGCGACACAAGGCAAATGTCGGGCTGCCGTGGCATGATGCGTGACCATGCCGGTGCGCGCGTCGTTGCGCGGTGCGCCGCCGGCGGGCAGCGATGCCCGTGTGCGCCGGCCCGGCGCCGCGTGCGTCGTCGGATCCAAGCGGCGCGGATGCGCGCCATCCGAGCTGAGCGAGAAAAACATGTCCACAGCATCACACGCCGTCGCGCAGGAATCGAAATTCCGCACCGTATTTCGAGTCGTCAGCGGCAACTTCCTGGAAATGTACGACTTCATGGTCTACGGCTATTACGCGTCGGCCATCGCAAAAACCTACTTCCCGAGCGGCAACGCGTTTGCGTCGCTGATGTTGTCGCTGTCGGTGTTCGGCGCGGGCTTCCTGATGCGGCCGGTCGGTGCGATCGTGCTGGGTGCGTACATCGACCATCACGGCCGGCGCAAGGGGCTGATCCTGACGCTCGGGCTGATGGCGCTCGGCACGCTCACGGTGGCCGCGGTGCCCGGCTACGCGACGATCGGCGTGCTCGCGCCGGTGCTCGTGCTGCTCGGGCGATTGTTGCAGGGTTTCTCGGCGGGCGTCGAACTGGGCGGCGTGTCGGTCTACCTGTCGGAAATCGCGACGAAGGGCCACAAGGGGTTCTATACGTCGTGGCAGTCGGGCAGCCAGCAGGTGGCCGTGGTGTTCGCCGCGTTCGTCGGCGTGCTGCTCAACCGCGCGCTGCCGGCCGAGGAAATGACCGCTTGGGGCTGGCGCATTCCGTTCCTGATCGGCTGCCTGATCGTGCCGTTCCTGTTCCTGATCCGCCGTTCGCTGAAGGAGACCGACGAGTTCCTCGCGAAGCGTCATCGTCCGTCGATGGGCGAGATCATGCGTTCGATGCTCGAGAACTGGGGCGTGGTGGTGGCGGGCATGGGGATGGTGATCATGACGACGGTGTCGTTCTACATGATCACCGCCTATACGCCGACGTTCGGCAAGGAAGTGCTGCACCTGTCGTCGCTCGACGCGCTCGTCGTGACCGTGTGCGTGGGGATCTCCAATCTCGTGTGGCTGCCGCTGTCCGGTGCGTTGTCCGACCGTATCGGCCGCCGCCCGGTGCTGATCGCGTTCACCGTGCTGACGCTGGTGTCGGCTTACCCGGCCGTGCTGTGGCTCGTCGGCGATCCGTCGTTCCTGCGGCTGCTCGCGGTCGAGCTGTGGCTGTCGTTCCTGTACGCGTCGTACAACGGCGCGATGGTCGTCGCGCTGACCGAGGTGATGCCGGCCGACGTGCGCACGGCCGGTTTCTCGCTTGCCTACAGCCTGGCAACGACAATCGGCGGTTTCACGCCCGCGATCTCGACGTTGCTGATTCATCAGACCGGGAACAAGGCGGCGCCGGGTTTGTGGCTGAGCACTGCCGCGATTTGCGGGTTGATCGCGACACTCGTGTTGTATCGCACGTCCGAATCGCGCAACCAGTACAAGGCGGTCTGAGCGCCGCCCATTTCCTGTGCGGCGCCGGCCGCACGCATCGCATTCGAAGGGGGCGCGCCGCGCTCCCTTTTTTCGTGCGCGTTCAGGCTTCGCGCAGCCTGTCGGCGACTGCGGCCGCGACGTCGAGCCATTGCCCCGGCGCGGGCTGGCGGGCGAGCCGCGCTTGCGGATACCACGGACAGTCGTCGCCGGTGAACCAGCGCCAGTCGGCCGCGAACGGCAGCATGACCCATAGCGGCTTGCCGAGCGCGCCGGCCAGGTGCGCGACTGCCGTATCGATCGTGACGACGCCGTCGAGCCGCTCGATCAGTGCGGCCGTGTCGGCAAAGTCGTTCAGCCGGCGGTCGAGCCGATGCACGCGCGGATGCGCGTCGACACGCGCGCGTTCGTCGTCGTCGAGCGCGGGTTGCAGCACGATCCAGTCGATGTCCGGCAGCGCGAGCAGCGGTGCGAGCGTATCGAACGGCATCGAGCGATTTTCCTGCGCCTGCCGGCGCCCCGACCACGCGAGGCCGAACTTGCGTTTCGACTGCCCGCCGAGCGAGCCGCGAAAGCGCCGTCGTGCGCCGTCGGGGGCATCGAGATAGCGCGAGCCCGCGACGATGTCCTCCGCCTGAAGCCCGAGCAGGAACGGCAGGCTCATCAGGGTGCACGCGACATCCGCGGCAGGCGGTTTCGCGGTGCCCTGTGCGACGAGCGTCACGCGCCAGCGCGACGCGGCCGGCGCCAGCAGCGCAACGAGTTCAGGCTGGACTTCGAGCACGACGCGCGCGCAGCGTGCGCGGGCGAGCGGCACGAAGCGGACGAACTGCAGCGTGTCGCCGAAGCCCTGTTCCGCGCGGATCAGCAGCGTGCGCGCTGCAATCGGCTCGCCTTGCCAGCGCGGCAGCGACCCGAGCGGTGTCGCGCCGGGCGTGTCGTGGCGCGCTTCATAGGCAGGCAGGCCGCGCGTGAAGTCGCCGAGCGTGAGCAGCGTGACCGCGCGGTGCAGCCGTGCCAGCGTGAGATCGGGCGCAACGCGCAGCGCCTGGTCGAATGCGCGCAGCGCCATCTCGTGCGCGCCGAGCGCGTGATGGGCGTTACCGAGGTTCAGCCAGGCCAGGCTGAACGACGGATCGAGGCCGACGGCACGCTCGTAGTAGGGCAGCGCGTCGCGGTGGCGTGCCTGCGCGCACAGTGCGTTCGCGAGCCCGAACAGCGCGAGTGGAAACGGCGGATGCAGCGCGAGCGCGGCTTCGAACGCGGCGGCCGCCTCGGCATGCCGCCCGAGCGCATCGAGCGTGTTGCCCAGATTGAAATGCGCGGCGACGAAGCGCGGCTGCGCGGCGATCGCGGCCTGGAAGTGCGCGATCGCGTCGTCGGCGCGCCCCATCGCGTTCAGCGCCATCGCGAGGTTGTTGTGCGCGCCCGCATGCCCGGGCCGCAGCTCGAGCGCGCGACGGAATGCGGCGAGCGCGTCGTCGTGGCGGCCGAGCGCGTTCAGCGCGTTGCCGAGATTGTTGTGGATCGACGCATCGTCGGGCGTGAGCCGGAGCGCGCGGCCGAACGCATCGATCGCATCGTCGTGGCGCTGCAGCGCCGCATACGCGTTGCCGAGGTTGTAGTGCGCGAGCGGAAATTCGGGCGCGAGCGTCAGCGCGTTGCGAAAGCGGTCGACTGCTTCGTCGAGCCGGCCGAGCGCCTTCAGCGCGTTGCCGAGATTGAGCTGCAGCGCGGCGTCGTCCGGACGCAGCGCGACGGCGCGGCCGACGAGATCGGCCGCCTCGGCATGCTGGCCCTGCTGGTGCCGCAGCACGCCGAACAGATGGAGCGCGTCGGCGTCGGCGGGATTGGAGGCGAGCGCGTTGCGGTAGCCGTGCTCGGCCTCGGCGAGGCGGCCCGCGCGGTGTGCGGCGTACGCCCGGTCGAATGCGGAATCCATGACGCGATAACTGACGGAAAGCGCGTATTTTCCCACACCGCGCGGCGGGGCCGCGCATCGGCCGATCGGCATATGGCCCCGTCACCCGGACGGGCGTAGACTGGCACCGTTGCGCGTCATCGAGGTTCTCATGGCTGACACACTGCCCGATATCCGGCCCGTGCTGATCGTCGGTGCGGGGCCGACCGGCCTTGCCGCGGCGATGAGCCTCGCGCGGGCCCGCGTGCCGGTGCGCATCATCGACCGGCTCGTTGTACCCGCGCCGCATTCGCGCGCGATCGGCATCCAGGCACGCACGCTCGAACTGCTGGAGCAGCATCGTGCGGTCGAACCGTTTCTCGCACTCGGCCATCGTGCGCATGCGGCCGCGCTGCATGCCGACGGCCGCGTGATTGCGCGGCTTGATTTCGATCCGCTGCAAACGCGTTATCCGTACCTGCTGTTTCTCGATCAGACCGTCACCGAGCGCCTGCTCTGCGAGCACCTGGCCGGGCTCGGCGTGACGGTCGAGCGCGGTGCGACGTTGACCGCGTGCGACGCGGGCGGCGGGGCGCTCGACGTGTCGATCCGCGGTACCGACGGTCGCGACGAATCGTTCTCACCGTCGTACCTGATCGCGGCCGACGGCGCACACAGCACGGTCAGGCATCTGCTCGGCGTGGGCTTCGCCGGGCATGCGTTCGAACAGACTTTCCTGCTTGCCGATTTCGCGGCGATACCCGACTGGCCGGATGAAGAGATCCACCTGTTCACGACGCCCGAAGGCATCGCCGGCCTGTTTCCGATGGGCGAAGGCCGGTACCGGCTCGTGGCCGACCGGCCGCCCGGCAGCGGCGCGTCGCCCGATGCGCCGGCTCCGTCGCTCGCGGAATGCGATGCGATCGTGCGCGCCCGTGCCGGCGCGTCGATCTCGCCGAGCGATCTCGCGTGGTCGTCGTATTTTCACCTGCACAGCCGGATGGTCGACCGCCTGCGTCACGGCCGCGTGTTCTTCGCGGGCGACGCAGCACATGTCCATAGCCCGGCCGGCGCGCAGGGCATGAACACGGGCATGCAGGAAGCGTTCAATCTCGGCTGGAAGCTCGCGCGCGTGCTCGGCGCGGGCACGCCCGAGCGGCTGCTCGACACGTACCACGCAGAGCGTCATCCGATCGAGCGCGACGTGTTGCGGCAGACCGGTTTCGTCACGCAGATCGTCGAAGCCGAGCGCGGCGCGATGAAGCTGCTGCGTGATCATGTCGTGCCGCTGCTGGCGTCGTTCGGGCCGATGCGTGACGCGGTGCGGCGCACGGTCAGCGAGCTCGGCGTGCAATACCGGAAGAGTCCGCTCACGCTGGAGCGCGTGCTCGACGGCGGGCCGCGCGCAGGCGAACGGGCGCCCGACGCGCCCGTGCGCGTGCTCGACGGGCCGCTCGGTCAGGCGCCGGGAACGGCGCGGCTATACGACCTGCACGATCCGGCGAGCTTTACGCTGCTGCTGCTGGAAGAGCCGCCCAATGCCGACGCCGGTGCGGTGCCGCCGATGCCTGCCGATGCGCAGGCGCTCGTGCAGGGGCTCGAACGGATCATGCCGGACGCGGTGCGCGTGTGGCGCGTCACCGATGCGCAAGACGATGATGCAGGGCTTGCGCAGGAGTACGGGCGGTCGCGGCCGGCGTTTTACCTGCTGCGGCCCGACGGCTATGTCGCCGCGCGCGGGCGCACCGCGACCGACGCGAACGCGCTGTTGCGCCATTGCGAAAGCTGGTTCGCGGGCATGTCGCGATCCGCGTAGCGGTGCGCTCAGGCGCTCGCCGCGGCGGGCACGAGCGACGCGCGGTGCGCGGCGATCGCGTCGCGCACGATCGGTGCCGCGCGCTGCCCGGCCTCGCTCGACGGATCGTCGAGCGCCGCGAGCAACGCGCGGCGCATCCGCGGCTCCCAGAAGCGCCGGATATGGTCGGCGATGCCGGTCAGCGCTTCGTCGCGATCGGGCATCGATTCGAAGAACGCGCCAATCTGGTTGGCCATGTCGATCAGGTGTCCGTTGTCCATCGCTTCCTCACTTGCCCGTGGTCACGGCGACCGACGCGGCGGCGCGGCGTTCCAGCAGATCGAGCTGCTCCGTATTGAAGCGCGCGTACGCTTGCTGCCAGTCGGACGGCTGCGCGACCGGCATCACCTGCACGGCCGTCACCTTGTATTCGGGGCAGTTCGTCGCCCAGTCGGAGCTGTCCGTCGTGATCACGTTCGCGCCCGATTCGGGGAAGTGGAACGTCGTGTACACGACGCCCGGCTGCATGCGGTCGGAAACGAGCGCGCGCAGCACGGTCTGGCCCGCCCGCGATTCGATGCCGACCCAGTCGCCGGTCCGGATCCCGCGATCCTCCGCGTCGTGCGGATGGATCTCGAGGCGGTCTTCTTCGTGCCAACGGACGTTCTCGGTGCGGCGTGTCTGCGCGCCGACGTTGTACTGCGACAGGATGCGGCCGGTCGTCAGGATCAGCGGGTACCGTTGCGTGACCTTCTCCGGCGACGCGATGAACTGCGTGATCACGAACTTGCCCTTGCCGCGCACGAATGCGTCGATGTGCATCGTCGGCGTGCCGTCCGGCGCATGCTCGTTGCACGGCCACTGGATGCTGCCGAGCGCGTCGAGTTTCGCGTACGACACACCGGAGAAGGTCGGCGTGAGCCGCGCGATCTCGTCCATGATTTCCGACGGATGCGTGTAGTGCATGTCGTAGCCGAGCGCCTGCGACAACAGCAGCGTCACTTCCCAGTCCGCGTAGCCGGCGAGCGGCGGCATCACCTTGCGCACGCGCGAGATGCGGCGCTCCGCGTTCGTGAACGTGCCGTCCTTCTCGAGGAAGGTCGAGCCCGGCAGCAGCACGTGCGCGTATTTCGCGGTCTCGTTCAGGAAAATGTCCTGCACGACGATGCATTCCATCGCCGACAGCGCGGCCGCGACGTGCTGCGTGTTCGGATCCGACTGGACGATGTCCTCGCCCTGACAGTAGAGGCCCTTGAAGCTGCCGTCGAGCGCCGCGTCGAACATGTTCGGGATGCGCAGCCCCGGTTCCGGCTGCAGCGTGGCCGACCACGCCTGTTCGAACTGCGTGCGCACGATGGTGTCGCTGATGTGCCGGTAGCCGGGCAGCTCGTGCGGGAACGAGCCCATGTCGCACGAACCTTGCACGTTGTTCTGGCCGCGCAGCGGATTGACGCCGACGCCTTCGCGGCCGACGTTGCCGGTCGCCATCGCGAGGTTCGCGATGCCCATCACCGTCGTCGAGCCCTGCGCGTGTTCGGTGACGCCCAGCCCGTAGTAGATCGCGGCATTGCCGCCGGTGGCGTAGAGGCGCGCGGCGGCGCGTACCTGATCGGCCGGTACGCCCGTCACGTCGGCGGTGGCCTCGGGCGAATTGTCGGCGCGCGACACGAAGTTGCGCCATTGTTCGAACGCGCGCGTCTCGCAGCGCTCGGCGACGAACGCGTCGTCAACCAGCCCTTCGGTGACGATCACGTGCGCGAGCGCGTTGACGATCGCGACGTTGGTGCCCGGGCGCAGCTGCAGGTGATGCGTGGCTTTCACGTGCGGGCCGTCGACCACGTCGATGCGGCGCGGGTCGATTACGATCAGCTTCGCGCCCTCCCGTATGCGACGCTTCAGCCGCGAGCCGAACACCGGGTGGCCGTCGGTCGGGTTCGCGCCCATCACGACGATCACGTCGGCCTGGCCGACCGATGCGAACGTCTGCGTGCCGGCCGATTCACCGAGCGTCGTCTTCAGGCCGTAGCCGGTCGGCGAGTGGCACACGCGTGCGCAGGTGTCGACGTTGTTGTTGCCGAACGCCGCGCGCACGAGCTTCTGCACGAGGTAGGTTTCCTCGTTCGTGCAGCGCGACGACGTGATGCCGCCGATCGAGTCGCGGCCGTACTTCTGCTGCAGCTTGCGGAATTGCGTTGCCGCGTAGGTGAGCGCTTCGTCCCAGCTGACTTCGCGCCACGGGTCGGTGATCTTCTCGCGGATCATCGGCTTCGTGATGCGGTCCTTGTGCGTCGCATAGCCCCATGCGAAGCGGCCCTTCACGCACGCGTGGCCTTCATTTGCGAGACCGTTCTTGTGCGGCGTCATGCGCACGACCTGCGTGCCCTTCATTTCCGCCTTGAACGAGCAGCCGACGCCGCAGTACGCGCAGGTCGTGACGACCGAGTGCTCGGCCTGCCCGAGTTGCACGACGGATTTTTCCTGCAGCGTGGCGGTCGGGCACGCAGCGACGCACGCGCCGCACGATACGCATTCCGACGCCATGAACGATTCGCTTTCGCCCGCGGCGACGCGCGATTCGAAACCGCGCGCGGCGATCGTCAGCGCGAACGTGCCCTGCGTTTCCTCGCATGCACGCACGCAACGATTGCAGACGATGCACTTCGACGGGTCGTACGTGAAGTACGGATTCGACTCGTCCTTCTGGTCGCGCAGGTGATTCGCGCCGTCGAAGCCGTAGCGCACTTCGCGCAACCCGACGACGCCCGCCATGTCCTGCAGCTCGCAGTCGCCGTTGGCGGGGCAGGTGAGGCAGTCGAGCGGATGGTCGGAGATGTACAGCTCCATCACGTTGCGACGCAGCGATTGCAGCCGGTCCGACTGCGTGCGCACCCTCATCCCCGCTTCGGCCGGCGTCGTGCACGACGCCGGATAACCGCGCCGGCCCTCGATCTCGACGAGGCACAGCCGGCACGAGCCGAACGGCTCGAGCGAATCGGTCGCGCAGAGCTTCGGGACGTTGACGCCGGCTTCGATCGCCGCGCGCATCACCGACGTGCCGGCCGGCACCGTGACCGGCTGGCCGTCGATTTCGAGCGTGACGTCTGTATCGGCATGCCGTTGCGGCGTGCCGTAGTCGGTATCGTCGAACGGGTCGACGGTGCGCGCCTGCGCGGCGCTCTTGCACGCGCATTGGCCCGAGCCGCAGCCGCCTTGGCGGACGTTGTTCGTGTCGAGTGACATGCAGGGCTCCTTCTGGGTCAGGCCGCAGCCTTGACCGGACCCGTCGCGGCCTGCTTGCCGGCGGCGAGCCCGAAATCTTCGGGGAAATGATCGAGCGCGGACAGCACCGGGTACGGTGTCATGCCGCCCATCGCGCACAGCGAACCGGCCAGCATCGTGTCGCACAGGTCGCGCAGCAGCGTGACCTGCCGTTCCGACGTATCGCCGTCGCGGATGCGCGCGATCGTCTCGACGCCGCGCGTCGAACCGATCCGGCACGGCGTGCACTTGCCGCACGATTCGATCGCGCAGAACTTCATCGCGTATTCGGCGAGCTCGGCGAGGTTCGACGTGTCGTCGTGCAGCACGATGCCGCCGTGGCCGACCACCGCGCCGATCGCCGTGTACGCTTCGTAGTCGAGCGGTACGTCCCACTGGTGATCGGGCAGGTAGGTGCCGAGCGGTCCGCCGACCTGCGCGGCGCGCGCGGGCCGGCCGCTTGCCGTGCCGCCGCCGAAGTCGAACAGCAGCTCGCGCAGCGTGACGCCGAATGCGAGCTCGACGAGGCCGCCGTGGCGGATGTTGCCCGCGAGCTGGAACGGCAGTGTGCCGCGCGAGCGGCCCATCCCGTAGTCGCGATAGAACGCGGCGCCGCGCGCGAAGATCACGGGCGCGGTCGCGAGCGTGATCACGTTGTTGATGACGGTCGGCTGGCCGTACAGGCCGGCAAGCGCGGGCAGCGGCGGTTTCGCACGCACGACGCCGCGCTTGCCTTCGAGCGATTCGAGCAGCGCCGTTTCCTCGCCGCACACGTACGAGCCCGCGCCTTTCGCGACGTGCAGGTCGAACGCATGCGCGGAGCCGAGCACGTGCTCGCCGAGCCAGCCGGCGTCGCGCGCGCGGACGATCGCGGCTTCGAGCGTCGCGATGGCGTGCGGGTATTCGCTGCGCACGTAGATATAGCCGAGCGTCGCGCCGGTTGCGATGCCCGCGATGATCATCCCTTCGATCAGGCAGTACGGATCGCATTCCATGAGCAGGCGATCGGAGAAGGTGCCCGAATCGCCTTCGTCCGCATTGCAGACGATGTATTTCTGCGCGGCACTCGCGTGCCGGACCGTGCGCCACTTGATGCCGGCCGGAAACGCCGCGCCGCCGCGGCCGCGCAGCCCGGATTCGATCAGCGTTTCGCACGCGGCATCGCCGTCGAGCGCGAGCGCATTCTTCAGGCCGGCGAGGCCGTCGTATCGCAGGTAGTCGTCGATCGACAGCGGATCGGTCAGGCCGATGCGCGCGAACGTGAGGCGTTGCTGGCGCGCGAGATAGGGCAGCGCGTCGACGAGACCGACGCCGCTCGGATGCGCGCCGCCGTCGAGCCAGTTCGCGTCGAACAGGGCCGGCACGTCGGCGGCCGACAGGTTCGCATAGCCGACGCGGCCGGCGGCCGTCCCGACCTCGACGAGCGGTTCGAGCCACAGCAGCCCGCGCGAGCCGTTGCGGACCAGTTCGACCGCCGCGCCGCGTCGTTCGGCTTCCGCCACGATCGCGGCGGCCAGCGCGTCGGCGCCGAGTGCCAGCGCGGACGAATCGCGCGGAACGTAGATGCGGGTCGTCATGCGGCCTCCGGGGTGCGGGCGGTCGCTTCGGCAAGCAGCGCGTCGAATTTCTCCGGCGTGACCTTTGCATGCAGCACGCCGTTGAGCGTCAGCGACGGCGACTGCGCACACAGTCCGAGGCAGTAGACCGATTCGAGCGCCACGTCGCCGCGTGCATGCGCATCCGCATCCGCCGCATCGCCGTGCGCCGCGTCGAACCGGCAACCGGTGCGGGCTTCCGCATGCGCGGCGAGCGCTTCGCAGCCCATGCTGCGGCAGGCTTCGGCGCGACACATCTGGATCGTCACGCGGGCGGGCGGCGCGGTGCGGAAGTGGTGGTAGTAGGTCAGTACGCCGTGCACTTCCGCGCGCGACAGGTTGAGTGCCCTGGCGAGCGGCGCGACGCAGCCCGGCGGCACGTAGCCCGCATCGTCCTGGATCGCGTGCAGGATCGCCACGAGCGACCGGCCGGCGCGTGCATGGCGCTCGACGAGCGCGTCGGGCGCGGGGGAATTCGGGGACATCGGTCGTACTCCTCCAAAGTCTCATATGCGCCCGTATTTCATATAGTGCGCATCGCGACTTCGTTCTGATTGATTTTGACCAACGATAAGCGGAAGATTTGGCGGTCGCAATAGGAAATCGGAGTGCATAATTGATTCGAATCGAATGCGACGCGTATCTGACCGTACGCGACACGGAAGGCCGTGCGGCGAGCCTATCGGACGTCGCGCCCTTGCTGGAACTCGTGGCCGACACGGGCAGCATTGCGCAGGCCGCCCAGGCGAAAGGGCTGTCCTACCGGCACGCGTGGGGCATGCTGCGGGCACTGGAGGCGTGCATCGGCGGGGAGCTGATCGAAACCGCACGCGGCAAGGGTTCGACGCTGTCGGCACTCGGGCAGGCGGTCGTCGATGCGCAGCGTCTCGCGCGCAACCGGCTCGACGGAAACCTGCGCACGCTGGCGGCGGAAGTCTCGAGCGACCTGAATCGGCGGCTCGCGCAGCGCGATGGCGCCGTGCGCATCCATGCGTCGCACGGCTACGCGGTCGCGACGCTCGTGTCCGCGCTCGTCGACGCGCAGGCGGCCGTCGACATCAAGTACCGCGAGAGCGTCGAGGCCGTGCAGGCGCTGGCCCGCGGCGAGTGCGAGCTGGCCGGATTCCATCTGCCGCGCGGCGCGTTTCGCGCGCAGTGCGCGCAGATCTACCGGCCCTGGCTCGACGATACGCGCCACGTGCTGATCCATCTGACGCGGCGCCAGCAGGGGCTGTTCGTCCCGCGCGGCAACCCGAAGCAGGTTCGCGGGCTCGCGGATCTCGCGCGCAGCGACATCCGCTTCGTCAACCGCCAGCCGGGGTCGGGCACACGCATGCTGCTGGATCTCGCGCTGCGCGCGATCGGCATCGACCCCGAGCGCATCGACGGCTACGCGTCGGCCGAACTCACGCATTCGGCGATCGCGGCATTCGTCGCGAGCGGGATGGCCGATCTCGGCTTCGGTGTCGAGCCTGCCGCCCGTCATTTCGGGCTCGATTTCATCCCGGTCGTCGACGAGGACTATTACTTCGCATGCGAACGCGCGCGACTCGACGTGGGACCGCTTGCCGGCGTCCTGGCGCTGCTGCGCGACGCGCGCTTCGTCGAGCGCGTCGCGCATCTCGACGGCTACGATCCGGCCGCGTGCGGCACGCTGACGAGCATCGCGACGGGCTTGGCCGGCGGCGACGGCGCGGGCGTGCCGGACGGCAATTCCCGGTAACGCGGGGGCGGTCGAGCCGCGATGCAGCAGCGGGGGATTTGCGCTACGCTTGCCGCTTGATCAACGTTCCAACAAGCACGCCGTTCAAGCGTCATCCCGCCATGAAATTTTCCGTTCCCCTCGCCGCGGCAGCGTTGACCGCGGGGCTGCTGGTCGCCGTTTCTCCGTTCGCACTCGCGCAGAATTCCCCCGGGGTGCCCGGCGGGATCCTGAGCGACCAGTTTCGCCTGAACGAACATCCGCAGATGCCGTTCGCGGCGTCGACGCCGTCGCAGAAATACCAGAGCGGCAAGAAGTCGGCGTTGCGCCGCAAGGGCGACCTGGGCGATCCGAGCGGTTGCAACCTGAAGTGTCCGCTGGATAGCCAGTAACCGGGCTGACGGGCGCGTCCGCACGAAGGTCGTGTGGCATCGGTTCGACCGGCGGGCGTTGCGCGATGCATGTACCGGGCCCGCCGGCTGACCGGCAACGGCAGGAAGCCGGTGCGATTTCCGCCTGCTGTCAAAGCCCCGCGAAGCGCTGCCGCTTCGCGGGGCTTTTGCTTTCCGGCGAATCTTCATGCGATTCGATGCCGGATGATGCCCGGCGCGCGTACCTCATTGGCCTGACCGAAGACTAGGGTTAACCCGTAAATCAGGAAGAATGTCTTCCAGAAACCTGCCTTATTCTTAAGCATCCGCCTACATAAACTTCGGATTGTCAGCGATGAACAAGGTGTTCACCGCGAACACGGACAAATCTGGAGGTAGGTCATCATGAAGTCGCTCGTTCAAGCCGTTGTCGTTGCCGCCGCGCTCGTTGCCCCGGTCGTGTCGTTCGCCCAGTCGGGCTCGGCGCTTACCCGCGCGCAGGTCCGCGCCGAACTGGTCCAGTTGCAGCAGGCCGGTTACAACTCCGCTCGCGGCGAAGATCCGCATTATCCGGAAGCGATCCAGGCCGCCACGGCGCGTGTTGCAGAGCAACAGCGCAGCGCACTGGCGCAAGCGCAAGGTGCCGATGCCAGCGGCTACGGCGCGCAGGCACAGGGCGCGTCGGCATCGGGCTCGCGCGCGATGGGCGTGCGCCCGGCCAGCGCCGAAGAAATGAAGTCGCTGTATCGCGGCAGCTAAGCCGCGCATTGCCCGGTGTGCGTGAAGTGGGGTGCGACGACGCGTCGCGCCCTGCGGTGCGGCGCCGGGGCTGACCGCTGCCCGGCGCGATCGGTGTCGCGCGGGCGCGGTAGAACGTCCGTCACCTCCTGTCGCCGGCATACCGGTGGCATTCCGCCCGGCCCGTCCGTGGCTGGGCGCTTTTTCGAAAGGAGAGCGGCGTGCGGGTTTCGCCGGCAACAAAAAACCCCGCAGACTTGCGTCATGCGGGGTTCGTGCGACGAGCGCGGAATTTGGTGGAGGCGGCGGGAATCGAACCCGCGTCCAGAAGCGCTCCACGACTAGTTCTACATGTTTAGTTCAGTCATTTGATTTAACCGCAGCGACGCGGACGAACACGCTGCACGACGGCGATTCGCTAGATTTTCGACCCTGGCGTCGCGACGCCGACAGGGCTTAACTGACGTAAATGACCTCTGGCGGTATTGCTACCGGTCTTGCGACACTAGCCCGTCAGTGAACTAGGCAGAGGACGGCGGCCCTTAGGCTGCCAGTGCGAACGTATCGTCGTTTGCAGTTACGATTTTCCCATTGATTAACGAGGTGACGGGTCCTCGACATGCCCTAGCCGCTTCACAACCCCTGTCGAAACCAGGTCGCCCCCGCGGATAAGATCTAGCATTATAGCCCAACATCGCGCAGCAGTTCGCGCAGTTCCTGCGTCGTGTCGACGAGGTGCTGCGCCTGCCAGTCGGCGGGTGCGACGCCGTCGCCGCAATAGCCGTACGCAGCCGCGACCGTCGCCATGCCGGCCGCGCTGCCGGCCTGAATGTCGCGCAGGTCGTCGCCGACGTAGACGATACGCGCAGGCGCGAGAGTCAACTGGTCGGCCGCATGCAGCAGCGGGGCCGGGTGCGGCTTCGGGTGCGGCGTGGTGTCGCCTCCGACCACGCAGGCGGCGCGCGGCGCGAGGCCGAGCAGGTCGACGAGCGGCGCGGTGAGCCGCATCGCCTTGTTCGTGACGATACCCCAGCGCACCCCGCGCGCATCGAGTTCGTCGAGCACGTCGCCGATGCCGGGGAACAGTGTCGTATGCACGCAGAGGTCAGTCGCATAGTTGGCCAGGAACTCGTCGCGCATCGCGTCGTAACCGGGGGTGTGCGGATCGATGCCGAACGCACCGCCCAGCAGGCCGCGCGCCCCGGCCGAGGCCAGCGGCCGCAGCACGTCGAGCGACGATTCGGGCAGGCCGCGCTCGCGCTGCATCTTGTTGACGGCCGCCGCGAGATCGGGCGCCGTGTCGGCGAGCGTACCGTCGAGGTCGAACAGTACGGCATCGCAGTGCAGCAGGCGCGGTTCGTCTGCGGCCGGCGCGATGGAAAGGGAAGTCGTCATGCCGGTCGGAAGGTCACGCGCCGCGGCGGCACGCGACGAGGTAGTTGATGTCGGTGTCGTTCGACAGCGCGAAGCGCTTGCCGAGCGGGTGATACGTGATGCCTTTGATCTCCACGATGTGCAGATCCGTCGCGCGTACGAAGCCGGCCAGCTCCGACGGGCGGATGAAGCGCGCGTAGTCGTGCGTGCCCTTCGGCAGCATTTGCGCGATGTACTCCGCGCCGATCACGGCGAACAGGTAGGCCTTCAGGTTGCGGTTCAGCGTCGAGAAGAACACCCAGCCGCCCGGCTTCACGAGCGTCGCGCATGCGGCGACGATATCGCCGGGCGATGGCACGTGTTCGAGCATTTCCATGCACGTGACGACGTCGTAGGAGCCCGGTTCGCGCGCGGCGATCGCTTCGGCGGCAATGGCTTCATAGTCGACCGAGATGCCGCTTTCGAGGCTGTGCAGGTCGGCGACGCCGAGCGCTTCGGTCGACAGGTCGATGCCTTTCACCTGGGCGCCGAGCGCGGCCATCGATTCGGACAGGATGCCGCCGCCGCAGCCGATGTCGAGTGCGCGCTTGCCGGCGAGGTGCGCATGCGCATCGATCCAGCCGAGCCGGACCGGGTTCAGGTCGTGAAGCGGCTTGAATTCGGCGTTCGGATCCCACCACCGATGGGCGAGGTCGCTGAATTTCTGGAGTTCGTGCGGATCGGCGTTGGTCATGTCGGCAAACGGGCTACGGGAGGAGGGCGGTGCTGCGGTTCGTCAGCCCCGAGTATATAAGAAGCGGACGAGCGGCGAAGCGGCGAGCGCCTCTGGACGGGCGTCAAAGAAAAAGCCCCGCCGGAGCGGGGCTTTGAAGGAGTCGAAAACCGTGGCTTAGTTTGCCGGAACGGTCGTCTTCTCGACTTGCTGCGTACCAACCACTTCGACTTCCACGCGGCGATCCGGTGCGAGGCAGGCGATGAGTTGCTTGCGGTTCTTCTGGTTGCAACCAGTCGTAACCGGGTTGCGCTTGCCCTTGCCTTCCGTGTAGATCTTGTTGGCCGGCACACCCTTGCTGACCAGGTACGACTTGACGGCTTGTGCGCGGCGCAGCGACAGACGGTCGTTGTACTTGTCCGAACCGATGCGGTCCGTGTAGCCCGTTGCGACGACCACTTCCGTGTTCATGCCTTGGATCTTCGCTGCCAGCTCGTCCAGCTTCTGCTTGCCCAGCGGCTTGAGCGTTGCCTTGTCGAAGTCGAACAGTGCGTCAGCTTGATACGTGATCTTCTGGCTCGAGATGACCGGAGCGACCGGAGCGACCGGCGGCTGCGGTGCCTGGGCGACCAGTGCGCCATCGCACTTCGCGTTGGCGGTGGCCGGCGTCCAGAACGCATCGCGCCAGCAGAGCTCGTTCGTGCCGTTCATCCACACCCATTCGCCCGTGCCGTTCACCCAGTTGTCATTGACGGCTTGACGCGACGCCGGCACCGACTGTGCCGAAGCGGATGCAGCCATAACTGCGGTAGCTGCAATGAACGCGAGCTTTGAAAGTTTATTCATATTTCTCCTCTCGAAATTGAGATTACCGCAGGTTTACTGCGAGCCTGTTGACGGTGACAAGTCATACATTGCTCGAAGTATAACATTGGTGCGGCACAAAAACGCGGCACCGCTCTGTGTAGACTTCGAGCAGCGTCTAACTTTCAGTGCGTTGGCATTTTGCCATATCGTTCCCTTCCTACGAAAAAAAATCCTCCCCACCCTAAGATCGCCTCAACGTTTGTGGTGCATGCGCAACACCGGCGTGCCGTAACTTTTAGAGATTGTCAAGAGTGTGGCGGCGAAATTGCGTCGATCCATGCAGTTGCTTACTCGTGCGCGAGAAACGGCGGCGAGCCATCGCCCGAAATGTCGGGTCGGGTGCCATTGCGGCACGCGATTCCGGCCGGATCGCCGCCGCCGCGAGTTTCGCTATTTATATATAGCGGGGGACGCGAATTGGCGGCTGATGGGCGCATGTTAGAATCTCGCGTTGCGTTGCGCATGCAGCGCCCACGCGAAAGGCGTTCGCCGTCTTCGCTCCGAAACGATACGGATACATGGATCAATTCGCCAAAGAGACCCTGCCCACCTCCCTAGAGGAGGAAATGCGCCGTTCGTATCTCGATTACGCGATGAGCGTGATCGTCGGACGTGCCCTCCCGGATGTCCGCGATGGCCTGAAGCCCGTGCACCGGCGCGTATTGTTCGCGATGCACGAACTGAACAACGACTGGAACCGCGCGTACAAGAAATCGGCGCGTATCGTCGGTGACGTGATCGGTAAGTACCATCCTCACGGCGACACCGCGGTCTACGACACGATCGTGCGGATGGCGCAGGATTTCTCGCTGCGCTACATGCTGATCGACGGGCAGGGCAACTTCGGCTCGATCGACGGCGACAATGCCGCGGCAATGCGCTACACCGAAATTCGCATGGCGAAGATCGGTCACGAGCTGCTTGCCGACATCGACAAGGAAACGGTCGATTTCGAGCCGAACTACGACGGCAACGAAATGCAGCCGTCGGTCCTGCCGTCGCGCATCCCGAACCTGCTGATCAACGGCTCGTCGGGCATCGCGGTCGGCATGGCGACCAACATCCCGCCGCACAACCTGAACGAAGTCGTCGACGCGTGCCAGCACCTGCTGGCCAACCCGGAAGCGACGATCGACGAGCTGATCGAGATCATCCCGGCGCCCGACTTCCCGACGGCCGGCATCATCTACGGCGTCGCCGGCGTGCGCGACGGCTATCGCACCGGCCGTGGCCGCGTCGTGATGCGCGCGGCCACGCACTTCGAGGAGATCGACCGCGGCCAGCGGATGGCGATCATCGTCGACGAGCTGCCGTACCAGGTGAACAAGCGCTCGCTGCTCGAGCGGATCGCCGAGCTCGTCAACGAGAAGAAGCTCGAAGGCATCTCCGACATCCGCGACGAGTCCGACAAGAGCGGCATGCGTGTCGTGATCGAACTGAAGCGCGGCGAAGTGCCGGAAGTGGTGCTGAACAACCTGTACAAGGCGACGCAGCTCCAGGACACGTTCGGCATGAACATGGTCGCGCTCGTCGACGGCCAGCCGAAGCTGCTGAACCTGAAGGAAATCCTGCAGTGCTTCCTGTCGCATCGACGCGAAGTGCTGACGCGCCGCACGATCTACGAACTGCGCAAGGCCCGCGAACGCGGCCACGTGCTCGAAGGTCTCGCGGTCGCGCTCGCGAACATCGACGAGTTCATCGCGATCATCAAGGCCGCGCCGACGCCGCCGATCGCGAAAGCGGAGTTGATGGCGAAGCCGTGGGATTCGTCGCTGGTGCGCGAGATGCTCACGCGCGCCGAAAGCGAGAACGCGGCGGCCGGCGGCCGCTCCGCGTACCGTCCGGAAGGCCTGAACCCGGCATTCGGCATGCAGAGCGACGGGCTGTACCGCCTGTCCGACACGCAGGCGCAGGAAATCCTGCAGATGCGTCTGCAGCGCCTGACCGGTCTCGAGCAGGACAAGATCATCGGCGAGTACCGCGACGTGATGGCCCAGATCGCGGACCTGCTGGACATCCTCGCGCGCCCCGAGCGGATCACGACGATGATCGGCGACGAGCTGACCTCGGTGAAGGCCGAATTCGGCGACGCGCGCCGCTCGAAGATCGAGCTGAACGCCACCGAGCTGAACACCGAGGATCTGATCACGCCGCAGGACATGGTCGTCACGATGTCGCATGCGGGCTACGTGAAGTCGCAGCCGCTGTCCGAATATCGTGCGCAGAAGCGCGGCGGTCGCGGCAAGCAGGCGACGCAGATGAAGGAAGACGACTGGATCGAGACGCTGTTCATCGCGAACACGCACGACTACATCCTGTGCTTCTCGAACCGCGGCCGCGTGTACTGGGTCAAGGTCTATGAAGTGCCGCAGGGCTCGCGCAACTCGCGCGGCCGCCCGATCGTCAACATGTTCCCGCTGCAGGAAGGCGAGAAGATCAACGTCGTGCTGCCGGTGAAGGAATTCTCGGCCGACAAGTTCATCTTCATGGCGACGTCGCTCGGCACCGTGAAGAAGACGCCGCTCGAGGCATTCAGCCGTCCGATGAAGAAGGGCATCATCGCGGTCGGTCTCGACGAAGGCGACTACCTGATCGGGGCGTCGATCACCGACGGCGCGCACGACGTGATGCTGTTCTCGGATTCCGGCAAGGCCGTGCGCTTCGACGAGAACGACGTCCGTCCGATGGGCCGCGAGGCGCGCGGCGTGCGCGGCATGCAGCTCGAGGACGGGCAGCAGGTCATCGCGATGCTGGTGGCGGGCAGCGAAGAGCAGACGGTGCTCACCGCGACCGAGAACGGCTACGGCAAGCGCACGCCGATCACCGAGTACACGCGCCATGGCCGCGGCACGAAGGGTATGATCGCGATCCAGACGTCCGAGCGTAACGGCAAGGTGGTGGCTGCCACGCTCGTCGACGCCGAAGATCAGATCATGCTGATCACGACGGCCGGCGTGTTGATTCGCACCCGCGTGTCGGAGATTCGCGAGATGGGACGTGCTACGCAAGGTGTTACACTCATCAGTCTCGATGAGGGTACCAAGCTCTCCGGCCTGCAGCAGATCGCGGAAGCCGAAGAGATTGCGGAAGCCGAAGAGGGCGATGGCGAGGCCGACGAGGCGTCGGACGGCGAAGCCTGAAGAACGGATGAGACTCTGGCCGCCGCGGGCGCGAAGCGCCGCGGCCGGTGAGCAACCATTCATATTTCCAAAAGGGAGTGATGATGCAAAAGCAATTCAAGCAACTGGTTCTGCTGGCTGCACTGGTGCCGACGTTCGCGATGGCGCAAGCGCTGTCGAATTCCGCACCGGCAGCTCCGGCGGCAGCTGCGCCGATCGACGCCGACAAGAAGGCTGCGATCAAGGATCTGCTCGACGCGATCGACGCGCCGAAGCTCGTGTCGGCAATCGGCAACAGCGCCGAAATGCAGGCCAAGCAGCTCGTCCCGGCAATCCTGTCGGACGCGCTGTCGGAAAACAAGACGCTGAACGACAAGCAGAAGCAGGCTGCCGTTCCGACGCTGCAGAAGAACGCGGTGCCGAAGCTGGTCGACGGCGCAGGCAAGGTGTTCGGCACGCAGCAGTTCCAGAGCGACGCGATGTCGGCTCAGTACGACGCGTACGCGAAGTACTACAGCACGTCGGAAATCAAGGATCTGACGACGTTCTACAAGAGCCCGACGGGCCGCAAGTTCATCCAGGTTCAGGATCAGGTCGGCCGCGACGTGGTCAACGGCCTGATGCAGAAGTACATGCCGCAAGCGATCCAGGCAACGCGCACGCAGGCTGACAAGGAAGTCGCAGCAGTCAAGCCGGGCAAGTAAGCCGGTCGGGCACGCCCCCGGCCGTGCGGCCGGGTTTGGCGGGAGCCTGACGACAGTGCGATAATGGCCGTTTGCGCGCGAGCGCAAGCGGCCTTTTTCTTTCTGGCGCGTTCTGCCGGCGGCAAGCCGGTCGCGTCCCTCCCGAGGTTTTCACGATGCGCGTCTTTAATTTCTCCGCCGGCCCTGCTGCGATGCCCGAGGAAGTGCTGCGGCAGGCCGCCGACGAAATGCTCGACTGGCACGGCAGCGGCATGAGCGTGATGGAGATGAGCCATCGCGGCAAGGAATTCATGTCGATCCACGAGGCCGCGCTGACCGACCTGCGCGAGCTGCTCGGCGTGCCGGCCAGCCACCGGATCCTGTTCCTGCAGGGCGGCGGTATCGCGGAAAACGCGATCGTGCCGATGAACCTGCTCGGATCGCGCAAGACGGCCGACTTCGTCGTGACGGGATCGTGGTCGCAGAAATCGTTCGGCGAAGCGAAGAAATACGGCACGCCGCATCTCGCCGCGAGCGGCAAGACGGAAGACGGCTTCACCCGCGCGCCCGCGCGCGCCGAATGGCAGTTGTCGGACGATCCGGCCTACGTGCATCTGTGCACCAACGAGACGATCGACGGCGTCGAGACGTTCGAGATCCCCGATCTCGGCGACATCCCGCTGGTCGCGGATGTCTCGTCGCACATCCTGTCGCGTCCGATGGACGTCGCGAAGTACGGCGTGCTGTTCGGCGGCGCGCAGAAGAACATCGGGATGGCCGGCGTGACGCTCGTGATCGTGCGCGAGGATCTGCTCGACCGCGCGCTGTCGATCTGTCCGTCCGCGTTCGAGTGGAAGACGATTGCCGCGAACAATTCGCTGTACAACACGCCGCCCACCTACGCGATCTACATCGCGGGGCTGGTGTTCCAGTGGCTGAAGCGGCAGGGTGGTCTCGAAGCGATCGAGGCCCGCAATATCGAAAAGGCGAAGCTGCTCTACGACACGATCGACGCGAGCAGCTTCTATCTGAACAAGGTCGACCCGGCAGCACGTTCGCGGATGAACGTGCCGTTTTTCCTGGCCGACGAAACGCGCAACGAAGACTTCCTTGCCGGCGCAAAGGCGCGCGGGCTGCTGCAGCTGAAGGGCCACAAGTCCGTCGGCGGCATGCGGGCGTCGATCTACAACGCGGTGCCGCTCGAGGGCGTGAAAGCGCTCGTCGAGTACATGAAGGACTTCGAGCAGCAGGGCGCCTGACGGCGGCGCTGCTCAAACAGCACGGCAAAACGCATGGACGACGAACTGAATTCCCGCCTGAAACCGCTGCGCGACCGCATCGACGCGATCGACGCGCAGCTGATCGCGCTCCTGAACCAGCGCGCCGCGGTGGCGCTGGAGGTGGGCGAGGTCAAGAAGCATTTCAACGCGCCGGTGTTCCGGCCGGAGCGCGAGCTGCAGGTGATCGCGCGGCTGCAGGACATGAGCGCGGGGCCGCTTGCGGGCGAGCACATCAGCGCCATCTGGCGCGAGATCATGGCAGCGAGCCGCGCGCTCGAACAGACGATCCACGTCGCGTTCCTCGGGCCGGTCGGCACGTACAGCGAACAGGCGATGTTCGAGTATTTCGGCCAGTCGATCGAGGGGCTGCCGTGCCCGTCGATCGATGAAGTGTTCCGCTCGGTCGAGGCCGGTGCGTCCGCGTTCGGCATCGCGCCGGTCGAGAATTCGACCGAGGGCGCCGTGTCGCGCACGCTCGACCTGCTGCTGCAGACGCAACTGCTGATCAGCGGCGAGCTCGCGCTGCCGATCCATCACAACTTGCTCACGCAGAACGGCACGCTCGACGGCGTGAAGCGCGTCTGCGCGCACGCGCAGGCGCTTGCGCAATGCCAGCAATGGCTCGCGGCGAATGCGCCGCAGCTCGAGCGGCAGGCGGTGTCGAGCAATGCGGAGGCCGCGCGTCTCGCGGCGGCCGACCCGACCGTCGCCGCGATCGCGGGCGACCGCGCGGCCGCGCACTACGGGCTGCAGATCGCGTTCTCGATGATCCAGGACGATCCGCACAACCGCACGCGCTTCGTGATCGTCGGCAAGCAGCCGGCCGGGCAAAGCGGTCACGACCAGACGTCGCTGATCGTGTCGGTGAAGAACGAGCCGGGCGCCGTGTTCAAGCTGCTCGAGCCGCTCGCGCGGCACGGCGTGTCGATGACGCGCTTCGAGTCGCGTCCGGCGCGCGTCGGCACGTGGGAGTATTACTTCTACATCGACATCGAAGGGCACCGGGACGATGCGGCGGTGGCGGCCGCGCTCGCGGAGCTCGGCCAGAAGGCCGCGTTCCTGAAGATACTCGGTTCGTATCCACGCGCACGCTGATGCGCGGCGGCCCGTCGCCTGTTCGAGCAGGCGTTGCGGCCACGCGGGCAGGGCAGGCCGGTCGGCACTGCCGAAGGCGGGTTCGGGCGGCGTCCGGCGCAAATTGCACCGAACGCGGGCCCGTTGCCCGGAATCTGGAATTCCGCGTGGCGGGCATCGTCCCGCGCGCGTAACTTGGCTCTTGTCGTGTCAGGCTTTGCATTCAACAAACTGGTCATCTTCGGCGTCGGCCTGATCGGCGGATCGCTGGCCCGCGCGCTGCGCGAGCGCGCGCCGGGCGGCGCGGGCGAGATCGTCGGCGTGGGCCGTTCGCGTGCGTCGGTCGAGCGGGCGCTCGCGCTCGGCGTGATCGACCGCGCAGCGGCGCTCGACGACGATGCGCAATTGCGCGACGCGCTGGCCGGCGCCGATCTCGTGCTGCTGGCAGCGCCCGTCGCGCAGACGGGCCCGTTGCTCGCGCGCATTGCGCCGTGGCTCGAAGCGGCAACGATCGTCACCGACGCGGGCAGTACCAAGTCCGACGTCGTCGCGGCCGCGCGCGAAGCGCTCGGCGCGCGCATCGCGCAGTTCGTGCCGGGGCATCCGATCGCAGGCCGCGAGTCGAGCGGTGTCGAAGCGGCGTTGCCGGATCTGTACGTCGGCCGCAACGTCGTGCTGTGCCCGTTGCCGGAGAACGCGCCCGAAGCCGTCGCGCGGATCGACGCGATGTGGCGCGCGACCGGCGCCGACGTGCGCACGATGAGCACCGAACAACACGATCGCGTGTTCGCGTCGATCAGCCATCTGCCGCACGTGCTGTCGTTTGCGCTCGTCGAGCAGATTCTCGGCGAAACCGACGCGGAGCTGAAATTCTCGTACGCGGCGGGCGGCTTCCGCGATTTCACGCGCATCGCGGCGTCGAGCCCGGAGATGTGGCGCGACGTGTGCGTGGCGAACCGCGCGGCGCTGCTCGACGAACTCGACGGCTACACACGCGTGCTCGCGCGGCTGCGCGCGGCGATCGACGCCGGCGACGGCGCGGCGCTCGAAGCCGTGTTCACGCGCTCGCGCGCCGCCCGCAAGGCATGGCAGGAGCGCGGCGGCACGCCCGCTGCCGAACCGGTCAAGAAATAACAGGACGATTCCCATGGACTATCTCGATCTCGGCCCGTACTCCAGCGCATCGGGCACCGTGCGCCTGCCCGGCTCGAAGAGCATTTCGAACCGCGTGCTGCTGCTTGCGGCGCTGGCCGAAGGCGAAACGACGATCACCAACCTGCTCGACTCCGACGACACGCGCGTGATGCTCGACGCACTCGGCAAGCTCGGCGTGAAACTCGCGCGCGACGGCGATACCTGCGTCGTGACGGGCACGCGCGGCGCATTCGCCGCGAAGACGGCCGACCTGTTCCTCGGCAACGCGGGCACGGCCGTGCGGCCGCTGACCGCCGCGCTCGCGGTGAACGGCGGCGACTACCGCGTGCACGGCGTGCCGCGCATGCACGAGCGACCGATCGGCGATCTGGTCGACGGCCTGCGGCAGATCGGCGCGCAGATCGACTACGAGCTGAACGAAGGCTACCCGCCGCTGCGGATCAAGCCCGCGAACATTTCCGTCGACGCGCCGATCCGCGTGCGCGGCGACGTGTCGAGCCAGTTCCTCACGGCGCTCCTGATGACGCTGCCGCTCGTGAAGGCGAAGGACGGCAAGGCCGTGGTCGAGGTCGACGGCGAGCTGATTTCGAAGCCGTACATCGACATCACGATCCGCCTGATGGAGCGCTTCGGCGTGACCGTCGAGCGCGACGGCTGGCAGCGCTTCGTCGTGCCGGCCGGCGTGCGCTACCGCTCGCCGGGGCGGATCATGGTCGAGGGCGACGCGTCGTCCGCATCGTACTTCCTCGCGGCCGGCGCGCTCGGCGGCGGGCCGTTGCGCGTCGAAGGCGTGGGGCGGGCGAGCATCCAGGGCGACGTCGGTTTCGCGAACGCGCTGATGCAGATGGGCGCGAACGTGACGATGGGCGACGACTGGATCGACGTGCGCGGCATCGGCCACGACCACGGCAAGCTCGAGCCGATCGACATGGACTTCAACCTGATCCCCGATGCGGCGATGACCATCGCGGTCGCGGCGCTGTTCGCGAACGGTACGAGCACGCTGCGCAACATCGCGAGCTGGCGCGTGAAGGAAACCGACCGCATCGCCGCGATGGCAACCGAACTGCGCAAGGTCGGCGCGATCGTCGAGGAAGGCCCCGACTATCTCGTCGTCACGCCGCCGGAAAAACTGACGCCGAACGCGGCAATCGACACCTACGACGATCACCGGATGGCGATGTGCTTCTCGCTCGTCAGCCTCGGCGGCGTGCCCGTGCGGATCAACGATCCGAAGTGCGTCGGCAAGACGTTCCCCGACTATTTCGACCGCTTCGCCGCGCTCGCCAAAGCCTGACCCGACCGACCTGATGAAATCGACCCGACCCTTTCACCCGACTCCCGTCATCACGATCGACGGCCCGACTGCTTCCGGCAAGGGAACCGTCGCCGCGCTGGTCGCCGCGCATCTCGGCTTCCACTTGCTCGACAGCGGCGCGCTGTACCGGCTCGCCGCGCTCGCGAGCGTGCGCTACGGCGTCGCGGCCGAGGACATCGACGCGCTGGTGAAGCTGATCGACGATCTGCACATCACGTTCCGTGAAGGCTGCGCGCAGCTCGACGGCGTCGACGTGTCGAACGACATCCGTGCCGAAGCGGTCGGCAACCGCGCGTCGGCGATCGCCGTGCACGGGCCCGTGCGCACCGCGCTCGTCGCGCGCCAGCGCGCGTTCCGCAAGACGCCGGGCCTCGTGGCCGACGGGCGCGACATGGGCACCGTGATCTTCCCGGACGCCGTGCTGAAGGTGTTCCTGACGGCCAGCGCCGAGGCACGCGCGGCGAGGCGGCATAAGCAATTGATGCAAAAAGGTTTTTCTGCTAATATAGATGACTTGCTCCGGGATCTTCGTGAGCGTGACGCGCGCGACAGCAATCGCGCGGCCGCGCCGCTTAAGCCTGCGGCAGATGCCAAGCTGCTCGATACGTCGGCACTTTCGGTCGATGAAGCAGTCGACCAGGTGCTGCAGTGGTACCGGGCGCTCGGCCAGCCCGCCTGAGAAGGCGGGTCGCGGTAGGTGCTCCGCGCGGAAGTGCGAAGCGTGTTTCGAACCCTTAACCCCGTGTGGTCTTCGATCTGGCCCTTTCAGCCTGCCATTCCGGCCGGCGTGGCACAGCGAGCCATGCACAATCAGATTTTTATGTCCGACCTGCAAACCTCCAACCCGAATACTGAATCTTTCGCGGCTCTGTTCGAAGAGTCGCTGACCCGCCAAGACATGCGCGCCGGCGAAGTGATTTCCGCCGAAGTCGTGCGCGTCGACCACAACTTCGTGGTCGTCAATGCAGGCCTGAAGTCCGAGGCTTACATTCCGATCGAGGAATTCCTGAACGATCAGGGTGAGGTTGAGGTGCAGTCGGGCGATTTCGTGTCCGTCGCGATCGACGCACTCGAAAACGGCTACGGCGACACGATCCTGTCGCGCGACAAGGCGAAGCGCCTTGCATCGTGGCTGTCGCTGGAAAAGGCTCTCGACAACAACGAACTCGTCACCGGCACGATCACCGGCAAGGTGAAGGGCGGCATGACCGTGATGGTCAACGGCATCCGCGCGTTCCTGCCGGGTTCGCTGGTCGATACGCGTCCGGTCAAGGACACGACCCCGTACGAAGGCAAGACGCTCGAGTTCCGCGTGATCAAGCTTGATCGCAAGCGTAACAACGTCGTGCTGTCGCGTCGTGCCGTGATCGAGGCAACCCAGGGCGAAGAGCGCGCGAAGCTGCTCGAGACGCTGAAGGAAGGCGCGATCGTCAACGGCGTGGTCAAGAACATCACCGACTACGGCGCGTTCGTCGACCTCGGCGGCATCGACGGCCTGCTGCACATCACCGACATCGCATGGCGTCGTGTGCGTCACCCGAGCGAAGTCCTGTCGGTTGGCCAGGAAGTCACCGCGAAGATCCTCAAGTTCGACCAAGAGAAGAACCGCGTGTCGCTGGGCATCAAGCAACTGGGCGACGATCCGTGGGAAGGCATCTCGCGCCGTTACCCGTCGGGCACGCGTCTGTTCGGCAAGGTCACGAACATCACCGACTACGGCGCATTCGTCGAAGTGGAATCGGGCATCGAAGGCCTCGTCCACGTGTCGGAAATGGACTGGACCAACAAGAACGTCGCACCGTCGAAGGTTGTCCAGCTGGGCGACGAAGTCGAAGTCATGGTTCTCGAGATCGACGAAGACCGTCGTCGTATCAGCCTCGGCATGAAGCAGTGCAAGCCGAATCCGTGGGACGACTTCAGCCGCAACTTCAAGAAGGGCGACAAGATCACGGGCGCAATCAAGTCGATCACCGACTTCGGCGTGTTCATCGGTCTGCCGGGCGGCATCGACGGCCTGGTCCACCTGTCGGACCTGTCGTGGAGCGAAGCGGGCGAAGAAGCGGTTCGCAAGTACAAGAAGGGCGACGAAGTCGAAGCCATCGTCCTCGGTATCGACGTCGAGAAGGAACGCATTTCGCTCGGCATCAAGCAGCTCGAAGGCGACCCGTTCAGCAACTACGTTGCCATGAACGACAAGGGCTCGATCGTTGACGGCGTCGTGAAGACGGTCGATGCGAAGGGTGCGGTCGTGACGCTGACGGGCGACATCGAAGGCTACCTGCGCGCATCGGAAATCTCGCAGGATCGCGTCGAAGACGCACGCAACGTGCTGAAGGAAGGCGACAAGGTCAACGCGATGGTGATCAACATCGATCGCAAGTCGCGCGGCATCAACCTGTCGATCAAGGCGAAGGATTCGGCTGAACAACAGGAAGCGATTCGCGGCCTGCAGTCGGACTCGAGCGCTGCGGCGACCGGTACGACCAACCTCGGCGCGCTGCTGAAGGCGAAGCTCGACGGCCAGAACCAGTAAGCCTCACGAGGTCTGCTGAAGTATGACCAAATCCGAGTTGGTCGCGCAGCTGGCATCGCGATTTCCGCAACTTGTCCTCAAGGATGCGGATTTCGCGGTGAAAACGATGCTCGATGCGATGTCCGACGCCCTGGCGAAAGGGCATCGCATCGAAATTCGGGGTTTCGGCAGCTTTGGCCTCAACCGTCGCCCGGCGCGCGTCGGACGCAACCCGAAGTCGGGGGAGAAAGTGCAGGTGCCCGAGAAGTTCGTGCCGCACTTCAAGCCCGGCAAGGAGTTGCGCGAACGCGTCGACGGCCGCGCCGGTGAACCGCTGAAGGCTGACGATCCGGACGACGAGCGTTGAGCGTCATCCGGTTTGCCCGGAACCCATCCGGCGAAAGCTGAAAAGAAAAGCGCCCCTTGCGGGCGCTTTTTTCATTTCCGGCGATCGCGGCGCCACGGCGGCGCACATCGTGCGCAGCCGTGGAAACGCATCCTTTACAATACGGGTCGATTCGGTGCGACGAAGGGGAGTCGCGCGCCGCGGCAAACCTCAACAAAGAGAGGGCTTCATGAAGTTTATCGTCTGGCTGATCCGGGTATTGGTGTTCGTCCTGCTGCTGGTGCTTGCGCTGGCCAATACGCAAACCGCGACGCTGAATTTCGTTGCCGGCTATTCATGGCAAGCGCCGCTGATCCTGATCGGCCTGGCGTTCTTCGCCGTCGGGTTGCTGGCCGGCCTGCTGTCCGCGCTGCCATCGATCTTCCGTCTGCGCCTCGAGAACGGGCGCCTGAAGCGCGATCTGCGCGCGGCGCGCGAAACGCCGGCCGTCATCGACCAGCCGCCGATGCCGCCCGTCATTTAACACGGACGCCGCGCGATCATCGCGCGGTTTTCGTCTCTGCTTCGATATTTCGCATGGATCTGGATTTCTGGTGGTTGCTCGCGATTCCGGTCGCGTTCGCGCTCGGTTGGGCGGCGTCACGTTATGACCTGAAGAATCTCCTGTCGGAGAGCGCCAACCTGCCGCGCTCGTATTTTCGCGGCCTGAATTTTCTGTTGAACGAACAACCCGACAAGGCGATCGACGCGTTCATCGAGGTCGCCAAGCTCGATCCCGAGACGGTCGAGCTGCATTTCGCGCTCGGAAACCTGTTTCGCCGCCGCGGCGAAACCGACCGCGCGATCCGCGTGCACCAGAACCTGCTGAGCCGCACGGACCTGCCGGTCAACGAGCGCGATCACGCGCTCTACGAGCTTGGCCAGGATTTCCTGAAGGCCGGCCTGCTCGATCGTGCCGAAGAGGCGTTTCACAAGCTCGCCGACGGCGATTACGCGCTCGGCGCGCAGCGGGCGCTGCTGACGATCTACGAGATCGAGAAGGACTGGAACAAGTCGATCGATACGGCCAAGCGCATCGAGTCGATGAGCGACAAGCCGCTCGGTGTCGAAATTGCGCAGTTCCACTGCGAACTCGCGCAGGACGCGCTGCAGCGCAAGGACGCGGCGGCGGCAGCCGAACAGTTGCGCCTCGCGCTCACCGTGAACCCGCAGAACGTACGCGCGACGGTCCTGTCCGGCGACGCCGCGCAAGCGGCGGGCGACCACGCGGCCGCGATCGAGCACTGGAAGCGCGTCGAAGCGCAGAATCCGGCGTATCTGCCGCTCGTCGCCGACAAGCTGATGAAGGCGTACGTCGCGCTCGGCAAGAACGCCGAAGGCGCCGATCTGCTGATGGGCTATATCGACCGCTATCCGTCGAACGACCTGCTCGATATCGCGTACCAGCACATCGCCGGGTTGCGGGGCCAGGAAGCCGCACATACGCTCGCGCGCACGCAGATGGAGAAGTCGCCGAACCTGTCGGGGATGCTGCATCTGCTCGACGCGCAGATCGCGGCGGCCGACGAGCCTCGCCGTAAGGAACTTGAAATGATGCGTGCGCTGATCAAGCAGCGCACGAAGAATCTGCCACGGTATACGTGCCAGAATTGCGGTTTCCGGGCACGGCTCTTCTACTGGCAGTGCCCAGGGTGCAGCGGCTGGGAAACCTATGCGCCGCGCCGCGTCGAACCTGCGATGCCGGGCTGATCCCGGCCGCGGAGCCGACGCGCTGCGGTTGCCGCCGGGCTCGCCCCGGCGGCCAAGTTAGTCAATTACCGGGAAGTACCGGAACATCTATGAAAATCACCATCATCGGCACCGGCTATGTCGGTCTCGTCACGGGCGCCTGCCTCGCGGAGATCGGTCACGACGTCTTCTGTCTCGACGTCGATCCGCGCAAGATCGACATCCTGAACAACGGCGGGATGCCGATTCACGAACCTGGGCTGCTGGACATCATCGCGCGCAACCGCGCGGCCGGACGCCTGCGTTTCTCGACCGACATCGAGGCGAGTGTCGCGCACGGCGAGATCCAGTTCATCGCCGTCGGCACGCCGCCCGACGAGGATGGTTCGGCCGACCTGCAGTACGTGCTCGAAGCCGCGCGCAACATCGGCCGCCACATGACGGGCTTCAAGGTGATCGTCGACAAGTCGACGGTGCCGGTCGGCACCGCGCAGCGCGTGCGCGGCGTGGTCGACGAGGCGCTTGCCGCCCGCGGTCTGGCAGGCAGCGTCGCGCATCGCTTCTCGGTCGTGTCGAACCCGGAGTTCCTGAAGGAGGGCGCCGCGGTCGAAGATTTCATGCGCCCTGACCGGATCATCATCGGCGTCGACGACGACGAGACGGGCACGATCGCGCGCGAGAAAATGAAGAAGCTGTACGCGCCGTTCAACCGCAACCATGAGCGCACGATATACATGGACGTGCGCTCGGCCGAATTCGCGAAATACGCGGCGAACGCGATGCTTGCAACGCGCATCTCGTTCATGAACGAGATGTCGAATCTCGCCGACAAGGTCGGCGCGGACATCGAGGCCGTGCGCCGCGGGATCGGCTCCGATCCGCGCATCGGCTATCACTTCCTGTACGCCGGCGTCGGCTACGGCGGCTCGTGCTTCCCGAAGGACGTTCAGGCGCTGATTCGTACCGCCGGCGAGAACGGCCAGCCGTTGCGCATCCTGGAAGCGGTGGAGGCGGCCAACCATGCGCAGAAGGACGTGCTGATCGGCAAGATCGAGCAACGCTTCGGCACCGACCTGACCGGCCGCGAATTCGCGGTCTGGGGCCTGGCGTTCAAGCCGAACACCGACGACATGCGCGAGGCGCCGAGCCGCCGCCTGATCGCCGCGCTGCTCGAACGCGGCGCGACCGTCCGTGCGTACGATCCGGTCGCGGTCGACGAGGCACGGCGCGTGTTTGCGCTCGATTTCGGCGCCGATTCGGACGCGCTGGCTCGGCTGCATCTCGTCGACACGCAGGACGCCGCCGTCACGGGCGCGGATGCGCTCGTGATCGTGACCGAGTGGAAGGAATTCAGGAGCCCGGACTTCACGCGCCTGAAGGCCGAACTGAAGGCGCCGGTGATCTTCGACGGGCGCAACCTGTACGAACCGGACGCGATGGCCGAGCTGGGCATCGACTACTACGCGATCGGCCGGCCGTATGTCGATCCCCAGTCGTTCTCACGTGGTTGACCGTACGATGAATACTCTTCGCGAAGTCGTTCCGGTGCCGCGCGAGCAGCTCGCGCGCTCGCGTGTGCTCGTCGTCGGCGACGTGATGCTCGACCGTTACTGGTTCGGCAACGTCGATCGCATTTCGCCCGAAGCGCCCGTGCCGGTCGTGCACGTGCAGCGCCAGGAAGAGCGGCTCGGCGGCGCGGCTAACGTCGCGCGCAACGCCGTGACGCTCGGTGGCCAGGCCGGGTTGCTGTGCGTCGTCGGTTGCGACGAACCCGGCGAGCGGATCGTCGAATTGCTCGGCAGCAGCGGCGTGACGCCGCATCTCGAGCGCGACCCGGCGCTGCCGACCACGATCAAGCTGCGCGTGCTCGCGCGCCAGCAGCAACTGCTGCGCGTCGACTTCGAGGCGATGCCGACGCACGAGGTGCTGCTCGCCGGGCTCGCGCGCTTCGATGCCCTGCTGCCGCAGCACGACGTCGTGCTGATGTCGGATTACGCGAAAGGCGGCCTGACGCACGTCACGACGATGATCGAGAAGGCGCGGGCGGCCGGCAAGGCCGTTCTGGTCGACCCGAAGGGCGACGACTGGGCACGCTATCGCGGCGCGTCGCTGATCACGCCGAATCGCGCGGAATTGCGCGAAGTGGTCGGGCAGTGGAAATCGGAAGACGACCTGCGCGCGCGCGTCGCGAAGCTGCGCGCGGAGCTCGACATCGACGCGCTGTTGCTCACGCGCTCGGAAGAAGGGATGACGCTTTTTTCCGCCGCCGGCGAACTGCACGCACCGGCGCTCGCGCGCGAGGTGTTCGACGTTTCGGGCGCGGGCGATACCGTGATCGCGACGGTTGCGACGATGCTCGGCGCAGGCGTGCCGCTCGTCGACGCGGTCGTGCTCGCGAATCGCGCGGCAGGCATCGTGGTCGGCAAGCTCGGCACGGCCACCGTGGACTACGACGAACTGTTTCACTGAGCGCAGGCGGCGGCGCGACGAGCGCGCCGCACGCATGGCTCGCACTTTTCAGGCAGGACGATCATGACCCTCATCGTCACCGGCGCAGCCGGTTTTATCGGCGCGAACATCGTCAAGGCGCTCAACGAGCGCGGCGAGACGCGCATCATCGCGGTCGACAATCTGACGCGCGCGGACAAGTTCAAGAATCTCGTCGACTGCGAGATCGACGACTATCTGGACAAGACGGAATTCGTCGAACGTTTCGCCCGCGGCGATTTCGGCAAGGTACGCGCGATCTTCCACGAAGGCGCCTGTTCGGACACGATGGAAACCGACGGCCGCTACATGATGGACAACAACTTCCGCTACAGCCGTGCGGTGCTCGACGCGTGTCTCGCGCAGGGCACGCAGTTCCTGTACGCATCGTCGGCCGCGACCTACGGCGGTTCGACGCGTTTCGTCGAGGAGCGCGACGCCGAGGCGCCGCTGAACGTCTACGGCTATTCGAAGTTCCTGTTCGACCAGGTGATCCGGCGCGTGCTGCCGAGCGCGAAGAGCCAGATCGCCGGCTTCCGCTATTTCAACGTGTACGGCCCGCGCGAGACGCACAAGGGGCGTATGGCGTCGGTCGCGTTTCACAACTTCAACCAGTTCCGCGCGGAAGGCAAGGTGAAGCTGTTCGGCGAGTACAACGGCTATGCGCCGGGCGAGCAGACGCGCGACTTCGTGTCGGTCGAGGACGTGACGAAGGTGAACCTGTACTTCTTCGATCATCCGGAGCAGTCGGGCATCTTCAACCTGGGCACCGGCCGTGCGCAGCCGTTCAACGACATCGCATCGACGGTCGTGAATACGCTGCGCGCGCTCGACAACTTGCCGCCGCTCACGCTCGCGCAGCAAGTCGAGCAGGGGCTGATCGAATACGTGCCGTTCCCCGATGCGCTGCGCGGCAAGTACCAGTGCTTCACGCAGGCCGACCAAACGAAGCTGCGCGCGGCCGGTTACGACGCGCCGTTCCTGACCGTGCAGGAAGGTGTCGACCGCTACGTTCGTTGGCTATCCGGCCAGGTTTAAACCGAAGCGTTGCATCGATAGACTGGGTCTCACGGTCGGCAGCCGCCGGCCGTTTTTCTTCGGAGATCCAGCACATGATCAGGAAATGGTTGGCCGCAGCGGCAATGCTCGGCACGATCGCGTCGGCCTGGGCGGCCGTCGACGTCAACACCGCGAACGAGGATGCGCTCGTCGGCATCAAGGGCATCGGCCCCGCACGCGCGAAGGCGATTCTCGACGAGCGCGGCGCACACGGTCCGTTCAGGAATGCGGAAGATCTCGCGGCACGCGTGAAAGGCATGGGCGGCCATACCGTCGAGCGGCTTCAGCAGGAGGGTCTGACGGTCGGGGCGGCCGGCGCCGGTGGCGCGCAGCCGGCCGCGGCGAAGCCGGCTGCCGGCAAGCCCGCGGCCGCACCGGCCCGCACTGCGCAGAAGTAACGCGGCGCGCGCGGCCGACAACGAGCTCCTTCAGCCGCCGTCGCTACGACGGCTTCCCGCGGCATGCCGCGGGTTTTTTGCGTGGGCACCGCGTATGCGGCGCCACGCGTTGCACGCCAGCCGTATTCCATCGTCGCAATGGGGTTGCCGGCGCGGCGGGCGGCGCTGGTTTACAATCGACCGATTGATCGGCGCCTCGCACTCACGGTATATCCATGGCTTACAAAACTATCGAAGACACGATCGGCAATACGCCGCTCGTCCAACTGGTCCGCTTGCCGGACGACGAGATCCGCGCGCGCAACAACGTGTTGCTCG
The DNA here is from genome assembly GCF_001718555.1 of Burkholderia metallica. Lineage (NCBI taxonomy): Bacteria > Pseudomonadati > Pseudomonadota > Betaproteobacteria > Burkholderiales > Burkholderiaceae > Burkholderia > Burkholderia metallica. The sequence continues at coordinate 1,093,009 of NZ_CP013401.1, forward strand.
CGAAGCTCGAAGGCAACAATCCGGCCGGTTCGGTGAAGGATCGTCCTGCGCTGTCGATGATCAGCAAGGCCGAGGCGCGCGGGCGCATCAAGCCGGGCGATACGCTGATCGAGGCGACGAGCGGCAACACGGGTATCGCGCTCGCGATGGCGGCGGCGATCCGCGGCTACAAGATGGTGCTGATCATGCCGGAGGACCTGTCGGTCGAGCGTCGCCAGAGCATGGCCGCGTACGGCGCCGAAATCATCCTGACGCCGGTGAAGGGCGGGATGGAACTGGCACGCGATCTCGCGGAGCAGATGCAGCGCGAAGGCAAGGGCGTGATCCTCGACCAGTTCGGCAATCCCGACAATCCGATCGCGCACTACGAAGCGACGGGCCCGGAAATCTGGCGCGATACCGAAGGGCGCGTCACGCACTTCGTGTCGGCAATGGGCACGACGGGCACGATCATGGGCGTATCGCGGTATCTGAAGGAACAGAATGCCGCGATCGAGATCGTCGGTGCGCAGCCGGAAGACGGTTCGCGTATTCCGGGCATCCGCAAGTGGCCGGAAGCCTACCTGCCGACGATCTTCGATCGCAGCCGTGTCGACCGCGTCGAGAGCGTGAGTCAGGCCGCGTCGGAAACGATGGCGCGCCGGCTCGCGGCCGTCGAAGGCATCTTCGCGGGCATTTCGTCGGGCGGCGCGTGCGAAGTCGCGATGCGCATCGCGCGTCAGGTCGAGAATGCGACGATCGTGTTCATCGTCTGCGATCGCGGCGACCGCTACCTGTCGACGGGCGTGTTTCCTGCGTGAACGTGAGCAGGCGCGCGCCGTGCGCGTGCGATAAGAAAAGCGCCGCATGTGCGGCGCTTTTTGTTTGGGCGGGCGACGCTTACTGCGACTGCGTGTCGGTGGCGCTCGGCTGAAGTGCGCCGCTCGCTTCCATCTGCGCCTTCACGGCCTCGCCGAGCTGGTACACGGTGAGCGCGTAGAAGAAGCTGCGGTTGTAGCGCGTCAGCACATAGAAATTCTTCAGGCCGATCATGTATTCGGTCGCGCGCCCCGGCGACGGCAGATCGACCACGGTCACCGGCGTACCGGCTTCGGCCGTGATGTTGACCGTCGGCTCGTTCAGCGTCATGCCCGCGCGCAGCAGTTGCGACAACGCCCAGTGCGGTTCGGGCTGGCCGTCGGCGGCGGCCTGTGCGATCCCGAGGCTGCCCGTATCGGGCGTGATCTGCCAGACCACCGGACGGTCGGTTTCCCAGCCGTGCTGCTTCAGGTAGTTCGCAACGCTCCCGATCGCATCGACAGGGCTGCTGCGCAGGTCGACGTGGCCCGTGCCGTCGAAGTCGACCGCATACTCGCGGATGCTGCTCGGCAGGAACTGCGGGATGCCGATCGCGCCCGTATACGAGCCGAGCACGGTGGTCGGGTCGAGCTGGTTGTCGCGGGTCCAGACCAGGAAATCCTCGAGGTTCTTGCGGAACGTCGCCTGGCGGCTGTCGCGATTCGGCGTGTCCGGATAGTCGAACGACAGCGTCGTCAGCGCATCGAGCACACGGAAATTGCCCATGTAGCGGCCGTAGATCGTCTCCACGCCGATGATGCCGACGATCACCTCGGGCGGTACGCCGAACTGCTCGGAGGCACGCTGCAGCGTCGCCTGGTTCGCCTTCCAGAATTTCACGCCCGCGTTGATGCGGATCGGTTCGATGAAGCGCGAGCGATAGACTCGCCAGTTCTTGACCGTCGGCGACGCGGCCGGCTTCACGAGCTTGACGGCCGTCGCCGAGTAGCTGACGCGCGAGAACAGCGCATGCAGGCTCGTGGCGTCGAAGCCGTTGCGGTTCACCATCTCGTCGATGAACGCGTCGACCTTCGCGTTGCTCGCGTAACGCTGCGGAACGATTTCCTCTTCGAAGGTCTGGCCTTGCGGCGTGGGCTGCTGCGGCTGGCCCTGTGCGACGAGCGTGCCCGCGGGCTTCGCGGAGGGCGTCTGCGCGCCGGCGGGCGCGGCGCCCAGCGCCGCGATCACGGCGGCCGCAACGAGCGGGACACGAACACGGAACAGCGCGGAGAGAAGAGCGGCAGGCTTGCTGGAATTCATGTCGAAGCGGGCGGACAAGGCGATTGGGTTCGGCGCAGTATACCCGACGCATCCGGCGTGCCGGGGTGGGGTGGGCCCCCGTTGTGGTAAGTTAGCGGCGAATTCGCGGCAGACGATGGACATCATTGATGGAGACCTGCGGCGCTCCGTGCGCCGCAGATGACAGCTTATGGCAACCGCTTTCTACACGCACCCCGACTGCATGCTGCACGAGATGGGGGAATGGCATCCGGAATGCCCGGCCCGCCTGTCGGCGATCCAGGATCAACTGATCGCGAGCCGCATCGACGACCTGATCGTTCATGAAACCGCGCCGTTCGCGAGCGAAGTGGCGCTGGGCCGCGTGCATACGCAGGCGCACATCGACTACATCCGGAGCATGACGCCGGTCGACGGCTACGTCGAAATCGATCCCGACACGCTGATGAACCGCAATACGTGGCGCGCGGCGCTGCGCGCGGCCGGCGCCGCGATCGCCGCGACCGATGCGGTGATCGAAGGTCGCTATGCGAATGCGTTCTGCGGCGTGCGGCCGCCCGGCCACCATGCGGAGCCCGCGCGCGCGATGGGTTTCTGCTTCTTCAACAACGTCGCGATCGCCGCGCGGCACGCGCTCGACGTACATGGTCTCGAGCGCGTGGCGATCATCGATTTCGACGTCCATCACGGCAACGGCACCGAGGCCGCATTCGCGAACGACGCGCGCGTGCTGATGTGCAGCTTCTTCCAGCATCCGCTGTACCCGTTCTCCGGCGTCGATCACCAGGCGCCGAACATGGTCAACCTGCCGATACCCGCGCGCAGCAACGGGATGGCGATCCGCGAGGCCGTCGACATGTTCTGGCTGCCGCGTCTCGATGCGTTCAAGCCGCAGATGCTGTTCGTGTCGGCCGGTTTCGATGCGCATCGCGAGGACGACATCGGCAACCTCGGTCTCGTCGAAGCCGACTTCGAATGGCTGACCGCGCAGATCGTCGACGTGGCGCGCCGGCACGCGCAGGGCCGCATCGTGAGCTGCCTCGAAGGCGGCTACAACCTGTCCGCGCTCGGGCGCAGCGTCGTCGCGCATCTGCGCGTGCTGGCCGGCATCTGACGATCGGTTGGCCGCGCCGAGCGGCCGTGCCGGATGAGCTCAGCGCACCGGTGCGCGCGCGTGAATCCATGCGATCAGCGCGTCGATCACGCGGTCGCGTTCGAGATCGTTCATCGTTTCGTGAAAACCGCCTTCGTACAGCGTCAGCGTACGATCGGGCGAACCGACGCGCGCGCCGAACGCCCGGCTGCCGTCCGGTTCGGTCAGCTTGTCCTCGGTGCCGTGATAGACGAGCACCGGAACGCGCAACCCGCCGCGGCCGCTTTCGATGCGCGTCATCGCGTCGAGAATCTCCGCACCGGTGCGCGCAGGCACCGCGGCGTGATGCACGAGCGGATCGGCGCGGTTGGCTGCGACGACGGCAGGATCGCGCGACAGCAGCGCGGCATCGATCCTGATTGCGGGGAAGGTCGGCCATACGCGGCTGATGACGCGGCTCACCGCGAGCATCCAGCGCGGCACGTCACGCCCGGGCGCCAGCGCCGGGCTCGACAGCACGAGGCCCGTCAGCGCGTGGCCGCGTGCCGGCGCGCGTTCGATCGCGTACAGCGCCGCGACCGCGCCCCCCATGCTGTGCCCCATCAGGAACAGCGGCGCATCGCCGCGTGCGGCTTCGGCGACCAGCGCATCCGCATCGTCCAGGTAGCCGTCGAAGCGCTCGACCCACGCCCGCTTGCCGGGTGACTGGCCGTGCCCCCGCAGATCGATCGCGAGCACGTCGATGCCGGCCGCATTCAGCCGTGCTGCGAGCGCGGCATAGCGGCCCGCGTGTTCGGCGAGGCCGTGCACGAGCGCGATCGTCGCGCGCGGCGGCACGGTGCCGTCGCCGGCCGGCCAGCGGTACGACGCCAGTTCGAGCCCGTCCGCGGTACGCAGCCGGCCCATTTTCGGCGTGGGCGGCGACGGGGGCGCGGCGCCGGCGGCGGCGGTCGCGGCGGCCGGCGTGGTGGTGGCGGTCATCTGACGTGTCCCCTGTTCGTTGGTCGGTGTTCCGGATCATAGTCGCGGCCTTCCTGCGGCGGGTCAGCGGCATCCCTCTAATTTCGTGTGGTTATGAAAAGATCGAAATCGATTATTAAGGGGAATGAGGGGTTTGCGGTAAAATCGCCGGCTATTCCAGATGCATCGGCGGCCGACTGGCGGGCCAACTCGCCGGCCGGCCGCCGTTTTGTTTACATGATCGAATTACGCAATCTTTCGCAGCGATTTCCCGGGTCGGGTGGCTGGGTCGACGCGCTGCGCAACATCAACCTGACGATCCCGCAGGGCGAGGTGTTCGGCATCATCGGCCGAAGCGGCGCCGGCAAGAGCACGCTCGTGCGCACCATCAACCTGCTCACGCGGCCGACCGAAGGCAATGTCGTCGTCGGCGGGCGCGATCTCACGCTGCTGCCGGCTGGCGCGCTGCGCGAGGCGCGCCGCGAGATCGGCATGATCTTCCAGCACTTCAACCTGCTGTCGTCGCGCACGGTGTTCGACAACGTCGCGCTGCCGCTCGAGCTGGCCGGCGCGAGCCGTGCCGACATCGAGGCCGCCGTGCTGCCGCTGCTCGACCTCGTCGGGCTGTCCGCGCAGAAGGATCGCTATCCGTCGCAGATCAGCGGCGGGCAGAAGCAGCGCGTGGGCATCGCACGCGCGCTCGCGAGCCAGCCGAAGGTACTGCTGTCGGACGAAGCGACGTCCGCGCTCGATCCCGAGACCACGCGTTCGATCCTCGACCTGCTGAAGCGCATCAACCGCGAACTCGGCCTGACGATCGTGCTGATCACGCACCAGATGGAAGTGATCAAGCAGGTGTGCGATCGCGTCGCGGTGCTCGATGCCGGGCGCGTGGTCGAGGAAGGCCGCGTGATCGACGTGTTCCTGCAGCCGCATCACGAAGTGACGCGTGCGCTGATCGGCGACGTGATCGCGCAGGAGCTGCCGCCCGCGCTGAAGGCGCGCGTGGCCGAGCGGCTGAAGACGGGCAGCGGGCATCTGCTGCGCCTGGCGTTTACGGGCTCGGGCGTCGACCAGCCGATCCTGTCGGAGACGATCCGCCGGTACGAACTCGATTTCAACATCCTGCATGGCCAGATCGACGAGATCCAGGGCCAGGCATTCGGTTCGCTCGCGGTGCTCGCGGGCGGCGAGCCGGGCAAGGTCGGGCAGGCGCTCGCGTTCCTGCGCGAGCAAGGTGTGGTGGTAGAGGAGCTTTCGTATGTTGAGTGAGATGTTCGATATGTTCGTGCAGTCGTTCTGGGAGACGCTGATCATGGTCGGCATCTCCGGGGCGGTCGGCGCGCTCGTCGGCCTGCCGCTCGGCGTGCTGCTCTACCTGACCGATCGCCAGGGCGTGCTGGAGAATCTCGCGGTGAACCGCGTGCTCGGCGGCATCGTGAACGCCGTCCGTTCGACGCCGTTCATCATCCTGCTGGTCGCGGTGATCCCGTTCACGCGTCTCGTCACCGGTTCGTCGATCGGCACGGCCGCGGCGGTCGTGCCGCTGACGCTCGCGGCCGCGCCGTTCATCGCGCGTCTCGTCGAGACGGCGCTGCGCGAAGTCGACCGCGGGCTGATCGAGGCCGCGCAATCGATGGGCGCGACCACGTCGCAGATCGTCTTCAAGGTACTGTTGCCCGAATCGCTGCCGGGCGTCGTCGCGGGCCTGACGATCACGTTCGTGTCGCTGGTCGGCTATTCGGCAATGGCGGGCGCGATCGGCGGCGGCGGCCTCGGCGATCTCGGGATCCGCTACGGTTACCAGCGCTATCTGCCGGAAGTGATGTGGACGGTCGTCGCGATCCTGATCGTGTTCGTGCAGATCGTCCAGTCGTTCGGCGACTGGCTCGTGCGCCGGCTGAGCCACAAGTAAAACAAAACCGATCGATCCGTCAGGGGACATACGATGCAACGACGTTTCATGCTGAAATTCGCGGCGGCACTGGGCGCGGCCGCGCTGTTCGCGGGCGCGCACGCGCAGGCCGAAACCATCAAGGTGGGGGTGACGGGCGGGCCGCACGCGCAGATCATGGAAGCGGTGAAGAAGGTCGCGGCGAAGAGCGGCCTCGACATCCGCATCGTCGAATTCTCCGACTACGTGCAGCCGAACGCCGCGCTCGCGTCGGGCGACCTCGACGCGAACAGCTACCAGCACGATCCGTATCTGCAGGCGCAGGTGAAGGATCGCGGCTACAAGCTGATCAAGGTCGCGGATACCGTCACGTTCCCGATGGGCATCTATTCGAAGCGCGTGAAATCGCTGGCCGAACTGAAGCCGGGCGCGCGCATTGCGGTCCCGAACGATCCGACCAACGGCGGCCGTGCGCTGCTGTTGCTGCAAAAACAGGGCCTGTTGAAGCTGCGCGCGGACGTAGGGCTGAAGGCCACGCCGCTCGATATCGTCGACAATCCGCGCAAGCTGAAGATCGTCGAACTCGATGCGGCACAGATTCCGCGCTCGCTCGGCGACGTCGACGCAGCCGCGATCAATACCAACTACGCGATGGAAGCGGGGTTGAAGCCGAAACAGGACGCGATCGCGATCGAGGGCCCGAATGGCCCGTACGCGAACATCCTCGCGATCCGCGACGCGGACCGGAACAAGCCGTGGGTCGCGAAACTGGTCGCGGCCTATCATTCGGCCGATGTGAAGCAGTTCATCGAAGGCAAGTTCGGCGGCGCGGTTATTGCCGCCTGGTAACAGGCGAGGCACGGGGCGCCCGGCGGGATTAGAGTTGATGATCGAAAACCCGGGCTTTGCGTCCGGGTTTCTTCTCTTTTAAAATAGAACGACCGTTCGCTATCATTGGCGCGTCGCCAAGAAGCGGTATCCTCGACAGCCACGAAGGTTGGGTCCGCTTGGCCGCGCAGTCATGAGGCCTCGCTATAGAATGGCCTCTGGTCGTATTCGTAACTTTGGAGCGTGTGCATGAAAATCCTGGTGCCAGTGAAAAGAGTGGTCGATTACAACGTGAAGGTCCGCGTGAAGTCGGACAACACGGGTGTCGACATCGCGAACGTGAAGATGTCGATGAACCCGTTCGACGAGATCGCGGTGGAAGAAGCCGTGCGCCTGAAGGAAGCGGGTGTGGCGACAGAGGTGATCGCCGTGTCGGTGGGTGTGGCACAAGCGCAGGAAACGCTGCGTACGGCACTGGCGATCGGCGCGGATCGCGCGATCCTCGTCGAGTCGACCGACAGCGTCGAGCCGCTGGCCGTCGCGAAGATCCTGAAGGCGCTGGTCGACAAGGAACAGCCGCAACTGGTGATCCTCGGCAAGCAGGCGATCGACGACGATTCGAACCAGACCGGCCAGATGCTGGCCGCGCTCGCAGGCCTGCCGCAAGCGACGTTCGCGTCGAAGGTGACGGTGGCCGACGGCAAGGCAACGGTTGCACGCGAAGTCGACGGCGGCGCGGAAACGCTGTCGCTGACGCTGCCGGCCGTGGTCACGACCGACCTGCGTCTGAACGAGCCGCGCTACGTGACGCTGCCGAATATCATGAAGGCGAAGAAGAAGCCGCTCGAAACCGTCAAGCCGGAAGACCTGGGCGTGGACGTCGCGCCGCGCCTGAAGACGCTGAAGGTGGTCGAGCCGCCGAAGCGCGCGGCCGGCGTGAAGGTGCCGGACGTGAAGACGCTGGTCGAGAAGCTGAAGACCGAAGCCAAGGTGCTGTAAGAGGGAGCGCAAAGAAATGACGATTCTGGTGATTGCAGAACACGACAACGCGTCGATCAAGGCCGCGACGCTGAACACGGTGGCGGCGGCGCAGAAGATCGGCGGCGACATCCAAGTGCTGGTCGCGGGCCACAACGCGCAAGCGGCTGCGGATGCAGCAGCGAAGATCGCAGGTGTGTCGAAGGTGCTGCTGGCGGATGCGCCGCAACTCGAAGCAGGCCTCGCGGAAAACGTCGAAGCGACCGCGCTGAACATCGCGAAGGATTACTCGCACATCCTCGCGCCGGCGACGGCCTACGGCAAGAACATCGCGCCGCGTATCGCCGCGAAGCTGGACGTTGCGCAGATCTCGGACATCACGGCGGTTGACAGTGCCGACACGTTCGAGCGTCCGATCTACGCGGGCAACGCGATCGCGACGGTGCAGTCGAGCGACCCGATCAAGGTCATCACGGTGCGTGCAACGGGCTTCGATCCGGTGGCATCGGAAGGCGGCAGCGCAGCGGTCGAGAAGATCGAAGCGGCGGCAGATGCAGGCAAGTCGCAGTTCGTGAGCCGCGAAGTGACGAAGCTGGACCGTCCGGAACTCACGAGCGCGAGCATCATCGTGTCGGGCGGCCGCGGCCTGGGCAGCGGCGAGAACTACACGAAGGTGCTCGAGCCGCTGGCGGACAAGCTGTCGGCAGCGCTCGGCGCATCGCGCGCGGCAGTCGACGCCGGCTACGTGCCGAACGACTACCAGGTCGGCCAGACCGGCAAGATCGTCGCACCGCAGCTGTACATCGCGGTCGGCATCTCGGGTGCGATCCAGCATCTGGCCGGCATGAAGGATTCGAAGGTGATCGTCGCGATCAACAAGGATCCGGAAGCGCCGATCTTCAGCGTGGCCGACTATGGCCTCGTCGGCGATCTGTTCACGCTGGTACCGGAGCTCGTGAGCGAGCTCGGCTAAAGCGGTGTGACGCTTCGGTGCGGCAAGCACACGAGAAGAAGGGGCGCGACGAGCGCCCCTTTTTTTCGCCATCGACAGAAGAGAGAGGAGACACCCCATGAGCTATCACGCCCCCGTCAAGGACATGCTGTTCGTGCTGAAGGAACTGGCCGGCATCGACGCCGTTGCGCAGTTGCCGGGCTTCGAGGATGCCGGTTACGACACGGCGCAGGCCGTGCTCGACGAATCCGCGAAATTCTGCGGCGAGGTGCTGGCGCCGCTGAACGTCGAAGGCGACCGCAACCCGAGCAGTTGGAAGGACGGCGTCGTGACCGCGACGCCCGGCTTCGGCGACGCGTTCCGCCAGTTCGTCGAAGGCGGCTGGCAGGGGCTGCAGCATCCGGTCGAGTACGATGGCCAGGGGCTGCCTAAGCTGATCGCGACGCCGTGCATCGAGATGCTCAACGCATCGAACCTGTCGTTCGCGCTGTGCCCGCTGCTGACCGACGGCGCGATCGAGGCGCTGCTGACGGCCGGCACCGATGAGCAGAAGCAGCGCTACGTGCCGAAGCTGATCTCGGGCGAGTGGACCGGCACGATGAACCTGACCGAGCCGCAGGCGGGCTCCGACCTCGCGCTGGTGCGCTCGCGCGCCGAGCCGCAGGGCGACGGCACGTACAAGGTGTTCGGCACGAAGATCTTCATCACGTGGGGCGAGCACGACATGGCGGACAATATCGTCCACCTGGTGCTGGCGCGCACGCCGAACGCGCCGGAAGGCGTGAAGGGCATCTCGCTGTTCATCGTGCCGAAGTTCCTCGTCAACGACGACGGCTCGCTGGGCGCGCGCAACGACGTGCACTGCGTGTCGATCGAGCACAAGCTCGGGATCAAGGCGAGCCCGACCGCGGTGCTGCAGTACGGCGACCACGGCGGCGCGATCGGCTACCTGGTCGGCGAAGAGAATCGCGGCCTCGAATACATGTTCATCATGATGAACGCGGCGCGTTTCGGCGTCGGGATGCAGGGGATCGGCGTGGCCGACCGCGCGTACCAGAAGGCCGCGGCATTCGCGAAGGAGCGCGTGCAGAGCCGCCCGGTGGACGGGTCGGCGAAGCAGTCGGTGACGATCATCCATCACCCGGACGTGCGCCGCATGCTCGGCACGATGCGCGCGCTGACCGAAGGCGCGCGGGCGCTGGCGTACGTGGCGGCCGCGCACAGCGACATTGCCCACCGCCATTCGGACGAGGCGACGCGCGCGCGTCATCAGGCAATCTACGAGTATCTGGTGCCGGTGGTGAAGGGCTGGAGCACGGAGATGGTGAACGACGTGGCGAGCCTGGGCGTGCAGGTGCACGGCGGGATGGGCTTCATCGAGGAGACGGGCGCGGCGCAGTATTACCGCGATGCACGTATCCTGGCGATCTACGAAGGCACGACGGCGATCCAGGCGAACGACCTGGTGGGACGCAAGACGATGCGCGACGGCGGTGCGGTGGCGAAGGCGCTGATCGCGGAGATCGGCGAGACGGTGGCGGCGCTGGGCAAGCTGGACGGCGCGGCGGCGGCCTCGGTGAAGGCGCAGCTGGAGAAGGGTGCGAAGGCGCTGTCGTCGGTGGTGGATTACGTGGTGGCGAACGTGAAGCAGGACCCGAACGCGGTGTTCGCGGGCAGCGTGCCATACCTGAAGCTGGCGGGGGTGGTGCTGTGCGGGTGGCAGATGGGGCGCGCGCTGGTGGCGGCGCAGGCGCAGCGGGCGAGCGACCCGGCGTTCTTCGACGCGAAGATCGCGATCGCGCAATGCTATGCGGAGCACGTGCTGGTGCAGGCCGGCGCGCTCGAAGCGTCGATCGTCGGCACGAAGGGCAACGAGGGCGTGCTCGCGTTGACGGAAGACCAGTTCTGACCGGCCGACGCTTCGATGAAGTGACAAAGGCGCCCTCGGGCGCCTTTCTTTTGATGCCGGCCGGCCCGCATCGCTGCGGGCGGCGTCGGCTTATGCGTATGCGGGGCGCGTCTGGCCGGCCACGTCCTTCAGGTAGCGATGCACCGACAGGTCGTCGGCCTGGATCGCGGGCATCTTGCCCGAGATCAGGTCGGCGAGCAGTTGACCCGAGCCGCACGACATCGTCCAGCCGAGCGTGCCGTGGCCGGTGTTCAGGAATAGGTTCGACACCGGCGTGCGGCCGACGATCGGCGTGCCGTCCGGCGTCATCGGGCGCAGGCCCGTCCAGAACGTGGCCTTCGACGTGTCGCCGCCGCCCGGGAACAGGTCGTTCACGCACATTTCGAGCGTTTCGCGGCGCGCGGCGCGCAGCTTCTTGTCGAAGCCGACGATTTCCGCCATGCCGCCGACGCGGATCCGCTGATCGAAACGCGTGATCGCGATCTTGTAGGTTTCGTCGAGTACCGTCGACACGGGCGCCGCCGCTTCGTTGACGATCGGCGCGGTAATCGAATAGCCCTTCAGTGGATAGACGGGGATCTTCATCAGGTTCGACACGAAGCGGGTCGAGTACGAGCCGAGCGCGACGACGTACGCGTCCGCGCGTACCGTCTCGCTGCCGCACTGCACGCCGGCGATCTTGCCGCCGGCGATCGCGAGCGCGTCGATCGGCGTGTTGTAGCGGAACTTCACGCCGAGCGATTCGGCGAGTGCGGCGAGGCGCGTCGTGAACAGCTGGCAGTCGCCCGTTTCGTCGCCCGGCAGGCGCAGGCCGCCCGTCAGCTTGTGCGAGACGGCGGCGAGCGCCGGTTCGGCTTTCTTCAGGTCGGCCGGCGACAGCAGTTCGAACGGCACGTTCGCTGCCTGCAGCACGGCGATGTCCTTCGCCGCGCCGTCGAGCTGCTGCTGCGTACGGAACAATTGCAGCGTACCGCCCGTGCGGCCTTCGTACTGGATGCCGGTGTCGGCGCGCAGCGCCTGCAGGCAGTCGCGGCTGTATTCGGCGAGGCGGACCATGCGGCCCTTGTTGACCGCATAGCGCTCGGCCGTGCAGTTGCGCAGCATCTGATACATCCACTGGAGCTGGAAGCGCGTGCCGTCGAGGCGGATCGCGAGCGGCGCGTGCTTTTCGAACATCCACTTCACGGCCTTCAGCGGCACGCCGGGCGCGGCCCACGGCGCGGCATAGCCGGGGGAGATCTGGCCCGCGTTCGCGAAGCTCGTCTCGAGCGCCGGGCCGGCTTCCCGGTCGATCACCGTGACTTCATGACCGGCGCGCGCGAGGTAATACGCGCTTGCCACGCCCACCACACCGCTGCCCAGAACGACGACTCGCATAGCTGCTCCAGATGGAAGGGACCAGGTCGAGGCCGGGCGCACCTGCGGCTCCGTGTAACCTCTAGCTGATCTAGTTTTTTGCGCTATGGTATTGTCGAATGTGCAGGTTTTGTTATCGTATTTTTCAGGTTTTCAGAAGAAAGAAATGAGAACGCAACGTCAGCCAGTACGCTCGCTCGACAAGCTCGACCGGCGCATCCTGAAACTGCTTCAGGACGACGGCCGGATGGCGATGAAAGACCTCGCGGAACAGGTTGGACTGACCGTCACGCCGTGTATCGAGCGTGTGCGGCGCATGGAGCGCGATGGCGTGATCACCGGCTATCACGCGCGGGTCGACCCGCACCAGCTGGATGCCGCGCTGCTGGTGTTCGTCGAGATCACGCTCGGCCACAAGGGCGGCAACATGTTCGAGCAGTTTCGCCGGGAAGTGATGAAGATCGACGAGGTGCTCGAATGCCATCTCGTGTCCGGCGATTTCGACTATCTGATCAAGGCGCGGATCGGCGAGATGGCCGACTACCGGAAGCTGCTCGGCGATATCCTGCTGCAGTTGCCCGGCGCCGTGCAGTCGAAGAGCTACGTGGTGATGGAAGAAATCAAGGAGACGCTGACGATCGCGGTGGGTGACTGACGCGTCTGCGGCGGGCCGTCGGGCCCTTTATCCCGCCCTTGGCATGCTGCACCCAATACTGTATAAATATACAGTATTGGGTGCAGGCGAATGGGTGGGCACATGGACGATCGATCCGACAACGAATTTCCGATAGCGCCGCCCGTGCCCCGCAAGGGGCGCGGTGCGGTCGACAACCTGCAGGGGCGGTACGAAATCGCGCAGCGCGAAGCGGTCGACGACGGCTGGGCGCACGAGTCGGACGATACCGATTTCGCCGCGCCGCTGCGCACGCAGGTGTTCGAAGAGCGGGCGAAGAGCATTCTGACGCACAACCAGTCGCCCGACATCCCGTTCAGCGTATCGCTCAATCCGTATCGCGGCTGCGAGCACGGGTGCATCTACTGCTTCGCGCGGCCGACGCACAGTTATCTCGGCCTGTCGCCGGGGCTCGATTTCGAAAGCCGTATCTATGCGAAGGTCAATGCGGCCGAACTGCTCGAGCGCGAGATTTCGCGCAAGCGCTACGTGCCGGAGCCGATTGCGCTCGGCGTCAACACCGATGCCTACCAGCCGGTCGAACGCGATCTGCGCATCACGCGCGGCGTGATCCAGGTGATGCACGATCGCGGGTTGCCGTTCGCCGCGATCACGAAGTCGTCGCTGATCGAGCGCGATCTCGATCTGCTCGCGCCGATGGCCGAGCGGGGGCAGGTGATGGCGGCGGTCACGATCACGACGCTCGATGCCGATCTCGCGCGCACGCTCGAGCCGCGCGCGGCGACGCCCGCGCGACGCTTGCGCACGATTCGAGCGTTGCGCGACGCGGGCGTACCGGTCGGCGTGAGCATCGCGCCGATGATTCCGTTCGTCACCGAGCCCGACATGGAGCGCGTGCTCGAGGCGTGCGCGGAAGCTGGTGCGACGTACGCGAGCTACATCATCCTGCGGCTTCCCTGGGAAGTCGCGCCGCTGTTCAAGAACTGGCTTGCCGCGCATTTTCCCGACCGTGCGGAGCGCGTGATGAACCGCGTGCGCGACATGCGCGGCGGGAAAGACTACGACTCGGATTTCTCGAAGCGGATGAAGGGGGAGGGGATCTGGGCCGACCTGCTGCGGCAGCGCTTCCGTCAGGCCGTCAAGCGGCTCGGGCTGAACGAGCGCACGAACGGCATTCTCGATCTGTCGCAGTTTCGCGGCGCGCCGGCCGCGGTGCCGGCGCCGCGTGCTGCCGGTCGTGCCGCCGGCTCGCGGTCGACGCAGTCGCGCGACGACCTGCAACTGAACCTGTTCTGACCGGCGCGCGACGCAGGTCGGAATTGCCGGCGCGTTGGGGTCGTTGCGCTTACTGCGAAATCTGCTTGGCCGCTTCGACCTGGGACTCGAAATACGTCTGGAACGACAGCGCGAGTGCGGTCATCAGCAGGAACGCGCCGATCAGCAGCGAGAAAATTACGACGAAGATCACGGTCCAGCCCGACTGGCTGTGCTTGCCCGTCTCCGCGTTGAATTGTGCGTCCCATTTTTCGTCGGGGCGCAGCCCGTAGACGAGCGCGGCGAGGAACGCCGCCAGCAGCGAGATCGCGCCGGGTACCGCGAGCCACCAGCCGAGGCCGGCGCTGCGCTGCGTCGCGGCGAGCAGGAGGAAGCCCGGGATGCCGACGAGCGTCGCGAGCAGGTGCGCCCAGCCGTACACGTCGCGAAAGCCGTACAGATAGAAGCGGTGCGCGCCGAGCGATCCGAGCAGGAACGCGAGGGCGGCGGTGAGCGTCTTGGAGCGAAAGCGGCGGGACGGGGCAGTGCTGCTGGACATGGATGGCGGCGTATTGTCGTTGGCATGGGCGGCCGGCGGGCCGGCGCGGGCGCGCGGCCCGGCACGCATTCTACGATGCCCGATCGGGGCAGGTCACCCTCGGGCTGCGTCAAGGTGCCGCATAGGTCACGCGGTAGATGGCGCCCGCGTAGTCGTCGCTCACGAGCAGCGAGCCGTCCGGCAGCGGCAGTACGTCGGCCGGGCGTCCCCATACCGTGCCCTCGGGCCGCAGCCAGCCCGTGACGAACGGAGTCTGGTGCGCATGGCTGCCGTCCGCCGAGACGACGACGCGCATCACGCGGTAGCCCACTTTCTTGCTGCGGTTCCATGAGCCGTGTTCGGCGATGAACACGTTATTGCGATACGACGCCGGAAACATCGGGCCCGTATAGAAGCGCATGCCGAGTGCCGCGACGTGCGCGCCGAGTTTCAGCACGGGTGGCACGTAGCGGGGGCACACGTCGGCGCTGCCGAATTCGGGGTCGGGTGTGTCGCCGCCATGGCAGTACGGGAAGCCGAAGTCGAGGCCGGCGCGCGGCGCGCGGTTCAGTTTGTCGTCGGGCACGTCGTCGCCCATCATGTCGCGCCCGTTGTCGGTAAACCACAGCTCGCCCGAATCGGGGTGCCACGCGAAGCCGACCGTATTGCGTACGCCGCGCGCGACGATCTCTCTTCCGCTGCCGTCCGGCTTCATGCGTGCGATGACCGCGAAGCGGCTGCGATCGGCGAGACAGACGTTGCACGGCGCGCCGGTCGGCACGTACAGCTTGCCGTCGGGGCCGAACGCGATGAATTTCCAGCCGTGATGGTGTTCGGTCGGCAGCGAGTCGGTGACGACGGCGGGGGCCGGTGGGGTGGCGAGCCGGTCGTCGATGTGATCGACGCGCAGGATGCGCGATACCGCGGATATATAGAGTGCGCCGTCACGATAGGCGACGCCGACGGGCATGTCGAGCCCGGACGCGATCACGTAGTGCGCGGTGATCCGGCCCTCTTGCATCGCGAACGCATGCACGCGGCCTTCCCGGGTGCCGACATACAGGATGCCGCGCGGCGACCACGCCATTTCGCGGGCGGTCGGTACCGTGTCGGTCAGCACTTCGACGTGAAAGCCCGGCGGCACGACGAGTTCGCCCACGGGCAACGGCGCGGCAAGCGCCGGTGCACACGTGAGGCAGGCAAGCCCGGCGAACAGCGCCGCAAAACGGTGCTGCCCGCCGCGCATCGAAGCGGCGCGAAGGGGTGGCATGACGGTGTGGAACGTCCCGGACACGACGATTGTAGGCCCGGCGGACAGGCCGTCCGCGGAATTTTTCCGCGTAAGTGTTTGTTGTACCTCTGGTTTCCGGCTATAATCGCGTGTTTCAGTAGTTTCGAACCCGGTTTTCCCGAAGGACATCATATGGTTATCATCCGTCTGGCTCGTGGCGGCTCGAAGAAGCGCCCGTTCTACAACATCGTTGCTACCGATTCGCGCAACCGTCGTGACGGCCGCTTCATCGAGCGCGTCGGCTTCTACAACCCGGTCGCCACGAAGGGCGAATCGCTGCGTATCGCTCAGGATCGCCTGACGTACTGGCAAGGCGTTGGCGCGCAACTGTCGCCGACCGTCCAGCGTCTCGTGAAGGAAGCGCAAAAGGCGCAACCGGCTGCCTAACATGGCACGGTGTGCCGGTCGTGCCGGCTGTGAGGTGCATTGATGGCGGGTCACGATTCCGGTAATGCAAGGCGCGGGCGTGCGTCGTTTGGCGCATTCGTCCGCAAGCCGGTCGAGCGCGACGCTGTCGCGAACGCCGGTCAGGCTGCCGAGCAGGGCAGTCTCGAAGTGGCGCAGGCGTGGCCCGACGATGCCGTCGAGGTCGGGGCGGTAGTCGACGCCTATGGCCTGAAGGGCTGGGTCAAGGTGGCGACGCATGCCGACGCCGGCCGCGGTGGCGATGCGCTGCTCAATGCGCGCCGCTGGTGGCTGGAACGCGGTGCGGAGCGGCTTTCCGTCCGCATCATGCAGTCGAAGACGCACAGCGACACCGTCGTTGCGCAACCCGCGGGCGTCAGCGACCGCGATGCCGCGCTCGCCATGCGCGGCTTTCGCGTGTTCGTGCGCCGGGAAGATTTCCCGGCATTGGCCGCGGACGAATTCTATTGGGTCGACCTGATCGGTCTCGACGTCGTCAACGAGCAGTCGGTGGCGCTCGGGAAGGTGAGCGGGATGATCGACAACGGCGTGCATTCGATCATGCGCGTCGAGTATCCGGCGACCGGCAAAGACGGTCAGCCGACCACCGACGAGCGGTTGATTCCGTTCGTCGGCGTCTACGTCAAAACGGTGGATCAGGCGGCGCGTCGTATCGTCGTCGACTGGGAAGCCGATTACTGAAATGAACCAGGTTATCGAGCGCGCGGTGCAGTTCGACGTCGTCACGCTCTTTCCCGAGATGTTCCGTGCACTGACCGACTGGGGGATCACCAGCCGGGCCGTCAAGCAAGGGCGCTTCGGGTTGCGCACTTGGAACCCGCGTGATTTCACGACGGACAACTACCGCACGGTCGACGATCGTCCGTACGGCGGCGGTCCGGGCATGGTGATGCTGGCCAGGCCGCTCGAAGCCGCGATCGATGCCGCGAAAGCGGCACAGGCGGAGCAGGGTATTGCGGGCACGCGCGTCGTGATGATGTCGCCGCAGGGCGCGCCGCTCACGCACGAGCGTGCGGTGCGGATGGCGCAGGAACCCGGCGTCGTCGTGCTGTGCGGCCGCTACGAAGCGATCGACCAGCGCCTGCTCGATCGTTGCGTCGACGAGGAAATCAGCCTCGGCGATTTCGTGCTGTCAGGCGGCGAATTGCCGGCGATGGCGATGATGGATGCCGTCGTGCGGTTGCTGCCCGGTGTGCTGAACGATTCGTTGTCGGCCGTGCAGGACAGCTTCGCCGACGGCCTGCTCGATTGCCCGCACTACACGCGTCCCGAGGAATACGACGGCGTGCGTGTGCCGGACGTGCTGCTCGGCGGGCATCATGCCGAGATCGAGCGGTGGCGGCGCCAGGAAGCATTGAGGAATACGTTGCGGAAGCGGCCGGACCTGATCGTCCGGGCGCGCCGCGAGAAGTTGTTGAGCCGGGCCGACGAGGCGTGGCTTGCGAACCTCGCACGCGAAGCGAAGGACGCCTCCTGAGGCGGCTGCGCGAGCGGGAATTGGCGGCGCCGTCCATGCGTGTACGGCGCCTGATGTGAATCCATCCTCTATCGGGGCCAGGCCTGGAAGCAGGCGGGTGCTAACGCCGACACGATGGCATAAGGAGTCAGTAATGAATCTGATCGCAAAACTTGAGCAGGAAGAAATCGA
Organism: Burkholderia metallica; assembly: GCF_001718555.1. NCBI lineage: Bacteria > Pseudomonadati > Pseudomonadota > Betaproteobacteria > Burkholderiales > Burkholderiaceae > Burkholderia > Burkholderia metallica. The sequence continues at coordinate 1,110,846 of NZ_CP013401.1, forward strand.
GCGCGCGCTCGCCGGCAAGACGATCCCCGATTTCGCCCCGGGCGACACGGTGATCGTGAACGTGAACGTGGTTGAAGGTAACCGCAAGCGCGTTCAGGCTTACGAAGGCGTCGTGATCGCGATTCGCAACCGTGGTCTGAACTCGAACTTCATCGTTCGCAAGATCTCGTCGGGCGAAGGCGTCGAGCGTACGTTCCAGACGTACTCGCCGCTGCTGGCAAGCATCGTCGTGAAGCGTCGCGGTGACGTGCGTCGTGCGAAGCTGTACTACCTGCGCGAGCGTTCGGGCAAGTCGGCTCGTATCAAGGAAAAGCTGGTGTCGAAGGATCGCGCCGCAGCAGCTTCCCAAGAGTAAGAGCTGTAAGGAAAAAGCACCCACCCGGGTGCTTTTTTCATTCTGGCGCGACAATATGCTCGATACGACACGAACCCGAGAGCCCCATTGAATCGCCGCCCCATCATCGATCCCGAGGTCCTGCCGGTCGAAGGCACCGGCGCCGGCCTGCCGGCCATCGATTCCAGCCTGATGACGCCGTCCGGCCTGCGCGATCGTTTCGCGCGCACGCTCGAATGGAGCGTCGAACCCGGCGAGGCCACGCTGCAGGACGGCATCGATCCGCGTAGCGCGGCCGTACTCGTGCCGCTCGTCGCCCGCGAGTCGGGCCTCACCGTGCTGCTCACCCAGCGCGCCGATCACCTGAACGACCACGCCGGGCAGATCAGCTTTCCCGGCGGCCGCCGCGAACCGTTCGATCGCGATGCAACCGCCACCGCGTTGCGCGAGGCGAAGGAAGAGATCGGGCTGGCCGCGGAACGCGTCGAGATCCTCGGCGCGCTGCCCGACTACCTGACCGGCACGGGCTTCTGCGTGACGCCGGTGGTCGGCCTCGTGCATCCGCCGTTCACCGTGCAGGCCGACACGTTCGAAGTCGCCGAGATTTTCGAGGTGCCGCTTGCGTTCCTGATGAATCCCGCGAACCATCAGGTCCGCGTGTTCCGCTGGGAAGGCGGCGAGCGTCGTTTTTTTGCGATGCCTTATCCGAATGGCGAACCCGGCGGGCAATACTTCATCTGGGGCGCAACTGCCGCCATGTTGCGCAATCTGTACCGCTTCTTGGTCGCAGGCTAGGCACGCACGGCGTCAGGCGCGCGCGGCCGATAGTCGGGCGACCGCGCCGGCAGCCATCCGGCGCTTACGCTGTGCTATCGTTATGCAAAAAATGACATAACTCCGAAGACGGCGCCACGCATGACTTTCTTTTCGGTTCTCCTCGCTCTCATCATCGAACAGGTCCGCGCGTTGTCGCCGAACAATCCGGTGTTCGCGCTGTTCCAGTTTCATGCGGAAACCGTCGCGCATGGTCTCGACGCAGGCAAGCAGAAGCATGGCATCCTCGCATGGCTCGCGGTCGTGCTGCCGTGGGTGCTGATCGTCGCCCTGATCTATTTCCTGCTGTACAAGGTGAGCTTCGTGCTTGCCTTCATCTGGAACGTCGTCGTCGTGTATTTCACGCTCGGCTTCCGCCAGTTCAGCCACTACTTCACCGACATCCATCTCGCGCTCAACAACGACGACGTGCCGCGTGCGCGCGAAATCCTGCAGGAGTGGACGGGCATCGACACGGTCGACATGCCGGTCGGCGAAATCGTCCGCTATACGTTGATTTACGCCGTCGTCGCATCGCACCGCCACGTATTCGGCGTGTTCTTCTGGTACGTGCTGCCGATCGGCCCGGCCGGCGCCGTGCTGTACCGGATTTCCGAATACCTCGCGCGCAGCTGGTCAACGCCGGGCGACGACCGCACGGCGGCCTTCTCGACGTTCGCGCAGCGTGCGTTCTTCGTGATCGACTGGATTCCCTCGCGGCTGACCGCGCTCGGCTTCGCGATCGTCGGCAATTTCGAGGATGCGATCTACGCGTGGCGCAACCACACGCGCCAGTGGCCCGACCCGAACGACGGCGTGCTGCTGGCAGCGGGCAGCGGGGCGCTCGGCGCACGTTTGGCGGGGCCGCTCGCGGAGCCGTCGAGCCTCGATGCGCTCGCAGTGGGCGACAGCGGCCCATTGTCGGTCGGTGACGACTGCACGCCGCGCACGCTGCAATCCGCGGTCGGCCTCGTGTGGCGCGCGGTGATCCTGTGGATGATTCTGCTGCTGATGCTGACGCTCGCCGTCTGGGTGTCGTGACGGGGCAGCGCGGTACGCGATGAATGGCAAAAGGCCGGCTCGATGCCGGCCTTTTTGCTGATCGGTCAGTCGTCGCGCGGGTCGCGTACGCCGCCGCATTGCCAGCACGCGGTGAATTGCGCCTCGAGCACCTCGCCGCATTGCCGGCAGCGCCACGGCGCGGCGCCGGCCGACGGGCCGTGCGACGCGGCATCGAGCAGCCGGCGCGCGAGCGCATCGTCGCGTTCGTCGTCGAGCCACAGCTCCGGCGTGCACGCATCGGCAGGCAGGCCGCCGAGCGCGCCCCTCGCGTAGCAGTTGTGCAGCTCGCAACCGATGCCGGCCACCTGAAGCACGTTGGCCCAATGCTGCGCCGTCGCGAGATCGGGTGCCTTGAAACGCATCGCGGCTCCTGTCGGTGAAAGCCGGCCTGCACGGCGCCGGCTGGCCGTCGCGCGCACCGCGCGATCAACGGACGATCTGGCTTGCCTCGTGCACGAGCTGCGCGTACAGCGCATGCCGCGACGGCGCGATGCGGCCGTCGGCGACGGCTTCGAGAATCGCGCAGCCGGGCTCGTGCAGATGATGACAATTATAGAAACGGCAGTCGGCGAGCAGCGGCCGGAATTCCGGAAATGCGCGTTCGAGACGGCCTTCGGTCAGGTGGTAGAGGCCGAATTCCTGGAAGCCCGGCGAATCGATCAGCGCGCCGCCGCCTTCCAGCGGGTAGAGGCGCGTGAACGTCGTCGTGTGACGGCCGCTGTTGAGCGCGGCCGAAATCTCGCGCGTGGCGGCTTCGGCATCGGGAACGAGCAGGTTCACGAGCGTCGACTTGCCCATCCCGGACTGGCCGAGCAGGATCGTCGAATGCCCGGAGAGATGCGGCATCAACTGCGCGCGTGCATCGTCGGGCGAGCCCTTCACCGACAGTTCCAGCACGTCGTAGCCGAGTGCGCGGTAGGGCGCGAGGCGCTCGCGCGCGACCGGCAGCGCGGCTTCGACATCGATCTTGTTCAGGACGACGAGCGGCTTCAGCTCGTTCGCCTCGGCGGCGATCAGCGCGCGGCCGAGCAGATCCTCGCTGAAGTAGGGCTCGGTCGCGAGCACGATCAGCAACTGGTCGAGGTTGGCCGCGAACAGCTTCGACTTGAACTGGTCGGAGCGGTACAGCAGGTTGCGTCGTTCGCCGATCTCGACGATCACACCCTGGTCGGCCGATGCGAGTTCGTACGCGACACGGTCGCCGACCGCGATATCGCTCTTCTTGCCGCGAGGGAAGCATTGCAGCATCGGGCCGCCGTCGTCGGGCGCGACGATGTAGTGGCGCCCGTGCGCCGCGATCACGCGGCCTTCGGCACGTTGCGCGCTCGACGCGCGCGGGGCCGGCTTGCGGGAGGTCGGTCGGCTCATGCGCGCTGCAGCAGGCGGTCGATCCGCTGCGACGCGGGCGGATGCGAATAGTAGAAGGCCGTGTAGACCGGGTCGGGCGTCAGCGTCGACGCGTTGTCCTCGTAGAGCTTCACGAGTGCGCTGACGAGATCGTGCGCGTCGGTCTGGCTGGCCGCGAAGGCGTCGGCCTCGAATTCATGCTTGCGCGACGTGAGGCTGCCGAACGGCGTCGCGAAGAACAGGAACACGGGAATCGCGAGGAAGAACAGCACGAGCGCGGCGCCCGCGTTGCTCGTGTCGAGCGACGGCGTGACGCCGAGCCCCGTGTAGAACCACGTGCGTTGCGCGAGCCAGCCGAGCAGCGCAAGCAGCACGAGGCTCAGCACGAACGACACGAGCATCCGCTTCATCACGTGGCGACGCTTGAAGTGGCCGAGTTCGTGCGCGAGCACGGCCTCGATTTCCTGGCCGGAAAGGCGCGCGAGCAGCGTGTCGAAGAACACGATCCGCTTCGACGCGCCGAAGCCCGTGAAGTACGCGTTGCCGTGCGCGGAGCGGCGGCTGCCGTCCATCACGAACAGCCCCTTCGCCGCGAAGCCGCAGCGCTTCATCAGCGACTCGATGCGCGCGCGCAGCGCGTCGTCCTTCAGCGGCTCGAACTTGTTGAAGATCGGCGCGATGAAGGTCGGGTAGATCAGCAGCACGAGCATCTGGAACGCGACCCAGACGATCCAGGTCCACAGCCACCACAGGCTGCCGGCCTGGTTCATCAGCCACAGCACGACGAACAGCAGCGGCAGGCCGAGCACGGCGCCGAGCAACGCGTTTTTCAGCATGTCGGTGAAGAACAGCCGCTTCGTCATCCGGTTGAAGCCGAAGCGCTGTTCGATCCCGAACTGGCGGTAATACTCGAACGGGACGTCGATGACGCTCGTGATCACGAGCACCGCCGCGACGAGCGCGACCTGTTGCCCGTAGCCGCGGCCGAGCCAGCCGGTGAGGAGGGTGTCGAGCGCGCCGACGCCGCCGAGCAGCGTGAGGCCGACCAGCACGGCCGCGCTGACGACGATCTCGAGCATCGTGAGCCGGGTGCGCTCGACCGTGTAGTCGGCCGCGCGCTGGTGGGCGGTGAGCGGGATGGTCGCGCTGAACTGCGCGGGGACGCCGTTGCGGTGCGCGGCGACGAAGCGGATCTGCCGCGACGCGAGCCACAGCTTGGTGACGACCATCGCGAGCACGGCGAGCGCGAACAGCAGGGTGAACGAAAAGGGTGACATCGAAGGCGCCAAAGGGTTCTATGCGAGAATTATATGTTCTTGCGGACCGGGCCCGCTGATGCGATGCCGGCCGCCCGGGCGGCGCCGCGCGCCGTCCGCCATTTTCCAGGATGACTCATGACCGATACCGCCGCTTCCGCCAGCCAGCCCGCGCTCGTGCGCAACGAGTTGAACCTCGTCTGGCTCGACATGGAGATGACGGGCCTCGACCCGGATAACGACCGCATCATCGAGATCGCTGTCGTCGTGACCAATTCGACGCTCGACATCGCCGTCGAAGGCCCCGTGTTCGCGATCCACCAGAGCGACGAAACGCTCGCGAAGATGGACGACTGGAACAAGTCGACGCACGGCTGCTCGGGCCTGATCGAGCGCGTGCGCGCATCGACCGTGACCGAGGCGGACGCTGCCGCGCAACTTCAGGCGTTCCTCGCGCAGTACGTGTCGCCCGGCAAGTCGCCGATGTGCGGCAACTCGATCTGCCAGGATCGCCGCTTCATGGCGCGCTGGATGCCGGAATTCGAGCGGTTCTTCCACTACCGCAATCTCGACGTCAGCACGCTGAAGGAACTGTGCCGCCGCTGGCAGCCCGCGATCTACAAGGGCTTCCAGAAGCGGGCGATGCACACGGCGCTCGCGGACATCCACGAGTCGATCGACGAGCTGAAGTACTACCGCGAGCATTTCCTGATTCCGGCCGCATCGGCCGCATCGGCCGCGGCCGGCGAGTCCGCGCCGGCCGCCTGAGCGGGCCGGCGCGCGCCCGGCGCCGGGTAGAGGCTCAGCGCCGCGCGCTTTTCGGCCGGAACGCCGCGACCACCGCGGCGTCGGTCTCGACGTACGGGCCGCCGATCAGGTCGATGCAGTAGGGCACCGCGGCGAAGATGCCGGGCACGGTCGACTTGCCATCGGCGTCGCGCAGCCCTTCGAGCGTTTCCTGGATCGACTTCGGCTGGCCGGGCAAGTTGATGATCAGCGCCGCATGGTCGGCCGTCTCGCGGATCACCGCGACCTGCCGCGACAGGATCGCGGTCGGCACGAAATTCAGGCTGATCTGCCGCATCTGTTCGCCGAATCCCGGCATTTCCTTGGTCGCCACGGCCAGCGTGGCCTCGGGTGTCACGTCACGGCGCGCGGGGCCGGTGCCGCCCGTCGTCAGCACGAGGTCGCACCCCGCGACGTCGACGAGCTCGGCGAGCGTCGCGGAGATCGTCGGCGCATCGTCCTGGATCAGGCGCGTTTCGGCGCGCCATGGCGACGTCAGCGCGCCGGCGAGCCACGCCTGTAGCGCCGGAATGCCCTTGTCTTCGTAGACGCCCGTGCTCGCGCGGTCGCTGATCGACACGAGGCCGACGACGAGCTCGTCCGGGTGGTTACGCTTCGTCGTCATGGTCGTCTCCGGCGTCGTCCGCCGCTTCGTCATCCCCGTCGGGCGTGCCGGCCGCGGTCTTGATCCACTGGAACAGCTCGCGGAAATAGCGCGGCGGTTTTCCTTGCTGCGCTTCCTTGCGGGCGTTGCGGATCAGCGTGCGGCCTTCCTGGATGTCGGCTTCCGGGTGCTGGCGCAGGAATTCGGTCAGTGCGTCGTCGTTCGCGAGCAGCTGTTCGCGCGTGCGTTCGATCCAGTGCAGGCGGGCCGTCGCGGCCTTGTTCACGCCGCGCTGCGCGTCGAGCGCGGTGCGCAGCGCGGCCGTTTCGTCGTCGGTCAGCGAGCGCATCACGCGGCCGACGTACTGGAGCTGGCGGCGCTTGCCCTCGTGATCGGTGATCCGGCGCGCTTCGCGCACGGCGTCGGCGAGGGCTTCGGGCATCGGCATGCGCTTGAGCGCGTCTTTCGGCAGGTCGACGAGGGCCTGGCCGAGCTCCTGCAGCGCATGCATCTCGCGCTTCAACTGGGATTTGCTGGGGCGATCGTAGCCATTGTCGTCGTCTTCGACGGCATGCTCGATCGGCTGGATTCGGGTTTTGCGTGTCATGGGCGGCATTGTATCGCGGCGCGGACACCCCAAGCTTGTCGGTATCCGGCCCCGGACCTTGCTATGATCGCGGGATACGCAACATTTTGACCATGCGGGCGCCCGCCCGCCACCGGATATCAAGACGATGGCAGCCAATCTCGACGTACAAGCGCGCTATTTCCCGCACACGCAGGACCAGCTCAAAGAAATCGCCTCGGACATCCTTCGCCATGCGAAGGCGCTCGGCGCGACGGACGCCGCGACCGAAATCTCCGAGGGCGACGGCCTGTCGGTGTCGGTGCGCCGCGGCGAAGTCGAAACGATCGAGCACAACCGCGACAAGATGGTCGGCGTGACCGTGTTCATCGGCAAGAAGCGCGGCAACGCGAGCACGTCGGATTTCTCGCCGGGTGCGATCAAGGATACCGTCGCCGCCGCGTACAACATCGCGCGCTTCACGGCCGAGGACGAAGCGGCCGGTCTGGCCGAAGCCGAGCTGCTCGAAACCGACCCGCGCGACCTCGATCTGTACCACCCGTGGGCGCTGTCGGCCGACGAGGCCGTCGAACTTGCCCGCCGCGCGGAAGACGCCGCATTCGCGGTCAGCCCGCAGATCCGCAATTCGGAGGGCGCGAGCGTGTCGGCCCAGCATTCGCAGTTCGTGCTGGCAACGTCGCGCGGTTTCCTGTCCGGCTACCCGTACTCGCGGCACTACATCGCCTGCGCGCCGATCGCGGGCAGCGGCCGCCACATGCAGCGCGACGACTGGTATTCGTCGAAGCGCAGCGCGATCGATCTCGCGGCGCCCGAGGCAGTAGGCCGTTACGCGGCCGAGCGCGCGCTCGCGCGCATGGGCGCACGCCGTCTCGACACCCGCAAGGTACCCGTGCTGTTCGAGGCGCCGCTCGCGGCCGGCCTGCTCGGCGCATTCGTGCAGGCGGTGAGCGGCGGCGCGCTGTACCGCAAGACGTCGTTCCTCGTCGACAGCCTCGGCAAGCCGGTGTTCGCACCGCACATCCAGGTGGTCGAGGATCCGCACGTGCCGCGCGCGATGGGCAGTGCGCCGTTCGACGAGGAAGGCGTGCGCACGCGTGCGCGCAGCGTCGTGAAGGACGGCGTCGTCGAAGGCTACTTCCTGTCGACCTATTCGGCGCGCAAGCTCGGCACGCAGACCACCGGCAACGCAGGCGGCTCGCACAACCTCGCGCTGCGCAGCTCGAACACGCAGCCGGGCGACGATTTCGACGCGATGCTGAAGAAGCTCGGCACGGGCCTGCTGCTGACCGAGCTGATGGGGCAGGGCGTGAACTACGTGACGGGCGATTATTCGCGCGGCGCGGCGGGCTTCTGGGTCGAGAACGGCGTGATCCAGTATCCGGTCGAGGAAATCACCGTCGCGAGCACGCTGCAGGAAATGTTCCGCCATATCGTCGCGATCGGTGCCGATTCGATCGTGCGCGGCACGAAGGAAACGGGCTCGGTGCTGATCGAGCAGATGACGATCGCCGGGCAGTAAGCGGCACGCGGCATCGGCCGCGATCAAACGAAAACGCCCGATCGGCTCACGGCCGATCGGGCGTTTTTCGTGGTGCGTGACGTATCAGCCGCGCTTGCGCTCGTAGACGACGAACGCATAGCCGAACGTGTTCGGTGCGGCCGCTTCATGCGCATCGCGCGACACTTCGCGCCACTGCGCGGCGTCGGGCGCGGGGAACGACGCATCGCCGTCGAAGTCGGCATCGATCTCGGTGACGACCAGCTTGTCGGCGAGTGCGAGACCTTCCGCGTAGAGTTGCGCGCCGCCGATCAGGAACGCCTCCGGCACGCCGTCGCGCGCGGCGAGCGCCAGCGCGTCGGCGAGCGACGTGACCGTGTCGCAGCCGTCGAAGCGGCGCGTGGCATCGCGCGTGACGACGATATTGCGGCGGCCCGGCAGCGGCCGGCCGATCGATTCGTGGGTCTTGCGTCCCATCACGATCGGCGCGCCCATCGTCGTGCGCTTGAAGAAGGCGAGATCCTCGGGAAGTTTCCAGGGCAACTGGTTGTCGCGGCCGATGATGCCGTTGCGGGCACGCGCGACGATCAGGGTCAACGTCGTCATGAAGGTCGGGGAAGAGGAAAACCGGAATGGCGCCGATTCTACCGGAACCGCGCCGCGCGCCGGTTCCGGGCGCGCGCATCCGCCTTTTCGCAATGCGCGCCGCGACGCGTTGCCTGAAACGTCGCGGCGACGGAATGAATAAAAAGCGTGCCCGCCGGGGGACGGAGCACAAAACCGGTCCGTGTTGCGAGATCGACGCCGCCGGCACTGATCAACGCTGCCCGGTTCGTTCAAATCAATACGTTATCCTGATCAAATGAATCGATGCGTGCGTCACTGATGCGTCCGGCCTTGCGCGGTGTCTTCCATCGCGTGCTGTACGTCGTCCGGCTGCGGTGCCGGGAGCGGCACCGGCAACTGCGGCGGCGGGATCTCGTCCCACAGCGTCACCGAAGTCCTGCCGCCCGGCGGCGATCGCGGCGCTGCCACGGTCACGATGCCGAACCCGTTGCCGTGCTGTATGCCCGGTGCGTTTGCCGCAAGCAGCATCGCGCGGTCCGCAGGCGTGCCTTCGTCTGCGCGTGCGGGCGTGGGCGGGCCGGCGGCCGCGACCGCGATGGCCAGCGGCACGAAAGAAAGTAAAAGATGTTTTCGCATGGTCGCTGTCTCCGACGTTTTCCTTATTCAGCGAAATGCATGCCATCGCGCCGTGACCATTGTCGAGCCTGCGATTCGTGCGCAAGCGTTGCGAATTGTGTCGTGAAACGGCTGAAAATGTTTCAGCCGTGAAACGAGGGGGCTCGGGAATACTGCGGATTCAACCGATACGCTTCAAGGATGAAAATCGGCGCATGCATTGACGACCGAACGTATCGCTGCGCAAGTGCTATGTGCAGACGATTGACATGCATCGACTTCCCGAGCATCCGGCCGCATCGCGTGCCGGACTGAAACCGGATTGTCGTATTCGGTGGCTATAGATAAGCTGTCTTGAACAAAAATAACTGGACGCGAGATAAGCGCCATCATGCGAGGCCTTGTCGTTGCCGAGCATCGGCATGGCGAATCGAGCCGCCTTCGGCTGACCCGATTCGAACCTTTCTGCACGTGACCTGCGTGCACGGCAATCGTTAGACGGTTGATGAACGGGGTGAGCATATGGGAGCCGATCAGCGGCACGTGATCTACTATTCGCGCGAACCGAACGACGCGTTGCGCGGCCATTTCGACGAATGCGGCTGGCGTGTCGATCTCGCGGAGACCGTGCGAGATGTGCGGCGCGTCGTGCAGCATGGTGTCGCGACCGCCGGACTGCTCGATTTTTCGCCGGGCTTCAAGCCCTCGGATCTGCGCGAACTCGAATCCTGTCTGAGCATTCAGCACATCGGCTGGATCGCGGCGACGCGTCGCGGCCAGTTGCAGGACGCCACGCTGCGCCATCTCATTCGCGACTACTGTTTCGACTACGTGACGATGCCGTACGAGACGTCGCGGATCGTCGAGACTGTCGGTCATGCGCACGGCATGGTCGCGCTGACCGAGACCGCTGCGCCGCCTGTCGGCGCCGGACGCAGCGAAGGCGAAATGGTCGGCACCTGCGATGCGATGCTCGGCCTCTTCAGGACGATCCGTCGCGTCGCGGCAACCGACGCGCCGGTGTTCATCTCCGGCGAATCGGGCACCGGCAAGGAATTGACGGCAGTTGCGATTCACGAACGTTCGTCGCGCGCGCAGGCGCCGTTCATCGCGATCAATTGCGGCGCGATTCCGTCGACGCTGCTGCAGGCCGAGCTGTTCGGCTATGAGCGCGGCGCATTCACCGGCGCGAACCAGCGCAAGATCGGCCGCGTCGAAGCCGCCAACGGCGGCACGCTGTTTCTCGACGAGATCGGCGACTTGCCGCTCGAAAGCCAGGCCAGCCTGCTGCGCTTCCTGCAGGAAGGCAAGATCGAGCGGCTGGGTGCGCACGTGTCGGTGCCCGTCGACGTGCGCGTGATCTGCGCGACGCACGTGGACATGGAAGCGGCGCTGCGCGAAGGGCGGTTCCGCGAAGACCTGTTCCATCGCCTGTGCGTGCTGAGGATCGAGGAGCCGCCGCTGCGTGCGCGCGGCAAGGACATCGAGGTGCTCGCGCGTCACATGCTCGAACGTTTCAAGGGTGACGCGCATCGTCGGCTGCGCGGCTTTTCCCCCGACGCGGTCGCGTCGCTGTACGGCTATTCGTGGCCGGGCAACGTGCGCGAGCTGATCAATCGCGTGCGCCGTGCGATCGTCATGTCGGAGGGCCGGATGATCACCGCGGCCGATCTCGAGCTGAACGAGTTCGCGACGCTCGCGCCCGTGTCGCTGCTGGAGGCGCGCGAGGCGGCCGAACGGCAGGCGATCGAGCAGGCGCTGTTGCGCCATCGCGGCCGTTTCGCGGATGCCGCGCGCGAGCTCGGCGTGTCGCGCGTCACGCTCTACCGGCTGATGTGCGCGCACGGCATGCGCGATCGCGGCGATACGCTGGCAGGGTTTTCGGCGCCGTTGCCAGAGCTTCCGCATCACGCTTGCTAAAATTGGCGGGTACGGCCGCCCTCGCGGCCGAAGGAACCCGCATGAAACAGTATCTCGATCTCGTTCGTACCATTCTCGATACCGGCACCTGGCAGGAGAACCGCACGGGAATCCGCACCATCAGCATGCCGGGCGCGATGCTGCGCTTCGACCTGCAGCAAGGCTTCCCGGCCGTGACGACCAAGAAGCTCGCGTTCAAGTCCGCGATCGGCGAACTGGTCGGCTTCCTGCGCGCATCGCGCAGCGCGGCCGATTTCCGCGCGCTCGGCTGCAAGGTATGGGACGCGAACGCGAACGAGAACGCGCAGTGGCTCGCGAACCCGTATCGCCAGGGCGTCGACGATCTCGGCGACGTGTACGGCGTGCAATGGCGCCAGTGGCCGGGCTACAAGGTGCTCGACGCGGGCGCCGACGCGCAGATCGCCGATGCGACGCGCCGCGGCTTCCGGATCGTCACGCGTTTCGACGAAGACGGCGCGCCGAAGGTGCTGCTGTACAAGGCGATCGACCAGTTGCGTCAGTGCCTCGACACGATCATGGAGAACCCGTCCGACCGCCGCATCCTGTTTCATGCGTGGAATCCGGCCGTGCTCGACCAGATCGCGCTGCCCGCATGCCATCTGCTGTATCAGTTCCTGCCGAACGCGACGAAGCGCGAAATCTCGCTGTGCCTGTACATCCGCAGCAACGACGTCGGCCTCGGCACGCCGTTCAATCTGACGGAAGGGGCCGCGCTGCTGGCGCTCGTCGGCCGTCTGACGGGCTATACGCCGCGCTGGTTCACGTATTTCATTGGCGACGCGCACATCTACGAGAACCAGCTCGACATGCTGCAGCAGCAGCTCACGCGCGAGCCTTACGACAGCCCGCGGCTCGAGATTGCAGACCGTGTGCCCGACTATGCGAAGACGGGCGTCTACGCGCCCGAATGGCTGGAGCAGGTCGAACCGTCCGATTTCTCGCTCGTCGGCTACCGCCACCACGAGCCGCTGACCGCGCCGATGGCGGTCTGATCGCGCGATCGATGCCGCGCGCGCGCATCGATCCGCGCGCCGCAGGAACGAGGCCCGACCGGCTGATACCGGTCGGGCTTTTTTGTTTCACGTTTGCGGCACTCACTGGCGATGCCGCTCTTCGTGGCCGCCTTGTGGCGGCGGGTTGCCCGGGTGCGGTGCCTCGACGTGCGGCGCCGGCTGCGGCCGCGGTTCCATGCGCGGGGCGGGCATCGACGGGCGCGGCTCCATGCGGGGCGCCGGTTGCGGCCGCGGCTCCACGTGTGGCGCTTGCGGTTGCGGCCGCGGCACGTCATGGGCGGCGGGGGCCGGCGCACGGTACTCGTTCACGCGCGGCGGGGCGACTTCACGGTGCGGCGCCGGTTGCGCGAATTCAGCGCGCGGTTGCGGTGCAGGCGCCGCGCGTTCCGGTTGCGGTTGTTCATGCCGGGGCGGCGTCGGGAAATCGGGGCGCGGACGCGGCTGCGGGATCTGCGCCGTAGTGTCGAGCCGGGGCTGCGGCAGTGCACGCGGTGCTTCGTTCCGGGCGCCGGGCTGCGCGCCCTGCGGGCTCGGCACCCCGTCCGGATGCGGTACCGCTGCGCTACGCACGGGCGGCAGCGCATTCTGTCCGGCCGCATGCAGCGCGGTGGGCGGGGCCGGGCGCTGACGCTCCATCGGCGTGTGCGGCTGCATCCACGCGGGCGACGGCGCTTCCGTCGCGTGCGTATTGCCGATGCCCGGCGGCGTGTTGTTCGCCGTCGGCGGACGCGGGACGCCGTTGCCGGGCCCGCGCGCCTGATTCGGCATCGGGTTGCCGGGCGCCGGCGGCATCCCGCCGTTGGCGAAACGCGCTGCGTCGGGTTTTTCGCCGTTCGCCGGCCGTGCGGCGTTCGGCATGCCCGGCATCGGTGCGCTTGGCCGCCCGGCCTGCGCGGCGGCCGGCTGGCCGTCGTGCGGCGCGCGGGCCGGCTGCATGACGGGCCCGTGCGGATTCACGAGCTGGACGTTGTGCATCGCCCATGCGCCGCCGCCGGGCTTGCCTGGAACACGGACCGGGCGAGCCGTATAGTCGGCCGGCACTTTCGTATTCACGACGGGCGCGCCGGCACCCGGCACACGCCCGCCTTGCTGCGCGAGATGGGCTGCGGCCTGGTCGCGATACGCGGCCGGCACGGCAGGATTGCGCGTCGCGACGTACGGGTGTTGCGCAAGCGCCGCGGGCGGCCGGTAGCTCGCATTGCGCAGCCCGCCGGTGAAGCTCTGGCGCACCGGTGCGATACCCGGCGTACCCGGCGTGACGTGCGCATTGCGCCATTGCAGCGGATCGACGTGCTGCGCGAAGTGCGCGACGGGCTGGCCGTGCACGAACGCGGACGCCGGTACGGCCGTGATCGCGTGCGGCGCGCGGAAGTTGACGTACGTCTTGTTGATGTTGGTGATGTTCGTCACGTTCACGGTCTTGTTCACGTTGACGTTGTTCACGACGATGTTGCGGTTCACGCGGTCGTAGTAGTGCGGGCTCCAGCGGCCCCAGCCCGGATGCCACGCTTCGCCCGGACCGAGCGCGAACCACGCGCAGCCGGCAGCGGCGACGCCGCCCACCGTGAGCGCGACGCTCCAGTCGGGGCCGCCGCCCCCGCCCACGAACGCGACGAGCGCCGGTGCATAGGCCGGCGGCTGGCTGACGACCTGCGGGCCCGGCACCCACGCCCAGCTATCGTCCACGTAGGCCCAGCGGCCGTAGTGATACGGCGCGAAACCCCACGGCGCGTCGTCGACCCACGTCCAGCCCCACGGCGCCTGCCAGATCCAGTGGCCGTCGTGATACGGCGCCCAGCCGGCCGGCGTGTCGTTCGGCACCCATACCTGGCCGTAATTCGGGGTTTCGCGCCACGTGCCGTTCGCGTCGAGATCCTGGTAGCCGGGGACGTCGCGGGACACGTAACGGGCCGACACCGAGCGCTCCTCGGCCGCGTCGCGGCTGGCGGCCCACTGGTCGAGCGCGTCGGGCCCCGGCGCGGCGGATTGCTGCGCGACCTGCAGGTCGGTGCCCGTGAACACGACCTGCTGGCCCGCGGACAGCGGGTACTGCCCGTTGCTGCCGTAGACGGTCGCACTGCCGCTGCGCACCGTGACCGTCGTGCTCGCGCCGTTCGGTGCGACGTCGACGCGATAGTCGCCGGGGCCCGCGATGCCGAGCGCGAGATTCGGCGTGTCGATTTCGTACGATCCGCCGGCCGGCAGAGCGCGTACGTGCGTCGAGACGGTGCCGAGCCCCACTTTCAGCTGGGTGGTCGTGTCGTCGAGGTTCAGCACCGACAGGCTCGTCGATTCGCCGAGCCGTACCGCGGTCGAGCCGACGTGCAGTTCCGAGCGCGCGCCGGCGTCGTTCCAGATCTGGTCGCCGGTCGTCAGGGGCCGGTTCACCGCGGCATACGACCACGTATCGGTGCCGGCCGGTTCGGTCGTCACGGCGCCCGACAGGTAATTGAGCCGCGCGACGCGGCTGGGCGGATCGCCGCCCGGTTGTTGTGCGACGGCTGCGGACGGCGCGGGCGATTGCGCGAATGCGGGGGGCAGTGCCGCAAGCGCAACGAACGCGAACAGCGTGCAGCGGGCGGTGCGCTTGAGCGGGAACAGGGTGGCCATGGTGAGCGTCTTCGTCATGATCGACGGCACGTCGATTCGTGCCGCTGAGTTCACGATATCCGCTCGGCCTGTTTCAATGCGCGGTGTTTTGTAAGTCGAATGGCACGCGATGTAACAAAACCTGTCGATCGCGCGCCGTTGTCGTGAAGACGCAATGCGGGCGTCAAGCGGACGTAAGCCACCCGTCGAAAACCTGCTGTCCGGGCACGGTGACACGCAGCACGCGCGGCCGCGCCGCGCGCTCGATCCAGCCGTGCGCGCAGAAGCTCTCGAGCAGCGCCGCACCGAGCGCGCCGCCAAGGTGCGAGCGCCGCTCGCTCCAGTCGAGGCAGCCGCACGCGAAGCGGCGCCGGCGCGTGCGCTGCTTGGCGACGTCGATGCCCCATTGCGCGAGCGCCTGGGTGCCGAGCTCGGTGGTCTCGATCGCGTCGCCGTCCGCAAGCAGCCAGCCACGCGCGGTGAGCCCGTCGAAGATGCGCACCGCGAGTTCGCCGGCCATGTGGTCGTAGCAGGTGCGCGCATACCGCAATTCGGCGGGGACCGTGCGGGACGGCGACGGCACCGGGCGATGCGGCGCGGCCGCACGGGCGACGTTCGCGAGCGCCTCGAGCGACGCCGCGATGTCGGCCGACGCGATCCGGTAGTAGCGGTGGCGGCCGCGTACGTCGAGCGCGAGCAGGCCGCCTTCGGTCAGGCGCGCGAGGTGGGCGCTCGCGGCGGAAGGCGACAGCCCCGCGATCATCGTCAGTTCGCCGGCCGGTCGTGCGCTGCCGTCCATCAGCGCCCACAGCATCGCGGCGCGTCCGGGATCGGCGATCAGCGAGCCGATGCGGCTCAGGCCCGGAAAGTGGTGGTCGTCCTGGTCGGTCATCGTCGTGTCTCGTCTGGCGGGATGATCATCAGTGTAGTGGGCGCGCGCATTCGATGTTTCGCTTTCGGCTGAAATGTCGGATGCACGAACGCCGGCGGCATCGATGCGGCGCACCGGGCTGCGACCGCTTGCTGCGCGCGCGTAGAATGGCCGAAAGCGACGGCAGCGGGCCGCCGCACGTGACACGAAGCAACGATGAAGACGATTTTCTGTTTGTTGGCCGCCGCTTTCGTTTGCGCGGCCTGTGCGCAGGGCGGGGCGGGTTCGGCCGGCGAGCGCGGCGGCAGCATCGAGATGTACGGAACGATCGATCAGGGCATCACGGTGCGCCGCTGACCGCCGCCGGGCGCGTGCGCACCCGGCACGGCCCCGGCAGCCGCGCCACGCGGGGCGCCCCGCGGCGCGTTGCTGCAGTGCAACCAACGTATAATGGCCCGATTACAGCGCCCCCGCCGCCTGGAGCCACCAAGATGTCCCAACCGTCCCCCGTACCGGCCGCCCTCGACCGCACCGAAACCGTATTTCGCTTCCTCGCCGAGCCGTCGTCCGTAAATTTCGGCGGCAAGGTGCACGGCGGCGCGCTGATGAAGTGGATCGACGAGGTCGCGTACGCGTGCGCGGCCGTTTGGTCGAGCCGCTATTGCGTGACGGTCAGCGTCGGCAACATCCGTTTCCAGCGGCCGATCATGGTCGGCAATCTTGTCGAGCTGAAGGCGCGTGTCGTCGCGACGGGCCGCACCAGCATGCACATCCACGTATCCGTGCATGCCGGCGATCCGAAGGGCGGCATGCTGCGCCAGACGACCGATTGCCTCGTCGTGTTCGTCGCGGTCGACGAGAACGGCAACCCGGTGCCGGTGCCGCCGTTCGTGCCCGAGACCGACGAGCAGAAGGTGCTCGCGAAATATGCGGCCGACGTGCGGGCCGCGCTCGACAAGCTCGTCGAGATGAAACCGGAAGAGGTGGCGAAGGGCGCGGTCTGAGCGCCGCGGGCGCCGCGCATCGCGGCGCGCCCCCCGCGCCATCCTGCCGTTAGCGCGTCCCGATCATCTGCTCGGGGCGCACCCACGCATCGAATTCCGCCTCGGTCAGATAGCCGAGCGCGAGCGCGGCCGCCTTCAGCGTCGTGCCTTCCTTGTGCGCCTTCTTCGCGATCTGCGCCGACTTGTCGTAGCCGATGTGCGGATTGAGCGCCGTCACGAGCATCAGCGATTCGTTCAGCAGCAGGTCGATCCGCGCGCGGTTCGGCTCGATGCCCACCGCGCAGTGATCGTTGAAGCTCTGCGCGCCGTCGGCGAGCAGTCGCACCGATTGCAGCACGTTGTGCGCGATCATCGGCCGGAACACGTTCAGCTCGAAATTGCCGCTCGCGCCGCCGACGTTGACCGCGACGTCGTTGCCGAACACCTGGCAGCACAGCATCGTCACGGCTTCCGACTGCGTCGGGTTCACCTTGCCCGGCATGATCGAGCTGCCCGGCTCGTTCTCCGGAATCGACAGCTCGCCGAGCCCGCAGCGCGGCCCGCTCGCGAGCCAGCGCACGTCGTTCGCGATCTTCATCAGGCCGGCCGCGACCGTCTTCAGCGCACCGTGCGCGAACACCAGCGCATCGGCGGCCGCCATCACCTCGAACTTGCTCGGCGCCGTCACGAACGGCAGCTTCGCGAGCCGGCCGATTTCCTCGGCGACGCGCACCGCGAACTCCGGATGCGCGTTCAGCCCCGTGCCGACCGCGGTGCCGCCGAGCGCGAGTTCGTACAGGTGCGGCAGCGCGGATTCGACGTGACGGATGCCCTGGTCGAGCTGCGCGACGTAGCCGGAAAACTCCTGGCCGAGCGTGAGCGGTGTCGCGTCCTGCAGGTGCGTGCGGCCGATCTTCACGATGTCGGCGAACGCCTTCGATTTTGCGTCGAGCGTCGTGCGCAGCGTGCGCAGCGCCGGCAGCAGGTGATTGACGATCGCATACGCGGCCGCGACGTGCATCGCGGTCGGGAACACGTCGTTCGACGACTGGCCGCGGTTCACGTCGTCGTTCGGATGCACCTTGCGCGCTTCGCCGCGCTCGCCGCCCATCAGTTCGCTCGCGCGATTCGCGATCACCTCGTTGAGGTTCATGTTGGTCTGCGTGCCGGAACCCGTCTGCCAGACGGCGAGCGGGAATTCGCGCGGATGCTTGCCGGCGATGATCTCGTCGGCCGCGGCGATGATCGCGCGCGCCTTGTCGTCGGCCAGCACGCCGAGCGACTGGTTCACGGCCGCCGCGGCGCGCTTGACGATCGCGAGCGCGTGGATCAGCTCGGGCGACTGCTTCTCGGTCGAGATCCGGAAATTCTGCAGCGAGCGCTCGGTCTGCGCGCCCCACAGCCGGTCGGCCGGCACGGCGATCTCGCCGAACGTATCGCGTTCCATCCGCACTGCTTCGTTCATGATCCACTCCTCCAGAAAAGGGGAAAGGCCGCGCGTCGTCGCGCGGCAACAGACGTAATCAGGCGTATCGTGAGGCAGTCGCGCCGCTTGCGCGGCGTCTCGGGGGCTTCAACCGACTAGCATAGCGCCGGCCCGGATTTCGCGTGTTGTCGCGCTCAGTGCGGCGACGCGCTCTTCAGATGAAAGCGCCATGCCATCAGCACGGCCACGCTTGCGAGGCCGGCCGCGAGGCCCCACCAGAGGCCTCGCGCACCGAGGCCGACGTGGAATGCGAACCAGTAGCCGGTCGGAAAACCGATGCCCCAGTAGCCGAGGGTTGCCGCGAGCATCGGGATGCGCGTGTCCTTCAGGCCGCGCAGCGCGCCCGACGCGACGGTCTGCGCGCCGTCGACGATCTGGAACACCGCGGCGATGCCGAGCAGCGACGCGGCGAGCGACACGGTGGCCGCGTTGGCCGGATCGTCGAGGTTCAGGTACAGGCCGACGATCGCATGCGGCGCGACGATCAGCACGATCCCCGACAGCGACATGAACGCGACACCGAGGCCGAGTGCGACGAAGCCCGCATGCCGCGCGGCGACGGGCGCCCCCGCGCCGACCCAGTAGCCGACCCGCACGTTGGCCGCCTGACCGATCGCGAGCGGCACCATGAACGCCACCGAGGCGACGTTCAGCGCGATCTGGTGGGCGGCCAGCGACGTCGCGCCGAGCACGCCGATCGTCAGGCCCGTCGCGAGAAACAGTGTCGACTCGACCCCGTACGTGATCGCGACCGGCCAGCCGATGCCGATCAGTTCGCCCATCATCGGCAGCTTCGGGCGCGCGGCGGTGACGAAATGACGGAAGCGTTGCCGGCCGTGCAGCAGCCAGATCAGCGAGAGCGCGGTGAGCCAGATCGTGATCGTCGTCGCGACCGCGGAACCGAGGAAGCCGAGGCGCGGCAGCCCGAACGCGCCGTGGATCAGCCCGTAGTTCAGCACGCCGTTTACGCCGACGCCGCCGATCGACACCCACAGCAGCCGCCGCGCCGCGCCGATCGCCGGCAGGAAGGCGCGCATCAGCCCGACGCCGATCAGGCTGCCGAGCGCGGCGAAGCGCAGGATGCCCGTATATTCGCCGACGTGATGCGCGAGCAACGGCGGCTCGTGGAACATCAACAGGATCGGTTCGGACAGCGACAGCGCGACGATGGCCGGAATCGCGAGCAGCACGGACAGCACGAAGCCGGTCCAGTAGATGTGCGGCACGCGCTCGTCGGCCTTGGCGCCGCGCGCATGCGCGACGCTCACGCTGACCGACGACAGCACGCCTTGCAGCACCGTCACGATGACGAAGAAGAAGTTCGCGCCGAGCCCGCCCGCCGCGAGCGAATCGGGGCCGAGCGAGCCGAGCAGCACCGTGTCGGTGACGCTCATCGCCATCTGCGAGAGCTGCGCGATCGCGAGCGGCGCGGCGAGGCGCGCGGTATCGGCGGCGTGACTGGACAGGGACGGCGGCGCGGCGGCCGTCCGCGTAAGACCGGAATGCGACATGGAATGGGCGCTCGCGCGGGTGCGGGCCCGCGCTATATGTATTTATTTTGAGAGACGGCTAGCTTACGGCTTTATTCGAACCGTGTCGAACGCGCGCGCCGATGGCCATGTCGCAGGCAGGGGGAACGGCTCGGGTGCTAGGCCTCGCGCACGGCGATGCGCGTGTCGCCGAGCAGCACGACCTGGCCTGCGCGGATCTTGCAGGTCTTGCGCAGCTCGACCGCACCGTCGACTTTCACCGCGCCGGACGCGACGATCAGTTTCGCGGAACCGCCGCTGTCCGCGAGGCCGGTGATCTTGAGAAGGTTGTGCAGCTCGACGTATTCGCCGGTCAGCGTGAAATCCAGATTGGGCATGACGAAGATGGTGCGCGATGCGCGGGAGGAGTCGCTCCGCATCATACGGCACCGCGGGCCGGCGCGCGAGCGCGGCCGGCGGCCGCCCGCAGTTGTGAGGGAGTGTGAGCGATTCGTCAGCAAATGAAACGGTGGGTAACAGTCTGAGAGATTCGAGAACCGGTCGTGCGGGCCGCGGGTCTTTTGTCGTACCTGCCGCGTGTTGCGGCGGGGGCGCATCGGACCGCATCGCCGTGGTCCGGGCTCACAACTTCCTGAGGAGAATTGTCATGTCCAAGATTCGTACGATGCTGATCGGTGCCGCGCTGACGGCGTTCGCCACGTCGGCCGCCTTTGCCCAGACGGGCACCGCGGCGCAGGGCGCAGCCGGTGCCGGCGTACAGGCGCAGACGCCGGCTGCGGGTGTCGGCATGCAGGGCGGTGCGGGCGCGAACGCGTCGGGCAATGCGGCCGGCGGTGCGACCGATGCGGTCGGCGCGGCAGCCGACGGCGCGAAGGATACGGGGTCGTCGGCCGTCCACTCGACCAAGAAGCACGCGAAGCATGCTGCGAAGTCGGCCAAGAGCCATGCGGGCTCGGCCAAGACGAAGGCCGGCGAAGCGACCGAAGGCGGCGCATCGGCCGGCGTGCAAGGCGGTGCATCGGCCCAGGGCGCCACGCAGTAAGCGGTGTCCGGCGCCGCGCGACGCCCGTGCCTGGCGGCGCGTCGCGGCGGCCATCCGGCGGCCCGGTTCGCATCGTGCGCACCGGGCCGTTTTCATGGTCGGGCGCGCAGGGGTGTGTCGTTACGGCCGGCGCTGTCCTTGTCCTTGTCCTTGCACCGGCCCCTGCGCCGGCCGCGCGGCAGCCGGGGTGAATACGCTGCGCAGCCATGCGGCGAGCCGCGCAAAGACGTCGTACGGCTCCTCGACGAAGATCTCCGGCTTCAGCAGCCGCAGGTATTCCATGATCTGCTGCGCTTCCTGCTTCTGGAACGAGCCGTGCGCGAGCCCGAGCCGCAGCAGCCCGCGCAGTTCGCCGAGCTTGTCGCGCGCGGTGCTACCGACGCTCATCTCGCAGGCGAGCTTGGCCTCGTAGACCCGTTGCCGCAGCGATTCCGCGAGCCGCCACGCGGGCGTCTGCATCAGTTCCTCGAGGGTCTGGATGTCTTGCGCGGCGCCCTTGATCTGCGATGCGAGCGGATCGACCAGCGACGGGTCGCCCTGCGCTTCGGCGACGATCGCTTTCGCCCAGTCGCGGCACGCCTTCGCGAGCTCGTCCGGGGTCCATTCGGAGCGCGACGCGAAGCCGAAGCCGAATTCGCCGGCCTGTCGCATCAGGATCGCGACGACGTCCGGGAACTCCTTGTCGAGCGTGCGTTTGGCCCACGCGTACTGGCCGCCCTGCAGCATCCGCTGCACCGCGTGCTCGGTCAGCGGCACCATGTTGTCGAGCAGTTTGGCGCGCAGGAAATCCTCGAACGACGGTGTCGCGAACTGCGGGTCGAGTTTCAGCGACACGCGGACGAACGCGTCGTAGTCCTTGCGCAGGGACTCGAGCGTGTCGTCCTTGAGGGAAAGGGTGATCTGGCCCATGAATCGTCTCGATGGCGGCCCGCGCAAGCCGGCGGCCGGCACGGCGCACCGGAGCGGGCGCCGCGTCGACTGACCGGTGCGCGCCGAGGCCGGTGGCGGGTCTTCATCCGTTATATCGACGCGCCGGGCGAAAACTTGAGCACGCGCGACCGAGCGTGTGCTCAGGCGGGCAGCCAGTGCGGCAGCACGACCCCTTGCCAGAAAAAGAACACCGCGAGCCCCGCTGCGATCGTCACGAGCGGGCGGCGGGTCGCGGCCGACACGAGCACGGCGGCGAGCGCGCCGACCAGCTGCGGATTGCGCCACGTCAGCTCGGCCGTGCCGCCGTGCGGCGAGACGACCATCGGCACGATGATCGCGGTCAGCACGGTGACGGGCACGAAGCCGAGCGCGGTCCGCACGAGCGGCGGAAACGCCAGCCGTTCGCCGAACAGGAACAGCGTCGAACGGATCGCGTACGTGATGACCGCCATCCCGAGAATCAGCAGCGCGTAGCTCACGAGGCGGCCTCCGTGCGCGAGCCGGCGCGCGTGCGGTCGTGCAGCAGCGTGAGCGCGACGCCGATCGCGACGCCGGCGGCGACCGCGCCGAGCAGCCCGAGCTTGTACGGCCAGGCCTGCCAGAAGTACGCGAGCGTGCCGGCCGTCACGGCCGCCGCGAAATAACGCAGCGTGCCGAGCTGCGGGACGACGATCGCGATGAAGGTCGCCGCCATCGCGAAATCGAGGCCGAGCGACTGCAGGCCCGGGAACGCCGCGCCGAAGCCGATGCCCGCGAGCGTCCAGACCTGCCAGTTCAGGTACATCGCGAGGCCCGAGCCGAAGAAGTAGTGGGGGCCGATCGTGCCGGGCGGGAAGTGCCGGTAGTGCGCATAGGCGACCGCGAACACTTCGTCGGTCATCAGCGCGCCGAGCGTCGCGCGCCAGCGCAGCGGCAGGTGCGCGACATAGGGCGCGAGCGTCGCGCTGTACAGCAGGTGACGCAGGTTCACGATCAGCGTGGTCGCGAGCACGACCGCGAAGCTCGCGCTGCCCGCGATCAGGCCGAGCGCGATGAACTGGGCGGAGCCCGCGAACACGACGAGCGACATCAGCGCGCCGTGCCATGCGGCGAGCGGGCCGCCGCCGACGAGCGTGCCGAAAATCACGCCGAACGGGGCGGCGCCGATCATCATCGGGATCGTGTCGCGCGCGCCGTCGAGCCATTCGTTGAGCGGGCGGCGGGCGGGTGATGCGGGTATTGGGTTCAAAGCGTATGCCTCCATGAACGGGAGGATAGCGGGCAGCGGGTGGGCGGGCTTGTATGTTCTTGCGCTTGCGGACCGGTGCGGGGCCGCTTGCCCTGCGCCGGGGAGCTCGGGCGGTATCGGGCGATATGGCGGTGGTGGGCCGGACGCCGCGCGTCAGCTCGCCTGCCAGCGCCCGGGCGGCACGCCGAACATGCGTTTGAAATGCCGCGTGAAGTGGCTTTGGTCGACGAAGCCGCTGGCCGCCGCGACGTCGGCGACGGGCACGCCCGCGCGCAGCGGCGCCAGTGCGCGCTGCAGGCGCAACTGGTTGCGCCATGCATGCGGCGGCATGCCGGTCGTGCGGGTGAACAGGCGCGCCGCGTGGAACGGCGACAGGCCGGCCGCCTGCGCGACTTCGTCGAGCGTCACCGGGCACAGGAGATCGGCGGCGAGCCGTTCACGCATCGCGTCGACGCGCGGTTCGTCCGCCGCGAGCGGCGCCGCTCGCGGCAGTGCGTCGGCATGGCGCACGATCAGCGTCGACAACGCGTCGAGCATCGCCGTTTCGGCGGCGAGCGGATCGTAGATGCGCGGTGCGTCGCCCGGTGAGTCGTTCGCCGGCTGCCCGTGCGCCTGCGCGCCGAGTGCGCGTTCGCTGCCGGCCTCCATCATCCGATGCGCGAGCGTGAGCCGGGCCGCGAGATCGGCGTCGCGAATCACGTCGGGCGCGAACCACGGCGCATCCTGCGGGCGGTCGGCAATCGCACTCGTGAGTTCGCGGATGAATTCGACCGGGATGTAGCTGACGCGATAGCACCAGCCTTCGTCGGCTGCGCGCGAACCCGTATGCACCTCGCCCGGATTGATCACGGGCACGGAGCCGGTTTCGGCGACATGGGCGCTGCCGCGGTAGGTGTAGCGTTCCGCGCCTTCGAGAATCACGGGGATCGTGTACGCGTCGTGCCAGTGGGGGGCGAACGTGTGGTCGCGATAGGTGGCCGTGAGGAGATCCGCATCCGGCAGCAGCGGCGTGCGCCAGTAGCGTGCGGAGTCTGGAAGGCGGGCGGCGGACATGAGCGGGCGCGAGAGCGGTCGAACCGACAGTGTATCGCTCGCGCGCCCGGGCGGGCCTTACTTGACCGGAATCGTCGTGCCGGCCGGCATCGGCACCGCGGTGACGGCGTTCTTCGGGCTGCCGCTGACGACGCGGTCGCTGTAGGTCAGATAGACGAGCGTGTTGCGCTTCTTGTCGACCACGCGCACGACGTGCAGCGTCTTGAAGATGAACGACATGCGCTCGCTGAACACGTCGGTTTGCTGCTTGAGCGGTTCCTTGAAACTGATCGGGCCGACCTGCCGGCATGCGATCGACGCTTCGCTCGGATCCTCGGCGACGCCGAGCGTGCCCTTGATCCCGCCGGTGCGGGCGCGCGACACGTAGCAGGTCACGCCGGTCACGACCGGATCGTCATACGCCTCGACGACCACGCGATCGGAGCCCGTGACGCGGAAATGGGTGTTGACGCTGCCGACTTCCTCCGCGTGCGCGAGCGGTGCCGCGGCGAACACGGAAAGCAGGAGGGCGAGGGGGGCTGAGCGGAAGAGACGATGCTTCATCGACGGAACCGGATGCGAATGCGGGACAGAGACTCTAGCATGCGCGGGACCGGCCGATGAAAGCCGAGAGAGCGGCCGAAAAACAAAAGGCCCGTCGAATGACGGGCCTTTCGCTATTTGGCTCCCCGACCTGGGCTCGAACCAGGGACCTACGGATTAACAGTCCGGCGCTCTACCGACTGAGCTATCGGGGAATAAATCGGTACATCTGCGTGTGTTGTTTCCAACAAAAAACCCGTCCACTTTCAACGGGCCTTCGTGTTTTTTGGCTCCCCGACCTGGGCTCGAACCAGGGACCTACGGATTAACAGTCCGGCGCTCTACCGACTGAGCTATCGGGGAACAAACAACAACAGCAGAGAAACGAGATTGTATGGAGCGTTCGCTAACGTGTCAATACTTTCGGGCGGCGGAACGCGAAATTTTTTTCGGTGCCGCGGCGCGATCAGCGCTCGAGCAGGTGCAGCTTGTCCTGCACGTCCTTCCACTCGTCCGCGTCGGCCGGTGCCGGCTTGGTCTTCGTGATGGACGGCCAGCCCTTCGCCAGCTCGGCATTCAGCGCGGTGAACTGCTGCTGGTCGCCCGGAACGTCTTCTTCGGCATAGATCGCATTGGTCGGGCACTCGGCGACGCACACGGCGCAGTCGATGCACTCGTCCGGATCGATGGCGAGAAAGTTGGGACCTTCACGGAAGCAATCCACCGGGCACACATCCACGCAATCCGTGTATTTGCACTTGATGCAGCCTTCGGTCACAACGTGAGTCATTAAAACGCTCCTGCTTGGCGGTATATATGGGGTGGCGTTTGCGCCAAAACCGGCATTGTAACTGAAGCGCAAAACCCGCATGACGTGGTCGGCTATCCGGCTTATATCGTTTCGTGATTAGTTTATGGCGCGTACTCGGGGGACGCAGAAGGGTGTCGACACCGGGCGTACGCGGGCCGTACGGCCGGGTGACGGTGCGCCGGGAGCAGGGCGCCAGGCGGTTTCACGATGGTCGGGCACGCATTCGGGTAACATGGCCGACAGACCGGGCGGCGCGCGGTGCGCCGGGCCCTGTCTCGATATTGGCGGTGCCGCAAACATGATCATCACTTCGCTGCTCGACACGGATCTCTACAAGTTCACGATGATGCAGGTCGTCCTGCATCACTTCCCCGCCGCAAGCGTCGAATACCGGTTCCGGTGCCGCACGCCCGGCGTCGATCTCGTGCCGTACATCGACGAGATCCGCGACGAGGTGCGCGGCCTGTGCGCGCTGCGTTTTTCGGACGTCGAACTCGACTACCTGCGGCGCATGCGCTTCATCAAGAGCGATTTCGTCGATTTCCTCGCGCTGTTCCACCTGAACGAGAAGTACATCTCGATCACGCCGTCGCCGAAGGGCAACGGCGAAATCGACATCGAGATCACTGGGCCGTGGCTGCATACGATCCTGTTCGAGATCCCGGTGCTCGCGATCGTCAACGAAGTGTATTTCCGCAACACGCAGCGCGAGCCCGACTATCGCGAAGGCCGCGAGCGGCTGCGCGAGAAGATCAAGCTGCTCGGCGCGGAGCCCGAGTTCGCCGACTGCAAGATCGCCGATTACGGCACGCGCCGGCGTTTCTCGAAGGTCTGGCACGAGGAAGTCGCGCTCACGCTGCGCGACGGGCTCGGCCCGCAGTTCGCGGGCACGAGCAACGTGCTGTACGCGATGAAGCACGGCATCACGCCGCTCGGCACGATGGCGCACGAGTACCTGCAGGCATGCCAGGCGCTCGGCCCGCGGCTGCGCGATTCGCAGATCTACGGCTTCGAGATGTGGGCGAAGGAATATCGCGGCGACCTCGGGATCGCGTTGTCGGACGTCTACGGGATGGACGCGTTCCTGAACGACTTCGACATGTACTTCTGCAAGCTGTTCGACGGCGCGCGCCACGATTCGGGCGATCCGTTCGACTGGGGCGAGCGGATGCTGCGCCATTACGAGATGAACCGGTGCGACCCGCGTACCAAGGTGCTAGTGTTCTCGGACGCGCTCGACATCCCGAAGGTCATGCAGTTGTACGAACGGTTCCGCGGCCGCTGCAAGCTCGCGTTCGGCGTCGGCACGAACCTCACCAACGATCTCGGCTACGTGCCGCTGCAGATCGTGATCAAGATGGTCCGCTGCAACGGCCAGCCGGTCGCGAAGCTGTCCGATTCGCCGGGCAAGAGCATGTGCGACGACAAGGCGTATCTCGCGTACTTGCGCCAGGTGTTCGGCATCGCGCAGCCGGTCGAGGAAGACGCGTCGAAGTAAGCGCCGGCCGTTCGGCCAAGGTGCGTGGCGGCAGGGGCGGCCGGTATAATCCGACGGTATTGCACGCCAACGTCACGAGGACCGTTCATGGACACTTCCGCTGCCCGTCGTCAGATCCTCGCGCGCATTCGCGCGGCGCAGGCTCGCGCGGCCGAACCCGACGCAGCGGAGCGCGACGGCGTGGCCGACTACCTCGCCCGTCATCCGCAGGGCCCGCGCCCGCCGGCGCCGGCCGACCTCGTCGCTGCCTTCGTCGACGAAGCGGCGCGGCTGTCGACCACGGTCGACGAAGTCGCGACGCTGGCCGACGCGCCTGCCGCCGCCGCCCGCTATCTTTCCGCTCAGGGCCTGCCGATGCAGGCCGTTGCATGGCGCACGCTGGCCGATCTCGACTGGGCCGGTGCCGGCCTGTCGGTCGAGTGCCGCAAACCGCGCGACGGCGATCTGGTCGGCCTCACCGGCTGTTTTTGCGCGACCGCCGAAACGGGCTCGCTGGTGCTGCTGTCCGGCCCCGACACCTATGCGTCGGCCGGTCTGCTGCCGGAAACGCACATCGCGCTCGTTCCCGCGTCGCGGATCGTCGCCGGTCATGAAGACGCATTTGCACTGATCCGCTCGGAGCGCGGCGAATTGCCGCGCGCGGTCAATTTCGTGTCGGGCCCGTCGCGCACGGGCGATATCGAGCAGACCATCGTACTGGGCGCGCACGGCCCGTACCGCGTTCACGTGATCGTCGTACGGGGCGCATGACGCGCCCGCCGCATCCACTACCACTCGACCAAGGAAGTTCTGCATGAAACGACATGCCGCCTGGGCCGGCATGGCGTCGGGGGTTGCGCTTGGCGCCGTCCCGGCGCTGGCATCGGCCGCAACGCTCGACGGCGCCACGCTGTCTGCCCTGTGGGGTATCCCGTTCGCCGGGATCCTGCTGTCCATCGCGCTGTTCCCGCTCGTCGCCCCAGTGTTCTGGCATCACCACTTCGGCAAGATCGCGGCCGGGTGGGCGATCGTGTTCCTGATTCCGTTCGGGTTCGCGTTCGGCGCGGGCACCGCGTTCGGCACGCTCGTGCACGCGCTGCTCGAGGAATACATTCCGTTCATCGTGCTGCTCACCGCGCTCTATACGGTCGCCGGCGGCATCTGCGTGAACGGCAACCTGCATGGATCGCCGAAGCTGAATACCGCGATCCTCGCGCTCGGCACGCTGCTCGCGAGCGTGATGGGCACGACGGGCGCCGCGATGCTGCTGATCCGGCCGCTGCTGCGTGCGAACGACAACCGCAAGCACGTCGTGCACGTCGTGATCTTCTTCATCTTCCTCGTCGCGAACGCGGGCGGGTCGCTGTCGCCGCTTGGCGATCCGCCGCTGTTCCTCGGGTTCCTGAACGGCGTGAGCTTCTTCTGGACGACCACGCACCTCGCGCTGCCGATGCTGTTCATCTGCGCGGTGCTGCTGACGCTGTTCTTCGCGCTCGATACGTATTTCTACCGCAAGGGCGGCGAGGAGCGGCCGGCCACGCTCGACCCGACGCCCGACAGCGCCAGGCTGTCGATCGACGGCAAGATCAATTTCGTGCTGCTCGCCGCCGTGATCGGCCTCGTGCTGATGAGCGGCGTGTGGAAGCCGGATGTCACGTTCGACGTCTGGGGCACGCACGTCGCGCTGCAGAACCTCGTGCGCGATGTCGCGCTCGCGGTCGTGACGCTCGCGTCGCTCGCGCTGACGCCGCGCTCCGCGCGCGAGGGCAACGCATTCAACTGGGCGCCGATCGAGGAAGTCGCGAAGCTGTTCGCGGGGATCTTCGTGACGATCGCGCCGGTGATCGTGATCCTGCGCGCGGGTGCCGACGGCGCGTTCGCGCAGATCGTCCATCTCGTCACGGGGCCGGACGGCAAGCCGATCGACGCGATGTACTTCTGGGCGACGGGCATTCTGTCGTCGTTCCTCGACAATGCGCCGACCTATCTCGTGTTCTTCAACCTCGCGGGCGGCGATGCGCAGTCGCTGATGACGACCGGCGCGTCGACGCTCGCCGCGATTTCCGCGGGCGCGGTGTTCATGGGCGCGAACAGCTATATCGGCAATGCGCCGAACTTCATGGTTAAGGCGATCGCCGAATCGCGCGGCGTGAAGATGCCGAGCTTCTTCGCATATCTCGGCTGGGCGCTGGTCGTGCTGATACCGGTATTCCTGCTGACGTCGTGGCTTTTCTTCACGGCGTAAGCTGACGATTTTCAACCCTCGGGCGGGCGGTTCCGGCAGCGCATGGCGCGCAACGATCCGTCCGCCGCATGCGGAGATGGCGATGCAGAAGATCCTGGTCGCGCGTCCGATCTTTCCGGACGTGATCGAACGGCTCAAGCAGTATTTCGACGTCGACTGGAACAACGGCGACGCACTCGCGCCCGACGCGCTCGCCGCGCGTCTGGCCGACAAGGACGGCGCACTGACGGCCGGCGATCCGGTCGGCGCGGCCGCGCTCGCGGCGGCGCCGCGCCTGCGCGTTGTCGCGAACATGGCAGTCGGCTACAACAATTTCGACATAGCCGCGTTCAATGCGGCGAACGTGCTCGGCACCAACACGCCCGACGTGCTGAACGAGTCGACCGCCGATTTCGGCTGGGCGCTGATGATGGCGGCCGCACGCCGGATCGCCGAATCCGAGCACTGGCTGCGCGCCGGCCACTGGCAGAAGTGGGCGTACGACGGTTTCCTCGGTTCCGACATTTACGGCTCGACGCTCGGCGTGATCGGGATGGGGCGCATCGGCCAGGCGCTCGCGCGCCGCGCGCGCGGCTTCGGGATGCAGGTGATCTATCACAACCGTTCGCGGGTCGCGCCCGAGATCGAGGCCGAGCTGAATGCCGAATACGTGCCGAAGGATGCGCTGCTCGCCCGTGCCGATCACGTCGTGCTCGTGCTGCCGTACACGAAGGAGAACCATCACACGATCGGGGCGGCCGAGCTGGCCAGGATGAAGCCCACCGCGACGCTGACCAACATCGCGCGCGGCGGGATCGTCGACGACGCGGCGCTGGCCGCCGCGTTGCGCGACGGGACGATCGCCGCGGCCGGCCTCGACGTGTACGAAGGCGAGCCGACGGTCCATCCGGCGCTGCTCGAGGTACCGAACGTCGTGCTGACGCCGCATATCGCGAGCGCGACCGAAAAGACGCGTCGTGCGATGGCGAACCTCGCCGCCGACAACCTGATCGCCGCACTCGGCGAAGGGCCGCGCGCCGGGCAGCCGCCGAATCCGATCAACCCTGACGTGATCGGGAAGCCGCGCGCATGACGATGACGTTGTTGCTGGCGGCGGTCGTCGTGCTGGCCGTCGCGCTCGCGGTGGCGATCGTCGTGCTCGTGCGCGGCGGGGGCCGTCACGACGATACGGCGGTACTGGGCGACCAGATCGCGGACGCCGCGCATGCGCAGGCGCGGGCGGTCGAGCGGCTCGAACGCGAATTGCGCGGCGAGATCGTCGAGAGCGCGCGCGGCTCGCGCACCGAGCTGGCCGGCAGTTTCTCGCAGCTTCAGCAGATGCTCGCCGCGCAACTGACGAGCGTGGCGACCGTACAGAACAACCAGATCGAGGGTTTCGCGCAGCAGCTCGGCAAGCTCGTGGCCGGCAATGCGCAGCAGTTCGACGCGATGCGCGAGAGCCTGCAGCGGCAGGCGCAGCAGGCGCGCGACGAGCAGACGGGCGCGCTCAGGCTGTTCGGCGACACGCTGCACCGGCAGCTCACGCAACTGACCGAGGCGAACGACCGCCGGATCGGCGAGGTGCGTGCGACGCTCGAGCAGCGGCTGAAGGAAATCGAGACGAACAACGCGGCGAAGCTCGAGGAGATGCGCCGCACCGTCGACGAGAAGCTGCACGCGACGCTCGAACAGCGGCTCGGCGAATCGTTCAAGCTGGTGTCGGACCGGCTCGAGCAGGTGCATCGCGGACTCGGCGAGATGCAGACGCTCGCGGCGGGCGTCGGCGACCTGAAGAAGGTGCTGACCAACGTGAAGACGCGCGGCACCTGGGGTGAAGTACAGCTCGAGGCGCTGCTCGAGCAGATGCTGACGCCCGAGCAGTACGCGAAGAACGTCGCGACGGTGCCGAAGAGCAGCGAGCGCGTCGAATTTGCGATCCGGTTGCCGGGGCGCGATGCCGGCACGCGCGACGCGCCGCCCGTGTGGTTGCCGATCGACGCGAAATTCCCGCGCGAGGACTACGAGCGGTTGATCGACGCGCAGGAGCGCGCCGATGCGGTGGCGGTCGAGGAGGCGGCCCGCGCGCTCGAAGCACGCGTGCGGCTGGAGGCGCGCACGATCGCCGAGAAGTACGTCTCGCCGCCGCACACGACCGATTTCGCGCTGCTGTTCCTGCCGACCGAAGGGCTCTATGCGGAGATCCTGCGTCGCCCGGGGCTGACCGACCTGCTGCAGCGCGACTATCGCGTGACGGTCGCCGGCCCGACGACGCTCACCGCATTGCTGAACAGCCTGCAGATGGGGTTCCGCACGCTCGCGATCGAGCAGCGCTCGAGCGAGGTGTGGCAGGTGCTCGGCGCTGTGAAGACGGAGTTCGGCAAGTTCGGCGACGTGCTCGCGCGCACGAAGGCGCAGCTCGAAACGGTCACGCGCTCGATCGAGTCCGCCGAGCAGCGTACGCGCGTGATGAGCCGCAAGCTGAAGCAGGTCGAGGCGCTGCCGGGCGACACGGCGGCGGGGCTGCTGGGTGCGGAAGGCGCCGACGGCGCCGATGCGGACGACGCATGACACGTGCTGCGTGTCGCTGTCGGAAAGAATACGGGCGCCGAGGCGCCCGTATTCTTTTGCAACGTTCACCGGCACGGGGCCGGTGCGGGATCATTGCCCGGCCAGCGTGTCCAGCGCGTCGCCCGTGACGCGAACGATGCGCCAGTCGGGCAGCACGGTGGCGCCCATTTTTTCGTAGAAATCGATCGCAGGCTGGTTCCAGTCGAGAACCGACCATTCGAAGCGTCCGCAGCGGCGCTCGACGGCCAGCGCCGCGAGGTGGCGCAGCATCGCGGTGCCGAGACCGGTGCCGCGCTGCGACGGCTGCACGTACAGATCTTCGAGATAAAGGCCGCGACGGCCGAGGAACGTCGAATAATTGTGGAAGAACAGCGCATACGCGACGATCGCGCCGTCTTGCTCGGCCACCCGTGCCTCGGCGGCGGGGTGTTCGCCGAACAGCGCGTCGGCGAGATCGGCTTGCGTCGCAACGAACAGATCCGTGAGCTTTTCGAACTCGGCCAGTTCGCGCATCAGCGCGAGGATCGCGCCGACGTCGCGAGCCTCGGCCGCGCGAATCAGCGGCGTGCCGCTCACGCTTCCTCCGGCGGATCGGACAGCACGATCTCGATGCCGCCGAAGCGCGATGCGACCCAGTTGTACGCGTGGCATGCGATCCACAGCAGCACGAAGCCGAGGATCGCGTTCAGCAGCAGCGCGCTCAGGATCGTGCTCAGTTCGACCATCCCGTAGCGGACGTAAGCGACGAGAATGCCGAGCAGCACGATCGGCACGCTGAACGTCAGGTAGACGAGAATCAGCGCCTTGGCGGTCTGCCCCGCGGCGATCGACGAAATTTGCTTCTTCATGTGCGGATTGCCCCCGTAGAAATATACCGATAGTGGAATTCAGATCAGGCCGTCGAACGGCAGGATATCGACCGGGGTGCCCGCGTCGACTGCCGCGGTATCGTGGCCCAGGACGATGAAACAATTGGCGGCCGACAGGCCGCTCAGCGATGCGGAACTCTGCGAGCCGGCCGGTGCGACGTGCCAGTGGCCGTCGGCGGCGCGTGTCGCGATGCCGCGCAGGTAGTCGGTGCGCCCCGTGCGTGTCTTCAGCGCGTGCGTGCTGAGCGCCGTGTACATCGCCGGCGGCTGCGCCTGCGCGCCGGCCAGCGTCAGCAGCGCGGGCCGCACGATCGCGTAGAACGTCACGGCGGACGCGACCGGATTGCCGGGTAGCCCGAAGAACAGCGTGTGACCGGCGCCGTCGGCCGGGCGGGCGAGCGTGCCGCACGCGAGCGGCCGGCCGGGGCGCAGCGCGAGGCTGGCGAACGTCACGTCGCCGAGCGTGGCCATAACGTCGCGCGTGAAGTCGGCTTCGCCGACCGATACGCCGCCCGACGTGATCACCGCGTCGGCCTGCGCGGCGACGGCGTCGCGCAAGGCGGTTTCGAGTGCGGCCGGGTCGTCGCGGACGATCCCGAGATCGATCGCGTCGACATGCAGCCTTTCGAGCATCGCGATCAGCATCCCGCGATTGCTGTCGTACAGGGTGCCGCGGCCGAACGGCGCGCCGGGCTCGCGCAATTCGTCGCCGGTGGAGAAGACGGCGACGCGCACGCGCCGGCGCACCGCGACTTCGGAGAAACCGAACGACGCGAGCAGACCGAGATCGGACGGCCGCAGGATGCGGCCCGCGGCGAGCGCGCAGGCGCCGCGCGCGAGATCCTCGCCGGCCTTGCGGCAGTTCGCGCCGCGCGCGATGTCGTGCGCGGCGAAGTGGATCGTGTCGCCGTCGACGCGCACGCGTTCCTGCGGAATCACGGTGTCGCATCCGGCCGGCATCGGCGCGCCCGTCATGATGCGCACGCATGATCCGGCCGTCACCGCGCCGTCGAACGGATGGCCGGCGAGCGCGGTGCCGGCGATCGTCAGCGCGACGTCGGCTGGCGGCGCCGCGTGCGTGCCGGCACTGCCGTCGAACGCATAGCCGTCCATCGCCGAGTTGTCGTACGCGGGAATGTCGAATGGCGCGTTCACGTCGGCCGCGAGCACGCGGTCAAGCGCATCGCGCAGCGCGACCGTGGCGCACGCGTCGACCGGCACCGCGAAGCGGCACGCGAGCGCCTGTGCGTCCGCGAGCGACAGCGGGGCATCGGAATCGGGTGCGCTTCGGGACGCGGAGGAGGATTGCGTGATCATCAGTCGGACTGCGCCGCAAGGCGTATCGGGTTCGTGGCCGGTGGCGCGGGGAGGAT
Source organism: Burkholderia metallica (assembly GCF_001718555.1). Taxonomy (NCBI): domain Bacteria; kingdom Pseudomonadati; phylum Pseudomonadota; class Betaproteobacteria; order Burkholderiales; family Burkholderiaceae; genus Burkholderia; species Burkholderia metallica. The sequence continues at coordinate 1,144,784 of NZ_CP013401.1, forward strand.
GCCTGGGCGCGGGTTTCGCGTGCGGCGGGCGCCGGGCGGGAACCGCACGGGTGCCGTCAGCGGCGGGCCAGCGCGGCGAGTTCCTGCCAGGAGTTGGCATTGTAAAACGCACGCTCGTCGCGAAACTCGACTTCGACCGTCTTGTGGCGTGCGTACCACGCACGCACCTTGCGGTCGCCGGCCGCGAGCCGGGCGGCGAGATCGTCGGCCAGCGACGTGCGCAGCAGCGCGAACGTCGGCTGCGGCGAGCGCGCCTGCCGGGCGTCGACGGTCACCGCCATCGCGATGTCGGCCTGCCGCGTGTCGAGCGCCGCCAGCAGCCGTGCGACGAGGTCGGCAGGCAGATAGGGCGTATCGCACGGCGAGCACGCGACGAGCGGCGCGCGCGCCGCCCGCATGCCCGCGAGCAGGCCCGCGAGCGGGCCGGGGAAGTCGGGGGTTTCGTCCGCGACGATGCGCGCGTCGAACGGCGCACCGAGTTCGGCATAGCGATCGGCATGGCGATTCGCGCTGATCAGCGTCTCGTCGACCTGCGGCGAGAGCCGGCGCAGCACGTGCAGCGCGAGCGGCGTGCCGTCGAGCAGCTGCAGGCCCTTGTCGACACCGTCCATGCGCGTGGCGCGCCCGCCTGCGAGCAGCAGGCCGGCGATCGAAGGCGGGGTGGAAGCGGGCATCGTCGGAAGGCGGGAAGGGCGGCGCGTCAGCCGCCGATATACGACATTTCGACCCGCTTGCCGCCGCCGTCGGGCAGTGCGTCGGCCGATGCACTGCCGCGCAGTTGCGAATAGCGGTCGGTGCGCGCCTGCCAGATGCGGGCGATCGCGGTCGCGATCTCGGCGTCGCTCGCGCCGCCGCGCACGAGCGCGCGCAGGTCGTGGCCCGTCGATGCGAACAGGCACAGGTACAGCTTGCCTTCGGTTGAAAGCCGCGCGCGCGTGCAGTCGCCGCAGAAGGCCTGCGTGACGCTCGAAATCACGCCGATCTCGCCGCTGCCGTCCGCATAGCCCCAGCGCTGCGCGGTTTCCGCCGCGGTGTGCGGGTCGAGCGGGACGAGCGGGAAGTGCTCGGCGATCCGTGCGACCACGTCCGCCGACGGCAGCACCTCGGTCATGTTCCAGCCGTTCGACGTGCCGACGTCCATGTATTCGATGAAGCGCAGGATCACGCCGGTGCCGCGGAACCGCTCGGCCATCGGCAGGATCTCGCTGTCGTTGGTGCCGCGTTTCACGACCATGTTGACCTTGACCGGCGCGAGGCCGGCGGCCTGCGCGGCGAAGATACCGTCGAGCACGTCGGCGCTCGCGAACTCGGCATCGTTCATGCGCTTGAACAACGTGTCGTCGAGCGCGTCGAGGCTGACCGTCACGCGCGTGAGCCCGGCGTCCTTCAGCGCGCGCGCCTTGCGTGCGAGCAGCGAGCCGTTGGTCGTGAGCGTCAGGTCGAGCGGACGGCCGTCATGCGTGGTCAGGCGTGCGAGGCGCTCGATCAGGAATTCGAGATTCTTGCGCAGCAGCGGCTCGCCGCCGGTGATGCGGATCTTCTCGACACCATGCGCGACAAAGAGCCGCGCCACGCGTTCGATTTCCTCGTGCGTGAGGAGCGCGCTGTGCGGCAGGAACGGGTAGTCCTTGTCGAAGACGGCGCGCGGCATGCAGTACACGCAACGGAAGTTGCAGCGATCCGTCACCGAAATGCGCAGGTCGCGCAGCGGCCTGGCGAACGTGTCGGCCAGCGTGCCGTCCGGGGCGTGCGCGACGCCGGAGACGTCCGGCATCCCGCTGACGTCGGCGAGAGGAATGATGCGTCGGGACATGTTGGAAGAAGTGCGGACCAGACCTCTATTTTAGCCGCAAGCGGCGAGCCGGGCCGGGGGGCGGAAACCCGGAGCGCGGACGTGAAAAAGCCCGCCGGCGGCGGGCTTTTTCGGGTCGGACGACGCGTCGGTCAGTGATGCGTCGTTTCAACCTGCTGCATCGGGGTCGTATCGACCGGAGGCAGCGGCTTGCGTTCGCGCGGCACGCGAGCCGGACGCGGAAGGCGCGATGCGGCTTCCTGCGCGGCGGCGAACTTGCCGGCGTCCGTGTTCACCCAGACGAGACCGGCCTGCTCCAGCACGGCGTCCAGGCTCGCCGAAGCGGGCGCGGCTGCCGGCTGTGCGGGGGCCGGTGCAGGCGCCGGAGCTGCGGCAGCTTCGACCGGCGCTACTTCGATCGGCGCTGCTTCGACACGGGCCGGCTCGGCAGCCACCGGAGCGGCTTCGCTCGTCGCGACCGGTGCGGCCTGCTCGACGGGTGCGGGTTGCGGTGCGTCGACGGCGGCAGGCGCTGCCGGCACTTCGAACGCATCGGTCGGCGAAACCGCGACCGGAGCCGGACCGGCTTCGGTTTCGACAGCCGGTGCGACCGGTGCCGGTTCCGCTGCGTGGGCGACGACTGCCGGCTCGGCCGGTGCAGCCGGGGCTGCTTCGACGTGTACCGGTGCCGGCTGCGGCTCGACAGCGGCCGGCGCAACCGGTTCGGCACGGTGCTCGACCACGGCTTCGACGACGACGGCGCTCGCTGCCGCCGCAACCACGGTGACTGCCGGTGCGGCCGTATGAGCCGGCTCGACGGCAGCCGGTGCTTCCGGCGTCACGGCTTGCACGGTGCCTTCGCCTTCCGCGCCTTGCTCGGCGTGGTCGACGACTGCGCCGTCTTCCTCGCGCTCGCGACGACCGCCGCGGCGGCCGCGACGGCGACGGCGGCGTTCCTCGCCATCACGCGCGCCGGCTTCCGCATCGGCTGCCAGCTCGGCGCCCGGCAGGGCTTCAGCCGCGGCCTTGTCGGCTTCCGGTTCCGGATGGGTTTCGCCACGGGTGACGGTTTCGAGCGTAGCCGCATGCTGGGTCGGCTTGCGGCGTTCGCCGCGCTCGCGACGTTCGCCGCGTTCCTGGCGCTCGCCACGACCGGCTGCGTCGACGCCTTCCGGCAGTTCGGCGCGCTCGCGCGGTTCGCGGCTCTCACGCGGTTCGCGCGGCTCACGGCTTTCACGCGGCTCGCGGCCTTCGCGCGGGGCGCGGGCCTCGCGACCCTCACGGCCTTCGCGGTTCTCGCGACCTTCACGCGGTTCACGACCCTCGCGCAGTTCGCGGTTTTCGCGCGGCTCACGCACTTCACGCGGCTCGCGTCCTTCCTTGCCTTCGCGTTCCTGGCGTTGCGACTGGCCACGGCCGGCTGCCGCCTGGTCGCGGCCGCCTTGCGCCTGCTGGGCGCCGCCGCGACGGTTGCGGTTGCGATCGCCGCCGCGTTCGCCGCGCTGCTCGGACTTCTCGGCGCGTTCGCCGCGAGCCGGACGGGCTGCCTGCTCCTTCGCCGGTGCCGGAGCGACCGGTGCGGGCGCCGGTGCCGGCGACACGCCGAACAGCCCCTTCAGCCAGCCGATGAAGCCGCCGCTTGCCGGCGCGACCGGTGCGGGCGCTGCAACGGGCTCGACCGGGCGCTGCGGTGCGGGGCTCGGGGCCGGACGCTCGGGCGTGATGCCCTTGACCGCGGCTTCCTGCTTCGGCTTCACTTCCGCCGCGCGCTTGCTGTAGCCGGTTTCCGACTCGAGTTCGCGGGCCGCTTCCTCGGCCATCTTCCACGACGCGCGCGGATCGTCGAGGCGTGCGTCGTCGTGACGCAGGCGCTCGAGCTTGTAGTGCGGCGTATCGAGGTGCTTGTTCGGGATCAGCACGATGCCGACCTTGAAGCGCGACTCGATCTTGTTGATTTCCTGACGCTTTTCGTTGAGCAGGAAGGCGGTCACCTCGACCGGCACCTGGCAGTGGATCGCCGCGGTGTTTTCCTTCATCGCTTCTTCCTGAATGATCCGCAGAACCTGCAGCGCGGACGATTCGGTATCGCGAATGTGGCCGGTGCCGTTGCAGCGCGGGCAGGTCACGTGGCTGCCTTCCGACAGCGCCGGACGCAGGCGCTGGCGCGACAGTTCCATCAGGCCGAAACGGGAGATCTTGCCCATCTGGACGCGCGCTCGGTCATGCTTGAGCGCGTCTTTCAGGCGCTGCTCGACTTCGCGCTGGCTCTTCGCCGATTCCATGTCGATGAAATCGATCACGATCAGGCCGCCGAGGTCGCGCAGGCGCAGCTGGCGGGCGACTTCGTCGGCCGCTTCGAGGTTCGTGCGGGTGGCCGTTTCCTCGATGTCCGCGCCCTTGGTCGCGCGCGCCGAGTTCACGTCGATCGCGACGAGCGCTTCGGTGTGGTCGATCACGATCGCGCCGCCCGACGGCAGCGGCACCGTGCGCGAGTACGCGGTCTCGATCTGGTGCTCGATCTGGAAGCGGGAGAACAGCGGCACGTCGTCGTGATAGCGCTTCACCTTCGCGACGTTGTCCGGCATCACGATATCCATGAAGGCGCGGGCCTGGTCGTGGATTTCGTTCGTGTCGATCAGGATTTCGCCGATATCGGGCTGGAAATAGTCCCGGATCGCGCGGATCACGAGGCTCGATTCCAGATAGATCAGCATCGGCTGGCCGGCATTGCCGCTCTGCGACGCCGCTTCGATCGCGCGCCACAGTTGCAGCAGGTAGTTCAGGTCCCACTGCAGTTCCTCGGCGCTGCGGCCGATGCCCGCGGTACGGGCGATCATGCTCATGCCGTCCGGGATCTGCAGTTGCGCCATCGTCTCGCGCAGTTCCTGACGCTCGTCGCCTTCGATCCGGCGCGACACGCCGCCGCCGCGCGGGTTGTTCGGCATCAGCACGAGGTAGCGGCCGGCGAGCGAGATGAAGGTGGTGAGGGCGGCGCCCTTGTTGCCGCGCTCTTCCTTCTCGACCTGGACGATCAGCTCCTGGCCTTCGCGCAGGGCATCCTGGATGCGCGCGGAGCGCATGTCGATGCCTTCCTTGAAGTATTGACGCGCGACTTCCTTGAACGGCAGGAAGCCGTGGCGGTCTTCGCCGTAGTTGACGAAGCACGCTTCGAGCGACGGCTCGATACGGGTGATGACACCTTTGTAGATATTGCCTTTGCGCTGTTCGCGCCCGGCTGTCTCGATGTCGATGTCGATGAGCTTTTGCCCATCGACGATGGCGACGCGCAGCTCCTCCTGCTGCGTCGCATTGAACAGCATGCGTTTCATGAACGACTCCAGGCGGCTCCGCTGCCGGCGCCTCGCGGTTGTCAGGCGCGAGGGCGGTAACGACGGCAGGCCGCACCTTGTTGTGTTGTCACAAGCACGCTGGAGCGGGAAAGATGGCGGGGAGAATTGCCTGAAGAGGCGCTTGGGCCCGAAAGACGGGGCCGGCGGCCATAGGGCACCTGCGAATACGGTTTCAAAGCACGGCGTTCACACACCGCACGCTGCACAAGCGCGCTAAGCCTGAGTCCGGGCATTGCCACGGGCGCGCGCAATGCGTCGCGCGCGCCGACGGGCGGCAGATGCTGCGGCTTGGGCCGCAGCGGGGAGTATCGAATCCAGCCCGACTTTCCCGCTTGGGGTGTACTTCCCTGGTTTGACGTCGCCAAGCTCCGCACGCTTCGCGGAGCCAAATCGGGCGCAACGCCGTAATATTCGCAACCGGCAGCCTGCGGACGCACTTCGCGCCGTCCGGCTGCCGATCAAATTCTTTTCAACCAACTTTCCGTTACCGCGGCGCCTTGCCGACCGAATCCGCCTGTGGGCGCGATCCTTGCCGGCGAGCGGCGCCGTGCGTGCAACTTGCTGCATCTCTTTGATTAGGGGCGAGCAGCGGACCCCCGGCGCAAGTAAAATAGCGGTTTGCGCTTGCGCCTTGCCCAATTCAGCCGGGGCCGGCCGGTCAGGCCACCCTCAACGTCAGGCTGGGCAAAATTATATTCAGTATGAATGAGTTAGGCAAAATATCCCAGAATTCGCTCGCAAGCGGCCAGGTATCGATGATCGAGATCGACGAAAACTCGGCCGGTCAGCGGATCGACAACTTCCTGCTGCGCGTCTGTAAGGGCGTGCCGAAAAGCCATATTTACCGGATCCTGCGCAGCGGGGAAGTGCGCGTCAACAAGGGCCGGGTCGACGCGCAGTACCGTCTTGCCCACGGCGACGTCGTCCGCGTGCCGCCCGTGCGCGTGGCGGCGGCGGACCTCGCGCGCGCCGATACGCCCGTCGTGCCGCCCGCGAATTTCAACGTGCTGTACGAGGACGACGCGATGCTCGTCATCGACAAGCCGGCCGGGGTCGCCGTCCACGGCGGCAGCGGCGTCGCGTTCGGCGTGATCGAGCAGATGCGCCAGGCGCGCCCGCGCGCGAAATTCCTCGAACTCGTGCACCGGCTCGACCGCGAGACGTCCGGGATCCTGATGCTCGCGAAAAAGCGCACGGCGCTGGTGGGCCTGCACGAGCAGATTCGCGAAAACAGGATGGACAAACGCTATTTCGCATGCGCGCACGGCGAATGGCAGCCCGACTGGGGCCGCCGCCGCGCGGTGAAGGCGCCGCTGTTCAAGTATTCGACCCCGGAAGGGGAGCGCCGCGTGCGCGTGCAGGACGACGGGCTGCCGTCGCATACGGTGTTCAACCTGATCGACCGCTGGCCTGAATACGCGCTGGTCGAAGCGGAACTCAAAACGGGTCGGACCCATCAGATCCGTGTGCACCTCGCGCATCTCGGCCTGCCGATCGCCGGCGACGCCAAGTATGGCGATTTCGCACTGAACAAGGCGCTGGCGCGCGCGAACGCGCAGCCGTCGTTGAAACGGATGTTCCTTCATGCGTACCGGCTGCGGCTCGCCCACCCGCTGACCGGCGAGGCGCTGCAGTTCGATGCGCCGCTGCCGGACGAATGCCGGCGCTTCCTCGACCAACTCAGCGCACTGCGCGATACCGCCTGAACCGCATGGCTCGACAGCAATTTGACCTGATCGTCTTCGACTGGGACGGCACGCTGATGGATTCGACTGCGCACATCGCGCACAGCATCCAGGCCGCGTGCCGCGATCTCGGCCTGCCCACGCCGTCCGACGAGGCGTCGCGCTACGTGATCGGCCTCGGCCTGCGCGATGCGCTGCAGATTACCGCTCCGACCCTCGATCCGTCCGATTATTCGCGGCTCGCCGAGCGCTACCGCTATCACTATCTGCTCGACGACCAGCGTATCGAGCTGTTCGCCGGCGTGCGCGAACTGCTCGCCGAATTGCGCGACACGGGCTATCTGCTCGCCGTCGCGACCGGCAAGGGCCGGGTCGGTTTGAACCGCGTGCTCGATCAGTCGAAGCTGACGAGCCTGTTCGATGCGACGCGCTGCGCGGACGAAACCTTCTCGAAACCCCATCCGGCGATGCTGCACGAGCTGTCCCGCGAATTGGGGCAGGACCTGGCGCGCACCGTGATGATCGGCGACACGACGCACGATCTGCAGATGGCCGCGAGTGCCGGCGCGGCCGGCGTCGGCGTCGCGTACGGCGCGCACACGGCCGAGGCGCTGGCGGCGCTCGCGCCGCGTTTCGTCGCGCCGGACGTCGACGCGCTGGCCGCCTGGCTGCGGGAGCACGCATGAGCGCGGCGCCGGACGCCGTGCGCGTGTGCGCATCGGACGCGCTGGCAGACGGCGGCGCCGGCGTGCGCGTCGATGCGACGCTGCGCGGCGAGCAGGCCGTCGTATTCTTCGTGCGCTACGAGGGCCGCGCGTACGGCTACCTGAACCGCTGCGCGCACGTGCCGATGGAGCTCGACTGGGCCGAAGGGCAGTTCTTCGAATCGTCGGGCCTGTACCTGATGTGCGCGACGCATGGCGCGATCTACGAACCGAACACCGGCAAGTGCGTCGGCGGCCCGTGCCGCGGCGGCCGCCTGCGGCCGGTCGAGGTCGACGAGCGCGACACGTCCGACGGGCGTGCGGTATTCTGGGTGCCCGACGCCGACCTGCGTCCCGCTGTTTCCGCTACGACCGACTGACGACATCACTGCATGGCCGACCAACCGAATTCCCCGCAATCCTCCTCCCTTCCCGACAGCCGTGAACCGAACTGGGAGCGCGCGGCGCTCGAGCGGATCGCGCTGGCGGCCGTCAAGGAGCAGCGCGCGGCGCGGCGCTGGAAGATCTTCTTCCGCTTCGCGTTCCTCGGCGTGTTCGTGCTGCTGGCGTTCGCGCTGATCGATTTCTCGAGCGACGCGAAGTTCACGTCGAGCGGGCGGCATACGGCGCTCGTGACGATCGACGGCGAGATCGCGGCCGGCGTCAGCGCGAACGCCGACGACATCATCACGGCGCTCGACGCCGCGTTCGACGACGACGGCACGGCCGGCGTGGTGCTGCGGATCAACAGCCCGGGCGGCAGCCCGGTGCAGGCCGGGATGGTCTACGACGAGATCCGCCGGCTGCGCGCGAAGCATCCGGACACGCCGCTGTACGTCGTCGTGACCGACATGTGCGCATCCGGCGGCTATTACATCGCGTCCGCCGCCGACAAGATCTTCGTCGACAAGGCGAGCATCGTCGGGTCGATCGGCGTGCTGATGGACGGGTTCGGCTTTACCGGCCTGATGGGCAAGCTCGGCGTCGAGCGGCGCCTGCACACGTCGGGCGAAAACAAGGGCTTCTACGATCCGTTCTCGCCGGAAACGCCGAAGATGGACGCGCATGCGCAGGCATTGCTCGACCAGGTGCACGCGCAATTCATCAAGGCCGTGAAGGATGGCCGCGGCAAGCGGCTGCACGAGACGCCCGACATGTTCTCGGGCCTGTTCTGGACCGGTGAGAAGAGCGTCGAGCTCGGGCTGGCGGACGGTTATGGCACGACCGACACGGTCGCGCGCGACGTGCTGAAGGCGCCCGATCTCGTCGACTATACGGTGAAGGAAAGCCTGACGAACCGAGTCGCGCGCAAGTTCGGCGCGGCCGTCGGCAGCGCCGCGATGAAGGCGCTGACGGCCGGCGGCGCGTCGGTCAGCCTGCGCTGACCTGAAGCGGGCGGGCCGCAATAGGCCGCCCGTCGCGACGCGGTTCGGCCGCCGCGGCTTCAGTTCGCCAGCAGCAGGAAGATCGCAGGGCGCTTGTGCAGATTCGGCGCAGGCGCCTTTTTCCAGTCCGCCACGGTGCGGCTCGCGATCGTCTCGGTCGCGAGGGTCAGGTCGGCTGCGACGCAGATCTGCGTCGACGGCGCGCAGGTCGCGACGAGCGTGTCGAGCATCGCGTGATTCCGGTACGGCGTTTCGATGAAGATCTGCGTCTGGCGCGCCTTGCGTGACAGTTGCTCGAGTTCGCGCAGGCGTTTCGCGCGCGCGGCCGCGTCGACCGGCAGGTAGCCGTTGAACGCGAAACTCTGGCCGTTCAGGCCCGATGCCATCAGCGCGAGCAGGATCGAGCTCGGCCCGACGAGCGGCACGACCTTCACGCCGCGCTCGTGCGCGCGGCGCACCAGCAGTGCACCGGGGTCCGCGACGGCCGGGCAGCCGGCTTCCGACACGAGCCCGGCGTCCGCCCCGGCCAGCACGGGCGCGAGCAGCCGGTCGATCGCGCCGGCCGGCGTATTGACGTTCAGCTCGCTGATCTCGATTTCCTGGATCGGACGCGTCGTGCCGATTTTCTTCAGGAATGCACGCGTGGTCTTCGCGTTCTCGCCGATGTAATAGCCGAGCGTCCCGGCGCGGGCCTGCACGGCCGCGGGCAGCACGGCGGCGAGCATCGATTCGTCGCCTTCGCCGAGCGTGTTCGGGACGAGGTAAAGCGTGCCGGCGGTCATGCGCGGTCTCCACGGGTGGTTGCAAAGAGCGGGTAGCCGGCGGCGCGCAGCATGCGCGTGAGCGCGATCAGCGGCAGGCCGACGAGCGCGGTCGGATCGTTCGAATCGATCGCGTCGAGCAGCGCGATGCCGAGCCCTTCGGACTTCGCGCTGCCGGCGACGTCGTACGGCGTTTCCGCGTGCAGGTACGCGTCGAGCTCGGCCTCGGGCAGCGAGCGGAAGCGCACGTGCGTGACGACGTCCTCGACCTGCGCGTCGTCCGTGCGGCTGTCGTACAGACAGAGCGCGCTGTGGAATTCGACTTCGCGGCCCTGCATCGACACGAGCTGAGCGAGCGCGCGCGCGTGCGTGCCGGGTTTGCCGATCTGCAGGCCGTCGAAGGTCGCGACCTGGTCCGACCCGATCACGAGCACGCCGTCCGGCGCGTCGATCGTCGCGGCGACCGCGCGCGCCTTCGCGCCGGCGAGGCGCAGTGCGGTCGCGGCGGGCGTTTCGCCGTCGTGCGGGGTTTCGTCGAGGTCGGGCGACACGACGTCGAACGGGATGCCGAGGCGCTCGAGGAGGGCGCGGCGGTAGCGTGAACTGGAGGCAAGAATCAGCCGCGGCGGGCGGCAAACGGTATCCGGCATGGTCGGTTGGGTCGGTGAGTCGTCGGTTGTGGTGCGGCGTTGCGCGGACGCAAGCTTAAGTGATTGACCGCAAAAGGTAAAACAGGTATGCTTTCCCGCTTTTCGTCGGCAGGCTTCCGCTGTGGTGGCGCCTGCCGGGTCTTCGGAAGTAAAGTACGTCATCCGCGGATGAGCCGTACGCGAGCGGTACCAAGCCGGATCCGCAAGTCAGCCTGTAGGCGGGAGCGCACATGAACACCTCTTCTGGCAAACCGGCGGCGGCGCTTGATCCGCACGCGGTCGACCTGTTCGAATTCGCCCGCAGCGGGCGGCAGGCAGCAGGCGCGGTGCGCCTCTCGCAACTGCCGCGCATGTTAAACGAAGTGCCCGCGGACGCGCCGGATCGCGACACGGTCTTCACGTGGCAGGCGGAAGGGTTCACCCAGAAGGAGTTGCAGGACGATGGCGCCGACGGGCAGCAGCCGTATCTGCGCCTTGCGGTGCACGGCCATGCGTGGCTCGTGTGCCAGCGCTGCATGACCCCGTACGACCAGACGTTCGACGTCGACATGACGTACCGGGTCGTTGCGACCGAAGAAGAAGCTGAAGAATTTCCGCTCGACGACGATGAAGCCGATGTGATCGTGGGCTCACGCCAGTTCGATCTCGTCGACTTGATCGAAGAGGAATTGCTGCTTTCGTTGCCGCTCGTGCCCAAGCACGAGGTTTGCCCGGCAGTTCACGAAAGCCTCGTGTCGGGCGCGAGCGGTCCCGCGGAAGAGACGGACGACACGTCCGACGAAGCCGGGGACGAAGGCAAACGGCCGAATCCGTTCGCAGCGCTGGAAGCGCTGAAGAAGGACGGTGACGGCACCAAGAAACACTAAGCAGTTGTGGCGCGGGAAGGCGTAAAGGCTTTGGGCCAGGGTAGTTAAGCGCCGGATCGGGCTGTGTTAGAATCCGGAAAATTATTTAGGAGTTAGTCATGGCAGTCCAGCAAAACAAGAAGTCGCCGTCGAAGCGCGGCATGCATCGTTCGCACGATTTCCTGACGGCAGCGCCGCTGGCAGTCGAGCCGAGCACGGGTGAAGTGCACCTGCGTCACCACGTCAGCCCGAACGGCTACTACCGCGGCAAGAAAGTCGTCAAGACGAAGAACGACTAAGCGTCAAGTCACGCGTTGCGCGCTACGGTTGCCGTTCGCGTGACAACTGGTTCGCTTGACACTTTCCTGGCTCGACAAAAAGGCGGCATTCAACTGCCGCTTTTTTGTGCCTGAAATTCGTCGCATTCCATGACCGTAAAGCTCACAATCGATTGCATGGGAGGCGACCACGGCCCGTCCGTGACCGTTCCCGCGGCAGTCAAGTTCGTCCGCGCGCATCCCGATGCGCACCTGATGCTCGTCGGCATCGAAAGCGCGATCCGCGCTCAGCTGAAGAAGCTGAAAGCCCTCGACGATCCCGCGCTGACCATCGTTCCCGCCACCGAAGTCGTGGCGATGGACGATCCTGTCGAAGTGGCGCTGCGCAAGAAGAAGGATTCTTCGATGCGCGTCGCCCTCAACCACGTCAAGGAAGGCGCGGCGCAGGCCTGCATCTCCGCTGGCAACACCGGCGCGCTGATGGCCGTTTCCCGTTACGTACTCAAGACGCTGCCCGGCATCGAGCGGCCGGCGATCGCGTTCGCGCTGCCGAACCCGACCGGCTATACGATGATGCTCGACCTCGGCGCGAACGTCGACTGCGAGCCGCAGCACCTGCTGCAGTTCGCGGAAATGGGGCACGCACTCGTGGCCGCGCTCGAAGGCAAGGAGCGCCCGACGATCGGCCTGCTCAACATCGGCGAAGAGATGATCAAGGGCAACGAGACGATCAAGCGCGCAGGCGAGCTGCTGCGCGCCAGCACGCTCAATTTCCGCGGCAACGTCGAAGGCAACGACATCTACAAGGGCACGGTCGACGTGATCGTGTGCGACGGCTTCGTCGGCAACGTCGCGCTGAAGACGTCCGAGGGGCTCGCGCAGATGCTGTCGGACATCATCCGCGAGGAGTTCGGCCGTTCGCTGATGTCGAAGCTGATGGCGCTGCTTGCGCTGCCTGTCCTGATGCGTTTCAAGAAGCGCGTCGACCACCGCCAGTACAACGGCGCGGCGCTGCTGGGGCTGAAGAGCCTCGTGATCAAGAGCCACGGTTCGGCCGATGCCTACGCGTTTGAGTGGGCGATCAAACGCGGGTATGATGCCGTCAAAAACGGCGTGCTTGAGCGCCTCGCGCGCGCGATGGCGGATAATTCAGTGTCGCTCGGCGAAGGCGAACACGACTCGGGCGGCGCGGGCCATGCAAGCCCCGCCGCAGGCCCTCACGCCGAACCTTCCGCTGCGCAATCCTCTAAAGCATAAATGGCCCAATCGACTCTCTACTCCCGCGTGCTCGGCACGGGCAGCTACCTGCCGCCCGACCGCGTCACGAACCAGCAGTTGACCGATCGTCTTGCGAAGGATGGCATCGAGACGAGCGATGAATGGATCGTTGCACGCACGGGTATCCACGCGCGCCATTTCGCCGCGCCGGACGTCACGACGAGCGACCTCGCGCTCGAGGCGTCGCGTCGCGCGATCGAAGCGGCCGGCATCGATCCGCAGTCGATCGACCTGATCATCGTCGCGACTTCGACCCCCGATTTCGTGTTTCCGAGCACCGCATGCCTGCTGCAGAACAAGCTCGGCATCAAGAACGGCGGCGCGGCATTCGACGTGCAGGCCGTATGTTCGGGCTTTGCGTACGCGATGGCGACGGCCGACAGCTTCATCCGCAGCGGTCAGCATCGCACGGCGCTCGTGATCGGCGCGGAGACGTTCTCGCGCATCCTCGACTTCAAGGACCGCACGACCTGCGTGCTGTTCGGCGACGGCGCGGGCGCGGTGATCCTGTCCGCGTCGGAAGAGCCGGGCGTGCTCGGCAGCGCGCTGCACGCGGACGGCAGCTATTCGCACATCCTCTGCACGCCGGGCAACGTGAATCGCGGCGTGATCGAGGGCAGCGCGTTCCTTTACATGGACGGGCAGGCCGTGTTCAAGCTCGCGGTCAACGTGCTCGAGAAGGTCGCGATCGAGGCGCTCGCGAAGGCGAATCTCGCGCCCGAGCAGATCGACTGGCTGATTCCGCACCAGGCGAACATCCGCATCATGACCAGCACCTGCCGCAAGCTCGGCTTGCCGCAGGAACGCATGGTCGTGACGGTCGACCAGCACGGCAACACGTCGGCCGCGTCGATCCCGCTGGCGCTCGACACCGCGGTGCGCGACGGTCGCATCCAGCGCGGCCAGCACGTGCTGATCGAAGGCGTCGGCGGCGGCTTCACCTGGGGCGCGTCGGTCTTCCGCTACTGATCCGCGGCGCGCGACTGCTGCGCGCGGATCCCATCGGCGCGCCATTCGCGCGCGCCGTCCGAATCGATTCAATTGGGGACGATATGAAATTTGCATTCGTATTTCCGGGGCAGGGCTCGCAGGCGGTCGGCATGCTCAACGCATTCGCCGATCTGGCCGTCGTGCGCGAGACGCTTCAGGAAGCATCCGATGCACTCAATCAGGATCTCGGCAAGCTGATCGCCGAAGGCCCGGCCGAAGAACTGAATCTCACCACCAACACGCAGCCCGTGATGCTGACCGCCGCCTACGCGTGCTACCGCGCGTGGCAGCAGGCAGGCGGCCCGGCGCCGTCGATCGTCGCCGGCCACAGCCTCGGTGAGTACACGGCGCTCGTCGCGGCCGGTGCGCTCGCGTTCAAGGACGCCGTGCCGCTCGTGCGCTTCCGCGCGCAGGCGATGCAGACGGCCGTGCCGGTGGGCCAGGGCGGCATGGCCGCGATCCTGGGCCTCGACGACGATACGGTGCGCGCGGTGTGCGCCGAAGCCGCGCAAGCGGGCGTCGTCGAAGCGGTGAACTTCAATGCGCCCGCGCAGGTCGTTATCGCAGGCAACAAGGCCGCGGTCGAAAAGGCCTGCGAGATCGCGAAGGCGAAGGGCGCGAAGCGCGCGCTGCCGCTGCCGGTGTCGGCGCCGTTCCATTCGTCGCTGCTCAAGCCGGCGTCGGATCAACTGCGCGACTATCTCGCGAACGTCGACGTGAAGGCGCCGCAGATTCCGGTCGTCAACAACATCGACGTCGCCGTGGTGAGCGATCCGGCCGCGATCAAGGATGCGCTGGTGCGCCAGGCCGCGGGCCCGGTGCGCTGGGTCGAGTGCGTGCAGCACATTGCCGGCACGGGCGTCACGCACGTGATCGAATGCGGGCCGGGCAAGGTGCTCGCGGGCCTGACGAAGCGCATCGACAGCAGCCTGACGGGCGCGTCGGTGTTCGATCCGGCCTCGCTCGACGAAGCGCTCAAGCTGGTGACCGCCTGACGCGGCGCCTTTTCCCAAGAAACGGATATTCGATTCATGGACAAGACTCTCGATAAACAGGTTGCGATCGTCACCGGCGCATCGCGCGGCATCGGCCGTTCGATCGCGCTCGAACTCGCGCGCCTGGGCGCGACGGTGATCGGTACCGCGACGAGCGAATCGGGCGCCGCCGCGATCAGCGCGGCGTTCGCGGAAGCGGGCGTCACGGGCCGCGGTGCGGTGCTGAACGTCAACGACGCGGCCGCCGCCGAGGCGCTGATCGATGCGACCGTGAAGGAATTCGGCGCGCTGAACGTGCTCGTCAACAACGCGGGCATCACGCAGGACCAGCTCGCGATGCGGATGAAGGACGAGGACTGGGACGCGGTGATCGACACCAACCTGAAGTCGGTGTTCCGCCTGTCGCGCGCGGTGCTGCGCCCGATGATGAAGGCGCGTGGCGGCCGCATCATCAACATCACGTCGGTGGTCGGTTCGGCCGGCAACCCGGGTCAGGTCAACTACGCGGCCGCGAAGGCCGGCGTGGCGGGCATGACGCGTGCGCTCGCGCGCGAAATCGGCAGCCGCGGCATCACCGTGAACTGCGTGGCGCCGGGCTTCATCGACACCGACATGACGAAGACGCTGCCGGAAGAACAGCAGGCCGCGCTCAAGACCCAGATTCCGCTCGGCCGCCTCGGCAGCCCGGAGGACATCGCCCATGCCGTCGCGTTCCTCGCATCGCCGCAGGCCGGTTACATCACCGGTACGACGCTGCACGTGAACGGCGGCATGTACATGTCGTAACGATTTTCGTTTACCATCCGCGCCGTATCCCGATTTTCAGGCGGATCGGCGCTTGATCGACCATCAAGCCAACGCGCGTTTTGGCGTCAGCAAACCTGATAAAATGCGCGCACTTGTAAATCTGAACTTTCCCTCGGAGGGGTAATGGACAACATCGAACAACGTGTCAAGAAGATCGTCGCTGAACAACTCGGCGTCGCGGAAGCCGAGATCAAGAACGAAGCTTCGTTCGTGAACGACCTGGGCGCCGACTCGCTCGACACGGTCGAACTGGTGATGGCTCTGGAAGACGAGTTCGGCATGGAAATCCCGGACGAAGAAGCAGAGAAGATCACGACCGTTCAGCAAGCGATCGACTACGCTCGCGCAAACGTCAAGGCGTAACGAGCGCCTTTCGCGCTTGTCCGCCACGTCGCCGCGGTCTTCGCGATTGACGCGCCATCCTGCCGGCCTCGCGCCGGACGGACTAACAGCCACAGGGCTCGCAGGGCTGGTTCCTGTGGCCACTGTGGCTTTTGTTTTTGTCATCCAATAATGGAAAAGAGGTTACCGTGAGCCGCCGTCGTGTTGTTGTTACAGGCCTGGGGCTGATTTCGCCTGTTGGCAATAATGTTGCCGACGGCTGGGCCAATCTCGTCGCCGGCAAGTCCGGTATTGCCACCGTCGCGAAGTTCGATGCGTCGAACCTCGCCTGCCATTTCGCGGGCGAAGTGAAGGGTTTCAGCGCCGAGGAGTACATCCCGGCGAAGGAAGCCCGGAACATGGATACGTTCATCCATTACGGCATCGCCGCCGGCGTCCAGGCCATCCGGGACAGCGGGCTGGAAGTGAACGAAGCCAATGCGGAACGCATCGGCGTGCTGGTCGGTTCCGGCATCGGCGGCCTGCCGATGATCGAAGATACGCACCAGACGTACGTCGATCGCGGCGCGCGCCGGATCTCGCCGTTCTTCGTGCCGGGTTCGATCATCAACATGATCTCGGGCCACCTGAGCATCATGTTCGGCCTGAAGGGCCCGAATCTCGCGGCCGTCACCGCCTGCACGACCGGCCTGCACAGCATCGGCCTGGCCGCGCGGCTGATCCAGGCCGGCGACGCGGACGTGATGGTCGCGGGCGGTGCCGAATCGACTGTGTCGCCGCTCGGCATCGGCGGCTTCGCCGCCGCGCGCGCGCTGTCGACCCGCAACGACGATCCGGCTACCGCGTCGCGTCCGTGGGACAAGGACCGCGACGGCTTCGTGCTGGGCGAGGGCGCAGGCGTGATGGTGCTCGAGGAGTACGAGGCGGCGAAGGCGCGTGGGGCGAAGATCTACGCGGAAGTCTCGGGCTTCGGCATGACGGGCGACGCATACCACATGACCGCGCCGAACATGGACGGCCCGCGCCGCTGCATGGTCGCGGCACTGCGCGACGCCGGCGTGAATCCCGACGAGGTCCAGTACCTGAACGCGCATGGCACGTCGACGCCGCTGGGCGACAAGAACGAGTCCGACGCGGTGAAGGCGGCCTTCGGCGAGCACGCGTACAAGATGGTGGTCAACTCGACGAAGTCGATGACGGGCCACCTGCTGGGCGGCGCGGGCGGCCTCGAATCGGTGTTCACGGTGCTGGCGCTGCACAACAACGTGTCGCCGCCGACCATCAACATCTTCAACCAGGACCCCGAGTGCGATCTCGATTACTGCGCGAATACCGCGCGTGACATGAAGATCGACGTCGCCGTGAAGAACAACTTCGGCTTCGGGGGCACCAACGGCACGCTGGTGTTCAAGCGCGTCTGACGCCGCAATCGCTTGACGAGTCCATTCGATGCTCCGGCCGGGCGTCCGCAGCGCTTTGCGTTGCGGGCCTCGGCCGTGTCGTATCTCGTGCTGGCCGCGTTCGTCGCATCGGCTGCCGCGTCGGTCTACCTGTTCTGGGCGCCGCGCGCGGGCACTGCCGCCGGCGCATGCGTGTCGGCCGTCACGGCCGCGCTGCTGGCCGTGTGCGCCGCGCGAGCCTGTGCCCGCCGGCTGCCGGCCGAGCTTCGGATCGATGCTTTCGGGGAAATCGCGGCGTTTGGTCGCACCGGGCGCCTGCTGGCCCGCGGTCGCGTGACGGGTCATGCGCACTGGAGCAGTCTGCTGCTGGTGTTGTCGGTCGGGCAGGGCGTCCGGCGGGCCCGGCCGCTGCTGATTCCGGCCGATGCGCTCGACGCCGCATCGTTCAGCGCGCTGTCCGTGCTGGCGAGAACGGCGGGCGCGGCGGGGCGGGCGTGACGGCGGCGCGGTTACCGACCGTAACTTGCGCCCCGCGTCGGAACGCTACAATAACGCTCCGCGTTGCATCCCTAGTTAACGGATTTGTCAGGTGAGTGAAAAAGAAATCGATCAGGCTCTGGTCGAGCGCGTACAGAAGGGCGACAAGGCAGCGTTCGAACTCCTGGTCTCCAAATACCACCGAAAGATCATTCGGCTGATCTCGCGCCTCGTGCGGGATCCCGCCGAGGTCGAGGATGTGGCCCAGGACGCGTTCATCAAGGCGTATCGTGCGCTGCCGCAATTCCGCGGCGAATCGGCGTTCTATACGTGGTTGTACCGGATTGCCGTCAATACGGCGAAGAACTACCTTGCGACGCAAGGCCGCCGGGCGCCGACCTCGACCGAGGCCGATGCGGAGGAAGCGGAAACTTTCTCCGACGCAGACCAACTAAGGGATATCAACACGCCTGAATCGATGTTGATGAGCAAGCAGATTGCCGAGACGGTCAACGCTGCAATGGCTCTGCTGCCCGAAGAACTGCGCCAGGCAATCACGCTGCGCGAGATCGAGGGCCTGAGCTACGAAGAGATCGCGGAAATGATGGGCTGTCCGATCGGGACGGTCCGGTCGCGGATCTTCCGTGCACGCGAGGCAATCGCTGCCAAATTGCGTCCGCTGCTCGATACGCCCGAAGGCAAGCGCTGGTAAGCGCGACAGGCGGAGCGACGCGGGTCGGGGTCTAGTTACGGTTAAGAGTCGTGAAGTCACGACGGGGTGTGCAAGATGGGGAGCATCATGGGGTCGGTCAATACGCAGTCGCAAGCGTGCTCGCGCGGCGAGCGCCTTTCCGCGCTGGTCGACGGCGAAATGTTCGATGGCCCGGACAACGGGCAGTTTCTGGCTGAGCTCAACCGCGCGGATCGCGCTGCGTGGGCCCATTACCACCTGATCGGCGATGCGCTGCGCTCGGACGAGCTGGCGCTGTCGCCCGCGCTGAGCGTCGCGTTCACCGCGCGCATGTCGGCTGCGCTCGAAAGCGAGCCGCACCTGCTCGCGCCGGCCGCCGCGCCGGTCGCGCGCAGGCTGCTGTCGCTGCGCCGGCGCGTCGTGCCCGCGTTCGCGGTCGCGGCCGCGGCGGCCACGCTGACGTGGATTGTCGTCCCGCAAATGCAGACGGCCGGTGCGCCCGGCGCCGTCCAGGTCGCGTCGGCCGGTGCGCCGCGAGGCGGCAACCTGCAGCGCGTGACGGTTGCGCAGGCATCGGCCCAGCCGGGGCTGCAGGACGTCAACATCATCCGCGACGCCAGCCTCGACCAATACCTTGAAGCGCATCAGCAATTCGCGCAGCAGCCCGTCGTCACGGGTTCGATGCCGCTGATCCGCGCAGCCGTGACCACCACGCCAGGCCAATAACCCCGATGCGGACATTGCAGTTGAATCACGCCATCTCCGGATGGAAGCGGCTGCCGGCCCTCCTGCTTTGCGCAGCCGCCCTGTTGTCCGTTCAATCCCTTCCTGCCGGCGCCCAGCAACCGGACGATCCCGTCGCGACCCGCAAGGGTGCCGCCGACTGGCTCGACCGCGTCCAGCAGGCGGCGCAGCAGCAGACTTACGAAGGCACGTTCGTCTACCAGCGCGGCGGGTACGTGCAGTCGTCGCGCATCGCGCACGTCGCGTCCCGCGAAGGCGAGTTCGAGCGCATCGAGACGCTCGACGGCAAGCCGCGCAAGCTGCTGCGTCACAACGACGAGCTGTACACGTTCGTGCCCGAGCGCAAGCTGTGCGTGGTCGAGCGCCGTCAGACGCGCGATTCGTTCCCGTCGCTGCTCGGTGCGAGCGGCGAACACGTGATGTCCGTCTACGACGCGAAGTCGCTCGGCAAGGACCGCGTGGCCGGGATCGACGCGCAGGTCGTCGAGCTCGTGCCGAAGGATGCATACCGCTTCACGTACAAGCTGTGGGCCGACGCGCGCACGGGGCTCTTGCTGCGCTCGCAGACGCTCGACGCGAACGATCACGTGCTCGAGCAAATCGCGTTCTCGCAATTGCAGACGGGCGGTGCGGGGGGCGACAAGGCCGCGATCGCGGCCGGCATGCGCAACCTGAACGGCTGGACGGTCGTGCGGCCGCCGGTCGCGACGGTCGACATGGAAGCGCAGGGCTGGCAGCTCGCGCCGGGTGTCGCCGGCTTCCAGAAGATTCGTGAAGTGCGCCGCCCGATGGCTGCGCGCGACGCGGGCGAGCCGCCGATTCCGGTCGATCAGGCCGTCTTCACCGACGGTCTCGCGACGATCTCGGTCTTCATCGAGCCGGCCGAAAAGAATACGCGCAAGGAAGGCGCGGGCAGCACCGGCGCGACGAACGTGCTCGTCAAGCGCCGCGGCGACTACTGGATCACCGTGCTCGGCGAAGTGCCGCCGGCCACGTTGCAGCAGTTCGCGTCTGCCATAGAATACAAGGCTTCCAAGTAACGCTACGGCTTCCACATGATGAAACTCACGCTGCGCAAATGGCTCGTGGCGGCGACGCTGTCTGCCTGCCTGCCGCTCGTGCCGCATGCCGCGTTCGCGGTGACGGCTCCCGCTGCCAGCCTGCCCGACTTCGCCGACCTGGTCGAGAAGGTCGGGCCGGCCGTCGTGAACATCCGGACCACCGCCAACGTGCCGACGAGCAGTGGCCCGCGCGGGATGCTCCCGCCGGGCTTCGACAACGGCGACATGTCGGAATTCTTCCGGCGCTTCTTCGGCATTCCGCTGCCGCAGGCGCCCGGCAACGGTAGCGGCAATGGCGGCGGCAACCCGAAGAACGCGCCGGCGCCGGACAATCCGCCCGATACCGAGCAGAATCGCGGTGTCGGTTCCGGGTTCATCGTGTCGGCCGACGGCTACGTGATGACCAATGCGCACGTCGTCGACGATGCGGACACCATCTACGTGACGCTGACCGACAAGCGCGAATTCAAGGCGAAGCTGATCGGCGTCGACGATCGCACGGACGTCGCGGTCGTCAAGATCCAGGCATCGAACCTGCCGGTCGTCGCGATCGGCGATTCGAACAAGGTGCGCGTCGGCGAGTGGGTCGTCGCGATCGGTTCGCCGTTCGGCCTCGACAACACGGTGACGGCCGGCATCGTCAGCTCGAAGAGCCGCAACACGGGCGATTACCTGCCGTTCATCCAGACCGACGTCGCGGTGAACCCCGGCAACTCGGGCGGCCCGCTGATCAACATGCAGGGCGAGGTGATCGGCATCAACTCGCAGATCTACAGCCGTACCGGCGGCTTCATGGGCATCTCGTTCGCGATTCCGATCGACGAGGCGATGCGCGTGGCCGACCAGCTGAAGGCGACGGGCAAGGTCACGCGCGGCCGGATCGCGGTGGCGATCGGCGAAGTGACGAAGGACGTGGCCGATTCGATCGGGCTGCCGAAGGCCGAAGGCGCGCTCGTCAGCAGCGTCGAGCCGGGTGGTCCGGCCGACAAGGCGGGCATCCAGCCGGGCGACATCATCCTGAAGTTCAACGGCCGTCCGGTCGAGGCGGCGTCGGATCTGCCGCGCATGGTCGGCGACACGAAGCCCGGCACGAAGGCGACGGTCAGCGTGTGGCGTAAGGGCCAGGCTCGCGATTTGCCGATTACGATCGCGGAGACGCCGTCGGAAACGACCGCGAAGGCCGAGCAGCGCAAGAACGCGCCGCAGAAGCCGCGCCAGGCCAATTCGCTCGGTCTGACGGTCAGCGACCTGACGGCGGAGCAGATGAAGACGCTGAAGCTGAAGAACGGCGTGCAGGTCGACGGCGTCGACGGCCCGGCCGCCCGTGCGGGCCTGCAGCGCGGCGACATCGTGCTGCGTGTGGGCGACACCGACATCACGAACGCGAAGCAGTTCGCCGACGTGACCGCGCAGCTCGATCCGCAGAAGGCGGTCGCGGTGCTCGTGCGGCGTGGCGACAATACGCAGTTCGTGCCCGTGCGGCCGCGCCAGAAGTAACGCGCCGATGTTCACGCTCTACGGCCGCGGCTGGTGCCACCTGTGCGACGACATGCGCGACGCACTGGCGCCGGTGGCGGCCGAATTCGGTGTCGCGGTCGAATATGTCGACATCGACACCGATGCGGCACTCGTCGCCCGCTACGACGAGGACGTGCCCGTGCTGCTGCTGGACGGCGCGGAAGTGTGCCGTCACCGGTTCGACGGCGCCCGGGTGCGCGCCGTACTGGCAGCCCGGCGTTGAGCGGCGCGCGCCGCTGGCCGGCTTCGCTTCGCAACGGGTGACCGGGGCAGACGCCCGCGGCGGGCCGCTGCACGGCGCGGCGTCCGAAATCCCGCCCGTCCTAGGCCTTTTCGGCTAAAATAAGCCGTTTTTTCACCGACTTACAAGGCGTGCTCCGCAGTCGTCGAGCGCGCCTTTTTCGCTTGATCGGCACTGAATGGATCATATTCGCAATTTCTCGATCATCGCGCACATCGACCATGGCAAGTCGACGCTCGCGGATCGCATCATCCAGGTATGCGGCGGCCTCGCAGACCGTGAAATGGAAGCGCAGGTGCTCGACTCGATGGATATCGAGCGCGAGCGCGGCATCACGATCAAGGCGCAGACGGCAGCATTGTCGTATCGCGCCCGCGACGGCAAGGTCTACAACCTCAACCTGATCGATACGCCGGGGCACGTCGACTTTTCGTACGAGGTCAGCCGCTCGCTGTCCGCGTGCGAAGGCGCACTGCTCGTGGTCGACGCGAGCCAGGGTGTCGAGGCGCAGACTGTCGCGAACTGCTACACGGCCATCGAGCTCGGCGTCGAAGTCGTGCCGGTGCTGAACAAGATCGACCTGCCGGCCGCGAACCCCGAGAACGCGATCGAGGAGATCGAGGACGTGATCGGCATCGACGCGACCGACGCGACGCGTTGCAGCGCGAAGACGGGCCTCGGCGTCGAGGACGTGCTCGAGTCGCTGATCGCGAAGGTGCCGCCGCCGAAGGGCGATCCGGCCGCACCGCTGCAGGCGCTCATCATCGATTCGTGGTTCGACAACTACGTCGGCGTCGTGATGCTCGTGCGCATCGTCAACGGCACGCTGCGCCCGAAGGACAAGATCAAGATGATGGCGACCGGCGCGCAGTATCCGGTCGAGCACGTCGGCGTGTTCACGCCGAAGTCGCGCAATCTCGAGTCGCTGTCGGCGGGGCAGGTGGGCTTCATCATCGCCGGCATCAAGGAACTGACGGCCGCGAAGGTCGGCGACACCGTCACGCATGCGAACAAGGCCGCTGCCGAACCGCTGCCGGGCTTCAAGGAAGTGAAGCCGCAGGTGTTCGCGGGGCTGTATCCGGTCGAGGCGAACCAGTACGACGCGCTGCGCGAATCGCTCGAGAAGCTGAAGCTGAACGACGCGTCGCTTCAGTACGAGCCGGAAGTGTCGCAGGCACTCGGGTTCGGTTTCCGCTGCGGCTTCCTCGGGCTGCTGCACATGGAAATCGTGCAGGAGCGGCTCGAGCGCGAGTTCGACATGGATCTCATCACGACCGCGCCGACGGTCGTCTACGAGGTCGTGCAGAGCGACGGCTCGACGATCATGGTCGAGAACCCGGCGAAGATGCCGGAGCCGGGTCGCATCGCCGAAGTCCGCGAGCCGATCGTCACCGTGAACCTGTACATGCCGCAGGATTACGTAGGCTCCGTGATCACGCTGTGCGAGCAGAAGCGCGGCTCGCAGATCAACATGCAGTATCACGGCCGCCAGGTGCAGCTTACGTACGAGATCCCGATGGCCGAGATCGTGCTCGACTTCTTCGATCGCCTGAAGTCGGTGTCGCGCGGCTATGCGTCGATGGACTACGAGTTCAAGGAATACCGTTCGTCGGACGTCGTGAAGGTCGACATGCTGATCAACGGCGACAAGGTCGATGCGCTGTCGATCATCGTGCACCGCTCGCAGTCGCAGTACCGCGGCCGCGAAGTCGCCGCGAAGATGCGCGAGATCATCCCGCGCCAGATGTACGACGTGGCGATCCAGGCTGCGATCGGCGCGCACATCGTCGCGCGCGAGAACATCAAGGCGCTGCGCAAGAACGTGCTCGCGAAGTGCTACGGCGGCGACATCACGCGGAAGAAGAAACTGCTCGAGAAGCAGAAAGAAGGCAAGAAACGGATGAAGCAGGTGGGTTCGGTCGAGATCCCGCAGGAAGCGTTCCTTGCGATCTTGCGCGTCGAAGACAAATAACAGGACTGATCCTTTTATGAATTTTGCGCTGATTCTTTTTGTGCTCGTCATCGTGACGGGCGTAGCGTGGGTGCTGGACAAACTGGTGTTCCTGCCGCGGCGACGCAAGGCGGCCGACTTGGCGGTCGACGAGTTCGACCGTCAGCAGTCGCGCATCGACAAGCGTTTCGCGGATGAAAATGCGGTGCAGACGCGTTCGAAGCTGCGCGACGAGAAGCTGCGCCAGCCGTGGTGGCTCGAGTACACCGCGAGCTTCTTCCCGGTGATCCTCGCCGTCTTCGTCGTGCGCTCGTTCGTCGTCGAGCCGTTCAAGATTCCGTCGGGCTCGATGGTGCCGACGCTGCTCGTCGGCGACTTCATCCTCGTCAACAAGTTCGAATACGGGCTGCGCCTGCCGGTCACGAACACGAAGATCACGCAGGGCAGCCCGCTGTCGCGTGGCGACGTCGTCGTGTTTCGCTATCCGAAGGACGAGTCGGTCGACTACATCAAGCGCGTGATCGGCCTGCCGGGCGATACCGTCGCGTATCAGGACAAGCAGCTCACGATCAACGGCCAGCCGGTGCCCGAAACGCCGCTGCCCGATTTCTTCGACGACGAGCGCCAGAATTACGCGAAGCAGTTCGAGGAAACGATCGGCAACAAGAAGAATGCGATCCTCAACAATCCGGCCGTGCCGCCGTTCGTGATGGGCGCATATGACTATCCGTATCGCGACAACTGCACGTACAACAGCCGCGGCGTGATCTGCAAGGTGCCGCCCGGCCACTACTTCATGATGGGCGACAACCGCGACAACAGTGCGGACAGCCGCTACTGGGGTTTCGTGCCGGACCAGAACATCGTCGGCCGTGCGTTCTTCATCTGGATGAACTTCAGCGACCTGAAGCGCATCGGTTCCTTCAACTGATCGCGGTCGACTCACTCGCAATACGCGATGCACGGGCCGCGTCGCGTATTGCCGAACTACTTTAAGAACCGGCGGTAACACCGCCTCGTCACGCCTTTTCGCGTCCGGCCGTGCCGTTTCGGCCCGACCGGCGCCCGCGTTATACTCCTGCACATGCCCTTATCCCAGTTGGAAAGCCGGCTGCGCTACGAATTTCGCAATGCGGAATTGTTGCGCCAGGCTTTGACCCATCGTAGTCACAGTGCCACGCACAACGAACGGCTCGAGTTTCTCGGCGATTCCGTTCTGAATTGCGCGGTGGCCGCCCTTTTGTTCCAGCGTTTCAGCAAGCTGGACGAAGGCGACCTGTCGCGCGTGCGCGCCAATCTCGTCAAACAGCAGTCGCTGTACGAAATTGCTCAGGCCCTGAATATCTCGGACGGGCTGCGGCTGGGCGAGGGCGAGCTGCGCAGCGGCGGGTTCCGCCGGCCATCGATCCTCGCGGACGCGTTCGAAGCCATCATCGGGGCGGTGTTCCTCGATGGCGGCTTCGAAGCCGCCCAGGGGGTCATCAAGCGCCTCTATATCCCGATTCTCGACCATATCGATCCGCGTACGCTCGGCAAGGACGCGAAGACGCTGCTGCAGGAATATTTGCAGGGGCACAAGATCGCGCTGCCGACCTATACGGTGGTCGCGACGCATGGTGCGGCGCACAATCAGCAATTCGAAGTCGAATGCACGGTGCCGAAGCTCGACGTGAAGGTGTCGGGCTCCGGTGCGAGCCGGCGCGCAGCCGAGCAGGCCGCCGCGAAGAAGGCGCTCGACGAAGTGATGGCGGCCGCGCCGATGCTGGCCACGAAACCGAAGCGCTCGAAAAACGCGCGCGGCTCGAAGCACGTCGAACCCGAAATCGTGCCGGGCGTGAAGGGCGTGCAGGAAGCGCTCGACCTGCGCTCGCCGGAGCGCAAGGAGCGCGCGGCGGCGCGCGACGCGCGGGCGGCGGCCGGCGCGGTGCCCGCGGCCGGCGCTGCGAGCGCTGCCGAACCGGCCGTTGCGCCGATGGCCGCGATTCGCGCGGCGCATGTCGACGCGACGGCGGAAAAGGGCGAGCGGGCAGCGAAGCCGGCGGCCGACAAGGCTGCCGACAAGCCGGCCGAGCGATCCGACAAGTCCGCGGAGAAACCTGCTGAAGCCGTGCCCGCTGCGCGTGCGGCCGACAAGCCGGCGGGCCAGCCAGCCGAGCCGGCCGCGTCGTCCGCCGACAAGTCTTCCGCTGGCACTGACCCCGCTTCCCGCGCGGCTGCGCGCACACGCGATGCGGCGGCGCCGGATGCCGAGACGCCGCAGGGCGGCGCGAGCCTCGCTGCCGCGCAGGCGCGCGTGGCCGATGCCGACCACTGAATTGCCCATCGATCGTGCCGCGCGCCGCGCGGCCGTTTCCGAACCTGTCTCCCAAACGATATGAACACTCCCGCTCCTACCGGTTTCCGTTGCGGCATGATCGCGATCGTGGGCCGCCCGAACGTCGGCAAGTCGACGTTGATGAACGCACTCGTCGGCCAGAAGATCAGCATCACGTCGCGCAAGGCGCAGACGACCCGCCACCGCATTACCGGCATCAATACGTTCGACGACGCGCAATTCGTGTTCGTCGACACGCCCGGCTTCCAGACCCGCCACAGCACCGCGCTGAACCGCTCGCTGAACCGCGCGGTCACGTCGACGCTCACGTCGGTCGACGTGATCCTGTTCGTGATCGAGGCGGGCCGCTTCGGGCCCGACGACCAGAAGGTGCTCGACCTGATCCCGCCCGGCATGCCGACGCTGCTGATCGCGAACAAGATCGACCGCGTGACCGACAAGGCGACGTTGTTCCCGTTCATGCAGCAGATGAGCACGCTGCGCGAATTCACCGAGCTCGTGCCGCTGTCGGCGCAGCGCCCGGAAGACATCAAGCGCCTGCTGGACACGATCAAGCCGTACCTGCCGGAAGGCGAGCCGATCTACGGCGAGGACGAGCTGACCGACCGCAGCTCGCGCTTTCTCGCGGCCGAAATCCTGCGCGAGAAGGTGTTCCGCTGGACCGGCGACGAACTGCCGTACACGAGCACCGTGCTGATCGACAAGTTCGAGGAGGAAGGGCGCCTGAAGCGCATCTTCGCGACGATCCTCGTCGAGCGCGATTCGCACAAGGCGATGGTGATCGGCAAGAAAGGCGAGAAGCTCAAGCAGATCAGCACCGAAGCGCGGATGGATATGGAGAAGCTGTTCGACGGCCCCGTGTACCTCGAGACCTTCGTGAAGGTGAAGAGCGGCTGGGCCGACAACGAGGCGGGGCTGCGTGCCTATGGGTACGAATGACGCGCTGACGTCGACCGAAGACGCGGTGACGGCCGGCGCGAACGACGCGCCGCTGCCGGCACCGCCCGAACCGCCGCGCAAGGCGCGGCGCGCGACGTCTCGCACGTCCGATTTCCGCGTCGCCGAGCAGCCGGCGTTCGTGCTGCACAGTTACCCGTATCGCGAAACGAGCCTGATCGTCGACGTGCTGACGCGCGATCACGGCCGGCTCGCGCTCGTCGCGAAGGGTGCGAAGCGCCCGCATTCCGCGCTGCGCGGCGTGCTGCAGACGTTTCAGCCGCTGCTGCTGTCCTGGTCGGGCAAATCCGAGGTGCGCACGCTGACGGGCGCCGAGTGGGTCGGCGGCATGTTGCCGCTCGGCGGCGACGGGTTGCTCTGCGGTTTCTATGCGAACGAGCTGCTCGTGAAATTCTGCGCGCGCGAGGATCCCCAGCCGCCGCTCTTCAATCATTACGTGCTGACCCTCACGCGCCTCGCGCACGGCGAGCCCGCGGTGCAGGTGCTGCGCTCGTTCGAGCGCGTGCTGCTGCGCGAGACCGGTTATGCGATGGCGCTGAACCGCACGGTCGCGCGTCGGGCGGTCGAGCCCGAGCGTCGCTACGTGTTCGATCCCGAGCGCGGCGTGCGCAATGCGGACGACGACGTCCCGTCGCACTGGCCGGTCATTTCGGGCCAGACGTTGCTCGACATGGAGCAGGACGATTACCATCGAGCCCAGACGGTTGCGCAAAGCAAGACGCTGATGCGCTTCCTGCTGAACACCTATCTCGGCGGCACGCCGCTTGCCACGCGTCAGATCCTGATCGACCTGCAAAACCTATGAGCTTCTTCCTGACAACGCCCACCGCCATCGACCTCGGCGTGAACATCGACCACGTCGCGACGCTGCGCAATGCGCGCGGCACGACCTATCCCGATCCGATCCGCGCGGCGCTCGCCGCCGAGGAAGCCGGCGCGGATGCGATCACGCTGCATCTGCGCGAGGATCGTCGTCACATCGTCGATGCGGATGTGCGCAAGCTGCGCCCGCTGCTGAAGACGCGGATGAACCTCGAATGCGCGGTGACGGCCGAGATGCTCGACATCGCATGCGAAGTGCGCCCGCACGACGCGTGTCTGGTGCCCGAGAAGCGCGAGGAGCTGACGACCGAAGGCGGTCTCGATGTCGCCGGCCACTTCGAGGCCGTACGTGCGGCCTGCAAGCAACTGGCCGACGTGGGCGTGCGCGTGTCGCTGTTCATCGATCCGGACGAAACGCAGATCCGCGCCGCGCACGAAGCGGGCGCGCCGGTGATCGAGCTGCATACGGGCCGTTACGCCGAAGCGCACGACGAAGCCGAACAGCAGCGCGAATACGAGCGTATCGTCGCGGGCGTGCAGGCCGGTGCGCAGCTCGGCCTGAAGGTCAACGCGGGCCATGGCCTGCATTACACGAACGTGCAGCAGATCGCCGCGATCGACGGCATCGTCGAGCTGAACATTGGCCACGCGATCGTCGCGCACGCGATCTTCGCGGGCTGGGACAACGCGGTGCGCGAGATGAAGGCGATCATGGTCGCCGCACGCGTGGCCGCGCTGCACGGCGGCGCGCGCTGAAGATGCAATACCGCCGCGCGTCGCGCGTGATGACGGGCCCGGCTTCGCCGGGTCGCACCGGTGCGTACTGACATGGCGATCTACGGCATCGGTACCGACATCGCCCAGGTGAGCCGCATCGCGGCCGTGCTCGAACGCACCGGCGGCCGGTTCGCCGAGAAGGTGCTGGGCCCCGACGAGCTGCGCGTGTTCCATGCACGGCGCGCCCGCTCCGAGGCGCGCGGCATCGCGTTCCTCGCGACGCGCTTTTCCGCGAAGGAAGCGTTCTCGAAGGCGGTCGGGCTCGGCATGCACTGGCCGATGACGTGGCGTGCGCTGCAAACCCTCAACCATCCGAGCGGCGAGCCGTACGTGGTCGCGTCGGGCGAGCTGGCCGACTGGCTGGCCGCCCGCGGCATCACGGCGCGCGTGACGGTCAGCGACGAGCGCGACTACGCGGTGTCGTTCGTGATCGCCGAGACGGACGCCGCGCCCGCACCTGTTTCCCGAACCCCCTCCTGACGGAATTTCCGATTCGATGAAAACGACTCCCGGCCCGGTCATGCTCGACGTCGTCGGCACGGCCCTGTCGCGCGACGATGCGCGGCGCCTCGCGCATCCGAATACCGGCGGCGTGATCCTGTTCGCGCGGCACTTCCAGAACCGTGCGCAACTGACCGCGCTGACCGACTCGATCCGCGCGGTGCGCGAAGACATCCTGATCGCCGTGGATCACGAAGGCGGCCGAGTGCAGCGTTTCCGCACCGACGGCTTCACGGTGCTGCCCGCGATGCGCCGCCTCGGCGAGCTGTGGGATCGCGACGTGCTGCTCGCGACGAAGGTCGCAACGGCCGTCGGCTACATCCTGGCGGCCGAATTGCGTGCGTGCGGGATCGACATGAGCTTCACGCCCGTGCTTGACCTCGACTACGGGCATTCGAAAGTGATCGGCGATCGTGCGTTCCATCGCGATCCGCGCGTCGTCACGCTGCTCGCGAAGAGCCTGAACCACGGGCTGTCGCTCGCCGGCATGGCGAACTGCGGCAAGCATTTCCCGGGGCACGGTTTCGCGGAGGCCGATTCGCACGTCGCGCTGCCGACCGACGACCGCCCGCTCGACACGATTCTCAAGCACGACGTCGCGCCTTACGACTGGCTCGGCCTGTCGTTGTCCGCGGTGATCCCCGCCCACGTGATCTACACGCAGGTCGACAAGCGCCCGGCCGGGTTCTCGCGCGTCTGGCTGCAGGACATCCTGCGCGGGCGGCTCGGCTTCACCGGCGCGATCTTCAGCGACGACCTGTCGATGGAGGCCGCGCGCGAAGGCGGCACGCTCACGCAGGCGGCCGACGCCGCGCTCGCGGCCGGGTGCGACATGGTGCTCGTCTGCAACCAGCCGGACGCGGCCGAAGTCGTGCTGAACGGGCTGAAGGCGCGGGCGACGGACGAGTCGGTACGGCGCATCAAGCGGATGCGCGCCCGCGGCAAGGCGCTCAAGTGGGACAAGCTGATCGCGCAGCCCGAGTATCTGCGGGCGCAGGCGCTGTTGAGCAGCGCACTGGCATAAGCTGAGCCGGCGAGGAGAGGGCGCGGGATGCGCCCTTCAGGACGTCGAAACGAAAAGCCGCGCAACTGCGCGGCTTTTTTATGCGTGACTGCCGGCGCGGACCGGGCAGTCGCGGAAATCGAGCAGACCGGCCACGCGAATCTCGACGCAACTAACGGTCGAGCCCTGCCAGCGCCTGCGCGCATCGCCGCCCGCTCAGTTCACCTTCATCCGCTGCAGCTTGTTGTACAGCGTCTTCGGGCTGATGCCGAGCAGCGTTGCCGCACGGTGACGCGTACCGCCGACCGCGTCGAGCGTCGCGCGGATCAGCAGATCCTCGACGTCGGACAGCGGCGTCCCGACCTTGATCTGCACGCTGCTGCCGTTCAGCGCGGCGCCGGCCGAGAAGCTCGGCTCGCCCGCGCGCAGCGTCTCGATGAAATCGCCCGATGCGTCGTAGGCGAAGCGCACGCGCTCCTGCAGCTCGCGCACGTTGCCCGGCCATTCGTAGGACACGCACTCGCGCACGAAGCCTGGCGCCGCGCGCTTGTCGGTCGTGCTGCGACCGGTTGCGCGCGCTTCGCGATTCAGTTCGTCGATCAGCGCATCAGCGATCGCGAGCGCGTCGCCGTCGCGCTCGCGCAGCGGCGGCATCGTGATCGACGCCGCATCGAGGCGCAACCACAGATCCTCGCGCAGCGTGCCGTTCGCGACCGCTTCGCGCGCCGGGCGGCGCGTGGTCGCAATCAGCCGGAAGTCGCTCGCAATCGAGCTCGTGCCGCCGATCCGCATGAAGTTCTGCGAATCGAGCGCCTGCAGCAGCGCTTCCTGCAGCACGAGCGGCAGCGCGGTGATTTCGTCGAGGAACAGCGTGCCGCCGCCCGCCTGTTCGAACAGGCCCGATTCGCGGCGCTCGGCCCCGTCGAACGCGCCGCGCTCATGGCCGAACAGCACGCTGTCGAGCGATGCGCCGTGCCGGCCGGCCTGCGCGATCGTCCGGCAGTCGCACGACACGAACGGCCCCTTGCGGCGCCGGCTCAGGTCGTGCAGCGTGCGCGCGGCCAGCTTCTTGCCGGTACCGGCTTCGCCCGAGAACAGCACGGCCGTTTCGGTGCGTGCGTTGTGCTCGATCATGTCGTACACGTGCTGCATCGCGTCGCTGCGGCCGACCAGCGCGCCGAAGCGGCCGAGATGGCGCAGCGATGCGCGCAACGACTGCACTTCGTCGATCAGCTCGTACGGGCGCGGGATCCGCGCGAGCAGGCTGCGCAGACGCGGAATGTTGATCGGCTTCAGCAGGTAGTCCCAAATACCGTGACGCAGGCCCTCGATCGCGCTCTCGACCGTCGCGTTGCCCGTCAGCACGATGACGGGCAGCGAGCCGTTCGGCTGCTGCTGCGGCAGGTGCTGGAGCAGGTCGAACCCGCTGCCGTCCGGCAGGTTCAGGTCGACGAGAACGACGTCGGGAATCGACCGGCCAAGCGCCGTGCGAGCTTCGGCGAGCGACGTGGCCGTGTCGACCGAGAAGCCGTCCGCGGCGAGCAGCGCGGTGAGGCCGGACAGACTGTTGGGATCGTCTTCGACAATCAGGGCGTGTGGCATGGTGGACGCAGGTCGAGTCAAGAGAGGCGGGCTGTCGGCCGGCGGGGCCGCAGCCGCATGTCAGATTAAAAACTGATTTTATGCCCCGCCGAACGCGTAACGACCATTATTTTTCCGGCGCTATAAAACAGTTACCGATGATACAAATTGAATATCTTTACCGGTGGCTTTTGTGCTCCAGCTGAGAGCAGCCCGAGGCCGCTTGTTGGCGCCGGACAAACAAAAAGCGCCCCGAAGGGCGCTTTGTTCGATGCGGATCGTGCTGGCGATTACGCGCGGCTGCGGTATTCGTTCGTACGCGTATCGATTTCGATCTTGTCGCCGGTGTTGCAGAACAGCGGCACTTGCAGCTCGAAGCCCGTTGCGAGCTTCGCGTTCTTCAGCACCTTGCCCGACGACGTGTCGCCCTTGACTGCCGGTTCCGTGTAGGTGATTTCGCGAACCAGGACCGTCGGCAGTTCGACCGAGATCGCCTTCTCGTTGTAGAACACGACTTCGCAAGCCATGCCGTCTTCGAGGTAGTTCAGCGCTTCGCCCATCATTTCCGCTTCGACTTCGAACTGGTTGTAGTCGGCGTCCATGAACACGTACATCGGGTCGGCGAAGTACGAATACGTCACTTCCTTGCGATCGAGCACGACGACGTCGAACTTGTCGTCGGCCTTGTAGACCGCTTCCTGGCCGGCGTTCGTCAGCAGGTTCTTCATCTTCATCTTGACGACGGCGGAGTTACGGCCCGACTTGTTGTATTCGGCCTTGGCGATAACCCATGCATCGCTGCCGATCTGCACGACGTTGCCTACGCGGAGTTCCTGTGCGGTTTTCATAAAAAACTGTCCTGATCAAATCAAATAAATAGGTGCCTGAGCGTTGCACAACGGCTGACGGCGCAAGCGGTCCGGTCCGGTGGACGCCAAAAGCGAGCGCTTGCCTGGTCAGCCGTCGGATAACCGCTTATTTTAACTGAGATTTTGCGTATTCCGCCAGCTTTCCGGCGAGATCGCCGACGGCCGCGAGCGCATCGGCCCAGCGGGCCGCGTTGGCGTCCAGTGCGGCGCGGTGCTGCCAGAAATCGGCCCAGTCGGGCGTGCCGGCGCCGTTCCACGCGTGCCAGAACCGCTCGAGCGCCGCGCGCGGCGCGGCGGCGAGGCCGGCCGACAGGTGCGCGAGCGCGGCGTCGAGCTTCGGCAGGTGCACGTCGTCGGCCTGCGGGTAGATGTGCCACACGAACGGTTTGCGTGCCCACTGCGCCCGGACGAACGAATCCTCGCCGCGCACGAAATTGACGTCCGCGGCCCACAGCAACGGATCGTAGTCGGCCTGGGGGACGAACGCGAGCCCGTGCGCCGACAGGTTGCCGCTGCGCGCGTGCGTGCCCGCGTCGAACGACTCGACCCCGAAAAAACGCGCGACGGCGGGCGATACGCGGCCGGTCGGCACGAGCGCGACGACCGGCGACGGGCCGTCGCGCCACTGGGCGAGCAGCGCGTCGACGGCCGGATTTTCGTACGCGAACAGGCTGACGACCGTCGTGCCGGGCGCCGGCGGTGGGCCGCCGGTCGCGCGCCGCCACCATGCATCGCGCGCCGCCGCATCGGTTTCGAAGGCCGTGCGGCGCGCATCGAGGTCGCGCTCCTTTGGCACGCCGCCGGTGCCGGCCGACAGACCGGGAAAGAAAAACGTCTTCAGCAGCGGGTAGCGCGGATGCGGCGACGGCCGCAGATGGAAGTCGGCGACCCAGTCTTCGGCGCTCAGGTATTCGAGGTTGATCCATACGGGGCGACGCGCGCGGCGTGCCATCGCCGCGAGATACGCGCCGGGCAGCTCGCACGCGAACGCTTCGATCACGACGTCGGCGATCTCCAGCGCGTCGCCGACTTCCGCGTGCCAATGTTCGATCACGATCGCATCGACCGTCTGCCGCGCCGCGTCGGGATCGACCCCGGGCAGCAGGCGCGCGAACGTGCGGAGATCGTCGATGAACAGGCGAACCTGCCAGCCGTGCTCGTGCGCGAGCTGGCGCGCGACGCGCCAGCAGACGCCGATGTCGCCGAAATTGTCGATCACCGTGCAGAAGAGGTCGCAGGCGATCGGTTCGCCCGGCGCGAGCGGCTCGGCGGGCAGGGGGGCAGCGGTGGTGCGGGGCATCGAAGCGGGCGGTGAATGCTCTAAACTGGCGATTCTAATGGACCCGTTCCGCGTTACAAGGCGCCCGGATCACGCATGACATCCCCTGAAGCTCCCGATACCCCGTTCGAACCGAAGAAGATCCTTGCGCAGTTGCCGCACATGCCGGGCGTCTATCGCTATTACGACGCGGCGGGCGCCGTGCTCTACGTCGGCAAGGCACGCGACCTGAAGAAGCGCGTGTCGAGCTATTTCACGAAGACGCAGCTGTCGCCGCGCATCGCGATGATGGTCACGCGCATCGCACGCATCGAGACAACCGTCACGCGTTCGGAGGCCGAAGCGCTGCTGCTCGAGAACAACCTGATCAAGGCGCTCGCGCCGCGCTACAACATCCTGTTTCGCGACGACAAGTCGTATCCGTACCTGAAGCTCACCGCGCACCGTTTCCCGCGGATGGCCTACTACCGCGGCTCGGTCGACAAGCAGAACCAGTATTTCGGGCCGTTCCCGAGCGCGTGGGCCGTGCGCGAGAGCATCCAGATCCTGCAGCGCGTGTTCCAGTTGCGCACCTGCGAGGATTCGGTCTTCAACAACCGCACGCGGCCGTGCCTGCTGCACCAGATCGGGCGTTGCACGGCGCCGTGCGTCGGCGCGATCTCCGACGAGGATTACGCGATCGATGTGTCGAACGCCGCGCGTTTCCTGCTCGGCCGGCAGTCCGAAGTGATGAAGGAGCTCGAGCAGAAGATGCACGCGTTCGCGGCCGAGCTGAAATTCGAGCAGGCGGCGGCCGTGCGCAACCAGATGAGCTCGCTCGCGACGGTGCTGCACCAGCAGGCGATCGAGGTCGGCAGCGACAGCGACGTCGACATTCTCGCCGTCGTCGCACAGGGCGGGCGCGTGTGCGTGAACCTCGCGATGGTGCGCGGCGGCCGGCATCTCGGCGACAAGGCGTATTTCCCGACGCATGTCGAAAGCGCGCTGACGCTCGCCGAGGGCGGTCTCGGCGACGACGCGGAGTTGGCGGAGGCGCCCGATACGGCCGACACGGCCGACACGGCCGGCATGAGCGCCGATGCGTTGCCGGACCAGCCCGTGGAAGAAACCGGCGGCGCGCGTGAGAAGGCGGCGTCGGTCGAAGCCGAGGTGCTCGACGCGTTCATCGCGCAGCACTATCTCGGCAATCGCGTGCCGCCGGTGCTGGTCGTGAGCCATGCGCCCGCGAGCCGCGACCTGCTCGAGCTGCTGTCCGAGCAGGCCGGCCACAAGGTGTCGCTGGTGCGGCAGCCGCAGGGGCAGCGGCGCGCGTGGCTGTCGATGGCCGAACAGAATGCGCAGATCGCGCTGATGCGGCTGCTGTCCGAGCAGGGCTCGCAGCAGGCGCGCACGCGCGCGCTCGCGGACACGCTCGGCTACGACAGCGACGATCTCGCGACGCTGCGGATCGAATGCTTCGACATCAGCCACACGATGGGCGAGGCGACGCAGGCGTCGTGCGTCGTCTATCACCATCACAAGATGCAGTCGGGAGATTACCGCCGCTACAACATCACCGGGATCACGCCGGGCGACGATTACGCGGCGATGCGCCAGGTGCTCACGCGCCGCTACGAGAAGATGGTCGAACAGGCCGCGCAGGCGGCCGCCGCCGACGCAGCGGCCGGCATCGACGGCGAGTCGACGCGCGAGGCCGAGGCGTCGAGCCTGCTGCCGAACATCGTGCTGATCGACGGCGGCAAGGGGCAGGTCGAAATCGCCCGACAGGTGTTTACCGAGCTTGGCCTCGATACGTCGATGCTGGTCGGCGTCGCGAAAGGCGAGGGGCGCAAGGTCGGCCTCGAGACGCTCGTGTTCGCGGACGGCCGCCCGCCGCTCGAACTCGGCAAGGAAAGCGCCGCGCTGATGCTCGTCGCGCAGATCCGCGACGAGGCGCACCGGTTCGCGATCACCGGCATGCGCGCCAAGCGGGCGAAGGCGCGCCAGACGTCGCGGCTCGAGGAACTCGAAGGCGTCGGCGCGAAGCGCCGGCAGCGGCTGCTCGCGCGGTTCGGCGGGTTGCGCGGCGTGGTGGCCGCGAGTGTCGAGGAACTGGCGAGCGTCGAGGGCATCTCGCACGCGCTCGCCGAGCAGATCTACAAGCAGCTTCACTGACGCGGCCGTGCGGCCGGCTGCGTTGCCAGCGTTCTTGTGGCTGGCCGGTCGACACGGCACAATTGCGAATCCTTTACTGTCCCGCAAGCCATGCCGTTCAATTTCCCGATTTTCCTGACGTGGGTACGGATCGTGCTGATTCCGCTCGTCGTCGGCGTGTTCTACCTGCCGGACACGGTGATGGGCGGCGCGCACCGCAATCTCGCGGCGGCGGCGATCTTCATCCTCGCGGCGCTGACCGACTGGTTCGACGGCTATCTCGCCCGCAAGTGGAACCAGACGTCGTCGTTCGGCGCATTTCTCGATCCGGTGGCGGACAAGCTGATGGTGACGGCCGCGCTGCTGATCCTCGTACAGATTTCGCGGGTCGACGCGGCGATCGCGCTCGTGATCGTCGGCCGCGAAATCGCGATTTCGGCGCTGCGCGAGTGGATGGCGCAGATTGGCGCATCGAAGAGCGTTGCGGTGAACCAGCTCGGCAAGTTCAAGACCGCATGCCAGATGGTCGCGATTCCGATGCTGCTGTTCTACGGGCCGCTGCCGCTCGGCGTCGTGACGATCGACACGCGCGTGTGGGGCGAATGGCTGATGTATCTCGCTGCGGTGCTGACGATTTGGTCGATGCTGTACTACATGAAGCTCGCGTGGCCGCAAATTCGCGAGCGCGGCGGCGCGTGAGCCGCGCCGCGTAGCCGGCAGAGCAGGTTTTTTGGAAAAAGGGCTCGAAAAGCCCTTGACACACGAAAGTGCCTTCGACATAATCTCGCTTCTCCGCTGCACGACGAAGTAAGCGTGTGACGGGGACGCAGTAGCGTAGCAATACGCGGGAGTAGCTCAGTTGGTAGAGCGCAACCTTGCCAAGGTTGAGGTCGCGAGTTCGAGACTCGTCTCCCGCTCCAGATTTTTTCTGGCAGCGCGTTGTACGGCAAAGCGCTGCAGATGCAGGACACATGCGGGAGTAGCTCAGTTGGTAGAGCGCAACCTTGCCAAGGTTGAGGTCGCGAGTTCGAGACTCGTCTCCCGCTCCAGATTTTTCTGGCAGCGTGTTGTACGGCGAAGCGCTGCAGGTGCAGGACAATGCGGGAGTAGCTCAGTTGGTAGAGCGCAACCTTGCCAAGGTTGAGGTCGCGAGTTCGAGACTCGTCTCCCGCTCCAAGTCATGGGGAAGCCACGCTTCCCTTTTTATTTGATGGACCTGTGGTCCTCGAATAAAAATCTGTCGCTTGCCTCACGGCATCCGGACAGTCCGCTTTTGGCGCGATAGCAAAGCGGTTATGCAGCGGCCTGCAAAGCCGTTTAGGCCGGTTCGACTCCGGCTCGCGCCTCCAGGTAGGAAAAGAAAAAGCCCCGCTTCGGCGGGGCTTTTTCTTTTTGTGCGCCGATCACGTCCGAGTCGGCCCGTCGGTCGCATGGCGCCCGGCTCTCGGCTCTCGGCAGCGCATGGCGACACCAGGTCATTACGACCCGCTCGAACGTGGGAATACATTATTCGACGTTCGAAGCTTCTTCCAAAGCCGCTTTTCCTGACGTTCCAAGCCGAAGAGGGGCCGATGCGCACGTTGCTCGCCTGAGCAGCGAGTCGACCACGCCGTGACGAACAGAAAACCTGCGGAGGAGCGGATCGCCGAAGCCCCGTCAATCCTCTACCGCGCCGCCGATTATTCGCTGGCACCGCGCGTCAGTCGCGCAAATCTCGCGAGACATGTCGAATCCGTCTTTGCTGTCCTAAGATCCAGTATCAACATTCACAAAAGTCGTTTTCCATCGTTATTGACAGGTATTCGGTAATCATCAATCGATTTGTTTACTCGTCAGTGGAGCCCGTAATGCCGGCAAACAATCTCAAAGTCCGTCCGCTGGTCGGCGGCATCAAAATTGTGACCGAGAGCAAGATTGGCACTTTAGGCCTGGTTGTGACATATGAAGGCGACCTGTGCTTTGTGACGGCGGGCCATGTATTTGGAAAAAAGGATCAAAAGGTGGGGCAGCCGGACGACGCAAATCAGGCGGGCGTTCTGCGCGACAACTTCCTCGAGGACAAGCAGGATATCGCTATCGTGAACGTATTGTCTGGCGTCGATGCAACGCCCAATGAGATATGGACGGACAGCGGTAAAAAGAAGGTGGAGTTCGGTTCAAACGTTCGCCCCATAAAAGACCAGCGTTTATGGTTGCAGGGGGCATTCTCCGGTCTCGTGAATTGCTCGGTTGCAGAGCCGGATGTGGATATCACGGTGCCGGATACTAACGACAGAGTTGAGCACGTCGTCCTGCTCAATCTGGACGGAGATGCTCAGACGCAACCGGGCGACAGCGGCGCCCCCGTGGTGGGAAAAGGAAAGGACAAAGATGTCTGTTACGGTGTGTACGGAGGGCGAGTCGTGGTCAACAAAAAAACGTATGGATGGTTCACGCCGTTCGAGAACTTGAATTGGGATTAGTCCGGCAGGCGGCGCATGAAGCGAGATTCTCGAACGGGATTCGGCAATGCAATGTTGAGATTTCCGCTCAACCATCCACCGGCTGCGCCGGCGTTTCGAGCGTCAACTGATAGAACGCCGCGTCGAGCCACCGGCCGAACTTGAATCCTGCCTGCGTGATTGTGCCCGAGTACACGAATCCGAGCTTCGTATGCAGTGCGATGCTTCCCGCATTGGTCGCATCGATACAGCCGACCACCACGTGCACCTGCGCTTCCCGCGCGCGCCGGACCACTTCGCGCAGCAGCACCTCGCCAAGCCCGCGGCCGCGCTGGTCGCGATGCACGTACACGCTGTGTTCGACCGTGTACTTGAACGCGGGAAACGCACGGAACGTGCCCCAGCTCGCAAAGCCGAGCAGCGTGCCCGCCGCGTCGACCGCGCCGATGACCGGGAAGCCGCCCGCGCGCTTCGCCGCGAACCACGCGACCATCGCTTCCGGCGGACGCGGCTTGTAGTCGTACAGCGCGGTCGAGTTCGCGATCGCGTCGTTCAGGATCTCCAGGATGGCCGGCGCATGCTCGGCCTCGCTGCAATCGATCAGGCGCACGTCGTCGAGCGGTTTCGGGGCATTCATGCGGGCTCCTTCCAATGGGTAGTCAATCGGTCGCGCGCACGGCTGCTGCGACGACGCGTTCATCAAGGGTTCCGCACGCCGGCGGCGGACGCATCGCAGATCACGACGGCATAGTGCGCGGCATGAGAGGACGGGTTGCTGAAAATCAGCGGCTGGTCGAGCCGCATCGCCAGACAGTCGCCTTCGTGAAGTTCGTGGAGCGTATCGCCGTACGTGACGTCGACACGGCCGCTGACGACCCAAACCTGCTGGTGCAGCGCGTTTTCGCGTCCGCCGCTGTCGTACGCGACACGCGCACCGGGCGGGAAATCCACTTCCACGAGCTGAATCGGCGACGGCCACCCGGCAGGCGACAGGTTGCGCCGCACATAGCCGGATGCCGGATCGCGCCATTCGGCCTGCTGCGCGCGGCGTGCCAGCGGCTGCGCGGGCGTGTCGTCCCGGTCGCCGCCGAACAGTCCGGCCAGCGACACGCCGAGCCCGGCCGCGAGCTTGTCGAGCACGACGGCCGTCGGGCTGGCCGACGCGCGTTCGATGAGCGAGATCATCGAACGGCTGACGCCCGAGCGCGCGGCCAGCGCGTCGAGCGTGTAGCCTCGAACGGCGCGCAGGTCGCGCACGCGTCGGGCGATGCGTTCGTTGATGCCGGTGTCGTCGGCCGTGGCGACTGCTGATTCTTTCATGATGGAGATATTTTCCAGCAAACTGGAATTCGATGTCAACGGCAGGGGTCGCCGCCGGCCGATAGCTCGGCGAAGTCCGGACGGCTTGCCCGACGGGCGCGCGCGGCGTAATATACGAATCGACTACGTTTCGTTTAATTGGGGATATATGGGCATCATCAAGATTTCCGAGCACATGCACGAGCGGCTGCGCTCGACCAGCACGGCGCTGAGCCGCTCGATCAACGCGCAGGCCGAACACTGGCTGCGCGTCGGCATGCTGGCGGAACTCAATCCGGCGCTGTCGTACGGCGACATCTGCCGGATGCTGATCGAGGCCGAAGCGCGGGGCGGCGACGCGGGGCCGGCGGAACCGGTCGAACACGGCATCGAGCAGGTGGCGTAATGGCGAAGCGAGACATCCCGATCCGCGGCGCCGCGGAAATCGCCAAGTCGCGCGAAGCCGCGAAGCTCGCTTCGCAGGTGCTGACGATGATCACCGAGCACGTGAAGCCGGGCGTCTCCACCGACGAACTGGACGCACGCTGCCGCGAATACATCGTCGACGTGCTCGGCGCGATTCCCGCGAACATCGGCTACCACGGCTATCCGAAAACGCTGTGCACGTCGGTCAACCACGTGGTGTGTCACGGCATTCCGACGTCGCGACCGTTGCGCGACGGCGACATCGTGAACCTCGACATCGCGGTGATCAAGGACGGCTGGTTCGGCGATACGAGCCGCATGTATTTCGTCGGCGAGCCGAACGAGCTCGCACGGCGGCTGGTTGCGACGACCTATGAGGCGATGCACGCGGGCATCCGCGCGGTGCGGCCGGGCGCAACGCTCGGCGACGTCGGCTACGCGATCCAGCAAGTTGCGCATCGCGAAGGATTCAGCGTGGTGCGCGAATACTGCGGGCACGGCATCGGCGATGTCTATCACGACGAGCCGCAGGTGCTTCACTACGGCCGCCCGGGCACCGGCGTGCCGCTGCGGCCGGGGATGATCTTCACGATCGAGCCGATGCTCAACGCGGGCAAGCGCGACACGCGCATGCTCGCGGACGGCTGGACGGTCGTCACGAAGGACCATTCGCTGTCGGCGCAATGGGAGCACATGGTCGTGGTGACGGAAACGGGCTTCGAGGTGCTGACCGAGGACGCGAAGCCGCAGGCGTTTGCGGCGTTGTCCGGCACGCACGCCGCCTGATACCGGCCGTGCGCCGCGAAGGGCGGGGCGGCGGCACAGTGAAACGAGCCTCTTTGCGGGGCCCGTTTCGTTTTCGTTCGCGGTCGTGAGGCGCGATTCACATGCGAACGCGGCGACCGGTTGCCCGATGGATGGGCGTGGCCTGGCCGCCGTTTAACTGCGCGTCTTCTGCCATGCGTGTTCGATGAACACGCGGCACAGCGCTTCCATCCCCTCGCGATCTGCCTCGTCGAAGCGCGCGGCGACCGGACTGTCGACATCCCACACGCCGATCAGCGTGCCGTCGGCGGCCACCAGCGGCACGACGATTTCCGATTCCGATGCCGCGTCGCACGCGATATGGCCGGGGAAGTCATGCACGTCGCGCACGACCTGCGTCTCGCGCGTCTGCGCGGCCGTACCGCACACACCCTTGCCGAGCGCGATCCGCACGCAGGCGGGCTTGCCCTGGAACGGCCCGACCACGAGTTCGGTGCCGTCGAAGAAGTAGAAGCCGGCCCAGTTGAGACGGTCGAGCGAGTGGTACACCAATGCGGCGAAGTTGGCCGCGTTCGCGGTCAGGTCGCGTTCGGACTCGACGAGCGCGCGCGCCTGCTCGACGAGCGTCGCGTATTGATCGGCCTTGGAGGCGGTGGGGTCGTTGGACAGCGTGAACATGGCGGGAATGCGATCAGGGTTGGGGAATGCGCGATGCGCGTACCGCAGTTTACGGCACGCACGCGCGGTTTGCAGCGCCCGGACACGCGCGGTCATGCACGGTCATGCACGAAGCGGCACGCTCAATCGGGTTCGAGTTCGGCGAACCGCTCCGCCAGAAAATCGAGCAGCGCGCGCACTGCGGGCAGCAGCCCGCGACGGGACGCGAACACCGCATGCACGATCTCGCGTCGCGGCGCCCAGTCGGGCAGCACGATCGCCAGTTCGCCGCGCGCCACTTCGTCGCGCACCATCATCGTCGGTAACTGCACGATGCCGACGCCCGCGATCGCCGCCGCACGCAACGCGAGCATGCCGCCCGTCACGAAGCGCGGCTGGTGATGGATTTCCGCATGCGCGCCGTCGGGCCCGCGCAGTCGCCACACGTGCGCGGACTGCGGGGCGCCGTGATCGAGGCTCGGCAGGCGCGCGAGATCGGCGGGCACGGCCGGCGCGCCCTGCTCGCGCAGCAGCGCGGGGCTCGCGACGAGGCACTGGCCGCGCTCGGCCAGCACGCGCAGCGCGAGATCGCTGTCCTCGAGCGGCGGCGGGCGCACGCGGATCGCGACGTCGATCCCTTCGCCGACCACGTCGACGCGCCGGTTGGTCGCTTCCAGATGGATTTCGACGCGCGGACACGCGGCCATGAAGCCGGCGATCATCGTGCCGACCAGCGAATCGAGCAGCACGATCGGGCAACTGACGCGCACGATGCCGCGCGGCTCCTCGTGCAGCAGCGCGATCGCCTCGTCGGCCGCATCGGCTTCGACGAGCATCGCGCGGCAATGCGCGTAATAGGTCTGGCCGACGTCGGTAACCGTGAAGCGGCGCGTCGAGCGCTGGATCAGCCGCATCCCGAGCCGCGCCTCGAGCAGCGCGATGCGGCGGCTCAGCTTCGATTTCGGCATGTCCAGCGCACGCCCGGCCGGTGCGAAGCCGCCGTGTTCGACGACCTGCACGAAGTAGTAGAGATCGTTCAGATCCCGCGCTTTATCGTTCATGAAATGGAACGCTGAGTGCGATTTCGGCAGTCTACCGGATCGATCGTTCCATCTCTATATTGTGACTCATGGATGCGAAACACGTGTTTCGCCGCAATTCGGAGAAGGCAATGAAGAAGATCCAGGGTGTGTACAGTGCGCCGCGCGGCCATTGGGTCGGCGACGGTTTCCCGGTGCGTTCGATGTTCAGCTACCAGTCCCACGGCGCGCACCTGAGCCCGTTCCTGCTGCTCGATTACGCGGGCCCGGCCACGTTCGAGCCGGGCTCGGTCTCAGCGCCGCGCGGGGTCGGCCAGCATCCGCACCGCGGGTTCGAGACGGTGACGATTGTCTACGACGGCGAGGTCGCGCACCGCGACTCGACCGGCGCGGGCGGTGTGATCGGCCCGGGCGACGTGCAGTGGATGACGGCCGCGAGCGGGATCCTGCATGAAGAATTCCACTCGGAAGGGTTCACGAAGCGTGGCGGCCCGCTCGAGATGGTGCAGCTGTGGGTGAACCTGCCCGCCGCGGACAAGATGGGGGCGCCCGGCTACCAGACGCTGCTGAACGCCGACATCCCCGTGGTCGAGCTGCCGGACGGTGCGGGGCGTGCGCGGATCATCGCCGGTGAGCTCGACGGGCGGCGCGGCCCGGCCCGCACGCATACGCCGATCGACGTGTGGGACGTGCGGCTCGTGGCCGGCGGCCATGCGCGGTTCCCGGTCGCCGACGGGCGCACGCTCGCGGTGGTCGTGCTGGGCGGCACCGTGCTGGTGAACGGCGAGACGGTCGCCCGCGAAGCGCAGTTCGTGCAGCTCGGCCGCGACGGCAGCGACGTCGAGATCGAAGCGAACGGCGACGCGAAGCTGCTGATCCTGAGCGGCGAACCGATCGACGAGCCCGTCGTCGGTTACGGGCCGTTCGTGATGAACTCGCAAGCGGAGATCCGTACCGCGATCGAGGACTTCAACAGCGGCCGCTTCGGCCAGATGCCGGCATGACGGACAGGCCCCGCGTAATGCGGGGCCTTTTTTTCGCGGCGGGGACGGCGGTCGCGCGGCGACGGCGCTTCGAGGCATAATCGACGATTGCCGCGCGCCGGTCGGCGCGCCCGAATCAGGACCGCACATGAACGCATCCGCACCCGCCGCATCCCCGAGCGCCGCCGATCTCGACTGGCGCTGGAAATCCTTCGACGTGCTGACGGCGCGCGAAGTCTATTCGATCCTCGAAGCACGCAGCGCCGTGTTCGTCGTCGAGCAGAACTGCGTGTATCGTGACATCGACGACGCGGACCAGACCGCCTGGCACCTGGCCGCCTTCGATCCGGCCGGCCGCGTGGCCGGCTATCTGCGCGTGCTGCTGCCCGACGCGCAGCACACCGACGTCCGTATCGGCCGCGTGCTGACGACCGCCGCGTTTCGCGGCGCGGGCCTCGGCAACGGGCTGCTGTCGCGCGCGCTCGAGCATATCCGCGCGCAGTGGCCGGATACGCCGGTGAGCCTGCACGCGCAGGCCCACTTGCAGCGTTTCTACGGCGCATTCGGCTTCGCGCCGAGTTCGGACGTGCACGACGAGGACGGCATCCCGCACGTGTGGATGAGCCGCGCACGCGCGTAATGCGCGCCGCGCCGCGCCGCGCGGCGGTTAGTGCGCGGCGCGTGCGACCGGCTGCCGGTCCGCGCGCGCGGACCGTTCATCGATCAGGCGCCCGCGCGCGGACAGCCGCAGCCAGTGGCGCAGCGCGATCAGCGCGCCGATCACGCTCATCATCGAGCCGGGAATCCACAGCAGCAGGCCGCCGATCTGCTGATCGCGCAGCGGGCTCAGCCACGTGAACGCGCGGCCGCAGATCGAATAGATCGGATACAGCTCGTGCGGCGTGAAGAAGATCAGCGCGCCGAGCGCGATCTGCGGCGGGATCGCCGCGACGACGATCAGGAT
This sequence comes from Burkholderia metallica, assembly GCF_001718555.1. Classification (NCBI taxonomy): domain Bacteria; kingdom Pseudomonadati; phylum Pseudomonadota; class Betaproteobacteria; order Burkholderiales; family Burkholderiaceae; genus Burkholderia; species Burkholderia metallica. The sequence continues at coordinate 1,189,561 of NZ_CP013401.1, forward strand.
CCGGCGCCCCGGCGACAGCCGCGCGGGCGGCGCGGGACGCGGATCGACGACGAGCCACCAGAACAGCAGCCCGTCGATCACCATGCTCCAGTTCATCACGCGATAAAGCCGCCAGTCGAGCATCGCGATGAAGTGGATCGGCGACAGCAGCCAGAAATAGATCAGCCCGACGAACAGCACGACCGCGACGACGGGATGGAACACCACGTCGAGCGTCGCGCGCACGGGCGCCCACGCGAGGGCGGGGCGCACGAAGCGCTGCCGCCAGCGAAACGGGATGCCCGCGCGAATCGCCGCGCCCGGATACGACAGCGCGATGAAGAACGGCCCGAGGTGGTGCAGCACGAGATGCTGCGCGCGATGCATGAAGAATTCGTGCTCGAAGAAATAGTCGAGCCGCGTATGCAGTGCGATGTAGAGCGCCGTCAGCCCGAACCAGAACGAGAACTGCCGCAGCGGCGACACCTTCGCCTTCTTCACGCCGCGCGCGAACAGCACGGCGGCGGTCAGCACCGCGATCACCACGGTGGGAGACGGCTCCCACGGATCGAGCCAGTACAGGAGGTTCATCGCGCGCGCATCACTTCGCCTGGGCCGGCGATTTCACGGCGAACGGTGCGTCGACCGTTTCGCCGTCGGAGAATTTCAGGCGCAGGTGCACCGTGTCGCCCGGCTTGATCGCGTGCTTCGGCTCCTCGAGCATGAAGTGGTAGCCGCCCGGCGCGATGTCGACCTTGCCGCGCGCGGGAATCGTCAGCTTGTCGACCATCTCCATCTTCTGCGTTGAGCCGTTCGACACGGTCTGGTGCAGCATCGCCATCCCGTAGTCGGGGCTGTCGACGTCGACGAGATCGACCGGCTTGTCGCTCGCGTTCACGAGCGTCACGTAGCCGCCGGCGGGCAGCTTGTTCGGTAGCCAGCGTACCCACGCGTTCTGCGCGGTGATCGCGCCGGCCGCATACGCGTGAGCGCCGGCGCACAGCGTGGCGAGAAGGGCGAGCGTCTTGAGAGTCGTTTTCGTTTTCATGTCGGGATGCATTCAGGCAGGGGAGGCGGTGTCGATGATCCGGCGCACATCGGCGGCGATGGCGTCGGGCGAATCGCGGTCGGTCGCGAGCAGGCGTGCGCGGCCGGTGGCGTCGAAGATGTAGACGGCCGAGCTGTGCGTGACTTCGTAGCCGCCGGACGGATCGCGTTTTTCCATCTGATACGCGACGCGATAGCGTTTCGCGAGCGATTCGATCTGGCGGTCGGTGCCGGTCAGGCCGCGCGCGTGCGCGGCGTCGAACGCGGCGACATAGGACTGCATCGCCTGCGGCGTATCGCGCGCGGGATCGACCGATACGAACAGGATGCGCACGTCATCGGCCTTCGGGCCGAGCCGGGCGAGCACTTCCATCAGCCGCGCCAGCGTTTCCGGGCAGACGTCGGGGCAGTGCGTGTAGCCGAAGTAGACGAGCGCGACGCGGCCGTGGAACGCATCGGCGTCGACCGGACGGCCGTCGCCGCCCGTCAGCGTGAACGACAGGTCGGGCAGGTGGCCGGTGACGTTGGTCAGGTTCCAGCGCGGCTCGTCGTGCGTGCACGCGGCGAGCGCCACGGCGGCGGCGAGGGCCGCGGCCGTGCGGATGAGGCGGGAGAAGCGCCGGTGCGGCGCGGGACGGGCAGACATCATCTCAGGGACTGTTTCCATATGGAACGCGCATGCGTTGCCACGAGAACGGCCGCTCGCGAGGCGCGTGACGCCGCGAATACTGACGTATTCGCAAGGAGCGCAACGCGGCGAGCGGCCGTTCTCGTGGCAACCCCAAATTAAAAAATTCATGTCACGGGAATGCCCGAAATCGCCCGTATGGCGGCGTCGCTCGTCACTTGTTTGGCCCGGCCAAACGGCGCTCCTTACTCCTTGCCCTACGAGCGATTTCGGGCATTCGCATGTGCGTTCCATATGGAAACAGTCCCTGGGGCTCGATCGGACGAAAGGGCAGCCGGCCGGCGCGATGCCATGCGTCGCGCGGCAGGCGGTTGCGACTGTAGCGCAATTCGCGCGCCCGCGTCCTTTCGAAAGCCGTACGGGGCGGGCGAGCGGGGCAATATGTCGCAGTTGACGCCACGGGCCGCACGCGGCCGGCGCTGCGCCGGTTTCGCCCATCTGGACGCGCAGGCGCGGTAAGATGCGCACAATTCCATTCGCGCAGCGGCGGCCCGGTTTGTGCCGGCCGGCCCTCAGACTATCGAATCGATGCAATCCGTTCCGGCTTCCCTGTCCCTGACCGATACCGCGTTCTTCTTCGACTTCGACGGCACGCTCGTCGAGCTGGCGCCGACGCCCGACAGCATTCATGTTCCGTCGTCGCTGCCGACGCTGCTCGGCGAGCTGCAGCGCCGCTCGCACGGCGCGGTGGCGGTCGTGTCCGGGCGCGGCATCGACAGTATCGACTCGTTCCTGAAGATTCCCGGCCTGCCGATCGCCGGCCTGCACGGCGCGGAGCGCCGCGATGCGAACGGCGACACGCAGCGCATCGGCTTCAACGACGAGCGCCTGCTGCGCATCGAGCGCGAGCTGGCGGCCGTCGTCGACCGTCATCCGGGCATGCTGCTCGAAATCAAGGGCGCGGCCGTCGCGCTGCACTACCGCAACGCGCCCGAGCGCGAGGCGGCCGCGCGCGCCGCCACCGAGCGCCTCGTCGCCGACTATCCCGATGCGTACGTGCTGCAGCCCGGCAAGATGGTGTTCGAGATCAAGCCGAAGGGCGTCGACAAGGGGCGCGCGCTGGCCGCGTTCCTCGACGAGCCGCCGTTCGCGGGCCGCATGCCGCTGTTCGCGGGCGACGACCTGACCGACGAGAAGGGCTTCGCGGTGGTCAATGCGCGCGGCGGCCTGTCGATCAAGATCGGCGCGGGCGAGACGTCCGCGCGGATGCGTCTCGATTCGGTCGACGCGCTGCACGAGCAGATCGCCGGCTGGCTCGGTGCGGAGCAGCCGCACGCATGAGTCGCCTCATCATCGTTTCAAACCGCGTCGCGCCGATTTCGGAAGGCGAACCGGCGGCGGGCGGCCTCGCGATCGGCGTCTACGACGCACTGAAGGAAACGGGCGGCATGTGGTTCGGCTGGAGCGGCGAAGTCGTCGCGTCCGGCGCGCCGCAGATCCGCGTCGAGGAGCACGGGCCGGTCACGTTCGCGACCATCGGGCTGTCGAGGCGCGACTACGACCAGTATTACCGCGGCTTCTCGAACGCGACGCTGTGGCCCGCGTTTCACTATCGTACCGACCTGATCCAGTACGACCGTCACGAGTTCGAAGGCTACAGCCGCGTGAACGTGTGGCTCGCCCGGCAGCTCGTGCCGCTGCTGCAGGACGACGACGTGATCTGGGTGCACGACTATCACCTGATCCCGTTCGCACGCGCGCTGCGCGCGGCCGGCGTGAAGAACCGCATCGGCTTCTTCCTGCACATCCCGTTTCCCGCCGCGCAGGTGCTCGTCAACGTGCCGCCGCACCGAGATCTCGTCGAATCGCTCTGTGCGTTCGACCTGCTCGGCTTCCAGACCGAACCCGACCTGCGCGCGTTCTGCGACTACGTCGAATCCGAAGCGGACGGCGCGATCGAGCGCGACGGCCATCTGGCGACGGTGCGCGCATTCGGCCGGACGCTGCGCGCGGCCGCGTATCCGATCGGCGTGCATCCGGACGAAATCGCGTCGCTCGCGCAGGCCGGCGAGCACGGCAAGGCGGTGCGCACGCTCGCCACGTCGCTGCGCGGCCGCAAGCTGATCATGAGCGTCGACCGGCTCGATTACTCGAAGGGGCTCGTCGAACGCTTTCGCGCGTTCGAGAAGCTGCTCGAGCACGAGCCGTCGCATCGCAATCGCGTGTCGTTCCTGCAGATCGCGCCGTCGACCCGCGCGGAGCTGCGCGCTTACCAGGACATCCGGCTGCAGCTCGAAGGGGAGTCGGGGCGCATCAACGGACGCTTCGCGGAGCTCGACTGGGCGCCGATTCTGTATATCCATCGCCAGTACGATCGCCAACTGCTCGCCGCGCTGTACCGGCTCGCGCGGGTCGGCTACGTGACGCCGCTGCGCGACGGGATGAACCTCGTCGCGAAGGAGTACGTGTCCGCGCAGAATCCGGACGATCCGGGCGTGCTCGTGCTGTCGCGTTTCGCGGGCGCCGCACGCGAGCTGACGGGCGCGCTGATCGTCAATCCGATCGATATCGACGGGATGGCCGATGCGCTGTCGCAGGCGCTCACGATGCCGCTCGCCGAGCGGCGCGCGCGTTACACGGACATGATCGCGCAGCTGCGCGAGAACAACGTGTCGGTGTGGCGCGACAACTTCCTGCGCGATCTGCAGCACGCATAGCCGGCGGTTTCCCGTGCGATGAAAAAAAGCCGCGGTGCGTGAAGCACCGCGGCTTTTTTGTCGGCGACGGGCCGGTGCGTCAGGCCACGCGTTCGCCGGTCGGCGTGCCGCCGTCGGCGGCCGGATGATGACGGCCGTGCTGCTTCGCGAGCAGGTCGCGGTACAGGCCGGGGCGGTTGCGCAGCACGTCGGGCGGGCCGTCGTCGATCACCTTGCCGTTGTTCATCACGATGATCCGGTCGAAGTTGCGCAGCGTCGACAGCCGGTGGGCGATCGCGATCACCGTGCGGCCGACCATCAGGCGGTCGAGCGCGCTCTGGATCGCTTCCTCGGACGCGCTGTCGAGCGCCGACGTCGCTTCGTCGAGCAGCAGGATCGGCGCATCCTTCAGGATCGCGCGCGCGATCGCGATGCGCTGGCGCTGGCCGCCCGACAGCTTCACGCCGCGGTCGCCGACGATCGTGTCATAGCCTTCCGGCATCGCTTCGATGAACTCGGCGCAGCGGGCGTCGCGCGCGGCGGCGAGCACTTCGTCGCGCGTCGCATCGGGGCGGCCGTACGCGATGTTGTCGTAGATCGTCCGGTGCAGCAGCGAGATGTCCTGCGGCACGAGCGCGATCGCCTGGCGCAGACTGTCCTGCGTGATCGTCTTCACGTCCTGGCCGTCGACCTGCACGGCGCCATCCTGCGTGTCGTAGAAGCGCTGCAGTAGCGCGAGCACGGTCGACTTGCCGGCGCCCGACTTGCCGATCAGGCCGACGCGCTGGCCCGGCTCGATATGGAGGTCGAAGTGGTCGAGGATCGCGCGGCGATGCGGATACGCGAACGTCACGCGTTCGAAGTCGACGCGGCCGCCCTTGGCCGACAGCGGCTGCGCGTCGGAGCGGTCCGGCATCCCGTGCGGTTCGAGCAGCGTCTTGACCGCTTCGGACAGACGCGCGATGTGCTGCGTGACGTCGACGAGCGCGACCGCGAGATCGCGCGTGCCGTGCAGGATCGTGAAGCCGAGCGAGCTGACGAGCACGATGTCGCCCGACGTCGCGCGGCCCTGGTCCCACAGCCACAGCGCCCAGCCGAGCAGGCCGGCGGACAGCATCGCGGTGATCACAGCGTGCAGCAGGCGCAGCTTCTCGAGATAGAGCAGGCTCTGCTGGCGCGCATCCATCTCGGCCTTGACCGTCGCGCCGAAGCGCTTCTGTTCGCGCAGCGTCATCCCGAACGCGCGCACGAGGCCCATGTTGCCGATCACGTCGACGAGCTCGCCGTCGACCGCCGCGGCCTTCGCCGCGAACGCGTGGTGGCGCGCGGAGCCGCGGCCGGCCAGCTTGAACAGCACGACGGACAGCACCGCGGAGCAGCCGAGCAGGCCGGCCGCCATCATCGGATTGACGACGATGATCATCAGGATCGCGCCCATCACCGCGATGCACGGCGGCAGCACGTTCCACGCCATCGTGTTCTCCGACGTGTAGACGGCGTTCGACGTGGCCGTGATGCGGCTCGCGAGCGTGCCGGGCTGCTTCTCCGCGTAGTAGGTGGGTGAATGGCCGATCAGGTACTGGAACAGGTCGCGCCGCAGGTCGCCGGTGACCGCGACGAACGTGTGCGCGGCGAACCAGCCGCCGACGCGCCACAGCAGGTTGTCGGCGGCGATCAGCCCGACGAGCAGCGCGAACGCGCTCCACAGCGGGCCGGGATGATGGCGCCCGGTCGCCAGCACGTCGATCAGGTGCTTGATCGCGTACTGCGAGCCGAGCGCGCAGCCGACGGCGGCCAGCACACTGCCGAGCACGACCAGGTGGGCGACGGGGTGAAGGCGGATGTAGCGGAACAGGAACGCGAGCGGCCGGTGCGCGTAGCTCGACAGCTTCGCGTTGTGGGCGTTGCGCTGGGCAGGGGTGAGATATTCCAAAATATGCGTGCGGTGATTCGGTGATTGAGCGTGGCGGCTGGGTCGCATGCCGACGTTCGCCCGGACTGAATAATCCGGCATTGTAAACAAGGCCGTGCGCTGCGCTGCGCGAATCTTGACTGGGTCAGCGGCCCGCGATCGATTTTGAGATAAAATCCGGCATCCCGTCCTGCCTCATGTGCCGGAATCACGCTGCCGGCAGCCACGGGGGCGAGGAATGCCAAAAGGGCCTTCCACTCTAGAACGGACACCCAAGTCCGCGGGTTGCAAAGTGTTGCACCTTTGTAACAAAGTAAAGTGTTTGAAATGTTGTGCGCCGTATCGGGATTAACCCTAGATAATCGGCTCCGGGTTCGATTCCAGGTTTTTTACGAACCCCTGTCAACGGGTCTTCGTTTCAAACGTTCTATGCCTGTCGCGTCGCCGACGCTCCTTGAGCAGCGCGGGTTCGACGCCCCCGGCAGGCTGATTCGTCCGACGTTCGGGCGACATGCATCCAGCCCGGACCGCCGGCAGGTTGCCGACCCATACCTGGTTTTTAGCCGATTTTTTAGGAGTTACGCATGCGAATCGCCCAAATCGCTCCGTTGCACGAAGCGGTGCCCCCGAAACTGTACGGTGGTACCGAGCGAGTGGTGTCCTACCTCACCGAAGCGCTTGTCGAGATGGGGCACGACGTCACGCTCTTCGCGAGCGGCGATTCGCAGACTTCCGCGAAGCTCGAAGCGTGCTGGCCGCAGGCGCTGCGCCTCGATCCGACGATCCGCGACGTGATGGCCCCGCACATGCTGCTGCTTGAGCAGGTGCGCCGCCGCGCGGAAGAGTTCGACGTCCTGCACTGCCACATCGACTACTACCCGTTCTCGCTGTTCTCGCGCCAGCCGGTTCCGCATCTGACGACGATGCACGGCCGTCTCGACCTGCCGGAGCTGCAGCCGATCTTCAACGCATTCAGCGACGTGCCGGTCGTGTCGATCTCCGACAACCAGCGCATCCCGCTGCCGCAGGCGAACTGGCTGTCGACCGTGTACCACGGCCTGCCGGAAAACCTGCTGACGCCGATCCCGAACGTGAAGCCGAGCTACCTCGCGTTCCTCGGCCGCATCTCGCCGGAGAAGCGCGTCGACACGGCGATCCGCATCGCCGAGCAGGCCGGCCTGCCGATCAAGATCGCCGCGAAGCTCGACAAGGCCGACCGCGCGTATTACGAAGAGAAGATCAAGCCGCTGTTCGCGCTGCCGCACGTCGAGTACATCGGTGAAATCAGCGAGTCCGAAAAGACCGAATTCCTCGGCAACGCGCACGCGCTGCTGTTCCCGATCGACTGGCCGGAGCCCTTCGGCCTGGTGATGATCGAGGCGATGGCCTGCGGTACGCCGGTGATCGCGTTCAAGCGCGGCTCGGTGCCGGAAGTGATCGACAACGGCGTGTCGGGTTTCGTCGTCGAAGACGAACTGTCGGCCGTCGCCGCGCTCAAGCGCCTCGATACGCTGCCGCGCGAGAAGGTCCGCGCTGCGTTCGAAGCACGCTTCTCGTCGAAGGTGATGGCGCAGAACTACGTGAAGGGCTACGAGGAACTGCTGCGCCAGAAGCGCCGCACGGTGCTCCGCGAAGTCAACGCAAGCTGATTGCGGGCCGCCGCCGCGCTGCGGCGGGCGGCTTGTCATCGACGCCCCGTCCGGGTTCCCGGCGGGGCGTTGTCACATCCGCGGCGCGGATCTGTTGTATTCTCGCCGCGCCCGACGCCGCGAACGGCCCCCGAAGCGGCCCGACAGGGCATCCGTCCGTCTGTCCAGACGGTAATGTCCCTATAATGGCCGTGCCGTGAAATCCGGCCCCGAACGAATATCCAGAAGAGGAGAGCAGTCTTGGCGAGAACGAAATCCACGCGCGCAGCGCCGGCCCCCGGCGCCGGTGTGATCTTCGCGTTGCGTGCGATCGGTCTCGTGCTGCTCGCGCGCTGGCTGTTCTCGATGTCCCAGATGGGCTATCGCTCGTCGCTGTCGGCGATGGTGTCGTCGCCATGGGCGTTCGTCTACCTGCTGTTGATCTTCCTGTTGCTCGCGCTGCCGGGCGCCGCCGCGCGCGCCGAACGGCCGTTTCATCCGCTGCCGCAGTGGCTGCGTCAGGCGCTGCGCGCCTTCGCGCTGATCGGTCTGCTGTTCGCGATCTGGTCGATCGGCATGTTCGTCTGGGCGGACGGCTGGCGCCTCGCGCTGCATGCGGTGACGGCGACCAACGGCTGGCTCGTCGCCGCGCCGGCGCTTTATGCGGCGATCGTGTGGATCTGCCGCCCGCGGCCGCTGTGGCGCACCAACGTGGCCGCGCGTCGCTTCGCGATCGGCCGTTATGCGATTTCGCTCGACGTGCTGACGCGTACCGTGATCGTCTGGATGGAAAGCCGCAAGGTCGGCCAGTACGACGCACGTGAGCTGTCGGTGCGCTGGCCCGGCCACGCCGCGCCCGCAGCGGGCGACGGGGCGCCGCACGCGCAGCCGGCCGTCGTGCCGCCGCGTCGCGGCAGCCTGTTCAATCGACCGAAGGTCGAACTGCTGTGGGATTCGCCGGCGGCCGTCGGCCATAACCGGCAGATCGTCATGCGCGCGCCGCTCGCGACCGAAGGCGACCGCGTCGCGGTGCTCGCGCTCGACGCCGCGCTCAAGCAGATCGTCTGACAAGGCCCGCGCGCGGGCGAGAGGGAGGCGTGATGATCGTCCGCTGGTTGCTGGCTGCCGTTCACCTGAGCGCGTTCGGCGTCGCGTTTGCCGCGATCGTGGGGCGCAATCGCGCGTTGCGCCGGCTCATCGCGTCGGCGCAGGCGGCCGACCTGCCCGGTGTATTCAAGGCCGATGCCGCGTGGGGGCTGTCGGCGCTCGTGCTGATCGCGACGGGCCTGACGCGCGCGTTCGGCGGTTTCGAGAAAGGCACCGCGTACTATCTGCACGAACCGCTCTTTCACCTGAAGATGACCGCGCTCGTGCTGATCCTGCTGCTCGAGGTCGTGCCGATGCTCGGGCTGATCCGGTGGCGCATCGCCGCGCGGCGGCAGCAGATGCCCGATCTCGGCCGTGCGCGCACCTATGTGCGCATCGGCCATTGGCAGGCGGTGCTCGTGATCGTCATCGTGTTCGCCGCGTCGGGGATGGCGCGGGGGATCGGGGCAGGCGGGTAGGTCCGATCGACCGGGCGAATCTGCCGCCCGGTCCGTGTGCGTTCAGCGCACGAGGCAGGGACGCTTGTTGTTGAAGGTCCAGCCGGGAATCAGGTACTGCATCGCCGCCGCGTCGTCGCGGGCGCCGAGCCCGTGCTGCTTGTACAGCTCGTGCGCGCGCGCGACCGCATCCATGTCGATGTCGATGCCGAGCCCCGGCCGCTTCGGCACGTCCACCAGGCCGTTCTCGATCTTCAGCGGCTCGCGCGTCAGCCGTTCGCCGTCCTGCCAGATCCAGTGCGTGTCGATCGCGGTGACCTGGCCCGGTGCGGCCGCCGCGACATGCGTGAACATCGCGAGCGACACGTCGAAGTGGTTGTTCGAATGCGAACCCCACGTGAGGCCCCAGTCGCGGCACATCTGCGCGACGCGCACCGAACCCTGCATCGTCCAGAAGTGCGGATCGGCGAGCGGGATGTCGACGGCCTGCAACTGCACCGCGTGACCCATCTGCCGCCAGTCGGTCGCGATCATGTTGGTGGCCGTCGGCAGCCCCGTGGCGCGGCGGAATTCGGCCATCACCTCGCGGCCCGAGTAGCCGTTCTCCGCGCCGCACGGATCTTCCGCGTAGGCGAGCACGTGATGCTGGTCGCGGCACAGCCGGACGGCCTCGTCGAGCGACCACGCGCCGTTCGGGTCGAGCGTCACGCGCGCGTCCGGGAAGCGCTCGGCGAGCGCCGTCACGGCCTCGATCTCCTTCGCCCCTTCGAACACGCCGCCCTTCAGCTTGAAGTCGTTGAAGCCGTAGCGCGCATGCGCGGCCTCGGCGAGCCGCACGACCGCCTCGGGCGTCAGGGCGGCTTCGTCGCGCACGCGCGTCCAGTCGTCGGTCGCGCCGCTGCCGTCGCGGTAGGCGAGCGCGGTTTTCGTGCGGTCGCCGATGTAGAACAGGTAGCCGAGCATTTCGACGCGCTCGCGCTGCTGGCCTTCGCCGAGCAGCGCGGCGACCGGCACGCCGAGATGCTGGCCGAGCAGGTCGAGCAGCGCGGCTTCGAGCGCGGTGACCGCGTGGATCGTCGTGCGCAGGTCGAAGGTCTGCAGCCCGCGGCCGCTCGCGTCGCGGTCGGCGAAGGTGCGCCGCACGTCGTTGAGCACCGCGTGGTAGTTGCCGACCGGTTGGCCGACGACGAGCGCGCGCGCATCGTCGAGCGTGCGGCGGATGCTTTCGCCGCCGGGCACTTCGCCGACGCCCGTGCGGCCCGCGCTGTCCTTCAGGATCACGAGGTTGCGGGTGAAGAACGGGCCGTGTGCGCCGCTCAGGTTGAGCAGCATGCTGTCGTGGCCGGCGACCGGAATCGCTTGCAGGTCGACGATACGCGGCGTGTCGTGGGAGGGCGAGGCAGTGACGGCGTTCATGGGCGGCGGTGGCGAAAGGGTGGTCGGTGCCGTGCGGCAAAAGCTTTGCCGCGCGCGGCGGGAGGTGCGATCATTCGACAACCGACGTGCGCGACGCGCAAGCCCCGCATGTCGACGCAACCCGAAACGGGGTGGAGCGACAACCGGGCCAGCGGAGCGCAGAACGCGAGCGCTGGCCGATCGTCACGCACGGGACCGGGCGGTGCAGCAGGCCGACCTGAGTCGGCAGGAGATCCGTGCACCGATCATCAGTCGTCGGATGACTTGTGACGCAGTATAATGAATCATCGGCTTTCGCTCAAACCCCGCGTAAACCCTCGGCTCACATTACGATCATTCAAAAAGGAACCGGCCTCATGTCCACGCTTCCCGCAGCGCCGCGCCGTCGCGCACGCAGCCTCGCACAAGATGTCGTCGACGCGCTGACCGCGCAGATCGAAAACGGCACGCTGCGTCCCGGCGACAAGCTGCCGACCGAAACCGAAGTCATGGCGGCGCAGGGCGTGAGCCGTACGGTCGTGCGCGAGGCGATCTCGCGGATGCAGGCGAGCGGCCTCGTCGAGACGCGCCACGGGATCGGCAGCTTCGTGCTGGAGCCGTCGCGCCGGCAGACGCTCGGCATCGACCCGGCGACGATCACGACGCTGCGCGACGTGCTCGCGGTGCTGGAACTGCGCATCAGCCTCGAAAGCGAATGCGCGAGCCTCGCCGCGCAGCGCGCGAACGATACCGATCTGGCCGCGCTGCGGCGCGCGCTCGACGCGATCGCGACGGGGGCGGGCGGCGGCCGCGACACGGCGCAGCTCGACTTCCAGTTCCATCTGCAGATCGCGCAGTCCACCGGCAACCGCTATTTCGTCGACATCATGACGCAGCTCGGCACGTCGATCATTCCGCGTACGCGCGTGAATTCGGCCCGCTTCGCCGGCGACGACCTGGAGCGCTACGTCGGCCGGCTGAACCACGAGCACGAGGACATCTACGAGGCGATCGCGCGCCACGACCCGGAAGCCGCGCGCGCAGCGATGCGCACGCATCTCACCAACAGCCGCGAGCGGCTGCGTCGCGCGCACGAGGCGGCCGAAGCCGAGCGCGACACACAGGCCGGCTGACGCGCGGGGCGGCGCGGCCCGCATGGCCGCCGGCCCGGTTGAATCGCATCAACATCAGTCGTCATACAAGATGAAGCCCGATGCATCGATTACCGGGGCCGGGCGGCGCATCCGCCGCCGGCCGCCGGCATCGCCGTTCAGCCTCCCTTCGTCGTGATCGTCTTCCACGCGCCGTTCTTCACCTGGTACAGCGTCGACATCCCGCTCTTCAGCGAGCCGTCGTTCGCGAACGAGATGCGGCCGGTGACGCCTTCGAAATCGATCTTCTTCAGCGCGGGGCGATAGGCCTTCGGGTCGGTCGAGCCGGCCGCCTGCATCGCCTTGATCGCGGCCCACGCGGCGTCATAGCCGAACTGCGCGTACGACAGCACATCCACGCCGAAGCGTTTCCTGAAACGCTGTTCGAAATCCTTCCCCTGCGGCAGCTCGTCGAGCGGCCGGCCGTATTCCCACGCCATCGCGCCTTCGGCGGCCGGGCCCGCGATCTTGATGAACTCGTTGTCCTTCACGCCGCCGCCGCCGACGAACTGCGCGTTCAGCCCGAGCTGGCGCATCTGCTTGATGAAGTTCGCGGCGAGCGAATCGAGGCCGCCGAAGAAGATCAGGTCGGGGTTCTTGGCCTTCAGGCTCGTGATCTGCGCGCGGAAGTCGACCGCCTGGTTGCTGGTGAATTCGCGGCCGATGAGGTTCCCTCCGGCCGCCTTCACGGCCTTCTCGAATTCGTCGGCCTCGCCCTGGCCGAACGCGGTGCGGTCGTCGATGATCGCGATGCGCTTTGCCTTCGTCACGTCGACCGCGTACTTGCCCGCGTTGCCGGCGTTCTGCCCGTCGGTCGCGATCACCATGAACATGTTCGCGAGCCCGCGCGACGTGAGCGTCGGGTTGGTCGCGGCCGGATCGATCACCGGGATGCCGGCCTTGTCGTAGACGACCGACGCCGGAATCGTCGTCCCCGAGTTGAAGTGGCCGACCACGACCGACACGTTCTGGTCGACGAGCGCCTGCGCGGCCTGCACGCCGATGCGCGGGTCGGCCTGGTCGTCCTGCACGACGAGGTTGAAGTGCGCGGGCTTGCCGGCGATCTGCACCTTCTGCGCGGCGGCATCGTCGAGCGCGAGCTGCACGCCGTTCTGCAGGTCCTTGCCGTAGCCGGCGTTCACACCCGTGAGCGGCGCGGCGAAACCGACCTTCACGTCGGTCGTATCGGCGGCCTGGGCGGCGTGTTGCGAGAGGAGGGCGAGCGCGGAGGCTACCGACACCGACAGCAGGGAATGACGGAATTTCATGGGGTTCCTCTTGTTCGATACCTGCGAGTGGGTACCGCATGCGCCCGGGCGGGCCGGGCGCGTGCGACGGGCGGGCGGTTCGACCGCTTCTCGGAATCGGGCGGGGAGGTCGGCATCGTGATCCTCGGAAGGTCTCCCGTCAGGCGCCGCGAAGCGCCCCGATCGCCTCGATATATAGGTCGCCGATATGCGTGGGTCTTGGAAAATTGCCGCGCATTCGGTGCGGATTTGCGCATAGCTTCCGCGCGTGGGCGGGCGGCCGGTATCGGGAGTTTCCCGTCGCGGATCGCGCGGGCGCAGAGGAGGAGAGCGAGGGAGAGCGAGGGGCGGGGAAGCGGCACGGCCCGCCGGGGCCGTGCCGCGCACGGGATGCCGTCAGTCGGACAGTGCGTCCGATGCGGCTTCGGCATCGTCGTGCGATGCATGCGTGCGGATCAGCGGATCGCTGGTGCTCGGGCGGCCCGTCTCGACGTGGCCCGCGAAGCGGCGCAGGAAGCCGAGCAGCCGGCCGTCGCTGACGGTCAGGTCGTACCAGCCGTGGCTGCCGCGCAGATCCCAGTAGTCGTCGACCTGCTGGCCCGGCGCGAGGTCGAACGTACGCGCGCGGCCGTGGCCGTAGGCGTTCGTGACCTTGAGCCGCACCGCCTTGTGGCCGCGGTTCATCAGGCGCAGCGTGATGTTGCCGTTCGCGACGTCGTAGCCGTAGATCACTTCGGGGTTCACGTTCGCGCTGCCGACGCCGGTCGCAAACGGGCCGCGGAAATGGCAGTAGAAGCCGTTCGGGCCGTACACGTCGAGATCGTACAGGCCGAGCGACGCCGCGGCGCTCCACGTATCGACGATCCGCTTGCCGGCTTCGACCGTGTATGCCCACGGGCCGTCGACGCGGTTGCGGGACTGCACCTGGAACGCGGCGCCCGCCCGGCCCGTGTTCGCGAAGGTCAGCCGGAACAGGCCGTTCACCGATTCGACGCGGCCGTGCACGAACAACTCGTACGGCAGCGCCCGCGCCGGACGCAGCCCGGCCTCCTGCGTCGGCAGCTTCTGCAGCAGCGGCGGCACGGGGATGTAGTCGGGATGGCGCAGGCGGTCGGGCGGCGCGTAGCCGCTCGTGTCCGGCAGCGTCGGCCAGCCGGCGTCGGCCGTCGCGAAATCGAACGCGGCGGTCAGGTCGCCGCACACCGCGCGGCGCCACGGCGAGATGTTGCCGGCCTTGACCGGGTATTGCGCGCCGAAACGCGCTTCGATGAATTGCAGCAGCGACGTGTGATCGAAGGTCTGCGAGCAGACCCAGCCGCCTTTCGTCCACGGCGACACGACGAGCATCGGCACGCGCGGCCCGAGCCCGTACGGGCCGGCCATGTGCGACGCGTCGCCGGCGAACACCTCGTTGGTCGTCGCGACGGTCGACAGCCCGTTGTCGCGCGACTGCGGCGCGAACGGCGGCGGGACGTGGTCGAAGAAGCCGTCGTTCTCGTCGTACGTGATGAAGAGCGCGGTCTTGCTCCACACGTCCGGATTCGACACGAGCGCCTTCAGCACCTCCTCGATGTACCACGCGCCGTAGTTCGCCGGCCAGTTCGGGTGCTCGGAATACGCTTCCGGCGCGCAGATCCACGACACCTGCGGCAGCGTGCCGTTCTTCACGTCCTGCTGCAGCACGTCGAACAGCGTGCCGCCGGCGCTGATGTTGGTGCCGGTGCGCGCCTTGTCGTACAGCGGCGTGCCGGGCAGCGCGGTGCGGTACTGGTTGAAGTAGAGCAGCGAGTTGTCGCCGTAGTTGCCGATGTACGGGTTCTGCGTCCAGCCCCACGAGCCTTTCGCGTCGAGCCCCGTGCCGACGTCCTGGTAGATCTTCCACGACACGCCGGCGTTCTCCAGCACTTCCGGATAGGTCGTCCAGCCGTAGCCCTTTTCCTCGTTGCCGAGCACCGGGCCGCCGCCCGTACCGTCGTTGCCGACGTAGCCCGTCCACATGTAGTAGCGGTTCGGGTCGGTCGAGCTCGGGATCGCGCAGTGGTACGCGTCGCAGATCGTGAACGCGTCGGCGAGCTGGTAGTGGAACGGGATGTCGTCGCGCTTCAGGTACGCCATCGTCGTGGTGCCCTTGTTCGGCACCCACTGGTCGTAGCGGCCCTTGTTCCATGCCGCGTGCATGTCCTGCCAGCCGTGCGGCAGGTCCTGCAGGAACTGCATGCCGAGCTTGTCCGCGCCCGGGTGGAACGGCAGCAGTTCGGCCGGGCCGACCGGCTGGTGGAACACCGACTTGCCGTTCGCGAGACGCAGCGGGCGCGGGTCGCCGAAGCCGCGCACGCCGCGCATCGTGCCGAAGTAGTGGTCGAACGAGCGGTTCTCCTGCATCAGGATCACGATGTGTTCGATATCGCGGAGGGTGCCGGTGCGGCGGTTCGCGGGAATCGCAAGCGCATCGCGAATCACGGGCGGGAACAGGTTCAGCGCGGCGGCGCCGGCGGTGCCGGCAGCGACGCGCAGGAAATCACGACGGTTCGATCGGGTCATGGTCGTTATCGTGCGGTAAAGGAGGGAGCCGATTGGCGGGACCTGCTGGAAGGGCGTGCCCGGGTCGCAGGATGCGGCTGCGCCGGGTCGTGCCGCCGCGAGCATAGCGAGGAATCGGTGTCATTCATGTGAAGTCCGGAAACGTTTGCAGGCGCGGCGAAGCGGTGTCGAAGCCGTGTCGGAGCGCGAAACGCCGGCGGTCGCGGCGACGCACGGGTAAGGCGGGAAAGCGGTACGGGTAAGGCGGGAAAGCGGTACGGGTAAGGCGGGAAAGCGGTACGGGTAAGGCGGGAAAGCGGTACGGCGCGGGACGCGCGCCGGTGACGTGCAGGGGGGGCGGCGCGTCACGCGCGTCAGGCGTCGGTCACCCACGCGCCGAACCATTCGCTCGGGCGCGCGATCTCGTCCTGCGCGGCGACGAGTTCGAGCTCGTAGCGGCGCGCATCGTAGGTGGCCTTCACGACCGCGTGCACGGCCGCGAGCGTATGCTCGAACGCGGCGCGCACGGAGTCGCCGCGCAGCCGGCAGGCGACGAAGATCGCGCTGGTCAGGTCGCCGACGCCGACCGGATGGCGCGGAAACGCGTACAGCGGACGCTGGCCGATCCACGCTTCGGTTTCGGTGACTGCGAGCATGTTGAAACGATCGGCCGGGCTGTTGCGGTCGTGCAGGTGCTTGACGAGGACGATCTGCGGGCCGCGGCGGATCAGCGCGCGGCACGCTTCGACGGCTTCGGCGACGGTTTCGATGCGCCGGCCGACGAGCTTCTGCAGTTCGGTGTGGTTCGGCGACATGCCGTCCGCGAGCGCCGGCATCTCCTGGACCATGAATTCCTCGACGCCGGGCTCGGGCCGGATGCCGCCCGTCTGGCCCATCGCCGGATCGCAGAAGTACCACGCGTTCGGGTTCATCGCCTTCACGGTGCGGACGATCTCGACGGCGGCGCGCGCCTGCGGCGGCGAGCCGAGGAAGCCGGACAGCACCGCGTCGCAGCGTTTGAGCGCGCCGATCGCGGCGACGCCGTCGACGAGCTGCTCCATCTTCGCGGCATCGATCGCGCTGCCGGCCCAGTGGCCGTACTGCATGTGATTCGACAACTGGACCGTGTTGAGCGGCCAGACGTTGATGCCGAGGCGCTGCATCGGGAATACGGCCGCGCTGTTGCCGGCATGGCCGTAGATGACGTGCGACTGAATGCTGAGGACGTTTTTCATGGGAATCGCCTGCACGCGTTTCAGGGTCACGTCACACGATACCCGAGTTCGTCGCGCGCGCGGAAGTCGCGCCGCCCCGGAGTGTTGCGCGCCGTCGTCAGCGCGACCGCGTAGAATCGCGGGGCGCGAGGCGGCCCGGCCGCCCGCGTGCGTCCCCAATCACCGTGATTCGCCATGCTTTCGATTCGCAAGATGTTGTACGCCGCGCGCGCCGTCGCGCTCGGCGCGTGTGCCGCCGTCGCGTGCGCGATGCCGGCGGCCGCCGCATCGCCCGCCGGCAACGACGGGCCCGTGTACGGCCCGCGCCTGGAAGGATTCGCCTATCCGGCGCCCGTGCATCTGTATACGTTCGTGTCGCAGCGCGAGACCCTCGAGATGGCCTACCTCGACGTGCCGCCCGCGCATCCGAACGGCCGCACCATCATGCTGCTGCACGGCAAGAACTTCTGCGCGGCGACCTGGGAGGACACGATCGGCGTGCTGAGCCGTGCGGGCTTTCGCGTGATCGCGCCGGACCAGATCGGCTTCTGCAAGTCGTCGAAGCCCGAGCGCTACCAGTACACGTTCCAGCAACTCGCGCGCAACACGCACGCGCTGCTCGAATCGCTGGGGGTGAAGTCGGCGACGATCGTCGGCCACTCGACGGGCGGGATGCTCGCGATGCGCTACGCGCTGATGTATCCGAAGGCGACCGACCAGCTCGTGCTGGTGAACCCGATCGGCCTGGAGGACTGGAAGGCGCTCGGCGTGCCGCCGCTGTCCGTCGACTACTGGTATGCGCGCGAACTGAAGACTACGGCCGACGGCATCCGCCGCTACGAGCAGGCCACGTACTACGCGGGCAAGTGGTCGCCGTCGTACGAGCGCTGGGTGCAGATGCTGGCCGGGATGTATCGCGGCGCCGGTCGCGACGTGGTTGCGTGGAACTCGGCGCTGATCTACGACATGATCCTCACGCAGCCGGTGGTCTACGAACTCGGCGCGATCCGCGTGCCGACGCTGCTGATGATCGGCGACAAGGACACGACCGCGATCGGCAAGGATGTCGCGCCGCCCGACGTGCATGCGAAGCTCGGCCGCTACCCGGAACTGGCGAAGCGCACGCAGGCCGCGATTCCCGGCGCGCAGCTCGTCGAATTCACGGCGCTCGGGCACGCGCCGCAGATCCAGGACCCGGACGCGTTCCACAAGGCGCTGCTCGACGGGCTGGAGGCCGTGCACCCGCAGTGATGCGGGAGCGGCCGCGGGCGGCCCGGGCGTGCGCCGTCAGCGCGTTTCGCTCGCGAGCTCGTCGCGGATCTGCGCGGTCAGCTCGAACGAGCGCAGCCGGGCGGCGTGATCGTAGATCTGCGCGGTGACGATCAGCTCGTCGGCGCCCGTCTGTGCGATACGGTCGCGCAGCTTGTCGCGCACCGTGTCGCGCGAGCCGACCGCCGCGAACGACAGCGAATGCGCGACCGTCGCGAGTTCGAGCTCGTTCGCCTCGAGCACGTCGACGGGCGGCGGCAGCTTGCCCGGCGTGCCGCGCCGCAGGTTGATGAACTGCTGCTGCAGCGACGTGAACAGGCGCCGCGCCTCGTCGTCGGTATCGGCCGCGAACACGTTGACGCCGACCATCGCATGCGGCTTCGGCCACGCGGCCGACGGCCGGTACTGCGCACGATAGATCTCGAGCGCGCGCATCAGGTAATCCGGCGCGAAGTGCGACGCGAACGCGAACGGCAAGCCGAGCATCGCGGCGAGCTGCGCGCTGAACAGGCTCGAGCCGAGCAGCCAAACGGGGACGTCGAGCCCCGCGCCGGGTACCGCGCGCACGCGCTGGCCCGGCACCGGTTCCGCGAAGTAGCGCTGCAGTTCGGCGACGTCGTCCGGAAACGAGTCGGCGCTGCCGATCAGGTCGCGGCGCAGCGCGCGCGACGTGGTCTGGTCGGTGCCGGGCGCGCGGCCGAGGCCGAGGTCGATGCGCCCCGGATACAGCGACGCGAGCGTGCCGAACTGCTCGGCGATCACGAGCGGCGCATGGTTCGGCAGCATGATGCCGCCCGAGCCGACCCGGATCGTCTGCGTGGCGCCCGCGACGTGGCCGATCACGACGGCCGTTGCCGCGCTCGCGATGCCGGGCATGTTGTGATGCTCGGCGAGCCAGTAGCGCCGGTAGCCCCAGCGCTCCGCATGCTGCGCGAGATCGACGGTGTTGCGGAACGCCTGGGCGGCGTCGGCGCCGGCCGGAATGGGGGCGAGATCGAGTACGGAGAACGGAGTCATCGGGTGGCCTTCGAAGAGGGGGCAGGGTGATGCGCGTACGCAACAAATGCCGAGGATTTTGCCAAAGGGTTCCGGAACGTGCAGGGCGCGGCCCGATACCCATGCGCCTTTCAGGGGTGCAGGGTTGAATTTCGCGGTCGTTGCAAAAATCAATCTAATCGCCGATTAATTACCAATCTTTACGGCGATTGAACGTGAATCCGCATCGACGTACAAATTTGCACGAAACGACTGATTTTCAAGACTGCAATACGCCTGCAAACCGCTTACGCTAACGTGAACGCGGGTATACGCGAGTGGCTCGCCAACTGCGCAGCTTTGCCGAAACAGCACAAGTCCGTTTCTCATAGCGCCGAGCGCCGGGGGCCGCAGACTGCTAAAATCCGGCGCCTGTCCGTTGTGCCAAAGGTCGCCATACGCGTCTTCCCGCATCCCGTCCGGATATCGCGCGGCGTGCACCGCGCGAAACCGGGCACGGCCGGACCCGCAGCACGGGTCGGGCCTCCCCCTACACAGACGCTGCTGGAAAAGGAGTCGGGTCGTGCCCGCGTTCGCCGTTGCCGGAATACCGCATCACGCTCAATCACGTTCACGTGGTCTCCATGGCGTTCAGGTCGCCGGGAGGCGTCGCGCATGACGGCTACCGTAACGATGCTTGACTGGCTCCTGATCGTCTTCACGCTGGCCGCGGCCGGCTATGCGCTCGTCGCCGCGTTCGCGCCGCGGCCGCGGACGCCGCGCACGGCGGCGCGTGACGGTTTCGAGCCGGTCAGCGTGCTCAAGCCGCTGTGCGGCGCGGAGCCACACCTGTACGAGAACCTCGCGACCTTCTGCGAGCAGCGTCATCCGCGTCATGAAGTGCTGTTCGGCGTCGCGTCGGCGGCCGATCCGGCCGTGGCCGTCGTCGAACGGCTGCGCGCCGATTATCCCGAGTGCGACATCACGCTCGTGATCGATGCGCGCGTGCACGGCAAGAACCTGAAAGTCAGCAACCTGATCAACCTGGCCGAGCGCGCGAAGTACGGCCGGATCGTGATCGCGGACAGTGACATCGCGGTGCAGCCCGACTATCTGGAGCGCGTGACGGCGCCGCTCGCCGACGCGTCGGTAGGCGTCGTCACGTGTCTGTATCATGCGCGCAGCGTCGGCGGATTCTGGACGCGGATCGGCGCGCAGTTCGTCGATGCATGGTTCGCGCCGTCGGTGCGGATCACGCACCTCGGCCGCTCGAGCCGCTTCGGCTTCGGCGCGACGCTGGCGCTCACGCGCGACACGCTCGACCGGATCGGCGGGTTTCTCGCGCTGAAGGACGAGCTGGCCGACGATTTCTGGCTGGCCGAACTGCCGCGCCGCCTCGGGCGCCGCACCGTGCTGTCGGAGGTCGAGGTCGCGACCGACGTGATCGAGCCGTCGTTCGGGCCGCTGTGGCACCGCGAGACGCGCTGGCTGCGCACGATCCGTTCGCTGAACCCGGCCGGCTTCGCGTTCCTGTTCATTACATTTACCGCGCCGTGGCTCGCGATCGGCGCGGCGCTCGCGCTGCGCCTCGACGGCACCTTCGCCGGCTCGCTGGCGGCCGCGGCGGCCGTGGTGGGCGCGTTCGGGCGGCTCGTGCTGCACGCGCGCGGCGAGGACGGCTGGCGCGCGTTCTGGCGCGACCTGCCGCTCGTCGCGGTGCGCGACACGCTGCTCGCGCTCGAATGGCTCGCGGCCGTGTTCGGCACGCACGTCGTGTGGCGCGGCGCACGGATGACGGTGGTCGGCGGCGAGCGCGCGACGGCCGCAGTGGAAGCAGTGGACGGCCGCTAGGGCCGTCGATCGAACCCGGCCCGAGGGCCGGGATGCGTTGCGCGGCGAGGCCGCGCGGCGCGACATGACAGAGAGGCGGGCGCCGGTACGGCGGCCGCGGTTTTTTGACTGGATCGTGGTGACGAATCGAACTATGCAGGCTACCGGAGCATTCATGAAAACGCTGTTCTTGCAGGCCCCTTCGTATGACGGCTTCGACGGCGGAGCCGGCTCGCGCTATCAGGCGAAGCGCGAAATCCGTTCCTTCTGGTACCCGACGTGGCTCGCGCAGCCGGCCGCGCTCGTGCCGGGCAGCCGCGTCGTCGACGCACCGGCCGACGGCCTGTCGGTCGAGGAAACGCTGAAGATCGCGAACGACTACGATCTCGTGATCATCCACACGAGCACGCCGTCGTTCCCGACCGACGCGATGTTCGCGCAGGACCTGAAGAAGATGAAGCCGTCGATGCTGGTCGGCATGGTGGGCGCGAAGGTGATGGTCGATCCGCACAACTCGCTCACGGCGAGCGACGCGATCGACTTCGTGTGCCGCGAGGAATTCGACTACACCTGCAAGGAACTCGCCGAAGGCAAGCCGTTCGCCGAGATCAAGGGCCTGAGCTGGCGCGCGAAGGACGGCTCGATCGAGCACAACGAAGCGCGTCCGATCCTCGAGAACATGGACGAGCTGCCGTTCGTCGCGCCCGTCTACAAGCGCGACCTGAAGATCGACAACTACTTCATCGGCTACCTCAACTATCCGTACGTGTCGATCTACACGGGCCGCGGCTGCAAGTCGCGCTGCACGTTCTGCCTGTGGCCGCAGACGGTCAGCGGCCATCGCTACCGCACGCGCTCGGTCGAGAACGTGCTCGCGGAAGCGAAGTGGATCCGCGACAACATGCCGGAAGTGAAGGAACTGATGTTCGACGACGACACCTTCACCGACGACCTGCCGCGCGCGGAAGCCATCGCCATCGGGCTGGGCAAGCTCGGCATGACGTGGTCGTGCAACGCGAAGGCGAACGTGCCGTACAAGACGCTCAAGGTCATGAAGGAAAACGGCCTGCGCCTGCTGCTGGTCGGCTTCGAGTCGGGCGACGACCAGATCCTCGTGAACATCAAGAAGGGCGTGCGCACCGATTTCGCGCGCCGCTTCAGCGCGGACTGCAAGAAGCTCGGCATCAAGATCCACGGCACCTTCATCCTCGGCCTGCCGGGCGAGACGAAGGAAACCATCAAGAAGACGATCGAGTACGCGAAGGAAATCAATCCGCACACGATCCAGGTCTCGCTCGCCGCGCCGTATCCGGGCACGACGCTCTACAAGCAGGCCGTCGAGAACGGCTGGATGGAAGAGAACAAGACCATCAACCTGGTGAGCAAGGAAGGCGTGCAGCTCGCGGCGATCGGCTATGCGCACCTGTCGCGCGACGAGATCTATCACCATCTCGAGCAGTTCTATCGCGAGTTCTACTTCCGTCCGTCGAAGATCTGGGAAATCGTGCGCGAGATGCTGACGAGCTGGGACATGATGAAGCGTCGCCTGCGCGAAGGCGTCGAGTTCTTCCGCTTCCTGCGCGCGCACGAGGCGTAATCCGTGGCGACGCAGCGGGCGGCGCGGGCGCTGATCTTCACCGCGGACGACTTCGGGCTGCATCCGCGCGTCAACGCGGCGGTCGAGCGTGCGCACCGCGACGGCGTGCTGAACGCCGCGAGCCTGATGGTCGGCGCGCCGGCCGCGGCCGATGCGATCGACCGCGCGCGGCGGCTGCCGTCGCTCGCGGTCGGCCTGCACCTGGTGCTCGCGGACGGGCCGGCCACGCTGCCCGCGCATGAGATTCCCGCGCTCGTCGGCCCCGACGGGCGGTTCGGCGACGCGATGGCGAAGGACGGCTGCCGCTTCTTCTTCCTGCCGCACGTGCGTGCGCAACTGCGTCGCGAGATTCGCGCGCAGTTCGATGCGTTCGCGGCGAGCGGCCTGCCGCTCGACCACGTGAACGCGCACAAGCATTTCCATCTGCATCCGACCGTGCTGTCGCTGATCATCGAGATCGGCCGCGACTACGGGCTGCGCGCGGTGCGGCTGCCGTATGAGACGCGCGCGCCCGCGCTGCTCAAGCCGTGGATCGCGCTCGTGCGCGCGCGGCTCGACCGCGCGGGGCTCGCGCACAACGACTACGTGGTCGGGATCGAGCATACGGGCGCGATGGACGAGGCCGTGTTGCTCGATGCGCTGGCCGCGCTGCCGCAGGGCGTCGGCGAGATCTACTGCCATCCGGCCGAGGCCGGCGACGGCCCGATCACGCCGACGATGGCCGGCTACCGTCCGGTGGACGAACTCGACGCGCTGCTGTCGCCGCGCGTCGCGGCCGCGCTGAAGGCGGCGGGCGTTGCGACCGGCGGCTTTGCCGACGTGTTCGGCCAGCGTGCGGCACGGCGCGGCGCGCAGGCGTCGCGCGCGGCGGGAGCGCGGCCGTCATGACCCGGTGGATCAAATGGCTCGGCTGGCCGCTCGGCATCGGCATCCTGCTCGCGCTGGGGCTGCACGAGGGTGTCGGCGACGTGTCGCAGATGCTGGCGCGCGCCGGTTACGCGCTGCTGTGGCTGGTGCCGTTTCATGCGCTGCCGCTGCTGCTCGATGCATACGCGTGGCACCTGCTGCTCGACAGGCGCGCGTCGCTGCCGTTCCTGTGGTGGATCGCGACCGTGCGCGAAGCGGTGAACCGGCTGCTGCCGGTGGTCGGGATCGGCGGCGAGCTGGTCGGCATCCGGCTCGCGCGCTGGCAGGTGCCCGACGCGAGCCGCGTGACGGCATCGGTGATCGTCGAGGTGCTCGTGACGATCGTCGTCCAGTATGCGTTCGCCGCGCTCGGTCTCGTGCTGCTGCTCGCGACGACGGACAACATGGGCGGCACGATCGGCCTTGCGCTGCTGCTCACGCTGCCGCTGCCGGTGCTCGGTGTCGTGCTGATGCGCCGCGGCGGGATCTTCCATGCGATCGAGCGTTTCGCAGGCCGCCTGCTCGGCGATTCGCACCGGCTGCTGCAGGGCGTCGACGGCAAGCGGCTCGATGCCGACATCGATGCGCTGATGTCGCGCACGGGCCTGCTGTTCAGCGCGTTCTTCTGGCAACTGGCCGGCTACGTGCTCGGCGCGCTCGAGATCTACTGGGCGCTCGCGCTGCTCGGCCATCCGGTGTCGATCGGCGGCGCAATCGCGATCGAGGCGATGACGCAGGCCGTGCGCCATGCGGCGTTCATGGTGCCGGGCGGCCTCGGCGTGCAGGAGGCGACCGTCGTGCTGCTCGCGCAGATGTTCGGCGTCGACCGCGAGACGGCGCTGTCGCTCGCGGTGGTCAAGCGCGGCCGCGAGGTGCTGTTCGGCTGCCTGGCGCTCGGTTCGTGGCAGCTTGCCGAACTCGTGCGCACGCGGCGGCGCATCGATGCGCCGCCGGCCGCGCCGCGCGCGCCGCAGGCGGCGCGCCGCGCGGACCACGCCAAAACCGAAACGACGCATTGAACACGAGACGGGCCGCGCGCCCGTCTCGCGCTTTTGGCGTGGCGCGGGTATCCTTGCCGCGTGTTTTCTCGACGCGCATTTCTTCCGATGAATTTCCGTTTCCGGCTGCTCCCCGTGACGATGCTGGCCGCCGCGCTGGCGCTGACCGGCTGCGACGACAAGCAAGGCAACCTCGACGTGCAACGTATCAGGGACTTCTTCAACGCGATCAAGCCCGCGCCGCTGCTGCTGAAGGGGCTGAAGGTCGGCGAATCGACCGAAGCCGACGTGCGCGGCACGATGGGCAAGCCCGAGACCGAGCGCGACTTCACCGACGGCTCGAAGCGGCTCGAATACCCGCGCGGCCCGATGGGCAACCAGACGTGGTTCGTCGATCTCGATGCGAACGGCCGCTACACGGGCGCGACGCAGGTGCTGACCGCCGAGAATTTCGCGAAGGTGCGCCCCGGGATGAACGAGGACGAGGTGCGGCGCCTGCTGGGCAAGCCCGGCGACGTCGCGCAGTATCCGCTCAAGCCCGAGATCGTCTGGAGCTGGCGCTGGCTCGAGGACGGCGTCAACACCGACGCGTTCTTCAACGTCCATTTCGGCCCGGACGGGCTCGTCTATACGACTTCGCGCTCCGACATCCTGAAAGGGCGGTAAGCGCAACGGTCGTCGGCGCTATATCGAAAAAGCGACCGGAAAATTGCAAAAAGTCCGCTTCCTGGCCGGTTATCCGGTTGTCAGGAAGCGGCTTTTTTCCTTTTGAAACAGCGGTGTAGACCTTGATCGTAAATGGTGGGACGAATTGCTGCAACGCAGCAACCGGATGGCGGGTGATTTGAGGCAATCTATTTCGCTTGCGACTATCCGCGTCAGCCCGACGCGGGACAGGTAGACGCGTCGGCATTCATTCCAACTCTGGAGACGCGCGTGTTCCTTTACGGCTTTGGTCCCGTCCTCTGGGCCGGCACCGTGCAGACCATCGAGCTGTCGGTGCTGTCGCTCGCCACTGCGGTGGTGTTGGGGCTGATCGGCGCGGTGGCGAAGCTGTCGCACAACCGGGTGCTGCGATCGATCGCGACCGGTTATACGACGCTGATCCGCTCGGTGCCCGATCTCGTCCTGATGCTGCTGCTGTTCTACAGCATCCAGATCTGGCTGAACCAGTTCACCGATTTCGTCGGCTGGAACCAGATCGACATCGACCCGTTCGTGGCCGGTGTGCTGACCCTCGGCTTCATCTACGGCGCGTACTTCACCGAGACGTTTCGCGGTGCGTTCCTGTCGGTGCCGCGCGGCCAGCTCGAAGCCGGTGCGGCATACGGGATGAGCGGCGCGCGCGTGTTCGCGCGGATCATGTTTCCGCAGATGATGCGCTTTGCGCTGCCCGGCATCGGCAACAACTGGCAGGTGCTCGTGAAGGCCACCGCGCTGGTGTCGATCATCGGTCTCGCGGACGTCGTGAAGGCCGCGCAGGACGCCGGCAAGAGCACGTTCAACATGTTCTTCTTCATCCTCGTCGCGGCGCTGATCTATCTCGCGATCACGACCGTTTCCAACCTCGTGCTGATCCAGCTCGAGAAGCGTTATTCCATGGGCGTGCGGCACGCAGAACTATGATCGAGATCCTCCAGGAATTCGGCCAGGCGTTCCTTTACTGGGACGGCCAGCGCCTCTCCGGCCTCGCGGTGACGCTGTGGCTGCTCGTCGCGTCGATTTCGCTCGGCTTCGTGTGCGCGGTGCCGCTCGCGGTGGCGCGCGTGTCGAAGAAGAAGTGGGTGTCGACGCCGGTGCGGCTCTACACGTACGTGTTCCGCGGCACGCCGCTCTACGTGCAGTTGCTGCTGCTGTACACCGGCATGTACAGCCTCGAGTTCGTGCGGTCGCACTCGCTGCTCGACGCGTTCTTCCGGAGCGGCTTCAACTGCGCGATTCTCGCGTTCGCGCTGAACACCTGCGCGTACACGACCGAGATCTTCGCGGGGGCGATCCGCGCGATTCCGCACGGCGAGGTCGAGGCGGCGCGCGCGTACGGGATGTCGCCATTCACGATGTACCGACGCGTGATCCTGCCATCGGCGCTGCGCCGTGCGCTGCCGCTGTACAGCAACGAGGTGATCCTGATGCTGCACGCGACGACCGTCGCGTTCACGGCGACCGTGCCGGACATCCTGAAGGTCGCGCGCGACGCGAATTCGGCGACTTACATGGCATTCCAGTCGTTCGGAATCGCCGCGCTGATCTATCTTGCGGTATCGTTCGCACTCGTCGCGGCGTTTCGCCGCGCCGAGCGCCACTGGCTCGCGTACCTCGCGGCCGCCCGTCATTGATTCACTTCGAGGAGAGCCAGTTGGCCGAGATCATTCAAACGAGCGCAGCCGCTTCCACCAAGCTTGCCGCGGTCGACATCCACAAGCGCTACGGCGACAACGAGGTGCTCAAGGGCGTATCGCTGAGCGCGAAGGCCGGCGACGTCATCAGCATCATCGGCGCGAGCGGCTCGGGCAAGAGCACGTTTCTGCGCTGCATCAATTTCCTCGAGCGGCCGAATGCGGGGCAGATCGTCGTCGACGGCGAGACCGTGCGCACGAAGACCGACCGTGCCGGCGCGCTCGAAGTCGCCGATCACAAGCAGTTGCAGCGTATCCGCACGAAGCTCGCGATGGTGTTCCAGCACTTCAATCTCTGGGCGCACATGAACGTGCTCGAGAACGTAATGGAAGCGCCGGTGCACGTGCTCGGCATTTCGAAGAAGGAAGCCGAGGAGCGTGCGCGCGCGTATCTCGAGAAGGTCGGCCTCGCGCCGCGCGTCGAGAAGCAGTATCCGTCGCACCTGTCGGGCGGCCAGCAGCAGCGCGTGGCGATTGCGCGCGCGCTGGCGATGCATCCGGACGTGATGCTGTTCGACGAGCCGACGTCGGCGCTCGATCCGGAGCTGGTGGGTGAAGTGCTGAAGGTGATGCAGAAGCTGGCCGAGGAAGGCCGCACGATGATCGTCGTCACGCACGAGATGGGTTTCGCGCGCAACGTGTCGAACCACGTGATGTTCCTGCATCAGGGGCGGACCGAGGAAGAGGGCGATCCGAAGGAGGTGCTGGTGCGTCCGCAGAGCGAGCGGCTCAAGCAGTTCCTGTCGGGCAGTCTCAAGTAACGCGAAGGGCGGTTTTCAACCGTGGTACCGGTGTCTCGTCCCGCAGGCGCCACCCGCACGACGCAGGTGGCGATCGTTGCATTGCCGCCCGTGTCGATGTCGGGTGTGGGTCCGATCGTCGATGCGTTGAATCTCGCGAACGAGATCGACGGGCGGCTGCTGTATCGGTGGCAGGTGTGTTCGTGGGACGGGCGGCCGGTGCCGCTCGCGGGCGGTGCGCAGTGGCATGCCGATGCGGCGTTCAACGATGCGATCGCGTGCGACTGGGTGATCGTCGTGTCGGAGCGGTTTCAGCAGTTTGCCGACTATCGGTTGTTTCTCGCGAGTCTCGCGCGGGTGGGGCAGCGTACGCCGGTCGTGACCGGGATCCATCACGGCGTGTGGTGGCTTGCGATGGCCGGGCAGCTTTCCGGGTATCGCGTGAGCGTGAACTGGGAGACGTATCAGCAGTTCGCCGAACAGTTCGAGCGGTCGATCGTCACGCAGCAGATCTTCGAGATCGATCGCGATCGGGCGACCTGTGCCGGGGGGCAGGCGACCGTCGACTTCATGCTGGCCATGATCGGCCGGGAACATGGGGTGGATCTCGCGGAGCGGATTGCCGATGCGTTGGGGGCCGGCACGCTGCGCAGCGGCGAGGAACGCCAGCGGATTCCTTTCGTCACCGCGCCCGGTGAGCGGCATCCTCGGTTGAACGACGCGTTGCTTCTGATGGAAGCCAATGTCGAGGATCCGCTCACTACCGATGAAATCGCTGAGCTCGTGGGCGTTTCTCGCCGGCAACTGGAGCGGCTCTTTCGACAGTATCTCGGGGCGATGCCCTCCAAGTATTACCTCAATCTTCGGTTGCTCAAGGCTCGGACTCAGTTGCAGCGGACTAGCAAGTCGGTTGTGCAAGTTAGTCTTGCCTGTGGGTTTTCTTCCGCTGCGCATTTTTCTAATGCCTATCGGGAGAGGTTTGGCGTGACGCCTCGGGAAGATCGGAGGGCTTGGCTCGAGAAGCAGACCGGCGGAGGTGGGGAGCCTAGGGGGGGCGCGCTTGTCGAGCGTGGGGGGAAGGATTAGGTTTTTTTGGGTGGTTCGCTTGCCCGTTTTCGTGAAGCACCTGTTGTCGTGTCGGTCTATTAGTGTCGCCCCTGCGCGGGGCGGCGGTTACTTTTCTTTGTCTTGCCAAAGAAAAGTAACCAAAAGAAAGGCGCTGTGAAAACGCATGACTTCCCGGTGCCGTGGTCATCGGAGTGGCCGCCGCCTAAGTGTCCGCGCCAGTCAGGAAACCGGAGTGGTTCGAGCAATGGTTCCGACACCACTCACCACCCAACAGAGCGGTATACCGCCCGCTAGCTCCATCCTCGCTTCGCTCGGCTGCAAGGTGCTTCAAGTCGCGCGGTTGGCGCTCATGTGCTTCCGCCCGCGCAGCAACGCCGGGTCCGATATTCTGACCATTCACACCACTCGTGCGACCGGGCCGGTTGCCTGTTCTCGCTGCGCAACCGTGTTACGAGGGCGAGTGTTTCCGTGTTGATTGAGTGCGTCCCTCTTTTTCTGTAGCGAGAGGTGAGGGCCGCGTGCGTATCGGGTTTGGGGTGATATTTCGATTGTGCTGCTTGAGGGGTGTGTACCTGTCGGCCGAGCGAAGCGAGGGCGGAGCTAGCGGGTGGTATACCGCTCTGTTGGGTGGTGAGTGGTGTCAGAACCATTGCTCGAACCACTCCGGTCTCCTGACTGGCGCGGACACTTAGGCGAGGGCCACTTTGATGACCATGGCACCGGGAAGTCATGCGTTTTCACAGCGCCTTTCTTTTGGTTACTTTTCTTTGGCAAGACAAAGAAAAGTAACCGCCGCCCCGCGCAGGGGCGACACTAATAGACCGATAACATCACAGGTGCTTCACGACAAACTGCGGCGACACCCCACAGGCCGACCCCCCAAAAGCCGCAACCAAAAACACCACCCCCCGCCGGGAGGGCAAAATAAAGCGACCTATCCGCTTCCGATAGAACCCGTCGCAATTCCGCAAGACGCTTGCGTCACCCTTACCTAAACTTGATCCTGTTGAACCCTCTTACGAAACCGAAAGGAACGACCATGACGACCTCGACCGTGACCCGCCAGACATTCGACGAAGT
Organism: Burkholderia metallica; assembly: GCF_001718555.1. NCBI lineage: Bacteria > Pseudomonadati > Pseudomonadota > Betaproteobacteria > Burkholderiales > Burkholderiaceae > Burkholderia > Burkholderia metallica. Next base: position 1,219,381 of record NZ_CP013401.1, read on the forward strand.
GATGGTGCCGGTATTTTCCCCCGCGCCGTTCGTGCCGGACCGTGCAGAGGGCTCCCGCGTGTGGGACACGGCCGGCCGCGAGTACATCGACTTCGCGTGCGGCATCGCGGTAACGTCGCTCGGCCACGGCCACCCGGAACTGCTGAAAGTCCTGGACGAACAGGGCCGCAAGCTCTGGCACATCGGCAACGGCTACACGAACGAGCCGGTGCTGCGCCTCGCCAAGCGACTCGAATCGCTGACCTTCGCCGACCGCGCGTTCTTCGCGAACTCGGGCGCGGAAGCGAACGAAGCCGCGCTGAAACTCGCGCGCCGCGTCGCATTCGACCGCCACGGCGCCGACAAGGCGGAAATCGTGTCGTTCGTGCAGTCGTTCCACGGCCGCACGTTCTTCACGGTCAGCGTCGGCGGCCAGCCGAAATACTCGGAAGGCTTCGGCCCCGTGCCGGCCGGCATCAAGCACCTGCCGTACAACGACATCGAAGCCGCCAAGGCCGCGATCGGCCCGCAAACCTGCGCGGTGATCGTCGAGCCGGTGCAGGGCGAAGGCGGCGTGATCCCGGCCGATCCGGCCTTCCTGAAAGCACTGCGCGAAGCGTGCGACGCGCACGGCGCGCTGCTGATTTTCGACGAAGTGCAAACGGGCGTCGGCCGTACCGGCCAGTTCTACGCGTACATGGACACGGGCGTCACGCCGGACATCCTGACCACCGCGAAGGCCCTCGGCAACGGCTTCCCGATCGGCGCGATGCTGACGACCAACGAACTGGCCGCGCACTTCAAGGTCGGCGTGCACGGCACGACGTACGGCGGCAACCCGCTCGCATCCGCGATCGCCGACAAGGTCGTCGAACTGATCGGCGACCCGGCCTTGCTCGAAGGCGTGCGCGAACGCAGCGTGCGCTTGAAGGGCGCGCTCGAACGCATCAACGCACGCTTCGGCATCTTCAAGGAAGTGCGCGGCAAGGGCCTGCTCGTCGGCGCCGAACTCACCGCCGCATTCGACGGCCGCGCGAAGGACTTCGTCAACGCCGCCGCCGAGAACGGCCTGATCATGCTGATCGCCGGCCCGAACGTGCTGCGCTTCGTCCCGTCGCTGGTGATCCCGTTCGACCTGCTCGACGAAGGCGTGAAGCGCTTCGAGAAGGCCGTCGAACAGGTGCTCGCGGCCCAGGAAGCCACCGCGCGCTGAGCGGCGCGCCCATCGCAGACAGGAACGACGATGCTATTTGTTCGCCCCGGCAAACTCACGGATCTCGATGCGCTCGCGCACATGGCGCGCACCGCGCAGCCGGTCCTGCACTCGCTGCCGCACGACCGCGCGGCGCTCGAAGCGCGCGTGGCGCTCTCCGAGGATTCGTTTCGCGCGGACGTCGACTTCGCCGGCGAGGAGTTCTACCTCTTCGTGCTCGAGGATTCGTCGACGGGCAAGCTGCTCGGCACGGCGAGCATCGTGGCCGCGGCCGGCTACTCGGAACCGTTCTACGCGTTCCGCAACGACGCGCTGATCCACGCGTCGCGCGAGCTGCACGTGAACCGCAAGATCCACGCGCTCACGATGTCGCACGAGCTGACCGGCAAGAGCCGGCTCGCGGGCTTCTACGTCGATCCGTCGCTGCGCGGCGATGCGGCCGCGCACCTGATCTCGCGCGCGCGGATGATGTACATCGCCGCGAACCGCCGCCGCTTCACGCCCGAAGTGTTCACGCTGCTGCTCGGCGTGAGCGACGGCAACGGCGCATCGCCGTTCTGGGAAGCGGTGGGGCGCAAGTTCTTCGGCCGCGACTTCACCGACGTCGACATCGCGTCGGGCGGCCGCAGCCGCACGTTCATCGCGGAAGTGATGCCGGCCTATCCGCTCTACGTGCCGCTGCTGCCGGAAGCCGCGCAGCGCGTGCTCGGCGAGCCGAACGAATCGGCGCTGCTCGCGTACGACATCCATCTCGAGGAAGGCTTCGAGCCCGACCGCTTCGTCGACATCTTCGACGCGGGCCCGGTGCTGACCGCGCAGGTCGACCGCACCGCGTGCGTGAAGCACGGCTCGGAGCGCGTCGTGCGCGAAGCCGCGCACCAGCAGGGCGACGTCGCGTACATGGTGTCGACGGGCAGCGGCGAATCGTTCCGCTGCGTGCTGGCCGACCTGCCGGGCGACGCAGGCGATGCACCGCTCGCGGGCGACGTGCGCGCGGCGCTCGATGTGAAGGATGGCGATGTCGTGCGCTGCGTGCCGCTGCACCGCCGCGACGATGAAGATTTGAAGGGAGACGCAGCATGATCGTCGTTCGGGTCGTACAAACGGGCGACGTCGACGCGCTCGTGTCGCTCGCGAAGGAAACCGGGCCGGGCCTGACCACGTTCAAGCCCGACCGCGACGCGCTCGCCGCGCGCATCGAGCGCACGCGCCGCACGCTCGCGGGCGAGGCCGCGCCCGGCGAAGCCGGCTACTTCTTCGTGATGGAAGAATCGACGACGGGCGACATCGCGGGCGTGTGCGGGATCGAGACGCAGGTCGGCCTCGAACAGCCGTTCTACAACTATCGCGTGAGCACGGTCGTGCATGCGAGCCAGGAACTCGGCGTGTGGACGCGGATGTCCGCGCTGAACATCTCGCACGACCTGACGGGCTACGCGGAAGTCTGCTCGCTGTTCCTGAGCCCGCGCTATCGCACGGGCGGCGTCGGCGGCCTGCTGTCGCGCTCGCGCTTCATGTTCATCGCGCAGTTCCGCGAGCGCTTTCCGGAACGCATCTGTGCGGAACTGCGCGGCCACTTCGACGAGGACGGCACGTCGCCGTTCTGGCGAGCAGTCGGTTCGCACTTCTACCAGATCGACTTCAACGCGGCCGACTACCTCAGCTCGCACGGCCGCAAGTCGTTCCTCGCGGAACTGATGCCGCGCTATCCGGTGTACGTCGACCTGCTGCCGCAGGACGCGCAGGACGCGGTCGGCCTCACGCACCGCGACACGCTGCCGGCCCGCAAGATGCTCGAAGCGGAAGGGCTGCGCTATCAGAATCACGTCGACATTTTCGACGCGGGCCCCGTGCTCGAATGCCACGTGAACGATCTGCGCACGGTGCGCGAGAGCGTCGTCGTGCCGGTCGCGATCGGCGTGCCGGATGCGCAGGGCGGCCATCTGCCCACGTCGCTCGTGTCGAACACGTCGCTCACCGATTTCCGCGTCGGCGTCGCGCCGGGCGTGGTCGCGAACGGCGCGTTCGTGCTGTCGGCCGACGATGCCGCCGCGCTCGACGTGAAGGCCGGCGATCCGGTGCGCGTGCTGCCGCTCAAAGTCAAACAGGGATAAACGAATCATGACGGAACTCTTCATCGACGGCGCCTGGGTCGCAGGCTCGGGCCCCGTGTTCGCTTCGCGCAACCCCGGCACCGACGAAATCGCGTGGCAGGGCGAAAGCGCGTCGGCGGCCGACGTCGATCGCGCGGTCGCGAGCGCGCGCCGCGCATTCGCCGGCTGGTCGGCGCTCGACTTCGAATCGCGCTGCGCGATCGTCAAGCGCTTCGCCGCGCTGCTCAACGAACGCAAGGAAGCGATCGCGATCGCGATCGGCCGCGAGACGGGCAAGCCGCTGTGGGAAGCGCGTACCGAAGTCGCATCGATGGCCGCGAAGGTCGGCATCTCGATCCAGGCCTACCAGGAACGCACCGGCGAAAAGCGCCAGGACATGGCCGACGGCGTCGCGGTGCTGCGCCATCGCCCGCACGGCGTCGTCGCGGTGTTCGGCCCGTACAACTTCCCCGGCCACTTGCCGAACGGCCATATCGTGCCGGCGCTGATCGCCGGCAATACGGTCGTGTTCAAGCCGTCGGAGCTCGCACCGGGCGTCGCGCGCGCGACGGTCGAAGTGTGGAAGGAAGCCGGCCTGCCGGACGGCGTGCTCAATCTCGTGCAGGGCGAGAAGGACACGGGCATCGCGCTCGCGAACCATCGACAGATCGACGGGCTGTTCTTCACCGGCAGCTCGGACACCGGCACGCTGTTGCACAAGCAGTTCGGCGGCCGTCCGGAAATCGTGCTCGCGCTCGAGATGGGCGGCAACAACCCGCTCGTGATCGGCGAAGTCGAGGACATCGACGCGGCCGTGCATCACACGATCCAGTCGGCGTTCCTGTCGGCCGGCCAGCGCTGCACGTGCGCGCGCCGCATCTTCGTGCCGCAGGGCGCGTTCGGCGACCGCTTCCTCGCGCGCCTCGCCGACGTCACGTCGAAGATCACGGCCGACGTGTTCGATGCCGATCCGCAGCCGTTCATGGGCGCGGTGATCTCGGCGCGCGCGGCCGCGAAACTCGTCGACGCGCAGTCGCGCCTGATCGAGCAGGGCGCGAAGCCGATCGTCGCGATGACGCAGCGCGATCCGCGCCTCGGCTTCGTGAACGCGGCGATCGTCGACGTGACCGGCGTGGCCAACCTGCCCGACGAGGAACACTTCGGCCCGCTCGCGCAGATCGTCCGCCATGCGACGTTCGACGAAGCGATCGAGCGCGCGAACGATACGGCGTTCGGCCTGTCGGCTGGCCTGCTCGCCGACGACGCGAACGCATGGGAGCACTTCCGCCGCACGATTCGCGCCGGGATCGTCAACTGGAACCGCCCGACCAACGGCGCATCGTCCGCCGCGCCGTTCGGCGGCACGGGCCGCTCGGGCAACCATCGTCCGAGCGCGTACTACGCGGCCGACTATTGCGCGTATCCGATGGCGTCGGTGGAAAGCACGCAACTGACCTTGCCCGCGAGCCTGTCGCCGGGCCTGCATTTCTGATCGAGGGAGCGACGATGAACGCACAAGAAGCCAATTTCGACGGACTCGTCGGCCCGACCCACAACTACGCCGGACTGTCGTTCGGCAACGTGGCGTCGCTGAACAACGAAAAGTCGGCCGCGAACCCGAAGGCCGCCGCGAAGCAGGGGCTGCGCAAGATGAAGCAGCTCGCGGACCTCGGTTTCGCGCAGGGCGTGCTGCCGCCGCAGGAACGGCCGTCGCTGCGCCTGCTGCGCGAGCTCGGCTTCTCGGGCAAGGACGCGGACGTGATCGCGAAGGCCGCGAAGCAGGCGCCGGAACTGCTCGCCGCGGCAAGCTCGGCATCGGCGATGTGGACCGCGAACGCGGCCACCGTCAGCCCGTCGGCCGACACGAGCGACGGCCGCGTGCACTTCACGCCGGCCAACCTGTGCAGCAAGCTGCATCGCGCGATCGAGCACGAAGCGACGCGCCGCACGCTGTCGACGCTGTTCGCCGATCCCGCGCACTTCGCGGTGCACGAAGCGCTGACCGGCACGCCGGCACTCGGCGACGAAGGCGCGGCGAACCACACGCGCTTTTGCGCCGAATACGGCAAGCCGGGCATCGAGTTCTTCGTGTACGGCCGCGCGGAATATCGCCGCGGGCCCGAGCCGAAGCGCTTCCCGGCGCGCCAGACGTTCGAGGCGAGCCGCGCGGTCGCGCATCGCCACGGGCTCGCCGAAGAAGCGACGGTCTATGCGCAGCAGGACCCGGACGTGATCGACGCGGGCGTGTTCCACAACGACGTGATTTCGGTCGGCAACCGCGACACGCTGTTCACGCACGAGCGCGCATTCGTCAACACGCAGGCGATCTACGACACGCTGACCGCCGCGCTCGACGCACGCGGCGCGCGCCTGAACGTGATCGAGGTGCCCGATGCGGCCGTGAGCGTGAACGATGCGGTGACGTCGTACCTGTTCAACAGCCAGCTGCTGTCGCGCGCGGACGGCTCGCAGGTGCTCGTCGTGCCGCAGGAATGCCGCGAGAACGGCAACGTCGCGGCCTATCTCGACGAACTCGCGGCCGGCAACGGCCCGATTCGCGACGTGCTCGTGTTCGACCTGCGCGAGAGCATGAAGAACGGCGGTGGCCCGGCCTGCCTGCGCCTGCGCGTGGTGTTGAACGACGCGGAACGCGCGGCCGTCACGTCGAACGTGTGGATCAACGACACGCTGTTCACGTCGCTCGATTCGTGGATCGACCGGCACTATCGCGATCGCCTCGCACCGGAAGACCTCGCCGATCCGGCGTTGCTCGACGAATCGCGCACGGCGCTCGACGAGCTCACGCAGATCCTGCGCGTCGGGTCGCTGTATGACTTCCAGCGCTGATTCCCGCACGGGCGCCGGGCTGCTCGACGACTTCCTCGCGTTCACACTCGCGGGCGACACGCCGGCCGTGACGGACGGCGCGTGCGCGCACGGTGCGGTGCGCTGGCAATGGTTCGGCGCCGGGCTGCTCGCGCTCGAACCGGCGGCGGCCGGCACCGCCGCCGCGCCGGCGCGCGCCAGCGTGCTCGTGTCGGCCGGCGTGCACGGCGACGAGACCGCGCCGATCGAGCTGCTGTCGATGCTCGTGCGCGATCTCGCGGCGGGCGCGCTGCCGCTCGCGTGCCGGCTGCTCGTCGTGCTCGGCAACGTGCCGGCGATGCGGGCGGGCGAGCGCTATCTCGACGACGACCTGAATCGCCTGTTCAGCGGCCGTCACGCGCAGGTGCCGACGAGCCGCGAAGCGCCGCGCGCCGCACAGCTCGAAGCGGCGGCCGCCGCGTTCTTCGCGGCCGCGCCGGCCGGCGCCGCACGCTGGCACGTCGACATGCACACGGCGATCCGCGCATCGGTGTTCGAGCAGTTCGCGCTGCTGCCGCACACGGGCACGCCGCCGGCCCGCACGATGGTCGAATGGCTCGGCGATGCGCGCATCGCGGCCGTGCTGCTGCATACCGCGAAGGGCAACACGTATTCGCATTTCACGGCCGAGCACTGCGGCGCGCTCGCGTGCACGCTGGAACTCGGCAAGGTGCGGCCGTTCGGTCAGAACGACCTGTCGCGCTTCGCGCCGGCCGACCGGGCGGTACGCAAGCTCGTATCGGGCGCCGCGCGTGACGCCGACGCGCCGTTGCCGCGCGTATTCACCGTGATCGACCAGATCACGAAGCAGAGCGACGCGCTCGAGCTGTTCGTCGCGGCCGACGTCGCGAACTTCACCGCGTTCGCGCGCGGCACCGTGCTCGCGCAGGACGGCGACTACCGCTACACGGTGAAGCACGACGAGGAGCGCATCGTGTTCCCGAATCCGGCCGTGAAGCCCGGTTTGCGCGCGGGCCTGCTCGTCGTCGACACGACGCGCGAGACGCTCGCCGCGCTCGTCTGACGCCGGCCCACGGCGCGCGGCCGCGGCGATCCGCGGCCCGCGCCCGCCCGCCGGCCATTCCCTTTTCGAGACGATGCGCGCGCGCTGCGCAGACGCCCGGCGCGGCGCGCTTGCGTATTTGCGACATCGTCTTGCAAGTTCGACGAGCGCTCCGGCCGTGGCCGGCGGCCGCAGCGCAGCATCGCGTGCCGGCGGCTGCTTTGCCGTATCGGGCCGCGCGGATTGGTACAATCGCGGCCTTGCGGCTGTTGCGCCGCATCACGGCGCGGCGGCGACGTTGCCGGGGCCATCCGACCCTGCAATGATGCATGCGCCCGTAGTTCCGGAACATTCGAGTATCGAGGAGAACACCTGATGAAGTTGGATTGGCGTAAAGTGGCCGCGCATGCGGTGGTGGCGGCATCGGCCGTGGCGGCAGGCAGCGCGTTTGCCGCTGACCTGAAAGAGCTCCGTTTCGGCGTCGAGGCCTCGTACGCACCGTTCGAATACAAGACGCCCGACGGCAAGCTGACCGGCTTCGACATCGACATCGGCAACGCGGTGTGCGCGAAGCTGAAGACGAAGTGCGTGTGGGTCGAGAACGACTTCGACGGGCTGATCCCGGCGCTGCAGGCGCGCAAGTTCGACGCGATCAACTCGGACATGACGATCACCGACCAGCGCAAGCACGCGATCGCGTTCACCGATCCGATCTACACGATCCCGAACCAGCTGATCGCGAAGCAGGGCAGCGGCCTGCTGCCGACCCCGCAATCGCTGAAGGGCAAGCGCGTCGGCGTGCTGCAGGGCACGATCCAGGAAGCGTACGCGAAGAAGAAGTGGGCGCCGGCAGGCGTCGAAGTCGTGCCGTACCAGACGCAGGATCTGGCGTACGCCGACCTGAAGTCGGGCCGTCTCGACGCGACCTTCCAGGATGCGGAAGCGGGCGCGAAGGGCTTCCTGTCGAAGCCGCAAGGCCAGGGCTTTGCGTTCGCGGGCGGTACCGTGAGCGACGCCGAGATCCTCGGCTCGGGTGTCGGTTTCGGCCTGCGCAAGAACGACGCGGCGCTGAAGACCGCGCTCGATCAGGCGCTGAAGGACCTGAAGGCCGACGGCACGATCGACACCCTCGCGAAGAAGTATTTCAGCGTGCCCGTGACGCTCAAGTAAGCGTTGCGTTCGAGCGCACGATGCAAGCAAACCGGCCGCTGATGCGGCCGGTTTGTTTTTGGAGACGGGAAACGGTGCGCGGCGTGGGCAGCGGCCGCGTCAGGCCGGAAAGAACCGGCCCAGTTCGTGCGCGAGCGCGTTGAGCACGCTCATTTCCTGCTGCGTGATCTTGCGCGCGGGCTGCGGGCCGGCCCAGTCGCCGTACAGCAGCGCGACGGTCGTCGCGCCGACGCGTACGGGCAGCAGCACGAACGCGCGCGTGTCGTCGAACGCGTCGAGATACCACGCGGGCAGGCGCTTGAGCATCTTCGGCTCCTGCGCCTGCTCGATGAAGATGCCGACCGAGTTCGTGATCGCGAGATGAAACACGTCCGGCTCGAAGCGCTCGTCGAAGCGCAGCCGCTCGAGCGTCGTGTCGACGCCCGGGCCGAAGCCGAGGCGCGCGGCGAACGTGCCGTCGTCGTGACGCACGAACATCACGGTGCGCGTGAACGCGAGGCCGGCCAGCAGGCTTTCCGACGCGAGCGCGAGCACCGGCGTGAGCACGTGCTCGGACGGCAGCGCGCGCAGGTCCGCGAGGCCGGCTTCGAGGCATGCCTCGGGCTCGGCCTGCGCGCGCGCGATCGCATCGGCGTTCGCGCGCAACTCGACGATCTCGCGCATCACGGTGTCGCTCGCTTCCTCGCGCGCGAGCCGCTCGGCGATCTCGACGAGTGCGTCGGATTCGATGTCGAGCTCCGTGCCGTAGTGCTGCGCGAGCGCCGCGATGCGCGCGTCGCGCTGCGGGCTCGCGGGCATCACGAGCGCGCCCGCGACGTCGGTCGAGCAGCGGCTCACCGCCCGCAGCCAGCGGACGCGGTCGGCCGGCTCGTTTTCTGCCGGATGGCCTGCATCGCCGTCGTCGTCATCGTCGTTGCCGAACGCGTCGGTGCGCGCCGCATGGTCGGGGTCGGTCATCCCCGCGCAGATCACGTCGGGCAACCGCCAGCGCGCGGCCGCCTCGAGCCCGATCTCGTCGAAGCCGACGCCGAGCACGTCGATGCACGCGGCCGCGTCGTCGCCGTTCAGCTCGGCCGCGCGGCGCCGGATCCGGTCCCATTCGCTGTCGAGATAGCAGACCACGAGCAGCTTGCCGACCTGGCGCATCAGCGTGCAGACGACGGCTTCCTCGCCCGAGCGCAGCTCGGCGCGCTCGGTGAGCTTGCGCGCGACGCAGCCGGACAGCAGCGCGCGGTTCAGTTCGAGCTTCGCGTCGATGCGCCGCGGCGTGCTGTGGTGGAAATGGTCGACGAGCTTGAGCCCGACGACCAGATGGCCGACGGCGTCCATGCCCAGCACCATCAGCGCGCGGGTCACGGTCGTGATGTTGCCGCCGAACGCCATGTACATCGCGGAGTTCGCGAGCCGCAGCACTTTCTGCGTGAGCGCGAAGTCCGACAGCACGACGCGCACGAGCGCGGTGAAGTCGAGGTCGTCGTTCTTCATCGCCGCCATCGTCGCGCGCAGCGATTCCGACAGCAGCGGGAAGTCGCCCCGTTCGTTCATCCGGGCCCACAGCTTGTCGAGCAGCGCGGTGCGGGGCAGGTGTTCGGTGATTGACATACGGATCCGTCCGGTTCGCCGCGCGTCAGGCGGCGGCGTGCAGGTGCAGCTGCTGCGCCTCGAAGCGCTGCGCGAGCTCCTCGGACGGCAGCGCCTGGCAGACGAGCCAGCCCTGGATATGGTTGCAGCCCATCTCCGTCAGCAATTCGCGCTGCGCCTCGGTCTCGACGCCTTCCGCGACGAGTTCGAGATCGAGCGTCTGCGCGAGGCCGACCACCGCCGACACGATCGCGCGATCGTTGCGCGAGGTCAGCAGGTTCTCGACGAAACTGCGGTCGATCTTCAGCTTCGCGAGCGGGAAGCGTTGCAGATACGCGAGGCTCGAATAGCCGGTGCCGAAATCGTCGATCGCGAAGCGGATGCCGAGATCGGTCAGCTCCTCGAGCAGCCCCTTCGCCTGCGCGGGATCGTGCATCAGCAGGCTTTCGGTGATCTCGAGCACGATGCGGCGCGGATCGATGCCCGTCAGCGCGATCGCCTCGCGCACGCTTTGCGTGAAGCGCGGGTCGCGGAACTGCTGCGGCGACACGTTGACCGCCACGTATTGCAGCGCGAGCCCCTGGCGATCCCATGCGACGAGCTGCATGCACGCGGCCTTGAGCACCCAGTTGCCGAGGTAGTTGATCAGGCCGGTCGATTCGGCCAGCGGGATGAAGGTCGCCGGCGGCACGAGGCCGTGCACCGGATGGCGCCAGCGGATCAGCGCCTCGACGCCGACCACCGCGCCCGACTGGCTGCGCGTGATCGGCTGGAAATGGAGCGAAAACTCGCCGTTGCGCACGCCGTCGTACAGGTCGGCCTCGAGCTTCAGCCGTTCGGCGTCGGCCGGATCGTCGACGGGCGCGTGGAACGCGAGCGCATTGCCGCCCGACGCCTTCGCCTGCGACAGTGCATGGTCGGCGCGGCGCAGCAGCGGGCTGTGGTGCTGCGCACGATGCGGCGCGGCGCGCTCGTCGGGGTACAGCGCGATGCCGATGCTCGCGGACAGGTGCACGGTCTGCCCCTGGTACACGTAGGGCTCGCGCACCGCGGCCTGCAGCCGGCGGGCGAGCGCATCGGCCGCGTGGCTCGCCTGCGTGCGGTCCGGCGCACCGAGCACGACCGCGAACTTGTCGCTCGCGACGCGCGCGAGCCGCTCGTTCGGCGTGACGAGCGCCTTCAGCCGCTGCGCGGTCTCGCGCAGCAGCATGTCGCCCGCGTCGTAGCCGAGCGCGCGGTTGATCCGCTGGTAGTCGTCGAGGTCGAGCAGCAGCAGCGCCGCGCAGGTGCCGTCGCCGTCGGCGGCCTGCTGCGCGCGCATCAGCGCGGGCACGAGCGCGGACAGATTGTCGAGCCCGGTCATCGGGTCGTGGTGCATTTCGTAGGTCAGGCGCGCCTCGAGCGCACGCCACGACGACACGTCGAACGCCGCGATCGCGAACCCGTCGACGCCGTGGTGGCGGCTCTTGAACGCACGGATCTCGACGTCCAGCGGGTAGGTGAGCGACTTGACGATGCACATCGTCGCCTTCTCGACCTGGCCGGAACGCGCGGCGCGCGCGAGCAGGCCGTCGAGCGCCGCGGTATCCTGTTCGGCGATCAGGTCGCGCAGCGTCAGCGTGTGCAGGTAGTCGCGGTGGTAGCCGATGAAGCGCAGGCTCGCGTCGGACACATACAGGAAGCGCAGTTCGCGGTCGACATGGGCGAGGAAATCCACCGTGCCGACCGTCTGTTCCAGCCAGTTGCGCACGGAGTCGTCGCGGCGCGGCGCACCGGCGCGCGCGGGCATCAGCGCGCCGCCCGACCAGGCGAAGCGGCGCAGCGTATGCAAGGCGCTGCGCCAGGAGCCCTTGCGTGACGTCTGTTTCCTGTTGGCTTCCATGTTTCTCGCTGACGTGAAGGGCTGGAACCGGATGTCCGGAAGGAATAACGGCAGACTGTGCGGAATCTTTAACGGGCCGGCCGCGGCTGGCGCGGCCGCCGGACCGGATCGGTCATGCAAATGTTCGATTGGCGAACACCGGCATGGTCTATATCGACGCTGACTTTATAAGAAATGAGGACGCAGATGAAGCGAAAACTGTTGCTGGGCGGCGCCGTGGCGGCGCTGGTGGCCGGCCATGCGCTGATGGCGCAGGCGGAGTTGAAGCCGGGTGCCGACGCGCCCGATTTCACGACGCAGGCGTCGCTGGGCGGCAAGACTTACACGTACTCGCTCGCGGACGCGCTGAAGCAGGGGCCCGTGGTGCTGTATTTCTACCCGGCCGCGTTCACGAAGGGCTGCACGATCGAGGCGCACGCGTTCGCGGATGCGGTCGACCGTTACAAGGCTTACGGCGCGACGGTGATCGGCGTATCGGCCGACAAGATCGACACGCTGACGAAGTTCTCGGTGAGCGAATGCCGGAGCAAGTTCCCGGTCGCGGCCGACCCGGACGCGAAGATCATCCGGGAATACGACGCGAAGCTGCCGGCGATCGACCGCGCGAACCGCGTGTCCTACGTGATTTCGCCGGAAGGGAAGGTGCTGTACGAATACACGAGCATGTCGCCCGACAAGCACGTCGAGAACACGCTCGCTGCCGTGAAGGCATGGGCGGACGCGCATCCGAAGCAGTAAACGGGCGGTCCGCGCGTCGCAGCGGCTCGTCGCACGGGCCGCCGGTGCGGATCGATGCGTCGCCCGCGCCGGCCACGCTGCCCGCGCGGTGGCCGGCGCGGGCGACGCGCGTCATGCGCGCAATGCCTGCTCGATCGGCACGCTGCCGCCGACGAAGCCGACGATCTTGCGCGAGATGCCGAGCTTGATCGCTTCGATCGCGGCCCAGGCCACGTCCTGGCGCGAGACGGGCGGCGCAGGCTCGACCCGCTCCTCCGTCAGCGCGATCTTGCCGACGCCCGGCGTGTCCGCGAGCGGGCCGGGGCGCAGGATCACGTAGTCGATGCCGGATGCGATCACGCGCTCGTCGCCTTCGCGCTTCATCTGCGAATAGTGGCGCAGTGCGTCGGGGCTCTGCTCGGGCCGGTACGCGGACAGCGAACTGATCACGACGAGCTTTTGCACGTTGTATGCCAGCGCATACCCGGCCGCGCGGGCGACCGCGTCGCGGTCGACCTGCTCCTCTTCGGCCGCGCCTTCCGATTCGGCCGAGCCGGCGGCATAGATCACGTGCGTGATGCCCTGGAACGCGTGCGAGAAATCGTCCGTCAGATCGGCCTCGACGACCTTCGCGCCCGGCAGCGTATAGCCTTGCCGCCGCACCAGCGCCGTGACCTCGAACTCCGGCTGCTCGAGCAGCAGATCCGCGCAGGCCTGGCCGGTTCGGCCGGTCGCGCCAATCAGCAATACCTTCGTCGTCATGAAACCGCTCCTTGCTCGATGCGTCATCCTTCCAGATAGGGACGGACGACCGATAACTCAAGTGTAATGTCGATTGGCCGCGGCGGTGGCCGCGTATTAAGGGGCATACCGGCGGCGGGCATACCGGTGCGGGCGTACCGACCTCGGGTGCCCGCCTCGGCTCCGCGGCGCGGGCATATGACGCGACGGGCACTCCGGCGCCATTCATTCACACACGGATGCGGGAATGACGCGCCGACCGGCTATCATGTGCGCGATGCATTTTTCGCCGCTACGTCTTACAACGCATCGGCCCACCGGTTGGAGTACACATGGCATTACCCCTGGACAACGTGAGCATGGCCGTGTTCTGCGACTTCGAGAACGTCGCGCTCGGCGTGCGCGACGCGAAGTACGAGAAGTTCGACATCAAGCCCGTGCTGGAGCGCCTGCTGCTGAAGGGCAGCATCGTCGTGAAGAAGGCCTATTGCGACTGGGATCGCTACAAGGGCTTCAAGGCGTCGATGCACGAGGCGAGCTTCGAGCTGATCGAGATTCCGCACGTGCGCCAGTCGGGCAAGAATTCGGCCGACATCCGGCTCGTCGTCGACGCGCTCGACCTCTGCTACACGAAGTCGCACGTCGATACGTTCGTGATCATCAGCGGCGACTCGGATTTTTCGCCGCTGGTGTCGAAGCTGCGCGAGAACGCGAAGAAGGTGATCGGCGTCGGCGTGAAGAAGTCGACGTCGGACCTGCTGGTCGCGAACTGCGACGAATTCATCTTCTACGACGATCTGGTGCGCGAGCAGCAGCGCGCGCTCGCGAAGCGCGAACAGCAGCAGCGCGCGGGCAACGGCGGCGCGAAACGGCCGGACGAACCGGCCGCTTCGCGCAAGCACGACATGGACGCGCGCAAGGCCGAGGCGATCGCGCTGGCGGTCGAGACGTTCGACGCGCTCGCGTCGGAGCGGGACGACGTCGGCAAGATCTGGGCGTCGGTGCTCAAGAGCGCGATCAAGCGCCGCAAGCCGGATTTCAACGAGTCGTATTACGGATTCCGAGCGTTCGGCAACCTGCTCGACGAGGCGCAGGCGCGCGGGCTGCTCGAAGTGGGGCGCGACGACAAGTCGGGCGCGTTCGTGTCGCGGGCGCGCCAGTCGGCGGCCGCGGAGCATGCCGCGGCGGGCGGTGAGAACGGCGGGTACGGCGGCGCGCACCATGGGTCGCGCGCGGCGGAGCCGGCGCGGGCCGGGCGCAATGCGCAACGTCACGGGCAGCGGGCGGAAGCGGTCGCCCATGAAAGCGTGCAGGTCGAAGCGGACGAGGCGGAACTGCTCGACGCCCACGTGGCGCCGGTGACGCCGCCGGCAGAAGCGGTCGAAGCGGCCGAAGCGGCCGAAGCGGCCGAAGTGCACGGCGACGCGAAGGATGGCCGCAAGCGCGCGCGCAAGAGCACGGCGAAGAAGACCGGCGCGAAGAAGGGCGCCGCCGCGAAGCGCGCGGGCCGTCACGGGGCCGGGAAGGCCGAAGACGCCGCCCACGACACGGCCAAGCACGACGGCGACCCGCACGCGCACGGCAGGCATGCCGACGACGCGCACCGCGACGTGGAGCACGGCGACGCGCGGCCGGTCGGCGGGATTCAAGCCGTGACGCACGCCGGGCCGGCGGCGGGCGATGCCGGTGGCGAGAGCGCCGCCCAGCCGTCGCACGACGACGCGGCGCCGGTCGACGCGAACGCCGAAGCCGCTGCGCAAGCGCCGGCCGCTGCCAAGCCGAAGAAGCCGGCCCGCAAGGCGGCGCCGCGCGCGCGTCGTCCGCGCAAGACTGCGGCGGACGCCGCCGAGTAAGGTTGGTCGGCCGGGTGTCGCCCGCTCGCGGCGGCATCCGCGCCCCGACGCGGGCCGGTGCAACGCCGGCCCGTCGACCTAGCCGTTCACCGCATAAGGCTGCGTCATCACTTCGAGGAAGTGGCCGTCCGGATCGTCGAAATACACGCCGCGGCCGCCATTGTGACGGTAGATCTCGTCGGGTTGACGCTTCGCCGGATCGGCCCAGTGCGGCAACCCGCGCTCGCGAATGCGCGCGAGCACGCGATCGAACGCCGCTTCGTCGATCAGGAACGCGTAATGTTGCGACCTGATTTCCCCCGCCTGTTCGTAAAAGTCGAGCGACACGCCGTTGTCGAGCGCGACGACCAGCATCGCGCCGAACGGCGTCGGCGGCGGCAGTTCCAGCAGCTCGGTGAGGAAGCGGCTCGACGCGCGCTTGTCGCGGCACCAGACGATCGTGTGGTTGAGCTGGACGTTCATGGCGGGTTCCCGGGAACGGGCGCGAGGGTGGACATGGACACACGATAGTCGATCGCCGCCTGCGTGCAAGCGGGGCTGGCGGCGAACGGAGCCGCCGCGGGTGGCCGGGCGCGATTCGTCGGCAGAAACGATCTGGACGATCGGCTACTTTTTCGGGAGCAAAGGTCATTGGCGCGGCTTTTTGCGCCGCCAAGAATCCCTGTCAGGCATCGCCGTCATCCGCCGGATGACCGAGCGGCGATGCGCAACAGGGAGACAGACGATGCGCTTCATGCTGAACGGCCAGCCGTTCGATTTCGACGGCGATCCCGCCACGCCGCTGTTGTGGGTCATTCGCGA
Source organism: Burkholderia metallica (assembly GCF_001718555.1). NCBI lineage: Bacteria > Pseudomonadati > Pseudomonadota > Betaproteobacteria > Burkholderiales > Burkholderiaceae > Burkholderia > Burkholderia metallica. Next base: position 1,235,279 of record NZ_CP013401.1, read on the forward strand.
CGCGGCCCGGCTCACCGGCACCAAATACGGCTGCGGCATCGGCGCGTGCGGCGCCTGCACCGTGCATCTCGACGGCGAGGCCGCGCGTTCGTGCGTGCTGCCGGTCGCGAGCGTCGCGGGCCGCGCGGTCACGACGATCGAGGGGCTGTCGCACGATCGCTCGCATCCGGTGCAGCGCGCGTGGATCGAGAAGGACGTGCCGCAGTGCGGCTACTGCCAGTCGGGGATGGTGATGGCCGCCGCCGCGCTGCTCGCGCGGCATCGCAAGCCGACCGACGCGCAGATCGACCAGGCCGTCACGAACCTGTGCCGCTGCGCAACCTACTCACGCATCCGCGGGGCGATCCATGTCGCGGCCGGCTGACGCGGGGCGGGCGCGACCTGCGCCGAACGCGTCGCGGCGCGTGTTCCTGAAGGGCGGCGTCGCGCTGGCGGGCAGCCTGCTGCTGCCGCTCGCGATCGGCGACGTCGTGCATGCGGCGGGCGACGGCGCGGGCTTTCGCGAGATCAACGACTGGGTGCGGATCGACGCCGACGGCAGGACGATCATCGGCCTGTCGCAGGCGGAAGTCGGGCAGGGCGTCTACACGGGGCTGCCACAGGTGCTCGCCGACGAGATGGACGCCGACTGGCGCAGCGTGACGGTCGAGTTCGTCACCGGGCGCGATGCGTACCGGATCGACGCGGCGAACGAGGCGCCGCAGCAGTTCGTCGGCGCGTCGATGTCCGCGACGATGTTCTACACGCGGCTGCGCATCGCGGGCGCGCAAGCGCGTTCGGCATTTCTTCGGGCCGGCGCCGCGCGGCTCGGCGTACGTGACACGCAGTGCGTGACGCGCGACGGCCGCGTGATCCATCCGCCGAGCGGCCGGTCGCTGTCGTACGGGGCGCTCGTCGCGGCCGCCGCGACGTTGCCACCCGACCCGCGGCCGCGCCTGAAGCCGGACTCCGCGCATACGCTGATCGGACGTCCGCTGCACAAGCTCGACGTGCCCGCGAAGATCGACGGCAGCGCGATCTTCGGCATCGACGTGCAGGTGCCCGACATGCTGGTCGGCGCGCTGACGATGGCGCCGACGCTGAACGGCCGGCCGACGGCCGTGAAGAATCGCGACGCGCTGCGCGCGATGCCGGGCGTCGTGGACGTCGTGCTCGCGAAGGACGCGGTGATCGTCGTCGCGCACACCTACTGGCAGGCGAAGCAGGCGTGCGACGCGGCGGACGTCGTGTGGGACGCCGGCGCGACGCCGGCGTTCGACAGCGCGACGATCCTCGCGCAGCGCAAGGGCGCGCTGCAGACCGGGCACGCGGTGGTCGCGACGACGATCGGCGACCCCGCGCGCCGGCTCGCCGATGCAGACACGATCGTCGAAGCCGACTACCACACGCCGTACATCGTTCACGCGACGATGGAGCCCGTCAACGCGACCGTGCACGTGCGGGCGGACGAGATCGAGGTGTGGGGGCCGATCCAGGGGCAGGACAAGGTGCGCTGGACGCTGTCGGCGCTGTTCAACGTGCCGGCCGAGCGCGTGATCGTCAACACGACGTTTCTCGGCGGCAGCTTCGGCCGCAAGTACGTGCCCGATTTCGTCGTGCACGCGGCCGTCGCGTCGAAGGCGCTCGGGCGGCCCGTGAAGGTGATCCGCTCGCGCGAGGACGACATCCGTCACGGCTTCTATCGGCCGTGCGCGTCCGCGCGGCTGCGCGCCGCGCTCGGCAGCGACGGGCTGCCCGTCGCGCTGCATGCGCGCGTGGCCGGCCACTCGCTGTATGCGGCGATCAAGCGCGATCGTTACGACAACGCGGGCGGCTGGGACGAAACGATGCTCGACGGCCTGTACGACCTTTGCTACGACGTGCCCAACCTGCTGGTCGATTCGGTCACGGTGATGCAGCCGATTCCGGTCAGCTTCATGCGCAGCGTCGGCAGCACGTCGACGGTGTTCTTCCTCGAGAGCTTCGTGAACGAACTGGCGCACACGGTGCGCGCCGACCCCGTGCGCTACCGGCGTGCGTTGCTGAAGCACGACCCGCTCGCGCTGCGTGTGCTCGACGCGACGGCCGCGCGCGCGAACTGGTTCGGCCGGGCGCCGACCGGCGTGTCGCGCGGCGTCGCGTATTCGCTGTACACCGGGCGCGGCGGCGCGTTCAGCACGCATGTCGCGACGATCGCCGAAGTGCGCGTGACGGACGGCCACGTGAAGCTCGAGCGGATCGTGTGCGGGATCGACTGCGGCCGCGCGATCAATCCGCTGCTGATTCGCGAGATGGTGGAAGGCGGCGTCGGCTTCGCGTTGACCAATACGTTCAGAAGCGAGATCACGTTCGAGCATGGCGCGGTCGTGCAGCGCAATTTCACCGACTATCCGCTGCTCGGCCTGGCCGCGATGCCGAAGATCGAGGTCGTGATCGTCGACAGCGATCGCGATCCGCAAGGCTGCGGGGAAGTCGCGTTGCCGCCCGTCGCGCCGGCGCTCGGCGATGCGATCTGGCGCGCGACCGGCGAGCGGCCGCGCTCGATGCCGTTCGCCACGCCGCTCGCGACCTGAACGATTCCGGGGTTCCCCGCAAGGCCGACGGCGCCCGGTGCGCCGCCGGTCGATATCAAGCACAACTACACGACTGGTCTGGAGATCTTCATGAACACCTTCCGTACGGCCGCGACGGCCGTTTCGTTCGCGGCCGCGGCCGCGTCGCCGGGCGCGCATGCGCAGAGCAGCGTGACGCTGTACGGCATCGTCGACACGGGCGTGCAGTATTACAACAACGCGGCGGGCGGCGGAGCGGTCGCCGGGATGCCGTCGCTGACCGGCGAAGTGCCGTCGCGCTTCGGGCTGCGCGGCATCGAGGATCTCGGCGGCGGCTATCGCACGTTCTTCGTGCTCGAGAGCGGCTTCGCACCGAACTCGGGCGCGTTGAACTACGGCGGCCGCCTGTTCGGCCGGCAGGCGAACGTCGGCATCGAGTCGCCGTACGGCGCGCTCACGCTCGGGCGGCAGATGAACATGTCGATGCGGGTGCTGCTCAATGCCGATGTGATCGGCCCGTCGATCCATTCGATGGCGAGCTTCGACAGCTATCTGCCGAATGCGCGCAGCGACAACGCGGTCGGCTATCTCGGCCGCTTCGGCGGCCTGACGCTTGGCGGCACCTACAGCACCGGGCGCGACGGCGCGGGCCCGGCCGGCCCGTCGGCGACGAACTGCGCGGGCAACGTGGCCGGCGACCCGGTCGCGTGCCGCCAGTACACGATGATGGCCGCGTACGACGCGCCGCAGTTCGGCGCGGCCGCATCGTATGACGTGATGCACGGCGGCACGGGCGCGTCGGCGCCGCTGTCGAATCCCGGCTATACCGACACGCGCACGATCGTCGACGCCTACGTGAAATTCGGCAGCGCGAAACTCGGCGCGGGCTGGATTCGCCGCAACACGGCGGCCGCGGCGCACAGTCAGTCGGACATCTTCTTCGCGGGCGGCACGGTATATGCGACGCCGGCGCTATCATTCGACGCGCAGGCGCTGCGCTACCTGCTGCGCGGCCGCTACGACTCGAACCTGTTCGTCGGGCGGGCGAACTACAGCCTGTCGAAGCGTACGATGGTCTATACGTCCGTCGGCTACATGACGAACAGCGCGCTCGGGACGTCGGCCGTGGCGGCCGGCGGCACCATCGACGCCGGCCGGAACCAGGTCGGCGTGATGGCGGGCATCCAGCAGCGCTTCTGAGCCGGCGGCGCGCACCACGGGGGCTTCGACGATGACGACCGATCTTCTCAGCGACGTGCTGACCGACCTGCGGGCGGATGCGGTCGTCACCGGGCGCTTCACGCTGAGCGCGCCGTGGGCGATCCGCAAGCCGGCCGTTGCGGGCGCGCCGTTTCGCATCTGCACCGGCAGCCCGTTCTTCCTGTCGGTCGCGGGCGCCGCGCCGGTGTCCGTCGAGCCGGGCGACTTCGTGCTGCTGCCGCACGGCGACGAGCACGTGATGGCGTCGTCGCTCGACGAGCCGCCCGTGCCGTTCGACCGGCTGATGGCGGACAAGGGCATCCGGCCGCGCTTCGATACGCCGCTCGAATTCGTCGCGGGCGGCGGCGGCGCGACCAGCGACCTCTATACCGGGATCGTCATTTATCGCGACATCGTGCGCAGCCCGCTGTTCTCCGTGCTGCCGCCGCTGATCCACGTCCGCGCGAACGACGCGGCCGTCGCGCCGTGGCTCGCGAGCACGCTGCAGAGCTTCATCGAGGAATCGATGGCGTGCCAGCCCGGCTGGGCCGTCGCCGCCGCGCGTCTGGCCGATGTGCTGTTCGTGCAGCTGTTGCGCGCGCACCTGCAGTCGTCGGCGAATCACACGGGCTGGCTGCGCGGCCTGACCGATCCGCAGATCGGCCGTGCGATGGCGCTGATGCATCGCGACCCGCGCCGCAACTGGCAACTCGCGAGTCTCGCGGCCGACGCCGGCATGTCGCGCTCGCGCTTTTGCGCGCGTTTCGCCGAACTGGTCGGCGAAACGCCGATCGGTCACCTGACCGCGTACCGGATGTATCTGGCGAGCGGCGAGCTCGTGCACGGCAGGTTGCGGCTGATCGAGATTGCCGAGCGGGTCGGCTACACGTCGGAGAAAGCGTTCGCGCGCGCGTTCCACCGCTGGTCGGGAATGGCGCCGCGCCGCTATGCACGCAACGCACGGGATCTGTATGACCTCGCACGACATGGATGACCGCGTCTCACTCTATCGGGTGCCGGCGCTTGCCCGCGGGCTCGCGATTCTCGAAACGGTCGCGCTCGCGCGGCCGCCCGCGAGCGCCGCGGCGCTCGCGGCCCGGCTCGGCGTGCCGCGCAACTCGATCGCGCGGCTGCTGAGGACGCTGGTGGGGCAGCAGTTCCTGAGCGTCGACCCGCACGGTCGCTACCGGCCCGGGCCGGCGGCGGAGCAGGTCGCCGCCGCGTACCTGTGCGCCCGGCCGGAGGTGGCGCACGCGCAGCAGGTGCTGCAGGCGCTGTGCGCGCGCAGCGGACTGGCCGCGCAGTTGCTCGGGCGGGACCGCGCGGAAGTCGTCGTACTCGCGCAGGCGGTGCCTGACGGAGCCGCCTGTGTGCTGACACGCGTGGGTGCGCGCTTCGTCGGGTGGGCGGAAGAGGGTGCGGATAGGGCGGATGCCGGCGTAGGCGACGTTCGGTCGTTCGGCCGGGCCGGCGAATCTCGCGGCGCGCCCGGTATCGTCGCGATGCCGGTGGGTGCGCGCGGCGCGCTGGCGATCGGCGTCACGCTCGATGCGCGAGACGACGCGCGGCGGCAGGACGTGCGCGCGATGCTCGGCGACGCGGCGCGGCACCTGTCGGACGTGCTTGCCGATAGGGCTGACACGGCCGCTCGTCGCTGAATCGCGCGGCCGATCCGCGACCGCGGGCGCCGGCCGGCACACGGAACGAAAAAACGAGAACGGGGCGATACGCCCCGTCGATCCGTGTACGACCGGTGGTTACTCGCCGGCGACTGCCGGCCCGCCGCGATTGCCCCGGCGGTTGCGCCGCTTCTCGCCCCACACGCGGAACCGGTCCATGTACAGATAGACGACCGGCGTCGTATAGAGCGTCAGCACCTGCGACACGATCAGGCCGCCGGCGATCGCGATCCCGAGCGGCGCGCGCAGCTCGGCGCCGTCGCCGTTGCCGAACGCGAGCGGCAGCGCGCCGAGGAGCGCCGCCATCGTCGTCATCATGATCGGGCGAAAGCGCAGCAGGCACGCCTCGTGGATCGCGTCGAACGACGATTTGCCGTTGTTGCGCGTCTGGTCGATCGCGAAGTCGACCATCATGATCGCGTTCTTCTTCACGATCCCGATCAGCAGGATCACGCCGATCAGCGCGATGATGCTGAATTCGGTCTTGAACAGCAGCAGCGCGAGCAGCGCGCCGACGCCGGCCGACGGCAGCGTCGACAGGATCGTGATCGGGTGGATGTAGCTCTCGTACAGGATCCCGAGCACGATGTAGACGGCCAGCAGCGCGGCGAGGATCAGGATCGGCTGGTCGTTCATCGACTGCTGGAATGCCTGCGCGGTGCCCTGGAAGCTGCCGACGATCGTCGGCGGGACGCCGACCTGCGCCATCGTCTGGTAGATCACCTGCGTCGCCTGCGACAGCGACACGCCCGGCGGCAGGTTGAACGAGATCGTCGTCGCGACGAACAGCCCCTGGTGGTTGACCGACAGCGGCGTCGTGCTCGGCCCGAACGTCGCGATCGCCGACAGCGGGATCATCGTCGACTTCGACGTCGACACCGACGCACCCGACGACGCGCTCGACTTGCCGCTCGCCGCGATCGAGTTGAGCGCCTGGTTGCGCGCGGAGTCCGACGCGATCGCCGCGGCGCTCTGCGTGGCGGTGCCGGCGCTCGACGTGCCGGCGGACGTCGCGACGTAGGTGCCCGCGGCTGCGTTGGTGGTCTGCGAGCCGTTCGCGCTGCCGCCCGACGTGCTGATCCACACCTGGTTGAGCATCTCGGGGCTCTGCCAGTACTTCGGCGCGACTTCCATCACGACGTGGTACTGGTTCAGCGGGTTGTAGATCGTCGAGACCTGGCGCTGGCCGAATGCGTCGTACAGCGTGTTGTCGATCTGCGCGGGCTTGATGCCGAACCGCGCGGCGGTCGCGCGGTCGATCGTCACCATCGCCTCCATCCCGCCTTGCTGCTGGTCGGAGTTCACGTCGGTCAGCTCGGGGCGCTTCTGCAGCGCTTCGGTCAGGATCGGCCCCCACTTGTACAGGTCGGCGCTCGAATCGCCGAGCAGCGTGAACTGGTACTGCGCGTTGCTCTGCCGGCCGCCCACGCGAATGTCCTGCGCGGCCTGCAGGAACGTGCTCGCGCCCGCGACGTCCGACAGCGGCGCGCGCAGTTGCTGGATCACCTGGTCGGCCGTCAGCTTGCGCTCGGTGCGATCCTTCAGCGTGACGAACATGAAACCCGAGTTGGTCTGCGTGCCGCCGGTGAAGCCCGCGACGCTTTTCACGTTCGGATTGCTCTGCACGATGCGCATCATCTCGGAGAACTTCAGCTTCATCGCCTGGAACGACGTGGACTGGTCGGCCCGGATGCCGCCGATCATCAGCCCGGTGTCCTGCTGCGGGAAGAAGCCCTTCGGCACGACGACATACAGGTACACGTTCAGCCCGATCGTCGCGAACAAGGTCAGCAGGATCAGCAGCGGCCGGCGCAGCGCCCACGACAGCGAGCGCTCGTAGCCGCGCTGCATGCGGCTGAAACAGCGTTCCAGGAATCGCGCGAAGCGGCCTTCGCTCTGCGGGTCGTGCGCTTCGGGCAGCAGGCGCGCGCACATCATCGGCGTGACCGTGAGCGACACCGCGAGCGAGACGGCGATCGCGAGCGACAGCGTCAGCGCGAACTCGCGGAACAGTCGCCCGACGATGCCGCCCATCAGCAGGATCGGCAGGAACACCGCGACGAGCGAGATGCTCATCGACAGCACCGTGAAGCCGACCTCGCGGGCGCCGTCGAACGCGGCCTGCATCCGCGACTTGCCGTTCTCGATGTGCCGCGAGATGTTCTCGAGCACGACGATCGCATCGTCGACGACGAAGCCGGTCGCGACGATCAGCGCCATCAGCGACAGGTTGTCGATCGAGAAGCCGAGCAGGTACATCGCGCCGAACGTGCCGATGATCGAGATCGGCACCGCGACGCTCGGGATCAGCGTCGCGCGCCAGTTGCGCAGGAACAGGAACACGACCATCACGACGAGGCTGACCGCGATCAGCAGCGTGTGCTCGGTGTCCTTCAACGACGCGCGGATGGTGGTCGAACGGTCGAGCACCGGCGTGACCGTGATGTCGGCCGGCAGCGACGCGGTGAGCTGCGGCAGCGCCGCGCGCACGCGGTCGATCGTGTCGATGATGTTCGCGCCGGGCGAGCGGTAGAGGATCACGAGCACCGCGCGCTTGCCGTTCGACAGGCCGAGGTTGCGAAGATCCTCGACCGAATCGACGACGTCGGACAGGTCGGACAGCCGCACGGCCGAGCCGTTGCGATACGCGACGACGAGGTCGCGGTACTGCGACGCCTGCGACGCCTGGTCGTTCGTATAGAGCTGGTAATGCTGCGGGCCGAACTCGATCGCGCCCTTCGGCGCGTTGGCGTTCGCGGACGCGAGCGCCGCGCGCACGTCCTCGAGGCCGATCCCGTAGTGGAACAGCGCCTGCGGTTCGAGCTCGACGCGCACGGCCGGGTTCGCGGAGCCGCTCACCGTGACCTGGCCGATCCCGTCGATCTGCGACAGCGACTGCTGCAGCACCGTCGACGCCGAGTCGTACAGCTTCGCGGGCGACGAGGTCTCCGACGTCAGCGACACGATCATGATCGGCGAATCGGCCGGGTTGACCTTGCGGTAGGTCGGGTTGCTCTTCAGCGCGGCGGGCAGGTCGGCGCGTGCCGCGTTGATCGCGGCCTGCACGTCGCGCGCGGCGCCGTCGATGTCGCGGTTCAGGCCGAACTGCAGGATGATCCGCGCATTGCCGACCGTGCTCGTCGACGTCATTTCCGAGACGTCCGCGATCGAGCCGAGGTGCCGCTCGAGCGGGCTCGTCACGCTGGTCGCGACGGTTTCCGGGCTCGCGCCGGGCAGCGACGCCTGCACCGAGATGGTCGGGAAGTCGACCTGCGGCAGCGGCGAGACCGGCAGCTTGACGAACGCGAACAGGCCCGCGAGCGCGACGCCGATCGCGAGCAGCGTCGTCGCGACGGGGCGGGTGATGAAGGGGCGCGACAGGTTCATCGCTCAGGCATCCGTACGCGTGTCGGCACCGGGGCCGTGGCGTTCGAACCAGCCGCGCACGCGGCGCGCGAGCGAGTCGAAGCCGAGGTAGATCACGGGCGTCGTGAACAGCGTCAGCACCTGCGACACGATCAGGCCGCCGGCGATCGCGATCCCGAGCGGCTGGCGCAGCTCGGAGCCCGCGCCGGAGCCGACGATCAGCGGCACCGCGCCGAGCAGCGCGGCGAGCGTCGTCATCAGGATCGGCCGGAAGCGCAGCAGGCACGCCTGGTAGATCGCCTCGCGCGGCGGCTTGCCTTCGACGCGTTCGGCCTCGAGCGCGAAGTCGATCATCATGATCGCGTTCTTCTTCACGATGCCGATCAGCAGCACGATGCCGATGATCCCGATGATGTCGAGGTCGTGCCCGGTGATGATCAGCGCGAGCAGCGCGCCGATGCCGGCCGACGGCAGCGTCGACAGGATCGTGATCGGGTGGATGTAGCTCTCGTACAGCACGCCGAGCACGATGTACATCGTGACGATCGCCGCGAGGATCAGGAACAGCTGGTTCGACAGCGACGCCTGGAACGCGAGCGCCGCGCCCTGGAAGCGGGTCTGGAACGACGCGGGCAGGTTGATGTCCTTCTCCGCGGCCTCGATCGCCTTGACCGCTTCGCCGAGCGACGCGCCGGGCGCGAGGTTGAACGAGACGGTGGTCGACGGGAACTGCGACAGGTGCGCGACCAGCAGCGGCGACGGCCGTTCGTGGAACGCCGCGATCGACGACAGCGGCACCTGGCCGCCGCCGGCCGACGGCAGGTAGATGTCGTTCAGCGATTGCGCGTAGTGCTGCTCCTTCGGCTCCGACTCGAGAATCACGCGGTACTGGTTCGACTGCGTGAAGATCGTCGACACGATGCGCTGGCCGAACGCGTCGTACAGCGCGTTGTCGACGGTCGCCGGCGTGATGCCGAAGCGCGCGGCGCTCGCGCGGTCGATCTCGATGTAGACGGACTGGCCGTTGCTCTGCAGGTCGGTCGCGACGTCGGCGAGCGACGGCTCCTGCTGCAGCCGTGCGACGAGTTTCGGCACCCAGGTCGCGAATTCGTCCGAATTCGGGCTCGTCAGCATGAACTGGTACTGCGTCGGGCTGACGGTCGAATCGATCGTCAGATCCTGCACCGACTGCATGAACAGCGAAATGCCGGTGATGTTCGACACGCGGTGCTGCAGGTCGCGGATGATCTGCGCGGCCGTCTCGGAGCGCTCGTCGCGCGCCTTCAGGTTGATCAGCATCCGGCCGCTGTTCAGCGTGATGTTGCTGCCGTCGACGCCGATGAACGAGGTCAGGCTCTCGACGTTCGGGTCCTTCAGGATCTCTGCCGCGAGCGCCTGCTGGCGTTCGGCCATCGCACCGTACGAGATCGACTGCGGCGCCTGCGTGATCGCCTGGATCACGCCGGTGTCCTGCGCGGGGAAGAAGCCCTTCGGCACGTAGATGTAGAGCAGCGCGGTGAACGCGAGCGTCAGCAGCGCGACGACGAGCGTCGAGCGCTGGCGGTTCAGCACCCATTCGAGCGCGACCCCGTAGCGCGCGATCACCCGGTCGATCACGCGGTGCACGCGCGCCTCGAAGCGGTGGCTCTCGGGCGGCGGCGAATGGCGCAGCAGCTTCGCGCACATCATCGGCACGAGCGTGAGCGACACGATCGCCGAGATCACGATCGTCACCGCGAGCGTGATCGCGAATTCGTGGAACAGTCGCCCGACCACGTCTCCCATGAACAGCAGCGGGATCAGCACCGCGATCAGCGACACCGTCAGCGAGATGATCGTGAAGCCGATCTGCCGGGAGCCTTTCAGCGCGGCCTCGAGCCCCGTTTCACCTTCCTCGACGTAGCGCGCGATGTTCTCGATCATCACGATCGCATCGTCGACGACGAAGCCGGTCGCGATGGTGAGCGCCATCAGCGACAGGTTGTTCAGCGAGAAGCCGGCCAGGTACATCACCGCGAGCGTGCCGATCAGCGACAGCGGCACCGACAGGCTCGGGATGATCGTCGCGTAGATGTTCGCGAGGAACAGGTACATCACGAGCACGACGAGCGCAACCGCGAGCAGCAGCTCGAACTGCACGTCGCGCACGGCCGCGCGGATCATCGTGGTGCGGTCGGTGACGACCTCCACGTCGAGCGCCGCCGGCAGCGTTTCCTGCAGCTTCGGCAGTTGCGCCTTGATCGCGTCGACCGTCTGGATCACGTTCGCGCCGGGCTGGCGCTGCACGTTCAGGATGATCGCGGGGTCCGAATTCACCCACGCGCCGAGCTTGGTGTTCTCCGAGCCGGCGACGACCGTCGCGACGTCGGTCAGCATCACCGGGCGGCCGTTCTTGTACGCGACGACCGCGCTGTTGTACTGGTCGGCGCTCGTCAGCTGGTCGTTCGCGTTGATCGTGTACGCGCGCGTCGGGCCGTCGAAGTTGCCCTTCGGCGTGTTCACGTTCAGGTTCGAGATCGTCGTGCGCAGGTCGTCGAGGTTCATCCCGTACTGCGCGAGCGCGGTCGGGTTCGCCTGGATGCGCACGGCCGGCCGGTTGCCGCCCGACAGGCTGACGAGGCCGACGCCCGCGATCTGCGAGATCTTCATCGCGAGGCGCGTGTCGGCGAGATCCTGCACCTGCGTGAGCGGCAGCGTCTTCGACTTGACGGCGAGCGTGATCACCGGCGCATCGGCCGGGTTGACCTTCGCGTAGATCGGCGGCGCGGGGAGGTCGGACGGCAGCAGGTTGCCGGCCGCGTTGATCGCGGCCTGCACTTCCTGTTCGGCGATGTCGAGCGGCAGGTCGAGCGAGAACTGCAGCGTGATCACCGATGCGCCGGCCGAGCTTTGCGACGACATCTGGTTCAGCGACGGCATCTGCCCGAACTGCCGTTCGAGCGGCGCGGTGACCGACGACGTCATCACTTCCGGGCTCGCGCCCGGGTAGAAGGTCTGGACCTGGATCGTCGGGTAGTCGACTTCGGGCAGCGCGGCGAGCGGCAGGAAACGCAGTGCGACGAGACCGGCCAGCATGATCGCCGCCATCAGCAGGGCGGTGCCGACCGGCCGGAGAATGAAAAGACGGGATGGATTCATCGAGCGGCCCGCGCGTTACTGGGCGGCGGAGGCCGCTGCCTGCGACGCGCCGTGCCGGTGTCCGCCGCGATGGCCGCCGGCGCCCGACGCACCCGACGCCGCAGCGGCGCCGCGCGCGCCCGACGCGCCTTTCGGCTTGTCGGCCGGGATCGAGATCTTCGCGCCTTCGCGCAGGCGGTCGGAGCCGTCGGTCACCACGCGCTCGCCGACCGTCACGCCGCTGACGATGCTCGTGCGCTCGCCGTCGACCGGGCCGATCGTGACCTTGCGCACCGTCACCGTGTTGTCGGGTTTCACGATGTAGACGAACTGGCCGATCGAGCCCGTCAGCACCGCGGACGTCGGCACGATCGTCGCATTGCGCAGCACGTCGACGAGCAGGCGCGTGTTCACGAACTGATTCGGGAACAGCATGCCGGTCTTGTTATCGAAGTTCGCGCGCAGCTTGACCGTGCCGGTGCTCGTGTCGATCTGGTTGTCGAGCGTCGCGAGCGAGCCCGTCTCGAGCGGCACCGTGTTGTTGCGGTTGTACGCGGTGACCGACAGCTTCTGGCCCGCGTTCACCTGCTTGAGAATCTGCGGCAGGTTGTCTTCCGACGTCGTGAAGATCACGCTCATCGGCTGCAGCTGCGTGATCACGACGATGCCGTTGGTGTCGCCCGGCGTCACGTAGTTGCCGGGGTCGACCTGGCGCAGCCCGACGCGGCCCGACACGGGCGCCGTGATGCGGGCGTACGTGAGGTTCAGCTTCGCGGAATCGATCGCGGCCTGGTCGGTCTTCACCGCGCCTTCGTACTGCTTGACGAGCGACGCCTGCGTATCGACGGTCTGCGACGCGATCGAGTCCTGCGACAGCAGCGTCTGGTAGCGCTTCAGGTCGAGGCGCGCCGTCGCGAGCAGCGCCGCATCGCGCGCATGCGTGCCTTCGGCGTTCTCGAGCGCGACCTGGTACGGGCGCGGGTCGATCTGCGCGAGCACGTCGCCTTTCTTGACGATCTGGCCTTCCTGGAACGACACCGACTGCAGGTAGCCCGACAGCTGCGTCTTGACCGTCACGTTCGCGAGCGGCGTGACGGTGCCGAGCGCGGACAGCACGATCGGCATTTCGCCCTGCGTCGCGGTCGCGACCTGCACGGGCTGCGGAACGTTCGCCATCGCGGCGGGGCCGCCGCGGCCGCGGTGACCGCCTGCGCCGCTGGCGCCGGCACTTTTCGCGGCCGTGCTGCCGGCGGCCGGCGTGCGGTTCCACGGGTGCCACCACAGCAGGCCGCCGATGACGACGACCGCGAGCGCACCGGCCATCAGCGTGCGGCGCGGGCGCCGTGCGGCGGGGGACGCGGGGTCTTGCGAAGGGGGCGTGGGCTTTTGTTCGTTATCCATCGTGTTCTGTCAGGAAGACGGCGCGGCGTGCCGGAAATCGGACTGCGGGGCTGCGCGTGGAAGAGCGGCGCCGGGAGGGGGCGCCCGGCTCGGTCCGGGGCCCCGCCGGCCTGCGCGGGAAAAGAGCGGTGCGCGCCGGGAATGCGGCGCGACGATGGGCATGATCCTACGTCCCGTCCCCGTTACAGTCCAGTGGTCTATCTTTCAACGGGTTACGGTCGTTACAGAACGCGACAACGCGATGACGAAACGATTACACGCCGACGCGCCGGGCCGGTGCGCCGCCGATCTCGCGGGTGATTTTCGCGATGCATTCGTGCAGCGCGGGCACCACGTGTTCGTGCAGCCATTCGGGCGGGCACTGATGCGCCGCGCCGCCGCAATTCACCGAATAGCGCTGGCCCGACGGGCCGACGAAACCGGCCGCGACGGCATTCAGGCCCTCGCGCCATTCGCCGATCGCGATCGCGTGGCCGTCGCGCATCGCGTCGTCGAGCGCGGGGTTCAGGCGCGCGGACACGTGCGGCCAGTCGTCGCCCGCCGTCGTGCGCAGCGATTCGAGCAGTTGGCGGCGCTCGTCGTCTTCCAGGGCGGCGAGATACGCACGGCCCACCGCGGTGCGCGCGATGTCCATCCGCGAGCCGATCTCGAGGCGCGTGACGAGCACGGCCGAGCGCGGGCGGATCACGTCGATCGCGACCATGTCGAGCCGGTCGCGCACCGCGAGGTGCACGGACAGCGACGTGCGCTCGGCCAGCTCGATCATGAACGGCCGCGAACGCGCGCGGATGTCGAAGTTGCGCAGGAAGCCGTGGCTCAGTTCGAGCACCGACGCGGTGAGCACGAAGCGCTCGCTGTCGGGCAGCTGGAACAGGAAGCCGGCGCTGACGAGCGTCGCGGTGATGCGCGAGACGGTCGGCTTCGGGATGCCGGTCAACTCGGTCAGCTCGCGGTTGCTGACGGGCGCGTCGGCAGCAGCGATGCGGCGCAGCACGGCGAGGCCGCGGGCAAGGGCGGTGATCTCGTCGGGCGACGATTCACGGTCCCGCGACGCGGGAGGGGTTACAGTGGTCGACACGAAGGATTCTCTCTATTTCCGAAACTCGATTTCAATTTTGTTGGTATTGTAGGATTATTGTCAAAGGATGCATGTTCTGCCGGGGAACCGGTCATTGGATGAGATTTTACGGGTTCACCCTTGGTTTATTAGGAAAACGCTCAATGGAGCGTTGCCAGAAAGTGCATGAACCGGTGCAAATACCGCTTGACTTGTCGGGCGGAAACGGAAAGAATGTCTCACGTTTTCGAAACATCGTTTCAAGAGTTTAACCGGCAACGATGTTTCGCGCAGTCTCTCAGGTTCTAGCACGGCCCTCGGAATGGCTAGAACTTTTTTAGCGCCACGGTCTCCGTGGCGCTTTTTTTTGCCTGTCTTTCCGCGCGTCCGCCCGGACGTGTCAGGCCCGTATTATCCCCCCATCGTCGAAATCCCCTGCTCGAAGCCGTGCGGCGTCGGCCTGCGCCCGTTCGCGTGCGTGTGTCGCACGATTCGCGTGCGCAAAAAAAAGCGCGATGCCCGCACTGGGCATCGCGCATCAAACGGCGTGGAGCGCCGACGAATGAACGGTGATGAAGAAGGGGCGCCGCCGAGCGGCGCCCCGGTCCTCCGCGCGCGGCCCGGTCAGGCCTTCGCGAGCTTGATGCTGGTCTGCTCGGCCGTCAGGTAGCCGACGCTCGCGCCGAAGCGGTCCTTGAAGTTCGCGCGCACGAGCGGATCGAGCGTCGGCTTGACCTTGTCGTGCAGCGGCGATTCCCAGTCGCCCGCGTGCTGGAAGTTGCTCATGATGTACGTCCAGCCGTTGATTTCGTCGACCGCGTGCAGGCCCGTCGATTCGGCGCCGGCCGGGCACGACAGCACGCGCACGAGCGACTTCGTGTCGACGTTGTATGCCCACAGGAAGTTGTTCACGTGCATGCCCGAGTCTTCGCCGATGAAGAGGGTCCGCAGCTTTTCGGAGAACTTCAGGTTGTCGGGGTTCGCGATCTTGTCCGGGTTCGCGAGGTTGCCGAGCCCGTCGGCCGCGGCGAGATCCTCGCCGACGAGCGCGGCCGGCGCGCCCATGTCGACCGGCACCCATTCGCTGTCGATCGCGCTGCCCGTCGTGTCGCGCTGGCTGCCCTTCAGGTTCAGCGCGTAGACGGCGCCCGCGGCGATCTTCTTGTCGACCGCGACGTCGCGCGACACCGCGTTGCCCTTGACCATCGACGTTTCGATCCGCGACATCGCCGTGTAGACGATCTTGTCCTTCGCGTTCACGGTCGTGCCTTCGAGCTTCGTGAAGCCCATGCTGCCGCCGATCAGCGCCGCATAGCGGTGCGTCTCGAGGAACGCGGCCGCCTTTTCCATCCCCGGCTTCACGCGCATCCAGTTGAATTTGCCGCCGAAGTGGATCTTCGTGTAGCTGGCGTCGTTGGGATCGGTGGTCACCAGGTCCATGATGTCCGACGCCTTCAGCGTATTCGCGAGCGCTTCGATCTCGCTGCTCGTCGCGTGGCCGATCCTGATCCACGTGAGCGTCGCGGTGCCCGCGCCGGCGGACGACGTCTGCGTCCACTTCGCGACGTACAGCGTGCCGGCCGACAGGTCGGCCGCCTTGTCGGCGACGAACATGAACAGGCCGCCGTTGGTTGCGTCGTCACCCATCATCACGGTGCGCTGGTCGGGCATCACCTGGATCAGCTCGTGCGAGATGCGGCCGAGGCAGTAGTGCTTCTTCACGCTGCCCGTGCCGTCCGGATTCACGGTGATCTCGGGCAGGTGGCCGTAGTGGTAGGGGTTCGCCTTCGTCTCGTCGCCGAACGTGTTCTTGCTGAACGCCTTGAACTGCGCGTCGGTTGCCGCCTTCGTCGCGTCCGGCTCGTACTCCTCGCTCGACAGGTGCGTGCCCCACGGCGACAGGCTCGCGCCGCAGGTGATCCACAGGCCGTGCGCCTTCGACGTGTCGACGTTGTGGTACTTGACGACCTTCAGCGCGCCGTTGGCCGGATCCTGGTCGAGCGTCAGCACCGCGATCGGCGACGGCAGCTGGCCGTACTGCGATGCGCTCGCCTGGTCGCGCGTCGTGTATTCGAACTGCACGACCGCGAACACCGTGTTGCCCTTCACGCCGGGCACGTTCGCGTTCTTCAGCGTCAGCAGCGAGCTGCCGTCCGGGCAGTCGGAATAGAACTGGCGCTCCTTGCCGGCCACCGAGCGATCGATGATCGGCTGGTTGTTGATGTCGTAGTAGCCGCCCGCGAGCGTCGTGCCGCCCTTGCCGTCCGGCACCATGTCGCCCGTCACGAAGAACGGCCGGTACGCGAGCTTGAAGTTGCGCGACGAGCCGTCGGAGAACGACACCGCCAGCGTCGAGCCGACCGTCGTCGTGGCCATCGCGGCCGCGTTGTCGAGCGTGGGCGCGGCCATCGGCGAGAACGTCGCCGACGTGTACGCGGCGGCGACCGGCGCCGGCGTCGACGCGGGATCGTCGTCGCCGCCGCAACCCGTCAGCAGGGCCGGCAGCGCGAGGCCGGAAAGGGGAAGCATCGGTGCGCCGGCGAGGATCTTCAGGGCCTGACGACGGGAAGCATTGGGCAACGCGGGCATGTGGAGTCCAGTTTCGGTTGTTGGAAGAATGGCCTTCGCCGAGCGGGCGCTCGGCAAGCTCGGCGAAGGCATATTGAAAACTGGACGGAAGTGTAAGGACGCTACATGAAAGTTTTTTGAATTGAAAACGTAATGCCGCGTCGGGCGTGCGTCGGACGCTCAATCGCGTTCGGGCGTCGCCGAGATGCGGTGGATCGACAGGTCCGCGCCGTCGAATTCGGCTTCGCGGTCCAGCCGCAGCCCGACGGTCGCTTTCAGCGCGCCGTAGACGAGCGTGCCGCCGGCGGTCGCGATCGCGATGCCGCCGAGCGTGCCGACGAGCTGCGACAGGAACGACACGCCGCCGAGGCCGCCGAGCGCGGGCAGGCCGAAGACGCCGGCCGCGAGGCCGCCGAGCGCGCCGCACATGCCGTGCAGCGGCCACACGCCGAGCACGTCGTCGATCCGCCACTTGTTCTGCACGCACGTGAACATCGCGACGAACAGCGCACCGGCCGCGGCGCCCGTGACGAGCGCGCCGATCGGGTGCATCACGTCGGAGCCCGCGCACACCGCGACGAGGCCCGCGAGCGGCCCGTTGTAAGTAAAGCCCGGGTCGTTGCGGCCGGCCATCCACGCGGCGAGCGTGCCGCCGACCATCGCCATCAGCGAGTTCACGGCGACGAGGCCGCTGATCTTGTCGAGCGTCTGCGCGCTCATCACGTTGAAGCCGAACCAGCCGACCGCGAGCACCCACGCGCCGAGCGCGAGGAACGGGATGTTCGACGGCGGGTGCGCGGCGATCCGCCCGTCCTTCGCATAGCGGCCGTGGCGCGCGCCGAGCAGCAGCACGGCCGGCAGCGCGACCCAGCCGCCGAACGCGTGCACGACGACGGAGCCCGCGAAATCGTGGAACGGCGCACCGAACGCGTGCGTGAGCCACGCCTGCACGCCGAAGCGCTCGTTCCACGCGATGCCTTCGAAGAACGGATAGATGAAGCCGACGATGATCAGCGTCGCGACGAGCTGCGGGTTGAACTTCGCGCGCTCGGCGATGCCGCCGGACACGATCGCGGGGATCGCCGCCGCGAAGGTCAGCAGGAAGAAGAAGCGCACGAGGGCGTAGCCGCTGTGCTGCGACAGCGTGCCGATGTCGTCGAAGAACTCGACGCCGTACGCGATCGTGTAGCCGATGAAGAAGTACGCGAGCGTCGACACCGAGAAGTCGACCAGGATCTTCACGAGCGCGTTGACCTGGTTCTTCTTGCGGACCGTGCCGAGTTCGAGAAATGCGAAGCCCGCGTGCATCGCGAGCACCATGACGGCGCCGATCAACAGGAACAGTGTGTCGACGCCGGATTTCAGACCATCCATGCCGTGGCTTCCTTGCGCAAAAAACGGGCGAGGAACGCAAGTATCGAGCCAACTTGGTGAACGGTTGCGTGGAGTTGGTGCTCCCGCGCCGCGCGATGCGGCATTCCGGTGAATCGTGCACGCGAAGGGGGCGCGGCCGGCAGCGGCCGGGAGCGAGGCCGGATGCACGCGCGTGGTGCGGTGCGTGCGGAACTGGTGCGTTCGATCTGCCGATTGGTGCGTCGTCGCGCACCGTTGCGGCGCGTGGGCGGCGTTTCAGCGGTGCTTCAGTGACGCGGGAACAGCGACGGCGGCCGGCGCAGCCGCAGCGCGCACGCCGACCAGTACGCGGCGACGGCCGTCAGCCCGAGCGCGGCGCAGGCGAGCGCCGCGAAACCCGTCAGCGACTGGCCGTGGCCGTCGGGGCCGAGGATGCCTTGCGCGACGATCAGCGCGGCCGTCCAGAAGCCGATCACGGCCTGCGTGAGCAGGCGCGCGGACGCGACGCGGCGCGGGCGCCCCGATTCGGTCAGGTGGCGCGCGGACGGCGGGCGCAGGCACAGAAACAGGGTGGCGGCGAGCAGCGCGGCCAGCACGATCAGCCAGTCGACGAGGAAATCCATGAGAAAAAGGGGCATGTCCGAAGCGGATTGAAGCGTGCCCACTTTAGTGTCGTCGCGCGTGCGATTAAATCAGACGAGTCTGAAATCGAAAGCTGTTTTCAATGATGGCGTTTGATTGGCCCTATTCCACAGGCGGTATCATCGACGTCGGTCCAACCACGAGGCCGCGCGACGCGCGGCCGGAGATTGCTGATGAACATGAAGACATCGCGGGCGCGTCGCGTGCCCGGGTCCGTGCTGGCGGCCGTAGCCGCCGGTGCGCTGCTGTTGCTCGCGGGCTGCGAGAAGTCCGGTGCGCCGGCCACGCAACCCGATACGGCCGCGAGCGCGGCCGCCGATGCCGCGAACAACGCGGCCAAGGCGCTCGACCAGGTGGCGAGCACCGTCAACCAGCAGATCAACGCCGCGAAGGCCGGCATCGCGTCCGCGGCATCGGCCGTGCCGCCTTTGTCCGCGAGCGGCCTCGCGTCCGCCGCGCAGGCGCAGTTCGACGCGGCCGCTTCCGCGGTCGTCGCGCATGCGGCGTCCGAAGCCGGCGCGAAGATTGCCGAAGCCGGCAAGAAGCTCCAGCAGTGGAGCCAGCAGAATGCGTCGGGCGCCAAGCCTGCGAGCGGGGAGTGACGCGGGCTTGCATGATCCGCAAAATGTAATTATGATGGTTACACATGTCGCCGGCTGCGGGACGAGCCGGCGTCGTCAAGCGAGTGACGAATGAATACCAGCAGCCGGTTCGCGTTTGCCGTTCACGTGCTCGCCTTGCTGTCGATGCAGGAAGGCGTGCCGCTGTCGTCCGACATCATCGCGGGCAGCGTGAACACGAATCCGGCGCTGATCCGCCGGTTGTTGTCGATGCTGGCGGCCGCGGGCCTGACCACGTCGCAACTGGGCGCGGGCGGCGGTGCGCTGCTGGCGCGCGAGCCCGCCGCGATCACGCTGCTCGACGTGTATCGCGCGGTCGACGATGCGCAACTGTTCGCGCTGCACCGCGAGGCGCCGAATCCGGCCTGTCTCGTCGGGCGGCACATCCAGGGCGCGCTGACCGACTACATCGGCGACGCGCAGCGTGCGATGGAAGCGTCGCTCGCCACGCGCACGCTGGCCGACGTCACGGCCGACGTGCTGGATCTGGAGCAGCGCACGCAACAGGCGGCGCGCGCGAGCGGGTGAGGGTAGGCAGGGCAGGAAGCCGGACGGCGCGACGCGCGGCGACCGGCGCAACGGGGGCTTTGCCCCGTTTTTTTTCGGCCTTATATGTAATTAACTGTGTTACATATTTTCTTACTGGAGAATCGATATGACGCAACGTACTTTGAACATCGCACTGTTCGGCGCCACCGGCACGATCGGCTCGCGCATCGCCGCGGAAGCCGCACGACGCGGCCATCGCGTGACCGCGCTGTCGCGCAACCCCGCCGCGGCCGGTGACGGCATCACCGCGAAGGCGGCCGACCTGTTCGACGCGGCGAGCATCGCGGCCGCGCTGCCGGGCCACGACGTCGTCGCGAGCGCGTACGGTCCGAAGCAGGACGATGCGGCGAAGGTCGTCGCGGCCGCGAAGGCGCTCGTCGCCGGCACGCGTCAGGCGGGGCTCAAGCGGCTCGTGGTGGTGGGCGGCGCCGGCTCGCTCGAAGTCGCGCCCGGCAAGCAGCTCGTCGACAGCGAAGGTTTCCCGGAAGCGTACAAGGCGGTCGCGCTCGCGCACCGCGACGCGCTCGACTACCTGAAGACGGCAGGCGATCTCGACTGGACGTTCTTCGCGCCGGCCGCGCTGATCGCGCCGGGCGAGCGCACGGGCACGTTCCGCACGGGCGTCGGCAAGCTGATCGTGGACGCGCAGGGCAACAGCAAGATCTCGGCGGAAGACTACGCGATCGCGTTCGTCGATGCGCTCGAGCAAGACAGCTTCGTGCGCGAGATCGCGACGGTCGCGTATTGAGCGGCGCGCCGGCCGGCGGCGCGCATGCGCGGGGCCGGCCGCGACGTGCGGGAATTTCAGGCGATTCCACCCTGGCGGGCGGGATCGCCTGTTTCGTTTGGGAGCGGGCGCGGCCACGTGCCGGCGGATTCGCGCGTGCGGCGCGCACCGGATCGGTATTTATACCGGTCGACGCGGCGAAGCGGTTTTCATATTGTTCCCCGTTGGGCAGTTTGAATAGAATAAATTTCTATCTACGAGGGACTGGAGAAATGGACGCCATCGATCGCAAGCTGCTGGAGCTGCTGCAGGCGGACGCCACGCTGCCGATCGCGGAACTGGCGCAGCGCGTGAATCTGTCGCAAACGCCGTGCTGGAAGCGTGTGCAGCGGCTCAAGGAAACCGGCGCGATTCGCGCGCAGGTCGCGCTGTGCGATCCGCGCAAGCTCGGCGTCGGCACGACCGTGTTCGTCGCGATCCGCACGAACCAGCACACCGAGGAGTGGGCGCAGCGTTTCACGCAGGTCGTGCGCGACATGCCTGAAGTGGTCGAGGTGTACCGGATGAGCGGCGAGACCGATTACCTGCTGCGCGTCGTCGTGGCCGGCATCGACGACTACGATCGCGTCTACAAGCAGCTGATTCGCGCGGTGCCGCTGTTCGACGTCAGCTCGTCGTTCGCGATGGAGCAGATCAAGTATTCGACCGCGCTACCGGTGCGCGATCTTGCCGAGCCGGCGTAGCGCGGCAACGAGCCGACACGGCCCGACACGCGCGCGGATGGCGCCGCGGATTCAGCGGCCGCGCGCCAGGGCGCGCGCGCGTTCGTCGGCCAGCGCGTCGCGGCGCACGAAATCCGCGACGAACGGGCTGGCCGGATGGTGATGCAGCGCGTACGGCGTATCCCATTGCGCGAGCTGACCGTCCTTCATCACGCCGATCCGGTCGGCGATCGCGAACGCTTCGGCCTGGTTGTGCGTGACGAGGATCGCAGTGTGGCCCGTGCGCTTCAGGATGTCGCGCAGCTCGAACGCGAGCCGCTCGCGCGTATCGACGTCGAGATTCGAGAACGGCTCGTCGAGCAGCAGCAGTTCCGGCGACGGCGCGAGCGCACGCGCGAGTGCGACGCGCTGCTGCTGGCCGCCGGACAGTTCGTGCGGATACGCGCCACCGGAATCGGCGAGGCCGACGAGTTCGAGCATTTCCGCGACACGCATGCGCCGTTCGGCCTTCGGCATGCGCCGCAGGCCGAACGCGACGTTGTCGGCCGCGCTCAGGTGCGGGAACAGCGCGTAATCCTGGAACATCATGCCGATGCGGCGCCGCTCCGGCGGCACGTCGAACGACGGCGCCGCGACGGGCGCGCCGTCCAGCACGATGCGCCCCATGCGCACCGGTTCGAAGCCGGCAATCGCGCGCAGCACGGTGGTCTTGCCGCAGCCCGACGCGCCGAGCAGGCAGCCGATGTCGCCGCGCGGCAGCGCGAGGCTCAGCCCGTCGACCACGGTGCGGCGGCCGTGCGGCGTGTCGTAGGCGAGGCAGAGGTCGTCGAGTTCGAGCAGGTTCACGGTGTCAGGCTCCGATCTTGTGGCGGGTGCGGGCGAGCAGGATCACGGGCACGAGCCCGGCCAGCACGATCGCGAGCGCGGCGACCGCGCCTTCTTCATAGGTACCGCGTGCGGCTTCCGCATACAGCCAGGTCGCGAGCGTGTCGAAGTTCAGCGGACGCAGCAGCAGCGTTGCCGGCAATTCCTTCATCGTGTCGACGAACACCAGCAGCGCGCTCGTCGTGAGCGCGGGCCGCAACAGCGGCAGGTGCACGCGGCGCAGCGTGCCGCCGGCCGTCTCGCCGAGCGAGCGCGCCGCCTGTTCGAGCGACGGCGGGATGCGTGCGAGGCCGGCCTCGATGCTGCCGGCCGGGATCGCGAGAAAGCGCACGGTGTACGCGATCACGAGTGCGGCTGCCGAGCCCATCAGCATCAGTCCGTCTCGGCCGAGCGCGGCGCCGAACAGCCGGTCGGCCGCGGCGAACGGCAGCAGCAGGCCGATCGCGAGCACGGTGCCCGGCACCGCATAGCCGAGGCTCGCGATCCGCGCGCAGACGCGGGCCGGGCCCGCACGGGCGCTGTCGCGTTGCGCGCGCGCGGCCCATGCGACGACGAGTCCGCACGCGAGCGTCGCGACGGTGGCGGCGGTGGCGATCGTCAGCGTGTTCGCGAGCCCGGTCATCAGTTGCGCGGACACGCCGCCGACGAGGTGCAGCCGCTTGGCCGTTTCGAGCGCGAGATACGCGGCCGGCGCGCCGAAGCCGAGCAGCACGGGCAGCCAGCCGAGCACGGCGGCGCCGAACGCGGCCGCGCCCGTCAGGCGGCGCGGCGCGATCGGCCGCATGCGGCGGCCGTGCGCGTAGCGCTGGCGGCGGCGCCCGTAGCGTTCGAGCACGATCATGCCGACGACGATCGCGAGCATCGCGAGCGCGATCTGCGCGGCGCCGGCGAGATCGGAGCGCGTGATCCACGTCGTGTAGACGGACACGGTCAGCGTCTGCACGCCGAGGAATTCCGACGCGCCGATGTCGTTCAGCGTTTCGAGTAGCGCGAGGCTCACGCCGACCGCGATCGCGGGCCGCGCGAGCGGCACGACGACGCGCCAGAACGTCGCGATGCGTCCCGCGCCGAGCGTGCGCGCGGCTTCGAGCAGGCTCGCGGACTGCGTGACGAACATCGCGCGCGTGCTCAGGTACACGTACGGATACAGCACGAAGCCGAGCACGAAGATCGCGCCGGGCAGCGAGCGCAGGTCGGGCAGGCGGAACTGGCGCGGGCTGTCGAAGCCGAGCAGCCAGCGGATCGCGCCCTGCACGGGGCCGATCGGGTGCAGCAGGTCGAGATACGCGAACGCGACGATGTAGGTGGGCACCGCGAGCGGCAGCAGCAGCGCCCACGTCAGTATCCGGCGGCCGGGAAAGTCGTAGGCGGTGACGAGCCACGCGCAGCCCGTGCCGACGATCGACACGATCGCGCCGACGCCCGCGAGCAGCCCCAGCGTATTGACGAGCGCCTGCGGCAGTACGAATTCGGCGAGATGGCGCCAGTGCGCGAGATCGGCGTCGAACGCGGCGGCCACGAGCACCGCGAGCGGCGCCGCGACCGCCGCGGCGATCGCCAGCGCCGCGAGCAGCCACAGGCTGCCCGCGCGCGGCAGCAGGCGCGGCCGGCCTCGCCGGTGGCGCGCGCCGGCGGCGGTTGCGTCAGTTGTCAAAACCGACCTTGTCGACGAGCTGGCTCGCCTGCTTGCGATGCTTCGCGATGTCAGCCAGCGGCAGCGGGTCGATCTTGAGCGTACCGAAGCTCGCGATCACCGGATCGAGCTTCACGTTCGCGCGCACCGGGTATTCGTAGTTCGCCTGCGCATACAGCGCCTGCGCTTCCGGCGACACGAGGTATTCGAGCAGCTTCACCGCGTTGGCCTTGTGCGGCGCGTGCTTCGCGACCGTCGCGCCGCTGATGTTCACGTGCGTGCCGCCGCTCTTCGCGTTCGCGAACGTCGGCCGGACGACCTTGATCGCGTCGCCCCACTTGCGCGCGTCGCTGCCGGCTTCCGCATGCTTCATGTGGCCGACGTAGTAAGCGTTCGCGAGGCCGACGTCGCAGATCCCGCCGAGGATGTCGCGCGCGACGTCGCGGTCGCCGCCCGTCGCCTTGCGCGCGAGGTTCGCCTTCACGCCGCGCAGCCACTTCTCGGTCGCCGCTTCCCCGTCGTGCGCGATCATCGCCGCGACGAGCGCCGTGTTGTACGGATGTTGGCCCGAGCGGATGCAGACCTTGCCCTTCCATTTCGGGTCGGCGAGATCCTCGTAGCGGAACGCATCGACCTTCAGGTCCTTCTCGACGTACAGCACGCGGTCGCGCAGCGATAGCGCGTACCAGTCGCCGTTCGCGCCGCGCAGGTTCGCGGGAATCGCGTCGTCGAGCGCCTTCGAGCGCACCGGCTGCGTGAGCCCACCGTCGACGAGATCGAGCAGGTTGCCGACGTCGACCGTCATCAGCACGTCGGCCGGCGACTGCGCACCTTCCGCCTTCACGCGCTCGAGCAGGCCGTCCTTCACGAACACCGTGTTGACCTTCACGCCGCTCTGCTGCGTGAACGCGTCGATGAGCGGCTGGATCAGCTTCGGCTCGCGGGTGGTGTACAGGTTTACTGCCTCGGCAGCGTGGGCGAGCGGCGCGAATGCGGCGGCGGCAACGGCGAGGGCGCCGGCGAGCGGCAGCAGGCGGATGCGCGGTTTCGACATGAAGACTCCGGACGGGCAGGTGGACGATGGAAACGTTCCGGGGGGCGCGCCTGCCGGCCGAGCATCCCGAAACATTACAAAATGAAAGACTTCGGATTCTAGATCGAAATGGGAACGATTATCAAATGAAAGCTTGCGGCGGACGGTGGGGCAGTGAGGCGCGGGGATCGGAAACGGGGCGTCGCGGCGGTGGCGCAAGCGCGTAGAATGCCCGCTTCGACGAATTTGACCGGAGACGTACCGACCATGAACGATCAGCGCAAGAAGAACCCTGTCCGCAACGTGAGCATCCTGATCGTCGTGGCCGTGCTGCTCGTGATCGGTACGATCCTGTACAACGCGATTTCGCAGAAGCGCGCTTACGACGAGGCCCATCCGGCCGAGGCCGCGAGCGCGGCGTCGCACTGACGTGCCGATGCGCGGCCCGGTGGGCCGCGCATGCGATGGGAAGGTGAGAGGGAGAATCCTCCGGCCGGCGGCGCGGCAGAGGTCGTGCGCGGCGGGAGTCGAAGCGGGCGCCGGAACCGGCGCGCCGCATACGCAGATCAGCCGTGCGTCAACGTGACGCAGGGGCGAATTTCGGGCGGATCCGTGCGTAGAACACGGCCGCGAGCAGCGCGAGCCAGGCCGCGCCGACATACAGCGCGACGCGCGTGTCCTCGAACCAGCCGAGCATCACGATCACGAAACCCATGAACGCGATCGTCAGTGCCGGCGCGACCGGCCACAACGGCACCTTGAACTTCAGCGCCGCGACTTCGGCGCCCGACAGCCGGCGGCGCATCGCGACTTGCGACAGCAGGATCATCAGCCAGACCCACACGGTCGCGAACGTCGCGATCGCCGCGACCATCAGGAACACGTCCTTCGGCATCAGGTAGTTGAGCAGCACGCCGACGAGCAGCGCACCCGCCATCACGAGCACCGTGACCCACGGCACGCCGTGGCGCGACGTCGTCATCAGCACGCGCGGCGCCTGGCCCTGGCGCGCCATCCCGAACATCATCCGGCCCGCGCCGAAGATGTCGCTGTTGATCGCGGAGATCGCCGCGCTGATCACCACCAGGTTGAGGATCGTCGCGGCCGATTTCACGCCGAGCGCCGAGAAGATCTGCACGAACGGGCTGCCGTCGCTGCCGACGCCCGTCCACGGGCTGATCGACATCAGCACGACCATCGTCAGCACGTAGAACAGCAGGATGCGCGCGGGCACCGCGTTGATCGCGCGCGGAATCACGCGTTCCGGGTCCTTCGCCTCGCCGGCGCTCATCCCGATCACCTCGATCCCGCCGTACGCGAAGATCACGACCGACAGCGACGCGATCAGCCCGCCGACGCCGTTCGGCAGGAAGCCGCCGTGGTTCCACAGGTTCGCGAACGTCGGCGCGTCGGCCGAGTGGCCGAAGTGCATGCCGGTCAGCAGGATCGCGACGCCGCCGCCGATCATCGCGACGATCGCACCGACCTTGATGATCGACAGCCAGAACTCGAGCTCGCCGAACACCTTCACGTGGCACAGGTTCAGCCCGCAGATGATCGCGACGACGCCGAGCACCCAGATCCATTGCGGGACATCCGGAAACCAGAAGGCCATGTAGATGCCGAACGCGGTGATGTCGGCGATCGCGACGATCACCATTTCGAGCGTGTAGGTCCAGCCGGTGACGAAGCCGGCGAACGGGCCGAGGTTTTCGGTCGCGTAATGGCCGAACGAGCCTGCGACGGGTTCGCGCACGGCCATCTCGCCGAGTGCGCGCATCACCATGTAGACGGCCGCGCCGCCCAGGATGTACGCGAGGATCACGGCCGGGCCCGCGAGCTGGATCGCGGACGCCGAACCGTAGAACAGGCCCGTGCCGATCGCCGAACCCAGCGCGAGAAAGCGGATGTGCCGCGCGCTCAGGTGGCGCTGCAAGTTTTTCATCGTGTCTCCGATATTCGTTTTGCGACGGACCGGGCAAGCGGAGCCGGTCCGATTGGCTCAAGTTGTCTATACAACTTAAATGTGAACGAATGATAACAAGTCGGGGCGGGTAACCGGAATCGGGTATTC
The DNA here is from genome assembly GCF_001718555.1 of Burkholderia metallica. Lineage (NCBI taxonomy): Bacteria > Pseudomonadati > Pseudomonadota > Betaproteobacteria > Burkholderiales > Burkholderiaceae > Burkholderia > Burkholderia metallica. Next base: position 1,262,436 of record NZ_CP013401.1, read on the forward strand.
CCTGACTGGCGCGACGGGCGCAACAGCGGGTGGGGCGCGTGCGCAGCGACGGCGCAGGCCGGGTGAAACGGGCGCGTCATGCTTCGGAACATACGGAATCGGGGAACGTCGGGGCCGGTCCGCGGCATGCGCGGACCGGCCGCCGGCGGCGGCACACGGCGCGCGGATGTTCAGGCGGGCAGGCGGATCACGCTCGCGTCCTTGCGGATCAGCAGCGACGACGCGAGCATCTGCTTGCACTGGTGGGCGAGCACCTTCAGGTCGTGCGTGAGCTCGGCCCCCACCGCATCGGATTTCTCAGCGGACACGACCATCGCGTCGAGCTCGCGCGTGAGCTGCTTCGTCGCGTCGAGCTGGTCGGCGGGCGGCGGCTCGCCGGCCTCGGCCTTCTCGAGATTGTCGAGCACCGCGGCGAGGCCGCGATGCAGCGCGTCGTCGTGGAGGAGGTTGCCGTCGGCCGCGCAGGCCGTGCGGATCAGCGGCGCGGCGGCCGTGATCTGCGCGCCGAGCACGTGCGTCTGCACGAGCAGGTCGTTCAGTTCGGGCACGAAGCGCTGGTGCGCCTTCGGCTCGATCATCATGCGCTGGAACGCCTGCCCGAGATTCGCGAACGCGATGTGCACGTCCTTGCGCGCAAGGCGGTAGTGGTAGTCGTCGTCGAGGGCCGCGGCCGGCGCCTCGATGGCCGCGGCGACGACCGGCACGACGGCCGCGCCGTCGGCGGCCGGCACCGGCGGCGGCGACACGCCGCGCCCGGCGCGCCACACGGCCTCGAAATACTTGCGGGTGGCGGTCAGCATGTCGGCGACCTGCTTGCCCATCAGCCGGTACTCCCAGTACGGGAAAAGACGGCTCGCGGCGATCGCGATCATGCAGCCGACCACCGTGTCGATCGCGCGCTCGCCGATGATCCGCATGCTGCCCGGTGCGAGCAGGTGGAACATCAGCAGCACGTACGACGACGTGAACACGACGCTCGCCGCGTAGTTGAACAGCAGCAGGCTGTAGCTCATCACCATCGACGCGAACATGATCGCGATCAGCAGGTGCGGCTCCTTCACCGTGTAGATCAGCGCGATGCTCGCCGCGCAGCCGATCAGCGTGCCGATGATCCGCTGCGCGTTGCGCTGCTTGGTGAGCGAGTAGCCGGGCTTCAGGATGATGATGGTCGTCATCACGATCCAGTATGCGTTCGTGAGCGGCAGCAGCCGGCCGAGCCAGAATCCGACCGCCACCGCGATCGTCACGCGCAGCGCATGGCGGAAGCTCGGCGAGCGCATGTTCAGGTTCGAGAAGATCAGCAGCGGCGACATCCGGCGGCGCTGCAGGAAGCGCGTGAGCGCCTTGTCGATCTTCAGTTCGGTCTGCTGCGGATCGGCGTGGCCCGACAGGTTGCGGCGCATCCGGTCGATCAGGCGCGTGGCGCTCCAGATGCGCCGGAACGTGGCCAGCACGGCCGCATACGCCTCCGCGTTGGTGGCCGCGAAGTTCTTCTTGCGCATCAGCTCGATCTCGTACTCGATCGCGCGCAGCTCGGCCTTCACGCTGACCCGCGAGTGCGGCGCGCGGTTCTCGAGCACCGCGAGCCCGATCTCCTCGAGATCGGCGGCCGCCTTGCGGATCAGGTCGCGGTAGAAAATGATCAGGTCGGAGCCGCCGAACGTGTTGCGCACCAGCGGGTAGTCGGTGTGCGCGCCGACGAACAGCTCGTGCAGGTCGACGCTGTTGATGAACAGGTTGTACATCGCCGTGCGGCCGGGGTCGAGCTTGCCGCGCCGCAGCTTCGGCAGGTTGCGCAGCACGATGTCGCGCGCAGTTTCCTGCGTTTCGACCGCCGTGATTTGCTTGGCGACGAGATTGCGGTAGCACTCGTCGAGATCGGCATCGAGATCGTAGAACTGTGCGCGCGCGAGCAGGTAGTCGGCGCACGCGAACAGGCTCTCCGCGAGCGCCTGCTGCTCGATCCGGCGCGCCTGCCAGCGCGACACGAGCGTGGCCCAGTACGTGTACCAGAGGCCGCCCGCGAGAATCCAGCCGGCGTTGACGAACGCCTGCAGCGGCGTGAATTTTTCCTCGAGCGTCATCACCATCATGAACAGCGTCGCGAAGCTGATCTGCGGCCAGCGGTTGCCGTAGACGACGATCAGCGACAGCACGAAGGTGAGCGGCACGATGGTGAGCCACAGCACGAAGATGTTCGGCGTGGCGAGGCCGGTGGCGAGCGCAGCCAGAAAACCGATCACGCTGCACGCGAGCATTTCGTTGTGCTTGTACTTGAGCGGGCCCGGCATGTCGACGACGCACGCGCCGAGCGCGCCCGTCGAGATCGTGAAGCCGAGCTCCCGGTTGTGAAACACGATCAGGCACAGCACGGCAGGCAGCGAGACGCCGACCGCGATCCGCAGGCCGCCGAAAAAATACTGGCTGTAGAAAAACTTTCTGATTTCGACCGAATAGCGCATCGATGGGCTGAATGGCAGACGAAGACGCCCGGGGCGGCATCTTGACTGGCGACGAGTCTATCGTATTTCGCGGTCCGCAAAACCTGGCCATCCGGCCGATGCTCGCGGCGGCGGGCCATTTGCTATCCTTCGGGAACCTGTTCGCCCGCTCCGGCCGGCGCGAGAATCCGACCTGCCTCATGCTCCATCTGTTCTATTCGAATCGTCACGAAACGCTGGCCGACGCGCTGCTCGAGGATCTGGCCGCGTTCCCGGCCCGCAAGGGCCCATGGGCGCCGCAACAGGTCATCGTGCCGAGCGCGGCGCTGCGCCGCCGTCTCGAGCTCGACATCGCCGCGCGCAACGGCGTGTGCGCGAACGTCGAGTTCACGTATCTCGCGCAGTGGCTGTGGGCGCAGATCGGCCGCGTGCTGCAGGTGCCCGAGCGCTCGCCGTTCGCGCCCGACCGTCTCGTATGGCGCTGCTACCGGCTGTTCGCGCGAGCGGCCGACGGCGCGCCGTGGCTCGCGTCGCCGCGGCTCGCCGCGTATCTGTCCGCGTCCGACGATGCGATGCGCTACGAGCTTGCCCACCGCGTCGCGACCGTGCTCGACCACTACCTGACCTATCGCCCCGAATGGCTGGCCGCATGGCAGGCCGGCGAATCCGTGCTCGCGGGCGACGCCGCGCCGCGCGGGATCAGCGACGCCGCGCGCGACGACGAGCGCTGGCAGGCCGCGCTGTGGCGCGCGCTGCTCGCCGAGCTGAGCGACAGCGGCACGCCGCCCGCGCACCGCTTCCTCGTCGAAGCGCGCCATCTCGATCCCGACACCGTCGCGCGCGCGGACTGGCCCGAATCGGTCAGCGTGTTCGCCCTGCCCACGATGCCGCCGCTGCATGTCGCACTGCTGCGCGAGCTGTCGCGCTGGATCGACGTGCGCATCTATGCGCTGAACCCGTGCCGCGAATTCTGGTTCGACATCGTGACCGCCGCGCATGCCGAGGCGCTCGATGCGGCGGGGCGGCTCGACTACCAGGAAGTCGGCCATCCGCTGCTCGCCGAATGGGGCAGGCAGACGCAGGCGCAACTGCACATGCTGCACGAGCTGACCGAAAGCGCCGCGTCGGGCGATGCGTCGCGTTTCGTCGAGAATCCCGAGTCCACGTGGCTCGCGCGCGTGCAGAACGCGATCCTCGAACTGCAGCCGGAGGCCGAAACCGGCGGCACGCCGGCCGAGCGCGGAATCGAGGTGCACGTGTGCCACAGCCTCGCGCGCCAGCTCGAGGTGCTGCACGACCGGCTGCTTGCGTGGTTCGACGCCGACCCGAGCCTGCAGCCGTCCGACGTGCTCGTCGCGGTGGCCGATCTCGCCGCGGCCGGCCCGTTGATCGACGCCGTGTTCGGCACGGCCGGCGCAGGCGGTGCGCGCGTGCCTTACCGGATCACCGGCCTGCCGCCGTCGCAGGCGAACCCGGTGGCGCGCGTGCTGCTCGACTGGCTCGCGTTGCCGGAGCGGCAGGTCGGCGCGCCCGAGCTGGTCGAATGGCTGCGCGTCGACGCGGTGGCCGCGCGCTACGGCATCGATGCGGCCGCGCTCGAAACGGTGCAGACCTGGCTCGCGGCCGCCGGCGCGCGGCGCGGGCTGTCGCCGCGCGCGAGCGACGACGCGGCCGTGCCGGTGCCGCGCCATACGTTCTCCGATGCGCTCGCGCGGCTCTTTCTCGGCTATGCGATGCCGGAGGGCGCGGCACCGGTCGGCGCGTGGCTGCCGATCGAGGCGGCCACCGGCAGCGAGGCCGAACTGCTCGGCCGGCTCGCCCGTTTCACCGACGATCTCGACGGCTTCGCGCGGCGGCTGGCCGACGCGCATACGCCGCAAGGCTGGAGCGAACTGTTCGCCGACACGCTCGCGCGTTTCTTCGATTCGGGCGCCGCGTATGCGGATGCGCTCGCGGGCGTGCGCGATGCGCTCGACGCGATGCTGGCCGCGATGACCGAGGGCGCGCCCGACGAAGCGTTGCCGGCGGCCGTCGTCCGGGCGGGGCTGACCGCCGCGCTCGACGATCCGGCGCGCGGCGGGGTGCCGTGGGGCGGCGTCACGTTCTCGTCGCTGACCAGCCTGCGCGGCCTGCCGTATCGCGTCGTCTGCCTGCTCGGGATGGACGACGGCGTGCTGCCGAGTCTCGCGCGCGCGGACGAATTCGACCTGATGGCCGTGCTGCCGAAGCTCGGCGACCGGCAGCGCCGCGACGACGAGCGCAACCTGTTTCTCGACCTGCTGCTCGCCGCGCGCGACCGGCTGCTGATCGCCTACACGGGCCGCAGCATTCGCGACAACGCACCGTTGCCGCCCGCGGCACTCGTCGACGAGCTGCTCGATCATCTTGCGCTCGTCGCGGCCGGGCCCGACGCCGCGCCGGATGCCGTCGATGCCGCGCGGCGCGCGTTCGTCGTCGAGCATCCGCTGCAGCCGTTCGCGGCCGCGTATTTCCAGCCCGGCAGCGCACTCGTTTCGTATGACGCCGAGCGTGCGACGCTTGCGTCGCTGCTGGCCGCCGAGGCGTCGCGCGACGGGCCGCGCGAGCGGCCGTTCTTCGCGCAGCCGCTGCCGGCCGAACCGGTCGAGCCGGTCGCGTTCAGCGAATTCGAACGTTTCTGGCGGCATCCCGCGCGCGCGCTGCTGCGTGCACGGCTCGGCATCGTGCTCGCCGACGCGCAGGCCGAGCTGCTCGACACCGAGCCGTTCGCGCTCGATTTCGCCGGCAGCGACGCGCTCGCCGAGCGCGTGCTGCCGTTGCTGATCGAATCGGACGGCGCCGGCATGCACGATCACGCGCTGCGCATTGCGGACGCGAGCCCCGAACTGCCGGGCGGCGCGACGGGCGCCGTATGGCGCGATCAGGCGCTCGGCTCGATGACGCAGCTCGCGTCGAACGTGCGCCGCGCACTGGCCGACGGCATCGAGCGGCGGCCGTTCTCGCTCACCGTCGTGCCCGCGTGGCCCGACACCGAGCAGGCGTTGTTCGGCGCTGACGATGCGCTGCTGTCGCGCGACGCGGTGAGCGCGCCGCTCGACCTGCACGGCACGCTGAACCGGCTCACGCCGGCCGGGCAGATCATCTACCGCTATGCGCGGCCGAGTGCGCGCGACTACCTTTCCGCGTGGCTCGCGCATCTCGTCTATTGCGCGATCGAACCCGACGGCCCGCGCCGCACGCTGTGGTTCGGCAGCGGCGGCGCGTTCGAGCTGACGCCCGTCGCGGCGCCGCTCGAGCAACTCGCGCCGCTGGCCGCGCTGTTTCGCGCGGGGCGACGCATGCCGCTGCGGTTTTTCCCGCGCAGCGCGTGGGCGCGGGTGTCCGACGGCGAGGCCAAGGCCGCGAGCGTCTGGATCAACGAGCGCGTCGTGAGCGAAGCCGACGATCCGGCCATCGCGATCGCGTGGCGCGGTGCGCATGCGTCGCTCGACGAGCCGTTCGGCACACTCGCGCGGCTCGTGTTCGATCCGCTCGTCGAGCATCTGAAGGAGGTCGCATGAGCGCCGTGTCGCAGCCGCAGCACGCGCTGGAACTCGACGTGTTCGCGTGCCCGCTCGACGGCGTCAACCAGATCGAGGCGTCGGCCGGCACCGGCAAGACGTGGAACATCTGCGCACTGTACGTGCGCCTGTTGCTGGAGAAGGATCTCGGCGCGGACGAAATCCTCGTCGTGACCTTCACGAAAGCGGCGACCGCCGAGCTGCACGAGCGGATTCGCAGCCGGCTCGCGCAGCTTGCCCATGCGCTCGACACAGGCGACGACGGCGGCGACCCGTTCATCTCGCGCCTGCTCGAAACCACGCTCGGCGCAGCCGGCATGCTCGACCCCGACACGGCCGCGAAGCGGATCAGGCGCGCGTTGCGCGCATTCGACCAGGCCGCGATCCACACGATTCACGCGTTTTGCCAGCGTGCGCTTCAGGAAGCGCCGTTCGCGGCGGCGATGCCGTTCGCGTTCGACATGGAGGCCGACGATGCATCGCTGCGCTTCGAGCTGGCGGCGGATTTCTGGCGCACGCGCGTCGAACCGGCCGCCGCGCGCTGGCCGGGCTTCGCGACCTGGCTCGTCGAATCGGGCGCGGGCCCGGCCGCGCTCGATGCGCAGCTCGCGCGCCGGCTGAAGAAGCCGCTCGCCGCGCTGCGCTGGGACGGCGTGGCCGAGCCGGACGAATCGGCCGAAGCGGCCGCGGCGGAATGCTTCGCCGAGGCGGCGCGAATGTGGGCGGCCGAGCGCGATGCGATCGACGCGTTGCTGCGCGCCGCGCAGCCCGCGCTCAACCAGCGCTCGCACAAACCCGAAGCGGTTGCCGATGCACTCGCCGCGTGGGCCGCGCACTTCGCGCAGGGCGACGCGACGGCGGCGCTGCCGAAGGTCGCGCTCAAGCTCACGCAAACCGCGCTGGCGAAGGCGACGAAGAAGGGCGGCACGACACCCGAACACGCATTCTTCGACGTGGCCGACGCGCTCGAAGCGGCCGTGGCCGCGGCCGAGGCCACCCAGCGCGCGCGCTGGCTCGCGCTGATCGCCGCATGGCTCGACATGGCGCCGGGCGAACTGGCCGAGCGCAAGCGCACGCGGCGCGTCGTGTCGTTCGACGATCTGCTTGCCAACCTGTATCACGCGCTGCACGCGCACCCGTGGCTTGCCGACACGCTGCGCGCGCGCTATCCGGCCGCGCTGATCGACGAGTTCCAGGATACCGATCCGCTGCAGTTCGCGATCTTCGACCGGATCTTCGCGCCGGGCGGCCCGCTGTTCCTGGTCGGCGACCCGAAGCAGGCGATCTACAGTTTCCGCGCGGCCGATCTGCATACGTATCTGGCGGCACGCGCGCGTGCGAGCGCGTGCTATACGCTCGCGGTCAACCAGCGCTCGACGCCCGCGATCGTCGATGCGTGCAACCGCTTCTTCATGTCGAATCCGCGCGCCTTCGTGCTCGACGGGCTCGACTATTACGCGGTGCGCGCAGGCACGCGCGTGCGTGCGCCGTTCGTCGACGAAACCGATCCGGGCCCGGCCGGCGATTTCCGGGTGTGGGCGTTGCCGGGCGGCGAAGGCACGCTGCTCAAGCGCGACGCGCAGGCGCAGGCCGCCCAGGCCTGCGCGGCCGAGATCGCGCGGCTGATGCGCGGCGCGCGCGAAGGTCGCGTGCGGCTCGGCGCGACGCCGCTGTCGCCGGGCGATGTCGCGGTGCTCGTGCAGACGCACCGGCAGGGCAGTCTCGTGAAGCGCGTGCTGGCCACGTGGGGCATCGGCAGCGTCGAACTGGCGCAGGCATCGGTGTTCTCGACCGGCGACGCCGAGCAGCTCGAACGCGTGCTCGCGGCAATCGATGCGCCGGGCGACCTCCGGCGTCTGCGCGCCGCGCTCGCATCCGACTGGTTCGGCCTCGATGCGGGCGCGCTGTGGCGAATGGAGCAGGGCGACGGCGACGGGCAACGCGATGCATCCGCTACTGACGGCGCCGACGCGATGAGCTGGGTCGAGCGCTTCTCGCGGTATCGGCTGCTGTGGCGCGAACGCGGCTTCGCGGTGATGTGGCGCACGTTCACGCGCGAACTGCGGATCGCCGAGCGGCTGATGGCCGGTGCGGACGGCGAGCGGCGCGTGACCGACATCAATCATCTGGCCGAGCTGACGCAGGCACGCGCATCGGCGCAGCCGGGCATCGCACCGACGCTGCGCTGGCTCGCCGCGCAACGGCTCGACGGCGGCGGCGAGGAAGCGCAGCTGCGGCTCGAATCGGATCGCAACCTCGTGCAGATCGTCACCGTGCACAAGTCGAAGGGCCTCGAATACGCGATCGTGTTCTGTCCGTTCCTGAACGACGGCGGGTTGCGCGAGCCGCCGCCGTCCGCGCTGCCCGATGCGCGCGAATATCACGACGAGGCGGGCGACGCGGTGCTGCATTACGGCTGCGACGACGAAGCCGCCGCGCATGCGGCGCGGCAGGCGCTGCGCGAGCAGGCTGCGGAACGCGCGCGGCTCGTCTACGTGGCGCTCACGCGCGCGGTCTATCGCTGCTATGTCGTCGCTGGGCCGTACCTGGCATCGCGCTCGACGCGCGAAGCGCGGCGCAGCGTGCTCAACTGGCTCGTCGCGGGCGCCGGGCAGTCGTTCGATGCATGGCTCGACGAGCCGCCCGACGAAGCCGCGCTCGATACCGCATGGCATGCGCTCGCGGGCGGCCCCGTGAGCGTCGCGCCGTTGCCGGCGCCGGGGCGCCCCGAGCGGCTCGCGGCCGGGCACGACGCGTCGCAGACGCTCGCGGCGCGCCAGGCGACGCGCGTGCTGCGCGATGCGTGGCGGATGGCGAGCTTCAGCTCGCTGACCGCGTCGATGGCGCGCGAGGAGGCGGGCGTCGCGGCCGTGCCCGACGACGAACTGCGGCCCGATCACGATGCGCTGGCCGCGGTGGCGCCGGATGGCGAGTGGCTGTTGGCCGATCCGGTCGCGCCCGAACCGCCGGACGACGACATCCTCGTGTTCCCGCGCGGCGCGGCGGCCGGCGAGTGCCTGCACCGTCTGTTCGAACTCAGCCGCTTCACGGAGCCCGAGTCGTGGCCCCGGGCCGCGCTCGGCGCGCTGCACGACCGGCCGGTCGAGGCCGTGCCCGAGCTGGCGACGCGCCTGTCGGCGATGATGGTGCGGCTGGTCGACGACGTCGTGCACACCGAGCTCGTGCCGGGCATGCGGCTCGCCGATCTCGATCCCGCGAAGCGGCTCGACGAAATGGGTTTCCTGTTCCCTGCGCCGGCGCTCGACCTCGTGGCGCTACGCCGGCTGCTGGTCGCGCACGGCTACCCGGACGTTGCACTGGAGGCGGGCATGCTCGCCGGTTTCATCAAGGGTTTCATCGACATGATCGTCGAACACGACGGCCGCTTCTGGATCGTCGACTGGAAGTCGAACCATCTCGGCACGACGCCGGACGCGTACGGTCCGCGCGCGCTCGACGTCGCGATGGCCGATCACGCGTATCACCTGCAGGCGCTGCTCTATACGGTCGCGCTGCATCGCTACCTGCGCGGGCGGCTGCCCGATTACGACTACGACACGCATATCGCGGGCTATCTGTACCTGTTCGTGCGCGGTGTGCGGCCCGGCTGGCGCAGCGGCGGCGAGCCGGCCGGCGTGCATGCGCGGCGGCCCGCGCGTGCGCTCGTCGAAGCGCTCGACCGGATGATGGAAGGGGGCCGCGCATGAACGCCTCCGACGATATGCTCGAATTTACCGGCGGCCTCGTCGCGCGGCTGCCCGAACCCGCCGATTTCGGCATCGCGCTTGCGGAAGGTTTCGCGCGCCGCATCGGCGATCTCTCGCGCCGCGCCGGCGCGCCGGCCGCGGCCGCGCGCTGGGCCGCGCGCGCCGCGTTCGCGACGAGCCGAGCGACCGCCGGCGGCCACGTGTGCGTCGCGCTCGGTGCGCTCGCGCAGCGCTACGAAGCGCCGCCGGATGAGGTTCGCGCGGCGCTTGCCGCGAGCGGCGTGGTCGCGTTCGGCACGCTCGCGCGCGGCGACGAGCGGCCGCTGATCGTCGACCGTCACGATCACCTGTACCTGTCGCGCTATTTCGACTACGAGCGTCGGCTTGCCGACGCGCTCGTCGCGCAGGCCGGCACGGCCGTGCCGGACGAAGCGCTTGCGCCCGACCGGTTGCGTGACAGCCTCGCGCGTTACTTCGGGCCGCCCACCGGTGAAGTCGACTGGCAGCGCGTCGCGGCGATCGTCGCGCTGACGGGCCGCGTGACGATCGTCAGCGGCGGCCCGGGAACGGGCAAGACGACGACCGTCGTCGGCGTGCTGGCCTGCCTGCTCGACGCGCACCCGGCGCTGCGCGTCGCGCTGGCCGCGCCGACCGGCAAAGCCGCGCAGCGGATGCAGGAAGCGCTGCATGCGCGGGCCGGCGACCTGCCGCCCGAACTCGCGGCGCGCCTGCCCGATACGTCGTACACGCTGCACCGGCTGCTGGGCGGCGGCGGTGCGGCCGGCTTTCGGCACCATCGCGACAATCCGTTGCCGTACGACCTGATCGTCGTCGACGAGGCGTCGATGATCGACGTCGCGCTCGCCGCGCATCTGCTCGACGCGCTCGCACCGGGCGCGCGGCTCGTGCTGCTCGGCGACAAGGACCAGTTGGCCGCCGTCGAGGCGGGCGCCGTCTTCGCGGAGCTGAGCGCGCGGCCGGCATTTACCGCCGCGGCGCGTACGCGTATCGCGCAGGCGCTCGGCATCGACGAGGCGGCGTTCGTCGCGGCGTTGCCGGTGCGGGACGACGCCGCGACCGCGGCCGTTCCCGCGGCGCATCCGGTTTCCGCCGCGGTCCCGGCGCCGGCGCCTTCCTCTGCGCGTGCAACGGCTGCCCGCAAACCGGCGTCGAGACGGAAAACCGATATACGGCAGGCATCGCTCTTCGACGACGAACCGCAGGGCGATGAAGATTCGTCGACCGATGTCGCGCCGCCGCCGGCTGCAGGCCCCGTGCCGGCCGAAACCGGCGACTCGGGGGAGGCTGTCAAAGCCGCCGAAGCCGCCGCATGGATCGAGGTCGGCGAACTCGCGTGGCTCGACGCCATCGAGTTGCCGCCGTTCGACACAGGCGACGCGGCGCTTGCGTCGGTCACGTCGATGGCGCCGGACGCAACCGCCGCGGCGTCCGCGCCCGCGGCCGCACCGGCCCCGCTTGCCGACTGCGTGGTCTGGCTCGAACGCAACTACCGCTTCGGTCTCGATTCGCCGATCGGGCGGCTGTCGCTCGCGATCCGCAGCGGCGACGTGCAGGCCGCGCTCGACGCGCTGCCCGCCGACGAGTCGGCTGCCGCGTCGTTCCACGACGATGCGGGCGAGTCGCTCGCGTCGTCGACGGTCGAGCGGCTCGCGCGGCGCTTCGGTGCCTACCTCGACGCGTTGCGCGACGCGCTGGCCGCGCCGGTGCCCGATCCGCTGCCGCTGTTCGACGCGCTCAACCGGTTCCGGATCCTGTGCGCGACCCGCAGCGGCTTGCGCGGCGCGGAGCACGTCAATGCGCTCGTGGCCGCGCACGTGCGCCATGCGGCGCGCGTACCGCTCGCGGTCGGCGCGCACTGGTTCACGGGGCGGCCGATCATGGTGACGCGCAACGACTATGCGCTCGGCTTGTTCAACGGCGATATCGGCGTTGCGCTGCCCGATGCGCATGGCGTGCTGCGCGTGTGGTTCAGGCGCGCGGACGGCACGGCTCGCGCGGTATCGCCGGCCGCGCTGCCCCCGCACGAAACCGCTTTCGCGCTGACGGTCCACAAATCGCAGGGCTCGGAATTCGACGAGGCCGCGCTCGTGCTGCCGGCGTCGTTCGGCCGCGTGCTCACGCGCGAACTCGTCTATACGGCCGTCACGCGTGCCCGCACGCGCGTGCAGGTGATCGGGCCGCGGCGTGTGCTCGCGCAGGCGGTCGCGACACGCACGCAGCGCGACTCGGGGCTCGCGGCGCGCGTCGACGAGGCGCTCGAGCGGCGCCGGACGGAGGCTTCGCGATGATGATCCGCTATACGCTCGATCCGGCCGAAGTCGAATGGACGGCCGTGCGCGCGCAGGGCGCGGGCGGGCAGAACGTGAACAAGGTGTCGAGCGCGATCCACCTGCGCTTCGATATCCGCGCGTCGTCGTTGCCGCCCGTCATCAAGGAGCGGCTGCTTGCGCTGCCCGACCAGCGCATCACGCGCGATGGCATCGTCGTGATCAAGTCGCAGGAATATCGCACCCAGGAGAAGAACCGCGAAGCCGCGCTGGCGCGCCTCGATGCGCTGATCGGCGGTGTCGCGTACACGCCGCGCGCGCGGGTCGCCACGCGGCCGACGCGCGCGTCGAAGGAGCGGCGCCTCGAGCACAAGTCGCGCCGCAGCGCGGTGAAGTCGGGACGAGGGAAGGTGACCGACTGACGAATGGGCGAGCGACGGATGGGCGACGGGCGCGACAGTCGTTCGCTCGCCGACGCACCGGCTACCGCGTTACGGCTCCTGCGCTGTCGAGCACGAGGGCGACACAGAACACGACGAGTCGAGCGACGGACGGGCGACGGTCGCGCCGGCCGTTCGCTCGCCGACGTACCGGCTACCGCATCACGGTTCCCGCGCTGTCGAGCACGAAGTCGACGCAGAACACGACGAGCCGGCTCTGCGCGCGAATCGCGACGGCGGCCGTGTAGCAGTCGCGGCCTTCCGTCAGCGAGAAGTGCGGGCCCATCAGCGCGACGCGTCCGGGGGCGGCGATCGCGCGCTGGAAATACGGGCGCCGCGACCAGTTGCTGTGGGTTTCCGGGAACAGCGGGGCGAGGCGGGTGGTGCCTGCCTGGCCGTCGTCGGCGTGCGCGCCGATCGACGGCAGGAACTGCTCGCCGGTCTCGTCGGTGACGAACACGCGGCGCGCAGCCGGCTCCGCGAATACGCGTTGCGCGGCGTCCTGCAGGTTGCCGCTCGCGGAAAATGCGGCGGCGCCGGTCAGCACGAGTCGCTCGATCGCGTCGAAACCCGGCTGCTCGGCGACGACCGGTGCGTGCCGGCGCGCGATGAAGCGCTGCCACGCGGCGTCGAGCATCGCGGGTGCCGCCGCGCTTGCATGGGCGATCGATGCATCGGGCTGGCCGAACCGGAAACCCTGCACGAAATCGATGTCGGCTTCCATCAGCGCCTGCAGCGAGTCGTCGCTCTCGACGCCCTCGGCGAGCACCATCGCGCCGGCCTGATGCAGCATCGATACGAGGTGATGCATGATGCGGCGATCGTCGGCCGAACGGGTCGAGCGTTCGACGAGCGAGCGATCGAGCTTGACGATGTCGGGGCGCGCGCGCCACACGCGGTCGAAGTTCGAGAATCCCGTGCCGAAATCGTCGATCGCGATCAGGAAGTCGCGATGCTGGATCATGTCGATCGTGCGGGCGAGCGCGGCTTCGTCGCGCGCCGGCTGTTCGACGACCTCCAGCACGATGCGGTTCGGCGGCAGGGCGAAATGCCGGCACAGCGCTTCGACGAATTCGCGCTGCACGAGGCCCGAATCGAGCACGCGCGGCGTGACGTTCAGGAACAGCCAGCCGTCGCCGATGCCCTGCGCGACGAAGTTGGCCGTATGCAGGCAGCGCGCGAGCCGGTCGAGCAGCAGCGCGTCGGCGTCGGCGCGCGTCTTGTCGAACAAGGCGGCGGGCGAGACCAGCGCGCCGTTCGAATCGACGACGCGCAGCAGCGCCTCGTAGCCGACGACCCGCTTGTGCGTGATCGACAGCACGGGCTGGAATACGCTGCGCAGTGTCGTGTTGCGATAGGTGGCGAGCCAGCCGCCGGGCGTCGCCGTGAGGCGTTCGAGCAGGGAGTCGAGCGAGAGGTCGCGGGCGGGCTTCATGTCAGTGCCCGGGGGCGGGCGGCGCAGCGGCGCCACGCTGAAGCAGTCGCACGCGCCGGCGGACGCGAAAGGACGTGGAACATCGTGACCGCCTTCTGCGGGTAAGTGTTCCGAGTGTAACGGGAATGGCGTCGCTCGCGTATCAGGGTAACTCCAGACGCACACGGATAGGCGCTCGCGGCCGGGGCGCCCGCATGCGCGCCGCGCATGACCGCCGCGTAGCAACGGGCACCGCTGGCGCACATGACGATCCGGCGGCATGGCATGGCATGGCATGGCATGGCACGGCGCGGCACGGCATGGGGGCATGGCACGACTCGACTCGACACGGCGCGCGTGGTGTGACACGGCATGACATGTCATGACATGTGGTGACGCACGGTGTGACGAGTCGCGGCGAAGCGGGTGGGTGATGTGAGGCGCGGCAAGTCAGCGCAGACAATACGAGACGGCAAATCCCGGCGGCTGGATCAGCCCCGAGCGAACGTGGCCGTCAGAGGAGTGCCAATGCCATCCGCACCACACCGCTGAACCGTCCCCCCGTCCATCAGACACCGCGCCCCACCTGCTGCCGGTGCCTGCGCCCAAACGAATCGTCAGGTCGCTTCGCCGCTGCGCGGCTTCATTCCGGGAATCCGCTTGATCACACCGGTCGCGAGTGCGGTGCCGACGAGCACGATCGCGCAGCCTTCGATCATCACGACCGATACGTGTTCGCCGAGGAACAGCGCGCCCCACAGCAGCCCGAACACCGGAATCACGAACGTGACGGTAATCGCGCGGGCCGGGCCGATGTGCGCGATCAGGTAGAAGTAGATGAAATACGCGATGCCGGTGCATGCGATACCCAGCGCGAGCACGGAGCCCCATGCGTGCGCGCCGATCGGTGCGGCCGGCCAGGTCGCGATCGCGAACGGCAGCAGCAGCACGGTCGAGCCGATCATGCTGCCGGTCGCGTTGACGAGCGGATCGATGCCGCTCAGCTTGCGCTTCGTGTAGTTGGCCGCGATCCCGTACAGCAGCGTCGCGCCGAGCGCGGCGGCCGCGGCGAGGGCCGTCGCGCTCGCGCCGGTGCTGCCTTGCGCGTTCGCGATCTGGTTCCACACGAGCGTGAGCACGCCGCCGAAGCCGATCACGAGGCCGAGCACGCGCGGCAGCGACAACCTGTCCTTCAGCCACAGGTAGGCGACGAGTGCGCCCCATAGCGGCGCCGTCGCGTTGATGACCGACGTCACGCCGGCCGACAGCGTCAGTTCGGCAAACGCGAACAGACAGAACGGGATGCCCGAGTTCAGCGCGCCGACGACGAACAGCGGCCACGCGTGACGGCGCAGCCGGGCGCCGAGTTCGGCGGGCGGGAAGCGCGTCAGCGCGAAGCCGATCAGGAACAGCGCACCGATGCCCACCCGCAGCGCCATCAAAGGCGCGACGCCGAAATCGGCGACGCCGACCCGGATGAACAGGAACGACGCGCCCCACAGGGCGGCGAGAAAGGTCAGCAGAAGCGCATTCTTGGGTGACATCGGGAGGAGGGGCGAGGGACGGGATGCGGTGGATCTTACACCGCGTTACCGCGCCATCGCTTCACGTCCGGATGAAACGACAAGAAACGGGACAAGAAGCGGGAAGCGCCGCCCGCCGCCGACAGGCGCCGGCAGCCAAGCGACGTCGCCGTTCAGTGATGGCGCCAGCCGCCGCGCCCGCCGAAGCCGAAATTGAGCGACAGCGCCGGTCCCCAATAACCGCCCCACGCGGGCGCATACGCAGGCGCGGGATAGTAGTAGGCGGGGCCCGGATCGACGTAGACGGGCGCCGGCTGCACCGGTGCCGCCGCGTAATAGCCGCCGGCCGGATAGTAGCCGTACGGGTAATAGCAGCCGGTGAGTGTCGCGGCGGCGAGCGCCGCGACGACGGGGGTCCTGTTCATGATGTCTCTCCGGCGGGGCCGGCAATCGGCAGATGCTTAAGCTTAGGCCGCGCGGCGACGACACGGTGCGCAAAACGGTAACGGATCATTTCCGCGCATCGGCTGCGGAGTCGGCCGGATCGCGGCGCCGCATGCGAAAACGGCGCTTCCGCGCTGCGGAAACGCCGTCTGGCCAAACCCCGCCCGCGCCGTGTCGGGCGACGGGTGCGCGCCGGGCAAATGCCCCGCGTGGTTACTTGCCGACCTGGTTGCCGATGATGCCGCCGGCCGCCGCACCGCCGAGCGTCGACAACGCGCTGCCGCCGATCGCCGCGCCGGCGACACCGCCGACGCCCGCGCCGATGGCCGTATCGCGCTGGCGTCGCGACATCGAATCGCAGGCGGACAGGCTGGCTACCGTCGCGACGAGGAGAGCGTATACCCCAAAACGCCGAATCGTATTCATGATCGTTGTCCTTGTGGTAGTGAACGGAAAGTGAACGAGAAGCGCGCAACCGGCAGGCGGCCGCGCATGAAACCAATCTACTCGCCGTGCCGGAACGCCGCTGTAAGGACTTGTTAAGGCTCTCGGGGTTTCGTAATCAATTGTTTCGTTTGCAGGCGCGGGCACGCGCGATGCTGGCGCAAAAAAGCCCGCTCGAAAGCGGGCTTCGTCGATCGCATCGCGAGGCGATCCGGCGCGGATCGCCGCATGCGCTTACTGACGGTGATAGATCTCGGCGCCGGTCTTGACGAATTCGACCGCCTTGACTTCCATCCCCTTCTTCAGCGCTTCGGTTTCCGACACACCCTGCTGTGCCGCAAACTCACGCACGTCCTGTGTGATCTTCATCGAGCAGAAGTGCGGGCCGCACATCGAGCAGAAGTGCGCGACCTTCGCCGAATCCTTCGGCAGCGTTTCGTCGTGGAATTCGCGCGCCTTGTCCGGGTCGAGGCCGATGTTGAACTGGTCTTCCCAGCGGAACTCGAAGCGCGCCTTGGACAGCGCGTTGTCGCGGACCTGCGCGCCCGGATGGCCCTTGGCCAGGTCGGCCGCATGCGCGGCGAGCTTGTACGTGATGATCCCTTCCTTCACGTCGTCCTTGTTCGGCAGGCCCAGGTGCTCCTTCGGCGTCACGTAGCACAGCATCGCGGTGCCGAACCAGCCGATCATCGCGGCGCCGATGCCCGACGTGATGTGGTCGTAGCCCGGCGCGATGTCGGTGGTCAGCGGCCCGAGCGTGTAAAACGGCGCTTCCTTGCACCAGT
Organism: Burkholderia metallica; assembly: GCF_001718555.1. Lineage (NCBI taxonomy): Bacteria > Pseudomonadati > Pseudomonadota > Betaproteobacteria > Burkholderiales > Burkholderiaceae > Burkholderia > Burkholderia metallica. Next base: position 1,279,461 of record NZ_CP013401.1, read on the forward strand.
CGAGCTGGAGATCCATGTTCTCCTTGATCAGTTGCATCGGCACGTGGCCCGGGCCTTCGATCATCACCTGCACGTCGTGCTTCCATGCGATCTGCGTGAGCTCGCCGAGTGTTTTCAGCTCGCCGAGCTGCGCTTCGTCGTTCGCGTCGTAGATCGAGCCGGGGCGCAGGCCGTCGCCGAGCGAGAAGCTCACGTCGTACGCCTTCATGATCTCGCAGATCTCTTCGAAGTGTTCGTACAGGAAGCTTTCCTTGTGATGCGCGAGGCACCACTTCGCCATGATCGAACCGCCGCGCGACACGATGCCCGTCATCCGGTTCGCGGTGAGCGGCACGTACTGCAGGCGCACGCCCGCGTGGATCGTGAAGTAGTCGACGCCTTGCTCGGCCTGCTCGATCAGCGTGTCGCGGAAGATTTCCCAGGTCAGGTCCTCGGCCTTGCCGTTGACCTTTTCGAGCGCCTGGTAGATCGGCACCGTGCCGATCGGCACCGGGCTGTTGCGGATGATCCACTCGCGCGTTTCGTGGATGTGCTTGCCGGTCGACAGGTCCATCACCGTGTCGCCGCCCCAGCGGATCGCCCACGTCATCTTGTCGACTTCCTCGCCGATCGACGACGTAACGGCCGAGTTGCCGATGTTCGCGTTGATCTTCACGAGGAAGTTGCGGCCGATGATCATCGGCTCCGATTCCGGGTGGTTGATGTTCGCGGGGATGATCGCGCGGCCGCACGCCACTTCCGAGCGCACGAATTCCGGCGTGATCTCGGTGGGCGCGTTCGCGCCGAAGGCCGCGGCGCCGAACGCCTGGCCCGGGTGCTGGCGGCCCATCATCGCGGCGAGCTTCGCGCCGTTCGGGCCGCTCGCCTTCAGGCTCTCGAGGTACTCGGCGCGGCGCTGGTTCTCGCGGATCGCGATGAATTCCATTTCCGGCGTGATGATGCCCTGGCGCGCATAGTGCATCTGCGTGACGTTCTTGCCGGCCCGCGCGCGGCGCGGGTTGCGGTGCAGGCCTGGGAAACGCAGGTCGGCGGTGGCCGGGTCGGCCGCGCGCTCGAGGCCGTACCGGCTCGACAGGCCGTCGAGTACCTCGGTGTCGCCGCGCGCGTCGATCCAGCCCTGGCGCAACGCGGGCAGGCCCGCGCGGATGTCGATCTTCGCGTCCGGGTCGGTATAGGGGCCCGACGTGTCGTACACGTAGATCGGCGGATTCTTCTCTCCGCCGAAGCCGGTCGGCGTGTCGGCCTGCGTGATTTCACGCATCGGCACGCGGATGTCGGGCTGCGAGCCGGTGACGTAGACCTTGCGGGAATTCGGCAGCGGGGCGACGGCCGCGGCATCGACATGAGCGTCGGCGGACAGAAACTTCGGATTGGCGTTCATGCAATCTCCTGTGTGAGCGCCGGACACGCGCTGCGGCGCTTGCCCGGAGCCCTTGACGAATGTGGGGCTCGAGCTAAGCAGGAGACGAGGTTTGGTGAGGCGGCGGATTCGTCAGAAGGATGGCGGCGGAATCCGTACGCTTCCCTGCGCTGGCATTATCCAGATCAGGTTCAAAGGGTATTTCTCACCCGCAATGCCGGTCGTTCGACCGAACGCATCGCAGGACCCCCGCGTTAGCAAGGGCACACGATACACCGGCTTTGCGGCGGTTTCAACCGGTAGCGCGGCGGTTCGCCGGGACGGGCCTGGGCGCGCCGGCGCTGCGTGCCGGCGGTGCACCGCATCATCGATCGCCGCCGCTCGCGCCGGCAGCGCGGCCGGCGGCGGCGCAGCAGTGCAGCATCGGGGCGGCGCCCGGCCGGCCAAAAAATATTTTCGGGCCGGCTGTCATTTCTCGCGACGTCGTCCGTCTATTGGGCTCCTCAAACCCATGTTTCGGAGAGTAATCATGAAAAACGTACTGATCGCAGCCTGTGTCGCCGCTTTCGCCACGCTTGCAACGGGCGCGTATGCGCAGAACGACGCGATGTCGCAAAACGGTTCGTCGATGTCGAAAGACGCGATGGGCCACGACGCGATGGCAAAAGACGCAATGGGCCACGATGCGATGGCGAAGGATGGCGCGATGAAGAAAGGCGCGATGAAAAAGCATACGATGAAGAAGGACGCGATGTCGCACGACGCGATGGGCAAGTCGTCGGGCGACAAGATGGCGCCGTCCAACTGACGGCGCGGGCGCGGGCGGCCGGCGCGTGTTATCCGCGACACGGCCGGCCGCCCGCGTCCCGTGTCGTCGCGTTGCGTTTCTTCGACCCGTTTCGGGAGTCCTCATCATGCAAACCGTCCCCGCCACGAACCGCGCGCCCGCCGCGCCGCCCGCGCGCCCGATTCATCCGTTGTGGGTGCGCGCGAGCCACTGGCTCAACGCGCTCGCGGCGATCCTGATGGCGCTGTCGGGCTGGCGCATCTACGACGCGTCGCCGATCTATCCGTCGTTCACGTTTGCGCACGGCATCACGCTCGGCGGCTGGCTCGGCGGCGCGCTGCAATGGCATTTTGCGGCGATGTGGCTGCTTGTCGCCAACGGGCTGTTCTATTTGACGATGGCAATTGCGACCGGACGCCTCGCGCGCAAGATGCTGCCCGTCACGCCGGCGTCGGTGTGGCGCGACGTGCGCGCCGCGTTGCGCGGGCACCTCGCGCACGACGATCTGAGCGTCTACAACGCGGTACAGCGTGCCGCGTACCTGATCGCGATCGTCGATCTGATCCTGCTGGTGCTCTCCGGGCTGACGATCTGGAAGTCGGTGCAGTTTCCGCTGCTGCGCGAACTGTTCGGCGGTTACGACAACGCACGCGTCGTGCATTTCTGGGCGATGTCGCTGCTGGTCGCGTTCTTCGTCGTGCACGTCGGGATGGCGCTGCTCGTGCCGCGCTCGCTGCTCGCGATGCTGCGCGGCCGCTGATCCGGCGAATCCCGGACAAAGGAAATCATCATGTCGGAATCCGAAATCAAGCGCGACGGTTCGCGCTGGGCGCTCGACCGCAAGTCGCTCGAAATCGACGTGCGTCGCGAGCTGGAGATGCCGTCGCGGCGGCTGTTCAATCGGCGCATCCTGACGCTCGGCGGCCTGACGATGCTGACCGGTTGCACGCTGCACGACGATGCATCGGTCAACACGTTTCTCGAACGCGTGTCGCGGATGAACGACCGCGTGCAGGCCTGGCTCTTCAGCGGCGAGCGGCTTGCGCCGACCTACACCGAAGCCGACATCACGCGGCCGTTCCCGTTCAACGCGTACTACGGCATCGACGACGTGCCGCACGTCGACGCATCGACGTACCGGCTCGTGCTGTCGGGCCGAGTGACGGGCAAGCGCGTGTGGACGCTCGACGAACTGTACGCGCTGCCGCACGCGGAGCAGATCACGCGGCACATCTGCGTGGAAGGGTGGAGCGCGATCGGCCGCTGGGGCGGCACGCCGTTCGGCGCGTTCCTCGCAAGGGCGGGCGCCGATACGCACGCGAAGTACGTCGGCTTCAAGTGCGCGGACGATTACTACGAAAGCATCGACATGCCGACCGCGCTGCATCCGCAGACGCTGCTCGCATTCGATTACGACGGCCATCGTCTGCCGCCGGAGTTCGGTTTTCCGATGAAGCTGCGGATGCCGACCAAGCTCGGCTACAAGAATCCGAAGCACATCATGGAAATCTTCGTGACCGACACTTTTCCGGGCGGCTATTGGGTCGATCAGGGATACAACTGGTTCGGCGGATCGTGACGCGGGCCACGCGGGGCGCCGGGTGTCGTGCCGAAACGTCAGTCGCCAGCCTTTCAGCGAGGTCTGCGGTCGCCTTTCGAATCCTTAATGCATAATGCTCGACGTGCGTGGCCGGCATGGCCACGCACGCTTTTTTTGTCCGTCCGTGGCCGGATCGCCCGGGTCCGCTTTTCGTCGCCGTTCGCACCGTCATGTCGTTCCGCACGTCTTTGTTCGCCGCTCCGGTCCCGGTCGGCGTACTTGCCGGCCTCGCCGGTTTGTCCCGCCCGCATCCGCGGCGGGTTGCCGGGGGCTCCGAACGATGACCCCGCTCGACCGCCTTCTCGATTTCCTCGCCCGCCTGCCGATCCGGATCCGCCTGCCGCAAAGCCGCGGCGGCCGCGTCGCGCTGGCCCTCGTGTTCATCTATTTCGTCTGGGGTTCGACGTACAGCGGGCTGCATTTCGCGCTGCAGTCGTTCCCGCCGCTGCTGCTGTCGGGGCTGCGCAACCTGCTGGGCGGCATCGGCCTGTTCATCTTCGCGCTGCGGCGCAAGCCCGAATGGCCCACGCTGCTGGAAATCCGCAATTCGGCGATCGTCGGCACGATGCTGGTCGCGCTGTCGTCGGGCACGATCGCACTCGGGATGCGGACCGTCAGCAGCGGCTCGGCCGCGGTGATGGTCGCCACGGTGCCGCTGTTCGCGACCGTGATCGCGGCGGTCGCCGGCCGGCCGGTGACGAAGGGCGAGTGGGCGGCCGTCGCGCTCGGGATGGTCGGCATCGTCGTGCTGAACTCGGGCGGCGCGGGCGCCGCGAACTCGGCGCTCGGCACGATCTGCGTGCTGGCCGGCGCGCTGTTCTGGGCGGGCGGCGCGCATCTTGCGACGCGGCTCAAGCTGCCGTCGGACCTGTTCCTGTCGACGTCGCTGCAGATCGGGCTCGGCGGCCTGCTGTCCACGCTCGCCGCATGGCTGATGGGCGAGCGCATCGAGCAGGTCGCGGTGGGGCCCGTGTTCGCGTTCCTGTACCTGATGGTGTTCTGCACGATGGCCGCGTATGTCGCGTACGGCTACCTGATCCGCCATACGAGCCCCATCATCGCGAGCAGCTGCATGTACGTGAACCCGATCGTCGCGGTCGCGCTCGGCGCGTTGATACTCGGCGAACCGGTGACGACGGCGACCGTGGTCGCGACCGTCGCGATCCTCGGCAGCGTCGGGTTGTCGTTCCTGTTCGATCCGGCCCGCCGGCCTGCGCCGTCCGCGGCGGCCGACGCTTCGTCAGCGGTGGCCGGCGCCACCGCCGAATCGGACGCGGTGCCGGCAGCGATGCCGGCAGCCGCAGCGGATCAGTCCGCGATGCCCGATCCCGCGCCGATCCTTACGCCTTCCGCCGTACCGCTTGCCGTGCCGGCGCCCGGCGCCGTCGTGGACCCGGCCGCGGTCATGGATCCCGCGCAGGCATTCGCGCCGCCGCCGGCCGACGAACCGGCCGCATCGCGCGCGAACGCGTGACGCCGGCGCGTCCGGCCGGGTTCAGCCGCGTCGTGCGCCGCGGTAGTGGGACCAACCGGCGAGCGCGGTAAAGACGAGGCCGGCCGCGCACATGCCGATCCAGCCGAATGCGTGCCACGCGGCGACGCCGGCCGACGAGCCGAGCGCGCCGCCGATGAAGTAGCACACCATGTACACGGTGTTCACGCGGCTGCGCGCGTCGGGCTTCAGCGCGTAAATGCGCGACTGGTTCGAGATCTGCGCGGCCTGCACGCCGACATCCAGCACGATCACGCCGATCACGAGCCCGACGAGGCTCGTCCCCGACAGCGCGAAAATCACGAACGACGCCGCGAGCAGTGCGATCGCGAGCGAGATGATCGTGCGCGGGCCGCGCTTGTCGGCGAAACGGCCTGCGTACGGGGCGGCCAGCGCGCCGGCCGCGCCGACGATTCCGAAGAGCCCCGCGGCCTGCGGGCCGAGATGGAACGGCGCGCCGGCCAGCAGCAGCGTGAGCACCGGCCAGAACGCGCTGAACGCCGCGAACAGCGCGGCACCCGTCAGCGACGCCTCGCGCAGCCCGCGCAGTTCGACCGCCAGATGCCACATCGAGCCGAGCAGCTTGCCGTACGACAGCGTCGATGTCGGCGTGCTGCGCGGCAGCCGCAGCACGATCACCGCGGCCAGCGCGACGAGCGCCGCCACGGACGCGCCGAACACGGCCCGCCAGCCGAAATATTCGGCGACGAAGCCGGCCGCGGTGCGCGCCAGCAGGATCCCGAGGAGCAGGCCGCTCATCACGGTACCGACCGCATGGCCGCGCTCGGCCGGCGGCGCGATCTCGGCCGCGAACGGCACGGCCTGCTGCGCGATCGTCGCGAGCACGCCGATCGCGAGGCTCGCGACGGCGAGCACCGTCAGCGACGGCGCGGTCGCGGCGACGATCAGCGCGATCGACAGGCCCGCGATCTGCATCAGGATCAGCCCGCGCCGATCGAAGCGGTCGCCGAGCGGCGCGAGCAGGAACATCCCGGCCGCGTAGCCGAGCTGCGTGGCGGTCGGCACCGCGCCGATCCAGGACGCGCCGTCGGGAAAGGCCGAGCGGAAGCTGTCGAGCAGCGGCTGGTTGTAGTAGATGTTCGCGACCGACACCCCCGCGATCGTCGCGAGCAGCAACAGCAGGCTGCGCGAGTAATGGGGCGAGACGGCGTCGGTCGGGCGGTCGGTGGAGGCGGAGGACATGGCTGCGACGGAACGGAGTGGGGCGGCGCGCGGGCGTGCGGCGCAACGGCGGTTGCGCGGGCGGCCTGGGTGCCGATCGAGGCTGCCGATCATACCCGAGCACCGGGAATTCTGCCGGCCGGGCGGATAGGGAGCCGGGCGGCCGGAAGGCGGAAGGCAGACAGCAGACAGCCGCGCTCGCGGCATCGCCGCCCGCGAGCGCCCGCTATCGGGCGCGACCAGCCGTCCCGCATCGCGCCCGGCCCGAGCCGCCCACGACGCGCGACCGATGCGCACGGTCAGTCGACCAGTTCCCCGCTCGGTTCATAGAACGGATAGGGTCCGTCGCCTTCGTCCACATACACGTGATGGGACGTCATCCCCGCGTCCGGCGCATGGAAATGCACCGCGAACGCGGGCGGCTCGAGCCGGAACGCGGACGGTGCGTCCGCGCGCAGGTCGAACGCCACCTGGTGCCCGGGCGCCGGCACCGCCGACGCGAGCGTGCCGCCGAAGCGCGTGAACATCGTCCGGTGCACGTGCCCGCACAGCACGCGCTCGACGTTCGGGTAGCCGCGCAGCAGCGTATCGAGTTTGGCGGCGGCGGCGGGCGCGAGGCGCAGCGCGTCCATGTGGCCGATCCCGGATGCGAACGGCGGATGATGCAGCGCGACGATCACCGGCCGGTCGCGCGCCGCGCCCAGTTGCGCGGCGAGCCACGCAAGCCGCGCATCGCACAGATCGCCGTGGCTCGCGCCGGGCACCTGCGAATCGAGCGCAAGCACGCGCACCGCGCCGACGTCGATCGCATACTGCACGAACGCGCCGTCGTGCAGCTCGGGGCGATCGGCGAACACGCGGCGCAGTCCCGCGCGATCGTCGTGATTGCCGACCATCAGGTAATACGGAATCTCGAGCGGCGCGAGCAGGTCGCGCAGATGGCGGTATTCGTCGTCGTGGCCGAAATCGGTCAGGTCGCCCGTGACGAGCACCGCGTCAGGGCGCGGCTCCAACGCGTTCAGCTTCGCGATGCAGCGCGCGAGCGCGGCGGCCGTGTCGACGCGCCGGTACGCGAGCTGGCCCGGACGCTTGATGTGAAGGTCGCTGATTTGAGCAAGCAGCATCGTCGTTCCTCGGAATTGTCTGGTTATCGTGGGGCGGTATTACGCGGCGAGTGCGATCAGTCCTTGCGCGTCGATCGCGATGCCGACCGCCGTGCCGCGCGCGAGCTCGATGCGGCCCGGCACGTCGATCACGAGCGCGTCGGGCGCCGCATGCTCGATCGTGAGCCGCGTGCGCTCGCCGAGAAACGCGCACGCGCCGATCGCGCCGCGCAGCGGTGCATGCGCGGGATCGGCGAGCTGCGCGTCCTCCGGCCGGAAGAACCACTCGTCGGCGGCGTGCGGCGTGACGATCGAGCCGCCCGTCGTCACGAGCGCGCCGTCGCGCCATTGTCCCGCAAGCCGGTTCAGCGTGCCGATGAACTGCGCGACGGTGCGGTTCGCCGGCCGGTAATAGATGTCGCGCGGCGTGCCGATCTGCTCGATGCGGCCCGCGCCCATCACGACGATCCGGTCGCCGAGCTCCATCGCCTCGGCCTGGTCGTGCGTCACGTAGACGGTCGTCACGCCGAGCTCGCGCAATAGCGCATTCATGTCGCGGCGCAGCACGTCGCGCAGCTTCGCGTCGAGCGCGGTCAGCGGCTCGTCGAGCAGCAGCACGCGCGGGCGGACCGCGAGTGCGCGTGCCAGGGCGACCCGCTGGCGCTGGCCGCCCGACAGCTGGTCGACCGGTTTGTCCGCATGCGCGTCGAGCCGCATCATCGCGAGCAGTTCGTCGACGCGCTCGCGCAGCGCGCGCGGCTCGGTCTTGCGGATCTTCAGCCCGTAGCCGACGTTGCCGCGCACCGTCAGGTTCGGAAACAGCGCGTAGTTCTGGAACACCATGCCGACCTGCCGGCGCTCGATCGGCAGCGCGGTGACGTCGTCGTCGCCGAACGCGATCGTGCCGCCGGCATCCGGCGTGTCGAGGCCGGCGATCAGGCGCAGCGTCGTGGTCTTGCCGCAGCCCGACGGGCCGAGCAGCACGAGCGTTTCGCCTGCGCCGATCGACAGGTCGAGCGGTTCGAGCACGCGCGTGCCGCGGAACGTTTTCGCGCAGCCGGTCAGGGTGATAGGAGTGGAATCGAGTTTCATGTGTGCGAATGGTTCAGCGGTTCAGCGCAGGTTCAGCGCGGGCGTTGCTTGAGCGCGCGCGTGCCGGAAGGCTCGACGCCGAGCCACTGCATCGCGACGAGCAGCGGCAGCGTCATCAGCAGGAACAGGATCGTGTACGCGCTGCCGACTTCGAGGCGCAGCGACGCGTACGTATCGGCGAGCCCGACCGGCAGCGTCTTGGTGTCGGGCGTATGCAGCATCCACGTGAGGTTGAATTCGCCGATCGACAGCGTGAGCACCGCGAGCGCGCCGGCGACGATGCCGGGCCGCAGGTTCGGCAGCACGATCGTCACGAAGCGCGTGACGAACGACGCGCCGAGGCTCGCCGCGCCTTCCTCGAGCGTGCGCAGGTCGGCGCCGGCCGCGACGGCTGCCACCGCGCGCACCATGAACGGCAGCGTGAACACGACGTGGCCGACCACGATGAACCACAGGCTCATCCGGAACGCGGTGAAGCCGCCGTACACGACCAGCAGCGCGAGCGCCGATGCGAGACCGGGCAGCGCGACCGGCAGCACGAGCGCTTCCTCGATCGCGCGTGCGACCCGGCTCCGGCTGCGCGCGAGCGCATAGCCGACCGGCACGCCGATCGCGAGCACGATCGCGAGCGTCGCGAACGCGACGTACAGCGACAGCGCGACCGAGCCGTGATATTGCTGCCACACCTGTTCGAGCCAGCGCAGCGTGAGGCCGCTCGACAGCCCGCGGAAATAGTTGACGGTCAGCCCTGCGAGCACCGACATCACGACGGGCACGATCAGGAACGCGCCCAGCAGCAGCGTGATGCCCCATTGCAGCACGGCGATCGCGCGCGCACCCGCGACGCGCGGCGCGTGCCGGGCAGCGCGCCTGGCGTGAACGGAAGCCGGCGCGGGGGCCGGCGACGGCGCGGAAGAACCGGAAAGCGATGGCATGCGGGAATCCTCAGGCCGCGGCGGCGGCGGTGTGACCGGTGAAGCGGCGCGCGAGCGCGAGCACGACCCACGTGACGATGCCGAGCACGATCGACAGGCCGGCCGCGGTTGCGATGTTCGCGTTCAGCGTGAACTCGGTATAGATCGTCATCGGCAGCACGTTCAGGTCGGTGGCGAGCGTGAACGCGGTACCGAACGCGCCCATCGCAGTCGCGAAGCAGATCGCGCCGGCCGCGATCAGGCCCGGCGCGAGCGCGGGCAGCACGATGTCGACGAAGATGCGCCACGGCGATGCGCCGAGCGAGCGCGCGGCTTCCTCGAGCGACGCGTCGAGCTTCGACGCGGCCGCGATCACGGTGACGATCACGCGCGGAATCGAGAAGTACAGGTAGCCGACGAACAGGCCCGCCACCGAGTACGCGAATACCCACTTGTCGCCGGTGAGTTTCGCCGACAGCATCCCGATCAGCCCCTGACGCCCGGCGAGCATGATCACCATGAAGCCGACGACGACGCCCGGGAACGCGAGCGGAAACGTGAGCAGCGCGAGCAGCACGCGCTTGCCCGCGAATTCGCGGCGCGCGAGCAGCAGGCCGGAGATCGTCGACAGCGCGAGTGTCGCGAGCGTGACGCCCGCGGACAGCGCGACCGTCTCGCCGAGACTCTTCATGTAACGCGCATTGCCGAGCAGCGCCGCGTAGTGCGAGAAGAACGCGCCGTCGGCGGAGACCTGCACGAGCGAGGCCATCGGCAGCAGCCAGAACGCGGCGAACACCGCGAGCGCCGGCGCGACGAGCGCGACGCGCCAGCGCAGCGGGAAAGTCAGGTCGAGCATCGCTTGTGTTCCGCGCCTTACTGCATGACCTGCAGGTATTGCTGGCCGAACGCCTGCTGGCCGGCCGCCATCTTGCCGAAGTCGACCGGCTTCGCGCGCGCATAGTCGCTCGCCGGCAGGAACTTCGCGGCGATGTCCGCACCGAGCGCCTGTGCGCGCACCGGGCGCAGGTACGCGCTGGCCCACAGCTTCTGGCCTTCGTCCGACAGCACGAAGTCCAGCACCTTCTTGCCGTTCGCGTCGTGCGGCGCGCCTTTCACGAGACTCATCACGTACGGCACCGCGATCGTGCCTTCCTTCGGAATCACGAATTCGACGTTCGCGTTGTCCTTGTACTTCGCGCGATACGCGTCGAAGTCGTAGTCGAGCAGGATCGGAATCTCGCCGGACAGCACGCGCGCGTACGCGGTCTGCTTCGGCACGATCGGCGCATTCGCCTTCAGCTTGCGGAACCAGTCGAGCGCCGGCTTGAAGTTGTCGAGGCTGCCGCCGAGCGCCTGGTTCACCGCGACCGCGCCCGCATAGCCGACGAACGCGCTCGACGGGTCGAGATAACCGACCATGCCCTTGTATTCGGGCTTCAGCAGATCGGCCCACGAGCGCGGCACCGGCTTGCCGTCGAGCGCATCCTTGTTCACGAAGAAGCCGAGCGTGCCCGAGTGGATCGCGAACCAGTAGCCTTGCGGGTCCTTCAGGTTCGCGGGGATGTCGTTCCAGTGCGCGGGCTTGTACGGCGCGATCACGCCCTTGTCCTTCGCCTGGAACGCGGACGACACGCCGAGGTACACGACGTCGGCCACCGGGCTCTTCTGCTCGGCGATCAGCTGCGCGATCGACTGGCCCGAGTTCTTGTTGTCGAACGGCACGCGAATGCCGGTCTTCTGCTTGATCGCGGCGATCTGCGCGGCCCAGTCGGCCCATTCGGGCGGGCAGTTGTAGCAGATCGCCGTTTCGTCGGCATGGGCGGCGGGCGCGCCGGCGACGAGCGCGGCGCAGGCGAGCGGCGCGGCGAATGCGCGCAGCAGCGAGGTCAGGCGAAAGGACACGGTGGGTCTCCGGGCGAGTGTGAGGCGCTGGGTGGCGTGGGGGGTGTGCGGGATAGGCGGCGCGCGTTCAGGCCTTGCGCAATTGCAGGTCGGCGGCGGGCGGTGCGACGGTCGCGCCGTCGCGCACCGCGTGCGGCAGGATCAGCGACGTGCGTTCGATCGCCGCGCCGCCGATGCATTCGACGAGACGCCGCCATGCGTGGCGGCCGATGTCGCGGTTCGGCGTCGCGACGCTCGCGAGCGGCGGCGCGAGCAGTTCGCCGATGGCGATACCGTCGAAGCCGAGCACCGACAGGTCGTCGGGAATCGAGAAGCCCGCGCGGCGCAGGCCGCGCATCACGACCATCGCGAGCAGGTCGTTGCTGCAGAAGAGGGCGGTTGGGCGCGTCGCGTGCGCGGTGAGATGCGCGAGCACCGCATCGGGCAACTCGGGCGCGTTGAAGTCGACTTCGACCGGCGGCAGCGTGGCCACGCCGCTTTCCTCGAGCGCTTGTGCATAGCCGAGATGGCGCTGGCGCGCCCGATCCGACGCGGCGAGGGAACCCGCCAGCATCAGCACGCGGCGGTGACCGCGCGCGGTCAGCAGCCGCACGCCGTCATACGCGGCGCTGCGGTTGTCGACCGACACCGACGGTCGGCGCTGCGTGTCGTTGTGCATCAGCACGTAGTGCGGGCCGTCGTGGTCGAGCATGTCGAGCAGCGGGTGCGTATCCGCGTCGGCGACGGTGAGGATCAGCCCTTCGACGCGCTGCTCGCGCAGTGTCTCGATCGCATGACGCTCGCGCGCCGCGTCGTATTCGGTCGTCATCAGGATCAGCTTGAAGCCGGCCGCGGTCGCCAGCTCGTCGATGCCTTGCAGGCAGTCCGCGAACACGGGGTTCGACAGCGTCGGCACGACGACGCCGACGAGCCGCGTGCGCTCGCCGCGCAATTGCCGGCCGAGCGGGCTCGGGCGGAATTGCAGCGTGTCGATCGCGGTGCGGATCGTTTGCAGCGTGGCGGGGCTGACGGTATGCGGGGCGTTGATCGCGCGCGAGACGGTGGCGATCGAGAAGCCCGCGAGGGCAGCGACGTCCTTGATGGTCGAGGTCATGAACTCATGCGATGTAAACGTTTTCGGCAGGAAAATTATCGAAAACGTTTGTGACCTCGCGATGACGCAGGCGACGCTTGTTTCGCAGGAAGTACGACACAAACGTCTGACGGATCGGGCCGTCGGACGACGCGAACCCGATTGTATCGGGGATGGTGCGACGCGGGACGAAATCGTCGTCGGCGGGGTGCCGGCGTCGATTACCGCAGATGAATCGGTGTGATGGGGCGCGGTATCGCGATGCGGCGCCGCGGAATAAGGGAGCGCATGCGCAAGCAATGGTAGAATCGCGTCCGCCCTGTTGCCGGGGTGATGAAATTGGTAAACATAGCGGACTTAAAAGTTTGAGTGCCCGGCCGGAAACGGTCGGTGCAGAACCCTTCAAATTCGGCGAAACCCCTGATGCACGCATCGAGGCAACGCCGAGCCAAGCCTCGCGGCATCCGCGAGGAAGGTGTAGAGACTAGACGGGGGGCGCCTAAGGCGCACGGGCAGAGCTCACGCCCGCGCGCGACGGTGAAGGCATAGTCCAGCGCACGAACGGCATCGCTCGAACGACGCCGGCTTCGAAAGAAGCAGTGTGACGAAAATCCGCCGCCTTAACTGGCTTGCCGGTTCGAGTCCGGTCCCCGGCACCATCGATTGCGTCGATGCGATTCGATGAAGGCGAAAAAAACCCGCGAGAAATGCAGCGCTCGCGGGTTTTTTATTTGGCGCACGCACACGCGGCGATACGCCGGCGCGGCGCGCGATGTGCTTGCCTGCGCCGAAAACCGCGCCATGTGATACTGGCACGCACGTTGCACCGCACGCCGGCGCCGCCCCCGGCCAACGCGTGCCGCCGACCGCTTTCTTCATCGTTCGCCTCTCACAATCCCTCCCGTCATGACCGACTCGACCCATCACTATTACGAACCGTCGCAAGGCCACGGCCTGCCGCACGATCCGCTGAACGCGATCATCGGCCCGCGCCCGATCGGCTGGATTTCCTCCCGCGGCAGCGACGGCACGCTGAACCTCGCGCCGTACAGCTTCTTCAACGCGTTCAACTATCATCCGCCGATCATCGGCTTTTCGAGCACCACCGCGAAGGACAGCCTGCGCAACGTGCAGGAAACGGGCGAGTTCGTGTGGAACCTCGCGACGCGCGACCTTGCCGAAAAGATGAACCAGACCTGCGCAGCGGTTCCGTACGACGTGAACGAGTTCGACCTCGGCGGCCTGACCGCGCTTTCGTCGCGCCTGGTCAACGTGCCGCGCGTGGCGGAAAGCGGCGTGAACTTCGAATGCAAGGTGACCGACGTGATCCGGCTGCGCGATCATCGCGGCGTCGACACGCCGGCCACGCTGGTGCTGGGGGAGGTCATCGCGGTCCATATCCGCCACGACTTGCTGAAGGACGGCATCTTCGACACGTTCGGCGCGGGCATCATTCTGCGTGCGGGCGGCCCGTCGGCCTACGCGCACGTGAAGCCCGACAGCCGCTTCGACCTCTTTCGTCCCGGCGCGTGACCGATCGCGCGCCGCGGTAAGCCGGCCATCGGGCGCACGCGCGCCCGGCCCGAAAAGACCCCGCCCAGATCGACGATCTCGCGGGGTCTTTTGCTTCGACCCCTCGCAGGTTCGCAGCGCGCAATGCGTCCGCCACCGGACGCCCGACGCTCGTCACAGGCCCGACGACGATGCGCTGCAGCAAACACATCCTTCGCCGCCGCCGGCTGCCGCAGTCGCGTGCCGCCGACCTGCGCCATGGTAAATCTGCTCACCACGAACGAGCGGCTTGGGCATCGACGCCCGCCGCGACAACGCATAGATTTCCAAGGTTGGCGTGCTTATCCGCGCGCCAGCCCGCGCGCAGGCCGGCAACCGGTCGCGCGTTCCCAATCAGCGTGAGACACAATCGAGCGTGGAGACGACACGATGAGCCTGTCAGAGCCATTGCGTCTGCATGTGCCGGAGCCCACCGGGCGCCCGGGCTGCAAGACGGACTTTTCCTATCTGCATCTATCGCCGGCCGGCGCGGTACGCCGCCCGCCGATCGACGTTGCCGCGGCGGACACCGCCGATCTCGCCCGCAGCCTCGTGCGCGTGCTCGACGACAGCGGCAAGGCCGTCGGCCCGTGGGCGCCTGAGCTCGACGATGCGCGGCTGATCGCCGGCCTGCGCGCGATGCTCAAGACCCGCATTTTCGACGCGCGCATGATGATCGCGCAGCGTCAGAAGAAAATCTCCTTCTACATGTTGAGCCTCGGCGAAGAGGCGATCGGCACCGCGCACGCGATGGCGCTGCGCCACGGCGACATGTGCTTCCCGACCTACCGGCAGCAGAGCATCCTGATCGCGCGCGACGTGCCGCTCGAGCGGATGATCTGCCAGCTGATGTCGAACGAAGGCGACCCGCTCAAAGGCCGCCAGCTTCCGGTGATGTACTCGGACCGCGAAGCGGGCTTCTTCTCCATCTCCGGCAACCTCGCGACGCAGTTCATCCAGGCGGTCGGCTGGGCGATGGCGTCGGCGATCAAGGGCGACACGAAGATCGCGTCCGCGTGGATCGGCGACGGCGCGACGGCCGAAGCCGACTTCCACACCGCGCTCACGTTCGCGCACGTGTATCGCGCGCCGGTCGTGCTGAACGTCGTCAACAACCAGTGGGCGATCTCGACGTTCCAGGCGATCGCGGGCGGCGAAGGCACGACGTTCGCGGGGCGCGGCGTGGGCTGCGGGATCGCGTCGCTGCGCGTGGACGGCAACGACTTCCTCGCGATCTACGCGGCGTCGAGCTGGGCGGCCGAACGCGCGCGCCGCAATCTCGGGCCGACGCTGATCGAGTGGGTGACCTACCGCGCGGGCGCGCATTCGACGTCGGACGATCCGACCAAGTACCGGCCGAGCGACGACTGGTCGCATTTCCCGCTCGGCGATCCGATCGAGCGCTTCAAGCGGCACCTGATCGTCAAGGGCATCTGGTCGGACCGTGCGCACGACGCGTTGACGGCCGAGCTCGAGGCCGAGGTGATCGCCGCGCAGAAGGAAGCGGAGAAATACGGCACGCTGGCCGACGACCGGATTCCGTCGCCGGCGTCGATGTTCGACGACGTGTACAAGGAGCTGCCCGCGCACCTGCGCCGTCAGCGCCAGGAACTGGGAGCATGATCATGGCGCAACACGAGACAGGCACGGCAACGCAGCCGATGACGATGATCCAGGCGCTGCGCTCGGCGATGGACGTGATGCTCGGACGCGACGGCGACGTGGTCGTGTTCGGGCAGGACGTCGGCTACTTCGGCGGCGTGTTCCGCTGTACCGAAGGACTGCAGAACAAATACGGCAAGTCGCGCGTATTCGATGCGCCGATCTCCGAAGGCGGGATCGTCGGCGCGGCGGTGGGGATGGGCGCGTACGGGCTGCGCCCGGTGTGCGAGATCCAGTTCGCCGACTATTTCTACCCGGCCTCCGACCAGATCGTGTCGGAAGGCGCGCGGCTGCGCTATCGCTCGGCCGGCCAGTTCACCGCGCCGATGACGATCCGCATGCCCTGCGGCGGCGGCATCTACGGCGGCCAGACGCACAGCCAGAGCCCCGAGGCGATGTTCACGCAGGTGTGCGGGCTGCGCACGGTCATGCCGTCGAATCCGTACGACGCGAAAGGGCTGTTGATCGCATCGATCGAGAACGACGACCCGGTGATCTTCCTCGAGCCGAAACGGCTGTACAACGGACCGTTCGACGGCCACCACGAACGGCCGGTCACGTCGTGGCTCAAGCATCCGGCGAGCGCGGTGCCCGAGGGCTACTACACGGTGCCGCTGGATACGGCTGCGATCGTGCGTCCCGGCAACGACGTGACGGTGCTGACCTACGGCACGACGGTGCATGTATCGCTCGCCGCGGCCGAGGAAACGGGCATCGACGCGGAAGTGATCGACCTGCGCACGCTGTGGCCGCTCGACCTCGACACGATCGTCGCGTCGGTGCGCAAGACCGGGCGCTGCGTCGTGGTGCACGAGGCGACGCGCACCTGCGGTTTCGGTGCGGAACTGGTGTCGCTGGTCCAGGAACATTGCTTCTACCACCTCGAAGCGCCGGTCGAGCGCACGACGGGCTGGGATACGCCGTATCCGCATGCGCAGGAGTGGGCGTATTTTCCGGGGCCGGCCCGGGTCGGTGAAGCGTTGCGACGCGTGATGGAGGCGTGAGATGGGCATTCATGTCATCAAGATGCCGGATATCGGCGAAGGGATTGCCGAGGTCGAGCTGGTGGCCTGGCACGTGGAAGTCGGGCAGACGATCAACGAAGACCAGCCGCTCGCCGACGTGATGACGGACAAGGCGGCGGTCGAGATTCCGTCGCCGGTGACGGGCAAGGTCATCGAGCTCGGCGGCCGGATCGGCGAGATGATGGCGGTCGGCAGCGAGCTGATTCGCCTCGAGGTCGAAGGCGACGGCAACCTGAAGGCCGGTGCACCGGTGCGGGAATCCAAGGTAGAAACCGCACCGGTCGCGGCAGCGCCGTCGAAGGCGGTGGCCGACGCGCCGGCGGAATCGTCGGCCAGGCCGGCTGCGAAGCACGCACCGGCGCAGCCGCGTCGTGCGAAGCATGCCGACGAGCACACGGAGCACGCAGCGCCGCCGCGCGCGGCGCTGGCGCCAGGCGAACGGCCGCTCGCGTCGCCGGCCGTGCGTCAGCGCGCGTGGGACATGGGCATCGAACTGCGCTATGTGCGCGGCACCGGTGACGCAGGGCGAATCCTTCATGCGGATCTCGATGCGTATGCGCGCACCGGCGGCGGTGCGACGCGCGGGTCGCAACCGCGCGGCTACGACGAACGCCACGATGAAACCGACGTACCGGTGATCGGCCTGCGGCGCGCGATCGCGCGCAAGATGCAGGAAGCGAAGCGCCGCATTCCGCACTTCAGCTACGTCGAGGAAATCGACGTGACCGAACTCGAATCGCTGCGCACGGAGCTGAACCGCCGCTACGGCGACACGCGCGGCAAGCTCACGCCGCTGCCGCTGCTGATCCGCGCGATGGTGATCGCGCTGCGCGACTTTCCGCAGATCAACGCGCGCTTCGACGACGAAGCGGGTGTCGTCACGCGCCACGGTGCGGTGCACATGGGCGTCGCGACGCAGACGGACGGCGGCCTCACGGTGCCCGTGCTGCGTCATGCCGAAGCGCGCGACGTGTGGGCGATCTCCGCCGAGATCGCGCGGCTCGCCGACGCGGTGCGCACGAACCGCGCGCAGCGCGACGAACTGAGCGGCTCGACGATCACGATTTCGAGCCTCGGCGCGCTCGGCGGCATCGTGTCGACGCCGGTCATCAATCATCCGGAGGTCGCCATCGTCGGCGTGAACCGGATCGTCGAGCGGCCGATGATCCGCGACGGCGCGGTCGTCGCGCGCAAGATGATGAACCTGTCGTCGTCGTTCGACCATCGCGTCGTCGACGGGGCGGACGCGGCCGAATTCATCCAGGCCGTGCGCGCGATGCTCGAGCGCCCGGCGCTGCTGTTCGTGGAGTGAGCCCGATGAAGAACGAACACACCACGCTGCTCGTGATCGGCGGCGGCCCGGGCGGCTACGTCGCCGCGATTCGCGCCGGCCAGCTCGGCATTCCGACCGTCCTCGTCGAGCGCGACCGGCTCGGCGGCACGTGCCTGAACATCGGCTGCATTCCGTCGAAGGCGCTGATCCACGTGGCCGACGCATTCGAACAGGCGTGCGGCCATGCGGGCGACGGCGCGCTCGGGATTCGCGTGCGCACGCCGGAGATCGACATCGCGAAAAGCGTCGCGTGGAAGGACGGTATCGTCGACCGGCTGACGCGCGGCGTCGGCGCGCTGCTCAAGAAGAACGGCGTGCGCGTGCTGCACGGCGACGCGCACGTGGTCGACGGCAAGACCGTCGACGTCGTGGCG
Source organism: Burkholderia metallica (assembly GCF_001718555.1). NCBI lineage: Bacteria > Pseudomonadati > Pseudomonadota > Betaproteobacteria > Burkholderiales > Burkholderiaceae > Burkholderia > Burkholderia metallica. Next base: position 1,297,910 of record NZ_CP013401.1, read on the forward strand.
GGCGGCCACACGACGCGAATCGGCTGCGAGCACCTGTTGCTCGCGACCGGCTCCGAACCGGTCGCGCTGCCGTCGATGCCGTTCGGCGGGCACGTCGTGTCGTCCACCGACGCGCTGTCGCCCGCGACGCTGCCGAAGCGGCTCGTCGTCGTCGGGGCCGGATACATCGGGCTCGAACTCGGGATCGTCTATCGCAAGCTCGGCGTCGACGTGAGCGTCGTGGAAGCGGCCGAGCGCGTGTTGCCTGCGTACGATGCCGAACTCGTGCGACCGGTCGCCGATTCGCTCGCGCGCCTCGGCGTGCGGTCGTGGCTCGGCCACACGGTGCTCGGGCTGGACGCGCACGGCGCGGTGCGCGTGCAGGCCGCCGATGGCGCCGAGCAGACGCTGCCGGCCGATCGCGTGCTGGTTGCCGTCGGCCGCAGGCCGCGCGTCGACGGGTTCGGGCTCGAGACGCTGATGCTCGATCGCAACGGCCGCGCGCTGCGGATCGACGACGCGTGCCGGACCTCGATGCGCAACGTCTGGGCGATCGGCGACGTCGCCGGCGAACCGATGCTCGCGCATCGCGCGATGGCGCAAGGCGAGATGGTGGCCGAGCTGATCGCCGGCAAGCGCCGCACGTTCACGCCCGCGTCGATTCCGGCCGTGTGCTTCACCGATCCCGAGATCGTGACGGCCGGCTGGTCGCCGGACGATGCACACGCGGCCGGCGTCGATTGTCTGAGCGCGTCGTTCCCGTTCGCGGCGAACGGGCGCGCGATGACGCTGCAGGCGACCGACGGCTTCGTGCGCGTCGTCGCGCGGCGCGACAATCACCTGATCGTCGGCTGGCAGGCGGTCGGGCGCGGCGTGTCGGAACTGGCCGCGGCGTTCTCGCAGTCGCTGGAGATGGGCGCGCGTCTGGAAGACATCGGCGGTACGATCCACGCGCATCCGACGCTCGGCGAAGCGCTTCAGGAAGCGGCGTTGCGCGCGCTCGGACACGCGCTGCATGTGTGACGTGCGGGCCTGACAGGGCGTCGTCGGTGCGTTGCGCACGCCTCGGCGGCGCGCCGGTCCCGCAACCGGTCCGATCCGGTCGCCCGTCTCCGCGCGCCGGGTCGGGAACGGGTGGCGGAGCCGCGCCAGCCGGGCCGCATACGATTGCCCGGGCCGGCACCTGACAGGCGCGTAATTTTTCGAGACGAGAGGAGGGTTGTCGGCGCCGCGTCCGCCGACGATCATGTCGATAGCCGGAAACCGGGCCGCTTCGGGCCCGCCAACGCAGGCTCCACACGGAAGAACCGGACATGAAACTGCTGCTCGTCGGCGCGACCGGACTCGTCGGGCGATACGTCCTCGAAGTCGCGCTCGCCGATGCGCGCGTCGATCAGGTGATCGTCCTCGCGCGCCGGCCGTTGTCGCCGCACCCGAAGATGCGCGCAATCGAGGTCGATTTCGATCGTCTGCCCGACGCCGCCGACTGGTGGCATGCCGATGCGGTGATCTGCACGCTCGGCACCACGATGCGAACCGCCGGTTCGCAGGCGGCATTCCGGCGCGTCGACCACGACTATCCGCTCGCGGTCGCGCGGCTCGCGCACCGCCATGGCACACCGGCTTACGTGCTGAATTCCGCACTCGGCGCGAACCCGGCGTCGCGCATCTTCTACAACCGCGTGAAGGGCGAAGTCGAGCAGGCGCTCGCCGGCGTCGGGTTCGCGTCGCTCACGTATGTACGGCCCGGCCTGATCGGCGGCAGCCGCGACGAATTCCGGTTCGGCGAGCGGCTGCTGGTGTCCGCGCTGAACGTCGCGCGCCTCGTGTTGCCGGCGAAGTGGCGCGTGAATCCCGCGTCGCGGATCGCCCGCGCGATGCTCGACGCGGCGATCGACGCGCGGCCGGGCGTGCAGGTCATTGCGTCGGAGCGGCTCGTCTGACGCGAAGCGGGCGGCTCGCCAGCTCCCGATCGGCGAAGCCGTCGAGCCCGCCGAACCGTTCGGCGAGCGCCGCCGTGAACGCGTCCAGCGCTTCGCTGCCGTCGCAGTTACGCGGGGTCGCGAGCTGGAATTCAACCGTATGGCTCAGCTTGCTCGCGAGCAGCCGGCGCATCTTGCCGGCGGCGACCCATGGCGCCGCGACGTGGTCGGGCAGGAAGCCGACATGCGCGCCGGACAGGATGAAGATCACGTCGGCGTCGACGTTTTCGGAGAACGCGGTCGGCTGCGCGTTGCGAAGCGCCGAGCCCGACGTGGGCGTCTTGTAGAGCCGCGCGACGTTGCTCGCGCGCGCGATGTCGTTGACCGTCACGGTCTTTTTCGCAAACAGCGGATGCCGGGCGCCGCAGTGCAGCGACTGACGTTCGACGAACAGCGGCGCGTAGTGCAAGCCGGCCTGGTGACCGGAGAAATAGCCGATCGCGAGCTGCAGTTCGCCTTTGAGCAGCCGGCGCTCCAGTTCGTCGGGCGGCACCGCGATCATCTCGATCAGCACGTCGGGCGCCCGTTCGCGGAAGCCGCCGACGGCCGCGGCGATCGATTCGACGATGTCCGGCGCGAGCCGCTCGGACAGCCCGATGCGCAGCTCGCCGAGCAACGTGCCCGACACGTGCTGCGCATCGCGCGTGAACACGTCCATCGCGTGCAGGAGCCGCCGCGTCGAGTGCAGCACGCGTTCACCCTTCGGCGTCAGCCGGAAGCCACTCTTGCCGCGATCGCACAGCCGGAACCCGAGACGCGTCTCGAGCTTGGCCATCTGCGTGCTGATCGTCGAAGGCGCCATGCCGAGCGTGCCCTGCGCGGCGCTGAAGCCGCCGCTTTCGACGATCGTCAGAAAGAGCCGCAGCAACTGCACATCCATGTCTCTCAGGCGGGTCAGCATGGCGATACATCGCGTTTCGTGAAGTTGGCTTATGTTAGTTCATATTTTTCGTCGGATGCGGAGGCGGCAGAATCGGGCACGAGGTCGCCAGCCGCGCGGCCGTTCCCTTCTGACAGGAATCCGACGATGAGCCAGAACGATTTCGCGTTCACGCGCGACAGCCTCTACGGCACGCAGGCCGAACCAACCTTCGCGGGCGCGACGAGCTTCATGCGCCGGCGCTTCAGCCGCGATCTCGACGGCGTCGATCTCGCGATCACCGGCGTGCCGTTCGATTCCGCCACGTCGCACCGGCCCGGCACCCGATTCGGCCCGCGCGGGTTGCGGATCGCATCGACGGGGATTGCGTGGGAGCGCCCGTGGCCGTGGCCGTTCGATCCGTTCGACGTGCTGGCCGCGGTCGACTACGGGGATTGCGCATTCGATCTCGGCCAGCCGGAATCGGTGCCGGGCGCGATCGAGCGGCATGCCGACGCGATCCTCGCGCGCGGCTGCGCGATGCTCACGCTCGGCGGCGATCACTTCATCACGTATCCGCTGCTGAAGGCGCACGCGAACGTGCACGGACCGCTGTCGCTCGTGCATTTCGATGCGCATACCGACACATGGCCCGATCGCGACGTGAAGCGCATCGATCACGGCACGATGTTCTATCACGCGGCGCGCGAAGGGTGGGTCGTGCCCGAACGTTCCGCGCAGATCGGCATCCGCACGACCAACGACGAGCCGATGGGCTTCGACATCCAGGATGCGCGCCGCGTGCATGCGTCGACACCCGCCGCGGTCGCCGCGCGCATTCGCGAGCGCGTCGGCGATCATCCGGTGTATCTGACGTTCGACATCGACTGCCTCGATCCGGCGTTCGCGCCGGGCACGGGCACGCCGGTATCGGGCGGGCTGTCGAGCCATCAGGCGTTCGAGATCCTGCGCGATCTGGAAGGCATCAATCTCGTCGGCATGGACGTGGTCGAAGTGTCGCCGCCGTACGATCACGCGGAAATCACGTCGCTCGCCGGCGCGACGATCGCGCTGGAGCTGATCTGCCTGTATGCGTCGCGCCGGCGGCGGGTCACGGAACGATCGAACGATGACTGAACTCACCTGGCGCAAGGCCGTGCCCGACGATGCGCCCGCGTGCATCGCGCTGCGCGCGCTCACGCGCGAGAACGCGTTCACCGAAGCGCAGTTGCGCGCGCTCGGCATCACCGCCGAAAGCTGGGGCGACGGGATTCGCGACGGCCGGTTCTCGGGCCATGTCTGCTGCGCCAACGGGCGCATGGTCGGCTACTGCTTCGGCGATACCGTTTCGGGCGAGATCGTCGTGCTCGCGATCCTGCCGGCATACGAGGGGGCGGGGATCGGCAAGCGGCTGCTGCGGCGCGTGATCGATGATTTCGCGGCGAACGGCTTCATGTCACTGTTTCTCGGCTGTTCGACCGATCCCGCGTCGCGCTCGTACGGTTTCTACCGCCATCTTGGCTGGACGCCCACCGGGACGCTCGACGACGCGGGCGACGAAATCCTGACGCTGCGGATCGGGCCGCCCGCGTGACGGCATGCACGGCGCGGGCGCGTCGTCGATTCGCAAGATTGTTTCGTCGTACAAAACGATTGTGCGGTCGCGGCACGTGCGCTGACCTACGATGGAAGCATTCCCTCCATCGACCGACGAGCCGTGTGCACCCACTACCGCGCCCCTGACGAAGATCCGGGCATCAGCGAACTGAAGCTCGGCATCGGCGATCTGTACCGCCGCGACCCGTGGGCGCCCGACGTGTACCCCGACTACGCGGCGCCGATTGCGCGCGCCGACGGCGACGGCCTCGAGGTCGCGGCGGCCGTGTTCGGCTTCTGGCCGAAATTCATGCAGCCCGAGCGGATCGACGAGCACGGCCGCAAGAAAAGGAAGCTCGATACGGTGAACGCGCGGGCGGAAACGGTCGGCGCATCGCGGCTCTACGGCAACGCATGGCGCAACGGCCAGCGCTGCCTGATTCCGGCGCGCTGGATCTTCGAGCCCTGCTACGAAACCGGTCGCAACGTGTGGCACCGGATCGGCGTCGACGGCTGGCAGCCATACTGCGTCGCCGGCATCTGGCGGCGCCATGAAGACGACGACGGCCGCGAACGCGTGGGCATGGCGATGCTCACCGTCAACGCCGATGCGCATCCGCTGTTCGCGCGGATGCATCGGCCCGGCGAAGAGAAGCGGGGCGTCGTGATCCTGCGCCGCGACGATTACGACGAATGGCTGCACGTGCGCGACATCGAGGCCGCGCGGCGCATGCTGAACCTGCTCCCTGCCGACGACATGACCGCCGCTCCCGATCAGGCACCGCCCGCCGGCGCGTGACCTTTCATTTTTCCGACGGTTGACTTGCGATCAAGCCGGGAGGACGCGTCACGATTATTCGGACAATTTCCAAAATTGACCGATTCCGGGTAATCACCGATACCTCGCAAGTTGTATATACAAGATCATCCGCTGGCTATGTCGGCGCACGTCGTGCCGCGTGCGCGCCAGTGCGCAGACCGTGCGTGCGTGGCGCATGCCGGCGATCCACGGCGCCCCGCACCGCAGAGCCGAAAAGCGCGGCTAGCAGCTTCCCGTTTCGTTCAAACCATGTGTGGTCCTGAGTATCTTGGAGATTTTCCCGTGTCAACGAATCCCAGTGGAAAAGCCGGCGGCCTGATCGAAGTCCGTTCGATCGACTTCATTCCCGACGCCGAGCGCCACGGCGGCTTGCTGAGCCAGTTCACGCTATGGCTGTCGGCCAACATGCAGATCACGGCCATCGTCACGGGCGCGCTGGCCGTCGTGCTCGGCGGCGACGTGTTCTGGTCGCTGGTCGCGCTGCTGCTCGGCCAGTTCATCGGCGGCGCGGTGATGGCGCTGCATGGCGCGCAGGGGCCGCAGCTCGGGCTGCCGCAGATGATCTCGAGCCGCGTGCAGTTCGGCGTCTACGGCGCGATGATTCCGATCGTGCTCGTGTGCCTGATGTACATCGGCTTTTCCGCAAGCGGCTCGGTGCTGGCGGGCCAGGCCGTCGCGCAGTTGCTGCACGTCGACGACGCGGCCGGCATCCTGCTGTTCGCGGCCGTGATCGTCGTGCTGACCGTGTTCGGCTATCGCGCGATCCATGCCGTCGGCCGGATCGCGAGCGTGATCGGCATCGCCGCGTTCGTCTACATGTTCACGCAGCTCTTCGCGAACCACGACATCGGCGCGTTGCTGGCGAACCGGCATTTCTCGGTCGCGAGCTTCCTGCTCGCGATGTCGCTGTCCGCGTCGTGGCAGATAGCATTTGGCCCGTACGTCGCCGACTATTCGCGCTACCTGCCGCGTTCGACGTCGTCGGTCGCGACCTTCGTCGCGGTCGGCCTGGGCTCGGTGATCGGTGCGCAGGCGGCGATGGTGTTCGGCGTGTTCGCGGCCGCGCTGGCCGGCAGCCAGTTCGCGCACCATGAGGTGGCCTATATCGTCGGCCTCGGCTCGACGGGCGCCGTGGCCGCGTTGCTGTACTTCAGCATCGCGTTCGGCAAGGTGACGGTCACGGCGCTCAATGCGTACGGCAGCTTCATGTCGATGGCGACGATCGTCAGCGGCTTTCGCGGCAAGGGGGCCGTGTCGTCGAAGAGCCGTCTCGTGTACATCTTCGGGATGATCTGCGTGTCGACGCTCATCGCGCTCGCAGGCCGCCACTCGTTCCTGAAGGAATTCACCGCGTTCATCCTGTTCCTGCTCGCGTTCTTCACGCCGTGGAGCGCGATCAACCTGGTCGACTACTACTGCTTCACGCGCTCGCGCTACGACGTGCCGGCGCTGTCCGATCCGGACGGCCGCTACGGCCGCTGGAACGTGATGGCGATCGCGATCTACGTGGTCGGCATTCTCGTGCAGCTGCCGTTCATGTCGACGCATATCTACACGGGGCCGCTCGTCGACGCGCTCGGCGGCACCGACATCTCGTGGATTCTCGGCCTGGTCGTGCCGGCCGTGCTGTATTACATCGGCGCGCGCGCGTCGCGCCGCAGCATCCCCGAACGCCTGATCCTGCCGCTCGAACACGGCGAAGTTCACCACTGACGATCCGTCACGCGCATCGGGCCGGCCGGCTGCCGGCCCGAGTGTCGCGTCGAGCCGGGCGCGGCCTGCGTCGGGCGCGCTCTCAGATTTACTTTCCAGCGATGCCGGTGCGGCATGACTGCCACGCACGGCGTCGTTTCATTCCTGATCAATTGAATAGTATGACTAAATATATGACGGCCCGCGGCAGCGATCGCCGGGCGCGGATCGCGCACGCCGGCTTTCGGGTGACGGTGGCGGCAGTGTGCGTCGCCGGTTCGGGCGCAGCGTTCGCGCAGGACGGCGTCACGCTGTACGGCGTGATCGACGAATTCGCGCAGGTCGTGAATACGGGCAACGGCTATACGGCCGCGATCAATTCGGGCGGCCAGTGGGGCAGCCGGTTCGGGCTGAAGGGCGGCGAGGATATCGGCGGCGGACAGAAGATCGAGTTCGCGCTGGAGAACGGCTTCAACCCGAACGACGGCTCGCTGGCAAGTTCCGGCACGCTGTTCAACCGGCAGGCGTGGGTCGGCGTCGCGGGGCAGTGGGGCAAGCTGCGTGCGGGCCGCCAGAATTCGCCGCTGTTCAACGATCAGGGCGGACAGGATGCGTTCGGCGGCGTCACGCAGGCGTCCGGCATGGACAACCTGACCGTGTTCGCGTTTCGCACCAGCAATACGCTGTCGTACCAGAGCCCCGAGATCGCGGGCTTCCAGGGCGGGCTGTACTTCGGGTTCGGCGATGCGGGCGGCGCGCGCTCGGCAGGCTCCAGCCAGCAGTTCGACCTGACCTACGAACACGGGCCGTTCGGCGCGTTCGTCGCGGGCCAGTGGCTGAAGAACGCGACGGCGACCACGACCGATCGCACGATCATGGCCGGCGCGTCGTACGCGATCGGCAAGGCGACCGTGTACGGCGGCTTCTCCGCGGTGAAGTGGGCCGATCTCGGCATCGATTCGCGCGTGTATGGGCTGTCGGTCAAATACCAGTTCAATCCGGCGAACTACGTGGCGCTCGGCTACGCGTACCTGCACGACCAGTCGTCGCAGGGCAACCATGCGGACCAGCTCGGGCTGATGTACGAATACGACCTGTCGAAGCGCACGAGTTTCTACGGCGCACTGTCGTACCTGCGCAACCGCAACCAGGCCGGCTATACGCTCGCCGGTGCGGCGAACCCGGGCCTGCCGCTCGCGTATCCGGGCGCGAATGCGCGCGGCGTGCAGCTCGGCGTCGTGCATCGGTTCTGACGAGACCGACGCGCCGGGCCGCGTGCGCCCGGCGCATTCCGCGGGCGCCGCCGCGCTATCGCGCCGTCATTTCCCCAACCGCTCCGCAAGCGAATAGCGCTGCATGCAGCGCTCCATCGCGTCGAGAAACGCGTGCTCGGCCGCATTCATCTTGCGGTCGCGATGCCAAAGCAGGAACACGTCGACGTCGACGAGCCCGTCGTCCGGCGGCAGCCGCCACAGCCGCTGCTGCGCGATGTCGTCGCGCACGATGTGCTCGGGCAGGCAGCCGATGCCGTAACCGGCGAAGATCAGCCGCCGCACTTCCTCGAGGCTCGGCGACGACGCGACGATCCGCCCGGTGAAACCCCGCTGGTCGCGAAACACGGTGAGCGGCGACAGGCTGTCGCCGATCTGGTCGCTCGTAAACGACACGAAATTCTCCGCGAGCAGATCGTCCATCCGCAACTGCGTCTGCCCGAACAGCCGGTGATGCCGGCCGCAGTAGATCGCATAGCGCTGGCGCAGGAAACAGCGCATCTCCAGCTTGTCGTGCGGCGTGCGGCACAGGCCGAGCCCGGCCGTGGCCGTCTTCTGCAGCAGCGACGAAAGAATGTCCGACGAGCGCATCACTTCGATCTGCAGATCGATGCGCGGATACGCGCGATGGAAGTCCGCGAGGAATTCGTCGTAGACGGGCGACTCGATGCGGCTCACCGTCAGCAGCCGGATCGAACCGGTGAGATCGGCCGTGCTGTCGTCGATTTCGGTTTCGAGGCGCGAGATGCCGCCGTAGATGTCGCTCGCGATCCTGTAGACGGCTTCGCCGGCCGGCGTCGGCGCGAAGTGCGTGCCGCGCCGCTCGATCAGCTTGCGCTCGAGTGTGTCCTCGAGCCGCCGCAACGCCTGGCTCACGGCCGGCTGCGTGACGTGCAGCCGCGCGGCCGCGCGGCTCACGCTGCGCTCCTGGATGATCACGAGATACGTGCGCAGCAGGTTCCAGTCGAGACGGTCGTTCAGGAACGGCGCGAGGTCGGGGCGCATCGGGTCTCCGGGCGAGTGATCAAGACGGACATTAGTTGAATTTATACGGTGAATAATAACTTGAAATTTGACTAATGATTTGCGGTCGCCGATAAAGGAGGGGTGCCGCAGCGTGCGGCGCGAGGCCGCGTCAGACGGCCGTCTTCACGATATGGCGTGTCGCGTCGCAGCGGCGCGCGTCAGGAGCCCGCATGACCCAGTCCCTTCCTTCCGCCCGCCAGCCGGGGCGTGCCGCGACGGCCGCATTCATCGGCACGATGATCGAGTGGTACGACTTCTACATCTACGCGACCGCCGCCGCGCTCGTGTTCGGCGAACTCTACTTCCCGTCGCACGACCGCTTCGTCAGCACGATGGCGTCGTTCGCGACGTTCGCGGTCGGCTTCTTCGCGCGGCCGCTCGGCGGCGTGATCTTCGGCCATCTCGGCGATCGCATCGGCCGCAAGAAGGCGCTGATGACGACGCTGATGATGATGGGCGTCGCGACCGTCTGCGTCGGGCTGCTGCCCGACTATTCGAAGGTCGGCCTGCTCGCGCCGGTGCTGCTCGTCGCGCTGCGCGTCGTGCAGGGCATCGCGGTGGGCGGCGAATGGGGCGGCGCGGTGCTGATGGCGGGCGAGCATGCGCCGCAGGGGCGCCGCACGTTCTTCGCGTCGTTCGCGCAGCTCGGCAGCCCGGCCGGGTTGATCCTGTCGCTGATCGCGTTTCGCGCGGTCACGTCGATGGACAAGGCCGACTTCCTCGCATGGGGCTGGCGCCTGCCGTTTCTCGCGAGTTCGGTGCTGCTCGTGGTCGGCATCCTGATCCGGCTCGGCGTGAACGAGTCGCCGGAATTCGCGCGCGTGAAGGAAACCAACCGCACGGTGAAGCTGCCGGTCGCCGAAGTGTTCCGCTCCGCGTCGGGGCTCGTGGCGCTCTGCATCGGCGCGAACACGATCGGCATCGCGGGCGTCTATTTCACGAACACGTTCATGATTGCGTACACGACGCAGTACGTCGGCGTGTCGCGCTCGCTGATCCTCGACAGCCTGTTCGCGGTCGCGATCATCCAGTTCGTCGTGCAGCCGATCGCCGCGTGGATCGCCGAGCGCATCGGCGGCGCGCGCTTCCTGAAGCTCGCGGCGCTGCTCGCGATGCTGTCGCCGTATCCGATGTTCATGCTCGTGCAGGGCGGCACGTCCGCGTCGCTGATCGCGGGCATCGCGCTCGCGGTGGTCTGCATGGCCGGCTTCTATTCGGTGATCGCGGGCTTCGTGAGCGACGTGTTCCCCGCGCACGTGCGCTATTCGGCGATCTCGCTCGCGTACCAGATCTGCGGCGCGCTCGCGGGCGGGCTGACGCCGCTCGTCGGCACGTGGCTCGCGCATCGTTTCGCGGGCCAGTGGTGGCCGCTCGCGGTGTTCTACACGTGTCTCGCCGGCATCTCGCTGCTTTGCATCGTCGCGCTCGACGCGCGTCGAGCGGCGCGGCCGGCTGCTGCCGAAGCGCTCGGCTCGCAGTGAAACTCAACATACGCATTCATCCGGAGTCCCCATGAAAGACCTGCTGGAAATCGACGGCGCCCGCTTGTGGCAGAGCCTCGCCGACATGGCGCGCATCGGCGCGACGCCGCGCGGCGGCGTGCGGCGCCTCGCGCTCACCGACGACGACCGACGCGGACGCGACCTGTTCGCGCAGTGGTGCCGCGACGCGGGCATGACGGTGAGCGTCGACGCGGTCGGCAACCTGTTCGCGCGGCGCGACGGCACCGATGCACAGGCCGCGCCGGTGCTGATCGGCAGCCATCTCGACACGCAGCCCGAAGGCGGCCGCTTCGACGGCGTCTACGGCGTGCTCGCCGCGCTCGAACTCGTGCGCACGCTGAACGACGCGGGCATCGCGACCGTCAAGCCGCTGGAAATCGTGTCGTGGACCAACGAGGAGGGCGCGCGTTTCGCGCCGGCGATGCTCGGCTCGGCCGTGTTCACCGGCGCATTGCCGCTCGACGAAGCGCTCGCGAAGCAGGATGCCGACGGCGTCACGCTCGGCGCGGCGCTCGACGCGTGCGGCTACCGCGGCACGCGCGCGTTGGGCGGCGCGGTCGATGCGTACTTCGAAGCGCATATCGAGCAGGGCCCCGTGCTCGAGGCGAACGGCACGACGATCGGCGTCGTCACGGGCGGCCAGGCGATCCGCTGGCTCGACGTCACGGTGAAGGGCGTGGCCGCGCACGCGGGCACGACGCCGATGCCGTATCGCAAGGACGCGTATTTCGCGAGCGCGCAGATGGCGCTCGAACTCGAACGGATCGTCGCCGGTCATGCGCCGCGCGGGCTCGCGACGATCGGGCAGGTCGGCATCCGCAACGCGTCGCGCAACACCATTGCCGGCGACGTGACGTTCACGGTCGACCTGCGCCATCACGACGATGCGCAGGTCGATGCGATGGAGCGCGAATTGCGCGACGCGTGCGCACGCGTGGCCGCCGCACGCGGCGTGCAGGTCGCGATCGACACCTGCTGGCGCAGCCCGGCGACGCCGTTCGACCGCGACTGCGTCGAACGCGTCGCGCAGGCGGCGCAAGCGTTCGGCTATCCGAACGAGCGGATCGTCAGCGGCGCCGGACACGACGCGATCCTGCTCGCGCGCCGCGTCCCGACCGCGATGGTGTTCATCCCGTGCGTCGACGGCCTGTCGCACAACGAAGCCGAGGATGCGCTGCCCGACGACGTGACGCGCGGCACGAACGTGCTGCTTCATGCGGTACTCGCGCGTGCCGGCGTTTCGACGCGTGCCGCCGTCGCGGCCGCGACGCAGGATGCGTGACGCGGCGAGCCGACGAATCGACGAAGCGACGAATCGAAAAACCGACGAGGGCGAACGATGAAGACCTATTTCCATCCCGAGCAGTTGCTGCACCATCCGCGCAGCTACCTGTCGCGCGGTCAAATGCGCGAGCCGCAGGAAGTGCCCGAGCGCGCGGCGCGGCTCGTCGCGGCCGTCCGGTCGCTCGACTTCGACGTGTGCGAGCCGGCCGACCGCGGCACCGCGCCGATCGCCGCCGTGCACGACATGAACTACCTGCGCTTTCTGGAAGACGCGCACCGCGACTGGAAGCGGATGCCCGACGACTGGGGCGACGAAGTGATGTCGAACGTGTTCGTGCGCGATCCGAACCCGCTGCGCGGCATCCTCGCGAAAGCCGCGCGCTACCTCGCCGACGGCAGTTGCCCGGTCGGGCCGAACACATGGCGCGCCGCGTACTGGTCCGCGCAGGGCGCGCTGGCGGCCGCGGCCGACGTCAACGACGGCGCGCGCGACGCCTACGCGCTGTGCCGGCCGCCCGGTCACCACGCGCGCCGCGATGCGGCCGGCGGCTTCTGCTACCTGAACAATGCGGCGATCGCCGCGCAGTCGCTGCTCGGCCGCTACCGCCGGGTTGCGATCCTCGATACCGACATGCATCACGGGCAGGGCGTGCAGGAGATCTTCTACGGTCGCGACGACGTGCTGTACGTGTCGATCCACGGCGATCCGACCAACTTTTACCCGGTCGTCGCGGGCTACGAGGACGAGACGGGCAGCGGCGCCGGCGACGGTTTCAACCTCAACCTGCCGATGCCGCACGGCGCGCCGGAGTCGACGTTCTTCGAGCGGCTCGACGACGCGCTGCGCGCGCTCGCGCGGTTCCAGCCCGATGCGCTCGTGCTCGCGCTCGGCTTCGACATCTACCAGGACGATCCGCAGTCGCAGGTGGCCGTGACGACCGACGGTTTCGGGCGGCTCGGCGGCGCGATCGGCGCGCTCGGATTGCCGACGGTGATCGTGCAGGAAGGCGGCTATCACCTTGCGAGCCTCGACGCGAACGCGCGTGCATTTTTCGGCAGGTTCGGCGCCGCGCGCTGAGCGGCGACGCGAGGGGCGGCGATCGGGTGCGTGCGGGTTCAAGTTTTCCGCACGCTCGCCGATAATTCGCGCATAGGCTGGATGAATGCACGAAGGAGAGCCGAACGATGACAGCCGGCCAAATCAGACGCGCTGCGATCGCGCTCGCGGCGTTGGGCGCAGGGTCGCTCGCCAGCGCGGCCGAGCCGACGATTCCGCTGCGAGTCAGTCTCACCATTCCCGAAATCTGCGCGATCGGCGTCGGCGTGACGCGGGCTGCCGATGCCGACATGCCGAGCGTCAGTTGCGCGCACGGTACGCCGTTCGTGGTCAGCCACGCGCCGCCGCCCGATGCGCGGTCGGCGCCGCGCAGCATCGGCGCGGGCGCGCTGCCCACGTGGACCGTCACGTTCTGAGCAGCGCGCGGCACGTGCGCCCGCGTCCGTAGCCCGCCGCCCGTCGCCCGCCGCCGGACCGAACGCTAGAAACTGATCGTCGCGGTGATCGTGTCGCTGTAGTTGCCGGGCGCGGGCGTCGCCTGCACCGGCACCGCGCCGTACATGGTCACGACCTGCGACGTGCCCGTGCCTACCCCCGTGACCGTTGCGCTGCCGCCCGTGCCGTCGCCCCACGTGACCGCGTGCGTGGCGTCCGTATAGAGCCCGTAGCCGATCGTGCCGCCCCCGCCGCTGCGCTGCATCTGTCGCGCGGTCACGCTGCCGGTGCTGCCGCCGTTCAGCGCAATTTTCCACGCGTCGCCGTTCGTGCACTGCGCGGTGATCGAGCCGGTCGCCGCGAGTGCGCCCGACAGCACGCTCGCGGTGCCGAAGCTGACGTTGGTCGCACTGATGTTGCAGTTGTTGACCACATTGGCGGTCGCGCTGAACGGGAAGGCGCCGTTCGACGTTGTCAGCGACGCGCAGGTCGGCGCACCGAGCAGGTAGAACCCCGCGTTGAGCGACGTCATGTTGCCGCCGAAGTTTTGCGAGTAGGTCGTCGTGTTGTTGCCGGTCGTCGGCACGGTCGGCTGGTTCGACGTGATCTGTCCGTAGATCGTGACCGTGGCGCTCGCGCTCGTGCCGAGCGCGGGTTTCGTGAGCGTCACCGACGCGGGCGTCGTGCCGGAGGAAATGGAGCCCCACGCGACCGAATGCGCGGCATCGAGATAGAGGTCGTACTGCATCTCGTTGGGGCCGTTCGCGAGGCTGCGCGGGCTCGTGCCGCCGAGATTCAGGCACACGAGCACGTTCGGCGTCAGCGTGACGGCCGACCACGTGCACGTGATGCTGACGGTGCCGGTGGCGGCGACCGACGCGCGCGAGATCGGGCTGACCGAGCCGAAGCTCACGGTCGACGCGGTGGCCGAGCACGTGTCGGCCTGCGCGTGTCGCGGCACGCCGCACCACGCGACGAGCGCAACGACGAGCAGCAGGACGATCCTCATGGCGCCGGCCGGCAGGTGAGCGGGCCGACTGTCGGCAGCGTGCCGTTGCCGGGCGCGGTGAAAGCGAATTCCGCGGCGCAGCGCTGCGTGCCGTAGTCGATCACGAGATGGTTGTCGTCCTTCAGCCCGTCGATGAACGTGAGGCCGTCGTAGCCGACGATCGTGTTTGCGCCGCTTTCGGCGTGATGCACGTGCGCGCCGGCCGGCAGCGGCTTCCCCGCGGCGTCGCGCAGGATCACCGACGCCGCGCGATAGCGCGATACTCCGAAATGCGCGACGACGCCCGACTGCGCCTGCGGCACGACCGTCATCGACGTGCGGGCGATCCGCGCATCGGCGGGCAGCTTCATCGCGTCGATCGCGATCTGGTTGTTCTGGTACGCATTCAGGTCGGGCACGAGCAGGTGGCCTGCGCGATCGGTCGTGCCGATCACGCGGTTCTCGTGCAGCACCGGAATGCCCGCGACGCCGTCGGTCGACACGAGCGCGAAGCCGTCGTCGATGCGGCGCGACAACTGCAGGCTGCGGTCCATGAACACGAGCGCGCCGCTGACGTCGAGTGACGCGCCGCTCTGGCGGTCGATGTTCTGCGCGGCCGCGATGACTTCGCCCGCATGCCCGAGATAGCGCAGTTGCGCCTGCCGGTAGGGCGCAGCGCCCGTGCCGCCGGTCTGCACGCCCCAGCCCCAGCCGCCGTCATAGTCGGGCGGGCGGCTCGCATCGACGGTGTAGTTCGACTGGCCGCGCTGGCGGCCGACGGTCGCATTGATCGACGTGTTGCGGCCGAGCCCGATGTTCAGCGACACGAACGCGCCGTTCGCCCCCTGCTGCGCGAAATCGCGGTACGCGCTCACGCTCAGCGACGCGAGATCGCCGAAGCTCAGCGTGTACGACACCGTGCCGATCCGCGCGCTCGGGCCTTGCGGCAGCCGGAAGCCGATATAGCTGAGCGACAGCGTCTGGCGATGCATGAACGGCAGCGCGAGCGTCGCCTGGTCGGTCGCCGACGGCACCGGCGCGCCGTCGCGCGACGCCAGGTCGCCGTAGCGGCCGAACGCGCGGATCGTCTGCGCGTTGATCGAGAAGCGCGGTTCGATCAACTGGTAGCCGACGCTCGCCTGCGTGCCCGGATAGCGGCCGACGCTGCCCGCCACCGCGCCGCTCACGACGCCCGCATAGCCCAGCCGCACCAGCGCGCCGACGCCCGCGTTGAATACGCCGCCGGTCGCCTCCGCATGCCCCTCGACGGTCAGCGCCTGCGTGACGCCGCGCCGCATCGAGCCGCTGACGGCCGGCCGCGCGTCGTAGTCGAACGACTGCAGCGCGTAGTTGCGGCGCAGGAAGCCGGCCTCGAACGAATAGCTCGACAGCCCGGCGGACAGCATGCGCGTGTCGACGTAGAGCGGCACGGACGTCGCGACGGTGCGCCCGAGCGCGTCGCGCGTGATGACGGTCGCCTGGCCGGCGCCGGTGATGCCCGGCACGTCGTGAATGATGAACGGTCCGCTCGGCACGTTGCCGGTGTACTGGCGCACGTTGTTGATGTACAGGTCGACCGCCGACGGCACCGCGGCGGAGCCCGAGAGCGACGGAATCGGAAACGTCACGAGGTCGGGCCGCAGCGCGAAGTTGCTGCGCCACTGGACGCCGCCGAAGCGCACCGAGCGCGTCCAGGCGAGCGATCCGGAGATCGCGTCGCCGATCTGCGTGGTGCTCGGCCGCGCCGGGTCCGAGCGACTCCACGACGTATCGAAGCGCGTATAGCGGCGCTGGCCGTTGTAGAAATACGCGGTGCCGGTGGTGTTGAACACGCCGTACGGATCGAAGTAGCGTACGTCGGTGTAGAGCGAGACCTGCCGGTCGCCGATCGTCTGCGCGTACGCCTCGTAGTTGATCGCGACGCCGCGCGACGCGCTGGCCGCCTGCGTGGCCGGCAACGCGCGGCTGTCGACCGCGTACGGGCGGCGCAGCGGGTCGGCCATCTGCAGGTCGACGCTCTGGCGCGCCGCGTCGTAGCGGTAGCGCAGGCCGGCAATCGTGTCGAGGTCGACGCTCGCCGCGTCGGCGATCCCGAGCCGGTCGGTCGCGAAGCCGATCGTGCGCAGGTCGGCGCCGCTCGCCGACAGGTGGCCGTCGCGCTCGCGGAAGTGCGCGAGCAGCGCGGTGCTTTCGCCGTTGATGCTCACTTCGAGGATCACGTCGTGCACGCTGTCGGTCATCACGAGCGCCGCCGGTTCGTCCGCGCGAGCCGCGCCGTGAACGAGCAGGCGGCCGGCCACGACGGCCGCGAGCACGATGCGCCGGGCGTGCCGCGACGTTCTCCGTCCGTCGGTCGGAACCGTGCCGGCGCGTGGCGAAGGGGGCGAGGCCGGGCGGCGCACCGGCGGTCTAGCCCGGCGGCTCCACCACGACGACCGCGCTGGCCGGCTGCGAATTGACGGCCGCCCGCACCGTGACCTTGCCGCCGAGCGCGACGCCGGCCGGCAGCGGCACGCTCCACTGGCCCGTGCGGCCCGCGAGCGCGTAGCCGAGCAGCCCGCGCGTGAGCGGATACGCATGGCCGTCGCCGGTCACGAGCTCGACCGAGGCCAGTTGCGCGCGGCGCGCGCCGCCGTTGCGCACCCGCAGCATCCAGCCGCCGTTGCTGCGCAGCAGCGTCCAGTCGAGTTGCGGCGCGCCCTGGGCGGCGGGTTCGACGAACACCGGAATCGAATAGCGCAGCCGGATCGACACGCCGTTGGTCGGCGCCTCGCCGGGCTGCGGCAGCTCGTCGATCAGCAGCCGGTAGCTCTGCTCGATGCCGGCGGGCGTGCGCGCTGCACGCACGACGCGGATCAGCTGCTCCGATTGCGTGCCGACCTCGATCAGCGGCGGGCTCGCGACGAGATCCTGCGTGGGCGTCAGCGTGTCCTGCCCGTCGGCCTGGTCCCAGCGGAACACGCGTACCTGGCCGTACACCGGGCGCTCGCCCGGATTGCGCAGCGTGATGCCGGTGGCCGTGTCGTCGGCGCCGAGTTCGATCGTGACGGGGGAAATCTGCAGCGACGCGGCGTGCGCGGCGCCGGCCGCGCACAGCAGCGCGGCGAGCGTTCGACGGAATGCGGTCATGCGTGGCGGCGCCGGTCAGAAGTAGACGGTGGCGGTGACGGTCGTCTGATAGGTGTCCGGCTTCGGCGTCGCCTGCGCGGGCACCTGGCCGTAGACGGTCAACGCCTGCGCGGCGCCCGTGCCGGTGCCGGCCACGGTGTTCGTGCCTTGCGTGTTGCCCCAGATCGTCGTGCGCCCGGCGTCCTGATAGAGCTGGAAACCGACGGTCGTTGTCGTGTTGCCGGTCGACGTGCCGGCCATCAGGCGGCTCGCGACGCTCGAGCCCGTGACCGTGCCCGCGTCGAGGCCGACGTTGTACGGCGTCGTGTTGGTACACGTGACGCTGACGGTCGTCTGCTGGTTGATCGCGGTGGCCAGCACGCCGTTGGTGCCGAACGCCAGCGGGTTCGCGGCGATCGTGCAGTTCGGCTGCAGCGTCAGCGTGACGTTGAAGGTGGCGGTCGCGGTGCCGTTCGAATAGGTGGCCGCGTCGGCTGCAGGTGTCGACAGGCCGATCGACAGCGCGAGTGACAATGTCGTGGAAGCGATGGCGACTTTCACACGGATCCCTCATCGAGCGGTTTTTCATTGGATTTATGCCGCGCTTCGCGTGCCACGGCATGCCAGATGCTGATATGAATTAAAGGGTCTTTCAATTGCTAAATCCGCGCTGTTTCATTTTGTTACATTTGAATTGACCGTTGCGTGAATAAACCCGGAAAACATTGCGATTTTCGATTTTTTCCCGAACCGCCCAGTCGAAAGATTTTTCTGCGTCCCGGCAATCTTTTCACGGTTACTGTACGGTGCGGCACGATTTTTCCGATTGGCATAATGGATAAACCGGATCGTATCTAATGAAGGCATCGATTTCGATCATTCCAGATTGAAATGGATATGATTTGCGGCGGCACGCGCCGATATTCCGAATCATTTCCCACGCGAGGATTCACGGAATCGGAATCGACGGCTGAAAGCGAAAACGGCCGCATTGCGCGGCCGTGAGCATGGGGCGGTACGGCGCGGCGGCCGGTACGTCCGGCCGGCGCGTCGCGCGCCGCGATTACGAATTCGCGGCGGCCGGTGCGCGGCGCTGCTGCGCGACCTGCAGGAAGACGAGCGCGAGGCCGGCCGCGGCGATCAGCCCGCCGACGAGCGGCACGGCCGCATAACCGAAGCCCGCCGAGAGCGCCGCGCCGCCGGCCGCCGCGCCGAGCGCGTTGCCGAGGTTGAACGCGCCGATGTTGACGGCCGACGCGAGGCCCGGCGCTTCGTGGGCCGCCCGCATCACGCGCATCTGCAGCGGCGGCACGACCGCGAACGTCGCGATGCCCCACACGAGCAGCGTGACGGCCGCGCCGGCATGCGTGCGGGCAAGGATCGGGAACGCGGCCATCGTCGCGATCAGCAGCAGCAGGAAACCGATCAGCGTACCGTCGAGCGAGCGGTCGGCCAGGCGTCCGCCCG
Source organism: Burkholderia metallica (assembly GCF_001718555.1). Lineage (NCBI taxonomy): Bacteria > Pseudomonadati > Pseudomonadota > Betaproteobacteria > Burkholderiales > Burkholderiaceae > Burkholderia > Burkholderia metallica. The sequence continues at coordinate 1,316,976 of NZ_CP013401.1, forward strand.
CGATGTTGCCGATCGAGAAGCCGACGCCGATCAGCACCAGCATCGCGGTCACGAAGCCGGGCGTCGCGCCGCTCAGGTGTTCGAGCGTCGGCGCGACATACGTGTAGAGCGTGAACATCGCGCCGGCGCCGAGCACGGTCGTCCCGAGCGCGCCGAGCACGACGGGGCGCGTCAGCACCGAGAGTTCGGCGCGCAGGTCGGGCATCTTGCCGGCTGCGCCCTTCGGCAGTGCGGCGAACAGCCCGGCGATCGCGATCAGGCCGAGGCCCGCGGTCGCCGCGAACGACATGCGCCAGCCGATGATCTGGCCGAGCCAGGTCGCGGCCGGCACGCCGCCGACGTTCGCGATCGTGAGACCCATGAACATCGTCGCCACCGCGCTGGCCTGCTTCTCGCGCGGCACGAGGCTGGCCGCGACCACCGAGCCGAGCCCGAAGAACGCGCCGTGATTGAGGCTCGTCACGAGGCGCGCGAGCAGCAGCGTCGTATAGCCCGGCGCGAACGCCGACAGCAGGTTGCCGATCGTGAAGATCGACATCAGGGCGATCAGTGCCGAGCGGCGCGACCAGCGCGCGAGCAGCAGCGTCATCAGCGGCGCGCCGACCATCACGCCGATCGCATACGCGCTGATCAGCATGCCGGCTTGCGGAATCGACACGTGCACGCCGTCGGCGATCACGGGCAGCAGGCCCATCGGCGAGAACTCGGTCGTGCCGATGCCGAACGCACCGGCGGCGAGCGCCAGCAGCGGCAGCGCGGCGCCGCGGCCCGGGCGGGAAGAAGAGGAAGTCGTGGGGTTCACGCGATGAGCTCCAGGAATCGAGAGGCAACGGCATGCAGCCGTCGGGACAGGAGGAAGTGTGCCTGCAAGACTGTTGCGGAAAAAGCCGTGTACGGGCGAAATTATCTTGATTTCATTTCAACAATGCGGTGGGGCGCGCAAGCGGTTCTTTTCGAAAGCTTTTTGTCATGAGCGACGCACGGCGCCTGGCCGGGAGATCGCGATGCGCGGGTGTATCGAGGCGGGCTGACGGTCGGCCCGTCCGGTCGTCCGGCATCCGTCCGCCCCGCGCACGGCGATGCGCGGACGCGTCGCGTGTCGGGCTGGCCGTTCGGACGACTGGCGGGACCCGCGCGAGCGTTGCATCATCGCCGAAAACCCTCGGCAGGCAAGGGCTCGGGCAAAAAAAGCCCCGATCACAGGGGGACCGTGACCGGGGCGGAAACGCATCCTCTCTTTGGCACGAGGGTTGGATGCGCGCGAAGTATATTTCGGCGCATGACAATTCGAATCGCCGTTAAACGGCCGTTTTGGGTGCCAATTTGAAGAGACCGGCGCCGCGGCATCGATCGTCGGTATTTTGAAAGATTTTGCGCGGTGACGATGCCGGTGTTTAGCGCGCCAGGGCAGCCAGACCGCCGCGTTAACGGAGAGGCGGCGACGGCCTGTCGACCGATGGTGCGAACCGCGACGCTCGATCGGGTGCCGGGATGCGCCGGATGGAGTGCGTCTGCTCAGTTCGCGTCGCCGGCCGCATCGCGCACCGCTTCGAGAAACCGCGCGACGACGGGCGACGGCGGCACGGCCGCCCCGTCGAACACGAACTCGATGTCGAAGCGGCTCGCGAGTTCGTCGAGCGCGACGAGCCGGACCGTGCGCGGGCAGGTCTGCGACGCGCTTTCCGGCACGAACGCACAGCCCATCCCAGCCGCGACGAGGCCGATCAGCGTCGGAATGTCGCTGCCGACCTGCGCGATGCGCGGCGTGAAGCCGGCCTGCTCGCACTGCGCCATCAGGAACCGGTGGTGCGCGGCGGAGCGCTGCGCGTCGAACCAGACGAACGGCTCGTTCGCGACGTCGGCCAGCGTGCGCGGCGCGGCGGTGCGGCCGCCCGGCGGCGCGGGCATCGCGAGCACGAAGCGGTCGCTCAGCAGCCGCACGCCCGACAGGTGCGGCGCTTCGTCGCGACGCCACGCCATGATGCCGCCGTCGATCTGGCCGCGCACGAGCGCGCTCGCCTGCTCGGCCGACAGCATCGGCGCGATCGACAGCTTCACGTCCGGGCACGCGTCGCGAAACGCCTTGAGGACGTTCGCGACCACGGGCAGCGGCAGGCAGTTCGGCAATGCGCCCAGCCGCAGCTCGCCCAGCTGGCCGGCCGCGCTGCGCAATGCGCGCTCGCGGCTGTCCTGCAGCGTCGCGAGCAGGGCGGTCGCGTCCTGCAGGAAGCTCGTGCCGGCCGGCGTGAGCGTGACGCCCGTCGCGCGGCGCACCAGGAGCGGCGTGCCGATCGCGTCCTCGAGTTCGCGAATCTGTCGCGACAGCGTGGGCTGGACGATGCCGGCCGCACGGGCGCCGGCCATCACGCTGCCCGCCTGCGCGACGGCGACGAAGTAGCGCAGGTGACGCAGTTCGATCTTGCGCATGCGGGATGTACTCCGGTCCGTTGATATACCTAGAAAGCATAGCAAACGCCATTCGATGGTATTGGAAAGCATGAGCGCCGTGCCGTACGATGACCGTCACGCCCCGCCCGCGCCGGCGAGTCGCGCGCTTTCTTCGTTTTCTCCATTCCTTTCGATCCCGTCGCCATGCCGCTTCATATCCCGACCCCTTATATCCGCTCGCAAATCGCGTCCCGCCGGCTCGGCAGGACCATCCGGCTGAAGCTCGATGCGCTGCAGCCGTCGGGCTCGTTCAAGCTGCGCGGCATCGGCGCCGTGTGCGAAGCGCGACATGCGGCCGGCGCGCGGCGCTTCGTGTCGTCGTCGGGTGGCAATGCCGGTATCGCGGTCGCGTATTGCGGCCGCGAACTCGGCGTGCCGGTGCGCGTCGTCGTGCCGGAAAGCGCGTCGGCGCGCGCCCGCGAGCTGATTCGCGTCGAGGGCGCGGAACTCGTCGTGCACGGTGCGAGCTGGGCCGAGGCGAACGCGTTCGCGCAGTCGGCGCTCGGCGAGCACGACGCATTCGTGCATCCGTTCGACGACCGCATGCTGTGGCAGGGCCACGCGACGATGATCGACGAGATGGCGGCGGTCGGCCCGAAGCCCGACGCGGTCGTGCTCGCGGTCGGCGGCGGCGGGTTGCTGTGCGGCGTGCTCGAAGGGCTCGCGCGCAACGGCTGGCACGACGTGCCGGTGGTCGCGGCCGAAACGGAAGGCGCCGACTGCTATGCGCGCTCGCTCGCGCAGGGGCGCGCGGTCGAATTGCCGGCGATCACGAGCATCGCGACGTCGCTCGGCGCGAAGCGTCCGTGCGATGCGGCGCTCGAATGGGCCGCGCGGCACGCGATTCATCCGGTCGTCGTGTCCGATGCCGACGCGGTGGCCGCGTCGCTGCGATTCCTCGACGAGCACCGGATCGTCGTCGAGCCGGCATGCGGTGCGGCGCTGGCCGCGCTCGAGCGGCCGGTGCCCGTGCTCGAGTCGGCGGCGGATATCGCGGTGATCGTCTGCGGCGGCGTGACGGCGACCGTCGAGCAGATGCAGACGCTGCGCGCCGAATTGCGCTAGTTGGGGCGAGCGGGTCAAGCAGGCATGCGGTGTGACGGCCGGGCGGCCGTCGATCATCGCAAACGGCGAAATCGGGCGCGCAGGTGCGCCGCGAAGCGCCGACGCGATGTCGGCGACACGGGCAGGTAGCCGGCAGTGCGGAATTTCCGGTAACGAATGACGGGGAAGGGTGCGTATCGTCGCGCGATGCCGGCTGCGGCCGGGGCGCGACGATACGGGCGGCCGGTCAGTTTGCGGCCGGTGCGGACGATGCGACTGGATGGGCAGCAGCCGGCGCGGGCGATGTGCTCGACGGTGCGGATGCCGGTACGGGGGCCGATGCGGCAGATGCGGGCGCAGGCGCGGTCGGCGCGGGTGCCGGTGCCGGCGTCACAGCGGCGGGCGCTGAAGCGGCCGGTGTTGAAGCGGTCGGCGCTGAAGCGGCCGGTGTCGATGCCGCTACGGCAGGCGGCGATGCCGGGCCGGAGGCCGATGTCGGCGCGGGAACCGACGCCGGTGTCGATCCCGGTCCCGAGGTCGCTGCATGCGCGCCAGCGAGTGCAGGCGCCACAGCCGGCACAGACGCCGACGATGCTCCCGAAGCCGGCGCAGCAGCCCCTGAACCCGACGTGGCCGCCGGTACGACAGCACGCATCCCGACGGGCGCCGCCACGGCCGCCCCCGCGACCGGCACCGCGTTCACACCCGACTCGGGCGCGACGGCCGGCAGCGAAAGCGGCACCGGCGCCGCGGGTGGCGTCGGCACGACCGGCGTCGTCATCTTCATCGGCTCACCCTGCGGCGTCGGCGCGGGCTCGGGCAGCGGCGTGACCGGTTCCTTCTCGGCGGCCTTGACGGTCGCGCGGTCGCGGCGGGCCGGATCGATCTTCAGGAAATGCTCGACGAGGTTGAAGAAGCGCTCGTAAAACACGCCGGCGGGAATCGTCTCGCTGGCGGTCTTCACGAGCGCGTCGTCGCTCGACCCGATCGGCAGCGACAGCGAGCCGAACACGCTGAGGCCGACGCTGGCCGACGTATTCGACTTCTTCAGCGTGTAGCGATCCTGCACCGCGTTCACGTACGCGATGCTCGACGAGCCGTCCGCGGTCGCGTCCGCACACACGACGTGAAACTCGATCACGACGTGCATGTCGTTGTTCGGCTGGAAATTCTTGCTGCCGTCGACCGCATCGTTGCGCGACGACGACACCACGTAGCCCTGGCTCAGCAGCGCGCGCCGCGCGGCCTCGCAGGCCGCGTCGGATTTCGAATGGAACGTGTGCGCATACGGGCTGGTGGTCGCGTCGAACTGTTCCTGCTGATAGATCGGCTTGGGCGGCGACGAACACGCCGCCAGCACGGTCGCGGCCGCGAGCGCGCACGAAACGGAAAACAGGCGAAATCGGGTGTGCATGGCGTCTTTCAGAAGGCTTGGCGAGCGCGCGCGCAACGGCGGTGCGTGGATGAAGCGCGCGGCAATCTCGTAAGGCCGGGGCGTCATTATAGTTTCGTTTGATGTCGCGCTCGCTTCAGTCGGCCGGCACGCCGCGTGCGGCGGCCAGCAATTGCGACGTCAGCGGATGGTGTTCGCCGCGCCGCGAGCGGATCGCGTGGATCTCCTCGGTCACGTCGCCCGCGCGCCCGAGCCGCCTGAGCCCGCGCAGCAGCGACGCGTCGTTCGCGCCGAGTTCGCTCAGCGGAAACACGCCGAGGCCGCGCGCCGCGAACACGGCCATCAGCGCGCTGTCCTCGAACTCCCCGGCCACACGCGGCACGATCCGTTCGCCTTCCAGCCACAGGTCGAGGCGCGCGCGCAGCGCGGAATGGGCGGTCGGCAGCAGCACGGGCAGGTCGGCGAGGCACTGCGGAAACTGCTGCCGCGCGGCCGGCGTGACGAGCGTTGCGGGGCCATACCAGTCGACCGGCGACGCGACGAGCCGCTCGCTCGTTACTCGCAGGTTCGACCCCGACGGCGCACCCTGGCCGGCCAGCACCAGATCGAGGTGATGCAGCGCAAGCTCCGCGAGCAGCGCATCGTGCTCGCCCTCGTGGCACAGCAGCCGCAGCGTCGGCGTATCCAGCACGGGCGCGAGGATCGCGTGCGCGGCGAGCTTGGAGATGCCGTCGGCGAGCCCGACCGCGAGCCGGACGGTCGGCCGGCTCGCCGCCGCGCGCACTTCGTCGGGAATCAGCCGCCCGAGCTCGAAGATCGCTTCCGCTCGCGCAAACGCGGCCTGGCCGGCGTCGGTCATCGCGACGCCGCGCCCGGCGGGGCGCAGCAACTGGTGCCCGAGCGCCTTCTCGAGCTCGCGCACCTGCGCGCTGATCGTCTGCACGGCCATGTCGAGCCGCGCGGCCGCGCGCGCGAAGCCGCCTTCCTTCACGACGACCCAGAAATAGTACAGATGTCGGAAATTGAGCATCGGATCGTAATTTCGGAAAAACCGAACCAAAACTCAGATTCTCGCTGATTTTTACGAAGTTCGCGGCGGCATATCATCTGGCTTTCCACTTTCGCATCGGCCCATTCATGGACTACCTGCTGACGCTTGCCGCCGACCCCGCCGTCTGGGCCGCGCTCCTCACGCTCGTCGTGATGGAAGTCGTGCTCGGCATCGACAACCTGATCTTCATCTCGATCCTCAGCAACAAGCTGCCCGAAGCGCAGCGCGCCCGCACGCAGCGCCTCGGTATCGCGCTCGCGCTGGTGATGCGCCTCGCGCTGCTCGGCAGCGTCGCGTGGATCGCGAGCCTCACCGAACCGGTGTTCGCGCTGTTCGACCATGCGTTCTCGTGGCGCGACATGATCCTGCTGTCGGGCGGCCTGTTCCTCGTGTGGAAGGCGACCACCGAGATCCATCACCACGTGTCGCACGACGGTGACGGCGCGGGCGGTGCCGGCGGCGCGGTCGGCCTGACGATGTGGGCCGCGATCGGCCAGATCGTGATGCTCGACATCGTGTTCTCGATCGACAGCATCGTGACCGCGATCGGCATGACCGAACACGTGCCGATCATGTTCGTCGCGGTGATCGTCGCCGTCGCCGTGATGCTGTTCGCCGCGCAGCCGCTCGCACGCTTCATCGACCGCAACCCGACCATCGTGATGCTCGCGCTGTCGTTCCTGGTCGTGATCGGGATGACGCTGATCGCCGAAGGGTTCGGTTCGCACGTGCCGAAGGGTTACATCTACGCGGCGATGGCGTTCTCGGCCTTCGTCGAAGGGATGAACATGCTGGCGCGGCGTGCGAAGGCGAAGCGCGCGGCACGCACGCAAGGCCACTGAACCACCGCGCGTGACGCCGGCCGCGGCCGGCGCGCGCGCATCGTACGGAATCCGGACGACATTCGCCCGGAAAGGAGAGACGCGATGAAATGCCCTGTCTGCAAGACGCCCGACCTGCTGATGGCCGAGCGCCAGTCGATCGAGATCGACTACTGTCCGACTTGCCGCGGCGTGTGGCTCGATCGCGGCGAACTCGACAAGCTGATCGCCCGCGAAACCGATGACGCGCCGGCACGCCGCGACGCCGCACCGGCGTCGCCCGATGCGTCCGCGCAGCGCGGCCGCGATGATGGCTGGGGGCGCGACGGCCGCACGCACGACGACCGTTACCGGCACGACGGCCGGCGTCGCAAGAAGTCGGTGTTCGACCTGTTCGATTTCGATTGAAGCCACCGGCGCCGCCGCGTGCCGCGTGTCGTGAAACAAGCCCCGCACAGGCGTTGCCTGGCGGGGCTTGTTCATCGTCGGTACGGCATCGGGCCGTACCGCAGCGAGACGCTCATGCGTCGCCGGCTTTCACGTCGATACGGCGCGGGCGGGTTTCTTCGCGACGCGGAATCGTCAGCGTGAGCACGCCGTCTCGCAGGTTCGCGTCGATCCGCGACGTGTCGAGGTCCGCGCTCAGCGCGAACGTGCGCTCGAAGCGCGGCGCGCGAACTTCCGCATGCCGCACGCGCAACTCGGCCGGCGTGTCGATGCGCGCTTCGGCTTCGATCGTCAGCGTACTGTCGTGCACCTTCACGTCGAGGTTTTCCCGCGGCACGCCGGGCAGGTCGGCGCGCAGCGTCACGCACTGCGAATCTTCGACGATGTCGACGGCCGGCACGATCGCGGGCCGACGCGCTGCGTCGTCTGCGGTGGCGGTGGCGGTAGCGCCAGCGGCCGCGGACGGGGTGCCGGACTGGCGTTCGGTCAGGGTCTGGCTCGTATTCATGTCGTTCTCCTGAAGGTGATGCCGAGGTTACTGGACGGTGATGGCGCGCGGCTTCGATTCTTCGCGACGCCCGACGCGAATCAGCAGGCAGCCGTTTTCGTAGCGGGCGCTGACGTTGTCGGGATCGGCGTTCTGCGGCAGCTCGACCACGCGGCGGAACTTGCCGTGAAAGCGCTCCTGCGCATACGTGCGCACGTCGTCGCCGGCTGGCTGCGGCACGGGCTTGCGCTCGCCGCTGATCGTCAGCAGATCCTTGTCGATCGATACGTCGAAGTCCGCCGCGGCCATGCCGGGCGCGAACGCGACGATCTCGATCGTGTCGTCGGTCGCGCCGATGTTCAGCGCGGGGAATGCGCTCGGCCGGCCCGCGCGGATGCCGGTCGGAAGTCCGCCGAACAGGCCCGCCATCTGGCGCTGGATGCGGGCGAATTCGTCGAACAGGTCGTTGCCGAAATAGAGATCGCTCATGATGGTCCTCCTGCACGTGAAGCGCGGAATACGCGACGGGCGCCGACGGCACGGTGCCGCGCGGGGTTCCGCTGGATCGAAGCGGGGCGGTGCCCCGGCACCGCGTAATTAGAGGTCGCCGAAACGGATTTCAAGAGGGGAAATCGCACGCCGCATCGCCGCGGCGCGACGCTGCGAATCGATGCCAATCGATGCGACAATCCCCGCGCATCCACTGACCACGGAGACCGGACGCACATGGACATTCAACGTATCGCGATCGTCGGCACCGGCGTGATCGGCGCGAGCTGGGCCGCCTTCTATCTGACGCAGGGCTTCGACGTCGTCGCGACCGACCCGGCGCCGCAGGCCGACGCGCGGCTGCGCGACGCGCTCGCCGCGTTTCTCGGCGACCGGGCTGCCGACCTGTCGGTGCGGCTGTCGTTCGACGCCGATCTCGTGCGTGCGCTGGACGGTGTCGATTTCGTGCAGGAGAACGGCCCCGAGCGGCTCGACGTGAAGCGTGCGCTGTACCGGCAGATGGACGACGTGCTGCCCGCGCACGTGCCGATCGCGTCGAGCTCGTCGGGCCTGAAGATGTCCGAAATCCAGACCGCGTGCGCGAAGCATCCGGAGCGCTGCCTGATCGCGCACCCGTTCAATCCGCCGCACCTGATCCCGCTCGTCGAGCTGGTCGGCGGCGATGCGACCGGCCCGGACGTGATCGCGCGCGTGAAGGCGTTCTACGATGGGCTCGGCAAGCAGACCATCGTGCTGAACAAGGAGATGACCGGCCACGTCGCGAACCGGCTCGCGGCCGCGCTGTTCCGCGAGGTGTATCACCTCGTCGGCGAAGGCGTCGTGAGCGTGGCCGATGCGGACAAGGCCGTCGCGTGGGGCCCCGGGCTGCGCTGGGGGCTGATGGGGCAGTGCCTGACCTATCACCTCGGCGGCGGCGCGGGCGGGATCGCGCACTTCCTCGAGCACCTGTCGGGGCCGATCACGAGCTGGTGGGACGACCTCGGCACGCCGTCGTTCGATCCGGCAGTCGATCGCAAGCTGAACGACGAGTTGCGCGCAATTCAGGGCGAACGCTCGATACAGGAACTGGCGGCGGAGCGCGACCGGCTGCTCGTCGAACTGATCGACGCGCGGCGCCGCAGCTTCCTGCCGTGATCCGCACCCGCCGGCGCGGCTGGGCCGGCTATTGCTGCGACATCGCCTCGTGGGCGGGCGGCGTCTGGGCCAGCCACGCGGGGTTCGTGGCCTGCACGAGTTCGCGGTTGCGCGCGCGCGTCGCCGCGTTCGGCGGGTAGTTGCCGTCGTTCGTCGGCAGTTCGCCGTCGAGATAGGCCTGCTTGAGCTGGTCAATGACTTCCGCGCGCGTCAGCCCCGGTGCGGGGGCCGACGTGTCGGTCTGCGCAAAGGCGGGGGACAGCACGGCGGCTGCGGCGGTCGCGACGGCGAATCGCAGGATGTTCTTCATGGTGGGCTCCGGTCAAGGGGACGGGGTATCGGAGGCACGCAGCGAGATGCGATGCGTTCCGACGGGAGCCCATTGTCGCGAGCGGGCGCTGCGCGGACGATGACGCGTTCCGGGCAAAGCTGTCAGGTGCGACGCACGCGCCCGGGCGCGCGATACCGTTACAACTCGGCCGCCGCCGTGATCAGCGTGGCTTCGAGCGCAAGCGTCGAGCGCGACGCGGCCGCCGGCCGGTCGATCACGTATTCGAGTTCGCCGAGTTCGGGCAGCCCCGTGTCGAGCCGCGCGAGCCCGGCCGGGATCACGTAGCCGGCGAACGCGCTGACGCCGAGCCCCGCGCTCGCGGCGGCGCGCAGCACCGCGACGCTGCTGCTCACCACGGCGATCCGGTACGGCCGCCCGATGGCCTCCAGCGATTCGAGCACGCGACGGCGCGACACGCTCGGCTCCGGATGCATCGCGAGCGGCAGCACGGCTTCGTGGCCGGTGATCCGCGAATCGGGGCCGGTGCACCAGTACAGCGGCTCGCTGCGGATCACGCGGCCGCGCCGGCTGCCGGCGATGCGTTTCGCGAACACCAGGTCGTGCCGCCCTTCGTCGAGCGCGTCGAACAGGTCGCCCGACAGCCCGGTCGAGATCGCGAGCTCGACATCCGGATTGCGCTGCACGAAGCTCGCGAGCGCGGCCGTCAGGTGCGCGGACGCAAAATCCTCCGACATCGCGAGCCGCACCTTGCCCGACAGCGGCGGCCCGCATACCGACGTGACGGCTTCGTCCATCAGTTCGAGAATGCGCACCGCGTAGCGGAACAGCGCGTCGCCGTGCTGCGACAGGTGCACGTTGCGCGTGTCGCGTTCGAACAGCGGCCGGTCGAGCAGCTCCTCGAGGCGGCGGATGTGCTGGCTGACGGTCGACTGCGACAGGCTCACGCGCTCGGACGCGGCGGTAAAGCTGCCGGACTGGGCGACGGCGACGAAGCTGCGCAGCAGCTCGGGCGGTAACGGGCGCATTGCTAAATCCACTGAATCGGTTTCGACAACTTCATAAATGGCCGGATGGCGCGGCGCTAGTATCGGATCACGCGCCGGTGCAGCCTCTGCGAACGGGAGCTGCCGGACGCGTAGCCCGTGTCGCGCCGCCGGCTGTATCGGTCAGTCTAAGCCATCCGGCGTCCGGCCCGAAACCGCATCATCCCATCGACCCCGAGAACGTGCTCGCACGACGAGCCGCCGGGCCGCGGCGCACCGCCGCAGGAGACGAGTCCGCGCACCGGATCGGCGTGCGGCGCCGGCTTCCGCACGCGTTCGGCGCCCGTCACGAAGAGACTGGAGACGACTCATGATCATCTACGGAACCGCGCTGCTGGCGTTCTGCCATCTGGCCGGACTGTTCCTCGGCGACCTGCTCGGCAGCGCGATCGGCGTGAAGACCAACGTCGGCGGCGTCGGCATCGCGATGCTGCTGCTGATCTGCCTGCGCCTGTGGCTGCACCGCCGCGGCTGGCTGCCGAAGGAGACCGAGGCCGGCGTCGGTTTCTGGGGCGCGATGTACATCCCGGTGGTCGTCGCGATGGCCGCGAACCAGAACGTCGTCGCCGCGCTCAAGGGCGGCCCCGTCGCGCTGCTGGCCGCCGTCGGCGCGGTCGCGATCTGCGCATGCTGCATCGCGGTACTCGTGCGCACCGGGCGCGACGACACGGCCTTCGCGGGCGTGCCGCAATTCGAAGAACAGTGACGGAGGCCGCCATGCTGCAGATGCTCGAAAAAACCGTCGCCCACAACGGGCTCGTCGCGTCGTTCGCGCTGGTCGGCCTGATCATGTGGATCTCGTCGCTCGCGTCGCGCAAGCTCACGTTCGGCCGCGTGCACGGCTCCGCGATCGCGATCGTGATCGGCCTCGCGCTGGCTTACGTCGGCGGCGCGTTCACCGGCGGCGAGAAGGGCCTCGCCGACGTGCCGCTGTTCGCGGGCGTCGGCCTGATGGGCGGCGCGATGCTGCGCGATTTCGCGATCGTCGCGACCGCATTCGAAGTGCAGCCGGCCGAGGCGCGCAAGGCCGGGCTCGTCGGCGTCGTGTCGCTGCTGCTCGGCACCGTGCTACCGTTCATCGTCGGCGCGTGCATCGCACGCGCGTTCGGCTATACCGACGCGGTCAGCATGACGACGATCGGCGCGGGCGCCGTCACCTATATCGTCGGGCCCGTCACGGGCGCGGCGATCGGTGCGAGCTCCGACGTGATCGCGCTCAGCATCGCGACGGGGCTCGTGAAGGCGATCATCGTGATGGTCGGCACGCCGGTCGCGGCCGGCTTCATGGGCCTGAAGACGCCGCGCTCCGCGATGATCTTCGGCGGCCTGGCCGGCACCGTCAGCGGCGTGAGCGCGGGGCTCGCCGCGACCGACCGCCGGCTCGTGCCGTACGGCGCGCTGGTCGCGACGTTCCATACGGGCGTCGGCTGCCTGCTCGGCCCGTCGCTGCTGTTCTTCACGACGCGCGCACTGGTCGGCGCATAGACCCGGACGATGTACGGCCCGCGTGCGGGCCGCATCCATCGCGGCGTCCTCTGAGTCGCATTCGTCAACATCATCAATCGGCGGCGGCGCCAGGCTTAGAATGCCGCTGAACCATCGAAGCGGGAGAACTGTTCATGACGGGATGGAATCACGCGCGGCAGGCGCGCGATGCACGCCTCGCGGCCGGCGCGGCCTTCGCGCGGGGCAAGCGGGTCGATGCGCGCGACACCGTCGCGTTGCTCGAAGCGGTGCTGCGCCCCGGCGACCGCGTGTGCCTCGAAGGCGACAACCAGAAGCAGGCCGACCTGCTCGCGACGGCGCTCGCCGACGTCGACAGCGCGAAGATCCACGACCTTCACATGGTGCAGTCGGGCGTCGTGCTGCCCGAGCATCTCGACGTGTTCGAGCGCGGCATCGCGAAGCGTCTGGACTTCGCGTACTCCGGCCCGCAGTCGCAGCGCATCGCGAAGCTGCTGTTCGGCGGCAAGATCGCGCTCGGCGCGGTGCACACGTATCTCGAACTGTTCGCCCGCTACTTCATCGATCTCACGCCGCAGGTCGCGCTGATCGCCGCGGTCAGCGCCGACGCCGACGGCAACCTGTACACCGGCCCGAACACCGAAGACACGCCGACCGTCGTCGAGGCCACCGCGTTCAAGGACGGCATCGTGATCGCGCAGGTCGACCGCATCGTCGACAAGGTGCCGCGCGTCGACATCCCGGGCGACCGCGTGCATTTCGTCGTCGAGGCCGGCCGGCCGTTCTACGTCGAGCCGCTGTTCACGCGCGACCCGGCCGCGATCACAGAAACGCAGATCCTCACCGCGATGCTCGCGATCAAGGGCATCTACGAGCCGTACGGGATCAAGCGCCTGAACCACGGGATCGGCTTCAACACGGCCGCGATCGAGCTGCTGCTGCCGACCTACGGCGAGAAGCTCGGGCTGAAGGGCAAGGTCTGTTCGCACTGGGCGCTCAATCCGCACCCGACGCTGATCCCCGCGATCGAGTCGGGCTGGGTCGAGCAGATCCACTGCTTCGGCTCGGAAGTCGGGATGGACGACTACATCCGCGCGCGCTCCGACATCTGGTTCACGGGCCCCGACGGGTCGCTGCGCTCGAACCGCGCGTTCTGCCAGACGGCCGGCCTCTACGCGTGCGACATGTTCATCGGCTCGACGCTGCAGATCGACCTGTCCGGCCATTCGTCGACGGTCACGGCCGAGCGCATCGCCGGCTTCGGCGGCGCGCCGAACATGGGCAGCGACGCGCGCGGCCGGCGCCATCCGAGCGAGCCGTGGCTGAAGGCCGGCGCGCAGGCCGACCCCGACACGCCGGCGGCGCTCCGGCGCGGCCGCAAGCTGGTCGTGCAGATCGGCGAGACGTTCGGCGACAAGAACGTGCCGATGTTCGTCGAGAAGCTCGACGCGCTGAAGCTCGCCGACAAGCTGCAGCTCGACCTCGCGCCGATCATGGTCTACGGCGACGACGTCACGCACATCGTCACCGAGGAAGGGATCGCGAACCTGCTGATGTGCCGCGACAAGGACGAGCGCGAGCAAGCGATCCGCGGCGTGGCCGGCTATACGGAAATCGGCCGCGGCCGCGATCGCCGGATGGTCGAGCGGTTGCGCGAGCGCGGCGTGATCCGTCGCCCGGAGGATCTCGGCATCGATCCGCTCGACGCCGACCGCCGCTGGCTCGCCGCGCGTTCGATCAAGGATCTCGTGCACTGGTCGGGCGGCCTCTATGCGCCGCCGGCGCGGTTCCGCAACTGGTGAGGAAGAGGGCATGGAACAGTTGAACTATCGCTTCACCGCGCGCGAACGCGCGAAGGGCGACGAGGCCGCCGCGCTCGTCGGCGTGGTGGCCTCCGGCAATCTCGAGGTGCTTGTCGAGCGCGTGCTGCCGGGCAACGCATGCGAGATCGACATCCGTACCGCGGCGGTCGGTTTCGGCGCGGTATGGGAGGCCGTCGTCACGGATTTCGTCGAGCGGCGCGCGCCGGGCGGCCTGAAGCTGTCGATCAACGACGGCGGCGCGCGGCCCGACATGGTGTCGCTGCGGCTCGCGCAGGCCGTGCGCGCGATCGAGGGGGAATCGGCATGAACGACGTCAACGTCAGTCGCGACGCACCGGCGTTCGTCGCGAATGCGGCGAGCTGGTACGAGGCATCGGCGCGGCAGCGCATCGACGGGCTGCTGGATGCGGGCAGTTTCGGCGAATTCCTCGGCCCGGCCGAGCGCGTGACGAGCCCGCACCTGCCGCTGTTCGACCTGCCGCAGCAGTTCGACGACGGGATGGTGGTCGGCCACGGCCGGCTCGACGGCCGGCCGGTGTTCGTCGCCGCGCAGGAAGGCCGCTTCATGGGCGGCGCGTTCGGCGAAGTGCACGGCGCGAAGCTCACCGGGCTGCTGCGTGCCGCGCGCGAAACCGGCACGCCGGTGCTGATCCTGTTCGATACGGGCGGCGTGCGGCTGCAGGAAGCGAACGCGGGCGAACTCGCGATCGCCGAGATCATGCGCGCACTCGTCGAAGCCCGCGCGGCCGGCGTGCCGGTGATCGGGCTGATCGGCGGGCGCGCGGGCTGCTACGGCGGCGGCGGGCTGCTCGCCGCGTGCTGTTCGGCGCTCGCGGTGTCGGAGCAGGGGCGCATCAGCGTGTCCGGCCCCGAGGTGATCGAGACGAATCGCGGCGTCGAGGAATTCGACTCGAAGGATCGCGCGCTGATCTGGCGCACGATGGGCGGCAAGCATCGGCGGCTGATCGGCGCTGCGGACCGATATGTCGCCGATACCCCGGATGCGTTCCGCGCGGCGGCGCTCGACCTGATCGGCCGCGCGCCGGCGTTCGACGCGGCGATGCTGCGTGCCGAACAGGCGCGCCTCGAAGCGCGCGTCGGGCGGTTCGGCGCATGCAAGGATGCGCTCGACGTGTGGCGCGCGCTCGGGGCCGACAAGCCGGAAGCGATTCCCGGGATGCCCGACGATGAATTCGCGAAACTCGCTGACCAGTTACAGGAGCCGAAATGAATCGCCCCCTACGCTCACGTTGTTCGCTACGCGTCGACTGCGCGGCTGACTCTTGCGGCCGGCTGTGCGGGTGCGCGGCGATGCGCCGCGCATTCCCCGTGACGCCCGTTGCGGCAGCCCGGCGGGAGGCAGCATGACGCTCGATGAAATCCTGAACGCGCTGTTTCCGAAAGGCCATTCGATTGCGCGAACCGGCGGCCTGCTGACGGGCCATGCGGAACTGGCCGGCACGCGTGTCGACGTGATCGGCGTGGCCGACCGTTCGCCGTTCGGCATCGACGAGGCGCTGACGCTCGCGGCGCGCGTGCTCGACACGGTCGCGCGTGGCGGCGACACGCCGATCCTCGTCCTCGTCGACAGCGACAGCCAGCGGATGAGCAAGCGCGACGAACTGCTCGGCCTGAACGAAGGGCTGTCGCATCTCGCGAAGTGCCTGATGCATGCGGATCTCGCCGGGCACCGGACGATCGGCGTGCTGTACGGCCACACGGCCGCCGGTGCGTTCATCGCGACCGCGCTCGCGACGCGCACGCTGCTCGCGGTGCCGGGCGCCGAGCCGGAGGTGATGGACCTGCCGTCGATGTCGCGCGTGACCAAGCTGCCGATCGACGTGCTGAAGGAGATGGCGCGCTCGACGCCGGTGTTCGCGCCGGGGCTCGACAACCTCGTGAAGATGGGCGCCGTCGACGCCGTGCTCGATCCGGCCCGCGCGCTCGACGCGCAGGTCGGCGAATGGCTGGCCAAGCCGGTCGACCGTATCGACCGGCGCGCCGCGCGCGGCCGGCCGGTCGCCGCGGATGTCGCCCGGCGCGTCGAGGCGCTCGCGCGTGCCGCACGCTGAGCTGCCGCTGCGCCGCCACACGCTCGTCACGCTGACGGCGGCGGGGTGGGGCGCGGCATTCGCGCGCGATCCCGCGCTGGCGGGCGATCCGCTCGTGCGCGCATGGGCCGGGCGCGGCTGGCCGCTGATCGTGCGTCGCGCATCGCCCGACGAGGTCGATGCCGGCCGCGTGCCGCTCGGCCTGCCGCTGCCGCCTTCGGCGGGCAAGCGGCGCATCGCATTGAACGCGGCCGCCGACGCGCTCGCGACGGTCCGCCCGTTGCCCGCATTGCCTGACGTGCTTGCAGCCGCGCCCGACGCGTGGCGCGCGCCGCTGCGCGAACTCGACGCGCTCGGCGCGCGCTGCGGCGTGCAGGGCCGCGTGTTCGGCAGCCTCGCATGGCAGGCGCTGACGGGCGAGCGCTACCTGAGCGAGTCGTCCGATCTCGACCTCGTGTTTCCGCTGCCGGATGCCGGATCGATCGCACCGCTGCTCGACGGCCTCGCGGCGCTCGACGCGCGCGCGCCGATGCGCATCGACGGCGAACTGCTGCGCGACGACGGCGCGGGTGTGAACTGGCGCGAACTGCATGCGCGGCAGTCGGAAGTTGCGGTCAAGACCGCGATCGCCGTCGAACTGATGCGGGCCGACGCATTCACCGGAGGCGCGCGATGAGCGCGTGGGCCGCCTGCCGCGTCGCGGCGCCGCTCGAAGCCGAGCGCCTCGCCGAACTGGCCGAGCGCAGCCTCGTGCTCGAAATCGACACCTATCCGAAGCCGGGGCTCGTCAGTCATGTCGATACCGGCAGTCATGCGGATATGGATGCCGCGACGTTCGCCCGCAGCGCCGCGGTGCTGCGCCCTTACTTCGCCGAGTTGGCCGACGCGGGCGCGCGCGATGCGGACATGGCCGTGCTGCGCAAGATCGGCCTGCGCGCCGAGCACGCGATGCTCGCGGCGACGGGCGGCGTCAATACGCATCGCGGCGCGATCTTCGGGCTCGGGCTGCTGTGCGCGGCCGCGGGCCGGCGCGCGGTGCCGGGCGCCGTGCCGGACGGGATGACGCTCGGCGCGTTCGTGTCCCGCCGCTGGGGGGCCGACATCCTCGGCGGCCCGCGCCTGCCCGACAGCAACGGCGAACGCGCGAGCCGCCGCTACGGCGTCGGCGGCGCGCGGCGCGAGGCGGCCGACGGTTTCACGACCGTTTATGCGGTCGGACTGCCCGCGCTGCGTCGCGCGCGGCGCGACCTGCCCGGCGACCCGGAAGCCGCGCGCGTCGACGCGTGCTTCGCGCTGATCGCCGCGCTCGACGATACGAACCTGCTGCACCGGGGCGGCCAGGCCGGCCTCGACTTCGCGCAGGCGACCGCACGCGCGTTCGTCGCGCGTGGCGGCGTGCGTGCGCGCGACTGGCGGCTGCGCGCGGCCGCCGCGCATCGTGCGTTCGTCGCGCGCCGGCTGAGCCCGGGCGGCGCGGCCGACCTGCTCGCGATGAGCGTCTTC
The DNA here is from genome assembly GCF_001718555.1 of Burkholderia metallica. Lineage (NCBI taxonomy): Bacteria > Pseudomonadati > Pseudomonadota > Betaproteobacteria > Burkholderiales > Burkholderiaceae > Burkholderia > Burkholderia metallica. The sequence continues at coordinate 1,334,486 of NZ_CP013401.1, forward strand.
GTCGATGCGCTCGAAATCGACGAGGGCGCGCGATGACGCTCGCCATCCTCTGTTCGGGGCAAGGCGCGCAGCGCGCCGACATGTTCGATCTGACCGGCGCCGTGCCGCAGGCCGACGCGCTGTTCGCGCATGCCGGCCGGCTGCTCGGCGACGATCCGCGCGCGTGGGTCCGGCAGGCCGGCCCGGACGCGCTGCGCGAGAACCGCGCCGCGCAGATCCTCTGCACGGTCCAGGCGCTCGCGGCCGCCGCGCTGCTCGATGCGGTGTGGCCGCGCCGGCGCTGCGTGGCCGGCTACAGCGTCGGCGAAGTCGCGTCGTGGAGCGTCGCGGGGATGATCGAGCCGCGCGCCGCGCTCGACCTCGCCGATGCGCGTGCGCGTGCGATGGACGCCGCGAGCGGCGGCGACGAGCGCATGGTGTTCGTGCGCGGCCTGACGCGCGCGCAGCTTGCGCGGTTGTGCGACGGCCGCGATGCGGCGATCGCGATCGCGAACCCCGGCGACGCGTTCGTGGTCGCCGGGCGGCAGGCCGATGTCGATGCGGTAGCCGACGCCGCGTCGCGCGACGGCGCGCTGCGCGTCGCGCCCGTGTGCGTGCGGATCGCGTCGCACACGCGCCGGCTCGCCGCGGCGGTGCCGATGTTCCGCGCGTCGCTCGCCGCGACGCCCGTGCGGCGACCGCTGCCCGGCACGCGGCTCGTTTCGGGGATCGACGGCGCGTCGGTGCTCGACGTCGACGCGGGCCTCGACAAGCTGGCGCGGCAGATCGCGGAGCCGGTCGAGTGGGCGGCCTGTCTTGCCGCGTGCGTGGAGGCCGGCGCGACCGCGTTCCTCGAACTCGGTCCCGGCCGCGCGCTGGCCGAGATGGCCGCCGGCGCGTATCCGGCGCTGCCGGCGCGCAGCCTCGCGGATTTCCGTTCGGTCGACGGTGTGGCGAGCTGGCTCGCGCGCGTCGCGGCGGGCTGATCGACGGCGTGAAAAACGGGCTGTCATCCGCTTACCGCGCACCGGTTTTGCGCTGTGTGTTGCGCCGGCGCAGCAGCGTCGCAGCCGATGCTTGTCACGCGAATTGGCATCGCTACAATGGCGCCCGCCATGAGACCCGCCGCCTTCCTTCTCGCTGCGCTCTGCTGCGCGGCGAGCGCCCACGCCAGCCATATTCCGTCCGACGCCGCGTCGGTCGGCACGTACTTTTCGTATGACAACGCGGCGGCCGACACGACCGTCGATCTGATCGACCACGCGCAGCGCCGCGTGCTGCTGGCCGGCTATATGCACCTGCCGCCGGCGGTCGCGAGCGCGCTGCGTGCGGCCCGCGCGCGCGGGGTCGAGGTGCGTGTCGTGCTCGTGCGCTCGCCGCGCGCGGGCCGTTACAGCGGCGCCGGCTATCTGAAATCGTCGGGTGTCGACGTGGCGATCGATTCGCGGCACGGCGATCCCGCGCCGCGCTTCGTGATCGTCGACGACAGCGTCGCGCTGACCACGCTGTCCGACGGCGCGGCCGCGCATGCGGAAACGGTGAACGTGTTCCAGCGCGCGCCCGAGCTTGCGCAATCCTATGCGCAGTCGTTCTGGCGGCTGTATCGGCAGGCCGCCGGCCTCTGACCCTTTCCCGCGGCGCCGTGCGCGCCGGTGTGACCCTGCTTGCATCGGCACGGCCGATGAACCATGCTCGTCGACAGGCGCCGGCGCGGTGTTCGCGCATCCGGCGCAACGGCAGGGAGCCGATCGTGTTCGAGTGTTTCGTCGATCGCGCCGATGCCGGCCGCCAGCTGGCCGGCGCGTTGCGCGACTACGCGGGGCGTGGCAACGTCGTCGTGCTTGCGTTGCCGCGCGGCGGCGTGCCCGTCGCGTATCCGGTCGCTCGCGCGCTGCACGCGCCGCTCGACGTGCTGGTCGTGCGCAAGCTCGGCGTGCCGCACGATCCCGAGCTCGCGATGGGGGCGATCGCGACGGGCGGCGCGATGCATCTGCAGCGTTCGGTGCTCCGCGCGATGAACGTGACCGATGCGCAGCTTGCCGACGTGATCGCGCGCGAGACGGTCGAACTGCAGCGCCGCGAAGCGCTGTATCGCGGCGCCGCGCCGCCGCTGCCGGTCGACGGGCGCATCGCGATCGTCGTCGACGACGGCGTCGCGACCGGCGCGTCGATGCGCGTCGCGCTGCAGGCGTTGCGCGAGCGTCGCCCCGCGCGGATCGTGGCGGCCGCGCCGGTCGCGCCGGCAGGCGCGCGGCATGCGTTCGACGATCTGGCCGACGCGTTCGTCACGGTGTCGCTGCCGCTGCCGTTTCTCGGGATCAGCCAGTTCTACGCGCACTTCGAGCAGACGAGCGACGACGAGGTGCGCGCGTTGCTCGACGCAGCGCGCCCCTGATGCGGGATCACGTCCGCCGGCTGCGGCGCGGGCGAGGGCGTCGACTTTCGGCCCGTGCGAACACGTGCTGCAGCATCGGATGCACATTGCCTCGCCAGCGCGCCCCGGTAAACAACCCGTAGTGATCGCAGTCGTCGACGTCGAAGCGGTAGCGCTCGTCGTCGGCGAGGCCGCGGCACAGGTCGAGCGCCGCATGCGTCTGGCCGGCGCCCGTGACCGCGTCGCATGTGCCTTCGACGGTCAGCAGCGTGGCGCCGCGCAGCGCGGCCGGCTCGACGCGCCGGCCGCCCACGTCCCACGTGCCGAGCGGCAGGCTCGTGCGCTGGAACACGATGTCGACCGTATCGAGGAAATATTCGGCCGGCATGTCGAGCAGCGCCGTGTATTCGAGCAGCGCACGCCGTGCACCGGCGACGCCGGTCGTGTCGAAGCGGGACGCGGCCAGCGCGTACGCCTCGATCAGCGACAGGAAGCGCTGCGGGTACATGAGCGCGATCTCGCCCTGCTGCAGATAGGTCGGGAACACGTAGCGGCCGTGCCCCGCGAAGCCGGGCGGCACGATGTCGATCAGGTGGCGGCGGCACCAGCCGAGCGAATGCGTCGCGGCGGCGGTGCCGAGCGCGCTCGGATTGCGGCGCGCGTCGAGCGGGCCGCCGATCAGCGTGACGCTGGCGGGCGGCGCGAGGCCGCGCGCGGCGCGCAGCGCGAGCGCACCGAGCGCCGGCACGGTCGCCTGGCACACGGCGACGACGTGCAGCGGCCGGTCGTCGTGCGCGAGCCCGTCGATGAAGCCGTCGAGCGTCGCGACGTAGTCGTCGAGCCCGAAGCGGCCCGACGCGAGCGGGACGTCGCGCGCATTGCGCCAGTCGGTCACGCAGACGTCGCCGTCCGCAAGCAGCGTCTCGACGGTTTCCCGCATCATCACGGCCGCATGCCCGGCGAGCGGCGCGCACAGCAGCACCGTGCGCCGCGCGTCGGCATGCGCGAAGCGCCGCAGGTCGCAGAATGGCGTGCGCGCGACGACGTGCTCGCCGACGTCCGGCCAGCCGATGTCGAAACGCGGCGGCTCGTTCCGAGGCCCGAGCAGCGGCTCGAACAGGTCGTCGTAGCACGACGATGCGGTACGCGGCAGCGTGGCCGCGGGCCACGCGTCGAACGCGTGCCGCGTCGCCGCGCGCCACGCGCGCATCCATTCCCGCTGCTGCTCGACGAGGGCATACCACATGGCGGACCTTGGGGCGTAAGGGGCGTGAACTTGCATTATGGTCACTGTGGCCGCACAACGTTAGCGTCGCGGGCGGCCGGCGCGATGCGCATCGCGCGCACCGTCGCGAAAGCCGGCCGCGCACGCTCCGCCACGTCGCCACGTCGCCACGCGGTCGCGTGGCCGCCGCCGTCGGGAGCCGGCGCTAGGCGATGCCGCGCGGCGCTGCTACAGTCGTCGGTCCCAGTCCCTCAAGCGGAGCGTTTGCAATGAAACTGATCGGCATGCTGGATTCCCCGTTCGTGCGCCGCGTCGCCATCTCGGCGCAGCTGCTCGACCTCCCGTTCGAACACGAGTCGATCTCGGTGTTTCGTCATTTCGACCAGTTCAAAGCGAGCAACCCGGTCGTCAAGGCGCCGACGCTCGTCACCGACGACGGCGCGATGCTGATCGATTCGTCGCTGATCGTCGACTATCTCGACCACCGGGTCGCGCCCGAGCGGCGCCTGCTGCCCGACGCCGTCGATGCGCGGCTGCGCGCGCTCGTGCCGGTCGGCTTCGCGCTGGCGGCCGCCGAGAAGACCGTGCAGATCGTCTACGAGCAGGCGCTGCGTCCGGCCGACAAGCAGCACGCGCCGTGGATCGAACGCGTGCTGAGCCAGCTCGAGGGCGCATACGGCGCGCTGGAGCCGCTCGTCGCGGCCGCAAACGGCTGGCTCGGCGGGGCGCGCCTGCTGCAGTCCGACGTGACGGTCGCGGTCGCGTGGCGCTTCACGCAGTTCATGGCGGCCGATTACCCGGTGCTCGCGCGGATCGATCCGGCCCGTTATCCGGCACTGGCCGCGCATTCGGCGCGGGCCGAAGTGCTGCCGGCGTTCGTCGCGACGCCGCTCGTCTAGGCGCAGGCAGGGGCGACCGCACACCGCGCGCCGTCGGTCGCCGCGCGTGGTCCGGCAAGCCGCCGCCGATTGTTCGCGGCGGCCGACAAGTGACTTCGCATTCGCGCTGTTTATCCGCAAGCGCCCGGTCCCTAGAATCCACTCCATCGAATCATGCATTGCCTGATGGAGCCGATGATGAAAGACCTGATCGAATCGAGCCTGTACCACCCGTCCGTCGTGTTGCCGCTTGCCGCGCTGACGCAGTTGATGGTCGAGCGCGATTTCAATCTCGGTCAGATCGGGCTGATCGTCGCGGCGCGCGGTGCGCAGGCCGCCGTGTCGCGCTCGCGGGCGCTGATTTTCTGCCGTCACTGCGAAGCGCAGGCATGAAGCGGCTCGCGGCGCATGGATAAAAAAATGCCCGGCCGGCGCAAGCCGGTCGGGCGGATCGGGTTCGATCGGGCCCCGGCTTCGGCCGGGGCTTTTTCTTGGGCGACGCTCAGGCGCGCGCCGGCGTTGCGACGCCGTACACGTCGGAATCGTCGTCCTGTTCGCGCAGCTGGCGCACGAGCTGATGGGCTTCGCGGCGCGTCGCGACGGCCGGCGGCGAGCCCTTCAGCGGCTGGCGCGCGGTTTCCGCGAGCGCGACGACCGACACGATGCCGATCACGGCGGCGCCCATCATGTAGTACGCGGGCATCATCAGGTTGTGCGTGATGTCGACGAGCCACGCGGTCACGAGCGGCGTCGTGCCGCCGAACAGCGACACCGACACGTTGAAGCCGATCGCGAGCGCGCCGTAGCGGATTTCGGTCGGGAACAGCGCCGGCAGCGCCGACGGCATCACGCCGGTGAAGCACGACAGCAGCACGCCGAGGATCAGCAGGCCGCCGAACACCGAGGCCGTGGTGCCCGTATGGATCAGCAGCAGGGACGGGATCGACAGCACGAGCAGGCCGACGCAGCCCGCGAGCATCACCGGCTTGCGGCCGACCTTGTCCGACAGGCGGCCGGCGGCGAGCGTCAGCGGCATCATCAGCACCATCACGATCAGCACGAGCACGAGGCTGTGCGATTCGTCGAAGTGCAGCGTCGACGACATGAAGCTCGGCAGGTACGACAGCACCATGTAGTCGGTCACGTTGAAGATCAGCACGAGGCCGACGCACAGCAGCAGTGCACGCCAGTTGCGCATCAGCGTGTCGCGAAAGCGCGCCTTCGGCACGGCCTTGTCCTGCGCTTCGCGCTCTTCGGCCTGGCGCTTGAACGCGGGCGTTTCTTCCAGCTTCATCCGGATGTACAGACCGATCAGGCCGAGCGGGCCCGCGATCAGGAACGGCACGCGCCAGCCCCACGACAGCAGCGCTTCCTGCGACAGCGACGCGGTGAGCAGCGCGACGACGCCTGCGCCCATCACGTAGCCGATCAGCGTGCCGAACTCGAGGAAGCTGCCCATGAAGCCGCGGCGCTTGTCGGTCGAGAATTCGGCGATGAAGGTGGCCGCGCCGCCGTATTCGCCGCCGGTCGAGAAGCCCTGCACGAGGCGGGCGACGAGCAGCAGCACGGGCGCCATGATGCCGATCGACGCGTAGCTCGGGATCAGGCCGATCGCAAAGGTGCCGGCGGCCATCATGATCATCGTGGCGGCGAGCACGCGCTGGCGGCCGATGCGGTCGCCGAGCGGGCCGAACACCATGCCGCCGAGCGGGCGCACGAGGAACGCGGCCGCGAACGTGCCGAAGGTGGCGAGCAACTGCGCGGACGGGCTGCTGGACGGGAAGAACACCTTGCCGAGCGTGACGGCGATGTAGCTGTAGACGCCGAAGTCGAACCATTCCATCGCATTGCCGATGGCCATGGCGCTGACGGCGCGCTTGAGGAGGCTCTGGTCGACGACGGTGATGTCGTCCGCGGCGAGCGGGGCTTTGCCGGACGGCGAAGCGGTGGAAGAGGCAGCGGTCGGGCTGACGTGTGTTGCGGTCAAGGTCATGCACTCCTTTGACTGCGCCGAACGGGCGAGCCGTCCGACACGGTTTGCCGGCGAGCGCGGTGTCGTGTGCGGCGCGTCGGGGCAGACCATCGAGCACCTACTGCACAAACGGCGGTAAAGGGCCACAAGGGGCTGCTTCGACGCGGGCCCGATGGGCCGGCGCGACAGTGCGCTCAAGAAGAATGGGCCGCGTGATGCTGGCGGCAGATGCCGGTGCGGACGATGGGTCCGGCGTTCCGGCAACGCCCCGGAGGGGCAACGAAACGAGAAAAGCGGGCCTGTCGGGCGGGCTTTCCTGTGGGTGCGATTTCGGTGGAACGGCCGGCCCGCAACGCGCGGACGGACTTTCGTCGAAATCGAATAGACAGAGATTGAATGTTGAAACAGGCGACATGATAGCACGATGACTGACGATCGTGCAAATTGCCGGGAGTCGCCCGTCTGGCGGGGCGTCCGGCGCAGCCGGCTCGGGTATGATCGGCCGCGCGCGGCGGGGCCGTGCGGCCCCCGGCGACCGGGGCGAATCGACGAGGAACCGGATGACCGAACTGATCAGGATCGCGGCGCTGTTCGCCGCTACCGCGCTGGCCGAAATCGTCGGCTGTTACCTGCCGTGGCTCGTGCTGAAGGAGGGCCGGCCGGTGTGGCTGCTGGTACCGGCCGCGCTGTCGCTCGCGCTGTTCGCGTGGCTGCTGACGCTGCATCCGAGCGCGGCGGGGCGCACCTATGCCGCGTACGGCGGCGTGTACATCGCGGTGGCGCTGGTGTGGCTGCGGGTGGTCGACGGCGTCGCGCTGACCCGCTGGGATGTGGCCGGCGCGGTGCTCGCGCTCGGCGGAATGGCGGTCATCGCGCTGCAGCCGCGCGGGTAGGCGCGGCCGCGGCGCGTGTCGTGCGCTGCGTGCGGCGCGTCAGGCCGCTTCGGCGGCGTCCGGATCGGCCGACTGGCGCCACACGCAGGTGCCCTTGACCGACTTGTCGAGCTCGTCGAGCTGCGCCTGGTGCGCGGCGAGTTCGTCGTCGCTCGGGGCCAGCACGATCAGGTCGAGCGCCGTGAGCGACACGCGCTGGCCGTTCCCCGCGCCGCCGTCGGCGCCCGCGTCGTCGAGCATGTCGATCACGAGGCTGTCCTGGCCGCGCGTCATCGCCAGATACACCTCGGCGAGCAGCTCCGAGTCGAGCAGTGCGCCGTGCAGCGTGCGGTGCGCGTTGCTGATGCCGAAGCGGTCGCACAGCGCGTCGAGCGAGTTGCGCTTGCCGGGGAACATCTGCTTGGCCTGCACCAGCGTGTCGATCACGCCGCCGCAATGTTCGGTGAACGGCGGCATGCCGAGCCGCGCGAATTCGGCGTCGAGAAAGCCCAGGTCGAACGGCGCGTTGTGGATGATCAGCTCGGCGCCCTTCACGAAGTCGAGGATCTGGTTGGCGACTTCCGCGAATTTCGGCTTGTCGCTGAGGAATTCGGTCGTGAGGCCGTGCACTGCCAGCGCGCCCGGATCGCTGTCGCGCTCGGGGTTCACGTAGAAGTGCAGGTTGTTGCCGGTGAGCCGCCGGTTCAGCAGCTCGACGCAGCCGATTTCGATGAGGCGGTCGCCCGTGCGGGCGTTCAGGCCGGTGGTTTCGGTATCGAGAATGATCTGGCGCATGTCGGGAAATACGTAGGAAACAGGGGAGCGGCCCGCGTTCAGGCCGTGAGCGATTCGACGCCGCGATTCGCGAGCGCGTCCGCGCGCTCGTTTTCCGGATGGCCGGCGTGGCCCTTGACCCAGCGCCACTCGACCTCGTGCTGCGCGACGAGCGCGTCGAGCCGCTTCCACAGGTCGGCGTTCTTCACCGGCGTCTTCGCGGCGGTGACCCAGCCTTTCTTCTTCCAGCCGTGGATCCACTCGCTGATGCCTTTCTGCACGTATTGCGAGTCGGTATGCACGACGACCTGGCACGGCCGCTTCAGCGCTTCGAGCGCGGCGATCACGCCCATCAGCTCCATGCGGTTGTTGGTGGTGTTCGGCTCGCCGCCGAACAGTTCCTTCTCCTTGTCGCCGTAGCGCATCAGTGCGCCCCAGCCGCCGGGGCCGGGGTTGCCCTTGCAGGCGCCGTCGGTATAGATGTCGATGGTGTCGATTGTCATGAATGTTCTTGATGGGTGGTCGGGGAGGCCGCCGGCGTCAGGCCCGGAGCGAGCACGGGCTTCTTCATCCGGATCTGGCCGACGAGGCGCATGCCGCGCACGCGCTTGACGGCCGTCACCATGTAGACGGCGCCGAAGATCGGCCACCAGCGGTCGCCGGCGGCTTCCATGAAGCCGTAGCGGGCCAGCCACTGGTCGGTGGCGAGCGGCGGGCGGTAGCAGCCAAAACGGCCGCGTTCGAGGTCGAAGCCGAGCAGCTTGATCCAGTCCTTCAGCCGGATGAACGCGATCTGGTCGCGCGTGGCCGGCACGAACGGGCGGTTCGCCATGCGCCCGAACGATTGCCGCATGCCCCACAGGCTGAGCGAATTGAAGCCGGTGATCACGAGCTGGCCTTCCGGCATCAGCACGCGCTCGGCCTCGCGCAGCAGGCGGTGCGGATCGGACGTGAATTCGAGCGTGTGCGGCATCACGATCAGGTCGACGCTCTGCGACTCGAACGGCAGGTCGAGCAGGTCGCACCAGGTCGTGCTGCGGCCGTCCGGCGCGTGCTCGGGCGCATGCGCGTCGCGCGCCCACGGATACTGGTACGGCGCGCTCGCGCCGCTCGCCGGATCGAGCACGAGGCCGCGATACGGCATGCGGTTCTCGCGCAGCGCGTCGAGCTGCGGCAGGCCGAGCTGCAGCGCGTGGAACCCGAAGACGTCGGACACGATCCGGTCGAGCTGCGCCTGTTCCCAGCCCAGCACGTAGCGGCCGGGCGGCGAGTCGGTCCAGGCGGGCCAGTCTATAATTTGACGGTCAGACATAACGATGATTGCGCGCCTATGAACGAGCTGGAATACGTGCCGGTTCCGGCATTCGATGACAACTATATCTGGCTCGTCTCGGACGGCCGCGATGCGATCGCCGTCGATCCGGGTGAAGCCGCGCCGGTGCGCCGGGTTCTTGCGGAACGCGGCTGGCGGTTGACCGCTATTTTACTCACGCACCATCACGCCGACCATGTCGGCGGTGTCGCGGCACTGCGCGATACCCAACCGGACGATGCGCCGCTCGCCGTTTACGGCCCCGCGGCCGAGGCGATCGGCGTGGTCACGCAGCCGCTGGCAGGCGGTGCGCGCGTGACGCTCGACGCGCCCGCAGTCGCCTTCGACGTGCTCGACGTGCCCGGTCACACCCGCGGCCACATCGCCTATTTCCAGGCGGCCGGCCCGCACAACGCGGTGCCGCACGTATTCTGCGGCGACACGCTGTTCTCGTGCGGCTGCGGCCGCCTGTTCGAAGGCACGCCCGCGCAGATGCTCGCGTCGCTCGACGCGCTCGCGGCGCTGCCGGGCGACACGCGCGTGCATTGCGCACACGAATACACGCTGTCCAACATCCGCTTCGCGCTGGCCTGCGAGCCCGGCAATGCGGCGCTCGCCGCATGGCGCGACGACGCGCAGGCGCTGCGCGCGCGCGGCGTGCCGACGCTGCCCACTACGATTGCACATGAGCGTGCCGTTAACCCGTTCATGCGGGCCGACAGCGACGCGATCCGCGCGACGCTCGAGGCCGAGCTGCACGAAACGGTGCCGGATCGTCTGACGGCGTTCACGCTGATGCGCGAGTGGAAAAACCGGTTCCGATGATGATTTCCGGAGGACTCCAAAGCTCAAGCGGTGTCTGTAAAAATTGCTCCAAATGTAGGATTTCGCTGAGTTTTCGGTGTTTTTATTGACGTGAAGCACGCACTTCCGTAGTATCGCCTGCAATTTCCAGCCGTCGGAAGCCGAGATTTTCATGCGACTTATATTGAGTGCGATGGTGGTGCTGTTGCTCGCCGCTTGTGCGAGCCAGCCGCCTGTCGCCAACAACGCCGCCGATTCGCAGGCGACGTCCAACTACCTCCGTAAATCAGCCACCGCCAAAGAAACTGTCGACGTCGACAAGCAATCCGTCGGCGACCTGACCAGTGCCGACTCCGATCTCTGGGGGCGCATCCGCCGCGGTTTCCAGATGCCCGACCTGCAGAGCGACCTCGTCGACATGCAGACGACCTGGTACACGCAGCGGCCCGATTACGTGCAGCGCATGACCGAGCGCTCGCAGAAGTACCTGTACCACATCGTCGAGGAGCTCGAGGCGCGTCACATGCCGACCGAGCTCGCGCTGCTGCCGTTCATCGAGTCCGCGTACAACCCGCAGGCGCTGTCGGTCGCGAAGGCGGCCGGCATGTGGCAGTTCATGCCCGGCACGGGCCGCACGTACAACCTGAAGCGCAACATGTGGCAGGACGAGCGCCGCGACGTGCTCGCGTCGACGAGCGCCGCGCTCGACTACCTGTCGCGCCTGCATGACATGTTCGGCGACTGGTACCTGGCGCTCGCCGCGTACAACTGGGGCGAGGGCAACGTGCAGCGCGCGATCGCGCGCAACCAGGCGGCCGGCCTGCCGACCGACTACCAGAGCCTGCGGATGCCGAACGAGACGCGCAACTACGTGCCGAAGCTGCAGGCGGTGAAGAACATCATCGCGAGCCCGCAGCAGTATGGGCTGACGCTGCCGGACATCCCGAACCACCCGTATTTCGTGACGGTCACGACGTCGCGCGACATCGACGTGGCGGTCGCCGCGAAGCTCGCGAACCTGTCGCTCGACGAATTCCGCTCGCTGAACCCGTCGTTCTCGAAGCCGGTGATCCTCGGCGCGACCGAGCCGCAGATCCTGCTGCCGTTCGACAACGCGTCGGCGTTCGAGAAGAACCTGAAGGCGTACAACGGCCAGCTGTCGTCGTGGACCACCTATACGGTCAGCGAGCGCGCACGGCCGGCCGCGATTGCCGAGAAGATCGGCGTGGACGCCGATACGCTGATGTCGATCAACAAGATTCCGGCCGGCATGCGCCTGAAGCCGGGCTCGACGATCGTCGTGCCGCGCGGCGATGACGACGACGAGGACATCAGCGCCGACGTCGCCGAAAACGGCGCGCTCGCGATGGAACCCGACGTCCCCGACACGCGCAAGATGCTGATCCGCGTGCGCCGCAAGCAGTCGATGGCGGCGATCGCCGGCCGCTACGGCGTGTCGGTCGGCCAGCTCAAGGCGTGGAACCGCACGCACCGCGATCTCGCGATGCCGGGCCAGGCGCTCGTGCTGCACGTGCCGGTCGGCCGTTCGGTGCCGGCGGAGCCCGGCCCGGAGCGGATCGCGACGTCGGCCGGCGGCGCGCGCATCGAGCGCGCGAGCCTGACGGTGGGCGGCAAGTCGCACGGCGCGAAGCGCGGCGCGGCGAAACCGGCGGCCAAATCGGCGAAGGCGGCGCCCGCGAAAGCGGCACCGGCCAAGGCCGCCGCGCACAAGGGCAAGAAGAAGTAATACGGTCGCGAACGCATCGTGCGGCCGGACCGGTTCGCGCGATTGCGCTATCATCCGACGAAATGCGACGAACGCCGTCACCGAGGTGACGGCGTTTTTGTTTGCGCGCGGCGCGGGGGCGCCGCTTCGCATGTCTTCAAATAACGAGGGGGAGCGATGTCGTCGGTGCAGCTGAGGGTGCTCGCGCTGTTTTCGGTCGGGTATTTCGTGTCGTATGTGTTTCGCGGCGTCAATCTGGGCTTCGCGCCGTTCGTCACGCACGAGCTCGGGTTGTCGGCCGCCGATCTCGGCCTGCTCACCAGTCTCTATTTCCTCGGCTTCGCGGGCGCGCAGATCCCGGCCGGCGTGATGCTCGACCACTTCGGCCCGCGCCGCGTGACAGCCGGCATGCTGCTGTTCGCGGCCGCCGGCGCGGCCGTGTTCGGCGCCGCGCACAGCCTCGGCACGATGATGGTCGGCCGGCTGTTGATCGGCGTCGGCGTATCGGTGTGTCTCGGCGCGGCGTTCAAGGCGCTCGCGCAGCATTTCCCGGTCGGCCGGCTGCCGCTCGTCAACGGCCTCGTGATGGCCGTGGGCGGCCTGGGCGGCGTGATGGTCGGCTCGCCGCTGACCTGGCTGCTCGGCTGGACGAACTGGCGCGCGATCTGTTTCGGCCTCGCGGTGCTGACGGTGGCCGTCGCGGCGTCGATCGGCCTCGGCGCGCCGGAAGCGCCGCAGGTGCGCCATCAGGGCGGGCTCGTCAGCCAGTTCAAGGGCACGTGGCACATCCTGAGCAGCCGCGCGTTCTGGAAGATCTCGTCGTTTTCCGTCGTCACGCAGGGCGTGTTCTACGCGATGCAGTCGCTGTGGGTCGGGCCGTACCTGCGCGACGTCGCGGGGTTCGACGCGGCGCATGCCGCGCGCCTCGTGTCGGTGCTCGGCTTCGCGATGATGGCCGGCTGCGTCGGCTTCGGCGCCGCCGCACGCGTGCTCGAGCGGCGCGGCGTGTCCGTGTACGCGTTCTGCGGCGTCGGCATGGCGCTGTTCGTCGCGACGCAGGCCGCGATCGTCGCGCGCGTGCCGTTGCCGCCGGCCGTGCTGTGGGCTGCATACGGCATGTTCGGCGGCGTCGGCATCCTGACCTACGCGGTGATGGCCGGGCATTTCCCCGCGCACCTGATCGGCCGCGCGAACACGACGCTCACGCTCGTGATCTTCCTGCTGATCTTCGCGTTCCAGATCGGGGTCGGCGCGGTGCTGTCGCACTGGCCGGCGGTCGACGGCCGCTATCCGGCCGTCGCGCACTTCACCGCATGGGGCGTGCTGCTCGCGCTGCAGCTCGCGAGCGCGGTCTGGTACGTCTGGCCGGCGCGCGGTGCTGGCCAGACAGACTGATCCGGCGGTACGCTGGCAGGTAGGGCGGCCGCGGAAACGGGGCCGTAGCAGCGCGTGCCGCGTCGCCGGGCGCGGCGCGCACACGATCGGGCGGCCATATCCATTGAAGATAGGGCCATTTTCAGGCTATAATTTGAAAGTTTGTGCTGATCAACCTCGCACCCTAGCGCCTACCTCATTCATCCCGTTCATCCGCCGCACGCCGCCTGCCGGGCGATGCCGCGAAGCCTCGTGCGCCACGCGCCGGTTTCGCGTCTCGACAACGCAGGCCGCGTCCAGCAAGCGACCCCGCGCGCCCACGCAGCGCGGCGCTCGCGCGGCAGGGTAAACAGGTCGGCAGCAGGGTGTTCCCCAAGGAGCCTCCCGTGTTGCCGTCTTTTACTCCCGCCTTGCTTGCACTCGCCGACGGCACGGTCTTTCGTGGTTATTCGATCGGGGCCGAAGGCCACACGATCGGCGAAGTCGTGTTCAATACCGCGATCACCGGCTATCAGGAAATCCTGACTGATCCGAGCTACTCGCGCCAGATCGTCACGCTCACCTACCCGCATATCGGCAACGTCGGCGTCAACGCCGAAGACGTCGAAGCCACGAAAGTCCATGCCGCCGGCCTGATCATCCGCGATCTGCCCACGCTCGCATCGAACTTCCGCATGGACCGCACGCTCGGCGACTACCTGCGCGACGAAGGCGTCGTCGCGATCGCCGGCATCGACACCCGCAAGCTGACCCGCATCCTGCGCGACAAGGGCGCGCAGAACGGCTGCATCCTGACGGGCTCGGACGACGCAGCGAAGGCGATCGAGCTCGCGCGCTCGTTCCCGGGCCTCGCGGGGATGGATCTCGCGAAGGTCGTGTCGACCACGAAGCCGTTCGAGTGGAAGCAGACCGAATGGCGCCTCGAAGGCGGCTACGGCATGCAGGAAGCGCCGAAGTACCGCGTCGTCGCGTACGATTTCGGCGTCAAGTACAACATCCTGCGCATGCTCGCGGAGCGCGGCTGCCACGTGACGGTGCTGCCGGCCCAGGCGAGCGCGGAAGATGCGCTCGCGCTGAATCCGGACGGCATCTTCCTGTCGAACGGCCCCGGCGACCCGGAACCGTGCGACTACGCGATCGCGGCCACGAAGCAGTTCATCGAGCGCGGCGTGCCGACCTTCGGCATCTGCCTCGGCCACCAGATCATGGGCCTCGCGGTCGGCGCGAAGACGCTGAAGATGAAGACCGGCCATCACGGCGCGAACCACCCGGTGAAGGATCTCGGCGACGGCCGTGTCGTGATCACGTCGCAGAACCACGGCTTTGCGGTCGATGCCGATTCGCTGCCGGCCAACGCGCGCGTGACGCACGTGTCGCTGTTCGACGGCACGCTGCAGGGCTTCGAGCTGACCGACAAGCCGGCGTTCTGCTTCCAGGGCCACCCGGAAGCGTCGCCCGGCCCGCACGACATCGGCTACCTGTTCGACCGTTTCACCGCGCTGATGGACGCGGCGAAGCAGCGCAACGCCTGAGTCACTGACGCAACCGAAGGACGGGAGATTCACATCATGTTCGGCCACGCACTCGGCATCACGGATATCTGGACCTACGTGTTCGGCGTGATCTTCATCATCCTGCTGCCGGGGCCGAACTCGATGTACGTGCTGTCGCTCGCCGCGCAGCGCGGCGTGAAGGCCGGTTATCGCGCGGCGTGCGGCGTGTTCGTCGGCGATACGGTGCTGATGGTGCTGTCCGCCGCCGGCGTCGCGTCGCTGCTGAAGGCGAACCCGCTGCTGTTCTCCGTCGTCAAGTACGGCGGCGCCGCGTATCTGCTGTACATCGGCACCGGGATGCTGCGCAGCGCGTGGAGCAAGCTGCGCGCGCGCGGCGATGCGCCGGTCGATGCGCCGCCGGCCGTCGACGGCGAGCGGCCGTTCCGGAAAGCGCTGATCGTGAGCCTGCTGAATCCGAAGGCGATCCTGTTCTTCATCTCGTTCTTCATCCAGTTCGTCGACCCGGCATTCCCGCATCCCGCGCTGTCGTTCGTCGTGCTCGGGGCGATCGCGCAGTGCGCGAGCTTCCTGTACCTGAGCACGCTGATCTTCGCGGGTGCGCGGCTCGCCGAGCACTTCCGCCGCCGCCGCAAGCTCGCGGCGGGCGCGGCGAGCAGCGTGGGCGGCCTGTTCATCGGTTTCTCGGTGAAGCTCGCGCTCGCCACGATGAGCTGAGCGCAGCCGGCCGACCCACGACAACGATTACTTACTGAATTCACAAGCCATGCCAAAACGCACAGACATCAAGAGCATCCTCATCATCGGCGCCGGCCCGATCATCATCGGCCAGGCGTGCGAGTTCGACTATTCGGGCGCGCAGGCTTGCAAGGCGCTGCGTGAGGAGGGCTACAAGGTCGTTCTCGTCAACAGCAATCCGGCGACGATCATGACCGACCCGAACACGGCCGACGTGACCTACATCGAGCCGATCACGTGGGAAGTCGTCGCACGCATCATCGAGAAGGAGCGCCCGGACGCGATCCTGCCGACGATGGGCGGCCAGACCGCGCTGAACTGCGCGCTCGACCTGCACCACCACGGCGTGCTCGAGAAGTTCGGCGTCGAGCTGATCGGCGCGTCGCCGGAAGCGATCGACAAGGCGGAAGACCGCCAGAAGTTCAAGGAAGCGATGACCAAGATCGGTCTCGGTTCCGCGAAGTCGGGCATCGCGCACTCGATGGAAGAGGCGACCCAGGTGCACGCCGAAATCATGGCGCTCACCGGCGGCAGCGGCTATCCGGTCGTGATCCGTCCGTCGTTCACGCTCGGCGGCTCGGGCGGCGGCATCGCGTACAACCGCGAAGAATTCGAAGAGATCTGCAAGCGCGGCCTGGATCTGTCGCCCACGCGCGAGCTGCTGATCGAAGAGTCGCTGCTCGGCTGGAAGGAATACGAGATGGAAGTCGTGCGCGACCGCGCCGACAACTGCATCATCGTCTGCTCGATCGAAAACCTCGACCCGATGGGCGTGCACACCGGCGACTCGATCACGGTCGCGCCGGCGCAGACGCTCACCGACAAGGAATACCAGATCCTGCGCAACGCATCGCTCGCGGTGCTGCGCGAGATCGGCGTCGACACGGGAGGCTCGAACGTGCAGTTCTCGATCAACCCGCGCGACGGCCGCATGGTCGTGATCGAGATGAACCCGCGCGTGTCGCGTTCGTCGGCGCTCGCGTCGAAGGCGACGGGCTTCCCGATCGCGAAGGTCGCGGCGAAGCTGGCGGTCGGCTACACGCTCGACGAGCTGAAGAACGAAATCACCGGCGGCCAGACCCCGGCGTCGTTCGAGCCGACGATCGACTACGTCGTCACGAAGATCCCGCGCTTCGCGTTCGAGAAGTTCCGCGAAGCCGATTCGCGCCTGACCACGCAGATGAAGTCGGTCGGCGAAGTGATGGCGATCGGCCGCACGTTCCAGGAATCGTTCCAGAAGGCGCTGCGCGGCCTCGAAGTCGGCGTCGACGGTCTCGACGAGAAGTCGACCAACCGCGACGAGATCGCGATCGAGATCCACGAGCCGGGCCCGGACCGTATCTGGTACGTCGGCGATGCATTCCGCATCGGCATGACGGCCCAGGAAATCTACGCGGAAACCGCGATCGATCCGTGGTTCCTCGAGCAGATCGAGCAGATCATCCTGAAGGAAAAGGCGCTCGCGGGCCGTACGCTCGCGTCGCTGACGTTCGACGAGCTGCGCTACCTGAAGCAGAGCGGCTTCTCCGACCGCCGCCTCGCGAAGCTGCTCGGCGCGACGCCGGAAGACGTGCGCAAGCGTCGCGTCGAACTGAACGTGCGCCCGGTCTACAAGCGCGTCGACACGTGCGCGGCCGAGTTCGCGACCAAGACCGCCTACATGTACTCGACCTACGAGGAAGAGTGCGAGGCGCAGCCGACCACCAACAAGAAGATCATGGTGCTGGGCGGCGGCCCGAACCGGATCGGCCAGGGTATCGAGTTCGACTACTGCTGCGTGCACGCGGCGCTCGCGATGCGCGAGGACGGTTACGAAACGATCATGGTCAACTGCAACCCGGAAACGGTGTCGACCGACTACGACACGTCCGACCGCCTGTACTTCGAGCCGCTGACGCTCGAAGACGTGCTCGAGATCGTCGACAAGGAAAAGCCGGTCGGCGTGATCGTCCAGTACGGCGGCCAGACGCCGCTGAAGCTCGCGCTCGACCTCGAGGCGCATGGTGTGCCGATCGTCGGCACGTCGCCGGACATGATCGACGCGGCCGAAGACCGCGAACGCTTCCAGAAGCTGCTGCAGGACCTCGGCCTGCGCCAGCCGCCGAACCGCACTGCCCGCGCCGAAGACGAAGCGCTCGCGCTCGCGGACGAAATCGGCTACCCGCTCGTCGTGCGCCCGTCGTACGTGCTGGGCGGCCGCGCAATGGAAATCGTCCACGAGCCGCGCGACCTCGAGCGCTACATGCGCGAGGCCGTGAAGGTGTCGAACGATTCGCCGGTGCTGCTCGACCGCTTCCTGAACGATGCGATCGAATGCGACGTCGACTGCATCTGCGACGGCGAGGCCGTGTTCATCGGCGGCGTGATGGAGCACATCGAGCAGGCGGGCGTCCACTCGGGCGACTCGGCATGCTCGCTGCCGCCGTATTCGCTGTCGAAGGAAACCGTGGCCGAGCTGAAGCGCCAGACGGGCGCGATGGCGAAGGCGCTGAACGTGGTCGGCCTGATGAACGTGCAGTTCGCGATCCAGCAGGTGCCGCAGGCGGACGGTTCGAAGCAGGACATCATCTACGTGCTGGAAGTGAACCCGCGCGCGTCGCGCACGGTGCCGTACGTGTCGAAGGCGACCAGCCTGCCGCTCGCGAAGATCGCGGCGCGCGCGATGGTCGGCCAGAAGCTCGCGCAGCAGGGCGTGACGAAGGAAGTCGAGCCGCCGTACTTCAGCGTGAAGGAAGCGGTGTTCCCGTTCGTCAAGTTCCCGGCCGTCGATCCGGTCCTCGGGCCTGAAATGCGTTCGACCGGCGAAGTGATGGGTGTCGGCCGGACGTTCGGCGAAGCGCTGTTCAAGTCGCAGCTCGCGGCCGGTTCGCGCCTGCCGGAGTCGGGCACGGTGCTGCTGACCGTGATGGACGCGGACAAGCCGAAGGCCGTCGAAGTCGCGCGCATGCTGCACGACCTCGGCTACCCGATCGTCGCGACGAAGGGCACGGCTGCCGCGATCGAAGCGGCCGGTGTGCCGGTGAAGGTCGTGAACAAGGTGAAGGACGGCCGTCCGCACATCGTCGACATGATCAAGAACGGCGAGATCGCCCTCGTGTTCACGACGGTCGACGAGACGCGCCAGGCGATCGCCGATTCGCGTTCGATCCGCATGAGCGCGCAGGCGCACAAGGTCACGTACTACACGACGATGTCGGGCGCGCGCGCGGCCGTCGAAGGCTTGCGCTACCTGAAGGATCTGGAAGTCTATGATTTACAAGGTCTTCACGCTCGCCTAAACTAAGCAGTCAGTTACCTGTCGAAGCAACACGTGCCGCGATTAGGCGGTGTTTCCAGTGCATCGGAAGCGCGCTTAATCGCGGTGATTTTTTTTATAGCCGTTTTTAGCGATTGAGCCGTTTATGAGCACCATTCCGTTGACAAAGCGTGGCGCAGAACTTCTGCGCGATGAATTGCAGCGCCTCAAGTCCGTCGAGCGGCCGGCCGTGATCAACGCGATCGCGGAGGCACGCGCACAGGGCGACCTGTCCGAAAACGCCGAATACGATGCGGCGAAGGAAAAGCAGGGCTTCATCGAGGGTCGTATCGCGGAACTCGAGTCGAAGCTGTCGGCCGCGCAGGTCATCGATCCCACCGTGCTCGACGCGGAAGGCCGCGTGGTTTTCGCGTCGACCGTCGAACTCGAGGATCTCGAGTCGGGCGACACCGTCAAGTACCAGATCGTCGGAGACGACGAAGCCGACATCGATCACGGCCTGATCTCGGTCAGCTCGCCGATCGCGCGCGCACTGATCGGCAAGTCCGAAGGCGACGTCGCGGCCGTGCAGGCGCCGAGCGGCGTGCGCGAGTACGAGATCATCTCGGTCAGCTACATCTGAAGCGGGGCGACGTGATGCCGCATCGCGTGTTCCGTCTGCTGTCGGCCGTATGGGTCGGCAGCCTGCTGACGATCGGGTATGCGGTCGCGCCCGTGCTGTTCAAGACGCTGGAGCGGATGACGGCCGGGACGGTCGCCGCCCAGTTGTTCCGGATCGAGGCGATCCTCGGTGTCGTGTGCGGCGTGCTGCTGCTCGCGTTGTCGAACCAGCAGGTGCGGCGCGGCAGCAGCGAATACCGGCGCGTGCGCTGGATCGTTGCCGCGATGGTGGTCTGCGTGCTGGTCGGGTATTTTGCGCTGCAGCCGTTCATGAACGCACTGCGGGTGGCCGCGATGGACGCGGGCACCGATATCGCGAACTCGCCGTATGCGAGCCGCTTCGGGATGCTGCACGGCGTCTCGAGCGTGTTCTATCTGGTCGAGAGCGTGCTGGGGCTGATGCTGATCTGGCGTTTGCCCGCGCGCGACGCGTGAGCGCCGCGGGGGCCGGCCGAGGCCGGGCCCTCGGGCAGGGCGGCGGCACGGATCGTGCGCGCCGCCCCGATGCTTACTTGTCCTGGAACGGACGCTTCGTGCTGGCCTGGCGCTTCTTGGCGCGCTTCACGTTGCCGCCTGCCGTCACGCGCTCGTTGCCGCGCACGACGACCTTCGTCGGCTTCGGGCGACGCACGGGGCTCGCGTTCGGCGACACCTTGACGACCTTGACGGTGCGCGGTGCACGGCCTTTCTTGTCGTCGGCGGCTTCGGCCGCGCTCGGCAGCGCGCCGGCGCGACGGCCGCGGGCGGGTGCCGCTGCGGCGGCTTCGGGCTTCCAGATCACCAGCAGCTTGCCGATGTGCTGGATCGGCGCCGCGCTCAGGCGATCGCAGATCTCGTCGTAGATCGCGACGCGCGCGTCGCGCTCGTCGCCGAACACGCGGATCTTGATCAGCTGGTGCGCGGCCAGGTGGACCTTGATTTCCTTCAGCACGGCGTCGGTCAGCCCTTCGGCGCCGATCAGCACGACGGGCTTGAGCGCATGGGCCTGGGAGCGCAGCGCGGAGCGCTCGGCGGGAGAAAGCGAAAGGGCGGGCATGGAAATGTCGAAATCTTAATAAGGGCGCGCTGGCTGAAAAGCGTTCGCGGGACGTTGCCGCGTCAGCCGTGCGCCGAAACCACGTAAAATCGCGGCTTGGGCCTGAAAAGGGGCCTCAGCCGCGCGAAGAAGACGCGTATTATCCGCTAAAAGCGCGGCTTCACGAAGCAATTGGCAGCAATCTCTCTTTCGAATGGCAAAAAACCGCTTCAACCAGCACTGGCTGCACGACCACATCAACGATCCGTACGTCAAAATGGCGCAGCGGGAGGGCTATCGCGCGCGTGCCGCGTACAAGCTGAAGGAAATCGACGAGCAGGACAAGCTGATCCGTCCGGGCCAGGTGATCGTCGACCTCGGCGCAACGCCGGGCAGCTGGAGCCAGTATGCTCGCAACAAGCTCGCGCAGGGCAGGAAGCGCGATGCGGAACGCGAGGGCGGTATCGACGGCACGATCGTTGCGCTCGACATCCTGCCGATGGAGCCGATCGCCGACGTCCATTTCCTGCAGGGCGACTTCCGCGAGGACGACGTCCTTCATCAGCTCGAAGAAGTGCTGGAAGGGCGTGCGGTGGACCTTGTTATTTCCGACATGGCCCCCAACCTCTCCGGCGTGGCCTCGGCGGACGCGGCGCGCATCGAGCATCTGTGCGATCTGGCGCTCGAATTCGCGCAGAATCATCTGAAACCGGACGGAGCGCTGCTCGTGAAGTGTTTTCACGGCAGCGGCTACAGCCAGATCGTCGAGAAATTCAAACAGCAGTTTAAGACCGTCGCGCCGCGCAAGCCGAAGGCGTCCCGCGACAAATCGTCCGAAACGTTCATTTTGGGTCGGCATCTGAAACGCCCGCGCTGATGCGCGGCGGGGGTGCCGCAAACGGCTCCGGCCCTTGCCAGACAAGCGAAGCGCTATCGCGGCGGTTGTCAATGCTTATGGCGAGGGTGGTCGGACTGGATTAGAATGACCGAGGGGCGCCGCAAGGAAAATGTAGGCGCTCGTCTACGAGTGAAGGAGTGGTGCTTTGAACAACAATATGTTTTCGAAGGCAGCAGTGTGGCTGGTGATTGCACTGGTGCTGTTTACGGTGTTCAAGCAGTTCGACAAGCCCCGCGTCCAGGAAGGCGTGTCCTATTCGCAGTTCATGGACGACGCCAAGAACGGCAAGGTCAAGAACGTCATCGTTCAGGGGCGCAACCTCACCGTCACTCCGGCTGATGGCCAGAAATACCAGATCGTGTCGCCCGGCGACATCTGGATGGTCGGCGATCTGATGAAGTACGGCGTGCAGGTCAGCGGCAAGGCCGACGACGAACCGAACGCGCTGATGTCCGCGCTGTACTACCTCGGGCCGACGATCCTGATCATCGTGTTCTGGTTCTACATGATGAGGCAGATGCAGGGGGGCGGCAAAGGCGGCGCATTCTCGTTCGGGAAATCGCGCGCGCGGCTGATCGACGAGAACAACAACGCGGTGAACTTCTCCGACGTCGCGGGCTGTGACGAAGCGAAGGAAGAAGTGTCCGAGCTCGTCGACTTCCTGCGCGACCCGCAGAAATTCCAGAAGCTGGGCGGCCGCATTCCACGCGGCGTGCTGCTCGTCGGCCCCCCGGGTACCGGCAAGACGCTGCTGGCCCGCGCGATCGCGGGTGAAGCGAAGGTGCCGTTCTTCAGCATCTCGGGTTCGGACTTCGTCGAAATGTTCGTCGGCGTCGGCGCGGCCCGTGTGCGTGACATGTTCGAGCAGGCGAAGAAGCACGCGCCGTGCATCGTGTTCATCGACGAAATCGACGCGGTCGGCCGTCATCGCGGCGCCGGCATGGGCGGCGGTAACGACGAGCGCGAGCAGACGCTGAACCAGATGCTCGTCGAGATGGACGGCTTCGAAGCGAACTCGGGCGTGATCGTGATCGCTGCCACCAACCGTTCCGACGTGCTCGACAAGGCGCTGCTGCGTCCGGGCCGTTTCGACCGCCAGGTCTACGTCGGTCTGCCGGATATCCGCGGTCGCGAACAGATCATGCGCGTGCATTTGCGCAAGGTGCCGATCGCGAACGACGTCGACGCGGCCGTCATCGCGCGCGGCACGCCGGGCTTCTCGGGCGCCGATCTCGCGAACCTCGTGAACGAGGCTGCGCTGTTTGCCGCCCGTCGCGGCAAGCGCATCGTCGAGATGCAGGATTTCGAAGACGCGAAGGACAAGATCTTCATGGGTCCGGAGCGCAAGTCGGCCGTGATCCGCGAGGAAGCGAAGCGTGCGACCGCGTATCACGAGTCGGGCCATGCGGTGATCGCGAAGCTGTTGCCGAAGGCCGACCCGGTGCACAAGGTCACGATCATTCCGCGCGGTCGCGCGCTGGGTGTCACGTGGCAGCTGCCGGAGCATGACAACGAGACGTACTCGAAGGACTACCTGATGGATCGCCTCGCGATCCTGTTCGGCGGCCGGGTGGCGGAAGAGCTGTTCCTGAATCTCATCAGCACCGGCGCATCGGACGACTTCAACAAGGCAACGCAGACGGCACGTGCGATGGTGGCCCGCTTCGGCATGACCGACGCGCTCGGGCCGATGGTCTACGTCGACGACGAGAACGATGCGTCGCCGTTCGGCCGTGGCTTCACGCGCACGATTTCGGAAGCGACGCAGCAGAAGGTCGATTCGGAAATCCGCCGCGTGCTCGACGAGCAATACGGCCTTGCACGCCGCCTGCTCGAAGAGAACCGCGACAAGGTCGAAGCGATGACGGCCGCGCTGATGGAGTGGGAGACGATCGATGCCGATCAGATCAACGACATCATGGAAGGCCGTCCGCCGCGCTCCCCGAAGAGCTCGCCGGCAGTCGGCGGCGATTCGTCGGGTGGCGGCACCAGCGCCGAGGTGAAGCCCGGCAGCGCGCCGGCGCCGGCTTCGCCGGCGGCATAATCTCCGCTTTAACGCCGTTCACGGGCTGGTGTGGCTTCACACCGGCCCGTTTTGCATTCATTCACGCCAGTTGCTCGTGTCCGATTCCTCAGTTTCCCCGCTCCTTCCCGCGCCGCTCCAGTGCGGCCGCTTCGAACTGACGTTCGAACGCCCGCTCGTGATGGGCATCCTCAACGCCACGCCCGATTCGTTCTCCGACGGCGGCCGCTTCCTCGCGCGCGACGACGCGCTGCGCCAGGCCGAGCGGATGATTGCCGAAGGCGTCGACCTCCTCGATATCGGCGGCGAATCGACGCGCCCCGGCGCGCCGCCCGTGCCGCTCGACGAGGAGCTTGCGCGCGTGATCCCGCTCGTCGAGGCGCTGCGGCCGCTGAACGTGCCGCTGTCGATCGACACTTACAAGCCGGCCGTAATGCGCGCGGCGCTCGCCGCAGGCGCCGACCTGATCAACGACATCTGGGGGTTCCGCCAGCCGGGCGCGATCGACGCGGTGCGCGACGGCAACTGCGGGCTGTGCGCGATGCACATGCTCGGCGAACCGCAGACGATGCAGGTCGGCGAACCCGATTACGGCGACGTCGTGACCGACGTGCGCAATTTCCTCGCCGCGCGCGCGCAGGCGCTGCGCGAAGCGGGGGTGGCGGCGGAGCGAATCTGCGTCGATCCCGGCTTCGGGTTCGGCAAGGCGGTCGTCGACGACAACTATGCGCTGCTGGCCGCGTTGCCGGACACGGCGCCCGCGCGGCCCGACGGGCGCGCATATCCGATACTCGCGGGCATGTCGCGCAAGTCGATGCTCGGCGCGGTGATCGGCGGCAAGCCGCCGATGGAGCGCGTCGCGGCGAGCGTGGCGGCCGCATTGTGCGCGGTCGAGCGCGGCGCGGCGATCGTGCGCGTGCACGACGTCGCGGCGACGGTCGATGCGCTGAAAATCTGGAATGCCGTGCGCGAAGCCGCGCGGCAACGATAAGTCAGAAGACGAAGGAGGAAGATTCACCATGGGACGTCGATATTTCGGCACGGACGGCATTCGCGGCACGGTGGGCGAGGCGCCCACCACGCCGGATTTCGTGTTGCGTCTCGGCTATGCGGCCGGCAAGGTGCTGGCCAGCTCGGCCGATGTCGCGGCAGGCTCGCGCCCGACCGTGCTGATCGGCAAGGACACGCGCGTGTCGGGCTACATGCTCGAGGCCGCGCTCGAGGCCGGTTTCTCGGCGGCCGGTGTCGACGTGATGCTGGCCGGCCCGATGCCGACGCCGGGCGTCGCGTACCTGACGCGCGCATTGCGCCTGTCGGCGGGCGTCGTGATCAGCGCGTCGCACAACCCGTATCACGACAACGGGATCAAGTTCTTCTCCGCCGACGGCAACAAGCTGCCGGACGACACCGAGGCCGCGATCGAAGCGTGGCTCGACAAGCCGCTCGAATGCGCGTCGTCCGACGGTCTCGGCAAGGCGCGCCGCCTCGACGACGCGGCCGGCCGCTACATCGAGTTCTGCAAGAGCACGTTCCCGGCCGCGTTCGACCTGCGCGGGCTGAAGCTCGTGGTCGACTGCGCGCACGGCGCCGCGTACCAGATCGCGCCGCACGTGTTCCACGAACTCGGCGCGGACGTGATTCCGATCGGTGTCGCGCCGAACGGCTTCAACATCAACGACGGGGTCGGCGCGACCGCGCCGGACGCGCTGGTGCGCGCGGTGCGCGCGAACCATGCCGATCTCGGCATCGCGCTCGACGGCGATGCGGACCGCCTGCAGGTCGTCGACGCAACCGGTCGCCTGTACAACGGCGACGAGCTGCTCTACGTGCTCGTGAAGGACCGGATCGCGACCGACGGCAAGGTCGACGGCGCGGTCGGCACGCTGATGACGAACCTCGCCGTCGAAGTCGCGCTGCAGCGCGAGGGCGTGAAGTTCGTTCGTGCGGCGGTCGGCGACCGCTACGTGCTCGAACAGTTGCGCGAGCATGGCTGGCAGCTCGGCGCGGAGGGCTCGGGGCACATCCTGTCGCTCGACCGGCACTCGACCGGCGACGGCATCGTGTCGGCGCTGCTCGTGCTGGCCGCACTCAAGCGCAGCGGCCGGACCCTCGCGCAGATGCTCGACGGCGTCACGCTGTTCCCGCAGAAGCTGATCAACGTGCGGATGAAGCCGGGCGCCGACTGGAAGGGCAGCGCGTCGATTCGCGCCGCGATCGACGCGGCCGAAGCCGCACTCGCCGGCAGCGGCCGCGTGCTGATCCGCGCGTCGGGCACGGAGCCCGTGCTGCGCGTGATGGTCGAAGCGCAGCAGGCGACGGACGCGGTCCGCCATGCGGAGGCGATCGCCGACGCGGTGCGCGCGGCGACGGCCTGACGCGCGAGCCGGCGCGGGCGGTCGAACGCCTGCGCGCAGGCGCCCGGATGAACCGGCATGCGGCGCCTTCGCGGCGCCGCGATTTCGTCAGGCGCAAAGGTTTGCGATATCTATAAAGAAGCGGTCTTCGACCGTTCGGTTCAGGACTCGTTAAATCATCCGACCCCGAATGTCGAGCCGATTCCAGCGGTGGCGATCCGCAGCGCTGACACTGGGCCAGGATCCGCCCGCACCCATGTGAACGGGCAGTCGCCCCGACCCTTCCAGGCAGGACGTTCGTGCCGCCCCCGCCGTTCCGGCGCCGTCCGGACACCACACCCGCCGCACCCGATACTCCCTTTCAACCAGTCATGTTACTGTCACGCCAGTTTCATCGATTGTCACATTACCGTCATGAGGAGCCCCTAACCTTCGCGGTGCCGTAGTCATCCGCTCACACACTGGAGGTCTCATGAAATTGATGCAAACCGCGATTGCCGGCCTGGCTGGCGCGCTTTTCGCCGTCGCCGCTCACGCTGCCGACATCACGGGCGCAGGCAGCACGTTCGCCATGCCGATCTACACGAAATGGGCTGCCGACTACCAGCAGTCCGGCGGCGCGAAGGTCAACTATCAAGGCATCGGTTCGTCGGGCGGCCTGAAGCAGATCGTCGCGAAGACGGTCGATTTCGCCGGTTCGGACGCTCCGCTGAAGGATGACGAGCTCGCGAAGGAAGGCCTGTTCCAGTTCCCGACGGTGGTCGGCGGCGTGGTGCCGGTCGTCAACGTGCCGGGCGTGAAGCCGGGCGAACTGACGCTGTCGGGCCCGGTGCTCGGCGACATCTACCTCGGCAAGATCAAGAAGTGGAACGACCCGGCAATCGCCGCGCTGAACCCGAAGGTCAAGCTGCCGGATACGGACATCGCCGTGGTGCGCCGCGCCGACGGTTCGGGCACGAGCTTCATCTGGACGAACTATCTGTCGAAGGTCAACGACGAGTGGAAGTCGAAGGTCGGCGAAGGCACGACGGTCAACTGGCCGACGGGCACGGGCGGCAAGGGCAACGACGGCGTCGCGGCATTCGTGCAGCGTCTGCCGGGCGCAGTCGGCTACGTCGAATGGGCGTACGCGAAGAAGAACAACATGGTCTACACGGCCCTGAAGAACTCGACGGGCACGGTGGTCGAGCCGAAGACGGAAACGTTCAAGGCCGCTGCCGCCGGCGCGAACTGGTCGAAGTCGTTCTATCAGATCCTGACGAACCAGCCGGGCAAGGAAGCATGGCCGGTCGTCGGCGCGACGTTCGTGCTGCTGCATGCGAAGCAGGACAAGCCGGAGCAGGGCGTCGAAACGCTGAAGTTCTTCAGCTGGGCGTTCAAGAACGGCGAGAAGGCAGCCGACAGCCTCGACTACATCTCGCTGCCGCCGGCAGTCGAAGCGGAAATCCGCAAGCAGTGGAAGGTCAAGGTGACGGACGCATCGGGCAAGCCGGTCGCCGCCGAGTAAGCATTGCAGCGGTTCGCTGCCCGGCCGTGCCGGTCGGGCAGTGTGTGCGGTAAAGCCGGGCGTTACGGCGCCCGGCAATCAAAAGCAGGCACCCATGTCTGATATTTCCTATACGTCCTCACGGTCCCCCGACGTTGCGCAGCAACGCGCGCCGGGCCGCCTCGGGGATGTCGTATTCGGCGGTCTTGCGCGGCTGGCCGCCATTGTGACCCTGCTGCTGCTCGGCGGGATCATCGTTTCCCTGATCATTGCGTCGATGCCGACCATCCAGAAGTTCGGCCTCGGCTTCCTGTTTCAATCCGAGTGGGATCCCAACTCGGACATCTACGGCGCGCTCGTGCCGATCTACGGCACGATCGTGACGTCGATCATCGCGCTCGTCATCGCGGTGCCGGTCAGCTTCGGCATCGCGCTGTTCCTCACTGAGCTGTCGCCCGTGTGGCTGCGCCGCCCGCTCGGCATCGCGATCGAGCTGCTCGCCGCGATTCCGTCGATCGTGTACGGCATGTGGGGCCTGCTCGTGTTCGCGCCGATCTTCGCGGAGTATTTCCAGAAGCCGCTCGGCCACCTGTTCAAGGACGTGTGGATTCTCGGCCCGCTCACCGCCGGCCCGCCGATCGGTATCGGCATCCTGGCCGCCGGCGTGATTCTCGCGATTATGATCATCCCGTACATCGCCTCGGTGATGCGTGACGTGTTCGAAGTCACGCCGGTGCTGCTGAAGGAATCGGCATACGGGATCGGCTGCACGACCTGGGAAGTGATGTGGAAGGTCGTGCTGCCCTATACGAAGACCGGCGTGATCGGCGGCGTGATGCTCGGCCTCGGCCGCGCGCTCGGCGAGACGATGGCCGTGACCTTCGTGATCGGCAACACGAACCTGCTCGACAGCGTGTCGCTGTTCGCGCCGGGCAACAGCATCACGTCGGCGCTGGCGAACGAATTCGCGGAAGCGCAACCGGGCCTGCATACGTCCGCGCTGATGGAGCTGGGCCTGATCCTGTTCGTGATCACGTTCATCGTGCTGTCCATCTCCAAACTGCTGCTGCTTCGTCTCGAGAAGGGAGAGGGCAAGAAATGAGCGAGCCCATCATGAATTTCCCGGGGCCGGACGGCGCTGTGCTCGACGCGATGCGCAACCGCCTGCAGCGCAAGCGCAAAGCCGTCAACGCGATCGCCCTGGCCGCGTCGCTCGGCGCGATGGCCTTCGGCCTGCTGTGGCTCGTGTGGATTCTCTACACGACGGTGCATCTCGGCGTCAGCGGCCTGTCGCTGCAACTGTTCACGGAATCGACGCCGGCACCGAACACGGAAGGCGGCGGTCTCGCGAACGCGATCGTCGGCAGCCTGCTGCTGTGCGGTTTCGGCACGCTGGTCGGCACGCCGATCGGCATCCTCGCGGGCGTCTATCTCGCCGAATACGGCCAGAAGAACCTGCTGGCGGGCACGATCCGCTTCATCAACGACATCCTGCTGTCCGCGCCGTCGATCGTGATCGGCCTGTTCGTGTATGCGATCGTCGTCGCGAAGTCCGGGCGTTTCTCGGGCTGGGCCGGCGTGATCGCGCTCGCGTTGCTGCAGATTCCGATCGTGATCCGCACGACCGAGAACATGCTGAAGCTCGTGCCGAACGCGCTGCGTGAAGCAGCCTTCGCGCTCGGCACGCCGAAGTGGCGCATGGTGCTGAAGATCACGCTGCGCGCGTCGGTCGGCGGGATCGTGACGGGCGTGCTGCTCGCGGTCGCGCGGATCGCCGGCGAAACGGCGCCGCTGCTGTTCACCGCGCTGTCGAACCAGTTCTTCTCGTGGGACATGAGCCAGCCGATGGCGAACCTGCCCGTCACGATCTACAAGTTCGCGATGAGCCCGTTCGCGGAATGGCAGTCGCTCGCATGGGCGGGCGTGTTCCTGATTACGCTCGGGGTGCTCGGACTCAACGTCCTGGCGCGCTCGATCTTCTCGAAAAAGTAACGGCGGAGCGATCCGATGAATATGGCAGAAAGCCACCTGAATCCTGTCGAGCGCACCGCTGCGCCGGCCGGCACGCACGACGCGACGCACGGCCGCCCGCTCGCGCCGCTGAACGCGAAGATCGAGGTCAACAACCTCAACTTCTTCTACAACAAGTTCCACGCGCTGAAGAACATCAACCTGAGCATTCCCGAAGGGAAGGTGACGGCGTTCATCGGCCCGTCGGGCTGCGGCAAGTCGACGCTGCTGCGCACGTTCAACAAGATGTTCGCGCTCTATCCGGAGCAGCGCGCCGAAGGCGAAATCCTGATGGACGGCGAGAACCTGCTGACGACGAAGCGCGACATCTCGCTGCTGCGCGCGCGTATCGGCATGGTGTTCCAGAAGCCGACCCCGTTCCCGATGTCGATCTACGACAACATCGCGTTCGGCGTGAAGATGTTCGAAAAGCTCACGCGCTCGGAAATGGACGACCGCGTCGAGTGGGCGCTCACGAAGGCCGCGCTGTGGAACGAAGTGAAGGACAAGCTGAGCCAGAGCGGCTACGGCCTCTCGGGCGGCCAGCAGCAGCGTCTGTGCATCGCGCGCGGCATCGCGATTCGTCCGGAAGTGCTGCTGCTCGACGAACCGTGCTCGGCGCTCGACCCGATCTCGACGGGCCGCATCGAAGAGCTGATCGCGGAGCTGAAGAGCGACTACACGGTCGTGATCGTCACGCACAACATGCAGCAGGCCGCGCGCTGCTCGGATTTCACGGCCTACATGTACCTGGGCGAGCTGATCGAATTCGGCGAGACCGAAAAGATCTTCATCAAGCCGGTACGCAAGGAAACGGAAGACTACATCACCGGCCGCTTCGGCTGATGACGGAGAACAACAGCCATGTCGGATAAACATCTGTCGAGCCAGTTCGATGCGGACCTGAACGCCGTGTCGTCGAAAGTGCTGGAAATGGGCGGGCTCGTCGAGTCGCAGATCGTCGGCGCGATGCACGCGCTGAACGAGTTCGATCGCGACGCGGCCGAGAAGGTCATCACGGCGGAAGAAACGCTGAACGCGATGGAAGTCGACATCGACCAGGAGTGCGGCAACATCATCGCGCGGAGGCAGCCTGCCGCGCGCGACCTGCGCCTTTTGATGTCGATTTCGAAAACGATTACGAACCTCGAGCGCGCGGGCGACGAGGCCGAGAAGATCGCGAAGCGCGTGCGCCGCCTGGTCGACGAACCGGCCGCGCGCACGGTCAACATCGCCGAGATCAAGGTGTCGGGCGAGATGGCCGTGACGATCCTGCGCCGCGCGCTCGACGCGTTCGCGCGTCTCGACACGGTGGCCGCCGCGCAGATCGTCAAGGACGACAAGGAGATCGACCAGGAATTCCGTGCGTTCGTGCGCAAGCTCGTGTCGTACATGCAGGAAGATCCGCGCACGATCTCGGTCGGCCTCGAATACCTGTTCATCGCGAAGGCGATCGAGCGGATCGGCGACCACGCGAAGAACATCGCCGAATTCATCATCTACATCGTGAAGGGCACCGACGTGCGGCACCAGCCGCGCGACACGCTCGATCGCGAAGCCAATAGTTAATCGACTCCGTACAGGAAAAAAAGAGGTGCCGATGCCCAGCAACATTCTCGTCGTTGAAGATGAGCCCGCGATTTCCGAACTGATCTCGGTGAATCTCCAGCACGCCGGTCACTGCCCGATCCGCGCGTACAACGCCGAACAGGCGCAGAACCTGATCAGCGACGTGCTGCCCGATCTCGTGCTGCTCGACTGGATGCTGCCGGGCAAGTCCGGTATCGCGTTCGCGCGCGACCTGCGCAACAACGAACGGACCAAGCACATCCCGATCATCATGCTGACTGCGCGCGGTGACGAGCAGGACAAGGTGCTCGGCCTCGAAATCGGCGCGGACGACTACGTGACGAAGCCGTTCTCGCCGAAGGAGCTGATGGCGCGAATCAAGGCCGTGCTGCGTCGCCGCGCGCCGCAGCTGACCGAGGACGTCGTGTCGATCAACGGGCTGCGTCTCGACCCGGCCACGCATCGCGTCGCCGCGCATGCGGAAGGCAGCGAGATCAAGCTCGATCTCGGCCCGACCGAGTTCCGCCTGCTGCATTTCTTCATGACGCATCCGGAGCGCGTGCACAGCCGCACGCAACTGCTCGACCAGGTGTGGGGCGATCACGTGTTCGTCGAGGAGCGCACCGTCGACGTGCACATCAAACGATTGCGCGCGGCCTTGAAACCGGCCGGCTGCGATGCGATGATCGAGACCGTGCGCGGCAGCGGCTATCGGCTCGCCAAGCACGCGTAACGTATTCACGCATGCCGTGTGCCACGGCGTGCCGTTCATTCTTTCGGGCGCTGAATCATGAACATCATCTGGGCGCGCTTTCTGGTGTCGCTCGTGCTGCTCGTGCTGATCGGCGTATTGGTCGGCGTGTTCGCCGGCCCGATCTCGGGCCTCGTGTTCCTGGTCGTGATGCTGGTCGCGCAGGGTTTTTTCAGCACCTTTCATACGCAGCGTCTGTGGCGGCTGCTCGATGCGCCGGTCTACGGCGAGGTGCCGAGCGCGCCGGGCATCTGGGGCGAGATCTACTATCGCTTGCACAAGCTCGCGAAGCAGTGGCACGCGCAGGTGCGGCAGGTCGAGCAGCAGCATTCGCGCTTCATCCAGGCGATCCAGGCGTCGCCGAACGGCGTCGCGATGCTCGACGACCACGACCAGATCGAGTGGTGCAACGCGATCGCCGAGGTGCACTTCGGCCTCGACGCGAAGCGCGACCTGCGCCAGCACATCACCAACCTTGTGCGCCATCCCGAGTTCGTCCGCTATCTGAATGCGCAGCATTACGACGAGACGCTCGTGATGCGCGGGATGGGCGATTCTCGCCAGAACGTGCTCGAAGTGCAGGTGTTTCCGTACGGCGAGAACCGCAAGCTGCTGCTCACGCAGGACATCACCGAGCTCGAGCGGACCGACGCGATGCGACGCGACTTCGTCGCGAACGTGTCGCACGAGCTGAAAACGCCGCTCACCGTGCTGTCGGGTTTCCTCGAGACGATGCGCGAGCTGCCGCTGAACGAGGAAGACCGCGCGCGCTATCTCGAGATGATGGAGCAGCAGGCATCGCGGATGCGGCACATCGTCACCGACCTGCTGGTGCTCGCGAAGCTCGAGGGCGAGAGCAAGCCGCCGGTCGATCGCGCGATCGACATGCGCGCGGTGTTCGACCATCTGAAGGAGGACGCTCAGACGCTGTCGAACGGGCATCACGACATCGCGTTCTCGATCGACGAGACGCTCGGCGTCACCGGCGCGCAGACGGAGCTGTTCAGCGCGTTCGCGAACCTCGTCACCAATGCGATCCGCTATACGCCGGAAGGCGGCAAGATCGTCGTGACGTGGCGGCGCGAGGGCGCGCAAGGCGTGTTTTCCGTCACGGACAGCGGCTTCGGGATTCCGGCCGCCGATCTGCCGCGGCTCACCGAACGCTTCTACCGCGTCGACCGCAGCCGCTCGCGCGATACGGGCGGCACGGGGCTCGGGCTCGCGATCGTCAAGCACGTGCTGCAGCGGCACGACGCGCACCTGTACGTGCAGAGCGAGGAAGGGCGCGGCAGCACGTTCACCGCCCGGTTCCCGGGCTCGCGTATCATCGCGATCCGGCCGGCCGCGTTCGAGGCCTGAGCGTGCAGCGGCCCGCGTCGCTCGTTCGGCGAGCGGCGGCATGCCGGCTCCGCAATCGAAAAGAGCAGCCCGCGGGCTGCTCTTTTTCCTGGGCGGCGCGCGACGCGCGCCGCGCGGCCGGCTCACGAGCAGAACTTCGCGAGCAACCCGAGTTGCGCGTTGCGGATCGTCTTGCCCGTGCGGCGCCGGCGGTAGTGGCCGTCGCTCTGCATCTGCCACGCCGACTGGTTGTCGCCGAGGCACACCGACAGACCTTCGGCGATCACGCGTCGCTTGAGCTTGCGATCGCGGATCGGGAACGCGACTTCGACGCGGCGGAACAGATTGCGGTCCATCCAGTCGGCGCTCGACAGATAGACGTCCTCCGCGCCGTTCGCGTGGAAGTAGTAGATCCGGTGGTGCTCGAGGAAGCGGCCGACGATCGAGCGCACGGTGATGTTTTCCGACAGCCCCGGCACGCCCGGCTTCAGCGCGCAGACGCCGCGCACGATCAGGTCGACCTTGACGCCGGCCTGCGACGCTTCGTACAGCGCGGCGATCACCGATGGCTCCAGCAGCGCGTTCATCTTCGCGACGACACGCGCGCGCTTGCCGGCCCGCGCGTTGTCGATTTCCGCGCGGATCGCTTCGATGATGCGCGGATGCAGCGTGAACGGCGATTGCCACAGCTCGTGCAGCGTGAGTTCGCCGCCGATGCCGGTCAGTTGCTGGAACACGTGGTGGACGTCCTCGCAGATCTTCTGGTCGGCCGTCATCAGCCCGAAGTCGGTATAGAGGCGCGCGGTGCGCGGGTGGTAGTTGCCGGTGCCGAGGTGAACGTAGCGGCGCAGCGACGCGTTGCCGCCCTGCACGACGCGCCGCACGATCAGCATCATCTTCGCGTGGCACTTGTGGCCGACCACGCCGTACACGACGTGTGCGCCGACGGCTTCGAGCTGCGACGCCCAGTTGATATTGGTTTCCTCGTCGAAGCGCGCGAGCAGTTCGACAACGACGGTCACTTCCTTGCCGTTGCGCGCGGCTTCCATCAGCGCGTCCATCAGCGGCGAATCGGTGCCGGTGCGGTAGATCGTCTGCTTGATCGCGACGACGCTCGGATCCTTCGCGGCCTGCTGCAGCAGTTCGAGCACCGGCTGGAAGCTCTCGTACGGGTGGTGCAGCAGGATGTCGCCGTTGTCGATCGCGTCGAACATCGTCGGCGTGTTCGTGATCGCGGCCGGGGTCGACGCGGTGAACGGCGTGAATTTCAGGTCGGGGCGGTCGACGAGATCGGGAATCTGCATCAGCCGCACGAGGTTCACCGATCCGGCCACGCGATAGCAGTCCTTCTCGCCGAGTTCGCTTTCCACGAGCAGGCGTCGCACGATGTGCGGCGGCGTGTCGGCCGACACCTCGAGGCGCACCGCGTTGCCGAGGTGGCGCGCCGGCAGTTCGCCCTGCAGCGCAACACGCAGGTTCGTGATTTCGTCTTCGTCGACGAACAGCTCGCTGTTGCGCGTGATGCGGAACTGGTTGCAGCTCTTCACGACGAGTTGCGGGAAGAGTTCGCCGACGAAGCGCTGCATGAACGAGCTCAGCAGCACGAAGCCGTGCTCGAAGCCCGACAGCGCGTGCGGCATGCGCACGACGCGCGGCAGCGCGCGCGGCGCCTGCACGATGCCCATCACGGCCTGGCGGCCGAATGCGTCGCGGCCTTCGAGCTCGACGACGAAGTTCAGGCTCTTGTTCAGCACGCGCGGGAACGGGTGGGCGGGATCGAGGCCGATCGGCGTCAGCACGGGCAGCAGCTCGTCGAGAAAGTAGTGCCGCGCCCATTCGAGCTGCTCGTCGTTCCACGAGTCGCTCGCGTGGAAGTAGATGCCTTCCTGTTCGAGCGCGGGCAGTACGGTTTCGTGCAGCATCGTGTACTGTCGATGAACGAGCCGCTGCGCGCGTTCGACGACGAGATCGTAAGCATGTTGTAACGACATGCCGTCGGGCGTCAGTGCGCCGGGATTGTCGCGGATCTGCTCCTGAAGGCCGGCCATCCGGACTTCGAAGAATTCGTCGAGGTTGCTGCTGGTGATGCAGATGAAGCGCAGGCGTTCGAGCAGCGGGACTTGCGGATCGGACGCCTGGGCCAGCACGCGCTCGTTGAAACCGAGGATGCCGAGCTCACGATTGAGAAGCGGGTAACGGACGGACATCGGCAGAGTAGGGGGGGATTCGGGCGATGATTCGAAAGGACGCTCGGAAACTCTCACGGTACGATGACGTGCTGATGACAATAATGTATTTATATCGGGAAATTCTACGCTGTAACCGTTTCGTCTCATAAATGTTTCGACGCTATGCAAACGAGCGGTGTGCATGCCCGTGAAGCGTGGCAATGGCAAGCGTTCCACGCTTAAAATGTCGCCTTTGATTGATCGCTGAGGGTGGCCGGACCGGCCGCCGCGAGCGAACGCGCACGGAGCCCCTTCAGATGGTTACAACTCCCCACTTGCTGGCTGCCGTGGATCTCGGCTCGAACAGTTTCCGGCTCATCGTCGGTCGTGTCGAGGAAACGCCGGCGGGCAGCCAGATCTACCCCGTCGATGCGCTGCGCGAGCCCGTCCGGCTGGCCGCGGGCCTGTCGAGCGACAAGATGCTCGATCGCGCGTCGCAGGAGCGTGGCTGGGAGGCGCTCAAGCGGTTCGGCGAACGCCTGCGCGATTTCCACCCCGATCACGTGCGCGCGGTGGCGACCAACACGCTGCGGGTCGCGAAGAACGCGGGCGAGTTTCTCGGCGAAGCCGAGGCGGC
Source organism: Burkholderia metallica (assembly GCF_001718555.1). Taxonomy (NCBI): domain Bacteria; kingdom Pseudomonadati; phylum Pseudomonadota; class Betaproteobacteria; order Burkholderiales; family Burkholderiaceae; genus Burkholderia; species Burkholderia metallica. The sequence goes on from NZ_CP013401.1 coordinate 1,370,190, forward strand.
GCTCGGTTTTCCGATCGAAGTGATCGCCGGCCGCGAAGAAGCGCGGCTGATCTATGCGGGCGCCGCGCACTCGGTGCCGGCGAGCGCGGGCAAGCGGCTCGTCGTCGATATCGGCGGCGGCTCGACCGAATTCATCATCGGCTCGCACTACACGCCGATCGTGATGGAGAGCCTGTATATCGGCTGCGTGAGCCACAGCCGTACGTTCTTCCCGGCCGGCAACGTCGACGAATACACGATGCGGCAGGCCGAACTCGCGGCCAAGCGCGAGATCCAGATCATTTCGAGCGAGTACAAGAAGGCCGGGTGGGACCAGGCGATCGGTTCGTCCGGTACCGCACGCGCGCTCGCGGAACTCGTCGAGGCGAACGGCTTCAACGATCCGGGCATCACGCACGGCATTTCGCGCGGCGGCCTCGAGCGCCTGAAGCGGGCCCTGATCAAGTCGGAGAACGTCAACCGGCTGAAGCTGATCGCGCTGAAGCCCGACCGCGTGCCGGTGCTCGCCGGGGGCCTCGCGATCATGCTCGCGGTGTTCGAGGAACTGGGGGTCGATTACGTCGACACGACCGACGGCGCGCTGCGCCTGGGCGTGCTGTACGACCTGCTCGGCCGGACGCAGCACGAGGACATGCGCGCGGTGACCGTCGAGGGCTTCACGCGCCGCTACGGTGTCGATCGCGCGCAGGCCGAGCGCATCGGCGCGCTCGCGGTGCGCTTCTACGACGAACTCGATGAAGGCGGCGAAGAGGCGCGCGAGGAGGGGCGGATGTTCCTTGGCTGGGCGGCCGCGTTGCACGAGATCGGCCTGTCGATCTCGCACAGCGCGTATCACAAGCATTCGGCCTATATCGCGAGCAACGCGGACATGCCGGGTTTTTCGCGCACCGACCAGGCCCGCCTCGCCGCGCTCGTGCTCGGTCACGCGGGCAAGCTCGGCAAGCTGTCGCAGGCGCGCGAGGTCGAGTGGCCGCTGCTGTTCTGCCTGCGGCTCGCGGCGCTGCTGTGCCGGCGCCGGACCGATGCGGGGCTGCCGGACATTTCCGTTTCGCAGATGAAGAAGGGCGGGTATGAAGTGCGCCTGCCGAGCGCATGGGTCGAGCAGAACCCGCTCACCGACTACAGCCTCAGCCAGGAAGCGGCGGAATGGGAGAAGGTCGGTATTCCGTATCGCGTGGTGTATACCGGCGCGTAAAGGGTCGAAGCGCAGGTCGAGGCGGGGCCGGGATGGGCTGTTGCAGCTGCCCTCTCGGCATTGCCCGCGCGATCGCCCTGACGGCCGCTCAATCCGCCGAACAGACGATCGCGGTCAGGAACGGAAACGCCTGCTTGACCGTCGCGTCGCTGCCTGCCTTGCGCACGGCTTCCTCCACCGCACTTTTCGTGCCGCGCACCACGACACCGTAGGCCCAGTCTCCGATCGGCTTGCCCTCGCCCGGGCGGAAGATCGGGTCGTTCGCCTGGTAGCCGAGTACGACGTACACGCCGAAGCCGAACGCCGTCAGCGCGTGGTTCGTGCGGAACGCGTTGACCGAGTTCGATTCGACATGCATCGGTTCTGACTGGATATCGCCTGCGGCAAGCAGCGGCGCGACGAACTTGTGGCCGGTCGAATGGCAGTCGAGCGCGTCGTCGAGCGCCTTGGCCGACGCGGTGCCGGCCGTCGCGAGCGCGACGAGCGATGCGCAGAGGGCTGTCTTCAGAAGGTCGTTTTTCATGCGCGGACAATGCGAGTTGTTCATACGTATTATCGCGTGTTCGCGGAAATGTCGCGTGCGGGGTGCGTGGTCGGTGGGGGCGGACTTATCCGGGATTTCGTGGGCGTGAGCTGCTTTACGGCTTTCGTTATCGCGGCAGGCTTCACAGGCATCAAGTCGGCCGGCGCTGCTTCGGGCGGCTCGTCAGGTGATGCGGTGCGAGGCCATGCTGTTCTGCAGCACATCAGCGCGGCTCTTATCGGAGGTGGCGGTCATGGCGGTCCTCAGGGCGTCGGAGGGTTGTACTGCATTCGTGCTAGGCTCGGATTCACATTGCGGAGGTTGTCATGCAGCGAACCATCGAGTACCGCGGCTTTGAAATTGATGTCCAACTGACCTCATCCGCTCCGGACATGTACGACGTCACGTTCCAGATAAAGGGTCACGACAACCTCGGTATCCTGGGTGAGCGCGGACATCGGATACAGATTCGAAACGGCCCATTTACCCGACGCTGGGCATACCTCGTGGCCGAGATTGCAGGACAGGCGGCGATCGACGTTTTGCTTGGTCCCGCCGAGTGATTTGCGTCCTCGGTCGTCAATTCGAGAGTCAGGTTCTTTGCTTGGCTGAGAGTCTCGGCTGGCGTGCTTTTATCTGCTGGGGCAGTCCTCGTGCCTCGATTGCGGTTCCGTTTTCTTGCTTGCTCGCGTTCGGTGTGAGCGGGCTGTTTTTTGTTTTTGGTGGTCATGGTGCGGTCGCCAAACTTCATCGTGAGAGCAGGGCGCGTGTACCAGGAACGGGGGCTTTCGTTGCGCCCCAAACGACCTCGACGCAACAAATCGGCTCGGCGCACGCAGCCCAAACAGTCTGTCAGTGCAGTCAATGAGGTCTGCGTCGAACTGCGAGCGGTGCTAGACCTTGATCGCACCGGCGCTGTTACCCCACGCGATTTGTAACGTGTTATTGCAGACGACACGTACTGACGTGAACTGAGCGGTAGTTGCCAGGGTACCGTCGCGGGCCGTGACCAACAGCAGATAGCCGTTGATCTGATCCTTGCCCTTGAGTGTGCCGGATTGGCCCGTGCGGGCGAGCGCCCAGAGCTTGCGACCTTCCTTCAGTACGCCGGCTGTCTCGAGCTGGAACCCGCCGATCTCTGTCAGATCGCGATAAATCTCCAGGATCTCCTCGGGTTGCACGACCTGATAGCGTGCGCTCACAACGGACAGCGGCGCCTTGTTGTCCGAGCGGTACCGCACTATCTGTTCAGGAAACGCGTGGATCGAATCGAGACTACGGCCGCCAGCGGTGACGAAGCGTACTTCGCCTTCTTCGATGCGCCAGTCCATGCCGGCAGCGCGCGCCCAGACTTCGAGTGGTTGTTGGGGGCGAACTTGTTGCCGGCCGTGCCACGGTTCGGTTCCAACGTAGGCCATGGTTTGCACGAGGGGCATTGAAAATTCCTGTTCGACAGAGATGGCATAACGCCCGGCCGACGCCGGGCAGATTGGATTGAATGAGCGGGGAGTGGAAGAAGCGGACCGCGAGAACGACGGCCACGAGGGTGGCGATTAGCGAGGCTGCGCGTTTCGATAAGGGTAATAGAGATTGGCGGCGATCGATATATTTTCGAGATATTGAGATTGACCTGTTAACGCTGACAGGTCCGTTTAACAGACGTCTCGTTGTCGCCACAATTTGACAGTCTTTAACCCGCGTCGAGAAGGGGTAGAGCAACTTCTGCGAGACAATGCGATGGATCCGTTGATCCGTAGTGCGCCTTGGCGCGATTTGCGAGTAGACCAGAACCATGAATAAAAATAGCTACCGACTGGTATTCAGTCGCGTCCGGGGCATGCTGATTGCCGTTGAAGAAACTGCCAGCGCGTCAGGCAACGCGGGTCGAGGCGAAGTTGTGTCAGCAGCTCGGGTGCCACATGTGTTCGTGCGATTCGCGCTGCGTCACGCGGCATTTGCGGTACTGGTCGCCGCTGGCGCAACGCCCATGTGGTCGAATGCGCAGATCGTGGGCGGCGGCGCACACGCGCCCTCGGTAATTCAGACGCAAAATGGATTGCCTCAAGTTAATATTAATAAGCCAGGAAATGCTGGCGTATCTTTAAATACTTATAATCAATTCGACGTACAAAAGCCCGGCGCGATACTCAATAACTCGCCTACAATCGTCAACACGCAGCAAGCGGGCATGATCAACGGCAACCCGAACTTCGGGCCGAACGACGCCGCACGGATCATCGTCAACCAAGTCAACAGCAATAATCCAAGCTCAATTCGTGGTTTCGTTGAGATTGCTGGGCAAAAAGCTGAGCTAATCATCAGCAATCCGGCTGGATTGCAAATCGACGGCGGCGGCTTCATTAATACGTCACGCGCCGTGCTGACAACCGGTGTGCCGTATTACGGCGCGGACGGTTCTGTGGCCGGATTCAATGTGAATCGCGGGCTTGTCACGGTATCCGGATCCGGCCTCAATACGGCAAATATCGATCAGGTTGACATTATCGCGCGCGCCGTTCAGGCGAATGCAGCTATTTATGCGAAAAATCTGAACGTAATCGCAGGTGCGAATCAGGTCAATCACGACACGCTCGCGGCAACGCCGATTCAGGGTGATGGCGCGGCCCCGGCGGTTGCGATCGACGTCGGCCAGCTCGGCGGTATGTATGCCAACCGCATTTTCCTCGTCAGTTCGGGGAGCGCGGTCGGTGTCCAGAACGCCGGCACGCTCTCGGCGGACGCGGCCGGCATGACGCTCACGACCGACGGGCGGTTGGTGCAGTCGGGCAAGATCAGTTCGCTTGGCAACGTCGCGGTGGCGGCTGGTGGCGGCATCGACAACAACGGTACGACCTATAGCCAGCAATCCGTGTCGATGAGTACCGGCGCGGACATGACGAATAGCGGGACGCTTTCCGCGCAGCACAACGTTGGCGTGAAAGCCGGGTCGCTGAATTCGACGGGCGCAATCGGCGCCGGCGTCGATAGCAACGGCACGGTCACGCAAGCCGGTGATCTGCAAGTGACGACGACGGGTCAATTGACTGCGACCGGCCAGAACATCGCAGGCGGTACCACGACCTTGCGCGGCTACGGCGTCAATCTGGCCGGCAGCAAGACGGCGACGAATGGCACGCTGGATGTGAACGCGACGGCGGGTGATATCAACCTGTCGAATGCGACGACGAGTGCACAGGGTGCATTGAACGCGACCGCAGCGGGCGCGATCGTCAACGACCACGGCAGCCTGTCCAGCCAAAGCGGTGCCACGCTGACGGCGGGCAGCGTGTCGAATCAAGGCGGCACGGTGTCGTCGCAAGGCCCTTTGACGGTTAAATCGTCCGGGGCGATTTCGAATCAGGCCGGCACGCTGGTGTCGCAGAACACCGCCGACGTGGAAGGCGGCGCAATCGCCAATCAGCAAGGCATCATCCAAAGCGCAGGCCAAATGAAGGTGGTCGCCGCGTCGCTTCAGAATACCGCCGGGCGTGTTACGTCCCTGAATGGCGACGGTCTGTCCATTACCACGAGCGGCCAGCTCACAAACGCAGCAGGCACGACCGCGAACGGCGCGCAAGGTGGCGTCATCGGCGGCGACGGCACTGTCGCAATTCAGGCCGGCAGCATCGCAAACCAAGGATCGATCAGCGCCGCGACCGATTTAACGGTCGGTGCGCAATCCGTGGACAACGGCAGCGGAACGCTGACGGCCGGTCAGAACGCATCGATCGATGCCGGCGCACACCTGGCTAATGCTTCCGGCAGCATTTCTGCCGGCGCGTTAGCAAACGTTCGCGCGACCAATCTGGACAATAGTTCAGGTTCGATTCAGGCAAGCCAGTTGTCGTTGACGGCAAGCGACCTTGCGAACCGGTCGGGCGCGATTACGCAAACCGGCACAAATCCGACCACGATCGCGGTTTCGGGGACGCTCGACAATAGTTCAGGTACGGTGCAGACGAACAGTGCCGATCTGAGTCTGACGCCCGCGACGCTCATTAACGATCACGGCAAAATCGCACACGCCGGCAGCGGTACGCTGACCATTGGGACGGGTGCGTTGTCGAATAACGGCGGGTCTATCGCGACCAATGGGGCGCTCGCACTGACCGCCGCCGCCGTGTCGAATCAGGCCGGTACTTTGTCCGCGCAACGGCAGGCTACGCTCGGCGTTGAGTCGCTCGATAACAGCGCGGCCGGCTACATCGGCGCCGATAGCGTAACGATCAAATCCCGAGGGGCGATCAACAACAAAACCGGTGCGATCGAGTCGAACCACGCCTTGACGATCTCGGCCGACAGCATGGCAAACGACGGCGGTGCCGTTAAGGCGCTCGGCACGGATGCGCTGTCCGTCACGGCGACGAATGCGCTGACGAACACGGCAGGCGGCACGATCGGCGGCAACGGAAACGTGTCGGTTTCAGGCGGCACCGTCGACAATTCGAACGGTTCTTTGCTGACCGCACAATCGCTGTCGGTGCAGTCGAACGGCCAGCTTGCAAACGTGGCCGGCCTGATTCAAGCGAACGGCAATTTGAAGGTCGCAGCACAAGGCGCGGTGCTCAATAACGGCGGGCAAATTGAGGCGAACGGCGCAACGGCGACGCTCCAACTGTCCGGGGCGAGCATTGATAATAGTGACGGACGGATTGCCAATATCGGCACGGGCGCGACGACGATCGACGGCGGCACATCGATCACGAACACCGATGCATCCGGCAAAGCGGGTGCCGGCACCATCGGCGGCAATGGCGATGTGACGCTGACCACGCAAACGCTCACGAATGCGCAAGGCGGTCAAACATTGGCCGGCCACGACCTGACGTTGAACGTCGCCAGTAGTGCGAACAATGCTGGCGGCGTACTGTCGGCCGCGAACAACCTGACGCTCAACGGCGCGAACGCTACCCTTTCCAATTCGAATGGATCGGTGCATGCAAACGGCGTGCTGTCGTTGACTGCCGCATCGATTGACGACACCTCCGGCAAGATCGGCAATGACGCCGGTAGCGGTGGCAGCGTGTCGATCCAGACAGGCGCGTTGTCGAATGCTGGCGGTGCGATCGGCAGCGATCAGGATTTGTCGCTGACGACGGGAACGTTGAACGGCGACGGTTCTATCGTCGCAGGTCGTAACGGTTCGATTACGCTCGGGAGTGACTACACGCAGACGGCCGCGAACAAGCTTCACGCGAACGGCAACCTCACGTTTTCCACGTCGGGAAAACTGACGAACCAAGGCGTGATGGATGCCAATGGCGCGCTCACGGTGAATGCGGCGAACGTCGATAACCAAAGTGGTGCGGATTTGAATTCCGCAAACACGACGGTCAACGCGAACGGCGGCACGATTGATAACGCAGGCCGCATCGAAGGCGATTCGGTCACGACCAACAGCGCGACGTTGAACAATACAGGAACGGTGATCGGGGCCAACGTGACGGCGAACGCCAACACGATCACGAACACCGGTGCGGCTGCTGTCTTCGCCGCCGCCAACCTATTGAACCTGTACGCAACAAACCAACTGTCGAATACGGGTGGCGCGAACCTGTTCAGCGTCGGCGATATCAACATCGCGGCGAACGGTCAGCGTGACGCCAACGGGTTGCTCGCCAACCGCACGCAGAACGTACTGAACGATCAATCCACGATCGAAGCGCAAGGCAACATTGAGCTTGCGGCCGGCACGTTCACTAATTCGCGCCCCGCGCCGACGGTCACGACCGAAACGACCGATACAACGACCACGCATCAAACGAAGCGACAGCAGTTCATCGGTTGCCCGACCGGTAACGCTGCGCCGAACCATGGCGTGTGTTCGTATGCGACGTGGTCGGGCCCATACAAAACGCCGCAGACGGCAACCTACTCGGCAAGCCAGATCGTGTCCCAATCGAACGGGACCGATCCCGTCGATCGCGTACTGGTCGTGAACGTCAACGGTCAGCAGCAAACGCTCTACTACAACACGTTGACGGTGAACGGTGACGGCAGCGTCACGGCAGTGTATTGGGTCGGATACGATCCGCACATCAACTACGCACCGGATACAGAATATGCGACGCGCAGCGACGGTCATAACGGCTATCAGCGTGTTGAGATCTGGCGCGATACCACGTCCACGACCCAGCAAGACAAGGTAACGAGCCAGGCGCCGCAGGCGCAGCTCGTCGCGGGCGGCAGTATCACGATGGCGAACGTCGGGACGATCAACAACGACTACAGCGTGATCACGGCCGGCAAATCGATTCAAATCGGCAGCACGCAGCAGAACGGCTCGGTGGGGAGCGGCAGTTACGGCGGTACGGTCGTCAACAACGTTGGTCAGACGCTGTATCAGTACCAGACCGACAACATCGTATCGATGTATGCGTGGAACGAAGACACCACGCAGGATCGCGGCACGATCGTTGAGCCGCCGGTTGTCCATACGCCGGTCGCGATTGGCGGTACGGGCGGCACAATCATTGCGAATCAGTCGGTGACAATCGACGCGCAGAGCGTCAATAACCAGAACGTCGCCGCACAAAATTCCGCGACGGGCGCAACGGGCGGCACGCTCGGCAACAATTCGGCCAATCAAGGCGTGTCGGGCGGCAATCTGACCAAGGTCAGCGCGGCCAGCGGTTCGACAACGGTTCCCGCGCTGCAATCGGTCGCGAGTGCAACCGGCGCATTATCGATCACGCTGCCGACGAGCGGCATGTACTCGATTCATCCCGCGCCGGGGCAACCGTATCTGATCGTCACCGATCCGCGGCTGACGACCTATACGAATTTCATTTCGAGCGACTACATGCTCGGCCAGTTGAACCTGAACCCCGCGAGTATCGAGAAGCGCTTGGGCGACGGGATGTACGAGCAGCAGATGGTGCGCAACCAGATTACGCAGTTGACGGGACGCACCTTCCTGCCCGGCTACGCGAGCGCCGAAGACGAATATCGGGCGTTGATGACGAACGGCGCGAACTACGCGAAGTCATTCGGTTTGGTGCCTGGCATGGCGCTGACCGCCGCGCAAATGGACGCGCTGACGAGCGATATCGTGTGGCTGGTCGACCAGACCGTGACGCTGCCCGATGGCAGCACGACCCACGTGCTGGCCCCGGTCGTCTACATGGCACAAACGCATGCGAACGACCTGCAACCGACCGGAGCGTTGATCGCGGCCGATGACGTTGAAATTCATACGACTGGTACCACGACGAATACGGGCGTCATCAAGGGCGGCACGAAAACGGTACTCACCGCGACCGATATCCTGAATCGCGGCGGCACGATTTCGAGCGATAGCAAAAACGGCACGACCGTCGTGTCGGCGAGCAACGATGTCGTGAACGCGTCGGGCATGATTACCGGAAATCGTGTCGCCGTATCGGCGGGTCGCGATATCGTCAATACGACACTGGTTGATGCAGTCGGTGCGACCGGTACATCAGGTGCAAGCAAGGTCAGTACGAGCCTGATCGGCCAGCAAGGCACGATTGCTGCGACGGGCGACCTGTCGGTTCAGGCTGGTCGTGACCTCACTCTTCACGGTGCGAATCTGTCGGCCGGCGGCGATGCGCTGGTCACGGCGGGGCGCGATATCAACGCCGATACCGTGCAGTCCACGACGGACCAGTCGATGCACCTGAGCGATCAGCGGCATTGGGAAGAATCCACGACGAAGAACGTGACGAGCGGCATCACCGCAGGCGGCACCTTGGGAATGCAAAGCGGTAACGATACGACGCTTAAGGGCGCGAATGTATTGGCCGGGAAGGATCTATCGGTGCTGGCCGGCGGCAACCTCACGGCAACGACCGTCACCGACACAGCGAAGCTCGATAACGTCGCGACCGATGGGCGAGCCCGCAAGGAAGTCGACCATACCTACGACGAAACCGCTGTCGGCACCACCTTCTCGGCTGGTCGCAATGCAGTATTGTCCGCCATCAACATCGCTGATGCGTCGGAAGGCAATGTCACTTTGACGGGCTCGTCGGTTACGTCGGGTGCCAACAGCGCGACGCCGGGCGGTGTGGCGATTGCCGGCAGCGGTAACGTGACAATCAATGAAGGCCGCGAGGAACACGACAGCTACAAGAACGTCCAGACGAAGCGCGGCAGTTTCGTATCGGGGTCGACCACCAAGGAATCGCACGACACGCAAGCCAACATCGGTGTCGCGAGCACCGTATCGGGCGATACCGTCAAGATTCAGTCCGGCAAGGACATCACGGTTCAGGGCAGCAACGTAGTCGGCACAACCGATGTCGATCTGAACGCGGCGCGTGACGTCAGGATCACGACTTCGCAGGATACGGTGTCGTCGGCGAATAGCTTCGAGAAAAAGGAATCGGGCCTCATGTCGAACGGAGGCATGTCGGTTTCGATTGGCACGCGCTCGATGACGGATCAGCAGCATTCGACGGAAGTCACGAACACCGGCAGCATGGTCGGTTCCTTGAACGGTAATCTGAATGTGACCGCCGGAAGCAACCTGCACGCTACCGGTAGCACGTTGCACGCAGGTAATGACCTGTCGCTCGAAGGCAAGACTGTCAAGATCGATTCGGCTTACGACACGATGAGTCAGTCGGAACAGCAGCAATATCGACAGGCTGGCGTGACGGTCGGCGTGACCAGCCCCGTCATCGCCTTGGCACAGACCGGCAGGCAGATGGTCGAAGCGGCCGGCAAAACCAAGGGCGATGCCCGTCTGACCGCGCTGGCGGCCGCAACGACCGGCCTCGCTGCGAAGAACGCCTATGATGCAACGGGCGGCGGCGATCCGTCGGCACTCGGTAAGACCGTCGGTATCAATATTTCCATCGGTGCGAGCAAGAGCGACAGCCAGTCGCAATCGCAAGCGAGTACGGCAGTCGGTAGTACGGTGTCGGCTGGCCGCAACGTATCGATAAAGGCAACTGGCGCTGGTGCCGATAGCAATATCGACGTGATCGGTAGTACGATTTCGGCCGGTGGCAGCGCTAAGCTTGCCGCAGACGGCAAGGTGAATCTGGAAGCGGCTGAAAGTACCAGCAGCCAGTCATCGAAGAATAGCGGCGGAAGCTTCGGCGTCGGCGTGTCGATTGGGGGCGGTAAGCAGAATGGAATTGCATTCACGGCTGGCGTCGCGGGCAATCGAGGAAACACGGATGGCAATTCAACCGCTTGGACGAATACACACGTCACGGCAGGCGACACGCTGACGATTCGATCCGGCGGTGATACGAACATCAAGGGCGCGGTCGCGTCCGGCAAGCAAGTCGTCGCGGACGTGGGCGGCAACCTGAACGTCGAGAGCTTGCAGGACACCGACCATTACAATTCGAAGCAACAAGGCGCAGGCGTATCGGTCAGCGTGTGCGTGCCGCCGTTGTGTACCGGCCCGTCGAGTGTATCGGGCAACATCAGTCAGCAGAAGATGAACAGCGACTACGCGACCGTCGTCGAACAGTCGGGCATCAAGGCTGGCGACGGCGGTTATCAGGTCGATGTAAAGGGCAATACGGACCTGAAAGGCGGTGTGATCGCGAGTAACGACAAGGCTGTACAGGACGGCAAGAACAGCCTGACTACGGCGACGCTGACGACGAGCGATATCCAGAATCACGCGTCGTACGACGCGTCGTCGGTCGGGATTTCTGGCGGTTACGGCGGCGGCATCGGCAAGAACCAAAAGGGAACGGCCGATAACGTAAATCCGGTTGCCGGCACGAACCTCCCGGATCGCGGCGGATTTTCCGCTACTCCCCCGATTGCGTTGAGTGCATCGGACGATGCGAGTTCAACCACGCGTAGCGGGATCAGCGGCGGTTCGCTCAAGATCACCGACAGCGCCAAGCAACAGCAGATGACCGGCAAGACTGGTGACGAAACGGTAGCGAGCGTCAATCGCGATACGTCGAATACGGGCGGCACGCTCGCGCCGATTTTCGACAAGGACAAAGTGCAGGCCGGGTTTGATATCACCAGTCAGTTCATCAATCAGGCTGGCACGTTTGTCGATAATCGGTTGAAAGAAGCGGATGCAGCAAAAGCGGCATCGAAGAATCTCGACCTGACGCCCGAACAACGGGCAGCAGCCCAGCAGAAAGCCGATCAGTTGATGGCCGATTGGGGGCCGGGTGGTACCTACCGGCAGGTACTGTCGGCGTTGACGGCAGCAGCAGGCGGCAACGTCGCGGGTAGCAGCGGACAGTTTGTTCAAGCCGGCGTCGTGAACTACTTGCAACAACAGGGCGCGTCGTACATCGGTGATCTTGTCAAGACGGGGGCGGTCACGGAAGGCAGTCCGCTACACGCAGCAATGCATGCGATCGTGGCCTGTGCTGGCGCGGCTGCAAGTAGTCAGAATTGCGGCGCTGGCGCGATGGGGGCAGCGACGTCGAGCCTGTTGAGCAATTTGTTCACCGATAGTCCGAACGAAACCGCGACGGAGAAGCAGGCCAAGGGGAACCTGATTTCCAGTATTGTCGCGGGCGTTGCCAACGCTGGTGGACTGAATGCAGCGACAGCAACGACGGCGGGTCAAACGGAAGTCGAAAACAACTTCCTCACGCAGCCTGAGCAGACCGCACGCTCGTTGGCGAAGGTCAGTTGTTCGACGGCAGCCGATCCGTCGGTGTGTAACCAGAAGGTCAAGCAGCAGTATGGCAAGCTCTGGGAAGCGAACGAAGCCAAGGTTAAGGACTGCGCCAGTGCCGACGCATGTAAGGCCGTGCTTACTGATCTCCGGCAGCAGCAAGTCGAATACGGTGCTCGCGAAAACGAACTGCAACAGAAGCTTCGGGACACCGGGAGCCTGTCTACCGCCGAGACGGACGAGCTGATGAACCTCAAGTCGTCCGACACGAATTTGATCTCGCTCCGTACAGCAGCGCTTCAGAGCTACACGCGCTATGCTGGCATGGATGCGCTCAAGTCGTTGCAAGGGTCGGAGCTGATTGCGGAGCTTGGGATCGGAGCATCACCGGCCGCTGGCTACGGCGTGGCGGCGGCCATTACTGGAGTTGGACGCAATGGGTTACCCCTGGTCAATGGGCGCTACCCAATTAATAGCAAATACGCGGACCAGCAGTTTCCGATGGACAAGCTCCCGCCTGAAATTCAGCAGAAGTATCCGCAAGGAGTCAAGTTCAATTCGCAGGGGTTCCCTGATTTCTTGCCCTACGCGAAGGCTAAAACAGACATCAGCAACTTGACGGGTAACTATCGAACTGATGAAGCTCTTGCCAATAAGAAGGTCGGACTATCGGAAACTCCCGAAGGCTATGTTTGGCACCACGTCGAAAATGGTCAGACTATGCTTTTGATACCGCAAGACCTTCATAATGCGGTGCGCCACACAGGTGGGTCCGCTGTACTTCAACCGCCGGGAGATTGACGTGAAAATTGAGGCTCGCAAAGCATTACCTGCGCCATCGTTAGATGCAATCAAAAATCTTGAGGCAGCCATAAAGGTTAATTTGCCTCAAGAATATATTGATCTGCTTGAGGTAATGAATGGCGCTTACATCCAAGAGAATATATTTGATGTTCCTGGAGGTAACAATGCGGGGGTAAGTCAATTTATTCCTTTTGATAAAATTATTTACTGCAAATCGCTCATTGAGCAAACCGGGCCGAAGAAATTTCTACCATTTGCTTACGCATCTGGAGGAAATTATGTTTGCTTGTCGATCAGGAAACGCGAATTTGGCGTGGTGTATTTCTTTGATCATGAAGTGCCGGGGGTGAAGGCCCTTACAAAGATCGCCCCCTCTTTATCTAAATTTTTTGACGTACTTCGCCCATTCTCTGTCGACGACGTTGAACTTGATCCAAATGATGTCGGGGAGGTCTGGATTGATCCTGACTTTCTTAAGAAAATCAAAGGTGATGTTAATTGAGAGGAATTGACATTTTAATTTTATTTCTCATTGAAAACGACCGCCGATGAGATAGCAGGATCGAGGGTTAGGTGAAGATAAAATTAACGAAACGGTTAGCGGTGTTACCTCTCACGGCCTTGGTATCGCTCGCGGTACAGGCACAGCAAGCGCCTACGCCGGCCGATCGTGCTGCTGCCGCGCGTGCGAACGCAGAACAGGATCGGCAAGCACAGCAGCAACGTGACGCGCAGCAGCGGGACGCGACGGTGCGAGCCCCTGCTTTGCGGTCGGAAGTCCCGCAAGTCGAAACATATCCATCGGTCCCGACCGAGCAACCGTGTTTCCGTATCGATCGCTTCGCGCTCGACGTCCCCGATTCCTTGCAGGTTTCCGTTAAGTCGCAAGGGGCGTCCGCATTGCCGATGGATCGTTTCGCGTTCGCTCGCGAATGGCTCGTCCACTACACCAGCCAGTGCATCGGGAAGCAAGGCATAGATACGATCGTCAAGGGACTGTCGCGCGCGATCCTGGCGCGCGGCTACATCACGACGCGTGTTCTACTGTCGGAACAAGACCTTTCGACGGGGACGCTAAAGCTGGCTCTGGTACCGGGTGTGATCCGGCATGTCCGGTTTGCCGATGAGAAATTGCGCGGCACCTGGAAGACCGCGTTCCCGACCAGCGACGGTGAACTATTGAACCTGCGCGACCTCGAACAAGGCCTCGAACAGATGAAGCGCGTGACGAGCCAGGACGTGTCGATGCAGATCGTGCCGGCCGACGTGCCGGGGGAGAGCGATGTCGTCCTCGACGTGAAGCGCGGTAAGCCGTGGACGGTCGTCGCCTCGATCGACAATTCGGGCACACGCGCGACGGGCAGACTCCAGGGCAATCTGTCAATTGGAATCGACAACCCGCTTGGCCTGAACGACGTGTTTAACGTCGGCGTGAGTCAAGACCTTGAATTTGGCGACAAGCGCCTTGGGTCACACGGCTGGAACGGGTTCTATTCGATTCCTTGGGGCTACTGGACCGCCACGATTGCGGCGTACACGAACACCTACTATCAACAGATTGCTGGTGTGAACCAGACGTTTGTTGCAAGCGGCAATTCAAAGACGCTGGATTTCAAACTGGCGCGCGTGCTGCTGCGCAGTCAGAACGACGTGTTTGGTGGGTACGTCCGCCTGTCGCGCCGCTTTGGCGAAAGCTTCATTGAAGACACAGAAATCACGCAGCAGCGGCGCAACAACACGGTTATCGAACTTGGCCTGACCGATCGTCACTACTTCGACGGGGCTCAGTTCGACGGCACGCTCGCCTATCGTCAGGGCGTTGGCGGTCTCGGCGCGAGGGACGACATCCTCGCGGCGGGCGGCGGCCCAACCTACCGCTACCGAATGGCGGTGTTGGATGCGAACTTGTCGGTGCCGTTCGCGATCGCCAAACAGCCGTTCCGCTACGTGACGAGCATCCGTGGCCAGTACACGGGTAACACGCTGTACTACATCGATGACTTGACCATTGGCAGTCGCTATACGGTGCGTGGTTTCGATGGTGAAACGATGTTGGCGGCGGCGCGTGGCATCTATTGGCGCAACGAACTCCAAATGCCGATTGGGCAAACCGGACAAGCGATTTATGCCGGACTGGATTACGGCCGTGTATGGGGACCGCAGCCAGTTGTGTTGATCGGCACGCAGTTGGCTGGTGCAGTGATTGGCGTGAAGGGTAGCGTTACGACGCGGTTTGGTGGATACGGTTACGACTTATTTGCCGGCACACCGGTCTACAAGCCATCTGGATTTCCGACTGCACGTGTGACCTTTGGCTTTCAGGTGACAGCGCAGTTTTGAGCGATGGCGGGATGCGAGACAGGGCGCAGGCTAAACGGAAGGCATGCTCAAGGGAGCGGAGTGTAGGCGAATACGCGCTAAACCGAAGGTCGTGTAAAGCAGCGGACACACGGTGGTAGCTTACTTAATTAGATGATCATGTATAAATCAATGATTCGAGGCGTAGTTCTCGCGCTACCCAGCGCTATGTTCCTGAGTGCATGCGCTTACATCATACCGCCGCATCACTATGTAGATGTGGAGACGCCCGCGTACGATCCTGCGGTGTCGGCGAGAATGCGAGTTCTTTCGTCCAACGGCCCAGAAAAAAGTGCGACATTCTGGGAGGGTAGTTGCGCTGGTTCAGTATCCGACCCAGGCGCAGTGAAGGCAAACGACGGTTTCATTGCAGCATGGAAATATTCGTCGCGTAGCGTCGTAATTGGAATGCCACCGAGCCCGCGTGAGTCCATGCGAGTGGATGGTCTCTTCTCGAAAGATCTCATCAGGGAATATGTGGTGCCTGCCGGGAAGCCGGTTACGTTGTTGTTGTCGATGAGCACGTACATGGGACAATACGGTGGGACGACATATTGCAATGCGCCCCCGGTGACGTTTTCCCCTGTAGCAGGACAGGACTATGATGTTTTCCTGGATTACGAGCGCCGTATGTGTCGGGCAGCAATACGCCACATCGATAAAGACGGTTTGGATGAGCCGGTTGCCGTGACACCAGCAAAGAAGTGTTCGGCCATGTGAAAGCGATCCGGCAGTATCGTTGGGGCCACGTCAATACGAGCCTTGTTACGAAACGGGCCGGAACGTCTGGCAGCGGATTGGGCTAACGGATTGGCAGTTGTATTGCGTTGCCGGCATCTGGCGACGCTATGACGGTGAAGATGGCCGCTCGCTGGTCGGCATGACCATGATGGGCCATGCTGTGATGGGGCGTATGCACAAGCCCGGCGATGAAAAGCGATCGGTGGTCATATTGCGGCCGACCGACTATGACGAATGGCTGCACACAACGAACGTTGAGGCCGCGCGTGGGATGCTACAGATCTATCCGGCCGGTGAAATGGTGGCCGAACCGAAGTAGCGTGACTGCGCGCCGATACACGAAAGCCCGCAGCGAGCGGGCTTTTTTGTGCGTTACAAATCTGCTACAGCAGGGGGCGAGAGCCTTGCTGGATAAGCCTTGCGCTTATCATTCCATCCCCTGAACTATGGGGTGGAATACCAGGGCCGAGATTTCCGATGCTGTCCTTTTTCGGCCAATAGCCGACACTCGACGCATACGGCCGGATCGTTGACAATTTGGCTTCTTGAACGTCGGCATACACGATGAAACCGTACGGTATTCAACTCCGTGAGCACGTGCCGTCTGACGCCGATCGGTTCTGCGAATTGCAGATGAGTTCCGCTGTCGCACGATATGTGTCGTGGCTCCCGCGAAGGCGAGAGCAGTGCGAGAGTGCTCTGGCTGACGCGATCGCGCAACAACGATCCGCCAGACGGGTACGGTTCTTCTATGCTGTTGAATTTCAGCACGTGGCAGGGATGATCGGAAGCGTCGGATATACAGTTCGGGCTCCCGGCTCGGCCGATTGCGGGTGGTTCCTGTTACCCGCCTTCTGGGGAAAAGGCCACGCGGCTTTGGCGGTTCGAGAATTGCTGCAACGGGCGTTTGGCTCGGGTGGAATCGTAAGCATGACCGCGTCATGCTCCGTTGAAAATCGGGCCTCTGTTCGAGTAGCGGAAAAATGCGGATTTCGCCTGATCGCAGAGATTCGCGGGCGCGCGCACTTTGAAATCCGAGTGGAAGACGCTCACAAGCTTGCTCTGCATGGGCCTGACTAGAACGCTCGTTACCGGCTACGAACGGCCGTTCGAACAGCTTTTTAGATCGTCGACAATCGGTGCGGATAAGGGCGTAGCCTTTAGCGGTTACCGTCGATCAGATCGTTCAGCAGCGCATCGAACGCGGCCTGTGCGTCTTCAAGTTCCTGCAGGGCGGCATCAAAGGTTTGCAGCGCGAACGGCGAAGGCTCGCCGCTGCCTTGCGGCGGAAATTGCTTCTGCATCGAGGCGAACGTACTCTGCACGCGCAGCGTGGCGGCCACCATGCGCTCCATCGCCTCGGTTTCTTCGGCTCGGGCCTGTTCCGGATTCATTCCCCTCTCCTTGGATGGTTTTCTTGAAGACCAGATCGTACACGCTGTGTCCGTTCTTGCCGCCCTTGGCAGAACGACTCCGTTGAAGGTTCCAACGGCACGCTGCGGGAGAAGCGATTTAATCGGGAATGATTCCGCAGTCGCGCCGAGGCCAAGATACGTAAGCGATCAGGTAAAGACGCCCCTCTATGAATGGAGCGTCTTGGAAAGCCGCTGGCCGTCTCTCGAGAAACCATTTCGCTCGTAGAAGTTGTGAGCAGCCGGTCGGTGGTCACCGCTCGTCACTTCCAACTTTACACATCCCACCTGCCTAAACCAGTGTTCTGCAGCGTCAATCAGCGCGCTACCAACTCCGTTTCCCCGATATCGCTCGTCGACGACCATGCTAGTTATGCGCCCGAGGTTGCCCGCTGCGTGGAAGAGAGGTAGTGCATGGAGGCTAATACTACCGATGACCTCTTCTCGCACGGAGGCCACGATGATTTTGTCCACCGGGCTCGGAAGCATCGCTTCCATCTTCTCGAGGACTAGCGCTGGAGTCGTCAAGTAGCCGAGTTGCTGCAACAAGAATGCGATTGTTGCGTGATCCGATGATCGCGATTCACGAATGAGAAAGTCCGATGACTTCATCACGCACAGTGCTCCAAGGTAAAAGATCTTCGTAGCCGCTGAGGGTTTTCGCCTTCGGTAGCGCTCTAAACAGCGAGACCAGATAGCGATACGGCTCGACACCGCTCGCCTTGCATGTCTCGACGAGCGAGTACAGGTTAGCACTGGCCTGCGCACCGGCGACCGTATCAGAGAACAGCCAGCCCTTGCGGCCGACGACGAACGGCCGGATCGTATTCTCGCAAGGGTTGTTCGAGATCGGCCAGCTCCCGTTCTCGACGTAGCGGACGAGCTTGGGCCACTGTCCGTTCATGTACTGCAATGCCTTGCCAAGCAGACTCGACGGCACGACGCTTGGCAGATGCTGGACCAGCCTGCGCTCGATGAGGGTGAGCACGCGGGCGCTGTAGCGGGCGCGTAGTCGCTGCCGGCGTTCAGACTCCCACTTCGCGCTGCGCGCCTCGGCCGCGAACAGCTTGCCGATCGGTGCCACGAAGCGTGTGGCCAGCAGATCCGGTGAGCGTGCCGCCTTCGGCACCGACTCCTCGGCCTTGATGAAGCCGCGGCGCACGTGTGCCCAGCATCCGAGATGCACGAGTTGGTGATCGTGGGCGATGCCGTTATAGAGCTCGTAGCCAGCCTGAGTTAACCAGCGGCCCGAACGAGGCTGATCGAAGTTCGCAATCCGGCCAGGTGTCGGCGATGGCGGGTGGCAGCATTCGGCCTGCAACTGCCACAGGGCTGACTGATGTCAAGCCCTGGCTCCGACTTGAAGCGGTCATTGGACGGGATGCCGGCAAGCTCAACGGGCTATGCGACCCTCGTCGCGACTAATGGAGTTCGTGGGTGCTCTTCTTGCTTCTTGCTTTTTGCGTTTCAACTTCCGCCAGAATTCGCTGACCTACCGCGCCGTAAAAGCGCAGACCCGTGGAGCAACCGTGAATACGTACCGCGACCGTGCGTGTAATGAACGTCCCTCCTTGTGACGCATCTATGGCATCCCAAGGTATGGAGATCGCAGGCAGTCGCAAGTTCAAGGGAAAGCCGGGTCGTAGCCATAAGTGTCGAGGATAGAGTTCAACAGCCACGGTAAATGCTGTCCATTTTATTCGGCACGAAACCCAGCGATAGGAACCATTGGAGATTTGTCTTTCGTTTGAGGTATCCCGGCTCGACTCGTACGGCTCAAAATCCTTCCAGCCCGACAGCCAACGCACAATCTCGAGCAAAGAACCAAGGTAAACAACCACGACGAAGATAAATCGGGCGGTATTGAGCATATTCCGTGGAATTAGGATGCACTCACCATGAATCGCTCGCCCCGGTGCATGTTGCCGACCACGGAGGCTGTGTGTGGACGAAGGCTCGCTCGGGCGAGGGATATTTTTTAACCGCGAATTCACGCCTTCCCACCAACTGCGATTGTCCACTTTGCGGATCAAGGATACCAAAACCCTGATGGTGCCGAAGGACCGCGATCGCTCAGTAGCGGCCCATCGTCACAACTATCGGCGTAGGTCTTGGCGTAGCTTTGCGCATCAGGCCTTGTCAGAGAGGGCGCAGGTACTGCTGCATCATTGGAGGGTGGGCTGAGATAGTGTTGGATTGTCTGGTTCCGGGACGCGGTCAGCCGTCTTGGTGTCACGGGGCCGCAACGCACTCTCGCTCTGCTGGCGACTATTGTATCCGGCCCCATAAGCACTAACACCACGTCGAAAACTTAGCTGGATCGTCGCTGAATGGAAGTAGGGCGCGAAACTGATTGAAGCCGAGATGGATCGATGTGGATCGACCTAGGCTGAATGGGTTACATGAACCGAATAAAGAAAAAGGGGTTACACGCTTTTGGCATGTAACCCCTTGATTCCTTTGGTCGGAGCGAAAGGATTCGAACCTTCGACCCTCTGATCCCAAATCAGATGCGCTACCAGGCTGCGCTACGCTCCGACGAGCCAGAGATTCTATCGTTGAACGGTCGCCCCGGTCAATCCCCATATGCGGGTAAATGACGCGGCGGCGAACCGTTCGCAATTTGCGACAATTCCTACGGTAGTCGGCGAACCCGGACGCATGGGCGAGGGGCCGCTCACCGAAGCAAGGAGAACATCATGATGAACCTGATCCTGTGGCGCCACGCCGAAGCCGAGGACTACGCGACGAGCGATCTCGCGCGCCAGTTGACCGTCCGGGGCCGCAAGGACGCGCAGGCAATGGCCAAATGGCTGCGCGCCCGCGTCGAGACGAATACCGTGATCCTCGCGAGCCCGGCGGCCCGCACCGTTCAGACCGTCGAGGCACTGACCGACCAGTACCGGACGGTCGACGCGCTCGCACCTGGCGGCAGCGTCGACGACGTGCTCGCGGCGGCCGGCTGGCCGGACGGCATCGCGCCGACGGTCGTGATCGTCGGGCATCAGCCGACGCTCGGCAGCGTCGCCGCGCAGCTGATCGCCGGCGGCGACGACAGCTGGAGCGTCAAGAAGGGCGGAATCGTGTGGCTTGCAAGCCGCACACGCGACGGCAGCCGGCAGGCCGTGCTGCGGGCGGTATTGACGCCCGACCTGGTGTGAAGCCCGTCCTGAAGTGCTTTGCAGGGAATCATCATACGGTTCTGCAAGCTTTCTGCTAAAGTCAATTCGGCGACGCGTCATTGAAAGGACACGGTCGTGCCACATAACGGTCACGGCCGATTACTACATTGGCGGGCATGTCGCCTTATTCCTTACGACCAGGAAAGCCTAATGCGAGAACTGCCGACGCCTACGCTCCCTTTTGCCTCGCTTCCCCTCGACACGTCGCGGCGCCACCTGCCGCGCGCTGCTGAAACCGTCACATCGGAGTATCGCCTGCGCGCCGCGTGGGCGCGTACGGAAGACGAACTGCGCGAGGCCCAGCGCCTGCGTTACAGCGTGTTCGCCGAAGAAATGGGCGCGCAGGTCAGCGGCCCCTCCGGTCTCGACGTCGATCCGTTCGATGCGTACTGCGATCATCTGCTGGTTCGCGATCTCGACACACTGAAGGTCGTCGGCACGTACCGCGTGCTGCCGCCGCATCAGGCCGCGCGTGTCGGCCGTCTGTACGCCGAAGGCGAATTCGACCTGTCGCGCCTCACGCACCTGCGCGGCAAGATGGTCGAAGTCGGCCGCTCGTGCGTGCACAGCGACTACCGCAGCGGCGCCGTCATCATGGCGCTGTGGGGCGGCCTGGGCGCGTACATGATGCAGAACGGCTACGAGACGATGCTCGGCTGCGCGAGCGTGTCGATGGCCGACGGCGGCCACTATGCGGCGAACCTGTACCAGTCGCTGTCCGCGGGCTCGCTGACGGCGCCCGAGTATCGCGCGTTCCCGCACACGGCCCTGCCGGTTGATGAGTTGCAGACGGGCACCGTCGTGGCGCCGCCGCCGCTGATCAAGGGTTACCTGCGTCTCGGCGCGAAGATCTGCGGCGCACCGGCTTGGGATCCCGACTTCAACTGCGCGGATTTCCTGACGCTGTTCCGCCTGTCCGACATCAACGCGCGCTACGCCCGTCACTTCCTGGGCTGAGCCGGTCCGAACTGCGTCGCGCCGCCGGGCGCGCGCAAGCGAACGCCGTCGCATGGCATCGGCCGCGCGACGGCGTTTGTTCGTCTGATCGACGTGTATGTGTATGAACCGGACCCTGTTAATTTCGGCGATACGCAACCACCGGCGTGCCGCGGGACGGCACGTTCGCGACCGGCCCCGGGGGGCGGCCGGGCGGCAGCGGCGCGCTTAGTGCTTGCGCCGCCAGTCGAGCAGGTGGTGTTCGGCCATCCAGTGATGAATCATCCCTTCGCCTTCATGTCTGCGCTTGTATTCGCGCGACTCGAAGTACGACAGGGCGGCGAGCACCATCAGGCCCACGCACAGGCCAATCAGGCCGGCAATTTCTTCAGACGACATGGCAGCCTCCTTTCCTCGGCTTAGTGCCATGCGTACATAGTAGGACATGCGCGGGCCGACTCCGAAACGGGAATTCCGCTAGACTCGGCCCGGTCCCGGCGCGCGATGGGCGTGCCGATTTCCGGAGCCATACCCGATGACCCGTTTCATGCTGGCCGTGCTGGCCGCATCGTTCCTCGCCGGCTGTACCAGCGATCCGCATCAGGCTCGTCGCGGCCATCCGCCGGAAGATCCGGCCGACTATCATGGCGTGCCGACCGACATGACGCCGCCGTCGATGCTCGACGCGCCGCCGCCTAAGCCCACGCAGTAACGGCCGGTTCGGCCGGCCGTCAGGCGCGGGCCGCGGACGCGTCGGCGCCGATGTGCCGCAACAGCCCCGGCAGGTAGCGCGCGAGCGTCGCGCCGCGCGCGGCCATGAACAGCAGCAGCGCGAACCAGAGGCCGTGATTGCCGTACGTGCCGACGGCGGCGAGCGCGGCCACGACGAAGATCGCGAGCGACGCGACCATCGCGCGCATCAGCGATTGCGTCTGCGTCGCACCGATGAAGACACCGTCGAGCAGGAAACCCCAGACCGACACGATCGGCGAAATCGCGGCCCATGGCAGGTAGCGCAGCGCCACTTCGCGGATCTCGGCCTGGTCGGTCAGGCGCGCGACGATCCAGCCGCCGGCGGCCCAGTACACGAGCGCGAACAGCAGCGCGCCGAGCGCCGACCAGAGCAGCGTGACGCGTACGGCCTGCCGGAAGGCGCGGCGGTCGCGCGCGCCGGCCGCCGCGCCGACGAGCGCTTCGGCCGCATGCGCGAAGCCGTCGAGGCCGTACGCCATGAACGTCTGGAAATTCAGCAGCAGCGCGTTTGCCGCGAGCGTCGCATCGCCTTGTTTCGCACCGAGATGCGCGAACCAGCCGAAGGCGCCGAGCAGGCACAGCGTGCGCAGGAAGATATCGCGGTTGAGGGCGATCAGCCGCCGGAGCGCCACGCGGTCGGCGAGCGCACGTGCCGCGATCGGCGCAAGGCCGCGCGGCCGCAGCCGCCACAGCATCCACGCGCCGAGCGCGAAACCGCATGCGTCCGCGGTAGCGGTTGCGGTGCCGATGCCGGCAATGCCCCAGCCGAAGCCGTACACGTAGAGCAATACGGCGCCGATGTTCACCGCATTGATGAACACCTGCGCGACGAGGGCGAGCCGCACGCGCTGCATGCCGAGCAGGTAGCCGAGCACGACGTAGTTCGCGAGCGCGAACGGGGCGCTCCAGATGCGCGCGTGGCTGTAGGCAAGCGCCGTCGCGCGGACGGCATCGCTGCCGCCGAGCGCGGACAGCGCAAATGACAGCAGCGGCACCTGCAGCGCGAGCACCGCGGCGCCGAGCGCGAATGCGACGATCAACGCGCGCAGCAGGTTCAGGCGGATCCCGGCGGCGTCGCCGGCACCGTGTGCCTGCGCGACGAGGCCGGTCGTTCCCATCCGCAGGAAACCGAATCCCCAGAACACGAAATTGAAGAACAGCCCGCCGAGCGCGACGCCGCCGAGGTACTGCGCGCCGTCGAGGTGGCCGGCGACGGCCGTGTCGACCGCGCCGAGGATCGGCTGGGTCAGGTTCGCGAGGACGATCGGGAACGCGAGCGCGAGCACGCGCCGGTGCGTGATGGTAGCCGAGGTGGTCGAGGCGGCCGCGCCCGTGCCGGCCTCGTGCGGTAATGCGGATTCGGACATGACGGACGCGTCAGGCGCGTTCCTGCACGCAGACCCACGGCGATACAACGACCGCCCACAGCTCCGGGTTGCGCGCCGCGTAATCGGCGGCGGTTTCGGCCGGCATGCGCGCGACGAGGCCCGCCGACAGCCAGCGCGTGACCTGCTCGGCATCGTCGTCGGCAACCGCTTCCGCGACGCTGACGAGATCGAGGTCGCGCGCGACGGACAGCAGCTTGCCCTGCGCGAAGAAGCGTTCGAGATCGCACCAGTCGATCTTGGCGGTTTCGCCGAGGAGTTTGGCGTAGAGCGGGCTGTGCGACGCGCCAGCGCCGGAGTGGTGATCAGAGGACATCGTTTTCTTGGAAAGACTGCTTGGGTGGCGCCACTATAAACCATCCGGCCGGGCGGGCCGCGCGTGGCTGCCGGCTCATGCGTCGCGTAGCGCGCGGCGCACGATCTTGCCGGTTGCGGTCATCGGCAGGCTGTCGACGAACGCGATCGCGCGCGGATACTCGTGCGCGGCGAGGCGCGTGCGCACGTGCGCCTGCAGCGCCTGCACGAGCGCGTCGTCGCCGGTGTAGCCGGGGTTCAGCACGACGAACGCCTTGACGATCTCGGTGCGCGTCGCGTCGGGCACGCCGACGACGGCCGCCATCCGGACCGCCGGATGCGTGAGCAGGCAATCCTCGATCGGGCCGGGGCCGATCCGGTAGCCGGCGCTCGTGATCACGTCGTCGTCGCGGCCGACGAAGCGCACGAAGCCGTCGGCGTCGATCGTGCCCGTATCGCCGGTGAGCAGGTAGTCGCCCGCGAACTTGTCGCGCGTCGCAGCGGCGTTGCGCCAGTATTCGAGGAACATCACCGGGTCGGGGCGGCGCACCGCGATGCGCCCTTCGACGCCGGGCGGCAGCGGCGTGCCGTACGCATCGACGATCGCGACCGCATGGCCGGGCACGGCCTTGCCGATCGCACCGGGCTGCGCATCGAACAGCGCCGCGCACGACGACAGCACCATGTTGCACTCGGTTTGCCCGTAGAACTCGTTGATCGTTACGCCGAGCGCGTCGCGCCCCCAGGCCGTCAGCTCGGTGCCGAGCGACTCGCCGCCGCTCGCGACCGATTTCAGCGACAGCGCGTAGCGTTCGCGCGGCGCCGGGACGGTGCGCATCAGCTTCAGCGCGGTGGGCGGCAGGAACGCGTGGGTGACGCCGTGCCGGGCCATCAGCGCGAACGCCGCGTCGCCGTCGAATTTCTCGAAGCGGCGGGCGAGCACGGGTACGCCGTGATGCCAGGACGGCAGCAGCACGTCGAGCAGGCCGCCGATCCATGCCCAGTCGGCGGGCGTCCAGAACAGGCGTGCGTCGCGCGGGAAGCACTGCTGCGACATCTCGACGCCCGGCAGGTGGCCCAGCAGCACGCGATGCGCGTGCAGCGCACCTTTGGGTTTGCCCGTCGTGCCGGACGTATAGATGATGACCGCCGGATCGTCCGCGGCCGTATCGGCCGGCGTGAAGTCGGGCGTTTCGGCGGCGAGCGCCGCGTCGTAGCGCAGCACGCCCGGCTGATCGGGCGCATCGTCGCCGATGCAATAGACGGTATGCAGTGACGGCAACTGCGCGCGCAGCGGTGCGATTTTCGCGTAGCCGGCCGCGTCGGTGACGAGCGCGGCGGCCTCGCTGTTCGCGAGCCGGTATTCGAGCGCATCGACGCCGAACAACGTGAAGAGCGGCACCGCGATGGCGCCGAGCTTGTATGCGGCGAGGTGCGCAACGGCCGTTTCGGGGCCCTGCGCGAGAAAGATGCCGATCCGGTCGCCGCGTTGCAGACCGGCACGCACGAAGCTGTTCGCGAGCCGGTTAGAAGCATTCCTCAGGTCGTCGAACGTGATGCGGGAAACGTCGCCTTGCGCCGTTTCGTGGATCAGCGCGAGGCGCCCGCTGCCGTCGGCCCATTTGTCGCAGACGTCCACGCCGATGTTGTAGCGCGCCGGAACGCCCCATCGGAAGCGGGAGAGCAGGTCGTCGTAGCGGTCGGCGGCGGGCAGCATCACGTGGTCTCCTCGGGGCGAATGGCATCGCGGACGGACGACTTACATCAGGGTTTCACGCAGACGAATCCACAATGGCGCCTGATGGTAGGGAATCTTCTGACTCGTCCGAAAGCGGCGCCTCGATGCACGATTCCACAATGACGCATAAGATCACGAAAAACAGTGTGTGACCATGGATTTGCTTCTGATAGCTGCGGGGTTCAGCCTGATCGGAATCGGCGTACTGGTGGCGTTTGCCCGTCACGTCGATCCGTTGTCCGGCCGGTTCACCGGACGTCTGCGCAAGCGCTGACATCACCTTCCCGATTTCCACCGCGACGGCACGCGATGCGCGCCGGCATCGCGTGTCGTCCATCGGGCGCTCAGCGCGCCGGCAGGTAGCGTGACGGGTCGATCGACCGGCCGCCGTAGCGCAACTCGAAATGCAGCGCGACGCGGTCGCTGTCGCTGTTGCCCATCTCGGCGATCGACTGCCCTTGCGTCACCGACTGGCCTTCCTTCACCAGCAGCGCGCGGTTGTGCGCGTAGGCGGTCAGGTAGTCGGCGTTGTGCTTGAGGATGATCAGGTTGCCGTAGCCGCGCAGCCCGTTACCCGCATAGACCACCACACCGGGCGCCGCCGCGACCACCGGCGTGCCCGGCGCGTTTGCGATGTCGATGCCCTTCGATTTCGAGCCGTCGAACGTGCGGACCACGTTACCGGCTGCCGGCCAGATCAGCGCGATGCTCGTGGCCGGTTTGACGGCCGATTCGACCGGTGCGGAAGGCGCGGGGCGGGCGCGGCCGGCGCTGCCGGTACCGGTGGTCGACGGCGTCGATGCGGTGGTCGTGCCGGGCGGCGGCGCGACACGCAGCACCTGGCCGACTTCGATCGCATCGGGGTTCGTCATCTGGTTCCAGCGCACGATGTTCGATACCGACGTGCGGTTGTCGCGCGCGATCTTGTACAGCGTATCGCCACGCTCGACGCGATAGAACCCGGGGCCGACAGGCGCGGAGCCGCACGCGACGAGCAGGGCGGCGCAGGCGGCTGCGAAGAGTCGCTTCGTTGTTGTTCCGAACATTGAACCTCGCAAAACCCTGCCGCTCGTGACGCGACAGGCAACACAAAACGTCCGATTTTAACGGGTTCGACCCGCGCTACGCAGTTTGGACCGCTGCAGGGGCCGCCGCGCGCCGGTCCGGCGTGCGGCGAATCGGCGTCCCGGCCGGTGTTTCAGCCGGCGAGCGGCAGCACGCGAATCCGCAGCGTGGCCGTTTCGGTCGCGCCCGGCGCGAGCATGCGCAGCCCGAGGCCGTTGTGGATCGCATCCGGCAGGCCGAGCCACGGCTCGACGCAATAGAAGTCCGAATCCGGCTTTTCGGTCCAGGTGGTGACCGCGTACCACGGGATCGAACCCGGCACGTCGAGCGCGATTTCGATCGTGCGGCGGCGGCACGGCATCACGATGCGCACCGGCGTGGCCGGCACGCCGTCGAGGCAGTGGAAGCGATCGAGGATGTCCGGGTCGTCGAGGCGATAACGGGCTTCGCCCGGCTCGGGCGTACTGATCGAGCCGTCCGCCTCCTGCGCGCAACGGTGCGTCGGCGGCAGGTCGAGCGTGGTTTCGGCGCGTTCGCCGTGCGGCAGCGCGAAATAGAAATGGTGGCCGGCGTAGTACGGCAGCGGCGTGTCGCCGCGATTGGTTGTCGTCAGCGCGACTTCGAGCGTGTGCGAGTCGGCCAGCCGGTAGGTCGTTTCGAACCGGAAATCGAACGGGTAGCTCGCCTGCAGCGCGTCGGTCGCGTCGAGCGTCATCGACAATGCGGCGCCATCGGCCGACGGTTGTGCGGCGAACGGCAGGTCGCGCGCGAAGCCGTGCATCGGCAGGTCGCGCACCACGCCGGCGGCGTCGCGCCAGCGGCCGAGTTCGCCGTCGACGCGATGACGGCCGAGGAACGGGAACAGCAGCGGATTGCCGCCGCGCACGCGCGCGAGGTTGCTCCAGTCGGCCGTGTCCGGCCAGAAGATCACCGGTTCGCCGTCGACATGCCATGACAGCAGGCGGCCGCCGAATTGCGGAGCGACCCGGACGAGCGACGGGCCGGCGTGAAGTTCGTGAATGTCGTGTTGCTGGAAGGTCGGCATGGCGAATCGGGTTGGGCGGGTGGACGGATACGGCGCGCTCCATTATCGGGCCGCGGCGGCTCGGGGAAAACCCTTCTGGGGAAATCGCGAGTTTTTAAGACCGCCAACGCTCGGGATAATGCCTCTAAACCGGTGAGGTTGCCGGGTCATGACACTTCGTGGAGGGGGCCATGGATCTGGCAATGGCAATGGGACTCGCACTGTTCGGCATGTTTACCGGCAGCACGGTATTATTTTTCTATCAGCTCGGCCGCTGACGGCAATTCCTGCCGACATCGAAAGGCCCGCCATGCAAATGGCGGGCTTTTTGCTTTCTGAGTGCTTACAAATTGCAAGCGTTTGTGTGCAACGCCGCAATATCCGGCCAAATGCCTTGGCGCGGTAATCCGGGCTCGGCATAATCGGGGCGCGTTTTTTCGGACGCGCATCGCGTCGTCCGCTTCTCTTCCCGCTTAATCTTCATTAAAAGGACCGACGCGTGAGCCTCTGGTTTCTGGTATTCCTGAGCGTCCTGCAGGGCGTTACCGAACTCTTTCCGGTCAGCAGCCTTGGCCATACGCTGCTCGTGCCGGCGCTGTTCGGCATGCACATCGACAAGCACGCCCCGCAACTGCTGCCGTTCCTCGTTGCGCTGCACCTCGGCACCGCGCTGGCGCTGCTGTGGTATTTCCGCGCGCGCTGGATCGCGCTGATCGGCGGCTTCTTCGCACAGCTCGGCGGCCGCAAGAACGACGACGGGCACCTGATGTGGGCGCTCATCATCGGTACGATTCCGACCGGCATCGTCGGGCTGCTCCTCGAGAAGCGCATCGAGCGCGTGTTCCACGACCTGCGGATCGTCGCGATCGCGTTGATCGTGAACGGCGTGCTGCTGTGGCTCGGCGATCGCATCCAGCGTAGCCGCGCGCATCAGGCGCCCGAGAAAATGACGTTCAAGCAGGCGTTCTTCGTGGGTCTCGCACAGATCGGCGCGCTGATTCCGGGCTTCTCGCGCAGCGGGCTGACGATGATCGCCGGCAATGCGGCGGGGCTGACGGCGGAGAAGGCCGCGGAATTCTCGTTCCTGCTCGGTACGCCGATCATCTTCGCGGCGGGCGTGCTCGAACTGCCGAAGCTGTTCCATGCGCGCGACCAGCTCGCCGATGCGCTGCTCGGCGGCGTGCTGACGGCCGTCGCCGCGTACCTGAGCGTGCGGTTTCTGATGCGTTATTTCGAAGGGCGCGGCCGGCTGGCTTCGTTCGGCGTGTATTGCGTGATCGCGGGTGTGTTCTGCCTGGGCTGGTTCATGCTTCATCCGCAGCCGGTTTGACGCTGCTGCGGCCGGCCTTGCGTGATGTTTCGCGATGATCGGGTATAATTTCGGGCTCGGCTTTCTTGCCGGGCCCGTTTTGTTTCGTTTCGGGGTTTCGCGTTCGGTGGTTGTGACGTCCGAGTGAAGCCCGGTGGCAAAGGTGGCCCGTGCCGGCCGTGTCTTTTCTCCCCGACCGCCCTTAGCTCAGTTGGATAGAGCAACGGCCTTCTAAGCCGTAGGTCACACGTTCGAATCGTGTAGGGCGGGCCAGTGAAATCAATAGGCTAGGTTGTTTTTTGCGGCCTGTCTTCAGCCTTCGATAATTCCGTGTAGGTGTCATATAGGCGTTCTCAGTCAACGCAGATTCAAATCAATCTGGGTTGGGTGGCGCGGCGACTGCAAGTGACCGCAGTCAGGACGTGCATCGAGTGGCCAACGTACATGCAATTTGCTTGCCGTATGAAGCGAGTCTGAATGCTGGAACGCATCCGCCATCGATGGCTCGTTCTTTGCAGGCCCGACTACCTGTCAGATCGAGTCCCGGCTAATACAAATCACCCAATTGGGTCGCGCTGCTTGCAGCCATGACCCATCTAGCATTGAAGTGGAACTGGCCATTGGTTAGTTCGTTTCGAGCGAGCGTGTCTTTTGCGCACGCCGATGGGTCTACGTTCAGCATTCGCCTGAACGGGGGTGACACTGCACGCCTATGCTGCGGAAACAACGGGACCTTCGCCGTGCTCGCAAATGCCAGCTTTAAGACAGGCCGCTTGAAGCTGCGGCGAACTCCTTTGGATCGTGCAGAGTTGTTCACGTCGCCACAGATCGCCACTCGCGATCGTGTGCCCATCCTGTCGCCAGGATGAACGTGCCCGCGAGATATGGATCGACTATTTTCCCCGTACGTTCCTGTCACAAGCTTCATGTAAATCGTATTGGTGTCGGCCGAGACTGGTGCGGTACTGCGGCGCGGCGAACCCTGCGCCGGTTCCCAACCACTTATTTGATTGGCGCGTGGAAAGGATGTCAGCAAGGAAATTGCAAAGGAATTTCAGGTATCTTTCGCTGGCAAACGTTTTGTCCTACAGTAGCGGGGCCTCACGCTGGTGAGCCAGTTGGGGACAGAACCTGAGACGATAATAAAGGGATTTCAAATGAGTTTCGCCCCGAATGGCGGTATTCCGGCCGGCTCCGGCGGGAATCTGTTGGGCTCGCTGAGCGCGCTTGGCGGCCTTGCCGGGCCGGTTGCGTCCACGGTGGCAGGCCAGATCGGCCCGCTCGCCGGCCTCGCAAGTCATATCGACACCGTGCAACGCGCTGTCCAGCTTGCGCAGACCGGCTTCTCGCTAATGAACAAAACGCCGGCCGCGATTGCGGACGCGCTCAACAATGCGGCTGGCGGTGTCGCTCGGCTGACTCAGCTAAATCGATACGTGACGATCGAGTCGCCGCTCGGTTCGGACGTGTTGCTGGTCAGCACCGCGATCGTCGATGAACATGTCAATCGATTGCCGGAGATTCACCTTGATTTGCTGTCACACCAGCATGATCTGGCACCCGAACAGTTGATCGGTCAACCGATCAAGATCCGCTTCGACCAGAATGCGCGGCAGTCGACGCTGGAGCGCATCGTCTCGTCAGGCGGGGCCGATAGCATCCGTTACTTCGACGGCTACGTTACGTCGTTCGACCGAGCGGGCAACCCGGGCAAGGTGACGCAATATCAAATGACGGTGGCGCCGTGGTTCTGGTTTCTGACGCGCTCGACCGATTGCCGGATTTTCCAGAACAAGACCGCTCAGGACATCCTCACCGAGATTTTCCAGGATCACGGCTTCACTGATTTCGAGTTCGACATCCGGACCGCGCAAAAGCCGCTCGAATATATCGTGATGTACCAGGAGTCGTATTACAACTTCTGTGCGCGTCTGATGGAGCAGGAAGGCCTGATTTGGACGCACCGCTACGAGAAGGAAAAGCACTTCCTAGTCATCGGTGATACGAATTTCGTTTTCCGCCCGATCGACGGGTTGGCCAATTTGCCGTATGCGGCCACCGCGGCGAGTGAAGACAACGGTATCGACCAGTTGCATGAAGGGCGACGTTTCGGCGTCGGCAAGATCGCCTTTCGCGACTTCAATCACCAGAACCCGTCGTCGCCGCTGATGCTGGCGCAGGCCGAGCCGGAGAACCTCCGCCATGCGGGGCTCGAGACAACGGAGCGTTTCGAACACCAGTCGTTGTTCGACCACGGCGATGATGGCGACCGTTACGCACGCATTGCGATGCAAGCAGAAGAAGCGAGCGCGCATCGGTATACAGGCAGCGGCTACGCATGGCGGATGACGGCTGCAGGCAGCGTGACGGTGACGAACCATCCAGTCATGGCCAACAATCAGGAATACGCCATTCTGCACGTTCGCCACGAGGCCGTGAACGACTACACGGAACACAACGCAAAGCTGCCGTACCGCAATACATTTTCTCTGCTCCCGAAGAAGTTTCCGTATCGTTCGCCCAGAAATACCCCGAAGCCCGTCATCCACGGCACCCAGTCGGCAATCGTGGTCGGCCCCAAGGGCGAAGAAATTCACACGAACGGGAGTGCGGTCAAGGTGCACTTCCTGTGGGACCGCCGCGGCAAGCTGGACGGCTCGGATTCGATGTGGATTCGCGTGTCCCAACCATGGGCGGGCGACGGTTGGGGTGCGGCCGCCATTCCACGGATCAAACAGGAGGTCTTGGTCGCGTTTAATCAGGGGGACCCCGACAATCCGGTCATTGTGGGCCGCGTCTACAACGGCGAGCAGGGCAATCCTTATCACGGCGCCGCAGGGCAGACGATGGGGATCAAGAGCCAGACCCACAAGGGCGCAGGCTCGAACGAATTGCGGTTCTCCGACGTGAACGGCGCGCAAGAAGTCTTTCTGCATGCACAGAAGGATATGAACACGGTCATCAAGGATTCGGAAACGCATACGGTCGAAGCCGGCGCGCGCACGGTGTCGCTGCTCAAAGGCAGTGAGACGAAGCAGATCGCGCAGGGCGGATTGAAGGAAACCATCGCGCTGACTCGCGACACCACGGCGAACGTGATCAATACGAAGGCCATCGCAAGCAAGGCCGGGCCCGGCATGCAAAGCCATCAGGCGAGCGATGGAATCGAGCATCGTGTCGGGGATGGCGTCGTGACGATGACGCCGGACAGCATCAAGCTGACCTTTGGACCATCAACGATCGTCATCAACGCGAACGGCATCTATCTCGACGGGCCGGTCATCCATCTGAATCGCGGCAGTGCGCAATCCGCGGAACAGGCGCTCGCGCTCGAGTGGGCGGCAGAGCAGGCGACGATCGCGAAAGGGCTGGCGAGCCCCGACCCGGCGACGCGCGCGGCGGCGGCCAAGCTGGCGAGCTCGCTGAAGGCGCAGCAACTGGCGAAACTCGCGGATCACGTGTATCACCCGAACGATCCGCCGCCGACCGGGTGGAAGATGGCGACCAACGATCCGGAAGCGTTGAAGGCGTTCGGACTCAAGCCGAGCGACTTCGAGAAAAGCGGTAGCAACTTCGGGTCGCAGATGTATATCCCGGATCCGAATGTCTTCGGCGACAGCATGAAGCCGACGGTAGCGTTCAAGGGTACCCAGCAGCTCTTCGGCGAAGACATGAGCAACAACATGGCGCAAGGGCTCGGCGCCGATGCGCCGTATTACCGCAATGCGGTCACGATCGGCAAGAACATCGAGACCACGGGCGCGTCGGCCGGCGTCGATTTCACCGGGCATTCGCTCGGTGGCGGACTGGCGTCCGCTGCAGCCGAGGCCAGCGGCGGTTCGGCCGTGACCTTCAATGCTGCCGGCCTCAATCCGGAGACCGTCGCGCAATACGGCGGGACCGCCCAGGCGGCCAACATCACCGCCTATCGCGTCGACGGCGATATCCTGACCGGCCTGCAGGAAGGCCGCCTCGGACCGATCAGCGACGGTACGGCGGCGCTGATGCCCAAGGCGGTTGGCAGCCCCGTCACGCTCGACGGTGAAAGCGTGACCACGGTCGGCCGTCACCTGATGGGTGACGTGACGAACGGGATCAACCAGCAGGTCGCGAAGGATCAGCTCGACCTCGTTTCCCAACTGAATTCATCTCACTGATGCGATACAAGAAAGCGATAACCGCCGGCGCGATTGCCGCACTCGTTGGAGTGTCCTCGCCGCTCTGGTGGCCCACTCAAGCCCAAGGGACGAACATGACTGGCTTCAAGCGTTACGCACCGGAAGATTTCTTTTCGGGGCAGCAACTCACGTTGGCTCAGGCCATTCATGACGGCGATCTCGGCCGGGTTCAGCAGCTCGCGCCGAAGACTGATCTGAATGCGCCGGGCGCGAAGAATACGACGCTGCTCTCGTATGCAGTGCAGGAAATCGTCCCGGTCAAGAACGACGCGTCGAATCCGAGGTACCAGATCATTTCTGTGCTCGTGAAGAACGGCGCAGATCCCAAGGCGCCGGTTGGCAGCAGCGGCGGATCGGTCGTCGATGTCGCATTGCGGGCCGATACGCCCAATCTCCTGCGCGTGTTGTTGAGCAGCGGGCTCGATCCCAACTGGCTATACAACGGCGACACGCCGATGATCTTCGCGGTTGCAGAGAACCGGTTGCTGCCCCAGCTGAAGCTGCTGGTCGAGCACAAGGCGAACGTGAATGCGCGCGATTCGCTCGGAAAGACCGCGCTCTTCGAGGCGACGATGATTCAGCAGTGGGACGTCGTCGACTACCTGCTCTCGCACGGTGCGGATCCGAAGATTGCCAGCCAGCTCGGCGTGTCGTACGGGTGGGTGCTGCAGAACGAGTTGAAGAACCATACGGCCGCGGACTCGCCGGCGCGTACCCGTATCGAAGAGATTCGTCGCAAGATCGTCACGGCCGGCGCGCCGTGGCCGCCGCTCGATCCGAAGGCGCAACGCGCCGCGATGCGTGCCCGCGGCGAGAAGGTCGTGACGCCGGCCGGCCAGACAGATTGAACGCACTCGCGACCGTTGAAGTGTCGTGCAATGATTCGGGAAATGATGAACGTTTTTGATTCGACGTCGCGTGTCAGGCGCGAGACGGTCCTCGGCGTATCCGGGGTGCTGTACGTCCTCTCGCTGATGATGCCGGCGATGCATTTCGAAAAAGAAGCGTCGCTTAGCGGGCTGTCGGTTCTCGCCCAGGGCTGGTGGGGACTTTTCATGTTCAATCCAGCATGGCTCGCCAATCCGCTTTACGTCGTTGCGGCCGTCCAGCTTGCCCGGAACCGATATACGCGCGAGCCAGTTTTCGGCCGCTGCGCTCGCGTGTGCGCTCTGTTCACTATTCACGACGAAGTGGTACTTCAACGAAGCGGACGCGACGCCGATATCTGGCTACGGCGTCGCGTTTTACGTGTGGCTCGTCGCGCATATCGTATTGCTCGCGGGCAGCTTGCGCTTGCGCCGGGAAAGCACCGTCGCGCTGCCGGGAAAATGAGTGTCGGCGTGTGGACGCTGATTTCGACCCATTCCAACACCTACACTTCACGAGAGAACTAGCATGACGGATTCCGAAAACCGTATCCGGATTCACGAAGGCAGTATCGTCCTGCCGAACGGTTTCGAGGATCGCACGACCAACTTGTTCGTGCCAGCCGATACGGCTGCGCAGCCGAACCTCAGTGTCGCACGCGACTGGCTCAAGGACGGAGAGACCCTTGCGTCGTATATCGATCGTCAGATCGCGCTGCTCAAGTCGCGATTGCAGGGACATCGGGTGCTTTCGCGTCAGCCTGAACGGCTTGGGCCTGAAACCGATGGAATGCCTGGGGAGCGCATCGACGCTGCTTATCGGAATGGTCCCAAGACCGTTTTTCAACGGCAAGGCGCATTCATTGTTGCCCCCGGACGCGTGCTGATCTTTACCGCATCGAGCGCGAAGAGCTTCGGCGAAACGCTCGACGCATTGTGGCGCAACTGGCTCGACGGCTACCGTCCGGCAGAACAAGATTCGGCATAACAACAGCAAAGGACAATCATCGTGTACGAAGCCGCACGAGTCACTGACCCGATCGATCACACCAGCGCGCTTGCGGGCTTTCTGGTCGGCGCCGTGCTGGGCATCGCCCTGATCGCCGCAGTCGCTTTCGCCACATTCACATGCGGATTCGGCGTTGCGTTACTGGCGGGCATGATGGCCGGTATCGGAGCGCAGGCTCTCCTGTCAATAGGGGAGTCGATCGGGAAGATGTTCAGCTCGCAGTCCGGCAACATCGTTACCGGTTCACCGGACGTCTACGTCAACTCCCTGTCGGCGGCCTATGCGACGCTGAGTGGCGTGGCTTGCAGCAAGCACAATCCCATCCCGCTTGTCGCGCAAGGATCGACGAACATTTTCATCAACGGGCGGCCCGCAGCGCGAAAGGACGACAAGATTACCTGCGGCGCGACGATCGCCGATGGCTCTCACGACACGTTCTTTCACGGTGGCACGCAGACATACCTGCCGGTCGATGACGAGGTGCCGCCGTGGCTGCGGACGGCGACCGACTGGGCGTTTGCGCTGGCGGGGCTGGTCGGTGGGCTTGGCGGACTCTTGAAGGCAGCCGGCGGGCTCTCGCGCGCAGTTCTACCGTGCACCGCAAAATTCATCGGCGGGTTCGTCCTTGGAGAAGCCTTTGGGCGCTACGTCGCCGGCCCTGCGATCAACAAGGCGATAGGCGGGATGTTTGGCAACCCGGTCGACGTGACGACCGGGCGGAAGATCCTGCAGGCCGAATCAGAAACCGACTTCGTGATCCCGAGCCCGATGCCGGTTTCGGTCGAACGATTTTATTCAAGCAGTATTGACTATGCGGGAACGCTCGGCCGCGGTTGGGTGCTGCCGTGGGAGCGTCGTTTGCATGCGCGTGACGGGCGCCTCTGGTTTACCGACGCGCAAGGACGCGAGAGTGGGTTTCCGCTGCTGAGATCTGGGCAAGCTGCATTCAGCGAAGCCGAGCAGCAATACCTGACCTGTACGCCGGATGGACGTTACATCCTGCATGACATTGGCGAGACGTATTACGACTTCGGCCGATACGAGCCGGACTCCGGCCGCATCGCATGGGTGCGCCGCATCGAGGATCAGGCGGGGCAGTGGTGCCAGTTCGAGCGCGATAGCCGCGGCCGCGTCAGCGAGATTCTGACGTGCGGCGGATTGAACGCCGTGCTCGATTACGAGCAGGAACACGGACGGCTTAGCGCGGTCACGCTCGTTCATGGCAACGAGCGCCGGCTGGCCGTCGCTTACGGATACGATGAGAACGGTCAGCTGGCGTCGGTGACGGATGCAAATGGGGCGGTCGTGCGCCAGTTCGCATATACCAATGGCCTGATGGCGAGTCATGTGAACGCACTGGGTTTCACGTCGAGTTACGTGTGGTCGAGGATAGAAGGCCAGCCGCGGGTTGTCGCGACGCGTACCAGCGAAGGCGAGGACGCAACGCTCGAATACGACATCGAAGGCCGTCAAACTCGCGTTCGGTATGCCGATGGCCGCACCGCGCA
This sequence comes from Burkholderia metallica, assembly GCF_001718555.1. Lineage (NCBI taxonomy): Bacteria > Pseudomonadati > Pseudomonadota > Betaproteobacteria > Burkholderiales > Burkholderiaceae > Burkholderia > Burkholderia metallica. The sequence continues at coordinate 1,407,049 of NZ_CP013401.1, forward strand.
TTGGCGCTTCGACGCACAGTTTCAGATTGTCGAGTACACCGACTTCGACGGGGGACTCTACCGGATCAAGTACAACGACGCTGGCATGCCGGTGATGCTGATGCTGCCGGGTGAGCGCACGGTCGAGTTCGAGTACGACGACGCAGGCCGGATCGTCGCCGAGACGGATCCGCTCGGTCGCACGACTCGCACTCGCTATGACGGCAACAGCATGCGGCCCGTGGAGATTGTCGGGGCCGACGGCGGCACCTGGCGCGCGGAATACGATCCGCAGGGCCGGCTGCTGTTGAGTCAGGATCCGCTTGGTCGGGAAAATCGCTACGAGTACCCGAAAGGGTTGACCGCGCTGCCGATCGCGCACGTTGACGCGCGTGGCGGTCGCTCGACGCTGGAGTGGAACGGCCTCGGCGAGCTGGTCGGCTACACGGACTGTTCCGGCAAAACCACGCGGACGATTTTCGATGCGTTCGGCCTGCCGCTCGCGCGCGAGAACGCACTGGGGCAACGCATCTCGTATGATCTGCGTCCCACCGGCGAGCCGCGCCAGATTAGGTATCCAGACGGCAGCGCGGAGACATTCGAGCACGATGCGGCAGGATTGATGGTTAGACACGTCGACCGTGGCGGACACGTCCAGCAGTTGCTGCGGAATACTCGCGGGCAGCTAATCGAGACGATCGATCCTGCCGGAAGGCGGCTTTGCTATCGCTACGATGCACAAGGACGGCTTCGCGAGCTCCGACAGGGCCACGCCCACTACACATTCACGTATAGCGCGGGCGGCCGCCTGTTGACCGAGACCCGTCCGGATGGCGTGCAGCGACGGTTTGAGTATGGGGAAGCCGGTGAATTGTTGGCGGTAGACTTTGTTGGTGCGCCGGAGGGCCGTTCGGCGCAAGATCGTCCGATTCGAACCATCCGATTGGAACGTGACCGGATGGGAAATGTGAAGGTGCAACATACGCCGACTGAAGTCACGCGCTTCGAGTACAACAAGGGTGATCAGTTAGTGAGGGTAGAGCGGACGCCGACGTCAGCCGGCATAGCACTTGGGATCTCGCCGGACGTTGTGAGCTTCGAATACGACAAGGCCGGTCGACTGCTTGCCGAGCATGGTGCGAATGGCAGCGTCGAATATGCGCTCGACGCACTCGATAACGTGATGGCGCTCGAGTTGCCGCACAATCAGACGCTACAGATGTTGAGTTACGGCTCTGGGCACGTGCACCAGATCCGCTGCGGCGATCAAGTGGTGAGTGACTTCGAGCGTGACGACTTGCATCGTGAGGTCACGCGTACACAGGGACGGCTGACTCAGCGTTTTGCCTACGACCCGCTTGGCCGAAAAGTCTGGCAGTCCGCTGGCTTCCAACCGGACGCACTCGGTCGAGGACGCGGGCAGTTGTGGCGTAACTACGGCTACGACGCGGCGGGCGAACTGATCGAGACCAGCGACTGCCTGCGTGGCAGCACGCAGTACAGCTACGATCCGGCCGGACAGCTGACACGTCGTGTAAACACCATGGATAGGGAGCTGGAGGAATTCGCTTGGGACGCCGCCGGAAATCTGCTCGACGAAGCGGAGCGGCGAAGTCGTGGGTACGTCGAAGGCAATCGCCTGCGCATGTGGCAGGACCTGCGCTTTGAATACGACGCGTTCGGCAACCTGGCGGCAAAGTTTCGCGGGGCGAACCGGACGCAGCGCTTCACGTATGACGGGCAGGACCGGCTGATTGCGGTCCGAACGCAGGACGTGCGTGGCGTGGTCGAAACTCATTTTGCCTACGATCCGCTCGGTCGGCGCATCGCGAAAACCGATACCACTTTCGATGTGCGCGGCGCGAAGCAACGCACCGAGACGAAATGGTTTGTTTGGGAGGGGTTGCGACTGGCTCAAGAGGTCCGCGAGACTGGTGTGAGCAGCTATGTGTACAGTCCAGACGCACCTTACTCGCCAGTGGCGCGCGTCGACGCGGTAATTGCAGAGGCGCTGGCTGCAGCAGCAATCGACACGGCCAAACGTGCCGCGCGGATCTACTACTTCCATACCGATCTCGTGGGAGCGCCGCTCGAAGTGACCGACGAGGCGGGGGAGTTGGCGTGGGCCGGGCAATATGCGGCTTGGGGTAAGGTCGAATCGAGCAGCCGGCAAGTGACGGTCGCGCGCACCGATCAGCCGTTGCGCTATGCTGGGCAATATGCCGACGACAGCACGGGCCTCCACTACAACACGTTCCGATACTATGATCCGGACGTAGGGCGGTTCATCAACCAAGATCCCATCGGATTGTTGGGTGGTGACAATCTGTACGCGTATGCGCCCAATCCAACCGGATGGATTGATCCGTGGGGATGGTGTGTTACACCTACTGTTTCCCGGGGGGCCGCCGGTCAGCCACTTCGTGCAACCGCGACAATCACGGCTGCGGACCTCGGCACCGGAACCGCAACGAATGCGTCGTCTCGAGCGTGGGCGAGATTATTGGGGTATCCAACTGACGATGCCGGCCATATTCTAGGAAAACTTCTCGGCGGGAGTGGTGGAAAGGACGGTGTCTTCCCTCAGTTACCGGGCATCAACCGTGGTTTGTTCAGGGATTTCGAGGGACGGGTCGCAGCGTATGTGAAGAGGGCTGGCTCGGCTGATGTGGACATCCAATTTGTCTACGGTAATGGCGGCACTCGGCCTACACAGATAATCTATGACGTATTCCAGAATGGGCAAAAGATTATGGGCGATATTTTCAATAATTAAAGGTTGAAGATGATGGATGCTAATATTGAACAAGCGCGATCGGCATTGCGATCATTCATGTTGGAAATGAATAAATGGGAAAAGGATTTTTACAAGAAAAAGCGTAGTGCGCTGGAAAGTGGTGGCGATGTTTCTGAAATTGATGATCGTGCACGGAAAGATCTTTCGGCCATTTTGGAGAAATGGGCGTTCCAAGAAAAAACAAACCAAGGTCGTTTGATTGACTTGGGTTGTTCGGATCCTCCGACATACGATCCTGGCACTGACGTCGAAGACAGCGTGGAATCCACTGACGGCGAGGTGGTTTTCACCATTCGCCAGACATTGGGAATGTTGACGCTATCCCGATTCACGATGAAGGAAAAGGCGGGTAAATGGATGGTGAAGAAAAAAGAATTCCTTAATTTTAAGGATAAATGGCAGCGTTCAGTTCTCTAACAACGTCGCTCGACCTGTTGCTCTGGTCGGGCGTTGTTAAGGCTGACATGTATTCTGATATGCGTGAAAGTTGGATGCGGAACTGTTTGCGCGGATCTGTTGCGCTTTAATTGGATTGGCGAGAGTGGCTTGTGAGAGTCGTTAGTTGGGGGGCGGTCAGTTTCTAGGCCTCTATGCACGGTAGCGGAGCAGCAACATCGTCACTCGATCAGTTGAGGTGAATGCGAGAGGCACTTCGTCCATATGGACGGAAGTTGCTGGAATCAGAATGGAAAGGTTGGCACGCATAGTATCGATTTCGATATTGTAAGGGACACGAATCAAGCCGATGCGGTTCCTATCATCTGTTCTACACGATGGTCCAGTGTCCGGTATGTCGCGTTGAAGAGGTACTTAGTCAGATCCATCAACTCGCGCGCCAGGCCGGCGGGCGCTGTCTTTTGGAGCAGTATGCGGGCCGCGGCACACCACGCTTGGCCAGAAAAGTCTGGCAGTCCGCTGGCTCCCAACCAGACGCGCTCGGTCGAGGACGCGGGTAGTTGTGACGTAAATACGGCTACGACGCAGCGGGCGAACTGATCGAGACCAGTGACTGCCTGCGTGGCAGCACGCAGTACAGCAACGATCCGGCCGGACAGTTGACTCGTCGTGTGAACACCATGGATCGCGAGCTTGAGGAATTCGCTTGGGATGCCGCTGGCAATATGCTCGATGGCGCACCCGGCAAGAGTCGCGGATACGTCGAAGGCAACCGTCTGCGGATGTGGCAGGACATTCGCTTCGAATACGATCCGTTCGGCAATCTGGCGACGAAGCTTCGCGGAGCCAACCAGCAGCAGCGCTTCACTTACGATGGGCAGGACCGGCTGATTGCGGTGCGCACGCAGGACGCGCGTGGCGCGGTCGAAACGCGCTTCCATTACGATTCGCTTGGCCGGCGTATTTCGAAGACCGATACCACGTTCGACGTGCGTGGCGTGAAACTGCGCAGCGAGACGAAACGGTTCGTATGGGAAGGCTTGCGCCTCGCGCAGGAAGTGCGCGAGACAGGCGTGAGCAGCTATGTGTACAGCCCTGATGATCCGTACTCACCAGCGGCCCGCGTCGATGCGGTGATCATGGAGGCCCTGGCCGCGGCCGCGATCGAGACGGCGAAGCGCGCGTCGCGGATTTACCACTTCCATACGGATCTGGCAGGGGCGCCGCAAGAGGTCACCGACGAGGCTGGCGAACTGGCGTGGGCGGGGCAATACACGGCGTGGGGCAAAGTCGAGCCGAGCAAGCGTCAGCTCGCGACCGCGCGGGCGGATCAGCCGCTGCGCTATGCCGGTCAGTATGCCGACGAAAGTACGGGGCTACACTACAACACGTTCCGGTTCTATGATCCGGACGTGGGAAGGTTTATTAATCAAGATCCGATTGGGTTGGTGGGCGGCGACAATTTGTACGCATACGCATCAAACCCATTGACCCGAATCGATCCGATGGGGTGGTGTTCCACTAAGCTCAGGGAAAATATGGGGGCTCGCCCGCATGATGGTATGGCGAACCACCACCTGATTCCTGAAGAACTCATGAAGCCCCCCGACTTTGCAGCCATGTTCAGCCGGTTGCGCGGCATGGGATTCGACTGTGATGGTGCGTCTAATGGCATATTCCTGCCCGGAGGCTCCAAGCTTGCCCAAACGCTGGAGCTTCCTGGACACTGGTCGAACCACGGGCAATACACTGCGGCCATTGAAGCTGAGCTAACGAAACTTAACCAACAATTCCTGGCGGGCCGTCTCAGTGATACGCAACTTGTGCTCGGTGTCGGGCGCATTCAAAATATGGCGAGAGAAGGCTTGGGGTCCGGTAAATATTTGGTTGATGCAATAACGGGAAGGTTACTTTGATGAATGCACGTTTCTTCGTTGTTAAATATCGCGCTGGAGACGCAGGCTGCCCTCCATACCTGTCGGGAGAATTGAACCGTGATGAATGGGAGTGGCCGATGTATGTGGCTGATCCATTTGGCGTCGATGTAAAGCATGAATATATTTTCGCGCTATCAGATCCGTCGATTTCAATTGATTTTGATTTATACGGAACGCAAACGAATTACGTGTCAAAAGAGTTTTTGAATGCATGTGAAAAATTGGGGGTTGGGTATAGAGCAATCCCCATTGACATCGTTGCGGGCGGAAAACCGGCAGGTAATAAAGAGTATTCAATTTTCTTGCCAGCAGATCATGAGTCTCTGCTTGATCGACAAAGGTCGAACTATTCCGAAGACCGGGATCTGGAAACAAAAGAGGTTGCCGAGAATAAGTTGTTTCCAGGGACTCCAATGTATAGTTGGATCAAAAACTTCATTCCGCGCGACGATTGCGCTAGCAATCTTTTCAGATGTACCGAAACAATGGATCTGGTATGTAGCCAGGGGTTTAAATCGGAGGTGGAGCGATACGCATTGAAAGGCATTGATTTTTTGCCGATCGATGAAAACTATTCGTACGACCCGTGGGGTGAGGCGCCGTAGGCCGCCATTTATCTCGACACTATGATTTGGATGTGGGGCAATACGTGAGTGATGTCTACGGTCTGAGGCAGGATGAAGCATTTCAGCCACTCGTCCAAGTCGACGATGACGGTGAAATCGCATATGACAAGAGCGTAGCTATACGAGCAACCGCTCTATGCGGGCAAGGGTTTGGTCAAGATTATGACCCCGTTAAGCTTACGTGGGGCACTTCGCGCAGAAAAAAGACTAGCGACGTTCATACGATGCTATCTCCGTTTCTCGTGTTTAGTGAGAGGGCGCTGGATGTATTGGCGCCGGTACTTTGTGACAGTGGGGAGATATTGCAGGTCGAAGCCCCGATAAAAGACATGTCCGGATTTCATGTAACCCGGGTGATAGAGAGTGCTGTCGATATGGATGCATCAAAATTCAAAGTCTATCCTCGGGCGACGGTTTTTAATAAAATATTTCTTCTGAAGAGTCGCGTTGAAGGGGTCGATATATTTCGCCTAAAAGAAAGTCCTGCTACAGTATTTTTATCCGAGCGTTTTAGAGAGCTTGTAGAGAAAAATAAATTAAAAGGGTTCGATTTCGGAGAGGTCATTTCGCAATCTGAGAAGTAGGATTTCGCAACTCCCGGTGACTGGTCAGAGCATGGCCCGGGTGGCCTCGATTTCACGAGAGTAACTTGTGAGAATCATACGTTGGGGGTGGTCGACTTCTGGGCCTCTATGCGCGGGTAGGCCGACGAAAGGAATTTTGCGGAGCAGCAACGTTGTCACTCGATCAGTTGAAGCGAATGCGAGAGGCGCTTCGTCCATACGGACTGAAGTTGCTGGAATCAGAATGGAGAGGTTGGAACGCGCAGTATCGATTTCGATGTCGCAAGGGACACGAATCAAGCCGATGCGGCTCCTATCTGTTCTACATGACGAGCGGTGCCCCGCCACCGATCTGTTTGGCAAGAAGGGGCGCGCGGCTCGGCGTTCGACCGCTTCCGTTGGACGAGCGACTCGGTGTTGAGCAGCGACTGCGCGAACTGGACCGCCTCGGCGAGGATCTGCGTGAAGTGGAGAAAGCGCTTCGCAAGCGACCGTCGACGACGCGCGATTACGAGTGATGTTGACGATCACCGGCGTCGACCCCCGCCCCCGGTTTCCCCACCTCCCCATCACTCGACCGTCACCGATTTCGCCAGATTCCTCGGCTTGTCGATATCCGCCCCCCGCAAACACGCCGCGTGATACGCAAGCAACTGCAACGGCACGACGTGCAGGATCGGTGACAACAACCCGTAGTAATCCGGCATCCGCAGCACCGACACGCCTTCGCTGTTGTCGATCCGCGTATCGGCATCGGCGAACACGTAAAGCTGCCCGCCGCGCGCTCGCACTTCCTGCATGTTCGACTTCAGCTTCTCGAGCAGCGCATCGTTTGGCGCGATCGTCGCAACAGGCATCGTGTGCGTCACGAGCGCGAGCGGCCCGTGCTTCAACTCGCCCGCCGGATACGCCTCCGCGTGGATATACGAAATCTCCTTCAGCTTCAGCGCCCCTTCGAGCGCGATCGGGTAGTGCAGCCCGCGCCCGAGAAACAGCGCATTCTCGTGCTGCGAGAATTCCGCGGCCCAGCGCTCGATCTGCGGCTCGAGCCCGAGTACGTCCTCGAGCGCGCCTGGCAGCCGCCGCAATTGCATCGTGTAGCGCGCGAGCTGCGCGTCATCGACGTAGCCGCGCAGCCGCCCGAGCGTGACCGCGAGAATGAACAGCGCGACGAGCTGAGTCGTGAACGCCTTGGTCGACGCGACGCCGATTTCCGGGCCGGCCCGCGTCAGGAAACGCAGGCCGGTCTGTCGCATCATCGCGCTGGTCGGCACGTTGCAGATCGCCAGCGTGTCGACGTGGCCGAGTGCCTGCGCGTACTTCAGCGCGGCGAGCGTGTCGGCGGTCTCGCCGGATTGCGACACGCTGACCACCAGCGTATTCGGCATCGCGAGCGCGTCGCTGTAGCGGTACTCGCTCGCGATCTCGACCTGCGCGGGCACGCGCGCGATCGTTTCGAGCCAGCGGCGCGCGGTCAGGCCGGAATAGTGGCTCGTGCCGCACGCGAGAATCAGCACGTTGTCGATCTGCTCGAACGCCCGCGCGGCGTCGGGCCCGAACACGGCCGGATCGAACAGTCCCGCATCCGGAATGGTCGCGGCCACGGCCTGCGGTTGCTCGAAAATCTCCTTCTGCATGAAATGCCGGTACGGCCCGAGTTCGACCACGGCCTGCGCGGACGAAATGGTCTGTACCGCGCGTTCGACCGGAGCGCCGCTGCGATCGAGTATGCGCACGCCGCCGGGCGTCAACTCGACGATGTCGCCTTCCTCGAGAAAGATGAAGCGATCGGTGATGCCGGCGAGCGCAAGCGCGTCGGAGGCGAGAAAGCATTCGCCGTCCGTCACGCCGACGACGAGCGGCGAGCCGGCCCGCGCGCCGATCAGCCGTTGCGGCTCGTGCTTGCTGAACACGGCGATCGCGTACGCGCCATGAAGCTGCGAGGTCGCCGCGCGCACGGCGGCGAGCAGGTCGCCGCGATACTGGCTGTGGATCAGGTGCGCGACGACCTCGGTGTCGGTCTGGCCGTCGAACTCGTAGTGCGCGGCGGAAAGTTGCTTGCGCAACGTTTCATGGTTTTCGATGATGCCGTTGTGCACGAGCGCGATTTCGTCGCGCGAGAAGATCGGATGCGCGTTGCAGGTTGCCGGCGCGCCATGCGTCGCCCAGCGCGTATGCGCAATGCCGGTGCTGCCGGTCAGGCCGGCGGTGCGCACATGCGCATCGAGATCGGCGACGCGCGACACGCTACGCTCGCGACGCGCCTGGCCGTCGACGACCGTCGCCACGCCGCATGAATCGTAGCCGCGATATTCGAGGCGACGCAAACCTTCAATCAGAATCGGGACGATGTCCCGTTGCGCGACCGCGCCGACGATGCCACACATGACTCGTCACCTCCCTGTTGGTCATCATGGACCGCGCGCACCGTTGTGTCAGCGCGATGCGGTTGCCGTTTCCGCCGCCGCTGCCGTCGCGAGCCCGCACCGGGCGGGTATGACGGGGGCGGCCATCCTGCGTTCGAATGCCAGATAAAGCGATTCCTCCAGTACGTTCCAGTGCGCACCGTGCCGGTATGGGCCCGATCGCGCCTGCCAGCAGGCAACCGTGCCCCAATCGTTCATCCTGAGCGCGACCAGCGCGATCAGGCTCCACGGGTAATCGGTGTCGGCGAGTTGCGGCCAGCGCTTGCCGTACTTCCGCATCCATCGCGTGTAGATCACTTCGCCAGATTGTTCGGGAACCTGAATATCGGACAGGAGCGGGAGGATCTGCGCGAGCTTCGCCGGATAAAAACTCGCATCGCTGACCTGCTGCGTGCTGGCAAGAAAGCCGGATGCGGTGCCGCGCCAGAACACCTTCAGGATCGCGGATGCCAGCCGGTCGGCACGCTGGCCCCACGAGTCCGCATGCGTGGGATCCGCGCGCCGCGCGTAGTACGCCGCGAGCGCTTGGAACGCGCGGTGCACCTCGACGTTGTCCATCAGCAGCGCGACGTGCAGCGACGACGAGATCTGATAGACGCCGGAGGGCTTGTCGAGCAATGCGTCGAGATGGTCGACGGCGCGGTTCAGGCTGAGTTCCCACGCGGTGGGCAAGCCATCGGGCGGCGCGAAGCGCGCGAGCAGTTCGATCCACGTCGCCATTGTCGCGTCGTCGGTTTCCGCGCTCGCGCATGAGCGGTACCGGTCGTTCTTCACACAGAAGCGATCGAAACCGCCATCGGGACGCTGGCGCGGCAGCAACCACGCAATCCATGCGAGTGCGGCCTGGCGCGCGTCGAGTTGCGCGTCGGACGCGGCGAGCAGCGCCTTCGCCGCGAAATACGGGTCGATGCCGACGCCGTTCAGGCGCACGGTGATCGCACCGTCGGCGCGTTGGTACAGCCCGTTGAGCCGGAGCTCGGCGGCGCCCGCATGTAACGCGAAGCCGCACGCGGCGATCCAGCAGGCGACGTGCCACAGGCGGCACAGCGCGACGGTGGCCGCAACGCGCGAACGTGCGGCGGAGTAAAGCGCGGGCCGATTCATGATCCTGGGCTCCTGCGCGGCGATCCTGTTCAATCGTCGCCGGGTACGGCGTTGGCCGCGCCGCGTCCGGCGAGCATGGCTATGTTGCGGCTCGGTTCATCATGGCGCCGGTGAACCAGAGGCTGGTATCGATCCTTTGCGTTCACGAGCCGGTTCGGGGCATCGGAGCCGGCCCACGGCGCGTGGATAGTGCGTACTTCAGCTGGCCACGTCGGCACGTTCGGCACGCAGAGCGCTTGTCTTTCGCTGCTGACGCACGCGTCGCGCTTCCGCACGGCTTCGTGGACCGGGCCCCGTTCGTCCGCTGTCGGAAGAATGCATCGGGGCGCATCCCACAGTCATTAAGCAAGGCGCGAGCCATCGGCCGCGTTACCGCGCGCAGCAACGGGCGGGAGCGGCGGCCGGTGCGTCGCATGGATGACGGTGATGGATTTTGATTCACCGAAGAATCAGTCCGAGCGGGCGCGAATGCCGGCACGCGATCGGCGGTGCGGTCCGCACGTGTCATGCGTCGAGCGAATTGTCTGCCGAACCTGTGCGGCTTCTGCAGTACACCGCCGTGCGGGGATACGTGTCGCGCGGGTCGATGCGTGTGCATCGCCAGGATGGTTCTACGTTTCGTTTGATCACACGCCTTGAATGAACCGGACTCCGATGTAACGGCCCCGTTCAGGGCTTGCGTTACACGTTCGAAACATTTCCCACGCTTCGACTCGTGTGACGTGAACGGTGTTGCGTGTCGAATAAATCCCCGGTACGTGACTGCGGTCGAGCCGTCGATTGCGTTGCCTGCTGCACAGACGAAAGTGGCGGATCGAGGAAGCGCAACGCGCTTCGACAGAAGCGTGAGATTCGATGCGCTATGGAGCCTGCCGTGAAGTCGAGATTCGTCGGACGACGTCACCGAAAACACCGTGCAATTGCCTGAATGGTTGGCTGTTTCGCACTAGGCCGGCGATGCGGCACGCGTAGCAGTTGTGAAACATTCCGTTGCGCACTGCGTATGCGCGCGGCGTGCGGTGTGAACCGGGTACGGCCGCAGGCCCGCTGGTTTGAATATTGCTGTAGTGGAAGGGCGATAGCGAACACACGTAACGCCAAGCCAAGCCGAACCAGACCAAGCCAGTCCAAGCCAAGCCAGACGAGGAACGACTCATGACGTGACTGATCGAGTGCAACGGGACGCCGGTAGTACGACGATTCGCGTGGCGTTGACCACGTGGACCGGGCGGCGCGCTCGCTGCGCGACACCGCAACGTGTCGATCGCATGCGAGTACGGGAGGCGCCGCCTGAATACATGCTTCGCGCCACGAGCAGGGTCATTCAGCGCGAAATGGCTCAACGAGGATAACGATGAAAAAGATTTTGCTTGTGTTCGGGACTCGGCCGGAGGCCATCAAGATGGCCCCGCTGGTGCGTGCATTGAAGGCGCAGGCAGGGGTCGACGCCAGGGTATGCGTGACCGCGCAGCACCGCGAAATGCTCGATCAGGTGCTGACGCTGTTCGACATCAAGCCCGACTACGATCTCAACGTGATGCGGCAAAGCCAGACGCTGACCGACGTAACGACCGGTATTCTGCAGGCAATCGGCATCGTCTTCGACGAGTTGCGTCCCGACGTCGTGCTGGTACACGGGGACACGACGACCACGCTCGCGGTCAGTCTCGCGGCGTTTTATCGCTACCTGCCGGTCGGACACGTGGAGGCCGGTTTGCGCAGCGGCGACATCTGGTCGCCGTGGCCGGAGGAGTTGAACCGCCGCGTGACCGACGCGGTGTCGTCGTGGCATTTCGCGCCGACCGGGCAGGCGCGCGACAACCTGCTCAGCGAGGGCATACCGGGTGGAGCCGTCGTGCTGACCGGCAATACGGTGATCGATGCGTTGCACGAGGTCAAGCGCATGCTGGACAGCACCGCGGCGCTGACGGAGAAGGTCGCCGGACAGTTTCCGTTTCTCGAACCATCGCGGCGTGTCGTGCTGATCACCGGGCATCGTCGCGAAAGTTTCGGCGCGCCGTTCCAGCATTTCTGCGACGCGCTGTGCACGCTCGCGAACCGCTATCCCGACGCGCAGTTCGTCTATCCGCTGCACATGAATCCGAACGTGCGGGAACCGGCGCGCGCTCGGCTGGGCAGCGTGCCGAACATCTACCTGATCGAGCCGCAGGAATATCTGTCGTTCGTATTCCTGATGTCTCGCGCACATTTCATCATCACCGATTCGGGCGGCATTCAGGAAGAAGGGCCGGCGCTCGGCAAACCGGTGCTGGTTACGCGCGAGACGACCGAGCGCCCCGAGGCGATTCAGGCGGGCACCGCGCGGCTCGTCGGCACCGATCAGGAGCGGATCGTGTGGGAAGCATCGCGGCTGTTCGACAGCGAGAGCGCGTACGGGGAAATGGCGCATGCGAGCAATCCGTATGGCGACGGTCATGCGAGCGAGCGGATCGTTCACGCGCTGATGCGCAATCCGGCGGGGGCCGCGAGGGCGACGAGCTTTTCGATGGGAGCGTCGGACCTGCCGCGCAATGCGCTCACGCTGGGGTTGCAGGCGTTGAGGTCGCCGTGAGCAATGCGATGGCGTGAAGCGGTCGCTTCGAGCGTCAACGCCGTGTGAAGGCGGCGGTGTTTCATGCGCGAATCGATTGCGTATATCCGGCTTTCGTGTGTGCGGGCCGGTTCGCAGACGGAAGACGAGGTCGCGGGTCGACATCCGGCAGGTGACTTCGGGCACCGCCACGCGCGTTGCATGCCGGATACACGCGTGCATCGCGATGCACGCGCCCAGGATCGATGCGAAACGCATGCATTGTCGTCGGATTCGGCGTGTTGTCCTGCGTCGAGCAGGCGACGACATGGATGATCGCCTGTTCGATCGGACCGTTTGCATCGCGCGTGCCGATGCGTGAGGCGCGCTTGCGATCCATCACTTCAAGCACAGCACCGAAGAACGTGGCGGACGCGGCCATGCTGCCTCGCGTCCCCATCGCAACAGGGCCGCTGCATTGATCGGTTGCGTCCGCACCATGCCCGTCACGCGTTACCGATTCTCCGCCGAAATTCCCCTGTTTCCCCCCATCAGTCCCGCGATACGCGCCCGGCGCAAACCAGCCGCACATCGGTTAGAGTTGGAGCCCGGGCCGTTCCGCATACGATTCTGTCAGCCCGGACAGCGGCGTGTTGCCTGAGTGACGGTTTGCATGGGCCAGAATCGACGCTGGCGCGTGCGCCGGTTTCAACCCGGATCGCATGCCCGACAGCCGTCCCCGGCCAGCGCGCCGATTGCAACGCATCAACGCATTGACCGCCGGGTCTGCCGGCGGCGTAGTCCACGAGACGGCACGGGCCGGCGCAGCAGCACGCACCCGCTGTCGTTCGAATCCCCACCCGGCGCCCGTGGTGCGAGGCGGGCGCCCCGACCAGGAGGTGAACGATGATCACGCTGACCGTCAACGGTAGCGAGCAGCATTTCGACGGCAATCCCGACATGCCGTTGCTCTGGTATCTGCGCGACGTCCTCGGCCACACGGGCACCAAGTTCGGCTGCGGCATGGCGCTGTGCGGCGCGTGCACCGTGCATCTCGACGGCGTCGCGATCCGGTCGTGCATCACGCCCGTCGCAGCCGCGTCCGGCAAGGGCGTGACGACGATCGAGGGACTGTCGACGGACCTGACCCATCCGCTGCAGCAGGCGTGGCAGGAACTGAACGTCGCGCAGTGCGGCTACTGCCAGTCCGGGCAGATCATGCAGGCCGCTTCGTTACTGAAGACGAATCCCCATCCGACCGACGCCGACATCGACGATGCGATGTCCGGCAACATCTGCCGCTGCGGCACCTACACGCGCATTCGCGCGGCGATCCGGCTGGCCGTGCGCCGCGGAGGTGCCGCATGAGCGCGCCCGAACTTTCCGTTCACAACGAGAGCCGCCGCGCGCTGCTGCTCGGCTTCGCATCCGGCGGGCTGCTGCTCGCGTTCGGCGTGCCGTCGCTCGTGTGCGCGGCCACGCCGGTGCAACCGCCCGTCAGCGCGAATCCGCAGTACGGCGGTGCGGGGATGCCGCACGGGTTGCGCGACGATCCGCATCTGTTCGTCGCAATCGCACCGGACGGCACCGTTACCGTGACCTGCATCCGCTCCGAGATGGGGCAGGGCGTGCGCACGAGCGTCGCGCTCGTGGTAGCGGACGAACTGGGCGCGGACTGGGCGCGCGTGGCGGTCGCGCAGGCGGTCGGCGACGAGCCGCGCTACGGCAACCAGAACACCGACGGCTCGCGCAGCCTGCGCCAGAGCTTCGCCGCGTTGCGCCGCGCGGGCGCGGCCGCGCGCACGATGCTCGAGCAGGCCGCGGCGGCGGCGTGGGGCGTCGATGTGCGACAGGTCAAGGCGACGGTGCACGAGGTCGTCGACACGAAGAGCGGACGCAAGCTCGGCTTCGGCGAACTGGCGGCGAAAGCGGCCGCGCTGCCCGCGCCGGATCCGGCAACGGTGGTGCTGAAAACGCCAGCCGAATTCCGCTATATCGGCAAGGGTGAAACGGCGCTGATCGACGGACGCGACATCGTCGGCGGCCGCGCGCACTACGGGATCGACACGCGGCTCGACGGGATGCTGTACGCGGTCGTCGCGCGACCGCCGGCGTACGGCGATATCGTGGCATCGTTCGACGCATCGGCGGCGCAGAAGCTGCCTGGCGTCGTCAAGGTCGTGCCGCTCGAGCCGACGCCGCTGCCGTCCGGTTTCCAGCCGCTCGGCGGCATCGCGGTCGTCGCGCGCGATACGTGGACCGCGATCCAGGCGCGCGCGCAACTGAAGATCGACTGGAAGCACGGACCCAACGCGAACTACGACTCGGCCGCGTATCGCAAGACGCTCGAAGCGGCCGCCGCGCAGCCGGGCGACGTGATCCGCAACGACGGCGACGCGGCGGCGGCGCTGGCCGGCGCCGCGAAACGCGTGCGCGCGACGTACTACATTCCGCATCTCGCGCACGCGACGATGGAGCCGCCGGCGGCGGTCGCACGCGTGGCCGACGGGCGCTGCGAAGTATGGACCTGCACGCAGGCGCCGCAAACCACGCGCGACGAAGTCGCGAAAGCGCTCGGGCTGCCGACGGAGCGCGTGACGGTCAACGTGACGTTGCTCGGCGGCGGCTTCGGCCGCAAGTCGAAGCCCGACTACGTGGTGGAGGCGGCACTGCTTTCGAAGGCGGTCGGCGCACCCGTCAAGCTGACGTTCACGCGCGAGGACGACATCGCGCACGACTATTTCCATGCGGTGTCGCTCGAGGCGTTCGACGGTGGAATCGATGCGTCGGGGAAAGTGGTCGCGTGGCAGCATCGCACGGTCGCGCCGTCGATCCAGTCGACGTTCAGGGCCGGCGTCGTGCACGAGCAGCCCGGCGAGCTCGCGCAGGGCATCGCGGACCTGCCGTTCGCGATTCCGAACGTGCGGATCGAGAATCCGGCCGCGGAAGCCCACACGCGGATCGGCTGGTTCCGTTCGGTCTACAACATTCCGCATGCGTTCGGCATCCAGAGCTTCGTGTCGGAGCTCGCGCACGCGGCCGGCCGCGACCCGAAGGACTTCCTGCTCGACCTGATCGGGCCCGCGCGGCGATTCGAACCGCACATCACGGTGAAGAACGTGAACTATGGCGAGGACCCGGCGCTGTATCCGATCGATACCGGGCGGCTGCGGCGCGTGGTCGAAACGGTCGCGCGCGGCGCCGGCTGGGGCCGCAAGCTGCCGAAGGGGCACGGGCTCGGAATCGCCGCGCATCGCAGCTTCGTGTCGTATACGGCGGCGGTGTGCGAGGTGCAGGTCGATGCCGACGGCAAGCTCACGGTGCCGCGGGTCGACATCGCGATCGACTGCGGGCCGCAGGTCAATCCGGAGCGCGTACGCTCGCAGCTCGAGGGCGCGGTCGTGATGGGGCTCGGCATCGCGCTGCACGGCGAGATCACGTTCAAGGACGGCCACCCGGAGCAAAGCAACTTCAACGGCTTCCAGGTGCTGAGAATGAACGAAGCGCCGCGCGAAATCCGCGTGCATCTCGTCGCACCGGACGATTATGCGACGCCGCTTGGCGGCGTGGGCGAGCCGGGTTTGCCGCCCGTCGCGCCGGCGCTCACCAATGCGATCTTCGCGGCGACCGGCACGCGCATTCGTAGCCTGCCGATCGCCGATCAGCTCGCGAAGCCGAAAGCGGGGTAACGACACATCGCGCGCCGGGCCGTTTGCGCGGCCCGGCGTGTGCGCCTCGCGCCATCCCGCCATCGCACGCCGTCCATTCATGCATCGCATGGGCATGTCAGTTCGACGGCTTCCGCCCGTGATTCGACCGACCGGGCCGCGCTTTCCAGAATCAACTGCCGGATTTCAATCGCGACATAAACGCCCGGCATTCTCAATGAAAATAGAATAAAACGCCCGCGGACATCGGGTTTGCCCCATGGTGCGGTATCGTACAAAGAGAGTCCGGAAAGTAACCGATCATTGGCGCGTCGAATTCAGAATTGTAAAAAGTTCATTTGTTTTGAAATTCCGATGTCGATCAATCATGCGCGATGTTTAGTTGTTTTGATGAACGGCATTAAAGCGTAAACATTCCAGGTCGAGCCTCGGGCGGATATTCATTCTCGTTTTGCGTGGCGTGCAGGGCGTTGCGGCGCCGATGCGCGGTGGCGCCCGCACGTCCGATGGCTTGCGTCGTCGGGCGCGGACGCCAGGCGGACAGGGTTTGCTTTTCAGGTGGCGATAGACGGCGCACATAGGACGAATCGGTCGATCGATACATCCGATTCGGCGGGATTGTGCGCGTTATTCAGGCGAGCGGGTTAATTCAATCGGGTTCGAATAATGTAACCGCGTCGTCCGAAAATTAAAGATATTTAACGTATTGATCAACGTCGCAATTGCGGCGTCGTTCGATGCCCCGCTAGATGGGTTATCTAGCATTCTCAATCTGGAGAAATGCAATGCAAGAACTGAATCATCAGGAAATCGCACAAGTTTCCGGCGGCTACTACAGCGGCCCGGGCATCCCGTCCGCGCTGGGCAACATCATCGAATGGGCCGGCAGCACCGCCGAGAACATCGGCAATACGCTGACGCTGGGCATTTTCGCCGCGCCGGTCAAGCAGGCATACAACATCGGCGAGACGATCACGACCGCCGCCGTGAACCTGCTGGACGGCCTGTTCGGCGGCCCGCAGTACTGAGACGCCCGCGTTGAGGCAACGCGGTAGACGCCGCGTTTCCCGATGATGGAACCGACGATCCGGTATGCACGGGTCTTCTTTGTATACCGGATCGCTTGTGGCTGTTCCCGCGCGTGGAAGCGGGACGGGCGCCGTTTCCGATATTTGGCGATACGTTGGCGAAAATGGAGTTCGGTCTCTTTCGTTCCGAAGCGGCACAGGCGCAGCGCAGGCGCGTGCTGGGCGACATCGTGCTGGTGCACCCGCTGTCGACGACCGTGCTGACGGTCGTGGCGATGGTCATGGCGACCTGCGTGGTGCTGTTCTTCACGTTCGGCACGTATACGCGGCGCACGACGGTCGCCGGGGTGGTGATGCCGGATTCGGGGCTGGTCAAGGTGTATGCATTGCAGCCGGGCATCGTCGTCGAACGAGACGTGAAGGAAGGGCAGCACGTGAGCCGCGGACAGACGCTCTATACGGTGTCGACCGACCTGCAAAGCGCGGCCCAGGGCGCGACGCAGGCCGCGTTGATCGCACAGGCGCAGCAGCGCAAGGCGTCGCTGCTCGCGGAAATGGACAAGACGCGCAGCCTGCAACAGGACGAGCGCGACACGCTGCGCGCGAAGATCGCGAACCTGAAAGGCGCGCTCGCGCAAATCGACGACCAGCTCGCGGCGCAGCGGCTGCGCACGTCGATCGCGGCCGACGGCGCGAAGCGCTATCGCGGGCTGCTCGCACAGGATTACATCTCGAAGGACCAGGCGCAGCAGCGCGAAGCCGACTTGCTCGACCAGCAGTCGAAGCTGAACGGGCTGCTGCGCGATCGCGCATCGACCCTGCAGTCGCTCACCGAGGCGAGCAACGAACTGTCGGGGCTCGGCTTCAAGCAGCAGAACCAGCTCGCGCAGATCGACCGCAACGTGATCGACGTCGACCAGAACCTGATCGAAAGCGAGGCGAAGCGCCGGATCGTCGTCACCGCGCCGGAGGCCGGCATCGTGACGGCCGCGATCGCCGACGTCGGCCAGTCGGTCGATACGTCCCGGCCGCTCGCGAGCGTCGTGCCGGGCGGCGCGCACTGGCAGGCGCACCTGTTCGTGCCGAGCGCGGCGATCGGCTTCGTGCGGGTCGGCGAGCCGGTGCTGGTCCGCTATCAGGCATTCCCTTACCAGAAATTCGGCCAGTACGAGGCCAGGGTCGTGTCGATCGCGCGCACGGCGCTGTCGGCGACCGAACTCGCGAACGACGGCGGCCCGGCGGCGACGCCGGGCGAGCAGCGCGACGCGACCTTCTATCGCGTGATCGTCGCGCTCGACGCGCAGCACGTGACCGCGTACGGCGCGAAACAACCGTTGCAGGCCGGCATGACGCTGCAGGCGGACATCCTGCAGGAACGCAGGCGCCTGTACGAGTGGGTGCTGGAGCCGCTGTACAGCCTGACCGGCAAACTCTGACGAGCACGCGCATGGCATTACTCGATCGACTTTCGTTCGGCCTCGGCCGCAAGCTGCCGATGGTCCTGCAGACCGAAGCAGCGGAATGCGGCCTCGCGTGTCTCGCGATGGTGGCCGGCTATCACGGCCACCACGTGGATCTCGCGACGCTGCGCGGGCAGTTTCCCGTGTCGCTGAAGGGGGCGGGCCTCGGGCGCGTGATCGAGGTCGCGCAGCGGCTGTCGCTCGGCACGCGCGCGGTGAAGCTCGACATGGATCAGCTCGGCCAGTTGCGCGTGCCGTGCCTGCTGCACTGGAACTTCAACCACTTCGTCGTGCTGAAGGAAGTGAACGGCAAGACCGCGACGATTCACGATCCGTCTCACGGCATCCGCAAGCTCTCGCTCGCCGACGTCTCGCGCGCGTTCACCGGCGTTGCGCTGGAGCTGTGGCCGACCTCGGGCTTCGCGCCGCGCGCGGCGCGGCCGCAGGTCAAGCTGCGCGAACTGCTGGGCCCGGTGTCGGGGCTGTCGCGCTCGCTCGCACAGATCCTCGTGCTGGCGATCGCGCTCGAAGTCTTCATGCTCGTGCAGCCGTTCTTCCTGCAGTGGGTGATCGACGAAGTGATCGTGAGCGCCGATCGCGACCTGCTGACGGTGCTCGCGCTCGGCTTCGGCCTGCTGCTGCTGATGCAGCAGGCGACCGGCGCGATTCGCGCGTGGGCGCTGATGTACGTCGGCGTCACGCTCAACATCCAGTGGCGCGCGAACGTGTTCACACATCTGCTGAGCCTGCCGGTGCGCTATTACGAACGCCGCCATCTCGGCGACGTGGTGTCGCGCTTCGGCTCGATCGACACGATCCAGCAGACGCTGACCACGTCGTTTCTCGGCGCGGTGATCGACGGGCTGATGACGCTGGTCACGCTCGCGATGATGTTCGTGTACAGCCGGGTGCTCGGCCTCGTCGCGCTGGCCACGATGGCGCTGTATGCGCTGGTGCGCTGGATGTGGTACGCGCCGCTGCGGCGCGCGACGGAGGACCAGATCGTGCATGCGGCCAAGCAGCAGAGCCATTTCCTCGAGACCGTGCGCGGCGTGAAGACGATCAAGCTGTTCAACCGTCAGGCCGAGCGTCGCGCGAGCTGGATCACGCTGCTGGTCGAGCAGGTCAATGCGAGCCTGCACGTGCAGAAGCTGCAGATCTTCTATCAGCAGCTCAACGGGCTGCTGTTCGGCATCGAGAACGTGCTGGTGATCTGGCTCGGCGCGCGGATGGTGATGGACGGCCAGTTCACGGTCGGCGTGCTGATGGCGTTCAACGCGTACAAGAGTCAGTTCGACAGCCGGGTCGGCAGCCTGATCGACAAGTATTTCGAGGTCAAGATGCTGCAGTTGCAGGGCGAGCGGCTGGCCGACATCGTGTTCGCGGAAGCGGAACCCGACGCGACCCTGCGCAACGTGCCGGGCGAGGCCGAGGAACTGGATGCGAGCATCGAGATCGACGGGCTGTCGTTCCGCTACGCGGACGGCGAACCGCTGGTGCTGGACGGCGTCAGCGCGACGATCGCGGCAGGCGAATCGGTCGCGATCGTCGGGCAGTCCGGTTGCGGAAAGACGACGCTGATCAGCGTGCTGCTCGGGATTCACGAGCCGACGGGCGGCGCGGTGCGCATCGGCGGGCTCGACGTGGCCCGGCTCGGCATCGAGCGGCTGCGCGGGCTGGTCGGCACGGTGCTGCAGGACGACGTGCTGTTCGCGGGCTCGATCGCGGACAACATCAGCTTCTTCGATCCGGAAGCGGACCCGCATTGGGTGGCCGAATGCGCGCGCATCGCGGCCGTGCACGACGACATCGCGGCGATGCCGATGGGCTACAACACGCTCGTCGGCGACATGGGCACGGTGCTGTCGGGCGGCCAGAAGCAGCGCGTGCTGCTGGCGCGCGCGCTGTACAAGCGGCCGCGCATCCTGGTGCTCGACGAAGCGACGAGCCATCTCGACATTCAGCGCGAGATGCAGGTCAACGCGGCCGTCACGCAGCTCGCGATGACGCGGCTCATCGTCGCGCACCGGCCGGAGACGATCGCATCCGCGCAGCGCGTGATCATGCTGCAGGGCGGGAAGGTCGTGCTCGACCAGTCGACCGCGGCCATGCGCGCGGCGGCCGCGGCGAAGTCGGCGGCCGTTCCGGCAGCGTCGCGCCAGGCGCCGCACGATGCCGGCCCGGTACAGCCGGTCGCGGGGCGCTAGATGATGAAGCGCTCCCTCGCCATCGTGCTGGCGGCCGTCGCACTCGCAGCGGTGGCGCCGCCCGCGTGCGCGCAGATGCTCGACGTCTATCGCACGCGCGACGACGTCGCGGCGACGCAGGCCGGCTCGATGGTGTGGGCCACCGCCTGCGGCGCACGGCGCGTCGACGACCGGCCGCTCGCGCTCGAGGACGCGATCCTGCAGGCGATCTGTTCGCATCCGCAACTGAGCCGCACGTGGGCGGACGCACGCGCGGCGACGGCTGAAGTCGGCGTGTCGAAGGCCGCGTACCTGCCGACGCTGAATGCGACGGCCGGCATCGAGCGCGACAACGTGAACACGACCTATACGGGCGGTTTCTCGAACGGGCAGCGCAGTACCAGCCGCTACGGCATGCTCAGCCTGAGCTGGGTGCTGTTCGACTTCGGCAAGCGCGGCGCGAACCTCGATCGTGCGCGCGCGTTGCTGCGCGCGGCCAACGCGACGCACGACGACGCGTTGCAGAGCGTGTTCTACAACGCGGCGCAGGCGTTCTACGCGCTGCGCGACGCGCAGGCGGCGCTGGAGGCGGCGCAGGCGGTCGAACGCGCGGCGCAGGAGAGCCTCGCCGAAGCGAGCGCACGACACGCGGGCGGCGCGGGCACGCTCGGCGACGCGTTGCAGGCGCAGACGACCTATCGCAAGGCGCTGCTCGACCGCGTGAGCGCGGAGGGCGATTTGCAGAACGCGATCGGCACGCTCGCGACGACGCTCGGCGTCGACGCGGACACGCCGCTGCGCATCGCGGATGCGGAACCGTCGCCCGATCGCGACGAGTTCACGCGCGGCGTCGCGAGCCTGATCGCCGAAGCGAAGCGCGATCACCCGAAGCTGGTCGCCGCGCGCGCGAAGCTCGAAGCGGCGCGCGACCAGATTCGCACCGTGCGCGCGCAGTCGATGCCGACGATTTCGCTGACGGGCAGCCTGTCGCGCAACAACCCGTCCTATCAGCAGCAGCCGTCGCTGTTCCAGTTGCAAAGCAGTCACGGCAATTCGATCGGCATCCAGATCTCGATCCCGCTGTTCGAAGGATTCGCGTCCGGGTATCGCATCGCGGAAGCGAAGGCGCAGGCGGACGCGCAGGAAGCCGACGTGCGCAACACCGAACTCCAGGTGTCGCTCGACGTGTGGAAGAGTTACCAGAGCCTGCAGACCGACACGGCGAACCTCGACAACTCGCAGCATCTGCTCGACACCGCATTGCATTCGCTCGACATCGCGCGCGGCCGCTACAAGGCCGGCGTCGGCACGTTCACGGATCTGCTGAATGCGCAGTCGGCGCTCGCCGATGCGCGGCGCCAGCGCGTGCTCGCGGTGTCGAAGTGGCGCACCGCGCGACTGAAGCTGGCCGAGAGCCTCGGGAGGTTGGGATTATGGAACGACGCGGGTTGAGTGACGCGCGGCCGAACGCGGTCGACGCAACGGCGCGAGGGTGCGCATTCCTGTTCCCGGGACAGGGGGCGTTCTATGCGGGCGCGCTGCGGCAACTGGGCCGCGAACACCGCAGCGTGCGACAGGTGCTCGACACGATCGACGCGGTCGCGGGCGAACGGCTCGGCCGTCCGCTGACGGGCGCGCTGTGGCGCGACGATGCGGGGATCGATACGTGGTTGCGCGAAGCGCCGGACCTGTTGCAGCTCGGCATCTTCGGCGCGTCGGTCGGGATGTTCGGCGTGCTGCATGCGAGCGGCGTCGCGCCTGACGTGCTGATCGGACACAGCTTCGGCGAGATCGCGGCGCTGGTGTGCGGCGGCATGTATTCGATCGAGCAGGGCGCGCGGATCGTGTGCGACCGGATCGCGTCGTTGCAGGCGGCCGCGCCGGCCGACGGCGTGATGGCCGCGATTGCGGCGGACGCCGACGCGACGCGCGCGCTGATCGAATCGAGCGCGATCACGCACGCGGTGCGCAACGTGTGCGTCGCGGTCGAGAACCACGCGTCGCAGACCGTCGTGTCCGGCCCGCGCACCGCGCTGGAATGCTTCGTCTCGGTATGCGAGGCGCAGGGCGTAAGCGCGCAGACACTCAGGTCTCCGTATGGTTTTCATCACCCCGATCTCGCCGATGCGCGCGCGCAGTTCGCCGCGCGGCTCGCCGCGTATCGGCCCGGCCCGCTCGCGATTCCGGTGTATTCGCCGATTCTCGGCCGCCGCTACAGCAGCAGCGACGATCCCGGGGCGCGGCTTGCGTCGCATTTCGTCCTGCCGGTGCGGTTCGCGGACGCGATTCGCGCCGCGCGCGCGGACGGCATCACACGCTATGTCGAATGCGGCGCGCTCAATGCGCTGGCGCGCATCGTCGTGCGCATCGCGGGGCCCGGCACGGTCAGGACGTTCGGCGGCCCGTCGAACGCGGCGGAGGAATCGAGCGTCGTCACGACGATCACCCGTTATTTCCAGGAGGACAGCATCATGAAAGACGATATTCGCATCAGCAACGCAGGCTCCGGTTTCGACGCGTTCTGGCATGCGCGCGGACCGCACATCGTCGACTGGCTCAAGGGCGAACTGCGTCACGCGTTCGACGCGGCGAGCGCGGCACCGGCCGGCGCCGCACCGACCCCCGCGCCGTTCGCGCCGCAGCCGGAGCCGGCCGTCGCGTCCGCGCCGCGTCTCGCGGCCGTGGGCGGCCCGGCACTGACGGCGGGGCCGGCGCCGTCGGCGCCGCACGACCCGGGCACCGCCCCGACCGCACCCGCCGCGGCGCGCCCCGCGCACGTGCCGCGCGAGCGACTGTTCTCGGAACTCGTCGATATCTACGCGCAGGCGATGGAGTATCCGGCTGAAGTGTTCTCGGAATCGATCGAGCTGGAAGCCGAACTCGGCATCGACTCCGTCAAGCAGACCGAGATCATCCAGCGCATCACCGCGCGCTACGCGTTGCCGCCGCTGCCGGCGAATTTCCGCAGCGGCGATTTCAGGACGATGGGGCAGATCGTCGATTTCGTCCACGAGAACCAGGGGAAGGCGGCCGCCTGACGGCCGCGGGCCGAAGCGTTGGTCGGCAGGGGGGGCCCTGCCCGTAATCACCCGTTCTCGATAGGCAGGCAATCCATGTCGAATACCAGCATGCGCGGCAAGATCGTCCTCGTGACGGGCGGCGCGAAAAACGTGGGCAAGGCGATCTGCAGGCGTTTCGCCGAGCAGGGCGCGCACGTGATCCTGAATTTCTTCCATTCGCTCGACGCGTCGAAGGAGACGGCCGACGAACTGCGCGCGCTCGGCGCGACCGTCGACGTGATCCGCGCGTCGGTCGCGCAGCAGGCACAGGTCGACCGGATGTTCGACGAGATCGAACGGCGCTACGGGCGGCTGGACGTGCTCGTCAACAACGCGGCGTCCGGCGCGCTGCTCGGCGTCGACGAGATCGGCGCCGAGCATTTCGATCGCGCGCTCGACACCAACCTGAAAGGCGCGTTCTGGTGCGCGCGCCGCGCCGCGGCGCTGATGGCGCGCTCGGGCGGCGGCGCGATCGTCAACGTGTCGTCGGTAGGCGCGACGCTCGTGCCCGCGAACTATCTCGTCGTCGGCACCGCGAAGGCAGCGCTCGAATCGTTGACGCGCTATCTGGCGGTCGAGTACGCGGGCCGCGAGATCCGCGTGAACGGCGCATCGTCGACGCTGATCGACGGCGACGTCGCCGCGCAGTTTCCGGACCCGGAGAACACCAAGCGTTCGAGCATCGCGGCGACGCCGCTGAAGCGGCTCGCACGCGCGGAAGACCTCGCCGATCTCGTCGTGTTTCTCGCGTCGGATGCCGCGCGCTGGATCACCGGGCAGGTAGTCGTCGCGGACGGCGGGTTGTCGCTGTGCAGCGAAGGCCTGTCGCCGCGCGCGGAATGGGCGAGTGCCGCGCAGGAGGTGGGCGCCGCGGCCGCCGCCGCGGCGCAGCCGGCCCACGCGCCGGCCGAACGTAAGGCCGAACGAGCGGCCGAACGCGCAGCCGCGCCGGCCGACGACGCACCGGACGGCGACGACATCGCCGTGGTCGGCATGGGCGTCGCATTGCCCGGCGCGAGCGATCCGGATGCGTTCTGGCGCGCGCTGCTGGACGGTCCCGAGCTGTTCGGCAACGTGCCGCCGGATCGCTGGGATTACCGCTCGTTCTACTCGCCCGACACGTCGGCGGAAGACAAGAGCTATCAGTCGCGCTCGGTCTTCATCGAGCAGTTCGAGCCGTGCGCAACGGTGCGCGCCGA
Organism: Burkholderia metallica; assembly: GCF_001718555.1. Taxonomy (NCBI): domain Bacteria; kingdom Pseudomonadati; phylum Pseudomonadota; class Betaproteobacteria; order Burkholderiales; family Burkholderiaceae; genus Burkholderia; species Burkholderia metallica. Next base: position 1,432,007 of record NZ_CP013401.1, read on the forward strand.
GCTCGATGCCGGCACCGCACCGCGCGAACTCACGACGCTGTGGCTGCGCCATGCGCTGTGCCAGTCGCTCGAAGGCGTGACGTTGCGCGCTGCCGATCGCGTCGCGTTCCTCGTCGGCTACACGGCGGACGGCAGCCAGCATCTCGAGGAAGGGATGGTGCTGGCCGCCGCGCGCGCGCGCCTGAACGCGGTGCTGATCGACGCCGGTGTCGACGCGGCCGAGCGCACGCGTCGCGTGGCCGCGATCGATGCGGTGCTGAGCGCGCGCTATGCGCGCGGCGCGGGCGATCTCGCATCGTTCTTCCCGCATCGCGTCGGCCTGAACGCGATGAAGGGCGTGCTGCCGGACGACGCGGAATACATGATGGTCGACACCGCGTGTTCGTCGTCGCTGTATTCGATCGATCTCGGGATCAAGGCGCTGCTGCTCGGCAAGCAGGACGTGGTCGCGTGCGGCGGTGCATTCGCGCTCGCGCCGCGCGGCTCGATCCTGTTTTCGAAGCTGCACGGGCTGTCGCGCAGCGGCGAGGTGCGGCCGCTCGATCGCGACTGCGACGGCGTGCTGTTCGCGGACGGCGCGGGCGTCGTGATCCTGAAGCGCGTCGCACGGGCGCGCGCGGACGGCGACCGCATTCTCGGCGTGCTGAAGTCGTTCGGCTCGTCGTCGGACGGCAAGGGCAAGGCGATCTACGCGCCGAATTCGGCCGGCCAGCGCATCGCGATCGACCGCGCGTACGCGCGCACCGCGACGGTGCCCGCCGACGTCGACTGGGTCGTCGCGCACGCGACCGGCACGCCGGCCGGCGATCTCGCCGAATTCCAGAGCCTGCGCGACGCGATCCGGCGCGACCGCCCGGTGCAGGTGACGTCGAACAAGTCGCTCGTCGGGCATACGGGCTGGGCGGCGGGCGTCGTATCGGTGATTCAGGTGCTGCTCGGCTTGCGGCATCAGGTGATTCCGCCGCAGCATCGCTTCAGCGAGCCGCCGCCGGAGTTCGACATTGGCGCCACCAGCCTGCGGATTCCGGTCGCGCCGGTCGCATGGCCGGCGCGGCCCGATGCGGCGCGCGTCGCGGCGGTGTCGGGGTTCGGCTTCGGCGGCACGAACGGTCACCTGATCGTGTCGGAATATCGCGCCGATCTGCCGGCCGGCGACGCGAGCGGCCGCTTCCGGCGCGAACCGCTCGCGATCGTCGGGTGGTCGGCGAAGTTTCCCGGCCTCGACGGCGACGCGCAGGTCGCGGCGTGGCTGCGCGGCGAAGGGCGTGCGCCCGATGCCAGTTTCGGCGTCGGCTATCCGCTGCCGAGCTTCGCGCGCGTGAAGATGCCGCCGGCCGTGCTGCGCGCGCTCGACCGCTGCCAGCTGATGGCGCTCGACGCCGCGCACGATCTGCGCGAACGCCTCGGCACGTTCTGGCGCGAGCATGCGGACACGATCGGGCTCGTGATGGGGCACATGGGCCCCACGCGCAACGCGGCGCTGTATGCGAGCCGCTGCTATCTCGACGACATCGCGACGGCGGTGCTCGACGCGACGCGGCCGGACGAGCGCGCGGCGACCGAACGGCTGCTGCACGGGCTGCGTGAGACGACGCAGCAACTCGTCGCGCCGACCACCGAAAACTCGTTCCCCGGGATGATGCCGAACGTGATTCCGGCGCGCGTCGCGAACTATCACGATCTGCACGGGATGAACATGACGGTCGATGCGGGCCACGCGTCGACGCTGGCCGCGTTCGAGGCGGCCGAGCGCTTCCTGTGCAGCGGCGAGCTCGATATGGCGATCGTCGGCGGGATCAACGGCAACGTCGCGGAGGAGGTGAGCCCGGCCTTCGGGCTGCCGCTCGCGGAGGGCATCGTGCTGTTCGCGGTGACGACCGTGCGGCGTGCGCGGGCCGAAGGGCTGCCGGTGCTCGCGGTGGTCGGCGGCGGCGACGCGGCGGCCGCGGTCGAGCCGGCCGCACCGTGCGACGCAACGGGCCGCGCGGTCACGTATGCGGGCGCCGATGCGGCGATCGACGTGCTGCGCGCGATCGTCGCGCGTACGGCCGGCACGACGCTGGCGCGCGACAGCGGCGGCGACCGGCTGCGCTATGCGCTGCACGTCGCCTGCGAACCGGCGGCGGCGCAAGCGGCCGAGCCGCGCGAGCAGCACGAGCAACATGAGCCGCGCGAGCCGCAATCGGCGGCCGTGCCGGTGCAGGCGCCGCTGCCTGCGCCGACCGCCCCCGTCCCCCCCGGCACGTTGCTGCCCGGCACGCTGCGCCGGACCGGTGTCGCGGCCGACGGCGAACCGCTCGGCGTCGCGCGATACCGGATCGAATGGCGCGATGCGCGGTGGCAGCCGGCGGGCCGGTCGACGCCATTTATCACGCCGCGTTGCGTGATCGTCACCGACATGCCCGACGCGCTGGCCGCGCAGGCCGATCCGGGCCCCGGCTGCGTGGTGCTGTCGACGCGGCCGTTCACCACGCGCCGGCCCGGCTGGCACTGGATCGAGCGGATCGACGAAACGGCGCTCGACGGGCTGCCCGACGACATCGGCCACGTGCGCGTGCTCACGTCGCTCGATGCGCGCGCGCTCGCCCCGGGCGCCGCGGCGCCGGCCGCGCCCGCGCGGCTCGCGCTGCACGATCTCGCGTTCGTCGCGATCAAGCGCTGCCATGCCGCGCTCAAGCGTGACGGCACGTTCGTCGCGCTGCTGCTCGATGCGCTCGCGGGCGACGTGCCGCATCCGGATGCGGGGCTGTTCACCGGTCTCGTGAAGGCGCTCGCGATCGAGATGCCGGAAGCGCGTCCGGTGGCGGTGCTGACCGACGCACGCGCGCTGCCCGATGCGCTGCGCGATGCCGAGCGCGAAAGCGGCGCGCGCCACTGGCTGCCGGTCGTCGCGCTGGGCGGCGGGCGTCGCCGCACGCCGCGCGTGATCGAGGACGCAGGCGAGCTGCGCGCCGACGAGCGGCTGTCGCTCGGCCCGGACGCGGTCGTCGTCGCGGTCGGCGGCGCGCGCGGGATCACCGGCGAACTGATGAAGACACTGGCCGCGTACGTGCGTCCGACGCTGTACCTGATCGGCAGCAGCGCGCTCGACGACGTCGATCCCGACCTGCTCGCGATGGATGACGAAACGTTCGCGAAGAGCCGCCCCGACTACATCCGCCAGCAAAAGGCGCTGCATCCGGAACGGCCGCTGCCGGCAATCATTCGCGCGTTCGAGCGGCGCGCCGACGCGCGCACCGCGTGCCTGAACATCGAGGCGATGCGCGCGTTCAGCGGCGCGCATCGCGTGACATACCTGCGCGCCGACGTGCTGGACCCGGACAGTGTGCGCGCAGCCATCGACACGATTCTCGCGCGCGAGTCGCGCGTCGACCTGCTGGTCAACGCGGCCGGGCTGAACCGTTCCGCGTCGGTGCCCGTGAAGTCGCTCGACGATTTCGTCGCGGTGCGCGACATCAAGGTGCGCGGCTACTGGAACCTGCGCAACGCGTTCGGTGCGCGGCAGCCGCGCCTGTGGTGCAACTTCGGGTCGTTTATCGGCCTCACGGGCCAGGCGGGCGAAACCGACTACGCGTCGGGCAACGACTTCCTGAACACGCAGGCGTCGTATCACCGCGCGGCGCTCGGCCACGACGAGTTCACGATCGGCTGGACGCTGTGGCGCTCGGTGGGACTCGGCTCGAATCCGGTCACACGCGCGTTTCTGGAGAAGAGCGGCCTGTTCACGAGCATGCGCACCGAGGAAGGGCAGCATCACTTCATGCGCGAGCTCGGTCTCGGCGAGCGCGCGGCGATGTCCGTGCATCTGGGCGACGCCGAGCGGCGCGCGATCGAAACGCATCTGCCCGGCTACTTCGATCTCGATGAAGCGGCGCCGGCCGGCGCCGCCTCGCGCGAGCCGGATTTCTATCTCGGCGACGAACTGGCGCGCACCGACGACAGCGTGACCTTCGAGCGCGTGTTCGATCTCGAGCGCGATGCGTACCTGCAGCATCACGTCGTCAACGGCTTTCCGACGCTGCCGGGCACGTTCGTGCCCGAAGTGGCCGCGGAAGCCGCGCTGCGACTCGTGCCGGGGCTCAAGGTCGTCGGGTTCGCGGACGCGCGGTTCCTGCATTTCCTGCGCGTCTACGACGCGAAGCGGCCGAGCGTGAAGCGCATCCACGCGCGGATCGTGTCGCGCGACGCCGACGCGGTGCTCGTGCACGTGCGGATTGCCGGCGACGTGCTGGCGCCGGGCGGCCAGGTGCTCGTGCGCGACAAGCCGCACTTCGAGATCACCGTGCGCCTGGCCGCGGCCTACGCGCCGGCGCCGGTATGGAGCGAACCGGCGGGCGGGGCGTTCACGCCCGTCGCCGATCCGTACCACTTCGACGCGGCGCCCGTGCGGCTGACCGGCATGTTCGTGTCGACGACCGACACCGGCATGAGCGACGCGGGCAAGCAGGCGCGCTTCCGGCTGAACGTGCCGGACGGCGATCCGGTGTTCTCGCGCTTCGTGGTGCCGAGCATCCTGCTCGACGGGCTCGCGCGCGTGGCGGCGCTCGATCATGTCGCCGGCGACTACATTCCGCTCGCGGCGCCGATGTCGATCGGCCGCATCGACCTGTACGAAGCCGGCAACGACTGCGAGCTGTCGAGCCGCCACGCGTCGATCGCGCTGCGTGTCACACCGCGCGCGTTCGCGCTCGAAGGGCCGGCAAGCAGCGGCAACCGGTTCGTCGCGGTGCGCCCGGACGGTGCGATCCTGATGCAGATGCGCGACGTGACGGGCATCGTGATCGGCTACGTGCACCGCGTGACCGGTGCGTTCGCCGCGCGTGGCGAGATCGACGCGCTGCTTGCCGCCCGCGCGGTTTCCGAACAGGTGTCCGCATGAGCACGAAGCGTCTCGCACCCGGCCCGCGCGGCAGCGTCGTGATGGGCAACCTCGCGGAATACAAGCGCAATCCCGTCACGATGCTGCTGAAGCTGCAGCAGCAGTACGGCGACATCGCCCGCAACCGGCTGGGCCCGTTCCTCACCCATGCGCTCGCGCATCCGGACGGCGTCCAGCACGTGCTGCAGGACAATCACCGCAACTACGTGCGCGGCCGCTTCTACGACAACTTCAAGATGTTCTTCGGCGACGGGCTGCTGACGACGGACGGCGAGTTCTGGCGGCGCCACCGGCGCGTCGTGCAGCCGCTCTTTCATCGCAAGCAGGTGGAGTCGCACACGGCCGCCGTCGGCGACGCGGCGCTCGCGCTCGTCGAACGCTGGCTCGGGCAGCCCACGCATGCGCCGTTCGACGTCGTCGAGGAAATGATGCGCGTGAGCCTGCGCATGCTCGGGCTGATGCTGTTCAACGCGGACATCTCGCGGCACGCGGACGAGGTCGGGCCGGCCGTGCGCTTCGGCATCGAGGCGATGATGCCGCAGGGCAACCTGAACGACTTCGTGCCGCGCTGGATGCCGACGCCGTTCCACCGCCGGATCGCACGCGCGCGTCGCGGTATCGACGCGATCGTCGATGCGATCGTCGCCGAACATCGCGCGGGGCGCTGCGACACGAGCGACGTGATCTCGCTGCTGCTCGCCGCGCGTGACCCCGATACGGGCGCGCCGCTGACCGAGCGCGAGGTGCACGACGAGGTGATGACGGTGTTTCTCGCCGGCCACGAGACGACCGGCAGCGGGATGGCGTGGGGACTCTATGCGCTCGCGCAGCATCCGGACGTGCTGCGCCGGCTGCGCGACGAGCTCGATGCGGTGCTCGGCGGCCGCGCGCCCGATGCCGACGACATCGCGCGCCTGCCGTATCTGGTGCAGACCGTCGACGAAATCCTGCGTCTCTATCCGCCGATCTGGGGCTTCACGCGCGACCTGGTGGACGACGACGAGATCGGCGGCTATCACGTGCCGGCCGGCTCGTCGGTATTCATGTCGCCGTACGTCACGCATCGCCATCCGGCGCTGTGGGCCAACCCGGACGCATTCGATCCCGAGAATTTCGGCTCGCACGCGCCGGCGCGGCACAAGTATGCGTATTTCCCGTTCGGCGGCGGGATGCGCAAGTGCATCGGCTACCAGACCGCGCTGCTGCAGATGCGCGTGCTGATCGCGGTGGTCGCGCAGCACGTCGACCTGAGCGCGGTGCCCGGTCGCTCGCTCGACACGGGCGCGACGATTTCGCTGCGTCCGCGCGACGGGATCTATCTGGTCGCCCGGCCGAGGTCGCGCGAGCGCGCGCGTGCCGCGCCGGCTGTGCGCGACGCCCACGTGCCGGCTGCGCGTGGTGCGGCTTGTCCGTATGCGGGCGCGCAGGTGTCGACGACCGACGATGCGCGCTCGGCAGGCGCGGCGCCGGCCGTCACCGCCGAACGTGCCGCCGGACCGACGCTCGCACCCGATGTGCTGGCGCTTCTGCAACGCGATGCGATTGCATCCTCGGCACCGCGCGACGCCGAAACCCATACCGACGACGCGCCGACCCACCGCTTCACCTGGCGGCCGGTCGAAATCGAACCGCTGCCCGAGCTGCCGGCGCCCGAGCTGAGCGGCAAGCGGATCGCGATCGTCAACGGGCTGGGCCGCACGGTCGAGCGCGTGGTGGCGGCACTCACGCGCGCGTGTGCGAAGCCGGTCGTGTTCGCACCGGCCGACGGGGTCGATCCGGCGGCGGCCGCCGGCACGTTCGTCGTGCAGTCGGGGCCGTTCGACGGCATCGTCGATCTCGGCGTCGAAGCGCCGTTCGTCCTCGACGCGAGCGACCCATGGGAAGCGCCGCTGCGCCGCACGGTCGCGTTGCTGCAGGCGTGCTACGGCGACTGGGTGCAGGAGGAGGCGACGTCGCGGCTGTTCTATCTTGCGGTGACGTGGATGGACGGCGTGATGGGCCATGGCGACGACGCGCTCGTGCAGCCGCTCGGCGGATTGTGGGCGGGGCTCGCGAAGACGCTGCCGCAGGAGCTGCCGAACTGCAACGTGCGCGTGCTGGACATCGCGCCGGACGAAACCGGCCGCGTCGACGGCTTGATCGCGCGCGAGCTGTATCGCTGGGGGCGCTTCGAGGTCGGCCATCGCGGTGGCCGCCGCCACACGCTCGTCGCCACCCGCGACGACCTGCCGGCGCACGCGGCGCCCGACTGGGGGCCCGATGACGTCGTGCTGTTCTCGGGCGGTGCGCGCGGCATCGGGTTCCTGGCCGCGTGCGAGATCGCGAAGCGCCATCGCTGCACGGTGATCGTCACGGGCCGCGACGCGCTGCCGGCCGGCGACGAGCCGTGGCTCGCGCTCGACGACGCGGGCTTCAGGCGCTACGGGCTCGACCTGCTGCGTCAGGCGACGCCGGAACGGCCGCCGAAGGCGATCCGGCACACGCTGCGGCAACTCGAACGGCGCCGCGCGCTGAAGGCGTCGCTCGATGCCGCGGCCGCACTCGGCCTGCCGGTGCGCTACCGCGTATGCGACGTGACCGATGCGCACGCCGTGCGCGCGCTGTGTGACGAATTCGGCGCGCGGCTGCGCGGCGTAATCCACAACGCCGGCATCGATCAGCCGGTGCGATTGCCGCGCAAGTCCGCGGACGAATTCATCGGCACCGCGCGCGTGAAGGTGCGCGGTTTCATGAACCTGTACGCTGCAGTGCGCGAGCGGCCGCGCGTCGACTGCTTCGTCAACGTCGGCTCGCTGACCGGCCGCTGGGGCGGCATGACGGGCGAGACCGACTATGCGGCCGCGAACGAGGCGCTCGCGCGGCTCGGCTGGTGGGCGCGTCGCGATGCGCCGGTGCGGGCCGTAAAGACGCTCGTGTGGCCGACCTGGGACGGCGTCGGCATGATCACCAACCTTGCCGTCACGCGGCGCTACGTGACGCCGATGCGCATCGGCGACGGCGTGCGTCACTGGCTGGCGGAGCTTGCGGCACCCGCGACGCAGACCACTTCCTCCACGCCCGGCAGCGGCGAGCCGATGTACATGGGCGCGGTCGGCCGTGCGCTCACGCCGATCCAGCTGCGCGGCTTCGATGCGGTCGACGGCTTGCCCAATCTCGGCGAACTGGCGACACGGCGGCACCACGCGGGCGAACCGCGGCGCTTCCGGCCGTTCGCGTTCTTCTCGACGCGCTTTCGCGTGGCGGGCGCCCCTTATACGCGCGCATTCCGCTTCGGCGGTCGCGCGGTGGCGCCCGCGTCGCTGCTGCTCGAGCACGCGCGCGTCGTCGCCGACTGGGTGGCGCCGCCCGACGGCGAGCGTGCGTACCTGCACGAAGCCGTCGACGTGACGATCGCGCTCGATGCGCTCGCCGACGCGCTCGACGGCCACGGCGATCTCGCGCTCGACTCCGACGTGACCGGCCGCACGGCCGACGACGGCTGGCGCGTGACGGTGCGGTGCGCATCGCTTGCCGGACGCGCGCTGCTCGATGCGACGTTCGTCTACCGAAGCCATCCGCCGGCGGGCACGACGGTGCCGTTGCCGCACGACGCGCCGGACGATGCGGTATGGCCGACCGCGCGCGCGAGCTGGCGCGGCGACCTGTTGCCCGACGCGCGCTGGGCCAGCGGCATCGCGCAGGTCAGGGCCGCGGATGCCGACGCGTTGTGGCGTGCGCCGGGCGACGACGGCGCGCGCGGCGCGGTGCCGTGCCCGCAATTGTGGCTGCCGGTCAATCATCTGGAGAACGTATTGAACGTGCTGCTCGGTGCATGGCCCGAGCGCGGCGAGCCGCCGCGTACGTGGCGCATCGGCCGCATCGTGTTCGGCGCCGCGCCGGCCGGCGACGCCGAATTGCTGTTGCGCTATCCGCACGGCCGCTTCGCGATCGCCGATCGCGGCGGCGCATCGATCGCCGACCTGCGCGACGCGCGGCTGGCCGGCGCGACCGACCTGCAGGCCGCGGCCGCGTCGGCTCTTTGAACGGAACAGGAGATCACCATGACGGAGCGCAACGACGGCGCGCGGTACTGCATCATCGGCGCGGGCGCGGCAGGGATCACCGCCGCGAAGAACCTGCTCGCGGCCGGGATCGATTTCGACGTGATCGAGCGCGAGGACGACGTCGGCGGCAACTGGTATTACGGGCGGCCGAGCGGCGCCGTGTATCGCTCGATCCACATGATCAGCTCGAAGCGGTTTTCGGAGTACACCGATTTCCCGATTCCGGACGACTATCCGACCTATGCGCGCGGCGATCAGGCGCTCGAATACCTTCGTGCGTATGCGCGGCGCTTCGGCGTGTACGACCGGATCGAGTTCGGCCGCTCGGTGCTCGAGATCGCGCCCGTTGCCGGCGGCACGCAGTGGCGGGTCGAGCTGGATCGCGGCGAAGTGCGCACCTATCGCGGCGTGATCGTCTGCAACGGCCATCTGTCGCATCCGCAACTGCCCGACTATCCGGGCCGCTTCGACGGGCTGCAACTGCATTCGTCGCAGTACCGCACGCCGGAGATCTTCGCCGGCAAGCGCGTGCTCGTGGTGGGTGCGGGGAACTCGGGCTGCGACATCGCCGTCGAGGCGTCCCACCATGCGCGCGCGGTGTTCCACAGCACGCGGCGCGGCTACTACTACTGGCCGAAATTCCTGTTCGGCATCCCGGCGGACCAGTGGGCCGAATGGCCGCTGCGGCTGCGCATGCCGCTGTGGGCGCGCCGCTTCTTCGGCGAGCGGCTGCTGCGGCTGACGACGGCCGGGCAACCGGAGGACTACGGGCTGCGCAAGCCCGATCACAAGCTGTTCGAATCGCATTTCATCATCAACTCGACGCTGTTCTATCACCTGGGCCACGGCGATCTCGACGCGCGGCCCGACGTGCGTGAACTGAAGGGCGATCGCGTGGCGTTCACGGACGGCAGCGAGGAGCCGGTCGACGTGATCGTGTACGCAACCGGCTACCGTCCGAGCTTTCCGTTCATCGACCAGGCGCATCTGCAATGGCGCAAGCAGCAGCCGTCGCTGTACCTGAACATGTTCGACGCACAGCATCGCGACCTGTTCTTCATCGGGCTGTTTCAGACGTCGACCGGCAACTGGCCGCTGATGGACTATCAGGCGCAGCTGCTCGCCCGCTACCTGCATGCCCGCGACGCGGCGCCGCGCAAGGCCGCGCGGATCGACCGGCTGATCCGGGGCGGGCGCTCGGACTGGAGCGGCGGCATCGCGTTTCATCGCACGCCGCGGCACGTGATCGAGGTCGAGCATTTCGCATACCGGCTGCACTTGCGGCGGCTGATCCGCGGCTTGCCGGCCGTGCCGGCCGCGGCGGCGACGGCTGCGCGTGGCGTGCAAGGGGCGCAAGGGGCGCAAGGGGCGCAACGCGCGCCGTCGGCCGCCGTGCGCGCGGGAGGGGCGTCGTGAGCCTCGTGAACATCGAACATGTGTCGAAGACCTACCTGCTGGACAGCGTGCGTGTGACCGGGCTCGCCGACGTGTCGGCGACGCTCGATGCGGGCCGCTTCACCGTGTTGAGCGGCCCGTCGGGCAGCGGCAAGACGACGCTGCTGAACATGATCGGCTGCATCGACCGCCCCGACAGCGGGCGCGTGACGATCGCCGGCCACGATACCGCGGCGCTGTCCGACGATGCTTTGTCCGACTTTCGCGCGCGCCACGTCGGTTACGTGTTCCAGACCTTCAACCTGCTGCCGGTGCTGTCCGCGTACGAGAACGTCGAGTATCCGCTGCTGATGGCGGGCTGGGCGCCGGCGCGGCGCGCGGCACGGGTGCGCGACCTGCTCGACGCGGTGGGGCTTGCCGACAAGGCGCGGCACCGGCCGAGCCAGTTGTCGGGCGGCCAGCGCCAGCGCGTCGCGATCGCGCGGGCGCTGGCGGCCGAGCCGGCGATGGTGCTGGCGGACGAACCCACCGCGAACCTCGACAGCGCGACCGGGCAAGCGATCATCGAGCTGATGCGCACGATCCAGCGCGAGCGCGACGTGTCGTTCATCGTGTCGTCGCACGATCCGCAGGTGGTGAGCGTCGCCGACGAGGTGATCCGGATTCTCGACGGCCGCATCGTCGGCCAGGAACGGGCCGATGGCGCCATCGCGATACAGAAGGAGTGCAGATGATCCATACGCTGATGCTCGCGCTGCGCAACCTGCAGCGCAACCGCCGGCGCTCGCTGACCACGCTGCTCGCGATGATCGTCGGCGTGAGCGCGATCCTGCTGTTCGGCGGTTTCAGCCGCGACATCACGCTCGGCTTGCAGACCGATTTCGTGCAGCGCAGCGGCCACCTGCAGATCCAGCGGCAGGGCTATTTCCTGTACGGCACGGGCGATCCGGCCGCGTACGGCATCCGCAACTATCCGGCGCTGATCGAGACCCTGCGGCGCGACCCGCAGCTCGCGCCGCTGCTGGAGGTCGTCACGCCGACGCTGCAGTTCGGCGGGATCGCCGGCAACTTCGCGGCCGGCGTGTCGCGTACCGTGATGGGCTTCGGCGCGATTCCGGACGACCAGTACCGGATGCAGCAGTGGAACGCGTACGGCTTTCCGCTGCGTCCGCGCGCGTTCGCGCTGCGCGGCAGCGCCGACGATGCGGCGGTGGTCGGTCTCGGCGTCGCGCGCGTGCTGCATCTGTGCGGGCCGCTGCACGTGCCGGATTGCCACGATGCGCCGCCGGGCCCGGCCGAGCCCGCCGCCGCCGGCCCGGACGCGAATGCGCCGGCCGACGTGCTCGCGCTCGCCCGCGGCGAGGCCGGCACGCAGCCGGCCGGCGACGGCGCGACCCATGTCGAAGTGCTGACCGCGAGCGCGGGCGGCGCGCCGAACGTCGGCCGCTTCTCGGTCGTGAAGGCCGAGCAGCAGGGCGTGAAGGAACTCGACGACGTGTATCTCGCGGTGCGGCTGCCGCAGGCGCAGCGGCTCGTATACGGCGGCGCCGCGCCGCGCGCGACCGCGATCGAGATCCAGCTCGCGCGCACGGCCGACCTGCCGGCCGCGCGCGCGCGTATCGAACAGCTGCTGCACGGCGGCTTCGACGGTCAACCGCTCGACGTCGTCGATTTCGCGACGCTGAACCCGTTCTACGACCAGACCAACCGAATGTTCTCGGTGATCTTCGGTTTCGTGTTCGTGCTGATCAGCGCGATCGTGCTGTTCGTGATCAGCAACACGATGAGCACCGCGATCATCGAGCGCACGGTCGAGATCGGCACGCTGCGCGCGATGGGCATGCGGCGCGGCGGCATCCAGGCGCTGTTCGTGTGCGAAGGCGCGCTGCTCGGCGTGGCCGGCGCATCGCTCGGCGTGCTGGTCGCGCTCGCGATCGCCGCGGCCGTCAATCACAGCGGGCTGGCCTGGACGCCGCCCGCGCGCATCGACGCGGTCGCACTCACGGTGCGCGTGTGGGGCGAGTGGCGAACCATCGCCGTTACGTTCGCGGGGCTCGCATGCGTGGCCGGGCTGTCCGCGTGGCTGCCGTCGCGGCACGCGGCGCGGCTGTCGATCGTCGATGCGCTGCGGCACGTGTGATGCCGTGCGGATGCGGGTTGTTTCGTTCATTTCACTTTCGGGAGAGCGCACGTGCGTCGCCTGTTCGTTTCATGCTGTCTGAGTCTTTCGTTCCTCGCCGGCGCAGCCCTTGCGCAGCCGGCGCCCGATCCGCAGAAGGTGCTCGCGGCGAGCGATGCGGTGCGCACGCCGGAGAAATCGTTCGTGCTGACCGCGACGCTGCTCGAGTACCGGTCGGGCAAGCAGGTCGACGGCAACACGCTGTCGATCTATTCGAAGCCGGACGCGCCCGGCGGCGCGTTCCGCACGCTGGTGCGCTTCGTCGCGCCGGCGCGCGACACGGGCAAGCTGATGCTGAAGAACGGCAACGACCTGTGGTTCTACGATCCCGCGAACCAGGCGAGCGTGCGGATCTCGCCGGATCAACGGCTGCTCGGGCAGGCCGCGAACGGCGACGTCGTGACGGTCAATCTCGCGCACGACTATACGGCCGCGCTGAAGGGCATCGAGGACATTGCCGACGGCGACCGTCAGACGCGCCGCGCATACCGGCTGATGCTGACCGGGCACGGCGAAGGGCTCACCTATCGGCGCATCGAGATCTGGATCGACACGGCGAACAACCGGCCGCTGAAGGCGCGCTTCTATTCGGAAAGCGACCGCCTGCTGAAGACCGCGTTCTACCGGCGCTACGCGATGCAGCTCGGCGTCGAGCGGCCGACCGAGACCGTCATCATCGACGGGCTCGACAGCAACTGGGTCACGGTCATGCGTTTCTCCGACTACGCGTGGCGCGACATTCCGGATGCGTGGTTGCAGCGCGACTACCTGTCCCGCTTCCAGGCGCAATGACGATGCGGCGTCGATGCCGGATCGCCGTGCTCGCGTGCATGCTGCTGCCGGCGCTCGCGCGTGCGGCGGCCACCGGCGGCGCGGATGCGGCGAGCAGCGCCGGTGCGGTGGATGCGGTGGGCACGGTGGACGCGGCCGATGCGGCGGCGCTCGACCTCGCCGATCGGCCCGCCGCGGCGCCGGCCGATACCGCGAAGCCGTGGAAGCTGGCCGTGCAGGACGCGCTGCGCGCGAGCCGCTATCGCGACGGCGCGCACGCCGGACGCAACCAGCTGTCGGTCGAATTCGAATACGGGCAGTGGCTGACGCCGACGTTCGCCGCGCATTTCTCGATGCGCGTCGACCGCTTCGATCCGCTCGGGACGTCGCGCACGTCGTCGCGCGACGTGACGCTCGTGAAGGAGGCGTATGCGAGCTGGCGCGCGGCACTGACGTTCGTCGTCGACGCGGGGCGCTTGAACGAGCGGCTGGGCGCGGCGATCGGCTACAACCCGACCGACTTCTTTCGCTCGGGTGCCGTGAGCCTCGACGTCCCGCCCGATCCGGACAGCCGCCACACGAACCGGCTCGGCACCGTCGCGCTGCGCGCGCAGCAGGTGTGGGACACGGGCTCGCTCGCGGCGCTGCTGTCGCCGCGGCTCGAGCGCCGCAGCCTGCCGGGCGATCCGGCCGCGTCGTCCGACCTGCAGCGCACCAACGGCGTCGATCGCTGGATGCTCGTCGCGAGCCAGCGGCTGAGCGCGGCGCTCCAGCCGCAGTGGATCGTCTACGGCGAAAGCGGGCAGGCGCCGCAGGTCGGCCAGAATCTGAGCGTGCTGCTCGGCAACTCGGTGGTCGCGTACGCCGAATGGACGGGCGGCTACCGGCGCTCGCTGATCGCACGCGCGACCGGCGCGGCCGGCGACCGCGCGTTCCGCACGAGTTCGTCGGTGGGCGCGACCTGGACGCTGCCGGTCGACCTGTCGCTGACCGCCGAATTCCAGAGCAACGGCGGCGGCGCGGACGCCGCGCAATGGCGTTCGCTGCAGCGCGCGAGCCCGGCGGCCTGGGGCCGCGCGGTACAGACGTCGATCGCCGCGCAGGAACTGCAAACCCGCCACGGCGTGTTCCTGATGGCCGCATGGCGCAATATCGGCGTGCGCCGCCTCGACCTGTCGGGCTTCGTGCAGGCCGATCTCGGCGGCGGCCGCCAATACTGGCTCGAGCTGCGGCGGCGCTTCGACCGGTTCGACGTCGCGCTGCAATGGCTGCATCAGGGCGGGCCGTCGTGGAGCCGCTTCGGGGCGATGCCGGAGTCGGACAGCGTGCAGGTGCTGGGGATTTTTTATCGATGACGCAAGGAGAGTTCGAATGAGCAAACGCGCGCTTCAGGCGGCGACCGCCGTGCTTGCGCTGGTCCCGTCGGTCACCGGGGTGCTCGGCATGATGGGCATCCACGATCCGCTGTACGCGTCGCTCGGCATCGCGCTGCCGGCCGACGCGACGCTCGACGGCAACCTGCGCTTCTACGCGGGCGTCTGGTTCGGGCTCGGGCTCGCGGCGTTCTCGGTGATCCCGGCGATCGAGCGTCAGGGGCGGCTGTTCGCGACGCTGTGGGCGATGATCTTTCTCGGCGGCCTCGGCCGGCTGATCTCGCTGGCCGCGCTCGGGCCGCCATGGCCGCCGTTCATCGGCTTCACGGTGCTCGAAGTCGTCGGCGCGCCGTTGTTCATCGCGTGGCAGCGGCGCGTGGCCGCTCGCGCAATCCTGGAGAACGCACATGCATGACATCGACATCGAACGCTGCGTCGCGCTCGCGCGACGCCTGTCGCGGGCCTGCGCACGGTTTGCGTCACGCGCCGTGCTGGCTGCTTCTCTTGTCGCCTGCGTCGGCGTGGCCGCGCCGCCGGCCGGTGCGCAGACCGTGACCGATACCGCGGTCGACGACTATGCGGCGACCCGCTATCCGATCATCCTCGTGCACGGCCTGACCGGCACCGACGACTATTTCGGCGTGGTGCCGTACTGGTACGGGATGCAGGCCGACCTGAAGCGGCATGGCGCGACGGTCTACGTCGCCGACCTGTCGGGGTTCCAGAGCGATCTTGGCCCCAACGGGCGCGGCGAGCAGTTGCTCGCGTACGTGAAGCAGGTGCTCGCGGTCACGGGCGCGGCCAAGGTGAACCTGATCGGGCACAGCCAGGGCGGGCTGACGTCGCGCTACGTGGCGTCGGTCGCGCCCGCGCTCGTCGCGTCGGTCACGACGATCGCGACGCCGCACCGCGGCTCGCAGTTCGCCGATTTCGTGCTCGGCGCGCTGAAGCTCGACCCGACGGGCCTGTCGACGCCCGTGTTCGGCGCGCTGCTGAATGTGTTCGGCATCCTGACCAGCGACAGGCACAACACGAATCAGGACGCGATCGCCGCGCTCGACGCGCTCGGCACGACCCGCGCCGAGCAGTTCAACCGGCTGTTCCCGAGTCCGGGACTCGGCGGGGGCACGTGCCGTACCGGCGCGCCGGCCGAGACGATCGGCGGCAACGTGCATCTGCTGTATTCGTGGAGCGGCGCCGCGTACCAGCCGGTGTCGCTGCTCGGCCTCGTGACGGGCGCCGTCGACACCAGCGTGATTCCGGTCGTCGATCCGGTGAACGTGCTGGACCCGTCGACGCTCATGTTCCTGACGGCCGGCAACGTGATGGCGCTCGCCGGCGCGGGGCCGAACGACGGCTTCACGTCGACCTGCAGTGCGTTGTTCGGCACGGTGATATCGACCCGCTACCGCTGGAACCACTTCGACGCGATCAACCAGTTGCTCGGCCTGCGCGGCGCTTATGCGGAAGATCCGGTCGCCGCGCTGCGCGTGCATGCGAACCGGCTGAAACTGCAGGGCGTCTGAGCGATGACGGTCCGGACGATGCTGGCTCGCGCGGCGCTCTACGGCGGCGCGGGCATGATCGCGGCGGCAGCGGTGTGGCATGCTTTCGGTACGCCGGCCGTGCCGCCGCGCGCCGTGGCGCTGCCGCCGTCGGCAGTGGCGCCCGACGCCGCGATGCCGCAGCCCGCGCGGGCCGCGTCCGAGGTCGCGCTGCCGGCGTCGCTGGCGGGTTCGCGTGCGCCGCGCCTGCCGGTCGGGCCGGACGGCCATCTCGCGAAAGTGCATGCGGTGCGGGACTTCTTCGATTACTTCCTGCTCGCGCAGCACGACCTGACGCCGGCCGCGCTCGACGAGCTGGTCGCGCGCGAGGTCGCCGCGCAGCCGATCGGCGCGGCCGCACGGCGCGAAGCGCTCGACGTCTGGCCGCGCTATCGCGCGTGCGTTGCCGCCTTCGATGCGCAGCCGAATGTGGCGCAGACCGGCGCGAATCTCGATCCGGACGCGATCGCGGGCGAAGTAGAGCGGCGCGCGATGCTCGCGAGCCGCTGGCTCGGCGACTGGAGCACACCGTTCTTCGGTACCGAATGGCGGCAGCAACGCGACGATCTCGACCGGATCCGGATCGCGCGCGATCCGGCGCTGAGCGACGCACAGAAGCGCGACCGTCTTGCGGCGCTCGATCAGTCGTTGCCGCCGGGCCTGCGCGACGCACGCGAGCAACTGGCGCGGCAGCGGGAGACGGTCGCGACGGTGGCCCGGCTCGACGCGCAGCGCGCAGAACCCGACGTACTGCGTGCGCAGCTCGGCGCCGACGTCGCCGCGCGCGTCGTGCAACTGCGGCAGGACGACGATGCATGGCAGGCGCGCTATTGCGACTACACGGCCGAACGCGAGCGGCTCGACGCGCAGCAGCTCGCGCCCGACGCGCGCGATGCGCAGCTCGCGCAATTGCGGCAGCGCGACTTCCCGGACCCGGCCGACGCGTTGCGCGCCGCGTCGCTCGACACGGGCGCCGCCGCCGCCGCGCAAGCACACGCGAGATAGCGTGTCGCGCCCGCGCGCCCACCCGACCATTCCACGTTTTACGCTCGGGAAGTGTGGGGTATGTCACTCAGCCCGCATTATTTCGATTCAGGCGTGATTTTGATTTGAAACGGTAATTGCATTCCGGTGTATTGGCTATTGACGATCATTTTCAATAAACCATGAGTGAAACAACTTTATAAAGCCTTTATTTAAATGGATGCTACTTGATTGGCAACGCAGGAATCGTCGGGCGGCAGGCGAAACTGTCAAATTACTTCATGTAACCAAATCAGCATGGCGCTGACAGCAGCGCTGCGTGATACCTTTTTACCTGATGCGACCGGACATAAAACCGCAAAGCCGGTTCATTTCAACGTAGTCCGAAGTTTTTGGTGGCCAAGGGGCAGGGATATAACGTACGAGGTGCGTCGTGACACACCAGGAAAACAATGTCATCGAGCTGCCGCATGCACTGGGTGCCAATCATTTCCTGTCAGCGCTGGATGGAATAATCCGCTCGGAATTGGCGCCGCATTTGCAGCTGGCGAATCTCAAGACCGGTCAGGTGCTGTGCGATGCCGGCCGGAATCTGGAGGCCGTCTATTTTCCGGTGACGGCGGGCATTTCGCTGCAGTACACCGCGGGCGGCAGGATGACGCTCGGCGTGACGGAAATCGGCCGCGAGGGCGTCGTGTGCGACGACGTCGTCGGCAGCGCGATGCAGCGGCGCGTGGTCGTCTATCGCGGCGGCTTCGCGTACCGGCTGTACGCGCGCCGTTTCGCCAGCGCGTGCGACGCATCGACCGCGATGCGGCGGCAGGTGTTCATGCGCATGCAGCTGATTCTGTCTCAGGCGTCGCAGGTGATGTTCTGCGGCCGCCATCACGTGATGCGGCAGCAGCTCGGCCGATGGCTGCTGGTCGCATACGAGCGCTCGCGCAGCATCGAGATCCCGGTCACGCACGGCATGCTCGGGCAGATGCTGGGCGTGCGGCGCGAGACCGTCACCGAAGCGACGCGGCAGCTTCAGGAACTGGGCGTGATCGATCAGCACCGCGGCGCGATCGTGCTGACCGACCTCGCGAATCTCGAGCGGCAGGGGTGCGATTGCCACCGGATCATCCGGGACGAGACGCGCCGCATTCTCGCGATCGATCCCGCGACCGACGGCGCCGCCGCATCGTCGCGGAGCATCAGGACGCCCTAGCTGCCCGTGCGGCACAACGGCTGTCGCGTTCGCGGCCGCGCCGGATTCCTGTCATGGCCGCCCGGCGTGCCGCGCGCAAGCCGAAGGCGGGAAGGGGGAGAGACATCCATGCCGGAACGCCGGCAGACGCCGGGCCGGCGGCGTCGAGAATAATCAGAAATTCAGTATGGACAACCAATCGAACCTCCAGCGTCAGCGCAGCTCGTTTCACGTTTGGCCGTGGAGTCCGGCGCTCGGCATCCTGCCGATCGTGGTCGTGATCGGCGCGCTGGCCGGTTTCGTCGCCGTCAGCCTGATCGTGATCATGTCGCTGCGCGTCTACGTCGGCGGCGAAAGCAGCTGGTCGAAGGCGCAGAAGGACGAGATCATCCTGCTGACCCGCTACGGGCAGACCGGCGATGAAACGCTGTTCGACGACTACCTGGCGGTCGACCGGACCCTCGCGTTCCTCGGCGTTGCGCGCCGTGCGATGACCGGCGTGCCGGCGGATCGTGGCGCCGCGCGCCGGGCGATGATCGAGGCCGGCATCAATCCCGTCGATGCGGCGGCGGTGGTGTGGTTCTATCCGGTCCTGAGCAGCTTCGCCGGCCTGAACGCCGCGCTGCAATACTGGGAGAGCGCGGACCGCCAGCTGGCCGGCCTGCGCACGGTGGCCGGCGCGCTGCGCGAGTCCGTGCATGCGGGCGACCTGCGCCGCACGAGTCGCCTGAACCGCGAGATCTGGAGTATCAATTCGCGCATCGAGCCGCTGCCGAAGCGTTTTTCCGACGAACTGAGCGCCGAATTCCGCTCGGCGGTGATCCAACTGTTCCTGTCGTACCTCGCCGCGTCGCTGCTGATCATCCTGCTGTCGATACGCTGGGCGAGCCGCGCGCAACGGCAGCAACTGTCGATGCAGACCGAACTCGACCGCAGCCAGGCGTTTGCCGAGGCCGCGCTGCGCTCGGTGGCCGACGCGATCGTCACGATCGGCCTCACGCGCAGCATCGAGACGGTCAACCCGGCGGCCGAGCAGTTGCTCGGCGCGTCGTCGGATCAGTGCGTCGGCAAGCCGATCAACGACGTGCTCGACCTGATCGATACGTCGACCGGCATGTCGATCAAGCTGCTCGCGTCGCTCAGCAACTGCGGCGACCACACGTTCACGCGCGATCTGGACCTGCTCCGCGTATGCGGCTCCGCGGTGTCCGTGCGCGCGTCGCTGTCGAAGATGGACAACGCGGCGGGCCGCTGCGTCGGCTACGTGCTGATCCTGCGCGACATGACGCGCGAATACCAGTTGATCGAGAGGCTGACATGGCAGGCGTCGCACGACGCGCTGACCGGACTGATCAACCGGACCGATTTCGAGCGGCGCCTGGGCGACGCGCTCGCGGAGCGTGCGGGCGGGATGCTGATGGTGCTCGATCTGGACGGCTTCAAGGAAGTCAACGACGTCTGCGGTCACGCGGCCGGCGACGCGCTGCTGCGCGATGCGGCGGCGGTGTTCCGGAGCTGTCTCGACGATGCCGACCTGGTCGGCCGGCTCGGCGGCGACGAATTCGGCATCCTGCTGCCGCCCGCGCGCACCGGTGCGCCGGACGGCGGCAAGGCCGAGCGCATCCGCGCGGGCCTGGAGGACTTCACGTTCCTGTGGCAAGGCGAGCCGTTCAAGATCAGCGTGAGCATCGGCGTGCTGGATCTCGCGTGCCGGCCCGATAACGTCGAGACGGCGATGCAGATGGCCGACATCGCGTGCTACGTCGCGAAGGACCGCGGCCGCAATCGCGTGCACGTCGCCGATTCGCGCGACATGAATTCGAGCCGCCAGGCATATCACATGCAATGGAGCCGCCGCGTGAAGACGGCGCTCGAAACGAATTCGTTCCAGTTGTATGCGCAACGAATCGTGCCGATCCAGGCGGGGCACGACGCGCGCGAGCGCGCGGAGATCCTGCTGCGCATCCCGGACGCCGACGGCAAGCTGATCTCGCCGGTGTTCCTGCCGGCCGCCGAGCGATACGGCCACATGACGATGATCGACCGCTGGGTCGTGCGCACCGTGATCCGGCGTCTCGCGCGGCTGGAGCAGCGCCGCTACGTCGAATACAACGTGAACCTGTCGGCGATGTCGATCACCGACGAGCGCTTCGTCGAGTTCGTGATTGCCGAGCTGTCGGCGTCGGGGCTCGATCCGTCGCTGCTCTGCTTCGAGATCACCGAGACCAGCGCGGTGCGCAACCTGGAGGTCGCGTCGCGCTTCATGTGCGAATTGCGCGATCTCGGCTGCCGGTTCGCGCTCGACGATTTCGGCGCGGGCATGTCGTCGTTCTCGTACCTGCGCCAGTTGCCGATCGACTATCTGAAGATCGACGGCAGCCTCGTGTCGGACATGACGTCCGACAGCATCAAGCGCGGCATCACGTACGCGATCAACGACATCGCGCACGTGATGAAGTACCGCACCGTCGCCGAGCACGTCGAGGACACGACGACGGCCGACACGCTTCGCGCGATGGGCGTCGACTATTGCCAGGGCTACTACTTCGGCCGCCCCGCGCCCTGGCAGGAAGGGGGCTTTCATTGAACCAGCGAGGAACGAACGCATGAGTGCTCCATTTGAACTGACCGGCGACCTGATGGACCTGGCCAGCTATCCGGGCTGGCTGCGCGACGTGGTTGGCGCGACCGACGAACTGAAGGCGCGCATCCTCGCGCATCCGGTGTTCGCGGCGATGAGCGCGGGGACCTTGCGCGCAGCGCAGTTGCGCGCGTTCTTCGTGACCGGCTGGGCGGTGGTCAGCCAGTTTCCCGAGTACATGGCGATGAACCTGGTGAAGACCGCCGCGTACCGGTCGCGCGGCGACGAGAAGGCGCGGCGCTATCTGATCCGCAATATCCGCGTCGAGCAGAATCACGTCGATCACTGGGCGAACTGGGCCGAGGCGTCCGGCGTGGCGATCGACACGATGCTGCGCGGCGACGCGCCGCCGGACGGATTCGCGCTGAGCCACTGGTGCTGGACGAGCGCGAGCGCGGGCGCGCTCGCGCCGAGCATCGCCGCGACCAATTACGCGATAGAAGGCGTGACGGGCGAGTGGAGTGCGCTGCTGTGCGCGTCGCGCTACGAAGCGCGGTTCGAGCCGGCCGTGCGGCATCGCGCGATGCGCTGGCTCAAGCTGCATGCCGACTACGACGACAGGCATCCGTGGGAGGCGCTCGACATCGTCGCGACGCTGCTCGGCCGGTCGCCGGCAGCCCGCGACGTGCGGGACGTCGAGACGTCGATCCGCAAGAGCCTGAGCTATTTCATGACGAGTCTCGATTGCTGCATGCGTGGGTAGGCGGCGGCTTCGTGCGATCGCGGGTTCGGGCCGGCTGCCCCGGGCGTTGTGCCGGATGGCGGCACGGCGTGACGTCGCGATGCGCTGTCGGGGCCGCCGTGCTGGATGATTTTTCATGGCCATGCAGGTTCTTGTCGTAGAGTCCGATCCGCGCGCGCGCGACATGATTCGCGCGTTTCTGCGCGACTGCCGGATCGACACGTCGGTGCTCGACGACGTGTCGATGCTGTTGCCGCACGTGCGCGCGGCGCCGCCGACCGTGATCGTGCTGCGGGTCGAGCGGCCCGCCACGGCGGTCCACATGGCGCTCGGCGCGCTGCGGCGCGCCGGTCACGACATGCCGGTGATCGTGATCAGCCGCGGCGCGCACGTGGTCGACAAGGTCGTCGCGCTCGAGATCGGCGCGGACGACTACGTGGTGGAGCCGTTCGAGCCGATGGAACTGGTCGCGCGGGTGCGCAGCGCGATGCGCCGTTATGCGCCGACGCGGTTGCCGCCGCCGCGCGAGCCGGGTTTCCCCGCGCCCTATGCGTTCGGCGACATCAGCGTGAATTTCACGACCCGGCGCGCGACCCGCGCGGGCGCCGACCTCGGGTTGCGCGCGAGCGAATTCGCGCTGCTCGAACTGTTCATCTCGCGGCCGATGCGCGTGCTGTCGCGCGCGGAAATCCTCGCGCTGCTGGGGCTCGATGCGGCGGGGCGTTCGGAGCGCGGGCTCGACGTGCTGATCTTCCGGCTGCGCAACCTGATCGAGCGGGCGGTCGGCGACTATCGCTACATCCGCACCGTGCGCGGCAAGGGCTACATGTTCGTTCCGCTCGATACGCCGGCGAACGTAGACGACGCGTCGCCGCCCGCGTGAGCGGCGCGTGACGCGAGCGCGCCGCACATCGGCTCTTGCGTAATGCGCGCCGGCACTGCCCGGCGTCGATCGTCCCGATCCACCGCCGGGTTATTCGCCATTGTCGTTTTAGAACGACCGTGCTAAATTTCTCGCCGGCATTTGCAGTCACCGACCCAACCATCCGGTTCCGGCAACCGGAGCGAACGGGCGCGCCGGCGCGCACCCGACAGGAGACAGACGTGATGAAGCCTGAATCGATCGAGCGCATGCGGATCGACCGGCGCGCGCAGCGCAACGACCCTGCGCGGTGCGCGCCGGCCATACGGAGGGCTTCACGATGAGCCTGCTGATGTCGCGACGCGATCTCGCGTTCCTGCTGTACGACTGGCTCGACGCCGGTGCGCTCGCCGCGCTGCCGCGCTATGCGGAGCACAGCCGCGAGACGTTCGACGCGGTGCTCGACACCAGCGAGCGGATCGCGGCCGAGCTGTTCGCGCCGCATGCGGCGCGCGGCGATCGCGAGGAGCCGCACTTCGACGGCGAGCGCGTGACGCTGATTCCCGAAGTCGCGCCGGCCGTGCGCGCGTTCGCGGACGCCGGCCTGATCGCGGCGGGCCAGGACGAAGCGCTCGGCGGGATGCAACTGCCGAAGCTCGTCGAAGCCGCATCGTTCCTGTTCTTCCAGGCCGCGAACATCGCGACCGCCGCGTACCCGTTCCTGACCGTCGCGAACGCGAACCTGCTGATCGCGCACGGCAGCCCCGCGCAGATCGACGCGTTCGCGCGTCCCGAGCTGGAAGGGCGCTTCTTCGGCACGATGTGCCTGTCCGAGCCGCAGGCCGGCTCGTCGCTGTCCGACATCGTCACGCGCGCGGACTTCGAATGCGCATCGCCGCTCGGCCCGCGCTACCGGCTCACCGGCAACAAGATGTGGATTTCCGGCGGCGAGCACGAGCTGACGGAGAACATCGTCCATCTCGTGCTCGCGAAGATTCCCGACGAACACGGCCGGCTGCTGCCCGGCACGCGCGGCATCTCGCTGTTCGTCGTGCCCAAGTACCTGCCGGCCGCCGACGGTGCCGCGCGCGGCGAACGCAACGACGTCGCGCTCGCCGGGCTGAACCACAAGATGGGCTATCGCGGCACGACCAACTGCCTGCTGAACTTCGGCGAAGGCACGCGTCACCGCCCGGAAGGGCGGGCCGGCGCGATCGGCTATCTGGTCGGCGAGCCGAATCACGGGCTCGCTTACATGTTCCACATGATGAACGAGGCGCGCATCGGCGTCGGCGCGGGCGCGGTGGCGCTCGGCTATACCGGCTACCTGCACGCGCTCGACTATGCGCGCAACCGGCCGCAGGGTCGCCCGCTCGGGCCGGCAGGCAAGGACGCGGCCGCGCCGCAGGCGCCGATCGTCGCGCATCCGGACGTGCGGCGCATGCTGCTCGCGCAGAAGGCGTACGTCGAGGGCGGGCTCGCGCTGATCCTGTACTGCGCGCGGCTCGTCGACGAAGCGCGCGCGCACGTCGACGCCGACGCGCGCGCCGAGGCCGCGCGGCTGCTCGACATCCTGACGCCGATCGCGAAAAGCTGGCCGTCGCAGTGGTGCGTCGCGGCCAACGATCTCGCTATCCAGGTGCACGGCGGCTACGGCTACACGCGCGACTATCCGGTCGAGCGGCTCTATCGCGACAATCGTCTGAACCCGATCCACGAAGGCACGCACGGCATCCAGGCGCTCGACCTGCTGGGCCGCAAGGTCGCGCAGGACGACGGCGCGCTGCTGCGCACGCTCGATGCGCGCATCGCCGCGACGCTCGAGCGCGCGCGCCCGGCCGGCGGCGACCTGTGCACCCACGCCGATGCGCTGGCGCGGCGCTGGGCGCGGCTCGTCGACGTCACGCGCGCGCTGGCCGCGCTCGGCGATCCACAGGTGCGGCTTGCGAACGCGAGCGTCTATCTGGAGGCGTTCGGCCATCTCGTCGTCGCGTGGCTGTGGCTCGACGTGACGCTGGCCGCGCACGGGCACGACGGCGATTTCCACGACGGCAAGCGTGCCGCCGCGCGTTACTTCTTTCGTTGGGAGCTGCCGAAGGTGGATGCGCAGCTCGATCTGCTGGCGAGCGTCGACACGACGACGCTCGACATGTGCGACGCTTGGTTTTGAGCATCGCGGTGCACGGATAAGGGTGTCGCGATGCCGGTGCGGCGCACCGGTATCGCGCACCGCTCGCGCGGGCGCGTCCCGCTGCCGTATCGATGCGCGCCGATGGCGCGCAAGGAGAGAAGAGCACATGAAAGCCTTGTTGTGTACCGCATTCGGTCCGATCGACCGCTTGCGCATCGAGGAGATCGCGGCACCCGAACCGGCCGCGGGCCAGGTGCGGATTCGCGTGAAGGCGGCGTCGCTGAACTTCCCCGATGCGCTGATCGTGCAGGGGCTGTATCAGGTGAAGCCGGCGCTGCCGTTCTCGCCCGGCGCGGAGTTCGCCGGCGTGATCGACGCGGTGGGCGACGGCGTGAGCGCGTGGCGGCCCGGCGACCAGGTGGTCGCGTTCACCGGGCACGGCGGGTTCGCCGAGCAATGCGTGGCCGACGTGCATCAGATCGCCGCGTTGCCGCCGGGCATGACGTTCGAGCAGGGCGCGGCGCTCGTGCTCGCGTACGGCACGTCGCTGCACGCATTGCAGCAGCGTGCGCGTCTGCAGGCGGGCGAGACGCTGCTGGTGCTGGGCGCGGCCGGCGGCGTCGGGCTCGCGGCGATCGAGATCGCGAAGGCGCTCGGCGCGCGCGTGATCGCCGCGGCATCGAGCGCGGACAAGCTTGCGCTGTGCCGCGAAGCGGGCGCCGACGAGACGATCGACTATGCGACCGAGGACCTGCGCCGCCGCGTGGACGAATTGACCGGCGGCCGCGGCGCGGACGTCGTCTACGATCCGGTGGGCGGTGCGTACACCGAAGCGGCGCTGCGCGCGACCGCATGGCGCGGCCGGTTCCTGGTGGTCGGTTTCGCGGCCGGCGAGATTCCGAAGATCGCGCTGAATCTCGCGCTGCTCAAGGAGCGCGACATTCTCGGCGTGTTCTGGGGCGACGCGGTGCGCCGCGATCCGAAACAGCACGTCGCGAACATGCGGCTGCTCGCCGAATGGTTCGCGGCCGGCAAGGTGCGACCGGCGATCACCGAGCGCGTGCCGCTCGGCGGTGCGGCCGATGCGATCGCGCGGATGGCGAACCGGCAGGTGAAGGGCAAGGTGGTGATCGTACTGGACGCGTGAGCGGCGTTGCGCGCGCGGCGCGCCGATCGAAGCCGGCCGGCCGGCGTTCGGTGCGCGGGCGCGTTACTCGATCTGCCGCAGCAGCGCCGCCACGCGGAGCCCGAGCGCGCGATGCTGATCGGCCGCGAAGTGAACGCCATCGACCGGGCTGACCTCGATGACCGTGCCGGCATCGAGGAAATGCGCGCCGGCGGTCGCGGCGACCTGTTCATACAGCGGCGCAAGCTGCCGCGATTTCGCGGCGCCGCCCGCGAAAATATCGCCGAGGAAGCCGACTTCGACGATCGGCGCAGGCGCCATCAGTACGCGCTGCGGCGCCGCGCCGTGCGGGCCGGCACCGCACGCGGCGATTTCGGCAAGCAGCACGCCGACCGACGTCGCGATGTCGGCGGGCGTGACCGAGAAGCGTGACTTCAGATCGTTCGTCCCGAGCATCAGCACGACGACGTCGACGGGCAGGTGGCTTTCGATGCACGCGCGCAGATACGACAAGCCGTTCTTGTGCCGGCCTTCGATCGGATCGTCATGCACGGTCGTGCGTGCGGGCAAGCCTTCTTCAATGACCCGCCAGCCGGAGCCGAGCGCGTGCGCGAGCACGCCGGTCCAGCGCTCGTCATGGGCGAACCGCTCCAGACCGCCCGCACGCGTCATCGGGCGCGTGCCGTGCGTGTTCGAATCGCCGTAGCAGAGCACGGTTTTCTGCGTCATCGTCATCTCCTCCGTCAGTCGCTCAGTCTTTCGGCAAGCGCAGCACGTCGAGCGCGTGCTGTGAAAACTCGACCCAGAACCGCTCGTTCGCGATGCCGGCCTGCAGCACCAGATGCTGCAGGCGCTTCGCGCGCGAATCCGCTTCTTCCGGAAAATCGCGCGCCTCGATCCGCAGGTACAGGTCGAGTTTCTCCTGGTGCAGCGCGATGCGCCGCCTGATTTCGTTCTCGAGGCCGGCCGGCCCGAGCACCGCCTCCGCACGCAGGCGCACCATCAGCGCTTCGCGCAGCGGCGTCGGATCGTCCTGTTCGGCGATCCAGCGCCGCAACTCCTTCTTGCCGGCCGGCAGGATCCGGTATGCGCGCTTGCGGCCGCGCCCCGATTCGGCCGGCAGCGATTCGATCCAGCCCGTTTCCTCGAGACGCCCCAGCTCGCGATAGATCTGCTGGTGCGTCGCCTGCCAGAAATAGCCGATCGACCGATCGAAGCGATCGGCGAGTTCGGAGCCTGAACCGGGGCGTTCGGCGAGGGCGGTGAGAAGGGCATGGGGCAGGGACATGTCGGATCGGAGGAGGGCCGCTGAATGAACCGCATCTTGCCATATCGGGGCCGGGGTGCAAGGCGACGGTCACGTTTATGCAACAGGTTGCATAAACGGAAGTGGCGGACTATCATTCGTGCAACTTGTTGCATAAAAATGGAGCCCCCGATGACATCGCGCTATCCGCATCTGACGACCCCGCTCGAGCTCGGCTTCACGTCGCTCAGGAACCGTGTGCTGATGGGGTCGATGCACGTGGGCCTCGAGGAAGCGCCCAACGGTTTCGAGCGGATGGCGGCGTTCTACGCGGAGCGTGCGCGGGGCGAGGCCGGCCTGATCGTCACCGGTGGTTTCGCGCCGAACGAACGCGGCCGCCCGGCGGCGGGCGGCGCGATGCTGACGACAGAAGCAGAAGCCGAACGCCATCGAGTCGTGACGCGCGCAGTGCACGCGCAGGGCGGCAAGATCGCGCTGCAGATCCTGCATTTCGGGCGTTATGCGTATCACCCGGCGCTCGCCGCGCCGAGCGCGCTGAAGGCGCCGATCAACCCGTTCACGCCGCACGCATTGAGCCGCGATGAAGTCGACGAGACGATCGCCGATTTCGTGCGATGCGCGGCGCTCGCGCAGCACGCGGGCTACGACGGCGTCGAGATCATGGGATCGGAGGGCTACCTGATCAACGAATTCATCGCCGCGCGCACGAACCATCGCGACGACGAATGGGGCGGTGCGTACGAGAACCGCATCCGCTTCGCGGTCGACATCGTGCGGCGCGTGCGCGAGCGGGTCGGTGCGAACTTCATCGTGATCTACCGGCTGTCGATGCTCGATCTCGTCGAAGGCGGCTCGACGCTCGACGAGGTGATCCGGCTCGCGCAGGCGATCGAAGCGGCCGGTGCGACGATCATCAATACCGGCATCGGCTGGCACGAGGCGCGCATCCCGACCATCGCGACCAAGGTGCCGCGTGCCGCGTACGCATGGGTCACGCGGCAGTTGATGGGCAAGGTCGGCATTCCGCTCGTCGCGACCAACCGGATCAATACGCCGGAAGTCGCCGAGCAACTGCTCGCCGACGGCTATTGCGACATGGTGTCGATGGCGCGGCCGTTTCTCGCCGACGCCGAGTTCGTGCGCAAGGCGCGGGAAGGGCGCGCGGACGAGATCAACACGTGCATCGGCTGCAACCAGGCGTGCCTCGACCACACGTTCAGCGGCAGGATCACGTCGTGTCTCGTGAATCCGCGCGCATGCCATGAAACCGAGCTCGTGATTCGCCCCGCGCAGCAGCGCAAGCGGATCGCCGTGGTCGGCGCCGGGCCGGCGGGCCTCGGCTGCGCGGTCACCGCGGCCGAGCGCGGTCACGCGGTGACGTTGTACGAAGCCGGCGCCGAGATCGGCGGCCAGTTCAACCTCGCGAAGAAGGTGCCCGGCAAGGAAGAATTCAACGAGACGCTGCGCTATTTCCGCCGGCAGATCGAGCTGCGCGGCATCGCGCTGCACGTCAATACGCGTGCGACCGCCGAGATGCTGCTGGAAGGCGGATTCGACGAAGTGGTGATCGCGACCGGCATCGTGCCGCGCACGCCGCCGATCGACGGCGTCGGTCATCCGAAGACACTCGGCTATCTCGACGTGCTGCGCGACGACAAGGCCGTCGGCAACCGTGTCGCGATCGTCGGCGCGGGCGGCATCGGCTTCGACGTCGCCGAGTATCTCGCTCATCGCGAACGCGGCGAACAGGGCGACGCGGGCCGGTTCTTCGCCGAGTGGGGTGTCGACCCGTCGTACGCGAACGCCGGCGGCTTGCGCGATGCGCGGCCCGAGCCGGCGGCGCGCGAGATTCATCTGTTGCAGCGCAAGGCGTCGAAGGTCGGCGACGGGCTCGGCAAGACCACCGGCTGGATTCACCGCACGGCGCTGAAGGCGCGCGGCGTCGGGATGTCGTCGGCGGTGACCTACGCGCGCATCGACGACGACGGTTTCCACGTGACGATCGACGGCGTCGGGCAGACGCTGCCGGTGGACAACGTCGTGATCTGCGCGGGACAGGAGCCGTTGCGTGTACTCGCGGACCAACTGGAGGCCGCCGGACGCACGGTTCATGTGATCGGCGGCGCGTACGAAGCCGTTGAGCTCGATGCGAAGCGTGCGATTCACCAGGGCACGACGCTGGCTGCGACCCTGTGAGACCGATCCGATTCTTTCCCGCCCGACGTGACAGGAGTTTTCGATGACGAACCCGCCCATGCAACTTTCACCGGCTGTCGCGCAATCGCTCGACACGTGGCACGCGATGGTCGAACGCAAGGATTTCAGCGCGCTGGACTCGATCGTCCATCCGGACGCGGTGTTCCGTTCGCCGATGGCGTTCAAGCCGTACGGGCCGGCGCCCGCGCTGCTGATGGCGCTGCGCACGGTGATCACGATCCTCGACGATTTCGTCTATGACCGCCAGTTCGCGACCGACGACGGCAGGAGCGTGGTGCTGGAATTCAGCGCGGTCGTCGGCGACAAGGCGCTGAAGGGGATCGACATGATCCGATTCGACGACGAAGGGCGGATCGTCGAATTCGAGGTCATGATCCGGCCGTTCAATGCGCTGCAGGCGCTCGGCGCGGAAATGGGCGCGCGGCTCGGGCAGCAGTTGCCGGCGTTCAAGGCCGGCGGCTGAGCGCAGGGCCGCTCGGCGCGGCCAGAACAACCTGACAAAATCCTGACGAGCCAGGTTGATATTTTGTATCATCTGACGTTTTGCGTCGCCGGCTGCCCGGGTGTCCGGGTTCGACTGCGAGCGACGACGCCTGACGAAGATCGATACGACGTGACGAATACCAGACTCAAACCGGCGCGCGGGGAGCGGCATGCTGCCGCGTCGCGCCGGGCCGCCCGCGCGTGGCGCGCGCGCGGCTGCTCGACCCTGCTGGGGTGCGCGATGGCGACCTCCGGCGCATTGGCCGCCGAGGCGAGCGCGCCGGCACCGGACGAGCGGCATGCGCTGCCGGCGATCAACGTCAGCGCGCGAAGCGCGCCTGCCGACCCGCTGACGCAACCGCTCGAAACGGGGTCGCGGCTCGGGCTCGCGAGCCTCGACACACCCGCGAGCGTCGAGACGGTCACGGCCGACACGATCGACGCGCGCGGCGATCGCACGGTGCTCGACGCGGTCACGCGCACGGCCGGCTTCGCGAGCGCGACGGCGCCCGGCAACGGCGGCACCGCATTGAGCGTGCGCGGCTTCAGTGGGCAGGAATCGGTGATGACGCTGCTCGATGGTGTGCGGCTGATGCCGGCCGCCGGCACGATCACGTTCCCGTTCGATACGTGGTCGGTCGAGCGCATCGACGTGCTGCGCGGCCCGGCGTCGGTGCTGTACGGCGAGGGGGCGATCGGCGGTGTGGTGAACGTCGTGCCGAAGCGCCCGCAGCGCACGCGCGAGACGACGCTGCAGATCGGCGTCGGCCCCGACGGCGCGAAGCGCGCCGCGTTCGATACGACGGGCGCGCTCGGCCCGCAACTGTCGTATCGCTTCCACGCGAGCGATGCACGGGCGAACGGTCTCGCGGAGCGGGCCGACACGCATACGACGGCCGTAGGCGGCGCGCTGACATTCGACGTGAGCCCGACGTTTGCGCTGACGCTCGACTTCGACTACGGCCGCCAGATGCCGGCGACCTACTATGGCGTGCCGGCGTCGAACGGCGTGCTCGATCCGTCGCTGCGCAAGCTCAACTACAACGTCGCCGATGCGACGATTGCCTACTACGACCAGTGGACGCGCCTGTCGGCCCGCTACCGGCCCACGGCCGGCGTGACGATCGACAATCAGCTCTACTATCTGACGTCGAACCGCCACTGGCGCAATGCCGAATCGTACGGGCTCGATGCCGCGACGGGCCTCGTCACGCGCGGCGACTATCTCGACATCGGCCACCATCAGCGGCAGATCGGCGACCGGCTGAGCGCACGCTTCGACGGTACGCTGTTCGGCCGCGCGAACCGCTTCGTCGTCGGCACGGAATTCAGCCAGATCACGTTCAGCGGCACCAACAATTCGCCGTATGGCGGCGAATCGACGGTGCCCGTGCACGGCTTCGCTCCCGGCGTGTTCACGAGCCCGGACCCGACCGTTCCGCAGTTCAGTACGCGGGCGCGGCAGGCCGCGGTGTTCGCCGAGAACCGGCTCGAAGTGCTGCCGCGGCTCGCATGGGTGAGCGGGCTGCGCTACGACCACATCGCGTTCAGCCGCGAGCAGGCGGCAAGCGGCGCGGGCTTCGACAAGCGTTTCGCGAACGTCGGCTGGCGCACCGGCTTCGTGTACGAAGTCGCGCCGACGCTCAGCGCGTATGCGCAGTACACGACGGGCGCGGAAGGGCTCGGCTCGCTCGTGACGCTGTCCGCGTCGCAGGCGAACTATCGGCTCGCGACCGGCGAGCAGTGGGAGGCCGGGCTCAAGCAGAGGCTGCTCGACGGCCGCGCATACTGGACGTTCGCCGTGTACGACATCACGAAGCGCAACCTGCTCAGCGCCGATCCGTTCAATCCGGCGCTACGCCAGCAGGTCGGGCGGCAATCGTCGCGCGGGATCGAGCTGACCGGCGGCGCACGGTTGCCGCACGGCTGGACGATCGATGCGAACGTCGCGCTGCTGCGTGCGCGCTACGACGCGTTCAACCAGACGACCGGCGGCACGACGGTGTCGCGGGCCGGCAACGTGCCGTCGAACGTGCCGCAGCAGAGCGCGAACCTGTGGCTCGGCTGGGCATTCGCCGAGCGTTGGCACGCGAACGCGGGCGTGCGCTACGTCGGGGCGACCTACGGCGACGATGCGAACCGCGTGCAGGTGCCGTCGTATACGGTGTTCGATGCGTCGCTGCGCTGGCGGCCGACGTCGCGCACCGAGCTTGCGCTGTATCTGCGCAACCTCGCGAACCGCACGTACGCGGTGACGACGTCGAACGGCGGCGAGCAATGGCTGCTCGGTCCGTCGCGCTCGGCGGAGCTCGTCGCGACGATGCGCTTCTGATGCGGCGCGACGTGCATTCCGTCACCCACATGCTCGACATCGAGCGCGTGAGCTGGTCGCCCGGCGGCGCGGTCGTCGTGCTCGATTCGGTGACGCTGACGGTGGCCGAAGGCGAGTTCGTCGGGCTGGTCGGCCCGAACGGCAGCGGCAAGACGAGCCTGCTGCGCTGCGTGTTCCGTTACGCGCGGCCCGCCGCGGGTCGCGTTGCACTCGACGCGCAGGACGTGTGGCGCATGCGGCCGCGCGCGGTCGCACAGCGCATCGCGGTGCTGCAGCAGGAGACGCCGGACGATTTCGGGCTGACGGTCGATGAACTGGTCGGCATGGGCCGCACGCCGCACAAGGGGCCGTTCGATGCGGAGTCGGCCGAAGATCGCCGGATCGTCGAATCGGCCCTGCACGACGTCAGCCTCGTCGAGCGCCGCGCGCAACGTTTCGCGTCGCTGTCGGGCGGCGAGAAGCAGCGCGCGCTGCTGGCCCGCGCACTTGCTCAGCAGCCCGAACTGCTGCTGCTCGACGAACCGACCAACCATCTCGACCTGCGTCACCAGCTCGAACTGCTCGCGCGCGTGCGCCGCCTCGGCATCGCGACGCTCGCGACGATTCACGACCTCAACCTCGCGGCCGCGTATTGCGACCGGCTCCATGTGCTTGCGCACGGGCGGGTCGTCGCGTCGGGCGCGCCGGCCGACGTGCTGACCGAAACGCTGCTGCGCGACGTGTTCGGCGTCGCCGCGCTCGTCGATCGTCATCCCGTCACGGGCCGCCCGCGCATCACGCCGCTTCATCCGGAATGAACGCCATGCCGCTTGCTTTTTCGTCCACCGTGTTGCCGTCCGCTTTGTCGTCCGCTTTTTCGACCACCCTGTGTCGGCTCGTTGCCGCGATCGTGCTCGGCTTGACGGCGGTTCACGCCGGCGCCTATCCCGTCACCGTGCGCAGCTGCGATCGCGACGTGACGTTCGAGCGCGCGCCGACGCGTGCGGTGAGCAACGACGTGAACCTGACCGAGATGATGCTCGTGCTCGGCCTGAAGGACCGGCTCGTCGGCTATACGGGCATCGGCGGCTGGAAGACGGGCACCGCGCGCGTGCGCGACGCATTGCGCGGCGTGCCCGAACTGGCGAGCCAGTATCCGTCGCTCGAGGTGCTGGCGGCCGCGCGCGCCGACTTCTATCTCGCGGGCTGGAACTACGGGATGCATGTCGGCGGCGCGGTGACGCCCGCGACGCTTGCGCCGTTCGGCATCCGTACCTACGAGCTGACCGAATCGTGTTCGCACGTGATGAAACAGTCGGCCGCGTCGTTCGACGACGTGTTTCGCGACCTGACCAATCTCGGCCGGATCTTCGGTGTCGACGCGCGCGCCGCGCAGGTCGTCGCCGCGATGCGCGCGCGGCTCGCGGCCGTATCGCGCGCGATCGGGCATCCGGCACCGCTGCGCGTGTTCGTGTACGACAGCGGCACCGACAAGCCGATGACGGCCGGCGGGCTCGCGATGCCGAGCGCGCTGCTGGCGGCGGCCGGCGCGCGCAACGTGATGGACGACCTGCCGCGCAGCTGGACGCAGGTGAGCTGGGAAAGCGTGGTCGCGCGCGATCCGCAGGTGATCGTGATCGTCGACTATTCGGCGGTGACGGCCGCGCAGAAGCGGCAGTTCCTGCTGAGCCAACCGGCGCTCGCGCGCGTGGCCGCGATCCGCGACCGGCGCTTCGTCGTGATTCCGTACGATGCGGCGACGCCGGGCCCGGAAAACGTCGCGGCCGTCGAAACGCTCGCGCGCGCGCTGTATCCGGCCGCGTTCGCCGGGCCGGCGCGATGAGCGCGCCCGTGCGGGTCTCGCGGCCCGGCATGCGCGTGGTGCTGCCGGCGCTCGCGCTGCTGCTGGTCGTGTCGATCGTCGCGTCGGCCGCATTCGGCCCGGCGCCGATCGCGATGCCGGCCGCGGTGCGGATCGTCGCCGCGCACGTCGCGTCGGCGTTCGGCGGTGCCGACGCGATCGTGGCGGCGGGCGACGACAGCATCGTCTGGCTGATCCGGATGCCGCGCGCGCTGCTCGCGGCGATCGTCGGCGCGACGCTGGCCGCGGTGGGCGTCGCGCTGCAGGCAGCGACCGCGAACCGCCTGGCCGATCCGCACCTGCTCGGTGTGAGTGCGGGCGCGATGCTCGGCGCCGTCGCGGTTACCGTGATGGCCGGCGCGGCCTTTGGCCCGTTCACGCTGTCGGCCGCGGCGTTCGCGGGCGCGCTCGCGGCGACCGCGTGCGTCGTCGCGCTCGCTTACCGGCGCGGCCGGCTCGAATCGGACCGGCTGCTGCTCGCGGGCGTTTCGGTGTCGTTCATGATGGCCGCGTTCGGCAACCTGCTGCTGTATCTCGGCGATCAGCGCGCCGCGTCGTCGGTGCTGTTCTGGATGCTCGGCGGCGTCGGGCTCGCGCGCTGGGATCTGCTGCCGGTGCCGGCCGTGTGCGCGGTGCTTGCCGGCAGCGCGTTGTACGCGCGCCGTCGCGAACTGAATGCGCTGATGTCGGGCGACGTCGCCGCGGCGTCGCTCGGCGTGCCGAGCGCGCGGATGCGGCGCGAGGTGTTCGTCGTCGCGTCGTTCGCGACGGGCGCGATGGTCGCGGTCAGCGGCGCGATCGGCTTCGTCGGGCTCGTCACGCCGCATCTGTGCCGTCGCGCGGTGGGCGCCGAGCACGGCCGGCTGCTGCCGGTGGCCGCGCTGACGGGCGCGATCCTGCTCGTGTGGGCGGACGTGGCCGCCCGCACGCTCGCGGCGCCGGAAGATCTGCCGATCGGGATCGTGACCGCGATGTTCGGCAGCCTGTTCTTCGTCGCGCTGCTGCGCCGTCGCTGAGCGGCCGCGATGCACGCGCCGGCGGGCCGGCGCACGGGGGAGGGCGGCCGGTGCGCCGGCCGCGCGCGTTATTGCCGCTGGACGGCCATGCCGGTGCTGCCGCCGAACGTGCCGGCATGCGCGGCGGCTTCCGGCAGGTCGAACAGATTGTCCGGCAGCGTTCGCACAGGCAGCGTGATCACGAAGCGTGCGCCGCCGAGCGGCGAATCCTCGAGCCGCACGTCGCCGCCGTGCACCAGCGCGACACGCCGCACGATCGCGAGTCCGAGCCCGAAGCCGCCGGTCTGCCGGTCGCGGCTGGAGTCGAGCCGCTGGAACGGTTCGAACACGCGGGCGCGTTCGGCGGCCGGGATGCCGGGGCCGTCGTCGTCGACGCTCAGCACGAGTGCGCCGGACGGGTCGCTCGCGGCGGCGAGCAAAACCTTGCGCGACGCGTAGCGCGCGCCGTTGCGGATCAGGTTCAGCAACGCGCGGGCAACCAGCTTCGGGTCGCATACGTGGGTGGCCGGTGCGCCGTGCGCCGACACGTCGAGCGTGATGCCGCGATCGACGATGTCGTTTGTGACGTTGCCGGCGACGCTGTCGACCAGCGCGTCGACGTCGACGTCCATCGGCGCGAGTTCGCTCGCCCCCTGTTCGAGCCGGCCGATCGTCAGCAGCTCGGTGACGAGTTCGTCGAGTTCGCGCACGTCGCGCCGCAGCGCGTCGCGGCGCTCGCGCATGCGCCCCGTCTCGTCGGGTTCGGCCAGCAGCGCGAGCCCGAATTCGAGTCGCGCGAGCGGCGTTTTCAGTTCATGCGAGATGCCGTGCATCATTTCGCGCTGCTGCTTGATCGACGCCTCGATGCGCGCGGCCATGTCGTTGAACTGCTGCGACAGCTCGTAGATGTTCGACTTGCCGGACAGCTTCACGCGGGTCGACAGCGTGCCGGCGCCGAATGCGCGTGCGGCTTCCTGCAGCCTGCGCAGGTCGCGCCAGTGATAGTGCACCCACAGCACCACCGCGAGCAGCGTGCTGAGCGCGAGCAGCATGTACGCATAGATCTTGATGTCGAGGCTGAAGGCTTCGATCGGCCGCGCGTGCAGCACCGAACCATCCGCGATCGGCATGTAGTAATCCTTGCCGTCGTAGCTGATCGCGATCAGGCCGGCGTCGAGATCGCGCAACGGCCCGCCGCTCAACTGCGCGCGGGCAGCGGCCATCGACATGAAGTCGAACCTTTCGTTGCCGTGTTTCGCGAGTTCGCGCAGCGCGAGCTTGCGCTGTTCGCCCGGATGACGTTCGAGGTAGTCGTTGAGCACGAATGCGTAGGTGGTCAACGAATCGCGTTCCGCCTGCGCGCTGCGGTCGTAGAAGATCCGGTCGAACGACAGCTGGATGAACACGATCGACGCGGCAACGAACAGGATCACGACGAGGTACAGCCTGATCAACGGGCGCAGCATTTATTCGTCCCACGCGGAAGGGCTGAACAGGTAGCCGCGACCCCAGATCGTCTTGATCTTGTGCGGCTCCGACGACGCATCTTCGAAGCGGCGGCGCAGCTTCGAGATGCCGGAATCGACCGAGCGGTCGAGCCCGTCGAACTCGATCCCGCGCAACTGCTTCAGGATGTCGTCGCGGCTCAGCACGGTGCCGGCCGCGCGCGCGAGGATCAGCAGCAGGTTGAATTCGGCGGTCTTCAGGTCGACCGGCTCGCCGCGCCACGTGACGGTGCGGTTGGGCGGCGAGATCGTCAGCTCGCCGAACACGAGCGCGTCGGGCGCGGCTGCGCGCGCTTCCGCGGCGGCCGGCTGCGCACGGCGCAGCAGCGCGCGGGCGCGGGCGACCAGCACGCGCGGCTCGATCGGCTTCGTCACGTAGTCGTCGGCGCCCGTCTCGAGGCCCGCGACCTGGTCGTACACGTCCGCGCGCGCGGTCAGGATCAGCACCGGGACGTTCGTGAACGCGCGGATGCGCCGGCAGACTTCCATTCCGTCGAGATTCGGCAGCATCAGGTCGAGTATCACGAGGGCCGGCTGGTGCTCGCGCACCGCCGCGACGGCGAGGTCGCCACGCCGCACGACCGTCACCGCGAATTCATAGCCGTCGAGGTATTCGCGGACGAGCTGCGCCAGGCGGTCGTCGTCCTCGATCAGCAGGACGCGGTATTTGAGCGGATCTTCGTTCATGGTCTCCTCAGGATGCACGCGCCATCTCGCGCCCGGGCGAGCCGGTGTGCGGCGCGGCACGCGAATTCTATCCGGCGCACCGTGGGCCGGGGGCGCGGTACGACAATCTCGAACAATCGAACACAATTGCGCACAGATTCTCCGTAGATTCAGGACAGTCTCCGCGGAGAGCGGCACCTAGACTGCGGGCTCCGTCACTCTTATCTCAATATTGTGCGCCCGATACTCCGCCGCTACCGCTATTGCATGCCGCTCGCCGGCCTGACCCTCGCCGCCGCCGCCCATGCGGAAAACCAGTATTCGCTGTCGCTCGGCGGCGGGTTCGCCCCGCGCTACCAGGGCAGCAACCAGTATCGCGGCGTCGTTGCGCCGTCGTTTTCCGCCACGTTCGGCAATGGCTTCTTCATTGACGGCACGCAGGGCGCCGGCTACCGGTTGGACCTGCCGCACGGTGCGTTCGTGTCGGCGGCGGTGAGCTACGACGCGGGCCGCGCGGACGAGAACCGCTTCGACCTGCCGGGCTCCGACCACCTGAAGGGGATGGGCCGGATTCCAGGCTCGGTGCTCGTCGGCTTGCGTGCGGGCGTGGCGTTGCTGGACGGCGGCGAACTGACCGTCACGGTCGACACGCCGGTCACGCATACGTCGCGCGGCCTGTCCGGGCATGTCGACCTCGCGGTGCCGATATTCAAGGCCGCGCGGCACACGATCGTCGTGACGGGCAGCGTGCACGCCGGCACGGGCCGCTACATGCAGACGTTCTACGGCGTGACCGATGCGCAGTCGGCGACGAGCGGGTTCCGGCCGTATTCGACGAGCGGCGGAGTCGACAGCGCGACGCTGTCGCTCGCATGGAACTGGGATCTGTCGCAGCACTGGTCGGCGCACGCGACCGGCGGCATGACGCGGCTGCTGGGGCGCTATGGTGACAGCCCGATCGTCCAGACACGCAGCAACTACTACGGCATCGCGGGCGTGACGTACAAGTTCTGAATGGATCGCCGGCGCGTGCAGGGCGCACGCGCGGCGGCGGCGTCGCGCCGTCGACGCGAATCGGTGCGGTAACATGCGCTCGGGTTCGGCGTCAGGCCGGCCCTGCGATGCCGGTGCGCGGACGCGGGTCGGCCGGGTCGCGAAAGACCGCCATGCGCTGGCCGGCTTTGTCAGGAAGCGGTCGACAGCATGCGGAACCGATCATGCATGCGATGCCCGGTCGTGCACGAATGCCGCACATGCACCGCCGGGTCGCGACAGGGAGAAACCGATGAAGAACACGATCGCGATGCTCGTTGCAGTCGTTGCGAGCGCAACCTTTGCAGGATGTGCCGACATGGATACGAAGCACCCCAATGCCACCGCGGGTGGAGCTGCGACGATTCCCGCGCAGCCGGGCGCCGCGCAGGCGTGCAAGGCGGACGCCGCGCCGGACGACGCGCTGGTCGGCAAGACCGAGGCCGACGCGGCCGCGCTGCTCGACGGTTGCCTGTGGCGCGTGCTCGAGCGCGACGGCAAATCGTTGCCGGGCACGATGGATTACCGGGAGGAACGTCGCAATCTCGGCATTCGCGACGGCAAGGTGATCTGGGTGCGGCGCGGGTAACGGATTCGGCCGCCGGCGACGATCGGTCGGGGGCAATGGCGTTCGTGCAGGCGGGAAAATGGGGACGTGCGCGGCGTGGGCCACGCCGTCGCAAGCCCGTGTGTTCGTGAGCGCGGCGCGGGCGCAGCACGACGTTCCATGCAAGAACGGCACCGCCGAGCTGCAGTGGGTCGACGACATGAACGCGCCCGAACTCGAGCCGACGCAGGAGAAGTAAGCGCGATGGCCGAAATCGATCTGAAAAAGGACGCCGTCTCGGTGGAGACGGACCGCGTCAACGCGCAGGTTGAACAGATGTGTCCCGCACGCGAACCCACGCTGTGGGTCAGCTTCCATTTCGACGGCTTCGGCTTCCGCGAGAAGGCCGGCCCGTGCGCTACTTCGAGATATACCAGAGCGCGTCGGTGCTGACGCGCGTAGCCGGCGTGGCCGCGGCCGGCGCCTGGGGCGTCGCGGGCGGCGGCGTGTTCGACGTGACCGCGGTGGGCCACGTAGCCGGCTGGTTCGACGGACTCGACACGGGCGGGGGAGTCGCCGTGCTCGCGGTCGATGCCGATCCAGACGTCGACGGCGTGTTCAGATACCAGAGTGCGTCGGCCGACGCCGTGCGCTTGGCCGGTGCATTCGCGGCCGGTTGTTTCGCGGCGGCCGCCGTGGCAGCCGTCGGCGCGGGCGCACCCGCACGCTGCGTTCCCGTTCCAGCCCCGCCCTGAGCGGTCATCCCCGCCGTCCCCCGCTGCGCGCGCGCCTCGAACGGCCCGAGCTGGAAGATCAACGTTTGCGCGGGACGCGTCAGGACGGCATACGGAAACTGCAGCTCCCACGACATCAGCACGCGGCCGGACGACGTCTCGGTGAAGATCGCAGGCACGTGCTTCATGTCGCTGAACTGTACGTACACCCGCGCGCCGTCGTCGAAGACC
Organism: Burkholderia metallica; assembly: GCF_001718555.1. NCBI lineage: Bacteria > Pseudomonadati > Pseudomonadota > Betaproteobacteria > Burkholderiales > Burkholderiaceae > Burkholderia > Burkholderia metallica. The sequence continues at coordinate 1,471,655 of NZ_CP013401.1, forward strand.
TGGGTCGGCTTCGCCTGGTCGGCACCCGTGACCGTCCATCCGAAGTTGTACGAGCCGGCCGGGCCGGCGGGGCCGCCCTGCGGCGGCGGAGGCGGGGACGCCGGCGAGATCGTGCGTGCGCGCGTGACGGGCGGCGCCGACACGCTCAGGCTCGCGAACGGGTTGTACGTCTGCGCCTGTTGCGGCGGCGTGAAGGACGGTGGAAGGATGGGCATGGGAGTATCCGGCGAATCCGGCATGGTCCGGATTGCATCATAGACCTTGCGCGCATACGCGAGGCGCTTGTCGGGCGACGCGGAGTTGTACGCGCCGATCGCGTTCCAGTTGGGGCCGAGCTGGCGGATGTTCTGCGACAGGATCCACGCGCCGACGTATGCGTTCGTGCACGCGTCGAACAGGCTCTCCCGCGTGATGCCTTCGCGCGCGAGCGTCGGCAGCCACGTGCTGTTGATCTGCATCAGCCCGATGTCGACCGTGCCGTTGGTATTCGTGTTGATCGCGTTCGGATTCATCCCCGACTCGACCTGCGCGATGCCGCGCATCAGGCTGACGCTCACGTGCTGGAACGCGGCCGCGTCGTCCAGGCAATCGGCCCGCGCGACGCCCGCGAGCGTGCACGACAGCGCAATCGCCGACGCGATTTTCAGCGTGGCTCGGTGGATCGAACGGGTTGTCTGACGCGGCATGGCAGGATGGGGCGGAATCCGGGCGCCCGGTGCAAGGAAATTACGCAGACGCGAAGTGTGCCATAGCGAACCGTCAAATGGCTCGCGTCAAACTTTCCTTTGCATTTGCCCGTGCGTGCGCCGGCATTCCTGTCGTGCCGGATCGCCGCCCGAGGCGATGCGGGATCGGTAAGAATGGCCGGCATTGTGGCGAATTCCAATGCAATGGCGGCGATCGCAAGCTGACGTATTACGTCAGTTGCGCGTTGAAACCGGCGGAGAACCGGGCGAAAGGGAAAATCGGCCGGCGGCCGAGGGCGGGGCGAAAGAAGGCAACAAAAAAATCGGCGGCCGAAGCCGCCGCATACGCAATGCCGAGTTGACCAGCCGCGCGGTGCGCAGCCGGCCACCCTGCATCAGAAGCGGTGACGCAGGCCGAGGTTGACCATCGTCTGCGAGCTCGTGCCCGCATAACCGTACGACCCGATCGATGCCTGCGCGGCCATCGAGCCGCCGTTGCCGTCGCCGGTCTGGCCGCTCGCGTGCTGGTACGCGGCGGTCAGATAGACGTCGGTGCGCTTCGACAGGGTGTAGTCCGCGCCGGCCGAGACCTGGTGATAGGTCGCCGACGTGTCGCCGCCCGAGCGCGTGTAGCTGTAGCCGACGCCGACGAGCAGCGCGTTCGTCGCCTGGTAGTTCACGAAGCCTTGGCCCGTGTTGTAGTGCTCGTTCGAGCCGAACACCGAGCTTCCATCGCGGCGGTACTGCGCGTTGCTGTAGCCGACGCCGAACGTGAACGGGCCGGCGACGTACTGGCCCGCGATGCGCGCGATGCCGATCGAGTGCGCGCTTGCATAGCCGTTGTTGATCGGGCCGTCGAACGTGCCGTCCGACGAACTCGTCCAGCCGCTGCGCAGCGTGTTCGACGCGGGGCCGTTGGTCGTGTGGAAGTAGCCGCCCGCGACGCTGAACGGCCCGCGGTTGTACGACACGGCGGCCGAATACGAATTCGCGGCGCCGGTGCTGCCGGCGATGCCGCCGAACGAATACATCGCGGAGAACTGCAGTCCCGCATAGACGGCCGACGTGTACTTCACCGCGTTGTCGACGCGAAAGCTGTTGTCGTAGTTGTCGACGTCGCCTGGCGTCGCGAACGCGCTGCCCAGATAGTTGTCGGCGGTGATGCCCTGCACGAGATCGACGAGCGGGTCGTACTGGCGGCCGAACGTGAGCGTGCCGTAGCGGTCGCTCGTCAGGCCGACGAATGCCTGCCGGCCGAACATGCGGTTGCCCTGGCCGAGCCGGCCGTTGCTCGGGTCGAAGCCGTTCTCCAGCTGGAACAGCGCCTTCAGCCCGCCGCCGAGATCCTCGGTGCCTTTCACGCCCCAGCGGCTGCCGGCGAGGTTGCCCGCGCTGCTGTTGCCGAGCATCCATGCGTTGTCCTTGCCCTGCGCGTGGTTCACGTAGGTGATCGACGTGTCGATCACGCCGTACAGCGTGACGCTGGACTGCGCATGCGCGACGGGTATCGCCGCGAACGACGCGAGCGAAATCAGCGAGAGGGTCGTGCGTTTCATGTCATCTCCTTGCGCATTCGTGTGTTCGTGATCCGGAATGGCAGGAGACTACCGAGTCGCTATAAAACGGCAAAAATGAAATTCTCCGTTGTGGCCTGATCCCGACAGGCGTGTTCCGGGAAATTCATTTTTGAGGGATTTGAATTATTGAACGATGCGTATCAATGGGTTGCCATTTTCGCGATTTTTCATCGCGTTTTGCATGGGATGTGATAATTCGGCGCGATTTTCGGGCGAATGGCCGTAATCTCGATATTGTTATCGATCCGTCAAATCATTATTTAACGAATCGAATTGGCCGGCCCGGAGTGGATGTGATATTCGCGTGCGGCGCGCATTCGGCGGACGGGACGCGGCTTGACCCTCCGCCGCCGCAGCGATGTCGCCCGCCCACCAAGACAGCAGCCGCCACCTTACTTTTGTATATAATAATCATTCTCATTTACAAAATCGTTGACGCCTGCGCACTCCGGAACCCGGCCATGTCTGCTGACAAGCTGTCTCTCCATCGAGAAATCGACGTCCTCTACACCGGCCACCACGCGTGGCTGCGCGGCTGGCTGAGCCGGAAGCTCGGTTGCGCGCATCGCGCGGCCGATCTCGCGCACGACACGTTCATGCGCCTGCTGGCGCGCGACGAGCCCATCGGCGCCGACGAGCCGCGCGCATTCCTGACGACGGTCGCGCAGCGCGTGCTGAGCAATCACTGGCGGCGCGAGCAGATCGAGCGCGCGTATCTCGATGCGCTCGCGCTGCGCCCCGAAGCGCTTGCGCCGTCGCCGGAGGAGCGGGCCGTCGTGATCGAGACGCTGCTCGAGATCGACCGGCTGCTCGACGGGCTGCCGCCTGCGGCGAAGCGCGCGTTCCTGCTCGCGCAGCTCGACGGGCTCACGCAGGCCGAGATCGCGCGCGAACTCGGCGTGTCGCTCGCGACGGTGAAGCGCTATCTCGTGAAGGCCGGCACGCAGTGCTTCTTCGGGACGGCGGCCTGACCGATGGCCGCCCCGGGAACACCGGCGGTGCCACCGCAGGTTGCGCGTCGCGCGGTCGAATGGTGGGTCGAGCGGCAGGCCGGCCGAACCGGCGCAGCGTTCGACGCCGCGCTCGCGCGCTGGCGCGCGGAGGATCCGGCGCACGACGCGGCGTGGCGCCATATCGAAACGATGCAGCACCGGTTCGGCGCGCTCGCGGCCGGGCTCGATCCGCAGGCCGCGCAGGCGGCGCTGCTGCCGCCGCGTGCGGGCCGCCGCCGCGCGGCCGTGAAGGCGCTGGCCGTGCTGCTGTTCGCGGGCGGCGTCGCGTGGATGGCCGAGCCCGCGCGGCGCGCGGCGATCTGGCCGGCCGACCTGCGCACGGCGGTCGGCGAGCGGCGCACGGTGACACTTGCGGATCGCACGGTCGTCGTCCTCGATACCGACACGGCGCTCGACGTGCGCTTTAACGACGCGGCGCGCCACCTGCACCTGCTGCGCGGCACGATCATGGTCACCAGCGGCCACGACGATCGCGTGCCCGCGCGAGCGCTCGTCATCACGACCGCACAGGGAGAACTGCGGCCGCTCGGCACGCGCTTCGCGGTGCGGCAGCGCGACGGCGACACGCGTGTCGAGGTGTTCGAAGGCGCCGTGCGCGTGCAGCCCGGCGCCGCGGCGGCGGCCGACGCGCGCGTGATTGCAGCCGGAGCGGGCGCGGATTTCACGCGCGACGCGATCGGCGCGCCGGCCGCGCTCGACGCGTATGCGTCCGCGTGGACGGGCGGCATGCTCGTCGCGTCGCGCATGCGGCTGGCCGATCTCGTCGCCGAACTCGACCGCTATCGCCGCGGCAGCCTGCGCTGCGATCCCGCCGTGGCCGACCTGCGCGTGTCCGGCACCTATCCGCTCGACGATCCGCAGCGCGTGCTCGACACGCTGAAGGCGACGTTGCCGATCGACGTTCGTTACCTGACGCGTTACTGGGCGACGGTCGTGCCGGCACGGCCATGAGCGCGCCGAAAAATATTTCCGCCGACCTGAGCTGTTTTCCGATGTTCGCGTGACATGGGTAGTGAAAGCAGCTCCGGCCCATCGTCCACCGACATCCCGATCATGGTTTCCATCCGTCTCACGTATCGGCGCCGTCCGGCGCCTGCCCGACATGTGCCGCGCGCATCGCGCCCGGCCGCACCCGCCGCGCCGGGCCGCCTCGCGCGCCGGCTGGCCGGCGCCGTCCTGGTGTCGGCGCTGCTGCCGCTGCCCGCGTTGGCCGACACCGACGCCGATGCCGCACCGTCCGCGCAGCGCGCGTCGCGCCGCGCGTTCGACATTCCGGCCGGGCCGCTCGAAGCGGCGCTGAACCGGTTCGGCCGCGACGCGGGAATCCTGCTCGCGTTTCCGGCCGAGCTGACGGCCGGCCTGACGAGCGGCGGCGTGCAGGGCCGCTTCGATGTCGATGGCGCACTCGAGCGCTTGCTGGCAGGCACGGGGCTCGTCGCGTTGCGCCAGGCGGGCGGCGGTTACACGCTCAAGCGCGCAAGCGGTCCGGTTGCGCCGCCCGTGGCGGCCGGCATAGCGACGGGCGCCGAGTTGCCCGCGATCGATGTGCGCACCCGCGCATTGCGGGCCGAAAGCTATCGCGCGCCGAAGGACGCGGGCGTGCTGCGTTCCGACATCCCGCTGCTCGACACCGCGCAGGCCGTCAACATCGTGCCCGCGCAGGTGCTGCGCGACCAGCGTCCGCGCAATCTCGACGACGCGCTCGGCAACGTGAGCGGCATCACGCAGGGCAACACGCTCGCGGGCACGCAGGACACGATCATGAAACGCGGCTTCGGCGGCAACCGCGACGGCTCGATCATGCAGAACGGGATGCCGCTCGTGCAGGGCCGCGCGTTCAACGCGGCGACCGACAGCGTCGAGGTGCTGAAGGGGCCGACGTCGCTGCTGTACGGGTTGATGGACCCGGGCGGCGTCGTCAACGTCGTCAGCAAGCAGCCGCAGCTCGCGCGCTACAACGCGATCTCGCTCGGCGCGTCGACGTTCGGGCACGGCAAGAACGGCGGCAGCGCGACCTTCGATTCGACGGGGCCGATCGGCGATTCGCGGCTCGCGTACCGGCTGATCGTCGACCAGTCGAACGAGCAGTACTGGCGCAACTTCGGCGAATACCGGCAGACCTTCGTCGCGCCGTCGCTCGCGTGGTACGGCCGCGATACGCAGGTCGTCGCGTCCTACCAGTACCGGAAATTCCATACGCCGTTCGATCGCGGCACCGCGCTCGACCCGCGCACCAACGCGCCGCTCGACATTCCCGCGCGGCGGCGCATCGACGAGCCGTTCAACAACATGGACGGCGAATCGCACCTCGCGCAACTGAGCGTCGATCACCAGTTCAACGCGGACTGGAGCGCGCATTTCGGCTACAGCTACAACCGCGAGACCTACGACGCGAACCAGTTGCGCACGACGGGCGTCGATCCGGTGAAGGGCACGATGACGCGCAGCAACGATGCGACGCACGGGTCGCTCAGCACCGACAGCTACGGGATCGGCTACGTGAACGGCAAGGTGACGCTCGCCGGGATGCGGCACGACGTGCAGGTCGGCTTCGACACCGAATACCGCCGCATCTACCGCAAGGACATGCTGCGTCAGGCGGTGAAGACGCCGTTCAGCTATGTCGATCCGGTATACGGCCTGCTGCCGCCGTCGAGCACGGTGTCCGCGAGCGACAGCGACCAGACCGACACGCTGCACGACGCGTCGGCGTTCGTGCAGGACACGATCCACCTGACCGACAAGTGGATCGTGTCGGGCGGGCTGCGCTACATCACGTACAACCAGGTCGCGGGGCGCGGCCGGCCGTTCGTCGCGAACACCGACCTCAGCGGCTCGAAGTGGCTGCCGCGCGCGGGCGTCGTGTACAAGTGGACCGACACGTTCTCGCTGTACGGCAGCTATTCGCAGTCGCTGAAGCCGTCGTCGTCGATCGCGCCGATGACGGGCTACATCATCGACGGCGCGACGCCGCCCGAGGAAGCGACCGCATGGGAGGTGGGCGGCAAGCTCGACCTGCCGGGCGGGATGACGGGCACGCTTGCGCTCTTCAACATCGACAAGAAGAACGTGCTCGTGTCGCAGTACAACGACGCGACCAAGCTGACCGACTGGCGCACGTCGGGCAAGGCGCGCTCGCGCGGCGTCGAACTCGACGTATCGGGCAAGCTCGGCGAGCGCGTGAACGTGATCGCGAGCTACGCGTACATCGACGCGAAGACCACCGAGGATCCGCTGTACGCGGGCAACCGGCTGTGGAACGTCGCGCGTCACACCGCGTCGCTCGCGGCCGTCTACGACTTCGGCACGGTGGCGGGCGGCGACGACCTGCGCATCGGCGCGGCGGCGCGCTACGTCGGCGCGCGGCCCGGCGATTCGGCGAACAGCTTCACGCTGCCGTCGTACGTGCTCGCCGACGCGTTCGCGACGTACGACACGCGGATCGGCAAGCAGAAGCTGTCGTTCCAGCTCAACGTGAAGAACCTGTTCAACCGCACCTACTACCCGTCGAGTGCGAACCGCTACTTCGTCGCGATCGGCGACGCGCGCCAGGTGTCGCTGCTCACCACGCTGCAGTTCTGACCACGCAATCGCCGCGCGGCCGTCACGGCGGCGCGCGGCTTCGGAGACGATTCAGATGAACCGGAACATGAAGACCGGCGCCGTGCGCGCCGTTGCCGCCGATGCACGACGTCGCGCGCTGCGCACGATCGCAGGCGCGGTGTTCGCGATCGGCGCGGGCCTCGGCGCAGGGGTCGCCGCGCCCGCAGTGGCGGCCGATGCGCCGCCGGCCGTCACGCGCGTCGCGATGCTCGTGCAGCTGCGCGGCCCGAACCTGGAAGTCGACGAACGCATCGGCCGGCATCTCGGCGAACGCGGCTACGCGGTGCGCCTGATCGACGAGTCGGCCACGCCCGATGCGGCGCGCGACGCCGACCTGGTCGTGATCTCGTCGACGGTGTCGTCGAAGAACGTGCGGCCCGGCTGGCGCACGCTCGACAAGCCGCTCGTCACATGGGAAAACGACCTGCTCGACGATCTCGCGATGACGGGCAAGCGGCACGACGTCGACTTCGGCGAGACGGGCAAGGAGCGCTACCTGTGGCTCGTCAATGCGCCGCATCCGATCGCGGCCGGCCTGCCGGCCGGCGTGACGAACGCGTACGGCAAGCAGGCGCCGATGAGCTGGGGCAAGCCGGGGCTCGGCGCGATCACGATCGCGACCGTGTACGGGCAACCCGACAAGGCCGCGATCTTTGCGTACGAGAAGGGCGCGACGATGGACTACGAAACGCTCGCGCCCGCGCGCCGCGTGATGTTCTTCCTCGACAACGACACGTTCACGAACCTGTCGCCGGCCGGCGTCGCGCTGTTCGATGCGGCGGTGGACTGGGCGGCCGGGCGGCGCTGAGCTGCCACGCGGCGATTACGCGGCCGGCGACGGCGAACGCCGCCGCGATGCTGCCTCGATCAGCTGCGCCAGCGTTTGCGCGGGCTCCGACATCGTGCGCCGCGCGCGATGCACGAGCCCGATGTCGCGGTGGAACGTGTGATGCCCGAGATCGATCGCGCGCACGCCGGCCGGCCAGCGGCGATACACGGCGGTCTGCGGGACGATCGCGACGCCGACGCCGTTCTCGACCAGCTTGACGATCGCATCGAGCTCGTCGAGTTCGCAGGTGTCGCGCACCGCGATGTGCATCTTGCGCAGGAAGCGGTCGACCTGGCGTCCGCCGAACGACGCGCGGTCGTAGCGCACGAACGGCTCGCTCGCGAGCAGGGCGGCCCAGTCCTTGCCCTTCACGCCGCGCGGCACGATCAGCCGGAACGGCTCCTGTGCGAGCGTCGTCCAGTGCAGGTCGCTCTGCAATGCAAACGGCGGCCGGATGATCGCGGCCATGTCGATCTCGCCCGCGTCGACCCGGTTCACCAGCTCGATCGACAGCCCCGGAATCACGCGCGTGCGGCATGCGGGATGCACGCGATGGAAATCGGCGAGCGCGGCCGGCAGCAGCGCGCTCTGCACCGACGCGATCGCGCCGATCGTCACGCGCACGGCGGCCGGCGAGCCCGGCGCGGTCGAACTCAGGTTCTCGTACAGGCCGATCAGCGCCTGCGCCTGATCGAGCACGTGATGACCCCTTTCGTTGAGCCGCGCCGATCGGCCCTGCCGGTCGAACAGCGCGAAGCCGAGCTCGGCTTCGAGGCGCTGCATCTGCGCGCTCACTGCCGCCTGCGTGAGCCCGATGCGATTGCCCGCGGCGGCGAAGGTGCCTTCCCGGGCGACGGCGACGAGGGTTTTCAGTTCGCGGATCATTCATCATTTCCGTTTGTGAATGACGCAACTATATATTGATTTAATTTTGGCTCGACCTTGACTACCATGGTGCGGTCCTCGCGCCACGCGAGCGTTCCCATCCGAGGCAATCATGAGTCTTTCCCCGTTTCACCTGGCGATTCCGGTCCACGACCTGCCGGCCGCGCGCGATTTCTACGGCCGCGTGTTCGGGCTCGAAGAAGGGCGCTCGAGTGCGCAGTGGGTCGATTTCAACTTTTACGGGCATCAGCTCGTGATCCACGAACATCCGAAAACCGCATCGCAGGAAGCCGCGCATACGAATGCGGTGGACGGTCACGACGTGCCGGTGCCGCATTTCGGGATCGTGCTCGACTGGCCGAGCTGGGAAGCGCTGGCCGAGCGGCTGCGTTCGTTCGGCGTGACGTTCGTGATCGAGCCGTACGTGCGGTTCCAGGGGCAGGTGGGCGAACAGGCGACGATGTTCCTGTTCGATCCGTGCGGCAATGCGCTCGAATTCAAGGCGTTCCGCGACATCGGCCAGTTGTTCGCGAAGTGACCGGCGGCGCGGTCGGCGCCGATTGAAATTGGGTGCGAGAATGCGGGCTGCGGCCCGGTTGCGCGCAGGTGCGCCGTCCGGCGCCGCGCCGCGCCGCACGGCATCCGTTCGTGCGTGCCGTTCTCCAAGGAACCCGTATGGACAGTCACATCGCTCCGGTCGAGCTGAAGAAAGCCTACCGTCTCCTCAATCACGGCCCGACCGTGCTCGTGTCGGCCCGCCATGACGGCGTCGACAACGTGATGGCCGCCGCGTGGGCGTGCGCGCTGGACTTCCTGCCGCCGAAACTGACGGTCGTGCTCGACAAATCCGCGAAGACGCGCGAGCTCGTCGAGCGCAGCGGCACGTTCGTGATCCAGGTGCCGACGGCCGCGCAATTGCAGCTCACGCACGCGGTCGGCAGCCACAGTCTCACGGAGCGGCCCGACAAGCTGCGCGAAGCGGGCGTCACGCTGTTCGACGTCGCAGGGCACGACCTGCCGTTCGTCGCCGGCTGCTCGGGCTGGCTCGCGTGCAAGCTGATTCCGGAGCCGCACAACCAGCAGGCGTACGACCTGTTCATCGGCGAGGTGGTCGCCGCGTGGTCCGACACGCGCGTGTTCCGCGACGGCCACTGGTATTTCGAATCGGCCGATCCGGCGCTGCGCAGCCTGCACTACATCGCGGGCGGCAATTTCTATGCGATCGGCGAATCGCTGCACGTCGACCCGGACGCACAGTAAGCGCCGGGCGGGCGACCGGTCCCGCCGATCCGGGCGCGCGGGTCACGCGCGCTTTTTCAATTCCGTCAGCATCGTTTCGGCGAACGCCTGCGCGACGCGCGGCAGCGTGCGCCCGCGCTTCGCGACGAGCGCGATCGGCCGCACGAACGCGGGGTCGTCGATCGGCTTCATGACCAGCTCGGGCTCGGCACGCACCTCGCGCGCGGTCGCCGGCAGGATCGTCACGCCGAGGCCGCCGCGCACCATCGCGACGGCCGTCATCATGTAGGTCGGTTCGCACGCGATGTCGGGCGTGCAGCCCGCCGCGCCCAGCGCGGCATCGACGACGCTGCGCACGCTCGTGCCCTGCGCGGTGAGCACGAGCGGCACGGCTGCGACGTCGGCGGTGCTCACGCGGCGCTTGCGCGCGAGCGGATGATCCTTCGGGCATACGGCGACGAGCCGGTCGGCGCCCGCGTACAGCACCTCCAGCGACGCATCGAACGTGTCGCCGCCGGTCAGCCCGAGATCGGCTTCCTCGTTACGCACGAGCGCGGTGACGAGGCTCGCGACGCCGTCGCGGATCTCGAAGCCCGCGCGCGGCACGTCGCGCCGGAACGACTGGATCAGCTCGGGCAGCAGGCTCGACGCGAAGGTCGGCAGGCACGCGAACCGCACCGTGCCGCTCGTGCCTTCACCGAGCGCGCGCGCATCGCGCAGCACGCGCTCCATGTCGTCGAGCGAGCGCTGCAACAGCGGCAGCAGCTCGCGCCCGGTCTGCGTGAGCGCGACGCTGCGGCTGTTGCGGTCGAACAGGCGCGCGCCGACGATTTCTTCGAGCCGGCGGATCTGCACGGTCAGCGCCGGCTGCGACAGGTGCAGCCGCGCGGCCGCGCGCGTGAAGTTGCCGGCCTGCGCGACGGTGACGAACGCGCGAATGTCGCGAAGATTCAGATCCATAACGGTTCGTGATTACTGCGATCAAATCATTTCAATTGTGCTATCGCTGCGCCGACCTTACGCTCGTCTCCAATAAAAGACAAGGTAGGAGACACGGATGCTGCCGTTACTCGGGCTTGGCACGATCGTCGTGCTGCTGGCCGCGATTCTGTCGAAGCGGATGTCGCCGCTCGTCGCGCTGATCCTCGTGCCGATCGCCGCGTCGCTGATCGGCGGCTTCGGGCTGCACACCAGCAAGTTCGTCATCGACGGGCTGAAGGGGCTCGCGCCCGTGGTCGGGATGTTCGTGTTCGCGATCCTGTATTTCGGGACGATCACCGACGCCGGCACGCTCGACCCGATCATCGACCGCATCCTGCGCGCGGTCGGCACGCGGCCGACGCGCATCGTGATGGGCACGACGCTGCTCGCGCTGCTGATTCACCTCGACGGCTCGGGCGCCGTCTGCTTTCTCGTGACGATTCCGGCCGTGCTGCCGCTGTACGACCGGCTGAACATGGACCGGCGCGTACTGGCCGCCGCCGTGTCGATGGCCGCGGGCATCAACTTCCTGCCGTGGACGGGGCCGATGATCCGCGCGTCCGCGTCGCTGCACCTGCCGGTGTCGGCGCTGTTCAATCCGCTGATCCCGGTGCAGGCGATCGGCCTCGTGTTCGTGTTCGGTGTCGCGTACTGGCTCGGGCGGCGCGAGGAGAAGCGGCTCGGTCTGTCGCGCGACGATGCGTCGATCCCGCTGCCCAAGCGCGAACTGACGCCCGACGAGCAGGCGCTGCGCCGGCCGCACCTGTTCTGGTTCAACCTCGTGCTGACGCTCGTCGTGCTCGGCACGATGGTCGTGATGGGCGAGAAGATTCCACCCGCGATCATGTTCATGGTTGGGCTGTGCATCGCGCTGATGGTGAACTACCCGAACGTCGACATGCAGCGAAAGCGCATCGACGCGCATGCGCGTGCCGCGCTGATGATGGCCGGCATCCTGCTCGCGGCCGGCGTGTTCACGGGGATCATGCAGGGCAGCGGGATGCTGAAGGCGATGGCGCAGGCGGCGGTCGGCTTCGTGCCGCCGTCGATGGCCGGCCACATCCCGGTGGCGCTCGGCCTCGCGTCGATGCCGCTCAGCATGCTGTTCGATCCCGATTCGTTCTACTTCGGCGTGCTGCCCGTGATCGCGGAGGTGGCCGGCCAGCTCGGCGTGCCGGCCGTGCAGGTCGGGCAGGCCGCGTTGCTCGGCCAGATGACGACCGGGTTCCCGGTCAGCCCGCTGACGCCCGCGACGTTTCTCGTCGTCGGCCTGTGCGGGATCGAACTGGCCGAGCACCAGAAATTCACGTTTCCGCTGCTGTTCGGCGCGTCGATCGTGATGACGATCGCATGCGTCGTGCTGGGCATCTTTTGATCATTCGCGGCGAGGCGATCCGCCGCACGACGGTACCGACATGACAGCAAAGCAACCTGAACGGCGCGTGCGCATCGGCGCGGGCGCCGGCTACTCGGGCGACCGGATCGAGCCCGCGGTCGAGCTGGCCGAACACGGGCAGCTCGACTATCTCGTCTTCGAATGCCTGGCCGAGCGCACGATCGCGATCGCGCAGCAGGCGCGCCGCGCGGACCCGGCACTCGGCTACGACCCGCTGCTCGATGCGCGGATGCGCGCGGTGCTGCCGGTCGCCGCGCCGAAGGGCGTGCGCATCGTGTCGAACATGGGCGCGGCGAACCCGCGCGCGGCCGCGCGGCGCACCTCGCAGATCGCGCGATCGCTCGGCTTTGCGCACCTGAAGGTCGCGGCGGTCGAAGGCGACGACGTGCTCGACGTCGTGCTGCGGGGCACGTTCCGCTTCGAGGAATCGGGCGACGACGTCGCCGCGTATCGCGACCGCATCGTGTCCGCGAACGCGTACCTCGGCGCCGCGCCGATCGTCGACGCGCTCGCGGCCGGCGCGAACGTCGTGCTGACCGGGCGCGTCGCCGATCCGTCGCTGTTCGCCGCGCCGCTGCTACACGCGTTCGGCTGGCGGATGGACGACTGGGACACGCTTGGCGCGGCGACCGTCGTCGGCCATCTGCTCGAATGCGCGGGGCAGGTGACGGGCGGCTATTTCGCCGACCCCGGCTACAAGGACGTGCCGAACCTCGCGCGGCTCGGGTTCCCGATCGGCGAAGTCGCGGCCGACGGCACGGTCGTGATCACGAAGGTGCCGCACGCGGGCGGCCGCGTGAGCGCGGCGACCTGCAAGGAACAGCTGCTCTACGAGATTCACGATCCGGCACGCTATCTGCAGCCCGACGTCGTCGCGGATTTCACGCAGGTGGCCGTCGTCGAGGAGGCGCACGACCGCGTGCGCGTGACGGGCGGGCGCGGCACCGCGCGGCCCGACACGCTGAAGGTGTCGGTCGCCTACGTCGACGGCTGGATCGGCGAAGGGCAGATTTCGTACGGCGGCCCGGGCGCGCTCGAACGCGCGCGGCTCGCGCTCGACATCGTCCGCGAGCGGCTGGCATTGACCGGTGTCGCCGCGACCGAGTTGCGCTTCGACCTGATCGGCGTCGATGCGCTGTACGGCGACGCGACGCCCGACCGCCGCGGCGAGCCGGCCGAGGTGCGCGTGCGGGTGGCCGGCCGCGCGGCGAGCGCCGCCGAAGCGGCGCGCATCGGCAACGAAGTCGAGACGCTCTATACGAACGGGCCGGCCGGCGGCGGCGGCGCGTTCAAGTCGACGCGCGAGGTGATCGCCGTGCAGTCGGTGCTGCTGCCGCGCGCGGCCGTGACGCCGTCGTTTTCATTCGTGGAGGCATGATGCAACTGCGTGAACTCGCGCATGCGCGCACCGGCGACAAGGGCAACACGCTGAACGTGTCGGTCATCTGCCGCGACCCGCGTCATTACGATCATCTGCGCACGCATCTGGACGCCGACACCGTGAAGGCGTGGCTCGCGGGCATCGTGCATGGAGACGTCGTGCGTTACGAGCTGCCCGCGCTCGGCGCATTCAACTTCGTGCTGCGCGATGCGCTCGGCGGCGGCGTCACGCGCTCGCTCGCGCTCGATGCGCACGGCAAGTCGGTCAGTTCCGCGCTGCTGGCGATCGAGGTGCCGGCCCCGGCGTGACGGAGGTCGCCGCCGGAGCGGGGCGCGCTTACGGAATCAGCAGCTCGCGAAGGCCGCTGGCGTGCTCGATGCGCTCGCCGGCAACGTGCAGCCGCTGATCGCGACGATAGTCGTAGACCGCGCGCGACGCGGCGAGCTGGTCGAAGTCGAGTTCGACCGCGTGGCGCGATTCGGTATTGCCGGCCTCGAAGATCAGGTTGCCGAACGGATCGGCGGCGAGGCTGCCGCCTGCGAACACGACGTCGTGCGCGCTGTCGCCGACGCGGTTGGCGACCACCGCGAACACCTGGTTCTCCATCGCCCGCGTGGTGGCCGATGTGCGGTGGACGGCGCGGTACGGCTCCATGTTGCCGTCGGTGATCAGGATCAGCTCGGCGCCGAGCGCGGCGAGCGCGCGGCCGGTTTCGGGGAATTCGTTGTCGTAGCAGATCAGCAGGCCGATCCGCACGCCGCGCCATTCGATCGTCGCATAACGGTCGCCGGGCAGCACGACGCCGCGCTCGCTCACCCACAGATGCGTCTTGCGATAGCGCAGCGCGATGCCGTCCGGCGTGACGAACACGGTGGTGTTGTAAAAGCGGCCGCCGTCGTTCTCGATCAGCCCGACCACGACGGCCACGTCACGCGCCCGCGCGGCCGCGATGACCGCGCTGACGCTCGGGCCGTCGAGCGGCTCCGCGCATTCGGCGAGATTCGACGGATCGAGGAAGCCGGTGAGCTGCGCTTCCGGAAACATCACGATGTCGGTGCCGGGCGCGCAGGAGGCGATCGCTTCGAGCGTGCGCTGCAGGTTGTAGTGCGTGTCGCCGTCGCGGCCGGCGAGCTGAACGATGTCGAGCTTGAGTTTCATGGCGATGTCGGTGGCAGAGGCCCGTCGCCGATGGCGCCGGAAGGGTCGGTAAGAGGCCCCAGTATGCGCCGAAGCGGCGGATTTCCCATCCCGCCGGCGCGTTAACCCTTCGGGGGTATTGATCTGTGACGCTACCGGTGGCGGCGTGCGCCGGCCCGCGTGATTCGCGACGCGTGTCAGGCGCCGGTCTGCGCGTTCAGGAACAGCGAGAACAGCTCCGATTGCGAGTTGATCGCGAGCTTCCCGTAGATGTTGCGGCGATGCACCTTGACCGTCTCGGCGGAAATCGACAGCTTGTTCGCGACTTCCTTGTTCGAGCGGCCGCTGAGGATCAGCCGGATCACGTCGAGCTCGCGTGCGGTGAGCGGCGTGCCGAGCCGCGCCATCGCGTGCTCGAAGCGGTCCTGCGCACGGGCGCCGGCCCGCGGCGGCACCGCGGCTTCGGCGGCGGCCGGCTCGAACGCGAGCCGCTGCCGCATCAGCCCGGCTACCCACGGCCGGATCAGGTCGAGCAGCGCCACCTGCTCGGGGCCGAAGCGCCGCTTGCTGCCGAGCGACAGGCACAGCGTGCGCCCATCGTCGAGCACGACGTTGAACTGCACCTCGTCCTCGACGACGTTGTGCGTGAAATAGCGCGTGTAGTACTCGGTGTCGCGAAAGCACTCGGGCGCGACGTCGGACAGCCGGAACAGGCCGCTCGCCGGCGCATCGCGGTTCGCGATGTAGAACGGATCGAGCAGGTACAGCCCCTGCACGTAGTCGCGGAACAGCGGGTCGGGGCCGCCGCCTTCGTATGGGCATTCGGCGAGCACCTGCGGGCGGCCGTCGCCGAAGATCAGCGCGACCCAACTGTCCACCGCGACGTATTCCTCAATCAGCCGGATCAGTGCCAGCCAGAAGCCCGGCTGATCGAGCGACTCGATGAGCCGCCCGACCGAACGATGCCAGGCGATGTCCTGCAAGGTCAGGTTCATGCGTGTATCCGTGTTTCCATGTCGGGCCGGCCGATGCGCGCTTGCGATGCCGCGCCGTGCGTGTACGCTACGGGGCGCGGGCGTCGGCCCGCGCGTGCGGCAGGGGCCGCGCGCATCGACCGGAACCAGGAATGAAGAACGAGATCGTAACGCCGGCCGGCGCGGATGGCGAGGGCGGGGCCGCGCGGCGGCGGCGGTTTTCGGGGTTCGCTGCGCGCATCGCAGTCGCAGGCGCATTGGCGGGCCTCGGTGCAGCGGCGGTGCAGGCGGCAACCGCCGCGCAGCCGGCTGCCTGCGATGCACAGCTCACGCGGCTGATCGTCCCGGCGCTGCGGCAAACGGCGTTCGACCGGCGCACGATCCGCGCCGAGCCGGCCGAACTGACCGGGCAGCCCGACGGCATGCACGGCGTGCGCCTGTTCGTCGTTCCGGATCATCCGGGCACGCCGAATCGCGACGCGACCATCGGCTGGGTGACGCTCGACACGCGTTCGATGCGCGTGCTCGACATCACGCGCGATGCCGATCGGCCCGACGTGCTGACGGTCGACCGGCACGCGATGTCGCGCGTCGTCTCCACGTGTTTCGCGTCCGCCGCGCCGGCAGCCATCGATTGCGACGCGCTGAACCGCCGCGCGCAACAGCAGCGCGTGTTCGTAACAGGGAGCGACGCCGGCCGCGTCGTCGTCGGCCGCGGCCGGCTGCCGTTGCATTCCGCGCCGGACGCCGCGTGCCCGATCCGCGGGCTGTTCGTCGTCGAGCACGACCATGTCGACGCGTATGCCGAGTACGGCCGTTACACGTCGGTCATCTATCTGAACCCGCGTACGCGGGCCACGGCCGAAGGGTGGGTGGCGACCGCGCGGCTGAAGCCGGATGGCACCGGCATCGCACCGCGGCAACCCTGAGCGCGCGCATCCGCCGTCGACACGCATTCCCGAACCGATCCAAACGAACCCACGTCATGACTTCCTCTTCGACCCGGAACCCCCGTAGCAAGCCGCGCGCCGCGGCGATCGCGATACTTGCGGCGCTCGCGGCGCGTGCCGCGATCTCGCCCGTCCAGGCCGCCGAGCCTTCTCCCGACCGTCAACTGCGCACGTTCATCGAGGACACCTACGGCAAGTGGCGCGCGGACCGCAAGGGCTGGCAGGCGGACGGGGACGACGTCATCCATGCGCCGTGCGGCTCACTGCGCGTCGCGACCGCGGACGGCCCGCGCACGCTGCTCGCGATGTGCGGCGAGACCGAGGCCGCGGTGCAGAACGGGATGCCCGGCATGGATTCGGACGCGACGCCGGGCACGATCGACCTGTATGTGCTGAAACCGACGGCCGACGGCAGGACGCTCGAGCCGGTCGTGCAGAAAACGGAGATCGCGTCGGGCACGCGCGGCGAGCCGGGCAGGGTGCGCATCGAGCGGCTCGGGCCGCACCGGTTCGGGTTCGTGATCGGCGAAAGCGACATGCGGCAGGGCTATACGCAGCGCTTTCGCGCGATCTGGCTGCCGTACGGCAATGCGCTGGTGCAGGCGGCCGCGCGCATCGACGAGGCGCTCGACAATGCCGAATCGACCGAATGCGCGAATGCGCACGCGCGCTGCGAAGCACGCCGCTTCGAGATCGCGCCCGACACGACCGGCGCCGGCGACCTCTATCCGCTGACGGTCACGGAAACGGGCACGCGCGGCGACAAGCCCGTCCACGCGCGCTACACGGTGAAATTCGATGCGGCGCGCGGCCGCTACGACGTGCCGAAGGCATTGCGCGCCGGGTACTGATGCGCGCGTCCGGCGCCCGTGTGAATGCGACTTGTCCGACACGCAATAGGACAAGTTAGATTCACGCGAAAGTGTCGTGAAGGCGCGACTTTCACATTCACCTGACAGTCTTTTCGGACCCGACCGAGTAATCTCCGACCCTTCACGAGACGGCGTGCATGCGCGCCGTCGTGCGTGGCGGGCCGCAGGCGCCGCCGTGCCGGTTGCCGGCAACGCGCGATCGACGACGAACCGGGCGGCATCGGTACGACCGCGGGCGTGCGTCCACACGGGCGCGACGCGCTGCTGAACATCGGCCGGCCCCGCACGCGCGAGCGTGCGGGGCTTTCGTTTGTCAGCAGCGAACGCGCGATGCCGCGTGCGGCCGTCGCGCGACGTCGCGCGTTACACGTACAGATACCGCACGAGGTGGAAGAACACCGGCGCGGCGAAGCAGATCGAGTCGACGCGATCGAGCATCCCGCCGTGGCCCGCGATCATCGAGCCCCAGTCCTTCGTGCCGAGCGAACGCTTGACGGCCGACAGTACGAGCCCGCCGACGAAGCCCGCGATCACGATCGCGAGCGAGATCCCGAACGCGGCGCCGAACGAGAACGGCGTCACGCGATAAAGCGATGCGCCGCACAGCGTGGCGAGCAGGCCGCCGCCGATGAAGCCCTCGATCGTCTTCGACGGCGATAGCTGCGGCGCGATCTTGCGCTTGCCGAACAGCTTGCCGACCACGTACTGCAGCACGTCGCTGATCTGCACGACGACCAGGAAGAAGAACAGCAGCAGCGCGTTCTGCCCGGTGTAGTGCGGAATGTCGAGGATCAGCACGGCCGGCGCATGGCTCAGCCCGTACACGCACACCATCAACGCCCAGTTGATCTTCGCGTTGCGGCTCAGGAAGTCGCGCGTGTCCTGCGTGAGCGCCGACACGAGCGACATCGCGAAGAACAGGTGCACGGGCACGAAGATCGAATACATCCCGTACCAGTTGATCCCGAGCAGCAGGTACTGCACGGGGATCGCGATGAAGAACGCGATGAAGAGCGTCGTATGGTCGCTCGCGGTGGTGGGCGTCAGCGTGATGAATTCGCGCAGCGTCAGGTACGACAGCAGCGCGAACACCAGATACGTGACGTTGTTGCCGAGCCCGATCGCGACGGCCATGATGGCGATCATCGCCCACCATGCGCGGATGCGCTGGTTCAGGTTGACGATGGTCGCGCTCGTGCCGCCGCTGCGCGCGCCGAGGATCGCGCCGATCACGGTCGCGACGACGAGCACGCCCGTGACGCCCGCGACCAGTTCCCAGAAAATTGTTCGCATTTCTTGATATCCGGAAAGGGAGAAGAGGGCGCCGCGTTCAGCCGGCCGGCCGCTGCGGCGGCGCGAGCGCGACGACTGCGTCGCGCATGCGGGCGAGGAAGGTCGGCTTGTCTTCCTGGGCGCCGAGCGCTTCGTTCGCGCCGAAGTGCACCTTGCAGATCAGCGGCACCGGCCAGATCGCGCCCTTCGGCATGATCCGTTGCAGGTTCTCGAGATAGACGGGCGCGAGTGCGACGTCCGGAAACTCGGTCGCGAGGTGGAACAGCCCGCTCTTGAACGGCTGCGGCAGGATCTCCGCGCCGCGCGTGCCTTCCGGGAAGATGATGATCGAATGGCCCTGCTTGAGCGCGTCGCGCACCGGGTCGAGCGGATCGCCGCCCGATTCACGGTGACGGTCGATCAGCACGACGTTTAGCAGCTTTTGCGCGATGTGGCGCTTCATGTCGCTGCTGTCCCAGTAGTCGCGCGCGGCGACCGGCCGCACGACCGCGCGCACGTTGCGCGGCAGCGCGGCGAGGATCGCGAGCGTGTCGATGTGGCTCGTATGGTTCGAGAAGTAGATCTTCTGCGTCGGCGATGGCGGCGCCTGATGCCAGACCGGATACGCGCCGGCGACGAGCCGCACGATGGACAGCAGGAAATCGCGCTGCCAGATGTTGAGGATGTTCATCGGCGCTGCGCCTCCTGCCTGCCTGCATGGCCCGCTGCGCGTGAGCGGCGGGTGGAGCCCCGGAATGCCGGCGCGGCAGGATGCGCGCCGGACGGCCCTTGTTTAAATTTTTTCAAATTCGTGGCTGCCTGTCGCAGGTCCGCGATAATCGGACGATTCGCCGTCTCACGCTGATGCGTCGCGGCGAATGAGCCGGACGGCGGCGTGATATTCGGCTGTTGCACGAGTGCCCGTTTGCAGTTCGAATGGATCTCGCTGCGATCGGGCCAGCGGATTATCGCGAGTTTCCGTCAAAAACGCCAGATTGGCGCCGCGCGGGCGGCCCGCGCGCGTGCTTGACGCATCGGGGCCGCTCGGCGACGATGAGGGCCGTCCCTGGAAGGCCGTCCAGGGCCGTTTCGCCGCCCGGGGCATGGCGGCGGCAAACGTATCCGACCGTGCCGTACAAATAGAACGATGAGCCTCTACGCACTCAAACCGAAATTCCAGAACCGTCTGCGCCCGTTCGCGAACGCGCTTGCCGAGCGCGGCGTCACGGCCAACCAGGTCACGCTGTTCGCGGCCGGCGGCTCGATCGTCGTCGGCGCGCTCGCCGGCCTCGGCGTATTTGCCCGCGCGCTGTTCCTGCTGATCCCGCTGTGGCTGTTCGCGCGGATGGCGCTCAACGCGATCGACGGGATGCTCGCGCGCGAGCACGACCAGAAGAGCACGCTCGGCGCTTACCTGAACGAACTCGGCGACGTCGTGTCCGACATCGCGCTCGTGCTGCCGTTTCTCGCGGTCCCGGCGTTCGCGCCGGCGGACGTCTGGCTGTTCGCGCTGACGGCGGTGATCGTCGAATGCGCGGGGCTGATCGGCCCGCTGGTCGGCGTGAGCCGCCGCTACGACGGCCCGTTCGGCAAGAGCGATCGCGCGCTCGCCCTCGGCGCGTTCGCGCTGTGGATCGGGCTCGGGTTGCCGGTCGGCGACGTGGCCGCGTGGCTGTGGCGCCTGCTGATCGTGCTGTCGATCGTGACGGTGGTGCGGCGCGTACAGGCCGGCATCGCGGAAAAGGGCGGTTGAACACGCCGTTCGGCGCGGTGGCGTAGCGGGCGCCGGAGGGCGGCGCACCGGGATTCGAATAACGAAACGAGAGAGATCGCATGAGCGCACGCACGGCACGCGAGGCCGACTTCATCACGCACGACGGCGAAACGCTGTTCTATCGCCACTGGCCCGCAACGGGCGCGCACTGCCGCGGCGCCATCGTGCTGCTGCATCGCGGCCACGAACATTCGGCGCGCGTCGCGCATCTCGTCGACGAGCTCGACCTGCCCGATTTCGCATTCTTCGCATGGGACGCGCGCGGTCACGGCCGCTCGCCGGGCGCGCGCGGCTACAGCCCGAGCGCGGCCGCTTCGGTGCGCGACCTGCAGACCTTCGTCGAGCATATCCGCGACACGCACGGCATCGCGATCGAGGACATCGCCGTGGTCGGCCAGAGCGTCGGCGCGGTGCTCGCGGCCACCTGGGCGCACGACTATGCGCCGCCGATCCGCGCGCTCGTCGTCGCGTCGCCCGCGTTCCACATCAAGCTCTACGTGCCGTTCGCGCGGCCGGGCCTGCGGCTGATGCACAAGCTGCGCGGGCTGTTCTACGTGAACAGCTACGTGAAGCCGAAATTCCTCACGCACGATCCCGAGCGGATCGCGAGCTACGCGTCCGATCCGCTGATCACGCGGCCGATCGCGGTCAACATGCTGCTCGACCTGCACGACACCGCGCGGCGGATCGTCGCCGATGCGGCCGCGATCACAGTGCCGACGCAACTGCTGATCTCGGGTGCCGACTGGGTCGTGCATCGCGGCCCGCAGGACCGCTTCTTCGAACGGCTCGGCGCGGCGCGCAAGGAGCGCATCGTGCTGCCGGGCTTCTATCACGACACGCTCGGCGAACGCGATCGCGCACAGGCGCTCGCGCCGCTGCGTGCGTTCGTGCTGCGCGAATTCGATGCGCCTGGCCCGCGCGTGTCGCTTGCCGACGCCGACCGGCGCGGCGCGTTCCACGACGAGTACGCGGCGCTCGGCCGGCCGCCGTCGAACGTGTTCGCGCGTGCGTACTGGGCGCTCACGCGAGCCGGCCTGAAGGCGGGCGGCGCGCTGTCGGACGGCATCGCGCTCGGGCTGCGGCTCGGCTTCGATTCGGGCTCGACGCTCGACTACGTGTACCGCAACCGCGCGCAGGGGCGGCTCGGTATCGGCGCGCTGATCGACCGCACCTATCTCGATTCGCCGGGCTGGGTCGGCATCCGCCAGCGCAAGGTGCATCTGCAGGAACTGATCGGCGCGGCGATCGGCCGCCTGCGCGGCAGCGGCGCGCCGGTGCGGATCGTCGACATCGCGGCCGGCCACGGGCGCTACGTGCTCGACGCGATCGCATCGGCCGCCGAGCGCGACGGCGCGGCGCCCGACGACATCGTGCTGCGCGACTACAGCCCGCCGAACGTCGAGGCCGGGCGCGTGCTGATCGCGCAGCGCGGGCTCGAACCGATCGCGCGCTTCGAGCGCGGCGACGCGTTCGACGACGCGTCGCTCGCGGCGCTCGAGCCGCGCCCGACGCTCGCGATCGTGTCGGGCCTCTACGAACTGTTCGGCGAGAACGCGCTGATCGAGCGCTCGCTGCGCGGGCTCGCGCAGGCGGTGCCGCCGGGCGGCTATCTGGTCTATACGGGGCAGCCGTGGCATCCGCAGCTCGAATTCATCGCGCGTGCGCTGAACAACCACCGCGGCGAGGCGACCTGGGTGATGCGCCGCCGCTCGCAGGCCGAGATGGACGAGCTCGTCGCGCGCGCGGGCTTTCGCAAGCTCGACCAGCGGATCGACGACATGGGCATCTTCACGGTCAGCCTCGCGCAGCGGGTCGACGCGTCATGAGCGCGCTCGGCGGCGGCGCGCGCGACCTCGCCGAATCGGCCCCGGCGGCCGGCGCCGGCGCGCGCCACGCGTCGTTCGCGCTGCGCGTCGGCTGGCTCGCCGTGATGGGCGCCGTGTTCTTCTCGACCTACGGCTTCGCGAACTGGCTCGCGGCACGCCGCGCGGCGGTGCCGACCTTCGCGTTCGGCTGGGAGCACGCGATTCCGTTCGTCCCGTGGACGATCGTGCCGTACTGGTCGATCGACCTGCTGTATGCGCTGTCGTTCTTCTTCTGGACTCGCCGCGCCGACCTGTTCGATCACGTGAAGCGGCTGTTGACCGTGCAGCTGATATCGGTGGCGTGCTTCATCGCGTGGCCGCTGCGCTTCGGGTTCGAGCGGCCCGACGCGGGCGGCGCGGCCGGTGCGCTGTTCACGCTGCTGATGGGCTTCGACAAGCCGTTCAACCAGGCGCCGTCGCTGCACATCGGGTTGCTGGTCGTGCTGTGGGCCGTCTATGCGAAGCACGTGCGCGGCACGCTCGCGCGCGTCGTGCTGCACCTGTGGTTCGCGGCCATCGGCGTGTCGGTGCTGACCACCTATCAGCATCACGCGATCGACGTGCCGACCGGGGCGGCCGTCGGCTGTCTCGCGCTGTTCCTGTTTCCGCTGCGCGACGCCGCGGGCCGGCTGCCGGGCGCCGACGCGTCGCCGGGCGCCGCCGGCCGCGCGCTCGCGCGCCGCTATGCGCTCGGCGCCGCGCTGGTGGCGTGGGCGGCCGTGTGGAGCGCGCCGCGCGCGCCGGGCTGGGCGCTGGCGGCAGGCTGGATCGCGCTGGCGCTCGCGTGCGTCGCATGGGCCTACCGGCGTGGCAGTCCCGGCGCGTTCCAGAAGGATGCGCAGGGCCGGTTTCCGGTGTTCATCCGCTGGCTGCTCGCGCCGACGATCGCCGGCGCGTTCGTCAATTCGCGACTGTGGACGTTCCGGCAGCCGGCGCCCGTAAGGATCGACGAGCGCGTGTCGATCGGCCGTACGCCGACGACGCGCGAGATCCGGCGCCACGGCTTCACCGCGCTGGTCGACCTGACCGCCGAGATGCCTCGCTGGGCCGCGGCCGAGGCGTCGCTCGCGTATGCGGGCGTGCCGCAGCTCGACCTCGTCGCGCCGACGGCCGCCCAGCTCGCGCAGGCCGTCGCGGCGCTCGAACGCCTGCACGGAGAAGGGCGCGACGTGCTGGTCTGCTGCGCACTCGGTTACGGGCGCAGCGTGCTGTGCGCGGCCGCGTGGCTGGCGATGCGGCGCGGGCTCGGCGATGCGCGCGACGCGCTGGCCGCGGTGCGCGCGGTACGGCCGCATGCGGTGTGGTCGGACGACGGCGTGGCCGTGCTGCAGCAATGGATCGATCGCCGCGGCGGCGTGGGACGCGTGTGATGCGCGATCCGTCCGCGCCGTTCCGGATTGCCGCCGCGCGCGGCGCGCTCGATGTGGGCGCATGGGCGATCGCGGCCGCGCTGGCGGCGGCCGGTGCCGGCTGGTGGATCGCGTCGGGCTGGGCGCCGACGATCGCGCGCGTGCTGCTGGCCGTCGTCAGC
Source organism: Burkholderia metallica (assembly GCF_001718555.1). Lineage (NCBI taxonomy): Bacteria > Pseudomonadati > Pseudomonadota > Betaproteobacteria > Burkholderiales > Burkholderiaceae > Burkholderia > Burkholderia metallica. Next base: position 1,495,623 of record NZ_CP013401.1, read on the forward strand.
ACCGGGTCGGGGATCGCGGCGCTGTGGTACGCGGTGCGGATCGAGATCGACCGCCGGCTGTTCGCCGCGCTTGCGCGCACGGCGGCAGGCGGCGCATCGGTCGACGACGGGCTCGCGGCGCTCGACCGCGCGCTCGCCGATCTCGGCTGGATCGACGCATCGAAGGCCGGACGCGCGCTCGACGCGCGCGTGCGCGGGGCGGTCGGGCTGTGCCGCGCCGGGGTGCTCGTTGCGATCGTGCAGTGGCTGGTCGTCGGGATCGCGATCGCCGTGCCGCAGGTCGGCTAGCCGTGCTTGCGCGCCGTACGTGCGCGGCGGCAGGCGACACCGGGCGATTGACGAGCGCCCGCGTGTCGGTAGCGGGGTGGCGATGTCGACGATTTGATACAGGTCAGTTTTCGGTGAAAGAAAGCCGATCCGGCGGCGCGGGATTGCGGTAGCATACGCGCCGCCTCGCGGCAGCGCGTTCCCGGGCGGTCTGCAACGGACCTCCGGCCGGCCGCACCGCGCCGGCGGCATGCCGTTCGGCCTGTCCGCCGACAACGGCGCAATTCTTACCATTCGTCCCGTTCATGCAGCAGTTCGTGCCGAAACGAGGCTTTTTCGCCTCACCGTTGCGAATCGGGGTAAGTTTTGTCCTATTTTTGAGATAGTGTGACGAATAGGCGAGCGCCGGTGCCAGGCGCGCGCAACGCGAAGACGGTCGATTAAAGAATTCGCCGCATCGTTTCGATAAACGAACAGGCCAGTTAGATATGAGGGGAAGCAGTGGGGATGTTCACTCACGAGCATGGCTGCTTTGCGCGCATCGGTTGCGATGCGACGGATGACGGGGCGATCCTGACGAAACGGAGCGGCGCATGAAGCCGGCCGTCTCGCTGCTCGTCCTGTCGGGCGCGCTGGTCGGCGCGTTTCACGCGGCCGCGCTGTCGGCCGCGCCGATCCCGGCCGTGCCGGCTACCGGTGCGGCTGCTGCCGCGTCCGGCGCTGCGCCGGCATCGGCTTCGGCGTCGGTGCTCACGGCCACGCCTGCCGCGGCCAGCGCGGCCGCGGCAGGCCTGCCGTCGACGACGGTGCGCGTGCCGTTTGCGTCGCTCGGCGCGTTCGATCCGCTGCGCCTGCGCGGCGCCGACGACGCGCGCACGATCAACGCGGGCGTGCGGCTCGACCGGGTGGTCACCGGCGCGCGGCTGCGCCTGACCTACGCGTATTCGCCGTCGCTGGTGTTCCCGATGTCGCACCTGAAGGTGTCGGTGAACGGGGAGGTCATCGCGACCGTTCCGTTCGACGCCGCGCAGGCGGGCCGCACGGTCACGCAGGAGATCCCGATCGATCCGCGCTACTTCTCGGATTTCAACCAGATCGGGCTGCGGCTGATCGCGCACTACACGCTCGACCATTGCGAGGACCCGGCGAATTCCGCGCTGTGGGCCGACGTGAGCCCGAAGAGCGAGCTGATCCTCGACGAATCGCCGGTGCGCCTGCCGAACGATCTTGCGCTGTTGCCCGCGCCGTTCTTCGACCGGCGCGACAACGGCCGCGTGCGGCTGCCGTTCGTGCTGCCGGCGTCGCCCGATTCGGCGACGCTGCGCAGTGCGGGCGTGCTCGCGTCGTGGTTCGGCGCGCTGGCCGACTACCGGCACGCGCGCTTCCCGGTGTCGTCCGGGCTGCCGGCCGACGACCAGGCGGTGGTGATCGGCACGGTGGCGACCCTGCCGGCCGGCCTCGCGCTGCCGTCGATCAACGGCCCGCTGCTCGCGATGACCGACAACCCCGCGGCACCGGGGCGCAAGCTGCTCGTCGTCACGGGCCGCACGGCGGCCGAGGTCGACGACGCGGTCGCGACGCTCGTGCTGGGCCGCGTGGCGCTGTCGGGGCCGGCGGCGACGGTCGCGCACGTCGATCTCGGCGCGCCGCGCAAGCCGTACGACGCGCCGCGCTGGCTGCCGGTGAACCGGCCGATCGCGTTCCGCGAGCTCGTGTCCGATACGCGCGAGCTGGAAGTGCGCGGCACGTCGCCCGACGCGATCCGCCTGAACCTGCGCGTCCCGTCCGATCTGCATTCGTGGAACGGCGCGGGCGTGCCGATCACGCTGCGCTACCGCTACACGGCGCCGACGGTGCAGGACAACTCGACGCTCGCCGTCGAGATCAACGACCAGCTCGTGAAGTCGTACCGGCTCGGGCCGGCCCATGCCGAGGACGCGCGAGGCCGCATGCAGCTGCCGCTGCTGTCGGTGCCCGAAGGGCGCGTGACGAGCGACGTCGACATCCCGGCGTTCCGGGTCGGCAGCGGCAACCAGCTGCAGTTCCGCTTCACGCTCGACTCGCAGAAGACGGGCCTCTGTTCGAGCACCGCGACCGAGCCGCAGCGCGCGGCGATCGATCCCGATTCGACGATCGACTTCTCGCACTTCGTCCATTACGCCCAACTGCCGAACCTCGCGTTCTTCGCGAACAGCGGCTTCCCGTTCACGCGCTTCGCCGACCTGTCGCAGACGGCCGTCGTGATGCCCGAGCGGCCGTCGCGGCAGGAGCTCGAGGCCTATCTGACGATGCTCGGTCACATGGGCGAATGGACCGGCTTCCCGGCGCTGCGTGTGCAGGTCGCGCGGCCCGGCGACGTCGCCGCGCTGTCGGGCAGCAAGGATCTGCTCGTGATCGACGGCTCGCCCGCGTCGCCGCTGCTCGCGCACTGGCGCGCGGCGCTGCCGCTCGTGATCGGCGAACAGGGCAGCGCGGGCGGTGCCGGCGCCGCGCGCGTCGCGTTCTCGGTGAAGGAGCGCTGGCGCAACGGCGTCGGGCTGGCCGACGGCGGCGCGCACATCGAGCAGACGGGCCCGCTCGCGGCGCTCGCCGGGTTCGAGCTGCCGGGCAGCCACGGGCGCAGTGTCGTCGCGCTGACGGCGACCGACCCGCCGCGCCTCGGCGATCTGCTCGACGTGTTCGAGAACGCGGGGCTCGTGTCGCAACTGCAGGGCGACCTCGCGCTGGTGCGGCCGGGGCAGGTCGACAGCCTGCGCGTCGGCGAGCCTTACGTGGTCGGCTTCGTGCCGTGGTATGCGCGCGTCTGGACGCACGCGGCGCGGCATCCGGTCGTGCTCGGCGCGGTCGGCGTCGTCGCGGGGCTGCTGCTCGCGCTCGGCGTGTTCAGCGTGCTGCAGCGCATCGCCGCGCGCCGACGGGGGATGTAACGGATGGCGCGGGCAATGGCGAAGCGACGGGCAATGCGGCCGGCGCGGCGCGTCGGCGCGGTACTCGCGATGGCGGCGGCGTTCACGTGCGCGGCGGCCGGCATGGCCGCGCGCGCGCAGGCTGCAGGAGCGGGTGCGACCGGGGCGGCCGACGCGGGATGCGGCGCGGCATGGCCGCGCTGGGACGCGTTCAAGCGCGATTTCATCTCGGCCGACGGCCGCGTGATCGACGTCGGCTCGGCCGATTCGCGCACGGTCTCGGAGGGGCAGGCGTATGGACTTTTCTTCGCGCTGGTCGCGAACGACCGGCGCACGTTCGACACGATCCTCGCATGGACCGAGAACAATCTCGCACAGGGCGACCTGAGCGCGCATCTGCCGGCGTGGCTGTGGGGCCGCGCGCCCGACGGCGCGTGGCGCGTGCTCGATGCGAACGCGGCGTCGGATGCCGACCTGTGGATCGCCTATGCGCTCGTCGAGGCCGGGCGGCTGTGGCACGAGCGCAGCTACACGGCGCGCGGCGCGCTGCTCGCGAAGCGCGTGCTCGACGACGAGACGGCGAGCGTGCCGGGCCTCGGCCTCACGCTGCTGCCCGGGCCGACGGGCTTCAAGCTCGCCGACGGGCAGTGGCGCGTGAATCCGAGCTATTCGCCGCCGCAGGTGATCCGCGCGCTCGGCGCGCGGCTGCCCGACGACCGGCGCTGGGCCGCGCTCGCCGCCAGTACCGGGCGCGTGCTGCTCGACACCGCGCCGAAAGGCTTTTCGCCCGACTGGGCGCTGTATCGCGCGGGCACGGGTTTCGGTCCCGATCGCGACACCCGTGCGGAGAGCGCGTACAACGCGATCCGCGTGTATCTGTGGGCCGGCATGCTCGATCGCGCCGATCCGCTCGCCGCGCCGCTGCTCGCCCGTTTTGCGCCGTTCGCCGATTACATCGCCGAGCATGGCGCGCCGCCGGAAAAGGTCGATACGACGACGGGCGTCGCCGGGCCGAACGACGGCAACGGCGGGTTCTCGGCGGCGGCCGTGCCGTTCCTCGACGCACGCGGGCAGCGCGCGCTCGCGGACGCGCAGGCGGCGCGCGTCGATACGCTCGCGCGCCAGTCGGCGCCCGGTTACTACACGAGCGTGCTGACGCTGTTCGGGCTCGGCTGGCGCGACGGCCGCTACCGGTTCGGCGCGGACGGCACGCTCGACCCCCGCTGGGGAGGCCGTGCATGCGCCGCCCGCTGAAGCGCGCCGCGCCGCACGTCGCGGGATTCGCGTGGCTCGCGTCGTCGGTGTGCGCGGCGGCGCCGGGCACCGTGCCGGAGGCGGCGAAGGCGAACCCCGCGACGTCGGCGACGCCCGCGACCGCCGCGTCCGCCGACGCGCAGCGCCTGCTCGACACCGCGCGGATGTGGGGCGTCAAGCATCGCGACGACCTCGCGCGCGATGCGCTGCGCAAGGGGCTGCTGATCGCGCCGGGAGACCCCGGGCTGCTGGCCGAGCAGGTGCGTGTGCTGTTGCGGCTCGGCGACGCACAAGGCGCGCAGGCGTCGCTCGCGCGCCTGCAGGCGCAGTCGCCCACGGCACCCGCCACGCGCCGGGTGGCGGACGAATACCGCGTCGCGACGAGCGGGCGCGGCGAGATGGCGCAGATCCGCCTGCTCGCGCGCAGCGGCCGCGCAGACGAGGCGGCCCGGCGGATCGTCGCGCTGTTTCCGAACGGCGCGCCGTCGGGCGCGCTCGGCGCCGAGTATTACCAGATCGTGTCGAATGCGCCGGGCGGCCGTGAGCCGGCGGTCGCCGCGCTGCGCCGCGCGGTCGCGGCCGATCCGCGCGACACGAGTGCGGCAATGGCGCTCGCGCGGCTGCTGAACCAGCGCGCCGACACGCGGCCGGAGGCGAACCGGATCGCGTGGGCGCTCGCGAAGCGCACCGACGCCGACCATACGGACGCGATGGCGTTGTGGCGGCGCGTGCTGCAGTCGGCCGGCAGCGATCCCGCGTATCTCGATGCGCTGCATGCGTATCTCGCGCTCGTACCGGACGATACCGAATTCGTCGACCGCGCCGCGGCACTGGATCGCCAGCGCGACGCACAGCGCCAGCTCGAACGCAATCCCGACTACATCGCGCAGCAGCGCGGCCTGCAGGCGCTTGCGCGCGGCGACCTGGCCGGCGCCGATCCGCTGCTCGCGCGCGCCGCTCGGGCGCGGGCGGACGACGCCGACGCGGTCGGCGGGCTCGGCCTGCTGCGGCTGCGCGAAGGCCGGCACGACGAGGCGCGCGCGCTGTTCGCGCGCGCCGCGACGCTGTCGGCCGACCAGCGCGGCAAATGGCAGGGCCTCGCGCGCACCGCGCAGTTCTGGGGGCTGCTCGCGCAAGGCCGCGCGGCCGCCGCGGCGGGCCGTCCGCAGGACGAGGAACGCGCGGCCCGCGCGGCGCTCGCGCTGCAGCCGGACAGCCCGGACGCGAAACTTCAGCTGGCCGATGCGTTGCTCGCGCAGCGCGACTGGGCGCGCGCGGAGCCGTTGCTGCGCGAACTGCTGGCCCGGCGTTCGCCGGACCTCGCGGCCGTGCGCGACACGGCCACCCTGTATGAGCGCACCGGCCGCGCGGACAAGATCGGCCCGCTGCTCGACGCGCTGCAAGGCCGCGTGACGGGTCGCGACGATCGGCGCGCGCTCGACGGCCTGCGCGCCGGCGTGCTCGCGGACCAGGCGCGTGCGCTTGCGGACCAGGGCGCCCGTGGCGCGGCCGCGCAGCGCTACGAAGCCGCCGTGCGGGCGGCGCCCGACGCACCGTGGACGCGCTTCGCGCTCGCGCGCCTCTATCGCGACATGGGGCTGCGCCAACTCGGCCGCACGGTGATGGACGACGGGCTTGCGCAAGGCGATACGCCCGAAATGCGCTACGCGACCGCGTTGTACCGCAATTCGATCGACGACGTCGCGGGCGCGCAGGCCGCGCTCGCGCCCGTCGACGACGCGCACCGCTCGGACGGGATGCGCGCGCTCGCGCGCAAGCTCGATGCCGAACACGCGCTGGCCGATGCACGCGGCACGCTCGCGCGCGGCGATCGCGCGGCCTTTGCCGCGTCGCTCGCGCACGCGCAGGCGAGTGCGCCGGACGATCCCGACATGCTCGCCGCGATCGGCGCGCAGTGGATCGACGCGGGCGAACCGGACCGCGGCCTCGCGCCGTTGCGCGACTGGATCGCCGCGCATCCGCGCGAAGCCGATACCGATGTGCGGCTGCGCTACGGCGACCTGCTCGGCAGCGCGGGGCGAGACGACGCACTCGTCGCATGGCTCGACACGCTGCGCCGCGAACCGTCGCTGACTCCTGCGCAGACGGCGAGGATCGAGGACCAGTCGCTGCGGCTCGTGCTGCGGCAGACGGACGACGCGATCGCGCAGCGCGACTACGCGCGGGCACGCACGCTGCTTGCTGGCGCGAGCCCGGCCGGCCGCGCGGACAAGCGCTATGCGCTCGAGCTGGCCGATCTCGAACGCGCGCAGGGCCGTTACGACGCCGCGCGCGATGCCCTCGCGCCGGTCGTCGCGCGCATGCCGGAAGACGCCGATACGCAGCTCGCGCTCGCCCGCATCGACGAAGACAGCGGCAACCGTGCGGCCGCGCTCGCGCGCGTGCAGGCGGTGCTCGCCCGCACGCCCGACGACGACGTCGACACGCAACTGTCGGCCGTGCGCCGCCTGAACGCGCTGCGCCGCCCGGACGCCGCCGCGCAGGTGACCGACCGGCTGCAGGCCGCGTATCCGGCGCGCGCCGACGTGACGGTGGCCGCCGGGCGCGTGGCCGAGACCCAGGGCCGCTACGACGACGCGGCGTCGCTGTACCGGCTGTCGCTGTCGCAGGAACGCGCGAGCGGCGTGAGCCCCGGCCGCGACGGCCTGACACCCGCGCAGGCCGCGTTCGCGGATCTCGCGCAGCGGCGCAATCCCGAGATCGAGACCGGCTGGACGCCCGCGTACAAGTCGGGCGACGAAGGCGTCTCGTCGTATCGCGCGCAGCAGGTGCCGATCTACGTGCAGATGCCCGTGCGCTACGACGGGCACGTGTTCGCGCAGATCGACACCGTGCATCTCGACCCGGGCACGCTCGATACGAGCAATCCGAACGCGTATGCGCTCAATACGTTTGGCCGCTACGCGGCGCTGAACGCGCAGAACGCGCTGACGCCCGCGTCGATCGCGAACCCGCCGGGCTCGCTGCACCAGTCGGCGACGGGCGTCGCGCTCGGCGCCGGCTATCTGTCGGACGCCTGGCGCGTCGATCTCGGCACGTCGCCGCTCGGTTTTCCCGTGCACTACCTCGTCGGCGGCGTGCGCTATCGCTTCGACGCGGGCCCGGCCGGGTTCTCGGTGAACGTGTCGCGGCGGCCGGAAACGAGCAGCGTGCTGTCGTACGCGGGGATGCGCGACCCGTGGACGGGCGAGGTCTGGGGCGGCGTGCGCCGCGACGGCGTGAACCTGCGCGCATCGGTCGACGTCGGCCGCACGAACCTGTTCGCGGAACTCGGCGCGGGCGTGCTGTCCGGGCGCAACGTCGAGCGCAACGCGGAAGTCACGCTGCGCACGGGCTTCACGGTGCCGGTGTACGAGCGCGCGGCGATGAAGGTCAGCACCGGGCTCGTCGGCAATGCGTGGCATTACGCGCAGAACCTGCGCTACTACACGTACGGGCAGGGCGGCTACTACAGCCCGCAGCGCTACCTGTCGCTCGGCGTGCCGATCGAATGGGCGGGGCGGCACGATGCGCTGTCGTGGGACCTGACCGTCACGGGCGGGATCTCGAACAGCTATGAAAAGGATTCGCTGTATTACCCGATGTCCGCCGACCAGCGGGCCGCGCAGGTGGCGGCCGGGTTCGTGTACGCGGGCAGTTCGACGCGCGGCGTGTCGTTCTCGTACGGCGTCAACGGGATCGTCGAATACCGCGTGAACCCGCACCTGAGCGTCGGCGCGCAACTGCACGTCGACCGATCGCACGACTACGCGCCGAGTTCGGCGCTCGTGTATCTGCGCTACGCGTTCGACGCGCGCGCGCAGCGCAGCTGGCTCGTCACGCCGACGCCGGTACGGCTTTATTCGGATTACTAGGTGACTGGGGGAACGTCGTGAATACGGAAATCGATGCCGCCCGCCCCGCGCTCGCCGCCACCGGCGTGCGAGGCCGCCTACGGGCGCTGCTCGGCGTGGGGCCGGCCGGCGGCCGCGTCGGCACGGTGAGCCGGCTCGCGATCGACGGCTTGCCCGATGCGTGGACGCAGCTGGAAGCCGGCGGCCTGTATGCGATCTACGCGGCCGGCGGCACGCCGGCCTGCGATGCGCTCGTGTGGGAGAGCGCGCGACAGGCGCGCACGCGCGACGTGACGGTCGTGCTCGCACGCGACGCGGCGCACGTCGCCGAACAGATGGAGGCGCTCGGCTTCGCGGGCGGCGCGCAGCCGGCCGGCTGGCCGCGCAACCTGAACGTGCTCGCGATGCCGCCCGCGGCCGAACCGGCCGACGACGACAACGCCGCCGCCGGCTTGCCCGCCGACGCACCGCGCCGCGCGGCGCCGGGCCCGTTCGCACGGCTGACCGGCGGCCTGCGCGCGATGAAGCGCTACGGTTTTCGCGCGCGCGCGCTGTATTTCGTCGAAGGCGCGCAGCGCTGGTTCAGCTGGGACGACCCGATTGCGCTCGCCGACGAGGCGCTCGCACTCGCCGACTGGTGCCGCACGCACCGGATCGCGCTCGTGCTGCTGCTCGATCCCGAAGCGGCCCGGGCGGGCGACGCAGCGCGCACCGACGATGCGCCATTCGTGCGCGACGCGAATCGCACGCCGCGCAGCGGTTTCCACGGTATCTGCTCGGGTGTCGCGCAGTTGCAGCGCACGCACGGCGAACTGCTGTGGGTCGTCGATTTCTGGCGCGCCGGCGACACGCTCGCGGCCGGCGAAGTACGGCCGCTGCGCTTCGCGCCGGGCGGCCGGCTGACGGCGAGCGTCGACGGCGGCGCGGCCGGGCCCGCGCGCCGGACGAAACTCGCGAGCGACGAGGATCGCGTGGTCGTCAGCCGCGCGGTGCTCGACGGCGCGAACCGCGTGCCGGACGGCTGGGAAATCGTCGACGACAACGCGGCCGTGGTCGCCGCGTGCGCGCATGCGCAGGCCGCGACCGCGGTGCTCGTGTTCCGCTCGCATGCGCAGCTCGAAGCGTTGTGCGCGGACGTGCACGCGCTGCGGCGGCGGTGCGGCGGCGCGCTGAAGATCGCGGTCGTCGAGCGCGGCGAAGTGCTGCGCCAGCAGTTCGAGATGCTCGTGCTGAGCGTCGGCGCGAGCCGCGTCGTCGCACGCGACCTGCCGGTGTCGCGGATGCAGGCCGCCGTGCACGCGCTGCGCGGCCAGCTCTATGCGCGGCCCGTCGCGGCCGACTATCGCGCGGCGCTCGCGGCCGCGCTCGGCGATTCGGTGCTCGGCTACCTGCCGGTCGGCGCGTTTTGCCTGCGCATTCGCGCGGTGCTCGATCGCGGCGCCGTGCTCGCGTTGCCGCATACGCTCGCGAAGATCGCGCTGCTGCCGGGCGTCGCGCACGTCGACGCGCTGCGGCATTGCCGGCCGCGCCGCGCGGGCGACATCGTGACGGCCGACGCCGCGCACCTGTACGTGTTCCTGTTCGCGTGCGAGCCGGCGGATGCCGAGGACGCGCTCGCACGCATCTTCGACGTGCCGGTCGATACGCTGTCCGATCGTGTCGTGTGCCTCGGGCGCGGCAGCATCGACACCGAGCTCGATGCGCTGAAGGCCGAGAACCGGCGCGCGCCGATCGCCGACTACAGCGATCTGTTCGCGGCCACGCAGCCGGCGGGCGCGACGCGCGCGTCGCCGGCGCGCGCCGGTCCCGGCGACGCGTTGCCTGAAGCGGGCGAAGTGAGCGATGCGATCGACGCGATCGATACGGTCGTCGCGCTCGAGGCGATGAAGGCGCCCGGCGCGACGCCGCCGGCCGCGGCCGGCGACGCATCGTCGCCGGAATCCGTCGTTCCCGCCGCACACAAGCGCGGCGCCATCCGCAGCGCGATGCCGCTGCGCAAGCAGGGGGTCGCATGATTGCCGCAATCGTCATCGGCTTCATCGTCGGCATCGTGATCGCGGTGCCGGTGTGGATCGTCGCGCAGCACCTCGGCATCGGCCGCGGCTTTCAGGCGCCGCGTGGGATCGACCGGCGCGATGCGGTGCCGTGCGAACTCGTGCCGGTCGCGCTGCGCGGGCGGCTGCTGCCCGATGCAGGGCGCGGCGAGCCGCGTGACGGAGCGCCCCGATGAAGACGATCGCCATTACGTCGACGACGGGCGGCGCGGGCCGCACGACGCTCACGGCCGCGCTCGCGGTGCTGCTCGCGCGCCGCGGCCGGCCGGTCGTCGCCGTCGAATTCGATGCGCAGAACCTGATGGGCGCGACGCTCGGCCTCGACACGCTCGCCGAGCACGGCCTCGCGCAGAGCGTGCTCGGCGGCGCCGAGCCGTGGCATGCGCATACGTGGCGCAATGCCGACGGCGTGCTGTTCGTGCCGTACGGGCAGGTCGACGCGACGGGCGCGGCCGCATGCGATGCGCGGCTCGCGGCCGATCCCGCGTGGCTCTCTCGCGCGCTCGACGAGATTGCGCTGCCGGCCGACGGCGTCGTGCTGATCGACACCGCCCGCTATCCGTCGACGCAGGCCGAGCAGGCGGTTCGCCGCGCGGACCTGACGCTCGTCGTCGTGCCGCCGGAGCCCGCCGCGTGCGCGACGACGGCCGCGCGGCTCGGAGCGCTGCGCAGCGGCGGCGGCGAACTGCAGATCGTCGTGAACCGGATGAATCCGGCGCGCGACATGCAGCGCGACGCGCTCGGCATGCTGCGCGCGGTCGCGGGGCCCGCGTCGATGCTCGAACAACGCATCCACGTCGATGCGGCCGTGCCCGAAGCGCTCGCGCGCGGCAGCTGGATCTTCGACGATGCGCCGTATTCGCAGGCGTCGCACGACCTGAACGGCGTCGCGAACTGGGTCGATGCATGGCTGGCGGCGGGTGCCGCCGGCCGGCGCGGAGCGGCGCGATGAGCGCGGGCTTCGCGCCGCGCCTGCGTGCAGCCGGCCGCCGCGCGGCCGACTGGTTCGCACGCGGCATGGGTTTGCCGGCGCAACGCTCGCGCGTCGACTGGCTCGTGCGGCTGTTCTTCCACGCACCGCCGCCGGGCCGGCCCGACTACGTGCGCCGCTGGGTGCGCGTCGCGTTCCTGCGGCTGGCGCACGAGTGGGGCGTGCTGCAGCCGCTCAGCGCGCGCGAATGGCTGTGGCGGACGATCGTGCGGGCGCCGCGCGCGGCCGACGGCCGGCCCGCGCGCGATCCGCTCGCGTGGTTCGACCGGTACGTCGTGCCCGTCTACGTGGCCGGGCGCGCGGTCGGCCGGCGCATCGGCGCACTGCTCGAGCGCCTGCCGTGGGTGCGCTGGGGCGGCTGGCTCGATGCGCGCGCGAACGGCATCGGCCGGCGCCGCTGGCTCGCGCCGCTGCTGCTCGTGGCCGGCGCGCTGCTGTGGGCCGCGGCCGGGATGTCGCCGCTGATGCCCGGCGCGCAGTTCGCGTTCTTCGCGATCGTCGCGGTGCTGGCGCTCGCGCTGCGCCGCCTGCCGGGCCATCTGCCGACGCTCGCGCTCGCCTCGCTCGCGCTGCTCGCGACGGTGCGCTACGTGTGGTGGCGCACCACGCAGACGCTCGATTTCCGCGGCCCGGTCGAGGCCGTCGCCGGCTACCTGCTGTACGGCGCGGAAGCCTATACGTGGATGATCCTGCTGCTCGGCTTCGTGCAGACCGCGTGGCCGCTCGACCGGCCGATCGTGCCGCTGCCCGACGATCCCGACACGTGGCCGACCGTCGACGTGTACATCCCGACCTACAACGAGCCGCTGTCGGTCGTGAAGCCGACGGTGTTCGCCGCGCAGAGCATCGACTGGCCGAGCGCGAAGCTGCGCGTGTACCTGCTCGACGACGGCAAGCGGCCCGAATTCGAGGCGTTCGCGCGCGAGGCCGGCATCGACTACGTGACGCGCGACGACAACCGCCATGCGAAGGCCGGCAACATCAACCGCGCGCTGCCGAAGACGCACGGCGAGTACATCGCGATCTTCGACTGCGATCACGTGCCGACGCGCTCGTTCCTGCAGACGACGATGGGCGTGTTCCTGCGCGATCCGAAGTGCGCGCTGGTGCAGACGCCGCACCATTTCTTCTCGCCCGATCCGTTCGAGCGCAACCTCGGCACGTTCCGCGAGATTCCGAACGAGGGCAACCTGTTCTACGGGCTCGTGCAGTCGGGCAACGACCTGTGGAACGCGACGTTCTTCTGCGGCTCGTGCGCGGTGCTCAAGCGCAGTGCGCTGGAAGAGGTGGGCGGCGTCGCGGTCGAGACCGTGACCGAGGATGCGCACACCGCGCTGAAGCTGCACCGGCGCGGCTATACGTCGGCCTACCTGCCGACCGTGCAGGCCGCCGGCCTCGCGACCGAAAGCCTCGCCGGCCACGTGAAGCAGCGCACGCGCTGGGCGCGCGGGATGGCGCAGATCTTCCGCATCGACAACCCGTTCCTCGGGCGCGGGCTCGGCCTGATCCAGCGGATCTGCTACGGCAACGCGATGCTGCACTTCTTCTACGGGATTCCGCGGCTCGTGTTCCTGACGATCCCGCTCGCGTACCTGTTCTTCCACCTGTATTTCATCAGCGCGTCCGCGATGGCGCTCGCGAGCTACGTGATCCCGTATCTGGTGCTCGCCAACGTCGCGAACTCGCGGATGCAGGGGCGCTACCGCCATTCGTTCTGGGCCGAGGTCTACGAATCGGTGCTCGCGTGGTACATCGCGCTGCCGACCACCGTCGCGTTCTTCAGCCCGAAGCACGGCAAGTTCAACGTGACGGACAAGGGCGGCAAGATCGACGAAGGCTACGTCGACTGGTCGACGTCGAAGCCGTATCTCGTGCTGTTCGGGCTGAACGTGCTCGCGATCGTCGCCGGCGTCTGGCGGCTCGTGGCCGACCAGGGCGACGAGGCGTCGACGATCCTGATCACGCTCGGCTGGACCGTGTACAACCTCGCGATGCTCGGCGCGGCGTTGGCGGTGGCGCGCGAGACCAAGCAGGTGCGTGTTACGCACCGGATCGCGATGCGCGTGCCGGCCACGCTGCTGCTCGCCGACGGAACGACCGCCGCCTGCTTCACGAGCGACTACTCGACCGGCGGCCTCGGCCTCGAAGCGGTGCCGGGGCTGCCGGTCGCCGTCGGCGACACGCTCACCGTCTGCGTGACGCGCGGCGACCGGCCGTTCCCGTTTCCGGTGCGCGTGAGCCGCGTGACGCCGACCCACGTCGGCGTGAGCTTCGACGCACTGACGCTCGAACAGGAGCGCCAGCTCGTGCAATGCACGTTCGGCCGCGCGGATGCGTGGCTCGACTGGCACGAAGGCGAGCGTCCCGACACGCCGCTGCGCGGGCTGAAGGAAGTGTTGCGTATCGGCCTGGACGGGTACGTACGGATGTGGAAGGGTGCGGCGCGCGGCCTGCAGGCCATGCTGGCGCCGAAACTCGATCGGGCGCGCGACTGACGCGGCGCTCATCACGGAGTGGTTAGATGACGTTCTGGAATCTGTATTTCATCCTGAAGTTCGCGCTGTTCGCGACCGGGCACCTGCAGCCGTTCTGGCTCGCGAACCTCGCGTTCGCGGTGGCGCTCGCGGCGAGCGCACCGATCCGCCGGCGCGCGTGGCGCATCGTCCGGCAACTGGTCGCGATCGCGATCGCGGTGCCGCTGCTCGCCCGCGAACTGCATGCGCCGCCGCTCGCGCGGCTCGCCGAGGCCGCGCACGAGGTGAGCACGTTCCGCTTCGATTACTGGATGGAGCTGCTGCCGCGCCTGTTGCCGCCGGTGCTGCTGCTGACGGTGGCCGGTGCGCTGATCGTCTACTTCATCGTCAACCGCTGGCTGCGCGTCGCGACGTTCGTGCTGGTCGCGCTGGTCGTGATGCCGCTGTGGCAGGCCGGCAGCGGACTGATGGCGCGCGTCGTCGCACCGCTGCCGCAGCAGGCGAACGTGGCGGGCACGACGCTCGCCGGCCAGCCCGAGGACCACAACGCCGCGCTCGCGACGTTCCGCACGCAGGAATCGCAGCGGCAGGTCGCGTTCGGCCATCTCGGCAACGATCCGGCCACGCAGTTCGACGTGATCGTGCTGCACATCTGCTCGCTGTCGTGGGACGACCTCGATGCCGCGAAGGTGCGCAACCATCCGATGCTGAGCCACTTCGACTACCTGTTCACCAACTTCAGCACGGCCGCGAGCTACAGCGGCCCGGCGGCGATCCGCGTGCTGCGCGCGAGCTGCGGGCAGGAAGCGCACGCCGACCTGTACAAGCCGGCGCCGCAGCAGTGCTACCTGTTCTCGCAACTGGCGAGCGCGGGCTACAAGGTGCAGTCGCTGCTGAACCACGACGGCCATTTCGACAACTTCCTGCAGGTGGTCCACGACAACATCGGGGTGCCCGACGCGCCGCCGGTGTCGAACGCGGCCGCGCCCGTCGCGATGCATGCGTTCGACGGCTCCGAGATCAAGAGCGACTACGCGACGCTCGCGAACTGGTATGCGCAGCGCGCGTCGGTGCCCGGGCCGGTCGCGCTGTACTACAACACGATCAGCCTGCACGACGGCAATCGCGTCGTCGGCAGCACGCTGACGAGCATCGACTCGTATCCGCAGCGCGCGACCAGGCTGATGGACGATTTCGATCGCCTGGCCGACCTGATCGCCCAGTCGGGCCGCCGCGCGGTGATCGTGTTCGTGCCCGAGCACGGCGCCGCGCTGCGCGGCGACAAGTACCAGGTCGCGGGCCTGCGCGAGATCCCGACGCCGCGCATCGTGCACGGGCCGGTGGGCGTGCGGCTCGTCGGCTTTGCCGGCAACCACGGCGCGACCACCGTGATCGATCAGCCGACCAGCTTCCTCGCGCTCGCGCAACTGCTGTCGAACCTCGTGTCGAACAGCCCGTTCAAGCCGGGCGCGACGCTCGCGCAATACGCGGCCGACCTGCCGCGCACGCGGATGGTCGGCGAAAACGAAGGCACCGTGACGATGCAGACGGGCACGGGCTACGCGGTCAAGACTCCGGATGGCGTATGGATCGACGAACAGTGACACTTCCCGGTGACGCCGACGACGATCGGCTGTCGCAACCGAACGACGTGCTCGGTCTCGCGCGGCACCTGCCCGCGCTCGATCCCGAGCGCTACGTCGACGAGCAGGCGCGCCGCGCGTTCATCGAATCGCTCGAGCGCTGGCCGACGCTCGCGAAGCTGATGGGGCTGAAGGGCTGAAACGGGGCCGGGCGCGACGTCGTCGCAGCAGCAGCGACAACAAGGCGCGCAGCGGTGGTGCACACAGTCGGGCGTCGTCGGCGGCCGGGTGCCGTGCCGAGGCCGCGCCGCCGATCGGCCGATGCGACTGCCGGCAGCGCACGCGAGCACGGCCGGCCCCTTCCTTCGCGCTACTGCGCGTGGCGCGCCGGCTGGCGCGTCCATTCGTTTTCTTCGCCGGGCACCTTGCCGAAGGTCTGGTCGGCCCACGCCGCGCGTGCCGCATCGATCTTCTCGCGCGCGCTCGACACGAAATTCCATTCGATGAACCGCTCGCCCGGCAGGTGTGCGCCGCCGAGCAGCATCACGCGCGCGCCGTTCGCGCTCGCGAGCGCGACGGTCGCGCCCGGTTCGAGCACGGCCATCGTCGCGGGGGCGAGCGGCGTGCCGTCGATCGCGAGATCGCCGTCGACGAGGTACACGCCGCGTTCGTCGTGCTCCGCATCGAGCGCGAGCGTGCCGCCTTCGGCGAACGCCGCATACGCATAGAGCGTCGGCGAGAACACCGCGACCGGCGACGCGAGCCCGAACGCGGTGCCCGCGATCACACGCACGTTCACGCCGTCGCGCGTGAACGACGGCAGCGTGTCGGCCGCATGGTGGACGAACGCGGGCGCGGTGTCCTCGTGCTCGACCGGCAGCGCGACCCAGGTCTGGATGCCATGCACCGGCTGCTCGCGCGGCCGATCCTCGTCGGGCGAGCGCTCCGAATGCACGATGCCGCGGCCGGCCGTCATCCAGTTCACGTCGCCCGGCACGACCTTCTGCCGGAAGCCGAGGCTGTCGTGATGCATCAGCGAGCCGTCGAACAGGTAGGTCACGGTCGCGAGGCCGATGTGCGGATGCGGCAGCACGTCGATGCCGCTGCCGGCCGGCAGCACGGCCGGCCCCATCTCGTCGAAGAAGATGAACGGGCCGACGAGGCGCGCGGCGCGCGCGGGCAGCACGCGGCGCACGACGAGGTTGCCGATGTCGCTTTCGCGCGGCGTGAGCAGGGTCTTGATCGAGTCGGACATGGCGGGATTCCCGTGGTCGATGCGGAGCGCGTCAGGCGATCGCGGTGTCGATGGCGATCGGATGCGTGAGGATCTTGTGCACGGGGCACGCGTTCGCGATCTGCAGCAGGCGCTCGCGCTGTTCGCCGGACAGGTCGCCTTCGAGCGTGATGCGCCGCACGATCGTGCTGCCCTCGGTGCCCGGCTCGTGCGCGAGCTTCACGTGCACTTCGGCGAGCGGCCAGCCCTTGCGTTGCGCGTACATTTTCAGCGTGATCGCGGTGCACGCGCCGAGGCTCGACAGCAGCAGCGCGACCGGGGTGGGCGCCGCATCGCCGCCGCCGAGCGACGCCGGTTCGTCGGCGCGCCACTGGTGGACGCCGTCGCTGAAGTGGACAAGGTAATCGACGGAGCCGATGCTCGCTTCGACGGACAGTTCGCTCATTGCAGTTCCATGGAGAGAAGAGGGGGGGGCCGGCGGCCGGGCTGCGCGTTACGGTTCGAGCAGCCGCTGCAGCCGCAGTTCCTCGAAATCGAGTTCGGACTCGATCCGGTGCAGCACGGCATCGTCGACCTTGCCGTCGCGATGCAGGTCGAGCAGCGCGCGGCGCGACACGCCGACGAGCTCGAGTTCGACGCGCAGCATGCGCGCGCGCACGTTGGCCGGCTCGGCGCCGTGGCGATGCGCGCGCTCGTTGAAGCTGACGCGGTTCCGGTATTCGGCGAGCAGCCGGTCGAGCGACGGCCGCTCGAGCGTCGAGCCGCGCTGTTCGAGCGCAGCGAGTTCGGCGAGCGCCGCGCCGAACGCATGCGCGCGCACCGCGTGCTCGGACATCGTGTGGCGCGTGGCCGGGTGCAGCTTCAGCACGCGGATCAGCGGCGCGAGCGTGCCGCCCTGCACGACGAGCGTCGCGATGATCAGCAGGAACGTGCTGAACAGGATCAGGTCGCGGCCGGGGAAGTTGGCCGGCAGCGCGATCGCGGCCGCGAGGCTCACGACGCCGCGCATGCCCGACCAGCCGAGCACGACGGCCTCGCGCCACGACCACGGCGCGTGGCCCGCGCGCGGCGCGCGCAGGCGGCCCGGCAGCCACATCGCGGCGAACACCCACACGATGCGCGCGACGATCGCGGCCGCGGTGGCGGGCAGCGCGACGCGCAGCCCGGCCAGCAGCACCGCGCCCTCGTGGTTCACGCGCGCGAGGATCGCGTGCAGCGCGAGCCCGATCAGGATGAACACGAGCGCGTCGAGCACGAACACGATCGCTTCCCACGTCGCCTTCGCCTTGATCCGCATGTCGGCATCGAACACGCGATGCTGGCGCACGCCGAGCACGAGCCCGCAGGTGACGACCGACAGCACGCCCGAGCCGTCGACCGCTTCCGCGATCCCGTAGCTGCCCCATGCCATCGCGAACGTCACGACGATGCCGAGCATCGGGTCGCGCAGGCGCGGCAGCACCCAGCTCATCGCATGGCCGCACGCGAGGCCGACCGCGATGCCGATCAGCGTGAGCGAGAAGAACAGGCCGGTGGCGCTCGCGGGCGTGATCGACACGGCGAGCGCGGCCGATACGGCCATCTGGTACAGCAGCAGGCCCGACGCATCGTTGACGAGGCTTTCGCCTTCGAGCACCGCGACGAGCCGCGCGGGCAGCGGGTGGCGCTGCAGGATCGCCTTCGCGGCGACGGCGTCGGGCGGCGACACGATCGCGCCGAGCGTGAAGCAGGCAGCCCAGGGCAGCGCCGGGTTCACCGCATGCACGGCGAGCGCGACCGCGACGGTCGTAAATACCACCGCGCCGAGCGCGAGCGACGCGATCGACGCCAGCGCCTGCCGGAATTCCTTCCAGGCGGTGTAGAACCCGCTCGACATCAGCAGCGGCGGCAGCACGGCCGCGAGCAGCAGCGCCGGGTCCATGTCGGGCACGCGCCTGCCGGCGACCGCGACCACGCAGCCGCCGAGCAGCAGCACGACGGCCGGCGGAATCGACAGGCGTTCGGCGAGCCACGTGAGCGCGCCCGCGCCGCAGATCAACAGCAGGAGGTAATGAAACAGCTCGACGTTGGTCATGCGCGGCCGGCGGCGAACGGTTGCATCACGACGGCTTGCGGTCGTTCGCGCCGCCGCCCGGCAGCGCGCCGAACATGTGCTGGCTGCATTGCGCGTCGCGCCACGCGGTGTTCAGGCGATGACCGGCGAGCATCCGGCGTGCGACGGGCAGGATCTGTTCGCCGGCCAGCATGCCGAGCAGGCCGGTGAGCGCGATGATCGGCGGGGCCGGCGAATTCACGCCGAGCGCGCCGTAAATCACGCCGGCGAGGATGCCGGCGAACAACGACAGGAGATACGGTTTCATGGCGGGCGTCCGGTGAGGGCAGACGAGCGGCGCGGGGCGCGCCGTCAGGATTGCGAAAGCGTATCGGGTTTGCGTGAAGAAAAAAAGCACGAATCGCTCCGAACGGGCATCGATGCACGAATCGGATCGATTCCATTTCTTGGGTGTTCGCGCCGCGTGTTTGCGGATTAAATATTTCGAGCCGGATGACGATCCGGCGCCGACCTCCCCAGGCTCCTCCCGTTTTCACGGTCGAGGCAGGCCCCCCTTTTTCCGTTCACAGGACACCTTGCGCCATGAGCAATCCGAAACTTGAAGTACTGACGCCGCAGAACAGCCAGCTGATCTTCATCGACCAGCAGCCGCAGATGGCGTTCGGCGTGCAGTCGATCGATCGCCAGACGCTCAAGAACAACGTCGTGGGGCTCGCGAAGGCCGCGAAGGCGTTCAACATCCCGACCACGATCACGACGGTCGAGACCGAGGCGTTCTCCGGCCATACCTTCCCCGAGCTGCTCGACGTGTTCCCGAACCAGCAGACGCTCGAACGCACGTCGATGAATTCGTGGGACGACCAGAAGGTGCGCGACGCGCTCGCCGCGAACGGCCGCAAGAAGGTGGTCGTGTCGGGTCTCTGGACCGAAGTCTGCAATACCACGTTCGCACTGTGCGCGATGCTCGAAGGCGGCTACGAGATCTACATGGTGGCCGACGCATCGGGCGGCACGTCGCAGGCCGCGCACGACTTCGCGATGCAGCGGATGGTGCAGGCCGGTGTCGTGCCCGTCACGTGGCAGCAGGTTCTGCTCGAATGGCAGCGCGACTGGGCGCGCCGCGACAGCTACGACGCGGTGATGGCGATCGCGAAGGAGCACTCGGGCGCCTACGGGATGGGGGTCGACTACGCGTACACGATGGTCCACAAGGCGGCGCCGCGCACCGCGACGCCGCACGCGTCGCTCGCGGCCGTCCCGGCGAAGTAACGGGCCGCCGGCCGCGATCGTCGCGACGGACGCGACGATCGCCTGCCAGGGCCCGTCGTGCGTTCAGGCGCCGGGCAGCGCCCACGGCGCGTGCGAGAAATGTTCCACGAGGAAGTCGAGCAGCACCGTCACGCGCGCGGCGCGCAGCATGCCGGGCGGCGTGACGAGGTTCACGTTGACGTCGGCGATCTTCCAGTCGGACATCACTTCCTCGAGCTCGCCGCGCTGCATCGCGTCCCACACCAGGAACTCGGGCTGCAGCGCGAGGCCGTGACCGCAGACAAGCGCGGGGAGGATCACGTCCGCGTTGTTGGTACGGATGCGGCCCTGCACGGACACGCCGGCCTCGTCGCCCGATGCCGGGTGGCGGAAGCGCCAGTATTCGGGCGTCGGCAGGTTCGTGTAGGTGAGGCACACGTGCTGTTCGATGTCGCGCGGATGCGTGGGGCGGCCGCGCCGGTCGAGGTAGGCCGGCGACGCGACGAGCGGCCGGCGCACCGCGCAGAGCCGGCGCGAGCGCAGCGACGAATCGCTCAGCTCGGCGATGCGGATCGCGACGTCGAAGCCGCCGGACACGATGTCGACGATGTGATCGGTGAGCACGAGGTCGATGTCGACGCGCGGATAGCGTTCGAGAAACGTGGGCAGCACCGGCGCCAGATGGCGCAGCCCGAACGACATCGGCGCATTCACGCGCACGAGGCCGTGCGGTTCGAGCGCCTGCGCGGACGCTTCGCTCTCGATCAGCTCCGCGTCGGCGAGCAGGCGCATCGCGCGGTCGCGCAGCAGTTCGCCGGTCGGCGTGAGCGACAGCTTGCGCGACGTGCGGTACAGCAGCATCGCGCCGAGGCGCTTTTCGAGTCGCGCGATGGCCTTCGACACGGTCGGCTGCGAGATGCCGAGCAGATCGGCGGCTTTCGCGAACGAGCCCGTCTCCGCGACGCGCGCAAAGATGGCCCAGGCTTCGAGATCAGGAAGGTGTTGCATGGTCGGGGCGGATGGCAGGGAAGCGGGGAACGGATGCGGCGCACCGCGAGGCGCGGGCGTGCGATGCAGGTGATTCTAATCCGGCCGGGAGAAAAATCGTTATGGAATCTTATCTACTTTCGTTGGGTGCCGGCGTGCTGATCGGCATCGTGTACAGCGTGATCAAGGTGCGTTCACCCGCACCGCCGCTGATTGCTCTTGTGGGTCTGGCCGGCATGCTGGTCGGCGCCCAGGCCATCGCGCCGGTCCGTCACTGGCTCGGCTTCTGACCGCATCGAGGACACTTCATGAGCGCAACCGCTACTCAACCCGATCTCATCCTGCACAACGGGCGCATCACGACGCTCGATCGTGCGAACCCCGTCGCCACCGCGGTGGCGATCAAGGACGGCCGCTTCGTCGCGGTCGGCGCCGACGCGGACGTCGTGCCGCTCGCGGGCCGCGCGACGAAGGTCGTCGATCTCGCCGGGCGCCCCGTGCTGCCGGGCCTGATCGACAACCACACGCACGTGATTCGCGGCGGCCTGAACTACAACCTGGAGCTGCGCTGGGACGGCGTGCGTTCGCTCGCGGTCGCGATGGAGATGCTGAGGCGCCAGGTCGCGATCACGCCCGCGCCGCAATGGGTGCGCGTGGTCGGCGGCTTCACCGAGCACCAGTTCGCCGAGAAGCGCCTGCCGACGATCGACGAACTCAATGCGGCCGCGCCCGATACGCCGGTGTTCATCCTGCACCTGTACGACCGCGCGCTGCTGAACGCGGCCGCGCTGCGGGTGGTCGGCTACACGAAGGACACGCCCGAGCCGCCGGGCGGCACGATCCTGCGCGATGCCGCAGGCAACCCGACCGGCCTGCTGCTCGCGAACCCGAACGCGACGATCCTCTACGCGACGCTCGCGAAAGGCCCGAAGCTGCCGTTCGACTACCAGTACAACTCGACGCGCCACTTCATGCGCGAACTCAACCGGCTCGGCGTGACGGGCGTGATCGATGCGGGCGGCGGTTCGCAGAACTATCCCGACGATTACGAGGTGATCCGCAAGCTGCACGACGCGGGCGAGATGACGGTGCGGATCGCGTACAACCTGTTTACGCAGAAGCCGAATGCGGAGAAGGAAGACTTCGTGAACTGGACGAAGAGCGTCCGGTATCACGACGGCACCGACTATTTCCGCCACAACGGCGCGGGCGAGATGCTGGTGTTTTCGGCGGCCGACTTCGAGGATTTCCGCGTCGCGCGCCCGGATCTTCCCGCGCAGATGGAGGACGACCTCGAAGGCGTCGTGCGCGTGCTCGCGCAGAACCGCTGGCCGTGGCGCATGCATGCGACCTACGACGAGACGATCAGCCGCGCGCTCGACGTGTTCGAGAAGGTGAACCGCGACATTCCGCTGGACGGGCTGAACTGGTTCTTCGATCATGCGGAGACGGTGTCGGAACGATCGATGGACCGGATCGCCGCGCTCGGCGGCGGCATCGCGGTGCAGCACCGGATGGCGTACCAGGGCGAATACTTCGTCGAGCGCTACGGCGCGCAGGCGGCCGAGGCCACGCCGCCCGTCGCGAAGATGCTCGACAAGGGGATCAAGGTGTCGGCCGGCACCGACGCGACGCGCGTGGCGTCGTACAACCCGTGGGTGTCGCTCGCGTGGCTCGTGACGGGCAAGACGGTCGGCGGCCTGCGGATGTATCCGCAGCGCAATCTGCTCGATCGCGAAACCGCGCTGCGCATGTGGACCGAGTACGTGACGTGGTTCTCGAACGAGGTGGGCAAGAAAGGGCGCATCGCGGTCGGCCAGCTTGCCGACCTGATGGTCCCGGATCGCGATTTCTTCACGTGCGCGGAGGACGATATCGTCGACACGTCCGCATTGCTGACGGTGGTCGGCGGCAAGATCGTGTGGGGCGCGGGGCCGTTCGCGTCGCACGATGCGCCGATTCCGCCCGCGATGCCCGACTGGTCGCCCGTGCGCGAGTACGGCGGCTACGGCGGCTGGGGCGCGACGCAGCGCGAGGGCGCACCGTTGCAGCGGGCGGCGGCCGCCGCCGCGTGCGGCTGTTCGAGCGCGTGCAACGTACACGGCCATGCGCATGCGAGTGCGTGGGGCCGCGCGTTGCCGACGTCGGATGCGAAGGGCTTCTGGGGCGCGTTCGGCTGTTCGTGCTGGGCGGTCTGACATGGCGACACCGACCCACTTCGGCGGCATCGGCAATCCCGCATGGGTGCGCGCGCTGCTGGCGCGGCCCTGGGTGCTGCCGCTCGTGCGTATGGCGCTGGTGTCCGCGTACCTGATCGGCGGCGTCGCGAAGGCGCTGGATTTCGCCGGCGCGGTCGCCGAGCAGGCGCATTTCGGGCTGCAGCCGGCCGCGCTGTGGGCGGCGCTGGCGATCGCGGTCGAGCTCGCCGGCTCGCTGTGCGTGGTGTTCAACCGCTTCACGTGGCTCGGCGCCGGCAGCCTCGGCATGCTGACGCTGGTCGCGATGGTGGTGGCCAACGATTTCTGGAACCACACGGGCGCCGCGCGTTTCATGGCGCTCAACAGCTTTTTCGAGCATCTCGGGCTGATCGCCGCACTCGTGCTCGCGACGCTGCTCGCCGATGCGAAGCACCCGGCCGGCGACGGCCGCACCGTTCGATGACGATGAAACAACCAGGAAACCCTGTCATGAAAACCATTCGTTCCGTGCTGCTCGCCGCGATGATCGCGGGCGGTCTCGCCGTCGCACCGGCCGCGTTCGCGAAGACGACGGCCACGAAGGCCGTCGCGACGCCGGCCGTCGCGGTCGGCCCGCAGTACGACACGACGCACGTCTGCGTATCGCCCGACGATTTCGACCGCTTCACCGACAGCTTCGTCGCGACGTTCGGCGGCAAGAAGTCGAAGCAGGGCGTGTTCCAGGTCACGCCCACGCCGAGCCAGACGATGTCGCAGCTCGTGCTCACGCCGGTCGGCACGGTGTCGGTATTCGGCTTCAAGACCCCGATTCCGTATCCGTTCTGCGCGGAGCGTACCGGCTATCTCGTCACCGATCTCGACGTCGCGATGAAGTCGGCGCGCGCGCACGGCGCGGACGTGGTCGTCGACACGTTTCCCGATCCGATCGGCCGCGACGCGATCATCCGCTGGCCGGGCGGCGTGAACATGCAGCTGTACTGGCACACCGAGGCGCCGCACTACGATGCGCTGGAAACGGTGCCCGAGAACCGCGTGTACGTGTCGCCGGAAAGCGCCGACACGCTCGTGCGCGACTTCGTCGCGTTCTCGCACGGCAAGGTCGTGTCCGACGTGCGCCGCGCGCCGGGCGTCGAGATCGGCCGGCCGAACGATACGTATCGCCGCATCCGCATCGAATCGGGCTTCGGCAAGATGACCGTGCTCGCCACCGACGGCCACCTGCCTTACCCGTTCGGCCGCGAGATGACCGGCTACGAGGTGCCGGATCTCGCCGCGACGCTGAAGAAGGCGCAGGCCGCCGGGGTGACCGTGCTCGTGCCGGCGTTCGCGTCGGACGGCCGCGACGCGGCGCTCGTGCAGTTCCCGGGCGGCTACGTCGCCGAGATCCACGCGGGCGCGGCGCGATGAGGCACGAGGATACGATTCTTGCCGCGGTGGCCGGCTTCGTCGATACGCTGAGCTTCGTCGCGCTG
Source organism: Burkholderia metallica (assembly GCF_001718555.1). Taxonomy (NCBI): domain Bacteria; kingdom Pseudomonadati; phylum Pseudomonadota; class Betaproteobacteria; order Burkholderiales; family Burkholderiaceae; genus Burkholderia; species Burkholderia metallica. Next base: position 1,520,198 of record NZ_CP013401.1, read on the forward strand.
TTCGGGCTGTTCACCGCGCACGTGACGGGCAACTTCGTGCTGATCGGCGCGGGCATCGCGGGCTTCGGCCAGGGTGTCGTGCTGAAGCTCAGCGTGTTTCCGGCATTCGTGTGCGGCGTGATCGCGAGCAGCCTGATCGCGCGGTCGATGTCGGCACGGCCCGCGTGGCAGGGGACGCGCGTGCTGCACACGGTGCAGGGCGTGCTGTTGCTCGGCTTCTGCGCGGCCGGCCTGTGGGCGACGCCCGTCACGCAGCCCGACAGCCTGCCGGCGCTGGTCGCCGGCATCGTCGGCACGTTCGCGATGGGCGTGCAGAACGCGCATCCGCGCGTGATCCCGCGCGCCGGCGTGCCGAACACGGTGATGACCGGCAACGTCACACAGGCGATCCTCGACGTCGTCGACATGCTGTCCGCCGGCACGGCCGACAGCGTGCGCGCGGCGGCACGCGCGCGTTTCGCGAAGATGCTGCCGGCGATCGTCGCGTTCGCGCTCGGCGCCGCGTGCGGCGCGCTCGGGTTCCGCTACGTCGGCTTCCTCGCGTTGCTCGCACCCGTCGGCGCGCTTGCGGTGCTCGCGCTGGGCGCGGCGCAATCCGTGGATGCGGTGAAGCAGGAGCGTGCATGAGCCGGCAGCGGGAACGAATACATCGCCGCCGCTTCGATCGTGCGGCGCGCCGTGCCGCGCGCGTGTCCGTCGTCGCGGGGCTGTTGCTCGCCGCGCGCGGCGAGGCGTTCGCGGAAACGGCACAGGCGCCGGCATCGGCGCCGGGCGGCGCCGCGTCGACGTGTACGGCCAAACGGCCGACCGTGTTGTTCAACCGCTGGCAGGAAGACTGGTCCGTGCTCGCGAATCCGTGCGTGCCGCGCGCACCGCTCGACGGCCTGAAATACATGCCGCTCGGCAACGATCCGGCGACCTATCTGTCGCTCGGCGTGAACCTGCGCGAGCGTCTCGAGACCAACGACGCGCCGCTGTTCGGCATCGGCTCCGCGCAATCGGACACGTACCTGATCCAGCGCGTCGAAGTGCATGCCGATGCGCATCTCGGCCCGCACTGGCAGTTCTTCGTGCAGTTGCAGGACGATCGCGCGTTCGGCAAGAACACGATCTCGCCGGTGGACAGGAACCCGCTCGATCTCGAGCAGGCGTTCGCGACCTACACGGGCGCGCTCGGCGGCGGCACGTTCAAGTTCCGCGTCGGCCGGCAGGAGATGGCGTTCGACCTGCAGCGCTTCATCGCCGCGCGCGACGGCCCGAACGTGCGGCAGGCGTTCGATGCGGTATGGGCCGACTACGAATACCGCAAGTGGCGTTTCATCGCGTATGCGACGCAGCCGGTGCAGAACCGCAGCGTGTCCACGTTCGACGACGTGTCGAACCGCGACCTCACGTTCAGCGGCGTACGCTTCGAGCGGCAGTCGGCGGGGCCCGGCGACCTGTCGGGCTACTGGTCGCGCTACAACCGCAGCAACGCGCGTTTTCTCGATGCGGGCGGCGCGGAGCGCCGCGACGTGTGGGACCTGCGCTACAGCGGCACGCAAGGCCGCTTCGACTGGGATCTCGAAACGATGCTGCAGACGGGAACCGTCGGCAGCAGCACGATCCGCGCATGGGCGGTCGGCACGATCGCCGGCTACCGGCCCGACGCACCGTGGTCGCCGCGCATCGCGCTGCAGGTCGACGCGGCGTCGGGCGACCGGCATCCGCACGACGGCCGCATCGGCACCTTCAACCCGCTGTTTCCGAACGGCTATTACTTCACGCTGGCCGGCTTCACCGGCTATTCGAACCTGATCCACGTGAAGCCGTCGGTGACGCTGAAGCCGTCGCCAACCCTGTCGCTGCTCGGCGCGCTCGGCTTCCAGTGGCGCGAGACGACCGGCGACGCGGTCTACCAGCAGGGCAACGCGGTGGTACCGGGCACCGCTGGCAAGGGCGGCTCGTGGACGGGGATGTACGTACAGTTGCGGGCGGACTGGACGATCGCCGCGAACCTGATCGGCGCGATCGAAGCCGTGCATTTCCAGGTCGGCGACGCGATCCGGCAGGCGGGCGGACACAACGCCGACTATGTCGGGGTCGAGCTGAAGTATGGGTGGTAGCCGTTGCTTGCTGGCGGCTGGCGGCACGCTGCGGGGCGTTGAATGAATGCGCGTGTGCAGGTGCTTGCCTATTCGGACGCGATGCTGGTCGTGCGCCGGCTTGGGGCTGGCGGCGCGGAACAGCGCTGGACGCCCGGGCGCGCGCTTCGCTCGGGCCGCTGCGCGTTGTCCGGCGAGAAGATCGTGTGCGGCGACGCCGTCTTCAGTCCGCGCGGGCGGCCGCCGTTCGAACCGGATGCGATGATCCTCGTCGCGGCGCTCGGCCGTCCGCGCGCGTCGCCGGTGCGCCCGCACGTCCAGGTGCTCGAGCGCTCGGCGCAGCTGCTGATCGTGCGCTGGGTCGAGCCGGGCCGTGCGCACTTCGGCGAGCAGTACTGGAAACCGGGGCGCGCGCGGCAGGCCGGCGTCTGCGTGCTGTCGGGCGCGCGGATCGCGTGCGGCGACGACGTGTTCCGTCCGAGCGGGCGGCCGACGCCGCCGAATGCGCGCGCGATGATTCTGGCCGTCGCGCTGGATGGCGCGGAGCCGAATCACGGCGGGTGACACGCAGCGCTTCGACCGGCGTTTGCATTCACGCGATGACAATGACGAAGGGCGGCCGGAGCCGCCCTTCGTCGCGTTGCGGCCGGCATCGCGCCGGCCGCTGCATCGCGGTGCCGCTGCGCCGTTACAGGTTCGGCGACAGTTGCAGCGCGTTCGTCAGGTCGCCCATCGGCTGGCCGCCGTTGGCCTTCAGCGCGTCGTCGCGCTGCTGCAGGCCCGCGAGGCGCGGCAGCGAGAAGCGGCGCGTGATGAAGCGCAGGATCGACGCGGTGTCGTACTGCGTGTGATCGACGAAACCCTTCTTCGCGAACGGCGACACGATGAGCGCCGGAATCCGCGTGCCCGGGCCCCAGCGATCGCCCTTCGGCGGCGACACGTGATCCCAGAAGCCGCCGTTTTCGTCGTAGGTGACGACCACGACCATGTTCTTCCACTGCGGGCTCGCCTGCAGATGGGCGAGCACGTTCGCGATGTGCTGGTCGCCGCTTGCGACGTCCGTGTAGCCCGGGTGCTCGTTCAGGTTGCCCTGCGGCTTGTAGAACGCGACCTGCGGCAGCGTGCCCGCGTCGATCGCCTTGATGAACTCGCTGCCGTCGGTGCCGCCGTCGAGCAGGTGCTGCGCACGGTTCGCGCTGCCCGGCGCCTGGTTCGCGTAGTAGTTGAACGGTTGGTGGTGCGGCTGGAAGTTCGGCGCCGTCATGTTCGGGCCGTAGATCACGTTCGCCGTGCCGCTCTGCGCCGCTTGCAGCGCCTGGCTCCACGCGCCGCCGTACCATGCCCACGACACGCCCGCGTTGCTCAGCAGGTCGCCGATGTTCTGTTGCGACTGCGGCGGCAGCGTCGTCGCGGCCGACGGATCGGCGAGGTTCGGGTCGCCGCCCGCTGCGGCCTTGTTGCCGCTCGGCTGGTATGGCGGCTGCATCGTGTTGATCGCGTAGAAGTCCGGCGTCAGGTTGCCCGAGTTCACGAACTTCGGAATGCCGTCGAGCGCGGAAGCCGGCGAGTTGCTCGCGAGCTGCAGCGACTTGCCGTCGGCCGCGACGGCCGAGATCGAGCCGGCGGCCGGGCTCTTGTCCGCGTTCGCGTAGAACGGCGCGCACGCGCAGATCAGGTACTGGTGGTTCAGGAACGAACCGCCGAACGCGCCCATGAAGAAGTTGTCGGCCAGCGTGAACTGCTGCGCGATCTTCCACAGCGGCAGCTTCGTCGCGTCCGGCGTGTAGTGGCCCATCACGAGGCCGCCCGAGTCGGCCCATGCGGCGAACATGTCGTTCTTGCCGCCGTTGATCTGCATCTGGTTCTCGTAGAAGCGGTGATACAGGTCGCGCGTCGTCACGCTCATCGGCGTGTTGAACCCGTTCGGGTCGTCGATCGCGAACGGTGCGTTCGGCAGGTTCGCCGTCATCGCTTCGGTCACGGCCGGCGTCACGCCCTTCGCGGTCAGGCCGCCCCAGGCCTTCGGCAGCGTCGCGAGCGGCTGGCCGTTGCGGTCCTTCTGCTGCGCGCTGGCCGCGGTCACGTTCTGCAGGCCGTTCGCGCCCGGGAAGTTGCCGTACAGGTTGTCGAAGCTGCGGTTTTCCGCGTAGATCACGACGACGTTCTTCACCGTCGACAGGCCCTGCTGCTGCACGTCGTCGCCGCCGCAGGCGGTGAGGGCGGCCGCCGCCGCAACGGCGATCGGTGTAAAGCGAATCCAGGCGTGGTTTTTCATCCGTTGTACTCTCTATCTCTCTTGTCGCGTGGGGAACCGGCGCATGCGTGTACGACCGGTTCGCGAGGTGACCGTGGCATGTCCGGCTGCACGCATTTTGAGGGGGCGATTTGACAGCCGGGTGTAGGCGTCCTTTCGATTGGCTGTCGGCGACGCGTCATGTAACGGTCATGCGGCTGACATAAACTCCGGCCGCTCATGAACCCACTTTCCGACGAATCGATGAAGCCTCGCCAACCGACAGCCGGCGCGTTCGCGCGTGCGTGGCTGCACCTGACCGGCGCGCTCGCGCTGGCCACCTCGCTTGCAACCGTTGCCGGCTGTGACGGCCAGCCGGGCGCGGGTACGCCGTCCGTGCAGGCCGCGAGCGCGGCGAGCGCGCCGGGCGCCGCGAACGTGGTTGCGTCCGCAACGGTTGCCGCCAGCGGCGCGGTGGTCGAGACGAACCGGCCGCAGACGCGGGCACAAGTTTACGAAGGCGTGCGCCGGATGACGGCGCTCGGCAAGCAACTTTTCTTCGACCCTACGCTGTCAGGTTCCGGCAAGCTCGCATGCGCGTCGTGCCACAGCCCCGATCACGCGTTCGGCCCGCCCAACGCGCTGGCCGTGCAGTTCGGCGGCGACGACATGAAGCGTCCGGGCTTTCGTGCGGTGCCGTCGCTGAAGTATTTGCAGGGCGTGCCGCAGTTCACCGAGCACTTCCACGATTCCGACGACGAAGGCGACGAGAGCGTCGATGCGGGCCCGACGGGCGGCCTCACGTGGGACGGCCGGGTCGACACGGGCGCCGAGCAGGCGCGCATTCCGCTTACGTCGCCGTTCGAGATGAACAGCACGCCGGCGAAGGTCGTGCAGGCCGTGAAGGCGGCGCCGTACGCGGACGAGTTCCGCGCGGTGTTCGGCGCGAAGGTGCTCGACGACGACGCGGCGGCGTTCAAGGCCGTGCTGCGCGCGCTCGAAACGTTCGAGCAGACGCCCGAGCTGTTCTCGCCGTACACGAGCAAGTACGACGCGTACCTCGCGGGCCATGCGCAGCTCACGCCGGCCGAACAGCGCGGTCTGCAGTTGTTCAACGACGAGAAGAAGGGCAATTGCGCGAGCTGCCACATCAGCCAGCGCGCGCTCGACGGCACGCCGCCGCAGTTCAGCGATTTCGGGCTGATCGCGATCGCGGTGCCGCGCAACCGCGCGCTGCCCGTCAATCGCGACCCGCGCTTTTACGATCTCGGCGCATGCGGCCCCGAGCGTACCGACCTGAAGGGCCGCGACGAATTCTGCGGTCTGTTCCGCACGCCGTCGCTGCGCAACGTCGCGCTGCGCAAGACGTTCTTCCACAACGGCGTGTATCACACGCTGGAAGACGTGATGCGCTTCTACGTCGAGCGCGACATCCATCCGGAGAAGTTCTATCCGGTCGTGCACGGCAAGGTGCAGATCTACGACGATCTGCCCCGGCGCTACTGGCCGAACATCAACCGCGAGGCGCCGTTCGACCGCAAGCGCGGTGAGCAGCCCGCGCTGAACGAGGCCGAGATCAAGGACGTGATCGCGTTCCTCGGCACGCTGACTGACGGATATCAGCAAACGGCCGCGCCGGCGGGGCACTAGCAGGCGTTCAACGCGGCACGCATGCTATGCTCGCTCGCTGACGGGCGCGGTGCGGGCCGGTTCGCCGGCCTGCACCGCGCCGTTCGATCGAACATCCAAGGAGAAAAACATGTCGATGCGCGCATCCCTTTCCGTCGTCACGCGTGTGCTGGCCGGCGCCGCGTGTGCAGCCGCGATGCTGCCCGCCCATGCGCAAAACAACCTGAACTTCCTGAACGACACGCCGATCAGCTATTTCACCAAGACCGACCGCGCGTCGCTGTCGAAGGCCGTGGCGCAGGTGCGCGACGAAGGCAAGGACGGCGAGACCACGACGTGGCAGAGCAGCGGCCGCGGCACGCAGATCGATGCGAAGCTCACGCCGACCACGACCGAGACCGACGGCAAGACCTGCCGTGAAGTCGCGACCGACATCACCGCGAAGGGCCAGACGATGACGCTCAAGCCCGTCTATTGCAAGACCGGCGCGGGCAAGTGGCAATTGCAGAAGCGCTGAGCACGCGCGCGATGAAGCGCGACGGCACGCGGCGCACGGTGTCGTGCGGCGTCGTGATCCTCGATGCGGCCGGCCGCGTGTTCCTCGCGCACGCGACGGACACCACGCACTGGGATATCCCGAAAGGGCAGGGCGAGCCGGGCGAATCGCCGTCGGATGCGGCGCTGCGCGAGCTGCTCGAGGAAACCGGCATCGCACTCGCGCCGGCCCGGCTGCTCGATCTCGGCCGCTTCGCGTACCGGCACGACAAGGACCTGCACCTGTTCGCGGTGCGGGTGGCCGAAGGCGAGATCGATCCCGCGCAGTGCACGTGCACGTCGCTGTTTCCGAGCCGTCGCGACGGCTCGATGATTCCCGAGATGGATGCGTATCGCTGGACCGCGCCAAGCGACGTCGACACCTATGCGAGCCGCAGCCTCGCGCGGCTGTTTCGCACGAAGCTGTCGCTGGCGGATCTGCATCGGCGCTTGATGGGCGAGTAACGGGCGAGTGAGCGAGCGCGGCGGCTGTCGCGTCGAAGCGCGCAATAAAAAACCGGCCGCAGGCCGGTTTTTTCATGGTCGCGCGATGGCGGCTGTTGACGCCGCACACCGCGCGCGAAGCATGCCGTCAGGCAGGTTTGCCCCAGCTGTCGCGCAGCCCGACGATCCGGTTGAACACGGGCTGGCCCGGCTTCGAATCGACCCGGTCGGCCACGAAATAGCCGTGGCGCTCGAACTGCACGCGCGTTTCCGGTGCGATGTCGTCGTTGCCCGGCTCGAGGTAGGCCTGCACGACCTTCTTCGAATCGGGATTCAGCGCCTCGAGGAAGTTCGCGCCGCCCGCGTCCGGATGCGGCTCCTTGAACAGACGGTCGTAGATCCGCACTTCGGCCGGCAGCGCATGCTTCGCGCTGACCCAGTGGATGTTGCCCTTGACCTTGTAGTTGTTCGCGCCTTCGGTGCCCGACTTGCTATCCGGGAAGTAGTTGCAGTGCACGGCCGTCACGTTGCCGTCGGCGTCCTTGTCGAAGCCCGTGCATTCGATCACGTAGCCGTAGCGCAGGCGCACCTTGTTGCCCGGGAACAGGCGGAAATAGCCCTTCGGCGGGTTCTCGACGAAATCGTCGCGCTCGATCCACAGCTCGCGCGAGATCGGGAACGTGCGCACGCCGCGATCCGGGTGGTGCGGATGCACGGGCGCCGTGCAGGCTTCCTCGAGGTCTTCCGGATAGTTGTCGATCACGAGCTTCAGCGGATCGAGCACGGCGACCGTGCGCGCGGCCTTGTCGTCGAGATCGTCGCGCAGCGCGCCTTCGAAGATGCTCATGTCGATCCACGAATCGATCTTCGTCACGCCGATCCGTTCGCAGAACAGGTGGATGCTCTCCGGCGTGAAGCCGCGGCGGCGCACGCCGACGATCGTCGGCATCCGCGGGTCGTCCCAGCCGTCGACGTGGCCTTCGGTGACGAGCTGCAGCAGCTTGCGCTTGCTGGTGATCGCGTACGTGAGGTTCAGCCGCGAGAATTCGATCTGTTGCGGCAGCGGGCGCGTGAACATGCCGGCTTCCGCGAGTTCGTTCAGCACCCAGTCGTACAGCGGGCGGTGATCCTCGAATTCGAGCGTGCACAGCGAATGCGTGATGCCTTCGAGCGCATCCGAGATGCAGTGCGTGTAGTCGTACATCGGGTACACGCACCACGCGTCGCCGGTGCGGTAGTGATGGGCGTAGCGAATCCGGTAGATCACCGGGTCGCGCATGTTCATGTTCGGCGAAGCCATGTCGATCTTCGCGCGCAGCACGTGCTCGCCTTCCTTGAACTCGCCGGCCTTCATGCGGCGGAACAGGTCGAGGTTCTCTTCGGGCGTGCGCTCGCGGAACGGCGACGGCTTGCCGCCTTCGGTCAGCGAGCCGCGGTTCGCGCGCATTTCTTCGGCGCTCTGGCTGTCGACGTACGCCTTGCCGCGCTTGATCAGCAGCTCGGCGAACTCGTACAGCTTGTCGTAGTAGTCGCTCGCGAAGTATTGGTGATCGACCGCATCCTTGCGCCAGTCGAAGCCGAGCCAGCGCACCGCGTCGACGATCGAGTCGACGTACTCGACGCTTTCCTTTTCCGGGTTCGTGTCGTCGAAGCGCAGGTGGCACACGCCGCCGTAGTCGCGCGCGACGCTGAAGTTCAGGCAGATGCTCTTCGCATGGCCGATGTGCAGATAGCCGTTCGGCTCGGGCGGAAAGCGCGTCTCGACGCGGCCGCCCCATTTGCCGGAGCGGTTGTCTTCGTCGATGATGTTGCGGATGAAATTGGAAGCCGCGGGGGCGTCGTTACGTTCGGTGCTCATGCGGATGGCGTCAGGTTGTGTCGGCGCGTCGCGCCGGTTTAATCCCGTGATTCTACCTGACCGGGGTCCGTCCCGCGCGGCTTGCGGTACGGCAGGGGCGGGTTCCGGCGGGTTCGGGCGGATTATCTCGATATTGTGTCGGCTGTAACACGACGTAAATCGGATTGCCCGGGCCGTTTGGCGTTGCCTATGATTGCGTCACCGATTCAATGCCGCCGCCCGGCTTGCCGCGTGGCGGGAGGAAACCAAAAATCATGATGAAGAAGACCACGTTTATCGTTCGTACCGCCGTGATCGTGGCGGCCCTGTCGCAACTCGGCGCATGCGCGATGACGCATACGCAGCGCAATGCCGGCATCGGCGCGGCCGCGGGCGGCGCGCTCGGCTATCTGGTGACGGGCGGCCCGCTCGGCACGGTCGCGGGCGCCGCGGCAGGCGGCATCGTCGGCGCGAACGTGCGCTGACCGCCCGATGACGCGAGCCGCCGGCCAGGCGGCTCGTCGTCCGGTCGCGGCGCGGCCTCTTTCGCGCCCGGCCCCACGCACATCCTTCCGGTTTCAGACAGGCACCATCAGGGAGGAACGGGTGTGCGACACTGCGTCGACGCTCCATAACGATTCCACTCGTCGACGCACACGCCATGAGCCGATTTCCCGTTTTCGTCCTGCCGGGCTACGCCAATTCGGGCCCGCTTCACTGGCAGAGCCGCTGGGAGCGTGCCGATGCACGCTTCTCGCGCATCGCGATGCCCGACTGGGACCGCGCGTTCCGCAACGGCTGGTGTCTCGCGCTGGATCGCGCGGTCGAAGCCGCGCGCGGGCCGGTGCTGATCGCCGGCCACAGCCTCGGTACGCTGACCACCGCGTGGTGGGCGACGCGCTATGCGCGGCCGGCCGCGCTCGCGAAAGTGCGCGGCGCGCTGCTCGTCGCGCTGCCCGATCCGCAAGGCCCCGCCTTTCCGGCCGATGCGCACGGCTTCGGCCCCGTGCCGCTCGAACGGCTTCCGTTTCCGACCTGCGTCGTCGCCAGCAGCGATGATCCGTACGGCTCGCTCGCGTTCGCGCGCGGCTGCGCGAACGCATGGGGCAGCGCATTCCACGATATCGGCCCGCGCGGGCACCTCAACGCGGACAGCGGGCTCGGCGACTGGCCCGATGCGCGCGGCTGGCTCGATGCGATGGGGACGGCGGACTGACTGCCGGTCGTGGTTCATCGAATCGGACACCTTTTGTAACCATGTGCGAATTTCATGCGATGTCTCGCGGCCCGACGTGCGCGTTGCTGCCCGTACGATTGGCTTGGACGCGACGCGCAACCGACTGCGTTTTGTGACGAACCCCATGACTTTCCGATCGACCGGGCCGATAAGGTGACGGTCTATTCAATTCGATCGGAAGGAGGGAGCCATGTCGAGCGGCTCAACGCGGAATCAGCAGGTCGGCGGGAAAAAATCGTCGGCGGCGAAAAGCATCGTCGTCGACCTTTCGGGTCAAAGCGTGCAGGCGTTTGACGGGGCGGAGACGGTGTTCCGCTTCGATTGCGTGACCGGAGACAGCGAGCATCCGACCGATCGTGGTGCCTTCCGCATCATGCGGAAATATCCGTCCTATCGCAGTCGTGCCTGTAACGTGCAAATGGATTGCGCGATGTTCTTCACAGGAGACGGCAAAGCGTTTCACCCGTACCACGGGCCGATGCCGTTGTCGCTCGTCTTCCTGGCCGCGGCGGATTCGGACGCGGTCGCCGTTACCGTCGACAGTCTGTCGGCCGGGCACGGTGGTTACGCGGCACTCGTGCGTTCGCCATCGCGCGCGGCGCTTGCGACGCTGGCCGGAGGCTGCGATACGCTGGCCCGGCGCTGACCGAACGGCGGGCGCTGCACTCCGGCCCGCCGCCGCCCGGCTCAGATGGCCTGTTTCGCCCGCAGCATGGCGATCTTCGCGTCGTCGTAGCCGAGCATGTCGCGCAGCACGTTGTCGGTCTGCGCGCCGAGCAGCGGCGGGGCCGTGCGCGCGTCGGGCGGCGTCGCGCTCATCCGGATCGGGTTGCGCACGAGTTTCGCATCGGCGCCGCACGGGTGCGGCAGCGACACCTGCATTCCGCGCGCGACGACCTGCTCGTTGTCGAACACCTCGTCGAGATCGTTGATCGGCCCGCACGGCACGCCGGCCGCTTCGAGCGCGGCGATCCAGTCGGCCTTGTCGCGCGTCTTCACCATCTCCGCGAGGATCGGCACCAGCGTGTCGCGGTGGCGCACGCGCGCCGGATTCGTCGCGAAACGCTCGTCGTCGGCCAGCGCGGGCCGGCCGCCCGCCTCGACGAACTTGCGAAACTGCCCGTCGTTGCCGACCGCGACGATGATCCACCCGTCGCGCGTCTGAAACGTCTGGTACGGCACGATGTTCGGATGCGCGTTGCCCCAGCGCACCGGCGGCTTGCCGCTCGCGAGGAAGTTGGTGTTCATGTTCGCGAGCAGCGCGACCTGCACGTCGAGCAGCGCCATGTCGATGTACTGGCCTTCGCCCGTCCGGTCGCGGTGCGCGAGCGCGGCGAGCACGGCGATCGTCGAATAGAGGCCGGTCGCGAGGTCGGCGATCGCGACGCCGGCCTTCTGCGGGCCGCCGCCCGGCTCGCCGTCGCGCTCGCCGGTGATGCTCATGAAGCCGCCGATCCCCTGGATGATGAAGTCGTAGCCCGCGCGGTGCGCGTACGGGCCGGTCTGGCCGAAGCCGGTGACCGAGCAGTAGACGAGGTCGGGCTTCACCGCGCGCAGCGAGTCGTAGTCGAGCCCGTACTTCTTCAACTGGCCGACCTTGTAGTTCTCGAGCACGACGTCGCTTTGCGCGGCGAGTTCGCGCACGATCTGCTGCCCCTCGGGCGTCGCGAGGTCGATCGTTACCGAGCGCTTGTTGCGGTTCGCCGCGAGGTAGTATGCGGCCTCGGCGGTATCCGCGCCGTCCGCGTCCTTCAGGTACGGCGGCCCCCAGTGGCGCGTGTCGTCGCCGGCGCCGGGGCGCTCGACCTTGATCACGTCCGCGCCGAAATCGGCAAGGGTCTGCGCGCACCACGGGCCCGCGAGCACGCGGGTCAGGTCCAGCACGCGGATATGGCTCAGGGCACCCATCGTCGAATCGTCTCCTTTCATGGCTTGGCGTCGCCCGGCGAAGCCGCGCGGCATGCCGCGTATCTTAAGGCGAATCGGTCGCGGCGGTGGCGTAGCCGGGCGGGCACGATGGCCCGGACCTGGGCCAGAGACGAGCCAGATCCGAGCCAAATACGCCCCCAACGCCGGTCGGAACCCGACCGACCCGGCGCCGGCCGGCCCCGCCGGCCGCGCATCCGGATCTATCCCGTATAATCGATCGTTTAAGAAACCTGCCGTCGCGCGCCCTGCCTGGGGCGCCGGCGTTTGAAGCCGTCTTTGCCAGACTGTCCCCGCACGCCATGAAAGCTGCCGAAATCCGCGAGAAATTCCTCAAATTCTTCGAATCGAAGGGCCACACGATCGTCCGCTCGTCGAGCCTCGTGCCCGGTAACGACCCCACGCTGATGTTCACGAACTCGGGCATGGTCCAGTTCAAGGACGTGTTCCTCGGCACGGACCCGCGTCCGTACTCGCGCGCCACCACGGCGCAGCGCAGCGTGCGCGCGGGCGGCAAGCACAACGACCTCGAGAACGTCGGCTACACGGCGCGCCACCACACGTTTTTCGAGATGCTCGGCAACTTCTCGTTCGGCGACTACTTCAAGCACGACGCGATCAAGTTCGCGTGGGAGCTGCTGACCACGGTCTACCAGTTGCCGAAGGAAAAGCTGTGGGTCACGGTCTACCAGGAAGACGACGAGGCGTACGACATCTGGGCGAAGGAGGTCGGCGTGCCGACCGAGCGGATCATCCGCATCGGCGACAACAAGGGCGCGCGCTACGCGTCCGACAACTTCTGGACGATGGGCGACACCGGCCCGTGCGGCCCGTGTACCGAAATCTTCTACGACCACGGCCCGGACGTGTGGGGCGGCCCGCCGGGGTCGCCTGAGGAAGACGGCGACCGCTACATCGAGATCTGGAACCTCGTGTTCATGCAGTTCAACCGCGACGCGCAGGGCAACATGACGCGCCTGCCGAAGCAGTCGGTCGACACCGGCATGGGCCTCGAGCGTCTGGCCGCAGTGCTGCAGCACGTGCACAGCAACTACGAGATCGACCTGTTCCAGAATCTGATCAAGGCCGCCGCGCGCGTGACCGAAATCACCGACCTCACGAACAACTCGCTGAAGGTGATCGCCGATCACATCCGCGCGTGCTCGTTCCTGATCGTCGACGGCGTGATTCCCGGCAACGAAGGCCGCGGCTACGTGCTGCGCCGGATCGTGCGGCGCGCGATCCGCCACGGCTACAAGCTCGGCCGCAAGGGCTCGTTCTTCCACAAGCTGGTGGCCGACCTCGTCGCCGAGATGGGCGTCGCGTATCCGGAGCTGAAGGAAGCCGAGCAGCGCGTGACCGACGTGCTGCGCCAGGAAGAAGAGCGCTTCTTCGAGACGATCGAGCACGGCATGTCGATCCTCGAAGCGGCGCTGGCCGACGTCGAAGCGAAGGGCGGCAAGGTGCTCGACGGTGAACTCGCGTTCAAGCTGCACGACACGTACGGCTTCCCGCTGGACCTGACGGCCGACGTGTGCCGCGAGCGCGGGATGACGGTCGACGAGCCGGCATTCGACGACGCGATGGCGCGCCAGCGCGAACAGGCGCGCGCGGCCGGCAAGTTCAAGGCCGCACAGGGCCTCGAATACACGGGCGCGAAGACCACGTTCCACGGCTATGAAGAAATCGCGTTCGACGACGCGAAGGTCGTCGCGCTGTACGTCGACGGTTCGTCGGTCAACGAAGTGAAGACCGGCCAGGATGCGGTCGTCGTGCTCGACCACACGCCGTTCTACGCGGAATCGGGCGGCCAGGTGGGCGACCAGGGCGTGCTCGCGAACGCGGCGACGCGCTTCGCGGTGGCCGACACGCTGAAGGTGCAGGCCGACGTGATCGGCCACCACGGCACGCTGGAGCAGGGCACGCTGAAGGTCGGCGACGTGCTGCGCGCGGAAATCGACGCGCATCGCCGTGCCCGCACGCAGCGCAACCACTCGGCCACCCACCTGATGCACAAGGCGCTGCGCGAAGTGCTCGGCGCGCACGTGCAGCAGAAGGGGTCGCTGGTCGACGCGGAAAAGACCCGCTTCGACTTCGCGCACAACGCGCCGATGACCGACGATGAGATCCGTCGCGTCGAGCAGATCGTCAACAACGAAATCCTCGCGAACGCGCCGGGCATCGTGCGCGTGATGCCGTACGACGAAGCGGTGAAGGGCGGCGCGATGGCGCTGTTCGGCGAGAAGTACGGCGACGAAGTGCGCGTGCTCGACCTCGGCTTCTCGCGCGAACTGTGCGGCGGCACGCACGTGCATCGCACCGGCGACATCGGCTTCTTCAAGATCGTCGTCGAAGGCGGCGTCGCGGCCGGCATCCGCCGTGTCGAGGCGATCACCGGCGACAACGCGGTGCGCTACGTGCAGGAACTCGACGCCCGCGTGAACGAAGCCGCGGCCGCGCTGAAGGCGCAGCCGTCGGAGCTCACGCAGCGGATCGCGCAGGTGCAGGACCAGGTGAAGTCGCTCGAGAAGGAACTGAGCGCGCTGAAGTCGAAGCTCGCATCGAGTCAGGGCGACGAGCTCGCGCAGCAGGCGATCGAAATCGGCGGCGTGTTCGTGCTGGCCGCGACGCTCGACGGCGCCGACGCGAAGACGCTGCGCGAAACGGTCGACAAGCTGAAGGACAAGCTGAAGAACGCGGCGATCGTGCTGGCGGCCGTCGAAGCCGGCAAGGTCAGCCTGATCGCGGGCGTCACGCCCGACGCGAGCAAGAAGGTCAAGGCCGGCGAGCTCGTGAACTTCGTCGCGCAGCAGGTCGGCGGCAAGGGCGGCGGCCGTCCGGACATGGCGCAGGCAGGCGGCACCGAGCCGGCGAACCTGCCGGCCGCGCTCGCGGGCGTGAAGGGCTGGGTCGAAGCGCGGCTCTGATCGTCGCGATCGATGCGATGCCGTGTCGTTGCGGCATCGCGTGGAGTGAAAAAGACCCGATCGGCATCCGGCCGGTCGGGTCTTTTCGTTGGCAGGCCGGTGCCGTGCGTGCGCCGGCCGCCCGAAGGAAGCGTCAGACCGGCGCGGTGACGGGCGACTCCAAAGCACCGTCCGGTTGCCGCGCGGCTTCGGTGAGCGCATCGCGCAACGCGGCCAGCGCCGCCGACGCATAACCGCGTCGCCACGCGAGCAGCGTGTCGATGCCTTCCAGTTCGGGAATCGTGTGCGCGGCGATGTTGCCGGTTTCGGACTGCAGATCGAGCACCGAACGCGGCGCGACCGCGATGCCGGCCCCTGCCGCGACGCACGCGACGATCGCGTGATACGACGCGAGTTCGAGCACGCGCGCCGGCTTGACGCCGTGCGCCGCGTACCACTGTTCGACGTACTTGCGATACGCGCAGCCGCGCTCGAACGCGATCAGCGTCGGCACGATCACGTCGCGCGGCGTGCGCACCGGCGGATGGCCGCGGGGGGTGAGCAGCACCAGATCCTCGCGGAAGATCGGCACCGTCTCGAACGTGTCGGGCAGCGTGTCCGGCGCGGGCGGCCGCGCGAACAGCGCGGCGTCGATCTCGAAATCGCGCACGCGGTCGATCAGGCAGCCCGTCGTGCCCGTCGACAGTTCGAGCGACACGTCGGGCCACGCGTGGTGATAGCGGGCGAGCACGGTCGGCAGGCGGCTCGCGGCCGTGCTTTCCATCGTGCCGAGCCGCAGCCGCCCGCGCGGCGTGTCCTCGCGCACCGCGTCGCGCGCCTCGTCGGCGAGCGCGAGCAGACGTTCCGCGTACGGCAGCAGCGTGTGCCCGGCCGGGGTCAGCACGAGCCGGCGGCCGTCGCGCACGAACAGCGCGGCGCCGAGTTCCTCTTCCAGCTGCTTGATGCGCGTCGTGACGTTCGACTGCACGCGATTGAGCTTGGCCGCCGCGCGCGTCACGCCGTTCTCGCGCACCACGGCCCGGAAAATCGCCAGCGCCGACAGATCCATGATTCTCTCCAGGCGATGATTGTATTCTTGATTATTCATTTTTCGAGAACGTTTGGTCAAGCTACGATGGAGCCATTCCGATTCCCGATCCGGCCGGCGCGTTGAACGCCGGCCCATGCCGCCATGTCACGCTCCGATGCCCCGACTGCCGCCGCCGGCGCGCCTTCCGCCGGCGATGCCGACGATGTCGACCGCCGCGCCCGCACGGCCGCGCTGGCCTGCATGATCGGCCTCGCGGTCGTGCTCGGCGTCGGCCGCTTCGCGTTCACGCCGCTGTTGCCGCTGATGCTCGCGGACGGCTCGATCGGCCTGAAGGCCGGCGGCTGGCTCGCATCGGCGAACTATGCGGGCTACTTCGTGGGCGCGGTCAGTTGCGCGGCGCTGCACGTTGCGCCCGCGCGAATGGTGCGCGTCGGGCTCGCGGCCACCGTGGTGCTTACCGCCGCGATGGGCGTGGGCCATCTGCTGCCCGTGTGGCTCGCGGTGCGCTTCGTCGCAGGTGTCGTCAGCGCATGGACGTTCGTGTTCGTGTCGCAATGGGGACTGCGGCGGTTGACCGAACTGCACGCGCCCGAGTGGAGCGGCGTGATCTACGCGGGGCCGGGCGTCGGCATCGTCGTGACGGGGCTGCTTGGCAGCGCGCTGGCCGGCCAGCGCGCGGCGTCGGGCTGGCTCGGTTTCGCGGCACTGTCGGCCGTGCTGTCGGTCTCGATCTGGCGTACGTTCACAGCCGCCCCGGCGCAAGTCGTGCCGCCGGGCGGCGCCGCGCCGCATGCGCCGGCTGCTGCCGCAGCCGTGGACACGCCGGCCCGTGCGCGCGGCCATCGCACCGACGCCGCGTGGCTCGTCGTGCTGTACGGCCTGCCGGGCTTCGGCTACATCATCACCGCGACGTTCCTGCCCGTTATCGCGCGCGCCGTGCTGCCGGCCGGTTCACCGTGGCCCGACCTGTTCTGGCCGATGTTCGGTGCGGCGCTGATCGTCGGCGCGATCGCCGCCGCGCGGCTGCCCGCGCACTGGGACAACCGGCTGCTGCTGGCGGCCGGTTGCGCGACGCAGGCGCTCGGCATCGCCGCCGGGATCGTGTGGCCGACCGCGGCCGGCTTCTCGGTCGGCAGCGCGCTGCTCGGCCTGCCGTTCACCGCGATCACGCTGTTCGCGATGCGCGAGGCGCGGCGCCTGCACGGCGAGCGCGCGGCCGGGCTGATGGGCTATGCAACCGCGTCGTACGGGGTCGGGCAGATTCTCGGCCCGCTCGTCGCGGCACCGCTGGCCGCGCGCTTCGGATCGTTTTCCCCCGCGCTGTGGGTCGCGGTGGCCGCGCTGCTGCTCGGTGCCGCCGGCTTCGCGGCGAGCGCCACGCGCCGGCGCCTGCCGTGCTGATCGCGATGGGGCCGGATCGTCTGCGGGGCGGGCAAACTCGCTAGAATGAAGCCTTTCCCGCGCCGAGCGGGTGCGCGGGCAGCCGGCTGGCGGCCGTCCGGCGCCCGCCAGATCCCCATCGATGACCACCGCCGACTACCGCTTTTGCCCGCGCTGCGCGCGCCCGCTCACCGAGCGCGCCGATCCCGACCATGAAGGCGGCCGCATTCGCCAGGCGTGCCCCGACGACACCTGCGGCTATGTGCAC
The DNA here is from genome assembly GCF_001718555.1 of Burkholderia metallica. Taxonomy (NCBI): domain Bacteria; kingdom Pseudomonadati; phylum Pseudomonadota; class Betaproteobacteria; order Burkholderiales; family Burkholderiaceae; genus Burkholderia; species Burkholderia metallica. The sequence continues at coordinate 1,537,727 of NZ_CP013401.1, forward strand.
TGGAACAACCCGTTGCCGGTGGTCGCCGCGATCGTCGAGCTCGACGGCAAGATCCTGCTCGCGCGCAACGCGGCGTGGCCCGAAGGGATGTTCGCGCTGATCACCGGCTTCCTCGAGAACGGCGAGACGCCCGAGGACGGCATCGCGCGCGAGGTGTTCGAGGAAACAGGGCTGAAGGCCGAGCACGTGTCGCTCGTCGGCGTGTACGAATTCATCCGCAAGAACGAGCTGATCATCGCGTATCACGTGCGCGCGTCGGGTACGGTCGCGCTGTCGCCGGAACTGCTCGAATACAGGCTCGTCGATCCGCCGCTGCTGCGCCCGTGGCGCGCCGGCACGGGCGTCGCGCTCGCCGACTGGATGCGTGCGCGCGGCCTCGATTTCGAATTCGTCGACCGGCCGGGGCAGTGACGCGCGACCGCGGCGACGCGGGCCGGGCACGATGACTATTGATAGTCGAGCAGCACGGTGACCGCGGCGTTGACCGAGCCGCCGCCGATCTTCGCGTCGGTCTGCCGATAGGCGGCGATCAGCGGGACCGAATAGGACCCCGCGATACCGTTGTAGGGTGTCGGCCGGGACACGTTGAATGTCAGCGGCTGATTTGTCGCCGGGTCGATCAATCCGATCGCGATGCCTTTCGCCGTCGAATCGGAGCGGGGCGCAAGCACGCCGGGCATGCCGGCGACCTCGCCGTTCAGCGGATTGAGCTGATAGCCGATCTTGTTGAAGCGGGCCGGGCAGTTGCTGAGGTTGAGCCTAAACGGAGTGGGGTGCGCGGTGCTGCCGACGCCGCTGAGTTCGGTCGTTTTCGCGCCCGGCAGTTGAACCGTTTTCGATTGAACCGAACAGGTGCCCGCGATGTACTCGGCGTCGGTGGCCAGATAGATCGAGCTCGAGTCGCCGAACAGGCCGGACTTGTAGCGGATGGTGAAGTACATGTTGAAGAGGGACGGCTTCAACGTGCCGTTATACGGGGTGCGGGCATCGCGGAGCAACTGCACTTCGACGTTTCTTGCCGCAGAGTTGTGTCGGCGTGAAGTAGTCGCGCGCGACGACGGTGCCGACCGCCGTGTTCGACGGAATCGCGATCCGGCCGCTGCCGAACGCGTACAGCGATTCCCCGGCGAACACGAACGCCGGCAGCAGCGAGCGGGCACGCGAGTGCGGCGCCCGCCGGGGTGACCGCGTGCCCGCAGGGAGCGGTAATCGACCGGGTTGGCGAAGGGGCGTGCTCGAACGTCAGGATAAGAAGATTCCGTGAGGTTGGGGCGACGGCGCGCGTAGCGTGGCGCGTTTGTGGGCGATTTGTAATTTTACGGATCTCAACCGCCGCAAAAGATGGGATATGCCCTAATTCATCGATAGTTATGGTGTGACGAGAACTAAAGTCTGCGACGACGGGCCGGATTTGCCTGCCGCTTGGCATTTCGCGCGAGATGTGCTTTTCTGTGCGGCACCGCGTGGCGGCCGTTGCCGCGCCCCGTAACCGAGCCTCCGATTCATGTCCGCCGCCAAACCCGAATCGCGTCCGCGCGACGCCTATCGCCATTTCCTGCCGATCACGACCCGCTGGATGGACAACGACGTCTACGGGCACGTGAACAACGTCGTCTACTACAGCTACTTCGACACGGTCGTGAACGAATACCTGATCCGCGCCGGCGTGCTCGACGTCGAACACGGGCAGACGATCGGCCTCGTGGTCGAGACGCAGTGCAACTACTTCGCGCCGCTCGTGTTTCCGCAGGCGGTCGACGCCGGGCTGCGGGTCGTGAAGCTCGGCACGTCGAGCGTGCGCTACGAGGTCGGGCTGTTCGCGCAGGGCGACCCGTCGCCCGCCGCGCAGGGGCATTTCGTGCACGTGTATGTCGATCGCGGCACGCGCCGGCCGGTGCCGCTGCCCGACGCGCTGCGCGCCGCACTCGAGCCGCTCGCGGCCTGACGTCGCGGTGCACGCGTTCGCGCTCCAGGCCTTCAACGGCCTCAGCTACGGCTTGCTGCTGTTCATGCTGTCGGCCGGCCTCACGCTGATCTTCAGCGTGCAGGGCGTGCTCAACTTCGCGCATGCGAGCTTCTACATGCTCGGTGCGTACGTCGGCTACAGCATCGCGGCCAGTGCAGGCTTCTGGCTGGCGCTCGCGCTCGCGCCGCTCGCGGTCGGGCTCCTTGGCGCCGGCTGCGAACGCGCGCTGCTGCGCCGCGTGCAGGCGCGCGGCCACACGAGCGAGCTCTTGCTGACCTTCGGCCTCGCGTACCTGATCGGCGAGGGCGCGAAGCTCGCGTGGGGCCTCGCGCCGCTGCCGGCGCCCGTGCCGGCGCTGTTCGACGGCGCGCCCGTGACCGTCTTCGGCCTCGCGCTGCCGCGCTACCGGCTGTTCATGATGGGGATGTCCGCCGCGATGCTGGTCGCGCTCGGCGCGCTGCTGCGCGCGTCGCGCCTCGGGCTCGTGGTGCGCGCGGCGCTCACGCATCGTGCGGCCGTCGAGGCGCTCGGCTACGACGTGCCGCGCGTGATGACCGCGCTGTTTGGCGCGGGCACCGCGCTCGCGGCGCTCGCCGGCGTGATCGGCGCGCCGCTCGCGGTGATCGAGCCCGCGCTTGCCGAAACCGTCGGGTCGGTCGTGTTCGCGGTCGTCGTGATCGGCGGGCTCGGCTCGCTCGGCGGCGCGTTCGCGGCGTCGCTCGCGGTCGGCTTCGCGCAGACCTTCGCGGCCGCGAGCGACACGTCGCTGCGCGATCTGACGGAATGGGCCGGCATCGCGCTGCCCGACAGCGTGGCCGCGGTGTCGGTCGCGCAACTGGCGCCGCTGGTGCCGTACCTGCTGCTCGTCGCGGTGCTGGTTGCCCGGCCGCGCGGGCTGTTCGGCGAGCGCGCCGATGCGTAACCGTCCATTCGCCGGCGTCGTGCGCTGGACCCTGTTCGCCGCCTGCGTCGCGCTGCCCGCGTGGCTGTGGCCGCACGGCGCCGTGCTCGGCTATCTCGCGCAGACGGCCGCACTCGTCGTGCTCGCGCTGTCGTACAACCTGCAGCTCGGCACGACCGGGCTGCTGTCGTTCGGGCACGCGGCGTTCGCGGGCCTCGGCGCGTTCGCGGCCGCGCACTGGTTCAACCACATTGGCGGCCCGCTGCCGCTGTTGCCGCTCGTCGGCGGCGTGGCCGGCGCCGGTTTCGGCTTGGCTGCCGGGCTGCTCGCGACGCGTCGCGCCGGCACCGCGTTCGCGATGATCACGCTCGGGCTCGGCGAATGCGTCGCGGCCGCTGCGTGGAGCGTGCCGGCCTGGTTCGGCGGAATCGGCGGCGTGCCGATCGACCGCGCGAGCGGCACGCCGTGGGGCGGCTGGCATTTCGGTGCGCCGGCGCACGCGTATGCGGTGATTGCCGCGTGGTGCGTCGCGTCGGCGTGGGCCATGCACGCGCTGACGCGCACGCCGCTCGCGCGGCTCGCGAACGCGGTGCGCGACAACCCGGCGCGCGTCGCCGCGCTCGGCACCGATCCGCGCCGCATCCGGCTCGCGATGGTCACCTGCGCATCGTTCTTCGCGGGCGTCGCGGGCACGCTGACGCTGATCGACGTCGAACTCGCGACGCCCGACAGCGTATCGATGGCGCGTTCGGCGACCGTGCTGATCGCCGCGGTGATCGGCGGGACGGGCACGTTCTTCGGGCCGGCGGCCGGCGCGGCCGTGCTGACCGCGCTCAGCATCGGCGTCGCGGGCGTGTCGCGCGCGTGGGCGCTGTATCTCGGCGTGCTGTTCGTCGCGATCGTCGTGGCCGCGCCGCGCGGGATCGCCGGCATCGTGCAGACGCTCGCGCATGCGTTGCGGCGCGGCGCGCCGGCGGCCGAGCGGTGGCGCATGCTGTGCGCGGTCGGCGCGTGCGTGTTCTGGGGCGTCGCGATCGTCTGCGCGGCCGAGCTCGGCTATGCGTGGCGCTTCGGGGAGGACGACGGCGCGGGCTTCGCGTTCGGCGCGTGGAGCGTCGATGCCGATACGCCGGCCGGCTGGGCCGTCGCGTGTTCGGCGGCGGGCATCGGCACGCTGCTGTGGGGTTGGCGCGCGCGGCTCGTATCGGGCGAGCAAAGTGGGCAGAGCCGACGGAGCGCACAGACCGCCAAGCGGGAGGACGGGCGATGAACGGCAACGCGATCGCGCTGCACGGCGTCGTGCAGCGCTTCGGCGCGCAGACGGTGCTCGACGGCGTCGAGCTGAGCATCGCGGCCGGCGAGCGCCATGCGCTGATCGGGCCGAACGGCGCGGGCAAGTCGACGCTGTTCGGCGTGATCGCCGGCGCGACGCGGCCCACGCGCGGGCGCGTCGTGCTGCACGGCGTCGAGCTGCGCGGGCGTGGGCCGGTCGTTGCGAGCCGGCTCGGCATCGGCCGCAGTTTCCAGCAGACGAGCGCGTTCGCGCGGCTGACCGTGTTCGACAACCTGCGCTGCGCGGCGCTGCATGCGCCGGTCGAACGCCGGCGCTGGTGGAACCGGCTGCGCGAATCGGCGTCGGTCGATCGCGCGGCCGAACGCGTGCTGCACGACATCGGCCTCGATGCGCACCGCGACACGCCGGCCGACGCGCTGAGCTATGCGGAACAGCGCGCGCTCGATCTCGGGATCGCGCTCGCGAGCGGCGCCCGCACGCTGCTGCTCGACGAGCCGACCGCCGGCATGAGCCGCGCGCAGGCGGCGCGGATGATCGCGCTGATCCGGGCGACGACGCAGGGTCGTACGGTCCTGCTGATCGAACACGACATGGATGCGGTGTTCGGCTTCGCCGAACGCATCACGGTGCTCGTGCGCGGCACGGTGGTCGCGACCGGCGCGCCCGATGCGATCCGCGCCGATCCGGCCGTGCGTGCCGCCTATCTGGGCGAGGGCGGCCGATGAGCGCGTTGCTCGACATTCGCGGCCTGCGCGCCTGGTACGGGCTGCAACCGGTGCTCGACGGCGTCGATCTCGCGCTGGCGCCGGGCGAGACGCTCGCGCTGCTCGGCCGCAACGGCTCGGGGCGCTCGACGCTCGCGAAGGCCGTGATGGGGCTCGTGCGCACGGTGGGCTCGGTGCGCATCGGCGGCGCCGAATGCGCGGGCGCGCGCACGTTCGAGATCGCGCGGCGCGGCGTCGCGTACGTCGCGGAAAGCCGCGACGTGTTCCCGCTGCTGACGGTCCGCGAGAACCTGCGGCTCGGGCTGCGCGGCCTCCGTGGCAGCGCCGAACGCGCGGCGCTCGAACGGCTGTTCGACCGCTTTCCGCTGCTGGCCGCGCGCGCGGACGTGAAGGCGGCGCGGCTGTCGGGCGGCGAACAGCAGGTGCTCGCGCTGGTGCGGGCGCTGGCTGCCCGCCCGCGCGTGCTGATCGTCGACGAACCGGCCGAAGGGCTCGCGCCGCTCGCGGTCGACGAAGTCGGCGCTTGCCTCGCCGCGCTACAGGCCGACGGCGTCGCGATCGTGCTGATCGAGCAGCGGCTGCAGTTCGCGCCGCGGCTCGCGCGTCGCGTCGCGGTGATGGGGCGCGGGCGGATCGTCTACGACGGCGCGCTCGACGGCCTGGGCGGCGAGGTCGCGAACGCATGGCTGAGCGCCGGCTGACGGCGCGCGCCCGATTGTTCGGAAAACCCCACCGGTCAATTCGCGTCGAGCCGCTTTATCGCTGCCGCACCGCGCCGTAAATTGCCAGTCATGCCGGTCGCCGCATCGACGCACTGCGCGGCAACCGGCGCCATCCATCGAAGGTCTTCTGACTGAGGAATGTAATCATGAGCAAGCTGGCAAACAAGGTTGCGATCGTCACGGGCGGGTCGAAAGGCATCGGCGCCGCGATCGCGAAGGCACTGGCCGCCGAGGGCGCATCGGTCGTCGTCAACTATGCGAGCAGCAAGGCGGGTGCCGACGCGGTCGTCGGCGCGATCGTCGAGGCCGGCGGCCGCGCGGTCGCCGTCGGCGGCGACGTGTCGAAGGCCGCCGACGCGCAGCGCATCGTCGACACGGCGATCGACACGTACGGCCGCCTCGACGTGCTCGTCAACAATTCCGGCGTGTACGAATTCGCGCCGATCGAAGCGATCACCGAAGAACACTACCGGCGGCAGTTCGACACGAACGTGTTCGGCGTGCTGCTGACCACGCAGGCCGCCGTCAAGCATCTCGGCGAAGGCGCGAGCATCATCAACATCAGCTCGGTGGTGACCAGCATCACGCCGCCCGCGAGCGCGGTATACAGCGGCACCAAAGGCGCGGTCGACGCGATCACCGGCGTGCTCGCACTCGAACTCGGCCCGCGCAAGATTCGCGTGAACGCGATCAACCCGGGGATGATCGTGACCGAGGGCACGCACAGCGCGGGCATCATCGGTTCGGATCTCGACAAACAGGTGCGCGCCGAAACGCCGCTCGGCCGTCTCGGCGAGCCGGACGATATCGCGTCGGTGGCCGTATTCCTCGCGTCGGACGATGCACGCTGGATGACCGGCGAGCACCTCGTCGTGAGCGGCGGGCTGAACTGAGCGGATCGAGCCGCGCGGGTAGCAGGGGGCGCGCAAGCGGCCGCCTGACCGGCGCCGCCAGCCGCTTCATCGTCGCGCGGCGGCTACGTGCTCATCGCGAGCGCATTCGCGCCGACGTGCCAGCGCAAACACTCGACGACGAGCGCATGATCGCGCGCGTCGTCGAGCCCCGCGATCGTCATCGCGCCGACGACGCCCGCACCGGCGATCCGTAGCGGCACGCCGCCGCCGTCGAGCGCATAGTCGTCGTCCGACAGCCCCTGCGACTGCAGCGACCAGCCGGCGCGGCGAAAGCGTTCGCCGACCGCGAGCGAACTGACGCCGAAGCGCAGCACCGTGTTCTGCCGGCGGCGGATCGCGTCGCTGTCGCCGGCGCGGCTGCCGTCGAGCGCGCAGTAGAACAGCGGCGCGCGCTCGCCGACGATGCCGACCGCGATCGGCAGCCCGCGGCGCGACGCGAGGTTGACCGCGATCTCGCCGATCCGGCGGGCGATCGCCGCGTCGAAGCGCGGCAGCGCCGGGTTCGACGCGTCGTCGTCGAAGGGAGGGGGTTCGAGGCGAAAGAGGGTCGTCACCATGGCGGCTCCGTGGCGTCGCCGGCTCAGCGTGCGCGTGCCGGGCGTCGCGTCGTCACGGGCCGCGCGCGGGCCCGTGTTCCGTTCACTGCTTCAATGCGTCAGCGCGGCGGCGCCGCGTCGAGCATCCATTCGTGCGCGGGATCGTTCTTGAACGCCCACGCACGGCTCGGCCCGGCCATCACGTTCAGGTAGTACAGGTTGTAGCCGTGCGGCGCGACCACCGGGTGATAGCCGCGCGGCACCATCACGACGTCGTGGTTTTCGACCGCGCAGGCTTCGTCGAGGCTGCGGTCGTCCGTGTACACGCGCTGGAACGCGAAGCCCTGCGGCGGATCGATCCGGTGGTAGTAGGTTTCCTCGAGCGACGTTTCCTCGGGCGCCGCGTCGCGGTCGTGCTTGTGCGGCGGATAGCTGCTCGAATGGCTGGCCGGCGTGACGACCTCGACCACGAGCAGCCGGTCGGCCGCCGGGTTGTCGCCCATCAGGATGTCGCACACGTAGCGCGTATTGGTGCCTTGCCCGCGTACCGAGCGGCGCATCCGCTCGCCGTCCAGGCGTTGCACGGGCTTGTCGCCGCTCGTGTACGGCGCGGTGCACAGCGCGATTTCCGCGTCGCGCGTCGCGACCAGCGTGACCGTCTTGCCGCCCGGCACGTACAGCGCGTCCGGCGACACGGCGTCGAAGACGCTGTCGCGCGTGCCGAGCGCGTCGTAGGTGGCGCCGTCGACGTCCGCGCGCACCGTGCCGGTGAGCACGACCACGCACAGCTCGCGCGCGCCGGTGTCGAGCGTTTCGGTGTCGCCGGCCTTCAGGCGCAGCGCGCGGAAGCCGACGTGCTTCCAGCCGGCCGATTCGGGCGTGACGTTGCAGATTTCGCGGTCGGCCGAGGCCTTGACCAGCAGGGGAGAAATCGTCATGGGTTCGGGCTCCGTGGGGTAGGGCTCAGCCGGTCGACGATCGCGCGCAGCGATTCGTAGCCCTTCTTCGCATACGCATAGCTCGGCGCGACGGCCGGGTCCTGCTCGGCCTCGACGACGAGCCAGCCTTCATAGCCGGCATCTTTCAGCGTACGCAGTATTGCCTCGTAGTCGAGCGCGCCGTCGCCGGGCACCGTGAAGGTGCCGTTGATCACGCCGTTCAGGAAGCTCCAGCCGTCGTTGCGCGCCTGCGTGACGACCTGCGGCCGCACGTCCTTGCAATGCACGTGGACCACGCGCGAGACGTGCTTCTTCAGCAGCGCCACCGGGTCGGCCGCGCCGCCGAAATACGCGTGGCCGGTGTCGAACAGCAGGAAGACCTTCGCCGGGTCGGTCAGCGCCATCAGCCGGTCGACGTCGGCGGGCGACTCGACGTACGCGCCCATGTGGTGATGGTAGGCGAGCTTGATCCCGTACGTGTCGAGCAGGTGCGCGCCGAACGCGTCGAGGCGCGCCGCATAGCGCCGCCACGCGTCGTCGTCGACGAAGCGCGGCCGCTTCGCGACCGGCGTGTCGATGTTGCCCTGGATCGTGCCCGCGCATTCGCCGTACACGACCACCTTCACGTCGTTGTACTGCAGCTTCGTCATGTGCGCGCGGCAGCGCTCGATCTCCGCGGCGAGCGCATCGGCGTCGCTCAGGCCCGGCGCGACTTCGGCGAGAAAGCCCGAATACCAGCCCGACACGCATACGAGCCCGAACTCGGCGAGTTTCGCCTTCAGCTCGGGGCCCGTCTTCGGAAACTTGTTGCCGAGCTCGAAGCCTGCGTAGCCGATTTCGGCGCCTTCCTTCAGCGCCGTTTCGAGCGGCGTCTCGCCGCCGAGCGACGGCAGGTCGTCGTTCATCCACGACAGGGGATTGATACCGATGCGGACGTTCCAGCTCATGACGTGCTTCCTTGATTCGAATGTGTTTTTCGCAGGGAGGGTTCGTGGGCAGTGCGCGCGATCAGCGCCGCTGCCGGGTCTTCGCATCGAGATACGCGCGGTGCGCCGCGTCGACGCCGGCGCGCGCCGACACCTGCGGCACCGCGACTTCCCACCACGCGCCGCCGTCGTCGGTCGTGCGCCGGTGCGTGGTGTCGATCACGAGCACCTGGCTCTTCGTCGCCGCGCGGGCGCGCTTCATTTCGCGCCGCAGTTCGCCGATGTCGCGCACGTGCACGGCGTCGGCGCCCATCGCGCGCGCATGCATCGCGAAATCGATCGTCGAGCGCTCGCCGCCTTCCGGCACGCAGTCGTCGAGCATGTTGTTGAAGCTCGCGCCGCCGCAATTCAGCTGCAGCCGCTCGATGCAGCCGTAGCCGCGGTTGTCGAGGATCACGACGATCAGCTTGCGGCCGAGCATCACGGACGTCGCGAGTTCCGCGTTGAGCATCATGTACGAGCCGTCGCCGACGATCACGATCACTTCGCGCGCCGGCCGCGCGAGCTTCGCACCGAGGCCGCCCGCGATCTCGTAGCCCATGCACGAGTACGCGTAGTCCATGTGGTAGTTGCCCGGCACGCCGCTGCGCCACAGTTTGTGCAGCTCGGCCGGCAGCGTGCCGGCCGCGCACACGACGAGATCGTCGCGCGCGCTGTCGCGCCCCGCATCGGCCGCGGAGTCGCGCACCGCGCCGATCACTTCCGCGTCGTACGGGAGCGTGTCCATCGGCACGTGCGTGGTGAGTTCGGTCACGCGCGCGTTCCATGCGGCGGCCTGGTCGCGGTTGCCGGCGGTCCAGGCCGGATCGGCGCGCCAGCCGGCCAGCGCCGCCGACAACTGGCCGAGGCCCGTGCGCGCGTCGGCCACCAGTTGATGGCCGCGTTTCTTGCCCGCGTCGAACGGCTGCACGTTCAGGCTCAACAGCGTCGCGTCGCCATAGAGCGCATGCGAGCCGGTCGTGAAATCCTGCAGCCGCGTGCCGACCGCGAATATCACGTCGGCCTGCGCGGCCGCGCGGTTCGCGGCAGGCGAGCCCGTCACGCCGATCGACCCGAGATTGAGCGGATGGTCCCACGCGAGGCTGCCCTTGCCGGCCTGCGATTCGGCGACCGGCACGCCGTGCGTGTCGGCGAACGCGCGCAGCGCGTCCCATGCCTGGCTGTACAGCACGCCGCCGCCGGCGACGATCAGCGGCTTCTTCGCGGCCTTCAGCACGTCAAGCGCGTCGGCGAGTTCGAGCGCGTCGGCCGGCGGCCGGCGCATCCGGATCACCGGCGGCGCGAAGAAATCCTCGGGCCAGTCGTACGCGAAGGTCTGCACGTCCTGCGGCAGCGCGAGGCACACCGGGCCGCATTGCGCGGGGTCGGTCATCACCTGGATCGCGCGCGGCAGCGCGACGAGCAGCTGCTCGGGCGACGTGATCCGGTCGAAATAGCGCGTCGCCGGCCGGAAGCAGTCGTTCGCGCTGACGTCGCCCTGTTCGAAATCCTCGACCTGCTGCAGCACGGGGTCGGGCAGCCGCGACACGAACACGTCGCCGGGCAGCAGCAGCAGCGGCAGCCGGCCGACGTGCGCGAGCGCGGCCGACGTCAGCATGTTGGTCGCACCGGGGCCGATGCTCGACGTCGCGGCCATCATCCGCTGACGGAAATTCGCTTTCGCGAACGCGACGGCCGCGTTGGCCATCCCTTGCTCGTTGTGCGCGCGCAAGGTCGGCAAGCGGTCTTTTTCCGCATGCAGCGCCTCGCCGAGCCCGGCCACGTTGCCGTGGCCGAAGATCGCGAACACGCCGCCGCAGTACGGCAGGATCTCGGTGCGGCCGTCGGGCTGGACGACTTCGGCGCGCAGGGCGGCCAGGTAGCGCACGAGCGCCTGGCTGACGGTCAGTCTTACGGTAGAGGTCATGTCGGTCGGTGAAGAGGAATCGGGTGGGGCGTCGCGTCAGGCCGCGGCGGCGCGGGCGGCCGCCGCGCGGCGGCCGAGCCATGCGTCGACCAGCTGCGCGAAGTTGCCGGCGACTTCGTCGATCAGCGCCTGGTCGTCGATCCGGCCGGCGAACCAGTTCAGCGACGCGTCGGCCCACAGCGTGCGCCCGACCATGAAGCCCTTGACGATCGGGTTGGTCGCCGAGCGGAAGCTGTCGACGAGATATTGCAGAGGCTGGTTCAGCCCGAGGATCACGGCGCCGCGACAGTACGGGTCGCGCTCCGCGATCAGCGCGGCGAGCCGCGTCCAGCCGTCGGCGCTCAGCGGCGTGAGCTTCCACCATTCGGGCTTCACGCCGAGGTTGTAGAAGCGCGCGATCGTGCGCAGCACCGCGTCGTCCTCGGTGCCGGCCGGCGTGACCGCACGCGGCGGAATCATTTCCAGCAGCAGCTCGTTGCCGCTGGCGCGCGTGGCTTCCCACAGTTCCAGCACGCGCTGCTCCTGTTCGACGCGCAGGTCGACGGCGTCGTCGGGGTGATAGTGAACGAGGCACTTCACGACCTGTTCGGTCGGCCAGTGCGTGAGCGACGAGCCGACCGAGCGCGTTTCGTCGAAACGCAGCGGCCGCGAGCCCGGCAGCTCGACCGGGCGGCCGACCCACCAGCCGCGCCCGGTGGCCGAGGCCAGCGCGTCGCTGCCGTAGCCGCCGCCGTCGATCAGCACGCCGACGTGGCCTTCGATATGGCGATCGCGCTCGACCTTCTCCACCGCGCGCACGAGCAGCTGCTTCAGCGTCTTGATCCGCGCTTCGTCCGCGCCGGACTGCACCGCGAGCTCGTAGAACTGGCTGCGATGGTCGAACGCCATCACGCACAGGTCGTCCCATTCGCGGCGCGGCACCGTCACGCGATGCAGGTGCGCGAGCGTGTGGTCCGCGTCGACCACCGGGTTGCGGCTGCCGTCGAACCAGTGCGCGAGTTCGGCCGGCGTCGGCATCGCCGCGGAGCACGCATGGCGCGACACGACGATCGCGCCGCACGCGTTCGCGATGCGCGTCGACTCGGCCCAGTCGCGCCCGCGCAGCAGCCCCGACAGCAGGCCCGACAGGAACGCGTCGCCCGCGCCGAGCACGTTGAGCACCTCGACGCGTTCGCCGAGAAAGGTCGGCGCGTCGTCGATGCGGGCGGGAATGTCGCCCTCGATCACGCAGCAGCCGAGCGCGCCGCGCTTGACGACCAGCGTCGCGTTCGTGATGGCGCGCACCGCCTGGAGCGACCCGATCAGGTCGTGCGGCACGCCGCCGGCGATCAGGAACTCCTCCTCGGTGCCGACCAGCAGGTCGAATTCACCGAGCACCTGCTGCAGCTGCCGCGTCACCTGCGCGTCCGGCACGTAGCGGTTCTCGCCCGCGCCGCGCGCGGTCAGCCCCCACAGCACGGGCCGGTAGTCGATGTCGAGAATCCGCACGACGCCGTGGCGGCGCGCATAGCCGAGCGCGGTCAGCGACGCCTCGCGCGTGCCCGGCGTCGACAGGTGCGTGCCGGTGATCGCGAGCGCGCGGCAGCCGGCGATGAAGTCCTCGCGGATCTCGTCGGCGCGCACGGCCATGTCCGCGCAGTTCTCGCGCACGAACAGCAGCGGAAACGTGTCGCGATCCTTCAGCCCGAGCAGCACCAGCGCGGTGAGGCGTTCGCGGTCGGTCTGCAACTGGCTCGTGTCGCAGCCTTCGCGCTCGAGCGTCTCGCGCAGGAAGCGGCCCATCTGCTCGTCGCCGACGCGCGAAATCATCGCGGTCTTCAGCCCGAGCCGCGCGACGCCGAACGCGACGTTGCCCGACGAGCCGCCGAGATACATCTGGAAGCTGCGCGCGTCTTCCAGGCGGCTGCCGTACTGCTGCGCATAGAGATCCACGGCCACGCGGCCGAGGCAGGCGAGATCGATGGGGCGGTCACTCGGAAAGTTCAGCAGGCTCATATCACGTGTCACGCTCGCGGCCGGCGTTCGGCGATGCCGGCGAATTAGGGGGCCGATCCGGTCGCGACCGTCCGCATCGTGTACTGCACGACGCGGGACTGCCTGCCGCAAGGAATCGGGCTACGGACGCAGTCTAGACTTTTTGGAAATCCAGTTCCCTAGGTGAAATCACGTAGAAATAAATTTCCAAATTTTCGAGGAAGTGATCTACAGTTTCATCCGGATGCATCAGTCCGCATCGGCTTCGATCGGACTGGGCCCGGCGGCGCGCAACGCGCCGTCTTCCGCCCCCGGAGATGAGGAGACAGATTGATCATGAAGACCAAGCTGATGGCCGTCGCGGCCGCCGCGATCCTGGCTGCGCCGCTCGCGCATGCCGAGAAGATCGGCGTGACGATGGCGTCGTTCGACGACACGTTCCTGACCATCCTGCGCAACAGCATTTCCGACGCAGCGAAGAAGGACGGCGCGACGGTGCAGATCGAGGACGGCGGCAACGACGTCGGCAAGCAGTTGAGCCAGGTCCAGAACATGATCGCGCAGAAGGTCGACGCGATCATCGTGAACGCGGTCGATACCGACGCGACGCCGAAGATCACGAAGATGGTGACGGCCGCGAAGATCCCGCTCGTCTACGTGAACCGCAAGCCGGTGGATTTCGACAAGCTGCCGGCCGGCGTCGCGGTCGTCGCGTCCGACGAGAAGCAGTCGGGCACGCTGCAGGCGCGCCAGGTGTGCAAGCTGCTCGGCGGCAAGGGCGACGTGCTCGTGCTGATGGGCGAGCTGTCCAACGAATCGGCGCGCGCCCGCACCAAGGACATCGAGGACGTGATCGCGACGAAGGACTGCTCGGGCATGAAGATCGTCGACAAGCGCGAAGGCAAGTGGAGCCGCACGCAGGGCCAGGACATCACGATGAACTGGCTGAGTTCCGGCACGAAGTACGACGCGATCATCTCCAACAACGACGAGATGGCGATCGGCGCGATCAACGCGCTGAAGGCCGCGCGCAAGTGGACGCCGAAGACGATCGTCGCGGGCATCGACGCGACGCCGGACGGCCTCGCGTCGATGAAGAGCGGCGAGCTGAAGGTGTCGGTGTATCAGAACGCGGCCGGGCAGGGGCAGCAGGCCGTCGCGGCCGCGCTCAAGCTCGCGAAGAAACAGCCCGTCGACCGCTACGTGAACGTGCCGTTCGAGCTGGTCACGCCCGAGAACATGAGCCAGTACGCGAAGCATTGACCGGTGATCCGTTGAACTGCGCGGGCCCGGCACGGCCGGGTTCGCGCGCGACTCGTCGAGGAACGTCCATGTTTACAGCCAGGATCGCGCGCCCGATGGCCGGCGCCGATGCGTCGGCCGCTTCGTCCGGCGCGTCGGCGCCGCCGGCTTCTTCCGCGGCCGACTGCGTGCTCGAGGTGCGCGGCGTCGGCAAGTCCTTTCCGGGCGTCGTCGCGCTCGACGGCGTGCAGTTCCGCGTGCGCCGCGGCACCGTTCATGCGCTGATGGGCGAGAACGGCGCGGGCAAGTCGACGCTGATGAAGATCATCGCGGGCGTCTACACGCCCGACCAGGGCGAAATCCTGATCAACGGCGAGCCGGTCGTGCTGAACGGCCCGCTGGATGCGCTCGATCGCGGCATCGCGATGATCCACCAGGAACTCAACCTGATGCCGTACATGACGGTCGCGGAGAACATCTGGATCCGCCGCGAACCGAAGAACCGCTTCGGCCTGATCGATCACGCGGCGCTGCGCCGCCGCACGGCCGAGCTGTTCGAACGGCTGTCGATCGACATCGATCCGGAAACCGACGTGCGCACGCTGACGGTCGCGAGCCGCCAGATGGTCGAGATCGCGAAGGCCGTGTCGTTCGACTCCGACGTGCTGATCATGGACGAGCCGACCTCCGCGCTGACCGACAAGGAAGTCACGCACCTGTTCCGGATCATTCGGCAGCTGCGCGAGCAGGGCAAGGGCATCGTCTACATCACGCACAAGATGAACGAGCTGTTCGAGATCGCCGACGAATTCTCGGTGTTCCGCGACGGCAAGTACATCGGCACGCACGCATCGAGCGACGTCACGCGCGACGACATCATCCGGATGATGGTCGGGCGCGAGATCACGCAGATGTTCCCGAAGGAGGAGGTGCCGATCGGCGACGTCGTGCTGTCGGTGAAGGATCTCGGCGTCGACGGCGTGTTCCGCGACGTGAGCTTCGAGCTGCGCGCGGGCGAGATCCTCGGCGTGGCCGGCCTCGTCGGGTCGGGGCGCTCGAACGTCGCCGAGGCGCTGTTCGGCGTCGTGCCGGCCACGTCGGGCGAGATCCGCATCGACGGCAAGCCGGTGCGCATCGCGACGCCCGCGCAGGCGATGAAGCACGGGATGGCCTTCCTCACCGAAGACCGCAAGGACACCGGCTGTTTCCTGAACCTCGACCTCCTCGCGAACATGGAGGCCGCGGTGCTCAGCAACCGCTACGTGAAGTTCAATTTCGTGCGGCACGCGCAACTGAAGCGCGACTGCGAGGAAATGAGCCGGATGCTGCGCGTGAAGTCGCCCGGGCTGCACGAGGAGATCCAGAACCTGTCGGGCGGCAACCAGCAGAAGGTGCTGATCGGCCGGTGGCTGCTCACGCAGCCGCGCATCCTGATCCTCGACGAACCGACGCGCGGCATCGACGTCGGCGCGAAGGCCGAGATTCACCGGCTCGTCAGCGCGCTCGCCGGCAAGGGCGTCGCGGTGCTGATGATCTCGTCGGAAATGCCGGAAGTGCTGGGAATGAGCGATCGCGTGATGGTGATGCACGAAGGGCGCATGACCGGCATCGTCGATCGCAAGGACGCCGACCAGGTCCGCATCATGGACCTCGCGTCGCGCTGAGCCGAAACAAGAGTGGAGACAACGAAATGGGCAACCTGAATCCGGTCGCGGACGCGCAGACCATGACCCTCAAGTCGCGGCACACGAAGTGGCCGCCCGAGCTGAGCATCTTCCTCGTGCTCGTCGGCATCAGCCTGTTCTTCGAGATCGTCGGCTGGATCGTCGTCGGCCAGAGCTTCCTGTTCAACGCCGAGCGGCTCGAGATCATCGTGCTGCAGATGGCCGTGATCGGCATCATCGCGGTGGGTGTGAACCTCGTGATCATCACCAGCGGGATCGACCTGTCGTCGGGCTCGGTCGTGGCCGCCGCGGCGGTCGTGTCCGCGAGTCTCGCGCAGGTGTCCGACTTCCCTCGCGCGGTGTTTCCGCACCTCACCGACCTGCCGATCATCTGGCCCGTGCTGGCCGGCGTGTGCGTCGGGCTGCTGGTCGGCCTGCTGAACGGCTCGCTGATCGCGATGACGGGCATCCCGCCGTTCATCGCGACGCTCGGCACGATGGTCGCCGCGCGCGGCTTCGCGAAGTGGTTCACCAACGGGATGCCGGTGTCGATGCTGACCGACCAGTTCGCCGCGATCGGCGCGGGCGCCAATCCGGTGATCATCTTCCTCGTGATCGCCGCGATCTTCCACGTCGTGCTGCGCTACACGCGCTTCGGCAAGTACACCTACGCGATCGGCGCGAACCGTCATGCGGCCGTCGTGTCGGGCATCAACGTCACCCGCCACCTGATCTTCGTCTATGCGATCGCGGGCCTCCTGAGCGGGATCGCCGGCACCGTGACGGCCGCGCGCGCGATCTCCGGCCAGTCGGGCATGGGCGTGATGTACGAGCTCGACGCGATCGCGGCGGTCGTGATCGGCGGTACGTCGCTGTCGGGCGGCCTCGGCCGCGTGACGGGCACCGTGATCGGCGTGCTGATCCTCGGTGTGATGACGTCGGGCTTCACCTTCATCCGCATCGACGCGTATTACCAGGAGATGGTCAAGGGCGCGATCATCGTCGCGGCCGTGATCGCCGACCAGTACCGCAACAAGAAGAAGCGCCGCTGAGCACACGTATGCGCGCGAGCCCGCTCCCCCATTCGCGAAGGAAACCCGATGAAGATCGCGCTGGACCCGTACATGATTCGCCACCTGCCGCTCGACCGGCTGCCGCACGCGGTGGCCGAGCTCGGCTACGACCAGATCGAGCTGTCGCCGCGCAGCGACTTTCTCGACTGGTGGGTGATGCCGCGCGCGACCCGCGAGCGCATGGCCGCGTTCCGCCACGCGCTGCGCGCAAGCGGCGTCGGCCTCGCGTCGCTGCAGCCGATGTACCGCTGGGCGAGCCCGTTCGACGACGAGCGGCAATGGGCGGTGCGCTGCTGGAAGAAGGCGATCGAGGTGGCGGTCGAGATGGAGTGCGCGCTGATGGTGTCGGAGTTCGGGCGCGGCGCGTCGCCCGAGCGCTCGGTCGGCGAACGGCCGGGGGCGAACCCGAAGGAACTGTGCGAAGCCGCGTGGTTCCGGTCGATGGACGAATTGCTGCCGATCCTCGAGCGCGAACGCATCGTGCTGTCGGTCGAGCCGCATCCGGAGGACTGGATCGAGCAGCTGCAGCCGGCGATCGACATCGTCACGAACATCGGCTCGCCGTCGCTGAAGCTGTCGTACATCGCGCCGCACACGTTCTACTACGGCGACGACATGGCCGCGATGATCGCGCAGGCCGCGCCGATCCTCGCGCACGTGCGCGTGGCCGATACGTTCGACCACCGCAAGAGCAGCCAGCTGCGCTACATCGTGAACCCGCCGGGTTCGAACCAGATCCGCGTGCACCAGCATCTCGACATCGGGCAGGGCGAGATCGACTGGGACGTGTTCTTTCGCGCGCTCGGCGCGGCAGGCTTCGACGGCGTGATGTCGTCGTGCGTGTTCGCGTGGGAGGACCGCGCGGAAGCGTCGTCGCGCTACATGCGCGACACGATCCAGCGCTACGTCGATCGTCATTTCGATCGCACCGCGCGGTGAAGAATGACTGACCGGTGCGGCGCGTGCCGCACCGCCAATGAACGACTGGAGACTGTTAGATGACCTTGCAAATCGGCGTGATCGGCTGCGGCGCGATCGGCCAGGACCATATCCGCAGACTGACCCGCACGCTGTCCGGCGCGCGCGTCGTGGCCGTCAACGACATCGATCCGCAGCAGGCGCGCGATGCGGTGACGAAGTACGGGCTCGAAGCGGAGATCTACGGCGACGGCCACGAGGTCGTCGCGGCCGCCGACGTGCAGGCCGTGCTCGTCACGTCGTGGGGGCCGACGCACGAAGCGTTCGTGCTCGACGCGATCGCGCACGGCAAGCCGGTGTTCTGCGAGAAGCCGCTGGCCGTCACCGCCGACGGCTGCATGCGGATCGTCGAAGCCGAAGTCGCGCACGGCAAGCGGCTCGTGCAGGTCGGCTTCATGCGGCCGTACGACGAAGGCTACCGCGCGCTGAAACGCGTGATCGACAGCGGCGCAATCGGCGCGCCGCTGATGCTGCATTGCGCGCACCGCAACCAGTCGGTCGGCGAGCGCTACACGACCGACATGGCGATCACCGACACGCTGATCCACGAACTCGACGTGCTGCGCTGGCTGCTCGGCGAGGATTACACGAGCGCGCAGGTCGTCTATCCGAAGAAGACGCGCCATGCGTCCGCCCATCTCGCCGATCCGCAGATCGTGCTGCTCGAAACCGCGAGCGGCGTGCGCATCGACGTCGAGATCTTCGTGAACTGCCAGTACGGCTACGACATCCAGTGCGAGGTGGTCGGCGAGCAGGGCATCGCGAAGCTGCCCGATCCGCCGGCCGTCGGGCTCAAGCATGCGGCGCGGCAGTCGGTCGAGATCATGACCGACTGGAAGGAGCGCTTCATCGCGTCGTACGACGTCGAGCTGCAGGCATTCATCGACGGCGTGCGCGCGCATGCGCTCACCGGGCCGTCGGCCTGGGACGGCTACGCGGCGGCGGTCGCGGCCGACGCGTGCGTGCGCGCGCAGAAGAGCGGCGCGGTCGAACCGATCGCGATGGCCGAGCGTCCCGCGTTCTATCGTGGCTGATCCGCGGCCACCCGCCGCTTGTCTGACGGACCGACCGACATGACGATGAAGATTGGCTGCGCCCCGTGCTGCTGGGGCGTCGACGACGTGAAGAACCCGCACCTGCCGCCGTGGCGGCAGGTGCTCGCCGAGGCCGCGCAGGCCGGTTACTCGGGCATCGAGCTGGGGCCGTATGGCTACATCCCGCTCGAACTGGACGTGGTGAGCGCCGAGCTCGAGCGGCAACGCCTGAGCATCACCGCGGGCACGATCTTCGACGATCTCGTGTCGCCGGAGAACCTGCCGAACCTGCTGCGCCAGACCCGCGACATCTGCGCGCTGATCACGCGGCTGCCCAGGCTGCCGACGCAGGACGGCCAGCGCCATGCGGCGCCGTACCTGGTCGTGATGGACTGGGGCCACGACGAGCGCGACTACGCGGCCGGGCACGGCGATCGTGCGCCGCGGCTGGCTGTCGGACGAGCGCTGGGCGCGGATGGTCGACCATATCCGGCAGATCGCGACGATCGCACGCGACGAATTCGGCGTGCGCGCGGTGATTCATCCGCACGCGGGCGGCTATATCGAGTTCGCGGACGAGATCGACCGGATCGTCGCCGATATTCCCGCCGACACGGCCGGCCTGTGTCTCGACACCGGCCACCTGCATTACTCGGGCATGGACCCGGAAACGTGGCTGCGCCGTCACGCGTCGCGCGTCGACTACGTGCATTTCAAGGACATCGACGCGGCCGTGTACGACGCGGTGATGGGCGAGCACATCGCGTTCTTCGCCGCGTGCGCGCGCGGCGTGATGTGCCCGATCGGCACCGGCGTGCTCGACTACCGCGCGATCCGCGAGGCGCTCGACGAGATCGGCTACGCGGGTTACATCACGATCGAGCAGGAGCGCGACCCGCGCAACGCCGGCACGAGCCTGCGCGACGTCGCCGCGAGCCGCGCGTTTCTCGCGTCGGCCGGTTTTGCATGACCCACTGAACACGCACCAGGAACACCACCATCATGATTGACGGACAGATTCTGCTTGGACATTCGATTCGCTGGGGCATGGTCGGCGGCGGGCTCGGCAGCCAGATCGGCTACAGCCACCGGTCGGCCGCGTTGCGCGACGGCAGCTTCCAGTTGCTCGCGGGCGCGTTCGACCTCGACCCCGAACGCGGCCGCCAGTTCGGCGTGAAGCTCGGCGTCGCGGCCGAACGCTGCTATCCCGACTACGCGACGATGTTCGACGCCGAGGCGCGGCGCCCGGACGGCATCCGCGCGGTATCGATCGCAACGCCGAACAACACGCACTTCGAAATCTGCCGCGCGGCGCTGAACGCGGGGCTGCACGTGGTCTGCGAGAAGCCGCTGTGCTTCACGACCGACGAGGCCGAGACGCTGCAGCGGCTGTCGGTCGAGAAGAACCGGATCGTCGGCGTCGCGTACGGCTATTCCGGACACCAGATGATCGAGCAGGCGCGCGAGATGATCGCGCGCGGCGATCTCGGCGAAATCCGCATCGTGCAGATGCAGTTCGCGCACGGCTTCCACAGCGAAGGCGTCGAGGCCGCGAGCGCGTCCGCGCGCTGGCGCGTCGACCCGAAGTTCGCGGGCCCGAGCTACGTGCTCGGCGACATCGGCACGCATCCGCTGTACATCTCCGAGGTGATGGCGCCCGAGCTGAAGATACGGCGGCTGATGTGTTCGCGGCAGAGCTTCGTGAAGAGCCGCGCGCCGCTGGAAGACAACGCGTTCACGATCATGGAATACGACACCGGCGCGGTCGGCTACGTATGGTCGAGCGCGGTGAACGCGGGTTCGATGCACAGCCAGAAGGTGCGCGTGATCGGCTCGAAGGCGAGCGTCGAATGGTGGGACGAGCATCCGAACCAGTTGCGCTACGAAGTGCAGGGCCAACCCGCGCAGGTGCTCGATCGCGGAATGGGCTATCTGCATCCGCACGCGTTGCGCGAGGATCGGATCGGCGCCGGGCATCCGGAAGGGCTGTTCGAAGCGTGGTCGAATCTCTACGCGCGCTTCGCGCTGGCGATGGATGCGGCCGATCGCGGCGACGCCGCCGCGTTGAAGCACATCCGCTATCCGGACGTCCATGCGGGCGTGGAAGGCGTGCGCTGGGTCGAGAACTGCGTGCGTTCCGCCGATGCGGGCGGCGTGTGGGTCGACTATCGCTGAGCAGGGCAGGCCGGTTGCGCCGCGCGCTGCCGTGGCGGCCGGCCTTGGTAGACACCCTGATCTTTACGGCGCCGCGAGAGCGTCGGACAATCGCTTCCAGTACCGCCGTGGAGCGTAGGCAAGTGATGATCGAGCGCGTGGGAGCGAGCGTGCGGCGCGGGCCGTGCCGCAAACGTGATTAAATTCGCCCTTCATGCATGTATCCAGGTGAGCCCCGGGCCGCGCCCGCCCGCATCGCGCGCGCATCGGGGCCGTCAACTTCGCGCTATCCGATGAGTTCATCCGAGAAACCTCCCGCCACCGTCGAGCAGTTCCTGCAGCATCTGACGCAGGAATACGACGGCCTCAGCAATCGCCTGAAGGTGATCGCGCGCCACGTGGAAACGCATCGGGACCAGCTTGGCCTGGAAGGCATCCAGTCGCTCGCGGAGGCGTGCGGCGTCCAGCCGTCGGCCGTCGTGCGCTTCGCGAAGCATTTCGGCTTCTCCGGCTTTTCCGAGATGCAGCGGCTGTTCCGCGAGGGGCTCGCGCAGCAGATCGCGCCGGGGCGCGCGTACAACCTGCGGTTGCGCGACGTGATCGAATCGGGCTCGTCGAGCCTGCAGCCCGAACAGATCGCCGACGAGTTCATCAAGGGCAGCATCGCCGGGATGCAGCAACTGCGGCAGACGCTCGATTCGCAGGCGCTCGCGCAGGCCGTCGACCTGCTCGCCGACACGCAGGCGATCTGGATCGCGGGCTCGCGCCGTGCGTTTCCGATCGCCGTGTACCTCGACTATGCGCTGCAGCACACCGACAAGCGCATCGGGCTGTTCAGCGCGCTCGGCAGCATGCATCTCGGGCAGATCCGCTCGGTGCGCGCGGGCGACGTGATGATCGTGATCTCGTTCATGCCGTATGCGGAGGAAACCGTGCAGGTCGCGCAGCAGGCCGTGCAGCGCGGCGCGCGGCTGATCGCGATCACCGACAGCCGGATGAGCCCGCTCGCGCGGGAAGCCGAGGTGACGCTGATGGTGCAGGACAGCGCGACGTTCGGTTTCCGCGCGCTGACGGCCACGATGGGCCTTGCGCAGAGCCTGTTCGTCGCGCTCGCGTACCGGCTCGAACTGTCGTATCTGCCGACCGCCGACGGCGCGCACGGCACGCAGGCCGGCTGAACGCGATGGCCGATGCGCCGCCCGCCGATCGATCGCGCGGGCGGCACAGCGGCGGACTTACTTCGCGGTCGGCATCGCGAATTCGGCGCCCTTGCCGATGCTCGACGACCAGCGCTGCATCACCGACTTCTGGCGCGTGTAGAAGCGCACGCCTTCCTCGCCGTACGCATGCATGTCGCCGAACAGGCTCTTCTTCCAGCCGCCGAAGCCGTGCCACGCCATCGGCACCGGAATCGGCACGTTGATGCCGACCATGCCGACCTGGATGCGCCGCGCGAATTCGCGCGCGATGCCGCCGTCGCTCGTGAAGCACGACACGCCGTTGCCGAATTCATGCGCGTTGATCAGGTCGACCGCTTCGCCGAAATCTTTCACGCGCACGCAGCCGAGCACCGGCCCGAAGATTTCCTCCTTGTAGATGCGCATCTCGGGCGTCACGTGGTCGAACAGCGTGCCGCCGGTGAAGAAGCCCGCCTCGCGGCCGGCCACACGCAGCCCGCGGCCGTCGACCACCAGTTGCGCGCCTTCGTTCACGCCTTGCTCGATGTAGCCTTCGATGCGCTTGAGCGCGTCGCCGGTGACGATCGGGCCCATCTCGACTTCCGGTTGCATGCCGTCGCCGATCACCAGCTTGCGTGCGCGCTCGGCCACCAGCGGCACGATCTTGTCCGCGACGTCGCCGACCAGCACCGCGACGCTGATCGCCATGCAGCGTTCGCCGGCCGACCCGTACGCGGCGCCGATCAGCGCGTCGACCGCTTGCTCGAGGTTCGCGTCGGGCATCACGACGAGGTGGTTCTTCGCCCCGCCGAGCGCCTGCACGCGCTTGCCCGACTGCACCGCGCGTTGCTGCACGTAGGCCGCGATCGGCGTCGAGCCGACGAAGCTGACCGCTTGTACATCGGGGTGGTCGAGCAGCGCGTCGACCGCGCCCTTGTCGCCCTGCACGACGTTGAACACGCCGGGCGGCAGCCCGGCCTGCGTGAGCAGGTCGGCGATGAACAGCGCGGCCGACGGGTCGCGCTCGCTCGGCTTCAGCACGAACGTGTTGCCCGTCGCGAGCGCGACCGGGAACATCCAGCACGGCACCATGCACGGGAAGTTGAACGGCGTGATGCCCGCGACGACGCCGAGCGGCTGGCGCATCGTCCAGTTGTCGATGCCGGTGCTGACCTGGTCGGTGAAGTCGCCCTTCAGCAGTTGCGGCACGCCGCATGCGAATTCGATGATGTCGATGCCGCGTGCGACTTCGCCCTGCGCGTCGGAGAACACCTTGCCGTGCTCGGCCGTGATGATCGCCGCGAGGGCGTCGCGATGCTCGTTCATCAGTTGCAGGAAGCGGTGCAGCACGCGCGCGCGGCGGATCGGCGGCGTCTCGGCCCAGGCCGGGAACGCGGCATGGGCCGACGCGACGGCCTGCTGCACTTCGCTGTCGTCGGCGAGCGCCACGCGGCGCACCGCGCGGCCGAGCGCCGGGTTGAGGACGTCCTGGAAGCGGCCGCTGCGGCCGGCGACGGGCGCGCCGTCGACATAGTGGCCGACGTCGGCGTCGGAGGTGTAAGCGGGAACCGGATTCATCGTGTCTCCTGGGGAATCGGGTGGGATGGACAGCACCCAGTCTAGGCAAACGCGCAGGGCGGGAGAAGGCCGCGAAACTTGATTCACTGTTCAGAATTCTGAATAATCGGTGGATGAATCAGCAAAATGTCCAGGCGCTCTGGCCGCATATCCATTCGCTGACGGTGCTGGCCGCGGCCGGCAGTTTCACGGCTGCCGCGCAGCGGCTCGGCATCAGCAAGGCCGCGATGAGCCAGCGCATCGCCGATCTCGAAAAGGCGGCCGGCGTGCCGCTCGTGCGGCGCACGACGCGCAGCGTGCGGCTCACCGATGCGGGCCAGACGCTCGTCGACAGCACGCGCGACGCGTTCGAGTCGATCGGACAGCACTTCGCGCGCGTGAAGGATCTGGCCGGCGAGCCGCGCGGGCTGCTGCGCGTGACGGTGCCGGTCGCGCTCGGGCGCCAGCAGGTCGTGCCGCACCTGCCCGATTTCCTGCGGCTGCATCCAGGCGTGCAGATCGAGCTCGACCTGTCGGACCGGCTGCATTCGCTGACGCAGGAAGGCTTCGACCTCGCGATCCGCCATACGACCACCGCACCGCAGACCCACGTCGCGTGGAAGCTGTGCGACACGCGCTCGCTGCTCGTCGCGAGCCGCGACTATCTCGACGCGCGCGGCGCGCCGCGGCACCCGAGCGAACTGGTCGAGCACAGCTGCCTGTGCTATCTGCGCGACAACGAACCGGCCGCCTGGAGTTTCGAGCCGGACGGCCGGCGGCGTCAGCGCGTGAGCGTGCCGGTGCGCGGCAGCTTCGCCGCGAACAACAGCGAGGCGATGCGCGAGGCCGCGCTCGGCGGGCTCGGTATCGCGCTGCTGCCGGATTTCAGCGCGCAGCGCGACCTCGACGCGGGCCGCCTGGTCACGCTGCTCGACGGCTGGCGGCCGTCCGGCGCGTTCGGCGACCACATCTTCGCGATCCGGCCGTACAGCCCGGTCGTGCCGAGCGCGGTGCGCGCGCTCGTGCGGCACCTGCGCGAACGGCTCGCGGGCGGCTTCTCCGGCGCATGAGCCTCGCGCCCGCGGGCGCCGGCCGGGGGCCGTCCGGGCAGCCGGGGCGGCGCTGCGGTAAAATCGCCGCTTCCTCCCGCGCCGCGTGTGGCGCGTCATTCGAAGGTCGACAGCCGATGCAGATTCACAAGGAAGTGGACGCGCGCGGGCTCAATTGCCCGTTGCCGATCCTGCGTGCCAAGAAAGCGCTCGCCGATATGGAAAGCGGGCAGATCCTCAAGGTGCTCGCGACCGATCCGGGTTCGCAGCGCGACTTCGCCGCGTTCGCGAAGCAGACGGGCAACGAGATCGTCGAATCGACGACGCAGGACAAGACCTTCGTGTTCCTGATGCGCCGCCGCTGACGGCGCGCCTCGCGGTGCCGGCCGCCCGGGCGCCGTACGGCCGCGCCGCGCCGGCCACGCTTCTCTGACAATTCTTAAACCTCGCTTCGCGACCGCCTGCGTATACTGACCCGGCCGGTCGTCCGCTCCCAGCGGATGCGCCGGCCACGGTACGTCGTACGGCGGGCACGGGGGCCATGCCTGGCGCTACCGTCGTACAACGGGGAGAGGACATGTCCTTCAGACCAGGGACCATTCGAAGTCCGTCCGAAGCGGAACGCAGCGTATCGGGGCTGAGCCGTATCGAGCTCGACCCGCAACAGGATCGCCACGCGCGTGCCGCGCTGGAGGCGTACGCGGATTCCGCCGCGGCCGAGATGCCGTGGCTGGCCGAGTGGCTCGACGAACGGCTGCGCGATGCCGCGCAGCGCGAGGGCTCGGGCCCGACTTACTGCGGTGCGACGATCGAGCGCGTGTTCGATCTGGCGCACGCGTGGGCGGCGAGCCAGCCGGACTACGCGGCCACCGCATGGGAGCGTGTGCGCGGGCAGTTGCAGCGGATGCTGGCACAACCGGCGCGTCCGGAGCGGCTGTCACCGCATGTGCCGGCCGACGATGTCGCCGAGCCGGCGACGGGCGTGGCGCGCGTCGACTAGGCGCCAGATTGCACGGCAGGAAGGATTATTCGAAGAAAAGACGGTAGTCCGCGCAATTTGTTGGCGAATTTCATACTACTATGATGAAATCGCCGGTTCGTCCGTGCCCCGTTTTTGAGATGCTTGGCCGGGGTCGCTGGTTTGCGCAGGTGGCGCGAGCGGCGAACGACGGCTCGACGGCCGATATCCGGACGCCGCCGCACACGTGTCGCGCGGCTGGATGAAGGCGGAGAGCTGAACTGGACGAATCGATTTCGATTTGCGGGGTGCTATGAGAATTGCTGTACTGGATGACGATCCGGCCCAGACGGATTTCGTCAGTCAAACGCTGACGGCCGTTGGCCATACGTGCTATGCGTTCAAGGAAGGCAAGGCCCTGAAGAAGCGTCTGCAGCGCGAGACGTTCGATCTGCTGGTCCTCGACTGGAACGTGCCCGACATGTCCGGCGAGGAAGTGCTGAAGTGGGTGCGTGCCAATCAGACCGAGCACAGCCTGCCGATCATCTTCATGACGAGCCGCGACGACGAGGCGGGGATCACGCAGATCCTCAACGCCGGCGCCGACGATTACGTGGTCAAGCCCGTGTCGGGCCCGATCCTGCGCGCGCGCATCGGCTCGCTGCTGCGCCGCGCGTATCCGGTCAACGCCGAGGCCACCGTTCGCGAATTCGATCAGTTCCGTTTCGACGTGAACCTGAAGCAGGCCTACGTCGGCGACAAGGCCGTGAGCCTCACGCAGAAGGAATTCGAGCTCGCGCTGCTGCTGTTCCAGCACCTCGACCGGCCGCTGTCGCGCGCCCATATTCTCGATCTCGTGTGGAAGCAGGCGACCGACATCCCGTCGCGCACGATGGATACGCATATCTCGATGCTGCGCACCAAGCTCGGCCTGCGGCCCGAAAACGGCTATCGCCTCGCGCCGATCTACGGCTACGGCTACCGGCTCGAACGGGTCGGCCAGGGAGAACCGGAGTGACCCGACACATCATGCAGCGCGCGGCGAACCTGCGCACGGCCGCGCTGCGCGCCGTCTGCGTGGCCGCGTTTGCGTTCGCCGCGCAGCATGCGGCCGCGCAGCCGGCGGCCGCGGCAGCAGGCAAGATGGTCGTGTATCGCACGCACGCGGGCGACACGCTGTACGACATCGCCGCACGCTACCTGCAAGGCACGGACGACTGGCAACTGCTTCAGCAGATCAACGGCGTGCCTGCGCCGAAGCGCCTGCAGCCCGGCATCGCGCTGAAGCTGCCGGTGGCGCGGCTGCGCAAGGAAAAGCTGACCGCGCGCGTCGTCGCGGTGCAGGGCGCGGCGGAACGCGCGTCCGGCAATAATGTCGCCGGCAATGTCTTCTCGCCGCTCGCGAGCGATGCGACGCTCGCCGAGGGCGATCGCGTACGCACGGGCCCGAACGGCTTTGTGACGCTCGAACTGTCCGACGGCACGCACATGAGCCTGCCGCCGGACAGCCAGCTCGACCTGAAGTCGCTGCGCCGCACGGTGCTGACCGGCACGCTCGATCGGGAGTTCGAACTCACGCGCGGCTCGGTCGAAAGCGAGGTCACCCACCTGAAGAAGCGCGACGACCGCTTCCAGATCCGTTCGCCGTCGGTCGTGGCCGGCGTGCGCGGCACGCGCTTTCGCGTGAACTACGACGCGGCCGGCACGGCGTCGACGCGCGTCGAAGTGCTCGACGGCACCGTCGGCGTCGCGGGCGGCCGCCAGTCGGCCACCCCGACGCTCGTGCATGCGAATTTCGGCAGCGTCGCGACGGCGTCCGGCGCGGTCGGCGCGCCCGTCGAGCTGCTGCCCGCACCGGCGCTTGCGCATCCCGACAAGGTGCAGGACGAGCCCGACGTCACGTTCGACGTCGCGCCGCTTGAACAGGCGCATGCGTACCGCGTGCAGCTCGCGCACGACGCGGGGCTGCTCGACCTGTTCCGCGAAACGCGTACCGATTCGCCGCGCGCGGTGTTCCGCAACGTGCCGAACGGAAACTACTTCGTTCGGGTCGCCGCGATCGACGCGAACGGCCTCGAGGGCCAGCCGCGCACGTACGCGTTCGAACGCCGCGCGATGGGGCTCGACGCGAGCGCGTCGCCCGGCGCGAGCGGCTACGAGTTCCGCTGGTCGCCGAACGGCGCGGGCAAGGGCGCGCGCTACCGGTTCGTGCTGTCGCGCTCGAAGGACCTGAGCGCGCCTGTCGTCGACCAGGTCGGCCTGCATGCGCGTCAGATCACCGTCGCGCACCTGCCGCCGGGCGACTATTTCTGGGCCGTGACCGTCGAGGAGTTCGAAGGCGGCAAGTTCTACGAGAAGACCAGTCCGGTCGGCGCGTTCACGCTGTCGCGCTGATCCGCGGCGCATGAAACCCGACTCCGTATCCCCGCGGCGGCATCTCGGCCGCCGCTTCCTGATCGAATGGATCGCGATCGGCTGCCTCGGGATCGCGGTGATTCTCGCGTGCGCGCTCGGCCGCCTGTCGGCGAGCGTCGACGGCCTGATCTACGACCGGCTGCTGATGCTGCGCAGCCTGCCGCTGTCGCCCGACGTGGTCGTCGTCGACATCGACAACCAGAGCGTGTCCGCGCTCGGCCGCTGGCCGTGGTCGCGCGACGTGCATGCGCGGCTGCTCGACACGCTGGCGCGCGCGCAGCCGGCCGCCGTCGTCTACGACGTACTGTTTACAGAACCGTCGCCGGAGGATCGCGCGTTCGCGGACGCGATGAGCCGCGTGCCGACCTTCCTGCCCGTGCTGCTGAGCCCCGAACAGGCGGACGGCTCGCGCGTGGTCGATCCGCCGGTGGCCGCGCTCGCGGCGCGCGCGGTCGGGCTCGGTCACATCAACCTCGAAGTCGACCCCGACGGCATCGTTCGCAGCGTTGCGCTGTTCGAAAGCGACGGCCGCGTGCGCTGGCCGCAACTGATGGTGCCCGTGTACCGCGCGATCCAGGCCGGCCGGCTGCATCCGGTCGGCGGCGTGCCCGGCGCCCACGCGCACGACCTGTCGCGCGACGCGAACGGCGAGGGCCGCTACCTGATCCCGTTCAGCCGCAACACGCCCGCCTATCCGACGCTGTCGTTCGACGACGTGCTCGAAGGGCGCGTGAAGCCCGATGCGCTGCGCGGCAAGATCGTCGTCGTCGGCGTGACCGCGTCGGGGCTGTACGACCGCTTCGCGACGCCCGTGTCCGGCGAGTTCGGGCCGCTCGCCGGCGTCTATATCCATGCGAACGTGCTCGACATGCTGGCCACCGGCAGCGCGATCTCGCCTGCGTCGGGCGCCGGCCTGTTCGCCGCGTCGCTGCTGCCGCTCGCCGTGCTGCTGGGCGGCTTCCTGATGCTGTCGCCGTGGCGCGCGCTGCTGCTGACGCTGAGCCTCGCCGCGCTCGCCGTCGTCGCGAGCCTCGCGCTGCTGGTCGAGGCGCGCATCTGGCTGTCGCCGGCGCCCGCGATCTTCGGGCTGATCGCCGTCTACCCGATCTGGAACTGGCGGCGCCTGGAAATGACGATGTCGTACCTGCGCCGCGAGCTGCAGCGGCTCGCCGACGAGCCGCACCTGCTGCCGGAGGCGCCGCGCACGCGCAACGTCGGCGGCGACGTGCTCGAGCGGCAGATGGCGCTGATGGCGCAAGCCGCGCAGCGCGTGCAGGACATGAAGCGCTTCGTGTGGGACAGCCTCGACAGCATGCCGGAGCCGATCTTCGTGACCGACCTGGCCGGCACCGTGCTGATCGCGAACCATGCGGCCAAGCGCTACGGGTCGCGTCTCGCGCTGCCGCTGCCGGAAGGGCGGCCGCTGCGCACCGCGCTCGGCGAGCTGACGTTCATGAAGACCGTCGACGGCAACGCCGACCACGATGCGGCGATCCGCGAACACTGGCCGGCCGCGCTCGACCCGACGCTCGAGGCCGAACACGACGCGATGGCGCGCGGCATCGAGGTGCGCGATCGCGACGGGCTCGACCATCTGTTACGCTACGCGGCTTGCACGAACGCGCAGGGCCGCGTGACGGGCTGGATCGCCGGCCTCGTCGACGTGACCGAACTGCACGCGGCGGAGCGGCAGCGCGAGGAAGCGCTGCACCTGCTGTCGCACGACATGCGCTCGCCGCAGTCGTCGATTCTCGCGCTCGTCGAGATCGAGCGCGACCGCGTCGAGACCGACGCGATGCGCGGGCTGCTCGCGCGGATCGAGCGCTATGCGCACCGTGCGCTGTCGCTGGCCGACGAGTTCGTGCAGCTGGCGCGCGCCGAGTCGCAGGCATACCAGCTCGAGACGACGAGCTTCGTCGACGTGCTGATCGATGCGAGCGACGAGGTATGGCCGCAGGCGCAGGCGAAGCACATCCGCATCGACACCGACGTCGGCACCGGGATGTGCTGGGTACGCGCGGACCGCTCGCTGCTCACGCGCGCGTTCGTGAACCTGTTGAACAACGCGGTCAAATACAGTCCATCCGATACCGTGATCACGTGTACGCTGGCGGTCGAGCACGCATCGAAACGGATGTTCTGTACGATTCGCGATCAGGGATACGGCATTGCGCCGGAAGATCAGCGGCATCTGTTCGAGCGCTTCAAGCGGTTCCATGCCGGCGAGCGGCCCGAAATCTCGGGTTCCGGGCTCGGCATGGCATTCGTGAAGACGGTCGTCACGCGCCATGGGGGCAGCGTGTCGGTCGACAGCGAGGTGGGTGTCGGCACCGCGGTGACGGTGTCGCTGCCCGCGATGGACGAGCCGTCCGCCTGACAGGGCCGGGCGCGACGGCAGGCATTTGGGGAAAGCCATGAGAAAGGAATGGGCAGCGGCCGCGCTGGCGGTGTCGCTGTTGACGGGTTGCGCCGGCGGCGTGACGAGCGGCGTGAGCGCGATCGGGCAGCCGAACGCGTTCGCGTCCGACGCGCACGGCTACGACATCGTGCGCACGGCCGCGCAGGCGGGCGACGCCGAATACCGGCAGATCGAGGCGCTCGTGCGCGACGAACTCGCGCACCGCGGCTTCGATGTGAAACCGCTCCCGGCCGCGCGCTACCGGCTGTCGATCGCGTATGCGACGCAGCCGGCGTCGGTCGCGGCAAGCGCCGCCGGGTGCGGCGCCGCGAGCAGCGCGTGCGTGACGGTTGACGGTCCGGCGCCGCTCCCCCTGCCGTTCATGGGGCGCGTGTACCGCCATGTGCTGACGCTGCGCTTCGTCGACGCGAAATCGGGCGCCGACGTCTACCGCGTGTCGGCTGCGCTGCGAGATCGCGATCCCGGCACGCAACAGGCTGCGCCGGCGCTCGTGAAGAGCGCGCTCGCGAAGGTGCCGTTCGGCGAAGGCGGCGGCTGGCTCGTCAAGACGAAAAAAGACGACGCGGGCGCAATGCCGGGCGTCGTCTTGGTGAAGCCGGCCGACGCGCGCTGAGCGCGGTGCGGCCGGTGAGGTGAGGGCGGGCTCGCCGCAGCGAGCCGTCGCGCCCTTGCCGCGTTCAGTCGGCCGGGTGGGCGCCGTTGCGCGAGCGCAGGTATGCGTCGAAATCCGTGCCGACTTCCGCATGGCGCAGCGCGAATTCGACCGTCGCCTTCAGGTAGCCGAGCTTGCTGCCGCAGTCGTAGCGCGTGCCCTGATACTTGTAGGCCAGCACCTGCTCGTCGGCGAGCAGCGCCTGGATCGCGTCGGTGAGCTGCAGCTCGCCGCCCGCGCCGGGCTTCAGCGCGCGCAGGTGCTCGAAGATCCGCGGCTTCAGGATGTAGCGGCCGACCACGCCGAGGTTCGACGGCGCGACTTCCGGCGCCGGCTTCTCGACGATCGCCGACATCTTGACGATCGACTCTTCCCACTCCTTGCCGTCGACGATGCCGTACGACTTCGTCTCCGACGGCGGGATCTCTTCGACGCCGATCACCGAGCTGTGATAGTGGTCGAACACGTCAACCATCTGCTTCATCACGGGCGGGTTGCCGTCGAGCAGGTCGTCGGCGAGGATCACCGCGAACGGATTGTCGGCCACGAGCTTTTCCGCGCACAGCACCGCATGGCCGAGGCCGAGCGCTTCCGGCTGGCGCACGTAGAAGCAGTCGACGTGGCTCGGCTTGATGCTGCGAACGAGTTCGAGCAGCTTCTCCTTGCCGCGCGCCTCGAGCTCGGCCTCGATCTCGTACGACTTGTCGAAGTGATCCTCGATCGCGCGCTTGCTGCGCCCGGTGACGAAGATCATCTCGGTAATGCCGGCGGCGATCGCTTCCTCGACCGCGTACTGGATCAGCGGCTTGTCGACGACCGGCAGCATTTCCTTCGGGCTCGCCTTCGTTGCCGGGAGGAACCGCGTGCCGAGACCGGCGACGGGGAACACCGCCTTCGTAACTTTCAACATGATCGAACCTTTATTTCTGTAATCGACTTGTCAGACGGTCTATGTTCACGTCCGCATTATAGTGAACGCAATCGACCTTACGGTTTGTTACGCAGGCAACCGATCGAGCTGCGCGCGCAGTTTCTCGAGTGTGCTCTGGAATTCCGCGACGCGCTTCTGTTCCTGCTCGACCACGGCCGGCGGCGCTTTCGCGACGAATGCCTCGTTGCCGAGCTTGGCATTGCACTTCGCGATCTCGCCCGTCAGGCGCGCGATTTCCTTCGACAGACGTTCGCGTTCGGCCGCGACGTCGATCTCGACCTTCAGCACCAGCTTGTTCGGCCCGACGATCGCGATCGGCGCACCGTGCGCTTCCTTGTCCAGCGCCGCTTCGTCCGCGAGGATCTGCACTTCCGACAGGCGCGCGAGGGCCTGGACGTACGGCGCGAACGCGCGCAGGCGCTCGGCGTCGCCCGCGGCGAGCAGCGGTACCTTGGTCGCCGGCGACAGGTTCATCTCGCCGCGCAGGTTGCGGCACGCGTCGACGATCGCCTTCAGGTCGGCCGCCCACTGTTCGGACGCCTCGTCGATCTTCTGCGGGTTCGCGACCGGATACGCCTGCGTCATCAGCGACGCTTCGCCCTCCGCCTTGCCTTGCGGATAGCGGCCCGCGAGCGGCGCGACCTTCTGCCAGAGCGCTTCGGTGATGAACGGGATGACCGGGTGCGCGAGGCGCAGCACCGTTTCGAGCACGCGCAGCAGCGTGCGGCGCGTCGCGCGCTGCTGTTCCGGCGTGCCGTTCTGGATCTGCACCTTCGCGAGTTCGAGATACCAGTCGCAGTACTCGTCCCACACGAACTTGTAGATGCTGCTCGCGATGTTGTCGAAGCGGTAATCGGCGAAGCCCTTCGCGATGTCGGCTTCGGTGCGCTGCAGCAACGACACGATCCAGCGGTCGGCCGCCGAGAAGTCGAGGTAGCCGCCCGGGCCGCAATCGCCCGCGCCGCAGACTTCCGGCTTGTCGGTGCCGCAGTCGTGGCCTTCGCAGTTCATCAGCACGAAGCGCGTGGCATTCCACAGCTTGTTGCAGAAGTTGCGATAGCCTTCGCAGCGCGCGAGGTCGAAGTTCACGTTGCGGCCGAGCGTGGCCATCGACGCCATCGTGAAGCGCAGCGCGTCGGTGCCGAACGCGGCGATGCCGTCCGGGAATTCCTTGCGCGTCTTCTTCTCGATCGTCGCGGCCTGCTTCGGGTTCATCAGGCCCGTCGTGCGTTTCGCGACCAGCGTGTCGAGGTCGATGCCGTCGACGATGTCGATCGGGTCGAGCGTGTTGCCCTTGCTCTTCGACATCTTCTGGCCTTCCGCGTCGCGCACGAGGCCGTGCACGTACACGGTGTGGAACGGCACCTGGCCCGTGAAGTGCGTGGTCATCATCACCATCCGGGCGACCCAGAAGAAGATGATGTCGAAGCCCGTGACGAGCACGGACGACGGCAGGAAGTGCTTCAGTTCAGGCGTTTCGTTCGGCCAGCCGAGCGACGAGAACGGCACGAGCGCCGACGAGAACCACGTGTCGAGCACGTCCTCGTCGCGCTTGAGCGCGCCCGCGTAACCCTTCGCGGCGGCCTGCGCGCGCGCTTCTTCCTCGTTGCGCGCGACGAACACCTCGCCGTTCTCGCCGTACCACGCGGGAATCTGGTGGCCCCACCACAGCTGGCGCGAGATGCACCAGTCCTGGATGTTCTCGAGCCACTGGTAATAGGTGGTCGTCCAGTTTTCCGGGACGAACTTGATCTGGCCGCTGCGCACGACGTCGAGCGACGTTTCGGTGATCGACTTGCCCGGATTGAACGTGCCTTCCGGCGCCGGCTTCGTCATCGCGACGAACCACTGGTCGGTCAGCATCGGCTCGATCACGACGCCCGTGCGGTCGCCACGCGGCACCATCAGCTTGTGCGGCTTCACGGAATCGAGGAAGCCTTGCGCGTCGAGGTCGGCGACGATCGCCTTGCGCGCGTCGAAGCGGTCGAGGCCGCGATACTGCTCGGGGCCGTTGTCGTTGATCTTCGCGTCGAGCGTCAGGATCTCGATCGGCGCGAGCTTGTGGCGCTGGCCGACCTGGTAGTCGTTGAAGTCGTGCGCGGGCGTGACCTTCACGACGCCCGTGCCGAACTCGCGGTCGACGTAGTCGTCGGCGATCACCGGAATCTCGCGGCCCGTCAGCGGCAGCGTGACGAGCTTGCCGATCAGGTGCGCGTAACGTTCGTCTTCCGGGTGGACCATCAATGCGACGTCGCCGAGCATCGTTTCCGGACGCGTCGTGGCAACGGTGAGCGAGCCCGAGCCGTCGACGAGCGGGTAGCGGATGTGCCACAGGTGGCCGTTTTCCTCTTCGCTTACGACTTCGAGGTCCGACACGGCGGTCAGCAGCACCGGATCCCAGTTGACGAGGCGCTTGCCGCGATAGATCAGGCCCTGTTCGTAAAGCGTGACGAACACGTCGCGCACGGCGGCCGACATCTTGTCGTCCATCGTGAAGTATTCACGCGACCAGTCGGTCGACGCGCCGAGGCGGCGCACCTGGCCGGTGATCGTCGAACCGGATTTTTCCTTCCATTCCCATACGCGCTCGACGAACTTCTCGCGGCCGAGGTCGTGGCGCGACACGCCCTGCGCATCGAGCTGGCGCTCGACGACGATCTGGGTCGCGATCCCCGCGTGGTCGGTACCGGGCACCCACAGCGTGTTCTCGCCGAGCATCCGGTGATAGCGGGCGAGGCCGTCCATGATCGTCTGGTTGAACGCGTGGCCCATGTGCAACGTGCCCGTGACGTTCGGCGGCGGCAACTGGATCGCGAAATCGGGGCGGGCCGGGTCGAATGCCGGGGCCGCGTAACCGCGCTTTTCCCACTCCGGCCCCCATTGGGACTCGATGGTGTGGGGCTCGAAACTCTTCGCAAGCGTGTTGTCGCTCATGTTGGAAATCTGCCGAAAAATGCGTGAATTGGATGCCGAATCCGACGATTATAAATGGATGCACATCCACCAGCCATCGCCTTGCCGGCGCGGGCCCGTCGCGACGCGGCCGCAGCGTGCCCGCGACCCGCTTGCAACTTGCTGTCGAACGGATCGGGAACAGCATCGCGCGGCCGACTTATAATGTCGGGTCCGCATTTTCCTCGCCCGTTCGCTGCCGCTCCATGCCCGACCTGCTCGCCAATCTGAACCCCGAACAACTCGCCGCCGTCACGTTGCCGAACGAACCGGCGCTGATCCTCGCGGGGGCGGGCAGCGGCAAGACCCGCGTGCTGATCACACGCATCGCGTGGCTGATCCAGCAGGGCTACGCATCGCCGCCCACCGTGCTGGCCGTCACCTTCACGAACAAGGCCGCGCGCGAGATGATGGCGCGCCTGTCGGCGATGATGCCGATCGACACGCGCGGGATGTGGATCGGCACGTTCCACGGCCTGTGCAACCGGATGCTGCGCACGCACTGGCGCGATGCCGGCCTGCCGCAGACCTTCCAGATCCTCGACACGGCCGACCAGCTGTCCGCGATCAAGCGGCTGATGAAGGCCGCGAACGTCGACGACGAAAAGTACCCGCCGAAGAACGTCCAGTACTTCATCAACAACGCGAAGGAGCAGGGGCTGCGCCCGGACAAGGTCGACGCGAGCGACAACTTCAACCGCAAGTTCGTCGAGCTGTACCAGGCGTACGACCAGCAGTGCCAGCGCGAGGGCGTCGTCGATTTCCCCGAGCTGCTGCTGCGCTGCTACGAACTGCTCGCGTACAACGCGCCGCTGCGCGCGCACTACCAGGCGCGCTTCCGGCACATCCTCGTCGACGAGTTCCAGGACACCAACAAGCTGCAGTACGCGTGGCTCAAGATGCTCGCGGGCGGCGAGAACGCGATCTTCGCGGTCGGCGACGACGACCAGTCGATCTACGCGTTCCGCGGCGCGAACGTCGGCAACATGCGCGACTTCGAAGACGAATTCCGCGTGCGCAACCTGATCAAGCTCGAGCAGAACTACCGGTCGCACGGCAACATCCTCGATGCGGCGAACCAGTTGATCTCGAACAACGCGCACCGTCTCGGCAAGAACCTGCGCACCGATGCGGGCCACGGCGAGCCCGTGCGCGTGTACGAGGCGAGCACCGATTCGCAGGAAGCGGGCTGGATCGTCGAGGAGATCCGTTCGCTGATCAACACCGGGATGGCGCGCAGCGAAGTGGCCGTCCTGTACCGCAGCAACGCGCAGTCGCGGTCGATCGAGCACACGCTGATGTCGTCGGGCATTCCGTACCGCGTGTACGGCGGCCTGCGCTTCTTCGAGCGTCAGGAAGTCAAGCATGCGCTCGCGTACCTGCGCCTGATCGACAACCCGAACGACGACACCGCGTTCGCGCGCGTCGTGAACTTCCCGACCCGCGGGATCGGCGCGCGCTCGATCGAGCAGCTCGCCGACGCCGCGCGCCTGTACGGCTGCTCGATGGCCGCCGCGATTCCGTACGTGACCGGCAAGGCCGGCACGAGCCTCGGCGGGTTCGCGAACCTGGTCGCGAAGATGCGCGCCGACACGCAGCACATGAACCTGCCCGACACCGTCGAGCACATCGTGCGCGCCAGCGGTCTCGCCGATTTCTACCAGGGCGAGCGCGAAGGCCAGGATCGCCTCGAAAACCTGCAGGAACTCGTGAACGCGGCCACCGCGTTCATCGCCGAGGAAGGCTACGGGCTCGACACGCCCGCCCGGTCGATCCCGCTGCGCGCGGGCGCGATCGCGGCGCCCGAGCTCGGCACGGCCACCGACGATCCGGCGCTCGACGTGCTCGATCCGGTGTCGCCCGCCGACCCGGCGCAGAACCCCGACACGATGACGCCGCTCGCGGGCTTCCTGTCGCATGCGTCGCTGGAGGCCGGCGACAACCAGGCGCAGGCCGGGCAGGACGCCGTGCAACTGATGACCGTGCACGCGGCGAAGGGGCTCGAATTCTCGGCCGTGTTCATCACGGGCCTCGAGGAAGGGCTGTTCCCGCACGAGAACAGCGTGCTCGAATCCGACGGCCTCGAGGAAGAGCGCCGGCTGATGTACGTCGCGATCACGCGTGCGAAGGAGCGGCTCTACCTGTCGTTCGCGCAAAGCCGGATGCTGCACGGCCAGACGCGCTACAACGTGCGCTCGCGCTTCTTCGACGAACTGCCGGAGCACGTGCTCAAGTGGCTGACGCCGAAGGTCGAGGCCGGTTCGCGCTGGGGCGGCCGTTCGGACAACGCCGGCTACGGGCGCGACTGGTTCGCGCGGCCCGGCGGCGGCAGCCGCGAGCAGATCGTCGATCCGGCCGTGTCTGCGCCGCTGCCCGCGTTCGCGGACAAGCAGCGGGCGGCCGATGCCGGCTTCCGGGTCGGCCAGCAGGTGTTCCATACCAAGTTCGGCGAAGGCACGGTCACCGCGCTCGAAGGCAACGGCACCGACGCGAAGGCGCAGGTGAAATTCAAGCGGCACGGCGAGAAGTGGCTCGCGCTCGCGGTCGCGAAGCTGCAGGCGGTGGAATGATGGACATCGACATCGCGGGTGCGGATTCGGCCCGTCCGCTCGGCATCCTGGCCGCGCTGCCCGAGGAACTCGGCGACCTGATCGCCGCGATGCGCGCCGACGGCGCGATGAAGACGGTCACGCTCGGCCGCCGCGACTATCACGTCGGCACCGTGCACGGCGCGGCCTGCGTCGTGACGCTCGCGCGGGTCGGCAAGGTCGCGGCCGCGGCCACGGTCAGCGCGCTGATCCACGTGTTCGGCGTCGCGGGCGTCGTGTTCACCGGCGTCGCGGGCGGCGTGTCGCGCACGGTGCGGGTCGGCGACGTCGTCGTGGCCGATACGCTGCTGCAGCACGACCTCGATGCGTCGCCGCTGTTTCCGCGCTACGAGGTGCCGCTGCTCGGCATCACGCGTTTCGCGACCGACGCGGCGCTCACCGCGCGCCTGAAGGCCGCCTGCACGCTGTTCGTCGCGGAAGAGGGCGCGCAGTTCGCCGAGCGCTTCGGGCTGGCCGGCGCGACGCTGCACGGCGGGCTCATCATCAGCGGCGACCGCTTCGTGTCGAGCGAGCACGAGGTCGTCGCGTTGCGCGACGCGCTGCCGGACGCGCTCGCGGTCGAGATGGAAGGCGCGGCGATCGCGCAGGTGTGCGCGGAACACGACGTGCCGTTCGCGCTCGTGCGCACGATTTCCGATACGGCCGACGATCACGCGACGCAGTCGTTCTCGCATTTCCTGTCGGCGATCGCGAGCAGCTATTCGTCCGGCATCCTCAAGCGTTTCCTGACGCTGCATGCGACGACGGCGGCCTGAAGCCGCCGTCGTATTTCTCCTCCGGATCGATCGAACGGCCGCGGCAACCCCGCCGCGGCCGGTTCGTCACGCGTTCTTGCGCCGGCTGCTTTCGAGGTTCGGCAGGAACACCGTCAGCACGCCGATCAGCGGCAGGAACGAGCACACCTTGTAGACGAACGTGATGCTCGTCGCGTCGGCGAGCTGGCCGAGCACGGCCGCACCGACGCCGCCGAGGCCGAACGCGAAGCCGAAGAACAGCCCCGCGACCATCCCGACCTTGCCGGGCATCAGTTCGGTCGCGTAGACGAGGATCGCGGCGAACGCCGATGCCAGCACGATGCCGATGATCACGGTCAGCACGCTGGTCCAGAACAGGTTCGCGTACGGCAGCAGCAGCGTGAACGGCGCGACGCCGAGGATCGACACCCAGATCACGTACTTGCGGCCGATCCGGTCGCCCACCGGGCCGCCGATCAGCGTGCCCGCCGCCACGGCCGCGAGGAACACGAACAGGTGGATCTGCGCGGCCTGCACCGACAGGTGGAACTTGTCGATCAGATAGAACGTGAAATAGCTGTTGATGCTCGCGAGGTAGAAATACTTCGAGAACACGAGCAGCACCAGCACGCCGATCGCGCCCATCACGCGGCCGCGCGACAGGGTCGGGTGGCCGGCCGCCGCGGCCTTCTTCTTCATCGACGGATGCTTCTTGTACCAGTGGCCGATCTGCGTGAGCACGATCATCGCGACGAGCGCGGCTGCCGAGAACCACGCGATGCTGTGCTGGCCGTGCGGAATGATCACGAGCGCGGCGAGCAGCGGCCCGAGCGCGGAACCCGCATTGCCGCCGACCTGGAACACCGACTGCGCGAGCCCGTGCTGGCCGCCCGACGCCATGCGCGCGACCCGCGACGATTCGGGGTGGAACACCGACGACCCGCAGCCGACGAGCGCCGCGGCCACCAGCAGCATCGGGAAATTCGGCGCGACCGACATCAGCAGCAGCCCCGCGAGCGTGAAGCCCATGCCGACCGGCAGC
This sequence comes from Burkholderia metallica, assembly GCF_001718555.1. Classification (NCBI taxonomy): domain Bacteria; kingdom Pseudomonadati; phylum Pseudomonadota; class Betaproteobacteria; order Burkholderiales; family Burkholderiaceae; genus Burkholderia; species Burkholderia metallica. The sequence continues at coordinate 1,577,230 of NZ_CP013401.1, forward strand.
GAATAGGGCTTCGGACGCTTGTCGGTATAGAGGCCGACGAGCGGCTGCAGCAGCGACGCGGTGATCTGGTAGGTGAGCGTGATCAGGCCGATCTGCGCGAACGACAGCGCGAACTGGCTCTTGAGCATCGGATAGATCGCGAGGATCAACGACTGGATCATGTCGTTGAGCATGTGCGAGAAGCTGATCGCGCCGAGCACCGGGTACACGGTGCGGGCGACGGGAGGGGCGGAAGGCTGGGAAGCGGTAGCGGCGGCGGCGCCGGAGTCGAGGCTGGTTTCCATGTGAGAGCTGAACGAGTTGAGGTGGCGGGCGCGCTCTGTCGGGGGCGGCGCGTCTTGAATCGTTGCTGCGTCAAAGAAGTGTAATGTGGCGTATCGAGAATGTCAGGACAAGTTTTATCGTGAATCGGACATTCCTCGGACGGATCGGCCGGTACCGGTTTTTTTGGCCGGGTATAACGCTGGCGGCGCGCCCGCCCGCAAGCGGAGGGGCGGCGCCGGGGCCGGTACGTGGTTTCCCGGACTCAAGAAGCGGCGATGGCGGCCGTAGTACGACCCAATGACAACAGGCGCGCCGCGCCCGGCACCGGCTATCCGCCGTGCGGGCGCAGGACGCGCGGCATGGCCAGCCATCGCGGGAACGCCGGGACCGACCTTTCCGGCCGCGTGATCAATACGGGGATAGTTCGATGAAAGCAGCATCTTTGCCTCCACAGCCCGGTGCGGCGGCCGCCGCACACGACGTTGCCGCCGGCCGCGCCGCACGGCGCGTGCGCGCGGCGCGTCGCGCGCGCCGGCCGTGGACCGTCAAGGCGACGTTGCGCGCCGCATTCGCGATCCTGCTCGCCGGGACGCTCGCGATCGGCGTGTTTTCGCTGTGGCAGATCAGCCGGCTGAATGCGTCGATCGCGTCGGTCTACGAACAGGGCCACGTCGCGAGCCGCGCGGCCGAGGAGGTCCGCGCCGAAGTGCTGCGCGCGAGCCGCGCGCAGAAGATGCTGCTGACCGCGACCACCGCGAAGGAGCGCGACGACCTGGGCGCCGACGTCGGCGCGGGGCTCGCGTCGATCGGCCAGGCACTCGGCACGCTGCAGCGCTACGCGGATCCGGCCGATGCCGACGATTCGGCGCGCCTGCGGGCATTCTCGACGGCGGTCGGCGCGTGGAGCGCGCATCTGCGCGATTTCGTCACGCTCGTGCGCGCGCAGCCGCTCGACCTGTCGCAGATGAACTGGCAGGTCGGCACGCAGGACGTGTCGCTGCTGGTCGAAACCGGCAAGCTCGAGAAACTCGTCGCCGAACTGGTGAAGACGCGCGGCGCGAAATCGAAGGCGACGCTCGATGCGTCCGCGACCATTTTCTCGTCGTCGTTCGCGATGATCGCGGCGATGACGGGCGCGCTGATCGTGCTCGCGATCGTGATCGCCGAGCGTGTCGTGCGCCGCCTCGTGTCGCAGCTCGGCGGCGAGCCCGCGCATGCGAAGGCGATCGCCGCGGACATCGCGCGCGGCGACCTGACACGACCGATCGAGCTGGGCCGGCACGACCGCGACAGCATCGTGCGTGCGCTGGCCGAGATGCAGACGGGGCTCGCGGCGACCGTCGGCGAGATCGCCGTCAGCGCCGAGGCGATCGCCGCCGCGTCGGGCGAGATTTCCACCGGCAACCTCGATCTGTCGAAGCGCACCGAGCAGCAGGCCGTCGCGCTCGAGCGCACCGCGGCCAGCATGGAGCAGCTCACGTCGACCGTCCGGCAGAATGCCGAGAACGCTCGGCAGGCGAGCGCGCTCGCGGCCAATGCGTCGGCCGTCGCGGAAACGGGCGGGGAAGTGGTCGGCCGCGTGGTGGCGACGATGAGCGAGATCGACGACAGCGCGAAGAACATCCGCGACATCATCGGCACGATCGAGGGGATCGCGTTCCAGACGAACATACTCGCGTTGAATGCGGCGGTCGAGGCCGCGCGCGCCGGCGAACAGGGGCGCGGCTTCTCGGTGGTCGCAGGCGAGGTCCGCCTGCTCGCGCAGCGCTCGGCGACCGCGGCGAAGGAGATCCGCGCGCTGATCGGCGCGTCGGTCGAGCGCGTCGCGAACGGCGCCGCACTTGCGCACGATGCGGGCCGCACGATGGACGACGTCGTACGCGCGGTCAAGCGCGTGACCGACATCATCGGCGAAATCTCCGCCGCATCGGACGAGCAGAGCGCCGGCATCGACGAAATCGGCCGCGCGGTCACGCAGATGGATGCCGGCACGCAGCAGAACGCGGCGCTCGTCGAACAGGCGGCCGCCGCGGCGAATGCGCTCGACGAGCAGGCGCAGGCGCTGAAGTCGCTGGTCGGGCGCTTTCGCCTCGCCGCGTAAGCGCCGCGACGCGGGGCGACGCGCTTACGACTTCTTCTTCGCGTCCGGATCGATGATGACCGTGCAGGTCGTGCCCGCCGACAGCACCACGTCGGCCGGCACCTCGTCGATCCGGATGCGCACCGGCACGCGCTGCGCGAGGCGCACCCAGTTGAACGTCGGGTTCACGTCCGCGACGAGGTCGCGGCTTTGCGGGTTGTCGCGATCGTAGATGCCGCGCGAGATGCTCTCGACGTGGCCCTTCATCACCCCGCCGCTCATCAGCCGCATCTCGGCCGGCGCGCCGATCTTCACGCGCGGCAGCTTGGTTTCCTCGAAGTAGCCGTAGACCCAGAACGAATGGCTGTCGACGATCGCGAGCTTCGCCTGCCCGGCCACCGCGTAGTTGCCCTTGAACGTCTGCAGGTTCGTGACGTAGCCGTCGACCGGCGCGACCACGCGTGTGCGTTCGAGGTTGAGCTTCGCGGCGTCGAGCGCGGCGATCGCCTGCTGATACTGCGCATCGGCGCTCGACGCGCTGTGCGCCGCGTTCTCGCGGTTTTCCTTCGACACGACGAGCGCATCGAGATCCGCGCGGCGTGCCGCGTCGTCGCGGCGCATCTGCAGTTCCGCGCGGCGGGCGGCGACGGCCGCCTGCGCCTGCTCGACCGCGATCTGGTAATGCGACGGATCGATCTGCATGATCAGGTCGCCCTTTTTCACGAGCTGGTTGTCATGCACGGGCAGCTCGACGATCGCGCCCGACACGTCCGGCGCGACGTTGACGATCTCGGCGCGCACGCGCCCGTCGCGCGTCCACGGATCGTCCATGTAGTGCACCCACAGCGAGCGCCCGATCAGGATCGCGACGAGAAGAATGACGGCGGTCGCGACGAAGCCGAAGAGTTTTCTGAGAATCATGATGGTTCGGAATCAACGGTAAACGGCAAGACTCAGTCCGCCGCAAATGCAGACGAGAAGGCAGGCCCGGAACAGCGACGGGTGCCAGACGAGACGGTAGAGGCCCGTATAGGCGAGCAGGCGGTCGACGGCCCAGGTCGCGAGCGCGCCGAGGACGAACATCAGCACCACCGTGGGCATGTAGGCATCGAGAATGGCGATTTCACGCGGCATCATGACGAGGCTCCTGGTTGGGGACGCACGGGGCGGTTGCGGTCGAGCGCGGCGAGCGGCGATTCGGGATCGAGCAGCGCCGTGCGCACGAAATGCAGATGGCTCAGGATGCGCTGCAGCCGGTGGCGTTCGTCGCGCGACGGCGTGAACGCGTCGAGCGTCTGCCGGGTCGCGTCGATCGCGTCGTTGACCGCGGCGAGCGTCGCATCGAAGCGTTCGGCGTCGGGCCGCGTGAACAGCGACGACAGCGCGGCGCGCATCGTCTCGATCGCGCGTCGCCACGGCATCGTCGGCGCATAGCGCGGGTCCGGCGGCAGCGTGGCCAGCTCGTGGCGCAGGTCGATGGCTGCGTTGCCGGTTTCGAGCACCGCGAACATCCAGCGCAGCGCGTCGCGCTGCACGTCGGGCTGGTCGGCCGACAGCGAGTGCGCCTGGTACATCAGGTCGCGCGCGCCGCTCTCGAAACGCGTGCGCAATCCGGCGAGCCGCGCGTGGCACGCCGCGACGGCCTGGTGGCGCAGGTCGGCGAGCAGCCGCTTCTTGAGCCACGGCGCGGTCGGCGGGAACATCACCGCGAATGCGATCGCCGAGACCAGCATCGACAGCAGCAGGGCGAGTGCGTCGTTCATGAAGCTGGTGGGATCGTAGTGCGTGATGCTGTCGGGGCCGGCGAGGAAGCAGAAGAAGATCAGGTAGCCCATCCCGTAGCCCGCGAGCTTCGGCTTCAGCGTCATGTAGATGCCGATCGCCAGCAACGGCGCGAGCGCCGCGCACAGCAGCCAGAAGCCGTCGATCCGCGGGTAGATGCCGAACATCAGCAGGAAGCCGGTGCAGACGGCCAGCGCGGTGCCCATTCCCATCTGCGCGGCCATCGCGGTCGGGCGGGGCGCCGACGATGCGAGCGCGCAGGTCGCCGCCGCGTTCAGCACCAGCATCACGCCGCTCGGCCAGGCGGTCTCGATCCAGAACCAGCCCAGCGCGAGAATGACCGTCGCGGTGCGGATGCCGGCGATCGTGGCGGCCGTCCGGTTGGTGCGCGGCTCGTAGCGTTCGATCCAGCGTTCGCGCTCGTGGGTCGCGGTCGCGAGCGACGCGTAGGTCGCCGCGTATTCCTGCAGGTCGGTGATGAAGCGGTACAGCAGCTCGGCGGCCGTGTCGAAGTCGAGCAGCGGGAAGCCGGGCTGCGTTTCGAGTGCGGCGCGCGTCGCCCGGATGCGGCGCGGCAGCGCGTCGCGCCACGCGAGCAGTTGCTCGGCCGAGTGCGCGGCGTCGATCGACGTGCGCACGGGTTCGCCGTGGCGCGTGAGCAGCGGCGCGATTTCGCGGAAATACGGTTCGATCGCATCGATCGCCGCCTGCGCGCCGGCCGCGTGCAGCCGGTTCATCAGCTGGTGCAGCGCGTGAAAGCGGCTCGACGCGCTCATGAACTCGCTGTTCAGCCGGGCGAGGCGGCCGCTGCGCATGCGCGTGTCCGGATTCTCGAACACGGCCATGCTGCGCGCGGCTTCGAAGCCGACCACGTCGGCGACGAAGCGCGTGTGGATGGTCTCGATGTGCGCGCGGTCGAGCTGGCCCGACAGCGCCGACGCGACGTAGTCGACGAAGCTGCCGAAGCGCTTGCGCACCGTCGTGCGCATCTGCTCGCCCGTGTATTGCGGAAACACGAGTGCGCTGACCACGCCGGCCGACACGATCCCGATGATGACTTCGGACACGCGCGTCATCGCGCTCATGAACGCACCGTCCGGGTGCTGCGACGCGGGCAGGCCGATCAGCGCGGTCGTATAGCCGGCGAGCAGGAAGCCGTAGCTGCGGAAGTTGCGGTTGCGCGCGGCACCCGCGGTGCACAGCGCGATCCACACCGCGACCGCCAGCAGGAACAGCTGCGGCTGCTGCGGGAACAGCCCGACGAACGTGAGCGTCGCGATGAGCCCGAAGATCGTGCCGGCGACCCGGTAGAAGCTCTTCGCGAGCACCGCGCCGCTTTGCGGCTGCATCACGATGAACACCGTGGTCATCGCCGTTTTCGGTGCAGGCAGGTCGAGCCGCATCGACACGCCGAGCGCGATGAAGGTCGCGAGCAGCGCCTTGAACAGATAAAGCCACGCGGCGCCGTCGGTGCGGGCCCAGTCGCCGAACGCGGTGCTCCAGGTCGCGAACGGGCCGCCGGCAGGCGTGGAGGCGGGGGAGGAGGCTGACATGGTGTCGCTCCTCGTTACCGTGCGGCCGGCACGCCGGACGCACCGGCGGCCGCCACCCGGGCGGGCCGCGCGACTGCCGCCGCGGGCTTCGCAGCCGATGCGGCAGCGCTCGCGCTGGTGCCCGCGGCGGATTCGTCATGCGACGGATGGCCGCCCGGCACGTCGGTGCCGGTTTCGACGCCGCCGCCGAGCGCGGCCATCAGCTGCGCGTGCGCGGCGAGGCGCTCCGCGTCGATCCGGGCGGCCGTTTCCTGCGCGCGCAGCAACTGCTGCTGGGCGACCAGCACGTTCACGTAATCGGTCAGCCCGCGGCGGAAACCTTCGCGCGACAACTGGTAGCTGCGGTCGTTGGCGGCCACCGAGCGTGCGGCGTCCTTCTTCTGCGTATCGAGCGAACGGATCCGCACGACCTGGTCGGCGATGTCCTTGAGCGCGCCGACGATCGTCTGGTTGTAGCGCTCGACCGCCTGGTCGTAGCCGGCATTCGCCGCGCCGAGTTGCGCGCGCAGCCGGCCGCCTTCGAAGATCGGCAGCGACAGCGCGGGGCCGGCCGTCCAGCCGCCGTTCATCGCGCGCAGGAAGTCGGTGAACGGTGCGGTCACGCCGAAGCCGCCGACCGTCGCGAGCAGATCGATGTTCGGGTAGAACGACGCCTTTGCCACATCGATGCCGCGCGCCTGCGCGTCGACCGTCCAGCGCGCCGCGACGACGTCGGGGCGGCGGCCGAGCAGGTCGGCCGGCATCGCCGACGGCAGGCCGGCCGGCGCGTCGAGCGACAGTTGCGGCCGCTTGATCGCGTCGCCGGCGCCCGGGCCCTTGCCGGCCAGCGCGGCGAGCTGGTGCCGCGCGAGCTGGATCGCTTCCTCGTAGCTGTCGATCTGGCGCTCATAGTCGGGCAGCGTCGATTCCGCCTGGCTCACTTCGAGCTGCGTGCCGAGGCCGGCCTGCAGCCGCTTGCGCGCGAGATCGGCGAGCGCATGCTGGCGTTCGAACGTCTGATGCGCGAGGTCGAGCAGCGCGTAGTTCATCGACATGCCGACGTACGCGCGCACGACGTTGACTTCGAGTTCGAGCTTCGCCGCACGCGCGTCGGCGGCGGTGGCATGCGCGGTGTCGAGTGCGCGCTCGGTCGCGTTCTTGTCCTTGCCCCACAGGTCGAGGTGGTACGACAGGCCGAGCGTGCCGGTGTTGTTCCAGGTGTCGGCGTTCGCGAGCGGACCCGGCCCGTAGTACACGTTGTCCGGCCAGTGCTCGCGCATCAGCGACAGGTTGCCGTTGATCTGCGGCAGCTCGGCCGAACGCGCCACGCGCGCCATCGCCTGCGCTTCGCGCACGCGTGCCTCGGCGGCCGCGAGGGTCGGATTGCCGGCCTGGGCGCTGGCGATCCACGCGTCGAGTTGCGGATCGCGGTAGGCGCGCCACCAGTCGGCCGCGGGCCAGCCCGCGTCACGGTCCGCCGCACGGATCGCGGCGCCGGCATCGAGCGCGTTCGCGTCGATGCGGGCCGACTGCGGCTTGTTGTCGCCCATGCTCGCACACCCGGCCATTATTAATGAGACTGCAAGAACCGCCAGTGCGAGCGTCCCTTTTGTCGCCGGAGACTGCACGATTTTCTCCCTTTCGGATATAGATGAGTCGGATGCGATTATATTTTTCAGTGATTCCTGAATAAATGGACAAGGGTGCAAGTCATTTTTACGAATCCTGAGACAATACTTGTTCGCCTCTGTGCAACAATCCGTCCGGATTCAAACGGGTAATGGGATGGATACGCTACAAAACATGCGGGTGTTCGTCCGCGTGGTCGACGCGGGAAGCTTTACCGCGGCCGCCCAGCAGATGAATTCGACCACCGCCTACGCGTCGCGCGCGGTCTCGGACCTCGAGGCCCACCTGCGCACGCGCCTGCTGAACCGCACGACGCGCCGGATCGCGCTGACCGAAGCCGGCGAGCGCTATCTGCAGCGCTGCGAGCAGATCCTCGCGTACGTCGACCAGGCCGAAGCCGAGGCGGGCGATGCGCACGCGCGCCCGTCGGGCAAGCTGAAGGTGCATTGCTTCACGAGTCTCGGCCAGCACTATCTGGTGCCGGCCATCGCGCGCTATCGCGAGCGCTATCCGGACGTGCACGTCGAGCTGACGCTCGCGCAGCGGATGCCCGACCTGCTCGACGAGGGGTACGACGTCGCGATCGTCGTCGGCCGCGACCTGCCCGATTCGGGGCTCGTGTCGCAGCGGCTCGGCGAGAGCTACAGCGTGGTGTGCGCGTCACGCAATTACGTCGAGGCGCACGGCGTGCCGCAGCGGCCGGCAGATCTCGCGCAGCACGTCTGCCTCGGGATGGTCGCGCCGGGGTTCCAGTTCGACGAATGGGCGCTGGCGGGGCCGAACGGCGACGAGGTCGTCCCGATCACGGCGCCGCCGTTTCGCGTGAACGTCGCCGAGGCGCTCGCGGTGGCCGTACGGGAAGGGATGGGGATCGGCGGGTTGCCGCTCTATTCGGCGATCGGCTGGCTGCGCAGCGGGCACATCGTGCGCGTGATGCCCGAATACCGGTCGCACGTGATGAACATCTACGCGCTGTATCCGTCGCGCCAGTACCTCGACGCGAAAATTCGCACCTGGGTCGATTTCCTGCGCGACGAACTCCCGGCCACGCTCGCGGCCGACGAAGCCGCGCTCGAGCAGTACACGCGTGCGACATGACCGCGCGGTTGGCCGCAATCTGACGAGATTTGTCCTTCACGCAACATTTTTTTACGAACGCGTGTCAGACAGTTTGTTATTGTGGAAACTAACGAGATACGGAACCCCGGAGTAGCGATGGACACGCACCTGATGATCGGCCTTGGAGTCCTGCTGGGCGCGGCCGCAGCCGCCGCGGCGACCCGCGACCTGCTGCGCGCGATGAAGGCGAAGGCGCGGATGAAGCCGGTGCCGGTGCGGGTGCGCGAGCTCCGTCGCCCGGGCCGCTGATCCCGCGGTCACGCCCCGGGTCGCAACCACGCAACAGGCCGCGCAACGCGGCCGGCACGCTCGGTGTTCAGCCGAGCTCGACGACCTTGTCCCATGCGAACGCGGTATTTTCCCGTTCGCCGGTGCGTCGGTGGATATAGCCGCGCGGGTTGCACACCACGCGCGTGCCGCCGTCCGCCACATAATCGAATGACGTATGCGTGTGGCCGTGGAGCCACAGATCCGCCGGCGGCCGCACCAGTTCCGCCATGTCCGTGACGAATCCCGCCGACGCCAGATCCTGCGCATAGCGCTGCGCCAGCGAGCGCCGGTGCGGCGCATGGTGGGTGACGACGATCGTGCGGCCCGCGAACGGCGCCGCGAGCTGCGTTTCCAGCCACGTGCGGCTGCGTCGATGCAGCGCGATCGCGTCGGCCGGCGAGAAATCCCGTTCCGGCGCGCCCTGCGCCGCATGCAGCGCCGCGTCGTGCGGCCAGGTCACCTGGATCAAACCCTTGAAATCGAGCATCACGCGCAGCCCGGCGTCGATCGCGTTTGCCACGCTGGCTTCGTCGGCGCCGAACAGCGAAAAATCGGCCCAGAGCGTCGTGCCGAGCACGCGGAAACGTTGGCCGGGATCGACGTAGACGTCGTTGTTCAGGTAATGCAGGTTGTCGAGCGCCTGCGCCGCGTCGCGCATCGCCGTCTCCAGCGCGCCGAATTCCCCGTCGTAATACTCGTGGTTGCCCGGCACGTAGATCACCGGCACCGCCGGATCGAACGTTTCGGCGGCCCAGCGCAGGCCTTCCGCGTGATTGTGGATGTCGCCGGCCAGCACGACGAGATCCGCGTCGGCATGCGGGATCGCGTCGGGCAGGTTGCTTTCGAGATGCAGGTCGGACAGGACGCGAACTTTCACGGGCTTGGCTCCGGAGTGGGCGGCTTCAGCGCAGGACCTTGCCGGGATTCATCAGGCCGCGCGGGTCGAGTGCGGTCTTCAGCGTGCGCATCAGCGTCGTTTCCACCGGCGACTTGTAACGCTGCGCGTCGTCGATCTTCAGCTGCCCGATCCCGTGCTCCGCGCTGATCGTGCCGTGATGGCGATGCACGTTGTCGTAGACGATCCGGTTGATCGGCGCCTGGAACGCGGCCAGGAACGCCTTCGGGTCGCCGCCTTCGGGCATCTGCACGTTGTAGTGGAGATTGCCGTCGCCGAGGTGGCCGAACGTCACCATTCGCGCGCCCGGCGCGGCCTGCTGGATCGCCGCGTCGGTCTCGTCGATGAAGCGCGCGATCGACGAAATCGGCACCGCGATGTCGTGCTTGATGTTCAGCCCCTCGTCGGCCTGCGCGAGCGGGATGTGCTCGCGCAGGTCCCAGAACGCGCGCGACTGCGCGAGGTTCTCCGCGACCACCGCGTCGACCACGAGCCCGGCCTCGAACGCTTCTTCCATCAGTTTCTCGAACAGCGCGCGCGCATGCGCTTCGCTTTCGTTGTCGGACAGTTCGAGCAGCACCGTCTGCGCATGCGCTTGCGCGAACGGGTAGCGCAGTTGCGGGTAATGCTTGCCGACCAGCTGCATGCAGAAGTCCGACATCAGCTCGAAGCCGGTCAGCAGCGGCCCGGCCGCGCGCTGCGCGAGGGCGAGGAAATCGAGCGCCGCGTGCGGCGATTCGAGCGCGGCGAGGGCGGTGACCTGCGCGGCCGGCAGCGGGTGCAGCTTCATCACGGCCGCCGTGATGATCCCGAGCGTGCCTTCCGCGCCGATGAACAGGTCGCGCAGATCGTAGCCGGTGTTGTCCTTGCGCAGTCCGCGCAGTCCGTCCCAAATCTCTCCCTGCGGCGTCACCACCTCGAGCCCGAGGCACAGCTCGCGCGCATTGCCGTAGCGCAGCACCGCGGTCCCGCCTGCATTGGTCGACAGGTTGCCGCCGATCGTGCAGCTGCCTTCCGCCGCGAGGCTCAGCGCGAACAGCCGGCCGCCTTCGCGGGCGCGTGCCTGCACGTCGGCGAGGATCACGCCGGCTTCGACGGTGATCGTGTTGTTGTGCGGATCGAGTGCACGCACGCGGTTCAGCCGCGCGGCGCTCAGCACGGCCTGGCTGCCGCTCGCGTCGGGTGTGGCGCCGCCGGCTAGGCCCGTGTTGCCGCCTTGCGGCACGAGCGCGATGCCGTGTGCATTGGCCAGCCTGACGAGCGCGGCGACTTCGGCCGTGTTCGCCGGCTTCAGCACCGCGCACGCCGCGCCCTTGTAGCGGCGGCGCCAGTCGGTCAGGAACGGTTCGGTATCGTGCGGATCGGTCAGCACATAGTCGGCGCCGATCGCGTCGCGGCACGCGGAAACGAAAGCTTCGGAAGACATCATCACCTTGTCGCGTAAGGGTCAGGACGCGGCGCGCGATTTTTTCGCCGCGCGCTTGAACGGCGCGACGTACGCCAGCGCCGCCACGAAGAAGCCGACGGCAAGCGCGGTCTCGCACCAGCCGAGCGTCGCGGACAGCCCGCGATCGGACATGCCGCGCACGACGCCTTCGGCGAAATAGACGAGGATCAGCATGCTCGCCCACTGCATCGTATAGATGTTACGCCGCCAGACGCCGGGCAGCGCGAGCGCGAGCGGGATCGCCTTGAGCATCAGCGCGGAGCCGCCCGGCCGCAGCGGCGCGAGCCGCAGCTCCCACGCGAGCGACAGCGCGATCAGCGCGACGAGGCACGCGGCGGCGATCAGTGCGTAGCGCGGACGGGCCGCGGCGGCGGGGCGGGCGGGCGCGTTCATGCGGCGTCGGCGGCCTGGGCATTGGCGAGGGCGGCCGCCGCGCGTGCGAGCCGCACGCCGAGCGCGGCCGCGAGCGCCTTTTCGTCCGCCGACAGCCCGGCGGCTGCCGAGCGGTCGTGCTGTGCGACGTGCGATGCGCCGTACGGCGTGCCGCCGGTGCGCGTCGTGCTGAGTGCGGATTCCGTGTACGGGATGCCGACGATCATCATGCCGTGATGGAGCAGCGGCAGCATCATCGACAGCAGCGTCGATTCCTGGCCGCCGTGCAGGCTGCCGGTCGACGTGAACACGCTCGCCGGCTTGCCGGTCAGCGCGCCGGACAGCCATTGCGGCGTGGTGCCGTCGAGGAAATACTTGAGCGAGGCGGCCATGTTGCCGAAGCGGGTCGGCGAGCCGAGCGCGAGGCCCGCGCATTCCTCGAGATCGCGCAATTCCGCGTACGGCGGGCCGTCGGCGGGGATGTCGGGGGCGGTGGCTTCGCAGACGGCCGACACGGGCGGCACCGTGCGGATGCGGGCCTGCATGCCCGGCACGCTGTCGATGCCGTTCGCGATCGCGAGCGCGAGATCGCGCGTGGCGCCGTGACGGCTGTAATAGAGGACGAGGATGTCTTTCATGGGCGACGGAGCCGCGTGCGTCCGCGCGCGTGCCCGGTGCAGTCGGCCCCTGCTGGAATCGAGCGGCTATTATAGGGGCTGAAGCCGTCGCGCAGCGCGACGGCGGCGCGCCGCCAGGCGCGCGGTATCACGAAGGAGAAGTCGTTTGCCGAAGTTGAGCGTGGATCTCGACACCATCAAGCGCCTCGCGCAGTTCGCGGCCCGGCGCAGCGCCGAGGATCGCATTCCGCAAGTGGCGGGCAGCCTGACGTTTACGACGATGCTGGCGCTCGTGCCGCTCGTGACGGTCGCGTTCGCGCTGTTCACCGCGTTCCCGATGTTCGCGTCGTTCCAGATCTCGCTGCAGGGGTTCCTGGCCGATCACCTGATGCCCGCGCAGTTCAACATCCAGATCTTCAAGTACCTGAACCAGTTCGCGTCGAAGGCGAAGGGGCTGACGACGGCCGGCCTGATCGTGCTCGTCGTCACGTCCGTGATGACGATGATGACGATCGAGTCGGCATTCAACCTGATCTGGCGCGTGCGCAAGCCGCGGCCGTTCGCACAGCGCGTGCTCGCGTACTGGGCGCTGATCACGCTCGGCCCGCTGCTGTTCGGCGTGAGCCTGTCGATCTCGTCGTACCTGTTTACGCAGTCGCTGGCGTTTACCGGCGCCGCACCGTCGACGTCGATCGTCGAGTGGCTGCTCGCGCTCGCGTCGCTGCCGCTGACGGTGCTCGCGTTCACGCTGCTGTACGTGTACCTGCCGAACTGCACGGTCGCATGGCGCGACGCCGTGATCGGCGGGCTGTTCGCGGCCGTCGCGTTCGAACTCGCGAAGCGCGGCTTCGGCTACTACGTGCGTCGCATTCCGACCTATACGGCCGTCTACGGCGCGTTCGCGGCGCTCCCGGTGTTCCTGCTCTGGGTGTATCTGAGCTGGTTCATCGCGCTGCTCGGTGCGATGGTGGCCTCCGCGCTGCCGGCGATCCGCGTCGGCCAGTTCCACCGCATCCACTATCCGGGCAGCGACCTGCTCGACGCGCTGGAAATGCTCGCGCGGCTCACCGACGCGCGCACGGCCGGCAAGCGCGGCTACACGGCGATGCGGCTCGCGACCATGTTGCGCTGCGACATGGAAACCGCGCAGCGCCTGCTGACGACGATGGAGGAGCGGGAGTGGATTGCGCGGCTCGACGGCGGCGGCGAGACCACGCCGCGCTACATCCTGCTCGCGAATCCGGAGCAGTTGACGCTTGCGCAACTGTTCGACGTGCTGGTGATCGACCGCACCGAGCTCACCTACCAGTTGCAGCGCCGCCGCAGCCACGTCGACGGCGGCGCGCTGCTCGCGGTGCTGTCGAGCGAGCGCTTCGACGTGTCGCTCGCGACGCTGATCGCCGCGCACCGCGTGGCCGGCGCGCAGCCGGCGGGTGCCCCGGGGCAGGCGCCGGGCGGCGTGTCCGACCCGCAGGCGCGGCCGCCGCGGCCCGCGTGAGCGGGGCGGCCGGCCGTTACAGCGGGATTTTTCCCGTGCAAATGTCCTTGAACATCACCCAGTCGCCCATCAGGCTGTAGATCGGGTGCCGGAACGTGGCCGGGCGGTTCTTCTCGAAGAAGAAGTGTCCGACCCATGCGAACCCATAGCCGCAGACGATCGCCGCCGGCAGCCACAGCCAGTGGCCGGTCGCGATCGCCATCGCGACGCAGCCGATCACGCCGAGCGAGCCGATGAAGTGCAACCGTCGCGACGTCAGGTTCTGGTGTTCGTTCAGGTAATACGGGTAGAAATCGGCGAAGCTGGCGAATTGCTCCGAATGCGTATGCGCCATGGACGTCTCCTCCGGCCGCGGTTCACGGGGCCATTGTGCGGCCGGCAGACCGCTTCCGCAAGCGGGGCGCGGCCCGCCGCGCGGGCCCGCGCTTTCCTTTTGACAGGCTTTCCGATAGGATCGAAAGAGGTTTTGCATTCAAGCATGAGGGGACTACGATGCGCGTCAGCGATATTCTGAAAGTGAAGGGCAACACGCTGTTTACGGTGACGCCCGATAAGCCGCTGCGCGAAGCGGTCGATACGATGGCCGAGCACGACATCGGTTCGCTCGTCGTGATGGAGTACGGCGATCTCGTCGGGATGCTCACGTTCCGCGAGATCATCCTGCGCCTGCGCGAAAATGGCGGTGCGATCGGCGACGTGCAGGTGCGCAAGGTGATGGACGAGCCGCTCACGTGCACGCCGGAAACGGACGTCAACGAAGTGCGCCGGATGATGCTCGAGCGCCATGCGCGCTACATGCCGGTGCTCGACAAGAAGGTGCTGATGGGCGTCATTTCGTTCTACGACGTCGCGAAGACGGTCGTCGAGGCGCAGAGCTTCGAGAACCGGATGCTGAAGGCGTACATCCGCGACTGGCCGGAATCGGAAGCCGAAGCGCACAAGCCGTGAACCACGCCGCGCCCTGCGCCCTGACGCGCGGGCGTCGCCATCCGGCACGCGGCGGCGCAGGTTGGTCCTGCGCCGCCGTTTTTTCAACGACAACACAACAAGGCCCGCGCAGCTTCGCCAAGACGACGCGCGCGTATTCCGCATGAGCGATCAAACGCAAGCCACATCCGGGCAGCGCGACGAACGGCGCGCCCACGCGTCGCAGTTCGACCTGCTGCGCGAGCGTCGTTTCGCACCGTTCTTCACGACCCAGTTCCTCGGCGCGCTGAACGACAACGTCTTCAAGATCGGCTTCACGTCGCTCGTCACCTATCACACCGCGCGGTTCGCCGGGGTCGATGCGAAGACGGCGGCTTTCCTGATTTCCGCGATCTTCATTTTGCCGTTCGTGCTGTTCTCGGCCACCTCCGGCCAGATCGCCGACAAGTACGACAAGGCGACCCTCACGCGCTTCGTGAAGACCTTCGAAATCGTGTTGATGCTGGTCGGCGCCGCCGGCTTCGTCACGCACAGCGCCGCGCTGCTGTATCTGTGCACGTTCATGATGGGGATGCACTCGACGCTGTTCGGGCCCGTCAAGTATTCGTACCTGCCGCAGCATCTCGGCGAGCACGAGCTGGTCGGCGGCAACGGCCTCGTCGAGATGGGCACGTTCATCGCGATCCTGATCGGCACGATCATCGGCGGCGCGGCCGCGGGGATCGAGGGCAATGGCGAGCGCGTGCTCGCGGTGAGCGTCGTCGTCATCGCGCTCGCGGGGCGCCTGGTCGCGCAGCGCGTGCCGTCGACGCCGGCGCCGCAGCCCGACCTCGTGATCAACTGGAATCCGGTCAGCGAAACATGGCGCAACCTCGGGCTCGCGCGCCAGAACCGCACCGTGTTCCTGAGTCTGCTCGGCATCTCGTGGCTGTGGTTCGTCGGTGCGACGTTCCTCACGTCGTTCTTCAATTTCGCGAAGGACGTGCTGTCCGCGAGCCCCGACGTCGTCACGATCCTGCTCGCGACGTTCTCAGTCGGCATCGGCCTCGGTTCTTTGCTGTGCGAACGGTTGTCGCAGCGGCGCGTCGAGATCGGCCTCGTGCCGCTCGGCTCGATCGGCATCAGCGTGTTCGCGATCGAGCTGTACTTCGCGAGCCACGCGCTGCCGTCGCCCGGCCATCTGCTGTCGGTCGGCGAATTCCTGGCCGGCGCGCGCCACTGGCGCATCCTCGCGGACCTGTTCCTGCTCGCGATGTTCGGCGGCTTCTACAGCGTGCCGCTGTACGCGCTGATCCAGAGCCGCAGCGCGCCGACGCACCGCGCGCGGATCATCGCCGCGAACAACATCCTGAACGCGCTGTTCATGATCCTGTCGGCCGTGATGGCGATGGGGCTGACGAAGGCCGGCGTCGATATTCCGGGCCTGTTCCTCGTCACGGCGCTGCTGAACGTGATCGTCGCCGCGTATATCTATCTGCTCGTGCCCGAGTTCCTGCTGCGCTTCGTCGCTTGGGTGCTCGTACACACCTTCTACCGGATTCGCCTCGTGCACGCGGAGCGGATTCCGGCGCAAGGGGCGGCCGTGCTCGTGTGCAACCACGTCAGCTACGTCGATGCGCTCGTGCTGGCCGCCGCGAGTCCGCGGCCGATCCGCTTCGTGATGGATCATCGGATTTTCAAGACACGCTTCGCGAGCTGGGTGTTCCGGCATGCGAAGGCCATCCCGATCGCGCCGCGTCACGAGGATCCCGCGATGCTCGCGCGGGCGTACGACGCCTGCGAGGCGGCGCTGAAGGACGGCGAACTCGTGTGCATCTTCCCCGAAGGGAAGCTGACGAAAACCGGCGACATCAACACGTTCCACCACGGCATCACGGAGATCCTGACCCGCACGCCGGCGCCGGTGATCCCGATGGCGCTGCGCGGCCTGTGGGGCAGCTATTTTTCGCGGCATTCCGATGCGCGGATGCCGCGCCCCATCAAGCGCGGCGCGATGAGCCGGCTGACGCTTGCCGTCGGCGAGCCGATCCCGGCGTCGGTCGCGACGCCCGACGCGCTGCAGGCTGCGGTCACCGAGTTGCGCGGCGCGCGGAAGTAGGCGGGCGCCCGGCGGCCGGCATTCGGCTGCAATCGGGCCGGAACGGGCTTCCTGCCGCACCGGCCGGGCCGCTTACGCGAGTTGGGGGCGCCTGGGCCGCGTTGCATGCGGCCCGCGGGCCCGGGACGGCTGGCATAATAGCGGCTTACCTCTTTTCTCGACCGGCAAACGATCGACCTGCCCGCGGCCTCGGCAGCGCATCGGTTTGCCTATTTCTCTTTGGGCGGTTCCATCATGTCCGGCAATACCCTCGGCACGCTTTTCACTGTCACGACCTTCGGCGAATCGCACGGTCCCGCGATCGGCTGCGTGATCGACGGCTGCCCGCCGGGAATGGGGCTGACCGAAGCCGACATCCAGGTCGAGCTCGATCGCCGCAAGCCCGGCACGTCGCGTCACGTGACGCAGCGGCAGGAGGCCGACGAGGTCGAGATCCTGTCGGGCGTGTTCGAAGGCGTGACGACCGGCACGCCGATCGCGCTGCTGATCCGCAACACCGACCAGCGCAGCAAGGATTACGGCAACATCGTCGAGACGTTCCGTCCCGGTCACGCCGACTACACCTACTGGCAGAAATACGGCATCCGCGACTACCGCGGCGGCGGCCGCTCGTCCGCGCGCCTGACCGCGCCGATCGTCGGCGCGGGTGCGGTCGCGAAGAAGTGGCTGCGCGAGCGCTTCGGCGTCGAGGTGCGCGGCTACATGAGCGGCTTGGGCGAAATCGACGTGCCGTTCGTCGACTGGTCGCACGTGCACGAAAATCCGTTCTTCTCTCCGAACGCGGCGGTCGTGCCGGAACTCGAGGCGTACATGGATGCGCTGCGCAAGGACGGCGACTCGATCGGCGCGCGCATCGACATCGTCGCGTCGGGCGTGCCGGTCGGCTGGGGCGAGCCGGTGTTCGACCGTCTCGATGCGGATATCGCCAAGGCGATGATGAGCATCAACGCGGTGAAGGGTGTCGAGATCGGCGCGGGCTTCGACAGCGTCGCGCAGCGCGGCTCGGTGCATGGCGACGAACTGACGCCGGGCGGTTTCGTCGGCAACCATGCGGGCGGCGTGCTCGGCGGAATTTCGACCGGGCAGGACATCACCGTGTCGATCGCGATCAAGCCGACGTCGAGCATCCGCACGCCGCGCCGCTCGATCACGAAGGCCGGTGACGAAGCGACGGTGGAAACCTTCGGCCGCCACGATCCGTGCGTCGGCATTCGGGCGACGCCGATCGCCGAGTCGATGCTCGCGCTGGTGCTGATCGACCATGCGCTGCGCCATCGCGCGCAGTGCGGCGACGTCGAGACGCCGACGCCGAAGATCGCGGGCAGCGCAACCTGACGCAAGCGGGCGGGGCGCAGCGCGTCACGCCCGGCGCGAAGAATGCAAAACGGGGCGCTGCTTCAGGCAGCGCCCCGTTTTCGTTTGCGGCGGTTCGCGGTGACAAAAACGCGCCGTTCGCGACGGCGCGTTTAGGTCATTACATGTTCGGGTAATTCGGCCCGCCGCCGCCTTCCGGCGTGACCCACACGATGTTCTGCGTCGGGTCCTTGATGTCGCAGGTCTTGCAGTGCACGCAGTTCTGCGCGTTGATCACCAGCCGGTCGCTGCCGTCGTCGTTCTTCACGAACTCGTACACGGCCGCCGGGCAGAAACGCCCCTCCGGCCCCGCGTACGTGCGCAGGTTCACGTTCACCGGCACGTTCGCATCCTTCAGCGTCAGGTGCGCCGGCTGGTTCTCCTCGTGGTTCGTGTTCGAGATGAACACCGACGACAGCCGGTCAAACGTCAGCTTGCCGTCCGGCTTCGGGTACTCGATCGGCTGGCATTGCGACGCCGGTTTCAGCATCTCGTGGTCCGCGTGCTTGTGGTGCAGCGTCCACGGCACGTTGCCGCCCATCACCTTCTGCTCGAGCCCGACCATCAGCGTGCCCAGGTACAGCCCCTTGGCCATCCACTGCTTGAAGTTGCGCGCGCGGTACAGCTCCGTGTACAGCCACGATTGCTTGAAGGCGTCCGGGTACGCGTTGAGTTCGTCCGACTGGCGGCCGGCATGCACCGCGTCGAACGCGGCGTCGGCCGCCAGCATGCCGGTCTTGATCGCCGCGTGGCTGCCCTTGATCCGCGACGCGTTCAGGAAGCCCGCGTCGTCGCCGATCAGCGCGCCGCCCGGGAACACCGTCTTCGGCAGCGACAGCAGCCCGCCCGCGGTGATCGCGCGCGCGCCGTACGACACGCGCTTGCCGCCTTCCAGGAACGCGCGGATCGACGGATGCGTCTTGTAGCGCTGGAATTCCTCGAACGGCGACAGGTACGGGTTCGTGTAGCCGAGGCCCACCACGAAGCCGACCACGACCTGGTTGTTGTCCATGTGATACAGGAACGAGCCGCCGTACGTATCGGATTTCAGCGGCCAGCCGGCCGTGTGGATCACGAGGCCCGGCTTGTGCTTGGCCGGATCGATTTCCCACAGTTCCTTGATGCCGATCCCGTACGCCTGCGGATCGGCGTTCGCATCGAGCTTGAACTTCGAGATCAGCTGACGGCCGAGGTGGCCGCGGCAGCCTTCGGCGAACAGCGTGTACTTCGCATGCAGCTCCATGCCGAGCTGGAAGTTCTCGGTCGGCTCGCCGTCCTTGCCCACGCCCATGTTGCCGGTCGCGACGCCTTTGACCGAGCCGTCGTCGTTGTACAGGATCTCGGCCGCGGGGAAGCCGGGGAAGATCTCGACGCCCAGCGCTTCGGCCTGCGCCCCGAGCCAGCGCGTGACGTTGCCCAGCGAAATCACGTAGTTGCCGTGGTTCTGGAAGTTCGCGGGCAGCGCCCAGTTCGGCGTGGTGACCGCACCCTTCTCGGACAGGAACAGGAAGCGGTCTTCCGTCACCTCGACGTCGAGCGGTGCGCCGCGTTCCTTCCAGTCGGGGAACAGTTCGGTGATCGCGCGCGGGTCCATCACCGCGCCCGACAGGATGTGCGCGCCGATCTCGGAACCCTTCTCGAGCACGCACACGCCGATTTCGGTGCCTTTCTCGGCGGCCAGCTGCTTGAGCCGGATCGCCGCCGACAGCCCGGCGGGGCCGCCGCCGACGATCACGACGTCGTATTCCATCGATTCGCGCGGGCCGTATTGCTCGATGAGGCTTGCGGGGGTCATTGGCGTTCCTCTAACCGTTAGAATGCTTTTATTCGGGAGCGTATTGTCTGCGAAACGAAACGCTTGCCGCAACAGCATGCGTCTAGATTAGCACGATCGTTCTATTTTCGTGCTAGGGTAATGTCGCTCGGGCCGTGTTGCCCGTGGCGGCGAAACGACATCGAAAGGGGATGTGCAAATGGGTCGGTCGATCAATCTGGAAGGCAAGGTTGCGCTGGTCACGGGGGCGTCGAGCGGCCTCGGGCAACGCTTTGCGCAGGTACTGTCGCAGGCCGGTGCGAAGGTCGTGCTCGCGAGCCGTCGCGTCGAGCGCCTGAAGGAGCTGCGTGCCGAGATCGAAGCCGCGGGCGGCGCCGCGCACGTCGTGTCGCTCGACGTCACCGACGTCCAGAGCATCAAGGCAGCGGTCGCGCACGCGGAGACGGAAGCCGGTACGATCGACATCCTCGTGAACAATTCGGGCGTGTCGACGATGCAGAAGCTCGTCGACGTGACACCGGCCGATTTCGAGTTCGTGTTCGACACCAACACGCGCGGCGCGTTTTTCGTCGCGCAGGAAGTCGCGAAGCGGATGATCATGCGCGCGAACGGTGGCGGCAACGGCAAGCCGCCGTGCCGGATCATCAACATCGCGTCGGTGGCCGGGCTGCGCGTGTTCCCGCAGATCGGGCTGTACGCGATGAGCAAGGCCGCGGTCGTGCAGATGACGCGTGCGATGGCGCTGGAGTGGGGCCGCCACGGGATCAACGTCAACGCGATCTGTCCGGGCTATATCGATACCGAAATCAATCATTACCTGTGGGAAACCGAGCAGGGCCAGAAGCTGCAGTCGATGCTGCCGCGCCGGCGCGTCGGCAAGCCGCAGGATCTCGACGGGCTGTTGTTGCTGCTCGCGGCCGACGAGTCGCAGTTCATCAATGGCTCGATTATCTCCGCCGACGACGGCTTCGGCCTCGCCTGAGCGGATGACATTCCGCAACAAAGAAGACTGCAATGAGTGCAACAAGCGATTACTGCCCCGTTTTTGAGATGTCGATGCCGATCCGCTGGGGCGACATGGACGCGTTCGGCCATGTGAACAACACGGTCTATTTCCGCTACATGGAGCAGGCGCGGATCTCGTGGTTCGAGGAACTCGGCATCGCCGGCGGCAACGGCGAGGGGCAGGGGCCCGTCATCGTCACGGCGTCGATGGAGTTTCTCAAGCAGTTGCACTACCCGGGCGACGTGATCGCGAAGATGTCGGCTGCGAAGCCCGGCCGTAGCAGCTTCGACACGGGTTTCGAGCTGACGCGCGCCGACGATCCGCTGCACGTCTATGCGCGCGGCAACGCGCGTTGCGTGTGGGTCGACTACGCGCTCGGCAAGTCGGTGCCGCTGCCGCAGTTGCTGCGCGACACGATCGAGCGCGCGCTCGCGGCGAAGGTCGGCTGAGCGTCGATGCGGCGGCCGGCGCCAGGTCGCCGGCGGCACGCGTTGCCCGTTGTTTCCCGAATCGGCCGCCACGCGCGGCCGATTGTCATCGGGGCGCCGCCATTCACTGCCCGAGCAGGCGCTGGAGCAACTCCGGCGTATTGCTTGTGCCGTACTTGCGCATCAACCGTGCACGGTAGATGTCGACGGTGCGGGAGCTGATGTCGAGCACGCGCCCGATCTGCTTGCTGGTCTTGCCGGTCGCGAGTTGCGCCGCGATCTCGCGCTCGCGCGGGGTCAGTTCGACGGCGACCCGGCGCGTCGCGCTCAGATCTTCGAAGGTCCACACGCCGGCCGCGAGCGGCGCGGTGCGGTCGAGCGCGCGGCCCGTCACGTGGCACCAGAATAGCTCGCCGTCCGCCCGTTTCATGATTCTGTCATCCGAATAGATGCCATTGGCGGCCATCGTGCGTGAGATACGTTCGCCGATGCGCTGGAACTCGTCCGTCGACGGGTAGAGCACCTCGTACGATTTTCCGGTCAGGTCGGCCCGCGCGCAGCGGAAGATCGACGCGAGCGCGTCGTTGCAGTCCTCGATCACGCGGTCGCGCGACAGCACGAGGCCGAGCGGCGCGAGGTGGAAGGCGGTCTGGTAATCGAGAGCGGGCATGGCGCGGGCAAGCGGAGGCAAACGCTTATGTATTTTTGCGTATTGTGCCGCATCCGCGCCGCATCGTACCCTTTCAGGCATCTCGTGGCGTTTGCCGCGGCATAAAAACAGCGCGCCTCGACGCAGGTATCGCCGTGCATGCATAGAATGATGCGGCGGGCTTGCGGGCCAGGTGGGCGCGTGAACCGGTTTTGCTGGTTTCCATAGAGGAAGGGACAACAGATGAACAAAGTCTATCCAAGCGCGGCTGCCGCGCTGGAAGGGATCGTCCGCGACGGACAGACCTTCGCGGTGGGCGGCTTCGGCCTGTGCGGGATTCCCGAGGCGCTGATCGCCGCATTGCGCGATTCGGCCGTCAAGGGCATCACCTGCATCAGCAACAACGCGGGCGTCGACGGCTTCGGTCTCGGCCTGTTGCTCGAAACGCGCCAGATCAAGAAGATGATCTCGTCGTACGTCGGCGAGAACAAGGAGTTCGAGCGCCAATATCTGGCCGGCGAACTCGAGCTCGAATTCACGCCGCAAGGCACGCTCGCCGAAAAACTGCGCGCGGGCGGCGCGGGCATCCCGGCGTTCTTCACGAATACGGGCTACGGCACCGTGATCGCGGAAGGCAAGGAAACGCGCCAGTTCGGCGATCGCCACTACGTGCTCGAGCCGTCGCTGACGGCCGACGTCGCGCTCGTGAAGGCGTGGAAGGCCGACAAGTCCGGCAACCTGATCTATCGCCGCACCGCGCGCAATTTCAACCCGATGTGCGCGATGGCCGGCAAGATCACCGTCGCGGAAGTCGAAGAAATCGTCGAGAACGGCGAGCTCGATCCGGATCACGTCCACACGCCGGGGATTTTCGTGCAGCGCATCGTGCTGAACGCGACGCCCGAAAAACGCATCGAACAACGCGTCGTACGCGCGAAAGGAGACTGACATGGCCTGGAATCGTGACCAGATGGCCGCGCGCGCGGCGAAGGAACTGCAGGACGGCTTCTACGTGAACCTCGGCATCGGCCTGCCGACGCTCGTCGCCAACCACGTGCCGGAAGGCGTCGAGGTGTGGCTGCAGTCGGAGAACGGCCTGCTCGGCATCGGCCCGTCGCCGACCGAAGACGAAGTCGACGCCGATCTCATCAACGCCGGCAAGCAGACCGTCACGACGCTGCCGGGTTCGTCGATCTTCTCGTCGGCCGATTCGTTCGCGATGATTCGCGGCGGCCACATCAACCTCGCGATCCTCGGCGCGATGCAGGTCAGCAAGCAGGGCGACCTCGCGAACTGGATGATCCCGGGCAAGATGATCAAGGGGATGGGCGGCGCGATGGACCTCGTCGCCGGCGTGAAGCGCGTCGTCGTGCTGATGGAGCACGTCGCGAAGGGCGACCAGCACAAGATCCTCGAGGAATGCAACCTGCCGTTGACGGGTGTCGGCGTGGTCGACCTGATCATCACCGATCTGGGCGTGATCGAAGTGACGCCGAACGGGCTGAAGGTCCTCGAACTCGCCGACGGCGTGAGCGCCGACGAGATCCAGGCAAAGACGGGCGCACCGCTCGACGTCAGCGCGGTGGCCTGAGCGTCACCTTGTTGCGTCATTCTCGACGCCCCGCGCTCCTGACGGAGTGCGGGGCGTTTTGTCGTGAATGCATGCGTCACGCGATCGCGCCGCCGCCGTCGATCAGTACCGTCGAGCCGGTGGCATAAGGCGTCGCCGCGAGATACAGGATCGCATTCGCGACATCCTCCGGCTGGCCGACTCTGCGTGCCGGAAGCCGCTGTGCGGCGCCGGCGTACATCGCGTCGCGTGCGTCGGGAGCGAGCTTGTCCCACAGCGGCGTCGCGATCAGCCCCGGCGACACGGTATTCACGCGAACCGGCGCCAGCTCGAGTGCCAGGCCGCGAGCGAGCGCCTCGAGCGCCGCATTGATCGCGCCTTGCAGGACCGACGACGCGTTCGGCCGCACACTGAGGTAACCCGACACGAACGTCAGCGAACCGCCGGGCGCGATATCGATTGCGCGGGCGATGCGGTATGCGCCCCAGAACTTGCTGTCCATTGCCGCTTGCGCGTCGGCAAGCGGCAATGCACGGACGGGGCCCGTGGCTGTATTGGCGGCCGAAATCACGACGTGGTCGAACTGGCCGGCGCGCGCGCAGAATTCATCGACATCCGCCGTATCCGTGATGTCGAGCGTTTCGGTCCGCACGTGCGCGCCTGGCATGGTGTCGCTGTCGAACCTGCGTGGATGGCGCGAAGCGATTGTCAGGCGCGCGCCGCGTCGCGCGAAGGCTGTCGCGGCGGCGGCGCCGATGCCGGAGCTTCCGCCGACGACGAGTACTTTTTTCCCGTGGAGCAGCTCATTCATGAAGGTTTTTCCTGGGTGACACGTTGAACGGAGTCCGTTAGATCGTTTCGGTCTCGCGCAGCGTCGACGGACTCTGCAGCACGAAGCGCGCAATGTCGTCCTTGCGCATGAAAGCGACACCCGGGTGTGATCGGGCGTAGCGCAGGAAGGCGTCCCACGCGCGGACCATCTGCGGGGTGCCGCTGATCCGGTCGTGCGCGCTGATCGACATCAGTCTGCGCCGCTGCCCGGCTTCCGCGTACAACTGGTCGAAGTCGAGCTTGATCTGCTCGAGGAACATCGTCGGTGAGTAGTTGCGACCTTCGATCAGCAGGATGTCGTTGTTGCGCAGCGTGTACGGGACCACCACGAAATCGCGACCGCCGACGGTCTCGATGAACGGTTCATCGCGACTGACGTCGTCGATGTGATACGCGTAGCCGAGTTCCTGCAGCAGCGACAGCGTATGCGGTCCGCGCCGCAGCCAGTTGCAGTTGTATCCGGTCGGCCGCTGGCCGGTCGCCGCTTCGACCATGTCGCGTGCTTCGGCCAGGAAGCGGCGCTCGTCGTCGCGGCTCATCGCGAATTGCGCGCGCCACGTCGGGCCGTGCGCGGCGGCTTCATGGCCGCGCGACACGATTTCGCGCGCCAGTTCGGGGTGGCGGCGTGCGGCTTCCCCGATCATGTGCGACGTGACCTTCACGCCGTGTCGGTCCCAGAGATCGAGAAGGCGGGGAATCCCTTCCCGGTAGCCATACGCGAACCAGGTGGCCGACGCGAGATCGACCGGCACCGACGGCGGGAACGCGACGGCCGGAAACGGGCTGTCCGCGCCGGTTGGCGGTTGTCCGCCCGCCTCGAACTGCATCGAAATCGAGATCACGATGCGTGCGCCGTCCGGCCAGAACGGCGTGGCGCCCGGTGCCGCGGGTGTCGGCATCGATGCGGCGGTTGCCGGCAGGGAGGCGCCTGCGGCCGCCGCGACGCCAGCCGCGAGTCCGGCGCCGGCCTGGGCCAGGAACGTGCGGCGCGGCAGCGGCGTCGCGGGATAGTCGTGACCTTGAGTCATCGTCTCCTCCGTCAGCCGACGAGCCCAAGCTGGCGCATCAGCGTCAGGTTGTCCTCGATGTGCCAGTTTTCCGCGATCCGGCCGTGGTCGATCCGGTAGATGTCGGTCGCGATGAAGTCGATTGCCTGTCCGCGCCCGGCCGTTCCGTTGAAAGCGCCGGTGAAATGCCCGCGAAAATGCAGGTGCACGACGACACGATCGCCCGCGACGATCATCTGTTCGATCTCGCAGCGCAGGTCCGGGATCGCGCCGCGCATCGTGCCGGAGGCCGCGAGCGGCCCAGGTACCCCTTGTTCGCGGCCGGGCGGCAGTGTTCGGTCGATGAAGCCGGCGGCGAGCGCCGCGCGGGCGAGGGCGGGGTCGCCGGTATTCCAGAAGGTGCCGTAGCGGCGTGCGGCCAGAATTTGCGCCCGGGCCTGCGCCGCCGGCAAATCCGTCGCGACGGTCAGGCTGTGCGGCGCGACGAGATCGGCTGCGCGGGCGGCGGCGGGCCATAGCGCAACGACACAAGCGGCCGCCGCGCATGCGCGCGCGAGGGAGCGGGTGGCTGAACGAAGGCAGATCGACATGGTTTCGGAGGTCCTGTGAAGCGCGTCATGCGACGACGCGGAACAGGTATGGTAGGTTTCCATTTCGCATGCAAATACGGGCAAACGGCGAATGGATTATTCGAAAAAAAGAAAGGTTGGAATGAGGCGCGCTCCATGATGCTGATCGACGATTTCCCGGCGCTCGATACCTTCGCGAGGATCGTGTCGACCGGCAGTCTGTCGGCGGCGGCGCGCGAGCTCGACCTGTCGTTGTCGGTCGTCAGCAAGCGCCTCGCGCATCTCGAGTCGCGGCTCGGCGTGCGACTGCTGCACCGGACGACGCGGCAGCAAACGCTCACCGACGACGGTGCCCAGTTTCACGCACAGGTGCTGCGCATCCTGGCCGAGGTCGATCGTGCCGAAACGCTGATGCGCGATCGCCGCGGCACGGTCAGCGGCGTACTGCGCGTGACGGCGCCCGGCGAGCTCGGCCGCCTGCGGATCGCGCCGCTCGTGGCGGCATTTCAGCAACGCCATCCGCAATTGACCGTGCAGTTGATGCTGACCGATACGGTTGTCGATCTGCTCGCATCGGACATCGACGTCGCCGTGCGGATCGGCAATCTGGCCGATTCGACGATGATCGCGCGCGAACTGGCGCCGAATCATCGCGTGCTGTGTGCGTCGCCGGGCTATGTGGCCGCGCACGGGTTGCCTGCCCATCCGGCGGAGCTCCGCGCGCATCGATGCATCGTGATGGGTGACCAGCCGCGTGCCGAATGGCGGTTCGACGGCGCTCAGGGCGGCGTGGCGGTCGAGGTGACGGCCGCGCTGCTGACGAATGACGGCGGCGCGGCGCGGACGCTGGCGCTCGAGGGGGCGGGCATTGCATTGAAGTCGATCTGGGATGTTGGCGCGGATCTCGACGCCGGTCGGCTCGTGCGCGTGCTGCCGGCTTTCGAGGCGTGCGCAGCACCGCTGCATGCCGTTTATCCCGGCGGCCGTCACGTGCCGTTGCGGGTGCGGACATTCGTCGATTTCCTGCGCGAGCAGTTGCGGGACGCGTGGCGCCGCGACGATTGAACCCGTCCCGGGCGATGGGCCGGGCGGGTGGCGCCTCGTCGTTCCGAAGCGGTTTACAATCGTTTGCATCAGGCGCCGCAGGCATTGTCCCGCGCGTCCGCCCCCCGTTCGACAGGATGCCAACGATGCCAACGACTCCAGTGAATCCCCCGGTTCCCCGCCAGCGGCGCGTGCAGTGTGCGAGCGCGGCCGGCCTGCACCACGTCGCCTATACCGAATGGGGCGATCCCGCGAATCCGCGCGTGCTTGTCTGCGTGCACGGCCTGACCCGCTCCGGGCGCGATTTCGACAGGCTCGCCTCCGCGCTGTCCGATACATATCGCGTCGTCTGCCCCGACGTCGTCGGGCGCGGCCGGTCCGACTGGCTCGCCGATCCGCGGCTTTACGGGATTCCGCAATATGTGGCCGACATGGTGACGCTGATCGCGCGGCTCGACGTCGAATCGGTCGACTGGTTCGGCACGTCGATGGGCGGCCTCATCGGCATGGCACTCGCCGGGCTGCCCGGTTCGCCGCTGCGCCGGATGATCGTCAACGACGTCGGCCCGCGCATCGAACCCGATTCGCTCACGCGCATCGGCGAATACCTCGGCGTGCAGCCGCGCTTTGCGACCGAGCAGGAAGGCGTCGACTATCTGACGTCGCTGTCGCTGCCGTTCGGCGCGCTGAGCGGCGACGAATGGCGCGAGATCAACGGGCCGCTGCTGCGCGAACTGCCCGAAGGCGGCTGGACGATGCGCTACGATCCGCGCATCGCCGAACCGTTCAAGGCGACGACGCCCGAACTGGCCGCACTCGGCGAGGCTGCGCTGTGGCGCGCGTTCGAGGCGACGGATGCGTCGCTGCTCGTCGTGCGCGGCGAGCATTCCGACCTGCTGTCGCGAGATACGGCGGCCGAGATGGTGCGCCGCGGCCGGCACGTGTCGCAGGCCGAGATCCCCGGCACGGGCCACGCGCCGGCGTTCATCGCCGCCGACCAGATTGCGCTTGCGCGCCGGTATTTCATCGAAGGCGGCGCATAAACGCGTCATAATATGCGGTTCGGCGGCATGCGGGTCGCGTGTCGCCGATTCTTCACCCATTCAACCGACCGGAACCATCCATGGCAGTCATTCGTCACCACGTCGGAGCCCGTCTCTCCGAAACCGCGATCCACAACGGTACCGTGTATCTGGCCGGCCAGATCGCCGAAGACACCACCCAGGACATCAGGGGCCAGACGCGCGAAGTGCTCGGCCACATCGACCGCCTGCTCGCCGAAGCGAACAGCGACAAGGCGCATCTGCTGTCGGTGCAGATCTACATTTCCGATCTCGCGAACTTCGAAGGCATGAACGCGGAGTGGGACGCATGGGTCGCGCAGGGCAACACGCCGCCGCGCGCAACCGTCGAGGCGAAGCTCGCGGATCCGGCGCTGCTCGTCGAGATCGTCGTCGTCGCCGCGCAACGGAGCTGAGCGAAGCGTCACGATGACCGCATTACGCCAGACCGTGCGATGACCGAGTCCGTTTCCGCTTCCTCCGTCGCGGCGCCATCGTTCGACGACGTGCTCGCGTTCGTGCGCGAGCGGGCCGGCGACGTGCGCCTGTCGTCGGGCGAACTGCTGGCCGATCACTCGGCGGGCACGGCGTCGATCATGCGCACGCTGAACGTCGATCCGCCCGCGATGCAGGCGGCCGCGCTGTTCGTGCTGACGCCGCACCTGAACGACCCCGAGCGCGAACTCGCCGAACGCTTCGGCGAAGAGGTGGCGCGTCTCGTGGCCGACGTGCGCAAGCTGTTGCGGCTCGGCACCGTCAGCCTGCGCGCGGCGCACAACGCGGTGCCCGACGTCGGGCGCGACGCGGCCGAAGAGCGGCGTACGCAGATCGAGGCGCTGCGCAAGATGCTGCTTGCGTTCGCGCAGGACATCCGCGTGGTGCTGATCCGGCTCGCGTCGCGCCTGCAGTCGCTGCGCTACTATGCGGCCGCGAAGATCGACCCGCCGCCCGACGTCGCGCGCGAGACGCTCGAGATCTACGCGCCGCTCGCGAACCGTCTCGGCATCTGGCAACTGAAGTGGGAGCTCGAGGATCTCGCGTTCCGCTTCGAGGATCCCGTCACCTACAAACGGATCGCGAAGCTGCTCGACGAGAAACGCATCGAGCGCGAAGCGTACGTCAAGCAGGCGATCGACCGGTTGCAGCAGGAGCTGGCGGACGCGCACATCCAGGCTGACGTGAGCGGCCGGCCGAAGCACATCTACAGCATCTGGCGCAAGATGCGCGGCAAGGAGCTCGACTTCTCCGAGCTGTACGACGTGCGCGCGTTTCGCGTGATCGTGCCGGACATCAAGGATTGCTACACGGTGCTCGGTATCGTGCATCACCTGTGGCAGCCGGTGCCGAAGGAATTCGACGACTACATCTCGCGGCCGAAGCCGAACGGCTACAAGTCGCTGCACACGGTCGTGATCGGCGACGACGGCCGCGCGTTCGAAGTGCAGATCCGCACGCAGGAGATGCACCGTTTCGCCGAGTACGGCGTCGCCGCGCACTGGCGCTACAAGGAGGCCGGTGCGCGCGGCTACGGCGGCCAGTTTTCGGCGAGCGACAAGTACGACGAGAAGATCGCGTGGCTGCGCCAGCTGCTCGCGTGGAAGGACGACGTCGAGGACGGCGCGGAAAAGTCGGGCGACAAGGCGTGGGCACAACTGCGCGAAACGTCGCTCGACGACGACCACATCTACGTGCTGACGCCGCAGGCGCGCGTGATCGCGCTGCCGCAGGGCGCGACGCCGGTCGATTTCGCGTACCACCTGCACAGCGAACTCGGCCATCGCTGCCGGGGCGCACGCGTCGACGGCGCGATGGTGCCGCTCAACACACCGCTTTCGAATGGCCAGACGGTCGAGATCATCGCGGTGAAGGAGGGCGGGCCGTCGCGCGACTGGCTGAACCTGCAGTTGGGCTACATGAAGAGCCCGCGCGCGCGTCAGAAGGTGCGTGCGTGGTTCAACTCGATCGAGCAGGAAGAAAATGTCGCGCATGGCCGCGCACTCGTCGAAAAGACGCTGCAACGCGAGGGCAAGACGTCGGTCAACCTCGACAACCTCGCCGCGAAGCTCGGCTTCAAGTCGCCCGAGGAGCTGTTCTCGGTCGTCGGCAAGGAAGAGTTCAGCCTGCGCAACGTCGAGCACGCGCTGTCCGATGCGCCGCCGCCCGAACCGGCGCCCGAAGCGCCTGCCGATTTCGAGAAGCGCGGCAGCGGCGCAAGCGTCGCGCACGGCGCGTCGACCGGTGTGCTGGTCGTGGGCGTCGACGCGCTGCTGACCCAGCTCGCGCGCTGCTGCCGTCCGGCGCCGCCCGACCCGATCAGCGGCTTCGTCACGCGCGGCAAGGGGATGTCGATCCACCGCACCGATTGCCCGACGTTTCGCCGGATGGTCGAGCGCGCGCCGGAGCGCGTGCTCCAGACGACCTGGTCGGCCGACGTGCTCGGCGGCCGCGGGGCGTCCGTCTATCCGGTCGACCTGATGATCGAGGCGAGCGACCGGCAAGGGTTGCTGCGCGACATCTCCGAAGTGTTCGCGCGCGAGAAGATGAACGTGGTGGGCGTGAAGACGCAGAGCCGCCGCAACGCGGCATTCATGCAGTTCACGGTCGAGGTGTCGAACTCGGCGCAGGTGCAGCGCGCATGCACGCTGCTCGGCGAGGTGCAGGGCGTCGTGCGGGCGGGGCGGAAGGCCTGATGTGGGGTTGGAACACCGTTATTTTGCTGCAACTGCATAAAACTCTTGCCAAACGGGTAGCGGCTCCATATAATCTTAGCTTCACTAGGCTCGTAGCTCAGCTGGTTAGAGCACCACCTTGACATGGTGGGGGTCGTTGGTTCGAGTCCAATCGAGCCTACCAACGAATTGAGAATGTCCGGTCTCCGGGCGTTCGATGCAGTAAATAATTCAACGCGAACAAGGCGAATACGGTTATGACACCGCGAACGTTGACCGAAACCTTTTCGGAGCGACGCTAGTCGAGGAACCCTTTCGCCCTTTCAGTTTGAGTGAAGTATCGAATGCGGCCCCTCGAAAGCGGGGCCGCATTTTTTTTGTCGCGAAATTTTCCCGCGTGATTTTTTGATCGCGTACCTGGTCTGCCGCCCACTGTCGGCATCACGGAGATTGCTATGGTTTCGATACGCTTGCCTGACGGCTCAGTTCGACAATACGAGCATCCGGTGACAGTTGCCGAGGTTGCAGCCTCGATCGGTCCCGGTCTTGCGAAAGCTGCGCTTGGCGGCAAGCTCGACGGCGAGCTCGTCGATACGTCGACTGTGATCGACCGCGACGCGTCGCTTGCGATCGTGACCGACAAGGACACCGACGGCCTCGACATCATCCGTCACTCGACCGCGCACTTGCTTGCGTACGCGGTGAAGGAGCTGTATCCGGACGCGCAGGTGACGATCGGCCCGGTGATCGACAACGGCTTCTATTACGACTTCTCGTATAACCGGCCGTTCACGCCCGAAGATCTGGAGAAGATCGAAAAGCGCATGCAGGAGCTCGTGAAGAAGGACGAGCCGGTGACGCGTCGTGTCGTGTCGCGCGACGAAGCGGCGGGCTACTTCCGCAGCATCGGCGAGAAGTACAAGGCCGAGATCATCGAATCGATTCCGCAAAGCGACGAAATCAAGCTGTATTCGCACGGCGGCTTCACCGATCTGTGCCGCGGCCCGCACGTGCCGTCCACCGGCAAGCTGAAGGTCTTCAAGCTGATGAAGGTCGCGGGCGCGTACTGGCGCGGCGATTCGAAGAACGAGCAGCTGCAGCGCATCTACGGCACGGCCTGGACCAGGAAGGAAGACCAGGACCAGTACCTGCACATGCTCGAGGAAGCGGAAAAGCGCGATCACCGCAAGCTCGGCAAGCAGCTCGACCTGTTCCACATGCAGGAAGAGTCGCCGGGCATGGTGTTCTGGCATCCGAAGGGCTGGGCGCTGTGGCAGCAGGTCGAGCAGTACATGCGCCGCCGCGTGAACGAAGCCGGCTACCTCGAGATCAAGACGCCGATGATCATGGACCGCTCGCTGTGGGAAGCGTCGGGCCACTGGCAGAACTACCGCGAGAACATGTTCACGACGGAGTCGGAGAAGCGCGACTACGCGATCAAGCCGATGAACTGCCCGGGCCACGTCCAGGTGTTCAAGCACGGGCTGCGTTCGTACCGCGATCTGCCGCTGCGTTACGCGGAATTCGGCTCGTGCCACCGCAACGAGGCGTCGGGCGCGCTGCACGGCCTGATGCGCGTGCGCGGCTTCGTGCAGGACGATGCGCACATCTTCTGTACGGAAGAGCAGTTCATCTCGGAATCGATCGCGTTCAACACGCTGGCCATGAGCGTGTACAAGGACTTCGGCTTCGAGCACATCGACATCAAGCTGTCGCTGCGCCCGGATCAGCGCGCGGGTACGGACGAGACGTGGGATCGTGCCGAGCAGGGCCTGCGCGACGCGTTGACGGCCTGCGGCCTCACCTGGGAGGAATTGCCGGGTGAGGGCGCGTTCTACGGCCCGAAGATCGAGTACCACATCAAGGACGCACTCGGCCGCTCGTGGCAGTGCGGCACGCTGCAGCTCGACATGGTGCTGCCGGAGCGCCTCGGCGCCGAGTACGTGGCGGAGGACAACAGCCGCCGCCGGCCGGTGATGCTGCACCGTGCAATCGTCGGTTCGATGGAGCGTTTCCTCGGCATTTTGATCGAGCACCACGCCGGTGCGATGCCGGCCTGGCTCGCGCCGTTCCAGGCAGTTGTGCTCAATATCGCCGAAAGTCAGGCCGAATATGCGCAATCTCTGGCCCAAACGTTGCAAAAACAAGGGGTTAGAGTGACGGCCGATTTGCGCAACGAGAAGATTAGCTATAAAATACGCGAGCACACGCTGGAAAAGGTGCCTTATCTCCTCGTCGTGGGCGATAAGGAGCGTGATGCGCAAACGGTAGCCGTGCGTGCCCGTGGCGGCGTCGATCTTGGCGTGATGCCGGTCGAAGCCTTCGTTGAGCGTCTGCAGGAAGACCTGCGCTCGTTCAAGTAACCGCCCTGGCAGCGCGGCTCGTTTTTTTAATTTTTAGAGGAAACGTAACATCGCTACTGATAAGTCGTCGCACCGCATCAACGG
This sequence comes from Burkholderia metallica, assembly GCF_001718555.1. NCBI lineage: Bacteria > Pseudomonadati > Pseudomonadota > Betaproteobacteria > Burkholderiales > Burkholderiaceae > Burkholderia > Burkholderia metallica. The sequence continues at coordinate 1,610,168 of NZ_CP013401.1, forward strand.
TGAAATCACTGCGCCGGAAGTGCGCCTGGTCGGGATCGAGAACGAACCGCTCGGTATCGTAAAACTCGCTGATGCTTTCCGTAAATCGGAAGAACTGGATGTTGACCTGGTGGAAATCGCGCCGCAAGCGGTGCCGCCGGTTTGCCGTCTGATGGATTACGGCAAGTTCAAGTACCAGGAATCGAAGAAGCAGCACGAAGCGAAGCTGAAGCAGAAGGTCATCCAGGTCAAGGAAGTCAAGTTCCGCCCGGGTACCGATGACGGTGATTACAACGTCAAGCTGCGCAACCTCGTCCGCTTCCTCGAAGAAGGCGACAAGACGAAGATCACGTTGCGTTTCCGTGGCCGCGAAATGGCTCACCAGGAAATCGGTATGCGGATGCTCGAGCGTCTGCGCACGGATCTCGAGGAAGTCGGCCAGGTCGAGCAGATGCCGAAGATGGAAGGGCGCCAGATGATCATGGTGCTCTCGCCGAAGAAAAAGAAGTAACGGGCCCGCGCGCTTGGCGCGCAGGTTCGCAGTGGTTCGGCGCGTTGCCCGGTCAGGGCGGCGCGCCAACAATGACGGCGGCTGCGCAAGCGGCCCGCCGTACACAAGTGGACTGGGTTTCGAAGGGCGGGTCAAGGGCGCAAGCCAACCGCACACCCATCGCCATCTAATAAACTGGAGTTGTTCGTCATGCCTAAGATGAAGACCAAGAAGAGCGCTGCAAAGCGCTTCGTGGTGCGTCCGGGCGGTACCGTCAAGCGCGGTCAAGCCTTCAAGCGCCACATCCTGACCAAGAAAACCACGAAGAACAAGCGCCATCTGCGCGGCGCCACGGCAGTTCATGATTCCGATCTGAACTCCGTCCGCGCGATGCTCCCGTTCGCGTAACCCCTCAACTGATACTCCAAGGAGAGAAACATGCCTCGAGTCAAACGTGGGGTAACCGCACGGGCCCGCCACAAGAAGATCATCAACCTGGCCAAGGGTTATCGCGGCCGCCGCAATAACGTCTACCGCATCGCCAAGCAGGCGGTGATGCGCGCTGGTCAGTACGCGTACCGCGATCGCCGCAACAAGAAGCGTGTGTTCCGCGCACTGTGGATCACGCGTATCAACGCGGCAGTTCGCCAGCACGACATGACCTACAGCGTGTTCATCAACGGCCTGAAGAAGGCGTCGATCGAACTCGACCGTAAGGTGCTGGCCGACATGGCGGTGTTCGACAAGGCTGCTTTTGCTGCGATCGTCAAGCAGGTGAAAGCCGCCGTTGCAGCCTAATTGCGAAATTAGCACTGCGTGGTTAGTTGCAGCGATGTTCCGGTAATCTCGGCCGCTGCAGCGAAAACGGGGCTCTTCCGAGCCCCTTTTTTGTTTGGTGTGCGATTTCGCTCGCCAAGACCGAATGACGTTGGAAATGATGGGATCTATGGATCTGGACCAGATTGTCGCCGACGCGCAGCAGTCCTTCGAACAGGCTGCCGACATCACCACGCTCGAAAACGAGAAAGCACGATTTCTCGGCAAGTCGGGTGCGCTGACCGAGTTGCTGAAGGGCCTCGGCAAGCTCGATCCCGAAGCACGCAAGACCGAAGGTGCACGCATCAACGTCGCGAAACAGCAGGTTGAAGCCGCGCTGACCGCACGCCGTCAGGCACTGGCCGACGCGCTGCTGAACCAGCGCCTCGCCGCAGAATCGATCGACGTGACGTTGCCGGGCCGCGGCGCCGGTGCAGGCAGCCTGCACCCCGTGATGCGCACGTGGGAGCGTGTCGAACAGATTTTCGGCTCGATCGGTTTCGATGTGGCCGACGGCCCCGAAATCGAGACCGACTGGTACAACTTCACGTCGCTGAACAGCCCGGAGAACCATCCGGCGCGTTCGATGCAGGACACCTTCTACGTGGAAGGCAAGGATGCCGACGGCCGCCAGCTGCTGCTGCGCACGCACACGAGCCCGATGCAGGTGCGTTACGCGCGCATGAACCGTCCGCCGATCAAGGTGATCGCGCCGGGCCGCACGTATCGCGTCGACAGCGATGCGACCCACTCGCCGATGTTCAATCAGGTCGAGGGGCTGTGGATCGACGAAAACATCAGCTTCGCCGATCTCAAGGGCGTCTATACCGACTTCCTGAAAAAATTCTTCGAGCGCGACGACATCCTCGTGCGCTTCCGTCCGTCGTACTTCCCGTTCACGGAACCGTCGGCCGAGATCGACATGATGTTCGAGCAAGGCAAGAACGCCGGCAAGTGGCTCGAGATCTCCGGCTCGGGGCAGGTGCATCCGACCGTGATTCGCAACATGGGCCTCGATCCCGAGCGCTACATCGGCTTCGCGTTCGGCAGCGGCCTCGAGCGCCTGACGATGCTGCGCTACGGCGTCCAGGATCTCCGGCTGTTCTTCGAGAACGACCTGCGTTTCCTGCGCCAGTTCGCGTAACGCCGCGCGCCGACCTGTGCCCGCGCATGCCCCGACGAACGATCCGACGGGGCCCGGGCGTCGATCTAACCTGTTTCGAACGTAGACATCCATGCAATTCCCTGAATCCTGGTTGAGAACCTTTGTCGACCCGCAGCTGACGACGGACGAACTGTCGCACGCGCTGACGATGGCGGGGCTCGAAGTCGAATCGCTGAGCAAGGCTGCGCCGCCGACGTCGAAGATCGTCGTCGGCCGCGTGCTCGAAGTCGTCAAGCATCCGGATGCGGACAAGCTCAATGTCTGTCAGGTCGACGCCGGCACCGGCACGACGCTGAACATCGTCTGCGGCGCGCCGAACGTGGCGCCCGGCATCAAGGTGCCGGTCGCGCTGGTCGGCGCGGAACTCCCGCCGGCGGAAGAGGGCGGCAAGCCGTTCGCGATCAAGCTGTCGAAGCTGCGCGGCGTGGAGAGCCAGGGGATGCTGTGCTCGGCGCGCGAGCTGAAGCTGTCGGACGATCACAGCGGCCTGCTGATCCTGCCGGAAGACACGCCGATCGGCCAGGACATCCGCGACACGCTCAATCTCGACGACACGATCTTCGAAATCAAGCTGACGCCGAACAAGGCCGACTGCCTGTCCGTGTTCGGCATCGCACGCGAGACGGCCGCGATCACCGGTGCGTCGTTGACGCCGGTCGACATCCGGCCGGTGCGCGTCGAACTCGACGAAACGCTGCCGGTGCGCATCGCCGCGCCCGATCTGTGCGGCCGCTTCTCGGGTCGCGTGATCCGCGGCGTGAACGCGCATGCAAAGACGCCGCAGTGGATGGTCGAGCGCCTCGAGCGTTCGGGCCAGCGCAGCGTGTCGGCGCTCGTCGACATCTCGAACTACGTGATGTTCGAGCTCGGCCGCCCGTCGCACGTGTTCGATCTGGACAAGATCCACGGCGGCATCGAGGTGCGCTGGGGCAAGCGCGGCGAAACGCTGAAGCTGCTCAACGGCAACACGGTCGAACTCGACGAAACGGTCGGCGTGATTGCGGACGATCGTCAGGTGGAAAGCCTGGCCGGCATCATGGGCGGCGACAGCACGGCCGTCACGCTCGATACGACCAACATCTACCTGGAAGCCGCGTTCTGGTGGCCGGACAGCATCCGCGGCCGCGCGCGCAAGTACAACTTCTCGACCGACGCGGCCCATCGCTTCGAGCGCGGCGTCGACTACGCGACGACCGTCGAGCACGTCGAGCGCATCACGCAACTGATTCTCGAGATCTGCGGCGGCAAGGCCGGCCCGGTCGACGATCAGGCCGTGAACCTGCCGCGGCGCGCGCCGGTGAAGATGCGTGTGTCGCGCGCGAACCGCATCATCGGCGTGCAGATCGGCGCCGACGAGATCGCCAGCATCTTCACGCGCCTCGGCCTGCCGTTCGAGCGTGAAGACGACGCATTCCTCGTCACGCCGCCGTCGCATCGCTTCGACATCGAGATCGAGGAAGATCTGATCGAGGAAGTGGCGCGCATCTACGGGTTCGAGAAGATCCCGGCGCGTCCGCCGGTCGCGACGAGCGAAATGCGCGCGACCCACGAGACGCGGCGCTCGATCCACGACATCCGTCACGCGCTCGCCGCGCGCGACTATGCGGAAACCGTCAACTTCAGCTTCGTCGATGCGGAGTGGGAACAGGATTTCGCGGGCAACGACCAGCCGATCCGCCTGCTGAATCCGATCGCGAGCCAGCTGTCGGTGATGCGCACGACGCTGTTCGGCAGCCTGATTTCGGTGCTGCGCCACAACCTGAACCGTCGCGCCGATCGCGTGCGCGTGTTCGAGGCCGGTCGTGTGTTCCTCGCCGATGCATCGGCGAAGGCCGGCGAGCTGACGGTCGAAGGCTACGTGCAGCCGAAGCGTGTCGGTGCGCTCGCCTATGGTCCGGCGCTCGACGAGCAGTGGGGTGTGGCGACCCGTGCGGTCGATTTCTTCGACGTGAAGGGCGATCTCGAAGCGCTGCTCGCGCCTGCCGCCGCACGCTTCGTGAAGGCGGAGCATCCGGCCCTTCATCCGGGCCGCAGCGCACGCATCGAAGTCGATGGCCGTACGGTCGGCTGGATCGGCGAGCTGCACCCGCGCCTGATGCAGAAGTACGAGCTGCCGCAGGCGCCGGTGATGTTCGAAGTCGACGCGGACGCGCTGATCGCGCGTGCGCTGCCGGCGCCGACCGACGTGTCGAAATTCCCGCCGGTCCGTCGCGATATCGCCGTTGTCGTCGATCAGGCGGTCGAGGTTCAGGCACTTTTCGACGAAATGAAGAAGGCGCTTGCCGAAGAGGCCTGCCGATTCGTTCAGAAGGTTGTACTCTTCGATGAATTTCGTGCAAAATCAAATACTTCCGGTGGTCTTGCCGCGCACGAGAAGAGCCTTGCCTTCCGCGTGACGCTGCAGGACGCGGCTGGCACGCTGCAGGACGAGGTCGTCGATCAGGCGATCCAGACGCTGGTCGGACGGATGGCTCGTGCCGGTGCGCGTCTGCGCGGCTAAGGAGAGGGTCCGCCCGTTCGCGGGCGGCTTTTTCCCATCGAAAGTTTTGATTCAACGCGCTGTATGGCAGATATGAACGACATGACCTCGAGTGAATTCGAAGCCCTCCTGACGGCGCAACGCAGCGCCATGAACCGCGACGCTTCGGCGCCGGCGTCCACCGAGGCGCCCACGCTGACGAAGGCGGAACTGGCGGAGCTGCTGTTCGACAGCGTCGGGCTGAACAAGCGTGAAGCGAAGGACATGGTCGAGGCGTTTTTCGAAGTGATCCGCGACGCGCTCGAAAACGGCGAAAGCGTCAAGCTGTCGGGGTTCGGCAATTTCCAGTTGCGCGACAAGCCGCAGCGTCCGGGCCGCAATCCGAAGACGGGCGAGGCGATTCCGATCGCGGCCCGCCGGGTGGTAACCTTCCACGCGAGCCAGAAGCTGAAGGCGCTGGTCGAAAACGGCGCGGAGTAAGCCCCGCGCGCTGACGCCCCCGCGCGGCCGCCGCGCACCCTTTACCGACGGTTAACCGACGATGACCACCACGGTTGAGAAAGTCGTTTTGCCTCCGATTCCCGCGAAGCGCTACTTCACGATCGGTGAAGTCAGCGAGCTGTGCGGGGTCAAGCCGCATGTGCTGCGTTATTGGGAACAGGAATTTACTCAACTGCGGCCGGTGAAGCGGCGCGGCAATCGTCGGTACTACCAGCACCACGAAGTGCTGCTGATCCGGCGGATTCGCGAGTTGTTGTACGAGCAGGGGTTCACGATCAACGGCGCGCGCAACCGGCTGGATTCACCGGGTGGCGAGCGCGGTGCGGCGGCGCACGCACTCGTCGAGCATGAGGCGCAGGCCGCCGATGCACGCGCGCCGGGCAAGTCGGGCGCTGCCGTCGACGTCACGGCGTTGCGGCAGGCGCTGCTCGACGTGATCGACGGACTGAAGCGCGACTGAGCGCGACGCGCGAAGGATGAAATGAAAGCCCGGTTGGCGATCCGCCACCGGGCTTTTTTCATGCCTGTCACGCATGCGCGTCAACGCGACGCGAGCGGATTCTTTTGCCCCATGTCGACGACCAGCGTGCCGTCCGGCAGCATCCGCACCGAACCTTGCGCGACCTGGCTGCGGTAGCCGTACAGGTCGAAACGCATCGGGCCGGCCTCGGCCGAATTCTGGATCAACGCACGCACGTTCAGTTCGAGTACGTTGAACATCTTCATGTCGCCGCCTTCCATCCACATGTAGCTCGGCGCATTGATCTGCGGCCGTTGCGGCGCGGGCGTACCGGCCTGACGCCTGAACGTGAGACGCAGCCCGTCGCGTTCGACCGTTGCCTGCCCGAGCTTGCCGTTCAGCACGGGCGGCGGGAACACCGTGTACTGGTCGAGCACGAGCGTATCGCCGCGCAATTCCGCGCCGCGACGCTGCAACGGCGTCAGCGACGCGAGTTCGATGCCGAGCGAACGCAGCAGCTTCGCCTGCGGAATCCCGAGCACCGACACCTGGGACGGTTTGAACGCGAGGTGGCGGTCGTCGAGCACCGACAGCGTGCCCTTCATGTCGGTCGGCAGCCAGACGCCCGGCGGCACGTGGTTCCACAGCTTGATGCCGCCCTGGACGCGCAGGTTCGTGCCGTCCGCGCTCAGTTGCAAGTCGTTGAGCGAACGCGGCGAGTAATCGAGCAGATAGTTGTTGAAGAGCGCGGACATCGCTTTCCACGACTCGACGACCGTGCCGCCGAGTATGCGGATGTCGTACTGGTTCGGGTCGTCGAGGTCGACGGGTTCGCCGGGCCGCTTCGATACGAGCTCCACGTCGAGATCCTCGACGTGAAAGCCGATATCCCCGGACAGGTTGAAGTCGACGTTGCGCAGATGGATCGTCGGGTTCCGGTTCGACACATGCCGTTCGTTGAACGGTGTAGCCGACGTGCGCCGGATCGCGACCTTCTGCATGCCGGGGTGAGCGGCATTCGCCGCGAGCGCGGCGGCTTCCCAGTGCTGGCGCATGTCGTGCAGCGCGTTCTGCTGCGCGGCAAGGAAGCTGTCGTTCAGGCGCGCGGTTGCGTTGCCGAGCGGCGTGCCGCCGGCGGGGCCCGCGTACGAAGGCATCCGGATCGCCATCGCGCCGCTTTCGTCGAAATTGAAGTAGCCGGCCGATACCTGGTCGCGATAGTGATACAGGTCGAACACGAAAGTCTGGTCGCGCTTCGCGGGATCGACCGGGCCGATCAGGATGTCCGCGTTCATCGGCATCGAGCGCATGAACTTCACGTCGCCGCCGCGAATGTACATGGCCTGCTGCGGCGCATTCGCGGGCATCGCGAAGCCGGCATGCGTACCGTCGTCGAGCGTCAGGTCGAGGCCGCCCGGGCTCACGTGCAGCGCGGTGATCGTGAGTTTCAGGCGCGGCGGCGGCATCAGCTTGTCGACCGACATCACGAGATCGTCGCCGACGAGTTGCGCGATCGGCGTCTGGACTTTCAGCAGGTCGGCCATTTTCACGTTGGCCGCGCGCATCACCGGCTGCGCGTTGATGCCCGATACGCGCACGCCGGTCGGATGGAATACCAGTTGGCTGCCGTCGCGGATCGTGAGCGTGCCGGTCAGCGAGAACGGCACCCAGCCGTCGCGCTGCATCTCGCCTTGCAGGTGAATCACGCCGTCGCCGGCCGACACGGCGAGCTTGCGCAGCGGCGCGTTGCGGTAGCCGAAGATGTAGGTATCGAAGAGGGCGGTCAGCTTCGCATTGTCGAGCGTGACCGTGCCTTCGTGCACGTCGATCTCGAAACTCGTCGGGTCGTCGAACACGATCGGCGCGCCGGCCTGCGTCGGCACGAGCGTGGCCGACAGCTGATGGATGAAGAAGCCGAGGTTGTTGACGATGCGGAAATCGACGTCGCGCAGGAACGTCATCGCGCCGTTCTGGCCGGAGTCGCGCAGCGTGAACGGGCGCGGTTGCGTGAGGCTGATCGATGCGAGCGACGGCACGGTGCGGGCGAACTGCTGCTCGCGGGCGAGGCGTTCGGCCTTGGTGCGTTCGATCTTCGTCGACGCGATCGACGTGTTGCCGTCGCGCTGCGCGGACGATTCCGCGCAACCGGCACACAGCAGCGCGAGCGCCAGCGCGCTGCAGCCGAACACGCGGGATGTCCGGCGCGAGAGGGGGCGGCCCGCGCGTGGCAGGCCGAAAATCCAGTAGAAAATTGCCAAAGGCGAGCGATGGCCGCGCCGGACCGCATTCCGCATCGTCTGTCTCCATGTCTTGTCGTGATCGACGGCGGCGCGCGCCACTGCACGGCGCGAGCGTCGATGCCGTGCAGTGTGGCATAGCGCGCTAGAGCGGCGTTACCAAACAACGGGCGCCCGGGCGGGGCGGCCCGACGTGCTGCGGGACAATGGATTCGGGGTGGTCGGGCGGCCGGATCAAACGGTCGTTTGGTTTGCGCGGGCGGTCGTTGGCGGCTTCCGTCGACGCAGGGGAAATCCGCGCGCGCCTTGGCCGGCAAGGGTTTCGCCGGATGAGAGGGGCGGCGGCCGCCGCGATCGAAGTGCGGATGCGATCCGGCCCCGCCGCGGCGGCTCAGGGCTCGTCACACCAGCATGTGCTGCCGGATTGCGTCGAGCGCCGCGTGGTCGAGTTGCAGGCCGTTCGCGATATACGACGTCATCGAGCCGTACGACGCGGTGACCTGATCGAATGCCGCCAGCAGATAGTCGGCGTGCGCACCTTGCAGCGCGGTCATCATGGCTGCCGCATTTTGCCCGCCGGCTTTTTGCGCTTGCGCGACCGAGGCGGCGATTTCCGATGCGCTGTAGACGTTGGTCAGCAGGTAGTCGGCGAGTATCGTCTGTTCGGAAACACCTAGGATCGTGTGCAGAACGACTGTCGCCCAGCCGGTACGGTCCTTGCCGGCCGTGCAGTGGAAAACCAGGTTGTCGCCGGAGGCGGCGAAGCCGGTGAAGAGTGCGTGATAGCTGGCATGCGCGGTGTCCGACGTGACGAACGCGCGATACATGCTCGACATGAATGCCGTCGCGGTTGCGCCGGTGGTCGGGATCGGATCGATGCTGGCGGCTCCGAGCACGTTGAGGTTTTGCCAGGTGGCGCCGGTCAGCGGCACATCCGGTTGCGTCTTGATCTCGGCGGGCGTGCGCAGGTCGCAGACCTGCCTGATGCCGAGTGTGTCGACGGTGGCGACGTCTGCGGAGGACAACGCGAGCGCCGATGAGCGATAGATCACGCCTTTCTTCATCTTCGCGCCGCTCGTCGTCACGTAGCCGGTTCCGTCCGGACCGGCCGTGTCGCGAAAATTCGATGCGGAACTCAGCCGCGGCGTCGTGACCGGTGCGACCGACATCGAGTCGCCTCCGCATGCCGACAGCAGCGACGCGCTTCCCAGCGCCACGCCTATCGTGCCGGCGCCCAGCCGGAGAAAATGTCGACGGGAAATTTCGTTTTTCTGATGCATTCAATGCCCTTAGACGGAGACGGTTACGAGACGTCGCGACCGCGGCGGTGACCGGGCCGCCCGCCGTATCACGCGCGACGCGGCAAAGCCGGGCGGGCCGGATCGATCGGCATGCAGTCGGACGGTTCGCCCGCGCGCATCGATTTCGCGCGGGGTAACCGCACGGTAGCGATTCGCGGCGCAGCGGCCATCGTCCTTTTCGACTAGGGGGGAATGCGGGTGGCCGGTGTAGGAGGGGCGGCAGCGGCGAGGCAAGATCGGCGGCAACGGCTGTATCGACCTAAAGCACAGTCGCCATCACGGGGAAGCGTCGTGGCTCTCAAGGGAAGTCGACGTACTGGGTGCGAGCGTGGGCGGCGATCACCCGTCACGCTAAAAAACTTCACAAGAATAGTCACAAAATGCATGCGACCCGTTCTAAATCGGAAAACTGTCTGTTATAATTTTTTTCTTTCGGGGCGTAGCGCAGCCTGGTAGCGTACCTGCATGGGGTGCAGGTGGTCGGAGGTTCAAATCCTCTCGCCCCGACCAGACAAGAACCCGCGTCAGCATCAGGCTGACGCGGGTTTTTTCTTGCCCGTCGCTTTTTTGCACATCGCGGCGCGGCCCCGGTAAAATGCAAGGTTGATCCACGGAAAGCGCCGTGATTTAGCGGAAGAGGATTCCCCGAACATGACTGATCTTCGTCTTACCATGCGGTTCGCTGCAGTGCTCGCCACCGGCGCGCTCGTTGCCGGTTGCGGTACGTCGTCGCCCACGAAAGTGGACTACAAGAGCGATTCGAAATCGAAGGAAGCGTCGCTCGCAGTGCCGCCCAACATGCTGGACGAGACGGCCGATCAGCGTTCGCTGCCGCCCCAGGGCGGCGCGACATCCCTGTCCGCGCTTCAGCAGGTCCAGCAGGCGGCGCCCGCGCTGGACACGGTCGCTCCGGCCGTGGCCGGCATGCATATCCAGCGCGACGGTACCGAGAGCTGGCTCGTGATCGACGGCAAGCAACCGGCCGACGTCTGGCCGCAGGTTCGGCGTTTCTGGCAGGAGCAGGGCTTCCTGCTCGTCGTCGACCAGCGCGACAAGGGCGTGATGGAAACCGACTGGAACGAAACCCATCCGCAGATCAACGATGGCCTGATCCGCAGCGTGATCTCGAAGGCGATGGGCAACTCGTACGTGACGGCCGAGCGTAACAAGTACCGTACGCGCCTCGATTCGGCGCCGAACGGCGGCACCTATGTGTTCATCAGCCAGAAGGGCATGCGCGAGGCGATCACGGGCGCGAACAACGATTCGAGCAAGTGGGAACCGAAGCCGAACGATCCGGCGCTCGAGACCGAATACCTGAAGCGGTTGATGGCCGTCCTCGCCCAGAACGAGCAGCGCGCGAAGAACGGCGAGCCGCCGATCGCGAACATCAAGGACAACACGGTACCGAAGGACAAGAAGGCCGACACCGACGCATCGTCGAAGGCAGCGGCTGCGATTGCCGCGCAGAACGTCAGCCGCACGTCGGCGCAAGGCAACGATATGGCCGACGCCGCCGTGCCGTCGGAAGTCACGCTTGGCGAGCCGTACGACCGGTCCTGGCTACATGTCGGTCTCGCGCTCGATCGCGCGAACTTCACGGTCGACGATCGCGATCGCTCGAAGGGCCTGTATTTCGTGCGCTATGTCGATCCGAAGGATCTGAGTTCAGCCGAGCAGGGCTTCTGGAGCCAACTGTTCCACGGCAAGAAGGAAAAGCAGGCGAAGCAGTACCGTGTCAACGTGAAGGCGCTTACCGCAGACCAGACGCGTGTCGCGGTCGTCGACGATGCGGGTGCGATCGACACGTCGTCGCCCGCTCGCCAGATCATGGGGCTGCTCGTGAATCAGCTCCGCTGATTTTCGCCGGTTCTCCGCACCAAGAAAAAGCCCGCCACATGGCGGGCTTTTTCTTGGTCGCTCGCCGTCCCGCGTGTGTGGGTCGGCGATTCGTCCCTCCTCGTGACGTTACGTAACATCCGCGCGTTACGGCGGCAGATCACGTGTCACATTGTCGATGATCAAAAAATTGTCGTTATAAATCAAAGGGGTGTCTGGATATCCATGGCTGGCACGCAACCTGCTTTATATGTTGGAATGGTTGATGCAGGGAGGATGGCGTCAGATACCGGGGGAGCGCCGCAAGCGCTCGATCAACGGTATCGACGTATTCGAATGCCGACGCGACAAGCGTCGGCGCAACTGATGATGATCCGCGCGCCGGCGTGCGGATCCCGATGGCCCCGTCGCCTATCCTCGTAGGGCGACGGTTTCGCCCGCGCTTCTCTGAAGCGCGGGCTATTTTTTTGGGGCCTCCGGCGGTGCCGCGCCGACGCAGCCGATGCGTGATGCGCGTATTCTCGTACTTTTCGAGATGAGGGGGCGGGAATGGCGGAAATCGCAGTCGTGGCGCTGATCGTGGCGAAGCCGGGCGCGGAGGAGCAGTTGCGTGCCCAGCTCGAAGGAATCGTCGAGCCGACCCGCAACGAGGCAGGGGCATTGCAGTACGACCTGCATCGGGACTTGAAGGAGCCTGCGCGGTTCGTATTCGTCGAGCGGTGGGAGAGCGAGGAAGCGCTGGCTGCGCATGCGCGTTCCGCGCATATTCTCGCTTATCGCGAAGCGGCCGCGGACTGGATCGAGCGCTCCGAAATCCGCGTGCTGTCGAAGCTCGTCTGAGCGGGGCGAGGCGACCGGACGTGCCGGTCGCGGGGTGCGTCAGTGCGACGTGTTGGGGACGTCGAGTATCAGGATGATCGTCCAGTCGGCGTCGCCGTCGTGATGGTACTGGCGCTCGGCGACGATGAACGGTTGCTGCTTGCCCTGCGGGCCGAGGAACAGCACGTCGCCCTCCATCGGCAGGCACTCGATCGGCGGCAGCGCGAGGAACGCGTCGGCCGAGCCGCGGGGCATCAGTTGCTTGATCTGGCGAGTGGCGGCTTCGGTCCACTCGATGTCGAGTTGAATGTTGCTCATGCTGTCCTCCGCACCGGGGTGCGCACGGGTGGAAAATTTCGGTGCGCGACTTTAGCACAGCGCGCGGGCGCCGCAACCAAAAAAGCCGAACCCGGTTGCCCGGATTCGGCTCTTCGCTTGTGCGGTGCAGCCGAACTTACTGGCTGGCGGCGTCTGCGGCCTTGGCAGCCTTCTTGCCGGCCTTCTTCGCGGCAGCCTTGTGGTGAGCAGCCTTCTTGCCGTGGTGATGCTCTTCCTGCATCGCCGGCTGGGCGGCTTCGGCCGCTTGCTGCTGCTGCAGCGCCTGTGCGCGTTGCTCGATCTCGGAGATCTTCGCCGGATCGGTAATCGTCTTGATTTCCGTGCTCTCTTGCGCATACGCTGCGCCAGTCAGCGCCGACATCGCTACCAGGATAGCCAGGGACGTCTTCTTCATTGCTTTACCTCCGCTAAGTGGTGATGAACCCGAGTGTTGCCGTTTTGTCTGGCGACTGAAATCGAGTGCGTGTCGAGTGTAACAAAAGTGACGGATCAATGTGCATCGGATCGTGGCGCGACGCAAGGCCCCGTTGAAGTCGCGCAACACTTCGCATACTGCGTCACGCGCGTGCCATCGTCGTCGCCGCCGTCATTTCCACCCCGGTTTTACGCGGCCATCAAAACCACCCGAGCCGTCGATAGACATGAAACTGCGCGATGCCGACCAGTTCGTGCAGCGCCTGCTCGGCGTCGGCCAGATTGCGCCAGCGCGGCAACCAGCCCGTCTGCGCGCGACGGCGATTCGCATAAACGGGCTGCGGGTCGATCCCGAAACGGCGGAAATCGAGCAGCGCGCGACGCATCTGATACGACGAAGTAACGAGAATGCGCGCGTCGTCATACTGTGAGCGTAGTATAGACGCAGTGAATTTCGCATTTTCGTAGGTTGTGCGGCTGGCCGGTTCCAGCACGAGGTCGGCGGGAGCGACACCTTCGGCGACGAGTTGGCGCCCGTAGACAGCCGCCTCGGTGTCGCCGTGATGCTGCGGGTCGCCGCCCGACATCACCACGGTGCACCGCTCGGCCTGCTGGCGGCAGACGCGGTAGAGCGCCGCGACCTTGTGGATGCGGGCGGCGCCGTCGGGTGGTGGCCGCAGCCCGGTGTCGGTGCGTCGCGTTCCGGCGCCGATGAGAATCAGCGTGGTGCGCCCGTGCATGTCCGGGTGTTCGACGGGTATGACGCCGGCCTCGGTCCAGGCGATCAGCGGCGCGGCGAGCCAGCCTGTCGCGAGCAGCCAGAACAGCGCAACGGCGGCGATCAGGATGATTCGCCGCAGCTTGCGACAGAGCATGAAACAGATGAAGAGAAGTACAAATGAATCGAACAGAATCAATTTGATTGGGGTATGGTGTCTTTTTATGGACGGCTGACGATCCGGCCCTGACGCGATGCCGAACGTCGGCCTCCAGAATCGGTGGCGGTAGCGGCGGGCGGAGACCCCGCCCGGCACACCGCTTCGCATTGTCGCTGCACTTTAAGAAAGAATCGAGATGGCCACGTATTCCAACGAAGCGGTGCTCGACGCATTGAGACGAGTGCAGTACCGCCAGGTACCGTGGGCACGCCGCCCGGGTGTGTTCGAGTATCTCCGTTCGCTCGGGCTGATGGACACGGTCAGGCAGAAAACCGTCGCCCCCGCGCCCGGTTTTCATGCACCGGTCGACATTGCCGTGCTGACCGAAACCGGTCGAGCCGAATTCTCGCGCCTCGAGCGCGACGAGAAATTACTTTCCTGGACTGATCGCCGCATGGCCGACTACGCATTGAGCGAAGCGAGTGCCGTGGCGATTCTCGAAAGCCGCCTGTAGCAGCCGGTCATCCCGCCGCCCGCATGGTACGCATGCGGGCGGCGACGTTCAAAAAAAAGCCCGTATCGCGAAGATACGGGCGTACCGGATACTTATGCTGTTGCCACGCTGTGCTCATGGCAACGTTGTGACTCGTCACATCCGGCGCAGTTCCCTGTCGCCGGCATTTTCTTTGGCGAATCCTGAAACCGGCACGACTACGGATGGCGCGGTCCGTCCGACGGCTGCGAGCCGATGCGCGCTCGCGCGTTGCTGGCGATGTCGCCGCGCAGGTCGCCGCGCGGCACGGTCTGCTGGCTGGACGAATTGGCGGGCGGTGGCTGGCGGAGCGTGTTCCGGTGATCCTGCTGACGATGGGGCGGCTTCGCGCGATCGTCGGCATGGGCGGGAGCGGACAACGCCACGGAAATGACAATGCCGCATGCGACGAGCAGTGACATTGGTTTCATGGCGGGGGCTCCCTTCAAGCCGTCGCTGCGGCCTGTTGATATGTCGCTAAGGTAAGCGCGGGAGTGCAGGCTTGCTGTAAATATTAGTAAATAGATGTATCGCGGCACGACAACGGTAATCGTCGGCAACGCAGGCACCGCGAACAAACCGCGTCGCGAAAAGAAACCGGGCGGCCGAAGCCGCCCGATCGAGCATTCGTTACGCCATCTTGACGGGCGCGCGCCAGGATTCCGGATTGGTCCAGAAGGCGCCGCGCAGCCGGTCGCGGCTCGGCGGGGCAGGCGGCTTCGCCGCGCTTGCGCCGATGCGTCCGCGCAGGGAGATCTGCCGGCCGCTCGTGCCGAGTCGCTTCACGATTTCGGCGAGCGTGCCGTCGGCCTGCCATTCGTCGAAGCGACGGCGGCAAGTCGGCGGCGACGGATAGCGGCCCGGCAGCTTCGACCAGCCTTCACCTGTCGACAGCACCCACAGCACGGCATTCACCACCGAGCGGGCTTCCACGCGGGGGCGGCCGCGCCGCTCACTCCGTGCGGGTTCCGAGCAAAACAGACCTTCGACCAGCGCCCACTCGTTATCTCTCAAATCGTCGAACAGCATCATGTCCTCACCTCAGCGAAGCTAACTCCGGTGCGCTGCCCTGCGCCGCGCACTCTTCAAGCACTCGATCGTCGAGTGCCGGGTGGGGGCGTCCGGTTGGCCGGCAGCGGCGTTTCTGCTCTTCCGTCCGACGAAACCTGCGCCCTGTGCGCAAGGTAATGCACGAAGCGTGCCATGTCAGAGGTCATTCCCTCGAGAGCCGCTTGGCAGCGAGCTAACGGCTAAGTCAGCTAGGGGCGTATAAGACGCCAAAATAACCCGCCAGCAAATCGGGACAATCACCAATCTTGTGCAATTCGCCCGCGCTACGTGCGTTTGCGCACGTATTGCACCGCAGCGAAACATGTGGAACCGGTGCCTGATTCGCACATCGAGGCCGGATTCACGCATTAGAATCGCGCATCGATATCGACGATTGATGAGGTCGGGAAATGAACGTCACGCTGCGCCAGCTTCGCGTGTTCATCGAGGTCGCGCGGCTCAAGAGCTTCAGTCGCGCGGGCGACGAGATCGGGCTCACGCAGTCCGCAGTCAGCCGCTGCGTGCGCGAGCTCGAGGCCGAGCTCGGGTTGAAGCTGATCGACCGCACGACGCGCGACGTGCAACTGACCGACGTCGGCGCGAACCTGATCGCGAGCGTGTCGCGCCTGCTCGACGATCTCGACGACACGTTGCGCGAGATTCGCGAGATTGGCGAGCAGCGCCGCGGGCGCGTGATCGTCGCGGCCAGCCCGACGATCGCATGCCGGCTGATGCCGCGCGTGGTGGCGTCGTGCGAGCGCCAGTTTCCGTTCGTGACGCTGGGCCTGCGCGACGACGTGCAGAGCGACGTGCTGCGCAAGGTGAAATCGAGCGAGGTCGATTTCGGCGTCGTGATCGGGCCGCTCGCGGTTGCCGATCTCGTCTGCGAATCGCTGATGACCGATTCGTTCTGCCTGGTCGCGCGCGCCGACCATCCGCTCGCGGCGCGTGCCGAGGTGCCCTGGACGGCACTGGACGGCGAGCGTCTCGTCCTCCTCGATCACGCGTCGGGAAGCCGGCCGCTGATCGATGCCGCGCTGGCCGCCCATCACGTCAATGCGACGGTCATGCAGGAGCTCGGGCATTCTGCGACCGTATTCGGACTCGTCGAGGCCGGTGTCGGCGTAAGCGTGCAGCCGTGGCTGTCGCTGCCGCTGCCTGCCGGTTCGACGCTCGTCGCGCGGCCGCTCACGCCGCGCACCGAGCGTACGGTCGAGCTGGTGCGCCGCCGCGACCGGTCGCTGTCCCCCGCGGCGCAGGCGATCTGGGAGCTCGTGCGGCAGATGCCGGCGAGGGCGGAGGATCTCGACTGACGCGCGCCAGCGCGCATCGACGCGTGCCGGTGCGGCTCGCGGGCCGGTACACTACGCGGATCGTGTTCCTCGATGGCGGTACTCGATGGTGCATTCCGCAGATTCTCATCCGGTAGCCGGTGCGCCGGCAGCGCGCGACGCGGTGCACGCGTTGCGTCCGTCGCTGATCCGGGAAGTGGCCAACGCCGGCTTCGGCGTACCCGACATGCTGCCGTTCTGGTTCGGCGAATCCGATCGCGTGACGCCGGATTTCATCCGCGACGCGGCGGCCGCCGCGCTGCGCGATGGCGCGACCTTCTATACGCACAACCTCGGGACCGCACCGCTGCGCGACGCGATCGCGACTTACGTCAGCGCGCGTCATGGTACAACGGCGGCCGATGCCGTGGCCGTGACGAGTTCGGGCGTGAGCGCACTGATGCTGGCCGCGCAAATGCTGGTCGGTCCGGGCGAGCGCGTCGTCGCGGTCACGCCGCTGTGGCCGAATCTCGTCGAAATTCCGAAGATCCTCGGCGCGCAGGTCGAATGCGTGCCGCTCGGCTATGGCGATGCGGGCTGGCAGCTCGATGTCGGGCGCCTGCTCGCGGCGCTGACGCCCGATACGCGGATGCTGCTGATCAACTCCCCGAACAATCCGACCGGTTGGACGATGTCGCGCGACGACCAGCAAGCCGTGCTTGCCCATTGCCGCCGCCACGGCATCTGGCTGGTTGCCGACGAAGTGTACGAGCGGCTCGCGTTCGGCGCGGGCGGCGCGCCGTCGTTCCTCGATATCGCGTCGCGCGACGAGCGCGTCGTGGTCGTGAATTCGTTCTCGAAAGCATGGGCGATGACGGGCTGGCGCCTGGGGTGGCTCGTTGCGCCGGCAGCGGTGATGGACGATCTTTCGAAACTCGTCGAATACAACACGTCGTGCGCGCCGGGCTTCGTGCAGGCCGCGGGTGAAGTCGCGTTGCGCGACGGCGAACCGTTCGTCCAGTCGTTCGCCGCGGCGCTGCGCGATGCGCGCGATCACCTGGTGGCCGCGCTGCGCACGCTGCCGGGCGTCGAGGTGCCGCCTCCGCCGGGCGCGATGTACCTGTTCCTGCGTCTGCCGGGCGCGGCCGACAGCCTGGCGTTCTGCAAGACATTGGTGCGCGACGCGGGGCTCGGTCTTGCGCCCGGGCGCGCTTTCGGCCCGGAGGGGGAAGGGTTCGTGCGCTGGAGCTATGCCTGCGATCCGGCGCGGCTCGATGCGGGCGTCGAGCGGCTGCGCCGCTTCCTCGCGCGCGGTGCGACCCCCCGCTGAAGCGGGGCCGGAGCGGAGTCGGCGGCCCGGTGGCGGCGCGCTCCGCTCATCTTTACGCACCGGGCAATTTTGCGTAATATGGCGCTCAGTCACGCGGTTCCGTCGTTGAGCCGCGCTGTTCCGTCCGGTTTGGGCCTGGCCTGAAGTTGGTTCGCCGCCCCCGGTTCGTGCTCCCATCAATATGACCGATCAGAATCGGGCGAGCGCGTCTTCCGTTCCTTTCGTCTGTTTGTTGATCCGGTTCGTTTGACCACAGGGTCTGGCCTAGCTGCATGAATACCCAAGAGGCGAAGATCGTCCTCGAGACTGCTTTGATCTGCGCGCAGGAACCGCTGAAACTCGGCGATTTGCGCAAGCTCTTTGCCGACGGCGTGTCGGCTGACACGGTCCGCACGTTGCTCGAAGATCTGAAACAGGATTGGTCCGGCCGCGGCGTCGAACTGGTGGCGCTGGCGACCGGATGGCGCTTCCAGAGCAAGCCGGCGATGCGTCACTATCTGGATCGCCTGCATCCCGAGAAGCCGCCGAAATATTCGCGTGCGGTGCTCGAAACGCTCGCGATCATCGCGTACCGGCAACCCGTCACGCGCGGCGATATCGAAGAGATTCGCGGTGTCACGGTCAATACGCAGGTGGTCAAGCAACTCGAGGATCGCGGCTGGATCGAGGTGATCGGTCATCGCGACGTGCCGGGGCGCCCGGCGCTGTATGCGACGACCAAGCAGTTCCTCGACGACCTCGGCCTGAAGGCCCTCGACGACCTGCCGGCGCTCGAAGAGCCGGCGGCGAACATCGAGGCGGCGCTGCTGGCGCAGCAGGCGATGGATTTCGACGAGGGCGTGCCGGTTGCCGGCGACGCAGCGGGCGATACGCCGCAAGCGGATGAGGCGGCCGCCGGTCAATCGGCGGAATGGCCGGATGATCCCGCGGCGGACGTCGCGTCGACGCAGGAAATCGCGAGTCGCGATACGCTCGAGGCTGATCGCGGGCAAACGGAACCATTGGAACAGGCTGGCGCCGAAGTAGTGCCGGCAGGCGTGCAGCCCGAGTCGCTGCGCGCGGATTGGAGCGAGGAAGATCGCAAGCCGGCTGCCGAAGCGGTTGCCGGAGACGGAGCGGAAGCGGCCGGCGACATGCCCGGCGAGGCTAGCCAGGCCGACGCCTCCCGTTCCCGTCCCGCGGACGGCGAGATGCTGGACGACACGTCCGACAGTCTTGCCGATGCCGTACGAAGCGCCAGTGCACCCATCGGTGCCGACGCGCTGCCGGACGACGAAGCAGAACCCGAACAGCGTCGCGCCTGATCGCGGCCAACTTCTTGCCGCGCCCGCGCCGGGCGCGAGACCTGACATTTTGAGGTTGTTTTGACAGATATCCACGATATTGAATCGTCCGCGCCTGCCGTGCAGGCAGCGCGTGCCGACGAGACACCGGAGCAGGGCGCTTCGGCCGAGGGTGGCGACGAGCGTCCCCGCCGCGGTCTGCGGCGAGGCCCGCGCAGCCTGATCGCGCGGCGGCGCGCGGCGGCCAAATCGAAGGGCGCCGAAGGCGAGCCGCAAGGCGGCGAAGGTGCCGACGTGCAGCCGGCCGAATCCGCTGACGCACAGCAACCGGCGCGTGCGCCGCGCAAGGAAGGTGCGGCCAAGGGCGGTCGCAAGCCGGCCGGCAAGCGTGAAGGCGCGGCAAAAGCCCAGGGCGCCTCGGGCGGCCAGGGTCGTCGCGGCGGCGCGTCGAAGGCTGAAGGCGGTGCGGCGAAGCCGGAAGGCGATGCGTCCCAGGACGAATTGTTCGCCTACGTGACGTCGCCGGCATTCGACGCGGACAATTCCGCGGGCGGCAGCGGCGTGCGTGCGCCGATGCTGCGTCGCGGCCGCAACCAGCCGGCGAACAAGCGCGTGCTATCGCCGGACGACGATGCGCCGAAGCTCCACAAGGTGCTGGCGGAAGCGGGCATGGGCTCGCGCCGCGAAATGGAAGAGCTGATCGTCGCCGGCCGCGTGTCGGTGAACGGAGAGCCCGCCCATATCGGCCAGCGCATCATGCCGACCGACCAGGTGCGGATCAACGGCAAGCCGGTCAAGCGCAAGCTGCCGAACAAGCCGCCGCGCGTGCTGCTGTATCACAAGCCGACGGGCGAGATCGTCAGCCACGCGGATCCGGAAGGCCGTCCGTCGGTGTTCGACCGCCTGCCGCCGATGAAGACGGCGAAATGGCTTGCGGTGGGCCGCCTCGACTTCAATACCGAAGGTCTGCTGATGCTGACGACGTCGGGCGACCTCGCGAACCGCTTCATGCATCCGCGCTACAGCGTCGAGCGCGAGTACGCGGTGCGCGTCGTCGGCGAACTGGCCGAAGGCATGCGGCAGAAGCTGCTGCACGGCGTCGAGCTCGACGACGGCCCGGCGAACTTCCTGCGCATCCGCGACGGCGGCGGCGAGGGCACGAACCACTGGTATCACGTCGCGCTGGCCGAAGGCCGCAACCGCGAAGTGCGCCGGATGTTCGAGGCGGTCGGCCTGATGGTGAGCCGGCTGATTCGTACGCGTCACGGCCCGATTCCGCTGCCGCGCGGCTTGAAGCGCGGCCGCTGGGAGGAGCTCGACGACGCACAGGTGCGCAAGCTGATGGCGACCGTCGGCCTGAAGGCGCCGTCCGAGGAAAAGGGTAAGCGCGGCGGTGCCGGCCAGGCCGAGCGTCGCCAGCCCGATCCGATGCAGACGTCGATGGGCTTCATCAGCCGTGAGCCGGTGCTGACGACGCACGGGCAGCTGGATCAGCCGCGTCGTGGCGGCGGTCGGCGCGGCGGCCCGGGCCTGCCGGGTCTGAGCGGCTACGGCAGCCTGCCGGTTGCGCCGTCGGGCTACGGCAATCGTGCCGGCGGCGGCCGTGACGGCAACCGTATGGGTGGTGGTCGCGACGGCAATCGCGTGGGGGGTGGCCGCGGCGACGTCGATGGCAATCGCGCGTCGTACGGAGCCGGTCCCAAGCGCGACAGCGCAGGCCCCAAGCGCGGCGGCGGCAAGGGCGGCAATCGCAACCCGAACGGCAATCGTGTAGACGGCGCCGGGAGCGGCGGCGGTCCGCGCGGCGGCCAGCGTCCGCAGCGCAGCCGCACGCGTAGCCGCTGAGCGCCGGGCATGCGGCGGCGCGATGTCTTCGCCTGCATGCCGATGGAATCGGCACCCGGCCGGCCTCGTCGGCGTAACGCCTTGCGTTCGTCGATTTCGACTGTCCATATGTCGCGCGGCTGCATCGCAGCCGGCGCGCCATGACGGCGCCGGTCGATCCGGCGCAGCCCGATTTCGCATTTTCGGGTTCGTAAAGGCGGACAACACGCTGCTTTTACCGTCTGGCTTGGCGTTTGCGCCAAAAATCGCTATAATCGCGGAGTCGCTGGGCGTACGGATTCAATGTGCGGCTCAGGTGCGACCACCAGTAATAGAAGATGGGCGTTCCGCCCATTTTTTTTTGCTGAAACGGTTAGGCATCTCGGGTAGCGCTTCCTGCGCCGGCTAAGGCGCGCGCCCGCGGGTGAATCGCGAGCGGCGGGCGCGAACACCTGAGAGGACACAGTGCAACTGACGGAACTGATAGAAACCACGGTCACCGGGCTCGGCTACGAGCTGGTGGATCTCGAGCGCACCGGGCGCGGCATGCTTTGCATCTATATCGATCAGCCTGCCGGCATCTCGCTCGAAGATTGCGAAAAGGTCACGCGTCAGCTCCAGCACGTCTTGACGGTCGAAAACATCGATTACGAACGGCTCGAAGTCTCGTCTCCGGGGCTCGACCGCCCGTTGAAGAAGCTGGCCGACTTCGAGCGCTTCGCCGGCAGTGAAGTCTCCGTGACCTTGAAAAAGCCGCTGGACGGGCGCAAGACGTACCGGGGCATTCTGCACGCGCCGAATGGCGAAACGATCGGTTTGGAATTTGAGAGGAAGAAGGGCGAGGCAGCCATGCTGGATTTCACGCTGGCCGATATCGACAAAGCCCGCCTGATTCCGCAAGTTGACTTTAGGAGCCGCAAATAATGAGTCGCGAAGTGTTGATGCTGGTGGATGCGCTGGCGCGCGAGAAAAACGTCGACAAGGATGTGGTGCTGGGCGCCCTCGAGGCTGCGCTCGCGTCCGCTTCCAAGAAGCTGTTCGACGAAGGCGCCGAAATCCGCGTCCATATCGATCGCGAAAGCGGCGAGCACGAAACCTTCCGTCGCTGGCTCGTCGTACCCGACGAGGCAGGCTTGCAGGAGCCGGATCGCGAGATCCTGCTGTTCGAAGCACGTGAGCAGAAGCCCGACGTCGAAGTCGGCGAGTATGTCGAGGAGCCGGTTCCGTCGATCGAGTTCGGCCGCATCGGTGCGCAGGCCGCCAAGCAGGTGATTCTGCAGAAGGTGCGCGACGCCGAACGCGAGCAGATCCTGAACGATTACCTCGAGCGCGGCGAAAAGATCATGACGGGTACGGTGAAGCGCCTGGACAAAGGCAACTTCATCGTCGAATCGGGCCGTGTCGAGGCGCTGCTGCGCCGCGATCAGCTGATCCCGAAGGAAAACCTGCGCGTGGGCGACCGCGTGCGTGCTTACATCGCGAAGGTCGACCGCACCGCGCGCGGCCCGCAGATCGAGCTGTCGCGTACCGCGCCCGAGTTCCTGATGAAGCTGTTCGAGATGGAAGTGCCGGAAATCGAGCAGGGTCTGCTCGAGATCAAGGCGGCTGCCCGTGACCCGGGCGTGCGCGCGAAGATCGGCGTCATCGCATACGACAAGCGGATCGATCCGATCGGCACCTGCGTCGGCATCCGCGGTTCCCGCGTGCAGGCCGTTCGCAACGAGCTCGGTGGCGAAAACATCGACATCGTGCTATGGTCGGAGGATCCCGCCCAGTTCGTGATCGGCGCGCTCGCGCCGGCAGCTGTCCAGTCGATTGTCGTCGATGAAGAAAAGCACTCGATGGACGTCGTCGTCGACGAGAACGAGCTGGCTGTCGCGATCGGCCGCAGTGGTCAGAACGTTCGCCTCGCAGGCGAACTGACCGGCTGGCAGATCAACATCATGACGCCGGACGAATCCGCCCTGAAGCAGGGTGAAGAGCGCGACCGGCTGCGTGCGCTGTTCATGGCGCGTCTCGACGTCGACGAAGAAGTTGCCGACATCCTGATCGACGAAGGCTTCACGAGCCTGGAAGAGATCGCGTACGTGCCGCTCAACGAAATGCTCGAAATCGAAGCGTTCGACGAGGACACCGTGCACGAACTGCGCAACCGCGCACGCGACGCGCTGTTGACGATGGCCATCGCGAACGAAGAAAAGGTCGAGAACGCAGCGCTGGATCTCAAGAGCCTCGACGGCATTACGCCGGAGCTGCTCGCGAAGCTGGCCGAACACGGCGTGCAGACGCGCGACGATCTCGCCGAACTGGCTGTAGATGAACTGGTCGACATGACCGGAATGGAAGAGGATGCCGCTAAGGCGTTGATCATGAAAGCACGTGAACATTGGTTCCAGTGAGAAATGACCATGGCGCACTGATTTGATGGCGGCCGTATGGCCTGACCCGATGCTAACCGCAAGGAATCGGTCCTTGCACTAAGAGGAATGAATGGCGAGTAACAACGTAGCCCAATTTGCCGCGGAACTGAAAATGCCTGCTGGTGTGCTGCTCGAACAGCTGCAGGCAGCGGGCGTCCAGAAAGCGAGTGAAGACGATGCGCTGTCCGAAACGGACAAGGCGCGTCTGCTCGATCATTTGCGCAAGTCGCATGGCGCAACCGACGGCGACAAGCGCAAGATCACGCTGACCCGCAAGCATACGTCGGAGATCAAGCAATCTGACGCGACGGGCAAGGCTCGCACCATTCAGGTCGAGGTCCGCAAGAAGCGTACGTTCGTCAAGCGCGACGACGTGAGCGAGGGTGCGGAACAGGGTCAGGCGCAGGTCGCCGAAGCGGACGACGATGCAGAACTGAAGCGTCGCGAGGAAGAGGCGCGCCGCGAGGCCGAGCTGCTCGAGAAGCAGGCGCAGGAACTTCGCGAGCGTCAGGAACGCCTCGAGCGCGAGGAAGCGGAACGCCGTGCCCGCGAGGAAGCAGCTGAAGCCGAGCGCCGTCGCGCCGAGCAAGAGGCGGCGGCGAAGCGTGCCGCGGCCGAAGCTGCAGCGGCACAGCAGCAGGCGGTCGCGCAGCAGGCGGCTGCAGCCGAGCAGGAAGCGGCGCCTACGCAGTCCGCGCAGGACGAAGCACGCGCAGCTGCCGAACGTGCGGCACAGCGCGAAGCGGCGAAGAAGGCCGAAGACGCTGCCCGCGAGGCGGCGGACAAGGCGCGCGCCGAGCAGGAAGAGATCAGCAAGCGTCGTGCGGCGGCAGAAGCCGAGGCGCGTGCGATTCGCGAAATGATGAACACGCCGCGCAAGGCCGTGGTCAAGGCAGTCGAGCCGCCGAAGCCGGTCGAGCCGCCGAAGCCGGCCGAAGCGAAGGGCACGCTGCACAAGCCGGCCAAGCCGGAAGGTGCGCAGGCGCGTCCGGCTGTGAAGAAGCCGGCCGGTGCGGCACCGGCCACGACGCAGGCGCCGGCCGGTGCGGGCGATCGCAACAAGAAGCCGGGCGCAGGCAAGGGCGGCTGGCAGGACGACGCGTCGAAGCGTCGCGGCATCAAGACGCGCGGCGATTCGAGCGGCGGCGTCGACCGCGGCTGGCGCGGCGGCCCGAAGGGTCGCGGCCGTCATCAGGACAGCGCATCGTCGTTCCAGGCGCCGACCGAGCCGATCGTCCGTGAAGTGCACGTGCCGGAAACCGTGTCGGTTGCCGATCTCGCACACAAGATGTCGATCAAGGCCTCCGAAGTCATCAAGGTGATGATGAAGATGGGCCAGATGGTCACGATCAACCAGGTGCTGGACCAGGAAACGGCGATGATCGTCGTCGAGGAACTGGGTCACCGCGCGGTTGCCGCGAAGCTGGACGATCCGGAAGCGCTGCTCGTCGAAGGCGAAACCAGCACCGATGCGGAGCAACTGCCGCGTCCGCCGGTCGTCACGGTGATGGGTCACGTCGACCACGGCAAGACCTCGCTGCTCGACCACATCCGCCGCGCGAAGGTTGCCGCGGGCGAAGCGGGCGGCATTACGCAGCATATCGGCGCTTATCACGTCGACACGCCGCGTGGCGTCATCACGTTCCTCGATACGCCGGGTCACGAAGCGTTCACGGCAATGCGTGCACGCGGTGCGAAGGCGACCGACATCGTGGTGCTGGTGGTGGCAGCCGACGACGGCGTGATGCCGCAGACGAAGGAAGCCATCGCCCACGCGAAGGCGGGTGGCGTGCCGATCGTCGTCGCGATCAACAAGATCGACAAGCCGGAAGCGAACCCCGATCGCGTCAAGCAGGAGCTGGTCGCGGAAGGCGTCGTGCCGGAAGAATACGGTGGCGATTCGCCGTTCGTGCCGGTTTCGGCAAAGACGGGCGCAGGCATCGACGATCTGCTCGAGAACGTGCTGCTGCAAGCCGAAGTGCTGGAACTGAAGGCACCGATCGAAGCGCCGGCCAAGGGCATCGTGATCGAAGCGAAGCTCGACAAGGGCAAGGGCCCGGTCGCGACGATCCTCGTGCAGTCCGGTACGCTGAACCGCGGCGACATCGTGCTGGCGGGTACGGCCTACGGCCGCGTACGTGCGATGCTCGACGAAAACGGCAAGCCGACGAAGGAAGCCGGCCCGTCGATCCCGGTCGAAATCCAGGGTCTGTCGGAAGTGCCGGGCGCGGGCGAGGAAGTGATCGTGCTGCCGGACGAGCGCAAGGCGCGTGAAATCGCGTTGTTCCGCCAGGGCAAGTTCCGCGACGTCAAGCTTGCGAAGCAGCAGGCCGCGAAGCTGGAAAGCATGCTCGAGCAGATGGGCGAAGGCGAAGTGCAGAACCTGCCGCTCATCATCAAGGCGGACGTGCAGGGTTCGCAGGAAGCACTCGTGCAGTCGCTGCTCAAGCTGTCGACCGACGAAGTGCGCGTGCAGATCGTGCACAGCGCGGTGGGCGGCATCAGCGAAAACGACGTCAACCTCGCAACGGCATCGAAGGCCGTCATCATCGGCTTCAACACGCGTGCGGATGCACAGGCACGCAAGCTGGCCGAAGCGAACGGCATCGATATCCGCTACTACAACATCATCTACGACGCAGTGGATGAGGTGAAGGCGGCGATGTCGGGCATGCTGGCGCCGGAGAAGCGCGAAGTCATCACCGGCATGGTCGAAGTGCGCCAGGTCTTCAAGGTACCGAAGGTCGGCACGGTCGCAGGCTGTATGGTCACGGACGGCATCGTCAAGCGCTCGTCGTCGGTACGCGTGCTGCGCAACAACGTCGTGATCTTCACGGGCGAACTCGAATCGCTGAAGCGCTTCAAGGACGACGTGAAGGAAGTGAAGCAAGGCTTCGAGTGCGGTATGTCGGTGAAGAACTTCAACGACGTCATCGAAGGCGACCAGTTCGAAGTCTTCGAAGTGACCGAAGTCGCGCGTACGCTGTAACCCTCGCGCATCGGCTCATGGGCGGGGCAGGCTTGGGCCTGTCCCGCCCATTTTCATGGTGGCGTGCCTACATTGGCCGCCGCTTCATCCTGATAAACGGATCACGGATCGATCATGTCCAGGAAACGCACTTCCCCCAATCGCAACGTGCAGATCGCTGACCAGATTCAGCGCGATCTGTCGGAGCTCATCATGCGCGAGGTCAAGGATCCGCGCATCGGCATCGTGACCATCCAGAGCGTGGAACTCACGCCGGATTACGCACACGCGAAGGTCTACTTCACCGCGTTGACCGGCGATCCGGCCAAGACGCAGGAAGCGCTGAACCACGCGTCGGGTCACTTGCACAACCTGTTGTTCAAGCGTCTGCACATCCATACGGTGCCGACGCTGCATTTCCACTACGACCAGACGATCGAGAAGGCCGTGGAGATGTCGCGTCTGATCAAGGAAGCGAACTCGACACGCGCGAAGGACGACGAGGCCGACGCGGCCGCCAAGGACGACTGAGCTCGACCGGCCTATGACGAATGCAGCACCCCAACGTCCGCGCGTGCCCCGGCGCGTGCTGGACGGTGTCCTCCTGCTCGACAAGCCGGTCGGCCTGTCGAGCAACGATGCGCTGATTCGCGCCAAGCGCCTGCTGCTCGCGAAGAAAGCCGGCCACACCGGCACGCTCGATCCGCTGGCTTCCGGCCTGCTGCCGCTGTGCTTCGGCGAGGCGACGAAGTTCTCGCAGGATCTGCTCGACGCGGACAAGACCTACGAGGCGACGATGCGTCTCGGCCAACGCACGGCCACCGGCGACGCGGAAGGCGACGTGATCGACACGCGGCCCGTCGAATGCGATCGCACGGCGGTGGAAGCCGCGCTTGCGCGCTTCACCGGCGAGATCGTGCAGGTGCCGCCGATGTATTCGGCGCTCAAGCGCGACGGCAAGCCACTGTACGAATATGCGCGCGCCGGGCAAACCGTCGAGCGCGAGGGGCGCAACGTGACCATCCTCGCACTCGACCTGCTCGCGTGCGACCTGCCTGACGTGACGTTCCGCGTGACCTGCAGTAAAGGCACTTACGTTCGCACGCTGGCGGAGGATATCGGCGAGGCACTCGGTTGCGGCGCGCATCTGACGATGCTGCGTCGCACGGGTGTCGGCGCGCTGACGCTCGAGCATGCGGTGACGCTCGATGCGCTGTCGGATGCGGCCGAGTCGGCTCGCGATGCATGGCTTCAACCGGTCGATGCATTGCTGTCGACGTTTCCGGCCGTTCGTCTCGATGAAGCGTCCGCGAAGCGGTTTCTGCACGGCCAGCGTCTGCCGCTGTCGGAACTCGCACCAGTCGCGGCGGCCGATGGCGAGCGCGTGCGCGTGTACGACGCAACGCGGTTGCTCGGCGTCGCACGCAAGGCGAATGGCGTGCTCGCGCCGGAACGGCTCGTCGTGACGGCAGCGTGACGCAATGGCGCACGCGCGTGCGCGGTGTCCGAATGGAAAAAGCCCGGTCGAACGACCGGGCTTTTTGTTTGATGCGCTGGCGGGTCTTGCTCAGTGCGCGGCCGATGCGGCCGCACCGGCGTCGCCGCCGCCCGCGCGTTCGGGCTTGGTGATCCAGATCAGTCCGATCAGCAGCACGAAGATCACCGCGGAGATGTAGAACAGGTCGTTCACGCCGAGCTGCGCGGCCTGTTGCGTGGCCAGATTGTTGATCAGCCCGTGCGCCTGGTTCTGTGTCAGCCCGAGGTTGCCCATCTGCGTGACGGCCTGGTTGAACGTCGGGTTGTACACGTTCGCCTGCTCGACCAGCTGCGCATGATGGAAATTGTTGCGGTGATCCCACGCGGTCTGGAAGATCGACGTGCCGATGCCGCCGCACATGATCCGCACGAAGTTCGACAGGCCCGATGCCGCGGGAATGCGGTGGCCGGGCAGGCCGGACAACGTGATCGACACGAGCGGAATGAAGAAGCCCGCCATCGCGATACCCTGCACGAGTGTCGGCAACGTCAGCGACCATTCGTCGACGCCCGTCGTGTACTGCGAACGCATCCAGAAACACAGTGCGAAGATCAGGAACGCGGCGGTCGCGATGTAGCGCGGATCGGTGCGCGGCAGGAACTTGCCGGTCAGCGGCGACAGCAGGATCGCGAACAGCCCGACCGGCGCCATCACGAGACCGGCGTCGGTTGCCGTGTAGCCGATCTGGGTCTGCAGCCACAGCGGCAGCAGCACGAGGTTGCCGAAGTAGAGTCCATAGCCGACGGCCAGCGCGATCGTGCCGCCCGTAAAATTCCGCATGCGGAACAGCGACAGGTCGACGACGGGGTGTTCGGCGGTCAGTTCCCAGATCACGAAGAACGCGAACGCGATGACCGCGATCAGCGCCAGTGCGACGATCGTCGTCGATGCGAACCAGTCGAGATCCTTGCCCTTGTCGAGCATGATCTGCAGCGAGCCGACCCACAGCACGAGCAGCGCCAGCCCCACGCCGTCGATCGGCGCGCGGCGCACCGTCGATTCGCGGGTGCGGTAGATCGACCACGTGGCGAGCGCGGCGGCAATGCCGACCGGAATGTTCACGTAGAAGATCCACGGCCACGAATAGTTGTCCGAGATCCAGCCGCCGAGGATCGGGCCCGCGACGGGTGCGATCAGCGTCGTCATCGACCATAGCGCGAGCGCCATCGGCGCCTTCGCGCGCGGATAACTCGACAGCAGCAGCGATTGCGACAGCGGAATCATCGGGCCGGCGACCGCGCCCTGGAGCACGCGCGACCCGAGCAGGAACGGCAGGTTCGGCGACAGCCCGCACATCCACGACGAGATGACGAACAGGATGATCGACGCGAGGAACAGGCGGACCTGTCCGAAGCGGTCGGTCAGCCAGCCCGTCAGCGGCACCGAGATCGCGTTCGCGACCGCGAACGACGTGATGACCCATGTGCCCTGGTCGGACGACACGCCGAGGTCGCCCGAGATGGTCGGGATCGCGACGTTCGCGATGGACGTGTCGAGCACGTTCATGAACACCGCGAGCGATACCGCGATCGTCCCGAGTACGAGTTGCCCGCCCTGCAAGGGCGGGTAGGAGACGGGAGCCTGTGCCATGTCGGTTGTCTTTCCGGAGTCGGAACGGTTACATCATTTTCGCGGCGCTGCTCTGCTTCGCCGCGACCGGTGCCGTCGCGTTGCCGCCGGCGTTCTCGGCGATGATGCGCGCGATTTCGGCGTCGGCTTCGTCACCGTACTTCGCGAACACGTTGGTCTCATAGACGGTGTTCGGCGCGTTGACGAGCTGGTCGCCGCGTTCGTCCTTGATGTCCACGTCGACCTGCATCGACAGGCCGATGCGCAGCGGATGCTTGTCGAGATCCTTCGGGTCGAGTTCGATCCGCACCGGCAGGCGCTGCACGACCTTGATCCAGTTGCCGGTCGCGTTCTGTGCCGGCAGCAGCGAGAATGCCGAGCCCGTGCCCGCCGAGAAACCGACGACCTTCCCGTGATACGTGACCGACGAGCCGTAGATGTCGGCCGTCATTTCGACCGGCTGGCCGATGCGCATGTGCTTCAGCTGGACTTCCTTGAAGTTCGCGTCGACCCAGACGGCATTCAGCGGCACCACGGACATCAGCGGGTTGCCCGGCGACACGCGCTGGCCGACCTGCACCGAGCGCTTCGCAACGTAGCCGGTGACCGGCGCCGGCAGCACGTTACGCGCGTTCGCGAGGTAGGCGTCGCGAACCTTCGCGGCCGCGGCCAATACGTTGGGGTGCGATGCGATCGTCGTGTTCGCGGTCAGCGCGCGGTTCGATGCGAGCTGCTGCTGCGCGGCGTCGACCGACGCCTGCGCGGCCTTCACCGCGTCGCGTGCGTGTGAGATTTCTTCCTGCGACACGGCGCCCGTCTGCGCGACGGCCATGCGGCGGCGGAGGTCGTCCTGGGCCTTCGACAGATCGGACTGGCGCAGCGCGACTTGCGCGCGGTACTGGTCGTCGTTGACGAACAGGCCGCGCACCTGGCGCACCGTCTGCGCCAGGTTGGCTTCCGCCTGCTGCAGCGCGACCTGCGAGTCGGCCGGGTCGAGCACGACGAGCGGATCGCCTGCCTTGACCGTCTGCGTATCGTCCGCCTTCACCGCGATCACGGTGCCCGTCACCTGCGGCGTGATCTGCACGACGTTGCCGTTCACGTAGGCGTCGTCGGTGTCTTCATGGAAGCGGGCGACGAGGAAGTAGTACAGGCCGTATGCGATGGCCGCGATCACGATGACCGCGACGAGCAGCGTCATCATTCGTTTGCGCTTGCCGTTGTTCTGCGGCTGCGCGCTGGCGGCGTTTTGTTGGTCGCTCATGGCGATTTTCTCCGTCCGTTATTTCGAGTGTCTGCGTAGTGGTGGCGCCGGATCAGTTGGCGGCCTGTTTTGTCGGCTTGCCGGTATCGGGCGCGGCGAGCGGCGTGCCGGTCGCATCGAATCCGCCGCCGAGCGCCTTGATCAGCGCGAGCTGCATGTCGCGTCGGCGCATCTTCAGGTTGGTCACCGTCTGCTCCGACGCGAGGCGGTTACTGTCCGCGGTCAGCACCTGCAGTTGCGGCGACAGGCCCGCCTTGTAGCGGATGACCGCGAGGTCGTACGCGCGCGTCGAGGCGTCGAGCGCGCGTTGCGCATCGCCCATCTGGCGATCGATCGCGCGGATCGACGCGACCTGCGTCGCGACGTCGTTCAGCGCGCTGATCAGCGTCTGGTTGTAGTTCGCGACCGACAGGTCGAAGTCCGCGTAGCGGCCCTTGAGCTGCGCGCGCAGCGCGCCGGCGTCGAAAATCGGCAGATGGATCGCCGGGCCGAACTGTGCCTGACGGCTCGCGAAGTTCAGGAATTTGCCCCAGCCGAACGCATCGAAGCCGAAGCCGGCCGCAAGGTTCACGTCCGGATAGAACTCGGCCTTCGCTTCCTTCACGTCGTGCATCGCGGCTTCGACCTGCCAGCGCGCGGCGACGATGTCGGGGCGGCGCGACACGAGATCGGCCGGCAGGTTGCCGGGCAGCGCGACTTCGCCGGTCGGGTTCATCACGGGTACGGCGATCTGCAGCCCGCGATCCGGACCCTTGCCGAGCAGCGCGGCGAGCTGGTAGCGCACCGACGTGATCTGGCCGTCGAGGTCCGACAGCGAAGCCTGGGTCGTCGCGATGTTGCCGCGAGCCGTCTGGCGTTCGACGTTGGTGTCGAGGCCGGCCGACACGCGGCCGTCGGTAATCTTGCCGACCGTCTCGCGATTGGTGATCTCGCGCTGGGCGATATCGCGCAGCGCATAGAGCTGCGCGAGCGAGTTGTAGGTGCGCGCGACCGATGACGCGAGCGTGATGCGCGCCTGCTGCATGTCGGCTTCGGCCGCCTTTTCCTGCGATACGGCGGTGTGCAGGCGTTCGCGGTTCTTGCCCCACAGGTCGAGTTCCCACGACGCGCTCGCGAGCGCGTTGTTTTCGCTGTACCACTGGCCGCCGTACGGGGGCGGGAACAGTGCGTTCGACGAATACAGTTCACGCGTCCACGAATAGCTGGCTTCCGCCTTCGGCATCAGGTTCGAGCGCGACGATTCGATGTACGACGACGCCTTGGCGATGCGTGCCTGCGCCTGCGCGATCGACGGATTGCCCTGCAGGGCTTCGTCGATCAGCTTCGGCAGCTGCGGATCGCCGAACTGGCCGGCCCAGTCGAGCGCCGGCCACTGGCCGCCCTGGGCCGGCAGGCTCTGCGCGGATTCGAATTGCGACGCGGGGGCGATCTGCTTGTCGCTCTTGATGCCGATGTAGTTCGCGCAGCCCGCCAGCGCCAGTGCGGCGACCGCAGCGGCGACGACGGCGCGGCACGACCCGGCGCGCACGGACAACGGGGAGGATTTCATCGCGCTGATCCCTGACTCGGAATGAATGATGGACACTGCAAGGATTTCCTTACATTAATCTGTCAAAAGTAATTGTTATGGCAACTATTACGTGATGCTGGCGCCAGCGGTTTCGCAGTAATTGCTGAGAATGCGGCGCAACATGCTCTTCAGGAACCCGACTTCCTCCGGCGTAAACCCGTCCAGCACCTGGTCGAGCACGCTGCGGAAAATCGGCGGCAGGCGTTCGGCGAGCGCACGGCCTTCGTCGGTCAGCTCGAGGCGGACGACGCGCCGGTCCTCGACGCTGCGCACGCGGGACAGCAGGCCGCGTTTCTCGACCCGGTCGAGCAGGCGCGTGACCGCACTTGCATCGATCCCGTATTCGCGGGCGAGCTCGGCGGCCGTCGAGCACTTGCCGACCGCGATCATGAACAGCATGCTCGCCTGCGTGCCCGTGATGCCGAGCTCTTCCTGCGTGCGTTGCGTGACCAGGTTGGTCATCACCGACTTCACGCGCGACATCAGATAACCGACGCTGTCGTTCATCTGATACGAGGACAGCGGCGAAACGGGCGGTTGGGTAGAAGAATCCGACATAAAACGCTGAAGCTGCAATAGTTGACTAGGCAGCAGTATAGGCACAGTTGCTTGCCGCGGCAAATGTTAATCGAACGGCAAAGGGCGCGCTTCGTGCGCCGAAAATCCCTTATCCCAATAAGGTTTTGGCGCGGGCCGGCCGCGCGGGCCACGACCGATCGGCGCGTTTGAGGAGGAGGGCGAGCCGGCCGGCTTGTTGCGTTGCAGCGTATTCGCCGGCTGCCGACATTCTGACGTGCTATAATTTATGGCTTTCCAAGCTGCAATGCGCGCGCCCGTGAAAAACGAGCGGGCGCTTTTGCGCGTTCAAACGATTTCCAGGTTTCTATGACCCGCGCCCTTCGCAATATCGCCATCATCGCCCACGTCGACCACGGCAAGACTACGCTCGTCGACCAACTGCTTCGCCAGTCCGGCACCTTCCGCGAGAACCAGCAGATTGCGGAGCGGGTAATGGACTCGAACGACATCGAAAAAGAGCGCGGGATCACGATTCTCGCGAAGAACTGCGCGGTCGAGTACGAAGGCACGCACATCAACATCGTCGACACGCCGGGGCACGCGGACTTCGGCGGCGAGGTGGAGCGCGTGCTGTCGATGGTCGACTCGGTGCTGCTGCTCGTCGACGCGGTCGAGGGCCCGATGCCGCAGACGCGCTTCGTCACGAAGAAGGCGCTCGCGCTCGGCCTGAAGCCGATCGTCATCATCAACAAGATCGACCGCCCGGGCGCGCGGATCGACTGGGTGATCAACCAGACCTTCGACCTGTTCGACAAGCTCGGCGCAACCGAAGAGCAGCTCGACTTCCCGATCGTCTACGCATCGGGCCTGAACGGCTATGCGTCGCTCGACCCGGCCGCGCGCGAAGGCGACATGCGCCCGCTGTTCGAGGCGATCCTCGAGCACGTGCCGGTCCGTCCGGCGGATCCGGACGCGCCGCTGCAGCTCCAGATCACGTCGCTCGACTATTCGACGTACGTCGGCCGGATCGGCGTCGGCCGCATCACGCGCGGCCGCATCAAGCCGGGCCAGCCGGTCGCGATGCGCTTCGGGCCGGAAGGCGAGGTGCTGAACCGCAAGATCAACCAGGTGCTGTCGTTCACGGGCCTCGAGCGCGTGCAGGTCGAATCGGCCGAAGCGGGCGACATCGTGCTGATCAACGGTATCGAAGACGTCGGCATCGGCGCGACGATCTGCGCGGTGGACACGCCGGAAGCGCTGCCGATGATCACCGTCGACGAGCCGACGCTGACGATGAACTTCCTCGTCAACTCGTCGCCGCTCGCCGGCCGTGAAGGCAAGTTCGTCACGAGCCGCCAGATCCGCGACCGTCTGATGAAGGAACTGAACCACAACGTCGCGCTGCGCGTGAAGGACACCGGCGACGAAACGGTGTTCGAAGTGTCGGGCCGCGGCGAACTGCACCTGACGATTCTCGTCGAGAACATGCGTCGTGAAGGCTATGAGCTGGCCGTGTCGCGTCCGCGCGTCGTGATGCAGGAAATCGACGGCGTGCGCCACGAGCCGTACGAGCTGCTGACGGTCGACGTCGAAGACGAGCACCAGGGCGGCGTGATGGAAGAGCTCGGTCGCCGCAAGGGCGAGATGCTCGACATGGCGTCGGACGGCCGCGGCCGCACGCGTCTGGAATACCGGATCTCGGCCCGCGGCCTGATCGGCTTCCAGAGCGAATTCCTGACGCTCACGCGCGGCACGGGCCTGATGAGCCACATCTTCGACTCGTACGCACCGGTCAAGGACGGCTCGGTCTTCGAGCGCCGTAACGGCGTGCTGATCTCGCAGGACGACGGCGCTGCCGTGGCCTACGCACTGTGGAAGCTGCAGGATCGCGGCCGCATGTTCGTGAAGCCGGGCGACGCGCTCTATGAGGGCATGATCATCGGCATCCACAGCCGTGACAATGACCTCGTCGTGAACCCGATCAAGGGCAAGCAGCTGACCAACGTGCGTGCGTCGGGTACCGACGAAGCCGTGCGCCTCGTGCCGCCGGTCCAGATGTCGCTCGAATACGCGGTCGAATTCATCGACGACGACGAGCTCGTCGAAGTGACGCCGCAGTCGATCCGCCTGCGCAAGCGCTTCCTGAAGGAGCACGAGCGTCGCCGCGCGAGCCGCGAAGGCGCGGTCGACTAAGTTCGGCTGTTTCCGCGCATGACGAAAAAGGCTGCCCCCGGGCAGCCTTTTTTGCATCCGTGCGACGGGCAATCGGGTTATCTGCAAGACACTGTTCCCGCGGGTCGTGGCAATCCGGCGAAACCCCGCTGCGCGGCGCTTTCGGGCACATCTCGCCGTGAACTCCGGTATCGGTTCTGTGATATGCTGCGCGCACGCAAGTTTTAGGTCCTTCCAAGCAAGACTTGATTCGCAATCCGCTAAACGGTCAGGCCGTGTCGCGGAAGGTTGAGTAACCCGCTATTTCTCGAGAAGCTCGAAGAAAGGTGAGCGTAAAATGTCAGATGTAATGAAGCAGTTTCAGCTGAACTCCTATCTGTTCGGCGGCAATGCTTCGTACGTTGAAGAACTGTACGATGCATACCTCAACAATCCGGCATCGGTGCCGGAGAACTGGCGAGAGTATTTCGACGCGCTGCAGAACGTTCCTGCAACCGACGGTTCGAACGCCAATGACGTCGCTCACTTCCCGATCGTCGAATCGTTCGCCGAGCGCGCGAAGGCCAATGCCTTCATCCCGCGCGAAAGCACCACCAATCTGGCTGCGGCGCGCAAGCAAGTGCACGTGCAGTCCCTCATCAGCGCGTATCGCTTCCTCGGCTCGCAATGGGCCAACCTGGATCCCCTGAAGCGTCGCGAACGCCCCGCCATTCCCGAGCTCGAACCCGCGTTCTACGATTTCTCCGAAGGCGACCTCGACCAGACGTACAGCGCAAGCAACCTGTACTTCGGTTTCGACCAGGCTTCGCTGCGTGACATCGTCAAGGGCCTGCGCGACACGTACTGCGGCACGATCGGCGCCGAATACATGTACATCAGCGATCCGGAGCAGAAGCGCTGGTGGCAGGAGCGCCTGGAGTCGATCCGCGCGACGCCGAACTTCTCGGCGGACGAGAAGAAGCACATCCTCAATCGCCTGACGGCCGCCGAAGGCCTCGAGCGCTACCTGCATACCAAGTACGTCGGCCAGAAGCGCTTCTCGCTCGAAGGCGGCGAAAGCTTCATCGCGGCGATGGACGAAGTCGTCCAGCACGCGGGCAAGCGCGGCGTGCAGGAAATCATCATCGGCATGGCCCACCGCGGCCGTCTGAACGTGCTGGTCAATACGCTGGGCAAGATGCCGGCCGACCTGTTCGCCGAATTCGAAGGCAAGCACGTCGACGACCTGCCGGCCGGCGACGTGAAGTACCACAAGGGCTTCTCGTCGGACGTGTCGACGGAAGGCGGCCCGGTCCACCTGTCGCTCGCGTTCAACCCGTCGCACCTCGAAATCGTGAACCCGGTGGTCGAAGGTTCGGCGAAGGCGCGGATGGACCGTCGCGGCGACGAAGACGGCCTGCAGGTGCTGCCGGTGCAGATCCACGGCGACGCGGCCTTCGCGGGCCAGGGCGTCGTGATGGAAACGCTGAACCTCGCGCAGACGCGCGGTTACGGCACGCACGGCACGCTGCACATCGTCATCAACAACCAGATCGGCTTCACGACGTCCGACCCGCGCGATGCGCGCTCGACGCTGTACTGTACCGACGTCGTCAAGATGATCGAAGCGCCGGTGCTGCACGTGAACGGCGACGATCCGGAAGCCGTCGTGCTCGCGACCCAGATCGCGATCGACTACCGGATGCAGTTCCACAAGGATGTCGTGATCGACATCGTCTGCTTCCGCAAGCTGGGTCACAACGAGCAGGACACGCCGGCGGTCACGCAGCCGCTGATGTACAAGAAGATCGCGCAGCATCCGGGCACCCGTGCGCTGTACGCCGAGAAGCTCGTGCAGCAGGGCGTGATCACCGCGGAAGACGCCGACAACTACGTGAAGGCGTACCGCAAGGCGATGGACGACGGTCACCACACGGTCGACCCGGTCCTGTCGAACTACAAGAGCAAGTACGCGGTCGACTGGGTTCCGTTCCTGAACCGCAAGTGGACGGACGCCGCCGATACCGCCGTGCCGCTCGCCGAACTGAAGCGCCTCGGCGAACGCATCACGACGGTGCCGGAAAACTTCAAGGTCCACCCGCTCGTCGAGCGCGTGATCAACGACCGCCGCAACATGGCGCGCGGCGACCAGCCGCTCGACTGGGGCATGGGCGAGCACCTCGCGTTCGCGTCGCTCGTCGCATCGGGCTACTCGGTGCGCCTGACGGGCCAGGACTCGGGCCGCGGCACGTTCACGCACCGTCACGCGGTGCTGCACGACCAGAATCGCGAGCGCTGGAACGACGGCACGTACGTGCCGCTGCAGAACATCGCCGACGGTCAGGCGAAGTTCACGGTGATCGACTCGGTGCTGTCGGAAGAGGCAGTGCTGGGCTTCGAATACGGCTACTCGACCGCCGAGCCGAATACGCTCGTGCTGTGGGAAGCCCAGTTCGGCGACTTCGTCAACGGTGCGCAGGTCGTGATCGACCAGTTCATCTCGTCGGGCGAAGTGAAGTGGGGCCGCGTATCGGGTCTCACGATGCTGCTGCCTCACGGCTACGAAGGCCAGGGTCCGGAACACTCGTCCACGCGTATCGAGCGTTTCCTGCAGCTGTGCGCGGATCACAACATGCAGGTCGTCCAGCCGACGACGCCGGCGCAGATCTTCCACCTGCTGCGTCGCCAGATGATCCGCCTGTTCCGCAAGCCGCTGATCGTCGCGACGCCGAAGTCGCTGCTGCGTCACAAGGAAGCGGTGTCGGACCTGTCGGAACTCGCGAAGGGTTCGTTCCAGCCGGTGCTGGGCGAAACCGACGGCGGCATCGACGCGAAGAAGGTCAAGCGCGTGCTGGTTTGCTCGGGCCGTGTGTATTACGACCTCGTCG
This sequence comes from Burkholderia metallica, assembly GCF_001718555.1. NCBI lineage: Bacteria > Pseudomonadati > Pseudomonadota > Betaproteobacteria > Burkholderiales > Burkholderiaceae > Burkholderia > Burkholderia metallica. The sequence goes on from NZ_CP013401.1 coordinate 1,648,061, forward strand.
CGCATCGCCGCGAAGCGAAGGCGAACGATGTCGCGATCATCCGTATCGAGCAGCTGTACCCGTTCGCGCACAAGCAGTTCGAAGCCGAAATGAAGAAGTACGAGAACGCGACGGAAGTGGTCTGGGTGCAGGACGAGCCGCAGAACCAGGGCCCCTGGTTCTACGTCGAGCACCATCTGAAGGAAGGCATGAAGGAAGGGCAGAAGCTGGCATACAGCGGCCGTCCGGCTTCGGCCTCGCCGGCGGTTGGCTACTACGCGAAGCACTACGAGCAGCAGAAGGCCCTCATCGAAGGTGCATTCGGCCGCCTGAAGAGCGCATCGATCGCGAAATAACCGACGGAAGCGAAACGGGAAGGCGCGATGCGCTTTCCCGTCTCTTTTGGCCCGCCGGGCGCGTCGCGCGCCGTACCGGCTGAAGGAATCGCACGAACCTCGTCATTACCCAGATTAAGCATCCAGGAAAATCACATGGCTATCGTAGAAGTCAAAGTCCCCCAGCTTTCGGAGTCGGTTTCGGAAGCGACCATGCTGCAGTGGAAGAAGAAGCCGGGCGAAGCAGTTGCTCAAGACGAAATCCTGATCGAACTCGAGACCGACAAGGTCGTGCTCGAAGTGCCGGCACCCGCCGCGGGCGTGCTCGCGCAAGTGCTGCAGAACGACGGTGACACCGTGGTCGCCGACCAGATCATCGCGACGATCGACACCGAAGCGAAGGCAGGGGCCGCCGAAGCAGCGGCAGGCGCCGCCGAAGTGAAGCCGGCGGCAGCACCTGCTGCAGCCGCACCGGCAGCACAGCCGGCCGCCGCAACCGCATCGAGCTCGGCCGCCGCATCGCCGGCAGCATCGAAGCTGCTCGCCGAGAAGGGCCTGTCGGCAGGCGACGTCGCAGGTTCGGGCCGCGACGGCCGCGTCACGAAGGGCGACGCGCTGGCAGCAGGCAGCGCACCGAAGGCCGCTCCGGCTGCCGCACCGGCCAAGGCGGCCGCTGCGAAGCCGTCGCTGCCGGAAGTGAAGGTGCCGGCATCGGCTGCGACCTGGCTGAACGACCGTCCGGAACAACGCGTGCCGATGTCGCGCCTGCGTGCGCGTATTGCCGAGCGTCTGCTCGAGTCGCAGCAGACCAACGCGATCCTGACCACGTTCAACGAAGTGAACATGGCCCCGGTCATGGAGCTGCGTAACAAGTACAAGGACAAGTTCGAGAAGGAACACGGCGTGAAGCTCGGCTTCATGTCGTTCTTCGTGAAGGCGGCCGTGCACGCGCTGAAGAAGTTCCCGCTCGTGAACGCGTCGATCGACGGTAACGACATCGTCTACCACGGTTACTTCGACATCGGTATCGCCGTCGGCTCGCCGCGCGGCCTCGTCGTGCCGATCCTGCGCAACGCGGATCAACTGAGCCTCGCGGAGATCGAAAAGAAGATCGCCGAGTTCGGCCAGAAGGCGAAGGACGGCAAGCTGTCGATCGAGGAAATGACGGGCGGTACGTTCTCGATCTCGAACGGCGGCGTGTTCGGCTCGATGCTGTCGACCCCGATCATCAACCCGCCGCAGTCGGCCATCCTCGGCGTGCACGCGACGAAGGAGCGTCCGGTCGTCGAAAACGGCCAGATCGTGATCCGTCCGATCAACTACCTCGCGCTGTCGTACGACCACCGGATCATCGACGGTCGCGAAGCCGTGCTGTCGCTCGTCGCGATGAAGGATGCGCTGGAAGATCCGGCACGCCTGCTGCTCGACCTGTAAGCCGAGTCTCACCGCATTGACCCGCTCCGCACGTTCGCGCTCGCGCGCGGACGTGCGGGCGCACAAGTAGAAAGGATTGCCATGTCCAAGGAATTTGACGTCGTCGTGATCGGCGCCGGCCCCGGCGGCTACATCGCCGCGATTCGCGCCGCGCAGCTGGGCAAGACCGTTGCCTGTATCGAGAAGTGGAAGAACCCGGCCGGCGCGCTGAAGCTCGGCGGTACCTGCCTGAACGTCGGCTGCATCCCGTCGAAGGCGCTGCTCGCGTCGTCGGAAGAGTTCGAGAACACGTCGCATCACCTGGCCGACCACGGCATCACGGTCGACGGCGTGAAGATCGACGTCGCGAAGATGCTCGGCCGCAAGGACGCGATCGTCGAGAAGATGACGAGCGGGATCGAGTTCCTGTTCAAGAAGAACAAGATCACCTGGCTGAAGGGCCACGGCAAGTTCACCGGCAAGACCGACGCCGGCGTGCAGATTGAAGTGAGCGGCGAAGGCGAAACCGAAGTCGTCACCGCGAAGAACGTGATCATCGCGACGGGTTCGAAGGCGCGTCACCTGCCGGGCATTCCGGTCGACAACAAGATCGTGTCGGACAACGAAGGTGCGCTGACGTTTGACGCAGTGCCGAAGAAGCTCGCCGTGATCGGCGCAGGCGTGATTGGCCTCGAGCTCGGCTCGGTGTGGCGCCGCCTGGGTGCCGAAGTGACGGTGCTCGAAGCGCTGCCGGCGTTCCTCGGCGCGGCCGACGAAGCGCTTGCGAAGGAAGCGGCCAAGCTGTTCAAGAAGCAGGGCCTCGACATCCATCTCGGCGTGAAGATCGGCGACGTGAAGACGACCGCGAACGGCGTGTCGATCGCCTACACGGACAAGGACGGCAACGCGCAGACGCTCGACGCCGACCGCCTGATCGTGTCGGTCGGCCGCGTGCCGAACACCGACAACCTCGGCCTCGAGGCGATCGGCCTGAAGGCGAACGAGCGCGGCTTCATCGACGTGGACGACCACTGCCGCACTGCCGTGCCGAACGTGTACGCGATCGGCGACGTGGTGCGCGGCCCGATGCTCGCGCACAAGGCGGAAGATGAAGGCGTGCTGGTCGCGGAAGTGATCGACGGCCAGAAGCCGCACATCGACTACAACTGCATTCCGTGGGTGATCTACACGTACCCGGAAATTGCATGGGTCGGCAAGACGGAGCAGCAGCTGAAGGCGGAAGGCCGCGAGATCAAGTCGGGCAAGTTCCCGTTCTCGATCAACGGCCGTGCGCTCGGCATGAACGCGCCGGACGGCTTCGTGAAGATGATCGCGGATGCGAAGACCGACGAACTGCTCGGCGTGCACGTGATCGCGGCGAACGCGTCGGACCTGATTGCGGAAGCCGTGGTGGCGATGGAATTCAAGGCGGCGTCGGAAGACATCGCCCGTATCTGCCATCCGCACCCGTCGATGTCGGAAGTGATGCGCGAAGCGGCGCTCGCCGTCGACAAGCGCTCGCTGAACAGCTGAGCGCGACATAGCGCCGGCCTGCTCTCGGCCGGCGCAGCCGTCTCATGACGAAGGCGGGCGGGGTTTCCCGTCCGCCTTCGTTTTTTCCGGTTTGCCCGATGAACGTCACCGAATACTACACGCGCGAACTGACCACGCGCGGCTATCAGTCCGATCCGGCGCAGCGCGCGGCCGTCGACCGTCTGCAGCAATGTTTCGACGAGTGGGTCGAGTACAAGGCGCGCCGCTCGAACGCATTCAAGAAGCTCATCAATCATCCCGACCTCCCGCGCGGCGTGTACATGTGGGGCGGCGTCGGTCGCGGCAAGAGCTTCCTGATGGACAGCTTCTACGCGGTCGTGCCCGTGCAGCGCAAGACACGCCTGCATTTCCACGAGTTCATGCGCGAAGTGCATCGCGAACTCGAGGAACTGAAAGGGCAGGCCGATCCGCTCGACGAACTCGCCCGGCGCATCGCGAAGCGCTACCGGCTGATCTGCTTCGACGAGTTTCACGTGTCGGACATTGCCGATGCGATGATCCTGTATCGTCTGCTCGACCGCCTGTTCAACAACGGCGTGCAGTTCGTGATGACGTCCAACTACGATCCCGACGACCTGTATCCGGACGGCCTGCATCGCGACCGCATGCTGCCGGCGATCGCGCTGATCAAGGAGAAGCTCGACGTGCTGAACGTCGACGCGGGCGTCGACTATCGGCAGCGCACGCTTGCGCAGGTGAAGATGTATCACACGCCGCTCGGCGCGGATGCCGATCGCGAATTGCGCCATGCTTTCGGCAAGCTCGCGGCGGTGCCCGACGAGAGCCCGCTCCTGCACATCGAGAAGCGCGAGCTGAAGGCGCTGCGCAAGGCGGACGGCGTCGTCTGGTTCGACTTCGCGACGCTGTGCGGCGGCCCGCGCTCGCAGAACGACTATCTCGAACTGGCGAGCCGCTTCCATGCGATCGTGCTGTCCGAGGTGCCACAGATGTCTCCGCGGATGGCGTCCGAAGCGCGCCGCTTCACGTGGCTCATCGACGTGCTGTACGACCACAAGGTCAAGCTGCTGATGTCCGCGGCGGTGCCGGCGGAACAGTTGTACGTCGAAGGCCCGATGGCCAACGAGTTTGCGCGGACGGTCTCGCGAATCGTCGAGATGCAGTCGAAGGAATATATCGAAACGCCGCGCCGCATCGTCGATACGTCGCTGACCTGAGTCCGACTGCCGGCAATTGACGGGGATCAAACGTCAATTCCGGTTAAATCGGGTTGATCTCGGGGTAATTTCGGATTTGTCTTATATTCACCATGGAGGTGAGCCGATATCGTTGTGTCATGGTTACTAAGGCTGGAGATGTCCATGACACCGTATCGCGATCTGACTGACCACGAATGGCACTGCGTCGCGCCGCTGCTGCCCGAAATGCAGCCGCGCACCGAGTTGCGCGGCCGGCCGTTGGCCAATACGCGTGCCGTCCTGAACGGCGTGCTTTGGGTGATCTACAGTGGCGCAACGTGGTCGGCCATGCCGCGCCGTTACCCTTCGTACCAAACCTGCCACCGGCGCTTCAAGGTCTGGCACGAAACCGGCACGTTGCTGAGCGTCATGCGTGAACTCTATGGCGACGCAGGCGTGAACTTGTGCAACGGATTGTCCGTGCGGATGCGCAAGCACACGCAATCGAAGGCAGCCGAAGCGCGCAGCAATGCGGCGCCCGCGTATCGCGCGCCGGATGGCTATACGTCGGACTCGCTGAAGCACGCAGCGTGACGTCCGCCGGTTTCAACTGCGCACGCACCCAAACAAAATCGGCCTGACGACTTTCGTCGCAGGCCGATTTTTTCATTGAGCCGCGCGTTCGAGCGCGCGCAGCATTATTGCTGGCGAACCCAGGTCTGCGAACGACCGAGCAGCGACACGCCGATGTAACCGCGCACCACGAGTTTCTGGCCGCCGTCTTCAAGCGTCATCTTGCACTTGTAGACCTTGCCGTTCTCCGGGTCGAGAATGTTGCCGCCGTCCCAGTGGTCGCCGTCCTTCTTCATTGCCTTGATGATCGTCATGCCCTTGATGAGCTGATCCTTGCGCTCGTCGGTGCAGGCGGTGCAGCGGCGATCGGGCGTATCGTTCGCGCCGAGACCCTTGACGACCTTGCCCGTCAGCGAACCGTCACCGTCCTCGGCGATCTGCACGAGCGCCTTCGGCTGATGCGTGTTGTCGTCGATCGTCTGCCACATGCCGATCGGGCTGTCGGCTTGTGCGAACGTGGGTGCTGCGCAGGCGAGCAGTGCGCCGGCGATGGCCATTGCACGCAACGGGCGGGTCAGTTGAATCATTGTCATCCTCCTTGTTTTGCATGTCGTGTTCGATTCACCCGCACGACCGCCTGCATGGGGCGGCCATGTTGCGAGCTTCGTCAGAATACGTGAAACCGTGCGCCAAGTTTGATAGAGGGGACTCTAATCGAAACAGCCCGCGTAGCGCGGGCTGTTTGCCGACCGATCAGTTGAGCTGATATGAGAATGCGGCGTTGATGCGCGGGCTGCGCGACGCGCTTTCGACGGGTGCGTCGCCAACTGGTTTCGCAACGTTCAGGTCGAGACTGTAGTAGCGGCTGTCCGTGAACCGCACGCCGATGCCGACCGACGACAGGCGGCTCGGCGACGGCGTGCCCGCGTGCAGGTACACGCGCGCCATGTCGTATGCGAGGTACGGTGTGACGGATTTCAGATACGTCCAGCCCGGAGTGAAGCCGCGGTTGACCTCCAGCGACATTCCCCATCCCGAGTCGCCCGACGTTTCGCCGGGCTGGTAGCCGAGCGCGTAGCGGGTCGAGCCGAACGAGATCTGCTCGGACGTCGGCAGCGAATCGGGGCTGTATTGCCCGGTCAGCGAGACCGACGTGCCGATCCGGAACGGCCATTCGTTGGTTTGCGTGAAAGTCGCGCCGGTGCGGACGAAGGTCAGCGAAATCGGGCTGTCTGCCGACGTCGTGTTTCCACTGACCGTGGTGTCCTGCGATTTCGACGCGCCGAGAATGTTGAAGCCTTTCGCGACGTTGACACTCAGCTTTTGCACCTGCTTTGCCGAAACGCCCGTGTAGTCGAGCTGCATTTGCAGCACGCGCACCTGCGAGCGGATATCGACGCTGTTGCCGTTGATCTTGCTCTGGTAGCGGTCTTCATTGTGCGACGCATAACCGGACACGGTGCCGAGCAGACTGCGCTGGTTGTTCAGCAGCAACGGATAGGATGCCGAAAGACCGAGCTTCTCGTTCTTGACGGTACGCTCGACGGACGACGGCAGCCCCGGATTGTCGGTCGGCTTGCCGCGATAGGTGCTTGCATCGAGGCGCGTGATCAGGCCGCTGCTGCCCACCGGTACCGCGCCGCTGAAGGCGAAATAGGTCTGCTTGTCGCGCCCCGGCGGCGCCAGCGCGGAAATGCTCAGTTGCTCGCCGAACGACGTGAGGCCGTTTTCGGTCGCGGTGATGAGGCCCTGGACGCCCGGGTGGTTGAAGTCGATGCCGGTGCTGACGTTGAACGGCTTGCGGTCGACCGCGAGTTCGAGCGTCGTGGCGCCGTCGGTGGTTTGCGGCGGCGGTACGTTCGCCTTTACCGTGAGGCCGGGCAACAGGCCGAACGTGTTCACGTAACGCTCGAACGTCGCGCGGCGCAGCGGCCGATCGGCGGTGATATGCGCGGCGATCGCACGAATCTTCGGTTCCATCGCACCGGGCTTGCCGGTGACCTTGACGTCCGACACGTAGCCTTCGACGACCGTGATGCGCACGACGCCGTTCTCGAACGTCTGCGCGGGAACGAACGCGAACGACAGCGCGTAGCCGCGATCCTGGTACAGCTTCGTCACGCCGTTGGCGGTTTCGATCAGGTCGCCGATCGTGATGTCCTTGCCGACGAGGGGCGTGAAGCGACGCGAGATCTCTTCGAACGGCACCGACTTCACGCCTTCGACCTGGAACGTCGTCGGTGTCAGGTGGCGCGACAGCAACTCCTGCAATTGCGGCGCTTGCGGGGCGACCTGGACGGTCACGCTCGGGCCGGTCTTCGGCGCGTTAATCTGCGGCAGGGAGTCGAGCGGGTTACCCCCGACGCGCGTTTGTGCCTGTGCCGTGCCTGCCGCCGCGATGGCGAGCAGCATCATCCATCTGTCGAGTCTGGATTTCATTGTTCTTCCTCGTAGGCCTTGCTTTTCGTCTTCTTTGTAATGCCGGCGCGCGACACCAGGGTGCCGCGCGCCGCGTGCCGCAATGCCGGTTGTGTATGTACGGTCGCGCCATTCGCTCCGGCTGCGAAGATGCGACCGTCCTCCTTACTTGCCAACGCTGCCCAGCGTACCCAGCAGCCCCGTGACCGGTGCCAGCAGGCCCGTCGAGCCGCCGCCCGATGCGGCCGTCCCCGTGACGCTGCCGACCAGCGACGTGACCGGCGCGAGCGGGCTCGCTCCCCCGGATCCTGCTGCGCCGCCGACCGCTCCGGTGACAGTATTCAGCAAACCGGTGACCGGCGCGAGAGGGTTTGCACTGCCGGCGCCACCTGCAGCACCGCCGAGCGTGCCCGTCACCGTCGACACGAGATTCGTGACGGGGGCGAGCGGGCCGCCGCTGCCGCCAGCCGCGCCGCTCAGCGTGCCGGTGACGGTGGAGACGAGGCCCGTGACGGGCGCGAGCGGGCTGCTGCCCGACCCGCCGGTCGCGCCGCCGAGTGCGCCCGTGAGCGAGCCGAGCGGCGTCGAGCCGAGACCCGACAGCAGGCCACCGAGCGGGTTCGTCGAGCCCGAGCCCGACGACGTGCCGTTCTGTACGGTCGCCGTCGAGCCGCCGACGAGGCTCGTGATCAGGCCGGGGATCGGTGCCGCGCCGTTCGGGCCGTTCGGGTTGACGAGGCCCCCCGCGTTGGTCACGGTGTTGCCGACCGCGGTCACGAGCTGGCCGACGTCGCCGACGAGCGGCTGGCTCGACGTGCCGCCGACCTGCTTGCCAGCCGAGCTGATCGCGCCGCCGATCTGGCCGAGCAGGCCCGAGACGGGTTGGCCGAGGCCGGTCGTCGTGCCGACTTGTTGCGTGACCTGGCCGGCGGTGATCACGAGCGGCGTGATCGCCGAACTGAGCGGCTGCGTCACCTGCTGCACGGCACCCGACGACAGCGTCGAACCGATCGTCGTGCCTGCGGCCGTCAAGCCGTTGGCCACCGTGTCGAGCACGGTGCCGACCGGGGTCGTGACGGGCGCGAGCGGTGCGAGCGGGCCCGTGCCGAGCGCCTTGACCGTCGAGCTCAGGCCGGACACGGTGTTGCTCGTCGCGCCGACCACGTTGCCGAGGCCGGCGACGGTTGTACCGACCGGATCCTTGGCCGTGCCGATCTGACCGAGCCCGTTGCTCACGGCATCCGCGGCTGCGCCGACGATCGTGCCGGTGCTGGAGAGCGTGCTGCCGACGCCCTTCGTCACGCCGTCGCCGAGGCCCGGCAAGCTGATGTTGCCGACCGTGCTGCCGAGGTCGGTCGCCGTCTGGCCAACCGTGCTGACGACACCCTTGGTGCCGGTGGACGTGCCGCTGGTGCCGCTCGTGCTCGGCGTACCGCTCGTGCTGCTCGGGTTGTTGTTGCTGCTGGTCGGCGGCGAGCTGACGCCGCCGCCGCCGCAGGCGGCCAGCAGGCAGGCCGCGGCGAAAGCGGTGAGGGGCACGCGCCACTGGCGCACGGCGGCCGTCGTGAGGGAACGTTGCTGCGACATGATGGACTCCTCGCTGTCTTGTCGATTGATGGATGTTGGTTTACTTGCCGTGCGTGCCGCCGAGCAGGCCGCCGATCAGCGACGTGACGGGGGCGAGCGGATTCGACGACGAGCCCGAGTTCGTGACGGCACCCGTGCCGCCGCTCAGTGCCGGTACGCCGACCGTGCTCGTTACCGTGGACACGACGTTCGTCACCGGGGCGAGCGGGCTGCTGCCGCCGCCTGCGCCACCCGCCACGCCGCCGAGTGCGCCCGTTACCGCACCGAGGAGACCGGTGACCGGTGCGAGCGGGCCGCCGCTGCCGCCTGCTGCGCCGCCGAGCGCGCCGGTGACCGTGGAGACGAGGCCGGTGACCGGTGCGAGCGGGCCGCCGCTGCCGCCTGCTGCGCCGCCGAGTGCGCCGGTGACCGTGGAGACGAGGCCGGTGACCGGTGCGAGCGGGCCGCCGCTGCCGCCTGCTGCGCCGCCGAGTGCGCCGGTGACCGTGGAGACGAGGCCGGTGACCGGTGCGAGCGGGCCGCTGCCGCCGCCTGCTGCGCCGCCGAGTGCGCCGGTGACCGTGGAGACGAGGCCGGTGACCGGTGCGAGCGGGCCGCTGCCGCCGCCTGCTGCGCCGCCGAGTGCGCCGGTAACCGTCGAGACGAGGCCCGTGAGCGGTGCGAGCGGGTTGGTCACGCCGCCGGTGCCGCCCGTGAGCAGGCCGCCGACGGCCTTCACGGTGTTGCCCGTCGACGAGACGGTGTTGCCGAGACCCGTGGTGACCGGGTTGCCGCCTGTCGATGCGAGGAGCGCGCCGGCCTGGTTCAGCCCGTTGCCGACCGTGCCGAGCAGCGTGTTGACCGGTGCGCCGAGGCCGGTTGCCGTACCGATCGTCTGGGTCGTCTGGCCGACCATCGTCGTGATCGGCGTGATGGCCGAGCTGACCGTTTGCGTGACCTGCTGGATCGGGCCCGTCGACAGCGCGTTGGTGAGCGTGGTGCCCCCGTTCGATACGGCGCCGCCGAGCGTCGACACGAGGCCGCCGACGGCGCCCGTGACCGGCGCGAGCGGCGACAGCGGACCGCTGCCGAGGCTCGTGACCAGGTTGCCCGTTTGCGTGACTGCGCCGCCGAGCTGATTGACCACGCCGCCGGTGCTGGCGACCGTGATGCCGACTGGATCTTTCGTTGCGCCGAGCTGGCCGAGACCGTTGCCGAGGCCGTTGCCCAGTGCGGTGACTGCGCCGCCGACGCTTTGCACGATGCCGCCCGCGGCTTGCGTCGTGGCCGGATTGACGCCCGGCAGCGTCTGGCTGCCGATGACGGAGCCGAGGCCGGAGACGGTGCCCCCGGTATTCGTGATGATATTGCCGGTGCCTGCGAGGACATTTCCCACTGGATTTGCCGACACACCCGAGGTGCCGGACGTACCGCTCGTTCCCGACGTACCGCTGGTGCCGCTCGTACCCGAAGTGCCGCTGGTGCCGGACGTACCGCTCGTGCCGGAGCTTCCGCTGGTGCCCGAGGTGCCGCTCGTCCCCGACGTACCACTCGAGCCCGACGTGCCACCGCCCGACGTGGAGATCGAATCGCCGCCACCCGAGCTCGAGCCGCCGCCGAGCCCTTGGCTGATGGAACCGGAACCGCCGCACGCGGAGAGGGAAAGCATGGCTGCAACGGTGGCCGCGATCAGAGTCGTCCGGAACACGCCATGAGGGATAACCTTGATGTCCATTTTGTCCTCGCGTTAAGAATGTGTTGTGAACTGCGTTGTGTTGAGTGGTGCGAGGACTACTCTGCAACTGTCGTGCCATTTCGATGCCGGACGGTTCGACGGCAGGTTTTAAACGAGGCAATTCCTTGTCGGAAAAGGAATTTAGGCTGATTGAAAGATTGTTGAATCTGTTTAACTGCAGACGAATGAGAACGGTTTCGCGCGTTTCGTAACGTAACGTCACAACATTGGCGTTACGCGTGCGGCGTAACGTGGGACCCACAGGCCTAGTGGACGAGGCAATTGTTTTACTGGTGGATTAGGTGTGCACATCTAACCTATCGTAAATCCTATGTGTAAGTCGTACCGAAACGCCGTACAAATGCAATGTGCCCAGGTCATTTTTTTCGATCCGGGCCGTTAAAAGAGGTTGGAAGTTAAATTGGATCGGATATAGAATCCGGAACAGATGTAAGGAAATGTACGGTTCGGTACACTACGTTCGAGGAGGGTCACTATCGCGAATGTTAACTTGCATCAGATCGTGAGCAATGCCCTTCGGGGCGACCTATAAAGAAAGCGCACCCGGCTGACGCTACGGCAGATGTGGCGAACGGTTGGGGCAAAACGGCCAGATATGCGGGGACGTATACGTATAAAAGGCCAGAAAACGTAAATACAGGCACGAGGAATAAAATGAAAGCAATCATCAAGCGTTTCCTTAAGGAAGAAGACGGGGTTACCGCAGTCGAGTACGGACTCATCGCCGGACTTATCGCAGTCGCTCTCGTCACTGCCATGAGCACGTTGACGACCGGCATCTCGGGGGCGTTCACCTACATCGCGAGCAAGCTGCCGGCGGCATAACGAACGAGCTTCGGCTCTTTTCCCTGTGTTAGGGGCGCGGATTGCTTCGGCAATCCGCGCGGTAAGTTTTGCCGCTCGGGGCGTAAATGATCCTGCTAACTGGCGTCGGGGTTTTCCTCGCGTGGGCGGTGCTCGTCGCGCTCGAGGATATCCGTCATAGGCGTATACCCAATTCACTGGTAATCGGTGGGTTCGTATCTGCATTTGTGCTCGCCGGGCATAATCCATTCGGCATATCCGTGAACCAGGCGCTCATTGGAGTACTGGTCGGCTTTCTCAGTCTTTTCCCGTTTTTTGTGCTGCGCGTAATGGGTGCTGCGGATGTCAAGGTATTCGCGGTGCTGGGCGCGTGGTGCGGTCCGTATGCGCTGCTGTGGCTCTGGATCGTTGCGAGCCTGCTTGCATTCGCGCATGTCGGTACGCTCGTCTTCACCACCCGTACGCCGGTGTCGGCGTTGTGGCACCGGCGTTCCCCGACGATGGAAATCGCCGGTTTCAGGGCGTCGCCCTATGCCGCGTTTCTCGTAATTCCCGCGGCGCTGTGGTGTCTGTACCGGATCGCGACCGGGGGAATGCAATGACGGTCGTTCGTCCGGGATCCGGCATGCGGTGTCGCGAACGCGGCGCGACGGCGATCGAATTTGCGCTGATGCTGCCGGTGTTCTTCCTGATCCTTTACGCAATCATCACGTACGGGATGATCTTCGCGGCCCAGCAGAACCTCACGCTTGCGGCAACGGAAGGCGCGCGCGCCGCGCTGAACTATCAGCAGGTCGGCGCGGCCGGGTCGGTGCAGGCAGTGCAGCAAGCCGCGCTGGCGGCGCGGGCCCAGGCCGCGTGCACGGCCGCGACCAACCTGACTACCTGGCTGAAAGGGTCGACATGCTCGTCCACGCAGCAAGGCAACTGCTCGTACGACCCGACGATGCTGTGCGTGCAGATCACGCTGACCTATCCATATGCGCAGAGCCCGCTGATCCCGTCGTTCCCGCTGCTCGGTTCGCTGTTGCCGGTGCCTTCGACACTCACCGGAACCGCGATGGTGCAGATCAGCCCGGTCAACATCATATAGACGGCAGCAACGGCGTCGTGCCGGGGCGAGGGCGCCTGGCTGGCAACGTTGCGCGGAGAATTCAATCGTGAGTAGCGGGGAAACATAACAACACCATGGCCAACAACCTGACGAAGATCATTGCGGGCTTGCTGATCGCGATCGCGATCCTGCTCGGCGTCTATGCGTGGATGCTCGGTCGCAAGCCAGTTGACGTCGCGCCGGTTGCGTCGACGGTCGCGACGCAGAGCGTGCCGGTCGTCGTGACGACGCGGCCGTTACAAGCCGGCCAGCCGATTCCGGTCGATGCGCTGAAGGTCCAGCAGTCGACCGCCGCGCCGCAAGGGGCGTTTGCCGATCCGCTGCAACTGGTCGGCCGCATCCCGGCAGCCGACATTCCCGCGCAGGCGGCCGTCGTCGCGAGTGCATTGTCGTCTGGCCTCGCCGAGCAGATCGCACCGGGAGAGCGCGCCGTCGCGATCAAGATCGACGAGACCAACGCGGTCGGCAACCGTGTGCGGCCCGGCAACTATGTTGACGTGTTCCTGAATCTGAAGCGCGATGGGACCGGCGTGGCGATCGGCGGGACGTCGACGGCTGAAATCGTGAATACCCAGGCGCGGCTACTGATGTCGAAGGTCCGCGTGCTGTCGTTCGGCGATGCAACGACTGAGCGAGACAGCTCGAACGGCTCGGTGGTCGGGACGCGGACCGCGGTGCTGGCCGTGCCCACTGCACAGGTGGACGCGCTGACGCTCGCCGAGCAGAGCGGCCGGCTCGTGCTCGCGTTGCGTAACCCGCGCGACGACGATGTCGCGACGCAAACCGTCGCGGTTCGTGTTGGCAACGACAAGAGCCCGTCGGCGCTTGCCGCGGCCGGCATGGTGCTGGGCGAGTTGTCGAAGAGCGCGACGGCGCCGGCGCCGGCCCCGCGTGCGGCGCCGCGGGTGGTCGCGCGGCATCCGAGTGGCGGCAGCATCGAAGTGATTCGGGGTGGGCGGACCGAAACGGTCGCTTATTGAGCGGGACGAAGACGGCAAAACAATGAAAAAGAAACTGATTGGTTTGGCTATAGCAGTGAGCGCGCTGGCGATGCCGCCGCTGTCGGACGCGGCAGACACGAGCGGCACGATCAGCCTTTCGGTCGGCGCGCAGCGGCAGCTCGCGACGGGGCGTGCGCTGCAGCGGGTCGCGGTCGGCGATCCGTCGGTGGTCGACGTGCTCGTCGTGAAGGGCGGGCGCGGGGGAGTGCTGCTGGTGGCGAAGAATGCGGGCGCGACGAACGTGATGGTCTGGGAGCGCGGCCGCGACGAGCCGACCGTCTATAACGTTAGCGTCACGAGTGGCGCGGCTCGGGCACTCCTGGACGGCGCGTCGCCGAGCGTGAACACGTACAGTGGCACGACGGTGATCGGTGGTACGGCGGGGACGCTCGACGGGCATCAGCGAGCGGTTCATGCGGCGAAGACGGTCGGCGGCAAGGACGGGACCACGCTCGATGCGTCGACGATCTCCGGCAAGAACGTCGTGCAGGTCGACGTGCGCGTCGTCGAGTTCAGCCGTTCGGTGCTGAAGCAGGCGGGGCTCAACTTTTTCAAGCAGAGCAATGGTTTTTCGTTCGGTGCCTTTGCGCCGACGGGGCTGACATCGATTACCGGTACGCCGGGCGGCTCGCTTACCTACAACACGAACGTGCCGATTTCGTCGGCGTTCAACCTCGTCGTCAATTCGGTGTCGCGCGGATTGTTCGCCGACCTGTCGATTCTCGAGGCGAACAACCTGGCCCGCGTACTCGCGCAGCCGACGCTGGTCGCGTTGTCAGGTCAGAGCGCGAACTTCCTCGCGGGTGGGGAGATTCCGGTGCCGGTGCCGCAATCGCTCGGCACGATCTCGATCGAATGGAAACCCTATGGCGTCGGGCTGACGGTCACGCCGACGGTGCTGAACCCGCGGCGGATCGCGCTGAAGGTCGCGCCCGAGTCGAGCCAGCTCGACTTCGTCCATTCGATCACGATCAACGGCGTGCAGGTGCCCGCGCTGACGACGCGACGCGCGGATACAACGGTCGAGCTCGGCGACGGCGAAAGCTTCGTGATCGGCGGCCTGATCGACCGCGAGACCACGTCCAACGTCAACAAGGTGCCGTTCCTGGGTGATCTGCCCATCATCGGCGCGTTTTTCAAGAATCTGAGCTACCAGCAGAGCGACAAGGAACTCGTGATCATCGTGACACCGCATCTCGTTGCACCGATCGCGCAGGGTGCACCGCTGCCGGCGACGCCGGGCGAGCTGTCCGAGCAGCGCGATGGTCCGGTGTGGCGTTCGTACCTGGGCGGCGTGGCATCGCCGGACGCGGGGCCGGGGTTCTCGAAATGAGCGCGCCGAATCGTTACCGGACCGCCGCGCAGGCTGTCGCGCACGCCGCGATGCCTTGCTTCATTGGGAGTATCCAAGATGAATGCGAGAACCTATTCTTTGGCTGAGCCCGCCGTCACCGACCACTTCGTCTGCGCGTCCTCGCTCGCGGAGCATGTGCACTGGCTGTCGCAGTCGCTGCTGTCCGCCGGTGCGGTCGAAGGCGTGCCGCTTGACGGCGCCGCGCTGTCGCAGCGGATCGGGGTGTTGAATCCGGCACTGGTATTCATCGATTTTTCCGGTGATTGCGCGGCGGCGAGTACGGTGGTCGCCGCAGTACGCGTTGCACATCCGGGCGTGCCGGTCGTCGCACTGGGCTCGCTCGCGCAACCGGAGGGCGCACTCGCCGCGCTGCGTGCGGGCGTACGCGATTTCGTCGATTTTTCCGCTCCGGCCGACGAGGCGCTGCGGATCACGCGCGTGTTGCTCGACAACGTCGGCGAGCCGGCCAACCGTCACGGGAAAGTCACCGCGTTGCTTGGCGCGCGCGCCGGGATGGGCGTGAGCACGCTGGCCGCGAACCTGTCGGTGCTGATGCAGCGGCGGCCGGCCGACCCCGCACGCACGGCGGCGCTGCTCGATCTCGGGCTGCCGGCCGGCGACGGCGCGTTGTTCCTGAACACCCGCTGCGAATTCCATTTCGTCGAGGCCGTGCGCAACCTGCGCCGGATCGACCGCACGTTCGTGACGACCGCGCTCGCGCGCCATTCGAGCGGCGTCGCGCTGACGACGCTGCCGCCGAACCTCGCGGAGCTGCGCGATGTGGCGACGGCGTCGTGTGCGGCATTGCTGAACCGGCTGCGGGCGTTCTTCGATCATCAGATCGTCGATCTTGGCGGCTTCCCGAATCGTGAATTCATCGCACAGGTCGTGAATCTGGCGGATGAAGCATGGCTGGTTTGCGATCAGGGCGTGGCGTCGGTCGTGTCGGCTGTCGAGATGCTGGACGGGTTGCGCGAAGCAGGCGCCGCGACCGACCGGATCCGGCTCGTCGTCAACCAGTTCGACGCCGAGCTCGGGCTGATGCCCGCGCAGATCGCCGAACGGCTCGAACTGCCACTGGTCGCGACGCTGCCGTCGCGCCGGGTGTCGATCGGGCATGCGGCGAATCAGGGCAAGCTGATCGCCGAGGTCTCGGAACGCGATCCGTACGTCCGTGCGCTCGGGCCGCTGGTCGAGCGCCTCGCGGGTGCGCCGACGCCTGGAGCTGCACAGCGTGCGGCCAGCGGCCTCTCGGCGCTCAGGCGAATCATTCAATCCTCAACGAAGCGGTCGTAAGCGATGGCACACGACATTCAATTTGCCGACGGCGCAGCGCCGTTCTCGCAAACGCAACAGTTCCACGACATCAAGAATGCCGCGCACGAGCATTTGCTCACGCGAATCGAGGAGCTGGGTGCCGAATTCGGCCGTTGGTCGCGACAGGCGATCAACCAGTTCGTCGATCTCGAAATCGACAGCTTCGTGCGGCTGCGGCGCATCCCGCTCAACGAAAGTGAGGTGCGTGCGGTGGCCGAGGCGCTGACGAAGGAGCTCGCCGGCTTCGGACCGATCGAAGACCTGTTGGCGGACCCGCACGTCGAGGACATCCTGATCAACGGCTACAACGACATCTACGTTTCGCGCCACGGGATCCTGTCGAGGTTGCCGATCCGCTTCACCGACAATGCGCATCTGCTGCGGATCGTGCGGCGGATTCTCGCGCCGGTCGGCCGGCGGCTCGACGAATCGAACCCGATGGTCGACGCGCGACTGCCCGACGGCGGGCGGGTCAACGTCGTGATCGAGCCGTTGTCGATCGACGGCCCGGTCGTGTCGATCCGGAAGTTCCGCAAGGATCCGCTGAAGCCCGAGGACCTGCTGGGCAACGGCACCTACAACGAGGAAATCGGGCGGCTGCTCGAGGCCGCGGTGGATGCGCGCTGCAACGTCCTCGTGTCGGGCGGCACCAGTTCGGGCAAGACGTCGCTGCTGAACGCGCTGGCGTTCCACATCCCGACGGCGGAGCGCGTCGTGACGATCGAGGATACAGCCGAGCTGTCGCTGAATCACCCGCACGTCGTGCGGCTCGAAAGCCGCCCGGGCGGGTTCGACGGCAGCGGCGTCGTGACGATTCGCGACCTGCTGCGAAACACGCTGCGGATGCGACCGGACCGGATCATCGTCGGCGAAGTGCGCGGCGGCGAAGTGCTCGAAATGCTGCAGGCGATGAATACCGGCCACGACGGATCGATGGGCACCGTGCACGCCAGCTCGCCGCGCGAATGTTTGTACCGGCTCGAGATGCTGGCCGGTTTCGCCGGTTTTCAGGGTACCGAAGCAAGCCTGCGGCGGCAGATCGCCAACGCGATCGACTTCATCGTGCAGATCGGGCGGCTGTCCAACGGTCGCCGCCGTATCCTGTCGATCACCGAAGTCACCGGCATGTCGGACAACATCGTATCGACGCAGGAGCTGTATCGCTACGAGGCGCGCGTCACGCCGGAGGGCGAAGAGATCGATCATTGGGAGTCGCTCGGCATTCATCCGCATTCGCCGAAGCTGGCACGTTTCCGCAGCGCGCTGGTGTCGTCGGGCGGTGGCGGATTCGGCGGCAATTTCGGGCGAGGCGGGGGCTTCAATGTCTAGCGCCACCTTGCTCGCGCTGATGTTCGCACTGATCTGCGCGGCGGCCGGGCTGCTGCTGTGGCGCGGCAGCCAGGTGCGGGAAGGGCGTGCGCATGCGCAGCGGTTCTTCGACAGCCGGGTGGGACAGGGCGCACGTGCCGCTGCCCCGGTTGCCGACACGCGCCCCGCGCGCGCCGCGGCAACCAGTACGGCGAATGCCCAGGAGCCCGAACAAGGGTTCGCGCGCTGGCGCGCGTCGGCGTTCGACGCATGGGCGGTACTGTCCGACCGTGCGGGCCTCGATGAAGCGCGGCCCGGCCTCGTGCTGGCGCTTGCGGTCGTCGTGCTGTTCGCGTTGTGGGCCGGCATGGCCGGCGGCATGCTCGCCGCGGCGGCCGCGGTCGTGGCGGGCGGTGCGCTCGTCGTGCTGTGGATCACGTCGCGCATCAGCCGGCGCCGCCTGAAGATCGTCCGTCAGTTGCCGTCGTTTCTCGACGGAATCGTGCGCCTCGTGACGCTCGGGAATAGTGTGCCGGCAGCGTTCCAGTCGGCGCTTCAGACGGCGGAGATGCCGCTGCGCCGCTGCCTCGACGACGTGTCGCGGATGCTGCGCTCCGGCGTCGAGATCGATCGCGCGATGCTGCATATCGCGCACACATACCGTATCCGCGAATTCGAACTGGTCGGCGCAGTGCTGCGTCTGTCGGTCCGCTACGGCGGCCGGGCGGACGTGATGCTCGACCGGATGTCGACCTTCATGCGCGATCTCGAGCAGGCGGAACGCGAACTGTCCGCGATGTCGGCCGAGACCCGGCTGTCTGCATGGGTGCTGGCGCTGTTGCCGATCGCGGTCGGCAGCTTCGTCATCGCTACAAGCCCGCGCTACTTCACGGCGATGTGGAACGACGATGCCGGTCGTCAGCTGATTTATCTGGCGTTCGCGCTGCAGGCGATCGGCGGTTTCTGGCTGTTCCGGCTCGCGCGGCTGAGGTGAATCGATGGATGCAAACCGTTTAGGCGCGCTTGCGCTGGTGCTCGGATCGGCCGGCGTGCTGCTGCTTGCCGCGCTCGCGATCGTTCGCATCGTGCTTGTGCAGCGTGCCGAGCGTGCGTTGATGCATGCGCTCGACCGCAGGGCCGCCGCAGTCGAAGCGGCCGCCGCGCGTGCCGGCTCCGCCGAACCAGCACGCGAGGCAGCGGCACCTGCCGCGCCGCGTGTCCGTTTCGCGGGGCTGCGCGAACGCTTCGAAGACGTTGGGATGCGGTGGCTCGAGACCGGCTTCAGCCGGTATCTGATCGCCGACGAAGATCGCCAGTTGCTCGAGCAATGCGGTTTCGTCGACGTGCGCGCCAGAGCGCTGTTCGTCGGCGCGCGCATCGTCTGCGCGATCCTGCTGCCGGCGCTTGCCGCGCTGGTACTGATCGGCCGCGGACAGCAGGCGCGCTGGCCGCTGTGGATCTCCGTCGCGCTCGCGACCGGCTACATGCTGCCGAAAATCTACGTGCGGCGGCGCGCGACCGCGCGCCGGCAGAGCATTACGGCCGAATTGCCGCTCCTCGTCGACATGTTGCGGCTGCTACAGGGTGTCGGCCTGTCGCTCGACCAGAGCATCCAGGTCGTCACGCACGATTTCCAGACGATGTTGCCGGTGCTGTCATGGGAACTCGGCGTCGCGCAGCGGCAGTTCGCGGCCGGCCGTACGCGCGAGCAATCGCTGCACCGCCTCACGAACAGTTTCGACAACGAGGATCTGCGCGCGATCGTGCGCTTGCTGATTCAGGTCGACAAGCATGGCGGCGCGGTGCAGGAGCCGCTGAAACAATTCGGCGACCGTCTGCGCGAAGGGCGTCGCGCGACGCTGCGCGAGCAGATCGGCCGCCTGACGGTGAAGATGACCGGCGTGATGATCGTCACGCTGTTGCCGGCACTGTTGATCGTGACCGCGGGGCCGGGGATCATGACCGTGCTGTCCGCGCTCGCTGCGATTCAGCACTGATGCGGCATGAGGGGAAGGAGCGACACTAGATGAATCGATTGGATTGGGTTCGCACGATCGCAGGCGCGACGGCGTGCGCGTTGCTTGCCAGCGGGTGCGGGGTGTTCAAGGAGTCCGGATACGGCGTCGGTGCGCAGGCTGAACGCGGTGCGCTGATGCAGGCCGCCGCCGACAAGAATGCGCCGCCCGATACGCCGGGCATGTATCTGGGCCTGATCGAGCGGATGCAGGGACAGGGGCTGTATTTTGCATCGCTCGCGCACATCGATCAGTACGAGAAGCAATATGGCGCATCGCCGGACACGATTCTGCTGCGCGCCGATGCGTTGCGGGCGACCGGGCAGTATGACGCCGGCGTGGCCGCCTATACCAAGCTGCTGACGACGCCGCTCGCCGCGCGCGGCTATCGCGGGCTGGGCCTGACCGCCGGCGCCCGCGGCGATTTTGCGCTAGCCGCGCAGCAGCTCGAACAGGCGACGGCGCTTGCACCGACCGACGCGGCGACGTTGTCCGACCTCGCGTATTCGAAGATGCGCGAAGGCGATTTGGCAGGCGCGCGCGTGCCGTTGCTGAAGGCGGCCGAACTCGAGCAGAAGAACCCGAAGATCCTCAGCAACTTCGTGCTTTACCTGCTCGCGACCGGTCATGCGAAGGACGCGCGGCGGCTGATGGATCAGCAGAAGCTGTCGCCTGCGGTGCGCAGCCAGATTCGCGACGACGAGACGAAGGTCGCAGCCGCGATGCGCGCGAAGCAACGCGCGATCGCCTATGCGCCGGTCAATGCGTCCGTGCCGTCAGTGGCGAGCAGCGATAATTTCGATCTTGCGGTGCCGCTGCTGCAGCGTTTCGCGCGATGACGACGATATTCAAGGAGTCCATCATGTTTCACCTTTCCTCAATTCGCGTGCGGGCCGTGGGCATCGCGTTCGCCTGCTCGCTGAGTGCGGGCGTCGCGCATGCGCAAGGCGACACGCCGGCGTCCGAAATCGGTCATGCGACCCGCTCGCTGCTCGATCTGCAGCGTTCGAATCGCGCGGCCGCGACGCCGCAACCAATCGACGGCGCGGCTGGCACGTATGCCTATCAGCGCTATATCGACTCGTTCAAGACGCCGATTCCGCAGTGGTTCGGCACGATGTCGGCGTCGGGCGGCGGCAGCAGCGGCGGTAGCGGCGGCGGACTGTCCGGTGGCGATCTCGCACGCTGACGGAGCAAACGGTGACTACCCGGCACAGTGGCGGCACGATCGGCCGCGCGTCACGACAGCGCGGCGCGTTCTCGGTGATGGCGATCATCGCGACGCTGATCGCCATCACGACGCTTGGCGCCATTGGCGTCGGTAACCTCTTTTACCAGCGTCGGGACGTGCAGCGGATCGCCGACATGGCCGCGCTCGCGGCCGTGCAGCGGATGGACGACGCCTGTTCGCAGCCGACTGCCACCGCGACCAGCAATGCGCAGTCGAACGGGCTCGACGCGTCGAACGGCGACACGATCAATATCGAATGTGGCCGCTGGGATACGTCTGCCAATCCGGCACCCAGCTACTACGCCGCCGCGACATCCGGGACCACGCAGTTGAACGCGGCCAAGGTGGTCGTCAAGCGGCAGGTGCCGTTCTTCTTCGTCGGACCGCCGCAGACGGTGTCCGCGGTATCGACCGCGCGGTCGACGAACATCGATACGTTCTCGGTGGGCGCAACCCTGGCCGCGCTCGGCGGAGTTGGTTGCGCGGGCGGATCAGCGCCGACGTCCGGCAATTCGGGGCTCGTCAACGGGCTGATCGGCGCGCTGCTCGGCGCCAACCTGAACCTGAACATCGGGTCGTATCAAGCACTTGCCTGCACGAACGTGACGGTCGGTGACCTTGTCGTGGCGGCGGGCGTCGGCACGGTCGATCAACTGCTCGCGCTGAAGCTCACGTTGCCGCAACTGCTCCAGTTGATGGTGAAGGCGGCTACGCAGACGTCCGTCGCCAACGCAAGCCTGCAGGCGAGCCTCGCCACACTGCAGGCGATCCTGAACGCCAACGTTCCGGGCACGTCGATCGGTCTCGGCGGCGCCGGCGGCTTGCTGAACGTCGCGCTCGCGGATACGCAGGCGGCGCTCAACGCGCAGGTGGATCTCCTCGACTTGCTGATGGTTGGCGCGGAGATCGCGGCAACGGGCAAGCCGGCGGTCGTGGTCAACGTGCCGTCCCTGAATCTTGGCGGGCTGACGGGGACGCAGTTGCAGGTGCAGATCATCAGCCCGCCGTCGATCGGCATCGGCGAGGGCGGGATCGATCCGGCGACGGGAACGTGGCGCACGAAGGCGTCGACGGCTGCGGTGGGGGTGTATCTTAAAGTCTATCTTGGTACGTCGCAGTTGCCGTTGGTGGGGCCGTTGCTGGGCGCGCTGAACGTGGGCGTCGACGTCAATCTGCCGATTTATCTGCAAGTCGGCACCGGAACCGCGTGGCTGAACTCGACGCAGTGCGCTGCCACACAGGCAGCGAGCACGGCCGTGATTACCGCACAGCCGGGGGTTGCGAATCTGTGCATCGGCCAGCCGCCGCTTGATTCGTCGGGCAAGATCAGTCTGTCGGCGGCATACAGCTGCACATCGCCTGCGCAGGTGATCAATGCGCCTGTCCTCGGCCTTGCCACCTTGAAAGTTTCGATGTCCAACGTATCGGTCCAGGTGCAGGGCGCTGCGCAACAGCACACATTCAATGGCGTGCCGGGGATCGATGCCGACTACTGGACGGTCAATTCGAATGCGCTCGGCTCAGCGCTCAGTTCAGCGCTCACCCAGCTCGCGGCCGCGCAGATTACCGCCACCCTCAGTTTGCTCGGCGCCGATCTACTGTCGATTCCGTCGACCTTCGTGTCAACATTGCTTGGCTTTCTGACCAGTCTGCTCAGCCCGCTCCTGTCGAGCCTCGACGCAGTCCTCGTTCCGCTGCTGAATCTCCTCGGCGTCCAGGTCGGCGCGGCGACGGTCCATCAGATCTCGCTCAATTGCGGGGTCGCCCAAACGGTTTACTGAAGAAGCAGATCAGATGAGAAATACGCCCGCAATCGAAGAGCTCGACCTGTACGTCTGGGAAGGCAAGGCGGACATCGTCGACCGCGTCGCCCGGTGCATGGCGAGCTTCGACGTCGAAGTGATCCGCGCCGACAACGCGGCGATCTCGCCCGAACGCGCCGCGCTGCGGCGGTCGCTGGCGATCATCAGCGTGACGATGATCGAAGGCGGCGCGGCCTTCCTGCGCGACTGGCAAGCCAACATCGGCATGCCGGTCGTCTGGGTCGGCGCGGCGCGCGACCACGACGCGTCGCAGTATCCGCCCGAGTATTCGCACATCCTGCCGCTCGACTTCACGTGCGCCGAACTGCGCGGCATGATCGGCAAGCTCGTCACGCAACTGCGTGCGCACGCAGCCGAAACGTTGCAACCGTCGGAACTCGTCGCGCACTCCGAATCGATGCAGGCGCTGCTGCACGAAGTCGATACGTTCGCCGACTGCGACACCAACGTGCTGCTGCACGGCGAAACCGGCGTCGGCAAGGAGCGCATCGCGCAACTGCTGCACGAAAAGCATTCGCGCTACCGGCACGGCGAATTTGTGCCGGTGAACTGCGGCGCGATTCCGGACGGCCTGTTCGAATCGTTGTTCTTCGGCCATGCGAAGGGATCGTTCACGGGTGCGGTTGTTGCGCATAAAGGCTATTTCGAGCAGGCGGCAGGCGGCACGCTGTTCCTCGACGAAGTCGGCGATCTGCCGCTGTATCAGCAGGTCAAGCTGCTGCGCGTGCTCGAGGACGGCGCGGTGCTGCGGGTCGGCGCGACGGCGCCGATCAAGGTCGATTTCCGTCTGGTCGCGGCGAGCAACAAGAAGCTGCCGCAACTCGTGAAGGATGGGCTGTTCCGCGCCGATCTCTACTACCGGCTCGCGGTGATCGAGCTGAACATTCCGTCGCTGGAAGAACGTGGCGCGGTGGACAAGATCGCGCTGTTCAAGTCGTTCGTCGCCGAAGTGGTCGGCGAGGAGCGGCTCGCCGAATTGTCCGACCTGCCGTACTGGCTGACGGATTCGGTCGCGGACAGCTATTTTCCCGGCAACGTGCGCGAACTGCGCAACCTGGCCGAGCGTGTCGGCGTGACGGTGCGGCAGACGGGCGGCTGGGATGCCGCACGGTTGCAGCGGCTGATCGCGCATGCGCGCAGTTCGGCGCAGCCGGTGCCGGCGGAGAGCGCGGCCGAGGTGTTCGTCGATCGCAGCAAGTGGGACATGAACGAGCGCAACCGCGTGATTGCGGCGCTCGACGCCAACGGCTGGCGGCGTCAGGATACGGCGCAGCAGCTCGGCATCAGCCGCAAGGTATTGTGGGAAAAAATGCGCAAATATCAGATCTTCGACGAGGAGCCCGAGACCCGCGAAAGTGAGTAATTAATGAGATAAAATCGCGCTGAATTACAACGACTCGGGCGGGAATAGAACTTCATGAGCCATATGACGGGGTTGGGAAGGGCGTGCGTGTTGCTCGCCATGGTGGGAGGCATGCAGGGCGCATACGCGCAAAGTCTGGCGGACAGCGGTTCGCCTGCCGTACAGCAAGCGTCGGCGCCGGTGGCCGCGATTCCGGTGATCGATTCGCAGGCACAGACGTCGCTGCAGCCGCAGGCGGGCGAAACGACGGGGCCGAGCACGGTCGACGACCTGCAGCGCCAGATCCAGGCGCACACGCTGACGGAAATGCGCACGAGCTACAACGGCAGCTACGGCGCGAGCCTGCTGTTCAACGTAAAGGACGGAGCGTACTTCGTCGCGCTGTTTCAGCAGAAGGCGTTCTGGCGCGTGATCAAGACTTACGACGAAACGCGTGCGGAAGCGATCTACCGCGATTTCTCGCACCAGGCGGAACGGCTGGCCGTGAACGAACTGAGGGCGGCGAAGCTGGAGTCGCAGAAGGCGCAGATGGACAAGCAGATCGAAGTCACGCAGGATCGTGCGCGACGTCTGCAGGCTGATATCTCGATCGCCCGCCAGCAGCAGGCGGCAGTCGCGGATCGCCAGAAGAGCGTCCGCAGCGAGACGGCCGCCTTGCAGGCGCAGCAGGCTCAGCTTCAGGCGCAACTGCGGGCGTTGCAGCAGCAGGTGCGTTCGTTGCAGCGCGAGGCCGACGCGGGCCTGCCGACGACGGCGCGCTGAACCTGGCGACGGTGCGGCGACATGCCGCGCCGACCGCACCAGTAAAAAGGGCAAGCCGGTTGGCTTGCCCTTTTGTTTTACTGGCCGTCCGGAACGATTCGCCGGCGCCGGGTCACGATCACCGGCCCGTTGCCGCCGCGGGAATCCGACGACGAAGCGTTGCCGTTGCCGGATGCATCGCCGGTGTCGCGCGGGGCGCCGTAGCTTTCGCGCGGTTCACGGGGTTCGCGCGGGGCGCCGTAGCTTTCGCGCGGCTCACGGGGTTCGCGCGGGGCACCGTAGCCTTCGCGCGGCTCACGCGAGCCGTAACCCTCCCGCGGTTCGCGCGGTTCGCGCGAGCCATAGCCGCCGTGCGAGCCATACGGGCTGTGACCGCCGCCTTCACGGCCGCCGGGGCGCCCGCCGGTGCGGGGCCCGCGGGGGCCGCCGCCGCCCGGGCGCGAGCCGCCCGTGTCGAGCTGGATCGTGGAAATCGCGCGCTTGTAGATGCCTTGCAGACCCACGGGGGTGCGCAGCATCACCAGGTACTGGTCGAACGACTCGATACACCCCGTCAGACGAATGCCGTTGACGAGATAGATTTCAACGCGCTTACGTTCCTTGCGCGCCGAATTGATGAAGTCGTTTTGCGGATGGGATTCTGCGGGATTGGCCATTGAGGTGCGGCAGGAGCCTGCGTCAGAGAATATGTTGTGCGTGTGTGTGGCGAGTTCGTCCACAAGACGTTTGGCGGAATTCTACCTTGTTCAATAGGGAAGCGCGCAGTCGTGATTGTGTCGAACCGTAACCCACTATAGACGGTCCGGGCCATTTTCGCGATTCGGCCGAACGGCTAGAACCGTTTCGTTACGTCGCGTTACGGCGCTCGCAACGACGTACCGCCTGGGTTCGCGCGTGTTTCTTACATGGGCTGCGCATACCGCTCGGCTCGCCATATCAGGGATTCGGAACATGAGCAAGGGGCGTTGGGTAAAGCGGCGCGGCGTTGCTTGCGTCCGACCACGCGATGCCGGGGCATGTCGACCTTATCGGCCGACATTGGCGTAACCGGTCGCGCCGGCGCCAGTCCGTATGGCGCCGTGGCCGGCCGTGGTCGCCTGTCCGGGCTAACGAGACGGCTAGCACGGCGATGACGATTGAACGGGGCATGTCGACGCGCATCAGAACGCGTAGTCGGGGTTTTTCGGGTCGAATGCGGTGTCGTCGAACGTCGCCGGCGCGATTTTCTCGATGACGATCCGCTCGAAGATCTTGCCGTCGTTGTCATAGGACTCGACGGTCCGGAAATAGGGCGCGTGCAGGTCGAGCCCGAGGATTTCCTTCTTCGCATAGAACTGCGGCCGGCCGGTCGGGGTTTCGTAGGTGAGCGCGACGACGCGCACGCCGCCGATCGTTTTGGCCTCCACGTCGGTGGGCCGCTGCACGCCGGCTTCCAGATACTTCTTCCCTTCGGTCAGGTACAGGTTCGTGATGAACTCGGTGCCGAGATCCTTCACCTGATGATTCGACTGGGCGCGCGCGAGTGCGCCGTCGAGTGCCGTCCACAGCGGAATCTTGCCGAGCAGGCCGCCGAGGTGGCCGTACATCTCGTCCTTGCGCTGCGTCGTGTCGTAGATCGTTTCTTGCCCCGCATGCGCGCCGCCCGGCAGCCATTTCGCGTAGACGCGCAGCGGCTCGCGGGTGGTCTTCACGAGCATGCGGTCGGGCGTGTCGGACCATTTTCCGCTGATGCGCTCCTGGCGCACCATCGTGAACTGGTATGCCGGATAGCCGTTGGGACCGTTGCGGATATAGAGCGGCACGGCGAGCGGATCGAGCGCCTTGAAGAGCGCGGTGAGCGTCGCGTCGTCGAGTTGCGCGAGCGTGCCGCGCTGTGCGGCCGTGCGCAGCCAGCGCGCCTGCTGCGCGACCGGCTCGCGCGTGACTTTCGCGAGGTCCGCCGGCAGCGTGACGGCTGCTGCCGCGCTCGCGGCGTCGGTCGTTTCCTGGGCATGCAGGCTCGCCTGCGCGAGCGACAACAGGCATGCGACTGCCACGGCGGCGGCATGCTGCGCGTGGCGTTTCTTTCCTTCGTTCATCGACGGCGTCTCCGGGGGCGATGGATCGTTCAGCCTTGCTTCGCGGCCTTGAGTTTGGCGAGTTCCTCGTCGCGCAGTGCGCGGCGCAGGATCTTGCCGACGTTCGTCTGCGGCAGTGCGTCGCGGAACTCGACGAATTTCGGCATCTTGTAGCCGGTCAGGTTCTTGCGGCAGTGCGCGAGCACGTCGTCGACCGTCAGCGATGGATCGCGGCGCACGACGAACACCTTGATCCGCTCGCCCTGCACGTCGTCGGGAATGCCGATCGCCGCGGCTTCGCTGATGCCCGGATGCATCACCAGCACTTCCTCGATCTCGTTCGGATACACGTTGAAGCCCGACACGAGGATCATGTCCTTCTTGCGGTCGATCAGCCGGATGAAGCCGTGTTCGTCCATCACGCCGATGTCGCCGGTGGCGAGCCAGCCGTCGGCGTCGATCACCTTCGCCGTCTCGTCGGGGCGCTGCCAGTAGCCGCGCATCACCTGCGGACCGTGCACGCACAGCTCGCCCGGTTCGCCGACCGGCGCCCAGGTGCCGTCCTCGCGGCGAAAGCGTACGACGGTGGACGGCGCGGGCAGGCCGATCGACCCGCTGAACGCGGCCATGTCGTTCAGGTCCACAGGGTTCATCGTGACGATCGGCGAGCATTCGGTCAGGCCGTAGCCTTCGACGACCGGCCGCCCCGTCACCTGCTGGAAGCGTTCCGCGACCGCGCGCTGCATCGCCATCCCGCCCGCCATCGCGAGCTTCAGCTTCGAGAAATCGCGCTTGCGGAATTCCTCGTTGTCGAGGAACGCGTTGTACAGCGTGTTGATGCCGGTGATCCCCGTGAACGTCTCGTTGCGGATGATCTTCATCACCATCTTCATGTCGCGCGGGTTCGCGATCAGGATGTTGCGCCCGCCGAGCCCCATGAAGATGAATGCATTCACCGTCAGCGAATAGATGTGGTACAGCGGCAGCGGCGTGAGCACGGTCTCGACGTCGCCGGATACCTGGTCGGCGATCCACGCCTTCGCTTGCAGCAGGTTCGCGATCAGGTTGCCGTGCGTGAGCATCGCGCCTTTCGCGACGCCGGTCGTGCCGCCCGTGTACTGCAGGAACGCGAGGTCGTCGCGCGTCGTCTGCACGGGCTGCGGCTTGAAGCGCGCGCCGAGCGCGAGCGCGGAGCGCAGCCGGACGGCCTGCGGCAGATGGTAGGCCGGCACGAGCTTCTTCACGTGCTTGAGCACGAAATTGATCAGGCGTCCTTTCGCGTTGAAGCCGTCGGCGAGCAGGTCGCCGAGCGCGGTGACGACGATGTTCTTCACCTGCGTTTCCGGAAGCGCGTCCTGCAGCGTGCGTGCGAAATTCTCGAACACGACGATCGTCTGCGCGCCGCTGTCCTTCAACTGGTGCGCGAGTTCGCGCACGGTGTAGAGCGGGTTCACGTTGACGACGATCGCGCCGGCCTTCAGCGAGCCGAACAGCGCGACCGGATACTGGAACGTGTTCGGCAGCATGATCGCGACGCGGTCGCCGGGCTTCACGCCGACGCTTTGCAGATACGACGCGAACGCGTCGACTTTCTGCGCGAGCGCGCGGTAGGTCATCGACGCACCGGCGCTCACGTAGGCGACGCGGTCGGCGAAGCGGGTCGTGCATTCGTCGAAGAACTGCACGAGCGACGCATATTGCGCGACGTCGATCTCGTGCGGAACACCGGGCGGGTATGACGCGTACCAGATGCCGTCGGTGTTCGGCGGAACCTGCGCCGCGGTGCTTGCTGCGGAAGATGACATGACGAGTCTCCGGTGTTTGCTTTTGGCGAGGGCGGGCGCTTCTGCGCCGGCCCGTGCCTCGTGCCGCATGGTCGATCGACGGGGCGCCTCGACGCCCTGCACGACCGCGCGTATCGATCAAATCGTGAACAGGAAGCCGCGCGTGGCCTCGCGCGCTCAGTTCGTGGAATGCAGCGTCGCCGTATCGGCAGTGGCCGGGCCCGACTGCGGCAGCCCGAATGCTTCGCTGGCGCCTGCGTCGTCGAGCACGGCTGCGAAGATCGACAGTTGCGCGCTGTCGGGCATCGGCGCTTTCAGCGCGGCGACGATCAGCGACGACAGCCGCGCGATCATCTGCACGTCGTTCATCGTGCGGCCTTGCGAGAACTCGTCGATCAGGCTTTCCGTTTCGGCGCCCGCGAGCGCGCCGGACAGCGCGCCGATCGCGAAGTGCAGGCGCCAGCCGAGCTCGGTGCGCGGCAGATGCGGCAACGCGCGCTGGAATGCATCGAAGAAGCGGCCCGCGACGCTGGCATAGTGCGCGGTCAGGAAGTTGCGCACGAACGGCGACGGATCGGTGTACGCACGGCCGATCAGCCGCAGGAACCCGGGCCCGCCGCGTCCGGGATCGCGCGATGCCTTCAGCGCGGGAATGAACATCGCGCCGAGCACGTGCTCGCAGGTGATGTGCGTGCCGAGTTGCGCATCGAAGCGGTCGAGGATGCCGAGGCGTTCCTGGTTGAGCTGGTCGAGCCGGCGCGACAGCATCGCGTGGATCAGCGCTTCCTTGCTGCCGAAGTGGTAGTTGACCGCGGCGAGGTTGACCGCCGCGCGCGAGGTGATCTGGCGCATCGACATCGCCTCGAAGCCATGCTCGATGAACAGATCCTCGGCCGCATCGAGGATGCGCGCCTTCGTTCCGCCGGTCTGCCGCGTGCCGGATGACCGTGCCCCGGACGGCCGTCCCGCGGCTGGCCGCCCCTCCTGACTTACTGCCATGTCCCGCCTCCCATGCCGGTCCCCCGGCCGCGAACTGGTGATTTGTTTGTCTGATTCAAACAGCCGTTTTTATTAAGATAAAAAATCGCGGACGGAGCGGGCAAGCGGGGAATCTGGACAAATTCCTCTAGTTCGATGTGCGAATGCGGAATGGATCGCGCGCGCCCTCGGCAGGGCGGGGCACGCGCGATGATGCAATGCGGCAATGCGCGCGTTCAGCCGACCGTGCTACGCGTATTGACCGATTGCGTCATGTCGATGCCGCGCCGCTCGCGGCTGAACAGGATCAGCACGGCGATCGCGACGGCGACGATGCCGGCCACGAGTGCGAGCGCGAAGCTGTAATCGTTGCCGTTCGAAACGGCGAGCGACGCCTGCATCGTCGCATTGCCAGACGCGAGCAGGTTGCCGAGCTGGTAGACGACGCCGGGGAAGGTCGCGCGGATCTCGTCCGGCGAGATCTCGTTCAGGTGAACCGGGATCACGCCCCACGCGCCCTGCACCGAGATCTGCATCAGGAACGCCCCCGCGGCGAGCGCGACCGGGCCGCTCGAGAATGCCCACAGCGGCAACACGGGCAGCGCGATCAACGCGGCGATGAAGATGGCCCGGCGCCGGCCGATCCGCTCCGAGATCGAGCCGAACGACAGGCCGCCGACGATCGCGCCGATGTTCAGCACGATCGTGATCCACGACACGGTATGCGGATCGAAGTGATGCTGTTCGCGCAGGAAGGTCGGATAGAGATCCTGCGTACCGTGCGAGAAGAAGTTGAACGCGGTCATCAGCACGATCGCGTAGATCGTGAGCTTCCAGTTCTGCTTCAGCGTGGCGCCGAGGCTCGGGCGCGGGCGCTTCTCCATCTGCTTCCACGCTGGCGATTCGGGCACGTGCGCGCGCACGTACAGCACGAGCAGCGCGGGCAGCACGCCGACCATGAACATCCCGCGCCAGCCGATGTACTGGTAGAACAGGCCGAACACGACGGACGCGAGCAGGTAGCCGCTCGGGTAGCCGGCCTGCAGCAGCCCCGACACGAAGCCGCGCGCATGGGTGGGCACGGTTTCCATCGTCAGCGCGGAGCCGACACCCCATTCGCCGCCCATCGCGACGCCGAACAGCGCGCGCAAGACGAGCAGCGCGGTCAGGCTCGGCGCGAAACCCGATGCGAGCTCGAGCAGCGAGTAGCACGCGATGTTGACCATCAATGTCGGGCGGCGACCGAAGCGATCGGCGAGCCGGCCGAAGATCAGTGCGCCGAGCGGGCGCATCGCGAGCGTCAGCGTGAGCGCGAACGCGACGGTGGGAATCGTCGACCCGAATTCGGCGGCGATGTCCTTCAGCACGAAAACCATCAGGAAAAAATCGAACGCGTCGAGCGTCCAGCCCAGGTAGGCGGCGATCGTGACGTTGCGTTGTTCGCGGGTCCAGCTCATGTCCGAGGTCTCCTCGTTGGCTTGCGCGCTCACGATGTGCATGCGGATGCCGGCCCGGCCTGCGCGCGGTGCGGGGGCATGGATCGAGTGTAGGCTGCGGCGCCGCGCGATGTGGGGCGCGATAACGCCGAATCGGGAATAATCCCTACGAAATGAACTGTTTCGAAAACGGCAACGGCGCCGCATGAAACCGGCGACAGCCATCTGTATCATTCCGGAAGGCCGTTTGTATCTGTTTTGTAATACGCCCGATGCGCATTGCCACCGAATCAGGAGTCCCGATGAACGAACGTTCCGCCGCTACGCTGCCCGTGCTCGAAACCGCGCGGCTGTGGCTGCGTCCGCGCGTGCTGGCCGATCTCGATGCGTGTATCGCGATGGATCGCGATCCCGAGGTCACGCGGCACATCGCGGGCCCGTGGCACGATCCCGTCGAGCATCGGCGCTTCGTCGCGCACCGGATCACGCGCGACTATCCGCCGGGTCTCGGTTACTGGTCGATCTTCGAGAAGACCGCACCCGATGCGTTCGTCGGCTGGATCCTGCTGATTCCCGACTACGCGGACGGCGCGCGCGACGTCGAGATCGGCTGGCGGCTGGTGCGCGAGACCTGGGGGCGCGGCATCGCGAGCGAAGCCGCGCAAGCGGTCGTGCGGCATGCGCTCGACACCGTGCGCCTGCCGCGCGTGATCGCCGATATCGCGGAGGCCAACAGCGGCTCTCTGAATGTCGCGCGCAAGCTCGGGATGCGGCGCGTGAGCGTCGTGCACGACGGCATTCCTTACATTCGCCATCGTCTCGAACGCAACGATCTGCGTGCGTAGCGCGGCGTCGTTCGTGCGGGAGCAGTCGGGCGGTTGTCAGAGATCGTCAAGCGGCCGCGTATCGAGGTCATGACGTATTAACGTCTCCTGCGATCAGGAGTATCGTTGCCGGAATTTCGCAACATGGGATACCACCATGGCACTGGGCAACGATGTTCACCTGATTCCCGTCAAGCTCGAAGAACTGCGTCCCACGCAGATGACGGTCGGCTATCGCGAAGTCAAGGCGAAGCGCAAGCACTGGAAAACGCTCGGCAAGCGCGCGCGCAAGGCCGCGATCGAATCGCACTGGTTCCCGGCGGTACTCGGCCCGGACGGGCTGCACTACATCACCGATCACCACCATCTCGGCCTCGCGCTGATCGAGGAAGGCGAGTTGCGCGTGAACGCGATGCTGCTGAAGGACCTGTCGTGGCTCGACGACACGATCTTCTGGCGGATGATGGAACACAACCAGTGGGTGCATCCGTTCGGCGCGGACGGCACGCGCCGCGACTACGCGAATCTGCCGAAGGCGCTCACAGGCCTCGTCGACGATCCGTACCGCAGCCTCGCCGGCGAGCTGCGCACGGCGGGCGGCTATGCGAAGGACGCGACGCCGTTCAGCGAATTCCTGTGGGCCGACTACCTGCGCCAGCACGTGTCGCTGGACCAGATCCGCAAGAACTTCTCGAAGGCGCTCGATATCGCGCTGCATCGCGCGCACGACCAGGATGCACGCTATCTGCCCGGCTGGTCGGGCGTCATCGCCGCCAAGCCCTGATTCCGCATGACGACCGCCCCGGTCCGCCCCGATGCCGGCCCGCAGCATGCCGACCATTTCGCCGTGCACGACGCGGCCCCGCCGCCGCCCACGCGGCGCATCGGTCTCGATGCGCTGGCCGGCCTGTCGATCGCGGGCCTGCTGATCCCCGAGGCGGTCGCCTATGCGGGGCTGGCCAACTTGCCGCCGCAGGCCGGTCTCATCGCGTTGCTGTCGGGGCTCGTCGTCTATGCGCTCACCGGCAGCAGCCGTTTCGCGATCGTGTCGTCGACGTCGTCGTCGGCTGCCGTGCTCGCGGCGACCGTGCTCGCGGAGTCGGGGATGGCGCTCGCCGCGCAACTCGCGCTTGCGGCGGCGCTCGTCGCGATGACGGGCGTGCTGTTCATCCTGGCGGGCGCCGCGCGGCTCGGCGGCATGTCGGATTTCGTCGCGCGGCCGGTGCTGCGCGGCTTCACGTTCGGCCTCGCACTGACGATCGTCATCAAGCAGTTGCCGAAGATTCTCGCGATTTCCGTGCATCACAGCGATGCGCCGCACGTCGCGCTCGACCTGATCGCCGGCGCGCCGCATGCGGATCTCGTGAGCGTCGTGCTCGGTGCGATCGCACTGGCGCTGCTGTTCGCGTTCGGGCGAAGCGCGCGCGTGCCCGCGACGCTCGTCGTGATCGTGCTGTCGATCGCGGCCGGCTATGCGATCGACTGGCAGCGATACGGGATCGCGATCGTCGGCCATATCGATTTCTCGCATATCGCGTTCGGGCTGCCGAGCCTCGATCGCAACGCGTGGATGCAGACCGTCGAACTGGCGTTCGCGCTGATGCTGATCCTGTACGCGGAGTCGTACGGATCGATCCGCAACTTCGCGCTCAAGCATGGCGACAGCGTGTCGCCGAACCGCGACCTCGTCGCGCTCGGCTGCGCGAACCTCGTATCGGGCCTGCTGCACGGGATGCCGGTCGGCGCCGGCTACTCGGCGACCTCGGCGAACGAAGCGGCCGGTGCGCAGTCGCGCTTTGCCGGCCTGTGGGCGGCGGGCGTGGTCGCGCTGATCGTCTGGCTGCTGCTGCCGCAGCTTGCGCGCATACCGGAGCCGGTGCTCGCGGCGATCGTGATCTTCGCGGTCAGTCATTCGCTGCATCCGTCGGTATTCCGGCCGTACTGGGCCTGGCGTCGCGACCGGCTCGTCGTGATCGCCGCGCTGCTCGCGGTGCTCGTGCTCGGCGTGCTGCACGGATTGCTCGCGGCGATCGGCGTGAGCCTGCTGCTGACGCTGCGCAAGCTGTCCGAGCCGAACGTCAGCGTGCTCGGCCGGCTGCGCGACAGTCACGACTTCGTCGACGTGGCGAGCCACGCCGATGCGAAGCCAGTGCCGGGCGTGCTGATCGTGCGGCCGGAGGCGCAGCTGTTCTTCGCGAATGCCGACCGGATGCTGAACCGCGTGCGGGCGCTGATGAAGGCCGCGCCGGGCACGCATACCGTGATGCTGAGCCTCGAGGAAACGCCGGACGTCGACAGCACGACGATCGAATCGTTGCGCACGTTCGCGGCCGAATGCACGGCGCGCGGGTTGCGGCTCGCGATCGTGCGGCTCAAGGTGCACGCGCTGCATGCGTTGCGTCGCGCGGCGGACGATACGCTGCCCGACGATGCGATGTCCGAACTGAGCGTCGACGAGAGCCTGCAACTGCTGCAGGCCGGGATGCCGCCGGACGGCAGCGCCGCCGCGACCGCCGCATGACGCGGCGGCGCGCCGGCGCGCGCTACTGCGCGACCGCGGTGTCGGTCGAGCGCGCGATCATGCCGGCCACTTCGGCCGCCGTCGGCGCATACGCGCCCGCATGCGCGCAGGCGACCGCCGCGCACGCGGCTGCGTAGCGCAGATGTTCGTCGGCCGACGCGCCGGGACGCGCAAGCTGGCTCGCGAGCCAGCCGCCGATGCTCGCATCGCCGCAGCCGACGGTGTCGGCCACGTCAGTCGGGAACGCGGGCTGGAATAGCACGGTGTCGCGGTGCAGGAGCTGCATGCCGGCTGCGCCGCGCGTGACGAGCATCGTCGCGTCGGGCGCCCACGTGCGCAGTTGCGCGAGCGCGGCGGCTTCGTCGAGTTCGGGAAACAGCCCGCGCAGATCTTCGTCGGATACCTTGATCCAGTCGGCGAGCCCGGCCAGCCGGCGCAGCGTGTCGCGATACGACGGCGCGGCCATCGGCGCGCGGAAGTTCGGGTCGAACGAGATCCGCTTGCCGGATGCCCGCGCGGCTTGCGCCACTTCGATCAGGCGGCCCGCGAGCGGCTCGCGCACGACGCCGAGCGAGCCGACGTGCACGATCTCGGCCGCGTCGAGCGCGCCGTCGGGCAGGTCCGCCGGATCGAACGCGAGATCGGCGCTGTTTTCGCCGATGAAGAAATAGTGCGGCGGCTGCTTCGACACGACCATCGCGAGCAGCGGCGCGCGATCGACCTGCCGGATGAAGCGCAGGTCGAGCCCCGCGTCGGCGCTCTTGCGCATCAGCTCGTCGCCGAAGGTGTCGCGGCTGACCGTGCCGGCGAAGGCCGTCGGCACGCCGAGTCGCGCACCGACGCGCGCAACGTTCCAGCATGAGCCGCCGGCGACGCTGTGCCAGTGATGCGCGTCGTCGCGGATGAAATCGGTCAGTGCTTCGCCGAATACGATCAGGCGGGGGAACGTCGTCGTCATGTCTGAACCCTGTGCCGCGGGGTTGTGCGCGGCCTTGCTGCGGTTGATCCGGAAAAGTCGGGCGGCGCGGGCCGTCGCATGCGGCGACGCGGCCCGGCACTGCCCGGTGTGCGCCGGGACGGGCGGCGCGCTCAGCGCGGCGTGCTCCAGCCCTTGTAGGTCTTCACGTTGTCACGCGTGATGAGTGCCGGTTCGATCAGGATCATCGGGTTGGCCGGCTTCTGGCCGTTCATGATCCCGTAGCCGACGTTGACAGCCTGCTGCGCCATCGCCCACGGGTCCTGGCTCGATGACGCCTGCACGAGCGTGTTGGACTTGAGCGCGACCTCGATGTCGGGCGCACCGTCGACCGACGTGATCACGATGCCCGGACGGTTCAGCTGTTTCGCGGCGAGATCGCTGCCGATCGCCTGCGGGTCGTTGATCGTGAACACCGCATCGAGCTTCGGAAAGCGCGTCAGGTAGCCCTGCATCGCATTCATCCCGCCTTCGCGCGAGCCTTTGCCGTCCTGGTCGCTCGACAGCAGCTTGATGCCCGTGTTCTTCGCGAGCACGGACTTGCAGCCGTTGACGCGATCGATCACGGCCGACACCTGCGGGCCGTTCTCGATGATCACGTTACCCTTGCCGTTGAGTTTCTTCACGATGTAGTCGCATGCGAGTTCGCCGGCCTTCACGTTGTTGGTCTGCACGGTCGCGTTCGCACCGGCCGCCGCGACGTCGACCGCGACGACCGTGATGCCGGCCGCCTGCGCCTTCTTCACCGCCGGCTCGATCGCCTTCGGGTCGGTGGCGTTGAGCAGGATCATGTCGACGCGCGCGGAGATGAAGTTGTCGATCTGCGTGAACTGCTTGTTCAGGTCGTAGTCGGCCGATACGGCCGTGACCTTCGCGTTCGGGTTGAGCTGTTTCGCGCGCGCTTCGGCACCTTTCACGATCGTGACGAAATACGGATTGCCGAGCGACCCGACCGTGACGCCGATCGATTTCAGCGGCTTGTCGGCTGCGTGGGCGGCGGCTGCGCCGAAGGCGAGTGCGCAGGCGACGGCGGTCAGGGCGGCGGTGTGCTTGAACATGTCGTTGTGTCTCCGTGAGGTCTGTTGGCGAACGGGCGCAGGAGGACCTGCCTGCGCCCCGATGGTTGAACGGTGAGGGACGGGTATCAGGTACGGGCCGAGTCGCGCTGGCGATAGCGGTCGAGCGCGACCGCGCCGATGATCACGAGCCCCTTGATGATGTACTGCCAGATGTCGGACACGCCGAGCAGCACGAGGCCGTTGGTCAGCACCGCGATGATCAGCGCGCCGATCAGCGTGCCGACGATCGAACCGACGCCGCCGACGAAGCTCGTGCCGCCGAGGATCACCGCGGCGATCGCGTCGAGCTCGTACGACTGGCCGAGCTGCAGGCCGTTGGCCGCATAGAGCCGCGCGGCCGACATCACCGCGCCGAGGCCCGCGAGCAGGCCCGACGCCGCATACACGAACATCTGGATCGCCCGCACGTTGATGCCCGACAGGCGCGCGGCTTCCGGATTGCCGCCGACCGAATAGATACGCATCCCGAGCACCGTGCGGCGCAGGATGAACCACGAGATCGCGATCACCGCACATGCGATCACGACGAGCCATGGCACGCCGAGGATCGAGCCGTTGCCGATGAACGCGAACGGCAGCTGCGGGTTGAACACGGTCGTGTCGTTGCCGATCAGGCGGGCGACGCCGCGCACGGCCGTCATCGCGCCGAGCGTAACGATGAACGGCGGCAGGCGCAGGAACGAGATCAGGCCGCCGTTGATCGCGCCGAACACGAGGCCGACGGCGAGCGCGAACGGCACGCCGAGCCAGCCCCAGCCGGGGATCGTCGACGCGAGCAGCGCCGCGACGGCCGCGGCGGCGAGCACTGAGCCGACCGACAGGTCGATGCCGCCCGTCAGGATCACGAAGGTCATGCCGGCGGCGAGCACGATGTTGATCGACGCCTGCTGCGTGACGATCGACAGGTTCTGCAGCGTGAAGAAGCCGTCGGTCAGGAAGCCGAAG
The DNA here is from genome assembly GCF_001718555.1 of Burkholderia metallica. Taxonomy (NCBI): domain Bacteria; kingdom Pseudomonadati; phylum Pseudomonadota; class Betaproteobacteria; order Burkholderiales; family Burkholderiaceae; genus Burkholderia; species Burkholderia metallica. The sequence goes on from NZ_CP013401.1 coordinate 1,685,483, forward strand.
CCGATGCACAGCACCAGCAGCACCGGCAGCATGCCGGCGGTGCGGATCAGCGACTGCATGCGGGCGCGATGATCGGCGCCGCGCATCAGGGGCGTACGGTTGGCGACCGGATGGGCCGTCGCGGAAGCGAGGTTCCGCTGCTTGGTCGGGTTGATCATTTCGGTAACCTGAAAGTAAGAAAGAAATGAAAAGGGCTCAGTGCGCGTCGGCGAGTTCGGCCTGCGAGCCGGTCGCGAGCGCAATGATGGCTTCCTGCGTGATGGGCGTCTGCGTGTAGCCGCCGAGTTCTCCGGCGATTTCGCCTTCGCGCATCACGAGCACGCGATCGGCCACGCCGATGATCTCCGGCAGTTCGCTCGAGATCACGATCACCCCCACGCCGGCACGGGCCAGTTCGTTGATGATCCGGTAGATCTCGGATTTCGCGCCGATGTCGACGCCGCGCGTCGGCTCGTCGAGGATCAGCACGCGCGGTTTCGTCTCGAGCAGCCGTGACAGCAGCACTTTCTGCTGGTTGCCGCCGGACAGCGCGCCGACGTTGACGTTCGCGTGCGGAACGCGGATCGACAGCGACGTGATCGCGTCGCGCGCGCGTTCGGCGCCGCGCGCGAGGTCGAGCGCGCCGAGCCGTGCATCGCGGCTGCAGACCGAGATGTTGATGTTGTCGCGCACGCTCATGTCGAGGAACAGGCCTTGGCGCTTGCGGTCTTCGGTCAGGTAGACGAGGCCGGCGTCGATCGCGTCTCGAGGCGAGTGCGCGCCGAACGTGCGGTCGCCCACCTTCACGTCGCCGCGCACGCGCGGCTCCGCGCCGAAGATCAGCCGTGCGAGTTCGGTGCGGCCTGCGCCGACGAGCCCCGCGATGCCGAGCACTTCGCCCGCGTGCAGGTCGAGGCTGCAGCCGCGCACGCGCGCGCCGTCGGCGACGTCACGCACCGACAGCAGCAGGTGGCCGGGATCGTACGGTGCGTGTTCCTTCTTGTAGAAGCCGGAGATGTCGCGGCCGACCATCATCGCGACGAGCCGCTCGGCCGACAGCGATGCGCGTTCGAGCGTGCCGACGTACGCGCCATCGCGCAGCACCGACACGCGATCGGACAGTTCGTAGATCTCCGCCATCCGGTGGCTGATGTAGATGATCGCGAGACCTTCCTCGCGCAACTGGCGGATCAGGCGGAACAGGTGCTCGGTCTCGCGCGACGACAGCGGCGTGGTCGGCTCGTCCATCACGAGGATGCGTGCGCGGGTATGCACGGCGCGCGCGATCTCGACGAGCTGTTGTTCCGCGATCGACAGCGTGCCGACGAGCGTGTCGGGCCCGAACGACGCGCCCAACCGCGCGAGCACGTCCTCGCAGCCGCGCGCCATCGCCGCGCGGTCGATCGTGCCCCAGCGCCGGTTGCCGCGCCGCAGTTCGCGGCCGATGTAGATGTTTTCCGCGACGCTCAGGTTCGGCGACAGGCACAGCTCCTGGTAGATCACCGCGACGCCAGCATCGCGCGCGGCGAGCGGGCCGTCGACGTCGATGCGCTGGCCGTCGATCAGGATCTCGCCGCCGGCGTCGGCGCGGTATGCGCCCGACAGGATCTTCATCAGCGTCGACTTGCCCGCGCCGTTCTCGCCCATCAGGGAGTGGATCTCGCCCGGATAAACGGTCAGGCTGACGTTGTCGAGCGCGCGCACGGCCGGGAACGTCTTGCTGATCCCGCGCATCTCGAGCAGCGGGCGGGGCGACTCAGAACGCGACATGGTGGACCTCCTGCAAATCGGTGCGGGCGCCTTTGAGGATGCCGGCCCGCGGGGAGAAGTTGAAATACATCGGCAGCGTGGCGGCGCCGATCGCGCCGGCGTCGGCGCCGAACGTGCCGCGCACGAGCACCGGCGTGCCGCGCGCCTCGGGCGCGGTGGCTGCGAGCGCCGCGCGCAGGCGGGTCGTGACCGCGTCGAGCAGGCCCGCGTCGGTGTCGGCGTCGAGCACGACTACCGGCGTATCGACCACGCACAGCACCGCACGCAATGCCGGCGCCAGCGCGTCGACGCAATCGTCGATCCATTCGTCGACGGCCGGCAGGCCGCGCGCGATGCAGGCTTCGAGATCGGCACGGTTCTCGACCGTCTCGCCGTGATGGCGCAGGTGGCGCACGAGCGCATGCAGCGAGGCGCGTGCGAGCAGGATGTCCCACGGGCCGCGCGGTGGCGGCGCGGACGCCAGCCGGCTCGGCGGCACCGGAATCACCGCGATGTCGCCGGCATTGCCGGTCACGCCGCGCAGGCAGTCGCCGTCGATCGCGATGCCGCCGCCGATCGCCGGGCCGATGAACAGGTAGACGAAGTCGTCGCACTGCCGGCCGTACCCGTAGAACAGTTCGGCGATCGCGGCCGCGTTGCCGTCGTTTTCGCCGAAGACGGGCAGCGACAGCGTGCGACCGAGGTCGCTCGCGAAGTCGACGTCTTCCCACGCGCGGAACGTGTCGGGGGCAAGGCCGAGTTCGCGCATCCACGCGCCGAGGTTGTACGGCTGCGCGACGCCGATGCCGGTCAGGCGGGCGCGGTCGTGGTCGGGGAGGAGTGCCTGCATCGCGTCGATGTCGCGACGGACGATCTCGAGCACGTCGGCAGGCGCAGGCAGCAACGTGTCGTGCGAGCGACGGCCGAGCACGTCGCCCGCGAAATTGACGAGCGCCGTCTCGATGCGCATCCGGTCGAGATGGACGCCGATGCCGAACGCGCCGCGCGGGTCGAGGCGAATCAACGAAGCCGGCTGGCCGCGCTGGCCTTCGGTGCGGCCCGCGAATTCGATCAGCTTCGCGTCGGCGAGCGACGCGATGATGCTGCCGACCGCCGTGCCCGTCATGTTCGCGAGGCGGGCGAGGTCGGCCTTCGACGCGCTGCCTGCACGGCGCAGCGTCTTCAGCAGCAGGCGCTCGTTGTAACGGCGCACGTTGGCCGAATTGCTGCCCTGGCCGAAGTGCGGGCTTCTCATGGCGTCTCCTTCCATGTCGCATCGCTGGGCGACGCATTAAATAAATCACGTTGATTTATTTAACCGCGTGAGCGCGGATATGTCAGCCTAGGGAAATCCCGGTTTTGGAGGCGATGGGAGTGCGGGGATGGTGAATCGGGGATGGATCGCGGAGACCGGAACGGAGCGTCAGGGCGAGGTTATGCAAGTGTGGTGCGAACCTGCGGTAATGGAGCGTCGCAGGATTCGGGGCATGCTGTGCCGGCTTGCGCCGAGGTGATTGATTTGCTTGCGAAGAGGAATATTTCCGGAGTCGGAAATGAAAAAGGCCGGCTAGAAGCCGACCTTTTTAAAAACAGATGGTGCCCAGGAGAGGACTCGAACCTCCACGATGTTGCCACCGCTAGGACCTGAACCTAGTGCGTCTACCAATTCCGCCACCTGGGCACGTTTTGCAGTAGCTGCTTGCTGCAAAGAAGCGAAATTATAGCGCGTATTGAGCGACTGTCAACAGTATTTGAGGTCGCGAACGAAAATAATTCTGCGGGCTCGCTCGGGGCAGCGTGCAGGGGAGGGGTGGCCGACATCGTCACATCGCTCCGACCGACGAACGTCGTCAAGCTGGTGATCCGGGATAAGCGCGCGAACATGTCAATTCCGGAGCCGGAAATGAGAGGGGCCGATCAGAAGCCGACCTTTTGCATACAGATGGTGCTCAGGAGAGGGCTCGGCCACGTATGCGCGATCCGGGCTGAGCTTGAAGGCGCTTTGCTTGCTGGGCCGGAAATGAAAAAAGGCCGGCTAAAAGCCGACCTTTTTTATAAATCAAGTGGTGCCCAGGAGAGGACTCGAACCTCCACGATGTTGCCACCGCTAGGACCTGAACCTAGTGCGTCTACCAATTCCGCCACCTGGGCACGTTTCGCTTGCTGCAGTGCGAAGACCGCTATTCTAGCGTGTCGGCGGCGCCTGTCAACACAATTTCATTCGAAACGGTAAAAATATTGGCGCGCTTGTGCGACACGTCCTCACGCGCTGACCGACTCCGCACGCTTTGCCGCGAAATTCCAGCGCTGAGACTGCCCGGTATCGACGCGAGTGGGCAGCAGTCCCGCCGCGAGAAAGGTGTCGGCGATCTTCTGTTGTTCGCCGAAGTTTTGCGCGACCACTGCGCGGACGAGATAGCTGCGCCGCGAATTTGCGCGCGCGATCGTCGCAGCGTCGAGTCCCCAGATCGGCGCGAGCGTGTTCGCGGCTTCCTGCGGGTGGTCGCGCAGCCATGCGCCGGCCTGCGACAACTGGTCGAACAGGATCTGGACGACGTCGGGCCGCGCGGCAGCGAAACTGCTCGATGCGAGGTAGTAGCGCTGGTACGACGCGAGTCCGTCGCCGTCGGCCAGGATTCGTACGTCGGGATTCCGGTCGACCGAAGCGACATAGGGATCCCACGTGATCCATGCATCCACGCTGCCGCGCTCGAACGCCGCACGGCCGTCGGCCGGCGTCAGGTAGTGGATCGTCGCGTCGGCGGGTGTGAGCTTCGCGCGAGCGAGTGCGGCAAGCAGAAGGTAATGGCTGCCCGCCGCCTTCGTGACCGCGATGCGCGTGCCCTTGAGGTCGGCCAGCGTACGCAGTGCGCTGGCCTGCTTGACGACGATCGCCTGTGCCTTCGGCGAAGGCGCTTCCTGCGCGACATACACGAAGCGCGCATGCGCGGCTTGTGCGAAGACCGGAACGGTATCGGCCACATCGGCGCTGAAGTCGACGGCGCCGACGTTGAGTGCTTCGGTCAGCGGCAATCCGCTCGCGAATTCATGCCACGACACACGCAGGCCGAGCGGCGTCAGCGCCTGTTCGAGCGTGCCGCGCGTCTTCAGCAGCGTGATGAGCGTCGACGACTTCTGGTAACCGATGCGCAGCGCGGCCGGCGCGTTTTCGGCGTGTGTCCGGATGCCGGCGGCAGCGAGGCCCGTGGCCAGCATCGCGCGCGCGAACGCGCGGCGGTTCATCGACGTCATGGATCGTGCTCCTCGTTGGATGCGTTGAAAACAAGGCGGCTAACGTAACAATGGGGAGGGCGATTGATAACCGATAAATTCTGCTATCGATCGGAGTGGCCGACATAAAGGCCGATCGCGCACGCACGATGCGTGCGCCGGAAATGAAAAAAGACCGGCTAGAAGCCGACCTTTTTATAAATCAAGTGGTGCCCAGGAGAGGACTCGAACCTCCACGATGTTGCCACCGCTAGGACCTGAACCTAGTGCGTCTACCAATTCCGCCACCTGGGCACGTTTTGCAGTAGCTGCCTGCTGCAAAGAAGCGAAATTATAGCGCCCCAATTATTCGTGTCAACACTTTTTTGCGATGCACCTCAAACCGGGCTCCGCCGCCCCTGCCGGGGCCATTCACGTTATTTGGCGACACACGCGGGTGATAGAATGACCCGCCGCCGTCAATATAGAACTGTCTGAAGGACACCTCTATGTTGATGCCGTGCACCATCAGTCAACGCAACGAGAACAATCATCGACAAACCCTTGAGCAAATATCCGTACCCCATTCCGAGCCGTGAAGAAATTCTCGGCGTGCTGCGTACGAGCGACGCGCCGCTGGCCGCCAACGACATCGCCGAAGCACTGTCGATCAAGCGCCAAGAGCGCGAGGGGTTCTTCCGGCGTGTCGCCGCGATGGAACGCGACGGCCAGATCCGCCTCGACAAGCGCGGCCATTACCAGTTGACCCATCCGTCGAACTTCGTCGCCGGGCGCGTGCAAGGGCATCGCGACGGCTACGGGTTCGTGATCCGCGACGACGGCCAGGACGACCTGTTCCTGCCGAACGGCGAAATGCAGAAGGTGATGCACAACGACCGCGTGCTCGCGCGGATCGTCGGCTACGATCGCCGCGGCCGTCCGGAAGGGCACGTCGTCGAAGTCACCGAGCGCGCGAACAAGCGCGTGATCGGCCGCCTGCTCAACGAGAACGGCGCGCTGATCGTCGCACCGGAAGACAAGCGCATCGGCCACGACATCCTGATCACGCAGAACGTGAAGAAGGCGAAGGTCGGTCAGGTCGTCGTCGTCGAACTGACCGATTTCCCCAGCCGTCATTCGCAGCCGCTCGGCCGTGTCGTCGAGGTGCTCGGCGACATCGACGACCCGGGCATGGAAATCGAGATCGCGGTGCGCAAGTACGGCGTGCCGCACGAATTCAGCCAGCCGGCCCTCGACGAAGCCGCCGCGCTGCCCGACAAGGTGCGGCCGGGCGACCTGCGTTTCCGCGTCGACCTGCGCGACGTGCCGCTCGTGACGATCGACGGCGAGGACGCCCGCGACTTCGACGACGCCGTCTACTGCGAGCCGGTCAAGGTCGGCCGCGGCGACGGCTACCGGCTGATCGTCGCGATCGCCGATGTATCGCACTACGTACAGCCGGGCAGCGGGCTCGATGCCGACGCGCTCGAACGCAGCACGTCGGTCTACTTCCCGCGGCGCGTGATTCCGATGCTGCCGGAGAAGCTGTCGAACGGCCTGTGCTCGCTGAATCCGCACGTTGACCGCTGCGTGCTCGCGTGCGACATGGTGATCACCGCGCGCGGAGAGATCAAGGCGTACCAGTTCTATCCGGCCGTCATCCATTCGGCCGCACGCCTGACGTACACCGAAGTCGCGGCCGTGCTGTCGAACACGAAGGGGCCGGAGGCCGCGCGTCGTGCCGATCTGCTGCCGCACCTGCAGGATCTGTACGGCGTCTACAAGTCGCTGTTCACCGCCCGCCAGAAGCGCGGCGCGATCGACTTCGACACGACCGAGACCTACATCGTCTGCAATTCGCAGGGCAAGATCGAACAGATCGTCCCGCGCCAGCGCAACGATGCGCACAAGCTGATCGAGGAATGCATGCTGGCCGCGAACGTCTGCGCGGCCGACTTCCTGAAGCGCAACAAGCATCCGGGCCTGTACCGCGTGCACGCGGGGCCGACGCCGGAGAAGCTCGAGAACCTGCGCGCGTTCCTGCGCGGCATGGGCCTGTCGCTCGGCGGCGGCGACAAGCCGCACGCGAGCGACTATGCGGCGCTGATGGCGCAGATCCGCGACCGGCCCGATGCGCAGATGCTGCAGCCGATGCTGCTGCGCTCGATGCAGCAGGCCGTCTACAGCCCGGACAACATCGGTCACTTCGGTCTCGCCTACGAGGCGTACGCGCACTTCACGAGCCCGATCCGCCGCTATCCTGACCTGCTCACGCACCGCGCGATCTACGCGATCCTGTCGGGCAAGAAGTACACGCCGAAGGCGCCGGAAGGCTTCGAGCTGAACACCGCGCTGTCGCCGCGCGCCCGTGCGATGCAGCAGGCCGACGACGAATCGCGCGGCCGTTCGCGCTCGAACACGGCGATCTGGGAAGAACTCGGCCTGCACTGCTCGGCGAACGAGCGCCGCGCGGACGAAGCGTCGCGCGACGTCGAAGCCTGGCTCAAGTGCTACTTCATGCGCGACAAGCTCGGCGAGGAGTACGGCGGGATGGTGAACGGCGTCACGTCGTTCGGCATCTTCGTGCAGCTCGACACGCTCTTCATCGAAGGGCTCGTGCACGTCACGGAACTTGGCTCGGACTACTTCCAGTACGACGAGATCAAGAACGAGCTGCGCGGCGAGCGCACGGGCATCCGCTATCGCCTGTCGGATCGCGTGCGCGTGCAGGTGAGCCGCGTCGATCTCGACGCACGCAAGATCGACTTCCGCCTCGTGCGCGATACGCCGGTGAAGGCGCCGCGTCCGTCGCCCGCACCGGCTTCCGCCGGCGGCGGTATCGACCGCAACGGCCCGCGCGTGCGTGCGCTGCCGCAGGCGGAGGAACCGGCGCCGCGTCGCAAGAAGGCTGCGAGCGCGCCGAGCGTCGCGGTGAAGGAAGCGCGCGCCGCGCGTGCCGCCGCGAAGAAGAAGGGCGGCAGTGGCGGCGGTGCGGCGGCCAAGCCGACCGCGAAGAAGACACACGTTCGCAAGAAGTATTGAGCGTTCGGGGCGGGCGCCGCGCGCCTGCCCTGCAGTATCGAGAGACGCCGCGTCACCGGCCATCGGCCGGCTACGCGGCGCTTTCCTTTTCCATGGATCGCGGCTGCGCGTATCGCGCGACCGCACGTTTGATCGAAGGTTGTTCCAGTCATGTCACGTCTGAAGGTTCTTTACGGTTTTCATGCGGTGACCGCACGTTTGCGGCACGATGCATCGACGGTTGCGGAGGTGCTGTACGACCAGACGCGCCGCGACCGCCGCATGCAGGACTTCCTGCACACCGCGAAGGAAGCGGGCGTGCGGCTGATCGCGGCCGACGAAACGCGCCTGTGGGGCCTCGCCCATACCGAGCGTCACCAGGGCGTCGTCGCGCGTGTCGAGGACGTCCCGCTCGCGCAGAACCTGTCCGAGCTGCTCGACGGCATCCAGGGGCCCGCGCTGCTGCTGGTGCTCGACGGCGTCACCGATCCGCACAACCTCGGCGCTTGCCTGCGTGTCGCCGATTCGGCCGGCGCGCATGCGGTGATCGCGCCGCGCGACCGCGCGGTCGGCCTGAACGCGACCGCGGCCAAGGTGGCGAGCGGCGCGGCCGATACGGTGCCGTACATCACGGTGACGAACCTCGCCCGCGCGCTGCGCGAGCTGAAGGACGCCGGCGTGTGGATCATCGGCACGTCGGACGAGGCGTCGGCCACGCTCTACGAAACGAAGCTCGACGGCCCCGTCGCGCTCGTGATGGGTGCGGAAGGGGAAGGCATGCGCCGGCTCACGCGCGACACCTGCGACGAAGTGATGAGCATCCCGATGGCCGGCAGCGTGGAAAGCCTGAACGTGTCGGTCGCAAGCGGTGTGTGCCTGTACGAAGCCGTGCGCCAGCGGCGCGTGAAGGGCTGACGCTGCGTGGTCCGCGCGGCCTGCGCGGGCCTCGCATGATCCGAACGACGCGTGCCGCGACCCGATGCGGCACGCCGCTCTGCGGAGTTCGCGACCGATGACCCTGTTTCGCGTTGGCGCGTGCTGCGCCGTGCTTTGCGTGCTCGCTGCCTGCACGTCGTCGTCGCTCGTCGAACGCGGTACCTACTACGCCGATACGAGCCTGCACGCGCGCGGCGCCGATGCGCGCATCCGCTTTCTCGTGATGCATTACACCGAAAGCGACGAGCAGAAATCGCTGCGCACGCTGACGGGCGCGTCGGTCAGCGTGCATTACGTCATTCCCCCGCAGCCGCGCGTCGAGCACGGAATGCCCGTCGTCTATCAGCTCGTTCCGGAATCCGAGCGCGCGTGGCACGCGGGCGTCAGCGAGTGGCAGGGCACGACCGAGCTGAACGCGGTGTCGATCGGCATCGAGAACGTGAACCGCGGCCCGCTCGATCCGCAGAACCGCACCTGGCAGCCATATCCGCCCGAACAGGTCGCGGCACTCATCCGGCTGTCGAAGGACATCGTCGCGCGCTACGGCATTCCGCCGACGCGCGTGGTCGGACACAGCGACATCGCGCCGCAACGCAAGATCGATCCGGGGCCGCTGTTTCCGTGGCATGCGCTGGCCAGGGCCGGCGTCGGCGCGTGGCCGGACGACGCGACCGTGGCCGCGCGGCTCGGCGGCCGGGATCCCCATGCACCGGTCGACGTGCGCGAACTGCAGCTCAGGCTTGCGCGCTACGGTTACGACGTCGCGACCGACGGCGTGCTCGACGCACGCACGCGACGTGTGTTCGCGGCGTTCCAGATGCATTTCAGGCCGACCGACTACGCAGGTAATCCGGACGCCGAAACAGAGGCGATCGCGCAGGCGTTGCTCGACAAATACTTCCCCGGCGCGCAACCGGCGGACGACGCGTCCGCGACGGCCGCGCCCTGAACCCGCGTCGCGTCGCACGCCGAAAAACCCGGGCCGTCATCCGAGTCCGGTAAACTGGCGGTTTTTCGCAATCCCGCAGCACGACCACTCCATGACTCAAGACGAACTCAAACGCCTCGTCGGCCAGGCCGCCGCCGACTACGTGATCCAGAACGTGCCGGAAGGCGCGGTGATCGGCGTCGGCACCGGCTCGACCGCCAACTGCTTCATCGACGCGCTCGCCGTCGTCAAGGCGCGCTATCGCGGCGCCGTGTCGAGCTCGGTAGCCACGACCGAACGCCTGAAGTCGCACGGCATCAAGGTGTTCGACCTGAACGAGATCGACGCGCTGCAGGTGTACGTCGACGGCGCCGACGAGATCGACGCGAGCGGCGCGATGATCAAGGGCGGCGGCGGTGCGCTCACGCGCGAGAAGATCGTCGCTTCGGTGGCCGACACGTTCGTCTGCATCGCGGACGCCAGCAAGCGCGTGCCGGTGCTCGGCGCGTTCCCGCTGCCGATCGAAGTCGTGCCGATGGCGCGCACGGCGATCGGCCGGCGCGTGACCGCGCTCGGCGGCGTGCCCGTGCTGCGCGTGACGAAGGACGGGGCGCCTTACATCACCGACAACGGCAACGAGATCATCGACGTGAAGGGGCTGCAGATCGCCGATCCGCGCGGTTTCGAAGCGCAGGTGAACGCATGGCCGGGCGTCGTGACGGTCGGCCTGTTCGCGCAACGCGGCGCGAATCTGTGCCTGCTCGGCACGGAAAGCGGCGTGGAAACGATCGCTTATTCGGCTAATTGAAAGACATGACAAGCAGTCCGTAATGGCATGTCGGATGTCGTAATGGACTAAATGTTTAAATCTTGTGGAAATCGGGGCCCGGCAGGCGCAATGCGCTTCCCGGGCCTTATTTTTAGCCGTATAAATCACCCCGTCCAAAAGAGGGATAACCCTGTCAGGTGTTTACCAGATAGCGAAATGTCCTCGAACTCATCAACTTATAGATCATAAGAACAGTCGTAACCAGGGCCGGCGGAACTGCGGAGCAGGTGTTCGCAAATCGACGCACGGGGAGGTGTCATGGAGCAGGGCAAAGACCGGTCATTGGTCGCCAAAGTGATGGATGGGCTTGTCTCGGGTATCGTCGAGGACAAGTACGGCGGCATCTTGCCGCCACAGGACGTGCTGTCGAAAGAGTTCGATGTGAGTCGCACCGTGATGCGCGAAGCGTTGTCGATGTTGCTTGCGCGCGACATGCTCGACGTGCGTCCGAAAGTCGGTACGCGTGTGCGGCCCATGCGTGACTGGCGCATGATCGACGAAGACGTGGTGAGCTGGCGATTCCGGGCGAAACCCGATCCGCAGTTCATGCGCGACGTCATCGAATTCCGGATGCTGATCGAACCGCGTGCGACCGCGCAGGCGGCCGTGCGAGCGACGGCCGCCGACATCGCGGGCATCCGCGAAGCGTTCGATGCGTTCAAGGTGCTGCAGCCGGGCGACACCGGCTACGACACGGCGGACGAGCTGCTGCACACGCGGATCGTGCAGGCGAGCGGCAACCAGTTCTTCCAGCAGATGGCGGCGATCGTGCGCGGTGCGGTGCGCCTCGTGAATCCGCGTGTCGTGCAGAAGGAAGGGGCGCACGACGTCGTGGTGAAGGCGCATGCGCGGGTGGTCGACGCGATCGAGCGGCGCGACCCGCGCGAGGCCGAAGCCGCTTCGCTCGCGCTGATCGATTTCAGTGCCGACGAAATCTCGCGCGATTTCTCCGTCGACGTGCCCATGCGCGCCTGACGCGGCACGCATCGCTCATCCGTGTGACGCCGGGCCGTTTATCATGACGACCGGCCGGCAGCGTGCCGGCCACCGTCATACGACCGACACGGAAGATCAGGATGAACGACAACGACCCTCGCCCGGTGCGCTTCGGCATCGTCGGCGCCGGCAGCATTGCGCGCCGCTTCGCGCAAAGCCTCGCCCATGTGCCGGGCGCCACGCTCGCAGGTGCCTGGGCGCGCCGCGCGGACGCCGCGGCAGCCTTTTGCGAAACATGCGGCGGCACGCCTGCCGCGAGTCTCGACGCGCTCCTCGCGAGCGACATCGACGCGGTCTACATCGCGACGCTTCACGACAGTCACGCGCAGTACACGCTGGCCGCGCTGGCCGCCGGCAAGGCTGTGCTGTGCGAAAAGCCCGCCACGCTGAACGCGGCGCAGCTCGACACCGTGCTGCGGGCGGCCCGCGACACCGGGCGGCTTTTCATGGAGGCGATGAAGCCGCCGTTCTTTCCGCTGTACCGTCGGTTGCGCGCGCATCTGCTCGACGATCCGATTGGCGAGATCCGGCTCGTGCGGGCCGGGTGTGCCTCGTCGACGGTACCGGATGACCATTCCGTCTATCGTCTCGATCGCGCGGGCGGCGCGCTGCTCGACATCGGCATCTACGAAGCATTCCTTGCTGTCGACTGGCTCGGCGCGGCGCGCGACGTGCAGACGCTCGGCCGCGTCGGCGCGACGGGTGTCGACCTGTTCGCGAGCCTGAACAGCGTGCACGCGAACGGCGGAATCGCACAGCTCTTTTGCGGGCTCGACGTGATGGGGCCCGGCGACGCGCTGATCGCCGCGGCCGGCGGCCACGTGACGATTCACGAGAAGTGGTGGAACCCCGTGCGTGCGACGATCCGCTACGCGGACGGGCGCACCGTCGAACTCGATGCGCCGGCCGACGGCGGCGGGCTGAACTACGAGACCGCGCATTTCTGCGACCTGCTGCGCGCGGGCAAGACCGAAAGCCCGATCATCACGCACGACCATTCGCGGCAGATGATCGCGATGACGGATGCCGCGCGAGCGGCGCTCGGCGTGCGCTATTCGGGCGAATGAGGGGGAATAAGAGGGAAGCAGGTGCCGGGCGCGCGCATGCGGCCCGGCGTCGTCGCGTACGCTCAGTGCCGCGACGGCAGCGACAGGCGTTTCTCGTACCAGCGCTGCACCCATTCGAGGATCTGGCACAGGATCCAGTACACGGCCGCGGCGGCGAGATAGAGCGGCAGCGGCTGGTAGGTTGCCGCGATCACTTCCTGCGCGCTGCGCAGCAGTTCGGTCACGGTGATCACGGAGACGAGCGACGTGTCCTTGATCAGGCTGATCAGGCTGTTCGACAGGCTCGGCACCGCGATGCGCAGCGCCTGCGGACCGATCACGTAGCGCAACGTCTGCCCCCACGACAGCCCGAGGCTGTACGCGGCGAGCCATTGGCCGCGCGCGATCCCGTTGATCGCGCCGCGCATGCTTTCCGACATATAAGCGGCGACGTTCGCGGACAGCGCGATGACGCCGGCGGGCGTCGGGTCGAGCGAGATGCCGAGGCTCGGCAGCCCGTAATAGATGACGAAGATCTGCACGAGCAGCGGCGTGCCGCGCATCAGGCTCACGTACGCGCGCGCGAGCCATGCGAGCGCATTGACCCAGATACGTTCGAAGCCGTCGAGCGCTTCGCTTTGCCGGATGCCCATCATCGCGAGCACGACGGCGCCAAGCAGCCCGAACACCATCGACAGCACGGCGAACTTGACGGTCAGGACGGCGCCCTGGGCGAGCACCGGCAGCGATTGGACGAGCAGGGACGTTGTCGACATGGAATGCGAATCGAATGCGTGCGCGAAAGCGCAATCATAAACCGGACCAGTAAAACAAAGGGCGGCATCGTTGCGGATGCCGCCCTTTCCGGCCCGCCGTCAGGCGGGAAACAGAGGCGTGCTTACTTGATCGGTTTCGTCACGTCGATGCCGAACCACTTGTCCGAGATCTTCGTGAACGTGCCGTCGGCTTCGAGTTGCGTCATCGCGTCGTCGATCGCCTTCTGGAACTTCGGGTTGCCCTTCTTGAACGGGATGCCCGACGGGTTCGCGGAGCCGACGTTCGCGCCCGGGCGCAGCGGCAGTTGCGAATTCTTCGTCAGGTACGCGAGCATCAGGCGGTCGTTGAGCGCCGCGTCGAGACGGCCGGCGGCGAGGTCGCGCAGGTACTCGGGCGCGCCCGGATACGTCTTCACGTCGATGCCGGGCACCGACTTCGCCATGTCCATGTAATTCGTGCCGAGCGCGACACCGAGCTTCTTGCCCTTCAGGTCTTCGAGCGACTTGAATTCACGGGTGTCGTCCTTGCGCTGGATCAGTTGCGCGGACGAGTACGTGTACGCCGGCGAGAAGTCGAGCGTTTCCTTGCGCTTGTCGGTGATGCCGACCTGGTTGGCGATCACGTCGAACTTGCCGGCCTGCAGGCCCGCGATGATGCCGCTCCATTCGGTCGTCACGAATTCCGCCTTCACGCCGAGCTTCGCGGCCACGGCTTTCGCGATGTCGACGTCGAAGCCGACCAGCTCGCCTTGCGGGTTCTTCGAGTTGAACGGCGGGAACGTGCCTTCGAGGCCGACCCGCAGCGTGCCGCGTTGTTTCACCTGGTCGAGGAGGTCGGCCGCGTGCGCGGTGGCGGCGGCAAACGTGGTGCCGATCAGGCCGGCAACCAGCAGCTTCTTCAGCAGCGCAATCTTCATCGTGTGTTTCCTTGCCCTGTCCGGGTCGTTGAATTCATTCGTGTAACGAGGTCGACGATAGCAAAAACGCAATCGAAGTTTAAATATCGTTTGTTTATGTCTATATTACGCGGCGCGGTCGCGGCCGATGGCTTTCACGCATTCCGCGACGAGCGCCGGGCCGCGGTAGATGAAGCCCGTATAGAGCTGCACCAGCGCCGCACCGGCCGCGAGCTTCGCGCGGGCGTCCTCGCCCGAGAAAATGCCGCCGACGCCGATGATCGGCACGTCGCTGCCGACTTCGGCGTGCAGCTTGCGGATCACTTCGTTCGATGCGTCGAACACCGGGCGGCCCGACAGGCCGCCGGCTTCGTCCGCATGCGGCAGGCCCTGGACGGCCGCGCGCGACAACGTCGTGTTGGTGGCGATGACCGCCTCGATCTTGTGGCGCAGCAGCGTGTCGCCGATTTCCTTGACCTGTTCGTCGTCGAGATCGGGGGCGATCTTCAGTGCGAGCGGCACGAGCTTGCCGTGCAGGTCGGCGAGGCGCTGCTGCTTGTCCTTCAGCGCCGCGAGCAGCGCGTCGAGCTCGCCCGCGCCCTGCAACTGGCGCAGGTTCTTCGTGTTCGGCGACGAGATGTTGATCGTCACGTAGCTCGCGAACGGGTACACGCGCTCGAGGCAGTACAGGTAATCCTCGGCGGCGCGCTCGATCGGCGTATCGGCGTTCTTGCCGATGTTCAGGCCGAGGATGCCGCGGTAGCGGGCGGCCTGGACGTTCTTCACGAACTGGTCGACGCCGTGGTTGTTGAAGCCCATCCGGTTGATCAGCGCTTCGGCCTGCGGCAGCCGGAACATCCGCGGACGCGGGTTGCCGGGCTGCGGGCGCGGCGTGACCGTGCCGACTTCGATGAAGCCGAAACCGAGCGCCGCGAGGCCGTCGATGGCCGCGCCGTCCTTGTCGAGACCGGCCGCGAGGCCGACCGGATTGCGGAACGTGAGCCCCATCACGGTGCGCGGCGCGTCGGGCACGCGGGCGGACAGCGCGCAGGCGAGGCCGGTGCGGCCGGCCGCGCCGAGCGCGCGCAGCGTGAGGTGGTGAGCGTCTTCCGCATCCATCTTGAACAGGGATGCGCGGGCCAGCGGATAAAGGGAACTGAACACGGGAATAGGGCGGACAGCCGGAATGAATGACAACCCGCTATTTTACCGGGAGTTGCGCGCCAAGGGCGGGGTTCGGTTCGTCGGTGCCGGTGGCGCGCGGTTCGTGCGCGGCGGTGGCGTCGGCATGGAGCTGAAACGACACCCGTTACGACACCCGTTGCCGGAGCGTGGCCGCGACGGCGCGCGGCTCGTCAACCGGACCCGGAATGCCCGCCCGGCAGCGGTGCGCGCGCCAGCGCCGCATCGACGGGCGGCACGTCGATCCGTTCCGGATCGAGGATCTTCCAGCGGCCGTCGATCAGCCCTTCCAGCGGGTGGAAGTTCGCCTTGTAGGCCATCTTCGGGCTCTCGCGGATCCAGTAGCCGAGGTACACGTAGGGCAGGCCGAGGCTCTTCGCCTGCTCGATCTGCCACAGGATGTTGTAGGTGCCGTAGCTCGTGTGCTGGTCGTCGGGCTCGAAGAACGTGTAGACCGACGACAGCCCGTCGCCGAGGATGTCGATCATGCTGACCATGCGCAGCTTGCCGGGCTCGCCGCCCGGCGCGTCGAGGTCGCGGAATTCGACGAGGCGCGAGTTGATCCGGCTCTGCAGCAGGAATTGCTCGTACTGGTCGCGGCTGTCGCGATCCATGCCGCCGCCCGCGTGGCGCGCGGACTGGTAGCGCATGTAGAGCGCGTAGTGCTCTTCGTCGTAGTGCAGCGGCGAAACCGTCGCGACGAGCGTGCGGTGCCGCTTCCACATCCGGCGCTGCGTGCGCGACGGCGCGAACGCGTCGACGGGCACGCGCACCGGCACGCAGGCCCGGCAGCCGTCGCAGTACGGACGATACGTGAACACGCCCGAGCGTCGGAAGCCGGCCTTGACGAGTTCGGTGTAGATGTCGGAATTGATCAGGTGGCTCGGCGTCGCGACTTGCGAGCGCGCGACGCGGCCGTCCAGATAGCTGCACGGATAAGGCGCCGTTGCATAGAATTGCAACGCCGAAAGCGGTGAAAGCGGCAGCTCAGTCGGGTGAGTCATGGGCAGCTCTCGATGCAGGGAAGGAGTGCCGCGCTAGCGCTCGATGCCGGAGGGGGCCGCCGGTTCGGTGCGGGCCGTCAGCGCGGCGAGCACGCGCTTGTCGAATTCCCACGGAATCGGCGGTTCGGCTACCGCGCGGCGCACGTGAGCGACAAAGGCCTTGCGTGCGATCTCGCGGCCGCCGAGCGACGCTAGATGCGACGTATTCTGCTGGCAGTCTATCATCTCCAGCCCCTGCTCGCGAAGGTGCGCGACGAGCGTGGCCAGCGCGATTTTCGACGCGTCGGTCGCGTCCGCATACATCGATTCGCCGAAGAACATCCGCCCGAACGACACGCCGTACAGGCCGCCCACGCGCCGCCCGTCGTGCCACGTCTCGATGCTGTGCGCGTTGCCGGAGCGGTAGAGCGACGTGTACGCGTCGATGATCTCAGCCGTGATCCACGTACCGCGCTGACCGCGGCGCGGCGCCTGCGCGCACGCGCGCATCACGCCGGCGAAGTCGTGATCGATGCGCACTTCCCACGCGGGGTCGCGCAGCACGCGCTTGAGCGTCTTGCGCAGCGACGGCGACACCTTGAATTCGGCCGGCACGAGGACCATGCGCGGGTCGGGGCTCCACCACAGGACGGGCTGGCCGTCCGAATACCACGGGAAGATACCGCGCAGGTACGCGTCGATGAGGCGCGACGGCAGCAGGTCGGCGCTCGCGGCGAGCAGCCCGGGCGCGCCGGTCGCCGGGCCGAGCGCGCGTTCGATGGGCGGAAACGGATCGTCCGGGCCGAGCCAGGGGACCATGGGGCGGGGGCTCAGCCGTTGCGCAGCGAGCGGAAGATATCGCCGGTGTGCACGCCGTAGTCGCCCGCGGCGCGATCGGCGAAGAAGAATCGCAGGGTCTGGCTGACGGTCGGGAACGCGATCTCGTCCCACGGGATGTCGGCTTCGTCGAACAGTTTCACTTCGAGGCTTTCCTCGCCGGCCTCGAACGCCGGATCGGTGAGTCGCGCGAGGTAGAACAGGTGGACCTGGTGCACGTGCGGCACGTTGAGCAGCGTGAACAGGTTCTGCACCTCGACGCGTGCGCCGGCTTCCTCGAGCGTTTCACGCGCGGCGGCTTCGGCCGTCGTCTCGCCCATTTCCATGAAGCCCGCGGGGAGCGTCCAGAACCCGTAGCGCGGTTCGATCGCGCGGCGGCACAGCAGGATCTGATCGCCCCAGAGCGGGACCGTGCCGACGACGTTGCGCGGATTCTGGTAGTGGATCGTGCCGCAGTGATCGCAGACGAAGCGCTCGCGGTTGTCGCCCGGAGGAATGCGCGCGATGACTTCGTGACCGCAGACGGAGCAGAATTTCATGTCGAGTGGAAGGGACGAGGTGATGCGAGTGTATCACCGGGGCGCGGCATTCTTGAACGCCTGCGCGTGCAGGTCGAGTGCCGCCCGAGGCGCAGCGCGGGTGCGCGAAGAGAAGCGGGGAGCGCGGCGGAAAAACAAAAAGCCCGGCACTGGGCCGGGCTTTTTGCATGAATCTGGGCGATTGGTTGCGGGGGTAGGATTTGAACCTACGACCTTCGGGTTATGAGCCCGACGAGCTGCCAGACTGCTCCACCCCGCGTCCGTCGAAGAAATGAATTATATGGGTTATCCCGTACGCGTGCAAGCGCTTTCTGACAATTTCTTGTCGCTGCTTGTGGGGCCGGTACCGCGGGTGCGTGCGCTAGAATCGAACGGTTTGTTTCGTTTCTTCGGCGGCGGGGCCGTGCGCGATCGCGTCGGCGCCGTTGCGACTCTCATTTCTGTATCGACGGATTCATGGACATCGCTCACGATCTGCAATCGATCGGCGCGCAGGAACAGGCGCTCGTGTTTCCCCATTTCGACGCGGCCCGCGCATGGGCGCTCGGTAGCCGAATGCATGCAATGGCCACGTCGCGCGGCCATGCGGTCGCGATCGACATCGTCACGTTCGGCCAGCCGCTGTTCTATGCGGCGCTCGCCGGCGCCACGCCCGACAACGCCGACTGGGTGCGCCGCAAGCGCAACGTCGTCGCGCATTTCCGCCGCAGTTCGTATGCGATCGGCCTGCGCATGCAGCAGGCCGGCGCGACGCTCGCCGACAAGCACGGATTGCCGATCGCCGAATATGCGCCGCACGGCGGCGCGTTTCCGCTGACCGTCGCCGGCGCCGGCGTGATCGGTTCGATCACCGCATCGGGGCTGCCGCAGCGCGCGGACCACGAATTCGTCGTCGAGGCGCTGTGTGCGGAGCTGGGTCACGACTACGCCGTGCTGGCCCTCGCAAGGACCTGAGCGATGCAGATTCCCGGTTACGCATGGCTCGCGATCGCGATCGTCGCGGAAGTGATCGGCACGTCCGCGCTGCGCGCGGCGGACGGCTTCACGCGCTTCTGGCCGTCGGCGCTCGTCGTCGCCGGTTACGGCATCGCGTTCTACTGCCTGTCGATCACGTTGCGCACGATGCCCGTCGGCATCATCTATGCAGTCTGGTCGGGCGCCGGCATCGTGCTGATCACGCTCGTCGCGATGCTGCTCTATCGCCAGGTGCCGGACCTGCCGGCCGTGATCGGCCTCGGCCTGATCATCGCCGGCGTCGTGGTGTTGAACCTGTTTTCCAAGATGCAGGCGCACTGAGCGTGCGACCGCCATTTGCCGGACAACCTACATGACCGATTCCACTTCCGCCGCCGTATCCGCCGAATCCACGCAGCCCGACGTACGCGCGTCTGTCGCGAACCGCATCGGCTTTCTCGAACTGAACCGGCCGAAGGCGCTGAACGCGCTGTCGGTCGGCATGATCCGGCTGATGCAGCAGGCGCTCGACGCATGGCGCGACGATCCGGAGGTCGTCGCGGTCGTCGTGCACAGCCCGCATCCGCGCGCGTTCTGCGCGGGCGGCGACGTGCGCTTCTTCCACGATGCGTGGCAACGGGGCGACCGCGATGCGGTCGACACGTTCTTCATCGAGGAATACACGCTGAACCACGCGATCTTCACCTATCCGAAGCCTTACATCGCGCTGATGCACGGCGTCGTGATGGGCGGCGGCATGGGGATTTCGCAGGCGGCGCGGCACACGGGCGGCCTGCGCGTCGTGACCGACTCGACGAAGATGGCGATGCCGGAAACGCGTATCGGCCTGTTCCCGGACGTCGGGATGAGCTGGTTCCTCGCGCGCACGCCCGGCGCGATCGGCCGCTACCTCGCCGTGACCGGCGCGACGCTCGATGCGGCCGGCGCGCTATACGCGCAGCTCGCCGACGCCTATCTACCCGATGCCGCGCTGCCGGCGCTGCTCGATACGCTTCGCGGCGCGCGCCTCGACAGCGGCGAGCAGGCCGTCGCGTGCGTGGCCGATGCGTGCGCTGCGCACAAGGTCGTGCCGACACCCGACACGTCGGCACTGGCCGACGCGCGCGCCGGGATCGACCGGCATTTCGCGCGGCCGGACATCCGCGCGATCCTCGCGTCGCTCGACGCCGAGCAGGATTGCGCGGCCGTCGACGGATGGGTCGAGAAGGCGACCCATGCGATGCGCGAACAGTTGTCGCCGCTGTCGATGGCCGTATCGCTGGAAGTGGTCGAGCGTGCGCGCGGCGCGACGATGGCCGATTGCCTGCGGCGCGATCTCGATCTCACGCGTTCGACGTTCGCGCGCGGCGACGTGATCGAAGGTGTGCGCGCGCTGATCGTCGACAAGGATCATCAACCGGTCTGGCGTTTCAGGTCGGTCGCCGACCTCGATCGCGCAGACGTGCTCGCGATGTTCGACCGTCCGTGGACGCCCGACACGCATCCGCTGCGGAATCTGAAGGACTGACGTCGAGCGGGTGAACTGAACCCCGAGCCGGACATGAAAAGGCCGCCTGCATAGGACATGCAGGCGGCCTTTTTTCGTGATGTCGACCGGACCGTGATCGACGGGCGCCGAGCGCGTGCGCCCGTGTTACGCGTCGCCTGTGTCGTCCGACATGAACGCACGCATGAACACGAGTGCGCCGAAGCCCCATACCGCGTTCGCCGCGAAGCCGGCGGCGAGCACCGGCATCATGTTGCCCGACGGCCAGATGCCGCGCAGCGGATCGATCGCGAACACGCGGGCGGCCGTGAGCACGATGCCGCCGAACACCAGCGCGCCGATCCACGACGCCTCGCGTTCCGGCGACACGCGCAGCAGCCACGCCATCGGGATCGCACAGCATGCACTGATCAGCGCATTCGCGACAAATTCAGGAATGCCGAGCGGCGCGAACGGTTGCGTGGAGAAGCCGGTGGCTGCGATCAGGTCGGCGGTATGAAGGAGTGCGAGTGTGGCTTCGCGGAAGAACAGGGCGGCCAGGAAGCCGGACAGGAATGGCAGGATGACTTTCTGCATCGATGAGTGCACCGCAGGCGCGCACGGCCGGGGCCGTCCGCGCGGAGTTATTCGGATAGGATCGTCATTATAGGGCCCCGCCCGTCTCGATATTCGCTCCAGCGTCGTGCTAATCACGAAAGCGGAAAACCTAAGCTCAAAAAAATCGTTCCAAAGCCCTGCGCCGATCCCTAGACTGATTTCCCAGAAACAGCCGTGCCATCGCGTCCTCGCCCGCGGCACGGCCTGACCGGCGAGCCATCCCGATTCGAACGCACAGCATGCATGCGCCGCGCATCCGCGACGCGAGCAGGGCGATGTTTTTTCAAATTCCGGCACGAACAGTCAAGCAGGAGCAGCAGATGAATGTGTTCTGGTTTATCCCCACGCACGGCGACAGCCGCTATCTCGGAACAGCGGAAGGCGCGCGCGCCGCGACTTACGATTACTTCAAGCAGATCGCGGTGGCGGCCGATACGCTCGGCTACGAGGGCGTGCTGCTGCCTACCGGCCGTTCGTGCGAGGACGCGTGGGTCGTTGCGTCGAGCCTCATCCCGGCGACGCAGCGCCTGAAGTTCCTGGTCGCGATCCGTCCTGGCATCGCGTCGCCGGGGCTGTCGGCGCGGATGGCCGCGACGTTCGACCGCCTGTCGGGCGGCCGCCTGCTGATCAACGTCGTGACGGGCGGCGATTCCGCCGAACTCGAAGGCGACGGCCTGTTCGCGGATCACGATACGCGCTACGAAATCACCGACGACTTTCTGAACATCTGGCGCGGGCTGCTGTCCGCATCGCACGACAACGGCGGTTTCGACTACATCGGCAAGCATCTGCAATCGAAGGGCGGCAAGACGCTGTATCCGCCCGTGCAGCGTCCGCACCCGCCGCTGTGGTTCGGCGGTTCGTCGCCGGCCGCGCATGCGATCGCGGCCGATCACATCGACACCTACCTGACCTGGGGCGAGCCGCCCGAAGCCGTCGCGAAGAAGATCGCCGATATTCGCGCCCGTGCGGAGGCGCGCGGCCGCAAGATCAAGTTCGGCATTCGTCTGCACGTGATCGTGCGCGAGACCGAGGACGAAGCCTGGAGCGACGCCGAGCGCCTGATCAGCCGCCTCGACGACGAAACCATCGCGCGCGCGCAGCAGGCGTTCGCGAACATGGATTCGGAAGGCCAGCGCCGCATGGCTGCGCTGCACGGCGGCAAGCGCGGCGGCCGCGAGGCGCTCGAGGTGTATCCGAACCTGTGGGCCGGCGTCGGCCTCGTGCGCGGCGGCGCAGGCACCGCGCTCGTCGGCAATCCGGAGCAGGTCGCGGCACGCATGCGCGAATACGCGGATCTCGGTATCGAGACCTTCATCCTGTCCGGCTATCCGCATCTGGAAGAGTCGTACCGTTTCGCGGAGCTCGTGTTCCCGCTGATCAAGGGCGACGGTGCGGCGAAGGCGACCGGCCCGCTGTCGGGCCCGTTCGGCGAGATCGTCGGCAACAGCTATCTGCCGAAAGCGGCCCAGAGCTGAGCGACGGGAGGCTTGCGATGACAACGAAAACGTCGACGACGGGCGCGGCCGTGGCCGCCCGCGCATGGCGCGGTGTCGCGCCGTGGCTCGTGCCGCTCGCGCTGCTGGCGGCATGGGAAGTCGGCGCGCGTGTCGGCTGGCTGTCGACACGCGTGCTGCCCGAACCCGTTGCGGTCGTGCGGGCGGCCTGGTCGCTCGTGACCTCGGGCGAGATGTGGGCGAACGTGAAAGTCAGTACCTGGCGCGCGCTGTTCGGTTTCACGATCGGCGGCGGCGTGGGTCTCGCGCTCGGGCTCGCCACCGGCTTGTCGAAGGCGGCCGAGGTCGCGCTCGATTCGACGATCCAGATGATCCGCAACATCCCGGCGCTCGCGATGATTCCGCTCGTGATCCTGTGGTTCGGCATCGACGAGAAGGCGAAGCTGTTCCTCGTTGCGCTCGGGGTGTTCTTTCCGGTCTACATCAACACGTACCACGGGATCCGCTCGGTCGACGCGAACCTGATCGAGATGGCGAAGAGCTACGGCGTGCGCGGTTTTGCGCTGTACCGCGACGTGATCCTGCCCGGGGCGTTGCCGTCGATTCTCGTCGGCGTGCGTTTCGCGCTCGGGCTGATGTGGGTGATGCTGATCGTCGCGGAAACGATCTCCGCGCAGTCGGGCATCGGCTACATGACGATGAACGCGCGTGAATTCCTGCAAACCGACGTGGTGGTGGTCGGGATCCTGCTGTACGCAGTGCTCGGCAAGCTGGCCGACGTGCTGGCGAAATGGATCGAGCGCGTGACGCTGCGCTGGCACCCCGCTTACCAATCAGGAGCAAAGGCATGAATGCGACGACTTCGGCGGCCGCCTACGGCACGCTCGCCGGCGCAGACCTCGAGGCCGAACTGGCGCAGGCGCGCGTCGCGGACGGCGATGCGCGGGACGCGGCGATCCTCGAACGTGACGGCGGCGCATCGGTCGTGCCGCTCGCGCGGCGGCGCGCGGGAAACCCGGCAGCCGACGACGCGGTGACGCTGTCGGGCGTCAGCAAGCGCTTCGGCGCGCGCACGGTGCTCGACAACGTCGAACTCGGCATCGCGCGCGGCAGCTTCGTCGCGATCGTCGGCCGCAGCGGCTGCGGGAAATCGACGCTGCTGCGTCTCGTCGCCGGGCTCGAGCAACCGAGCAGCGGCGTGCTTCAGACGCACGGCGACGGCGGCGGCGTACTCGATACGCGGATCATGTACCAGGATGCGCGCCTGCTGCCGTGGAAGACGGTGCTGCAGAACGTGATGCTGGGCCTCGGGCGCGGCGCGCGCGACCAGGCGCGCGCGGTGCTCGATGAAGTCGGCCTGCTGGAACGCGCGAACGACTGGCCCGCGCAGCTGTCGGGCGGCCAGCGGCAGCGTGTCGCGCTGGCGCGTGCGCTCGTGCACCGGCCGCAACTGCTGTTGCTCGACGAGCCGCTCGGCGCGCTCGACGCGCTGACCCGCATCGAGATGCATGCGCTGATCGAGCGGCTGTGGCGCGAACATCGGTTCACCGCGCTGCTCGTCACCCACGACGTACAGGAAGCCGTGGCGCTCGGCGACCGCATCCTGCTCATCGAGCAGGGGCGTGTGGCGCTGGATCAGCCGGTGCCGCTCGAGCGGCCGCGCGCGCGCGCATCGGCCGCGTTCGCGGCGCTGGAGGATCGCGTGCTGCAACGCGTGCTCGCCGGCGGCCCCGGCGCGGCCGATCCGCGCGCGGTGCACGCGGCAGACGACGTTCGACCGGTCGGGCAGATTCGCTGGGCCGTTTAAATCCGGGCGGCAGCGGCCGCCCGTTCTGAGATCTTTTTCTTCGGAGCGATCAACCTGATGAGCATCACTGCAATCAACGTACGTAACCAGTTCAAGGGCAAGGTGAAGGAGATCATTCGCGGCTCCGTGGTCTCCGAGGTCGACGTCGAGACGCCGTTCGGCATCGTCACGTCGGTGATCACGACCCGTTCGGTCGACGAGCTCGAACTGAAGGTGGGCGCGGAAGTCGTCGCGCTCGTGAAATCGACCGAAGTATCGATCGCGCGCCTCTGAGCCCGCGTGGCCGCGCCGGTGCGGCGCCGCGGGCGATCTGCCCGCTGGTGCAGCCCGGCACGGGCGCAGCGCGTTTGCCTCGGTATTCGACGTCCGGACGAAGTGCTAGGATGGAGCGACACCGACGCCGGAGGCCAACGCATGACCCCCATCCTTTCCCCCGAAGCCATCGAGGCGCTGAAGTGGATCGACCAGTTCGGTGAAAGCCGGCCGGTTCCCGCCGCGTTCGACGATGTCGTCTACGCGTTGCTGAACGAGGGGCTGATCTATCAGGCGGCGGCCGGCCGGGTCGACCTGACGGCCGATGGCAAATCCTTTTTGTCCGACGAATACGATTGAGCGCGCGGCGCCGGCCGCGCGGGCGGCCTGGCGCTGCGTCGCCACGGAGCGTGCGATGGAACCGAGAGGCAGCGACCTCGGCGATTTCAGCGAGCCGTACCGCGGCTTCGAGATCGAGGTGAAGACCGAGCAGGTCTGGGACGGCGAGCATGCGCACTACCGTGTGCTGCAGGGCGATGCCGTGCGGATCGACTGGCGGCTCGTCAAGGTCGACGGGCTACTGCTGACCGAACGGCGCGTGATCGAGCGCGTGCTCGATGCGGCACGGCAGGCGGTCGATGCGGAGCTGGGCGACGGGTAGCCTGCGTGCGGGGCAGGCATGCCCGATGATGCGTTAAAATACCGGGTTGTTTCCGCGCCGTCTGGCTTGTTGCCCGAAATCCATGTCCGTACCGTCCTCGCTTCCTCCTCGCCGCGTCTCCGTCGCGCCCATGCTCGACTGGACCGATCGCCATTGCCGGTCGTTCCACCGGACGCTGACGCGCGACACCTGGCTGTATACGGAGATGATCACGACGGGCGCGCTGCTGTTCGGCGATGCCCAGCGACATCTCGCGTTCACGCCGAACGAGTCGCCGGTCGCACTGCAACTGGGCGGTAGCGAGCGCGACGATCTCGCCCGCGCCGCGAAGCTCGGCGAGCAGTGGGGCTACGACGAAATCAACCTGAATTGCGGATGCCCGTCCGAGCGCGTGCAGCGCGGCGCGTTCGGCGCGTGCCTGATGAACGAGCCGCAGCTCGTCGCCGACTGCGTGAAGGCGATGCGCGATGCGGTGTCGGTGCCGGTCACGGTCAAGCATCGAATCGGTGTCGACGCGGTCGAGGACTACGCGTTCGTACGCGACTTCGTCGGCACGGTGGCCGACGCGGGCTGCGAAACGTTCGTCGTCCACGCGCGCAATGCGATCCTGAAGGGGCTGTCGCCGAAGGAGAATCGCGAGATTCCGCCGCTCAAGTACGACTATGCGTACCAGTTGAAGCGCGATTTCCCGTCACTCGAGATCGTCATCAACGGCGGCATCACGACGCTCGACGAGGTTGCGCAGCATCTCGAACATGTCGACGGCGTGATGCTCGGCCGCGAGGCGTATCACAACCCGTACGTGCTGGCGGAAGTCGATGCGCGCTTCTACGGATCGACCGCAGTGGTGCCGACGCGTGAAGAGGCGGAGGCGAAGCTGATCGAATATTGTGCGGCCGAACTGAAGCGCGGAACCTACCTCGGCGCGATCGTGCGGCACGCGCTCGGACTGTATCGCGGCATGCCCGGCGCTCGCGGCTGGCGTCGTGTGCTGTCCGACAACAAGAAGCTTGCGCGCGGCGATCTGGCCGTGTTCGACGAGGCACGCGCGCATCTGAACGAGGCAGAAGAAGTTTTTGAAAAAAAAGCTTTGCAAGATTCAAAAGTGTTCGTATAATCTTGTTCTTCGCTGCTGAGACGCAAAAGCAGCGAAGAACAAAAAGCAGTAACAGTGGTGGCTGTAGCTCAGTTGGTAGAGTCCAGGATTGTGATTCCTGTCGTCGTGGGTTCGAGTCCCATCAGCCACCCCAAAGAATTCTGAGCAGTATCAAGCAGTTAGAAACGGCACTGAGATTTTATCCAGTGCTGTTTTTGTTTTGGAATTCCACAAAATGGAATTTAAAGCGCCTTCCGCTTCACGATTTTGTTTCGATCGTAGACTCGCGCGGTAGTCGCAGGATTCGCGTGAAGATCCGGCAATGCGCCGCTCTCGCGCTTGAATTGCGTCGCGTAGTATGCGCGCAGGTCATGGAAGGTGAATCGGCTGGCAATGACCTTCGCCTCGATCGCCTCGTTCATCAACTTCCCCCAGAACCCTTTGAAGCCGTCGCGCGTGTAGTGCGTGCCGAACTTCGTCGTGAAGACGTAGAGGCACTCCTTATCGCCGCGCACGGCCTCCAGTCGATCGAGCAGTTCGGCAAGCGGCGGCGTGATTTCGATCTGCTCGATGACTTCGCCGCGCTTCTTGCCGCGCTGCTTCGCGCGTTTGATCCGAATGTGGCCGGCCGCGCGGTCGACCTGCGGCCACGACAGGTCGAGGAATTCGACCTTCCGATTACCTGCGAGCGCGGCATACTCCGCGGCCATCCCCATCATCGCGCGCTGGCCGCCTTGGGCCGCGAGCCATCCAGTGAACGCCCGCAGATCGTCCGGATCAGCGGTTTCCGTGCGAGGTTGCTCCTCGTTGCGCCGAACCTCTCGGCAAGGGTTCGTCTTTGCCTGTCCGAACTCGATCGCGAGGCCGATCAGATTCGAGAGCAGGGCGATCTCGCGGTTCGCTCGCACCGGCGCGTCCTTTCGTTCCTTGCGGAGATAGCGTGCGACATCCGGGGCTTCGATATCGGATGCGCGCGCATCCTTGAACCGGAGCAGCAGCGGGCCCGAGCACTGCGTGTAGTCCTTTCGCGTGTCAGGCGAGTAGCGTTTCCAGCGCTCAGTCTCCTGGAACTCCTCCCAGAGCTTTCCGATCGTCCCGGTGTCGCCGGCCGTGCCGATGATGTCGAGCACCTTGCGCACGGCCGCGACCTTGTCCATGCCGAGGCTGATCGGCTTGGCACCGACGGGGTGGTAGCGGTAGCTGATCCCCTTCTTCCGGGGGATCGCCTCCATGCGCGGCAGCAGTCCGTCGCGCAGGATGTTCTTCTTCCGTTTCATGCTGCGGTTTGCCAGTTGATAGTCGATTTGCGCTGCGGCGCTTCATCGCGGCGGTTCACTTGTTCCCATGTCAAAAGGGGATGGCCGTCTGCCTTCCGCGGCGCATCAATGCCGAGCGCCTTCTTGATCCAGCGCGCCTGCGCTGCCCCTTGCTTGAGGCCGCCCGTCAGCTCGACGAGCTCGTCGTTCGTCACGATGCTCATTTTCCCCTCGTAGCCATAGCAAGCTCGACACGGCGGTTGATCTCGCGATCGTATCCAGCGAGCGTGGATTGCAGGTTGGGTGCGAGACGCGGCCCGGCGGACGGCGTGTCGAGCGGCGCGCGCGGTGCGGCGACAGGCGTCAGCTCGTACGCCGTGTCCGTCGTGACGCGCCGATCGATCCGGATGCGGCCGGCGTAGAACAGCGTGTCGAGGAAGCACTGCACGAAGGCCGTCGACGTCTGGAGTTCAGTCGCTATCTGCCGCGCGGTGTGCGTGCCATTCGCGAGGACGCCGATCACGACAGCGCTGTTGATGCGGCGGCTGGTCATTGGCCTTCTCCTGCGCGAACGTTCAGGGCTGCTTCGATAGCGTCGCGGATGTCACAACGTTGCGGCGGCGATGCTTCGCCGCACGACCCAACGCACGGGCCAAGCGCTTCGATGGCAGCATCGACCATCGCCTCCGTCACCTCGGCACGCGGCTCCGGCTGCTGAGCGGCGAGGAGGGCAGCTTCGGCGTGTTCGAGGCGCTCCAGCAACGCGAGAATGGTCGCCGGGTTCGCGGCCCGAAAATATGCCTCGGCCGCACCAGGCGCGTTTCCGATTCCGTAAAACTGCACGCCGAGCGGTTCGCCGTCATAGTTTAGGAAATCGGCTTCTAGCTCGACGCTTCCTTCGCCGCTGCAGCATGGACATTCGATATACCGTCCGTCGTTGTAGTGGTCGATGGACTGAGCACTGTCGATGTCCTGCGGTGTTGCCGCAAGCGCGGCTTGCTTCAGCGCGTCGATTTTTTCGACCGTCAGCGTCTTATTCATGCTTGGCCTCGTCGTCCGTGACTTCATATTCCCAATGCCCGTTGTCATGCGTCGCGAGAAAGTCCTCGGCGACCAGTTCAGCGCACACATCGTCGTAATCTTCGGGCCGCTTGACGCGGATCACGATGTATTCCGGATGGCTCATTGCTTGTCTCCATCGAGAAGGGCGCGGTAGTCGTCGCAGAGCGATTTGACCGAAGCCAGATAACCGTCGCTGTTCCATTCGGCATTGGCGTGCCGCGACGCAAGGTCGTACCACTGCTCGTCCGTCATCTCCTGCCGAGTGGCGACCTGCGCGGGCGGGGCGGTGTATAGCGCGCGCACTTCGCAACGCGGGCCATTGTCGTAACCCGCATAGCGCCCGGTCGCGAGCGTCGCGTCGTGCAACTCCTTCGTGCAGTTCTCCCGTTGGATCGGAGCGCCCGTAGGGCTGATCTCCGTGCGCCGCACTTGCCACGCCACCGCCTCTTGCCCCGCTGCCGCTGCGGTCGATTCGTTGTGGTGCCACAGGAATGCGCAGTACGCAGCAACGTCGCGCGGATCACCCTTCTGGATATGGCGCATCAACTCGGCGCGGCACTCGTCCGCCCAGTCGTCGCGCATCCAGTTGTCCGAGTAGCCGTACTTCCGCTGCGCGGACAGCAACTTGTTGCCGAGCGCATGGGCGAATCGGCGCACAAGCTTTGCGGTGTCGTGATGCAGTTCGGCCGGAATCGTGGGCTCCGCTGCGGGCTGCGATGCTGCCGCGCCCGTATCTGGGGCATGTACAAGACACGGCTTCACGCCATTGACGTATCCGCAAGTTCCGTCGGGATTCCCAAGATCTTCCTGACAAATGCATGGACCGCGCTCGTCTGCCGGCGCTGCCGCTGCCTCTGCGGAGGGAGCGGAGCGAGGCTCGCCGTCGAGGATGATCAGCGCATCCTCGATCGCGGTGTTGTAGCCGAAGCGGTACTGCGATTCCGGTTCGTCGATCGGCCCGAGTTCGCCCGGCGGATTCGGCTGAATCAAGGCGGCGATCTTCTCGGCCGCTCCCGCCACTTCAGTGCGAGGGGCGCGGGACAGTGCAATGCGTGCTTCTTTCCAACCCTCGCGGAATCCCCAAGCCCAATATTCGTCAACGCCTTGGCCTACTTCGGCATCGAGCTTGCGGAGCGCGGCCTCGCAATCAGCATCTCGCGGCGTGTCGTCGTTCACATGGCGCTTTACTTCCACCTCCGCCCCATTGCCCGTACCTTCGAGCGGGGCGGGGTCCGTCACGTCGTGCAGCCGCTGCTTCAATTCGTCAACCATGTTGCGGTAACGCTGCACCGATGCTTCCAGCCGTTCTACCTTCGCGCGCATATCTTCGAGAAGCTCTCGCCCCGCGTTGAGCCCGTCGTCGTAACCTTCGGAGTAGTCGAGTGACCGCTCGGCCGGCGCTGCTTCGTGCTGCTCGAGAGGGGATGCGGTAAGGATGGCGCGGAGTTGTTCGGCATGGTCGATCCATGCGGCGAGGTAATCTGCATCGGCGCACGAGCCACAAATCATCGCGCCGTCGTGCGGTCGAATATGGCTGCGCTTGTTGCAGTGGTCACATTCTCCGAACCGCACGGCGGCGGCGTCGTATTCAGGGCACACGGGCGCAGCAGGAAGCGCATCAGCGCGGCTATTGTCGGTGGTGGTCATGGTGGTCCTCAGATAGTCAGGATGTCTTGCGCGGCGAGGATGAATTGCGTGGCCGCTTCGGCGTTGATCGCGTTGCCATATCCTCGGAGTCGTCCTGTACGGCTGCCCCGGTCTTTGCGCGGGAGAAGCGCGGCGAGGCGTTCTTGATCGGCGCGCACTCGTCCCACGCCGCCGGCAGACCCATCAACCAGCGGGAATGTGCCGGGTTCAACTGGCCGCCACTTTCCATCCCGGCAGAGGAGCCAGTCAGCATCGCGCCAGAAGCCGTTAGTCGGGCCGGCTGGCTCGATTCGCTCGAAGCCGTCAGGCAAGCCATCGCCGCCAGATCTGGCCCATGCGATCGCATCGCTTCGCGAATGCCGCCCTCCGTCGATCGCACGCCCTTGTCCGCGAGCGCTGCGGTCGGCGTGGGCCAACCGGCCAGCTTCACCATGTTCGGCAGTTCGGTCTTGCCGACGCCGGCCGATCCGCGCGCGTCGCTCGCGAGCGGCGTAGGCCATCCAGTACGCCCGGTCCCGGATATGCGGGGAGCCGACGCTCGCAGACGGAAACGGGACACACCCGAAGGGGTAGTCCAGCGCTTCCATGTCAGCGTGTACAAGGTCGATCCAAGGCTCGACAGCCGAGCTCGCAACCTGCTCTCCAAAGATAACTGGAGGGCGGCACTCGCTGATGAGCCAGTACCATGCAGGCCACAGGTGCCGCTCGTCATCAAACCCAGCTCCTTTGCCTGCCGCGGAGAAAGGTTGGCACGGACAGGAACCGGTCCAAACAGGTCGATCGTCGGGCCAGCCGGCTCGTCGAAGAGCGTGCGACCAGACTCCGATTCCGGCGAAGAAATGGCACTGATCGTAGGCTCGCAGGTCATCAGGTCGGACATCCTCAATGCTCCGTTCGTCGACGTCTCCGGGTGCGATATGTCCGGCGGCGATCAGGTTGCGCATCCACTGCGCGGCGTATGGGTCGTGCTCGTTGTAGTACGCAGGCACGTCATCCTCAATCAGTAGAACAGCATCAATGTCGGGTTACGCGGCGCGCAGGCGGAGCCGGGTTTCGTATGCGGCGACAAGCCTGGAGAACTCGACTAGATCGGCCTCCAATCGCTCGATGAAAGCGTCGTCACGTCGAACCTCGATCAACGTGAACTGACGGCCCACAAGGGCAAGAGCAGGGCAGTACAGCCCGACGTGCCACCACTTCGCACCGCAAAGCCACATGCAGCCCTGCGCCTGTTCCATCACATCGCTCGCATCGTTATCGAGCAACATCGGGCGCAGCTTGTCGGGAGCGATGAAGCACTTATATTCGCTGCCGCCGTCGGGATCGATCAGGCCATCAGCACTCGCACCGAACAGCCCGTCGTCAGTCACGACGAATCCGGCGCGCTTCACGAACAGTCCCGTGAGAGCTTCGTGCTCCATGCGCGCTTCAGGCTCAAGCTCATGGCCGCGCTTCATCTGCCACGTCTCAAAACCTTCGTCGAGCGGCTGACCGCTGATACGTTCGACTGCCAGACGGAATGCATAGTCCTTCGCCTCAGACGAGTAATCACCCTTGTTCGGGCCAACCTTGAGACGTTTTCTCGCAGCACCGAACATGCTGGCTGTGATGACACCGGCGCGAGCTCGATGCCACTCGTCGCTGCCTTGGGCGCATTCAATGACTTGCATCATTGCCCCCTTGTTCAGCCGCCATCTGACGCCGGAAATCCTCTTCGAGCTCGTCATCGGCGCCGGGCTCTCGCTGTGCCGGTTCGGTGGGAGTTACATCCTGAGCGTTGTTCCGCTGCTCGGCGCGGCGCTTAATTTCTTCGCCACGAACGGCGACGGTCTGCTTGAATACTTCGTAAGCCTGCATATCCTTCGTCGGCCGGATGACGGCCAAGCCGTCCTGCCAAATCTTCGCGAGAGATTCAGCTGTTCGAGCAGCCTTGGCCTTGTCGACCCATGCCTTCAGCACGTCGGGATCGCAATAGTTCGGACGTTCGTTGGCGAAGTTGATGCCTTCGCCAGCATCGGTATTCAGGTGATGGACCGCAGCATCGAGTCGATCCGTCTTCGGCCATGTCTTGTAGGCTCGTTTGATGACGGTCTTCTTCGCCATTTCGTTGAAGTCCGTCTTCCACGGACCGGTATCTTTCTTGCCGGTCTCCGATCTCGCCTTGATCGCCAGAACCTCAGCGATCGTCATCGTGTCGGTCAGGTAGTCGCCGGATGCAGTCTTCACGACGACATAGACGCCAACGACTGCGCCGCGCGTCTTGCTGAACGGTGCGAAGTCGTGCAGTGGCGCTTGGTCGAATCCGCGCAGAGTGAAGTTGTCCTCCTCGCACACCACCTCGGCCTGCCCCCACTGGATAGATCCTGATGCAATTGCCAGATCCAACAGACCCATGTAGCTGATGTCGAGGCACACTTTCCCGCCACGCGGCACAAGGTATGCCTGTTTCTTAGCAGGGTTGAGGCTGATGCCGATCGCTGAAACGTTCGTCACCGCTGCAACCATCGAGGCGCGATCTTTCTCGGCAACACTGAGCAAGTACGAATTGCCTTGCAAGATCTGCACAGCGAAGCCGGCTTCGCGATCGAAGTTAATCGAGCGATCGACCGTAACGCGTTCGAAGTTTTCACGGACGCCGTAAATTTCATTGGTGACGGCGATGAGGGCATTGCTCATGCGAACCTCGCATTGATCGTGGTGATGGACGTTCCGTCCTGGTTGAGGAAAGCGATCGTGACCATGCATGCCGCTGCGATCACGATCGCGACGATGATTCCCGCGACCGGGCTGCGTTCGAACAGACGGTCGAGGGCGTCGCAGAGGTAGGTGATCGGGTTCATGCTTCGCCTTGGGATTTGGCAAGAGCGGCACGCGCAGCCTCGAACGCATTGGCCAGTTCGTCGACGTGATGCTTCGAGACTTCGAGCGCGCTGTAATCGTTCAGACGAAAATGTGCGTCGTACATATCGACCAGCTTCTGCGCCGTAGCGAGCAATTCCGGCGCGGCAGCGATGAGGCGTGCATTGGCTTCTTGAATGCGCACACGTTCACCAGAGCACGTCTCAGCGATCACCGTCGCGACGTCGGAATAGTTCGGCGTGTACGGCGCACCGTCCTGTTGCGAAACATAGAATCGTGTGTCGCCGAATTCGTCCCACCGCGAAAACTTCCATTGGCCGGGAGTGTGCTGCGCGTTGGTCATTTTGCGAGTCCTGAAAGAAGTTCATAAGCCGGCGCAACGCCCGACGCGATAAGCCACAGCGCGCCGAGCACCGCGAGCGGGAACCAGTCGGGGAGGCGGGTGAGAGGGGCGCGCATCATGCCTTCTTCGCCAGTTCGGCGCGATCGGAGTCGCTGTAGAAGTCGTCCGAGTGGTACTCGTTGCCGTTCGCGTCGCGAAAGAAATAGACGTCGCTGATGTGCAGGACATCGAGTTTCCCGCAGACATCGATGCGAAGAAGCCCGGTCTGCACGTCGATGTCATTCACAGGCCACCACCACCTGTCACCGCTGCCGTACTGCCGAGCGAGCAACGGCTGCGGCAGACTGTTGATGAACTCCATGTCGAGCAGGTCGTCGCCGTTCTCATTGGTGCTCATCGCGCACCTCCCGCAATCGTCACGTGCCGCACCGGCTCCGGCGCAGCCTTGCGGCCGGCCTTGATCAGCGCTGCGTCGATGGCGAGTCGTACGCCGGAGGTCAGCAGGATCGTTCCCGCGTCAGCGTCGGCCGCGATGATTTCGAGGATCTCGGCCATGTCGGGCGATGCCTGCGCGAGCGTCAGGTTTTGCTTTCCGACCTCATCCCATGCGTAGTGATCAAGGTCGTACCCCTGCTCGTGGATTTCCGCTGCATCCGAATTGAGCGTGTCGAATAGAACGCGCCCCTTCGCGTCATAGACGGCATACGACTTGAAGCCCGTCGACGTGTCCGGACCGCCGTCACCGTATTCCCCGCAGTTGTCGATCGTGTCGATTTCCCACGGCCCCGGCGTGTGCTTGATCTCGTTCATGCCGCACCTCGGGCGCGGAGCATGGCATCGGCGTACTCGTATGCGAGATCGCAGCGAATCTCGACGTCGGAACGAAGCTTTGGCTTGTGGGCGTCGTTGTACGGATTCCGGTTCTGGTCATATCGACGTTCGCAGTCCATACGCTCCTTGGTCGGTTCCGGAGCCCGGATCGCGAAGTAGTCGCGGAGCGTCATGCCTTCGTGAATGTCGGCCGACTGCTCGGCCTGATCCGGGCCCGGAAACGCCGGGCCGCCGTCGTTGATCTTTTCCATGTGGTCCCTCGGTGTGGTGTGATTGGCAGCCGTAGCGGGCGCGGTTGGTCAGACTGCCTTTTCGACGATCTCGGCAAGTGCGCGAAGGAGCTTCATCGCGTCGAATCGGTCGTCCGATGCTGCATAGGTGTCCGACATGGAGTCGAATCGATCAGCCAGTTCGCGGGCTTGCTTCACTAGTTGTTCGTTTTGCACGGTCTTTCTCCTGTAGCGGGAACGGTTGTTAGAACTGGTTGCGCGCCTTGCGCCGAACATCGGCGGCCTGCTCGCGCTTCGTGCGCTTGTCGGCGTGTTCAAGTCGGTCGAACGCATCGAGTACCGTGTCACGGTGCTTGCGCTGCTCGGCCGCCTTGCGAGCGGCCTTCATGGCGATCACCTTCATGCGTACAACTCGCGGTGAAGTTGCATCCATTCCGGAGAAAGCTTGGCGACCTGCTTCTCAGCCCACTCGCGAACCGATTTTTCGGCCCAGCGAGGACGGCGCGGGTTGTGCTTGTACGGGCCAAGACCGCAGCTCAGCTTGTTGTTCACGTAGCTGGCTCGGTACACGACGCCTTGAACTTCAACAACTGCGGCCCATTGGCTGCCGTCTTGCTCAAGCGTTTCGGTGATGACGTTCATGTCGTCGTTTCCCTTCGTGTTGCGTTGGTCAGTGCGCGGCTCAGCCGCGGTGGTGGTCGTCGTTCTCGATGTCCTTCATCGCGGTGCGGATGCGATCGACTACCTCGTAGCCGATGCCGAACGCGAAGAACAGGCCGAGGCCGATCAGGACGGTTTTGATGAAGAGCTGCATGTCAGGCCTCGTCCCAGAGGCGAACAGCGCGGCGCCCGATGTGGTCGCGGCAGAGGCTGAAGCCCTCATTCCCCGAGCCGAACGTCTGGCCGCATTGCGAGCAGCTGACGTTCTTGAACTTCGGGGCGCTCGGCTTGCGAAGCTTCGCGAGAATTTCGTCTCGCAATACCTTGCGAGCGTCGAGCAAGATCTCGCACGCTGAGTAGTAGTCGCCACGATCAAGGGCCAGCATGATTGCCCGACCCTGAGCGCAGTCGATCGGCAGCTTGTCGAACTGGTCGATCACCGCGTCATCGGCTTTGCTGCCGAGGTCGTACTCGGCGAGCGCCGCATCGTCCGCCTGCTGCAGCTGCCGATCCGACCAGAAGTCGGCCGCGCGTTCGGTGGTGGTGGGCCGCAACATCTCAGACCCCCACGTGCACAAACGAGCCAGCGACGAACGCCTCGCCGGTCGCGTCGAACAGCGCGCGGCACATCGCGTTCTGCATGCGCGCGCCGCTGTCGTCGAACGCGACGGCCAGACGTGCGCCGTTCGCCAAGATTCGCTGCTTCAGCTCGAACGCGAAGACGTCAGCAGCCGACGGCAGCGCGCGCGGGGTGATCGGGTGGTGGTGGAGCATGGTGGCCTCGGTGTCGGAGGTGACGTTGAGGCAATTATACGAAAGCGTATTGGATAGTCAATACGAAAGCGTATAAATTTTGGCAAAAAAAATCCCGCTCGCCGCGGGACTGTTGAATCTGAGTCGAATGATGTGTGCGTCAGGAGCGACAGGGAAAGGCGGTGACAAAGACTCCCCAGACGATTTGTGCGCCTGGCTCAGTTCTGTCTTCAGGGTGCTTCTCAAGTTCTCGACGCACGATGTCAACGATCTGTTGCCCCGTCTGCCCATTCGGGCGACAGGCGTGTTTCATTGGGCTTGCGGGAGCTCCTTTCGCAACAAGGAATTTCTCTGCCTCCCCTGAGAAATGATCCTGATCGAGGACCCCTTGGACATATCCCAGCGCCCTCATTTGAATCATAGGATCCGGTGAAGTTAGCCACCCGTAAAGTTCGTTTCCATCAGCTGCGACGGCTTGCGCACATGCAGTCGCCATCATCGCCGCAACAAGCAGGCGCCTCATTGCATTATTCCCCTTTTTTGTTGTGGATCCCGCAAGCATAGAGATGCGCGATCACCGTTTTCTATAGCGCCTGTGCTCGACCATCACGCCAATGATATTCACTCGGCGCTGCTCACTACTGATAGTGGGGTAATCCGGGTTCATGGGAACCAGTTCGAAGACTTCTTCGCCGGCATCGTTTCTGCCTCGCGCTCGGTAACGTTTAAATGTCGCAATTTCCTCTCCAGTAGCAGCTACGACATAGTCGCCTGGTCGCGGATGCAAGTTCGGGTCGACAATTACTCGATCGCCCGGACTAAATTCGGGAGTCATCGAGTCGTCTTCGACCTCGATCGCAAAGGCGCCTTCGGAAAGATCGAGATCTGTCAACAGGAAATCGGATGCCCCGTGCCTCGAAGATGAGCCAACAGCTTCAGTCATTTTTACCGCCTCCCGGCTATTCAGTAGGGGGATGCGCCTCGTCCCGATCGCCGCGGGACGAATGTTGGATTCTGACTGAATCTTTCTCAGATCGATATACCGAAGATCATTGATTGATACGCCGAAATAATCGGCTATAGGCCGCAGCGTCGGGTCCCTGGGGGTCTGGCTCTCGCCGATCAAGATGCGATGAATCGTAGGCTGTGGAGGCCGGTTGTTAAGCGCCTCAGCGAGCGAATTCCCGTTGAGGCCGCGGCGGTCCATCAGCCACTGCAAATTTGAGGCGAGCAAGGTGGGGTCAGCGGTCATGCCCGGAAAAATACGTATTTGCATAGATTCCCACAAGCCTCTATACGAAATAGATTTACTTCAATACGAAAACGTATAAAATACGCTCCAACAGACCACGGAGCGTCCTATGAAGCCCGCCAAGCAACTGGTCGACGAGCTGACGGCAGATGGCGTAAGCCAGAGCAAGATCGGTGCGGCGACCAGCATCCCCCAAGCCACAATCAGCCGCATCCAGTCCGGCCAGATCGCCGATACCAAGGCCTCCTACTGGAACCGTATTGCGGCGTTCCATGCGCAGCACTTCAGTGCGAAATCTGCGGAACGCTCAAGCGAGGTGCCCGCATGAAACTCCGCGCCTAACAACGCTAGCCGGGCGATACCCGGCTTTTATTTCGAGCCCGGGCCAACTGGGTAAGCAAGTGGGTAATCAACTGGGTAACGATTGATTTTTCGTATGAACCAGACCGAATTCAGGATGTTTGCGCCGTGGGTACAGGCCGCGACGCTGCCGGATCAGGAGATCGAGTCGATGACGTTTGAGGCGTGCCTCGAGCGTGCGCTTGAGCTCGGCCTGCGCCGGTTCGACCGCAAGACGCTCGCGCGCAACTGCGACATCCACTATCCGCATTTCGCTGATCTGATCGCCGGTCGCCGCCCGTTCCCTGCGACGAAGCTTGATCGCTTTTGTATGTTCACGGGCTGCGACTACCCGCGACAGTGGCTCGCGGTGCAGGAGCGGCGTGCCGTCGAGGAATATCGCCGGCTCAGTCAGCAGGCGATCGGCGAGTTCGTCCAGCAAGCATTCGCGCAGCGGGGTGCTGCATGAAGCTCACACCCCGCGATGTCGGCAAATTGTTCATCCGGAAGCTCGGCCGACCGATGGAGTACCTCGGCGAAGACGATGGCCGGTTCCTGTTCGTGTTCCGCGACCCACCGCGCGATCGACTCGCGTACCGCGCGGACGACCTCTGGATGATCGAGCGGCAACAGCCCGAAGCGGCCCCAGTGCGCAAGGAGAACGCCCGTGATTGATCTCTGGATCGACGCCTGGATGGCGTCCGTCATCTGGTTCGCGTTTGGTGGTGCGTGGAGGTGGTGCTGATGGACCTCCCGAATAACCTCACCGGTAAGCCGGAAGGATTTCGCTTCGCCGACCAGTTCTTGGGCGACATGCTTCGCTCCCTCGAATTGCAGGCGCAAATGCGTCCTGTGCGCGGCAACTGGACTGACTGGTTCTCGGCACTCCGCCACAACTATCGGCTTTATGCCGCTGCAGTAGAGCGCGGGGAGGAATCGTGGGCGCCCCCGTGCGATCCATACGTCATTGCCGATTGGGCCGCTCTCTTTACCCCCATCGAAGCCGCCATCTGGAGCGACATCCGATGTTACGGGCTGCCGTTTTGGCCGCAGTTTCCCGTTGGCCGTTTCGTTGTCGACTTCGCCGATCCAGTTCGAAAGATCGCGCTCGAGTGCGACGGCGCGGCATTTCATGATCGCGCGAAAGACGCTCGGCGCGACGCGATCCTCGCTGACATGGGATGGAAGACGTACCGCATCCCGGGCCGTGACTGCTTCGAAGAAACCGTGGTGCTGCGTCAACTCGACGGCACTTGCATCAAGCTGGAGGACCTCCGTGCGTGAATACGGAAAGATCCACTCGTCGTTCTGGACGAGCCAGGATATTCGGTCGATGACAGAAGACGGCCGTACGCTCGCGGCCTACCTTCTGACAAGCCCACATTCGAACATGCTGGGGTGCTTTCGCATTCCTCCCGCATACGTTTCTGATGACCTCAAATGGCCTTTGCAAAGGGTTATGGAAGGGTTTGCCGAACTGTATCGAAAGGGTTGGGCGACCCTTTCCGAAGGGTCAAATTGGCTAGTTATCCACAAGTTTTTGAAGTGGAATCAGCCCGAAAACCCGAACGTCGTCAAAGCAGCCGAGAAGCTGTTCGATCAGATCCCGAACGATTGCGGCGCAAAGCCTTTACTGGCTTGGGCTATCGCCGAATTTGAGCCCAGGTTCAGCGCCGAAAAACTGGCCAAATTCAAACCCTTTGCAAACCCTTTCGATACCAGTCGCAAAGCCTATCGAAAACCAGAGCCTGAACCAGAACCACAGCCAGAGCCAGAGCCAGAGAGTGAGCCAACAACACTGTCGCTCTCGCTTGAAGGCGGCGAAGCTGACGCCGAAGAAATCGACGAGGTCGCCGAGATTTTTGGCTACTGGCAACGCGTCATGGATTCGCCTCGATCGCAACTCGACGACAAGCGTCGCAAGGCGATCAGGGACGCGCTTGGCATGGGCTATTCGCCACGCGACCTCTGCCGTGCAATCCGCGGATGCAGCCTCACGCCGCACAACATGGGCCAGAACGACCGGAGCCAGAAGTACAACGGCTTGGCGCTGATCCTGCGTAGCGCCGATCAGATCGACCGATTCATCGCCAACGACGTGACGCCGCCGCGCCCGCAGGTCGGCCCCGCGAACGGCGTGGCCGCCCAAAACGACGCGCTCGTCGCCGCGTATCTCGCGCGTGATGCTGGCGCCCCCGCCGACCCGATGACCTTTGACATGGAGCGCTGACATGCGACCCACCGACAAGCCCGAGTTCGTGAAGCTGCTGAACCTCTGCTACTCGACGCTGCTCAAGCCGCTGCCGCCGTTCGAATCGATCGACCTCTGGCTCACGGTGCTCGAGCCGTACTCGATCGAGCAGGTGCGCGGAGCGCTGTCGGCGCATATGCGCGAGAGCAAGTTCCCGCCGATGCCTGCCGACGTGGTGTTGCGCCTGCCGCGCGAGTCCGACGGCCGCCCCGATGCCAACGAAGCATGGGCTATCGCGCTGCGCAGCCGCGACGAGCGAGATACGGTCGTCTGGACGCAGGAGTGCGCCGAGGCATTTTCGGTCGCTACCTCGGTGCTCGACGGGGGCGACGAGGTGGGCGCGCGCATGGCGTTCAAGGCTGCCTACGAGCGGATCGTCGAACGGAACCGCGCCAATAGCGCGCCGGCGCAATGGCTGACGTCGCTCGGTTATGACCCTGAGCTTCGCGAAAGAGCTGTCGCGGATGCGGTCCGTGCCGGGCGGCTGACGCTGACGCATGCTCAGGCGATTGTTCCGGCGCTGGCGGCTCCAGACGAGCCGTTCGATGCCGCAGTGGCCGAAAGCAATCTCGCGCGCTTGCGCGCAATGGTCGGCGGAATCCCGAGTGCTCGCGAAAGGCTCGCGCAGAAGATGGCCGAGAACGCAAAGGTGCTCCGCGAAAACCTTGAAACGGCGAAGCGTGCTTCTGCTCGGCGCGTTGCCGAATACGAGGGAGCGCGAGCATGAACGCATCCACTACGCCCGCGCGCGAACTGCTGCCGTGCCCGTTCTGCGGGTTGAAGGCGCGCTTGTTCCCGATGTGGACAGACGGCTTTGCGGTCGCATGCCTCCATTGCGAGGCCGAAGGGCCGATGCGGCGCACGGGCACCGAAGCAATCGAAGCCTGGAACCTCCGCGCGCCGATTCACGCCAGCGATTGCGCAGTCCACAACGAGCCTGCATATCCGAACGGCCCGTGCGATTGCGGAGCCATCCTTCCGCCCCAAAAGCAGGAGGGCGCATGCTGATCCTCGGAATCGACCCGGGCATTTCCGGCGCGCTCGCCGCGCTCGACCACAACGGCGCACTGCGCATCGCGGACATGCCGACGCGCAAGAAGCAGGGCACGGGCAAGGTGCGCAACGAGGTTGACCCGCATGTGCTGCAGCGCACGTTGCGCGACCTGATCCCCGCGAGCGACAGCGTGATCGTCGTCATGGAAGCGCTGAACACCTTCGCGGGCGGATCCGTGCAGACCATGGCATCCCTCGAAGCGACAAAGGCAGTGATCATGACCGTGTGCGAGCTGACGGGCTACGCGGTCGAGGTCGTCGCGCCGCGCACGTGGCAGGGCTTCTACGGCATCAAGCGCACCGAGACCGAGGACACGAAGCGCCAAAGCTTGCGCATCGCGCGCGAGCTGTACGGACAGGCGTTCTGCCCTCTGGCTAAACACGACGGCCGCGCCGACGCGATCCTGATCGCGCGATGGGCGCAAAGGCATCTGACATGAGCGTCGTTCGAATCATCAAAGGTTTCTGCGCTCCGGCCTCCCCGAGCTATGCCGAGCGCGTGGCCCCGACTCTCGCGAGGGTCGATGCGCTGCTGATGCCACTTCGAATCGCGGAGGATCGGTATCAGCGAAAGATGGCCGCTGACATTCCGCATATCGATCGTCATCGTGGGCTCTATCGCTGCGTAGGTCGAGGCGCGGCCTGCAGAGGGCAAACCGCAGTGCTCGCGTTCGAAGCGTGGGAGCGGCGTGTGCTGAAGCTCAAAGAGTGGGGCGATCGATGAACCTCGTCCAACTCGCCGGCATGCTCCCGCGCGATCCGCAGTTCCGCGCCTGGGTCGCGCAATGGATGGTACCGCCGCGCGAAGTCGACGTCGACACGGCGGCCGATTTCATCCGCACGATATGCGAGATCGACAGCCGCCGCGAGCTCGCGACCGACGCTCAGGCGCAGCAACGCTTCCACCAGTTCCTGCGCCGGCCGTTCATCGACTGGCGCGACAACCAGCAGCACAACCGGAGAGCAGCATGAATTTCGTCATCAATGCCTTCATCGCGGCCCTGCTGTGGGCTGCGGCCACCTTCCAGTCGGATGCCTCACTGAGTGTAGCCGTCGGCTATCTCTGGTTCGTGACCGCGCTGACCTGGTTCGTTTTGCTCGGCTCGCTGCTCGACAAGAAGCCGATCGAGAAGAATCCGATCCGGCTTCGTAGCGTGACTTCGATGCTGATGACGTGCGCGATCGCTTTCGTGCTCGCGGTGTACTTCGACCGCGTCTGGCTGCCCGCCATGATGGTTATCGGGCACATCTTCGTAATCGCCGTGCGCAGCGCCAAATTCGACGCGCAGCGATCGGCATTCTGAGCACCACGCTACGCCGATGCGCACTCGGCCGCTGGCTCGTGCGAGACGGGCGATTCCCCACATGATCCGGAGCCATTCATGCCAGCTGTCAGCATCGCCCTCATGGCATCGACGCAATCAAGCATTGCTGCAGCCAACGCAGCTCGCGCAGAAGCGGAGGCGCATACCGCGCGCTGTATCGCCGACATCACCTCGTACAACCAGACGACGGCAGATGTGGCGCGTTCACAGTCATATGCCGAATGCGTGCTATACCTGCATCCGAACGTGACGCCAAGCGAAGTTCTTGCGATGAAGATCGGGATTCTCACGTTGCTCGTTGTGCTGGTGGTCGGAATCGCAATCGGGGCTCACAAAGGACGTCAGGATTACTGCACGGGACCATGGATAGGGGCGTTCTTCGGAGGATGTCTGGCTGGTTGCGCATGGTTAGGTGGCGTTTTGCTTTTCGCCGCATTCGCATTCCTCGTTTCGTAATCGGAGTCTGCATGAATCGCAACGACGAAATCGACGACCTGCTCGAAGACTGGTATGACTGGCAGGATTCGTATCGCCCGAAGCTTGGCTACGGGGGCGCCGATCCTGCGTGCCGCGAATACCGGGCCGGTTGGCGCGAGTCCTCAGATCTGGCTGATGCGGCTGACATGCGGGCGCGCAAGGCGGTCTGCGAGGCCGTTGATGCATGCGTGTCGCGCCTAGATCTGCGTGGCCGCGTGGCGATTCAGACGGAAATGCGCAACCGGTTCAGCGGAGCGCGTTCCTGGTCGTCGATTCGGCTGCAATCTCCGCTGCCGGACGAGTATGCGCAGGCGAAGGATCTGCTGCGTCCGATGTTCGAGGCGCGTGATCTGGTCGAGACGGCGCAATGAATCCCACTTGTAAACCCGATAGCAGCAGCCTATAATCCGCGCCGTGGGGGAGTCGTTCGCCCTCAGAAAACCGAATTCAGCACCCGAAAGCCCGCTTGGCATCCGCCAGCGGGCTTTTTGCTTTGGAGCATGCCATGGCGACGATGAGCACGAAGAAGCGCGACAAGCTGCCTGCGAAGGCGTTTGCGGGCCCGGATCGGTCGTATCCGGTCAACGATCGCGCTCACGCGGCGAACGCCAAGGCGCGCGCATCGCAGGCCGTCAACGCCGGCCGCATGTCCCCGAGCGAGAAGTCGAAGATCGACGCCAAGGCCGACAAGGTGCTCGGCGAGTCCCCGAAGCGCGGTGAACGCACCGCGAAGCACAAGGCCAAGAAGTGATTCTTCCGCAAGCCGTGAGTGCGCGAACCGCGGCAGCTGTCGACGTATTGGAAGCCAGTGGTCTCCGCCGGATTCCGGAACTCGTGCTGGCGACGGGCGGCAGCAATCCTATCAACGAACGGAGCATGACATGAGCGATATCAACGCAGCACCGAGCAGCACCGAGCCGGCCGACGCCCCGAACTGGACGCCGGAGCAGTTGGCCGAGATTCAGGCTCGCAACGTCGTACCTATGCAGATCAATCAGATCGCGGAGGCTGGCACGGCCACGGCGGGGGAGCTTGCCGCCGGTGCTCAGGCACCGGCTACTGGCACGTCGACGGACGTTTCTCCTTCCTCTGCCTCGACTGCGATGCTCGCGAGCGGGTCGCAAGCGGCGAACTCCCTCAACCCTGCTGACGCGCCCGCAGTCGGCGGCGGTGTTGACGCCCCGTCGCACCTCCTGATGCTCGACGCCATGCTCGCCGAGATCGAGCGCAAGATCGCGGCCGGCATCCACCTGTTCGCGCATGAGGTCACGGTCGCGCGCGATCACTTGGCGAAGCTGCTGTAACGCCATGCGCACTGAAGCCACGCACGTGATTTGCTGCCCGGCGAGCCCGAACGACGGCAAGCGCGTGCGCGTCGTGGCCGACCCCGGCTACAACGTGCTGGCCGATCGCACGGATGATCCGGATTGGCTTTCGGTCGAAATGGTCGACACCGGCGTTCACGGCTCGATCGAACGCAGGTTCGTGGCGGAGATTGCGTGATGGCCAATCCGACCAAGTTCAAGCCCGAGTTCGTCGAGCTCGCGCGGAACTACTGCCTGCTCGGCGCGACCGATGTCGAGCTCGCGCGCTTCTTCGGCACGACCGATCGCACGATCCGCACGTGGAAGCAGCAGCATCCTGAGTTTGGGGAAGTGCTTGACCAAGCGAAGGAAGTGCCAGACGCAAACGTCGTCGGCGCGCTTTACCGGAACGCGCTCGCCGGCAACGTGACGGCTCAGATTTTCTGGCTGAAGAACCGGCAGCCGGCCAAGTGGCGCGACAAGGTTGACCACGAGCACGCCGGCAAGGACGGGGGTGCCATCCAGTTCCAGCGCGTCGAGCGCCGCATCATCGATCCGAAATCGAAATGACCATCCTCGAAATCCAGACGCCGCGGGTATTTGCTCCGCTGCTCGCTCCTGCGCGTTACAAAGGCGCGCACGGCGGTCGTGGATCGGGCAAATCGCACTTCTTCGGTGAGCTGTGGCTGGAAGAAAACGTCTCGGAAAAGTACGACTTCGTCTGCCTGCGCGAGACGCTGAAGTCGCTCGAGTTCTCGGTGAAGAAGCTGCTCGAAGCGAAGATCGCTGCGTTCAACGCGGGCGACTATTTCGAGGTGCAGG
Organism: Burkholderia metallica; assembly: GCF_001718555.1. Taxonomy (NCBI): domain Bacteria; kingdom Pseudomonadati; phylum Pseudomonadota; class Betaproteobacteria; order Burkholderiales; family Burkholderiaceae; genus Burkholderia; species Burkholderia metallica. Next base: position 1,730,185 of record NZ_CP013401.1, read on the forward strand.
ATCGACGCATCATGTCGCGCAACGGTGGCGTCACGATTTTCGAGGGTATGCAGAACCACACGGCCGACTCCATCAAGTCGCTGGAGGGATTCGACCGCGCGTGGTTCGAGGAAGCGCAGAACGCGTCCGAGAAAAGTCTCACGCTGCTGCGCCCGACGATCCGCAAGCCCGGTTCTCAACTCTGGTTCGGGTGGAACCCGAGCAAGCCGACCGATCCGATCGACGTTCTGCTGCGCGGCGCCGAGCCGCCCCCGGATTCGATCGTCGTCGAGGCGAACTTCATGGACAACCCCTGGCTACCGCGCGAACTCCACGAGGAAATGGAGTACGACAAGCGCCGCGACCCGGACAAATACGCGCACGTATGGCTGGGTGGCTATCAGCAGCGCAGCGAGGCGCGCGTGTTCAAGAACTGGCGCGTCGAGGAATTCGAGCGGCCCGAGGGAACGATCTTCCGCCTGGGCGCCGACTGGGGATTCGCGAGCGATCCCTCGGTGCTGATCCGCTGCGACATCGACGGGAACCGTCTGTACGTCGACTACGAGGCGTATCAGGTCGGCTGCGAGATCGTGAACCTGCCCGAGCTGTTCATGGCCGTCCCGGAGGCCGAGAAGTGGCCGATTACGGCCGATTCGGCACGTCCAGAGACGATCAGCCACATGCAGAAGCACGGCTTCCCGAAGATCCGCGCCGCGATCAAGGGCGCGAAATCGCTCGAGGAAGGCGTCGAGTTCCTGAACTCGTTCGACATCGTCGTTCACCCGCGCTGCAAGCACCTGATCGATGAGCTGACGCTCTACAAGTACAAGGAAGACAAGCTGACCGGTGCCGTGCTGCCGATCCTTGAGGACAAGGACAACCACGTGATCGACGCGCTGCGCTATGCCTGCGAAGGTGCGCGCCGAGCAGCGAAGCCCGTGAAGTCGAAACAACCCGTCGTGCGCCGCTCCGTGATGGGCGGTGGCGCTTGGATGAGCTGATGGCCCGCAAACCGAAAGAAGATCCGAGCGCGAAGATCGTCGCCGAGGCGAAGGAGCGCTTCGAGCGGTGCCAGGAGTTCGAGTCCGAGTTTCGCCAGCGCTTTGTCGAGGATCTGCGTTTCTCGAACGGTGACGCGGACAACGGATGGCAATGGCCGGATCAGATCCGCACCACGCGGGAAGGCGATGCACGCCCGTGCCTGACGATCAACAAGGTCCGCCAGCACAACCTGCAAATCATCAACGACGCGAAGCAGAACAAGCCGAGCGTCAAGACGCTGCCAGTCGACGGCGACGCCGACATCGAGATCGCGAAGATCCTAGACGGCATCGTGCGGCACATCGAATACAACTCGCACGCCGAGATCGTGTACGACACCGCGACCGAGTTCGCGGTACAAGGTGGCCTCGGCTATTGGCGAGTCGTCTGCGAGTACGCGCACGACGGCTCGTTCGATCAGGAAATCTTCCTGCGGCGCGTGAAAGACCCGCTCACGATCTTCCTCGACCCGGACATCGAGTCGGCGGACGGCTCGGACGCGAAGTTTGCCTTCGTGTTCGAGGAGATGACGAAGGCCGAGTACGAGGCGCGCTATCCGGGCGAGGAGGCGCAGAGTGTCGTGTTCGGCGACGACACGCAGAGCGACGGCTGGATCAGCAAGAACAAGATCCGCGTGTGCGAGTACTTCCGCAAGACGGCGAAGGTCGACAAGCTTGTGAATCACCCGGTCAATGGCCCGATGCGCCTGTCGGAGATCGAGGACGCCGATGAGCGCGCGGCGATCGAGAAGGATGCGTCGATCCAGAAGCGCGAGATCACCGAACCGCAGATCACGTGGTATCTGATCGCGGGCGACAAGATCATCGATGAGAAGCCGTGGGCGGGGCGCTACATTCCGATCGTGCGCGTGGTGGGCGAGGAAATCGTCATCAACGGAAAGGTCGAGCGCAAGGGCCATACGCGGAACCTGAAAGACGCGCAGCGCATGTACAACTACATGTCGTCGGCGAACGTCGAGTACATCGCGCTGCAGACGAAGACGCCGTTCGTCGGGCCGGCCGAAGCATTCGAGGGCTATGAATCCGAATGGGCGAACGCGAACAAGGACAATCTGCCGTACCTGCCGTACAACTCGTTCGACGAAGCTGGAAATAAGATCGACCGCCCGCAGCGCGAACAGCCGCCCGTCGGCGCGAATGCGTATCTGACCGGCATGCAGAACGCGCAGCAGGAACTGATGATGGCATCGGGCCAGTATCAGGAGCAGTTCGGGCAGCCGTCGAACGCGCAGGCCGGTGTAGCAATCCAGGCGCGGCAGCGGCAGGGCGATCGCGCGACGTACCACTTCATCGACAACGTGGCGCGCGCGATTCGCTATACGGGCCGTGTGCTGATCGACCTGATTCCGAAGATCTACGACACGAAACGCGTGGTGCGTATCGTCGGCGAAGATGGCACCGAGACATTCGCGCAGGTCGATCCGGATCAGCAACAGCCACTGCAACAGGCTCCGCATCCGACGATCGCCGACGAAGTGCAGATGATCTTCAATCCGGGCATCGGGCGCTACGACGTCACGGTTGAGGTCGGTCCGAATTACGAGACGCGCCGGCAGGAAGCGTTCAATGCGCTCACGCAGATCATGGGGCAGGATCAGGAACTGATGAAGGTGGCGGGCGACCTGCTGTTCAAGGCGGCCGACTTCCCGATGGCCGATGAGGTCGCGGAACGCCTGCACCGCACGATTCCGCCGCAGATCCTCGGCGAAGGCCCGAGTCCGCAAGAGCAGGACATGCAGCAGAAGATGACGCAGATGGGCCAGATGATCGAGCACCTGACCGCCGAACTTCAAAACGCGCGGCAGGGGAAGGATGCGCAGGAAACGAACATCAAGGCATACGACGCGGAAACGAAGCGCCTCGCAGCCTTGGGTCAACCGCTCGACCCGCAGATCGTTGCGCACGTCGCGACCCAGGTCGTGATGCAGATGATGGGAACCGGCGCGCCGGAAGGCGCACCACCTCCGACGCCCGACCCGATGCAACAGCCACCCCAGAACCCGCCAAGTGCGGGTTTTTCTTTGCCCGCACCTCAAGGACAGTGACATGAGCTATCCCGGCATCCTCCAGGACCTCGGGTCCACGACCCCGATCCAAGGCATCTATCGCATCACGCAGACGCTCACGCCGGCGCAGGTCGCCGCGAACACCAGCGCCGAACAGACGTTCACGGTACCGGGCTTGCAAGTCGGCGACTCGATTGACGTCAACAAGCCGTCGCATCAGGTCGGTTTGTCGATCGGCAACGTGCGCGTTTCCGCGGCGAACACGCTTGCGATCCAGTACGTGAACACGACCGCCAGCCCGATCACGCCGACGGCCGAGCAATACATCATCGGCGGCCAGCGCTAACGCCTGACCCCTCCAGTTTCCCCGAAGGCCCGCATCCGAAAGGAGCGGGCCTTTTTGCTTTCCGTACCGGCGCGGCATCACCGGGCTCAAATCCTTGGATACGTCCATGCAAACCGAAGACAACGCAGTACCGACGGAAATCACCGTACCGCCGACGACGGAAACCCCGGAACCGGCGCACGAGCCCGCTGAAACGAGCACGGAATCGGGCACCGAGCAACCCGCAGCAGCAGTCGAGCCGCAGCCGCAGGAAAAGCCCAAGAGCGATTGGGTGCAACGGCGCATCGATCAGCTCACGCGGGAGAAGCACGAGGAAAAGCGGCAGCGCGAAGCCCTCGAGGCGCGCCTGCGTGAACTCCAGCCGGATACCGCGACACCCAACGCGCAGCCGATGACCGCGGACCAGATCCGCGCAGAGGCGAAGCGTCTCATCGAGCAGGAAAAGTTCGATGCGGCCTGCAACAAGGTGTTCGACGCCGGCAAGACCGAGTTTCCGGACTGGGACGCATCGCTGCGCACCTTCCAGATGCTCGGCGGTGCATCGCCGGAGTTCCTGGAGGCCGTCACGGCGATGGATGCCGGCCACAAGGTTCTTCATCACCTCGGCCAGCACCCCGAAGAAGCCGAGCGCCTGCTATCCCTTCCTCCGCTCCGTATGGCGCTTGAACTGGCCCGTCTCGAAACGACGGTCGGTCAGGCGAAACCCGCTCCCGTATCGAAGGCGCCCGCGCCGATCTCGCCTGTTGGCGGCAAATCCGCTCCGGTTGAACCGGAGGAATTTGCCACGACGGCGGATTACGTCGCATGGCGCAAACGTAACCGCTCATGAGGCGATAAATGGCAAACACTCTTCTCACTCCCGTCAAGATCCTCGACGAATCGCTGATGATTCTCGAGAACATGCTGACCTTCACGGCCCGCTCGAACCGCGACTACTCGGACGAGTTCGCAGTCAGCGGCGCGAAGATCGGCGCGACCGTCAACGCTCGCAAGCCGAACCGCTTCGTCGGTACGACCGGCCCGGCGTTGAACATCGAGAACGTGAACGAAACGTCGGTGCCGATCACGCTGACGACGCAGTTCCACGTCGACTTCACGTTCAGCTCGCAAGAACTGACCCTCATCGTCGACGAGTTCGCAGACCGCTACATCAAGCCGGCCATGGCGACGATCGCCAACAAGATCGATTTCGACGGCCTCGGCCTCGCGACGACGGTTGCGAACAACGTCGGAACGGTCGGCACCACGCCGAATGACATCAAGGTGCTGCTCGATGCCGGCGTGAAGCTCGACAACGAGGCCGCGCCGCGCGACGGGCGCCGTACGGTCGTGTGGGACCCGGCCACGAACGGGTCGATGGTGAAGTCGGCCGCCGGCCTGTTCAATCCGTCGAACAAGATCGGCGAGCAATACGACAGCGGCATCTTCTCGCCGTCGGGTCTGGGCTTCGACATCGGCATGGACCAGAACGTGAACACGTTCACGACCGGCACGCGCACGAACGGCACCGTCTCGGGCGCGGGCCAAACCGGCTCGACGCTGCTCGTCACGGGTCTCGGTGCCGCAGCGACGGTCAAGAAGGGCGACACGTTCACGATCGCGGGCGTGTTCGGCGTGAACCCGCAGAACCGCCAGTCCACCGGCGTGCTGCGTCAGTTCACCGTGCTGGCCGATGCCACGGCCGACGGCTCCGGCAATGCGACGCTGTCGATCTTCCCGGCCATCAATACGGCCGCGTCGAACCAGCAATACCAGACGGTCACCGCCGGCCCGGCGAACGCTGCTGCAGTCACGTGGGACATCGCGGCGTCGACGCAGTACACGGCGAGCCTCGCATATCACCGCGACGCGTTCACGCTGGCAACCGCCGACCTGGAAGACGTCAGCAAGTACGGTGCTTGGGGCGCGCGCCGCGTGCACAAGGGCATCTCGATGCGGATCGCTCGTCAGTACGCGATCGGCACCGATACCGTCCCGTGCCGGATCGACGTGCTGTACGGCTGGGCGCCGGTGTACAACGAGCTGGCCTGCCGGATCGTCCGCTGATGGGCGTCCTGCTTCAGCAATCGACCCCCGCTTCGGCGGGGGTTTTTGTTTCCGGAGGCGACGTGTTCCAAGAATTCCCGATGTGGGTAACTGGCCCGAATGGCGCGCAGCAGATCGTCGAGTCGCAAGCTGCATTCGAGTCGCTCGGCGATGGCTGGAAGAAGCCCGCGCGCGTCGAGCTCGTGCCGCGCGAGCAAGCGCCGGATTTCGTCGAGTATCCGAAGTGGGTGGGCGACGTTCTCGTGCACAGCGCCGAGGAAGAGGCCGCGCTCCCGACGACCGCGGGAAGCAACGCCGATGTTGCGGCCGACGACGAGCGCGCAGCGCTGATCCAGATCGCCAAAGAGAAGGCCGTGCGGATCGACAGGCGCTGGTCGAGCGACAAGATCCGCGCGGCGCTGGAGGCAGCGTGACAACCGCCGTCGACCTGATCACCCTCGCGCTAAAGGACATCGGCGCGCTGGGTATCGGGCAGTCGATCGCGCCCGACGATACCGAGGACGCGCTGAACACGCTGAACATGATGCTCGGCCAGTGGCAGGGCGAGCGCCTGAGCGTCTATCACCTCGTCGACACGGCGCTGCAATCGACCGGCGCGCAGTCGTACACGGTCGGACCCGGCGGCAACTTCAACACGCCGTCGTGGCCGTACCAGATCAACGCGGCATATGCACGCCTGAACCCTGGCACCGCGACGCCGATCGATTACCCAGTGACGATCATCCCGGCGCGCGAGGATTACGCGCGTATCGCGCTCAAGGCGCTGCAGTCGTTCCCGAACTATGCGTTCTACGACTCGGCGTGGCCGCTCGGCACGCTGTTCATGTATCCGGTACCGAACGCGAGTTTTGAGTTGCACATCGTGACGCTCGAGGAACTTCCGCAGTTCGTGACGCCGGCCGACGTGATCAACCTGCCGCCGCAGTATATGGCCGCGATCCGCTACAACCTCGCGTGCTATCTGGCGCCGTCATATCAGTTGGACCCCCAGGCGGCGCTGGTGCGCCTCGCGATGAACGCGAAGCGCGTCGTCAAGCGCATGAACGTGCAGATCAAGGCAATGAGCATGCCGCGCGGGCTGGCGACGAAGCAGCGCTACAACATCTATTCGGATCGGCCTTACTGATGCGCGTCCCTCTGACTGTCGGCGCATACGCCGCGAAAAGCCTGATCGCGGAGGCGCAGCGCTGCGTAAACCTGTACGGCGAGCAGAACCCGCAGGACGCACCGGTGCCGTTCACGTACTACCCGACGCCGGGCTTGACGCTTGTTTCGAATCCTCCGCTCGCCGGAGAATCGCGATGTATCTACACCGCATCGAACGGCGCGCGCTACGAGGTGGTTCACGACATCGTCTATTCGGTCGATACGCTCAACAATTACAGTTCGTTGGGATCGGTTACGACAGAGAGTGGCCCTGTTTCGATGGTCGACAACGGGACGTCTATTTTCATTGTCGATGGCAGTACGGCTGGATTCATCGTGGATCTCGCGAACCGCACCATGACACGCTGTACTGATCCGGCGTTCTACGGTGCCGACAAGGTCGATTTCGTCGACGGCTATTTCGTGTTCAACAAGCCGAACAGCACGCAGTTTTATATCTCGAAGTACAACGACGTCACATTCGATCCGCTGGATATCGCCTCGAAATCGACCTATTCGGACGACCTTGTCACGCTGGCAGTGATGCATCGCGAGATCTGGCTGTTCGGCGAATTGACAACGGAGGTTTGGTTCAACACGGGCTCGTCTGATTTCACGTTTGGCCGGATGCCGGGCGTCTTCATCGAGCACGGCTGCGCTGCGAAGCATTCGGTCGCAAAGATCGATCTTGCGCTGTTTTGGCTCGGGCATGATCTCCAGGGGCAGGGCGTCGTTTTCGCGGGGCGCAATTACCAGGCCGAACGTATCTCGACGCACGCTCTTGAGCAAGCTATCAGTGCGTATTCCCGCATTAACGACGCGATCGGCTTTTCGTACATGCAAGGCGGCCATGCCTTCTATGTTCTGACATTCCCGAGCGCGAATGCGACGTGGTGCTTCGATACGGCGACCGGGCAGTGGCACCAGCGCGCGTATCTCGAGGCCGACGGCTCGCTCAGCCGGCATCGCATGAACTGCCATTCGTTCAACGCCGGCCGCAATCTCGTCGGCGATTGGCAGACGGGCGCAGTCTATGCCCTCGACCCGAACATCTACACCGACAACGGGGCGCTGATCCAGCGCATCCGATCCTTCCCGCACATTCTGGGAGCCGACGGAAACCGCGTGATGTTCCGCCAGTTCATTGCAGATATGGAAGTGGGCGCAGGGATGCCGGACGATGCCACAGATCCGCTCGTGAGTCTGCGCTGGAGCGATGACCGCGGCGCAACGTGGGGGAATCCGGTGACGGCCACGATGGGGCGCCGCGGCGAATTCCGCACATCAATCCAGTTTCAGCGTCTCGGCTACGCACGTGACCGCGTGTTCGAGTTGTCATGGTCCGAGCCGATCAAAACCGCGCTGAACGGTGCCTGGGTCGACGTGTCGAGGGCACGCACGTGAACACGCAGGCAAATTTCCCCTCCGGGAATCCGCTCGATGCATCCGGAAATCTGACTCCACATTGGCGCCTGTTCTTCATGGCGCTGTTCAGTCGGACAGGATCGGAATCGGGAAACGATACGTCTGCGATGCAAAAGGCCATCGCAGACCTGCAAACGGAAACGTCGGCCGGCGAGCCGTCGCCTGACCTTTCGAAGATTTACGCACTGATCGATGCAGCGGAGGCAGCAGCTGCGCAGGCAATGGCTGCTGCGGTGCGCGCGCCTGACGAGCGCGGCGAAAGCGGCGATGCGTCGGCGGCCGGCGATCTGCTCAACCGTATCCGAGAACTTGAGCAGCGCATTGACGGTGCGTCTAGCGCATCGGCATTCGCGACGCAGGATTTCGATGCGCAGCTTGGCGCAGGCGTGTCAATTCCAACCGACACAGCGCACCTGACAAACGGCGCAGGTTTCGTGACGACGGAAGCGGGTCGCCTTCTGGCAATTCGTTCGCTTTCGAACGGCACATATACCCCGACTGCGGGCGCAAACACGGTGCTCGTGCGAATGCAGGGTCCCGGCGGCGCTGGCGGCGGTACGGCTGCGACCGGAGCGGGACAGTCGGCTGCAGCTGGCGGCGGCGGTGCAGGCGCGTATGTCGAAGCGCTCTTCGCAGCTTCTGCCCTGAACGGCTTGACTGTCAGCCTCGGAACAGCGGGCGCGGGCGTGAGTGCCGCCGCAGGTGGCGCCGGTACAGCAGCAACGTTCGGCAGCGCGATCAGCGCGCCAGGCGGAACCGGTGGCAACGCCGGATCTGCACTGAGCGCACCCGGCTTCACGGCCGGTAGCGGCACGACTGCAGCGGCAACCGTAACTGGCGGCACAACGCTCCTGTCGATCCCCGGCATCGGGGGCAACGCGGGCCTCGTATTCGCGGCTGGTTCGCTCTCGGAAAGCGGCCCGGGGGGCAATTCGCCTATCGGTGCCGGCGGTCAGCCGCGGCTTGGAACCGGCGCGAACGTCGGTGCCGGCTTCGGCTTCGGCGGTGGCGGCGCAAACGCACAAGCCAGCCAGGCGGCGCAAACGGGTGCTTCGGGTGGCAACGGCTGGTGCGAAGTGTGGGAATTCTCCTGATAGACAAGAGGCATCCATGATCACGTGGAAACAGCTTTTCCAAGCCGTGCTGACGGGCTCTCCCGTTTCTGAATACACGGCGCCCGCGGGCACGACGACCGCCATTCATCAGGCGACGGCGTGGAATCCGACCGGTGCCGTCGTCGCGCTGAAGATTTACATCGCTCCCGCGGCAGGCTCGGCGGCCGACGCGACGACCGTGTGGTCGACGAATGTTCCGGCTGGGTCACCCGTCCAGATCCCGCAGATCATCGGCCACAAGCTTCAGGCCGGCCAGCAGATCTTTGCGAGCGGCAACGGCGTGACGCTGACCGTATCCGGCGCGGAGAACGTGCAGCAATGACCGATTCTGAATTAATTGGGCGCACGTTCAATTCTGTGCGCGCCGGGAAATATGGGATCTCACTGGAAGAGTTCCGCCAATATCTGGTGGATTGGGAGTTGCATAGGCTAGTTGAGGGTGGAAGCGTCGTGGGCGTCGTGATGCAAAAGGGAGCCGAAGTGCATATAGCGTTCTTCGCGCCCCGCGTTGCTAGTATTCGACGCCATTTGCGTGCTCATCTTGGGCGCGTGATTTCTGAGTTTGGGGCTGCTGAAACCTATGTCGAGCACGGAAACCAGAAGAGCATGAGATTCTGCATTCGGCTCGGGTTTTATCCGATCGGCACATGCGGCCGCGCAACTCGGCTTCGGTGCCAGAAATTTAAGTATGGGGGCGCATAATGAGCGTCATCGGTAGTCTGGTGAGTGGTGTTGGATCGCTTGTTGGCGGCCTTGTTGGAGCGGATGCCAGCAGGAGTGCCGCGAATACTCAGGCCGACTCAGCCCGGTATGCGGCGGATCTGCAGGAAAAGCAATGGGAGCAGACGCAGAAAAATCTCAAGCCTTTCATGGATTTGGGAACGTCTGCGATCAATCCGCTGCTGCAGGCGATGGGATACAACTTTTCGAAGAACAGTGACGGGACATACACGTTCAACGGAATCGATCCGAGCAACATTCTCCAGCAGCGATTTTCGGCTCCTACGGCCGATGAAGCGGCCGCCACGCCAGGCTATCAGTTCACGCTTGATCAGGGGCTCAAGTCGGTGCAGAACAGCGCGGCCGCGCGCGGTCTCGGAACGTCGGGCGCAGCGCTGAAAGGAGCATCGACGTATGCGACTGGACTTGCGAACTCGACATACAACGACGTCTTCAATCGCGCGCTCAACACATTCCAGACGAACTACAGTTCAGTCGCGAACAACGTGAACCGGTTGAGTGGACTCGTTGGAAGCGGGCAAAACGCCGCTGGCACAAATGGGTCGCTGGGCGCAGCTGCGGTTGGCAATATCGGAAATACCTTGATGAGCGGCGCGAACGCGCAAGCGTCGGGAATCGTCGGAGGCGCAAATGCGCTCACGAACGCATTGAATGGAATTGGTAACTCCGCGATGACGTATGGCTTGCTGAATAACAACGCGACCGCAAACTCAGCCGCAGCGAATCCGACGTATGGCACGAGCGCTTCCGGCAACCCCATCTACTTTCAGGTGTGACGATGCCGCTCGATACCTCGATCCCGCTCCAAGTCAAGACGCCCGAGTTCAACCCTCTTCAGCAGGCGTTGCAGGTCGCGCAATTCCGGTATATGAACGCGAATGGCCAAGCTCTGCAGCAGCAACTTGATGCGAACCGGGCCGTGTCCGCTGCATATCAGCAAGCCACTGATCCAAACACGGGAAAGGTCGACAACAACAAACTGATGGGGATCATCAGCCAAGACCCACGCGCAGCCTACAACATGAGTCAGATCGCGCAGGGCATCAATACGCAGCAAAAGCAGCAAATCGATATCGATACATCGAAGCTGGATCAGGCCATCAAGGCGCAATCCGGGCTACGACAAGGACTCGGCAGTCTGCTGACTAAGCCGGATCTGTCACCGCAGGACGTCATGCAATTCGCGACGACGCAATTGCAAGCTGGATCGATTACGCCCCAGGTATTCCAAGCCGAAATGCAGTCGATGCCATCGGACCCGCAGGCTTTGCGCGGCTGGCTGCAGCAGCACTACATGTCGGCTTTGAGTGGCGAGACTCAACTGAACGCGATGATGCCGAAGTACGCTCAGGTCAACACGGGTCCGGCGACTGTCGCGGTGAACCAGAACCCACTCGCGGCAGGCGGCGGCGTCGGCACGGTCGGCTATACGGTGCAAAACGGCCTCTCGCCCAGCGAGGCGCTCGCGCCTGGACTCACGCTCAATCAGAACGGTCAACCGACGACGTACACGAAAGGCCAAATGGCTGGCGGACAGGTTCCACAGCAGCCGGGCGGCGGCTATGCGACAGGTGCGCCGATGGGTGCGCAAGGAATCGCAGATGACGCTGCGAAACGATATGGAGCGCTCCAACAAGCGGCAAGTCAGGCAAAACCCATGATGCAAACGTACGATCTCGCAGCTGACAATTTGAGGCAGACGATTGCAGGGAGGGGGGCAAGTGCCGCCTTGAATGTACCGGCACTTCTGAACACATTCGGCATTCAAGCCGGGGCAGACAAGGTCAAAAACAATCAACTGCTCGTGAATTATCTGAACAGCGCAGCAGATCAGGCTGCATCGTCGCTTGGGCTTTCCGGCAGTGATGCGCGACTCGCTGCGGCGAAAGCTGGTCAGCCTGACCCGAATAACATGAATGCCCCGGCACTCCTTGAATCTATTCAGCACGTAAAAGGTCTGCAACAAGCGCTGCTCGATCGCCAGCAGGCGACGACGAACTTCCTCGCGCAGAACGGCAACAACACAAGCCAGCTGCCGCAGTTCGAGGCGAAGTGGAACCAGTCCTTCAATCCGGACGTTTCCTACATCCGCTCGCTCGGTGATCCGGCTGCTCAACAGGCGGCCATGCAGAAGCTGAAGGCGGATGGCAAGTTGCAGTCGTGGATGAAGGACTATCAGGCCATGAAGGCGCTCGGGGCATTCTGATGGCAGACGTTCAGGGGTTCATCCAGCAATTCGGGCCGGTGGCCGCGGCCGTCAGCCCGCGCATCGGCGTCGCGCCTGACGTGCTGCTCGGACAATGGGGACTTGAGACGGGGTGGGGGAAGTCGATCATTCCTGGCACGAACAACCTTGGCAACATCAAGGGCCCGGGCGTCGCCGCAAAGGACAATCAGACGGGGGCCGTAGACCAGTACCGCGCGTATCCTTCGCCGCTCGACTTTGGCAACGACTTCGTCAACCTGATCGCGAATCGGTATCAGAATGCGGTCGGGAAGGGTGCGGATGCGACGGCCTACGCTGGCGCGCTGAAGGCTGGCGGCTATGCCGAAGACCCGAAGTATGTCGGCAAGCTCTCGAGCGCGGTGGACATGGTGCGCAAGTTCGGCGACACGATTGCCTCGGCGCTGTCTGGCACGGCCAATGCGAGCGAGTTGACGCCGGCGCAGATGGGCGGTGCGCCGGTGATCTCGGCGACGGGGCAGCGCCTGAATGGGCCGCAGATGACGGGCGCTCCGGCACCGGCAGCCGCGGCGCCAACGGCATCGACTGGCGACCCGCTGCTCGACATGGCCCACGGCATCATGGGTGGCACGCCGAAGCCCGCGATCCAAGCTTCGGCCGCGGATGATGTGCCGACCAGCCAGCCCGCGCAACAGTCTGGGCAGCAATCCGACGACCCGTTGATGGCGATGGCCGCCGGCGTGATGGCCGAAAAGGGCGGCGCTGCGAATGCCCCCAAAAAATCGTTAGCGACGAATGGCTCGCCGCAGACCGCGCTTCAGGCCACCATTACTGGTCAGCCTTGGCAAACGCCGGGGTCGGTTACGATGGGGATCGGCGATGCTATCAAAGGCGGTGTTCAATCGCTCGTGCATGGTGGCGCATGGCTTGCGAACAAGGTTGCCCCCGATTCGCAGTTCGCGAAGGATATCAATGCTGCGGTACCGCAGATCGACCAGACCATTCAGGCTCAGAACGCGCAGTACGTCACCGATCGCGCGGCGCAGCAGCCTCAGACGCTTAAGGGGATTGTGACGGGGCAGCGCCAAGCGCCCGGCGTCGACTGGGGGCGAATGGCTGGAAACGTGATTGGAGCCGCTCCTCTAGCAGCGACGTTACCTACCGGTTCGGGCGTCCTCGGCACCATCGGAGCCGGAATGCTGTCGGGCGCCGCAAACAGTCTGCTTGAGCCCGTCACGACGCCCGGTAATTTCCTGCAGCAGAAGCTTGGGCAGGCAGCTGCCGGCGCGGCCGTTGGCGGCGTCGCGAATCCTTTGGTGAGGGCGGTAGGTGCGGCCGTTTCGCCAACTGTCGGTGCAGCCCAGCAGCGGATGCTTGATTCGGGCGTGACGATGACGCCCGGTCAAATTCTCGGGGGCGGTTTTGCGCGAACGGAAGCGAAGCTTTCAAGCGTCCCGTTTCTTGGGGACATGATCAAGAACGCTCAGCAACGCACGCTTCAGGATTTCAATCGGGCAACCTATAACGAGGTGCTCGCGCCGATTGGCGCCACTTACGAAGGCCCCGCAGGTCAAGAGGCGATCGGGGCGGTTCGCAATGCGATTCGCGACGCCTACGATGATTCGCTCGGGCGCATGTCGTTTCAGGCTGCCGATCCCGGCTTCCAGGCGGACATTCTTCGTCTGACCGATATGGCTCAGCAACTTCCCGCTGCGCAACGACAGACGTTCATGAATACGCTGCGCACTCAGATATTCGGGAAGGTCGGTCCTCAAGGAAACATGGACGGCCAAACCCTGAAAGGAGTGCAGGAAGAGCTCGGCGATCTCGCGCGAGGCTATTCGGGAGATCCGTCTTTCGACAATCGCCAATTGGGGGCCGCTATCGGAGAAATTCGATCGGCCGTCGAGAATTCGCTCGCCCGGACAAATCCCGCGGATGCGGTAGAGGGGCTCGCGAATGCGAACGCCGCATATGCGCGATTTGCGCGTATGCGTGCCGCTGCGGCATCTCAAGGTGCCATGAACAATGAAGGCATTTTCACGGCCGCCCAACTGCAGAACGCAGTCAAAGCCGGTGATAGATCGGCCGGAAAGGGCGCAACTGCGACTGGGAATGCGCTGATGCAGGACTTTTCGACCGCGGCTCAGTCCGTGCTTGGGTCGAAATATCCGGATTCAGGAACTGCCGGTCGCGGCTTGATGGCGCTGCTCGCGCCCGGGTCGATCGGCGCAGGACTAGCTACGGCGCCGCTATCGACCCTTGGGACGCTCGGCGGCATCGGCCTCGGGGCGCTTCCCTATACGGGAACTGGGCAGCGCCTTGCGCAGGCTCTCTTGACGGCTCGCCCCGGGTTCGCGGTCCCAGTACGGAATGGGCTTTCCCAGTTCGTCGCTCCACTCGCCGCGCCGACGGGCAATGCGCTCATCAATGCGATCGCACCAAGCAAATAGATGTTTTTTGATGACCGGGAAGATTGCCCCAATCACGCCATATGATGCAGCAACGACGATAGCTCGAACAGTTTGGTCGTCCACTTGATTCCCCGAACCCCGCCCAGTGCGGGGTTTTTCAATTATAGGCTACCCGCTGTGGTGGCCTTTTTGCTTTGAGGTAGCAATGGCCTCCATCCTTCCGAACGGGAAAACACAATTCATTGATCAGAACGGGAAGCCGCTGGCCTATGGGACGGTCACGTTCTATGCACCAGGCACCACGACGAAGAAGGACACGTGGCAAGACCAGGCCATGACACAGCCGAACACGAATCCGGTTTCTCTGGATTCGCGCGGCCAGGCGACCATCTGGGGAACGGGCTCCTATCGCCAGGTTGTCACCGATCAATTCGGGGCCGTCATCTGGGATCAAGTCGTCTCCGAGATCACTGGCGTTCTCGGTGGGCCGAATGGCTCCAGTTCAGTTGGATTCATCCAGATTGGATCTGGCGCCGTGCAACGTACTGCGCAGGACAAGATGCGCGAGCCGGTCAGCGTGAAGGATTTCGGGGGAATCGGGGATGGCCTTGCAGATGAATCTGCGGCGTTCAATCTCGCTGCTTCGGCAGTTGGCGTGAACGGTCAAGTCGTCGTGCCCGAAGGCACTTGGAAGTTGCAAACGGCGCCGACCACCGCTGTCACGTGGCTGATCGATGCACAAGCGACTCTGACCGGCGCTGCCACCTTGTCGGGCCGCATCATGAAGTTCGGCAACGGTGGCGCCTCTTCGAAAGGCACGAAGATTGGCGCAGTGGCAACGTGGCTGGAACAGCTTCGACCCTTCACGGAGTCGATCGCCGAGATTGCGGTGCTGTCGACTATTGGCCAGATCGGCATCGTCGGCGCTTCCCGCACTTCCGACTTCGGGGTGGCGGGTTCGCAAGGCTGTATCGGCATCAGCGGTTACGCGAACAACAACAATACGACCGCAATTCAGACGGGATACGGCGGATATATCGAGGCACGTCGGCAGATCGGTGCAGGCATCACGCAAGGTCTCGAGATTGATATCGTCAATATGGGCGATACGGGCATCGTCTACCCGGGGAATGTCTATCCGGGAAACAACATGACGAGCGCCCTTTGGCTCGCGAGCGGTGGCGAAGTAGTCGGCGCACAGGGTGCATCGCTGGCCATCGGGATCATCGCCAACGGGAACAACTTCGACAAGGGCATCGTCATCCAGACCGGGGCTGTCCAGGTCAATTCTGGCGAGGCAGTGGCGGTTGCGCTCGGTTTCCAGAACGGCATCGTCTGGTACGACGGCAGTACCAACAAGGTCGCTCGGATTCGTAACGATGCGACGGCGGCCTCTTTCGGAATCGTCTTTTCGAACAGCACGCTCAACCTGCAGACAATGGCAGGTGCGAACGTGTTCACCATCGGAACGAACGGTGTCCTCAATATCGCGATCCCGGGCGGAGGCTATTACTTCGGCGGCACTCAGGTGGTTGCGGCTCGCCAAGGCGGATGGGGTACGTCTTCGGGCGGCAGCAAAGCGGCGTTCAACGCCGCAACTGCATCGCCAGCTCAAACTGCGGCAGCCGTCGCACAGCTCATCAACGACCTTTTCCTTCATGGACTCATCGGGGCATAACATGCAAAACGTCACCCTTACATTCACACCGGCTCAACTGAACGTCATCAATAAGGCTCTGATGCTCGCCCCGTACGGCGAGGCGGCTCCGGTAGTGAGCGATATCAATGCGCAGATCCAGGCGCAATTCGACAAGCGGCATGACGATGCGGAGCGCGTTACCGATGCAGCGCCGGCTGGAGAAAAGAATGGCTGAACCCACAACCAGCGTCCTCGCAGCGGCTGGTGCGCTACTGGCGAAAGTCATTCCGGGCGCTGTCGGCTCGCTGATCGCGCTGCGCTTCATCGGTGATGGACTGAGCGGCCGCCAGAAAGCCGTCTCGTTCGTCTCAGGCGCAGCCGTGTCGTACTTCATCGGTCCACTGATCGTCACGTGGTTCGGCATAAGTGACGGCGGCGCACAGCAGGCTGTCGGCTTCCTGATCGGCCTTTTCGGTCTGGCGATCACGAAAGAACTGTTCAAAGAAATCAACAATGCGGACTTCATCGGGGCCCTTAAACGTCGCTTCCTCGGGGGGCAATGACATGGTCTCGATCTTCGTATTGGCAAACCTCATCGTGCTTCTGTTCTGCATCTGGATCACCGTCACCGACGGAATTTCCACCGGCTGGTGGGGCACGCTCGGCTTCTCGGTCATCGGTGTGGCCGCAATGGGGAACGTCCTAAAGTCGGTGCGTATGGTCACCGCGATCGATATGCCGGAAACCGTGATGATGGTCGGCGTCGCCATCGTCTGCCTATGGGTCATGGGGCGCCGGGCTTACTGGTGGAAGAAGGAGCACAAGCATGGGTGATTTCGATCGCTCGGTTCTGATGGCCGAGCTCACGCGCGACGAAGGGCGACGCCTGAAACCGTACGTCGACACGGTCGGTAAGACGACTATCGGCGTCGGCCGCAATCTGACGGACGTTGGTATCAGTGACGCCGAGTGCGACGCGATGCTATCTAACGACATCGACCGAACGGTCTCATGGCTCGATCGCAACCTGCCGTGGTGGCGGCAGCTCGACCCGGTGCGCCAGCGCGTCGTCATCAACATGGCGTTCAACATGCAGGGCGGCTTGCTGACGTTCACGAACACGCTCGCGGCGATGAAGCGCGGCGACTATGAGGCGGCGGCTGACGGCATGATCGCGTCGAAGTGGGCCGGGCAGGTCGGCGCTCGAGCGACTCGGCTCGCGGCCATGATGCGGAGCGGGGCATGACGATCCTCGACCCACGCCTCTGGCTGGCCTTCATTGCCGCGCTCGCTATCACCGCCGGCGCCTGCTACTTCAAGGGGCACGCCGACGGCGTGCGTACGGTGACCGTCGCTGCGCAGAAAGCGCAGCTCGCCGCGGTGGATGCGGCCCGTGCCGAAGAACAACGCCGCACCGCGGCCCAATCGGAGATCGCAAAAGATGCGAACAAACAACGCACGGCCGCGCTCGCAGATGCTTTTGCTGCTCGTGCTGCCGCTGGCAGCCTGCAGCAGCGCGTCGACCAGCTCGTTGCAGCCGCCCGCCATCCCGCCGCTTCCGCCGGAAGCCCGGCAACCAGCGACGCCCTCGATCTGCTTGCCGACGTGCTCGGCCGCGCTGACGAGCGCGCGGGCGAAGTGGCAGAGTATGCTGACCGCGCCCGCATCGCCGGCCAGCAGTGCGAGCGCGACTACGACGCGCTGACGGTATCCGTACGCTGACCTGATTGCCCGCTTCCGTCGGCGCATACTCAGTCCTCGGCGTGCCTGGCTTCGTCCTGCAGAATCAGTCGTAACTTGTGGAGCGCCACGAGGTGGCCGCCGACGTCTTCCGACCAGACTTTCTGAACCGTTTGGCGCAGGTCCTCCGCATCTCGGAACTGGTAGCGGCATCGGGCGATTTCGAGGATCAGGCGCCGCACCTCATGGCCGTCCGGGTAACGACGCCACATCTCGCGCAGCTCGCAATTGGTCGGCGACTGGAAGGGCGGGAGGGGCTGGCGAAGCATTGGTAGGTGAAAAATGCTGTATGGATATACAGTGTATCGCGGGGTAAGATGGTCCCGTCAAGAACGAAAATAGGGGACGGTCTATGTGTACCAATTACCGCGCGCCTGGTGAGGAATCGGGCCTGAGCGAGTTGAAGATCGACAATTTCAGCGACCTGTACCGACGCGCGCCGTGGAAGGACGAGATCTGGCCAGACTATCTCGCGCCGATCGTGCGTGCGGCCGGAGACGGCGCGGAGTCCGTCGTCGCCAACTTCGGGATGATGCCGAAGGCATTCCAGCCAGCGGGGAAGAAGTTCATGACCGTCAACGCGCGGTCGGAGACAGTGGGTGAGAAGCCCGCGTATCGAACAGCTTGGCGCGCCGGCCAGCGCTGTCTGATCCCGGTGAAATGGGTCTATGAGCCGAACTGGGAGACAGGCAAGCACGTGCGCTACCGGATCGGAGTCGGCGACTGGCAACCGTATTGCGTTGCGGGAGTCTGGCGCGCGTGGCGTGGGGCGGACGGCGTAGAAACGCTCGCGATGGCGATGCTAACGGTGAACGCCGACGAGCACCCCGTGATGAAGCACATGCACCGGCTCGGCGACGAGAAGCGATCCGTCGTGATCCTGCGGGCGGCCGACTACGACGAGTGGCTGCACTCGTCGAGCGTCGAGGCGGCGCGCGCGATGCTCCAGCTCTATCCGGCCGACGAGATGGTGGCCGAAGCGGCACCGCCGAAGACGCCCTAATCGACCTTCAGGTTCGGACGGATGATCCATGACCTGAGTGCATGTCTCGCGGTCGATAGCTCAATCGTCCGCGGTGCGCTATGATCGTCCGGACGGGCGCGAATGGCGCGGCAGTTCGAGAGGGGCTGGGACCGGAAATTTTGTGGAACGAGGTCTGAAAAACGCCGGGTAATCAATGGCCGATTCGGCGCATGAATTCCACACGATCGGCTCGAACCCTTATCCAGCAAGGATTGACCACTAAGATTGTGATTCCTGTCGTCGTGGGTTCGAGTCCCATCAGCCACCCCAAAGAATTCTGAGCAGTATCAAGTCGTTGAAAACGGCACTGTCCCAAAAGGCAGTGCCGTTTTTGTTTTGGCATTCCCAAATCGGGAATGCCACGCCTCTTCACATGACGAGCGCTACCCGATCCTTGTGCTTTCCACTCAGCCGGTCAACGCCACGACGCTCCAGTTTCTGTTCCATGAAGAAGGAGCAGGGCGAATCGAGAATATCCCGAGCGTACTAAAACGAAACGCCGATTTCCCGGCAACGAATAACGCCCCCAAACGCTCAACCCATCCTCACTGATCGACCGCGTTGCTCGCCATCGTCGCTTGAGTCGTTCGCGCATTTCTAAAAACCACCCACGACCACAAAGCGCCGCCCGCCACTTTGGCGACGAATTGCAATGCGGCGATCGTCGGAAACACAGTGCCGAACGCAATGAGCGGAAAGATGACGGAGTCGACAGCCGCACCCGCGACGTTCGCACCGTTTGCGCGCGCCAGTATCGGAAAGCGACGTGCGAGTTGAAATACGACTGCACTCGCCATTGCTGCCGAACCGAACGCCACCAGAGATGCGACGGCGATTTCCTTCGCGGCGGGATTGAGCGCGTAACTGACGACGCCGGCGGCCGCGATCAATGCAAACATCCGCGACCAGAGCGCGCGTCCGCGCCAGTCGAGATGGAGCCGGTCGCGAATCGCGAGATCGAGTCCGATCAGCAGGAACGCGATGATCGGTGTAGCAGCCGGGCCAAAATGAGCAACCATCAGGTTCGCGACGGCGACCGCTGCGATGTAGATCAAGACGTACATGATTCCCCTGCAATAGAAAGTGCGCACTGCGTCGATTCGGAGCCGAAGTTTGCCATACATGTCCGATCGGACGGCCTGGTAAGCCATTACTCGCCGGCCGGAATAAATCCGGAACGATTGACTGAAGACCAGGGTCGGTCGCGACGAGAGATCGTCACCGTGCAGCCGGTTTCAGTCGAAGCATGTGCGACGCGACAGGGTATGGCCGCATCCGGTCGACGTGACGTGGCGAAGTTTCCTTTCCCGGCTAAGGTTCGGGTTCCCCGTGCCGTTATCTTTCATGGACAGCCCTCGTGCCTCGAATGCTGATCCGTGTTCTTGCCTGCTCGCGTTCCGCGCGAGCAGGCTTTTTTCGTTTGCGGCCGCCGTTTATCGGCTGAATGGCGGAATGGAACAGGGACTTGGCGCGAACCGACAGTGCGTCACGGTCTTTCACAGTCTTTCATTGACGTAAGGTATGCACTTCCTCGTGCCCTTATGCTTTGCAGGGCCGTTCGATCCCGACGACCGATGACGGTGTCGGGATTTTTTTTTGCCTGTATCCCGTTGCACTGGCAACGAGTTGCGCAGGCCGATCGTTCCTGAAAGACGTCGCATCGTTTGATTTCCCCAGGTCCGTTTCTCATCGCTCCCGGGCGGGCCGGCAGCGTCTCGTTCGAGTGTGACGGCGTTGCGCGATGCATGCCGCAACGCGGCGGTATAGTTTGCGTCGAGACGTCCCCGATCAAGCGACCAGCGCAAGGAATGACCACCGATGCCGGAAACACGAGCCACGCTGCGTGCCGCGACAGCGCACGATGCACACCATATCGCGCGCCTGCACACGCTGAGCTGGCAAACAGCATACAGCCACATCCTGCCGGCGGCCTACCTGTCCGACGAGGTGCCGACGGAACACGCGACCCGATGGCGGCAATATCTCGATCGCAATGAAAAGGAGTGGGGCCTCGTGCTGATCGCCGAGTTGAACGGTGAGCCCGTGGGCTTCGTCAGTGCCGAGCGCCCCGTCGATCCGGCGCTCGGCGTGCTGCTCGACTGCCTGCACGTCGATCCGTCGCATCACGGCAGCGGCACGGGCAAGCGCATGATCGAAGCCGTCCGCGCGTGGGCGCGAACGCTCGGCGTGGACACGGTCCATCTGAAGGTGCTGGAGGACAATGCGCGCGCGATCGGCTTCTATGAGCACAACGGCTGGCAACTGGCGCATATCGAGACGAGCCGCATTGGCCGGACGGAGGTCACCGACCGGATCTATACGATCCACGCATAGCGGCCACGCGGCCTTCGCGCGAACGGCCGCATCAGGTGCGGCCATCGCCGGGCGAACGCCGCACGTATACCCGCGTTACGCGCCGCAGTACCGCACGAGCAGATCTGCTTCCGTCTCGTGCACCTCGACGGGCAGCGTCGTGGCGCCTGCATGGGCAAGGTAGCGCGCGCGGTGCTGGCCGTTGCGGAACGACGCGACACCGACTTTCGACAGGCCGGGGATGCCGAGCAGCGTTCGCGTTCTCGTCTCGCGAAACGTGATGTACGGCATGTCCGGAATCCTGCCCTGTTCAGGATCGAGGAATTCGCGAATACCCGCGGCTTTTCCGGGTGCCCAGTACGGAACGGACGGCAGCACGTAGTCCGTCGTGTCGCGGTCGGCACATGCCAGCAGCTTTTTCAGATCGATCGTCACGACGCGGTGCCGAGTATCGTCGACGGAGAATACCCGCTTGAGGTGCGTATAGGCATAGGGGGTGTGCCCGGGAAGCTGGACGATCCAGACTTCTACACCATTTTGTCGTGCGCGGGCGAGTGCCATTGTTTCCTCTGGTGTTGCGTGCGGTCGTCCTGGCCGGAGTTTAGCAGTGCGTTTGCGGCGGCGAAGCGGAGCAATACGTGGAATAACAAACCCGAGCGACTCGCAGCGGAACCTGAACCGCGACCGAAAGCGCAGGGAGAACGGGGGGTAAATCGAATGCGGCCATGTGTCGGTGATCGATATCGACAGGTGACGAGAATATCGAGATACTACCCGCGGCAAGGAAGCGCCACGCGCGTTTCATCGAAGATTCACACTGTGTCGCGACATCCGGCACGCGCGGATCGTCATAAAAAGAGAGGGCAGGTTGACCGGAGCAAACCATGTCGTCAAAACTTGAGATCGAGTACGGCGATTACTGTTTCACCGCGACGCTCGAAATCCGGGAATCCGGTCGGACAGCCGTTGTCGATTGGCATCTCGAATCCGCTTCGCGAAGCAAAACGCCTGCATGGGTCGTATTCGACCGCTTTCTCGAGCGGCACGATTTCGTCGACGAAGAAGATGCACGTGCCCATATCGTCGACTGGCTCGAGCGGCTGGCCGATCCGAGATCGGGTGCTTCCGTCGAAATGGCGAACGCGAAGGGGGTCGCTGCCGGCGCGGTGGCGGCAGGCGCATCGGCCGCGTCAGCCGAGTCGACAGGGTCGACCTCATCGGCCACCGAAATCGTCGGCGAAACCATCATGGACATCGCCGACGATCTCGACTGGATCGACATGATTGCGGAGTGGTTTTTCAACTAAACGTCACGATGACGAAACCCGGTTGCCATGACGCCAGTTCTTGTGTCTGCGAAACGCGGTTTCGAAAAAATAGACGCAGAAAAGTGAATCGAGAAGTGTGCCGCCCGGAAAAATAGAATGATCCTGCTTTGACATCCGTCTCGACTTACCGGAAACTCGGCCCGGGCCTGAAAATATTTACTTGAATCAAAACAAAATCAAATTCCGGACATGAAAAAGTGTCGCTCACGAGCTGACACGTCATAGTGCAGTGCTGTACGAACAAATACTCGATCGATTTTTCGCTAACAAGGATAGCGAGACATATCACGACATCGTCGATATGCGCCGGACATCTCGGCGCTGTGCTGGCATTGCCGTACCGCAATTCGATCAACACGTTGGCTGACGGGTTCATCGCGCAAAACACGAAGATCT
The DNA here is from genome assembly GCF_001718555.1 of Burkholderia metallica. Taxonomy (NCBI): domain Bacteria; kingdom Pseudomonadati; phylum Pseudomonadota; class Betaproteobacteria; order Burkholderiales; family Burkholderiaceae; genus Burkholderia; species Burkholderia metallica. Next base: position 1,753,089 of record NZ_CP013401.1, read on the forward strand.
CGGGAAAGGCCGTGCGCGTGTTCGCGATGCTCGTTACGTTTGGCTGCCGACGATGGGATGTCGATCGGGGCGATGCTGGTCGCTTGTCTTCGTGATGAAGCTCACAGGCCGCGGATTTCTCGCTCGGCCGCGCCGTGATCCGCGCGGCATGCGGGCAGGCTGGTTGCCTCGGTATTGTCACCAAAGGGTGAGTTGCCGCACAGACCGATGCGCGGCGCACGCTCACAATTTGACCGGTTGACCGTTCTTCCCCGGCCCGGTCAACCGTTTCCCCGCTCGCTCGCGCAGGAGCGGGGCTTTTTGCCCGATCGACGCGGGAAGGCTGCGTCGACGGAACCGGACAGGCGTTCGGCGGGCAGCGCAATCGCACCGGTTGCGCGCCCCGGCATGCGCTCGCCTGATCCGCACGAATCGCCGATCGCTTTCCTCGTGCCTGAGCGAACCCTCAGGCCCATCGCCGGCTTCGGCCGGCGATGCCTTGTTCCCGGCGGCGCGCCGCAATGCCGCCGGGATATTTTTTGCGCGGAATGCATTGCTTCACGTCGTACCCGACGGGCACGTCGACCCGTTCAGCGCGCCTGTTCGACGCTGGTTTCCCATCCGTCGTAGGTCCCTCCGAACGAACGTGCCTCGCGATTGATCGCGACCGTATGGCGCGTGATGTCGGCCAGCGCCATGGTGCCTTCGTGCGAAAACCGTACGGCCGACTTGCCGTCCTCGGTCGGTGCAACCGATTCGACCGGATAGCCTTTCGCTTCGGCCCAGTCCGCGAACTGATGCGCGTCGCTCGGATCGGGGAAGTACGCCCAATGCATCACGCGCCGGCTGACGTCGCCGGCGTCGCCTTTCTTTCGCAATTCATCGAGTACGCGCATGTCGCGCATGATCTGCCAGTCGTCGTCGGTCGGGTAGAGCGTTTGCCAGTACGCTTCCTTGTCCCGATCGTCCTGATGCGCGTACTGCAATGCGTAGGTCGTCTGATCGGCCAGTGCGTCGACGATCTCCGCCGCCGCTTCTTCGTCGAACGGCACGTAAAAAAGAAAGTCCCGATGGCCGTCGACGGTGATGCGGCCAACCTGCACACCTCCTTTCGCGGCGATCGTGGCGTCGAGCAGATCCTCGATCGTCGCGAGGTCGGTGAATTCGTCGCCGGTCGGCAGGCCTTCCGCCGTCGGATGCGCGAAGGGGACGCGCACGCTGAGCAGCGACGTGCGCGGATCGCCTTCCGCGATGTCCGCAAAGGCGTGATTGAAGCTGATGAAAGCCTGATGGTCGCCCATTCTGGCAGGGAAGGTTCCCCAGGCGTCGGTCATGTGTTTCTCCCGTTCACGATTGTCTGTTGACGGTTGTAAAGCGTCCCAATGTATCATCGAAAATCGCGTTGACCGGAGAAGCGCACATGATCGCGAGCCTGGGCATCCTGGTGCCGGTCGAGGCCGATCGCTTTCGGGCCGTGGTGGATTTCTACCGTTCGGCGCTTGCGCTGCCGGTGCATGCCGAAGGCGTGTCGGCGGCGGGAAATCCGTGGCATCGCTTTGTCGTGAGCGGCGTGACGCTGACCGTTCACACGGGCAGCGGCGGCGCGTTTCCGTACCCGGAGTTTCGTCCGACCGGCCACGGTATCGCGCTGGCGATCGAAGTGGCGCATGTGTCGGAAGCCGTCGCGCGGCTCGAATCGTGCCGCGTCGCCGTCCTGAACGAGTGGGACTACGGCGACGGCACGGTCGCGATTTCCGTGGCGGACCCGGCGGGAAACGTCTGCGAGATCTGGGGCCGCCCGTGACCGTGCATCGGTGCGGCCGGCCGCAAAATCATTCCAAGGAGATGCCGATGTCGATGTTTGCGGTGAATGGCGTACGAATCGATCTGCTCAGCGCGCGCGTGACGCACGTGCGGTGGGCGGCCGTGAATCCGGCCGACCGGTCGTGGGCGGCGACGCCGAGCGAGGCGCCGGTGGCGGACGTGGCGCGCGCGCTCGCGTCCGGCAGCGATGTCCGCGCGGTCTTCTCGGCATCGGAGACCACCGCGATCGGGCCCAAGTTGAAGCGCGTGCTGTATCGCGATGCGTCGGAAGGCATCGAACTCGACATCGATGCAACGAACGAGTCGCGCACGCTGCGCGACCTGCCGCAAATCTGACCGGTGCGGCATGCGAGGGCGAGCGCGAGCGGCCGCCGCAGGGATGGCGGCATCCGGCCGAATGGCCGATCGCACGACGTCGATCGCGAGGAGTAGTATGGGGCGATCATCCTGCTGCATTGCCGGTTGCCTCGAACGGTCCGACGGGTCACGCGGTTTCGGCGAACCGTTACCGGAAGCGAATATCGCAAACGCGTACGAGATCATGTCCAGACCGCTCATCGCCCCGTTGGCATCCGTTCTTTGTCTGGCACTGTCGGCGTGCCAGACCGCGTCCGGGCCCCCTTCGTTGCCGTCGCCCGACACCGCGTCCACAGCCGCGGCCGTGCCGGCATCGTCGCCGGCCGCGCCGATCCGCGGCGTCGGCCTGGCGCCGCATCTGGCCGGGCAGAGCCACTGGACCATCGGTCAATGCACGACCAACGGCACCGTCAAGGTGTGCAACTGAAATGATCGATGCCGATGTCGATCGCACGCTGCGCGTTACGCGATGGCGCACGCGTATCGCCGTTGCCGTGCGGCGATGCGTACCTTCGTCGATCGTGCCCGATCCCCGTCGGCAAGCGTTCCGTCCCGGCGCGCACATAGGGTGTCCGGCTTCGACGGCCCGGCCGCCGTCGCAATGAACGATCGGACGATGGACGACGAACGCGAAACCACCGAATCCGGCTGGCACATCGATCCCGTCGCGGGGACGGTCGCCGGCCGGTTGCCGGTGACGCTGGCGGTCGACAGCCGGAGCCTGAAACGCAGGGCGATCGCGTGCGCGGTGCTGGCTGCGGCGATGCTGTGCATTTACGCCGCTGCTCCGGCGCTATGGCCGGTGGCGGCACTCGCGGCGTTGCTGGCGCTGGCGGGGGTGGCCTTCTTCGTGTCGTCGCGGCGCAGGATGGCGCTGCACGTCGACGAGACGGGCTTCAAGCTGACCGGGGCCGTACGCGAACAACCCGTCACGCGATGGCGCGACGTCACCGAATTCCGGATCGTCAGCGTGGCCGGAAATCGTTACATCGGCTACCAGTTCTCGATGCATTCATCGCGCACCCGCGTGCCGGGCGGCGTGATGCTGCCGATCGCCCGGTTCGAGGGGCTGCCGCTCGACGCGGTGGCCGGCTTGCTGGAGGCATGCCGGCGGCAATTCGGCACGCCGGACAGCGAAGTCGACCGAACGGGCCGATGACGCGCGAGGCGGGAGCCGCGCCCCCGATACACGAGAAACAAACAAATGTCGGGCGTCGTGTCGATTTCGGCCGGGGTCGTCCGTCGTAGCATCGGAGGCGTGCGCATCGCGCGTCCGTCCCGATTCCGATACGACCACCGACCGAAGGAGCGACACCCATGTCCACATCCGTCAAACCGATCCCGGAAGGGATGCGCACGCTGACGCCGCACCTGATCTGCGCCGACGCAACGGCAGCCATCGATTTCTACAAGCGTGCGTTCAATGCAAGCGAACAGTTTCGCCTGGCGATGCCCGACGGCCGGCTCGCGCACGCATGCCTCGTGATTGGCGATTCGACACTGATGCTGGTGGATGAAATGCCCGAGCACGGCGCGCTCGGGCCGAAGGCACTGAAAGGCACGCCGGTCTGCCTGCACCTGTACGTGCCGGATACCGACGCGGCGATCGCGAAAGCGGTCGCGGCCGGCGCGACGGTCACGATGCCGGCCGCCGACATGTTCTGGGGCGATCGCTACGGGCAGGTCGAGGATCCGTTCGGCCATCGCTGGTCGCTCGCGACGCATCAGCGCGACCTGACGCCCGAGCAGATTGCCGAGGCGATGGCCAGCGCGCCACCGTGCGGAAGCTGACGCAGCCGCGCAACCGTGGCTGTACCGGCAGGGCGGCTGCAGGCGCGCGCGTGGCCAGTGCTTACGCGCCGGCCGCCTTGCCGCGCTGCTTGTGCTCGTACATCCGCTGATCGGCCGTTGCGAGCAGGTCGGTCACGTCGCGAGGGTGCGCGGGATCGTAGTCGACGTACCCGACGCTGAACCGGATGTCGTAGCCGCGTGCGTCGGCCGCATTGCGCCGCGCGAGCGCCTGCGTCACGCGCTCGACCGGCTCGGCGACGCTGGTCGGATCGGTGTTGCTCAGCAGCACGACGAACTCGTCGCCGCCCAGCCGGGCGATCACGTCGCTATCGCGCAGCGCGCCCGTCAGCGTTTCGGCGAATGCCTTGAGCGCGTGGTCGCCTTCGGCATGGCCGAAGCGGTCGTTGATCGACTTGAATTCGTTCAGGTCGAAGAACAGCAGTACCGCGTGACGGTCGACGCGATCGCACAGGCTCAGCACGTGGCGGGCGAGAATTTCGAAGCCGCGCCGGTTCGTCAGCTGGGTGAGTTCGTCGGTGGTCGCGAAATGCAGGGCGGCGATCTCGCGCTCGGTCATGTGGGCGAGATCGCCGAGCAGCGCGAGTTCGTCGGGTTCGAGCGAGCGCGGCCGCGTGTCGATCAGGCACAGCGTGCCGATGGGCGCGCCGTTCGGTGCCGTGATCGGCCGGCCCGCGTAGAACCGGATGCCGGGCGCGCCGGTGACGAGCGGGTTGTCGTGGAAGCGGTTGTCGTTCAGCGCATCCTGGATCACCATCGTATTGCCCGCGAGCAATGCATGCGCGCAAAACGATACGTCGCGCGACGTTTGCGCGACGTCGAGCCCCGCATGGCTCTTGAACCACTGTCGATCGTCGTCGACGAGACTGACGAGTGCGATCGGTACGTCGAACAGCCTGCGTGCAAGACGCGTCAGGCGGTCGAAGCGCTCCTCGGGCGGCGTGTCGAGGATCGAGAGCGAATGAAGCGTATCGAGCCGGGCCGCCTCGTTGGCCGGTTTCGGTGCGATTTGCATGGGCCTTGTCGTTGTCCCGGCTGCGAAGCCGGTCATGGGATCGGATGCCGGACAGTATCGCGCATTGTCCGGCGGATCGCTACGTCGCGAATCCGGGCACGTGCCGTTTCGGCGCGACGTGGATCGATGCAGAAGCGGTGAGAAGCGGGTGCCATGGGCGCGCGTTTCGTCGCGATGCGCAATCGGATGCGCGATGCCTCAAGCTGCCCCGGCGCAATGCCGTAAACAGGACGAGTCCAATCGTTCATCGTCCTTCATCACACCATGGTTCGAATCCTGTACGCGGGCTACCTCGCGTTTGCGCTGTATCTCCTTTATCCGATGGTTCAGACCACGCTGGCATTCGGCGTCGTGTGTGTGGGCAACGTGCTGCCGGGCGGCGCCCGCGACTTGTCGACCGCTTCGGCGAGCGGCGTGGACGGCCATGCGAATCGATGCGCGCCGACGACGCAGGCCGGTGTCGCGACCGGACGGGCGCCCGAAATCCGTTGAGCGCAGGAGCGCGCCGCACTGGCCATTCGGCCGAATTGAACGTCGCGCCGCGCTCGCCGATCATCCGTATCACGGCGGATCGAACCCGGGCGCGGGTGCCGCGCGGCGTACGTCAGTAGCTGGAGCGGTACGGCGCGCCCTGGTCGAAGCGGCTTTGCCAGTGCGTGAGGTAGCGCGACGCGAGTTGCGGGTTGTTCCACACCACGACGACGTTCTCGGAGTTGCGGCTGGCCGCCGACGCACTGTAGTTGAACGAACCCGTTTCGACGTGTTCGGCGTCGATCACGAGGTACTTGTCGTGATGGATCGCATAGGTGTCGATGGTGCGCGTGGGGATCCCGGCATTGACGAGCAGGTTCAGCGCCTGCTTGCTGCTCTTCGCGCGGTTGCCCTTGTCGTCGACGACCACCGCGACATTCACGCCGCGCCGCTTGGCGGCGAGCAGTGCGCGCGTGACGGGCGGCGACGTGAACGAATAGGCGGCGACACGGATCGAGCTGCGTGCGGTGCCGATCGCTTTGAGCACGAGCGCTTCGGCGCCGCCGTCCGGCGAAAACGCCGATTCCACGACCTGTGTCGCGGGGGCTTCGTGAGTGGGGGCCGGCAGCCATTGCGCGACGAAGTCGATCGCCTGCTGGAGCAGCGATTCGCTTTGCGTCTTGCCGAAGGCGGCGAACGGTGTGGCGAGCAGGGAAGCGGCGAGACAGGCAGCGGCGAGGCGATTGCGCGACAACATCTTGGACAGCGAACAATTTCGAGACAGCGGGCCGTGAGTGTAACGCACACGCTGCGGTGCGGTCACGTGCGGATGAGACGGGAGACGCATCGCGATGACCGGCGAAGGCGGGAGCGGTGACGCAAAGTTGCGTTGCGCGAGGTCGGCGTACGCGATCGGCTTCGTCAGCAGGTGGAGGCGATGGCAGCGCACGATCGTGCGTGTGGTGGGGGTGCAATAGCAGCGCGCAAGCGATGCGCGAGTTCAGCCGGACGGACTCGATGCGGCCCGCGACGGCAGCGCGAGCGCGACTGACGATCCGTGTGCGTCAAGCGCTCATTCATGGAGGCACGACGCTGCGTCAATCCTCGTTCGCAGGCGTTCTTGCCGCGTCCGCCGCGATCCATCCCGGGCCACGCTCCGGCAGCACGTCGCGTGCGTCGAGCGGTTCGCCGCATGCCGAGCACACGGTGACCGCATGCATCAGATGGCCGCAGGTACGGTGGCGCAACTGCACCGGTGGCCCCTGGCCGTCATCTTTCCAGCGGTCGCCCCACGCCGTCAGCGCAAGCAGGGTCGGATAGAGGTCGAGGCCCTTGTCCGTCAGCCGGTATTCGAAACGCGGCGGACGTTCCTGGTACGCGTGCTTGGCCAGCACGCCTTCATCGACGAGCCGCGCGAGCCGTTCGGCCAGCACATGGCGCGTCAGGCCGAGCTGGGTCTGGAACGCGTCGAAGCGGCGGCAGCCGAGGAATGCATTGCGGAGGATCAACATGGTCCAGCGGTCGCCGAGCACGGCAAGCGTGCGCGCGATCGAACAGTTCAGCGTGCCGATGTCATCCCATTTCATCGTCGAGTCTCTCGCAGTGGTTCGGCAGAGTAGTGGGTTCGATTATAGAACCCGCCTTCGGTTGCAATGGCGCCTGCTGCATTGACAACGGCCGTCCTCGTTGTCAATAATCAGTTCCAATTTGGAACTTACAAGCGCACGGACGCGCTTTCACCCCGGAGACAACCCGATGAACCCGCTTTCCCTGTCTGGTCTCGATCTACTGCGCGCAGCGGTATCGGGCGATGCACCGCTCGCGTCGATTTCCGAGACGATTCCGATGCGTCCGCTCGACGTCGAGCTCGGTTACGTGAAGTTTTCGGCGCGGGCGGACGGCCGGCACCTGAATCCGCTCGGCGGCGTACACGGCGGATTCGCCGCGACGGTGCTCGATTCGGTCACCGGGTGCGCGGTGCATTCGATGCTCGACGCGGGCGTCGGCTACGGCACGGTCGACCTGCATGTGAAGATGCTGCGGCCCGTACCGCGTGACGTCGACCTGGTGGCGGAAGGGCGTGTGATTCATCTGTCGCGTTCGCTGGGCGTGGCCGAGGGCACGCTGAAGACGCCGGACGACAAGATCGTCGCGCATGCGTCGGCAACCTGTTTCATCCAGCGGCCGCAGTAACGGCGGGCGGCGACGCGATCGTCCGGGCACGCCCGTGCGCCGCGTTCCCGGCGCCGAAGGCCGCCTGTAAGCGTACGCGGCGCCCGTCTGAAGCAGTCGCTTCAATGTGATAGCGTTCCTGCTTTCCACCGACGCGACAGGAACAGCATGGAATACCGCACACTCGGCGATTCGGGCATCGAGGTCAGCCTGATCGGCCTCGGCACGATGACGTGGGGCGAGCAGAATTCGGAGCGCGACGCGCACGAGCAGATCGACTACGCGATCGCGCAGGGCGTGACGCTGATCGACGCCGCGGAGATGTATCCGGTGCCGCCGAAGCCCGACACGCAGGGCCGCACCGAGCAGTACATCGGCACGTGGCTCGCGCAGCATCGCGCGCAGCGCGAGCGCATCGTGCTCGCGACGAAAATCGCGGGGCCGGCGCGGCAGCCGCACAATCCGCGTCACATTCGCGGCGAAGGCAACCAGTTCGACCGCAAGAACCTGACCGAAGCGCTCGACGGCAGCCTCAAGCGCCTGCAGACCGACTACGTCGATCTCTACCAGCTGCACTGGCCCGACCGCAGTACGACGACGTTCGGCCGTCCTGCGTATCCGTGGGTCGACGACGCCTATACGGTGCCGATCGAGGAAACCCTCGGCGTGCTCGCGGAATTCGTGAAGGCCGGCAAGGTGCGCGCGATCGGCGTGTCGAACGAAACGCCGTGGGGCGTCGCGCAGTTCCTGCGCGCGGCCGAGACGCTCGGGCTGCCGCGCATCGCGAGCATCCAGAACCCGTACAGCCTGCTGAACCGCACGTTCGAAAACGGCCTGTCGGAATTCACGCATCGCGACGGCGTCGGCCTGCTCGCCTATTCGCCGCTCGCGTTCGGCTGGCTGTCCGGCAAGTACGAGAACGGCGCGCGTCCGGCCGGCGCTCGCATCACGCTGTTCGAGCGCTTCCAGCGTTACAGCAAGCCGCAGGCGGTCGAGGCGACGTCGCGCTACGTGGCGCTCGCGCGGCGTCACGGGATGTCGCCCGCGCAGCTTGCGCTGGCGTTCGTCAACAGCCGGCCCTTCACGCGCAGCAACCTGGTCGGCGCGACGTCGCTCGAGCAGTTGAAGGAGAACATCGGCAGCGTCGACGTGAAGCTGTCCGACGAGATCCTCGCCGAGATCGACGCGCTGCACGAACTGCAGCCGAACCCGGCGCCCTGACCGGAACCGGGCAGGACCCGGTCCGGCGCGGCCGCGATGCCGCGCCGGACCGCACCGGCGGCGCATCGCTGCGCCGTCGTTTCTTCCGTTATCGCATCTTGAGCCGGGTGCGCGCGACGAACAGCGCGGCGAGACTCAGCAGCGCGCAGCCCATCAGGTAGAGCGCCGGCGACAGCCGGTTGCCGGTCGCGCTGATCAGCCAGGTGATGACGAACGGCGCGAAGCCGCCGAACAGCGTGACCCCCGTGTTGTAGCTGACCGCGAGGCCCGTCGCGCGCGTCTGCGACGGGAACAGCTCGGCCATCAGCGCCGGCAGCGCGCCGCAGTACATCGCCTTCAGCGCACCGATCCAGACCAGGGCGGCCATCATCGTGGCGAACGACGCATGGCGCGTGAGCCACGCGAACGTCGGGTACACGGTGACGAGCATCAGGACCGCCGCGACCGCCATCATGCGAATCCGCCCGGTGCGATCGGACAGGTGGCCGACGACCGGCGTGACGAGGGTGAGCACGAAACCGGTCGCGAGCGTCGCCGCGAAGCCCGTCGACGCGGGCAGCCCGAGCTGCTTGATCGCATAGGTCGGCATGTACAGCACCATGTAGTTGATCGCGGTCGAAATCACGAGCGCGCCGATCGACAGCAGCAGCCGCAGCTTCTGATCGGCGAACAGTTCGCGCACGGGGGCTTCCGAGCGCGCCTGCGTCTTGAATTCGACGCCTTCGTCGACGTAGCGGCGGATGTACAGCCCGATCGGGCCGATCGCGAGCCCGAACAGGAACGGTACGCGCCAGCCCCAGCTTTCGAGTTGCGCGGTCGTCAGCGTGGCGGTAAGCAGCGCGCCGAAGCCCGATGCGAGCAGCGTCGCCAGGCCCTGGCTCGCGAACTGCCAGCTCGACATGAAACCGCGCCGCTGCGGCGCGTGCTCGACGAGGAACGCGGTGGAGCTCGCGAATTCGCCGCCCGCGGAAAAGCCCTGCATCAGCCGCGACAGCATGATCCCGAGCGGCGCGAGTAGGCCGATCGATGCGTAGGTCGGCATCAGCGCGATCAGCAGCGTGCCGACCATCATCATCGCGATCGACAGCAGCAGCGACGCCTTGCGGCCCGCGCGGTCCGCGTAGGCGCCGAGCACGAAGCCGCCGATCGGCCGGATCAGGTACGACAGCCCGAACGTGCCGAGCGTGAGCATCAGCGACGTCGCTTCGCTCGTCGCGGGAAAGAACAGCTTGGCGATCGTCACCGCGAAGAAGCCGTAGACGATCAGGTCGAACCATTCGAGCGCGTTGCCGATCGACGCCGCGAAGATGATGCGCCGGATTTTCGCGGCGCTGGGGCGCGTGGCGTCCTGCGAGGTCAGGGTGGTCGTATTCATCGTGTATGCAGGTCCCGTGAGAGGGCGAAGCGCGTTACAGGGCGCTGGCCGCGGCGTGAGTCGCGCGGCGAACGGTCGGCGCGTCGTCGCCGAGATCCCAGAAGAGGCCGGCCATCATCTGCAGCCCCTCGCTGACGACGCTCGCGAGCAGATGCTCGTCCGGCGCATGCTGCGAGCACGCGGGGTACGAGTGCGGCACCCACAGCGTCGGCAGCCCGAGCGTGTCGGCGAACACTTCGTTCGGCAGCGTGCCGCCGAGATTCGGCAGGATTGCCGGCTTCTTGCCGGTGGTTCGCGCGAGCGACGCGACGGCCCAGCGCACCCACGGATCGTCCGGCGGCACACGCGTGGCCGGCGCGCCGCGCTCGACGTCGATCTCGATGTCGGCGAAGCCGTGCGCATCGAGGTGCGTGCGCAGGTGCGCGTGCAACGCTTCCCAGTCGGTGCCGACGACGAAGCGCAGCTGGCAGTGCGCATACGCGACGGGCGGAATCGCGTTGACGGGATGCTCGGGATTGCCAGCCTTGAACGCGAGGATCTCGAGCGTGTTCCAGCCGAACACGCGCTCGGGCGCGGTCAGGCCGGGCTCGCCCCAGTCGGCGTCGAGCGCCGGGTCGCCGGCGCCGCCGCCCACACTGAGATCGGCGAGTGCGTCGCGCACGGCGGCCGGGATCGGCGGCGGGCGCAGCCCCGCGACGCGAATCGCGCCGCGCGCGTCGACGAGGCTCGCGAGCGCATGCGCGAGCACGATCGCCGGATTGCGCAGCAGCCCGCCCCAGTTGCCGGAGTGATGCGCGCCGTCGCGGGCGCGCAGGCTCAGCTTGAAGTTGACCGCGCCGCGCGAGCCGAGGAACACGGTCGGGCGCGCGGCGGAGATGCGCGGGCCGTCGGACGCGATCAGCACGTCGGCCGCGAGCGCGTCGCGCGCCTGGCGGCACAGGGCGTCGAGGCCCGGCGAGCCCGTTTCCTCGCCCATCTCGATCAGCAGCTTCGCGTTGAAACCGAGACGGCCGCCGCGCGCGGCGAGCACGCTGGCCAGCGCGGCCAGGTTGATCGTGTGCTGGCCCTTGTTGTCGGCGCTGCCGCGGCCGTACCAGCGGTCGCCGTCGGCCGTCAGCGTCCACGGCGACAGCGGCGCGCGCCACTGCGCGTCGTAGCCGCGCACGACGTCGCCGTGGCCGTAGATCAGCACGGTCGGCAGCGCGTCGTCTTCGTGTCGCGACGCGAGCAGGAACGGGCCGCCGCCGTCGACGGGATTGTCGACGATCCGCGACGTGAAACCGAGGCGGGCGGCCTCGGGCGCGATCTCGTCGGTCAGGTAGGCGCGCAGCGCGGCATCGTTGCCGCTGTCCTGGCTCTCGGTGCGCAGCCCGACGCGGCGGCTCAGGGTCGTGAAGAACGCACCGGATTCGAACTGGTTCAGCGCGTGCTGGATGGCGGCGGTACGGCTCAAGTCGTGTCTCCTTCGTCGGGTTCGCTGCATGCGCCGGAGCGGGCGTGCGGCTTGAAGTGCGATCGATTCTAGAAAGCCGTTTTTTTTGTCACAATGATCGAATTTCGAACCTTTCTTTGCCGAAAAGGCAAAGCAGCGCGGCCGGTCGCGGCCCGGAGACAGAACGATGGCGGCTTTCCTGCATGGCCTGGCGTTGCGCTATTTCGTCGAAGTGGCGCGCACCGGCTCGATCAGCGATGCATCAGCGCGGCTGCACGTGGCGGTATCGGCGATCAGCCGCCAGATCGCGAAGCTGGAAAGCGAGCTGGGCGCACCGCTGTTCGAGCGCCGGCCGCGCGGGATGGCGCTGTCGGAGGCCGGCGAGCGGCTGCTGGCGTTCGCGCAGCGCAGCCTGCTGGAAGCCGAGCACGTGATGAAGGACATCGGCGGGCTCGACGCGCTGCACGGGAGTCTGTTGAAGATCGCGTGCTCGGAAGGGTTCGCGATCGATTTCCTGCCCGGTACGCTGGCCAGCTTCAAGGCGCGCCATCCGGGCGTCGATTTCTCCGTGTGGGTCGTGTCGCCGGCGGATGCGACGCGGCGCGTGCGCGACGGCGACGTGGATGTCGCGTTGAGCTTCAGTCTCGCGCCGGAGAAAGGCGTGCGCGTCGAGCATACGGGGCGCGCGCCGATCTTCGCGCTGGTGCGGCACGACCATCCGCTCGCGACGCGCGATGCGGTGTCGCTCGCCGATGTGGCCCGCCACCCGCACGTGCTGCCCGAGGCCGGCACGACGGTGCGCCAGTTGATCGACATCGCGTGCGCGCTCGACGGGCTGCTGCTCGAGCCCGAGCTGACGAGCAACAACACGGCGGCGATGTACGGCTACGCGCGGCGCACGGGCGCGGTGATGTTCACGGGGTTGTTGTCGGTGCGCGACCGCTGCGCCGCGGACGGCTTCGTCGTCGTGCCCCTGACGAACCCGCAATTGCGCGAGCGCAGCATCCAGGTGCAGACGATGGCGGGGCGCGATCTGCCCGCGTCGGTTCGCGCGTTCCGCGACCATCTGATCGACACGATGCAGGCCGCATCGCGGCCGCCGGCCGCCGCGCGCGGCCCGAGACGCCGGCCGTGAGATAATCGTCAATCCGCCTTCCGCGCCCATGCGGCTCATCGAGTCGCATCGCCCCTGTTCGACGCCAAATTGAAGAACCTGATTGTCACCCTCGATCGCGCCGGCGAGTTCGACGAGATCATCGACGTGCGCACGCCGCTCGAGTTCGCCGAGGACCATATCCCCGGCGCACTGAACGCGCCCGTGCTCAGCAACGAGGAGCGCGTGCTCGTCGGGACGATGTATCGCCAGGTGTCGCCGTACGAGGCGACGCGGGTCGGCGCGGCGATGGTCGCGCGCAACATCGCGCGCCATCTCGACACGACGTTCGCCGATCGTCCGCGCAACTGGCGGCCGCTGATCTACTGCTGGCGCGGCGGCAAGCGCTCGGGCTCGATGACGACCTGGTTCAACCTGATCGGCTGGAAGGCGCGCCAGCTCGATGGCGGCTACAAGTCGTACCGCCAGTCGGTGTGCGCGACGCTCGACTCGCTGCCGACGCGCTTTCGCTACATCGCGCTCGTCGGCCATACGGGCTGCGGCAAGACGCGCCTGCTGAACGCGCTGCGCGATGCGGGTGCGCAAACGCTCGATCTCGAGGCGCTCGCGTGCCATCGCGGTTCGCTGCTCGGCGCGCTGCCGGGCAAGCCGCAGCCGTCGCAGAAGGGGTTCGATTCGGGGCTCGTCGAGACGCTGGGTCGTTTCGACCCCGAATGGCCGGTGTTCGTCGAGTCGGAAAGCCGTCGGATCGGGCTCGTGCAGTTGCCGATCGCGTTGATCGAAGCGTTTCACGCGGGGCCGTGGGTGCATGTCGACGCGGCGCACGACGAGCGCATCGCATTCCTCCTCGACGATTACGCGCACCTGTTCGACCAACCGGACGCCTTCAAGGCGCAGCTCCATCGGCTGATCGGCCTGCACAGCCGCGAACAGGTGACGCACTGGAAGGCGTTGATCGATGCGAACGCGCGGGCCGAACTGTTCACCGAGCTGATCGACCGGCATTACGATCCCGCCTATGCGCGCACCTACCGCGCGACGTACGACAAGCCTAACCGGGCACTGACGTTCACGTTCCGGCCCAACGCGGCCGACGTGCGCGATCAGGCGCATGCGCTGCTGGCCGAACTCGCGCGAGCCGGGTTGCCCGCATCGGCCGCGCTGGCCGCGGGCGCGACATCCGCAACCGACCAAGACCAATCGACGACCACACGATGACGACTACACGCACCCAACCCAGTCCGGCCCTCGGCTGGATGACCTTCCTGCTGATCGCAGTCGCGGGCCTGTTCTATGTGAAATGGTTCCCGTACTACAACAAGGCGTTCGTTGCGGCCGAACATCATTCGATCGGACAGTCGATCCTGATGGGCACGTCGGCGGCTGCACCCGAGCCGTCGCTGAAGGCCGCGCTCGACTACGCGTGGGCGTACGGCAAGGCGATCTGGCAGGCGATGGTGCTGGGCCTGCTGCTCGGCTCGGCCGTGCAGGCGCTGCTGCCCGCGCACTGGGTCGCGCGCGTGCTCGGCCGCACCGGCTTCGGCAGCGTCGCCGCCGGCGGTCTGCTGTCACTGCCCGGCATGATGTGCACGTGCTGCGCGGCGCCGGTCGTCGCGGGGCTGCGTGCGCGCCACGCGTCGCCGGGCGGCGCGGTCGCGTTCTGGCTCGGCAATACGGTGTTGAACCCGGCGGCGCTGGTCTTCATGGGCTTCGTGCTCGGCTGGCACTGGAGCGCGCTGCGCCTCGTGCTCGGCATCGCGATGGTGTTCGGGATCGGCTATTTGCTGAACCGTATCGCACGCCCTGAAGACCGCAGCATCGACGACGCGCAGCTCGCCGCGCTGGCGGCCGAGCAGGCCGCGGCCGGCAATCCGTTCGTCCGCTGGATGAAGCTGCTCGCGCGCATGGCCGTGCGGCTCGTGCCCGAATACATCGTGCTCGTGCTGCTGCTCGGCGCCGCGCGCGCGTGGCTGTTCCCGCATATCGGTCCGGACATCGGCAATCATCTCGGCTGGATCGTCGCATTCGCGGTGGCCGGCATGCTGTTCGTGATCCCGACGGCCGGCGAGGTGCCGATCATCCAGGCGATGCTGTCGCTCGGCATGGGCGTCGGCCCGGCCGCCGCGCTGCTGATGACGCTGCCGCCGATCAGCGTGCCGTCGCTCGCGATGCTCGCGCGTTCGTTCAAGCCTTACATGCTGGCCATCGTCGCGATCCTCGTCGTCGTGTTCGGGATCGCGAGCGGCCTGCTCGCGGTCGCGCTCGGGTTCTGACACGCGCAGGCGGCGCGCCAGTCGGGCGCAATCGTCGTAATCGTCGTATTCACCCGGCGCTGCTGTTTCACGTATGCGGCGCCATTTACAAGAAGCAAACAGGAAAACGCATGACCCAACCGAAGATTCATCCTCGACTCGAAAAGGCGCTGACGCGCGGCGATCTCGCGATCCGCCAGGCCAATTCCGCGCGGGCGACGGCCGTGCTGAACGCACTCGGCACGATGATCATCGAGGCTTCCGCAACCATCGGCGTCGAGGCCAGCATCGACATTCCGCAGGGCGACCGCATTTACGATCCGGTCAACGGCCTGTGGCCGCAGAAGATGCTGGTGTCGTTCGACGGCCCGGTGGACGAAGCCGACAAGGAAGAGCTGCGCACGGTCTATCTGATTGCCGACGATCCGGGTACGCAGTTCCGTGTCGAATGGCATCGCGCGGACGGCAAGCTCGGCCGCCAGGAAGGGGGGCCGCTTGCGACCGTCGCGTTCCTGACCGACGTCGAGATCCCGTGGAGCGACGACGACGAATAACGTCGTCGCGTGAAGGCATGAAGCCGGCGCCCGGTGCGCCGGCCGTCAGCGCATCATCCGCCGCCGGAACAGCCACGCGGACAGCAGGAAGCCGCCCACCGCGTAGCCGGCGAGCACCGCGACGTGCAACGCGACGTCGGCCGCCGGCCGGCCGAGCATCGCGGGCCGGATCAGCTCGACCGCGTTCGCGAGCGGCAGCGCCTGCGCCGCGTGCTGCGCGAGCGGCGGCAACTGCGCGGTCGGGAAGAATACACCCGACAGCAGCAGCATCGGCGTCAGCACGAGCGTCTGGTAGAACATGAAGAAGTCGTAGGACGGCGCGAGCGCCGTGACGATCATCGCGAGGCTTGCGAATGCGAGGCCCGCGAGCGCGATCACGGGCAGCGCCGCGAGCATCGACGGAAACTGCGCGTAACCCAGCGCGCCCGCGACGAGCATGATCGCGGCCCCCGACAGCATTGCCTTGCTGGCCCCCCAGACGATCTCCCCGAGCACGATGTCGCCGAGCGCGAGCGGCGTATGCATGATCGCTTCCCACGTGCGCTGCACGTGCATCCGCGAGAAACCGGAATACATCGACTCGAAGCTCGCGGACATCATCACGCTCGACCCCACCGTGCCGGCCGCGAGGAACGCGATATACGACACGCCGTCGACATGGCCGAGCATCAGCCCGAGCCCGAAGCCCAACCCGAACAGATAGATCATCGGATCGGCAAGATTGCCGAACATCGATGCGAGCGCGAGCTTGCGCCAGACGAGATAGTTGCGCCGCCAGACGGCGATCCAGTTGGTCGCGTTCGCGGGCATCGCGATCGCGAAGCGCGACACGCGCGGCGGTGCCGACGGTGCGGCGGCGGAATAATTGCGCACGTCCATGATCGATCAGTCCTGCATGTCGCGACCCGTGAGCCGCAGGAACACATCTTCCAGATTGGCCGGGCGATGCAGATAGCGCAACCCCGTACGACCCTTGAGCCGCGCGCTGAGCGGTTCCGGATCGCTCACGTAGCAGAACAGTGTCTCGCCGCTGATCTCGGTGCGCTTCGCGAACGCCGACAGCTCGTCGCGCAGCGTGGCCGGATCGGGCCCGTAGATCTCGATCACGTCGCAGCCGATCTCCGATTCGATCAGCGCGTGCGGCGCGCCTTCGGCGATCTTGCGGCCTTCCTCGATCACGCACAGGCGATCGCACAGGCGTTCGGCTTCTTCCATGAAGTGCGTGGTGATCAGGATCGTCTTGCCGCGCGCGAGCAGCGAGCGCAGCCGTTCCCACATCAGGTGACGCGCCTGCGGGTCGAGGCCCGTCGTCGGCTCGTCGAGCACCAGCACGTCGGGATCGTTGACGAGCGCGCGGGCCAGCGTCAGGCGGCGCTTCATGCCGCCCGACAACTCGCCGACCTTCGCATCGGCCTTGTTCTCGAGCTTCGCGAATTCGAGCAGCGGCTTCACGAGCGCGCGCGCAGCCTGCGCCGACATCCCGAAATAGCGGCTGAAGACGACCAGGTTCTCGCGCACGGTGAAGTCGGGGTCGAGATTGTCGAACTGCGGGACGACGCCGACGCGCCGGCGCGCAAACCGCGCACGCGCTGGAACCGGTTCGCCGCAGAGCGAAATGGTGCCGGCATCGGGATGCGCGAGGCCGAGCAGCATTTTCAGCGTGGTGGTCTTGCCGGCGCCGTTCGGCCCGAGCAGGCCGTAGCATTCGCCGGCTTGGACGGTGAACGACAGATCGTTGACGACGAGCTTGTCGCCATAGTGCTTTTCGACGTTCCGGAAATCGATCGGTGCAACGGACATGGGCAGGTCGTCGTTGTAAGCGGGCGCGGACGCATTCCGCTGCCGGATGCGTGGCCGGCGTGCGAACCGATCGGACGATTGCGAGTCACATGGGCATGACCGAAGCGCACGACGCCGGCGCCCGATGGCCCGCTGGAGTACGAACGGGCCATTCTAGTGCATCGGCTGCGTCTCTTCAGCGCATCCCTGCACGGTGCGATGCATGCGCGCACCGATCGTGCACCGCATCATTGCGCACGCGCCGAGCGGGGCGAATCAGCGTTTTCCATCCCTTGCGTCCTGAATTGCGGCGCACCATGATGAATACGTAGGCTCGTTGGCGACAGGGAGGTTTCATGGCTAGCTACAACAAGATTCTGCTGTGTTACGACGGCACGCTCGAAGGGCGCAAGGCCCTGCGTTGCGGCGCCAATCTCGCGATGGACCTGAAGGCCGAGACGCATTTGCTGTCGGTCGTCGACATGCGCTCGAGCATCGCGCAGAGCGCCGGTTTGCTGACCGACGTCGCGTGCGGCCGGTTCGAGGAAACCGCGCGTGAAATCCTGCAGGAAGGGGTGAACTGGCTGCGCGAACGCGGCGTGCAGGCCGAAGGCCATTTCGCGTTCGGCTATCCGATCGACGAAATCGCGAATCTCGCGACGGAGCTGAAGGTCGACCTCGTCGTGGTCGGCCATCGATGCCGCAGCGGGCTATCGAGATGGTGGATGGGCTCGGGCAACACGCAACTGCTCGATCGCGTGAACTGCAGCATCCTGGTTGCGTGTTCGTCGGCGGAAGAGCAGAAGGCCGAAATCGCGCGCGAGCGTGAAGCCGCGACGGCGAACGGCAAATGATCTGAAGACTCGATGGCTATCTGGCCGGTGATGCGTGCCGGCTAGGTGCCGCACCGCTTCGGCGGCGCGAGCGTCGAGCGCGGCCTGCTAGGCGTGCAGGTCGATCGAAGACAACTTCCACGAAAACAGCCCGAAGCGGTGAAAGATCGCCGCATAGCGTGTGCCGTCGGCACTGCGCTGATAGGTCACGACAAATTCGTCGATATTCCGGTAGCCGGCGCTGGTTTGCTGCGGATGCGGTGATGGTGCGGCATCGACCGCGCTGGCCGGTACGGCGGCGGGCGCAGGCGGCGATGATGCGGCGGTAGCAGCCGCGTTGCTGCCCGGCGTGACCGTGCTCGCCGGAGCCGGATTGGCGGATGGCGCGGCCGGCGGGCTGCTCGGCGGCGGATTCGACCATTCAGGTGGGCGCTCACCCGGATTGCCGCGCGGCGGCAATCCGCTCATCAACGCGGCCACGCCTTCCGGCGTCGCGTAGGCATCGACGAGCGGGCCGATCAGCGCGGCCCCGATCAGCGCACCGATCACCGCGAACGGATTGTCCTTCTTCACTGCGTCGATCCGGCGCATCAACTCTTCCGTGACTTGCTGCTTCAGGCTGATGCGCAGCGACGGAAAATCGACATATTCGCTGATGGCCTGCGCATCGCGCGCATCGATCGCCGATTTCAGGCGACCGATCGCGATGTACGGCGACGCGTACGCATAGCCGATCGCCGCGACGATGGCGACGGCCAGCACGACGATCAACAGGGGCTTGAGCCGCCATGCGCGGCGCGGCGATCCGGTCACGTTGCCTCCGGTGCGGACAGGTTCCGCAATCAGAGACCGCCCGGCGTAGCCGATCGTTCCTCGGCGATGCAGCGATCGATCATCCGGCACACGGCATCGATCGTGCCGACCATGATCAGGCGCGAACGGCCGTGATACACACGCACCGGCGCACGGCGCGCGGGTTCCGCGTGATTCAGGCCGGCGTTCAGCGAGACCCGCGCGAAAGCGGGCAGCGCCGACGGCAGCAGGGACGCCTGCCGTTCGACTGCGACTTCTTCTTGCACGGGCGCCGCCGCGGACAGCGGTGCGCAGGGCGTCCGGCCGCGCAAGTGACGGAGGCGGCCGAATTGACGGAAAGGCAGCAGACGGGAAAGGCGTTCCATGATGTTCTCCTCAGCGAGACGGAATGTCAGAGTTCGCCTGATCGGATCAGTCCGACGGCGATGCCTTCCAGCGCGAATTCCGCGCTGCCGGCCTTGACGAAGATGTTTTCGTAATCAGGGTTCTCCGCGATCAGCTCGAGGCCGCCGGGCCGGCGCATCAGGCGCTTGACGGTGACGTCGTCGCCGAGACGCGCGACGATGATCTGGCCGTCCTTCGCTTCGGTGCGCTTCTGCACCGCGAGGAGGTCGCCGTCGAGGATGCCGGCGTCGCGCATCGACAGGCCGCGCACTTTCAGCAGGTAGTCGGGCTTGCTGGAGAACAGCGCGGGATCGCACGCGTAATGCTGCGAGATGTGCTCCTGCGCGAGGATCGGGCTACCGGCTGCCACGCGGCCGACGAGCGGCAGCGACAGCTGCATCAGGCCGGCATGCGGCAGCGTGAACTGGTGCGGGGCATCGTCGATGCCGAGCAGGCGGATGCCGCGCGACGCGCCGGCTGCCAGCTCGATCACGCCTTTGCGCGCCAGCGCGCGCAGGTGCTCCTCGGCCGCATTCGGCGAGCTGAAGCCCAGTTCGGCCGCGATCTCGGCGCGGGTGGGCGGGAATCCGGAGCGCTCGATCGCGCGACGGATCAAGTCGAACACTTGCTGCTGACGGGCGGTGAGTTTGGTCATGGCTCAACTGTATGGATAGACAGTGAGCTGTATTTTTATACAGTAGTTCGGGAATTTCAAGTGTTACTTGAGGTTCGACGCGATCGCGCCGGTTCCGACGCGATTTCGCGACGCCCGGACGCCGGTTCATCTGCCGCAACCGTCCATCCCGTCTGCGTTAGCACTTTTGAGTATTAAAAAATGAGGAACGATTATTTTTAATCATGTAACCCGTTCGCTAGACTGGCCCGACATCGCAATACCGACAACACTGGAGAACCAAGGATGGGCAAGCGCAATACGGGGCTGGTGGGCGGAGTGGGCCGCCTGATCGCAACACTCGCGCTGGGCGCGGCGGCGGCGCTGGGCGTCGCGACGCACGCGCAGGCCGATACGACTTTCCTGAACGTGTCGTACGACCCGACGCGCGAGCTGTATCAGGACTTCAACCAGGCGTTCGGCAAGGAGTGGAAGGCGAAGACGGGCGAGACCGTCAACTTCAAGCAGTCGCACGGCGGCTCGGGCGCGCAGGCGCGCTCGGTGCTCGACGGCCTGCAGGCCGACGTCGTCACGCTGGCGCTTGCGTACGACATCGACGCGCTCGCGAACAAGGGGCTCGTCAGCAAGGACTGGCAGAAGCGCCTGCCCGACAACGCATCGCCGTACACGTCGACGATCGTGTTCCTGGTGCGCAAGGGCAACCCGAAGGGGATCAAGGACTGGGACGACCTGACCAAGCCGGGCATCTCGATCGTCACGCCGAACCCGAAGACGTCGGGCGGCGCGCGCTGGAACTACCTGGCCGCATGGGCGTACGCGGTGCACAAGCCGGGCGGCAACGAGCAGACGGCGAAGGAATTCGTCACGAAGCTCTACAAGAACGCAGGCGTGCTCGATTCGGGCGCGCGCGGCGCGACCACGAGCTTCGTGCAGCGCGGGATCGGCGACGTGCTGATCGCGTGGGAAAACGAGGCGTTCCTGTCGGTGAAGGAATTCGGCACCGACAAGTTCGAGATCGTCGTGCCGTCGGTGAGCATCCTGGCCGAGCCGCCGGTCGCGGTGGTCGACAAGGTGGTCGACAAGAAGGGCACGCGCAAGCTGGCCGACGCGTACCTGAACTTCCTGTACAGCCCGCAGGGCCAGGAGATCGCCGCGCGCAACTACTACCGGCCGCGCTCGAAGAACGTGCCGGCGGAGCTCACGAAGCAGTTCCCGAAGCTGAAGCTGTACACGGTCGACGATACGTTCGGCGGCTGGACGAATGCGCAGAAGACGCATTTCGCGGACGGCGGCGTGTTCGATTCGATCTACAAGCCGCAGTAACGCCATAACGACAGCGGCGCGCCACGACAGCGCGCCGCATCCCCGACGGGCCGCCGGCGCGATTCACTGCGCCGGCGTTTGCGTCGGACCCATGAGCAGCATCGACCCAGCAAGAGCATCCGATGACGACGTACACCTTTCGCAAGCCGAGCGCGCTGCCCGGTTTCGGCGTGACGCTCGGCATCACGGTGGCCTATTTAAGCCTCGTGGTGCTGATCCCGCTCGCCGCCACGTTCCTGAAGACCGCGACGCTGTCGTGGGACCAGTTCGTCACCGCCGTCACGTCGCCGCGCGTGCTCGCGTCGTACCGGCTGACGTTCGCGTCCGCGCTCGGCGGCGCGCTGATCAACGCCGTGTTCGGCTTTCTCGTCGCGTGGGTGCTCGTGCGCTACACGTTCCCGTTCAAGCGCCTCGTCGACGCGATCGTCGACCTGCCGTTCGCGCTGCCGACGTCGGTCGCCGGCATCTCGCTCGCGGCCGTCTATGCGACCAACGGCTGGGTCGGCCAGTATCTCGCGCCGCTCGGCATCAAGATCGCGTTCACGCCGGCCGGCGTGCTGGTCGCGCTGACCTTCATCGGGCTGCCGTTCGTCGTGCGCACCGTGCAGCCGGTGCTCGAGGATTTCGAGCGCGAGCAGGAAGAGGCCGCCGCGTGCCTCGGCGCATCGCGCTGGCTGACGTTTCGCCGCGTCGTGCTGCCGGCCGTGCTGCCGGCGCTCCTCACCGGGTTCGCGCTGGCGTTCGCGCGCGCGCTCGGTGAATACGGGTCGGTGATCTTCATCGCCGGCAACGTGCCGATGAAGTCCGAGATCACGTCGCTGCTGATCATCACGAAGCTCGAACAGTACGACTACGCGGGCGCAACCGCGCTCGCGGTCGTGATGCTCGTGGTGTCGTTCCTGATGCTGCTGCTGATCAACACGCTGCAGTGGTATCTGCAGCGCAGGACGAGCAAGGGCGCGAGCGGCCCCGCGCCCGTCACCGTCAACGCCGTCGCGGCAGGAGGCCAGCAATGAGCCAGGAGGCCACCGTCGTGCTGAAAACCCCGTCGCCGGCCGCGCGCGCCGCGAAGCGGCTCGACCCCGTCAGCGAGTCGCGCGTCGTGCGCTGGCTGCTCACGGGCATTGCGCTCGCGTTTCTCGCGTTCTTCCTCGTCGTGCCGCTTGCCGCGGTGTTCGTCGAGGCGCTGAGAAAGGGCGTCGGCTTCTATCTCGAATCGCTCGCCGATCCCGACGCGTGGTCGGCGATCAAGCTGACGCTGACCGTCGCCGCGATCGCCGTGCCGCTGAACCTCGTGTTCGGCGTGTGCGCGTCGTGGGCGATCGCGAAATTCGAATTTCGCGGCAAGGCGCTGCTGACGACGCTGATCGATTTGCCGTTCTCGGTGTCGCCGGTGATCTCCGGCCTCGTGTACGTGCTGCTGTTCGGCGCGCAGGGCTGGCTCGGGCCGTGGCTGCAGGCGCACGACGTGCAGATCATCTTCGCGGTGCCGGGCATCGTGCTCGCGACGATCTTCGTCACGTTCCCGTTCGTCGCGCGCGAGCTGATTCCGCTGATGCAGGCGCAAGGTACCGACGAGGAGGAAGCCGCGCGCGTGCTCGGCGCGTCGGGCTGGCAGATCTTCCGTCGCGTGACGCTGCCGAACGTGAAGTGGGGCCTGCTGTACGGCGTGATCCTGTGCAATGCGCGCGCGATGGGCGAATTCGGCGCGGTGTCGGTCGTGTCCGGCCACATCCGCGGCGTGACCGACACGATGCCGCTGCACGTCGAGATCCTGTACAACGAATACAACTTCGCGGCGGCGTTCGCGGTGGCGTCGGTGCTGGCGCTGCTCGCGCTCGTCACGCTCGCGCTGAAGCTGCTCGCCGAGCGCCACCTCGCCGCCGAACTGGCCGGTGCGCGCGACGCCGTTCCCGCACATGCCGGCCCCGTCGCCGCCGTTTCGTCGAAATCGTAAAGAGGCAACCAGAATGGGTATCACCGTCCGTAACCTTCAGAAGCGCTTCGGCGATTTCACGGCGCTCGACAACGTCTCGCTCGACTTCCCGCCCGGCGAGCTGGTCGCGCTGCTCGGGCCGTCCGGCTGCGGCAAGACCACGCTGCTGCGCGTGATCGCGGGCCTCGAGCACGCGGATGCCGGCCAGGTCGTGCTGCAGGGGCTCGACGTCGCGTCGGTCGGCGCGCGCGATCGCCAGGTCGGCTTCGTGTTCCAGCACTACGCACTGTTTCGCCACATGACGGTGTTCGAGAACGTCGCGTTCGGGTTGCGCGTGAAGCCGCGCCGCGAGCGGCCGTCGGAAAGCGCGATCCGCGACAAGGTGCACGAACTGCTGAAGCTCGTGCAACTCGACTGGCTCGCGCAGCGCTATCCGTCCGAGCTGTCGGGCGGCCAGCGTCAGCGCATCGCGCTCGCCCGCGCGCTCGCGGTCGAGCCGAAAGTGCTGCTGCTCGACGAACCGTTCGGCGCGCTCGACGCGAAGGTCCGCAAGGAGCTGCGCGGCTGGCTGCGCCGCCTGCACGACGATCTGCACATCTCGACGATCTTCGTCACGCACGACCAGGAGGAGGCGCTGGAAGTCGCGGACCGCATCGTCGTGCTGAACCGCGGGCACGTGGAGCAGGTCGGCAGCCCGCAGGACGTCTACGATCATCCGCAGAGCGCCTTCGTGTACGAGTTCCTCGGCGCGGCCAACCGGCTGCCGGGCACGGTTGCCGGGCGCGGCTTCGTGGCCGAGGGCGCGGCCGCGCCGATCGAGGTCGACGCCGATTTCGCGGGCCCGGCGAACGCGTACGTGCGGCCGCACGACCTGCAGTTGTGGCCGACCGCCGAAGGGCACCGCGACGGCATCGCGGTGGACGTGCGCCGCGTGATTCCGCTCGGCGGCTCGGTGCGCGTGGAGCTCGAGGCGCGCACCGGCGGCGCGCTGGAGGCGGAACTCGACCGCGATGCGTGGCGCGCGTTGTCGCTGCAGGTCGGCGACGGCGCGACGGCCGTGCCGCGGGCCGTGCGGGTGTTTCCCGCGAGTTGACGCAGGCAGACAGGGCAGGGGGCGCAAAATGCTCCGATTCGACAATCAAACAACGACAGCCTAAGAGGCATACCCATGAATTTTCAGCAATTGCGGTTCGTGCGCGAAGCGGTGCGCCAGAACATGAACCTGACGGAAGTCGCGAACGTGCTGTACACGTCGCAGTCGGGCGTGTCGAAGCAGATCAAGGATCTCGAGGACGAACTGGGGGTCGACATCTTCATCCGGCGCGGCAAGCGGCTGACGGGGCTCACGGAACCCGGCAAGGCCGTGCACCAGCTGATCGAGCGGATGCTGCTCGACGCGGAGAACCTGCGCCGCGTCGCGCGCCAGTTCGCCGACCAGGACAGCGGCCACCTCGTCGTCGCGACGACGCACACGCAGGCGCGCTACGCGCTGCCGAAGGTGATCCGGCAGTTCACCGACGTGTTCCCGAAGGTGCATCTGGCGCTGCGCCAGGGCAGCCCGCAGCAGATCGCGCAGATGATCCTGAACGGCGAGGCCGATCTCGGCATCTCGACCGAGGCGCTCGACCGCTATCCGGACATCGTCACGTTCCCGTGCTATTCGTGGCATCACACGGTCGTCGTGCCGAAGGGCCACCCGCTCGTCGGCCGCGAGAACCTGACGCTCGACGAAATCGCCGAATACCCGATCATCACGTACGACCAGGACTTCACGGGCCGCTCGCACATCGACCAGGCGTTCACGCAGGCAGGCGCGGTGCCCGACGTCGTGCTGACCGCGATCGATGCGGACGTGATCAAGACCTACGTCGAACTCGGGATGGGGATCGGCGTCGTCGCGGCGATGGCCTACGATCCGCAGCGCGACACGGGGCTTGTCGCGCTCGATACGCAGCATCTGTTCGAAGCGAGCACGACGCGCGTCGGGCTGCGCAAGGGGGCGTTCCTGCGCGCGTATGCGTACCGGCTGATCGAGATGTTCGCGCCGCATCTGAACGAAGCGGAAATCGCAGGGCTGTTGCGCGAAACCGTCTGACGACCGCGCGTCGTGCGCCATCCGCGCGATCGTCGCGGATGGCCCGACGCACGTTTCACCGGATGCCCTGCATCGCGAGGCGGCGGCCGATCTGCTGCCGTCATGGTCATCCGGCTGATCGAAACATCGATCGCAATCGCGTTTTCCCGATCCGCTGCTTCGCCATCCGCGGCGAACGACATGGTTCGATTGCCCGGACAACGACAAGAACACGCCGGCATGCCCGAACGCGTCGCGTCGGGTTCAGCCATTCGGCCGGCATGCCGGACGATACGTAGCCCGACAAATGTGATTCAATGCGCGTGAATGCCGAGTGACGCGCGTTCGCGCCGCGCGTCGGCCATCCTGCTTACTGGCCGGTTCGCAACTGCGGCGCAATCCGCCACGCCGGGCCGCGGTGCGCAACGCGAAGCCCGCAAGCCGTGCGCATTCGCAAAAACAATGCACACGGCTTATCCGTTCCGGCACATTCGGCAACCTATCGTGCAGCACGCAACACGCGTGACGAAGAGGTAAACAATGGATCTGAAATGGTTGCTCTTTTCGTTCGAAGGCCGGATCGGGCGTCTGCCGTGGTGGATCTACGTGCTGGTTTCCACGGTGCTCAGCGCGGTGATCGATGCGGGTTCGCGCGGCTCGACGCAGGACGATCCGTCGCTGCCGGCGATGCTGGCGCTGATCGTCGTCGCGGTCGTGGCCGCGTGGTCGTCGATCGCGGTCGGCGTGAAGCGGCTGCACGACATCGACAAGTCGGGATGGTGGATGCTGTTGATGTTCGTCCCGATCGTCGGCGCGCTCGCGTTGTTCGTGATGAACGGCTTCATCGCCGGCACGCCGCATGCGAACCGGTTCGGGGAACCGCCTTCGGCCGATGAAGACGAGCCCGCGCCGCGGGACCCGGCGTGATGTCGCGCTCCGAATAAACCCTTAAATATTGATCAGACAGGTTGCGCGTCGAAGCGAATCGGTACAGCATACCTTCACTCCGCCGGCTTCCCGCCGGCGGTGGCGCGTCAACGACAGCGCGCGTCAGGCAGTCGGCCGTCTGCCTCGCTTCCATTCCGTGGTACCGACAGCAGCATCGATGGCCATTGCCCGGGTAGTGTGGCGCAAACGTTTGCTCACATTAAAACAACAGTCGAACAATAGTCCGGCCCGTTGGGCCAGTCGCCAGGAGATGTGTATGAATGTCCTCTTTCGCCGTCGCTTCCTGACCGCCGCGCTCGCCGCCGTCGCGGTCGCCGCCGCACCGGTCGCCCATGCGCAAGCCACGGCCAAGCCGAAGGTCGCGCTCGTGATGAAGTCGCTCGCCAACGAGTTCTTCCTGACGATGGAAACGGGCGCGAAGGATTACCAGAAGCACAACGCGAACCAGTTCGACCTGATCACCAACGGCATCAAGGACGAGACCGATACCGCGAACCAGATCCGCATCGTCGAGCAGATGATCGTGTCGAAGGTCGACGCGATCGTGCTCGCGCCGGCCGATTCGAAGGCGCTCGTGCCGGTCGTGAAGAAGGCCGTCGACGCGGGCATCATCGTCGTGAACATCGACAACCGGCTCGATCCCGACGTACTGAAGTCGAAGAACCTGAACGTGCCGTTCGTCGGCCCGGACAACCGCAAGGGCGCGCGCAAGATCGGCGATTACCTCGCGAAGAAGCTGAAGGCGGGCGACCAGGTCGGCATCCTCGAAGGCGTGTCGACGACGACGAACGCGCAGCAGCGCACGGCCGGCTTCCAGGACGCGATGAAGGCGGGCGGGATGAAGGTCGTGTCGGTGCAGTCCGGCGAATGGGAGATCGACAAGGGCAATGCGGTCGCCGCCGCGATGCTCAACGAATACCCGAACCTGAAGGCGCTGCTGTGCGGCAACGACAACATGGCGATCGGCGCGGTGTCGGCCGTGCGCGCGGCCGGCAAGCAGGGCAAGGTGCTCGTGGTCGGCTACGACAACATCAACGCGATCAAGCCGATGCTGAAGGACGGCCGCGTGCTCGCGACCGCCGATCAGTACGCGGCGAAGCAGGCCGTGTTCGGCATCGACACGGCGCTCAAGGCGATCGCCGAGCATCGCAAGCAGGCCGACATGTCGGGCGTGGTCGAGACGCCGGTCGATCTCGTCACGAAGTGACGCAGCCCCGATGCGGCCGCCGCCCTCAAGAATCGGGCGCGGCGGCCGTTATCCGGAGTGAGCGCGATCACGGCCACTGCATGCACATGCACTTGTGAGCGTCACACCCGCGCGCCGCGTGCGCGCGGCCGCAACCAGGATCGCGATGGACCCGACTTTCCAACCCTCACGCGCAGCCGCTCCCGTGCTGTCCGTATCCGGCATCGGCAAGACCTATGCCGAACCCGTGCTCGCCGACGTCACGCTGACGCTCGAGCCGGGCCACGCGCTTGCGTTGACGGGCGAGAACGGCGCCGGCAAGAGCACGCTGTCGAAGATCATCGGCGGGCTCGTCGAGCCGACCGCCGGCACGATGCTGCTCGGCGGCGAGCCGTATGCACCGGCGAGCCGCACGCAGGCCGAGGCGCTCGGCGTGCGCATGGTGATGCAGGAGCTGAACCTGCTGCCGACCCTGACGGTCGCCGAAAACCTGTTCCTGAACCGCCTGCCGCGGCGCTTCGGAGTCATCGATCGCGCGCGGCTGCGCGACGATGCGCGGGCCGCGATGGCGCAGGTCGGGCTCGACACGGTCGATCCCGATACGCCGGTGGGCGCGCTCGGCATCGGCCATCAGCAGATGGTCGAGATCGCGCGCAACCTGATCGGCGACTGCCGCGTGCTGATTCTCGACGAACCGACCGCGATGCTGACCGCGCGCGAAGTCGAGCTGCTGTTCGAGCAGATCGACCGGCTGAAGGCGCGCGGGGTCGCGATCGTCTACATCTCGCACCGGCTCGAGGAACTCGCGCGGGTCGCCGAGCGTGTCGCGGTGCTGCGCGACGGCCGGCTCGTGCACGCGGGCGACATGGCGGCGACGACGTCCGACGGGCTCGTCACGCTGATGGTCGGGCGCGAGATCGGCGAGCACATCGATCTCGGCGAGCGCAATATCGGCGCGCCGCGGCTCGTCGTGTCGGGCCTGACTCGCGGCACGGCCGTGCGCGACGTGTCGCTCGAAGTGCGCGCAGGCGAGATCTTCGGCATCTCGGGGCTGATCGGCGCGGGACGTACCGAGCTGCTGCGGCTGATCTACGGCGCGGATGCGCCGGATGCGGGGACGATCGCGATCGGCCAGCCGCCGAAGCCGGTGCGGATCGGTTCGCCCGTCGAGGCGGTGAAGCAGGGTATCGCGCTGATCACCGAGGATCGCAAGGGCGAAGGGCTGCTGCTGACACAGTCGATCACCGCGAACGTATCGCTTGGCCAGCTCGACCGGCTCGCGCGCGGCGGGATCGTCGACCGGGCGCGCGAAACGGCGCTCGCCGAGCAGCAGATCGACGCGCTGCGCATCCGCACGCACGGCGCGGCGCAGGCGGTCGGCGAGCTGTCGGGCGGCAACCAGCAGAAGGTCGTGATCGGCCGCTGGCTCGCGCGCGACATGGGCGTGCTGCTGTTCGACGAGCCGACCCGCGGGATCGACGTCGGCGCGAAGTTCGAGATCTACACTTTGATGGGCGCGCTCGCCCGCGAAGGCCGCGCGCTCGTCGTCGTATCGAGCGACCTGCGCGAGCTGATGCTGATCTGCGACCGGATCGGCGTGATGTCGGCCGGCCGCATGACCGCGGTGTTCGAGCGCGGCAACTGGACCCAGGATGCGCTGCTGGCCGCCGCGTTCGCCGGCTTCGGCCGCGAAACGCCGGCGGCCGGCGCGCAGCATCCGGACGCGGGGCAGGCGCCGGGCGCCGCTCCGGGCAATTCGACGACAGGACCACAGCCATGACCCAGCCTCCCGTAACCCCGACCGATGCAGGCGCGCAGCAGGACGTGACGGGGCGCCGCGCGCGCACGCTTTCCGGCACGCGGCTCGGCCTGTCGAACTACCTCGGGCTCGCCGGCGCGCTCGCCGCGATGATCGTGCTGTTTTCGACGCTGAGCTCGCATTTCCTGACCTACGATACGTTCAGCACGATCGCGAACCAGATTCCCGATCTCGTCGTGATGTCGGTCGGGATGACCTTCGTGCTGATCATCGCCGGGATCGACCTGTCGGTCGGCTCGGTCCTCGCGCTGGCCGCGTCGATGGTCAGCGTCGCCGCGCTGAAATGGCAGTGGGGGCCGCTGCCGGCCGCGCTGATCGGCATCGCGGTCGCGATGATCACGGGCGCGCTGACGGGCGCGGTCACGGTCGGCTGGCGGATTCCGTCGTTCATCGTGTCGCTCGGCGTGCTGGAGGCCGCGCGCGGCCTCGCGTACCAGCTGACGAATTCGCGCACGGCCTACATCGGCGACGCGTTCGATTTCCTGTCGAACCCGATCGCGCTCGGCATCTCGCCGGCGTTCCTGATCGCGGTCGCGGTGATGATCGCGGCCCAGTTCGTGCTGACGCGCACCGTGTTCGGACGCTATCTCGTCGGGATCGGCACGAACGAAGAAGCGGTGCGACTTGCGGGGGTTAACCCGCGGCCGTATAAAATTCTCGTATTCGCATTGATGGGCGCGCTCGCGGGGCTCGCGTCGCTGTTCCAGATTTCGCGGCTCGAGGCGGCCGATCCGAACGCGGGCGTCGGCCTCGAACTGCAGGTGATCGCCGCGGTCGTGATCGGCGGCACGAGCCTGATGGGCGGGCGCGGCTCGGTGATCAGCACGTTCTTCGGCGTGTTGATCATCTCCGTGCTGGCTGCGGGGCTCGCGCAGATCGGCGCGAACGAGCCGACCAAACGAATCATCACCGGCGCGGTGATCGTGGTGGCGGTCGTGCTCGATACGTATCGCAGCCGGCGCACGCGCGTGCGGTAGAAAGACAGACAGAACAGACCAGAGAGAAACGGGAAATGGCGACGATCAAGGATGTGGCGGCCATGGCGGGCGTGTCGTTTACGACCGTCTCGCACGTGGTGAACAATTCGCGGCCGGTGTCCGCGGATGTGCGTGCGAAGGTCGAGGGCGCAATCCGCGAGCTGAATTACGTGCCGTCGGCCGTGGCGCGCTCGCTGAAGGCACGCGCGACGGCGACCATCGGGCTCGTCGTGCCGAACAGCACGAACCCGTATTTCGCGGAGCTTGCGCGCGGCATCGAGGATCAGTGCGCGGCCAACGGCTATTGCGTGTTCTTCTGCAATTCGGACGACGATCCGGTCAAGCAGCGCAACTACCTGCGCGTGCTGCAGGAAAAGCGCATCGACGGGCTGATCGTCGCATCGGCCGGCGAGGACGCGGTGCTCGCGCAGACGCTCGCGGATACGCACGCGCCGCTCGTCGTCGTCGATCGCAACATCGAGGGGCTCGCGGCCGATCTCGTGCAGATCGACCACGAGCGCGGCGCGTACCTGGCGACGCGCCACCTGCTCGAGCTCGGGCACGCGAAGATCGGCTGCATCACTGGGCCGACCGACACGGCGGTCAGCGCGATGCGCGTGCACGGCTTCATCCGCGCGATGGCCGAGCGTGGGGTCGACATCGTGCCGGGCGCGATCGCGGAAAGCGATTTCTCGTGCCTCGGCGGTTATCACGCGGCGTCGCGGCTGTTCGAATCGGTGCGGCCGAGCGCGATCTTCGCGGGCAACGACCTGATGGGCGTCGGCGCGCTGCGCGCGGCGGCCGAGCGCGGCATGCGCGTGCCCGACGACTGTTCGATCATCGGTTTCGACGACATCGAATTTTCCCGCTACACGTATCCGGCCCTGTCGACGGTCGGCCAGTCGGTGCGTGCGCTCGGCGAAATGGCCGCGCAGACGCTGATCGAGCGGATCGGGGGCGGCTCGACGGCCGTGCCGAGCCGCCGCCGCGTCGTGTCGCCGCGCCTCGTGCTGCGCGAATCGACGGCGGTCTACCGCGAGCCGCCGGCCTCCGGCGGTCGCGCATGACGGCGCGCACGCGGGGCGCCGGCCGGGTGACGGTGGTCGGCAGCCTCAACATGGATCTCGTCGTGCGCGCGCCGCGTCTGCCGCTGCCGGGCGAAACGCTCGCCGGTCACGCGTTCGCGCAGGCGGCGGGCGGCAAGGGCGGCAACCAGGCCGTGGCCGCCGCGCGGCTCGGCGCGCAGGTCGCGATGATCGGCTGCGTCGGCGCCGATGCGCACGGCGCTGCGCTGCGCGCGGGCCTCGAAGCCGAGGGGATCGACTGCGGCGGGCTCGCGACGAGCGCGCAGGTGTCGACCGGCGTCGCGCTGATCGTCGTCGACGACGCGAGCCAGAACGCGATCGTGATCGTCGCGGGCGGCAACGGCGAGGTCACGACCGGGACGGTCGCCCGGCACGAGGCCGCGCTCGCGTCGGCCGACGTGCTGATCTGCCAGCTCGAGACGCCGCCGGACGCGGTGTTCGCGGCGCTGTCGGCCGGGCATCGGCTCGGCCGCACGGTGGTGCTCAATCCGGCCCCGGCCGTCGCACCGCTGCCGGACGGCTGGCTGCCGCTCGTCGATTACCTGATCCCGAACGAGGTCGAGGCGGCTGCGCTGACCGCGCTGCCCGTGCGCGACCCGGCGGAAGCGGAGGCCGCCGCGCGCGTGCTGCAGGCGGGCGGCGCGCGCAACGTGCTGATCACGCTGGGCGCGCGCGGCGTGCTCGCGCTGACGGCCGATGGTGCGGCGCGGCATTATCCGGCGCCGGCCGTGCAGGCCGTCGACACGACGGCGGCCGGCGATACCTTCATCGGCGGTTTTTCCGCGCGGCTCGCGGCCGGCGCGGACGTCGACGCAGCGATCCGCTTCGCGCAACGCGCGGCGGCGCTGTCGGTCACGCGGGCAGGCGCGCAGCCTTCGATTCCGACGCTCGCCGAACTGGCCGAAGAGTCGGAATAAGCCGAATAGATCCCTTTCAAGCGTCGTGGCCGACCGTCGCACGCGACGGCCGGCCGTGTCTGCGCGGCGTCCGCCGTCGCGGCGAACCTTCCGTCACGCCGCTGCGGGCGCGCGCCGAAGTGTGCATTTTCGTTCAGCTATTTGTAATAAACAGACGAATAATTCGAAAAAATAGCGGAAACACCATCAAGTTGTGCGGGGCATGGTCGTAAATGCATCGGAAGCAGCCATGCTTCTAAGCGGCGGGCCGGTCCCGTCCATCACGACGCAACACAGGAAGGATGATGGTGTTCAAGAACCTGACGATTCGTGCGCGCATCGGTTTCACGATGGCGTTTCTGGCGGTGCTCCTGGCGGTGATCGGCGGGCTCGGCGTGTACGGCATGACGCGTGCGAACGAGACGACGCGCGAACTTTTCACGAACCAGATGCCGAGCGCGGTCGACGTGTCGGTGGCCGAGATCTACGCCGCACGCGAGC
Source organism: Burkholderia metallica (assembly GCF_001718555.1). NCBI lineage: Bacteria > Pseudomonadati > Pseudomonadota > Betaproteobacteria > Burkholderiales > Burkholderiaceae > Burkholderia > Burkholderia metallica. The sequence goes on from NZ_CP013401.1 coordinate 1,785,852, forward strand.
GCCTCGCGCTCGACCGTGCGGCGCTGCTGGCCGGCACGCCCGATGCGGCTGCCGCCGTCGAGCGAAGCCGCATGATGCGCGCGCAGTCCGACGCGTGGTGGCAGAAATACCTCGCGCTGCCGCGCGGCGCGGAGGAAGACCGGATCGCCCAGGACGTCGCCGCGAAGCGGCAGGCGTTGCAGGCCCAGTGCGACGCGTTCGGCAACGTGATCGGGACGAATCAGGCCGACCGGATCGGCGACGGCGCGAAGCAGCTCCAGGTGCGCTACAACGACCTCGCGACGGCGAGCGAGGCGCTGCGCAACTTCCAGTTCAGCGATGCGCAAACGAGCTTCGATCACGCGGAATCGGTGTACGAGACGCTGCGCGTGCTGGCGATCGTCGCGCTGCTGGCCGGCTTCGGCGCGGCGGTAGCGTCGTGGCTGACGCTGAGCCGTGCGATCGGCCGCCCGATTGCCGACGCGCTCGCGCATTTCGACGCGATTGCCGCCGGAGACCTGCGCCGGCCGATCGTCGTGGACCGGCACGACGAGATGGGCCGGCTTCTCGCGGGCCTCGGCAAGATGCAGCGCGGGCTCGTCGACACGGTGCGCACCGTGCGCGGCGGCAGCGAGTCGATCGCGACGGCCGCGCGCCAGATCGCGGCCGGCAACATCGACCTGTCGTCGCGCACCGAGGAGCAGGCCGCGGCGCTGCAGGAAACCGCGTCGAGCATGGAACAGCTGACGGGCACCGTGAAACAGAACGCGGACAATGCACGCCAGGCGAGTGCGCTGGCCGCGAATGCGTCGGAGATTGCAAACAAGGGCAATACGGTGGTCGGCCAGGTGGTCGGCACGATGGGCGAGATCAACGACAGTTCGGCGAAGATCGCGGACATCATCGCGATCATCGAGGGAATCGCGTTCCAGACCAACATTCTTGCGCTGAATGCGGCGGTCGAAGCCGCGCGGGCCGGCGAGGAAGGCCGCGGTTTCGCGGTCGTCGCGGGCGAGGTGCGCAGCCTGGCCCAGCGGTCGTCGGCCGCGGCCAAGGAGATCAAGGTGCTGATCGACGCGTCGGTGGCGCGCATCCGGTCGGGTTCCACGCTGGTCGACGAAGCAGGCCGCACGATGAGCGACGTGATCGGTGCGGTGCAGCGCGTGACGGACATCATGGGCGAGATCGCGGCGGCGTCCGAGGAGCAGAGCGGCGGGATCGACCAGGTGGCGCGCGCGGTCGCGCAGATGGACGAGGTCACGCAGCAGAACGCGGCGCTCGTCGAGGAAGCCGCGGCGGCCGCGCAGTCGCTCGACGAGCAGGCCGGGCGCCTGCGTGAAACGGCAGCGGTGTTCCAGCTCGACGACGACACGTCGCGCCCGGGCGGCGCCGCGCAGGTTGCGGCGCGTCACGCGCCGCGTGCTCCGTCCGCGGCGGTTGCCGTGCCTGCGCAGCCCGTCGCGCGCGACGAGCGCGATGCCCCGCCGAAACGCGCGGTCGCGGCGGCGCCGGTGCGCAAGCCCGTCGCCGCGCCTGCGCAGGCCGCCGCTACCGCCGGCGCGGACGACTGGGAGACGTTCTAAGTCGCGCGTGCCGCGCATCTATCCCCATTTGGTGACGAACGACGCCCGCGACATGCGGGCGTCGTCGTTTGGGCGGCGGGGAAATGTGACAGGCGATGCGCATGAATGGTGCTGCGTGAAACGTCGCGTGCATCGCGTGCCCGGCATTCGCGGACGGCGCGCACGGCGGCGCGTGAATTTCCCGCATTCGTGGTACGGGTATCTCCGTAAGGGCGCTGCGAAAAAAATTTGTAACGGTGCGCGCAACGTGTCGTCGCATTCGACCGCTCGAACGTATAGGGATGAGGGGGGAAGTGACGACGTCGAATGTGTCCAACGCACAAGACGTTCCGTTGTTCGACGAGACGCGGCGGATGCAGTTTCTGCGGCTCGGGGCAATGATTGTAAAACGACGAAATGCGTTGTCCAAGCGGTGTTGTCGAGAATGACGAACTTCATACGAAGAGTTCGTGAAAAAAAATAAGAAAGGGTTTAGGATGAATTCGAACGCGCTTGCTTCTGCGCAGTCGTACGAAGGCAGGCACGTCTTCAGACTCAGGCGAGGGAGGTAGCATGGATATTTACAGCAGCTTCGCGAACCGCTTCGAAAAAACCCGAGAGGAAGAGCTCTCGCTGGAGGAGTATCTCGCGCTCTGCAAGAACGATCCATCCGCGTATGCGACCGCGGGTGAACGCATGCTGGAAGCAATCGGGGAACCTGAACACATCGACACCCGTAACGATCCGCGCCTGTCGCGGATCTTTGCGAACAAGGTCATCAAGGTCTATCCCGCCTTCCGGGAGTTCTACGGAATGGAGGAAGTGATCGAGCAGGTGGTCGCGTATTTCCGCCACGCTGCGCAAGGGCTCGAAGAGAAGAAGCAGATCCTCTATCTGCTCGGCCCGGTGGGCGGCGGCAAGTCGTCGATCGCCGAGCGTCTGAAGCAGCTGATGGAGCGCGTGCCGTTCTATTCGCTGAAGGGCTCGCCCGTCAACGAATCGCCGCTCGGGCTGTTCGACTACGACGAGGACGGCCCGATCCTCGAGGAACAGTACGGCATTCCGCGCCGCTACCTGAAGAACATCCTGAGTCCGTGGGCCGTCAAGCGCCTGCACGAATACAACGGCGACATCCGCCAGTTCCGCGTGGTGCGTCGTTATCCGTCGATTCTGCGGCAGGTCGGCATCGCGAAGACGGAGCCGGGCGACGAGAACAACCAGGACATCTCGTCGCTGGTCGGCAAGGTCGATATCCGCAAGCTCGAACAGTATGCGCAGGACGACGCCGACGCGTACAGCTACTCGGGCGGCCTGTGCCTCGCGAACCAGGGCCTGCTCGAATTCGTCGAAATGTTCAAGGCGCCGATCAAGGTGCTGCATCCGCTGCTCACCGCGACGCAGGAAGGCAACTTCAAGGGCACCGAGGGCTTCGGCGCGATTCCGTTCGACGGGATCATCCTCGCGCACTCGAACGAGTCGGAGTGGAAGGCGTTCCGCAACAACCGCAACAACGAGGCACTGCTCGACCGGATCTTCGTCGTGAAGGTGCCGTACTGCCTGCGCGTATCGGAAGAGACCAAGATCTACGAGAAGCTGATCCGCAACTCGTCGCTGGCCGAAGCCGTCTGCGCGCCGGGCACGCTGAAGATGATGTCGCAGTTCTCGGTGCTGTCGCGCCTGCACGAGCCGGAGAATTCGAGCCTGTTCTCGAAGATGCAGGTGTACGACGGCGAGAATCTCAAGGACACCGATCCGAAGGCGAAGTCGTACCAGGAATACCGCGACTACGCGGGCGTGGACGAAGGGATGACGGGCGTGTCGACACGCTTCGCGTTCAAGATCCTGTCGCGCGTGTTCAACTTCGATTCGAGCGAGGTCGCGGCCAACCCCGTGCACCTGATGTACGTGCTCGAACAGCAGATCGAACGCGAGCAGTTCCCGCCGGAAACCGAGCAGAAGTACCTGTCGTTCGTGAAGGACGTGCTCGCGTCGCGCTACGCGGAATTCATCGGCAAGGAGATCCAGACGGCCTACCTCGAATCGTATTCGGAGTACGGGCAGAACATCTTCGACCGCTACGTCACGTATGCGGACTTCTGGATCCAGGACCAGGAATTTCGCGATCACGACACGGGCGAGAGCTTCGACCGCGCCGCGCTGAACGCGGAGCTGGAGAAGATCGAGAAGCCGGCCGGCATCAGTAATCCGAAGGATTACCGCAACGAGATCGTGAACTTCGTGTTGCGTGCGCGGGCGGCGAATGCCGGCAAGAACCCCGTGTGGACGAGCTACGAGAAGTTGCGCGTCGTGATCGAGAAGAAGATGTTCTCGAACACCGAGGAACTGTTGCCGGTGATTTCATTCAACGCCAAGGGTTCGGCGGAGGAGCAGCGCAAGCATGAGGACTTTGTGAACCGGATGGTCGCGAAGGGCTATACGCCGAAGCAGGTGAGGCTGCTTTGCGACTGGTACCTGCGCGTGCGCAAGTCGTCATGACGCGCGCGGTACCGCGCCCGTACGGCCTCGCCGTGCGGGCGCTTTCAGAGACGCCGCCCGCATGACGGCAGACGGCATGTGCGGCGAGCGTCCCGGCATATCGACTTTCGAGCGGGAGACCGGGAGTGCTTCATCAAATCATCGACCGCAGGCTGGCCGGCAAGAACAAGAGCATCGCCAACCGCGAACGCTTTCTGCGTCGCGTCAAGAACTACATTCGTCGTGCCGTGTCGGACGCGGTGCGCGACCGTAGCATCAAGGATATCCAGAGCACGCAAAGCATCACGATTCCGCGCAAGGACATCGCGGAGCCGAACTTCCGGCACGGGCCGGGCGGACGTCGTGAATACGTGCACCCCGGCAACGAGGACTACGTGCGCGGCGACAAGATTCCGCGTCCGCAGGGCGGCTCGGGCGGCGGAGGCAGTCAGGCGAGCAACGAGGGCGAAGGGCAGGACGACTTCGTGTTCGAGCTGTCGCGCGACGAGTTCATGCAGTACTTCTTCGACGATCTCGAACTGCCGCGCCTCGTGAAGACGCACCTGCTGACGGTGCCGAGCTGGAAGAACGTGCGCGCGGGCTGGTCGGCGGAGGGCACGCCGAACAACATCGACGTCGTGCGTTCGCTGCGCAGCGCGCTCGGGCGACGCATCGCGCTCGGTTCGCCGCTCGTCAACGAGCTGCGCGAGCTCGAAGCGCAGCTCGAGGCGATGAAGGGCGATCCGGAAGACCGGCGCGCGGAAATCGCGGTGCTCGAGGCCGAAATTCACCACCTGAAGGGGCGCATCTGGCGGATTCCGTTCATCGATCCGTTCGACCTGCGCTACATCAACCGCGTGAAGCAGCCGCAACCGTCGAGCCAGGCCGTGATGTTCTGCCTGATGGACGTGTCGGGCTCGATGGACGAGCAGCGCAAGGATCTGTCGAAGCGCTTCTTCATCCTGCTGTACCTGTTCCTCAAGCGCAACTACGAGCGCATCGAGGTCGTGTTCATCCGTCACCACACGCGCGCCGAGGAAGTGGACGAAGACACCTTCTTCCATTCGACCGAAAGCGGCGGCACGGTGGTGTCGAGTGCGCTCGAACTGATGCGCAAGGTGATGAACGAGCGCTACTCGCCGACCGAGTGGAACATCTACGGCGCGCAGGCGTCCGACGGCGACAACTGGACTGACGATTCGCCCAAGTGTCGCAAAATCCTGGAAGAGGATATCCTCACGAAGACGCGTTACTTCGCGTATATCCAGGTCGCGCCGGAAGAGCAGAATCTGTGGCTGGAATACGCGCAACTGGCGTTGTCGCAGCCGCATCTCGCGATGAAAAAAGTGGAATCGGCTGCCGACATCTACCCGGTGTTTCGCGAATTGTTCGAAAAGCAGGTGGAAATGTCATGACGACCCGCCATCTGCACAACGAGTCGCGCGGCTATGCGCCGCGCCCTTCCGGCGACGACAAGGCCGGTCCTGCCGCATCGCAGCAACGCGGGCAGGCCGAGCCGCCGCCGGCCGCCGACTTGCCCGCTGCCGGGCAAAAGGAAGCGCGTATGAACGTTGCCGAACGCAAGCCGCTGCCGTGCCCGTCCGACTGGACGTTCGAACTGCTCGAGGAATACGACACGCACATCTCGCAGGTCGCCGAACAATACGAGCTCGACATCTACCCGATCCAGCTCGAACTGATCAGCGCCGAGCAGATGATGGACGCGTACGCGTCGGTCGGGATGCCCGTCAACTACCGTCACTGGTCGTTCGGCAAGCACTTCCTGTCGACCGAGAAGAGCTACCGTCGCGGCCAGATGGGGCTCGCCTACGAAATCGTCATCAACTCGAACCCGTGCATCGCGTACCTGATGGAAGAGAACACGATGACGATGCAGGCGCTCGTCATCGCGCACGCGGCGTACGGACACAACTCGTTCTTCAAGGGCAACTACCTGTTCCGGTTGTGGACCGACGCGCACGCGATCATCGACTACCTCGTGTACGCGAAGAACTACGTCGCGGAATGCGAGGAGCGCTACGGCCTCGATCGGGTCGAGGAACTGCTCGATTCGTGCCATGCGCTGATGAACTACGGCGTCGACCGCTACAAGCGGCCGCAGAAGCCGTCGCTGTCGAAGGAAGCGGCACTGCGGCGCGAGCGCGAGGCATACCTGCAGTCGCAGGTGAACGAACTGTGGCGCACGCTGCCGGGCAAGAAGCCTGAACTGACGGAAGAGCTGGACGACCGCTATCCGCCCGAGCCGCAGGAGAACCTGCTGTATTTCGCGGAGAAGAATGCGCCGCTGCTCGAACCGTGGGAGCGGGAAGTGATCCGCATCGTGCGCAAGATCGGCCAGTATTTCTACCCGCAGCGGCAGACGCAGGTAATGAACGAAGGCTGGGCGACCTTCTGGCACTACACGCTGCTGAACACGCTGTACAACCAGGGGAAGCTGGAAGACGGCTTCATGATGGAATTCCTGCATTCGCACAGCAACGTGGTCTATCAGCCGCCCGTCACGAAGCCGTACTACAGCGGCATCAACCCGTATGCGCTCGGCTTCTCGATGATGAGCGACATCCGGCGGATCTGCGAAGCGCCGACGGAAGAGGACTACAAGTGGTTTCCGGAGATCGCGGGCACGCCGTGGCTGCCGGCGATGCACTACGCGATGCGCAACTTCAAGGACGAAAGCTTCATCGCGCAGTACCTGTCGCCGAGCCTGATCCGCGACATGCGGCTCTTCTCGGTGCTCGACGACGACATGCGCGATTCGCTCGAGGTGTCGGCGATCCACGACGATTCAGGCTACCAGTACGTGCGGCAGGCGCTGTCGCGGCAGTACGACATCCATCACCGCGAGCCGAACATCCAGGTGTGGGCGGTGAACACGCGCGGCGACCGCAGCCTCACGCTGCGCCACTTCATGACCGACAACCGTCACCTGTCGAACGACAGCGACGAGGTGCTCAAGCACATGGCGCGGCTCTGGCAGTTCGACGTGTTCCTGGAAAGCGTCGACGAGGCCGGCACCGTGCGCAAGCGCTACGAGTGCCGCTACGTGCCGCCGGAGGTACGAATCTGAACGTCGACCGCGCAAAGTTTGCATCGGACGCCAGCCTCGGGCTGGCGTTTTCATATGACGAACGCGTGATAGGAGAAAAATTTTCTACATCAGGACGAACCCGGAGAGCCCGTTACTTTACATTTCGCTAAAATCCCGTAGCGCCGTGCACCGGAACCGGTGCCACGTGCGACCGCACGCGGCGGCCCCGGCCGTCTCGCCCAGAAAGCACTAAAAGGAACTGACCAATCCATGGACGTCCAGACCGACCAAGCTGCGCTGTCCGCGCACGACACCCGGCGGCGCGTGTTCGCCATCGTCGGCGCCTCGTCGGGCAACCTCGTCGAGTGGTTCGACTTCTACATCTACTCGTTCTGCGCGCTGTACTTCGCGCCGGCGTTTTTCCCGAGCGGCAACACGACGACCCAACTGCTGAACACGGCGGGCGTGTTCGCGGCCGGCTTCCTGATGCGTCCGATCGGCGGCTGGCTGTTCGGCCGCATCGCCGACCGCCACGGCCGCCGCAACGCGATGATGATCTCGGTGCTGATGATGTGCGGCGGCTCGCTCGTGATCGCGGTGCTGCCGACCTATGCGCAGATCGGCGCGCTCGCACCGGCGCTGCTGCTGGTCGCGCGGCTGTTCCAGGGGCTGTCGGTGGGCGGCGAGTACGGCACCAGCGCGACCTACATGAGCGAGGTGGCGCTGAAGGGCCGCCGCGGCTTCTTCGCGTCGTTCCAGTACGTGACGCTGATCGGCGGCCAGCTGTGCGCGCTGCTCGTGCTCGTGATCCTGCAGCAGACGCTGTCGGCCGACGACCTGAAGGCGTGGGGCTGGCGCATTCCGTTCGTGGTCGGCGCGGCGGCCGCGCTGATCTCGCTGTACCTGCGCAAGTCGCTCGACGAGACGTCGACGACCGCGTCGCGCGACAAGAAAGACGCGGGCACGATCCGCGGCGTGTGGCAGCACAAGGGCGCGTTCTTCACGGTGGTCGGCTTCACGGCCGGCGGCTCGCTGATCTTCTACACGTTCACGACGTACATGCAGAAGTACCTGGTGAACACGGCCGGCATGCATGCGAAGACGGCCAGCAACGTGATGACCGTCGCGCTGCTCGTCTACATGCTGATGCAGCCGGTGTTCGGTGCGCTGTCCGACCGGATCGGCCGCCGCACGTCGATGATCCTGTTCGGCTCGTTCGCGGTGATCGGCACGGTGCCGCTGATGCATGCGCTGAAGGACGTGACGAGCCCGGTGGCCGCGTTCGTGCTGATCACGGTCGCGCTTGCGATCGTCAGCTTCTACACGTCGATCAGCGGGCTGATCAAGGCCGAGATGTTTCCGCCGGAAGTGCGCGCGATGGGCGTCGGTTTGTCGTACGCGGTCGCGAACGCGATCTTCGGCGGCTCGGCCGAGTACGTCGCGCTGTGGTTCAAGTCGATCGGCAGCGAGGAAACCTTCTACTGGTACGTGACCGTGCTGTGCGCGATCTCGCTGATCGTGTCGTGGCGGATGCGCGATCCGAGCAAGGAAGGGTATCTGCGTCACGAGCCGTGATCGCGGGCGGCGCTGCCCGACCATTCGGCCGGCGCAGCCCGGCGCGCCACCAGCGGCGTCCCGCCATTGCGGCGGGGCGCCGTTTTTTTTGCGGTTGCGGACCGGCCACGTTCGTGCAAACCCGTGCAAGCGTATCGCCGCGCGCGCGATATCGATATGGCGATCCGTTCGTTGTCGCCGGCCGGCGATCCTTTTATCCTGAACCTGTAGTTCGTGTGACACCTCCTTGACTGGGATTCGCGCCCGCTGCTTGCAGCGGGCGTTTTTTTGCGTGCAGCGTCCGGTGCCGGGCGAGAAACGGTGGATGTCGGCCCGGAACGATGCGTTTGGGACAAGTTCGTAACGATATCTGTGTCGATGCGGTCGCGCGAAGAAATGGGGCTCGTAATGATGCCCTGGTACGAAACGCGAATTCAGATTGTCAATATGCCATATGCACAGCTAACTCATGGGTCGAATGACCGAGAGGAGGTGCGCTCGGTTATACGATTTGTCAAATTTTCCATCTTCATCAATAGGACATCCTTGATTAATCGAATTTCAAGATAATCAATTGTTGTCTTTATTGATGAATGTGATGATTTTTTTGATAGCTTTGCGCGTTCCGCGATGAAAGTGCCGACAGGACTGCCTGTCCGGCCGCGACTGGAAGCCGCCTCGAGCACCGTGCGCGTGATCCGGCCGCCACGCGCAGAGAGTCGTGACCTCGCCCGCGCGCGCGGCTATCGACTCGGCGCAGTCATTCTAATTTCTTCCGAATGAACAAATGGTTCCGATATTTCTTACTCGTACGATATCGGGAAATCGTTTGGGTAAATAAAATGGCTCGGTCGTCATTTTTTCGGATGGAATCATCCGGTATTCCGGAATAAGGCGATCCGATCCGTGTCGCGGGCAGTCGGCCCGCGTATCGATCGGTTTTTTCCGAGAAAAATCGTCCATTTTTAGAGGAATTCAACGATGAAAATGAATCTGCTTCGGGGTTGCGTTGCAGCGGGTATCGCGAGCGTCGCACTGGTGCCGTCGGTTTCCCACGCATTCGACGGCCAGCTCGATTTCTACGGCAGCATCTCCGACGTCACCTGCAACATCAATGGCGAAGCGCCCGGGTCCGGCAACCGGACAGAAGTGCAACTCGGCGATCGCATCAGCCCGAGCACCTTCAACAACATCGGGGCGACGTCGGCGCCCGTCACGTTCAAACTCGCTATCGGCGGCAATACGGGCTGTACCAACGGCACGAAGGTCGTGATCGATTTCGACCCGGTGTCGGTCAACATCAATCCGGCGACCGGCAACCTGAAGCTCATCGGCACCAAGCCGGCGGAAGGCGTCGAGATTCAGATCAGCGACGCGGGTAACGGAAAGAACGGCAAGATCACGCTCGGCAAGCCGCAGAACATCGCGGATGCCCAGGTCGCGACCATCGCGAACAACACCGCGACCCTGACCTATGCGGCGTCGTACGTGTCGACGGCCGCGCCGGATGCAATCAAGACCGGTTCGGGCAACTCGTTCATTCGCTATATGCTCGCTTACCACTGATCGGTACATTTTCCGTTCCACGTCATGACCTTGTCAATTCGTTATCCTTATTTACAAGTCGTGGCCGGTGTCATGGCGTGGGCCACCTGTGTCACGCTGGCGCAGGCGGCGCTTTTGCTGGACGGCACCCGGGTGATATTTCCCGAGCGCGCTCGGGACGTGACGGTTCGGATGGAAAACTCCGGTTCCGAACCCGTTCTCGCGCAGAGCTGGATCGACGACGGTCGCGCCGACGTTCCGCCCGAACAGATGCGCACGCCATTCGTGGTTGCGCCGGCACTGGTGCGCGTCGAGGCGGGGAGGGGCGCCGTGTTGCGCATTACGAACATGCAGGCGCAGTTGCCTGTCGACCGTGAGTCGGTGTTCTGGCTGAACGTGCTCGAAGTGCCGACGGTACAACCGGACGCGGACAACCGGCTGCGCTTCGCCTTCCGAACCCGCATCAAGATGTTTTACCGGCCCTCGTCGCTCGCGAACGACGTCGAAACGGCTCAGGACAAACTGGTCTGGAAGGTTTTCGCCGACGCGTCGCACGCGGGCGGACAGCAGATATCGCTCGAGGTTTCCAATCCGACGCCGTATTACGTGTCGTTCGGGATGGTCGAAGGTGACGTAGGCGGCACGTTCATCCCGGCCGGTGGCGGGATGGTCGCACCGTTCGGCTCTCAGCGCTTCCCGTTGCAGGGCGCCGCCGCGCAGTCGCATCGCCCGACGGCCGTGCGCTTCGTGACCATCGACGACTACGGCGGGCAAAGCACGATAACAAGAAAATTGACCGACTGAGCAGTCTGTCCACGCAACGCATCCAAAAGGCACGATCCAGCACACCGGCTCGGATAATCGATTCGGCATGCGAATTAACTGAATCCTCATGCGTAGTTCAGCAGGTTTCCAATCTTCATGCGCGTCGGGGCTCGCCCCGCGGTTTCCGCAGCGGCCTTGTCTGCTGGCGGTCGCTTCCGTGTTCGCGTCAGTCGCGATAACGTCGGGCACCAACGCCGTTGCGGATACGATCGATCCGGTCGCGCGGGAAGATGCGCGCCGCGCGGCCGCAAGCGCGTCGCCGGTTGCGCCGGCGGCCGGCGAGATGCACTTCGACGATTCGATGCTGATGCATGGCCCGGACAGCGAACCGATCGATACGACGCCGTTCGGGCGTCCGAATGCCGTCGCGCCAGGCGTGCATCGTGCGGATCTGATCGTCAACGGACAGTGGCGCGGCGTGGAAGACATCACGTTCCGTCACGACGTGCGTGGCGACGTGCTGCCTTGCTACGACCGGACGCTGCTGCAGCGGGCCGGCGTCGACCTCGACCGAAGCGCGCGGGGCCAGGACGCCAGCCAGCCGCCGAATCCGATGCCCGACGGGCCGATCTGCGATGCGCCGTCCCGGTACGTGCCCGGCGCCGCGCTGTCGTTCGATGCGGCCGAGCAGAAGCTGTATCTGACGGTGCCGCAGTTCTACATGCGGCTCGCCAGCCAGAGTACCTACGTCGATCCGGCGAACTGGACGAACGGCGTGCCGGCCGCGTGGCTGAACTACAACGCCAGCGTGTTCACGACGCGTTCCAGCGGTTACGAATTCTCGCAGCTCTACACCGGCCTCTCGATGGCCGCGAGCGCCGGGCGGTTCCGGATTCGCCACAACGGCAACCTCACCTGGTCGCAGCGCGGCGGCGCCCACTATCAGCGTGGCTACGTCTACGCGCAAACCGATCTGCCCGACTGGCACGCGCAACTGCTGGCCGGCGAAAGCTCGACGAGCGGCGCGCTGTTCGACGCCGTGTCGTTTCGCGGCGTACAGCTCGCGAGCGACGACCGGATGCTGCCCGACGAGCAGCGCTACTACGCGCCGGTCGTGCGCGGCGTCGCGCAGTCGAATGCCAAGGTATCGATCTACCAGCGCGGCTATCTCGTTCACGAGACGACCGTCGCGCCCGGGCCGTTCGCGATCGACAACCTGCAGGCGATGAGCTACGGCGGTGATCTGAACGTGACGGTGACCGAGGCCAACGGCGAAACGCGCAGCTTCGTGGTTCCGTTCGCGACGACGGTCCAGCTGCTGCGTCCCGGCAGCACGCGGTTCAGCGCGATGGCGGGGCAGGCGATCGAACTCGGCGGCGACATCGGCACGCAGTACGTCGGCCAGTTCACCTTGCAGCGCGGGCTCAGCAACGCAGTGACGGCCTATGGCGGCGCCGCGTTCGCGAACCGCTACCAGTCGGTGCTGATGGGCGTCGCGCTCAATACGTCGGTCGGCGGCTTCGCGGCGGACGTCACGATCGCACGGACCCAGCCGCCAGGCAGCGAGCGCCTGACCGGCTCGAGTATCCGTGTGTCGTACAGCAAGAACCTGCCGAACAGCGGCACGAACTTTTCGCTGCTTGCGTATCGCTATTCGACGAAAGGCTATCTCGGTCTGCGCGACGCGTTGTTGCTGAACGGCCGCGGCGAGCAGGGCGCCGCGTCGTTTTCGCGGCTGCGCAATCGGGTCGATCTCAACGTGAGTCAGCAAATCGGTCGGACTGGCAACCTCTATGCGAACGGATCGGCGCTCAGCTACTGGGCGGGAGGCGGACAGTCGCTCAGCTTCACGCTCGGATACAGCACGCAATGGCGCGACGCCACGTTGACTGCATCGGTGCAGCGCGTGCGCAACCTGTCCGCACGGGTACCGTCGTCAGGCGGCGATGCGGGCAGCACGCTCGTGAGCCTGAACGTATCGGTTCCGCTGGGGCGCAACATACGGCGCGCCCCGATCTTCAGTACGCTCATGACGCACGACAGCAGTTACGGCATCAGCGCGACGGCGAGCCTCGCGGGCCGTTTCGGCGAGCGCAACGACGGATCGTATTCGTTGTCGTCGAGCTACGACGGCAACAACCGGGCGTCGTCGGGCAGTTTCGGCGTCGGCTATCAGAGGCCGGCCGTGTCCCTGTCGGCGAGTCTCGGCATCGGGCGCGACTACCAGCAGGCGTCGGTGAGCGCAACGGGCGGCCTGGTGCTGCACCCCGGCGGCCTGACACCGGCACCCGCCCTGAGCGAGACCATCGGTATCGTGCACGCGCCGAACGCACGCGGCGCACTGGTTGCGAACACGAGCGCACGCGTCGACCGCTTCGGTTACGCGATCGTGCCGAGCCTCATTCCGTATCAGCTCAACAAGATCGACATCGATCCGAAGGATGTGCCCGAGGATGTCGAACTGAAAACCGTGTCGCACAGCGTGGCGCCGCGCTCGGGTTCGATCGTGATGCTGTCTTACGACACGCTGAAGGCGCGCGCGCTGCTGATCGACGCGCAGACCGACGACGGTCGGCCGCTGCCGTTCGCCGCGCGCGCGCTCGACGCGGGTACCGGTGAGGCGCTCGGCGTGGTCGGGCAGGGCAGCCGCCTGTTCGTGCGCAGTGCCGCGGACGACGGCCGGATTCGCGTCGAATGGGGTACGCGCACGGATCAGCAGTGCGTGATCGATTACGCGGTGCCGGCTGCGCAGCGTTCGGGAAGCGGCTATGTGACGCTGTCCGGCGTTTGCCGCGCGGCGACGGTGGTGCCGGCGGCGGCTGGAGCGTCGGCCGGCCGTATCGCGGAGCGCTAGCCCGATGCATCGATTGGCGTCTCGCTTCGCTTCCGTCGTTTACACGTTGCCGCGCCGTTTGCGTGGATGTCCCGGTGCCGGCCGCATCGCGCGCGCGGCGGCGCTGGCCTGCGTCGCGAGCTTCGGAACGGTCCGGTGCGACGCGGCGTTGTCCGTGACCGGTACCCGCTTCGTTTATCCGGGCGATGCGCGCGCACTGACGATCTTCGCGCGCAACGGCGGGGACGCACCCATTCTCGTCCAGGCCTGGCTCGACGATGGCGATGCGAACGCCGACCCGAGCCGCTTGCGCGTGCCGTTCGTCGTCGTGCCGCCGCTTGCTCGGCTCGATCCGGGGCAACCGCTGTCGATCCGTGTGCAGTCGGTCGGCGGCGGTTTCGCCGCCGACCATGAGTCCTGTTACTGGATCAACCTGCTCGAAGTACCGCCGGCCGCGCCGGCGGGCGATCACGCGCTGCGCATCGCATACCGGCTCAGGATGAAGCTGCTGGTTCGACCGCCCGGTCTCGACGGCGATTCGGACGACGCGCCGAACCGGCTCGCATGGACACATGCCGGCACCGGCGCGGCGTCGATTGTCGCGCTCAATCCTACGCCGTACTACGTGACGCTGACGCGCATCTTGCTCAACGGCGAGCGTGCGGTGCCGGCGAACACGGCGGTGGATGTCGCGCCATTCGGCCGGGCAGAGATTCCGATCGGCATGCAGGCCGGCGCGGGGCCGGGCGAGATCGTGTTCGATGCCGTCGACGACGGCGGCGCGACGCACGAATACCGGGCGCGGCTCGCGCCGCCGTGACCGATGACGCGTGAAGGCTTGTAGTACCCGTCCTGCCGCGGGCATCGGCAGGGATTCAACCACAACAAGGAAAAACGAAAGTGAACAAGACCTATTCTTTGATCTGGAACGACGCGCAGGGCGAGTGGCAGGTCGCTGGCGAACGGGTGCGCCGGCATGGCAAGTCCGCGACGCGCGCACGTGTCGTCGCGGTGCTGGCGCTGCTCGCCGGCGGCGCGACGACGTCCGTGCATGCGCTGCCGACAGGCGAGAAGATCATCTCGGGGAAGGGCGATATTCACCGTTACGACAACGGGCAGCAGATGTCGGTCAACCAGCATAGCGACAAGCTGGTGACGGACTGGCAAACGTTCAACATCGACAAAGGGCAGCGCGTCACGTTCAACCAGCCGTCCGCGGCATCGATCGCACTGAACCGGGTCGTCGGCCAGGACGGCAGCGCAATCCACGGCAGTCTCGACGCGAACGGCCGCGTGTTCCTCGTCAACCCGAACGGCATCCTGTTCGGCAAGAACGCGCAGGTCAATGTCGGCGGCCTGGTGGCGACGACGCTGGATATCAGGAACGAAGACTTCGACGCGGGCCGCTACCGGTTTTCCGGCCAGTCTCCGAGCGAAGTCCAGAACTTTGGCAATCTCGTGGCGGCCGACGGCGGCGGGATCGCGCTGCTTGGCGCGAAAGTCGTCAACAAGGGGATCGTCCAGGCGCAGATGGGCACCGTCGCGCTGGGTGCGGGCAGCGACGCCACGCTGAACTTCGACGGCAGCAAGCTGCTCAGCGTGCAGATCGACCAGGGGATCGTCAACGCGCTGGTCAGCAACGAGCAGTTGCTGAGGGCCGACGGCGGGCAGGTGCTGATGAGCGCGAAGACCGCCGATACGCTGCTGCGCACGGTGGTCAACAACCAGGGCGTCATCGAGGCGCGCACGCTCAGGAATGCCGCGGGCCGAATTTCGCTGGACGGTCACGACGCCGGCACCGTTAACGTCGCGGGCGTGCTGAACGCGAGCGCAACGGCGCCGGGCAACGGCGGCACGGTCGAAACCCGCGGCGCCGACGTGAAGGTGGCGCTCGGCGCGATGGTCGACACGCGCGCGACCAACGGGCGCGTCGGCACCTGGCGCATCGCGTCGTCCGATGTGTCGGTCAAGGCGGGTGCCAACCAGCCGGGTACGATCGTGGCCGATACGCTGTCGCGCAATCTCGCGACCACCGATGTCGAACTGGTCGCCGGACGCGGACAACTGTCGGTCGACGGGCCGGTGACGTGGGCCAGCGGCAACCGGTTGACGCTGGCCAGCCGGCAGGGCGACGTGTCGGTCAACGGCGCGCTGCGCGCGACGGGCGCGAATGCGCGTGTGGCCATCGACGCGAAGCAGAACGTGCGGATCGCGGCCCCGATTGCGTTGACCGGCGCGAACGCGCTGCTGACGCTCGACTACGGTGTCGCGCACTCGCTCGCGGGCGGTGCGGCCGTGACGTTGTCGGGGGCCGGCGCCGGTTTCGAGTCGAACGGCTATCGCTATACCGTGATCCAGAATCTGCAGCAACTGCAGGCTATCAATGCGAATCTCAACGGGCTGTACGTGCTCGGCAACACCATCGCCGGTTCCTATTACGGTACCGCGTT
This sequence comes from Burkholderia metallica, assembly GCF_001718555.1. NCBI lineage: Bacteria > Pseudomonadati > Pseudomonadota > Betaproteobacteria > Burkholderiales > Burkholderiaceae > Burkholderia > Burkholderia metallica. The sequence goes on from NZ_CP013401.1 coordinate 1,802,064, forward strand.
CAAGACCATCGGTTCGGTCACGCCGTTCGCCGGCGTGTTCGACGGCCTCGGCAACACGATCAGCAATCTCTCCATCGCGAGCAGCGATGCGTATGCCGGGCTGTTCGGCCGCAACATCGGCACGCTGGCCAACCTCAACCTGAAGTCGTTGCGTGTCAGCGCTGCGTCGGGCGTCGGTCCGGTGGCCATCGGCGGGCTGGTGGGCGAAAACGCCGGCACGATCTCGAACGTGACCGCGACGGACATGCAGGTGAGTGCCGGCGCCAGCCGCAGCAATGCGCTGGGTGGTCTGGTCGGCATCAATAGCGGCGAGCTTTCCCGGGCATCGTTTTCGGGATCGGTAACGGGCAACGGCATGTCGAATGCCGTCGGCGGGCTGGTCGGTGAGAACCAACTGGATCGGTCTGCCGGCATCGTGTCCGACAGCGAGTCCAACGCGACCGTTTCCGGTGGTTCCTCGAACCGCGCGTCGATCGGCGGTCTCGTCGGCGTGAACCGGGGAGGTGAAATCCTGCGCTCGACGAGTCGCGGCACCACATCCGGCGCGTATCTCGCCGACGTGAATGTCGGCGGACTCGTGGGTTCGAACCTGCTCGGCACGATCGTCGACGGATCGGCGCTGGGGCGCGTGACGGGCGGCTCGAGCGGCACGGCAGGCGGATTCGTCGGCAACAATACCGGCGCGATCACCGGTTCGAGCGCGAGCGGTGTAGTGGACGGCCGATACGCGCAGGCAGTCGGCGGCTTCGTCGGGCTGAACCAGGGCAAGGTGGCCGACAGCCGGGCGCTGGGCGCCGTCTCGAGCGCATCGGCGGGTTCGACGGGCGGTTTCGTCGGCATCAACCTCGGCGACAACGCGTTCATCGACATGGCGGAAGCGCATGGCGCGGTAACGGGCGGCCAGGGTGCCAATGGCGGGTTCGTCGGCAGTCATCTCGGCGGCCGGATTGCTCACGCGGTCGCACGCGGCAAGACGACGGGCGGTAGCTACAGCAAGACGGGCGGCTTCGTCGGCAGCAACGAGGCCGAATTGGCCGACGTCGATGCGAGCGGCGACGTGTCGGCCGGCACCAGTGCGTCGGTGGGCGGGTTCGCCGGTGCCAACACGCGGTTCGGCACGATCGAGGCCGCATCGGCCACCGGTAACGTGACGGGCGGCTCGTCGAGCACGGTGGGCGGGTTCGCAGGCGAAAACCTCGGCACGGTGCGCGACGCGTCGGCGTCGGGGACGGTCAGCGCCGGTTACTGCGCGACGCTCGGCGGCCTGGTCGGCCTGAATGCGGGGCTCGTCGAGCGCGCTGCCGCAAGCGGGCGGGTCAACGGGTCGTCGAGCCAGACTTTCGGCGGCCTCGTCGGCATCAACCGCGGCATCTTCCGCAACAGCATCGCGTCCGGCGAGGCTGCGCTGCAGAAGATTGCGGGCCTCAATCTCGGTTTGATCGAGTAATGCAGCAGGCGGCGGGCGAGCATGACCGGCGCCCGCCGCCGGTTCAACGGGAGGGCAGCATGAAGACGATTCGATGGCGCCGGCTCGCGCGAGCCGGCCGGGCGATGCGTCGCCTGGCGACGGCGGGGTATATGGGTCTTGCATTCGCCACGCACGCAATGGCGCAAGGCGGTAGTGGCGCGATGGCGCTGGATTGCGCGTTCAGCAATCCCGACGCGTCATCCTGGCGCATGATCACGCCGTTGACGAGTACGACGCCGGTCGGCGCGATCCTGTATCAACGCACGGTTTCTCTGATGGTCTCGTTCAAGTACGGCCCCGCACCGGCCGCGCGCGAACTGACGAGTGCCGCACACTGGATGCCGGGCAGCGTTATCGCAGACGGTGTGGCGCAGACGAATGTGAGCGGAATCGGCTTCAAATGGGCCGGCGTGTCCGACGACGGCGGGGAACGCACGCTGCGGCAAGATGCACTGCCGATGGTAACCGCAAAGACCGAACTCATTCGATCGGGAGAAGCCGGCAACGATATACGGATGATGCGCTTCCGGCAGTTTCTGGTGCTCGACAAGCCTGTCTCGCAACTGCCGCAGGGCAAGCTGATCATCAAGAACCTGCCTGGCAATCCGACCGTCGCGATTTATGCGATCGACTTTCCGAAAGGCGCCGCATCGATAGGCAGCACGGTGACGGTGCCGGGACAGACAACGCCGCCCAACCTGTGCAAGCAGGTGAAGACCTTTGTCGGCGTCGGCAACGTCTGCATCGGCAGCGAATGCGAGATCCATGTGCCGAACCGCTGCGAGATCCAGTCGAACATGATCGTGCCGGTGACGCTCGGCAATTTCGCGATCAGCAATTTTCCCAGCGTGAATGCGATGTCGAAGCCGGTCAGTTTCGATATCGCGCTCAGCCAGTGCGCGGCAGCGGCAAAGCCGTCGATCAGTTTCCGCGACAAGGCCGCACAGCCGAATCCGGACAAGACGCTGCTGCAATTGAGCGCGCCTGCCGGGCAGACGGTCGCGCGCGGGTTCAACATCGTGATGACGAATGCGCTGACCGGCGAGCGGATTGCGTACGGCGAGCCGGGTACGGCCACCCAGTATCCGATGCGTCGCACCGGCGACATGGCCGTGATGCCGTTGCGCGCGCAGTACATTCGTACCGGTGCGGACGCCGAGCTGCAGCCCGGCTATGCCGGCGGCGGCGCGGAATTCTCGTTTACTTTTCCGTGAACGCGACGGGCGGCTTTGCGATCGGGCCGGCCCCGCTTCATCACGAAACCCGCTGAGCAAAGCACCATTTGTTGGTTCGGATTCGCCGCACGCGCTGATACGTTAGCGGCTTCGCGACGACACACTCCGTCGCGATGTTCTTCGAACCGGGCCGCCGCGCGATCCGCGGCGGCCTTCATAACAAATCAGGTCGTGCTCATGAAAATCCACACTCTCGCTACGTGGCTCGTCGGGGCTGCACTCATCACCGCCGGCACCGTCGCGCACGCGGACCGTCTCGACGACATCAAGAAGGCCGGCGTGCTGCGCGTTGCGACGTTCGACAGCAATCCGCCGTTCGGCTATGTCGACGGCAAAAGCAATCACATCGTCGGTCTCGACGTCGACTATGCGAAGGCGCTTGCCGACAAGCTCGGCGTGAAGCTGCAACTGCAGCCGACCAATCCGGCGAACCGCATTCCGTTCCTGACGTCCGGCAAGGTCGACCTCGTGCTCGCGAACTTCACGATCACCGACGAGCGCGCGAAGCAGGTCGACTTCAGCATTCCGTACTTCTCGTCGGGCCAGCAGTTTCTCGCGAAGAAGGGCGTGCTGAAATCGGCCGAGCAACTGAACGGGCTGCGTGTCGGCGCCGACAAGGGCACGACCAACGAAATCACGCTGCGCGAGAAATTCCCGAAGGCGACGATCGTCGCGTACGACGACACGCCGTTCGCGTTCGCCGCACTGCGCGCAGGCAACGTGCAGGCGATCACGCAGGACGGCCCGAAGCTGATCGGGCTGCTCGCGAACGTGCCCGACAAGCAGAACTACGAGATCCCGCCGTTCACGATCTCGAACGACTACATGGGTGTAGGCGTGCCGAAGGGCGAGACGCGCCTGCTCGGTTTCGTCAACGACACGCTGAAGGGGCTCGAGGCGAACGGCCGCGCCGTGCAGATCTACGACGCATGGTTCGGCCCGACGACGAAGACGCCGCTCACGCGCATCTTCCGGATCGGCGACAAGACCTGATTCCCATCACACGCGCGCCGCGCTCGGCCGGCCCCCCGGCCGCGCGGCGCGATTCGTATTTCTCCGATCGCGCGCTTCGCGCCCGCAACACGACATGCTCGGGCTGGCTCCCAAATATCTGTCCTGGCTCTGGCAGGGCTTCCTGCTGACGCTCGGCCTCGCGGCTGCGTCGGCCGTCGCCGCGACCGCGGGCGGGCTGCTGCTCGCGGTCATGCGGCATGCGCGCGGCGCCGCGCCGCGTGCGGTGGCGGCCGCGTACGTCGTCGCGTTTCGCAATACGCCGCTGCTGGTGCAGTTGTTGTTCTGGTATTTCGGCGTCGCGTCGTTGCTGCCCGATACGTGGATCGCATGGCTGAACGCGCGCCATGCGGTGAGCGTGGGCCCGTTCGCGCTTGCGTGGCCGTCGTTCGAATTCGTCGCGGGCTGGGTCGGGTTGAGCGCGTATACGGCCGCGTTCGTCGCTGAGGAATGCGAAGCGGGCCTGCGCGGCGTGCGGCGCGCGCAACACGACGCGGCGGCCGCGCTCGGCCTTACGCCGATGCAGTCGTTGCGCTACGTCGTGCTGCCGCAGGCCGTGCGAATCGCATTGCCGCCGCTGTTCGGCCAATACATGAATCTCGTAAAGAACTCGTCGCTCGCGATGGCGATCGGCGTGGCCGAGCTGTCGTATGCATCGCGACAGGTCGAGACGGAGACGTTCAAGACGTTCGCCGCGTTCGGCGTGGCGACCGTGCTGTACGTCGCGGCGGTGGCCGCGATCGAGGCCGGTGCGTATGCGGCCACGCAATGGCGCGACCGGCTCGGAGCGGGGCGTTGACGATGGATCTTTCGCTGCTTCTCTCCAATCTGCCGTACCTGCTCGTCGGCGCATTTCCGGACGGCCCGCTAGGCGGCGCCGCGCTGTCGCTGGTGTTGGCGATCGCATCGGCGGCCGCATCGGCCGTGCTCGGCGTGGCGCTTGGCGTTGCCATGGCGCTCGCACGCGGTCCCGCACGCGTGCTGCTGCTCGCGTTCATCGGCTTCTTCCGCGCGATTCCGGTGCTGATGCTGATCTTCTGGACGTATTTCCTGATGCCCGTGCTGCTGCACATGGACGTGCCGGGGCTCGCGACGGTCGTGTGCGCGCTCGCGCTGATCGGCGGCGCGTATCTCGCGCACGCGGTGCATGCGGGCATCGTCGCGGCCGGCGACGGGCAACGGCAGGCGGGGCTGTCGCTCGGGCTCACGCGCTGGCAGACGGTGCGCTACGTGCTGCTGCCGCAGGCGATTCGGATCATGACGCCGTCGTTCGTCAACCAGTGGGTCGCGCTCGTGAAGGATACGTCGCTCGCGTATATCGTCGGCGTGCCGGAACTGTCGTTCGTCGCGACCCAGGTGAACAACCGGCTGATGGTGTATCCGGCGCCGATCTTCCTGTTCGTCGCGCTGATCTATCTGGTGCTGTGCACGTCGCTTGACGGTGCCGCGCGCTGGTTGCTGTCGCGGCGGCCGAGGGCGGAGCGCGTCGAGCAGGCAGCGGCCGAACGGACCGAGCCGGCGCGGTGAGGGCGCGCGCAGGCGACGCGTGCTGCGCGTTGCATGCAATGCAGATCGACGGCGCGGGGTGACCCGCAGCGGGCCGTAGCGCCGCTGCCCGGGCGCGTCGACCCGTCAGCGTCAGGACGCGCTGTAGTGCGTATTGAACACCGCGCGCAGCGTCGACGTGTCGATCGCGAAATCGCCCCACAGCGGCCCGTCGTTCTGCGCGAACGCGAACGGTGCCGTATTGACCGATGCGAGGCGGAAGCGCCATTGCGCCGCTTCCTGGCGGAACGCGGTGAGCTGCATGTCGGACAGCGCCGTCTGCGCGCTCGCGAGCGTGACGAGCGGGTCGACCGGATCGTTCGCGACGCGCACCTCGAAGTGCAGGTGCGGGCCCGTGGCGGCGCCAGTCATCCCGACCGAGCCAATGCGCTGGCCCTGCTTCACGGTTTCGCCCGTCTTCAGGCCGCGCGCGAACGCGGACAGGTGCGCGTAGTAGGTCGAGTAACCATCGGCGTGATCCACGATCACATAGCGGCCGTAACCGCCCGGATCTGTGCCGACGAACGACACGACGCCGTCGGCTGCCGCATCGACGGGCGTGCCGCTCGGCGCGGCGAGATCGACGCCCGTGTGGAACGCCATCGCCTGCGACAGCGGATGGATGCGCTCGCCGAAGAACGAGCTGATGCGCGTCCACTTGACCGGCATCGTGAAGGCGGCGGCTTCGAGCGGCGCGCCGTCGAGCGTGTAGTACGCGCCGTGCTCGGCGCCCGGCGCGCGGAACCAGATCGCGCCAAACGTGCGGCCGGCCACACGCAGTTCGAACGCGGTGAGACGCGGCGTGCCGTCATTCGTATCGAACGCGACGCGGTAGTAGTCGCCGCGCTGCGCGCTCGCCCGCATCGCGACCTTGCCGCTGACGAGATCGCCGAGCTGGATGCGCACCTCGGGCGGCACGTCGAGACGGTTCAGCGTATCGGACAGCGTGAGCTCGATGTCGCCCGCGCGCATCCCGTGCTGTTTTTCAGGGGCGGCGAACTGGAACAGGTTCGCATAGCCGAGCATGTCGTTGCGGTGCGCGCTGAGCGGCGCGAACAGGCCCGGCTGCTGGCTGCGGTCGATACGTTCGCCGGCATCGTTGGGCTCGCCGATCGTGCGGGCGAGTTCGCTCGTCACGAAATGCTGCGCGGTGGGAAACGGGGTATCGGACAGCACGCGCTGCGGCAGCGCGGCCGTGCCCGACTCGACGGCGCCCGGCAACTGCGACACGGCCGGCAGCGCAGCGAGGCCGAGTGCGGCGAGGGCGCCGAGCACGGCGGCCGGCACGAGCGCGCGCACAATACGCTGCGCGCGGCCGGGCGCGAAAGCATCAGGTGTAGCGACAGACTTGACCAAGATGTCCACATCCAGGAAAGCGGTTCAAAGGGGTGTGGGCAGGGGCCGCCGGCGGCACATCCGTCGGGCGACGACGGGGCGGGCGGCGGGCGTGCAACAAAACAGGCCCCGCCAGGGGCCTGTGTCGTTTCCGTTCGACCCAACGCGCGGGGCGGGCCCGCTTCGAACGGCGGCGTGCATATCGGGTCGAACCCGGTTATCACGAAGACGCTAAAGAAAGATGACAGCGTCAGTCTACCGATGTTCCGCGAAACGTTAAAAATTTTAAAGAGGGTCAGCTCATTCGTTTCGCAGTGCGGTAAGTCGGGCTAAATCAGCATTTATTACGACGATTTACATCAGTTCGGCAATTTGTGCGCGCGGCTGCGTCGTCGGCTGCATCATCGGCAGCGTAATGCGGCGGACGTCCGCACGGTGTCGAAACCGGCGTCGAGCATCGCCTCGGCGTCGTTCCACAGGTTGCCGCGCAGCCGGTTGGTCCAGATCATCGACGCGAACACGCCTTCGAGCAGCGACACGAGATAGACGGCGGCCAGATGCACGTCGAGATCGGCGGCGATTTCGCCGGCCGCGATCGCGCGGCGCAGCAGCGCCTTCGTGATCCGCAGCATCTGCAGCTCGAGCAGCATGCGGCGGCGCTGCAGTGCGCCGTTTTCCTCGCTCTGCTCGCACTTCGTATAGAGGATCACGAGCACGCGCTGCATCGGCCCCGGCTCCCCGCATTCCTGCAGATAGTGCGATGCGGCGCGCCGCAGCGTGGCGAGCGGCGGCAGTCCGTCGCCGGCGTCGAAGCCTTCCGACGTGCGGGCGAACGCGCGGTCGCACATCGCGAGACACACTTCCATCTTGTTGCGGTAGTGGCCGTAGACGGCGCCGCGCGACATCCCGGCGGCTTCGGCGAGATCCGCCATCGCGGTTTGCGCGACACCCTTGTCGAGCAGCACCAGCTCGGCGGCGTCGAGGATCCGGTGCTTGATGGCGAGCGATTCTTCGCGGGTCTTGCGGGCCATGTGGGGAAATTCCTTACAGTTCGCTGTCGTTTTATTGAGACAGTGTGGCGGTCGGATTGAAACAGCGTGTATTTAATCAGTCGTGACTGATTATAATCGGCCACCCTGAGCCGCCGCATTGTATCGGTGGCGAACGATCCGAGGTCACACATGAATAACAATCGCTCCGTGTTGCGCCACCGGCTGGCGCCGTTCGCGCTGGCGGCCGTGCTGGCCCTGGCCGGATGTGGAAAGGGCGACAAGGATGCCGCGCCGGAGGCCGCGAAACAGGCGACGGTCGTGACGGTGCGGCCGACGGCCGTGCCGATGACCGTCGAATTGCCGGGCCGGCTCGACGCGTACCGGCAGGCGCAAGTGCGCGCGCGGGTCGCGGGCATCGTCACCGCGCGCACGTACGAGGAAGGCCAGGAAGTGAAGCAGGGCGCGGTGCTGTTCCGCATCGATCCCGCGCCGCTGAAGGCCGCGCGCGACGCCGCGCAGGGCGCGCTCGCGAAGGCGCAGGCCGCCGCGCTCGCGGCGAGCGACAAGCGCCGCCGTTACGACGATCTCGTGCGCGATCGCGCGGTGAGCGAGCGCGACCACACCGAGGCCGTCGCGGCCGACACGCAGGCGAAGGCCGACGTCGCGTCCGCGCGGGCCGAGCTCGCCCGCGCGCAACTGCAGCTCGACTATGCGACCGTCACCGCGCCGATCGCGGGCCGCGCGCGGCGCGCGCTCGTCACCGAAGGCGCGCTCGTTGGCCAGGACCAGGCAACGCCGCTCACGACCGTCGAGCAGCTCGATCCGATCTACGTGAACTTCTCGCAGCCGGCGGCGGATGTCGACGCGCTGCGCCGCGCGGTGAAGAGCGGGCGGGCGACGGGTATCGCGCAGCACGACATCGCGGTGACGCTGCTGCGCGCCGACGGCACCGCGTATCCGCTGAAGGGCAAGCTGCTGTTCAGCGATCTGGCGGTCGATCCGACCACCGACACCGTCGCGATGCGCGCGCTGTTCCCGAATCCGGAGCGCGAGCTGCTGCCGGGCGCGTACGTGCGGATCGCGCTCGATACGGCGGTGGACCAGCGGGCGATCCTCGTGCCGCGCGATGCGCTGCTGCGCACGGCCGACCGCACGTCGGTGCGGGTCGTCGGCACGAACGGCAAGGTCAAGGACGTCGAGGTCGCCGCCGACCAGATGAGCGGCCGCGACTGGCGCATCACGCGCGGTCTCGCGGGCGGCGAGCGCGTGATCGTCGATGACGCCGCGCAATTCGCGCCCGATACGACCGTCAAGGCCGTCGAGAAGGCGCCGCCGTCGAACGCGGCGCCGGCAGCGGCCGCTTCGCAGGCGGCTGCCCGTCAAACCTGACTGGTTAACACCACACCACCATGGCACGTTTCTTCATCGATCGCCCCGTCTTCGCGTGGGTGATCGCAATCTTCATCATGCTGGGCGGCCTGTTCGCGATCCGCGCGCTGCCCGTGGCGCAGTACCCGGACATCGCGCCGCCCGTCGTCAGCATCTATGCGACGTACCCGGGCGCATCCGCGCAGGTCGTCGAGGAATCGGTGACCGCGCTGATCGAGCGCGAAATGAACGGCGCGCCGGGGCTGATGTATACGTCGGCGACGAGCAGCGCCGGGGCGGCGTCGCTGTACCTGACGTTCAAGCAGGGCGTGAACGCCGATCTCGCGGCCGTCGAAGTGCAGAACCGGCTGAAGACGGTCGAGGCGCGGCTGCCCGAACCGGTGCGGCGCGACGGCATCCAGGTCGAGAAGGCCGCCGACAACATCCAGTTCGTGGTGTCGCTGACGTCCGACGACGGCCGGATGAGCGCCGTGCAGCTCGGCGAATACGCGTCGGCGAACGTCGTGCAGGCGCTGCGTCGCGTCGACGGCGTCGGCAAGGTGCAGTTCTGGGGCGCCGAGTATGCGATGCGGATCTGGCCCGACCCGGTGAAGATGGCCGGGCACGGTCTTACCGCGTCGGATATCGCATCGGCGGTGCGTGCGCACAACGCGCGCGTGACGATCGGCGACATCGGCCGCAGCGCGGTGCCGGCCAGCGCGCCGATCGCGGCGACCGTGTTCGCCGATGCGCCGCTGAAGACGCCGGCCGATTTCGGCGCGATCGCGCTGCGTACGCAGGCCGACGGCTCCGCGCTGTATCTGCGCGACGTCGCCCGCGTGGAGTTCGGCGGCAACGACTACAACTACCCGTCGTACGTGAACGGCAAGGTCGCGACCGGAATGGGCATCAAGCTCGCGCCGGGCTCGAACGCGGTCTCCACCGAGAAGCGCGTGCGCGCGACGATGGACGAGCTGTCCGCGTACTTCCCGCCGGGCGTGAAATACCAGATCCCGTACGAGACGTCGTCGTTCGTGCGCGTGTCGATGAACAAGGTCGTCACGACGCTGATCGAGGCCGGCGTGCTGGTGTTCCTCGTGATGTTCCTGTTCATGCAGAACCTGCGTGCGACGCTGATCCCGACGCTCGTCGTGCCGGTCGCGCTCGCGGGCACGTTCGGCGTGATGTATGCGGCCGGCTTCTCGATCAACGTGCTGACGATGTTCGGGATGGTGCTCGCGATCGGCATTCTCGTCGACGATGCGATCGTCGTGGTCGAGAACGTCGAGCGGCTGATGGTCGAGGAAGGGCTCGGGCCGTACGACGCGACCGTCAAGGCGATGACGCAGATCAGCGGCGCGATCGTCGGGATCACCGTGGTGCTGACGTCGGTGTTCGTGCCGATGGCGTTCTTCGGCGGCGCGGTGGGCAACATCTACCGGCAGTTCGCGCTGTCGCTCGCGGTGTCGATCGGCTTCTCGGCCTTCCTCGCGCTGTCGCTGACGCCCGCGCTGTGCGCGACGCTGCTCAAGCCGGTGTCGGGCGACCATCACGAGAAGCGCGGCTTCTTCGGCTGGTTCAACCGCTTCGTCGCGCGCGCGACGCAGCGCTACGCGACGCGCGTCGGCACGATGCTGAAGAAGCCGGTGCGCTGGCTCGTCGTGTACGGCGCGCTTGCCGGCGTCGCGGCGCTGATGCTCACGCAGCTGCCGACCGCGTTCCTGCCGGACGAGGACCAGGGCAACTTCATGGTGATGGTGATCCGCCCGCAAGGCACGCCGCTCGCGGAAACGATGCAGAGCGTGCGGGAAGTCGAAGCGACCCTGCGCCGCGACGAGCCGACCGCGTTCACGTATGCGCTCGGCGGCTTCAACCTGTACGGCGAAGGGCCGAACGGCGGGATGATCTTCGTCACGCTGAAGAACTGGAAGGATCGCAAGGCCGCGCACGATCACGTGCAGGCGATCGTCGCGCGTGTCAACGAGCGCTTCGCGGGCACGCCGAACACGACGGTGTTCGCGATGAACTCGCCCGCGCTGCCCGATCTCGGCTCGACGAGCGGCTTCGACTTCCGGCTGCAGAACCGCGGCGGGCTCGACTATGCGACGTTCAGCGCCGCGCGCGAGCAACTGCTCGCGGCGGGGCACCAGCATCCGGCGCTCACCGACCTGATGTTCGCCGGCACGCAGGACGCGCCGCAACTGAAGCTCGACATCGATCGCGCGAAGGCGTCCGCGCTCGGCGTGTCGATGGACGAGATCAACACGACGCTCGCGGTGATGTTCGGCTCCGACTATATCGGCGACTTCATGCACGGCACGCAGGTGCGGCGCGTGATGGTGCAGGCCGACGGGCTGCACCGGCTCGATCCGGACGACGTGAAGAAGCTGCGCGTGCGCAACACGCACGGCGAGATGGTGCCGCTCGCGGCGTTCACCACGCTGCACTGGACGCTCGGGCCGCCGCAGCTCACGCGCTACAACGGCTATCCGTCGTTCACGATCAACGGGGCGGCCGCGGCAGGCCACAGCAGCGGCGAAGCGATGGCCGCGATCGAGCAGCTCGCCGCGAAGCTGCCGGCCGGCGTCGGCTACGCGTGGTCGGGGCAGTCGTTCGAGGAGCGGCTGTCGGGCGCGCAGGCGCCGATGCTGTTCGCGCTGTCGGTGCTCGTCGTGTTCCTCGCGCTCGCGGCGCTCTACGAGAGCTGGTCGATTCCGTTCGCGGTGATGCTGGTCGTGCCGCTCGGCGTGATCGGCGCGGTGCTCGGCGTCACGCTGCGGGCGATGCCGAACGACATCTATTTCAAGGTGGGGCTGATCGCGACGATCGGGCTGTCCGCGAAGAACGCGATCCTGATCGTTGAAGTCGCGAAGGATCTCGTCGCGCAGCGCATGTCGCTCGTCGATGCGGCGCTCGAAGCCGCGCGCCTGCGGCTGCGCCCGATCGTGATGACGTCGCTCGCGTTCGGTGTCGGCGTGCTGCCGCTCGCGTTCGCGTCGGGTGCCGCATCCGGCGCGCAGATGGCGATCGGCACCGGCGTGCTCGGCGGCGTGATCACCGCGACCGTGTTCGCGGTGTTCCTCGTGCCGCTGTTTTTCGTGATCGTCGGCCGCCTGTTCGACGTCGGCCCGCGCCGGCGCGGCGGTGCGCAGCCGGCGAAGATGGAGGGTTCGCAACCATGATGTTTGCGCTGAATGCACGCGCCGCGCTGCGGGCCCGGATCGGGCTGGCCGCCGCGCTCGCGCTGGCCGGCTGCACGCTCGCGCCGCGTTACGAGCGGCCGGCGGCGCCGGTGCCGGCGACTTACGCGCCGCTCGACGGCGGCGCCGCGCCCGCGGCGGCGTCGCCCGCCGACGCCGCGCTGCTCGACGACTGGCGCACGTACTTTACCGATGCGTCTCTGCGGGCGTGGATCGACGCGGCGCTCGCGAACAACCGCGACATGCGGATCGCGGCCGGCCGGCTCGAGGAAGCGCGTGCGCTGTACGGCGTGCAGCGCGCGGACCTGATGCCGTCGGTCGACGCAAATGTCGGCTACGAACGTGCGCGCCAGTACGACCCGGTCGTGCGCCAGAGCGCGATCAGCGGGCTGTATCGCGCGGGCGTCGGCGTCAGTGCGTACGAGCTCGACCTGTTCGGCCGCGTCCGCAGCCTGTCCGATGCGGCGCTCGCCGAATATTTCGCGACGGCGGACGCGCAACGCACGGTGCGCATCGGCGTGATCGCCGACGTGGCGGGCGCGTATGTGTCGGAGCGCGCGCTGCACGAGCAGCTCGCGCTGGCGCAGCGCACGCTCGACGCGCGCGAGCGCATGGCCGCGCTCACGCAGCGCCGCTACGCGGCCGGCACGAGCGACGCGATCGAGCTGCGCTCGGCCGAGATGCTGGTGGCCTCCGCGCGCGCGTCGCAGGCCGCGCTGCAGCGCGAGCACGGGCAGTCCGTGCGGGCGCTGCAGCTGCTCGCGGGCGACTTCGCACGCAACGTGCCCGGCGACGCCACCGCGCTCGACACGTTGTCGATCGCGCCCGTGGCGCCCGGCGCACCGAGTGCGCTGCTCGAACGGCGGCCGGACATCCGGCAGGCGGAAGCGAGGCTCAAGGCGGCCAATGCGCAGATCGGCGCGGCGCGTGCGGCGTTCTTTCCGCGCATCGCGCTGACGAGCGACTACGGCTCGGTCAGCGACGCGTTTTCGAGCCTGTTTGCGGGCGGCACGAGCGTGTGGACGTTCGCGCCGCGCATCACGCTGCCGATCTTCGCGGGCGGGCGCAATCGCGCGAACCTCGACGTCGCGAACGCACGCAAGCACATCGCGGTGGCCGATTACGAGAAGACGGTGCAGACCGCGTTCCGCGAAGTGGCCGACGCGTTCGCCGCACGCGACTGGATCGATCGGCAGCTCGCCGCGCAGCAGGACGTGTATGCGGCCGACGGCGCGCGGCTGAAGCTCGCGGAGCGTCGCTACGCGGGCGGTGTCGCGACGTATCTCGAACTGCTCGACGCGCAGCGCAGCACGTACGAGTCGGGGCAGGAGCTGATCCGGCTCAAGCAGCTCAGGCTCGCGAATGCGATCGCGCTGTACCGCGCGCTCGGCGGCGGCTGGTCGCCGGCGTCGGCGGAGGCCGCGGCCTCCGCGTAATACCCGTCGCCCGATGCGAGAACGCATCGGGCGGCACGACGGCGGCGGTACGTTGCGACGTGCCGCCGCCGTTTCTTCTTCGGAGGAGGGCGCGGTTTTCGCGCCATCCTCTCTCTCCCGCGACAGTCCGGCCCGGACGTCTTTCACCCTGCAGCAGCACGCACGGACACGGCTCGCCACGGCGCGTGTGCGGCGAGCACGCGTGTCGCCATTGCGTGCGAACGTGTGCGGGCCGTTTCTCCGTTTCTCCTTTTTCCCGCTCGAGATGCTGCCGAATATCGGATTCCGGCGGCCGCGTATGCACGTGATTTCCGATTCGCAATTGACGATCGGATTAATCAATGTATTGGAAATAATGGCGGCGGCAAAGTGTCGCAGCAAAACGTTTGTACATATTGCGCAATCGTTTGCGCAAAATAGATGGGGCGATTGAATTGCCGTTTTAATTTCCTGTTTGTTGAAAATGATTTGATATTGGTGTTGTCGTCATGCAACGGTGGCGGCGTTGGACAGGGTTTTGTCATTTTCCGGGTGGGTCTCGCGAAAGCCAATACTGGCAAGGGCGAGCCGGGCAGTGGCGGTTCGTTTCTGGAAATCTCTTTAATCTTCAATTGCTTCCGGAAAATGGAAAAGGACTGCTGATAAAAACGAAGCGATTGAGAATCGGCAGGAAATGGTGCCGAGTTAGAGAGAGGAATCGGACATTGTCAGAAGCATTTGACAATGATTTACAAAAAACTTTCACGATTATCTCGATAATGCGGCCTCGTGACGGACGGGAGCCCACCATGCGCTGCCGTTTGTGTCCGCCACGTCATCTATTCCATTTGCACTCCTTACGGGAAACGTCATGAAAAAATCTCTCCTGACCGCTGTCGCACTCGCGGCCCTGTCGAGCTCGGCCTTCGCAGCGGGTACCGGCACGATCAACTTCACGGGCGAGATCGTCGCGGGCGCATGCGGCATCGATGCGGGTTCGGTCAACCAGACCGTGCAACTCGGCAAGGTGCCGACCAACGTGTTCAAGCAGGCCGGCGACAAGTCCGGCCTGGTCCCCTTCGAGATCAAGCTGACGGATTGCGACACCAGCGTTTCGAAGCAGGCGAAGTTCACGTTCACGGGCACGTCGAACGCAACGCAGCCGAAGCTGATCGCGACGATCGGCTCCGCGACCAACGTCGGCATCCGCCTGCAGAGCTCGTCGGGTGAAGACCTCGACAACGGCGTCGAGCAAGCTGCGCCGACGGTGCTGTCGAACGGCGACAACGTCGTGAAGTTCGGCGCGCGCTACGAAGCAACGGCTGCCGGCGTGACGCCGGGTACCGCCGATGCCGTTGCGAACTTCACGGTTCGCTACCTGTAAGCGTCGGTATCGGAGGAGGGGTGGACATCCCTTCCTCCTTCTTTTCTCTCCCTCGTTCTCTTCTCCCCGGACTTTCGGTAGCGCCGCGTGCGAATCAGACATTCCTTCCTTTGCGTCTCCGTGCTGGTTGTCGGCAGCCAGAGCCATGCGACGGAATTCAATTCGTCGTTCCTGAATATCGACGGCTCGAACAACGTCGACCTGTCGCAGTTCTCGCAGCCCGACTTCACGCTGCCGGGCGAGTACATGCTCGACGTTCAGGTCAACGACCTGTTCTACGGGCTGCAGGCCATCGAATTCATCGCCGTCGATGCGTCGGGCGCGGGCAAGCCGTGCCTGCGGCCGGAACTCGTCGCGCAGTTCGGGTTGAAGCCGTCGCTCGTGAAGGACCTGCCGCGCTGGCAGGGCGGGCGTTGCGTGAGCCTCGACGCGATCGAGGGGGCGACCGTGCGTTACCTGAAAAGCGACGGGCGGGTCAAGATCACCATTCCGCAGGCCGCGCTCGAATTCAGCGACTCGAACTACCTGCCGCCGGCGCGCTGGTCCGAAGGGATTCCGGGCGCGATGCTCGACTATCGCGTGATCGCGAACACGAACCGCAATTTCGGCACGGGCGGCAGCCAGACGAATGCGATCCAGGCCTACGGGACGGTTGGCGCGAACTGGGGTGCGTGGCGCCTGCGCGGCGACTACCAGGCGCAATCGAACGTGGGCAGCCAGGTGTACGCGGACCGCTCGTTCCGCTTCAGCCGGCTGTACGCATTTCGTGCGCTGCCGTCGATCCAGTCGACGGCGACGTTCGGCGAGGACTACCTGAGCTCGGACATTTTCGACACGTTCGCGCTGACGGGCGCGACGATCCGCAGCGACGACCGCATGCTGCCGCCTTCGCTGCGCGGCTATGCGCCGCTGATCTCGGGCGTCGCGCGCACCAACGCGACGGTGACGGTGTCGCAGGCGGGCCGCGTGCTGTACGTGACGCGCGTGTCGCCGGGCGCCTTCGCGCTGCAGAACATCAACACGAGCGTGCAGGGCACGCTCGACGTCGCGGTCGAGGAAGAAGACGGCAGCGTACAGCGCTTCCAGGTGACGACGGCTGCCGTGCCGTTTCTCGCGCGCACCGGGCAATTGCGCTACAAGGCCGCCGTCGGCAAGCCGCGCCGGTTCGGCGGCGCCGGCATCACGCCGTTCTTCGGCTTCGGCGAAATCGCCTACGGCCTGCCGTTCGACGTCACCGCGTATGGCGGGTTCATCGCCGCGTCCGGCTACACGTCGATCGCACTCGGCGTGGGTCGCGATTTCGGCGCGTTCGGCGCGGTGTCGGCCGACGTCACGCATGCGCGGGCGCGCCTGTGGTGGAACGGCGCGACGCGCAACGGCAACTCGTACCGCATCAACTATTCGAAGCACTTCGACGGGCTCGATGCCGACGTGCGTTTCTTCGGCTATCGCTTCTCGGAGCGCGAATACACGAACTTCGCGCAGTTCACCGGCGACCCGACCGCGTACGGGCTCGCCAACAGCAAGCAGCGCTATTCGGCGACGTTGTCGAAGCGTTTCGGCGATACGTCGACGTATTTCTCGTACGACCAGACGACCTATTGGGAACGGGCGAACGAGCAGCGCGTCGGCCTCACGCTCACGCGCGCGTTCTCGATCGGCGCGCTGCGCAACCTGAACGTGAGCGTGTCGGCGTTCCGGACCCAGAGCGCAGGGGCGAGCGGCAATCAGGTTTCGGTCACCGCGACGTTGCCGATCGGCGGCCGCCACACGGTCACGTCGAACCTGACGACGGGCAGCGGCAGCACGAGCGTGAACGCGGGCTACATCTACGACGATCCGGATGGCCGCACCTACCAGATCACCGCGGGCGCGACCGACGGACGCGCGGCGGCGAACGCGAGCTATCGCCAGCGTTCGTCCGCGTATCAGCTGACCGCGCAGGCGTCGACGCTCGCCAACGCGTACGCGGCCGCGTCGCTCGAAGTCGACGGCTCGTTCGTCGCGACGCAATACGGCGTGTCGGCGCACGCGAACGGCAATGCGGGCGACACGCGCCTGCTGGTGTCAACCGACGGCGTGCCCAACGTGCCGCTGTCCGGCACGCTGTCGCATACCGATTCGCGCGGCTATGCGGTGCTCGACGGCATCTCGCCGTACAACGTGTACGACGCGACCGTCAACGTCGAGAAGCTGCCGCTCGAAGTGCAGGTGTCGAACCCGATCCAGCGCATGGTGCTGACCGACGGCGCGATCGGCTTCGTGAAGTTTTCCGCCGCACGCGGCAGCAACCTGTACCTGACGATGACCGACGCGACCGGCAAGCCGCTGCCGTTCGGCGCATCGGTGCAGGACGCGGCGAACGGCAAGGAACTCGGCATCGTCGGCGAGGGCGGTGCGACGTTCCTGACGCAGGTGCAGCCGAAATCGATGCTGGCGGTGCGCGCGGGCGAACGCACGCTCTGCACGGTCGACACGCTGCCGAACCAGCTCCAGCTCGAAGGCACGCCGATCCCGGTGACGTGCCACGCGCCCGGCGAGTCGCATGCAGCGGCCGCACGGGTCGAACGATGAATTCAAGGATCCAGCGATGAAAAAATCCTTCTCCTTTTCCTTTTCGCGGCACGCAGCGTGCGCGCTCATGACCGCCGGCGCGCTGCTCGCGGGTGCCGCGCACGCGGCGATCGTGCCCGACCGCACGCGCGTGATTTTCAACGAAGGCGAACAGGCCGCGATCGTCACGATCTCGAACAAGAGCACGACCTTCCCGTATCTCGTGCAATCGTGGCTCGAGGACGCGCAGGGCAACAAGATCACGTCGCCGCTGATGGTCGTCCCGCCGCTGCAGCGCATCGAGGCGAACGAGCGCAACGTGCTGCGGATCGCGAAGCTGCCGGGCACCGCGCTGCCGGCCGATCGCGAATCGGTGTTCTATCTGAACATCCGCGAAGTGCCGCCGAAGACCGATACGCCGAACACGCTGCAGATCGCGCTGCACACGCAGATGAAGCTGTTCTACCGGCCGAAGGCCGTGCAGCCCGCGCGCGACGAGGACTGGACGCTGCCGATGACGTTGCGTGTCGATGCGGCCGCGCACCGGCTCGTGTTCGACAATCCGACGCCGTATCACATCACGATCGTCGAGGTGGCGTCGGGCGCGCAGAAGACGCCGGTGCCGCTGGACCCGCTGATGGTGAGCCCGATGAGCACGACCGACGTGCCGTTCAAGGCCGCGACGCCGTCGACGCTGTTCGTCACGCACGTGGACGACTACGGCGGCCAGGTGGCGGTGGAGTATGCGTGTGAGGCCGGTGCGTGCAAGAGCGTGAAGCGATGAGCGGCGTGCGACGAAACGGCATGGTTTCGCATGTGCCGATCTGGCTCCGGTGGAGCGTGCTCGCGTTGTTCGTCGTGTTCGCGCAGCCGGCGTGGGCGCTGAAATGTATCGCGGACAGCGGCGGCCTGTCGCTCACCGAGACGATCGGCAACGTCGCGTCGTATCCGACCGACGCGCCGGACGGTTACGTGATCTGGGTGTCGCCGCCGCGCACGACGACGGGCTATTGCTACAAGGATATCGGCGGGCTGCAGAATTTCCCCGAGCAGATCTACTTCTATGCGAACCCGGAGAAACAGAACCCGGCCGCATGGGGGCTCGAAGTCGGCATTCGTTTCGAGGGTACCGACTACTACGGCCGCAGCAGCCAGCCGGGCAACGGCATCGACACGCACCTTTCGGTGGCAATCTGCAAGCTGAACGACCGGCAGGTCGACGCCGGGCTGTGTCCGAAATGGCCGATCAGCATCACGTACCAGGTGGTCATTCGCAAGCGGGGGGCGTGGACGCGGCCACCGTCGGATATCTACGCGGTGTTCCAGTTCGACGGCGAACGCGGGTTGAACAGCAAGGGAAGCTTCCGCTACAAGTTGAGCGGCCTGCAGAATCTCAAGCCGACGCCGTGCATGGTCGACGTGAAGGTGACGCCCGAGCCGGGTGTCGTGAAGTTCGGCCAGGTGCAGGCGACGGGCAACGGCTTCTCGCCCGCGGTGCCGCGCCGGTCGTTCAGCCTGGCGCTGACCAAGCAATGCAACGTGGCGGTGCGCGTGGACGGTTACTTCGAGACGTCGCAGACCGTGCGCAACGGGCTGCTCGTGCCGGATCCCAAGAGCAATTTCGGCATCGGCATCGAGGACCGCAACGGCAAGGCGATCGCGTTCAACGAACAGTTCGTGCTCGCCCAGATGCCGGGCAGCGTGAATTACGAGAGCGTGACGCTCGATGCCGTGCTGAAGGCGTTCGGGCCGCCGAAGATCGGCCCGTTCAACGGGACGGCGACGATCCGGTTGTTCATCTATTGACGTGCGTTGCGCGGCCAGTCAGCCCGGCACGTGTCGTCGTACACCGGACGTCTGTCGCGCGATCGTGGCCCCTGCGACGCGGTCGCCACCGCCGCGTCGATCAAAAAAAACGCCGGCGAGCCGGCGTTCTTCACCTCTGCTGCGCGATGCTCAGCGCACCCAGCGGCAAACCTTGTGATGGTGATGCTCGAAGTGGCACACGCGGTGCGGATGCGCTTCGGCGATGGCCGGCACGAGCACGGCGGCGGCGAGCGCCGCGACGGTCAGGGTTTTCAGTAGCGTTTTCATGTTGAGGTCCTGTCGTTGAAGTGTGGGTCACGGGGGCGGCCGCGCGTTACCACTGCGGCCGCTGATCGTCGCGACGGTCGTCCCTGCGGTCGTCCCGGCGATCGTCGCGCCAGACGGGATGCTGTGCCTCCCAGTCGCGGCGTTCCCAGTAGCGATGTCCGTCCCAGTAACGGTCGCCATGCCAGCCGATCGTGACTTCAGCCGGTGCCGGATAGGCGACGCAACCGGTGAGCATGACGCTCGACAGCGCACCCACCATGACAGCGGATAAGACGATGGATTTCATGTTGTTCTCCCTTGGAAACGGCAAGTCGATCGTACGAGCCCTCAAAATTTCACGTGGTAATAAGTTGCTACCGCCGATGACAGGTGCAGGCGTTCCGCAAGAAACGTGAAAGGTCGCGGCGGCCCTGCGCGTGCCTTGCGCGCCGATCTGACGGGTCGCTATTGGCGTGCGGGGACCTTGCAGCCTGCGTCCGATCCGTTCGAACGACGGTTCCGTCGATTGTTCAGACAAATCCGGACGACTGAAAGGGGTATCAGTTAATCAGATTGAGAATGATTTGCGTTTACGTTAAATTGCGCTATCTCGAAATTTGACGGAGCAGATCGATGGCGATGGCGGAAGTGCTCGACCGACCGGCGGCGGCAGCGGCCAACCCGTTCCTCGGCAGTTATCCGGACCGGCCGCCGCGGGCGCGCCGTCCCGCGGAGCCTCGTGCGCAAGGCGCATTGCTCGACGTGCTGATTTCGCATCGCGCGATGCTCGTCAACGTCGCGCGCGGCTTCGTCGGCTGCGCGAGCCGTGCCGAGGACGTCGTGCACGATGTGTTCGTGAAGCTCGTCGAATTCCCGAACCAGGACGCGGTGCGCCAGCCGGTCGCGTACGTGACGCGGATGGTGCGCAACGCGTCGATCGACGCGTGCCGCCGGCAAAGCCTCGAGAACGTCTATCACACGGAAGAGGACGACGGCTTCGACGTGCCGTCGCCCGAGCCGACGCCGGAAGCCGCGCTGCTGACGCGCGACACGCTGCGACGCGTGTGGGCGGCCCTCGACGACCTGCCGGCGCGCAGCCGCGCGGCGTTCGAGATGGTGCGGCTGCGCGAGGAGACGCTGCAGACCGCGGCGCGCGCGCTGAACGTGTCGCAGACGCTCGTGCATTTCATGGTGCGCGACGCGGAGCGCCACTGCGCCGAATGCCTCGACGCGTGCCATCGCGGCGACGCGTGCCCGGTGTTCCTGGGCGGCCGCGCACGGCGCCGGTAAAAAACCGCGCCGGCCAAACGTCTATCAGACAGGAGCGGCCGAAACCGCCGCTTCGCCACCTTCAACCGCCTCAGCGATTTCCGATCATGACGCAAGCCACGACGCCTTCCGCCGACACCGACGATCTCGTCTATACGGTCGTCATCAACGACGAAGAACAGTATTCGATCTGGCCGACGTTCCGGCCCGTGCCGGCCGGCTGGCGCGAAGTGGGCGTGAGCGGCCCGAAAGCCGACTGCCTCGCTCATATCGAGACCGTCTGGACCGACATGCGCCCCGCGAGCCTGCGCCGCGCGATGGACGGCGAGCGCGCGACCCGCGCATCGTGACCCGCTGCGCCGCGCGAGCGGCGCGCCACCTGAAGAGGACGTTGCATGCCCCTGCTTTCGTTGCCGACGCTCGACGACCTGCGTATCGAGCCTGGGCTGCCCACCGTCGTGTCGCCGCGCGGCAGCGACGGGATGTCGATCGACGACGTCGCGCCGCTCGCGCGCGAGATCGCGGCCGACACGCTCGAACGGGCGGGCGGCGTGCTGTTCACGGGCTTTCACGTGCCGTCGATCGACGCGTTCCAGCAGTTCGCGGCGTCGTTCGGCGATCCGCTGATCGGCTATGAATACGCGTCGACGCCGCGCAGTCAGGTCGAAGGCGCCGTCTACACGTCGACCGAATACCCGCCGCACCGCGCGATTCCGCTGCACAACGAGCAGTCGTACACGCGCGAATGGCCGCTGCGGATCTGGTTCCACTGCGCGCTCGCGGCGCCGAAGGGCGGGGCGACGCCGATCGCGGACAGCCGCGCGGTGTATCGCGCGCTCGATCCGGCGCTGGTCGCGCGCTTCGAGAAGCGCGAGCTGCTGTACGTGCGCAATTTCGGGCAAGGGCTCGACCTGCCGTGGCAGCAGTCGTTCGGCACCGACGAGCCGGCCGAGGTCGAACGGATGTGCGCGGCGCGCGGCATCGAATGCGCGTGGCGCACCGGCGACGACGGCGAACTGCTGCTGCGCACCCGCGAACGCTGCCAGGCCGTGGCGCGCCATCCGCGCACCGGCGATCGCGTATGGTTCAACCAGGCGAACCTGTTTCACCTGTCGGCGCTCGACGACGACATGCAGGAAGCACTGGTCGACGCGGTCGGACTCGAGAACGTACCGCGCAACGTGTACTACGGCGACGGCGAGCCGCTCGAAGCCGACGCGCTCGCGCAGATCCGCGGCGTGCTCGACCAGCAGCGCATCGTGTTCCCGTGGCGCACCGGCGACGTGCTGATGCTCGACAACATGCTGACCGCGCATGCGCGCGATCCGTTCGAGGGGCCGCGCAAGGTCGTCGTCGCGATGGCGCAGAGTTACACGGTCCCGCGCGACCGAACGGAGGATTGATGACGCGTCGTACCGCCGCGCTTGCCGCGCGCGGGCTGTCGGTGGGATATCGCGACCATGTCGTGATCGACGGGCTGGACCTGTCGATCGCGGCCGGCCGCGTAACTGCGCTGTGCGGACCGAACGGCTGCGGCAAGAGCACGCTGCTGCGCACGCTCGCGGGCCTGCAGCCCGCGCGTGCCGGCCATGTCGAAGTCAACGGCAAGCCGCTCGCGTCGTTTCGCCGTCGCGCGCTCGCGCGCGAGCTGACGATGCTCGCGCAGTTCAACCAGATTCCGTCGGGCCTCACGGTGCGCGAGCTCGTCGCCTACGGGCGCTACGCGTACGGCGGGTTCCTGCGCGGCTTGTCGCGGGCCGACCATGCGGCGATCGACGAGGCGCTCGAAACCGGCGGCCTCGCCGACGATGCGCAGCGCGACGTCGGTGCACTGTCGGGCGGCGAGCGGCAACGCGCGTGGATCGCGATGGCGCTCGCGCAGCAGGCGCCGATCGTGCTGCTCGACGAACCGACGACCTATCTCGACATCCATCACCAGCTCGACATCCTCGATGCGCTGCGCACGCTGAACCGCACGCGCGGGTTGACGATCGTGTGGGTGCTGCACGATCTGAACCAGGCAGCCGCGTACAGCGACGAGATCGTGCTGATGCGCGCGGGCCGCCTCGTCGCGCAGGGCTCGCCCGACGCGATGCTCGATCCGGCGCGGCTGCGTGCGGCGTTCGGCGTCGAGATGCTGAAGCTCGCGCATCCGCAGACGGGCGCGCCGATGTGCGTGCCGGCCTACGGGCCGTCGACCGACGGCGTGCCGCACGCGGCCGGCGTGTTCGACCGGGATCTCGCCGTATGACCACGTTCGCGATGCGCAAGCGCCTCGCGGCGGCGGGCAACGGCGCGGCCACGGGGCGCGCCGGCGCGATCGCGTGCGGCCTCGTCGTGCTGATCGCGCTGATCGCGGTGCTGCGCGTCGCCCCCGATCTGCGCGTGTGGTGGGACGCGGCGCCCGGCAGCGATGCCGCGGCGCTCGCGCACGTATTCCTGTTCGACCTCAACCTGCCGCGCGTCGCGGCCGCGCTCGTCGCGGGCGGCTGCCTCGGCATCGCGGGCGCGTTGTTCCAGTCGCTCACGCGCAATCCGCTCGCGTCGCCCGACCTGCTCGGCGTGACGGGCGGGGCGCAGCTCGGGCTGCTCGCGGCGATGCTCGTGCCGGCGCTCGCCGGCGTCGCGTCGGTGCCGCTGCTGTTCGTCTGCGGGCTCGCTGCCGCCGCCTGCGCGATCGTCGCGGCCGGCGGCTGGCGCGCGACGCCGCTGCGGCTCGTGCTCGCGGGCAGCGTGTGCATGCTGCTGTTCTCCGCGCTGTCGACGCTCGTGCTCGCCTTCTTCGAGCAGAACATCGCGGGCGCCGCGCTGTGGACCAACGGCAGCCTCTACCAGCCGGGCGCGACGGGCCTCGCGCTCGCCGCGCGCTGGCTCGTCGTGCCGCTCGTCGCGTTGCCGTTCGTGATCCGGCCGCTGAATCCGCTCACGCTCGGCGACGATGCGGCGGCCGCGGCCGGCGTGCGCGTCGATGCGACGCGGCTCGCCGCGACGATCGTCGCGGTCGCGTTCACGAGCGTGGCCGTCAGTATCGCGGGCCCGCTGTCGTACGTCGGCCTCGTCGCGCCGAACCTGCTGCGCCAGGTGCGCGGTGCGCGCGCGGCGCGGCTCGGCGTGCTGGTGCCGCTGTCGGCGCTCGCCGGCGGCGCGCTCGTGCTCGTGACCGACAGCGCGGTGCTCGCGTCCGGGCTCGACGCGACCCTGTCCACCGGCGTGGCGATCGCGCTGGTCGGCACGCCGCTGATGCTCGCGATGATCCGGCGCGGCGCCGCGTGGTCGGGCGTGCTGCACGCGAATGCCGAACGCGCGGCGGGCGGCGGCCCGACGCGGCTCGTCGGCTGGCTCGAACGGCTCGGCTGGCCGCTGCGAACCGCGCTGTTCGTCGTGGCGGGCGTGCTGGTGGTATTCGTCGGCGTGTCGGCCGGCCCCGAATGGCTGTCGATCGCGCGCTGGACCGATGCGCTGTCGGGCCACGATGCGCTCGCACGGATGCTGATCGACCTGCGCATGCCGCGCCTGCTGTGCGCGCTGCTCGCGGGCGCGCTGCTGGCGGTCAGCGGCGTCGCGATGCAGAGCGTCGTGCGCAATCCGCTCGCGGGCCCCGAGGTGCTCGGCGTCACGCAGGGCGCGGGGCTCGTCACGCTGTTCGCGCTGTCGACGTGGCCGCTGATGGGCCACGTGACGCTCGCGGCCTCCGCGCTGACGGGCGGCGCGCTGTCGCTCGCGATCACGCTCGCCCTGAATCACCGGCATCGCTATGCGCCGCTCGCGGTCGCGCTCACCGGCATCGTGATCGGCGCGCTGTGGACCACGCTCGCGCAATGGCTGATCACGCAGGAAAGCGTGCAGCCCGCGCGCTTCGTCGTGTGGCTCGTCGGCGGGACCTACGGCCGCAGCTGGGGCGAGGTGGCGATGCTGCTGCCGTGGTGCGTGCTCGCCGTGCCCGTGTTCGCGTGGCTCGCGAAGCCGCTCGACATGCTCGCGCTCGGCGACGACCAGGCGGCCGCGCTCGGCCTGCCGGTGGCCGCGCTGCGGCCGCTCGCGCTGACGATCGCGACGCTCGCCGCGTGCGCGGCCGTCGCGGCGGTCGGGCCGGTCGGCTTCATCGGATTGATGGCGCCGCACGTCGCGACGATGCTCGGCGCGCGCCGGCACCGTACGCGGCTGTGGCTCGCGGCCGCATGCGGCGCGCTGATCCTCGGTTGCGCGGATCTCGCCGCACGCACGGTCGTCGCGCCGCGCGAAGTGCCGGCCGGCGTGCTGACCGCGCTGATCGGCGCGCCGTACCTGCTCGGGCTGCTGATCCTAGAGGGGCGCCGCGCCCGGCGCGCGGGGCGATGACGCCCGCGCTCGACGGCGCACGCGCCACGCGCTTCTCGGCGTTCGCGCCCGAACCGTTCGCCGAACACCTCGATGTCGTCTGGCTCGGCATGCCCGACGACGCACCTGCGCCGGGCCGCATCGTCGTGCCCGTCAGCGCGTTGCCCGCGCACCGCGACAGCGTGCTCGACGCGATGGTCGGCCATTACGGCGGCGATCCGGCGCAGCATGCGCGCGCGCTGATGTCGCAATGGAGCAAATACTATTTCGGCCGCGCGGCGCCGGCCGGCGTCGTCGCCGCGCTGACGCTCGGCCGGCCGCTCGACATGGCGCCCGAGCGCACGCTCGTCGCGCTCGAGGACGGGATGCCCGTCGCGCTGTATTTCCCGCACGATGCGCTTGGCGAACCCTGCGACGATCCGGCGCTCCGCTATGCGGGACTCATCGCGCATCTCGGCGCGGTGATCGATCTGCTCGCGGCGATGGGCCGCGTGACGCCGCGCGTGCTGTGGAGCAACGCGGGCAACCTGCTCGACTATCTGCTCGACACGTATCGCTCGCTGCCGTGCGCGGCCGATCCCGTGCGCGATGCGCACTGGCTGTTCGGCTCGACCTGCATGCACGGCGAACCGAATCCGCTGCGCGTGCCGGTGCGCGATGCCGTGCCGCGCTCGGCGCTGCTGCCGACGCCGTTTCGCGCGCGCCGCGTGTGCTGCCTGCGCTATGAAATTCCTGGAGAAACGCAACTGTGTGGAAGCTGCCCCCTGCTACTGACGATGGACGACGCGGCGCTGGCCGGGCAGGACGCGATCCGGTGACGCATGCCGGCCGCCGGCACGCGCTCGGCATACTCGCGGCGCTCGGCGCCGCGGGCTGCGGCGCGCTTTGCGCGTCTTCCGGCGCCGTTGCCGCCGCCGTCCAGCGCGTACGTGCGCCGGATGCGGTGTCGCCAGCCGGCAATCCCGTCGTGTCGCAGGCGAGCGCGACGATGCCGGTGCGGCCGCAGCGCGTGGTCGCACTCGACTTCATGTTCGCGGAAAGCGTGATCGCGCTCGACCTGGTGCCGGTCGGGATGGCCGATACCGCGTTCTATCCCGGCTGGCTCGGCTATCGCAGCGACCTGCTCGCGAACGTGACCGACATCGGTTCGCGTCAGGAGCCGGGCCTCGAAGCGATTGCGGCGGTCAAGCCGGACCTGATCATCGGCGTCGGTTTCCGCCACGCGCCGATCTTCGAGGCGCTCGACCGGATCGCGCCGACGATCCTGTTCCAGTTCAGCCCGAACGTGTCGGACGGCGGCGTGCCGGTCACGCAGCTCGACTGGATGCGCCGGATCTTCCGGACGATCGGTGCGGTGACGGGGCGCGACGCGCGTGCGCAGGCGGTGGAAGCGCAACTCGATGCGGGAATCGCGCGCAATGCGGCGCGGCTCGCGGCCGCCGGCCGCCACGGCGAGCGCATCGCGCTGCTGCAGGATCTCGGCCTGCCGGACCGCTACTGGGCCTATACGGGCAACAGCACGTCGGCGGGCCTCGCGCGCGCGCTCGGGCTCGATCCGTGGCCGCGGAAACCGACGCGCGAAGGCACGCTGTACGTGACGTCGGCCGATCTGCTCCGGCAGCGCGAGCTGGCCGTGCTTTTCGTGACCGCGTCGGGGCTGGACGTGCCGCTGTCCGCGAAGCTCGATTCGCCGGTGTGGCGCTTCGTGCCCGCGATGAAGGAACACCGGATCGCGCTCGTCGAGCGCAACATCTGGGGGTTCGGCGGGCCGATGTCGGCGCTGAAACTGGCGGACGTGATGACCGATACGATGCTGAAGCTGCCGGCTGCGCGGTGAGCGGGCGGCGGTCGGCGGGATGACGCCGCGTCGAATTTGGTTTCGGTTTCGGCTTCGACGGGCAGGGTGGTGCCGACGGTCTGACTCGCGGTGAAGCGCCCGCGTTTTTCCGCGATCGCGCGACGCCCCTGAAACACGTACTTCTGAAACGAACATCGCCGACGCACTGCCTTTGCAGCGCGTCGGCGATTTTTTCATCGACCGTCGCTCAGGCGCTCAGCGCATCGACACCGGCCTGCGCACGCAGCCGCGCAGGCTGCGTGTCGCTGACGATGCGCCCGTTGTCGAGCTTCAGCAGCCGGTCGGCGAGATCGAAGTAGCGGTCGTCGTGCGTGATCACGATCACGGCCTTGCCGCGCGCGCGCAGCTCGGGCAGCAGTTGCTCGTAGAACACGGCCTTGAACGACGGATCCTGGTCGGCCGCCCATTCGTCGAACAGGTAGAACGGCCGGTCCTCCAGGTACGCGACGACGAGCGCGAGCCGCTTGCGCTGCCCGGTCGACAGCGCGCGGGTCGAGAACGCGCCGTCGACCACCTTCACCTTGTGATCGAGCGCGAGCTTCGCGACGAGCGCGTTCGCGCGGGCATCGGCCTGCGCGCGGGACGGATCGTCGGGATCGACGATCCCGAGCAGCGCGTCGAACAGGTGGAAGTCGTTGAATACCGCGCTGAAGCGCTGCCGGTACGCGGCGCGCTCGCGCCAGCCGATCGTGCGGCCGTCGACCTCGATCGTGCCTTCCTCCGGTTCGTAGAGCCCCGTCAGCACTTTGGCGAGCGTCGTCTTGCCGCTGCCGTTGCCGCCGACGATGAACACGAGCTCGCCCGGCCGGATCGTCAGGTCGATCGGCCCGATGCTGAACATCCGTTCGTCGCGTTCGTGGAAGTACGCATGCGTGACGCCGCGCAGCGTGACGGCGCCGGCCGGCGGCACGTCGGGTGCGTCGGCGGCGGGCGGCACCGTGCGCAGCGCGCCGAATTCGGCCATCACGCCTTCGATCCGCGTGAGCGACACGCGCGCCGCGTTGACGGTCGGCAGGTTGTTCAGCAGCCCGTCGAGCGGCACGAGCATGAACAGGAACACGACGACGTAGCCGGCGGCCGCGGCCGGATCGGCATGCACGCCGAGTTGCGGCCAGAACGACGCGATGCCGAGGAACACGTAGAACAGGAAGATGATCCAGCCGACGCCGACCGCGTACGCGCTGAATGCGCGGCGGCGGTGGTCGCGCACTTCGCCGATCGCGGCGCCGAGCTGGCCGTCGACGAACTGGCGGGCGCGTTCGTCGTGCAGCTTCAGTTCCTTCGCGCCGGAAAACAGCGAGCCGAGATAGCCGAACAGACGGTCCTGCGCGTGGCCGGCCGCTTCGAGCGACGCGATCGCGCGGCGGTCGCCGGTGTGATAGCCGAGCGAGCCGGCGACGATCGCGGCGAGCGCGAGCACGCACACCGGCCACGACAGCCACGCCAGGTAGCCGAGGCAGCCGAACACGATCGAGCCGTGCATCACGAGGTTCGGCAGCGCGAAGAACAGCATCGACACGTTGGTCGCATCGTCGGTCAGCACCGACTGCACGGGCGCCGCACCGATCCGTTCGATGTCGCGCAGCTCGGCCGCGCCGACGCGCCGCGCGAGATGCACGCGCAGCCGCGCCATCGTGTCCTGGGACAGTCGGGCAAACAGCGTGCCCGACACGATCCGCGTGACGAGCGCGATCACCGCGCACAGCGCGAAGCGCCACGCGAGCGCCGCGTCGGCCGTGCCCGGCTGCGACAGCGCGCGGTTCAGCGTCGCGACGAGCAGCACGCTCGCGACGCCGTTCAGCACGCACGCAGTGAGCGCCAGCGCGAGCGACGCGCGGCTTTCGCGCAGCAGCGCGAGGATCAGGCGCGCCGCGGGGCGGGAGGGGGAAGCGTCGAGGGACGGCGGGGAAGAAGGCTCGTGGGCGGCTGTCATCGGCAACGTCGGTAAAGGGAAGGCTAGCGAAAACGCGGAAACGGCAAAACTGACGTGAAAGCGGCGGACGCGGCCAGGCCCCGTTCCGGCTTTCCTCCCTGATAGACGAACGGGCCGCGCAAATATTTAGCGGTACGTTCAAAAAAACGTCAGCCCGTACTTTGCGCGCAAAACGGTAAAAAATCGGCCGCGCCGTTCGTCACACCAGTGAAGCCGCCCCGAGCGGCCCCGAGACTTGGCCGAAGCGGCCGGACCGAAGGACTTCACGCACATGACGAGTTTCCCGACTGCGCTGCATCACCGAATCCGCGAACTGGCGCGCCTCGTGCCCGACGCACCCGCGATCGCGGTCCCTTTCCAGAACGACTTGCGCCTGTCGCGCGGCGCGCTCGACGCACGGGCGTCGCGGCTGGCCAGGCAACTGCGCGCGGCCGGCGTCGGCGCGGAGGTGCGGGTGGGCGTGTGCGTCGAGCGTTCGGGCGAACTGTTCGTCGCGCTGCTGGCCGTGCTGAAGGCGGGCGGCGTGTTCGTGCCGCTCGATCCGCGCCATCCGGCCGCGCGCCTCGACTGGGTCGTCCGGGATGCGCAACTGCGGCACGGGATCGTCGACGCGGCCGGGCGCGCGGCGCTCGGTCAGCCATTCGAACACGCATTCGACGCGGCGGACGAAGCTGAAACGGAAACGACGGACGGGCAGGAGATCGCCACCGACGACGAAGCGGCGACCGTCCACCCGCGCTCGGCTGCGTACATGATCTATACGTCGGGTTCGACCGGTACGCCGAAGGCGGTCGTCGTCGAGCACGGCCCGCTCGCCGCGCATTGCCACGCGCTCGCGGCCGCACTGCCGATCGAGGCGGGCGATCGCCTGCTGCATTTCGCGTCGGTCAACTTCGACGCCGCGCACGAATGCTGGCTCGCGCCGCTCGCGATCGGCGCGAGCATCGTCGTCGCGCCGCCGCAACCGTTCGCGCCGGATGCCGCGCATGCATTGCTGAAGAACGAAGCGATCAACGTGGCCGCGTTCCCGCCCGCGTACCTGCGCGAGTTCGCGGCGGTGGCCGCGCGCGACGGCGTGCCGCCGACGCTGCGCGTGCTCGCGTTCGGCGGCGAAGCGCTGCCGCAGCAGGCGTTCGAATTCGTGCGCCGTACCTTCCCGTCGGTGCGCCTGATCAACGGCTACGGGCCGACCGAGGCCGTGATTTCGCCGATGCTGTGGCCGGTCGAGCCGGGCGAAACGCCGGCGCTGGCCGCCGACGACGCGTATGCGTCGTTGCCGATCGGCCGCGTGATCGGCCCGCGCGTCGCGCGGGTGGACGCCGCCGACCCCGACGGCGTGGGCGAACTGCTGCTCGGCGGCGTCTGCGTTGCGCGCGGGTATCACGGCCGCCCGGCACTGACGGCCGAACGTTTCGTTCCCGATGCCGACGGCGAACCCGGCGCGCGCGTGTACCGCACCGGCGACCTCGCGCGGCGGCGCGCCGACGGCGCGTTCGATTATCTCGGCCGCCTCGACGACCAGGTCCAGGTGCGCGGCGTGCGCGTGGAGCCCGCCGAAATCGCCGCGTGCCTGCGCTCGCATCCGGCCGTGGCCGATGCGGCCGTGGTCGCCGAAACCGGCAACGGGCCGACGCGCCTGATCGCATGCGTCGCGCTGCGCGCGGCGACCGACGATGCGGCGCTGAAGGCCCACATGGCCGCGCAACTGCCGGCCGCATGGCAGCCGCACCGGTTCGTGCGCTGCGATGCGCTGCCGTATACGCTGAACGGCAAGATCGACCGCGCCGCGCTGCGCGAGCAGATCGCCGCCGCGCGCGACACAGCGCCAGGGCGCGGCGACGCCCCGCGTACGCCGACCGAACGACAGCTTGCCGACCTGTGGCGGACGCTGCTCGGCCTCGACGCGATGCCGTCGCGTGACGATCGTTTCTTCGCGCTGGGCGCGGATTCGCTTGCGGCGATGCAGTTGCAGGCCGCGATCCGTGCCGCGTCGCGCGTGAACTTGCGGCTCGATACGCTGTTCGCCGATCCGGCGCTCTGCGAACTGGCCGACGCGGTCGACCGTGCGGAACGCGAAACCGGCGAACCGCTGGTCGCGATCGCCGCGCGCCGTCCGGCGGCCGGCACGGGCGCAGCGGGCGCTTCGGCCGCGCCGTACGTCGATCGCGCGGCATCGCTCGCGCAGCAACGTTTCTGGGTGCTCGCGCAAACGCGTGACGCGAGCGCCGCGTATCACATCGCCGCGCACTGGACGATCGACGGCACGCTCGATCGCGTGGCGCTGCAGCGCGCGCTCGATCACGTGATCGTGCGCCACGACGCATGGCGCACGACGCTCGTCGACAACGACGACGGCGTCGTGATGCAGCGAATCCACGCGCATCTGCCGGTGTCGATCGCCGACGTCGACCTGCGCGACCAGCCGCCCGCCGCCCGCGACGCGCAAGCCGCGCGTCTGGCCGAGCGCGATGCGGCCGAGCCGTTCGACCTCGCGCGCGGCCCGTTGCTGCGCGCGACGCTGGTCGCGCTCGCCGACGACCGTCACCGTCTGCTGCTGACCGCACATCACGCGATCACCGACGGCTGGAGCTCGCGCTGCGCATTCGACGAACTGTCGGCTGCCTATCGCGCGTATGCGGAAGGCCGCGAACCGTCGCTGCCCGCGCTGCCGATCCAGTACGCCGACTATGCGGACTGGCAACGCGACATGCTGGCCGGCGGCGAGGGCGCGCGTCAGCTTGACTACTGGCGCGGCGCGTTGCGCGACGTGCCGGGCCCGCTTGCGCTGCCGGTCGACCGCGAGCCGCCGCCGGTGCGCACGCTGCAAGGCGCGCGCGTATCGGTGCGGCTGCCCGATGCGGTCGCGGCCGACGTGCGGCAACTCGCGCGCGATGCGCACGCCACCACTTTCACGGTGCTGCTGGCTGCGCTCGACGCGTGGCTGTCGCGCGTGACCGGCGCAACGGACGTCGTGGTTGCGGTGCCGGTCGCGCATCGCCAGCACCCCGAAACGCGCGCGCTGCTCGGGCTGTTCCTGAATACGGTCGCGCTGCGCGTGCAGGTGGCGCCGACGCGGCCGTTCCGCGCGCTCGTCGATGCGGCGCGCACCGCGGCGCTCGACGCGGTCGCGCATCAGGACGTGCCGTTCGAGCGCGTCGTCGATGCGGTGAAGCCGCCGGTGCGGCGCGGCGACGAATGGCTGCGCGTGAAGTTCGCGCAGCAGTTCGACGCGCGGCACGACAGCGTGCTGCCGGGTGCGACGGCCGTCGCGACGCCGGGGCCCGATCTCGCCGCGCGCTTCGATTTCGCGGTGGATTTCACCGACGATGCGAACGGCATCGAACTGGTCGCCGCCTACGCGACCGACTGCATCGATGCGGACACCGCGCGCGCATGGCTCGACAGCTATGCGGCGCTCGTCGGCGCGGCCGCGCACGATCCGCAACGCCCGACGGCCGCGCTGCCGTGCGACGCATCGGCGGCATCGCGCCAGCCGCGCGACGGCCGGGCGCTGCGCGTCGAACCCGCGGACATCGTGGCCGCGTTCGCTCGGCAGGCGGCCGCCTACCCGCATCGCGTCGCGCTCGCCGATGCGTCGGTGTCGCTCACGTTCGTCGAACTCGACGATGCGTCGAACCGCGTCGCCCGCGCGCTGAGCCAGCGCGGCGTGGCGGCCGAAGCGGCCGTCATCGTCTGCATCGAACGTTCGGCGCGCTTCGTCATCGGCCTGCTCGGTGCGCTGAAGGCCGGTGCGCTCGCCGTACTGCTCGATCCCGCGCAACCGGCTGCGCGACTCGCCGCCGCGGCGGCCGATTGCGGCGCGCGCTGGGCGCTCGTCGCGGAACCGGCCGCGTGGCCGGCCGGCATCGACGCCCAGCCGCTCGACGTCGACGCGCTCGCGCAGGACGCGACGCTCGCGCATGCGGCCGGCGTGCGCGTCGCCCCGCACCCGGAACAGGGTGCGTACCTGATCTACACGTCGGGCTCGACCGGCACGCCGAAGGGCGTCGTCGTGTCGCACGGCGCGCTGGCCGACTACGTGCAGGGGATGCTCGACGAACTCGCTTTCGCACCGGACGCATCATTCGCGATGGTGTCGACGGTGGCGGCCGACCTCGGCCACACGACGTTGTTCGGCGCACTGTGCGCGGGCCGCACGCTGCACCTGCTGCCGGCCGCGTGCGCGTTCGATCCCGACCTGTTCGCGGACGAAATGCGCCGCCGCGACGTCGGCGTGCTGAAGATCGTGCCGAGCCACCTGCAGGCGCTGCTCGACGCACGGGTGCCGGCCGACGTGCTGCCGCGCCATGCGCTCGTCACGGGCGGCGAAACGCTCACGTGGGCGCTCGTCGCGCGCGTGGCCGCCCTGGCGCCGGCCTGCCGCGTGATCAACCACTACGGGCCGACCGAAGCGACGGTGGGCGCGATCGCGTGCGACACGGCGTCGATTGCCGCCGACGCGCGCGACCCCGCGAGCGGCGTGCCGCTCGGCCTGCCGCTGCCGAATGCGCGCGCGCTGGTGCTCGACGCGTTCGGCGCATGCGTGCCGGCCGGCGCCACGGGCGAGCTGTATCTGGGCGGGCCCGGCGTCGCGCGCGGCTATCTCGGGCGCCCGGCGCAGACCGCCGAGCGTTTCGTCCCCGATCCGTTCGCGCGCGGCGCGCGGCTGTATCGCACCGGCGACCGCGTGCGGTTGCGCGCGGACGGCCGCCTCGCGTTCCTCGGCCGGATCGACGATCAGGTGAAGATTCGCGGCTACCGCGTCGAGCCGGGCGAGGTGAGCGCGGCGGTGCGGGCGGCCGGCCCGGTCGCGCAGGCCGAAACGCTCGCGATCGAACACGACGGCCGCGTGCGGCTCGCGACGTTCGTCGTGATGCGCGACGGCGCGCACTTCGACGAGGCCGCGCTGCGTGCGGCGCTTGCCGCGAAGCTGCCCGACTACATGGTGCCCGCGCAGTTCGTCGCGCTCGCGCGCCTGCCGGTGACCGCCAACGGCAAGATCGATCGCGCCGCGCTGCGTGACCTGGCGGCCGCGCCGGTTGCGAGTGCGGGCGGGAATGCGCCGCAGGGCGCGGTCGAAACGGTGCTCGCCGAAGTCTGGCAGGCCGTGCTGAAGGCGCCGCAGGTCGGCCGCGACGACAACTTCTTCGAGCTCGGCGGCGATTCGATCCTCGTGCTCCAGGTGATCGCCCGCGCGCGCAAGCGCGGCGTGCGCTTCACGCCGAAGCAGCTGTTCGACGGGCCGACGGTCGCCGAACTCGCGCGCATCGCGAAGACCGAAGACGTGGCGGCGGCCGTCGCGCAGCCCGCGGTGGCGGCTACGGCCGCCGCGCCGGTGACGGCACAGGTCCTGACACCCGCGCAGCAGCGCTTCTTCGCGCTGGACATCCCGCATCCGGGGCACTGGAACCAGTCGGTCGCGTTCGACGTACGCGGGCCGTTCGACGCCGACGCATTCGCGCGTGCCTTCGACACGTTGCTCACGCATCACGACGCATTCCGTCAGCGCTTCGCGCGCGGCGCGGACGGCACGTGGCACGCCAGCGAGGCCGCGAAGCCGTACGACGCGCTGCCGTTCGTCGAAGTCGCCGCGAGCGACGAAGCCGACGCGCTCGCGCGCTTCGACGCGCTGCAGCGCCGTCTCGACCTCGGCCGCGGGCCGCTCGCATGCGCATGCGCGGCGCGCCTGCCGGACGGCTCGACGCAACTCTATGTCGCGATTCACCATGCGATCGTCGACGGCGTGTCGTGGCGCATCCTGCTCGACGACCTGGACACGGCGTACCGCGCCGCGTGCGAACGTACGCCGGCGCGGCTGTCGCAGCCGGGCATGCGCGCCGACGCATGGGCGGCGCGGCTCGCGCGTGCGGCGACGGATCCGGCCTCGCCGTTCGCGGCCGAGCGTGCGTACTGGGCCGGCATGGCGCAGGGCGACGACGTCGTGCCCGATCACTCCGATGCAACGGCGACGAACGCCGATGCGGCCGTCGTCGTGCAGACGATCGACGCGGCATTGACCCGCGCGGCGCTGACCGATGCGCATGCGGCCTATCGCACGCAGACGATCGAACTGCTGGCCGCGGCACTCGCGCTGGCGCTGGCCGGCACGAGCGGGGCCGCGGCGTGCCGGGTCGAGCTGGAAGGGCACGGCCGCGAGGCGCTGTTCGACGATGCCGACGCGAGCCGCACGATCGGCTGGCTGACGAGCCATTACCCGGTGACGCTGCCGGTCGCGGCCACCGCGCGCGACACGCTGTGCGCGGTCAAGGACGCATTGCGCGCGGTGCCGCACAAGGGGCTCGGCTTCGGCGTGCTCGCGCACTACGGCGATGCGGCGACGCGCGCGGCGCTGGCCGCCGTGCCGCGTCCGCGCGTCACGTTCAATTATCTCGGCCAGTTCGACGCACCGCGCGACGCGACGCTCGTGCCGCGTTTCGGCGGCACCGGCGTCGAGCGCGACCCGCAAGGGCCGCTCGGCAATACGCTCGCGATCCACGCGTACCTCGATACGGATCGCGACGGCGCGCGCACGCTGAAAGTGCACTGGGTCTACGGCGCACCGCAATTCGAGCGTGCGACGGTCGACGCGTTCGCCGAACGCTTCGCGGCGGCGCTGCGCGAGCTCGTCGACGCCTGCGCGTCGCGTGTCGCGCATCGCGGCGGCGGCGCGACGCCCGGCGATTTCCCGCTCGCGCAGGCCGCCGGTCTCACGCAGGCCGCGATCGAACGCGCGCCGCTCGACTGGCGCACGATCGACGACGTGTATCCGCTGTCGCCGATGCAGCAGGGCATCCTGTTCCATGCGCTGTTCGCCCCCGGCCATGCCAGCTACGTGAACCAGCTCGTCGCGACCGCGACCGCGGCCGCGCTCGACGTCGACCGGCTCGCCGCCGCGTTCGACGCGTCGATCGCGCGCCACGACATCCTGCGCACGAGCGTGGTGCCGGACGAAGCCGCGCCGCTGCAGTGCGTGCATCGCCACGCCCGGATGCCGGTCGAACGGCTCGACTGGCGCACGCGCGGCGACACGCTCGACGCCGATTTCGACGCGTGGCTCGCCGCCGACCGCGCGCGTGGTTTCGACTGGCGCGAGCCGCCGCTGATGCGGCTCACGCTGATCCGCGTGACCGACGACGCATGGCGCGTCGTCTGGACGCGTCACCACGTGCTGCTCGACGGCTGGAGCACCGCGCGCCTGCTCGCCGACGTGCTGCGCGACTATCGCGACCCGGACGCCGTGTCGCCGTTCGCGAGCCGCCCGGCGCTGCGCTATCGCGACTTCATCGCCTGGCTCGGCACGCGCGATCGCGAAGCCGACGAACGTTTCTGGACCGCGCGCCTCGCGCGACTCGACGCGCCGACGCTGATCGCGGAGCGGACGGCCGACCGCGCGGAGGCCGACATGCTCACGTGGCGCGCGACGCTCGACGCCGACACGATCATGCGGGTCGCCCAGACGGCGCGCGCGTTGAAGCTGACCGTCAACACGCTGGTGCAGGGCGCATGGGCGCTCGCGCTGCAGCGGATGACGCACCAGTCGGCCGTCGCATTCGGCGCGACCGTAGCAGGCCGTCCCGACGCGCTCGCGGACGTCGACTCGGTGCTGGGCCTCTTCATCAACACGCTGCCGGTGATCACCGCGCCGGCGCCGCAGCAACGCGCGGCCGACTGGCTGCAGACGCTGCAACGCGAAAACGCGGCGGCCGCCGAGCATGCGCACACGCCGCTTGCCGACATCCAGCGCTGGGCGCGCGGCGCGGGCGGCGCGTTGTTCGACACGCTGGTCGTGTTCGAGAACTACCCGGTCGACGACACGGCACACGACGCCGATCCGCGCGCGCTGGCGTTGAGCGGCGTGCGCAGCATCGAATCGACCGATTTCGCGCTGACGCTCGTGATCGAGAGCGGCGCCGAACTGACGATCGACTACGGCTACGACACCGCGCGCATCGATGCGCGCCAGGTCGAAACCTGGCACCGCGCGTTCGCGTGTGCGCTCGACGCGCTGGCCCGCACGCCGGATGCGCGGCTCGGCACGCTGTCGATCGCCGACGACGCAACCCGTAACGCACTCGCGCTCGCGCAGGACACGGCGCGTGCATGGCCGGCGTCGCAACGGCAGCCGCTGCACCTTCAATTCGCCGATGCGGCACAGGCGACGCCCGACGCGATCGCGCTCGAATACGCGGATGTCCACGGCGGTGTACACCGCGCGACCTATCGCGAGCTCGACGTCAGCACGTCGCGCATCGCGGCCGCGCTGCGCCGCCGCGGCGTGCAGCCCGACACGCCGGTCGCGCTGTGCGTCGAGCGCTCGTTCGACATGGTGATGGCGCTCGTCGGCGTGCTGAAGGCCGGTGCGGCTTACCTGCCGGTCGATCCCGACTATCCCGCCGAGCGCATCGCGTACCTGCTGCGCGATGCGCGCCCGGCTGTCGCGATCACTCAGGCCCATCTGCGCGCGCAGGTCGAGGCCGCGCTCGGCGACGATTCGACGACGCAGTTGCTGACGGTGGCGGACCTGCTCGCCGATGAAGCCGATGAAACCAACGACGCCGCCGCCGCCGCGATCGACGACGCCCGGCTCGCGTACCTGATCTACACGTCCGGTTCGACCGGCAAGCCGAAAGGCGCCGGCAACACGCACGGTGCGCTCGCGAACCGCATCGCGTGGATGCAGCACGCGTACCGGCTG
This sequence comes from Burkholderia metallica, assembly GCF_001718555.1. Lineage (NCBI taxonomy): Bacteria > Pseudomonadati > Pseudomonadota > Betaproteobacteria > Burkholderiales > Burkholderiaceae > Burkholderia > Burkholderia metallica. Next base: position 1,839,715 of record NZ_CP013401.1, read on the forward strand.
ACGCGCGACGACGTCGTGCTGCACAAAACGCCGTTCGGCTTCGACGTGTCGGTGTGGGAATTCGTGTGGCCGCTCGCGATCGGCGCGAAGCTCGCGATCGCCGCGCCCGGCGACCATCGCGATCCGGCGCGTCTCGCGGCCGCGATCCATGCGCACGGCGTGACGGTGCTGCATTTCGTGCCGTCGATGCTAGCCGCGTTCGCCGCATATCTCGACGATTTCTCGGCCGCGGCGCAATGCGACAGCGTGCGCCTGATCGTCGCGAGCGGCGAAGCGCTCGCGCCCGAACTCGTCGCGAAGGTGGCGCGGCTGCTGCCGAACGCGACGCTCGTGAATCTGTACGGGCCGACCGAGGCCGCGATCGACGTGTCGCACTGGACCTGCGGCCCCGACGACGCGAACGCGGTCGCCGTGCCGATCGGCCATCCGATCGCGAACCTGCGACTGCACGTGCTCGACGCCGCATGGCAGCCGGTGCCGGCCGGCGCGACCGGCGAACTGTATCTCGCGGGCGCGGGCCTCGCGCGCGGCTATCTCGGCCGTCCGGCGTTGACCGCCGAGCGTTTCGTGCCCGATCCGTTCGTGCCGGGCGCGCGCATGTACCGCACCGGCGACCTCGCGCGCCGGCGCGCCGACGGTGCGCTCGACTACCTCGGCCGCGTCGACACGCAGGTGAAGCTGCGCGGCCAGCGCATCGAGCCGGGCGAGATCGAGGCGCTGCTGCGCGCGGCGCCCGGCGTGAACGATGCGGTCGTGATCGTGCGCGACGAGCAACTGATCGGCTACGTCGCCCGCGGCGACGCGGGCCCGCTCGACCGTACGGCGCTGCTCGACGCGCTGCGCGCGCAGTTGCCGGCCTACATGGTGCCGTCGCAGCTGATCGAACTCGATGCGTTGCCCGTCACGCCGAACGGCAAATGCGACCGCCATGCGCTGCCCGCGCCGGTGCGCGAAGCGGCCGCCGAAGTCGAACTCGCGACCGACACGGAGCGCGCCCTCGCCGACATCTGGCAGCGCGTGCTGCACGTGGACGCGATCGGCCGCGACGGCGATTTCTTCCTGCTCGGCGGCCATTCGCTGCTCGCGACGCAGGCCCACGCGCAGGCGAACCTGCACTGGGGGCTCGCGCTGCCGCTGCGCACGCTGTTCGACACGCGCACGCTGGCGCGCTGCGCGCAGGCGATCGACGCGGCCTGCGCGGCACGCGGCGCGACCGATGCGGCGAGCGCGATCGACGCGCTGCTCGGCGAACTGGAAACCCAATAAGGACGACGGATGACGAAGGTTCAACCCGACTGGCTCGCGCTCGCGACGCGTTTCGCGCAACTGCCCGACGCGCAGCGCGCGGTCTTCATCGACAAGCTCGGCGCGGCCGGCATCGACTTTCGCGTGCTGCCGATCCCGCCGCGCACGCCGCGCAGCGACCGCGTACCGGCGTCGTTCGCGCAGACGCGGCTGTGGCTGCATGCACGGCTGATCGATGCGCCGGATGCATATCACATCACCGAGCGCCTCGCGCTGACGGGCCCGCTCGACGCGCATGCGCTGCGTCTCGCGTGCGACGCGCTGATCGCGCGCCACGAAGCGCTGCGCACGACCTTCGACGAAGCACCGGACGGCGTCGCGCAGACCATCCACGCACCGTTGCGCTGCCCGTGGCGTGAAACCGACCTCGAAGCGCTGCCGGACGCGCAGCGCGCGGCGCGCGCGCAAGCCGTCGCGACGGCCGACGAAGCCGAACCGTTCGATCTCGGCGTCGCGCCGCTCGTGCGGGCTCACCTGGTGCGCTTCGATGCGACGCATCACTGGCTCGCGCTGACCGTGCACCACATCGTGTCGGACGGCTGGTCGTCGGGCGTGATGCTCGAGGAACTCGCGGCGTTCTATCGCGCGTATGCGTCCGATCGGCCGGTGCCGCTCGCGCCGCTGCCGATCCAGTACGCCGACTACGCGCTGTGGCAGCGCCGCTGGCTCGACGCCGGCGAGCGCGACCGCCAGCTCGCGTTCTGGCGCGAGCGGCTCGATCCGCAGCGCGGTGTGCTGACGCTGCCGGGCGCGGCCGCGCGGCCCGCACGCCGCAGTGCGCGCGGCGCACGTCACGTGTTTTCGCTCGACGCGCGCATCGGTGCGCAACTGCGCGCCTTCGCGGCCGCATCGGGCGCCACGCCGTTCGCGGTGCTGCTGGCCGCGCTCGATGCGCTGCTGGCGCGCGCGACCGGCGATGCACGGATCTGCGTCGGCGTGCCGGCCGCGAACCGCGAGCGCGCGGAAGTCGCCGGCCTGATCGGCTTCTTCGTCAACACGCTGGCGATCGACGTCGACGTGCCCGCGCACGGCGATTTCTCGTCGCTGGTCGCGCGTACGCAGCGCGCGCTCGTCGATGCACAGATGCACCAGGACGTGCCGTTCGAGCAGGTGGTCGACGCACTCGGCGTGCCGCGCAGCGCGAGCCACCATCCGCTGTTCCAGGTGATGGCCGCGTACGGCGAGCGCCGCGCGCTGCCGGCGCTCGGCGCGGCGGCGGCCGCGTTGCTGCCGTCGGGCACACCGTCCGCGAAATTCGACCTGACGCTGTCCGTCGAAGCGACGCCGGACGGCACGTTCGACGCGGCCTTCATCTACGCGCTCGACCTGTTCGACGCGGACGCGATCACGCGGCTCGCCGCGCGCTTCGTCACGCTGCTCGGCGATGCACTCGCACGCCCCGAGCTGCCGGTCGGCGATCTCGACTGGCTGCCCGCGCACGAGCGCGCGCAGCTCTTCGCGTGGAACGCGCCGGCCGGCGCGACCGACGCCGAACCGTTCGTGCCTGTGCATGCCCGCATCGCGGCGCACGCGCAGGCACGGCCCGACGCACGCGGCGTGGCCGACATCGATCGCGCGTTCACGCGCGGCGAAGTCGACGCGCGTGCGGCGCGCCTCGCGCGTCATCTGGTGGCGGCCGGCGTGCGGCCCGAGATGCGCGTGGGCGTCGCGCTGCAGCGCTCGGTCGACCTGCTCGTCGCGCTGATCGCGGTGCTGAAGTCGGGCGCCGCATTCGTGCCGCTCGATCCCGCGCACCCGCGCGAACGGCTCGCGCAGATCGTCGGCGACGCGAACATCGCGCACGTGCTGACCGACGGCGCGAGCGCCGCGTCGCTGCCCGACCTGCCGGCGCTGCGCGTGTGGCGCGCCGACGCAATCGATGCGCTCGACCCGGCCGTCGAGGTCGCGCTGCCCGACGTGCTGCCGGGCCACGCGGCCTATGCGATCTACACGTCCGGCTCGACCGGCAAGCCGAAGGGCGTGATCGTCGACCATGCGTCGTTCGCGCTGCACTGCGCGGCGATCGCCGAGCGCTACGGCGCGGGCGAGAACGACGTGTTCCTGCTGTTCCAGTCGGTCAACTTCGATGGCGCGCACGAGGGCTGGTTTTCGCAGTACATGTCGGGCGCCGCCGTATCGGTGACGGCCGACGTGCTGTGGCCGCCGGCGCAGACCTGCGCGATGATGGTCCGCGACGGCGTGACGATGACCTACGTGCCGCCCGGCTGCGCGGCGCAGCTCGCCGAATGGGCGCTCGCGCACGGCGCGCCGCCGACGCTGCGTTCGCTGACCGTCGGCGGCGAGGCGACGTCGCGCGAGGCATTCGCGATGCTGCGCCGCGCGCTGCCGAACGTGCGCGTGGTGAACGGCTACGGCCCGACCGAAACGGTCATCACGCCGACGCTGTGGATGTTCCGGCCCGGCGACGACCTCGCGAAGCTCGGCGACGCCGCGTACCTGCCGATCGGCACGCTGGTCGGCGCGCGCACCGCGCACGTGCTCGACGCGCGGCTGCATCCGCTGCCGGTCGGCGTGATCGGCGAGCTGTACCTGGGCGGCGAGGGGATCGGCGTCGCGCGCGGCTATCTCGACCGTCCGGCGCTGACGGCCGAGCGCTTCGTGCCCGATCCGTACGGCGCGCCGGGCGCGCGGCTGTACCGCACGGGCGACCTCGTGCGGCGCCGCGCGGACGGCGTGTTCGACTTCATCGGCCGCGTCGACCATCAGGTGAAACTGCGTGGGCTGCGCATCGAACTCGGCGAGATCGAGGCCCAGCTCGCCGCGCACGACGCGGTGCGCGAAGCGTGCGCGGTCGTGCACGGGCAGGGCGCGACCGCGCAGCTCGTCGCGTACGTCGAGCTGACGGCCGATGCGCAGGCGGCCGCGCAACCCGTCGAAGCCGCGACGCTCGACGCGCACCTGCGCCGCACGCTGCCCGATTACATGGTGCCCGCGCAACTGATCGTGCTCGACGCGCTGCCGCGCAACGCGAACAGCAAGGTCGACCGTGCGCGGCTGCCGGCGCCGGTGCGGGTCGAACGCACGTACGAAGCGCCGCACGACGACGAAGCCGCGCTCGCGTCGATCTGGTGCGACGTGCTGAATCTCGAACGGGTGGGCCGCGGCGATCACTTCTTCGATCTCGGCGGCCATTCGCTCGCCGCCGTGCGCGTCGCGACGCGCGTGTCCGAACGGCTCGGCCGCGACGTGCCGGTGCGTGCGCTGTTCGAAGCGCCGGTGCTCGCGCAGTACGCGCAGCAGGTGGCCGATGCACCGCGCGCCGCGCATGCCGGTGCCGCGGCGCCCGGCGTCGCGGTGGCCAGACCGGACGCACACGGCGTGTGGCCGCTGTCGCCCGCGCAGCTCGGCCTGTGGTTCCTGTGGCGCGCGCAGCCGGACAGCGCCGCGTACAACATTCCGGTCGCGCTGCGCGTGCGCGGCCCGCTCGACGTCGACGCGCTGCGTGCCGCGTTTTCGGAGGTCGCGGCCGTGCATCCGGCGCTGCGCGCGCGGCTCGTCGCGCGTGACGGCGCACTGCCGGGCCAGCGGATCGACGCGAACGTAGCTGTCGACCTGCCGGTGATCGACCTGTCGGCGCATGCCGATGCGCTCGCACGGGCGGCGGCGCTGACCGACGAAGACGCGCTCGCGCCGTTCGACCTCGCGGCCGATGCGCCGCTGTGGCGTGCGCGCGTGCTGCGGCTCGGCGCTGACGATCACGTGCTGTCGGTGACGATCCATCACATCGTGTCGGACGGCGAATCGATCGAGCTGTGGCTCGACGCGGTTCGGGCGCGCTACGTCGCTCGCGTGCAGGGCGGCGCCGCACCGGCCGACGCAGCCGTCCGGCCGATCGTGCTGCCCGCGCCGTGCCATTCGGCCCGCGTCGCGTACTGGCGCGACGCGCTGGCCGACCTGCCGGCGCGCGTGCTGCCGCTGCGCGCCGATGCGCCGGCCGTCCCGCAATGGCGCGCGGCGCGCATCGCGTTCGAATTCGACGGCACGCTGGTCCGTGCGGCACGCGACACGGCGTCGGCCGCGCACGCAACGCTGCCGATGCTGCTGCACGCGGCGCTCAACACCGCGCTGTTCCGCACGACGGGGGCGGCCGACCAGCCGGTCGGCGTGCTCGCGTCGACGCGCGAGCTGACGGGCGACGCGGCCCGCGATGCGCTCGGCCTCTTCATCAATTCGGTCGTCGTGCGCACGCGGATCGACCCGGCCGCGCGTCGCGCGGACGTGCTCGCGCACGTGCGCGACACGGCGCTCGCGGCCTATGCGCACGCCGACGTGCCGTTCGCGGACGTCGTCGCGGCGCTGCGCGCGCCGCGCGCCGCGCAGGCCAATCCGCTGTTCCAGGTGATGTTCAACTACCTGCGCCCGACCGGCGCCGCCGCCCGCGACTGGGCCGGCCTGTCGCTGGCCGCGTTCGACGACGTGCGCCACCGCGTCGTGTTCACGCTGGAGCTGGACGTCGTCGAGCATCCGGACGGCCGCGTGAGCGCCGCGTTCTCGTATGCGGACGAACTGCTCGAGCGCGGCTTCGTCGACACGCTCGTCGATGTCTATCACGACGAGGTCGCGCGCTTTGCCGGCGCGCCGGAAGCGGCGCTCGGCGCACCCGACAAGGCTGCGATCGCGCACGCGTCGCCGCGCGCGAACGCGCAAGGCCACGCACCCGCTGAAACGCCATCGCGTGCGCCGCATGCGGCCGCCGTGCTCGCGGCGCTGTGGTCCGACACGTTCGCGACGGCCGCGCCCGGCCCCGACGCGAACCTGTTCGAAGCCGGCGCGACCTCGTTCGACGTCGTGCGCTTCGTCGATGCGGCGAACCGCGCCGGTCACGCGCTGACGGTGGCCGACCTGTTCGCGGCGCCGACGCTCGCGGCACTCGGCGCGCGGCTCGATGCCCACACGGAAACGGGACAGGAGGCGCGCCATGCTGGCTGAAGTGCGTCCGGACGGATTCACGATGCTCGATACCTACCGCCTCGCGTTCGCGGACGGCCTGTTCGCGGTGCGCGACGGCGCGGAGATCCGCGTCGCGCAGGGTGACAGCATCGGCGCGCAGCTGCTGCGCGCGCAACTCGGCGACGACGGCGCGCTGCGCGTCGTCGCATACAACCATCGCGCGGCGCCGGCCGACCAGCGGCGTGCGCTGCTCGCCGCGCTGGCCGCGGCGTTTTCGGACAGCGCGCGCCACGCGGCGATCCGGCTCGACCCGGCCGCGTGGCCGGCGGTCGCGCTCGATGCGCTGCGCGCGAGCGGCGTGCTGGCGGAGGGCGGCCGCTGCATGCGCGAAGGCTGGGCGCAGCAGGCCGATCTGTGGCGCGTCGGCCCGCATCTGCCGTGCGCGACGCTGCCGATGCTCACCGACGGCCGCCGTCATCCGCGCCGTCCGCCCGCGCCGCGCGGCGACGTCTATGCACGCGACCTGCCGGCGCTCGGCGTGCGCTTCACGCTGCGCGGCTGGCAGCCGGCCGAGGACGCCGCTCGGCTCGCACGCTGGTTCGACGCGCCGCGCGTGCGCGACGGCTGGCCGGGTGCACAGCCCGGCGCGCAGGGCCCGCAAGGCGCCGCACCCGATGCCGATCCGCACGTGACGCCGCTCGTCGGCTGCTTCGACGGCGAACCGTTCGCGTATTTCGAGGCGTTCTGGCTGAAGGAAGACGCGCTCGGGCCGCACGTCGCGGCGCGCGACTACGACCGCGGGCTGCGGATGCTGGTCGGCGAGCCTCGCTGGCGCGGCCCGCATCGCGTGGCGGGCTGGCTGCCGTCCGTCGTGCATTACCTGTTTCTCGACGACCCGCGCACCGAAGCGGTCGGCTGTGCCGTTCCGGCCGGCCATGCACGGGTTGCCGACCATCTCGCGCGGCACGGCTTCGCGCGCCGGCGCCGTCTCGCGCTGGCCGACGCGCAGCCGCTGTGGATGTGCACGCTGCGCGAGACGTTCTTCTCCGGCCGTCACGTCTGACGGGCCGGATTCATCGACAAGGGAGCTGAGACATGCAGAGAGAAACCGTATTCGACCTGATCGGCGTCGGCTTCGGGCCGTCGAATCTGGCGCTGGCCGTGCGCCTCGCGGAGCGCAGCGGCACGCGGGCGTTCGCCCATTGCTTCGTCGAACGCCAGCCTGAATTCGGCTGGCATCGCGGGATGCTGCTCGACGATTGCCGGATGCAGATCTCGTTTCTGAAGGATCTCGTCACGATGCGCGATCCGAAGAGCCGCTACACGTTCATCAACTACCTGTTCGAACGCGGCCGGCTGAACGAATTCGTCAACCTGAAGAACTTCTATCCGACCCGCGTCGAATTCCACGACTACCTGAGCTGGGTGGCCGAAGCGTTCGACGATCGCGTCCACTACAGCGAGACCGTGCTCGGGATCGAACCCGTGCGCGGCGACGGCGCGAAGATCGACGCGCTGCGCGTGCTGTCGCGCGACGCGACCGGCCGCGAGCGCCAGCGCGTCACGCGCGCGCTGTCGGTCGGCGTCGGCGGCACGCCTGCGATTCCGGACGCGTTCGCCGCGCTCGGCCGCGACCGCGTGATCCACTCGTCGTCGTACCTGACCGACATCGACCGGCTCGTCGCGTCGCCCGACGGCGAGCGCCGCCGCGTCGCGGTGATCGGCGCGGGGCAGAGCGCGGCCGAGGTGTTCATCGATCTCGCGCGCCGCTTCCCGCACGTCGACGCGAGCCTCGTGATGCGCGCGGGCGCACTGAAGCCGGCGGACGACAGCCCGTTCGTCAACGAGATCTTCAGCCCCGAGTTCACCGACGTCGTCTATGCGCAGCCGCACGACGCGCGCCGCGCGCTGCTCGAGCGCTACCGCGACACGAACTACGCGGTGGTCGACCGGCCGCTGATCGAACAGATCTACGAAATGCTGTACCTGCAGCGCGTCGACGGCACCGCACGTCACGCGCTGCTCGCGAACAGTGCGATCGAGGCCGCGGTGCGTACCGCCGACGGCCGCGTCGAACTGACGCTGCGCGACCGGCTGAACGGCGACACGCGCGTCGAGCGCTTCGACGCGCTCGTGCTGGCGACCGGCTACCGCCGCGACACGCATTCGGCGCTGCTCGACGGGCTCGCGCCGCACCTGGGCGATGCGCTCGTGCGCGGCGACGTCGCGCGCGACTACCTGCTCGCGACGCCCGAGCACTTCACGCCGCGCATCTACCTGCAAGGCTGCTGCGAAGACAGCCACGGCTTGTCCGACACGCTGCTGTCGGTACTGGCGCGCCGGGCGGACGAGATCTGCGCGTCGCTCGAAAGCGGGATCGCGCCCGCCCATGACGAAGGCGCGGCCCGGGCAACACAGGAAAAACGACAGGACAACGGGGTGAGCGCGGGCCGGATGGCTTTCGCTCTTTGACAAAGGCGCGGTCGGGGACCGCATGAAAAAAGTGGAGCAGAGAAAGATGGAGTGGGCAACAGGCACGCGTTTGCGTGCGATCGCAGCCGCGGCAAGCGTGGCGTTCGGTGCGGCGGCGGGGCATGCATACGCCCAGACGGCGCCCGCCGTGAACGCAGGCGCCGCGGCGCCGGCCAGCAGTGCGCAGAACGGTGCGGCGGCCGGTACGTCGACCGGCACGCTGCCGACGATCAACGTCAACGCGGCCTCGGACGGCGACGGCACGGTCGGGCTCGTCGCGAAGCGCAGCCGGACCGGTACGAAGACCAATACGTCGATCAACGAGATCCCGCAGACGATCAACGTCGTCACCGCGCAGCAGATCGAGATGACCGGCGCGACCGACGTGAACGCGGCGCTGCGCTACGTGCCGGGCTTCTCGTCGTACGGGTCGGACAACCGTTCGGACTGGTACGCGGCGCTGCGCGGCTTCACGCCGACCGCGTACGTGAACGGGCTGCAGGTGCCCAACACGATCAACCTCGCGAGCTGGCGCGTCGATCCGTACATGATCGACAGCATCAGCGTGCTGCGCGGGCCGACCTCGGTGCTGTACGGCGCGGGCGACCCCGGCGCGATCATCGACGTGCAGACCAAGCTCGCCGACGGCGAGCGCGTGCGCGAAGCGGGCGTGCAGATCGGCAATTACGCGCGCAAGCAGTTCATGATCGACGTCGGCGACAAGCTCGACCCGGACGGCAAGTACGCGTACCGGTTCGTCGGCGTCGCGCGCGACGGCAATGCGCTGACCGGCCCGAACAACGACCAGCGCGTCGCGCTCGCGCCGTCGTTCCGCTGGCGCCCGGACGCGGATACGTCGCTGACGCTGTCGGCCACCTATCTGCAGGACTGGGGCGACATCTCGTCGAACTTCCTGCCCGCGGTCGGCACCGTGCTGCCGAACCCGAACGGCCAGATCAACAAGGACATCTACGAGGGCGACCCAAACTTCAACTACTACCGCAAGAAGCAGTGGTCGGTCGGCTACCAGTTCGAGCGGAACCTGACGCCGGCGTGGACGTTCCGCCAGAACACGCGCCTGATGCACCTGTCGCTCGACAACGGCTCGGTGTTCGGCAACGGCTTCGTCGACGGCAGCACGACCGACGTGTCGCGCTGGGCCGGCGTGTTCCAGATGAACTACAGCCGCTTCGACATCGACAACAACCTCGAAGGCCGCTTCGCGACGGGCCCGCTCCAGCACACGCTGCTGCTCGGCTTCCAGTACAACCGCCAGACCGCGACCGACAGCGAATGGCTCGCCGCCGCGCCGCCGCTGAACATCTACAACCCGGTCTACCAGCCCGTCACGACGGCGGTGTTCACGCCCGATTCGACGTTCCGCACCAATACGTACACGACGATGAACACGTTCGGCCTGTACGCGCAGGACCAGATCAAGTGGAACCGCTGGACGCTGACGCTCGGCGGCCGCGAGGACTGGGTCAACATGCGGATGGACGATCGCGCCGGCGGCACGTCGACGAAGGCGGACGTCACGGCGTTCACCGGCCGCGTCGGCCTCACGTACCAGGGCGATTACGGGCTGTCGCCGTACGTCAGCTACGCGACGTCGTTCAACCCGCTGATCGGCGTGAACCTGCTCGGCGGCGGGCTGCCGCAGCCGACGCGCGGCAAGCAGATCGAGGCCGGCCTGCGCTGGCAGCCGCCCGGCAAGAACCTGATGCTGAACGCGGCGATCTACCAGATCAACCAGACCAACGTGCTCACGAACGCGCTGCCGGACCAGGACCCGACCGGCACGAAGTCGGTGCAGGCGGGCGAGGTGCGTTCGCGCGGGATCGAGCTGAGCGCGACCGGCAAGGTCACGCGCAACCTGTCGGTGATCGCGTCGTACGTGTATCAGGACGTGAAGAACGTGAAGGCCAACGACGTGTCGCTGAACAACTGGCCGGTCGACATTCCGCGGCCGCGCCAGATGGCGTCGCTGTGGACCGACTGGACGTGGCACACGGGGCCGCTCACGGGCTTCGGCCTCGGCGGCGGCATTCGCTACCAGAGCGCGTCGGCCGGTGCGGCCGACAACTCGCTGACGGTATCGAGCGTCACGCTGTTCGACGCGGGCGTGCATTACGACACGCGCAACTGGCGCTTCGCCGTGAACGGCACGAACCTGTTCAACCGCCACTACATCAGCGGTTGCCAGTCGGCGAACGTCTGTGTGTTCGGTACCGACCGTACCGTGATCGCCACCGCGAAATACAACTGGTGACGCTGCGCGCCGCGGCCCGCCGGCCGGCCTTCGCGGCCGGCGCGGGCGGGTCGCCGCGCCTTCGTCCGCTTTTTCACCACGCATCCATGCCGAAGAAAAATCTCGTCTACATCCAGTCGCTGCGCAACGGCGCGGCCGATCGTGCCGGGCAGCCGGTCGCCTATCGGGGCGGCACGCGCTACATGAAGGCGCCGCTCGAATTCCTCGTCGAACGCCTGAACGACTCGCCGCTAGGCGAGCGCTACACGCTGCAGGGCGTGATCGTCGACGACGACGAAGGCTCGCCGGCCGACCGCGCGAAAGTCGCCGACTACGGCTTCGCACGCACGCCGGGCCGCCCGTGGATCCTGCCGGACGGGTTGACCGTGCGGGGCCGGCCGGTCGACGAACTGTTCTGCACGATTGCGTCGACGTACCGGCGGCTGCCGCGCGACGCACGCGAGCAGCGCGTGGCCGGCAAGCAGGCGTTCGAGCGCCGCCTGCTCGAGCGCCTGCTCGAACTCGACGCCGACGTCGTCGTGCTCGACGGGCTGCTCGTGATCCTCGACGAACTCGTGCGGCCCGGTGCGCGCTTTCACCGGCGCATCGCCAACATCCACCCGGGCATCACCGCCGACGATTCACCGTACCAGCGGCGCGGCGCATGGGCGACGCTCGACGCGCTGCACGGCGCGCGCGGCGAACGGGTCGACTGGGCGAGCGGCACGACGTCGCGCGTCGAACCCGTGACGATGACCGGGGCGTCGTTCCACTACGTCGACAACGGCATCGATTCCGGCGAAGTGATCTGCGACGTGCTCGACACGCCGATCGCGCCGGACGACACGATTCTCGAACTGCGCTGGAACAACTTCCAGCGCAGCCTGTTTCCGGCACTCGAGCGCGGGCTGCACGTCCTCGCCGACCGCCACGACGCGGGAGCACTGTGATGGAAGACACGCTGACGAAACCGGCCGGCGCAGCGGACGCGGTCGAAGGGCACGTGGCCGTCGCGCTCGACGGCGCCACCCCCGCGCCGCTGGCGATCGCCGAGCGCACGCTCGACGCGTGGCGGCCCGACGACTCGCCGGACCTCCTGCTCGACGCGTTCGTCGCGCTCTTCAACACCGACACGCGCTACGACGCGGCGACGATCACGGTGCCGCTCGGCGGCGCCGATGCGGCCGCTGTCGCGTCGTACGTCGCGCGCGCGGTGCGCGAAGGTGTGATCGACGGTGCGCAGGCGGCCGGCGACACGCTGCGCGCCACCGTGTCGCGCGCGACGTTCTGGCAGAACCCGCGGCCCTGGCTGAAGGCGCCCGCATCGGGCGGGATGCCGCTGCGCCATGCGATCACGAACGGCCACCGGCACCCGGTGCGCCCGCCGTCGCCGGCCGGCGAGATCTACGCGCGCTACATGCCGCAGGTCGGGATGACGTTCAGCCTGCGCACCGTCGACATCGGCGCGCACGCGGACCTGTTCAGCGGCTGGATGAACCTCGATCGCGTCGCGCATTTCTGGGACCAGCGCGGCACGCGCGACGAGCACGCGACGTATCTCGCCGAGCGGCTCGCCGATCCGCACATGCATCCGATGATCGGCTATTTCGACGACACGCCGTTCGGCTATTTCGAGTTCTACTGGGCGAAGGAAGACCGTCTCGCGCCGTTCTACGATGCGCACGACTACGACCGCGGGCTGCACCTGCTGATCGGCGACTCGCGCTTCCAGAGTGCCGGCAAGCTGCATGCATGGTGGAGCGGGGTGCTGCACTACATGTTCGTCGACGAGCCGCGCACGCAGCGGCTCGTCGGCGAGCCGCGCGTCGATCACGTGCGGCACATCGCGTACATGCACCGGCTCGGGTTCTACACGCTGAAGGAATTCGATTTCCCGCACAAGCGCGCGGCGCTCACCGTGATCGAGCGCGACACATTCTTCGACACTTTCCGGTTGCCGTGACGGGGCGGATGCGCGGGGCGGCGCGACGGTGCGCGTCGCGCCCTGACGTGCCGGCATAAGCCGTCCGGCGTATGAATCGCGCGGCCTGCGTCGTGAAGAATGGATCGTTCTCCTCATCGACGGCAGGCCCGCAACCATGGCGAAAATATCTTCCGCAGCATGGGGCGCGACCTTCGGGTTACGTACGCCCATATTGACATATGCCCGCATATGTCCAGACTGGGTGCATCGTACTCCCGTGGAGTGGCTCATGCGCACCGTTTCCATTTTCAAGAATGCCCGTAACCAGGCAATCCGCATCCCGAAGGACATGGAGTGCGAAGGGGTGACGGAACTCGAGATCCGCCGCGAGGGCGACACGCTGCTGCTGCCGGTGCGGCCCACGTGGCTGTCGTTCGCGAGCGAACCGCTGGCCGACGCCGCCTTTCTCGCCGAACGCCCGGCTGTGGTCGAGTTCGGCCGCGTCGCCGGGTTGCCGCTCGAAGACTGGGCGGCCTGAGCGCGGCATGCCGTCCGCACGGTCGCGCGGCTGTGCTGCCGCGACGCGTCACGTGCGCGGTGCGGGGCGATCTGCGAGAAAGGCGGTGCGGAATGCGTCGAGATACCGGTCTGCGTCATCGCTGAATTCGCCGGGCAACAGTGCGAACGCGCGTGCCAGCAGATCCTGGCCGAGCGCGGCATAAGTCGCTTCGTCCGACAGCAGCGCGCGGATCGCGTCCCGCGTATGCGGCAACGCAATCCGTTGCGCGTCGCGCGCGAGCAGCGCGGCAGCGGCGAGTGCCGGCTGGAACGCGTGCATTTCGAGCAGGTCCGGTGCGACATCCCAGATGCGCTCGCGATTACCGGCGTCGTGGAAATGCGTGAGCAGGAACAGCAGGTCGTACGCGTCGCTGTTCTGGCGCGCGCGCCGATCCTTCCACGCGAGCAGCTTCAGCAGCGCGAGCGCAGGCAGGCTGGCCACCGGCACCACGGTGTGCGCGTCGATCGACACCGGCTGCGCGGTGTCCACCGCTTCCTGAAAACCGAGCACGTTCAGCACGAATTCACCGCCGGGCGGCCACGCGATCTCGCCGGGCGGCGTTTCGAGCGGCCCGAACGGCACGAGATCCAGCTCCGTGCGAAAACCGTGTGTGCCGCTGTCGAACAGCAGTTTCTGCTGCTGTTTCGGCGCGGCTGAACTGTCCGGTTGCGACGAGCGCGTCGATGAGTCGCGCGTGAAACGGCCAACTTACCGCGCACACCGCAATGTCGACATCGCGCGTCGCGCGCACCGGCTGGATGCCGTGAACGTGCCACATCAGGATGTCGCGCGCGGTTGCGCCGGCGACCACGAACGCCGCGTCGAGGCGTGCGCAGGTCGAGCACACGCTCTGCAGCAGCGCGATCGCGGCGGGCGCCAGCGGCCGGCGTGCGTCGACCTCAAGCGGGCGGGTGGGCGAGGTATCGGTCATGGATGCGCTCGGCGATGGCGAGATTGCGACTGTCGCCGGACGCGACGAGATCCGCGTAGATCAAGAGCGGCGGCACGACCGGTACGTGCTGCTCGCGCCACGCGAGCGCCGCCGGCGGCGGCCAGAACGCTTCGACGAGCTCGACGTCGCCGTGCTCGTCAGCGCGCAGGCGGCCTTGTAGCAGCAGCTTGTTCGATGCGGTGCCGTGCATATAGACGGTGATCGCGGCCGGCTTCAGATCGTGTGTCAGCAGGTCGGCCGCAGGCTCGCCGCCGAGCCGCGCATCGAATGCGGCGAAATCGAAGCCGCGCCACCAGTCGGGCGAGAGCGCGGCAAATCGCCGGCTCGGCAGTTTCGCGCGCAAGCGGCTCGGGTAGAGCGCGACCCATTCCTGCACGAAACGCGGCCAGTCTGGAATCAGGCGTTCGCCGTTGCGGCGCTGCCCGACGAGGCCGCGCGCGATCAGATCGTCCATCGCGAGATTGATCGTGCCGAGTGCGACGTCCGATGCGGCCGCGATCGCACGGTACGGTTGGGCGACGAGGCCCGGCTGCGTCGCGAGCGCGAACATCACGGCCAGCCCCTTGGGCGTCGTGGCGCGCGATGCCTGCCGGCGTGGTGCGCGTGCGGGTTTCGGCCGGCCCGCGATCATCACGGTCGCCTCCGGCTGAATCAGGCACGCGTTGCCGGCGGTATCGAGATACGGGATGCCCTGATCGGTCAGGCCGGCGGCCAGTTCGGCCGAGAGGTACGGCGCGACGAGCATCAGCGGCCGCTCCCCGGACGTCGCGGTATCCGCGCCGCTGCGGCGCAGTGTCGCGAGCGCGCCCGCCAGCGATTCGACGCGCAGGCTGACGGCGGCCGGCATCTCGAACGCGTGCCCGGCAACGTCGAAGCGGATCATCGCGTCGGCGCGCGCGCGGCCGGCGGCCGGCACGCGTACGGGCCGCGCGCGAAAGCGCCGGGTCGCGCGTTCGAACGCGGCGCAGGCTTCGTCGAGCACCTGCTGTTCCGACAGGGAGAGGGGAGGGTTCGCGGGCATCGAAGGCAATCGGTTGTTCACCTTTTTTCCATCGTACACAAAAAATGTACGAGCGTCAAAAAGTGAACAAATATTCGCAAACCTTTGATTATCAGTAACTATTTCCGGATGTCGAGCGATAGTCACGGCAGTCCTCGTACAGAAGAATTCGACAGGTAGCGTACAGTTTCGCGTGTCCGGCCCTGGCGCGGCAGTCGTCCGGACAGCCAGCTTGCGCGGGGCGCACACCGTT
Source organism: Burkholderia metallica (assembly GCF_001718555.1). Taxonomy (NCBI): domain Bacteria; kingdom Pseudomonadati; phylum Pseudomonadota; class Betaproteobacteria; order Burkholderiales; family Burkholderiaceae; genus Burkholderia; species Burkholderia metallica. The sequence continues at coordinate 1,855,342 of NZ_CP013401.1, forward strand.
CCCAATATGGCAACTACGAGTTGCTACCGTGACGACTTTCCGTCTGCCCGGTTGCCGTTGAACCGACTATCCTTGCCTGCACATCCCGGCAGTACCCCCGCACATCAGGAGACGACACCGTGACGCACAGCGTGATTCCCGCAGGCCTCGCCGACGAAATGATCGAGATCCGGCACCGCATCCATGCCCACCCCGAGCTCGGCTTCGAGGAATTCGCGACGAGCGACCTCGTCGCGGAGCAATTGCAGTCGTGGGGCTACACGGTGCATCGCGGGCTTGGCGGCACAGGCGTCGTCGCGCAGTTGAGGGTCGGCGACGGCACGCGGCGCCTCGGCCTGCGCGCCGACATGGACGCACTGCCGATCCACGAAACGACGGGCCTGCCGTACGAGAGCCGGATCGCCGGCAAGATGCACGCATGCGGCCATGACGGCCACACGGCGATGCTGCTCGCGGCCGCGAAGCACCTCGCGCGCGAGCGCCGCTTCTCGGGCACGCTGAACCTGATTTTCCAGCCGGCCGAGGAAGGGCTCGGCGGCGCGAAGAGGATGCTCGACGAAGGGCTGTTCGACCTGTTCCCGTGCGACGCGATCTTCGCGATGCACAACATGCCCGGCTTCCCGACGGGCAAGTTCGGTTTCCTGCCGGGGCCGTTCATGGCATCGTCGGATACGGTGATCGTCGACGTGCAGGGCCGCGGCGGTCACGGCGCGGTGCCGCACAAGGCGGTCGATTCGGTGGTCGTCTGCGCGCAGATCGTCATTGCGCTGCAGACGATCGTGTCGCGCAACGTGTCGCCGCTCGACATGGCGATCGTCACGGTCGGCGCGATCCACTCGGGCGACGCGCCGAACGTGATTCCCGATCGCGCGCAGATGCGCCTGTCGGTGCGCGCGCTGAAGCCCGAGGTGCGCGACCTGCTCGAGACGCGCATCAAGGAGGTCGTGCATGCGCAGGCGGCCGTGTTCGGCGCGAGCGCGACGATCGACTACCAGCGCCGCTACCCGGTGCTCGTCAACGATGCGGACATGACCGCGTTCGCGCGCGGCGTCGCGCGCGAGTGGGTGGGCGACGCCAACCTGATCGACGAGATGGTGCCGCTCACCGGCAGCGAGGATTTCGCGTTCCTGCTCGAGAAGCGGCCGGGCTGCTACCTGATCATCGGTAACGGCGACGGGGAGGGCGGCTGCATGGTGCACAACCCCGGCTACGACTTCAACGACGCGGTGCTGCCCACCGGCGCGTCGTACTGGGTGAAGCTCGCGCAGACGTTCCTGGTTTGACCGGGGAAACACCGCATACGGCGCGAGGCGGGACATCGACAAGCTTGCCGCAGAAGCAAGCACGCACGGGATCGTTGCGACTGGGCAGGCAATCCCGGCATGACCTGAGCCGTCCCGAATCTAGAACGCGTCCCCACTGAACAGCGCCACGACCGCCTGCGGATTCGACGGCCAGTACATGTGCATGTACGTCGCGACGATCGCGTCGTGGCGATAGACGGCTTCGCCGCTGTCCGCTCCACCGTCGGGGCGCGCGGCGAACGCGACCGGCTCCAGCGTCGTCGCGAGCCGCGAATAGTGGAACGTATGGCCGCGCATCGGCCCGGTGCGCGTGTCGAGCTGCTGCATGCCGAGCGCAGCGAACCTTCGCTGCATCGTCGCATGACCCGGCAGTACACCCACCATCGGCGTGGTCACGCCGTCCACATCGGTCAGCGATTCGCACAGATACACCATCCCCCCGCATTCCGCGACGATCGCCCGGCCGGCCGCCGCGTGTGCGCGAATCGTTCGCGCCGTCGCTGCATTCGCCGCGAGCGTCGCCGCATGCAGCTCGGGATAGCCGCCCGGCAGGAACAGCGCGTCGCAATCGTCCGGCACGGGTTCGTCGGCGAGCGGCGAGAAAAACCGCAACTGCGCGCCGAGTGTGTCCAGCAACGCAAGATTGGCCGGATAGATGAACGAGAACGCCGCATCGTGCGCCACTGCGATCCGCTGGCCGGCGAGCGCGCGCGGCAGCGGCGCCGCGGCGTCCGGTTCCGCGAACGCGACGGCCGGCGGCAATGCGGCGAGCGCCGTGTGCGCGAGCACGTCGGCCGCCCGCTCGAGCCGTGCATCGAGATCGTCGATGTCGGCCGGTTGGTGCAGGCCGAGATGCCGCTCGGGCAGTGCGATGCCCGCGTCGGCCGGCATGTGCCCAAGCCAGCGCAGGTCGGCGGGCAGCGCCTGTTGCAGCAGTTCCGCATGCCGGGCCGAGCCGACCCGGTTCGCGAGCACGCCGTGAAACGGCAGCCCCGGCCGGAATCGCGCGAGCCCGAATGCGATCGCCGCGAACGTCTGCGCCATCCCCTTCGCGGCAATCACGGCGACGACCGGCACGCCGAACGCGGCCGCGAGGTCGGCACTGCTCGGCGTCCCGTCGAACAGCCCCATCACGCCTTCGATCAGGATCAGGTCCGCGTCGCGCGCGGCGTCGGCCAGCAGTGCACGGCAGCCGGGCTCGCCGACCATCCCGAGGTCGAGCGCATGCACGGGCGCGCCGCTCGCGCGTTCGAGCAGCATCGGATCGAGAAAATCGGGCCCGGTCTTGAACACGCGCACGCGGCGGCCGAGCCGGCGGTGCAGCCGCGCGAGGCCGGCCGTCACCGACGTCTTGCCCTGGCCCGACGCGGGCGCGCTGACGAACAGCGCGGGGCAGTCCGGCATGCTCAGAACTCCACGCCGCGCTGCGCCTTCACGCCTTGTTCCTTGTACGGATGCTTGACGAGCCGCATTTCGGTGACGAGGTCGGCCGCGTCGATCAGCGCATCGGGCGCATGCCGGCCGGTCACGACGACGTGCACCGAAGCGGGCCGCGCGGCGAGCGTCGCGAGCACTTCGTCGAGCGGCAGGTATTCGTACTTCAGCACCGTGTTCAGCTCGTCGAGGATCACCATCCGGTAGTCGCCGCTTTCGATCATCCGGCGCGCCTCGTCCCAGCCTTTGCGCGCGGTCGCGATGTCGGCGTCGCGGTTCTGCGTGTTCCACGTATAGCCATCGCCCATCGTCACGAAATCGCATTCGGCCACCGCGCCGAGGAAGTCGCGCTCGGACGTGTGCAGCGCGCCCTTGATGAACTGCACGACACCGAGCCGCATGCCGTGACCGAGCACGCGTACGGCCATGCCGAACGCGGCGGTGCTCTTGCCCTTGCCGTTGCCGGTGTTGACGATCAGCAGGCCCTTTTCGTTGACGGCGGCGGCCTGCTTCTTCTCGTGGCCCGCGCGGCGGCGTTCGGTCATCCGTTGATGGGATTCGGCGTCGGTTTTCATCGGATTCGTCCTGTCGAAAGAAAGCGGAACAAAGGGTTCACAGCGGGCCGGCGAGCGCGACCGTCACGCCGTCCCGGATGGATCGTGGGCCCAGCAGCCGGCCGCGCGGCGCCGCGAGCTGCGCGCACGGCTCGGCCACGCCCGCGACGCCGAAGCGCGCGAGCGCGGCATCCGACGGGCCGCTCGCGGCCAGTTCGGGGCGGCTTGCGAGTTGCGCCGCGTCGAATGCGACGAGCGGCCAGCCGCGTCGCGCGCACAGCGTGCGCAGTGCGCGGGCGCGCGCCTTGTCGGCGAGCGTGGCGACGAGCGCCGGTTCGGCGGCCGGATACCGCACCAGCGCCGCACGGATCGCGGCATCGAGCTGCGCGGCCGTCACGCCCGCGCGGAAACCGACGCCCAGCGCGACGCGCATCATGCGTTGCCGCCGAGCGCGGCGCGTACTGCGGGATCGTCGGCGAGCGCCGCGACGCGGCCGATCACGACGATGGCCGGTGAGCCGATGCCGGCCGCGCCGATGCGCGCGACGAGCGTATCGAGCGTCGCGAGTACGTGACGCTGTTCGGGGCGCGTCGCATGCTCGATCGCCGCGCACGGCGTGTCGCCGGGCAGGCCGCCAGCACGCAGCGCCGCTGCGATCGTGTCGAGCCGGCGGATGCCCATGTAGATGACGATCGTCATGCGGGTGGCCGCGAGCGCGCGCCAGTCGGGCTCGTCGGCGCCCGCGCCGTGGCCCGTGACAAAGATCACGCCCTGCGCGTCGCCGCGCTGCGTGACCGGAATGCCGAGTGCGGCCGGCGCGGCAATGCCCGCGGTGACGCCGTTCACGACCTCGACCGGGAATCCCGCCGCGCCGAGCGCCGCGAGCTCCTCGCCGCCGCGGCCGAACACGAACGGATCGCCGCCCTTGAGCCGCGCGACGCTGCGGCCCGCGCGCAGGTGCGCGAGCATCGCGGCGACGATCGCCTCCTGCGGCGTCGACGCATGACCGCCGCGCTTGCCGACGTACTCGATGTTCGCATCGGCACGCGCATGGCGCAGCACGTCGGGATTCACGAGATCGTCGACGAGCAGCACGTCCGCCGCGCCGATCGCGTGCACGGCCTTGAGCGTCAGCAGGTCGGCGTCGCCGGGGCCGGCGCCGACGAGCCACGCGCGGCTCATCGGGCGCGGCACGGCGCGCACCGTGTCGAAACAGTGGAAAAGGGCAGGCGGGCGGCACGGCGGCGGCCAGCTAGGAAGTCACGCATCACGGATCGAGCGAAGCCCGCGCGAACGCGGGCGGAAGGCGCACCCCATCCGTTCCCCGCGGATCGGGCGTTCGGCGAGCGTCGGGCTCGCCCCTTGCGTCGGCCGGTATCCGGGCTGGCCGCTTGCCAGGCCGCGGCCTTCCCACCCGGCTGAAGGGCAGTGGCATCGTGGGCGGCACGGGCGCGTGCGCGGGGAAGCGCGTCGCGCGGGCGGCGTACCGTTGCGGGGACAGCACAGGCCGGGCGGGGAGCCGCCTCCTGTTTCCCGTTTAACTGCGGGCGCGGAATGCGCCTGCGAGCACCGAACGCGGCGCATACGATAGCACAGCGATCCGCCCGCGCGAACCGCCGCGCGTGGCCTGCGACGCGGCGCGACGGCCGTGCCGGATGCGGCCCGGCGGCCCCGTTCGCCTTGACGCTCCCCGCACCGCCGCCTACACTCGCACGCGTTTTGGTGCTCGCGCGCGCCGCTCCGGTGCGCGCAGTTAAACGGGAAACAGGGAGCCTGCCTGCGCCGCAGTCGAGCCAACCTGTGCTGCCCCCGCAACGGTAAGCGAACGCGTCGCGCGCAAGCGCCACGCAACGCCGCTTCGCCGCATGCCGATGCATGCGGACGACCGCCACTGGATGCCGCGCGCATCCGGGAAGGCGAAGCGGCGTGTTCGTCAGCCCGGATACCGGCCCGAACATTGGGGTACAGCGCCGCGGGGAGGCGGCGCATCGTCCACGGCCGCAGCAGGCCCGACGCCCGCGCGTTGCACGCTGCCTCCGCCGATCTGCCGCCGCGCGAGCGCGCGCCGGCCGGCGCGGCGAACGGCAGGCAGCGCGAGCCGGGCCGGCGGCAGCCGTGTTGGCATTCACGATGTCGACCGTTCGCAAGGAAGCACCATGTCCGATTCGTCGTTCCGCCCGTGCCGCGGCTGTCCGCGCGGCGGCATGCGCGCGATCCGCCAGCCGAACTGCCACGCCGCCCTCGACGCGACGATCCCGCGCTGATCCATTTCCGACACAGGACCTACCATGACCCTACGCAAGCTTCCCGTCACGATCGTCACGGGCTTTCTCGGCAGCGGCAAGACGACGCTGATGCGCCACATCCTGCAGCACGCCGAAGGCCGCCGCATCGCGGTGATCGTCAACGAATTCGGCGAACTCGGCATCGACGGCGAAATCCTCAAGGGCTGCGGCATCGGCTGCGAGGATGCCGACGGCGCGCAGGGCGAAGCGTCGGGCCAGCTGTACGAACTCGCGAACGGCTGCCTGTGCTGCACCGTGCAGGAAGAGTTCTATCCGGTGATGGAGGCGCTCGTCGAGCGCCGCGCGGACATCGACCACGTGCTGATCGAGACGTCGGGCCTCGCGCTGCCGAAGCCGCTCGTGCAGGCGTTCAACTGGCCGACGATCCGCAACAGCTTCACGGTCGACGCGGTGGTGACCGTCGTCGACGGGCCGGCGGCCGCGAGCGGCCAGTTCGCGGAAAACCCGCAGGCCGTCGACGCGCAGCGACGCGCCGACCCGAACCTCGATCACGAATCGCCGCTGCACGAACTGTTCGCCGATCAACTGTCGTCCGCCGATCTCGTGATCGTGAACAAGGCCGATCTCGTCGGCGACGCGCAATTCGCGCAGATCGAAACCGCGATCCGCGACGAGATCCCGCCGCAGGTGAAGATCGTGCGCGCGACGCGCGGCGAACTCGATCTCGCGATGCTGCTCGGGCTCGAATCGGCATCGGAAGAAACGATCCACCTGCGTCACGATCATCACGGCTCGGCCGACGACGGCGATCACGACCACCATCACGACGATTTCGACTCGGTGGTCGTGTCCGGCGACGCCGGCACGCGCGAAGCGACGATCGCCGCGCTGCAGCGCGTGGTCGAAGCGCACACGATCTACCGCGCGAAAGGCTTCGCGGCGCTGCCCGATGCGCCGATGCGGCTCGTGATCCAGGGTGTCGGCCGCCGCTTCGACAGCTATTTCGACCGTCGCTGGCAGGACGGCGAAACGCGCGCGAGCCGCTTCGTGCTGATCGGCGAGGATCTCGACGCGGCCGCGCTGCAGCGTGCGTTCGACGCCGCTTGCGCGGCCGAGCCGCAACAGGCGTAACGGACGATGCATCTCCTGCGCACCACGCCGGGCGGCTTCGTCGACGATACGCAGGGCGTCGTCCGGATCGATCAGCAACCGGCCGACATCGTGATCCTGAGTTCGGCCGACACGACGCTGTCGCTGCTCGCGAGCGTCGTGCCGCGGCTGCCGGCCGGTTTCCCGAGCGTGCGGCTCGCGAACGTCACGTTCCTGCGGCAGCCGGCGTCGGTCGATTTCTATGTCGACGACGTGCTGCGGCACGCGAAGGCGGTCGTGATCGACCATCTCGGCGGCGAGGCGTACTGGCCGTACGGGATCGAGCAGGCCGTGTCGCTCGCGTCGAAGCGCGGGCAGCAGCTCGCGATGTTCTCGGGCGACCTGCAGGAAGACCCGAACCTCGTCGCGAAGAGTACCGTCGCGCCCGACCTGTGCCGGCTGTGGTGGCGCTATCTGCGCGAAGGCGGCGTGCACAACGCCGACGCGCTGCTGCGCAGCATTGCGTTCCACACGCTCGGGTTCGGCGACGCCCCCGAACTGCCGCGCCCGCTGCCGGCCGCGGCGCTGTATCACCCGGCGCGCGACCGCGCGAGCGTCGACGACTGGCGGCCGCGCTGGACGCCCGGTGCGCCCGTCGTCGCGATCCTGTTCTATCGCGCGCACTGGCAGGCCGCGAACACGGCCGTGTTCGACGCGCTGGCCGATGCGCTCGTCGAGCAGGGGCTCAATCCGCTGCCGATCGCGGTCACGTCGCTGAAGGACGCGGTGAGCCGCGAAGTCATCACGCAGCTTTGCGACACGCACGAGGTCGCGCTCGTGCTGAATACGACCGCGTTCGCGGCCGGCGCGATCGACAGCCCCGAACACGACGTGCTCGCGGGCGACGCGCCGGTGCTGCAGGTGATCCTGTCCGGCGGCAATCGCGACGCGTGGGTCGCCGACAACCAGGGGCTGCATGCGCGCGACATCGCGATGCACATCGCGCTGCCCGAGGTCGACGGCCGCATCGTCACGCGCGCGGTGAGCTTCAAGGGGCTCGCGTGTCGCTGCCCGCATACCGAAGTCGACGTCGTGCGCTACCAGCCGGACGCCGAGCGGATCGCGTTCGTCGCGGCGCTCGCGCGCGGCTGGTGCCGGCTGCGCACGCTCGACAACGCCGACAAGCGCATCGCGCTGATCCTCGCGAACTATCCGCAAAGCGAAGGGCGGATCGGCAACGGCGTCGGCCTCGACACGCCGGCGTCCGCGCTGCGCGTGCTCGCGGCGCTGCGCGACGCGGGCTACGCGGTGGCCGACCTGCCGCCCGACGGCGACGCGTTGATCGCGCGCCTCACCGAAGGCGTGACCAACGACCCGGCCGTGCACACATTGCGCCCCGCGTTCCAGAGCTACCTGCTGGCCGACTACGTCGCGCGTTTCGCGCGGCTGCCGGCGGCGGTGCGCGATGCGCTGAACGCACGCTGGGGTCCGCCCGAAGCCGACCCGACGCTGCGGCAAGGCCGCTTCACGATCGCCGGCTGGCGCGCGGGCAACGTGTTCGTCGGCATCCAGCCGTCGCGCTCGCGCGGCGAGAACGACTACGCGAGCTACCACGATGCGGATCTCGTGCCGCCGCACGCGTATCTCGCGTTTTATTTCTGGCTGCGCGATGCGTACCGCATCGACGCGGTCATCCATCTCGGCAAGCACGGCAACCTCGAATGGCTGCCGGGCAAGAGCGTCGCACTGTCCGACGCGTGCTGGCCCGACCTGACGCTCGGGCCGTTGCCGCACCTGTATCCGTTCATCGTCAACGATCCGGGCGAGGGCAGCCAGGCGAAGCGCCGCGCGCAGGCCGTGATCGTCGATCACCTGATGCCGCCGCTCACGCGCGCGGAAAACTACGGCCCGCTGCAGGATCTCGAACGGCAGGTCGACGAATACTACGAAGCGCTGATGGTCGATGCGCGGCGCGCGAAGCTGCTGCGCAAGACGATCCTCGCGACGATCGCCGAGCATCGTCTGCATGACGAACTGAGCGTGTCGCCGCCGCTCGATACGGGCGACGAAGATGCGCTGCTCACGCGCGTGGACGCATGGCTGTGCGAACTGAAGGAAGCGCAGATCCGCGACGGGCTGCACGTGTTCGGCCTGTCGCCGGCCGATCGGCAGCGCCGCGACACGCTGCTCGCGCTCGCGCGCTTTCCGGTGGGCGACGGCAAGGGCGGCCGCGCAGGGTTGATCGGTGCGCTCGCGCGCGATCTCGCGCTCGGCGACGACTTCGATCCGCTCGCGGCCGACTGGGCCGCGCCGTGGGTCGGCCCGCGCCCGGCGATCCTGCAGGCGCTCGACGCGTCGCCGTGGCGCCATGCGGGCGATACGCGCGAGCGGCTCGAACGGCTCGCGCAGCAATGGCTCGACGCGCTGTGCGCGGCGGACGATGGCGACACGGGCGCCGACGCGACGCCTCCCGGCGAATGGCAGCACACGCTCGCCGTGATCGAACGCGTGCGCGCGACGCTGCTGCCCGCGCTCGACGCGTGCGGCGGCGAGGAAATGCGCCAGCTGCTGCGCGGGCTCGACGGCCGCTTCGTGCCGCCGGGGCCGAGCGGCTCGCCGTCGCGCGGCCGCCCCGACGTGCTGCCGACCGGCCGCAACTTCTACTCGGTCGACACCCGCGCGGTGCCGACGCAGGCCGCGTGGTCGCTCGGCCTGAAATCCGCGCAGCAACTGATCGAGCGCCACCAGCAGGATCACGGCGACTATCCGCGCGCGATCGGGCTGTCCGTCTGGGGCACGGCGACGATGCGTACCGGCGGCGACGACATCGCGCAGGCGTTCGCGCTGCTCGGCGTGCGGCCGAAATGGGCGCACGGCAGCCACCGGGTGACCGACTTCGAGATCCTGCCGATCGAGATCTTCGACCGGCCTCGCATCGACGTGACGCTGCGTGTGTCGGGCTTCTTCCGCGACGCGTTCCCGAACCTGATGCACCTGTTCGATGCGGCCGTGCAGGCGGTGGCCGCACTCGACGAGCCCGAGGCACTGAACCCGATCCGCGCGCGCATCGAGCGCGAACGCGCAAAATGGATCGCGCAGGGCGTCGCGCCGGACGAGGCGCGGCGCCGCGCCGGCTGGCGCGTGTTCGGCGCGCGGCCGGGCAGCTACGGCGCGGGCTTGCAGGACCTGATCGACCAGCGCCGCTGGCAGACCGACGCCGACCTCGCCGACGCATATCGCCAGTGGGGCGGCCACGCGTATGCGCAGAACAGCGCGGGCGACGCGGCGGCCGACGTGTTCGGCGAGCGGCTCGCGACGATCGACGTCGTCGTGCAGAACCAGGACAGCCGCGAGCACGACATCCTCGATTCGAACGACTACTACCAGTTCCAGGGCGGGATGACCGCGGCCGTGCGGCATCTGTCCGGGCAGCAGCCGAGCCTCTACCACGGCGACCACGCGAACCCGGCCGCGCCGAAGATGCGCACGCTGCGCGAGGAAATCGCGCGGGTGATCCGCTCGCGCGTGATCAACCCGAAATGGCTCGACGGCGTGAAGCGCCACGGTTACAAGGGCGCGGCCGAAATGGCCGCGACCGTCGATTATCTGTACGGCTACGACGCGACCGCGCGCGTGCTGTCCGACCACCAGTACGCGCTCGTCGCCGACGCCTACCTGTTCGACGATGCGACCCGCGCGTTCCTCGAACGGTACAACCCGAAGGCGCTGCACGGCATCTGCGAACGCTTCGTCGAGGCGATGCAGCGCGGCCTGTGGCAGCAGCCGGGCGACTATCGCGAACGGATCGAAGCGGTCTGGTTCGCGAGCGAACAATTCCAGGAAGGAGGACGGCGATGACCGGTCCGACGACGCACCGCGCCCGCGCGGTTTTTCCGTTTGCGGCGCTCGTCGCGCAGGACGCGCTGCAGCAGGCGCTGCTGCTCGCCGCGATCGACCCGTCGCTCGGCGGCGTGCTCGTGAGCGGGCCGCGCGGCACCGCGAAGTCGACCGCCGCGCGCGGCCTCGCGGAGCTGCTGCCGGAAGGGCAGTTCGTCACGCTGCCGCTGTCGGCGAGCGACGAACAGGTGACGGGTACGCTCGATCTCGCGCACGCGCTCGCCGAAAACGGCGTGCGCTTCCAGCCGGGCCTCCTGGCGCGCGCGCATCTCGGCGTGCTGTATGTCGACGAGGTGAACCTGCTCGCCGACGGGCTCGTCGATACGCTGCTCGACGTCGCCGCGAGCGGCGTGAACATCGTCGAGCGCGATGGCGTGTCGCATGCGCACGACGCGCGCTTCGTGCTGATCGGGACGATGAATCCCGAGGAAGGCGAACTGCGGCCGCAACTGCTCGACCGCTTCGGCTTGATGATCGAACTGGAGAACTGCTTCGACGCCGCGCAGCGTGAGCGGATCGTGAAGGCGCGGCTCGCGTTCGATCTCGATCCGGATGCGTTTCGCGCGCGTCATGCCGCCGCGCAGCGCGCACTCGGCGACCGGATTCACGCAGCGCGCGCACGGCTCGCGGCGCTCGATTTCGACGATGCGGTTCATGCGCGCGTCAGCGCGCTGTGCATCGACGCGGCCGTCGACGGGTTGCGCGCCGATCTCGTGATGCTGCGCGCGGCGCGCGCACTGGCCGCGCTGGAACAGGCCGACGCAGTGGCGGTGTCGCACGTGGAGCGGGTGGCCGACGCGGTGCTGCGGCACCGGCGCCATGCGGGCATGCCGCCGTCGTCCGGCGCGCCGCAACCCGACGACGAACGCGGCGGCCACGCTTCGCCCGATGCGCGCGAGCGCCCCGGCGAGCCATCGGGCGCGGCGCAGAACGATGCCACGCCACCGCAAGGCGACTGGGGCTACCTGCCGCCCGAGCCGGCCGGGCTACGCGACGTGAAAGGCGTGATGCCGCTGCCGCTAAAAAAACGCTGAGCCATCGAGCCCGCGCCGCCGCGAACGCCGTTCGCGGTCCTCGATGGCAAGCAGGCGCCGCCGCGCACGTGCCGGGGACGGCACGCGCGGGCACGGCCGTGGCGTGGCCCGCGACGCTCGCCGCGAAACGCGGCGGCCCGCTGCAGCGCGATCATCTGCGCTTGCGGAAACGCGCGGGCGCGCCGCACGCGCTGCATTGCTTCGTGCTCGACTGTTCGGCATCGATGCTGTCGCACGAGCGGCTCGCATTGGCGAAGGGGCTGATCGTCGCGTATTTCGACCAGGCTGCGCGCGACCGGGTCGAAACCGCGCTGATCTGCTTCGGCGGCAACGGCGCTGTGCGGCGCTTCGGCCCGGCCGTGCCGCGCTGGTGGAATGCGCGCTGGCTCGAACCGGTCGAAGGCGGCGGCGGCACGCCGCTCGCGGACGGCATCGCGGCCGCCGCGCAATTGCTCGCGCGCGCGGCACGGCGCGAACCCGGCGCGCAGCGCTGGCTGTGGGTGCTGTCCGACGGACGCACGCGCGAGACGCCTGCGAAACCCGCGGCGGCCGATCACGTCGTGTTCGTCGACTTCGACGACGCGGCCGTGCGGATCGGGCAGGGCGCGCGGCTGGCCGCGGCGTGGGGCGCGCAGTGGGTGACGGCCGACGCGCTGTGCACGGGTCGCGCCGGCTGATCGCCGGCCGGCGGTGCGCTATGATCGCGGCTTCTGCTGCTTCTGCTTCAACCCACTGGAAAAACCCGCCATGCAAGTACTGGTCGATGCCGACGCGTGTCCCGCCGTCATCAAGGACATGCTGTTTCGCGCCGCGCGTCGTGCCGAAATCTGCGTGACGCTGGTCGCGAACCAGTTTCTGCGTACGCCGCCGTCGCCGTTCATCAAGGCGGTGCAGGTGCCGGCCGGCTTCGACGTGGCCGACGCGCGCATCGTCGAGCTGGTGGAAGCGGGCGACCTCGTGATCACCGCCGACATTCCGCTGGCCGCCGCCGTGCTCGACAAGGGCGCGCATGCGCTCGACCCGCGCGGCAACTGGTTCAGCCGCGAGAACATCGAGGAACGCCTGTCGACGCGCGCGATGATGGATCAGCTGCGCAGCGCGGGCATCGACACGGGCGGGCCGGCGCCGTTCAGCGCGCGCGACGGCAAGGCGTTTGCGTCGCAGCTCGACCGGTTTCTGGCTCGGCACGGCAAGCCTTGACGATGCGTTGACGCGGACGCGCGCCGCGCATCTCGCGACACGCGCGGCCTGATCCGCATCGAATCGCGCGCATGGCCCCGGCGAGGATGCAGGTTCGTACCGACGCTGCTATCGTGGCGCAAACCACAACACAGGAGCGCACGCGTGTCACCGACCCAACTTCTCGTTCCGACCTTCACCCAGATGCTGCGCGCGCAGACCGCGTGGCTCGACAAGGCGGCCGCGCACCGGCAGGCCGCGGGCGACACGCCCGACACGGCGATGACGCTGAAGCTCGCGCCCGACATGTATCCGCTCGCGGCACAGGTGCGCTTCTCGTGCTTCCAGGCGATGGAGCCCGTCCACCGTTTGCGTGGCGAACCGTTACCGGCCGCGCTGCTGGCGTTGCGCGAGGCCGGATGGAATGCCGATGCGCAGCCCGGCACGCTCGCCGACGCGCAGGCGATCATCGCCGGCACGCTCGCCTTTCTCGGCGAACTCGCGCCGGATGCGCTCGACGGCGGCGTCGCGCTGCCGATCGCGCTCGAATTGCCGAACGGGATCGCGTTCGACATGACGGGCGAACAGTACGCGCGCGACTGGGCGCTGCCGCAGTTCTACTTCCACGCGATCGCCGCTTACGCGATCCTGCGCCACCACGGCGTCGAACTCGGCAAGGCCGACTACGTGCCGCACATGCTCGCGTACGTCCGGCCGGGCACGATTCCGCAAGGGTGAGCAGGCCCGTGTCGGGCCACGTCGAAACGACATGACGCGCGCGCTCTTCATCTGCAGTCGCAACCGGCTGCGCAGCCCGACCGCCGAAGCGGTATTCGCCGCGTGGCCGGACGTCGAAGCCGACTCGGCGGGCCTCGCCCCCGATGCGGATACACGCGTGTCCGCCGAGCAGCTCGACTGGGCCGACGTCGTGTTCGTGATGGAGCGTGCGCACAAGGCGCGGCTGGCGGCGCAGTTCGGCGCGCAGCTGCGGCACAAGAAGATCGTGTGCCTCGACATTCCCGACCGTTACACCTACATGCAGCCCGAACTCGTCACGCTGCTCGAGCGCAAGGTCGGCCCGTATCTGCACGCGTGACCGTTGCGGGCGATAGCGGGCTCAGCGCAGCCGGCCGTTCGCGATCGCCGAAAAGCAGTCGAGCCGCAGCAACTCGATGATCTTGCGCGTCGGCACGCTCGCACGCAGCGTGTCGAGCCGGTCGACGGCGAACCACTTGCAGCGGGCGATCTCGTTGCTCGCGCGCGGCGTCAGGTGCGCCGGCACGTCGGCCACGAACACGTGATGGAGCTTCGTCAGCCCGCCGAACTGCACCGCGTAGTCGAGCGCGAGCCCCTCCAGCCGCGTTTCCTCGGCAAGCTCCCGCAGCGCGGCATCGAGCGGTGTCTCGCCGCGCCGGATCGTGCCGCCCGGCAGCGACCAGCGCGACGCGGTGCGGGCGACCAGCAGCACGCTGCTGCGCTGACGGCACACGATCGTGGCGCGTTCCTTGATGACGTCGAGAATGTCCGGCCCGGTACTCATGTTCGGCAAAACAGGTGCTCAATCGTGGAGAAAATGCACGTCGGCGGCGCGCTGCCGGGCGGCGGGCCGCGACGGTGTGCAGGCAGCCGCAGCGATCATACCGGCCGTTCGTGACAGTTCCGTGCAACCGCGTCGCGGGCCGGGCGCCGGGTCACGCGTGCGTATAGATCCCGCTGCGCGCCGGCTTCGCGTGCCGCGGCTGGCGGCGCTTGTGAACGGCACGCCGGTGGTGGCGCGCCGGCGGCGTCGCGTGCCGGCGCGCGGGGGCAGGCCGTGCGGTCGGCGCGGCTGCGCCGGGCATCTGCGTCTGTCCTTCGCCGAAATGGAACGTCTGCGTTTGTGCGTGTCCGGTGCCCAGCGTCGACGCGAGGATGAAAACTGCCAGCAACATCCGTTTCATGAATGATCCGCCCGATTTTTTGAGATGAAGATTGCCCGCCAGCTTAGCGAAACGCGGGGCGCGACCGCAACCAGCCGGTATTCGGTGTCGCCCCCACTTGCGCACGGCCGCATTGTCCGCGCCGGCTGATCAGGGTGCGGCCGGGGTTGACAACGAAATTCCCGAGTGTGAATATAAATTCATGCACAAGAATTATTCGTCGAATCCGGACGATCGCGCCGCGGAGCACGCGGCCGCCGGAGCCGGCAGTCCGATCAACCGGAACCAGGAGCGGGACGCATGGCGGAACACGAGCAGCAGGGCGCGCTGGCGGGATTGCGCATCATCGATCTGTCGCGGGTGCTGGGCGGCCCGTACGCGACGCAGATCCTGGCCGACCACGGTGCGCAGGTGATCAAGATCGAGCCGCCGTCCGGCGACGAAACCCGCACGTGGGGGCCGCCGTTCGACGGCGATACCGCGTCGTACTTCCTCGGCGTGAACCGCAACAAGCTCGGCATCGCGCTCGATCTGACGCAGGCGGCCGACCGGGAGCGGCTGCTCGGCCTGCTCGAACACGCGGACGCGATCGTCGAGAACTTCAAGATCGGCACGATGGAGCGCTGGGGGCTCGGCTTCGACGCGCTGCATGCGCGCTTTCCGCGCCTCGTCCACTGCCGCGTGTCGGGTTTCGGCGCGGACGGCCCGCTCGGCGGGCTGCCCGGTTACGACGCGGCCGTGCAGGCGCTCGCGGGGCTGATGAGCGTCAATGGCGAAGCCGGCGGCGCACCGCTGCGGGTCGGCGTGCCGATCGTCGACCTCGTCACCGGGCTGAACGCGGCGCTCGGCGTGCTGATGGCGTTGCGCGAGCGCGACGTGAGCGGCCGCGGCCAGTTCGTCGAATCGACGCTGTTCGACTGCGCGCTGTCGATCCTGCATCCGCATACGCCGAACTTCTTTCATTCGGGTCGCGCGCCGGTGCGTACCGGCAATGCGCATCCGAACATCACGCCGTACGACAGCTTTCCGACCGCGGGCGTCGACATCTTTCTCGCGGTCGGCAACAACGGGCAGTTCGCGGCGCTGTGCGACGTGCTCGGCACGCGCGACTGGCTCGACGATCCGCGCTTCGCCGACAACCGCGCGCGCAGCGCGAACCGCGCCGCGCTGCGCGCACGGCTCGAAACGGCGCTGGCCGGCCACGACGGCGCCGCGCTCGCCGAGCAGCTGATGCGTCGCGGCGTGCCGTGCGCGCCGGTGCTCGGGCTCGACGCGGCGCTCGACCATCCGCATGTCGCGCATCGGCGGATGAAGGTGGAACTGGGCCGGCATCGCGGGATCGCGTCGCCGATCAAGCTCGGCCGCACGCCGGCCACGTACCGGCGGCCGCCGCCCGCGCTGAACGAACACGCGGCGCAGGTGTTCGCCGACGCGGTCGGCGGCGAGCGCGACACCGAACCGCACCGGCGCTGACCGCCAGCGCGGGCGCCGGCCGTGCCGCGCGCCCGACGCCGCCGCACGGCCGTGCATACCGCACGACCATTCGAACATCACGCCGGGCCGCCCACGGCCGCACCGGCGCAAGAGGAGACGCATCATGCTTGCATGGATCGGCGCGATCGCCATCGTCGCGCTGTTCGGCCTGATCATCACGAAGCGGCTGTCGCCGCTCGTCGCGCTGATCGTCGTGCCGGTGGCCGCCTCGCTCGCGGCCGGTTTCGGATTGCAGACCGGCAAGTTCATCGTGCACGGCGTACAGAACATCGGCCCGATCGCCGGGATGTTCGTTTTTGCGATTCTTTTTTTCGGAATCCTCACCGATGCGGGGATGCTCGACCCGATCATCGCGGGCGTGCTGCGCGTGATCGGCTGTCATCCGCCGCGCATCGTGATGGGCTCGGCGCTGCTCGCGCTGCTGATCCATCTCGACGGCTCGGGCGCCGTCACGTTTCTCGTCACGCTGCCCGCGATGATGCCGCTCTATACGCGGCTCGGGATGGATCGCCGCATCCTC
The DNA here is from genome assembly GCF_001718555.1 of Burkholderia metallica. NCBI lineage: Bacteria > Pseudomonadati > Pseudomonadota > Betaproteobacteria > Burkholderiales > Burkholderiaceae > Burkholderia > Burkholderia metallica. The sequence continues at coordinate 1,872,012 of NZ_CP013401.1, forward strand.
GCGTGCGTCGCGTCGATGGCAGCCGGCGTCAACTTCCTGCCGTGGGTCGGGCCGATGCTGCGCGCGTCGGCGGCGCTGCACATTCCCGGTTCCGCGATCTTCATGCCGATGATTCCGGTGCAGATCGTCGGCCTCGTGTTCGTGTTCGGCACCGCGTACGTGCTCGGCGCGCGCGAGGCGAAGCGGCTCGGGCTCGATCGTGCCGGCGCGGCGTCGCTCGCGATTGCGCCGCGCGCGCTGACCGATGCCGAGCGCGCGTTGCGCCGGCCGGAGCGCTTCCGGATCAACGTCGCGCTGACGCTCGTCGTGCTCGTCACGCTCGTGTCGGGCATCGTCGACCCGATGGTGATGTTCATGCTCGGCACGGTCGCCGCGCTCGGGATCAATTACCCGGATGTGCAGGCCCAGCGCGAGCGGATCGACGCGCACGCGAAGGCCGCGCTGATGATGGCGAGCGTGCTGCTCGCGGCCGGCGCGTTCACCGGCATCATGTCCGGCACCGGGATGCTGAAGGCGATGGCGGAAGTGGTCGTCGCACACGTGCCCGTCGAGCACGCGCGCCACATGCCGTTCGTGCTCGGGCTGCTGTCGATGCCGCTCAGTCTGCTGTTCGACCCCGATTCGTTCTACTTCGGCGTGCTGCCGGTGCTCGCGGAAAGCGCGAAGCTGCTGGGCGTGCCGCCGATCCAGATGGCGCAGGCCGCGCTGCTCGGCCAGATGACGACCGGCTTCCCGGTGAGCCCGCTCACACCCGCGACGTTCCTGATCGTCGGCCTGACCGGCGTCGAACTGGCCGAGCACCAGAAATTCACGATTCCGTTCCTGTTCGCCGCGACGGTGCTGATGGTGTTCGCCGCGGTGATCGTCGGGGTGTTTCCGTTGTGAGCGCCGCCGACCTACCGCTTCGTTTCGATGTGCCGGGCACATCGTTTCGCACCGGCACGGCGTTCGCGGCGAGCGTCCTGTCGCCGCCCGACATTGTCTTGAGAGCGGCGCGACCGCTCGCGTTTTTCCAGGAGAGCAATCCATGCAGTTCGACCTGACCGATGACCAGCGCGCGATCGAAAGCGCGATCGAGAAAATCTGCGCGCGCTTCGGCGACGACTACTGGCTCGAACGCGATCGCGCGGGCGGGTTTCCGGCCGATTTCCACGCGGCGCTCGCCGAGGCCGGCTGGCTCGGCATCGCGATGGACCCGGCCCACGGCGGCGCCGGGCTCGGAATGACCGAGGCCGCGCTGATGATGCGCACGATCAGCGCATCGGGCGCCGGCCTGTCCGGCGCGTCGGCCGTCCATATGAACATCTTCGGGCTGAACCCGGTGCAGGTGTTCGGCAACGACGCGCAGAAGGCGCGCTTCCTGCCGCCGCTGATCGCCGGGCGCGACAAGGCGTGTTTCGCGGTGACGGAGCCCGACGCGGGCCTCGACACCACGCATCTGACCACGCAGGCGCGCCGCGACGGCGGCCACTACGTGCTGAGCGGGCGCAAGATCTGGATCTCGACCGCGCAGGTCGCGAACAAGATGCTGATCATCGCGCGCACGACGCCGCTCGACCAGGTCGCGAAGCCGACCGACGGGTTGAGCCTGTTCTATACCGACCTCGACCGCACCCGCGTCGAAGTGCGCGAGATCGAGAAGATGGGCCGCAAGGCGGTCGATTCGAACATGCTGTTCATCGACAACCTGCGCGTGTCGCGCGACGACCTGATCGGTAACGAAGGCGACGGCTTTCGCTATCTGCTGCACGGGCTGAATCCCGAACGGATCCTGATCGCCGCGGAAGCGATCGGGCTCGGGCAGGCCGCGCTGCGCCGCGCGACGCAGTATGCGGGCGAGCGCGTCGTGTTCGGCCGGCCGATCGGGCAGAACCAGTCGATCCAGCATCCGCTCGCGCTCGCGTGGATGCAGCTCGAGGCCGCGTGGCTGATGGTGATGAAGGCGGCCACCCGCTACGACGCGGGGCAGCCGTGCGGCGCGGAGGCCAACGCCGCGAAATACCTCGGCGCGGAAGCCGCGTTCCACGCGTGCCAGACGGCGGTCGCGACGCACGGCGGAATGGGCTATGCGAAGGAATACCATGTCGAGCGCTATCTGCGCGAGTGTATGATTCCGAGGCTCGCGCCCGTGAGCCCGCAACTGATCCTCTGCTACATCGCGGAGAAGGTGCTCGGGCTGCCGAAGTCGTACTGACCGTATCGACCCGGCCGCCGGCCCGGTGCGCGGTTTCCCGTTCCGATTCAAGCGCTCGTCATGGACGTCAAACTCGTTGCCCGCACGCTCGACCTGTTCGAGCTGTTCGCCGCCGAACGGCGGCCGCTGCCGCTGACCGAACTCGCGCGCCTGCTCAATGTGCCGGCGTCGAGTTGCCTCGCGATGGCGCGCACGCTCGTGAGCCGCGGCTACCTGTATGAAGTGCGCAAGCGCGGCGGCTATTACCCGACGCGCCGCCTGCAAACGATCGCCGCGGCGATCGACGCGACCGACCCGGTCGTCGACATCGTCCATCCGCATCTCGTCGCGTTGCGCGACGCGAGCCGCGAGACGGCCGTGCTCGGCAAGATCCAGGGCGTGTCGGTCACGTACCTCGACGTCGTCGAATCGGAGCAGGCGATCCGCTATACGCGCGCGCCGGGCGAACTGCGCCCGCTGCACGCGAACTCGATCGGCAAGGCGATCTTCGCGGAACTGGCGGGCGACGCGCAGCAGGCGCTCGGCGCGCAGTTGCCGTTCGAGCGCCTCACCGGCGCGACGGTGGCAGATCTTCCCGCGCTCGTCGCACAGACCGCGCGGTTTCGCGATCTCGGCTGGGCCGAGAACTTCGGCGAGAGCGCGCCCGAGCTGTCGGCGATCGCGGTCGCGCTGACGCTCGACGGCGACTGGTACGGGTTGTCGGTGGTCGGACCGACCGAGCGCATCCGCCAGCATCGCGATACGCATGCGGCGCTGCTGGTCGACGCGAAGGCGCGGCTGCTGGCCGAGCACGCGCGCGGCTGAGCCGGTGGCTGACGGCGAGCGGGCCGCGCCCGCCGCGCGACGGGGCCGTCCGCCGGCGTTCGGCAAGCGAGCGCCGTGAACGGCCCCCGATGCGCGGGCCTAACGACGGCCGTGCCGCATCACGACTTCACCCACACACCGCCCGCACTCGGGTTGTCGCCCTGCGTCCACCATTTCGCGCAGTATTTCGCGCCCTGGTACATCACGCAGGTGCCGCCGGAATACGCGGTGGTCGCCGACCACGTGGCCGTGCCGCCGCCGACCGGCTTCCACACGGCGGCCTGGCCGGGCACGTCGCCCTGCGTCCACCATTGCGCCTGATACGTCGTGCCCTGGTAGGTGACCGTCGCGCCGGCCGTATAGACCTGGCCGGCCGCCCAGGGCGCACCCGGCTGCGGCGTGCCGCCGTCCGAGCCGCCGCCGTAGTTCGGGTCCTGCGTGACGCCCGCGCCCCACTTGCCGCCGAGCTGCTTGAAGATCGTCGCGAACGCGTACGGCTGCTGCGCGACGCCCGAGCAGGTCGGCGACGCATAGGCGCCGCCGGACGGGCACGCCTGGTCGCGGCCGACCGACCAGTTGCCGAAGAAGCCGTAACCGTTGGCGAGCGCCGCGTTCAGCACGCTTTGCGCATTCGCGAGCGTGAAGGTTTCGCCTTGCACGTCGTTCACGCCGATCATCGGCGTGACGCCGACCATCTGCCGGAGCTGCGCATCGGTCTTCGGCTGACCGGCCGACTTGAAGGCCGTATCGAGCTGAGAATAGAGCGCCTGCGCGGCGCTGATCGCCGCGGCGCCCATGTCGATGTTCGCGGGGCCGTAGTCCATCGCCATCACGTTCACCGCGTCGAACACGGTCCGGTTCGAGATCGCCGCGTTGACGACGTTCAGGCCGTCCTGCGTGAGCCCGGTCGGCATCGTCGGCAGCGTCAGCGTGACGAGCAGCGGCTTGCCCTTCGCCGCATAGCTCGCCTGCAGCTGCGCGACCGCCTGGAAGTTGCGCGCGATCGCGGCCGTGTCCGTCTGCGACGCCCCCTCGATGTCGAAGTCGACGTGCGTGAGGCCGTACGTGTCGATCACGGTCTGGTACGCGCTCGCGAGCGCGGGGACCGTCGAGCACGCCTGCATCAGCGGCGTGCCGTTCGCGCCGCCGAACGATACGGCGACTTCACCGCCTTTCGCGCGATAGCTCGCGATCGACGTCGACAGCGCGGTCAGCAGGCCGCCGCTCGCGCCGTTGCCGATCGGCTGTACGCCGCCCCACGACGGCGTACAGCCGCTGCCCGCGACCACGAACGCGAGCGTGAACTGCTGGATGCCTTGCCGGACGCCGATCTGGTCGACGAGCGGCGTCGGATAAAGCGTCACGTCGACATAGGGCGCATAGACGCCGGCGCCCTGGGACACGCTCGCCACGGCGAGCAGACAACCCGCGGCGAGGGCGCGCGGGATGAAACGCGGCAACACATTGTTGTTCATTGTGTTCTCCAAGTGGAAGAGGGATACGCTGGCCCGCGTATCGCCGCCGGTCGGGCGACCGGGCGTGCCCGGCCGACGGCGTGCTCATCTTGGAGGATTCGAGCCGAATAGTGAATAGTCAGGAGTTCTTTTTGTTATTTGATTCCCGATACGTAACGATCTTGCCGATTCGACACGGTTGCGCAACGCGTGACGGGCGATTTTGCCGATCGATTGCGCGATGCCCGACGCCGCCCGATGCGCATCGCTCGCGATGATTCAGGCCGGCGCCGGCTGTGCCAGCGTGCGCGCCAGCGCGACGAAGCGCTCGACGCATGCCGATGCGAACGGCGCGTTCCACGACACGATCTGCTCGACCGCGCGCGTGCCGGCGAGCGGCACGTACACGACACCCGGACGCTGCAGCGTGGCCGTGAAGCCCGGCACGATCGCGATGCCGCGCTCGGCGGCCACCAGCGAGACGAGCGTCGTGATCTGCGCGGCGGTCGCCCCGATGCGCGGCGCGAAGCCGGCGCGCGCGCACAGGTCGTCCAGCGCCGCGGTCAATGCCGAGCCGAAGCCCGGCGGAAAAGTGACGAAGGTGGTATTCGCAAGCTCCGCGACGTCGACGCTCGCCCGGCCCGCGAGCGGGTCTCCGGCCGGCACGGCCGCGACGAGCGGTTCGCGCGACACGACGAGCGACGCCACCGGCACGCCAGGCGCACCGTCCCACGCCCAGCCGAAGCCGATGTCCATCGTGCCGTCCGCGATCTGCCGGCGCTGGCTGGCGGTCGCCGCCTCGCGGAACACGAGTTCGACGTCGGGCATCGTGCGGCTCGCGACGCGGATCACGTCCGGGAACGTGTCGGACATCGGGATCGAACTCGCATAGCCGATCACGATCCGCCCGGCGACGCCTTGCGCGATCTTGCGCGCGCTCGCCTCGGCCTCGGCGGCCGCGCTCACGACGTTGCGCGCGTGTTCGAGAAACGCGGTGCCTGCCGGCGTCAGCCGCACCGCGCGCGTCGAGCGCTCGAACAGCCGCACGCCGAGCTCGCTTTCCAGCGCGGCGATATGGCGCGTCAGCGGCGGCTGCGCGACCCGCAGGCGCAACGCCGCGCGGCCGAAGTGCAGTTCGTCGGCGACGACCACGAAATAGCGGAGGCGGCGCAGGTCGAGCATTGTTGTCGTTCCGGTATCAATCGCGATGAAAACGGTATTGGCGTGCACACGGCGCGCTCGTCAGACTGTCGGCATCGACGACCGGGCAGCTCCGATGAACGACAGGACCACGCGCATCGCGTTCTTTCTCTGCGGCTTCGCCGCGTTTCTCAATCTGTATTCGACGCAGGGCATCCTGCACGAACTCGCGGCCACCTTCGGCGTCAGCGCGGAGCGCGCGGGGCAGGGCGTGAGCGCCACGACGACGGCCGTCGCCATTATCGCGCCGTTCGTCGGCGTGCTGGCCGCGCGCATCGAGCGGCGCGTCGCGATCTCGCTGGCCGCGGTGGCCGTCGCGCTGCCGGTCGTGTGGTCCGCGCATGCGGGCAGCTTCGCGTCGTTTCTCGGCGCGCGCTTCGCGGCCGGTCTCGTGATGCCGTTCGTTTTCGCGTTGTCGATCGCGTACGTCGCCGAGCGCTTCGATCGCGGCACGTCGGCCGAGATCAGCGCGCTGTTCGTCGCCGGCACGACGCTCGGCGGTTTCGCCGGCCGCTTCGCGACCAACCTGATGACGTCGATGTGGGGCTGGCGGCATGCGCTCGACGTCGTCGCGGCGCTGTGCGTCGTCACGGGCGCCGCGATCTACGCGAGCCTGCCGGCATCCGGCGCGATCGCGCGACGCGTGGACCACGCGGCAGAGGCCGGGGCCGGACCGTTGTGGCACATCGTCACGCGCGGCCCGCTGCTCGCGTCGTTCGCGATCGGCGCATGCGTGCTCGCGTCGCAGGTCGCGACGTTCACGTTCGTCGGCCTGCGCCTCGCCCGCGCGCCGTTCGGCTTCGGCACGGTCGGGATCGGCGCGATCTATGCGGTGTTCCTGGTGGCGGTGGTCGTGACGCCGCTGGCCGGGCGCCTCGCGCGGCATCGCGGCCCGCGCGCGCCGGGCCTCGCCGCGGCCGCGCTCGCGATCGGCGGGGCGCTGCTCACGCTGTCCGACGACGTGCCGGTGATCCTGGCCGGCCTCGCGCTCAGCTCGACCGCCGTGTTCGTCGAACAGGCGTCGGCCAACACGTTCATTTCGCAGGCCGCGTCGGGCGCGCGCTCGACGGCGATCGGCATCTACCTGTCCTGCTATTACTTCGGCGGCAGCCTCGGCTCGATCCTGCCGGTGCCCGGCTGGCACCGGTGGGGATGGGCCGGCTGCGTCGCGTTCGTGGTCGCGGCCCAGGCCATCGTCGGCGTGCTCGTGTACCGGTTCTGGCGCGGCGGCGGCACGGCCGGCACCGCGCCTGCCGGCGCGCGCGGCGTCACGCCGACGCGATGACCGGCTTCAGCGATACCAGCGCGGCGTATAGACCCATTCGCGGCCGTCGCCGATCGTGAAGCGGCGCGTCGTCGACGAGCCGACGATCACCATCGTGCGCATGTCGACCTGATCGCTGCGCAATGCGCCGAGCGTCGTCGTCGCGAGCGTCGCGCCCGGCCGGCCGATGTCGCGGCCGAGCACGACCACCGTGTCGGCCGTGCGGTGCGCGCGCACGACGTCGAGCGCGCGATCGAGCTGCCACGGCCGCGCGCGCGAGATCGGGTTGTAGAACGCCATCACCAGATCGGCCTGCGCCGCGTGCCGCAGGCGCGTCTCGATCACATCCCACGGCTTCAGGTTGTCCGACAGTGAGATCGCGCAGAAGTCGTGGCCGAGCGGCGCGCCGGCCTGCGCGGCCGTTGCGAGCGACGCCGAGATGCCGGGTTCCACGCGCAGGTCGATCGCGGCCCAGCGCGGATCGCGCGCTTCGTCGAGCGCTTCGAGCACGGCCGCGGCCATCGCGAACACGCCCGGGTCGCCCGACGACACGACCGCGACGCGCCGGCCCTCGGCCGCGAGTTCGAACGCATGGCGCGCGCGCTGCATCTCCTCGCGATTGTCGGTGCCGTGGACGTGCTGGTCGTCGCGGAACGGGCCGGCCATGTTCACGTAGGTCGTGTAGCCGAGAATGTCGGTCGCTTGCGCGAGCGCGGCCCGCGCGGCCGGCGTGAGCCACGCGGCGGCGCCCGGGCCGAGCCCGAGCACCGTGAGGCGGCCGCGCGCGCGGCCGAGCGCGGCGGGATCGACCGGGTGCGACGCGACCGCGCAGGCGATGCCGTTCGTCGTTGCGCGCAGCGTGTGCGCGACCCGCAACGCGCGGCCGAGCAGCGCGGCGGCATCGGCGGTTGCTTCATCATTGCCGTCAGCATCGACATCGGTATCGACGAAACGCAGCGGCACGTCGAGCGTTTGCGCCGCGTCCTCCAGCACCGCGTCGCCGATTGCCGACGCGGGCGCGACGATGGCCGCGAGCGCGAGCTGCGCGAGACCTTGCGCATCGAGTGCGGCATCGATACGTGCGGCAAGCGCGCCATCCGCGTGAAGCGCGTGCGCATCGACGCCGATCACCACGCTGCGCGGATGAATCACGAGTTCGTCGCGCGCGCCGCGCCATGCGTCGGGGCTCACGCGGATCGCATGCGCGGCGGTATCGTCGCGCGGCAGCGCGACATCGTCGAGCCACGGCGCCGCGCCGTCGATGCGCGTCGACGCGCCCGCGAGCAGATCGGACACGAAACGCTTGCCCTGTGCGAGATCGGCGAGCGCATAGCCTTCCGGCGGATTGAGCACGCACGCGCCGAAGCGCAGCTCGCCGCTCGTCGTGATCGCCGGCGCAACGCCGACGCATGCGGCGATTTCGCGCGCCATCGCGTTGACGCCCGTCAGCCCGCCGAGCAGCGGCACGACCGCCGACCCGTCCTCCGCCACCGCGAGCACGGGCGGCTCGACGCCCTTGTCGGCGAGCGCGGCCGCGATGCAGCGGATCACGATGCCGGCCGCGCACAGCGCGACGATCGGCAAACCGCGGCCATAGAGTTCGCGCAGGTGCGCGCCGAGTTCGTCGAACGGCACGTCGGCCTCGACGCGCGACGCGAGGCCGTGCACGCGCGCGCCCGGATAGCGCGCCTGGATGCGCCGTGCGGTGTCCAGCGCGCCCGCGCCGAGAATCACGATCGCGGGCGGCGTCGTCATCCTTGCCATTTTTCCCCCGGCACGACGAGCAGCGAGAAGTACGGCGACGCCATCGGATCGACTTCGTCGAGCGGCACGATGCGCTGGCTCGCCATCGTCGCGCGTTCGACGTATAGCGCGCGCTTCGCGAGGCCCAGTTCGTCGAGCACGCGCCGCACCTTGTCGAAATTGCGGCCGAGCTTCATCACGACGGCCGCGTCGGCCTGCGCGAGCCGCGTGCGCAATTCATGCTCGGGCAGCACGCCCGACAGCACCGACAGGCTCTGGTTGCGATAGACGAGCGGCTGGCCGAGCACGGCCGTGCCGCCGAGCATCGCGCACACGCCGGGAATCACCTCGGTGTCGTAGCGCGGCGCGAGGCGGTCGTGCAGGTACATGTACGAGCCGTAGAAGAACGGGTCGCCTTCGCAGATCACCGCGACGTCGCGCCCCGCATCGAGGTGGGCGGCGACGATCTCGGCGGCCGTATCGTAGAAATCGGCGATCACCGTCTCGTAGCAGAGCGGCGGCGGCAGCGCCTCGGTCGTCACCGGGTAGACGAGCGGCAGTTGCGTTTGCGTGTCGTGCAGGTGCGCTTCGACGATGCCGTACGCATTGCCTTTCTTGCCCTTCGCGACGAAATACGCGACCACGGGCGCGGCCTGCAGCACGCGCAGCGCCTTGATCGTCATCAGTTCGGGATCGCCGGGGCCGACGCCGACCCCGAACAGGCGTCCACGTGCGGTCGTCATTCGACCTCCGTCGCGAGCGCATTGACCGCCGCGGCCGCCATCGCGCTGCCGCCGCGCCGGCCGAGCAGCGCGACGTACGGCACGCCGCGGCTGTCGGCGTCGAGCAGCGCCTTCGATTCGGCCGCGCCGATGAAGCCGACCGGGAAACCGAGGATCAGCGCGGGGCGCGGCGCGCCGGCGTCGATCATGTCGAGCAGGTGGAACAGCGCGGTCGGCGCATTGCCGATCACGACGACGCTGCCGCCGAGGTGCGGACGCCACAGTTCGAGCGCGGCGGCCGAACGCGTATTGCCGAGATGCCGCGCGAGATCGGGCACCTCGGGCTCGCCGAGCGTGCAGATCACGCGATTGCCGGCCGGCAGCCGCGCCCGCGTGATGCCTTCGGCGACCATCCGCGCGTCGCACAGGATCGGCGCGCCGGCCGCGAGCGCCGTGCGGCCCGCGGTGCCGGCGCCGACGGAGAAGCGCAGGTCGCCGACGACGTCGACCATCCCGCACGCGTGGATCACGCGCACCGCGAGTTTTTCGAGGTCGGGCGGAACCCGTGACAGGTCGGCCTCGGCGCGGATCGTCGCGAACGACCGGCGGTAGATTTCCTGCCCGTCGCGAATGTAGTCAAGCATCGGTGGTGTCCTGGCTGTGCCGTGCGCCCGTCAGTCGGGCCGCGGCCTGGTCTATCGTCAGATGGCGCGCGAGCGGGGCGCCGAGGCCCGCGGCCGCGTCGCGCCGGTAAAGGTCGTAGTGCGCGGGCGCGATCGCGACGAGCGTGTGCGTCGCGGGATGCGGCAGCGCACAGTGGCGCTCGCAGCCGCTCAGGTGGACGTCGGCCGCATGGCCGAGGCGCGCGGCGAGCGCGAGCGCATCGTGTTTCGTGTCGGCGCGCGCCTTCGCGCAGCCTGCGCTGCCGGCGCACGCGACGAGCGACGCGAGCGGGTCCGACGGCACGCAGACGAGGCCGAGCGACGCGAGCGCATCGAGCGTGGCCGAAGCGCGTTCGTTCGGCACGCCGTGCAGAAACACGCCTTGCCACGGCGTCATCGACAGCGTGCCGTCGCCGTCGGTTTCGGCCAGCGCGGCCAGCCGTTCCAGTTGCGTTGCGTCGAGCCGGCCGAGCACGAATTGCGCGCCGACGTTGCAGCGCACCGCATCGCGCGAAGGATGCGCGCCGAAACGCAGCGCCGGGTCGGTGCGGGCGCGACGCCAGCCGGCGAGCGCCGGATCGGCCGCGAGCGGGAAGGGCAGATGGTGCTGCGCGCGTTCGAACAACGCGCGCTCGCCGCGGGTGGCGAGCAGCGCGCGCATGCGCGTGACGTCCGCCGGCGCGAGATCGACGAACGCGAGCAGCCACGCGCGCGCGAGCGCGACGACTTGATCGGGCGCGACATCGACCGACGCGGGTCGATCGTCGCGCGCGACCGGCGGGCAGCCGGCGAGCCCCGCCGCGACGCGCACCGCGCCGTCGCCGCGACGCCACGCGGCCAGCCAGATGTCGTGCGGATGATCGAGCGCCGCGACCGATTCGCCGCCGTCGAGCTGGATCGAGAATTTCGGCGACAGCTCGCCGCGGCGCGGCTCGCGCGCCAGCATGTCGAACAGCGGCGCGGCGAGCGCACGGCTGTCGACGAGCGCGGCGGGATCGTGGCCGGCGAGCGGGCTGAGCATCACGTTGCGGACGTCGTCGCTCAGGGCGACGGCGGCCGCATCGGCCGCTGGATGCCCGGTGGCGTCGATGCGCGGGCCGAGCCCTGCGTCGACGAGCGCGCGCGCGAGCGCGTCGGCCGCGCCGTCGCGGATACCGCGCAACTGGAGATTCGCGCGATTGGTCGCGTCGATCGCGCCGGAGCCGAATGCGCGCGCGGCGGCGGCGATCGCGCGCGCCTGGCGTACATCGAGCCGGCCGCCCGGCAGCTTGATCCGGCACAGCCCGCCGTCGGCGGCCGCGACCACGCGCACGAGCCCCGGGCAGGCCGACGGGCGTGCGGCGGGCGACGCAGGAATCGAAACGGGGGCGGAACTCAACGGGATACCGGGGCAGTGTCGCGCCGCGGCCAACGCACCGGTACACCCCGCCCGACGCCGACTGGCACGCACGCACTTTCTGGCCGGCAGGTCTCCTGGCTGACAGGTCGGCGCCGGCTCCCGGCCTTCCCGGTCGAACCAGTGGCGTGAGGGGGATCGGCTCGCTGTCTACAGTTGCGGGGGCAGCCACAGCGGCGCGCGGCGCGCCCTGTGTTCCCTCTTCGGCCCCGAAGGGCACCGGCGAACGAACGGCCGTAGGATACCCGATTTCGGCACCGCTCCGACATCGGCGATTGCGCTGCAACCGTGTCGCAGCATGGCTGTGGCGCGCTGCGCGCGGTCGCGCGAATGGTACGATTGTCGGCTCGACGTACGCTCGGCGCGAGCCGATATCCGCGATGATGAAACTCGGCAGGACGGAGCTGTTTGGCATGGGGATCGCTTTGGCCATGTCGGGCATCGCTGCATCGGAGGTGCTCGAAAGCCTGCTGATCCCGTTTGCGCCGTCCGCAGCGTGGCCCACGCATGTCGCGCTTGCCAGCCTCGGCGTGCCGATCGTGGCGGGCGGAACCTGGCTGTTCAGGCGAGGCGGCGGACAACCGCTGGCATGGCTGCTGCTCGGCTGGCTGCTGGTCGCATCGGTCGTCGGCGTGTATTCGATCTTGCTGACTCATATCGTGGGCATACCGCTCGGCTGACCTCGCTGCCACGCTCCGCGTCCGGACGGGCCGCGCCGACGGCAATCGACGGATCAACGCGCGGCGGCACGATCGCCGCGCATCGCAACAAACTGGATGAAATCGAACGATGGGGAAGGGTGCATGACGGCGTGGCTGACGATAGTGGGCATCGGCGACGACGGTTACGCGGGGCTCGGCCGCAGCGCGCGCCGCGCGCTGCTCGACGCGACGCTCGTCGTCGGCGCGAAGCGGCATCTCGACATGCTGCCCGCGCGGCTGCCGGCCGCACGCGAAACGTGGCCGTCGCCGTTCGACCTCGCCGGCGTGCTCGCGCGGCGCGCGGCGCCCGTGTGCGTGCTCGCGAGCGGCGACCCGATGCTGTTCGGCGTCGGCGCCACGCTCGCGCGCACACTGGCCCCCGACGAATGGCGCGTGCTGCCCGCGCCGTCGTCGCTGTCGCTCGCGGCCGCGCGTCTCGGCTGGGCGCTGCAGGACGTCGGCGCGGTCTCGCTCGTCGGCCGCCCGCTGGCGACGCTCGCGCGTCACCTGCTGCCCGGCCGACGCCTGTTCGTGCTGAGCGCCGACGGCCGCACGCCGGCCGCCGTCGCGGCCGAACTCGTCGCACGCGGCTTCGGGCCGACGCGCATCAGCGTATTCGAACACCTGGGCGGCCCGCTCGAGCGGCGTCTCGACGGTCTCGCGCAGGACTGGCGCATCGACGAGACGGCGGCGCTCAATCTCGTCGCGCTCGACTGCCGGGCCGGCCCCGACGCACCGCGCCGCGCGCTCACGCCCGGCCTGCCCGACGATGCGTACCGTCACGACGGCCAGCTCACCAAACGCGACCTGCGTGCGATGACGCTCGGCCGCCTCGCGCCCGCGCCCGGCGAACTGCTGTGGGACGTCGGCGCCGGCAGCGGCTCGATCGGCATCGAATGGATGCGCGCGCATCCGTCGTGCCAGGCGATCGCGATCGAAGCGCACGCGGAGCGCCAGCGCTTCATCGAGCACAACCGCGACGCGCTCGGCGTGCCGGGCCTGCAACTCGTCGCCGGCCGCGCGCCCGATGCGCTCGCGGGGCTCGCCGCGCCCGATGCGGTCTTCATCGGCGGCGGAGCGACCGCACCCGGCGTGCTCGACACCTGCTGGGCGTCGCTGAAACCCGGCGGCCGGCTGGTCGCGAACGCGGTCACGCTGCAAGGCGAGATCGCGCTCGCCGCATGGCGCGATGCGCACGGCGGCACGCTCACGCGCGTGTCGCTCGCGCACGCCGAGCCGCTCGGCCGCTTCGATACGTGGCGGCAACCGTTGCCGGTGACGCTGTACGACGTGCGCAAGCCCGAAGCCGCCGACCCGGCCGCCACCACCGCCTCGTCGGCCACGACGAACCCGACGGACGCATGATGCGCGACGAAACCCCCGAACAGCCTGCGCCGCTACGCTTCGGCTACACGACCGGCAGTTGCGCGACCGCGACGTCGCTCGCCGCCGCACGGCTGCTGCTGGCGGGCCGCGCGGACGACGCGGTCGAGATCGTGCTGCCGAAGGGGCAGCACGTGATGATGCGGCTCGAATTCTGCCGCACCACGCCCGACGGCGCGGAAGCCGGCACGCTCAAGGACGCCGGCGACGATCCGGACGTCACGCACGGCGCGCTGATCTTCGCGCGCGTCGCACTCGCGGCGGCGCCCGGCGTGCGGTTTCACGCGGGGCCGGGTGTCGGCACGGTCACGCGCGCGGGGCTGACGCTGCCGGTCGGCGAACCGGCGATCAACCCGGTGCCGCGCCAGATGATGACGACGCACCTGCAGGCGCTGGCGGCCGAGCACGGCTATGCGGGCGGCTTCGACGTGACGATCGGCGTCGAAGGCGGCGAAGCGCTCGCGCTGAAGACGATGAACCCGCGCCTCGGCATCGTCGGTGGGCTGTCGATTCTCGGCACGACCGGCATCGTGCGGCCGTTCTCGTGCTCGGCCTATATCGCGTCGATCCATCAGGGCATCGACGTCGCGCGGGCGAACGGCATCGCGCACATCGCCGCGTGCACGGGCAACGCAAGCGAGGACGCGATGCGCGCGCACTACCGCCTGCCGGACATGGCGCTGATCGAGATGGGCGATTTCGCGGGCGCGGTGCTCAAGCACCTGCGGCGCGCGCCGGTCGGGCGGCTGTCGATGTGCGGCGGCTTCGGCAAGCTCAGCAAGCTCGCGGCCGGCCATCTCGACCTGCACAGCCGCCATTCGAGCATCGACCTGCCGCTGCTCGCGCAATGGGCGGCCGAGGCCGGCGCAAGCGATGCGCTGCAGGCCGCGATGCGCGCCGCGAACACGAGCCAGGAAGCGTTGGCGCTCGCGCACGCCGACGGCGTGCCGCTCGGCGATCGGGTCTGCGCCCACGCGCTGCGCGTCGCGCGCGACATCGTGCCGCCGTCGGTCGCCGTCGAGATGTTCGCGATCGACCGGCAGGGCCGCTTCGTCGGGGAGGCGCGATGAGCGCGCGCATCCTGCTGCTCGGCGGCACCGGCGACGCACTGAAGATCGCGCGCGCGCTCGGGCCCGGTCACGTGTATAGCCTCGCCGGTCTAGGCAAGGTACCCGACGACCTGCGCTGCGACGTGCGCGTCGGCGGCTTCGGCGGTGCCGCCGGGCTGGCCGCGTATCTGCGCCGCGCCGGCATCGGACTCGTGATCGACGCGACGCATCCGTATGCCGCGCGGATCAGCGCGAATGCCGCTGCCGCCGCGCACGAAGCCGGCGTGCCGCTGTGGGCGCTGCGCCGCGCGCCGTGGGTGCCGCAACCCGGCGACGACTGGCGCATGGTCGACGACTGGGCGGGCATCGAGGCCGCGCTCGCGCCGTTCCGGCGGCCGCTGTTCACACTCGGCCGCGAACCGCTCGCGCATCTCGACGCGATCCCGCCGCACCAGTTCTGGCTCGTGCGCTGCCTCGACGCGCATCCCGGCCACGCGCGGGCGCAAATCGTCGCCGCGCGAGGGCCGTTCACGCTCGACGGCGAGCGCGCGCTGTTCGCGCTGACGGGCATCGACGTCGTCGTCAGCAAGAACAGCGGCGGCGCGGCCACCGAAGCGAAGCTCGACGTCGCGCGCGAACGCCGGCTGCCGGTCGTGATGCTGCGCCGCCCGCGGCTGCCCGACGCCGACCGCACGTTCGATTCGGTCGCGGCGCTCGTCGACGCGCTCGACCCGGCCGCGCGCGCATGACGCCGCGCGGCCGGTCATCCCATGAATTGACGGAGATTTTTCGATGACGGTGTATTTCATCGGCGCGGGCCCCGGCGACCCGGAGCTGATCACGGTGAAAGGCCAGCGCCTCGTGCGTACGTGCCCGGTGATCCTGTATGCGGGCTCGCTCGTGCCGGCGGCCGTGCTCGACGGCCATCGCGCGGAGCAGGTCGTCAATACGGCCGAACTCGACCTCGACGCGATCGTCGCGCTGCTCGCCGGCGCGCACGCGAAAGGGCAGGACGTCGCGCGCGTGCATTCGGGCGATCCGTCGCTGTACGGCGCGATCGGCGAGCAGATCCGCCGTCTCAAGACACTCGGGATTCCATACGAAATCGTGCCCGGCGTGACGGCCACGGCCGCATGCGCGGCGACGCTCGGGGTCGAGCTGACGCTGCCCGGCGTCGCGCAGACGGTGATCCTCACGCGCTTCGCGGGCAAGACGACGATGCCGGAAGGCGAGGCGCTCGGCGCGCTCGCCGCGCATCGCGCGACGCTCGCGATCCATCTCGGGGTGCGCCATCTCGCCCGCATCGTCGACGAAGTGCTGCCGCACTACGGCGCCGATTGCCCGGCCGCGGTGATCTATCGCGCGAGCTGGCCCGACGAGGAACGCGTGACCGGCACACTCGCCGATATCGTCGGCAAGGTGCAGGGCACGCAGATCGAGCGCACCGCGCTGATCCTGATCGGGCGCGTGCTCGACGCCGAAGGATTCGCGGATTCGACGCTGTACGCGAGCGCCGGCTGATTGCGCACGGCGCCGCCGGTACTTTCAGGCAGACTGGGCCACGTCGCGCGATCACCGCGCGGCGCGCAAGCCCCCTTGCAAGGACACTTTTGAATGGGTACCCGTATTCGAGCACGCATGTCCGCCCTGGCGGGATGGACGGTCGCGCTGCTGGCGGCATCCGCGGCCTGCGCCGCCGGCGAAGCGAATGAAGCCCGAGCGGTGCCCTTTGTCGAGGTCGCGAAATCCGCCGCGCCCGATCGCGACTGGCAGCACCGGCTTTGCGCGTTGGCGTCGGCATCGTGCGGCGCTACCGGCCAGTCCGGCGACGCGGACGACGCGCCTTTGCTGTACCGGGCCAGGAACGATACGTCGGGCATCTACTACGCGACCCTGCCGGGCCCGCGGCTGCTGAAAGCGCGTTTCGCGTCCGCCGCCGGCTGGAAGATCGTGCAGCAGTGGGACTTCTCCGACTACCGGCCCGTCGACCGGGTCGACGGTGACGGCCAGCCGCCGCCGCTTCGAATCTACCCCGCGCTGTATCCGCTGGGCGGCGAACGCTTCGCGGTCGCGGTGCTGGCCGGTTGGTCCGAAAGTTACTCCGGCGGTGGCGGAAGCTGGCAAAACGCCGACTTCGTCGAACTGCGGCCGGACGGCGGGCATGCCGGCACGCCGCGCGTATCGACGCTCCCGTTCAGCTGCAGCAAGCAGATTCGCGCCTGCTTCACCGAGCACGACTATCAGCACTCGCCTCATTGCAGCGAAGACTTCGACGGCTCGCTGCGGCTGCGCTTCGTGCCCGGCGCGAGCGAGGGCAATCTCGACTGGATCGCCACCTGGAAGGAGAGCCATTGGCCGGGCCAGGAACCGCAAAGCAAGACCGGGCATACGTCGGTTACCGTCGCGCTGCCGGCCGGACGAGACCCGGCCGCGGCGGGCAACGCGCTGCGCGACAAGATCCCGTTTTGCGAGCCGGTCAACTGAGCGGCCCGGGCGGCCGCCGACGCTACGCACGCGCGGCATGCAGCGCCCGCTTCGGCGCAAACCCGGCCGCCAGCGCGAACAGCGCGACACACAGGCAGGCCATCGCCCCCCACGCGGGCGTCAGGTCCGCCAGATGCTGGCGCACGATGCCTGCCGCGAACGGAAACAGCCCGGCGATCAGGTAGCCGATGCCCTGCACGAAGCCCGTCAGCGACGCGGCATCCGCGGGCGTCGCCGCATGGTCGACCGTGACGATCAGCGACAGCGGAAACAGCGCGCCGATCCCGGCGCCCATCAGCAGCGCGGCCGGCAACGCGAGCGCTTCCGGAGCGGCCAGCATCGCCAGCAAGCCGACGAACAGCGCCGCGATCGCCGCATGCAGCGCGGGCCGGCGATCGGGCAGGCGGTCGATCGTCGCCGAGATCGCGAGCCCTGCGACGACTTCCGCGAGCGTCACGCCGCCGAGCAGGCTGCCGGCCGCGGTCGGCGACCAGCCGAGCCGCATGTAGTACGGCGGCAGCCACGCGAGCACGAGCGTGTACGCGCCCGTCGCGATGCCGAAGAACAGCGCGAGCCGCCACGCGCGCGGCGAGCGCGACGGCTGCGCATTCGAAGCCGACGCCGGCCCGGCGGCGAACGCGGGGCCGCCGCGGCTCGCCAGCGGCCACGCGAGCGCGGCCACCGCGGCCGGCAGCGCCCAGCCCGCGAGCGCGACGAGCCAGCCCCAGCGCGCCGCGGCGAATGGTGCAACGACGCTCGCGAGCACGGCGCCGCCCATGATCGACGTCGAATAGACGCCCATCGCACCGCCGATCCGCGTCGCGAAATGCGCCTTCACGAAACCGGGCAGCAGCGCCTGCACCATCGCGATCCCGACGCCCGCGCAGCACGCGCTGGCGAGCAGCAGCCACGCGTGCTGTGCGCCGACGCGCGACACGCAGGCGAGCCCGATCAGCGCGACGCCGAGCCAGACGCCGCCCGCGATGCCGGTCACGCGCTGCAGCCGCCGCGCACTCAGCGCGCCGAGCCCCATCAGCAGGATCGGGATCGTCGTCAGCAGGCTGGCCGCGCCGTCGCCGATGCCGGTCGCGCGCTGAATCATGTCGAGCAGCGGCCCGACCGCCGCGAGCGCCGGCCGCAGGTTCAGCCCGACGAGCACGACGGCGGCGAGCCGCCATCCGGGGGAAGTGAAGCGATTCATCGCAAGGCCCTCGAAATCGGTGCGCGGCTCCCGTGAGACGCCGCGCGTTTTTCAGGTAAAGTATCTCGACATCAAGATAAACGCCGATTTATCTCGACGTCAAGATAACTGGTGAGCCGAGGAGGGTTAATGGATCGAGCCGCGTATGCGCTCGCGCAATGGCGCGCCGAGCGTCCGGATCTCGACGCGTCGTCGATGGTGGTGATGGGGCGGCTGCAGGAAGCCGCGCTCGTGATCGCGCGCGACCGTCTCAATCCGCTGTTCGCGCGTTACGGGATGCAGCCGGGCGAATTCGACGTGCTCGCGACGCTGCGCCGCGGCGGCGCGCCTTTCGCGCTGACGCCGACGGCGCTGTACGACGCGCTGATGATGTCGTCGGGCGGGATGACCGCGCGCATCGACCGGCTGCAGAAAGCGGGCTGGGTGGAGCGCCGGCCGAATCCGGCCGACGGGCGCGGCACGCTCGTCGCGCTGACGGAGGCCGGCTGCGCGCTGATCGACGAGGCGGTCGTCGCGCACATCGACAATCAGCGCGCGGTGCTGGCCGTGCTGTCGGATGCGGAGCAGGCGACGTTGTCGCAGTTGCTGGAGAAACTGCTGGCGGGGCTGGGAGACGGCGCGCCGAAAGAGGCGGAAAGGAGCGCAGGGAAGGTCACGCCGTCGAAGGCATGACGCGAACGCACGCGGCGGGCGTCAGTTGCGGATAACGACGAGAAAGCTGGGCGACCGGTTTTCGCCGATGGCGCGCGGCTCGTCGAACGACCGCATCCGGCCGGCGTCGAACGCCGACCGCTTTCCGCGGCGCGCCCCGGAAGTTCGCGATGAACCGGGCAAGCCCGCCGCGCGATGCGGCGGGCGGGGCAAAGCGCAGGTCGCGGGCCGCACCGCGTGCGCCCGCGTAGCGCGTCAGCCTCGTGCCGGGATGTTGAGCCCGCGCGCGACGGCCGGGCGCGCAACGAACGCGTCGAGCACTCGCTTGACGTTGCGGAATTCGCTGAAGCCGACCAGGTCGCCCGCTTCGTAGAAGCCGACGAGGTTGCGCACCCACGGGAAGATCGCGATGTCGGCGATCGTGTAGGTATCGCCCATCACCCACTGGCGGTTCGCGAGATGCGCATCGAGCACGCCGAGCAGGCGCTTCGATTCGTCGACGTAGCGGTCGCGCGGGCGCTTGTCCTCGAAGTCGCGGCCCGCGAACTTGTGGAAGAAGCCGAGCTGGCCGAACATCGGCCCGATGCCGCCCATCTGGAACATCACCCACTGGATCGTCTCGTAGCGGCCGGCGGGATCCTGCGGGATCAACTGGCCCGTCTTGTCCGCGAGATAGATCAGGATCGCGCCGGATTCGAACAGCGGCAGCGGCTTGCCGTCCGGGCCGTTCGGATCGAGGATCGCCGGGATCTTGTTGTTCGGGTTCAGCGACAGGAACGCCGGCGAGAACTGGTCGTTCGTGTCGAAGCGCACGAGGTGCGGTTCGTACGGCAGGCCGGTTTCCTCGAGCATGATCGACACCTTGACGCCGTTCGGCGTCGGCAGCGAGTAGAGCTGGAGGCGGTCGGGATGCTGGGCCGGCCACTTTTGCGTGATCGGGAAGGCGGACAGGTCGGACATGGGGGTTCGCTCGTCGAAGTGGATGATCCGCGCTCCGTCGGGGCTGCCGCGCGCCATGGTCGGGGGCACGGCAGCGGGGCGGAGCGCGCCGAAAACGCCCACTGTAGCCGATCCCGGCGATCGGTGCCGGAGACGGCCGCGTGCGCGCCCCGCCACGCTGCCGCCAGCCGTCAGCCGTCAGAAGTTGTGCCGCAGCCCGATCATCGCGGCCGTCGTGCCGACGCCCGGCGCGACCGGCTGCCCGTACACGAGCATCTGGTCCATCGTGCCGCGGTTGTTCACGTGGCCGACCTGCGCGTAGACCATCGTGCGCTTCGACAGGCTGTAGTCGGCCGCGAGCACGACCGCCGTCGACCGGTTTTCGGACCGGTTGCGATCCTTCAGGTAGTACACCGCGGACGTCAGCTGCAGCGCGGGCGTGAAGCGATAGCCGATGCCGGCCGACAGCATGTCGAGGTTCACCCTGTCCGCGTGCGACGGATTCCTGCCGTTGCCGTACGACGCCGATACCGAAAAATCGCGGATCGTGTATTTCGCGCCGACGTAGACGAAGCGGTTGTTGTCGACGCCGGTCGGCGCGACGCCCGGCGCCGGGTTCGTGTCGTGCCCGTTGTAGTAGACGGCCGATGCGTTGAGCCCGCCGTTCGCATACCTGAGCACGACCGATTCGCGCGTGCCGCCCTGGATCTGCCCGGCCACGCCGCCCGGCGCATATTCGAGCGCGATCGACGCACCCGCGAAAACCGGCGACTGATAGACGAGCGCATTGCTGTCGTACAGCGCGCCGATCGCGCCGTTGGTGCTCGTGCCCGGCCAGCCGGCCGCCGTATTCAGGCCGAGCCACGCGGTCAGCACGCTGCCGAAGAACTGCGCGTTGCGCACGTCGGTGTCGGCCATCGCATAGATCATCGGCACGATCTGGCGGCCGGCCGTGAAGGAGCCGAACGGGCCCGACATGCCGACCGACGCGACCTGGTTGAAGATCGCGACGGCGCCCGGCGTATCGCTCAGCTGCAGCTTGCCCGTGCCGCTGTCGAACGAACCCTGCAGCTTGAAGTTGATCTTGTAGCCGCCGCCGATGTCCTCGCTGCCCTTGATGCCCCAGAAGCTCGAGTAGATGCCGCCGTCCTTCATGCGGAATACCTTGCCGGTATTCGGCGCGCTCGGGCTGAACGACGCTGCCGACGTGCTCTGGTACATCAGGCCCGAGTCGATCACGCCGTAGAGCGTGACGGAGGATTGCGCGTGCGCGAACGCCGAACAGCCGGCAAGCGCCGCGAGCGCGGCCAGTTTCGTCTTCATGGAGTCTCCAGGGGTCGTATTGAACCGGACGGGATCGAGCCCGGCCGGGTAAAGCGGGGAAGCCTCGAGGCTGACGCAAGGACAAGACCTGCCTCGCCCGTGCGAGCCGTGCGGAAAGACTACGCAACGGCGAACGGCCGCTCCCCCCCACGCGCGGGGGGCAGGGTTGCGGAGAATCGGCGGGAGGCCGGAGGGGAAATCGGCAGACCGGCGAGGGAGGCGGGCGCGGCAGCACGCCCGACCGGACGAAGCCGCGGAACGGGCGCTACGGCGCGCTTTCGAGCAGGCCGAGCACCAGCGCGCGGCGCACCGCATGCTTGCGCGAGCTGGCGTCGAGCTTGCCGAACAGGTTCTTCAGGTGCCACTTCACGGTTTCCTCGCCGACGGCGAGCGCCACCGCGATCTCCTTGTTCGACAGGTTGCGCGCGAGCAGTTCGAGAATCGCGCGCTCCTTCGGCGTCAGCACGACGCTCGGCACCGCGCGCGGGCTGGCCGCGGCGCGCGGCGCGGGCGGCACGATGCGCGGCTGCGGCAGCACGTGCCGCGCGGGGCCGGCGTTCGCCGCGGCTTCGTCGCCGGCGCGGCGCGCCCAGTCGGCGACGGCCGGATGCGCGTCGACGAGCGTGCGCGTGAGCCCGTACAGGTCCGCGAGGTTCATCGCCTCGTCGAGCAGCGCGCGACCGCCGCCCCCCGACTGTTCGCGCGCAAACGCGCTGAGCGCCATGATCTCGATGCGCGCCTGCCCCAGGCTCATTTCGCGGGCCAGCACGGCGGCTTCGTCGAGCGCGGCGCCGGCGTCGTCCCAGCGGCGCGCGGCGAGCGCCGCGCCCGCGTGCGCGCTCGCCTGCAGCAGCACGACCGGGCGCCGCCACAGCGGCCCGTGCGACGGAAACTCGGCCGCGGCGATCGCATCGATCCGCTCGACGAGCGCATGGCAGGTCGCCTCGCGATAGCGCGCCGCATGAATGCGCACTTGCTCGGCGAGACTCGCGACCGACAGGCGCGGCAGACGGCGCGCGACGCCCATCGCATCGAGCGCTTCGAGCAGGTCGATCGCGCGATGCTCGACGCCGCGCAGCAGCGCGATGCGCGCGGCCGTGCGGTAGCCGAGCAGCACCGTATCGGGCGTGCCCGCATGCTCGAGCACGTCGAGCCGGTTCGCGAGCAGCGCGGCGGCCTGGTCGACGCGGTCGGCCTCGTACGCGAGCGCCGCGCACATCGCCGCGAGCATGCAGGTCAGCGGATGGCGGCGCCCGAGGTCGGCTTCCGCGCGTGCGAGCGCCGGCGACAGCGTGTCGTCGGCCAGCCGGACCTGGCCTTCGCACAGGTAGCTCAGGCCCGTGATCAGCTCGCCCCAGCGCGCGACATAGCCGTACCCGGCCGCCGTCTCGCCGCGCGGCGCCGCGTGCTGGAAGCGGCGTGCCCGCGCCGGTTCGCCGACGATGATCGCGCGCGCCGACAGCCGGTTCGCGTGCATTTGCGCGAGCCACGTCGCCGCCGGCGGCGTGAAGTCGGCCCACGGCTCGAACAGCTCGACGAAGCGGTCGATTTCGTCGGCGTAGTACGCGGCCGCGCTGAGAATCAGCGCGCATTCGTAGCGCATCGCCGCAGGCGTGCCGCTATCCGCGAGGATGCCCGCGATCTGGCGCCGCGCCTCGACGTGGCGCTCGCCGAGCGCCAGCGCCCATGCGACCGCAACGCGCAGCGTCGGACGCTTGTCGAGTTCCGCATCGGGCAGCAGCGCGAGCCAGTCGAGCACGTCGTTGATGCGGCCCTGTTTGATCGCATCCTCGAGACACCGCTGCGCGAGCGCGTACGCCACGTCGAACTGGCCGGCCGCGTACGCGTGGCGCGCGGCTTCCTCTGTCATCCCGTGCGCGTCGAGCCATGCGGCCGCACGTGCATGCAGCACGCTGCGCGGGGCGGTGGGGTCAGCGGCCAGACGGTCGCGCAGCGTGTCGCGCACGAGCGGATGCAGCCGGCACCAGTCCGAATCGTCCGACGCAATGAACAGCGGCGTGTCGCGTGCGAGCCGTGCGAGACGAGCGGGCGCGCTGGCGTCGTCGACGAGCGCGGCGCACAGCGACGGATGCAGGCGATCGGCGACGCTCGTGCGGGTCAGGAATGCGGTGTCGTCGGCCGACAGGTTCGCGAGCAGCAACTCCACGAGCCGGTCGCGCGTACCGTCCACGCGGGCGGCGAGCGCGTCGACCGCCTGGCGCGGATCGGCCGAGCGCGCCATCGCGGCCATCGCGAGCTGCAGGCCGAGCGGCCAGCCGTCGACGCGTTCGAACAGCCGCGCGCACGCGTCGGCATCGACCCGCTGCGCGAAGCGCGCGCCGACCAGCGCGATCGTCTCGTCGAGCGTGAAGCGCAGCTGGTCGGGGCCCGCGAGCGTGCATTGGCCGCCGGCGAGCAGGTCGCCGGCCACGACGTCGAGCCCGCGCCGCGCAGCCACGACGACATGCAGGTTCTGCGGTGCGTTGTGCAGCACGTAGGTCAGCGCATCGACGCCGGCCGGCGGCAGCCGCTCCGCATCGTCGACGATCAGCAGCGCATCGATCGACAGTTGCGCAACTTCGGCGAGCCATGCGGTCACGCCCTCCAGCGCGCGCGCCGCGTCGGCCGCGCCGAGCGGAATCAGCCGCCCGAAGCCGGGCCGTGCGCAGCCGGTCCGCACCGCCTGCACGAGCCCCTGCAGCAGCCGCGCCGCATCGTCGCGTTCGTCGGCCGACAGCCACACGACCGCCCGGCCGAGCGCGAGCGTCTCGCGCCGCCACTGCGCGAGCAGCGACGTCTTGCCGTAACCGGCAGGCGCCTGCACGAGCGTGACCGGCCGTCCGTCGAACGCGGGCGCGGCGAGGCTCAGCCGCGCGCGGGCCAGCAACTGCGCCGGCACGCGCGGTGCGGTCGTCTTCAGGACCAGTTCGGTGGGCGGCGCGTCGGCGCGATCGGGTGGGTGGGCCATCGGGGCAGCAGTCGGAATCCGGCGGTGCCATGCGAGCCGGCTTCGGGGTGGGTGTGGGGGGAAGGATCGGTCGAACCGCGTTCGCGCGTCAATCCCCCCCGCGACGAGTGGGGCCGCGCCGGCACCGCGTCGATAGCATGGGTTCCGATCCATGACGAACGCAACGAGGAGGGGCCATGAACATCGTATCCACCGGCACGCGGCGCGGCACGCCGCTCGCCGGCTAAGCGGAGCGGCACGATGTACCGCCATCTGCTCGTGACGGTCGACGGCTCGCCCGGCGGCATCGACGCGATCGGTCATGCGCTCGAACTGGCGCGTGCGGTCGGCGCCCGGGTCACGTTCATGCTGTGCGGCGCCGCGCCGGACTCGCGTTTATCCGGAGCGCGGCGGCCCGAGCACGGTGCGAAAGTGGAAGCCGCCGCACGGGCGCAGGGGCTGTCCCATGTGATCGCGGGGGCCGGCCATCCGGGGGCCGGCCATCCGGGGGCCGGCGACGCCGCGCCCGGCGCGCTGGCCGCCGAACTCGGCTGCGACCTGATCGGCGTCGCGGCATTGCCGCCCGACGCCGACGCGGCGGCCCGCGCGCAACGGCAAGACCTGCTCGCGACGAGCGGCGTGCCGGTGCTCGTGTGCACGTGTCGGCGATCGCCTGCCGAGGCGCGCGTGATGGCGCGTTGTCTCGATGCACATCGCGCGGTCGGCGCGTTGCTGCATGTGCTGACGGCGTGCGGCGCGCAGCGAACGACGGACGCCGGCCCGGCCGCGCGGCAGCGGCAGGCGGCCGACGCGCAGCATGCGCTGGCATCGCTCGCCGCACTGCAGCGCGCCCGCGTCGCTACGGCCGCCGAAGCACGCCTGTTCGCGGCATTGCGCGTGCGCGCCGAATGCGTCGCGGCCGAACTGGACGAGCTCGACCGCCAGCGGCAGCGCGACGCGCAAGCACTCGATGCGCTCGCCCGCATCGCCGCGGATGGGCTGCCGTCGGCCGCGTTCGACGCGGCGCTCGCCCGCTATGCGCACGGCGCGTTCGAGCAGATGGGACGGATGGAAGGCGTGATTTTCCCGGCCGCGCGGCGCTACCTCGCCGACGCGGACTGGGCCGGACTGGATCAATCGCTGGCGGACGGCCCTCCCGCGCCGCCGCCGCGTGCAATCGAAGCAAACGAACCGAACGAACCCGACGATGCGCGCCGCGCATCCGACTGACACCCTACGGAGAACAAGATGGCCCATGCAGTGCGATTCCACGAAACCGGCGGCCCCGAGGTCCTGCGCTGGGAGGAGGTCGACGTCGGCGACCCGGCCCCGGGCCAGGTGCGCCTGCGGCACGAAGCGGTCGGCCTGAACTTCGCCGACACGTATTTCCGCAGCGGCCTGTATCCGGTGCCGCTGCCGGCCGGTATCGGCGTCGAGGCGGCCGGCGTGGTCGACGCGATCGGCCCCGGCGTGACGAACGTCGCCGTCGGCGACCGCGTGACCTACACGGGCTTTCTGAACACGCTCGGCGCGTACAGCACCGAACGGCTGATTCCCGCCGCGCCGCTCGTGCGGCTGCCGGCCGGCATTTCGTGCGAGACGGCCGCCGCGATGACGATGCGCGGCCTGACGTCGGCCTACCTGCTGCGCCGCATCCATGCGTTCGCGCCGGGCGACACGATCCTGCTGCACGCGGCCGCCGGCGGCGTCGGGCTGATCGTGTCGCAATGGGCGAAGCTGCTCGGGCTCACGGTGATCGGCACCGTATCGAGCGAGCACAAGGCCGCGATCGCCCGCGCCCACGGCTGCGACCATACGATCGACTACGGCCGCGAGGACGTCGCGAAACGCGTGCGCGAACTGACGGACGGCGCGGGCGTCGACGTCGTGTTCGACAGCGTCGGCAAGGATACCTTCGAAGGCTCGCTCGATTCGCTGAAGCGGCGCGGGCTGATGGTGTGCGTCGGCACCGCGTCGGGCCCGATCCCGCCGTTCGATCCGCAGCGTCTCGCGATGAAGGGCTCGCTGTACCTGACGCGCCCGGCGCTGGCCGACTACATCGCCGATCCGGCCGAGAAGAGCGACCTGGCCGGCGAACTGTTCGCGCACGTCGCCGCCGGCCGGATCCGGATCGGGATCAACCAGCGCTATGCGCTGCAGGACGCCGCGCACGCCCACCGCGATCTCGAATCGCGCAAGACGACCGGTTCGTCGGTGTTCATCGTCTGAGGAGACGCCCATGCGAGTCGAACCCCTGACCTGCGCGATCGGCGCGGAACTGCTGGACGTGAGCCTCGCCGATGCCGTGCACGACGACGGCCTGTTCGCCGAGATCCGCGCGCAACTGCTGCGGCATCGCGTGCTGTTCCTGCGCGACCAGGACATCACGCGCGCCGAGCACGTCGCGTTCGCGCGGCGCTTCGGCGAGCTCGAGGATCATCCGGTGGCCGGCAGCGATCCCGAGCACCCGGGGCTCGTGCGGATCTACAAGTCGCCCGACCAGCCGAACGACCGCTACGAGAATGCGTGGCACAGCGATGCGAGCTGGCGCGTGGCGCCGCCGTTCGGCTGCGTGCTGCGTTGCGTCGACGGTCCGCCGGTCGGCGGCGACACGATGTGGGCGAACATGGTGCTCGCATACGAGCGCCTGCCCGCGTACGTGAAGCAGCAGATCGACGACCTGCGCGCGCGTCACAGCATCGAGGCGAGCTTCGGCGCGGCGATGCCCATCGACAAGCGCCTCGCGCTGAAGGCGCAGTACCCGGACGCCGAGCATCCGGTCGTGCGCACGCACCCCGAAACCGGCGAGAAGGTGCTGTACGTGAACGCGTTCACCACGCATTTCACGAACTTCCACACGCCCGCGCGCGTGCGTGTCGGGCAGGACGCGAACCCCGGCGCCGGCCAGTTGCTGCAGTACCTGATTAGCCAGGCGGCCATCCCCGAATACCAGGTGCGCTGGCGCTGGAAGAAGAACAGCGTCGCGCTCTGGGACAACCGCAGCACGCAGCACTACGCGGTGATGGACTACCCGCCGTGCGTGCGCCGGATGGAGCGCGCGGGCATCGTCGGCGACGTGCCGTTCTGAGCGCCGCCGCGCCGTAACCGATCCGCACCCCATGCAACGCGCCGGGCCAGCCGCCCGGCGCGGCGGGATACGCACGCCCGTACGCCCGCAATACAACGCTTTCCACTGGAGGACGACATGCAATTTCTCGACGATTCGCTGCACCCGGAAAACCAGGACAAGGTGGTCATCACGGTCGCGCCGTACGGCCCCGAATGGATGCCCGCCGATTTTCCGGAAGACATTCCGGTGACGATGGACGAGCACGTGCAGAAGGCCGTCGACTGCTACAACGCGGGGGCGACGGTACTGCACCTGCACGTGCGCGAACTCGACGGCCACGGCAGCAAGCGGCTGTCGAAGTTCAACGAACTGCTCGGCCGCCTGCGCGAAGCGGTACCCGACATGATCCTGCAGGTAGGGGGCTCGATTTCGTTCGCGCCGGAAGGCGAGGGCGCGGACGCGAAGTGGCTGTCCGACGACACGCGCCACATGCTCGCCGAGCTGACGCCGAAGCCCGACCAGGTGACGGTGGCGATCAACACCGTCCAGATGAACATCACCGAGCTGATGAACCGCGAGGATATCGCCGGCACGTCGCTGAACGAAGCCGCGCTGTGGAACGCGTACCGTGAGATGACGGTGCCGGCCGGCCCCGGCTGGGTCGACGAACACCTGCGCCGCCTGCAGGCGGCCGGCATCCAGCCGCATTTCCAGCTCACCGGCATGCACGCGCTGGAAACGCTCGAACGGATCATCCGGCGCGGCGTCTATCGCGGCCCGCTGAACGTCACGTGGGTCGGCATCGGCGGCGGCTTCGACGGCCCGAACCCGTACAACTTCATGGAATTCGTGCGGCGCTGCCCGGACGGCGCGTGCATCACGCTCGAATCGCTGATGAAGAACGTGCTGCCGATCAACACGGTCGCGATGGCGCTGGGCCTGCATCCGCGCTGCGGGATCGAGGACACGATCATCGACCAGAAGGGCAACCGGATGACGTCGGTGCAGCAGGTCGAGCAGTGCGTGCGGATCGCGCGCGAGCTCGGGCGCGACATCGCCACCGGCAAGGAGGCGAAGGCGATCTACCGGATCGGCGTGCAGTACGACGGCATCGACGAGACGCTCGCGCACCTCGGGATGGCGCCGAACCGCCGGCCGGGGCAGCCGAACGTGCCGCTGCGGGCCGCCTGACGCGCCGCGCATCCCCGCAGGCGGCCGTCGCGGCCGCCGTCCGCCGATCGTTGTGGCGCGGCACCCGTCCCGCGCACCGCGCGGGGCCGACTCCGGTCAACGGAGCGGGGCCGCGCAAGCCGCGCCGGAGCGCAACCGCTCCGGTGCGGGAGGAGACACGCATGCTGATCCATCATGTCGAGCCGTCGATGCAGGACGTCGCCGCCGCCGGCCGGCGCGCGCCTGCCTATGCGTGGCTCGTGTTCGGGCTGACCGTCGGCCTGCTGCTGTCGGACTACATGTCGCGGCAGGTGCTCAACGCCGTGTTTCCGCTGCTCAAGCACGCGTGGGCGCTGTCGGACACGCAGCTCGGTTCGCTGTCCGGCGTGGTCGCGCTGCTGGTCGGGCTGCTCACGTTTCCGCTGTCGGTGCTCGCCGACCGCTTCGGGCGCGTGCGCAGCATCGTGCTGATGGCCGCGCTGTGGAGCGTCGCGACGCTCGGCTGCGCGCTGTCGGCCAACTACACGGAGATGCTCGTCGCGCGCGGCCTCGTCGGGCTCGGCGAAGCCGCGTACGGCAGCGTCGGCGTCGCGCTGATCCTCAGCATCTTTCCGGCCCGGCTGCGCGCGACGCTGACCGGCGCGTTCATGGCCGGCGGCGCATTCGGTTCCGTGTTCGGGATGGCGCTCGGCGGGCTGGTCGGCGCGCATCTCGGCTGGCGTTGGTCGTTCGGCGTGATGGCCGCGCTCGGCATCGTGCTGCTCGTCGCGTATCGCTGCGTCGTGACCGAGCGGCGGCTCGCCGCGTATCGCGTCGAACCGTGCCGGCGCGACGCCGGCGCGCCGCGCGACCTGCGCGGCAGCGTGCGCGCGCTGATGTCGGGCCTGTTCGCATCGCGTTCGGTGATCTGCGCGTATCTCGGCAGCGGGCTGCACCTGTTCGTGCCCGGCGCGCTGTTCGCGTGGCTGCCGAGCTACCTGAACCGCTACTACGCGATGGCGCCCGACCGTGCGGCCGTGCTCGCGGCCGGCTTCGTGCTGCTCGCGGGCGTCGGGATGGTCGGCTGCGGGATCGTCACCGACCGCGTCGGCAAGACCGACGGCAGGCGCAAGTGGCTGACCGCGATCGCGTATTGCGTGCTCACCGGTGTGTGCCTCGCGATCGCGTTCCGGCTGCCGCCCGGGCCGTTGCAGCTCGCGCTGATCTGCGTGGGCATGCTGGTCGGCGCGGGCGCGTCCGGTGCGTCGGGCGCGATGGTCGCGAACCTGACGCCGGCCGCGATTCACGCATCGGCATTCGCCACGCTCACGCTCGCCAACAACCTGCTCGGCATGGCGCCGGGCCCGCTGCTGACGGGGTGGGTCGCCGATCGCGCCGGGCTCGTCGGCGCGCTGCAATGGATTCCGGTCGTGCCGCTCATGGCAGCCGTGCTGTTCGCGATCGGACGCGCGAGCTATGTGGCCGACCTCGCGCGCGTCGAACGCGAACGGCGCGCGTCCCCACTTTCCTGAACGTTTCGGAGACCGCATGACCCTGACGACCATCCCGACCCTCCTGATCGTGCCCGGCTTGCGGGATCACGTCGACAACCACTGGCAGACGCACCTCGAACGGCGCCTGCCGAACGCGCGCTCGGTCGCGCCGCTCGAGGCGGACAAGCTGAGCCGGGCCGCGCGCGTCGCGGCGCTCGATGCGGCGCTGGCCCGGATCGACGGCCCGGTGATCCTCGTCGCGCACAGCGCCGGCGTGATGATGACCGTGCACTGGGCGCGGCAGGCCACGCGCAAGATTCACGGCGCGCTGCTCGCGGCGCCGGCCGATCTCGAGTCGCCGATGCCGCCCGGTTATCCGGCGCCCGATGCGATCGACGCAAACGGCTGGACGCCGATTCCGACCGGGCGGCTGCCGTTTCCGAGCATCGTCGCCGCGAGCCGCAACGATCCGCTCGCGCGCTTCGAACGCGTCGAGGCGCTGGCGGCCGGGTGGGGGAGCCGGCTCGTCGATCTGGGGGAGGTCGGGCACCTGAACCCCGCGTCCGGGTATGGCGAGTGGCAGGATGCCGAACGGTTGATCCGCGAAGTGGCCGCACTCGGCGCGGCCTGACTGACCGAACAGGACTTCACCGCGCCGGCCCGTTCGGGTACCCCGCGCGCGTCCCGTCACGGTCCGGCCGCGATGCGGCCCCGAACCCGTTCCAGCGTGTCGTTCGTCGAGATATGACGTCTTAACACGCGTCGCGATCAGCGCCGCACGCCTCCGCAGCCATGAACGGTACAGAAATCGTCAACCAACGGAAGGCATTTGTCAGGGAAAGTCCCGCCCCGCGCGCCGTGGTTTTTTGTTGACCGACATCGTATAACGCCGTCATGATTTCCTGAAAAGAAAGGTCCCATCCACCGACCGAAGTGAGGAGACATGAACGCCACCCGAATCGCTCGCCGTGTCCGCCGGATCGCACTCGCCCTGGGTTTCGCGCTGTCGGCGGCGACCGCCGTGGCCGCCCCCGTGTCGCTGAACATCGTCGATGTCGCGGGCAACCTGCAGCTCACGCAGAAGGCCATCGAAGCCTTCAGGGACAAGAACCCGAACCTCGTGTCGAACGTCACGTTCACGAATGCGCCGGCGCCGCAGTTGCCGGGCAAGATCAAGGCGATGCAGGCGGCGGGGCGCGCCGACATCGACCTCGTGCTGACGGGCACCGATGCGCTGGCCGCCGGCATCGAACAGAACCTGTGGATGAAGCTGCTGCCCGAGAACGCGGCCGCGCTCCCCGGCGTGCTCGACAAGTACGCGCCGGGCCCGCGCAAGATGCAGGATCTCGCGCAAGGCTTCGGCCTCGAAGTCACGTACATGCCGGCCGGCCCGCTGCTCGAATACAACCCGGCCAAGGTAAGCAACCCGCCGAAGACGCCCGATCAGCTGCTCGCATGGTGCAAGGCGCACCCGAACAAGCTGATCTATGCGCGCCCCGCGAATTCGGGCCCCGGCCGCACGTTCCTGATGGGGCTGCCGTACGTGCTCGGCGACAAGAATCCGCAAGATCCGATCAACGGCTGGGACAAGACCTGGGCGTTCCTGAAACAGCTCAACGACTGCATCCCGTACTACCCGGGCGGCACGTCGGCCGTGATGAAGGAACTCGGCGAGGGCACGCGCGACATGACCGTGACCGTCACCGGCTGGGACCTCAACCCGCGCGCGCTCGGCATCGTGCCGGCCGAATTCCGGGTCCAGGCGTTCGACGACATGACGTGGGTCAACGACGCGCACTACATGGTGATCCCGAAGGGCGTGCCGAAAGAGAAGCTCGACGTGCTGTTCAAGCTGATGAACTTCCTGCTCGAACCGGCGCAACAGGCGATGACCTACGACGACGGCTACTTCTATCCGGGCCCCGCGGTGAAGGGCGTGACGCTCGAGATGGCGCCCGCGCACAGCCAGGAGGTGATCCGCAAGTTCGGCCGCCCCGAGTACGCGAAGCTGCTGGCCGATCGTCCGCACGTGCAGCCGCTCAACGCGCAGGCGATGGTCGCCGCGTTCCAGAAGTGGGATCGCGAGATCGGTTCGCAGAAGTCGAAGTGACGCATGAACCCGCGGGCGCCGCGGCGCCCGCGCCGACGGAGTTCGCGCAATGACGCACAGTTTCGAACGGCTGCGGCTCGACGGCGTATGCCGCAGCTTCACCAATGCGCAAGGCGCGCAGGTCGCCGCGCTGAACGGGCTCGATCTCGAGATCCGGCGCGGCGAGTTCATCGCGCTGCTCGGCCCGTCGGGCTGCGGCAAGTCGACCGCGCTCAACTGCATCGCGGGGCTGCAGCCGCTCACGCGCGGCGGCATCTGGCTCGACGACACGCGCATCGACGTGCTGCCGCCCGAGCGCCGCGGCTTCGGGATGGTGTTCCAGAACTATGCGCTGTTTCCGCACATGTCGGTGCTCGACAACGTCGGCTTCGGCCTCAAGATGCGCGGCGTGCCGAAGCAGGAAACCCGGCGGCGCGCGCAGCAGGCGCTCGAACTCGTGCAGCTCGTCGGTCACGAAGCCAAGCTGCCCGGGCAACTGTCGGGCGGGCAGCAGCAGCGCGTCGCGATTGCGCGCGCGATCGTCATCGAGCCGCCGCTCGTGCTGATGGACGAGCCGCTGTCGAACCTCGACACGAAGCTGCGCATCGAGATGCGCGCGGAGATTCGCCGCATCCACACGCAGCTCGAACGCGCGACGATCTACGTGACGCACGACCAGGACGAAGCGTTGTCGATGGCCGACCGCATCGTCGTGATGAAGGAGGGTGTCGTGCAGCAGGTCGCGTCGCCGAAGGACGTCTACACGCGCCCGCACAACCTGCACGTCGCGCGCTTCATGGGCTATCGCAACGTGCTGCCGTTCACGCTCGAAGGGACGGCCGGCGAGTACGTGAACGTCGTGGCCGGCGGCATTCGCGTCACCGGCGTGCCGATGGCCGGCTTCGACGCGAAGAACGTCGCGGTCGCGCTGCGCCCCGACGACATCGAACGCGCGGACGAAGGCGGCGACAACACGTTCGATGCGACCGTCGAAACGGTCGAGTACGGCGGCCGCGATTCGCTGATCCGCGCGCTTACGCCGTTCGGCCCGATCTGGGCGCGCGCGGCCGGCGAATTCGCGCAAGGCGAGCAGTTGCGGCTGCGCGTGGCGCCGTCACGCACGCTCGTCTACCCCGGAGCGCCGACATGAGCGGCGCGGCTGCCGCGCGGCGATACCGGGAGGCCGCATGAGCACGCTGCCGGCCGGCGCGCCGCGCGACGCGAAAGCGTGGCTCGTCACGCCCGCGCTCGCGTTCATCGCCGCGCTGTTCATCTACCCGTTCGCATACGGCCTCGTGCTGTCGTTCCAGCCGACGAACGGCGGCGGCGCACTCGCGAACTACGTGCAGTTCTTCACGGACACCGCGATGTGGCCGACCGTGCTCGTCACGCTGAAGCTCGCGGTGCCGGCGACGCTGCTCAACGTCGGCATCGCGGTGCCCGTCGCGTTCGCACTGCGCCGCCATTCGCCGTACCAGAAGTTCGTCACGACGCTGCTCGTGATTCCGGTCACGCTCGGCACGGTGCTCGTCGCCGACGGGATGCTCACGTATTTCGGGCCGAACGGCTGGTTTCCGCAGGCGCTGCACGGGCTGCACCTGTACACCGACGAAGTGCGCCTCACGCACAACTACTGGGGCGTGCTGCTGTCGCTGATCGTGTCGGGCTTTCCGTTCGCATTCCTGCTGATGCTGTCGTACATCAGCGGCATCGACCCGACGCTCGCGCGGGCGGCGGCGACGCTCGGCGCGAACCCGTGGCAGCAGTTCCGGCAGATCTACCTGCCGCTGCTCGTGCCGGGGCTCACGATGGCCGCGTGCCTGTCGTTCGTGCAGGCGTTCTCGGTGTTCCCGTCGGCCGTGCTGCTCGGCGCGCCGGCCGGGCCCACGCGCGTGATCTCGATCGCGGCGGCGGAAGCCGCGTTCGAAAGTTACGACTATTCGCTCGCGTCGGCGATCGCGATCGTGATGGGTTTCGTGCAACTGCTGGTGGTCGCGTCGATGCTCGGCGCGCGCCGCTTCTTCTATACGGGCGCGGTGACGGGAGGCAAGGGCTGATGGCGACCGACAATCATCCCGCGCGATCGTGGCCGCCCAGCCCCGACGCGCCCGATGCGCGGCCCGTCGACGCGAGGCAACCGCAGAAAATGACAGGCAATCTCGCCGGCCGCGCGTGGAAGGCGTTCGTCTGGGGGCTGATGGCGTTCTTCCTGCTGAACGTGATGCTGCTGATCGCGACCGTCGCGGTGAACTCGATCGCGACACGCTGGTTCGGCACGCCGCTGCCGCAAGGCTTCACGCTGCACTGGTACGCGAAGGCGTGGGCGGACTTCCAGCTCGCGAGCGTGCTGTGGGTGACCGTCGAGGTCGTCGGCTCGGTCGTGCTGCTGTCGATCGCGCTCGGCGTGCCGGCCGCGTATGCGCTCGCGCGCGTGCAGTTTCGCGGCAAGCGCTTCGCGCTGCTGGTGTTCCTGCTGCCGCTGATGGTGCCGCCCGTCACCTACGGGATTCCGATGGCCACCGTGATGTACAAGGTCGGGCTCGCGGGCACGCTGCCCGGCGTGATCCTCGCGAACCTCGTGCCGGCGCTGCCGTTCGTGATTCTCGTGATGACGCCGTTCATCGAGCAGATCGATCCGAATCTCGAAGCCGCCGCGCGCATCTTCGGCGCGAACACGTGGCGCTATTTCCGGTACGTGCTGCTGCCGCTGCTCGTGCCCGGCATGCTCGCGGCGGGGCTGCTCGTGCTGGTGCGCACGATCGGGATGTTCGAGCTGACGTTCTTCACCGCGGGGCCGAGCACGCAGACGCTCGTCGTCGCGCTGTATTACGCGGTGTTCTCGACCGGCGTGCGCGCGCCGCAGTCGATCGACGCGATGGCGATGATCTACATGGCCATCACGCTCGTGTGGGTGGTGATCGCGCTGCAGTTCGTGAGCCCGACGCAGCTCGTCAGCCGCGTGAAGCAGGAGCGCCAGTAGCCGCGCGGAAGGAGCCGCCCGACGGCCGCCGTGCAATCGGTTACAAATGGATACCGCGCACGACACGCGGACGTTGCAGACTACGCGGCGTTCCCCCGATCGACGGAAATCCATGAAGTTTCAAACGCTGCTGACACTCGCCGGTGCATCGACACTGCTGGCCGCCTGCAACCTGCTCCACGACGGCCCCGGATCGAGCGACGTCGACGCCGCCGTGCGGCGCGCGCTCGAAGCGGAAAACCACGGCGGCCTGAACGCGCTGTTCGGCCAGCCGCTGCCCGTGTCGGCCGACGTCGTCTCGGCGAAGCCCGACGGCGACTGCAGGAAGCTAGGAGACCGCACCTACGCGTGCGACGTCGTGGTCACGTGGCGCAATGCCGACTACAAGCCTTCGCGCGCGAACCTGACCTTCGTGAAGGCCGCCGACGGTTCGTGGCAGACGTCCGGCGTCGACGCGGCGATCGTGACGGGCACCGCGAAATCGCTGGTCGACGAGATCGGCAAGGCATGGCCCGGCAACGCGGCGAGCGGGGCGTCGGCGCCGCAGTGACGCGCTGCGCAGACGCGCGTTCAGCTTTCGCGGGCGAACGGTTCAATCCTGCGGGCCGCGATCGTCCCGCTTCTTCAAGCCCTCGATGACGGTCGCCCGTGCCGGCGCGACCGCCGCTCCGACACCAATGAATCGAAAAGGGGCGCGACCATCCGGTCGACCCGGGACCGAATACATCCTCGGTATGCAGGTCTCCGTATAGGGAAAACCCTTATCTCGCGCTATAATCACGGCCTGAAAGATAGGTCGAACCATGCCTGAACGTTTCCAAACCCTTGAAAAATTTGTGTTTTCCCTCGTCGTGATGTCCGCGGTCGTTTGCTCGGCATTCCTCGCGTACGAGCGTCACCCCGAGATCAAGATCGCGCTGCACGAAGGCGAAGCGCTGATGCGCGAGAGCGCCAAGTATTCGGCCATCTGCTCGCCGTCCAAGGTCGATCCTTGCGTCGAGATGTCTGCTTACTGACGTTCGCGTCGATGGCGGCGTGCCGCCGTTGATCCAGCACGGACGTTTTTCGGATTCGTCGCGTTCGGTGTCGGGCTCGCCCGACAGCGCCGGTGGTCCGGATTGCCTGAAGTAACGCCCGTTACGCATCCCGGAACCGGTCGCAGCACAGCGCGGATGCACGCGCGCATCACGTGCCGAATCGCTGGCGCAAGCAGCCCCCGAATTCAGCCGGCCCCGCTTCGAGCAATCGAACGGGGCCGTCTCGTTTGCGCGGTGCATTCGAACGCGCTGCGCCACGCACGTCACACCACGTGCCGCGGCATGCCGCCCACGAACGCGGCGACGTTGTCGACGAGCTGATCGGCGAGCGCCTGCATCGCTTCGTCGCTCGCCCATGCGACGTGCGGCGTCAGGATGAACGCCGGATGCGACAGGATCGCGTGGAACGGATGCGCGGCCGGCAGCGGCTCCTGCGTGACCACGTCGAACCCGGCGCCCGCGATCTGCCCCGACCGCAATGCGTCGACGAGCGCGCGTTCGTCCACGAGCCCGCCGCGCGCGGTGTTGATCAGCAGCGGCCGGCGCGCCATCCGCGCGAATGCGGCCGCGTCGATCAGGTGGCGCGTCGCGGGCGTGAGCGGGCAGTGCAGCGTGATCACGTCGCTGTCGCGCAGCAGCCTGTCGAGCGGCACGGTGTCGACGCCGCCGGCACGCCCGGTGCCGTCGCCATGCTCGGCAAACGTCACCCGCATGCCGAGCGCCTGCCCGATCGCGGCCACCGCGCGTCCGAGCACGCCGTGGCCGACGATCCCGAGCGTCGAGCCGCCCAGGTCGCGAATCGGATGATCGAAAAAGCAGAACTGCCCGCTGTCGAGCCATCTCCCGGCGCGCACCGCGTCGCGATACGCGACGAGGCTGCGGCGCAGCGCGAAGATCAGCGCGAACGTGTGCTCCGGCACCGTGCGAACCGCATAGCCGCGAACGTTGCTCACGACGATCCCGCGTGCCGCGCAGGCGTCGAGATCGACGATGTCGGCGCCCGTCGCGGCGATCGCGATCATGCGCAGGCGCCGCGCGGCGGCGAGCGCCGCCGCATCGAGCCGCACCTTGTTGGTCACGACGACGTCCGCGTCGACGACGCGCGCGGCGACTTCGTGCGCGGCCGTCCGGTCGAACGCGTGCAGTTGGTGCGGGAACGGGAACGGCTTCAGCACCGTGCGCGGCGACAGCGTCGCGCGGTCGAGAAACACGATCTTCGCGGGAGCGGAAACGGAAAACATGGCGGGCCTCTCTGACGGGCGCCCGGCGGGCGCGCAACGGGCTCGATTCTGCCGGCGGCGCGCGGGCCGTCGTTCGATCGTTGCGCGAGCTCGCTTTCCCGGATGGAAAGGCCGACACCCCGCGCATGCGAAGAGACGCAGTGCACGCCTTTCCGTTTCGGAAAGGCTGGTTGAGCATCGATCGATTTTCGCCGGGCGCGAACGCCGTCATGATCGCCGTCATCGACAACACGATTGCATCGGAGACCGCCATGACACGCCCCCTCGACGGCATTCGGGTGCTGGAACTCGGCCAACTGATCGCCGGACCGTTCGCGGGCCGGATGCTCGCCGAATTCGGCGCGGACGTCCTCAAGGTCGAGCCGCCCGGGCTCGGCGACCCGCTGCGCAAATGGCGGCTGCTGCACGACGGCACGTCGGTCTGGTGGGCCGCGCAGTCGCGCAACAAGACCTCGCTCACGCTCGACCTGCGCACGCCCGAAGGGCAGGACGTCGTGCGCCGCCTCGTCGCGCAAACCGACGTGCTGATCGAGAACTTCCGGCCCGGCACGCTCGAAGGCTGGGGGCTCGGCTGGGACGCGCTGTCCGCGATCAATCCGGGGCTCGTGATGCTGCGCGTGTCGGGTTTCGGTCAGACGGGTCCGTACCGCGACCGCCCCGGCTTCGGCGTGATCGCCGAGGCGATGGGCGGCCTGCGGCACCTGACCGGCGAGCCCGGCCGCACGCCGGTGCGTGTCGGCATCTCGCTCGGCGATTCGCTGTCGGCGCTGCACGGCGTGATCGGCATCCTGCTCGCGCTGCGGCATCGCGAGCAGCAGGGCGGCAACGGGCAGGTCATCGACGTCGCGCTGTACGAATCGGTGTTCAACATGATGGAAAGCCTGCTGCCCGAATACTCGGCGTTCGGCGCCGTGCGCGAGGCGGCCGGCAGCAGCCTGCCCGGCATCGCGCCGACCAACGCGTACCGCTGCCGCGACGGCAAGTACGCGCTGATCGCCGGCAACGGCGACAGCATCTTCCGGCGCCTGATGGAGCTGATCGGCCGGCCCGATCTCGGCAGCGATCCGGCGCTCGCGCACAACGACGGACGGGTCGCGCAGGTCGAGCGCATCGACGCGGCGATCGGCGCGTGGAGCGCACAGCACGATCTCGACGCCGTGCTGGCCGCGCTGAACGACGCGCGCATCCCGTCCGGGCGCATCTACGACGTGGCCGACATCGCGGCCGATCCGCATTACCGCGCACGCGACATGCTCGTCGACGCCGCGCTGCCCGACGGCACGCCGGTGCTGGTGCCCGGCATCGTGCCGAAGCTCGGCGCGACGCCCGGGCGTATCGAACGCGCGGCGCCCGCCCTCGGCGCGGAGACCGACGCGGTACTCGAATCGCTCGGCATCGATGCGGCGACGCGCGGCGACTGGCGCACGCGCGGCGTGATCTGAACCCGAACCCGGAGACGACGACATGAACGGACCACGCAAACGGCTCTACCTCCACGAGGTCGCGACGCGCGACGGCTTCCAGAACGAAGCGGCGTTCGTCGACACCGACGACAAGATCGCGCTCGTCGATGCGCTGAGCGCCTGCGGCTACGCGAAGATCGAGGTCACGTCGTTCACGTCGCCGAAGGCGATCCCCGCGCTGCGCGACGCGGAGGCTGTGATGCACGGCATCGCGCGCGCACCGGGTGTCGTCTATACGGTGCTCGTGCCGAACGTGCGCGGCGCCGAGCGCGCGCTGTCGTGCGGCGTCGACGAAGTAAACCTCGTGATGTCGATGAGCGAAAGCCACAACCGCGCGAACCTGAGGATGACGCGCGAGCAGTCGTTCGCGCAGTTGCGCGACGTGATCGACGCGGTACGCGGTTCAGGTGTCGCGATCAACGTGTCGCTGTCGACCGCGATGGGCTGCCCGATGGAAGGCGACGTACCGGCCGAAGGCGTGCTCGCGTGGATGCAGCGCTTCGCGGATCTCGGCGTGCACGGCTTCACGCTGTGCGACACGACGGGCATGGCGTTTCCGTCGCAGGTGCGGGACCTGTGCGCACGTGCCCGCGAGCGCTTCGGCGCACGGCAGCTCACGCTGCACTTCCACAACACGCGCGGGATGGCGCTCGCGAACACGCTCGCGGCGCTCGACGCCGGCATCGACCGCTTCGACGCGTCGCTCGGCGGGCTCGGCGGCTGCCCGTACGCGCCGGGCGCGACCGGCAACGCGTGCACCGAGGAACTCGTGCACATGCTCGAACTCGACGGCTACGACACGGGCGTCGATCTCGCGGCCGTGCTGGCCGCGTCGGCCCGGCTGCCTTCGCTGATCGGTCACGACGTGCCGAGCCAGATCCTGAAGGCCGGGCGCCGCTCGGACCTTCATCCGTCGCCGCGCGCGGACGCCGGCGACATGCCCGCGCAACGCGCTTTCTCGTGAACGACCCACTGGAGCGAACCTCATGGCGCTGATCGACCACCTCGACCATCTCGTGCTGACCTGCGTCGATCCCGACCGGACCACGCATTTCTACACCGAAGTGCTGCAGATGCGGCTCGAAACCTTCGGCGCCGGCCGGATCGCGTTCCGCTTCGGCAACCAGAAGATCAACCTGCACGTGCGCGGCGCGGAATTCGAACCGAAGGCCCATGTGCCGGTGCCCGGCGCGCTCGACCTGTGTTTCATCGCGTCGGTACCGCTCGACGACGTGATCGCGCACCTGAAGCGCGTCGCATGGCCGATCGTCGAAGGGCCCGTCGAGCGCACGGGCGCGACGCAGAAGATCCGCTCGGTCTATGTGCGCGATCCCGACCTGAACCTGATCGAGATTGCCGAACCGATCTGACCGGCGGCGCATCGCCGGCGCCAGTCGTGCAGCCGTGCATGCGGCCCGGGTCGCGCAGGCCAGACCGCATGCCGCGCCGCTCTCCCGCCGAAAACGGACAGCCGGTTCCAGCGCTCGCCGATTCCGGATAGCCGGCGCGTGCCGCGCCGCGGATAATGCGTGCACCGGCGAACGCGAGACCCGCTGCGCACGGCGCGCGATGCTTGCGTGCGCGCTTTCGCAACCCGACACAGGAGATTCCCGATGACGATCCTCTATCGCGGCATGGACCGCGCGGCGCTCGACGCCGCCTATCTGAACACGAAAGCGGTGCCCGATTTCCCGGCGCTGCTGGCGTCGATGCAGGCGCGCAGCGCGGCGCTTTACGAAGCCGCGCCCGGCCGGCGCAATCTGCGTTACGGCGCACGACCCGCGCAGCGTTTCGACTGGCTGTCGTGCGGCGCACCCGATGCGCCGCTGTTCGTGTTCATCCACGGCGGCTACTGGCAGCACTGCGCGAAAGAGGATTTCGCGTATGCGGCGAGCGGGCCGCTCGCACGCGGTTTCGACGTGATACTCGCCGAATACACGCTCGCGCCGGTCGCGACGATGACCGACATCGTCGCCGAGATCGGCGCGCTGCTCGATTACCTCGCGAACGATCCCGACGGCATCGGCACCGCGAAGCGGCCGATCCACCTGAGCGGCCATTCGGCCGGCGGTCACCTGACGGCCGTATACCGCGCGCATCCGGCCGTCGTAGCGGCGCTCGCGATCAGCCCGCTCGTCGATCTCGAACCGATCTCGCTGTGTTGCCTGAACGACAAGCTGCAGCTCACCGCACGCGAAATCGATGCATACAGCCCGTTGCACGACGTCGGGCCCGGCGCGCCGACAGTCGTCGCGGTCGGCAATGCCGAGTTGCCGGAACTCGTCCGGCAGGCACGCGACTATGCGGCGGCATGCGAAGCGGCCGGCGAACGGATCGCCTGTGTCGGATTGCCCGGCATGCAGCACTTCGACGTGCTCGACGATCTCGCGAAGCCGGACGGTGCGATGCTCACGGCATTGCAGGCGATCGCGCCGCGCTAGCCTCGCCGTGCCGCGCTCACGCGGCCGGGCGTATGACCGGGCGTCAGGCCGAGCCAAGACGCATGCACTCGCCGGCATGGCCCACCCAGGACCCACGACATGGTGAACCCGCTTCATTTCGATCTGCAGTCGCTGCGCGTGTTCGCGCTCGTCGCCGAGCACGGCAGCCTGACGAAAGCGGCCGAGCACGGCCAGCTCACGCTGTCCGCGGTCAGCAAGCGGATCGCCGAACTCGAAAGCGTGACGGGCAGTGCGCTGTTCGTCCGGCACGCGCGCGGTGTCGAGCTGACACCCGCGGGCCGTGCGCTGCTCGACCATGCGGCGAAGGTGATCGAGCAGGTCAACCGGATGGCGCACGAGATGAGCGACTACGTCGCCGGCGTGCGCGGCCACATCCACGTGTGGACCAACACGTCCGCGATCGTTCAGTTCCTGCCCGCCGATCTCGCCGCGTTCCTCACCGGCCATCCGGGCATCAAGGTGAGCCTCGAGGAACGGCTGAGCCACGAGATCGTCGACGCGCTCGCATCCGGCAAGGCCGACCTCGGTGTGTTCGCCGACAACGTGCCGGCGCCCGGCATCGAACGGCGCCTGTACCGGCGCGACGAACTCGTGCTGCTCGTGCCGCGCACGCACCGGTTCGCCGCGCGCGACAGCATCCGTTTCGCGGAGACGCTCGACGAGGATTACGTTGGGCTCAGCGACGGCAGCTCGCTGCTCGCACGGATGACCGACGCGGCATTCGCGGCCGAGCGTTCGCTGAAGCTGCGGATCCAGGTATCGAACTTCGACGGCGTGAGCCGGATGATCGAGGCGGGGCTCGGGATCGGCATCCTGCCGCGCGATGCGGTGACCGGCGAGCGCGCAGCGCGGCTCGGGGTCATCACGCTCGACGATGCGTGGGCGACGAGAACGCTGTGGGTCGGCGTGAAGGCCGGCAGCGTGTTGACGACGGATGTCGCGAAGCTGTTCGATTTCATGTCGGCGCGGTGAATGCGGTCGGTCAGCGACAGGATCGACCCGGCACGCCGGCCGCACGCAACGATGGAGATGCAGATGGTGTTTTTTGCCTGCTCCAAGGCCGGAGTCGCGGCATTCGAACGACTCTGGCGCGATGACCCTGCGCACCGGCTGTGGGTGGACGCCAGCGTGCTGTCTGACGAAGCGTTGGCTGTGCTTCGCTCCATGGGCATGCTTGTCACGGATTTCACCGGCCACGTGCGTGCGGCGGACGCCCGGGAAATGGCGCAAGCCGTCGACGCAATTCGAGAGCACCATCCTGCGGAGCCGATCTGGATCGAGGCTTCGTGAAACGCGGAGCCTCGCTCGCACGAGCAGTTCGCTGAACGTTTTCACTCGGTCTCGGCCATTTCGAAGCGATCGCCTTGGCGTCGGAGGCGCGCGAGGGTGGGGGGAGTCGGCCTGAATGGCAGTCGGCGAAGCGCGTCGTGCTCGCATGTCAGCTTTGCGGCGTTGAATTCTTGACTCGCCATGTCGGCAAAGGGGTGGGGCCGGGGCATGAAACCGACCTGCCCACAGTCCGGCCGGATACCGCGTATCGGAACACGACAGGCGCGTGGGTTCGACCGCCGCCGCCGACACGCACCTTTCATCATCTTTACATCGCGCCCCCTTATATCGACGCTGACTTGCGGGCCGAACGAAACGCGTATTCCCGCTGGCTCGGCCGCGCACACGACGCTACTCAGACAGCCGCTCCGTTCACGCAGTAAATTTTCACCCTCGACACAATATTCGCGCGCCTGAAACGTCTTCAGGCGCATGCAATCGCCACTCACTTCACGCACGATGACCGACCCAGACCGCGACATCACCGCGATAGTGATGCGTGAACGAACGAGGCTCGTGAGCTTCATCCGGCGTCGGATTCGCGACCCGGACGATGCCGAGGACATCCTTCAGGACGTGTTTCACGAATTCGTCCAGGCGTACCGGCTGCCGGCGCCGATCGAACAGGCGAGCGCGTGGCTGTTCCGGGCCGCGCGCAACCGCATCGTCGATCGCTTTCGCAAGAAGAAGGAGCAGCCGCTCGCCGAACTGTTCGACACCGACGACGATGCGGACAGCGAATATCGCCTGGACCTCGTGCTGCCGGCGCATGACACCGGCCCCGACGCGCGCTATGCCCGCACGGTGTTGCTCGGCGCGTTGCAGGATGCGCTCGACGAGTTGCCGGCGAATCAGCGCGACGTATTCATCGCGCACGAACTGGAGGGCCGCTCCTTCAAGGAGATGGCCGCGCAAAGCGGTGTCGCGCTCAATACGCTGCTCGCTCGCAAACGCTATGCGGTCTTGCATCTGCGTGCGCGGCTGCAGCCCGTTTATGACGAACTGGACAATACCTAGAGGAGTCGACAGATGAAGTTTCGAATCAGATGTGCAGGCAAGGCGCTGCTCGCGGTGATCGCCATCGGCGTGCTCGGATGGGTCGTCATGATGTTGTGGAACTGGGTGATTCCGGCGCTGTTCGTCGGCGCCCGCACGATCGACTTCGCCCATGCGCTGGGCCTGCTCGTGTTGAGCCGCATCCTGTTCGGCGGATTTCGCGGGCACCACGGCTGGCGCGGCCGGCGGCACTGGCGCAAGTGGGAAGCGATGACGCCCGAGGAGCGCGAGCAGTTTCGCAGCGCGTGGCGCTCCGGCGGCAACCGGCCCGCGGGAGAGTGAACGTGCGCGAACCATCAGCGGGCAACTGCAAACAGCCGCCGGGCGTGATAGCGCCGGTCGTCGATCTGAAACGTTGCGAAGGCAAGGGCGATTGCGTCGCGGTGTGTCCCGAGAACGTGTTCGAGATCCGGCGCATCGACCACGCCGATTATGCCTGCCTCGGCCTGATGCATCGCGTGAAACTGCGCGTACATGG
Organism: Burkholderia metallica; assembly: GCF_001718555.1. Classification (NCBI taxonomy): domain Bacteria; kingdom Pseudomonadati; phylum Pseudomonadota; class Betaproteobacteria; order Burkholderiales; family Burkholderiaceae; genus Burkholderia; species Burkholderia metallica. The sequence continues at coordinate 1,915,976 of NZ_CP013401.1, forward strand.
GATGAAAGTCGCGTACACGCCGAACGCGCAGGCCTGCCGGTCATGCGGACTGTGTGTGACCGCGTGTCCCGAACGTGCGATCACGCTCGCGCGGCTCGCCTAGCGGCGTTCATCGTTCGTCGATATCGAACGACGGCGCGGAGCCGCCGACGAAAGCGGCGGTCGCTCCAACCCTCGTCGACAGGATTCATTTCATCAAGGACTGCACATGGCTTCACCCACGCTCGCGCTTCTGCAACGGCTCCACGACGAGAGCCGCACCGAAATCGTCGCCCGTGCCCGCGCACAGTTCCAGGGATCGAACGAGGATTTCCTGTCGCTGGCCGACGAATACGAAGCGATCGCCCCCCGTCTGCGCGGGCGGTTTCTCGAAACGCTCGGATTGTTCACCGACGATTTCGAGTCGCCGGCAGGCAGCCCGCTGTCGTTGGCCGTGTCGCCGGAAACGGGCGGATTCTTGCGCAACATGGTGCTGTCGCAACGGCCGGCGCGCATCCTCGAACTCGGCAGTTCGTGCGGCGTGTCCACGCTCTATTTCGCCGACGCGCTGCGCACGCTGGGCCGCGGCACGGTCGTCGCGACCGAACGCGATGCGCTCAAGTGCGCACGTTTGCGCGAGCACGTCCGAACGGCTGGCCTGGACGCGTATGTCGACGTGCGGGAAGGCGATGTATTCGAGACCGTGGCCGCACTGGACGGTGCGTTCGACATGGTGTTCATCGACGTCTGGGCCGACACTTACCTGACAGTGTTCAAGGCCGTCGAGCACCTGCTGCGCCCGGGATCGGTCGTCCTGGCCGACAACATGTACACGGCCGAGGATGCCGTTCGACCGTACAAGCGCTACCTCGATGACGATCCGCGGTTCTCGACCACGACGCTGGATTTCGAATCGGGGATCGAATTCACGGTCGTCGTTTCCGAGGCGGGCATGGCGTCGCAGCGTTCCTGCCACAGCGCCCCGGACTGAACGGCGCAGCCGTCGATCGACGGGCCTCCCGCTGCGGATTTCACCCTCCGTCGTCTGGCGCACGCATGCGTGAGCGCGTTCCCGCGCCCCCGCATCGACCGGCGTTCAAACCGGGTTGATTTCATCCTGGCTGCGCCGCGTCGTCAGCGGCCCGAGCATGCGCAGCGTGACGGCGACGATACCCAGCGCGAACGAAATCACGCCGAACATCGCACCGGCGCCATAACTCGCGAGCACCGGCAGCAACACAAAGGGCAACCCGCCGCTGACGATCCGCGACAGCGCATAGGTACTGCCGATCGCCGTCGAGCGCACGCGCGCCGGGAAAATCTCCGCCTGGTACACGTGATACGCGTTGCTGAATACGTTCGACGCGCAGGTCGTCAGGAATCCGAACCCGACGATCAGTACCGTATTGCCCGAATACGCGAAGCACAGCCCGAACGCGGCGATCGACAGGATCGACGCGATCACGAGCGTACGGCGTTCGATCCAGTTGAGCAGCGGAATCGACAGCAGCGAGCCGACCGGATAGCCGATGAACGACAGCGCGATGAACAGCGTGCTGTCCGTCACGTCGAAGCCGCGGCTCTTCACGACCGTACCGGCCAGCGTACCGAAGCCGTAATAGCCGAAGCCCTGGAACAGGTGAAAGATCGCGAGCATCAGGTAGCGCGCGCCGTACGGCTCACGCCGCAGCAGCGCGATGCGCTCGCCGAGCCCGAGCGGCCGTTGCGGCTCGACCGGTTCCGCGAACCGATCGGGCACGCGCACGCCGGTACCTTGCGCAAAGCGCCGCACGGCCGCGTGCGCGTCGGCGGTGCGCCCCTGCGCGAGCAGCCAGCGCGGGCTCTCCGGCAGCCGGTGCTGGACGAGCAGCACGTAGACGGCGCCGAGGCTGCCGATCGCGAGGATGACGCGCCAGCCGGCCACGCCGCCCACATGCAGCGGATTGAGCCACAGCGCGAGGAAGCCGACGAGCGGCACCGCGACATACGAGGTCGTATAGGCCCATGCGGCGAGCCGTCCGCGCTTGTCTTTCGGCAGGATCTCGGACAGGAAGCTGTCGGCGACCGGATAGATCGCGCCGACGCCGATGCCGGTCAGGAACCGGCACGCGACGAGCATGTCGGCATTCGCCGAAAACGCGCCGACCAGCGAGAACGCGCTGTACCACGTGAGCGTCAGCAGGAACGCCTTGCGCCGGCCGATGCGGTCCGCGAGGCTGCCGAGGCACATCGCGCCGACGAACATGCCGATGAACGCCGAGGCCAGCAGCAGCTTGAAATCGGTGCTCTGCCGGCTCAGCCCGTACTCGTTCTGCAGCGCGGAGCCGATCGTGCTGACGAGAAAGATCTCGTACATGTCGAAAAACAGCGCGATGCCGATCACCCAGACGACGAACCGGTGCAACGCGCTCACCGGCAGGTCGTCCATGAAATCGCCGAGCGTGACGCGGCGGGCGGGCAGGGCCGACGCATCGGCTCTGCCGGCGGCGGCAGTCGGCGGTCGCGCGGACGCGGGGCCGCCCGCGTTGCCGCCGAGATCGAGGGAATGGCTGTTCATCGTGTCTCCTGATTTATCGATATGCGGCGGCGCGGAACCCGGCCTTTCGCGACCGGCGCGATGCATCCGGACGCACGACGCGGCGGCAGGCGCCGCAAGGCCCGTGAAAGGGCCGATCACGCGGGCCGTACCGATCGTCCGACACATGGTGGGCAATTCCGCCGCACGTGATAATTGCGGATGCTTCAAGGATCCTTTCCTGCGCAGAAAGGGTGCGGAGCAGACGGCGGCCAGCCGGTGCGCGGCAGGGCCGTGCAGCCTGCGCGGCGCACGGCAGCGCACCGGAGCCAATTGCGCGTCCATGCAACCGGCATCCCGGGAAAACCATGAGATCCGTGGCGTGAGCGCCGGCGTGGGCACAACAGGCGCACCGACAGGCCGGTCGTGACGTGGGTCGCACGCATCGCGGCGCGCGTCTTTTTCACGTGCTGGACACCCGGCCCGCGCGTGCGCGTCGCGTCGAACCGCACACCGCAGTCCGGCAGCGGTCGCGCATCGGCACCGCGTGTGACGCCGATGAATCCGTCACGCGTGCTGTGACGGTGTCGCTGGTTCGACAGCGGAGCCGCTCGAATGTCGGCCGCAGTGCTCGGCGAACGCTGCACGCCGACAGCCTTGGATGCGGTTTCTCCGTCCGCTATCCTACGGGTGAAGCCGGCAATCCGATACGCAAGGCCAACACAGCGCAGCGCGGCGCATTCGCGCTTCGGCTGCCAACAGGAGGCAAGCAACATGAATCCATCGACCGACAACCGGACGCTGTTGCGCACGCTCGGCATCCGCGCACCGATCGTCCAGGCGCCGATGGCCGGCGTCAGCACGCCGGCGCTGGCTGCCGCCGTGTCGAACGCGGGCGGGCTCGGCTCGCTCGGCGTCGGCGCGACGAATGCCGACGGCGCGCGCAAGATGATCCGCGACACGCGCGCGCTCACCGGCCAGCCGTTCAACATCAACGTGTTCTGCCACAGCCCGGCGCAAGCCGACGCCGCCGTCGAACGCGCGTGGCTCGACTGGCTCGCGCCGGCGTTCCGCGAATACGGCGCGACGCCGCCCGCATCGCTGTCGGAGATCTACACGAGCTTCGTCGCCGACGACGCGATGCTCGCAATGCTGCTCGACGAGAAACCCGCCGTCGTCAGCTTCCATTTCGGGTTGCCGTCCGACGAGGCGATCGCGACATTGAAGCGTGCGGGCATCACGCTGTTCGCGACCGCGACGAATCTCGACGAGGCACACTGCATCGCCGCCGCCGGCATCGACGCGATCGTCGCGCAGGGCATCGAGGCCGGCGGACATCGCGGCGTATTCGATTCGACCACCGACGACGACCGCCTCGGCACGTTCGCGCTGACGCGCCTGATCGTGCGCGAATGCGCGGTGCCGGTGATCGCCGCCGGCGGCATCATGGACGGCGACGGCATCGCCGCCGCACTCGCGCTCGGCGCGCAGGCCGCGCAGCTCGGCACCGCGTTCGTCGCGTGCCCGGAAACGTCGATCGACGACGGTTATCGCCGCGCGCTGCTCGGCGACGCAGCCCGCCGCACGACCTTCACGGCTGCGATCTCCGGCCGGCTCGCGCGCGGCATCGCGAACCGCCTGACCGCGCTCGGCGACGATCCGCGCGCGCCGGCCACGCCTGCGTACCCAATCGCATACGACGCCGGCAAGGCACTGCATGCGGCCGCGAAGGCGAAGGGCGAATTCGGCTACGGCGCGCAGTGGGCCGGGCAGGCGGCGTCGCTCGCGCGATCCTTGCCGGCGGCCGAGCTGTTCGCCACGCTCGAACGCGAAACGCAGGCGGCGATCGAGCGGGTGCGGCACGTGCTGGCTTGATCATCCGAAGCGCGGGCGGCGGATCGCACGCACCGGCCGGCGACCGGTGAACACGCCGCGATCGCCGCACCGATACGTCACCGTCCGCCGCCGATTTGCAACGTTCTGTATCCGCGCGCGCCGCGGATACATCGCGATACATCGCGGATTCGGGCGTCCGCTATAAAGCAGGCATGACCTCGTCGGAGTCCATCATGTCTGCAACCTGGTTCAAAGGGTCCTGCCATTGCGGGGCCGTCCAGTTCGAAGTCCGGGCGGCGATTACGCCGGCGATGCGCTGCAACTGCAGTCTGTGCCGCCGGCGCGGTGCGCTGATGAGCCCGATGTTCGCCGCCGCCGACCTGAAGATCGTCGAAGGCGAAGACGCGCTGACCTGCTACCACTTCAACACGCACACGGCCCGTCACTATTTCTGCCGCCATTGCGGCATCTATCCGTTTCATCGGACGCGCAAGGACCCCGCATGCTGGCGCGTCAATCTCGGCTGCCTCGACGGCGTCGATCCGTACGCGCTCGACGCGACGGTCGCCGACGGCGCGAGCCTCTCGGTCGTGGAGGACGCATGAAGCGCTGGCTGATGATCCTGCTGTTCGCAGCAGGCGGGCTCGCGACCGAAATCGCGCATCCGGTGCAATGCACGCTGCTGTCGGCGAGCCGCGTGCAGGCCGGCAAACGCCGCAGGGCGGACTGACGATGCGCCGGCCGCATCGCGCCACCACGACGGTTCATCGAGAGCGATTTTCATGCTACCGATAAGATCGTATGCGATATATAATGCGTCCATCTGCGGCCGTTCGCGTCGCTGGAGGACGTTCATGAAACCGACCGAAACCCCATCCGCTGCCGCCCCGAAGCTGTCCGAGTTCCTGTGCTTTGCGATCTACTCGACGAACCTCGCGTTCGGCAAGGCGTACAAGCCGATCCTCGAAGAACTCGGGCTCACGTACACGCAGTACATCACGATCATCGCGCTGTGGGAGCAGGACAACCAGACGGTCGGCCAGCTCGGCGAGAAGCTGTTCCTCGAATCCAATACGCTGACGCCGATCCTGAAGAAGCTCGAGGCGATGGGTTACCTGGAGCGGCACCGCGATCCGTCGGACGAACGTCAGGTGCTCGTCAGCCTGACGAAAAGCGGCCGCCGCGTGCGCGAGAAGGGGCTCGACATGAACCTCGTCGAAGCCACCGGGCTGAAGTCGGACGAGTTCGCGAAGATGCAGAAGGCGATCGTCACGCTGCGCGGCAACCTGATCCGCTCGACCGACGAATAAGCGCGCGGATCACCGGCGGCGGCTCGGCGCGTGCAGTGCGCCGGCCGCGTCGTCAGGCGTGCGCGTCGCCGAGCACCAGCAGGTGCATCTCGCGGCGGACCGCGAAACCGAGTGCGAGATAGCGCTCGATCGCCACCTGGTTCGACGTGAGGACGTGCAGGAACGGCGTTTCCGCGCGCGCATCGATCTGCGCGATCAACGACCGCATCAGACGCGCGGCAAGCCCTTGCCGCCGGAACGCGGCATCCACGCACACGGCGCTGATCTCGGTATACCCGTCGACCTGCATCCGCTCGCCGGCCATCGCGGCGAGCCGGCCTTCGTTGCGAATGCCGATGTAGCGGCCGAGCTCGAACGTGCGCGGGCCGAACGGGCCCGGCTGCGCGGCCGCGGTCAGCGCGAGCATCTCGGGCACGTCGGCTTCGCCGAGCGTGACATGCGAGGACGCCGGCGCCGGATCGAGCGTCCGCTGCCGCACCATCTGCAACAGGTTCGCACGCCGGATCGCGTGCAATCCCGGCGGCGGCTCGATCTCGTCCGGCGTGACCAGCGCTGCCGGCCCGTAGGCGGCGATCAGCGCGCGCAACGCGTCGAACGATGCGTCGCTCGTGTCGTCGATCGCGGCAAACGGCGCGATCGCGACCGGAAACCGCCATGCGCGGTCGTTGCCGAGCGCAAAGCGGCGCTGCCGGCCCGTCAGCGCGTTCCATACCACACGGTCTAGCGGGTGCGCACCGCCTCGCGCGTTGCCGATCGTTGCATCGGACATCGGGTGCTCCTCGATTGAAGGTATCGGTGGCACAGCATAGACCGGATGGGCGGGGGCGCGATGCCGCGTCGGCCGGTTCGTCGCGCCGTCCGGTTCACGCGCGCTGGATTCGATGTCGTGTTTCGTCACGCCGGCGCCTCGTGCGTCCGGGTCATCGCGATCACCGCAACGCGTCGTCGTGCTCGGTCGGGCACTGACCGAAACGCTGCTCGCGCTCGGGCGCGCACCGGTGGGGATTTCGTTGCCGGACTCGTATGCCGGCGGGATCGTCGCGTCGCCGCATGATGTCGCCGACGCCGGTTTGCGCGATCAGCCTGATTTCGACGGGCTGCACGCACTCGCGCACGACCTGCCGATCGTCACGCCCGCTTACGCCGTGTTGAGAGCGCCGCAGCAACGGATTGCGCCCATGCTTGCGATGGGCGCGTATATGGGTGCGGCATGTCCCTTCGAGGTGTGTTGTGCGCAAACGTCGACGATGACGCGCCCGCCGGGCGCGCCGGGCCACACCGCAGCGCCGGTCGTCGCCGCGCAACCTGCATTCGCGACGGCAACCGGCGTCGTTCGCGGTCTCATTCAATGGCCGAAGTAGATCGAGCGTTCGGCGATCCGCGTCGCGGGCCGGCTGCCCGACTGCGTCGCTGCGACGGCATCGCTGCCGTAACCGGACGTTGCGGCATCGGCCATCGCGGGGTCGTTCGCGTGAATCCGCGTCAGCGCGGCCTGCAGGTCGTTCGGGTAGTGCGGATTGTTCGCGCGGCCCGGCTGATAGCCGGCCTTTTCGAGTTGCACGAGTTCGGCGCGCACCTGCGCACGGGTCACGGTGCTTTCGGTGGCGAACGCCGGTGCGGCGGCGCAAGCGGAGACGGCGACGAGAACGGCGGCGATCAATTGGGTTTTCATCATTTACCTCGACAGAACAGGGATGGAAGGGAATTCAGGGGTCGCGACTCGACGACGCGCCGCGCTCAGTGACCGAAATACACCGAGCGATCGGCCACGCTGAGCGCATGCCGGCGGCCCGATTGCGTTGCCGCGTCGCCGTTGCTGCCATAGCCGGACGTGTGCTCGTTGTCGGCGACCGCAGCGACCGCCGCGGCCGCATGAATCCGCGTGAGCGCGGCCTGCAGATCGTCCGGATAGGTTGCGTCGGTTGCGCGATTCAGCGGGTAGCCGGCCTGTTGCAATTGCGCGAGTTCGGCGCGCACCTGCGCACGCGTCACGGCGGCTTCGCTGGAGAATGCCGGGGCGGCCACCGTGGCCGAAACAGCGACGAGAAGGGCGGCGATCAGTCGGGTTTTCATCATTCACCTCAAATAGAAAGAAAGGAAAGCGGGGAGTCGGCAGGCGGCCCGTGGCCGCCCGATACATCGTTCAAGCGAGACGGATGTCGACGTCGACGTTGCCGCGCGTCGCCTTCGAATACGGGCAGGTCTCGTGCGCGGCATCGACGATGCGCCGCGCGACGTCACGGTCGAGCCCCGGCACGCTCACGTTCAGCCGGGCCTGCAGGAAGTACGCGTTGCCAGCGGTGCCGAGATCCACTTCGGCGTCGACCGCGAGATCGGCCGGCAGCGTCACCTTCGCGGCACGCGCCGCAAGCTGCATCGCGCCGATGAAGCAGGCCGACCAGCCGGCCGCGAACAGTTGTTCCGGGTTGGTGCCGTTGCCGGCGCTGCCCGGCGACGACAACTGGATGTCGAGGCGGCCGTCGGAACTGCGCGCCGCGCCGTCGCGGCCGCCCGAAGTCGTATGCGTCTTGCCCGTGTACAGCACTTTTTCGATCTTGCTCATCATTTGCTCCGTTGGTTGGGTGGTTTGTTTCCGATGCGATTAGATCGGATGCGATGGAGTTTCGTCGAGCCGGCCTCTCACGTCAAGCGTATTCGATTAAATCGCATCCGATATTTTGTATTTCAATGTATCTGGATCGTGTACGGCGTTGCCGGACAAGGCTCTGCGGCGATCGATCCCTCATATTCGACGCGCAATGAAACCGGGAGGGTGGGCGAAAACGCGTGCGGGGATGGGTGGCCGCCGAGCGCGGCAGCCTCGGGCTGGCGGCGTGACGCAAGTAACCCCATACCTTCACCGTCACCGTTGAAGTATCGACATGCACTCGGACTCGGAGTGCTTCGCGGAATCCCGCGTTTGCCTTGCCTCGATTCACACGCGCGCCGCGGCAGTGGTACGGCGCGCGTCGTTCTGGCGACGTCCGCGAGTTTCGCTGCCGGCGATCGGTCGTTCCCGGCGGACGTGATCGATACGGAGACGTGATGCGCGCGTACGGAAGAGCACGGCAGCCACGACTACACCGCGAAGGGATCGCTTTTTTCGTGGCCCGACGAGCCGATTATTCGGTTGCGGAACACAAGAGTTGGATCAAGCAACAACGTTATCAGGATAACTTTTCTTATCACAACATCATTGTTACCGGACCAAACTCGCCATTTCAAAATCGCGTCTGGTGCTCAAAATCCGGATTGCGCCCATGCGATTCAAGAGCAGGGCAGCGGCCGCACATTGCGCGCGCCGTCAATCCGGCGCGCTGACCCGCGCCAGCAGCACCGCCAACACGTCGGCCGTCGTGCGCGCGACACCCTGCGCGGTCGTATCGACGAGCGCATGCGCACATTCGCGATACAGCGGGTCGCGCAGCCGGTACAACGCGGCGAGCGTGTGCCGTGGGTCGGACACCTGCAGCAGCGGCCGGTGCGTGCCGTCGCGCGTACGGCGCCACAGCGCATCCGCGTCCGCATGCAGGTAGATCACGCAGCCGCGTTCGCTCAGGCGCGAGCGAGTGCGCGGATTCAATACCGCGCCTCCGCCGGTCGCCACGACGACGTTCGGCCGCTGTGTCAGTTCGTCGACGATTTGCGTTTCGAGCAGCCGAAAGCCGCGTTCGCCGACGCTGTCGAACAGCGCGGCGACCGAACGGCCGGTGCGCCGCTCGATCTCGTCGTCGCTATCGGCAAACGCCCAGCCGAGCGATGTCGCGAGCGCACGGCCGAGCGTCGATTTGCCCGCGCCCATCAGGCCGACCAGAAACGCACGCGCGGGCAGGGCGCGCGCGTCGGCCGCCGCTCGCACGACGCTCATAACCGCCGTGCGAGCGGCCAGCCGGCTCGCGTCGCCGCACAGATCCGCCGCGCGCGCACCGCGTCCGACAGCGTATCGAGCGCCGCGTCGGTGGCCGCGTCATCGGCGTCGAGCAGCGCGCCGAGCACCTGCGCGTCAGGGTCGCCGGCCGCGATGTGTTCGGCCGCCTCCGCCGCGATGGCGTGCGGCGTACGCTCCGGCGCGTCGTCCTGTCCGGGCCGCCGCCAGCCGTTGCGCCAATCGCGCCAGCGCACGACCAGGCCGCAGAACAGCCCGCCGCGCGGCACGGTTGCGTCTTCGCCTGGCGGCTGCGTCTCGCCGGGCGTCGCGCACTGCGTGACCCAGCTCGCGAACTCGAGCAGCGACGCGTCGTGAGCGAGCGTCGCCGTATCGAGCGCGACGGTCACGCCGGCATCCCGCAATCGCCCGAGCAGCGGCCGCACACCGTCGTACGCGCCCCCGCACGGCTGCAGCATCACCTCGAGTTCGTCCTCGTGGCGGCTGACGAGCGCGCGGTGCCGCTCGAGCGCGGCCGGCTCGAGCAACGCGTGCGCGGCATGCCGGACGATCACGATCGCGCGATCGTCGCGCCGTTCGACGATCGCACCGATCCTGCGTCGGGCGCGCGCCACCACGGCGCTCACGTGTCGCTCCCCGAATGGCACGCGCGCATCACAGCGAACCCTGGAATTCGAGCACGCGTGCCTTGAACTCGTCGGGGACGGTCTGCGTCGTGTTGTTCGCGTAGTCGAACATCACGTGCGTCGACATGCCGCGCGCAACGATGGTCTGATCGTCGCGCTCCATCAGGTGTTCGAGATCGAAGCTCTTGCTGCCGAAGCGCACGATGCTCGAGCGGATCGTCAGGTTGTCGCCGAATTGCGCCGGCGCGAGGTATTCGCACTGCGTCTTCACCATGATGTGCGGCAGCTTCTCGCTGCGCGGCAAGCCGAGGAGGTCGAACATGTAGCAGAGGTACGAATGCTGCAGATAGTCGTAATAGACGGGACTGCTCACATGCCCCATCGAATCCGTATCGCGATACTTGACGTGAATGGGCGTTTCATAATGACGCTTCGACATGGTGATTCTCCGCAATGACTGGGTTGATTTATATATTCGAACCTGATCGGCCTGTCAGGAATTTGAAAATTAATCGAACACCTATCGGGACGCCACTATCAGAACGAATAGCGCGCCACTGCGGCTGATCCATCAAGCGTTGCCCGCGCTTTGGAAGGCCGCTTCCGCGTCAGCGATTGAAAAATCGAATTCCCGGCCCGCGGCGCACTTCGACGACACGAAAACCCAATACTTCAATTTCGTGAAATTTCGCTTATTCCTGTCATTCATAAGGTTATGAATTAAAACTGGCAACTATGTTAGTTGCGTGTGGAAAGCACCACTCAATAAAGTCGCGCTGTAGTGAAAAATCCACCTAATCATCGACAGGAGGGCAGTCCCCATGCATGCAAACGCCTGGATGGCGAACCGTGACGCCGTGCTGCACTTGCCGTCCCCCGCGGAACTGACCGGCGCGCTGCAGCCGACGCTGCGCGCATCGCGCACGGTTCATGCGGCTCGCCAGGCGATCGTCGACGTGCTGAACGGCACGGACGATCGTCTCGTGGTCATCGCCGGCCCGTGCTCGGTGCACGATCCGGCCGCGGCGCGCGACTATGCGGCACGGCTCGCGCTGCAACGCGCACGATTCGCGGACGAGCTGGAAATCGTGATGCGCGTGTACTTCGAGAAGCCGCGCACGACGGTCGGCTGGAAAGGGCTCATCAACGATCCGCTGCTGGACGGCAGCGAACGGATCGACACCGGGCTGCATACGGCGCGCGCGCTGCTGTGCGACCTCAACGGAGCGGAGATGCCGGCGGCAACCGAGTTTCTCGATCCGCTGTCGCCGTGCTACCTGGCCGATCTGGTCGCATGGGGCGCGATCGGCGCACGCACGGTGGAATCGCAGGTGCATCGCGAGCTGGCGTCGTGGCTGCCGATCCCGATCGGCTTCAAGAACGGCACCGACGGCAACGTTCAGGTGGCCGTCGATGCGATGTGCGCGGCCGCGCGCGCACACCGCTTCCTGTCGGTCGATGCGTGCGGCCGGCTATGCGCGACGGCGTCTCCCGGCAATCCGCACACGCACGTCGTGCTGCGCGGCGGGCGCGAACCGAATTTTGACGCGGCCGCCGTGAATGCCGCATGCGAGCGCATGGCGGCCGCGCAGTGGGCACCGCGCGTGATGATCGACGTCAGCCACGGCAACAGCCGCCGCCAGTTCCGCAATCAGCTGGGCGTCGGCGCGGCCGTCGCCGCCCAGGTCGCGGCCGGCGACACGCGCATCGTCGGCGTGCTGATCGAGTCGAACCTGATCGAAGGGCGCCAGGATCTCGTGCCCGGCATGCCGCTGCGCTACGGGCAGAGCATCACCGACGCGTGCGTGTCGTTCGCCGATACCGCGCAGCTCCTGGAGACGCTCGCGCACGCGGTGCGGGCGCGGCGGCGGGGCCATGCGCCGGTGCCGGGCACCGAGTTCGCGCACGAGCCGCTACTCGCATGCTGCGCATGAGCGGCCCCGCGCGACCCGCTCAGATCTCGGCTTCGTCATAGATCCGCGTCGCGTCGCCGGCCCACGCGTCGCGATAGCGGGCGAGCCAGTGCTCGGCCTGGGTCGGCGCGCCGGCGACGATCTCGTCGAGCGGCGCGAGATACACGGATTCATCGCGGCCGGCCGCATCCGTGCGCGCCCGCGCGCGCAGGCCTCGATGCGCGATCGCCAGCGCATCGGCCGCCAACGCGCGCAACGGACGGCCGTCGACCGATGTGCCGAGCCCGAAACGCGGCACGTCGCGCCGCAACGTCAGCAACGCGCCACGATCGATCGCGGCGGCCAGCGTCTCGGCCTCCGACAGCGCGGCCGGATCGTACAGCAGGCCGGTCCAGAACGCGGACAGCGCGACCATCATCGCGGGCGAGCCCGCATCGGCGCCGCGCATCTCGAGATAGCGCTTCAGCCGCACGTCGGTGAAGACCGTCGTCAGATGGTCGGCGAAATCGCCGAGCGTCGGCGTGTCGCCTTCGAGATGCGGAATGCGGCGTCGCATGAAATCGCGGAACGTCCAGCCGGTCGCATCCACATAGCGGTCGCCGCGCCGCACGAAATACATCGGCACGTTGTCGAGCAGCCAGCTCACGTAGCGCTCGAATCCGAAGCTGCGCGACAGGAACAGCGCGGGCGCTCCGCAGCGATCCTCGTCGGTGTCGAGCCACGTGTGTGCGCGCGTCGACAGCAGGCCGCTCGGCCGGCCGTCGGAAAACGGTGAATTCGCGAACAGCGCGGTGGCGACCGGCTGCAGCGCGAGCGACACGCGCATCTTGCGCGCCATGTCGCTTTCCGACGCGAAATCGAGGTTGACCTGCACGGTGCAGGTGCGCTGCATCATGTCGAGCCCGCGCGTGCCGACGCGCGGCATGTAGCGCTGCATGATCCCGTAGCGCTGCTTCGGCATCCACGGCAGCGCCGCGCGCGCCAGGTGAGGATGAAAACCCAGCGGCGCGCAGCGCAGGCCGAGCGCATTGCACGCGTCACTGGCCGCGGCGAGATGCGCATGCAGTTCCGCATGCGTGTCGTGCAGCGTATCGAGCGGCGCGCCCGACAGTTCGAGCTGACCGGCCGGCTCGAGCGAAATCGCCGCGCCGTCCCGCTGGATCACGCCGACGATCCGTCCGGCATCGACGATCGGCGTGCCGTCGCGTTGCAGCCGCGCGAGCACCGCGGCGATCCCGGACGGACCATCGTAAGGCGCGGCCGCATGCGTCGCACGCACGACGACGAACTTCTCGTGCTCGGTACCGATCCGGAACTGCGCGGCCGGCTTGCAGCCGGCGGCCAGATGATCGGCGAGCTGCTGCTCGGAGACGATCGGCGTGTGGTCCGACCCAACGGCATTCGACATCGACACCCTCCACAAGTCACGTTGCGCGACCGACCGGCCGGTCGCACGGCGACTATAGCGACGTCGATGCCGGTGCTGTACTGGCAGGGGTGATAGGGGCAGGGTTAAGCCGCGCGGCGCTACGGCTGCCTGCGCTTTGCGAAGTAATGCGCGGGCGAGTCGCCGAACGCGCGGCGGAACATCGCGATGAAGTTGCTCGGCGTCGCATAGCCCAGCGCGTCGGCGATGTTGGCGACGCTGTCGCCGCTCGCGAGACGTTCGAGCGCATGCGTGAGACGCGCCTGCTGACGCCATTGCGCGAAGCTCGTGCCCGTTTCCGCGACGAACAGCCGGCTCAGCGTGCGGGCGGACAGTCCTGCCCATTCGGCCCACGCTTCGAGCGTGCGGCCGTCGTGCGGCTGCCCGAGGATCGCGTTTGCGATCCGAAGCAGCCGCCGGTCGCGCGGCATCGGCAGATGCAGCGGCTCGTGCGGCGCGCGGCGCATCTCGTCGAGCAGCACGAGGCCCATGCGCGCCTGCTCGACGTCGAGCCGGTCCTGGTCGGCCCACGACACCGCGCGCCGCACGAGCGCGCGCATCAGCTCGGTGATCGCGATCACGCACGGCCGGCCCGGCATGCGCCGGCTCGCGGCCGGCGCGATCACGACGCTCCAGCCGCTCAACGCACCGCTGATGCTGACCTTGTGCTGCTCGCCCGGCGGAATCCATCCCGCGCGATGCGGCGGCAGCAGCCACGAACCGTGCGGCGTGCGCACGTGCGCGAAACCGCTTTCCACGCAGAACACCTGGCCGCGCAGATGGCTGTGCCAGTCGACCTCGCGAGTGCCGAGCCGGTACGTGTTGCTGCCGTCGTCCTCGCCCCAGACGGCGATCAGCGACGGGCCGTCCTCACGTTCGCTCGGATCGGAGTCGGCGTGCTGCACGGTGCGCGGGGGAGAAACGTCTCGGATGGGCATGGCCGGAATTCATTATTTTTTGTCTAAACAACATTATCAGCTTTGTCCGGGGGCGTCCAACAATGCATGTCGTGTTCAAACCGATACGAAGCAGAGGAATGCGATGCATGCAGCACTTGCTCCCTGGATACGCGGTACCGGCGCGCTGCGCGCCGTGTCGCGAATCGCCGTCGCCGCGGCGCTCGTCGTGCTCGGCGCGTGCGCGAGCCGCGACGGACTCGCGCCGGCCGGCACGCTGCGCGGCGCCGATACGCTCGCCGCGTCGCGCAGCCTCGCGCATGCGCCGACCGGCGACTGGCCGGCCGCCGACTGGTGGCGTGCGCTGAACGATGCGCAACTGAGTGCGCTGATCGACGAGGCACTCGCCGGCAACCCCGATCTCGCGACCGCCGATGCACGCGCCCGCGAAGCGCAGGCGCTGGTGATCGAAGCCCAGGCCGCACGGCTGCCGCATCTCGTCGGCCGTGGGAGCGCGAAGGCCGAACGCCTGTCCGGCACCCAGTTTTCGTCGGGCGAGGGCGGCGGCTTCTTCAGTCACACGCGCGAGATCAATCTTGGCCTGAGCTGGGACCTCGATCTGTGGGGCGGCCGCCGTGCCGCGTGGGAAGCCGCGCTCGGCGAAGCGCGCGCCGCACGGATCGATGCGCAGGCCGCCCGCGTGCTGCTGTCGGTCAACGTTGCGCGCGCCTACGTGAATCTCGCGTACGCATTCGATCAGCAGGACGTCGCGCGGGCCGAGTACGCGCGCGCCGACGAAGCGCTCACGCTCACGCGCCAGCGCGTCACGAAAGGCATCGACAACGTCGCGCAGCAGCGCCAGGCGGAAAGCGAGGTCGCGGCCGCGACGCGCGAGCAGGCGCACGCCGCGCAGGCGATCGACAGCGCACGCATCGCGCTCGCGATCCTGCTCGGCGCAGGCCCCGATCGCGGCCTCGCGCTCGTGCGGCCCGCGCCGCTGCCGGCCGCCGCGCTCGCGGTGCCGGCCGACCTGCCGGCCGCGCTGCTCGGCCGGCGCGCCGATCTCGTCGCCGCGCGCTGGCGGGTCGAGGCGGCCGGCCGCAACGTCGCGGCCGCCCGTGCGGATTTCCTGCCCAACGTCAGTCTCACCGCGCTGATCGGGCTCGCGACACGCGGCGGCGCGTCGCTGTTCCAGGCCGCGTCGCGCACCTACAACGTCAGCCCGGCCGTGAGCCTGCCGATCTTCGACGGCGGCGAGCGGCGCGGCGTGCTGCGCAGGCGCGATGCGCAATACGACCTCGCGGTCGCCGGCTACAACAAGACGCTGATCGGCGCGATCGGCGAAGTGGCCGACGATCTGCAGCGGCTGCATTCGCTCGCCGTGCAGACGGACGCGCAGCAGCGCGCGTTCGACTCCGCCACCGATGCATGGCGGCTCGCGGATGCGCGCTACCGGGCCGGCGTCGGCAGCTACCTCGACGCGCTCGTCGTGCGCCAGCAACTGCTGGTCGCGAGCCGCGAGGTCGCCGCGTTGCGCGCGCAACGCGCGGACCAGTCGCTGCAGCTCGTCGCCGCGCTCGGCGGCGGCTTTCACGCCGAGCCGGATGACGTCGCGCTCGCCGCCACTCCTTCCCAACATCCTTGACATCGAACCATGAGCAGCGACAACTCCTTGCAGACTCCCGCGCGGCCGGCCGCCGCCGATCCCGCCAGCGCCCGCCAGCAGCCGGCGGCCGACCACACCGCCGCGCCGCGCGCGCCGAGCGGGGCGGACGCCCGCACGCAACCAGCGCCGGGCGGTGCCGCACCCTCGGCGCCGCCACCGCCGCCCGCGCGGCGCAAGCACCTGGTGCGCGCGCTCATCGCCGCGTTCGTGTTCGGCATCGTCGGCTGGGGCATCTGGTACGTGCTCGTCGGACGCTGGTACGAATCCACCGACAACGCATACGCACAAGGCAACGTCGTCGAGCTGACGCCGCAGGTGACGGGCACCGTCGTGTCGATCGATGCGGACGACGGAGACCTCGTACGCGCCGGCACGCCGCTCGTCCGTCTCGATCCGAGCGACGCGCAGATCGCGCTCGCGACCGCCCAGGCCGATCTCGCGGCAACGGTGCGCAAGGTGCGCGGCCTGTACAGCAACGAACGCGGGCTGGCGAACAGCATCGATGGCGCACGCGCGGAACTCGACGCACGCCGCACCGCACTCGACAAGGCGAAAGCCGACTACGCCCGACGCGAGGATCTCGGCCGCTCCGGCGCGATTTCACGTGAAGAACTCGCGCATGCGCGCGACACGCTGACATCCGCGCAAAGTGCGTACGCCGCCGCGCAGAGCGCGCTCGCGACCCTCAGCGAACAGCACCAGACGAGCAAGGCGCTGATCGACGACACCGCGGTCGCGTCGCACCCGGACGTGCAGGCCGCGGCCGAGCGACTGCGGGCCGCCTACCTCGCGCATGCACGCACCGACGTCGTCACGCCCGTCACCGGCCATGTCGCGAAGCGGACGGTGCAGGTCGGGCAACGTGTGTCGCCCGGCGTGCCGCTGCTCGCGGTCGTGCCGCTGCGCGAGCTGTGGGTCGATGCGAACTTCACCGAGAAACAGCTCGAACACATGCGTATCGGGCAGCCGGTCGTACTGACCGCCGACGTGTACGGCGACGGCGTGCGCTATACGGGCCGCGTGCAGAGTCTCGGCGTCGGCACCGGCAGCGCGTTCTCGCTGCTGCCCGCGCAGAACGCAACGGGCAACTGGATCAAGATCGTGCAGCGGCTGCCGGTCCGCATCGAACTGACGGAGCCGGCGCAGCTCGATGCGCATCCGCTGCGCATCGGCCTGTCGATGCACGCGCGGGTCGACCAGCACGACCGCAGCGGCGCGATGCTGTCGCGTCGCGAACAGCGCGCGCCGGTATTTCGCACCGACGTGTACCGCGACGAGCTCGCGCGAGCCGACAGCCTGATCGCCGATGTAATCCATGCGAACCTGCCGGCGACGGTGCGTACGGAGGCGGTGCGATGAGCGGCCCGATGGCGGCCGCCGACAGCGGCTTTCGTCCGTCGAGCGTCGGGCTGACCACCTTCGGCCTCGCGCTCGCGGTCTTCATGCAGGTACTCGACGGCACCGTCGCGAACGTATCGCTGCCGACGATCGCCGGCAACTTCGGCGTGAGCACGACGCAAAGCGCATGGGTCGTCACGACGTTCTCGGTCAGCAATGCGATCGCGTTGCCGCTGACCGGGTTTCTCGTCAAGCGCGTCGGGCAGGTGCGGCTGTTCGTCTGGGCGACGCTCGCGTTCACGTTCGCGTCGCTGTTGTGCGGCCTCGCGCAGAACCTGCCGCAGCTCGTCGCGTTCCGCGCGCTGCAGGGCCTGGTGGCCGGGCCGATGATCCCGACCACGCAGGCGCTGATGCTGTCGATCTACCCGCCGCAGCGGCGCGGCTTTGCGTTGTCGATGATCGCGATGGTCACCGTCGTCGCACCGATCGCGGGGCCCCTGTTCGGCGGCTGGGTCACCGAGCATTACTCGTGGCGCTGGGCGTTCCTGATCAACCTGCCGATCGGCGTGTTCGCGGCGATGTGCGTGTTCGCGCAGATGCGTGCGCGCGTCGAGACGACGGTGGCCGCGCGCGTCGACTATGTCGGCCTCGCCGCGCTGATCGTCGGCGTCGGCGCGCTGCAGATCGTGCTCGACAAGGGCAACGAGGCCGACTGGTTCAACTCGACGTTCATCGTCGTGATGTCGGTGGTCGCCGCGTTCGGTATCGCGCTGTTCCTGATCTGGGAGCTCAACGAGCCCAATCCGATCGTGAACCTGCGGCTCTTCGCGCATCGCAACTTCGCAGCGGGCACGCTGACGCTCGTACTCGCGTATTCGGCGTTCTTCGCGGTCAACGTGATCGTGCCGCAGTGGCTGCAGCGCACCCTCGGCTACACGGCGTTCTGGGCCGGCCTCGCCGTCGCGCCGATGGGCGTGATCCCGGTGCTGATGACGCCGTTCATGGGCAAGTACGCGCCGCGCTTCAACATGCGCGTGCTCGTGTGCTGCGCGTTCGCGATTCTCGGCACGTCGTCGTTCCTGCGTGCGGGCTTCGTGCCCGACATCGACTTCACGCACATCGCGCTGATCCAGCTGTTGCAGGGCCTCGGTCTCGCGCTGTTCATCATGCCGATCAACAGCATCCTGCTGTCCGACCTGAAGCCGGACGAGATCGCCGCCGGCTCCGGCCTGTCGACGTTCCTGCGCACGCTCGGCGCGAGCTTCGCGGTGTCGATCACGTCGTTCCTGTGGGACCGCCGCGCGATCCTGCACCACGCACAGCTGAGCGAGCACGTGAGCGCGTTCGACCCGGCCGTGCGGGCCGAAGTCGCCCGCCTCGGCGGCGGCGATCCGCAACGCGCGGCGACGCTGCTCGGCAACCTGGTCGACGCGCAGGCGTACCAGATCTCGTTCAACGACGTTTCGTTCGCGCTCGGCTGCGTGTATCTCGCCGTGATCGCGGTGGTCTGGCTCGCCCGTCCGCCGTTCGGCCCCGGCGCCGCCGCGAAACGATGAAGCGGGCGCTGCGCGGCCCGTTCCGACCCATGCTGTTCAATTCGATGGAGACTGACCCGATGCCTATCCACCACGCCGGCGCCATGCCGCCCGACCTGACCATGCTCGCCGTATTCGACGTCACGGAATTTCCGCTCGTCGTCGTGCGCAACGACGCGATCGCATCCGCCGGCTACGCGCAGCGCTGGCTCGACGACATGCACGCGCTGATGCGGCACGGCGAGCCGTTTGTCATGATCTTTCCGCCGGCCCGCCCGGACGAAGCGCACGACGACCGCAAGGAGCGCGGCATGTGGCTCAAGCAGAACCGCGCCGCGCTCGCCGCGGTCTGCCGCGCGCTCATCACGATCGAACCGGACCCGGCCGAGCGCGAAGCGGCCCTCGCGAACGCGTCCGGCATCGAAAAGGCGTTCGGCATTCCGTTCGACGTGACGGCTTCGTTCGACGACGCGAAGCAGGCGGGCCGGCGACGTCTGACCGAGGCGGTCTAGCGCGGCCCGTTCGCGCGCAACGTCTCGAACCGATTGCGCAAGTCCGCCTGAGTGCAGATTCCAACTAAACGAACGGGGTGGCTTGTATGAATGGACTGGATTGTCTGAAATGGTTGGTACCCGGCGACACGGACGCGTCATGGCAGAGAATGACCGACGCCGCCGCCGGAATGGGATTCGACAAGATCGTGCTGATCGTGTTGCCGTTTGCCGGTGCGTCGTTCGATCTCGCGCGCAAGTGGAGCAGCGGCGTGCCCGGCTGGACGGCGCTGTACCGGCAGCGTCAGTTCGACCGTGTCGACCCGATGCTGCGGCATTGCTTCCGCTCGGCACTGCCGCTCGTCTGGGACGATGCGCTGTTCGCGCGGCCGGAGCAGCGGCCGTGTTACGAAGCGGCGGCCGCGTACGGCATGCGCAGCGGCGTCGTGCTGCCGGTGCGCGGTGCGAAGGGCGAGGTCGGCATGCTGTTGTGCGCGTGTACGGACGAGCTCGCCGCCACGCGCGAGCACTGCGACCGCCATCTCGCGGCGCTGACGCTGCTGCGCGACGTCGCGTGCGAAGCGATCGCCGGCACGCGCTGCCATGCACCGCCCGACAGCGTGCCGCGGCTCAGCCGGCGGGAAGTCGAATGCCTGCGCTGGCATGCGGCCGGCAAGACGTCGTGGGAAATCGGCCACATCCTGAACGTGACCGAGTCGTGCATCAATTTCCACTTCATGAACATCCGCCGCAAGTTCAACGTGTCACGTCGGCATGAGGCCGTGCTGCGGGCGGTCGAGTGGGGGCTGATCAGCATCTCCGACGTGACCGTGCTCAACTGACGCCGGCGCATCGGCGAGCCAGCGGTCGAGAAACGCGCTGAGCCACGCGGCCGTCGCGCGGTCGTGCCGCCGGCCTTCGCTTGCCTGCGTCGCGAGATCCTGCGCACCGGGAGCCGACAGCTTGTGCGCGGCCGCCGTGCTCCAGCGCCGCATCATCGGATAGCTCACTTCCGGATGGAATTGCACGCCGTACGCGTGCGGCCCGTAGCGCACGGCCTGGTTCTCGAAGTGCTCGCCGGTCGCGAGAATCTCGAGCCCGGCAACGCGCTCGAAGCCCTCGCGATGCCACTGGTACACGTGCGACGGCCACGATCCGAGCCGCCGGCCGGCGGGCGTCGCGGCGATCGGCCAATAGCCGATTTCCGCGCGCCCGTCCCGATGCGTGTTCACGCGGCCGCCCAGGTGGCGGATCATCATCTGCGCACCGAGACACACGCCGAGAAAAGGCACGGCCTCGCGCAGCGGCACGCCGATCCAGTCGATTTCATCCTGAATCCAGCGATCGCCGTCGTTCGCGCTCATCGGGCCGCCGAACACCACGGCGCCCGCATGGTCGGCCAGTGTCGCCGGCAGCGGATCGCCGAGCGGCGGGCGGCGAATGTCGAGCGGATGGCCGCGGGCGGCAAGCAGCCGGCCGATCCGGCCGGGGCTCGATTGTTCGCGATGCAGGACGATCAGGATCGGACGAAGGGCAGTGTGCGTCATGACGTGTCGAGAGGGTCGTGAGTGCGTGAGGTCGGGAAAGCCGTCACGCGGGCAGTCAGCCCGGCTGGCCGCGCAACGCGTCGAACGACACCATCACCTGTTCGCGATAGGCGGGCCGTCGGCACAGGCGGGCGTACCAGGCCTGGACGTGCGGCAACGGCGGCCGCTCGACGTCGAGCGAGAAATAGCGGAACAGCGTCGCGCCGGCCGGAATGTCCGCCAGGCCCGGCGTCGCACCGCCAAGGAACGGCTGGGTCGACAGCAAGCGGTCGAGCAGCTTGAAATGCGTCGCGCTGCGCGCGGCCTTGTCGCGCACGAGCGCATCGTCGCGCCGCTCGGGCGGCGTTCGCACGAGCGCCCAGAACAGCCCGGTCATCACGTCGGGTTCGAGCGCGGTCTGCGACCAGTCCATCCAGCGCTCCGCGCGCGAACGGGCGAATGCGTCGCGGCACCAGAACGGATTGTTCGGTACGCGTGCGGCCAGATAGCGCAGGATCGTGTGCGACTCCCACACGACGTCGCCATCCCAGTCGATCACCGGAATCCGGCAGGTCGGATTCAGCGCCGCGAACGCGGGCGTCTGCAGCGAGCCGTGTTCACCGCCTGCCGCGATGTGCCGGTAAGGCACGCCCAGTTCGCCGATCAGCCATAGCACCTTCTGCACGTTGAACGACGTGCGACGGCCCCAGACGGTCAGCATCGAGCGGCATCCTCGCAGGCGGCCTGCCGTGCGCACGTCGCGTAGCGATCGAGACCGGCCGCGAGATCGGCGATCAGGTCGTCCGGGTCCTCGAGGCCGATGTGCAGGCGCACGCCACGGCTGCCGGCCGGCCAGCGCGCTGCAAGGCCATGCTCATCCAGCTCGAACGGCAGTGCGAGGCTCTCGTAGCCGCCCCATGAATAGCCGAGCCCGAACAGCGCGAGGTGGTCGAGAAACGCTTCGATCGCATGCGACGGCGCCGGCTGCAGCACGATCGAGAACAGCCCCGACGCGCCACGATAATCGCGGCGCCACAACGCGTGTCCGTCGTCGCCGGGCAGGGCCGGGTACAGCACGCGCTGCACTTCGGCGCGCGTCGCGAGCCAGGTCGCGACCGCTAGCGCATTGCGCTGGTGCTGACGCAGCCGCACGCCGAGCGTGCGCAACCCGCGCAGCGCGAGATAGACGTCGTCGGGGCCGGCGCACAGTCCGAGATCGCCGTGAAGCTGCTTCAACGCAGGCCATGCGCGTTCGTTGCCCGACACGGT
Organism: Burkholderia metallica; assembly: GCF_001718555.1. Taxonomy (NCBI): domain Bacteria; kingdom Pseudomonadati; phylum Pseudomonadota; class Betaproteobacteria; order Burkholderiales; family Burkholderiaceae; genus Burkholderia; species Burkholderia metallica. Next base: position 1,938,188 of record NZ_CP013401.1, read on the forward strand.
GCCGAGCATCGCGTCGGCATGCCCGACCAGATACTTGGTGCCGGACTGGATCGACAGGTCGATGCCGAACGCATGCGGCTGAAAGAAAAGCGGCGAAGCCCAGCTGTTGTCGGCAATGACGAGCGCACCGTGCGCGTGGGCGAGCTGGACGAGCGCCGGGATATCGTGCATCTCGAACGTATAGGAACCCGGCACTTCGATGTACAGCGCGCGCGTGTTCGGACGGAACGCGGTCGCGACCGACGTGATGTCGTCGTACCAGGTCGTCTCGACGCCGAGCCGCGCGAGCACGCCTTCGCACGCATGGCGCGCCGGGCCGTACACCGATGCGGTCATCAGCAGGTGATCTCCCGGCTTCAGGCACGACAGCAGCGCGAGCGTGCACGCGGACAGACCCGATGGACACAGCACCGTACCGGCGCCGCCTTCGAGGCTCGTCACCGCGCGCTCGAGCGCCTCGCTCGTCGGCGTGCCGCGGCGGCCGTAGATATACGGCTGCGTGCGGTTCAGCAGATCGTATACGGTCGGACTGAGCACGGTCGACGCGTGGTAGACGGGCGGATTGACGAAACCGTACCAGGACGCGCTGTCGCGGCCCGCGTGCATGAGCAGCGTGTCTTCGTGCATCCGGTCGTGGATTCGGTCGTGGATTCGGTCATGCGGCGTGCCGCCCGGTTGCGACGGGGGTGCGTCGAACTTCAAGGCCATAGCGCGCACCTCTCCCAGTGCTGACCGGCACGGCGGTACGCCTGCCGCGCGAAGCGGCGCGCGCTGTCGGCGCGCCAGAATTCGACTTCGTCCGGCGCGAGCGCGTACAGGTGCCAGTCGTCCGACACAAGCGCGGGATCGGCCGCCAGCCGCTCGAGCTGTGTGTCGATCGCACGCGTCAGGTCGTCGGGATCGTCGAGCCGTTCGCTTTGCCGTCCGGCCAGGATGCTCGCGCGCGAACGCTCGGGACGACCCGCAAAATCGGCGCGGCCTTCGGCGGCCGGCAGCCGTTCGACCGGGCCGCTCAAGCGCACCTGACTCGCGATCGCCGGCCAATAGAACGTCAGCGCGGCGAACGGCCGGTTGTCGATCTGACGTCCCTTGGGGCTGCGCGTGCTCGCCGCAAAATGCCAGCCGCGCGCGTCGACGTTCAGCAGTACGACGGAGCGCGCATCGGGCCGTCCGTCCGGGCGGACCGTCGACAGCGTCATCACCTGCGGTTCGACGGCGCCCGCGGCAACGGCCTCGTCGAACCATTGTTCGAACTGCGCTTGCGGCGTGTCGGGCCAGTTACCGGCCTGAACGTGCGGCGCCGCATGCGCGAGGGTTTTCAGCGCCTTCAGGCGCGTGGCGATCGTATCCATGGCGGGCCTCATGCAATGCCGAATTGCGTCGCGCGGGCGATCAGCCGATGCGCGGCAAGATAATCGGGGACTTCCGCGAGGAAACCGTCGACCACGGCCGCGGCGACACGGCGGCCGCCGGACTCGCGCCGTGCGGTGTCGAACGCGTCGATCACGCGGCGGGCGAGGGCGACTTCGTCGGCCGTCGGCGTGAGCACGCGATTGACGACCGGCACGAACTGTCCGTTGACGATCGCCTTGGCCTGATATCCGAGGCCACGCGACACGCGCATGTCGAGTTCCGCGCCTTCGTTGTCGGCATAGCTGTACGGGCAATCGATCGCGGTGACGCCGACCGCCGCGCATTCGACACGAAAGCGCGAGCGCACATAATCGAGCTCGCGGCCCGCACGGGTGCGCTCCGCGCACATGTCGGCCACCATGTCCTCGGTCGCGACGAGTACCGCCGACACGCGCGGGCTCGAACGCGCGATCGCCATCGTGTTCACGAGCCCGAGCGTCGTCTCGATGTTCGGCACCAGTTCCGTCGAGCCGGGGGCGATATCGTATTCACGCTCGAAACGCGTGACGGCTTCGTCGAGCGCGACGACCTGCTCGGGCGTCGCCACGTACGACATCATCACGATGTCCGGCCGGCCGCGCATCGCGGCGCGCAGGTCGTCGATGCCGCCCGCATCGAGCGGATTCACGCGCACCGACGCGAGGATGCCGGCATCGCGCCAGCCCGCGAGCACGCGCTCGCTGAGTTCGCGCGCGGCGGGGCGCCGGTCGGGCGGCGTGAAGGTTTCGAGTTCCTGGATCAGTACGTCCGCGCCGCTCGCGGCGCCGGCGACGAGTGCATCGTGATCGGCGCCGGCGAGAAACAGCCAGGAGCGGCGCAGGCGGGAAGGACGTCGGTGGGTCGTTGTCATGCGTGGTTTCCTGTAGGGCGTGTGATACGCATATCGATGGCGCACGCGCTCAGCCGGCGCGCATCATCTGGTTGAAGATGTTCTTGCGATGCATTTCCTCGGTGCCGCCGACGCTCATGAAGCCCAGCGCGTCCGACGCGAACGCGGCCACCGGGCCGGCCTGGTAGCCGAGGCTGCCGTACAGCCGCACGAGGCCGAGCGCGCTGTCGACGAGATCCTGCGCGCCGACCAGTTTCGCGATCGAGCAGGTCATCAGCGCTTGCGGGTGGTCCGTCAGCAACTGCGCGAGCGCGCCGCGCGCGAGCCACGTGCCGCGCTCGATGCCGATCTGCAGGTCGACCAGGCGGCGCTGCACGTACTGGTGCGCGTCGATCGTGCTGTCGAAGCTGCGCCGCTCGCGGCAGTAGCCGATCGCGTCGCGCAGATACGGCGCCGTCACCTGCGCGGCGACGAGCCCGTAGTAGAGGCGGCCGAGCGAAATGATGTCGATCAGGTTGCCGAGCCCGGCGCCCGGTTCGCCCAGCAACTGGCCGCGCGCGATCGGGCAGTCGTCGAAATGCAGTGCGCCGGTGGGCAGATCGTCGAGGCCGAGCTTGCGGTCGGGTTCGGCGACGGTCATGCCCGGCTGGTCGCGATCGACGATCACGAGCGCGGTGTTGCGCCGGCCGGGCGTCTCGATGCGCGTGACGACGAGGATGAAGCGCGCAAGCGGCGCGTGCGCGATGTTGAATTTGCTGCCGGTCAGCCGGTAGCCGTCGTCATGCTCGACCAGCTTCGTCGCGATGCTGCGCACGTCGGTGCCGGTGCCCGGCTCGGCGATCGCCGTCGCGCTCAGCTCGCCGCGCAGGATCGCGCCGAAGTAGCGATCCTGCTGCATCGCCGTGCCGTAGCGTTCGAGCGCGCGCACCATGCCGGCCTGCGCGATCACCGACAGCAGCAGCGCCGGGCGGCGGATCGACGATGCGAGCCCTTCGAGCGCCGCGGAGAAGTGCCACCAGCCGTAACCGTCGCCGCCGTATGTTTCGGGGACGATCATGTCCCACAGTCCTTCCTGGCCGAGCCGGGCCCAGCCGGCTTCATCGAATCCTGCAGGCGCGCGCGCGTCGCGCTGCGCGGCGGCGATCTCCGCGCCGATGTCGCGAAAGCGCGCGAGCGTCGCATGCTGTTCCTGCGTCCAGTCGAATGGCATCTGTCGTGTCTCCGGTCGAAGCGGCGCAGCCTCGAACGGCGCGCCAGCGATGCCGACAAGAGTACGGGCGCACGAACGGCGGAGGTACTGGCAGTAGTGGTAGTTGCCGCGTGAGGCGGCGAGGCGAGGGCGGGTGGGGTGATGGCGGATCGTCGCGGCGTGCGGACGGGTGCACGCATTCAGGCAGTCAAGGGAACTAGAGGCGACGTTCGTGGCGAATCGGCAGGTCGTGCGGGATGCGCGTCATCGAGGCAAATCGTTCGTGACGTCTCGCCGGGGTCGCGCTTCGGTACAGCGGCATATGCTCGACCTCGGCATCGCATTTCATCCTGTGTTGCGGACGATGTCGAATGGCGCCCGCTCCTCGAACCATCGATGATCGCTGCCGTCGATCTGGATCAGTTCACCCAGGCACGCCCGGCGCGCTCGCGGTTGGTAGATCTTCGGCGGTCGTTGCCGGCGCGGAATCCAGAGCCCGGCGTCCGTCATCAGCTTCCTGACCGTTTCCTTGGCCAGCCGAATGCCGTGACACTCCCAGAGCTTCTCGCAGGCCAGTGTCGGTCCGAAATCGGCGTAGCGATCTCGGATGATCGACAGGGCCCGGTCGGCGGCTCCTGGATCCAGACGACGGTTGCCGGGCTTCGCTCGATGTCCCGACACCAATCCCGCCGGGCCGTGCTCACGCAGCCGGGCGACCAGTCGCCGGATCTGCCGTGTCGTCAACTCCAGCCGTTCGGCCGCACGCCACGGTTTGAGCTTCCCGTCGGCTACGTCCTGAATGACCTTGAACCTGTCCAGCTCGCGCATCGTCATCGTGATCCGCTCCGTTGCAGCCATCGCAGCCTCCGGCGCCGGACACCCGGCGGCCGGACAGCTTCCGTGGCCCGAAAGCGGACATTTCAATCTAGCCACTACAACACAAATAACTGATAATGTTGATTATGTCAAATATGAAAAATCGACTGCACGAGGGGCTGCTGGCCAAGCGTCCTCGCGTTCAAACCTTGCACCTCTGCACTTGACCTTGATTGAGGCCGGCTGCCGGTCCAGCTCATTCTTCGTCGTCCCGGCGCGGGCCGCGCGCCGGGACCGGTTGCCGCCTGGCGGCTTCCTCCCTGTCAGAACCGGTACGTCGCCCCGACCTGGAAGAAACGACCAAGGTTCGTGTAGAGCGACTGGTCATAGCCAGTGATGTCGGGCACGGCTTGCCACTCGACGTCGAACGGCGGCTTCTTGTCGAAGAGGTTCGTGACGCCGCCGTAAATGGTCCAATGCTTGAAGCCGCGATAGTTGAACATGAGGTTGAACTGGCTGTACGACGCCACCGATCCCGTACCTCCGTCGCCGAATTCCGCGGCCACGGCGTTCGTATATGGCCCCGTGTATTGCCAGGTCAGCGTGGTGGTCAATTGCCGGTAGTCCCAGCTCACGCTCGTATTGCCCTTCCAGCGCGGGTTGCTCGCGCCGAACGGCTGCAGCAGCGCAAGGTTGTTGCCGGCGAAGTCCTGCGGTGCGGTTCCGGGGCTGTGCAGCTTGAAGTGCCACACATAAGTCCAGTCGCCTGCGAGCGTGAACGTGCCGTACTTGGTGCGCAGCGCTTTGCGGAAATTGAGATCGAAGCCATCGGTGTCGAGCGCACCGAGGTTCACGAAATGCTGAACGAGGTAACGCACCGACCCGTCGGCGTTGCGCACGACGCGGGAGGGATCGTTGGCGACGAGCACCGCGTTCGGATCATCGGTGCCGATGACGCCGTCGATGCGGACCTTGTAGAACGCCGCGCCGATATCGGTCATCGCATCGGGTGAAAGCTGGAAGCCGATGTTGTAGTTCTTCGTGTGCTCGGGCTGAAGATTCGGATTGCCCGCGACTTGCTCCGTCGTGAAGTGCTTGGTCGGCACACCGCTCGGATCGTTCGGATCGACGAGGTTCTGGTGAGAGAGATAGACGGCCTGCGAGTTTTCGACGAGGGTCGGCGCGCGGAAGCCGCGACTGTACGATGCATACGTCGTCAGCATTTGCACCGGCTGGAAACGCAGCGCAAAACTCGGCGAAAACGCCCCACCGAAGTCGCTGTAGTGATCGTAGCGGCCCGCCTGCGTGAACGTCAGGTTGCGCAGGATCGGAATGTCGACCTGGTAGAACGCGGCGGCGACGTTGCGCGAACCCTCCACCGTCTGCACGTTCGCGGGTGCGGATACGCCCTGCGACGCGAGCGTCTGCGGGTTGATCGTCGACGATTCGTGACGGAACTCGGTGCCCAGGCCCAGGCCGACTGGGCCCCCGGGCAGCGTGAAGAGATTCGACGTCGAGGCCTTGGCTGTCACGCTGTCGACCTTCGAGATGGCCTGCTGATCGTCGTCCGTGAAAACGCCGTTCAGGCCGTTTGGCGTGGCGGCAGGGTTCGAGAAGTTGTAGGTGCCGTTCGCGAGCATGTTCTCGAGGCCCGCGACGTTGATCCGGTTGCGATACGTCGTATCGACGGTGCTCTGCGAGTGGCCGTAATCGGCCGACCAGTCCCACGCGCCGAATCTGCCCGTGTCGAACGAACCTTTGACGCCCGTGTTCGCCATCCAGAACGTCGATACCGTGTCCGCCCCCACGACGTTGCCCGGGAAGGTCAGGTTGATCGCCGTCGGCACGCCGAACGGGTTATAGGGGTTGCTCACCGGTACGGTGCGCGGCAGCGGCGAAACGGACCCGGTCGAAGGGTTGTAGACGTTCGTCGTGCTCGAGATCGAGGCAGGTCCCTGCAACTGGACGGTTTCATCGCGGCTTACCCAGAAGCCCGCATAGGCCTGCGTGTTGTCGTCGATCTTGAAGGTGGCGCGCACCTTCGCGTTCAGGCGCGTCGTGGACGGAACGAGCGATGTCGACGCGGCCGGATTGTACGTGCAATTGGTCGCGCTCGTCTTGCTGCCCGGCGGGCACGGCGAAAGCGGCACCCTGGAGCCGTCCGCCAGCGACCAGTACGATTGCTGGTTCGGCCCGAGCGGCGCTGCCAGCCCGCCGGGATATTGCGTGAAGTCTTGCGCCGACGTCATGTCGCGATCGCCGAGCGTCGAGCCCGAATCGCGGTAATAGCTGGCGGCCGCGGTGACGTTGAAGCGATCCGAATTCAGGTCGCCGAAGCCGGCCAGTACACTGAAGTTGCCCTGCCCGTCGCCCGGATGCTGCGCCTTGCCGAGTTGGCCGTCGATCTGCAGGCCCTGAAAGTTCTTCTTCGTAATGATGTTGACGACGCCCGCGATCGCGTCCGAGCCGTAGACGGATACCGCGCCGGTCTTGACGATCTCGACGCGCTCCACCATGTTCAACGGGATCGCGTTGACATCGAAGAACGTGTCGGTGAAGTTCACCGACTGCGCATAGTTCGCGACGCGCTGGCCATCGACGAGCACGAGCGTGTATTTCTCGCTGAGCCCGCGCAACGCCATGCCGGCGCCGCCGGGGGCCGAGCTGTTCATCGTCGTCTGGCCCCAGCTGCTTGCGGAATTGGCCGAGGTCGAACGCAGGAAATCGGCAACCGTCGTGTATCCGCTTTGCTGGATTTCCTTCGCGGTGATGACCTGCACTTCGGTGTGACCGACCTTGTCGGATGTACGGATCAGCGAGCCCGTCACTTCGAACTTGTCGAGCTTCTTCACGGTCTGCCCGCCCGCGACGGTGCCCGATGCCGGCGCGGGTGCGGCGGCGGTCGTGCTGCCGGTTTGCTCGGCGGCGACGCTGCCGTCGACAGGCGTTGTCTGCGCGTAAGCGGAGGTACCCAAAGCCGCCGTCAACGCGACTTCAGCCCATACGATGCTGCGTATTGCCGATCCCAAAGCCGTTGGTTTCATAACACCCCTCTGTCGTCGCAAGGCCTCACCTTTTTGTATGCACGGAGATTCGCCGGCCTTTAAATAGCGTTACCCCGCGTTCCTCATTCGTCATCTGGCGATCACAACCATTTCGTCCGCCCGTTTATTTCTTTCAAATTTATTTCTTCCAATTCTGAGTGGAATGAATTTGAAATAAAAGAAATTTCATTCCTATAGAGTTAGGAAACCTAATTACACAGATCGATCTTTTCGCGCATCGAACGGGCGCATACAAGATGCCCCTGAAACATTCGCGCCATGGCGCTTTGTCAATTAGCGCGTACGCGTTGCCAGGAAACGCAGTCGCTCGTTGAAGGGCTGCTTTACGTCTTCACTTTGAAGGTCTTAATGCACGGAATCTTCATTACCGTTCACTACCAAAGTTTTACGTTGGACGCGAACATAGCAGGACATAATCGATGCGTCAAAAAATATTTGATACTACATAACTTTGTTTAGGTGCAATGGACGCACCCGGTTGGTGCCGAATAAAAATCGATATGGTTCATCCGCCGCTACCGTTGTTCTGTCTTCCTTGTGCGGCTGCCTTTTTCACCCGTTCGCGCATGCGCCGCAATGGAGCACACGGCCGGAACTCGTCAGCCCGAATTTTTTTGTTTACCAGAGAGGAGACACGAATCCTTGGCATAGAAACAGTCCGAATACGTGATCTATGAATCCCGTCGTGTCGGCATAGTGTTCCGCGATCAACAGATCGGAGTCCTGATAGCGCAGCCCTTCGAGCACGTGCTTGGCGTCGCGCCCCCGTCATCCCGTCATCCCGTGATCGCACCGCCAACGCCCCGTCGCGACCATCAATCGATCTCCAGATTTTCAGCCGTTTCCACGCGCTGCACGTCGCGCTTCGTCACCGCCGCATGCCGCCCGCGCCGGCCTACGGATACCACCACCCGGAACGCCACTGGCGCGAACACGAGCCCGAACATAGTCGCGGCGAGCACGCCCCCGAACGCACCCGTGCCGATCGACCGCCGGCTTTCCGCACCCGCGCCCGTCGCCAGCACGAGCGGCACGACGCCCAGCAGGAACGCCATCGACGTCATCATGATCGGCCGGAATCGCGCGGCGGCCGCGTCGATCACCGCCTGCCGCAGCGGCACGCCGCTCCCGGCCAGATCGCGCGCGTACTGCACGATCAGGATCGCATTCTTCGCCGCCAGCCCGACCACCGTGATCATCCCGACCTTGAAATACACGTCGTTCGGCATCCCGCGCGCGAGCGCCGCCGCGATCGCGCCGATCATGCCGAGCGGCACGATCGTCAGCACGGACAGCGGGACCGTCCAGCTTTCGTACAGCGCGGCAAGCGCCATGAAAACCGCGAGCACGGACAGCCCGACGAGCAGCGGCGTTTGCCGCGCGGCAACCTGCTCCTCGCGCGCCGCATCGACCCAGTCGAAGCCGATCCCGACCGGCAGTGCGCCGGCGAGCCGCTCCATCTCCGCCATCGCCGCGCCCGAACTCGTGCCGGTCGCCGCGCGGCCGCTGATGTCGAGCGACGGATAACCGTTGTAGCGATTCAGCATCACCGGGCCGACCGTCCAGTGCGGCGCGGCGATGGCCGACAACGGAACCATGTCGCCGGTGCGGTTCGGCACCGTCAGCGCCATCAGTTGCGCATCGGTCGCGCGCGCGGCCGGGTCGGCCTCGATGATCACCCGCCGCATCCGGCCCGATGCCGGAAAATCGTTGATGTAGTTCGAGCCGAACGTGCCACCCAGAAGGCCCGCGATTCGCTCGAACGGCACGCCGAGCGCATACGCCTTCGCACGGTCGACATCGAGTTCGATGCGCGGCGCGTCCGGCAGGTCTTCGAAATGCACGGCGGCGAGCAACGGATCCGCTTTCGCTCGTCCGGACAACTGCTCGCGAGCCGCCTTCAACGCATCGAGCCCGACGCCACCGCGATCCTCGAGCCGGAACGTGAATCCGTCGGAATGCCCGATGCCGCGCACCGACGGCGGCAGCGACGCCTCGACGTCGCCGTCGAGGATCGTGCCGAAACGCCCGTTGAGCCGGTCGCGCAACGCCATCGCGTCGACGTCCCGCCGCGCCCAGTCCTTCAACTCCACGAACGCCATCCCGACGTTCTGCCCGCTGCCCGCGAAACTCCAGCCGATCACGCTCGTCACGTTCGCGATCGCCGGCTCCGCGCGCAGGATCGCCTCGACACGCTCGACGACCGCGAGCGTGCGCGCCTGCGTGGCGCCCGCCGGCAACTGAATCATCACCTGCAGTTGCCCCTGGTCCTCGGTCGGCAGGAAGCCGCCCGGCATCATCCAGTACAGCAGCCCGCATGCGATCACGAGCGCCGCGTAGACCGCCACGACCATGCCGGTGCGGCGCACGGCGAACACGGCGAGACGGCGATAACCGGATTCGACGCGCGCGAAGAACGCACCGAAGCAGTTGGCCAGATGCGTGCCGATGCCACGTCGCCGTGCGTGGCCGATCCCGCCGTCGTGTCGCGCGACCGGCTTCAGCAGGTTCGCGCACAGCGCGGGCGTGAGCGACAGCGCCATGAACGACGACACCAGCATCGATGCGATCATCGCCACCGCGAACTGCCGGTAGATGCCGCCGACGGCGCCCGGAAAAAACGCCATCGGCACGAATACGGCGGTCAGCACCGCGGTCACCCCGACGATCGCACCGCCGATCCGCTTCATTGCGCGGCGCGTGGCGTCGCGCGGCGACACGCCCTCCTCCATCACCCGGTGCACGCTCTCGACGACGACGATCGCATCGTCGACAAGGATGCCGATCGCCAGCACGAGACCGAACATCGTGAACACGTTGATCGACAGTCCGAACGCCCACATCGCGACGAACGCACCCATCAGCGTGACGGGAATCACGACGGTCGGCACCAGCGTGTAACGCAGATCGCGCAGGAACAGCCACATCACGCAAAACACCAGCACGACCGCCTCGACGAGCGTCAGCACGACCTCCCGGATCGCGATCGTCACGAAATGGGCGCCATCGAACGGAATCTCCATCGCCACGCCCGGCGGCAATACCCTCGACAGTTCGGCAAGCCGCGCACGGATCGCGTTCGAGGTTTCGAGCGCGTTGCCGCGCGGGCCGAGCTGGATGCCGACGGTGGCCGCCGGCCGGCCGTTCAGCCGCGAATAGAACGAGTAGTCGTCGCGGCCGATTTCGACCCGCGCGACGTCGGCGACGCGCACCACCGAACCGTCCTGCTTCGACTTCAGCACGATCCGGCCGAACTCCTCCGGCGACGTCAGCTGTCCCTTGACGACGATCGTCGCGGTGAGCTGCTGGCCGCGCTCGAACGGCGCATCGCCGATCGCACCGGCCGTCACCGTCGCGTTCTGCACGCCGATCGCAGCGATCACGTCGTCGGCGCCGAGGTCGTATTCACGCAATTTGTTCGGATCGAGCCAGACCCGCAGCGCCTCGCCGGCGTCCCACAGCTCGGCCGCGCCGACGCCCGGCGCACGCTTCAGTTCGCGCAGCACGTAGCGGTTCAGGTAATCGCCGAGTTGCGCGGAATCGCGCGTGCCGTCGGTCGACGTCAGCGTGACGAGCATCAGGAACGTGTTCGCTGCCTTGAATACGCCGATCCCCTGCTGGACGACCTGCTGCGGCAACCGCGGCTCGACCTGCTTCAGCCGGTTGTTCACGTCGACGAGCGCGATGTCCGGATCGGTGCCGGGCGAAAACGTGACGTCGATCTCGAGATTGCCGTGACCGTCGCTGCTCGTCGCGTAATACAGAAGCCCGTCGGCGCCGTCGAGGCTTTCCTCAATGATGCTACCGACGTCGCCGTCGACCGTCTCGGTCGACGCGCCCGGATACGCGGCCGTGATCACGACCCGCGGCGGCGCAAGCCGCGGATACTGCGCGATCGGAAGCTGCGGAATGGCGAGCACGCCCGCGACGACGATTGCGAGCGCAACGATCCACGCAAAAACGGGACGATCGATGAAGAACGATGGCATCGACATGCGTCAGCGAACCGCCGGCGTTTCGACGCGGGACCGCGAAACGGCATCACCGTCGGCGCCGCCGCACGGCGTGTGGGCGGCCTGGGCGTACTTCGCCCGTTTCACGTCAATCATCGGCTCTCTCTTGTGTGCCGCGCACCGGAGCCAGCATCGACGACGCGAGCAGCGCGCGTGTATACGGATAAGACGGCGCATGCAGCACGTCGAGCGTATCGCCCTCCTCGACCACCCTCCCCGCCTTCATCACCACGACCCGGTGGGCCATTGCACGCATCACCGCGAGATCGTGCGTGATGAACAGGTAGCTCAGCTTGTACTTCTTTTGCAGATTCGTCAGCAGATTCAGCACCTGCTTCTGGATCGACACGTCGAGCGCGCTCGTCGGCTCGTCCAGCACCAGCAGTTCCGGCTCCACCGCCAGCGCGCGCGCGATCGCGATGCGCTGACGCTGGCCGCCGGAAAATTCGTGCGGATAGCGAAGCATCGCTTCGGCCGGCAGGCCGACCTCCTGCAGCAGCGCGGCGACCCGCGCGCGCCGCGCGGCGCCGGCTACCTGCGGCCGGTGCACGGCGAGCCCCTCGCCGACGATCTGCTCGACTGTCATGCGCGGCGACAGCGAGCCGAACGGATCCTGGAACACGACCTGCATCCTGCCGTACAGCGCGCGCCTGCCGCCCGTCGTCCGCAGCGCGTCCAGCGGCATGCCGTCGATTTCGATCGAGCCTGCGGCCGGCCGCTGCAGACCGAGCACCGTCGCCGCCAGCGTCGATTTCCCCGAGCCCGATTCGCCGACGATTCCCAGCGTTTCGCCGCGCCTCAGGTTCAACTTCACATCGTGCACGGCGCGGAACGTCGTCTTGCCGAGCACCGCGCGCCAGCCCTTCGCCGCGACGCGGTAATCGACGGCGAGGTCCTGCACGTCGAGAATCGTCTGCGCGCCGGCCGCGACCGGCTCGACGTCCCGCTGCGGGGCACTGTCGAGCAGCCGGCGCGTATAGGCGTGCCGCGGCGCGGCGAACAGCGCGTCGGTCGTGTTCGTCTCCACGAGCACACCCTGCTCCATCACGGCCACGCGCTGCGCGAAGCGCCGCACGAGATTCAGGTCGTGCGTGATCAGCAGCACGGCCATCCCGCGCGCGGCCGCCTCCTGCTCCTGCAATTCGATCAGCAGATCGACGATCTGCTGGCGCACCGTCACGTCGAGCGCCGTCGTCGGTTCGTCGGCCAGCAACAGCCGCGGCCGGCATGCCAGCGCCATCGCGATCATCGCGCGCTGCCGCTGCCCGCCCGACAACTGATGCGGAAAGCTGTCGATGCGCCGTTCCGGCTCCGGAATCCCGGTGCGCCGCAGCAGCGCGATCCCCCGCTCGCGCGCATCGCCCGGCCGCAGCCCCTCGTGCAGCCGCAGGCTCTCGGCGATCTGCTTTCCGATCGTATACAGCGGATTCAGCGCCGTCATCGGTTCCTGGAACACCATCGCGATGTCGGCGCCGCGAATCCCGCGCATCTGCCGTTCGGTCTTCGCGAGCAAGTCCTCGCCGTCGAACAGCATCCGTCCCGACAGCGTCGCCTGCTGCGCGAGGCGCAGGACCGACAGCGCCGTCACGCTCTTGCCCGACCCCGATTCGCCGACGAGCGCCACGCGCTCGCCGCGGCCGACCGACAGGCTCAGGTCCTGCACGGCCGCCTTCGTACCGAAGCGCGCCGAAAACCCGTCGATCTGAAGCAACGCATTCGCCATCATCGCTCCCCGCCGAATGCCGAGCCGCGCGAGCGCGTGTCGAGCGCGTTGCGCAGCGCGTCGCCCATGAAGGTCAGCAGCAGCAGCGTGATGACGAGCGCCGCGAACGCGGAGATCGAGATCCACCACGCGTCGAGGTAGTTCTTGCCTTCCTGCAGCAGTTCGCCGAGGCTCGGCGTCGGCGGCTGCACGCCGAGGCCGAGGAAGTCGAGGCTCGTCAGCGACAGGATCGCCGCGCTCATCCGGAACGGCAGGAACGTGATTACCGGCGTCAGGCTGTTCGGCAGCACGTGCCGCCACATGATCTGCCAGTTCGACAGCCCCATCGTGCGTGCGGCCTTCACGTAGTCGAGCGCGCGGTTGCGCAGGAACTCCGCGCGCACGTAATCGGACAGCACGAGCCAGCCGAACATCGACAGCAAGATGAACAGCAACCACAGCGAAGGCGTGAAGATCGATGCGAAGATGATCAACAGGTACAGGTCTGGCAACGCACTCCAGATCTCGATCAGGCGCTGCCCGATCAGGTCGGTGCGGCCGCCGTAGAAGCCCTGCAGCGCGCCGGTCAGCACGCCGACCAGCACCCCCGACACGGTCAGCGCGAACGCCATCAGCACCGACAGCCGGAACCCGTACAGCAGTCGCGCGAGCACGTCCCGCCCGAACTGGTCGGTGCCTAGCCAGTTGCTCGCCGACGGCGGCGCCGGATACGGCCGCGATGCGAAATAGTCGATCGTGTCGTAGCGGTAGCGATTCGGCGGATAGATCGCGAAATTGCCGCCTGCCTCGAGCTTCGCGCGAATGTACGGGTCGAGATAGTTGGTCTTCGCCGGAAAGTCGCCGCCGAACTCGGTCTCCGGATAGTCCTTCACAATCGGAAAGTAATAGTGCCCGTCGTAGCGCACGAGCAGCGGCCGATCGTTCGACAGGCCGTCGGCACACAGACTGAGCACGAACAGCGTCGCGAAGATCGCGAGGCTTGCATAGCCGAGCGGCTGCGCACGAAAGCGCTGCCACGTGCGCCGCCACGGCGACGGCGCGCACGCTGGATCAGTGGTCCAGGCGGCTGAACTGGATACGGGGGTCGACGAGGACATAGCAGATATCCGCGATAAGCTTGGTCAGCAGACCGATCAGGGTGAACAGGAACAGCGAGCCGAGCACGACCGGATAGTCGCGGCGGATCACCGAGTCGTACGACAGTTGCCCCATTCCGTCGAGCGAGAACAGCGTCTCGATCAGCAGGTTGCCGTTCAGGAATGCGCCGACGAACGCGGCCGGCAACCCGGTGAGCAGCGGGATCGCCGCATTGCGCAGCACGTGCTTCCACAGCACGTCGCGCTCCGGCGCCCCTTTCGCGCGCGCGGTCAGCACGTATTGCCGGCCGATTTCATCGAGGAACGTGTTCTTCGTCAGGATCGTGACGATCGCGAAATTGCCGATCACCGACGCGGTGACCGGCATCACCATGTGCCACAGATAGTCGAGCATCTTGCCGATCAGCGTCAGGTCGTCGAAGTTGTCCGACGTGAGCCCGCGCATTGGGAATACCTGCCAGAACGTGCCGCCGCCGAACAGCATCAGCAGCAGCACGCCGAGCACAAAGCCCGGCACCGCGTAGCCGGTCAGCACCAGCACGCTCGTTACCGTGTCGAAACGCGAGCCATTGCGCACGGCCTTCGCGATGCCGAGCGGCACCGATACGAGGTACGTGAGGATCACCGTCCACAAGCCCAGTGTGATCGACACCGGCAGCTTCGAGCGGATCACGGCCCATACGCTGCGGTGCGCGAAATAGGACTGCCCGAGGTCGAACGTCGCATAGCTTTTCAGCATCAGCGCGTAGCGTTCGAGCGGCGGCTTGTCGAAGCCGAACTGCTTGCGGATCTGCTCGATCTGCTGCGGATCGACGCCCTGGCTGCCGTGGTAGCCGCCCCCGCCTCCGCCCGCCTCCCCGCCGCGCGCGCTGCCGTGGCGCAACTGCGTGAGCAACTGCTCGACCGGGCCGCCCGGCACGAATTGCGTAACCGCGAACGTGATCGTCACGACGCCGATCAGCGTCGGGACCATCAACAGCAGGCGCCTGAGTATGTATGCCAGCATGGTTGTTCTCCGTCAGGCCGCCGGAGCGGGTTGGACCGCCGGCCGCTTCCCGTACCAGTAGTCGACGATCCAGTCCTCGTACTGATAGGAAGCCGGCACAACCGCCGGATGGCCGAGCGTCGTCTTGTACGCGATCCGCGCGTTCGGCATGTAGTACTGCGGGACCAGTACGTACAGGTTGATCAGCACGCGATCAAGGGCGTGCGTGGCCGTCTCGAGATCGTCGAGCGTATTCGCCGCGAGCGCCGCGCGGATCAGCGCATCGACGGCCTTCGACTTCACGCCCGGATAGTTCTCCGAGCCGGGCTGCGAGGCAGCCGCGCTGCCGAAACGGCGCGTCAGCTCCGCGCCGGGGATCGTCACCGGCGGGTAGATATACGTCGTCATGTCGTACTCGAAATTGTCGAGCCGCTTCTGGTAGAGCGCGCTGTCGATCTCGTGCAGGTACGCATGGATGCCGAGCGTCGCGAGCGCTTGCGTGTACGGCAGGATCAGGCGATCCATGCCGGGCTGGTCGTCGATGATCTCGATCGTCATCGGCGTCCCGTTCGCGTCGCGCAGCGCGCCGTCGCGATAGTGCCAACCGGCCTGCGCGAGCAAGTCGCGCGCTTGCCTGAGGTTCTCGCGCAGCGAGCCCGGCGGCAGCGTCGACGGCTGCTTGACCATCGGCCCGAACACCTCCGGCGGCAGCGTCGAGCGGTACGGTTCGAGCAGCGCGCGCTCCTTCGCGCTCGGCATGCCGGACGCGGCGAACGGGCTCGCGTCCCAGAAGCTGTTGGTGCGGCGGTACTGTCCGTAGAACATCATCCGGCTCATCCAGTCGAAGTCGAACGCCAGCGCGAGCGCATGCCGCACGCGCACGTCCTGGAACATCGGTTTGCGCAGGTTCATCAGAAAGCCCTGCATCTGCGCGGGGCCGTCCGGGAATTCCCCCTTCTTCAGCATGCCGTTGCTGAAATTCTTGCCGACGTACTTGCGCGCCCACTGCGTCGAGCTGTACTCCATCCGCGCGTCGACATCGCCGGCCTTGAACGCCTCGAGCGCCGTGTACTGGTCGAGGTACAGCTTGAACGACACGCGCGCGAAACGGAACATCCCGCGCCGCGACGGCAGATTCGCGGCCCAGTAGTGCGGGTTGCGCACGTACGCGATCTGCTTGTCGTTCCTGCGCTGCTCGATCAGGTACGCGCCGCTCGCGATCGGCGGCTCGTTCGCGATCTGGTCGAACGCCGGCCGCGTACCGTCCGCGCGCTGCCCCCACTTCGGCGAGAACACCGGCAGATCGCCTGCGATCAGCGCGGCGTCGCGCTCCGCGTGCTTGAACTCGAAGCGGATCGTGTGGCTGTCGACGACCACCGCACGCTTGATGATCGAGAATTGCGTGTTGTACAGCGGCGACGCCTGCGGGCTCGTCAGCGTATCGAACGAATACTTGACGTCGGCCGCGGTGATCGCGTCGCCGTTCGAGAAGCGCGCGGCCGTATTGATGTGGAACGTAGCCGACAAACCATCGGGCGCCACCTCGACGTCGTCGGCGATCAACGCGTATTCGGATGCGAGCTCGTCCCAGCTGCGCTGCATCAGCGTGTCGAACATCAGGTTCTTGATGTCCGGCGCGGGCGAGCCACGCACGAGGAACGGGTTCAGCGAGTCGTAGCTCTGTGCCTCGTCGTAGTTTTCGAAGTTGAGCGTGCCGTCATTCGGTGCGTCGGGATCGGCATAATCGAAATGCGTGAAGCCCGGCGGGTATTTCGGCTGGTCATATTGCGCGATGGCCGGCACCGCTCGTGCGGCCCGCGGCATGACCGCGGCGCATGCGATCAGCACCACGCACGCGAACAGTGCGTGCATTCGCCGCCATTTCAACAGTCTCATGTTTAGTCAACCCGGTAGCGTGCCGGCCCGATGCCCGCGCGCGATCAATGCCTGTCGATTCATGCGTTGTCGATACCGGTCGAACCCGGCAGTACCGTCATCGCGCCTGGTTAAAAAAGGCCGCTCCGAATTAGGGGTAGTGGACGTGGAGCGGCCTGTCCAAGCAGTTCGGTTTTGCGCGTGTCGGCGTCAGAACTTGTACGTCGCGCCAACCTGCGCGAAGCGACCGATGTACGAATACACCGACGTGTCGTACCCGCTCTGGCTCAGCGTGCCGTTCGCGAAGATCGGATCGTAAGGCGGCGTGCGGTTGAAGATGTTGTCGATGCCACCGTAGATTGTCCAGTTCTTGAAGCCCGTGTACGTCAGCATCAGGTTGAACTGGCTGTACGAACCGACCTTCGGCGGCTCCGCCAGCAGGTTCTGCGCGTACGGGCCAGTGAACTGCCACGTCAGCGCCGCATCGAACTTGCGATAGTTCCAGTCCAGCGTCGTGTTGCCGCGCCAGCGCGGGAAGCTGCCGCCGAACGGCTGCGTGATCGTGAAGTTGTTGCCCGCGCCGTTGATCGGTGCGCTGCCCGGGAAGCCGATCTTGTAGCTGTTGACGTACGCCCAGTCGCCCGACAGCGTGAGCATGCCCCAGCCCTTGAGCGGCAGACCCTGGCGGAACGTGCCTTCGAAGCCGTTCGTGTCGAGGTAGCCGAGGTTCTGGTACGGAATCACCTTGTACAGCAACTGGCCGGTCGTCGGGTCGGTCACGACCTGCGACGGCTTGCCCTGGCCGATCACGTTGTCGATGCGGATCTTGTACCAGTCGAAGCCGATATCCGTGTAGCGGGCCGGCGAAACCTGGAAGCCGACGTTGAAGTTGCGCGTGCGTTCCGGCGCGAGGTTCGGGTTGCCGACCGTGATCGACGTGTAGTTCTGGCCGGTGGCCGGGTCGACCTGAATGCCGAGCGTCTGCGACTTGCTATCCTCGACGAAGGTCGGCGCACGGAAGCCGCGGTTGTACGACGTATACAACGTGAGCGCCTTGATCGGCTGATAGCGCAGCGCGAAGCGCGGCGAGAACGCACCGCCCACGTCCGTGTAGTGGTCGTAGCGGCCTGCCTGGCTGAACGTCAGGTTCTCCAGGATCGGCACGTTGACCTGGTAATAGACGGCCGCGACGTTGCGCGCGCCGTTCACGGTCTGCAGATCGGGCGAGATCACCGCGCCGCTCAGGTACTCGGAGCCAGGCGTCAGCGTTTCGCTCTGGTGCGTGAACTGCGCGCCGAAGCCGATGCCGACGTCACCGGTCGGCAGGTGGAACAGGTTCGGCGTCGACAGCGTCGCGTCGATCGTGTCGAGCTTCGAGATGCCGAGATTGTTCGCTTCCTGATACAGGCCGTTGAACGCGTTCGGCGTCGCGGCCGGGTTCGCGAAATTCAGCGTGCCGTTCTGGTAGATGTTGTTCAGCGCGTTCACGTTCAGCTGGTTCGTGAACACGTTCGATACCGTGCTCTGCGAATGGCTGACCGACGTCGCCCAGTCCCAGTCGCTGTATGGCAGCGTGAACGAACCCTTGATGCCGGCCGCCGCGCGCCAGTAGTTCGCCCAGGTCTTCTGCGCGACCGTGTTCGGGAACGCGTAGGTCAACGGCGTCGCCGCGCCCGTGGTGTTGTACGGGTTGGTCACCGGCACGACCGTGTTGAACGGCGACAGCAGCTGCGTCTGCGGATTCCAGACGAGCGCCGGATTCTGCGGGTTGCCGATCACGTTGTTCCACAGGCCATCGTTGGTCGTGGTCGTGTTGTAGCTTTCCAGAACGTCCGCGAACGCCGTCGTCGTGTCGTTGATCTTGAAGTCGCCATGCAGCTTCGCGTTCAGGCGTTCGGTCATCGGCAGGATCGACGTGCTTTCCGCCGTGTTGAACGCGCAGATCGTGCCCGGCAGGCCGGCCGACAGCGAGTTCGTCGCGGCCGGGCGGACCGCCCCGCCGAACGGGCAGCCGTTCAACGCCTGCGCACTGCCGTCGGGCATGTTCCAGTAGGACGGCCCGAGCAGCGAAAAGCCGCCCGGCTTGCCCGTGAAGTCCTGGTTGCGGGTCGAATCGCGATCGGCAAGCGTGAACCCGTTCGACTTGTAGTAGCTGAGCGCCGCCGTCACGTTGAAGCGGTCGGCGTTCAGGTCGCCGAAGCCGCCGAGCACGCCGAACTTCGTCGTGCCGTCGCCGTTGCCAGCGTTGATCGCGCTACCGATGCTGCCGTCGAGCTGCAGCCCGCGGAAATTGTGTTTCGTGATGATGTTGACGACGCCGCCGATCGCGTCCGACCCATATTGCGACACCGCGCCCGTCTTCACGATTTCGATGCGCTCGATGTCGTTGAGCGGCAGCGTGTTGAGGTCGAAGAACGAATCGACGCTGTTCGAGAAGAACGCGTACGGCGCCACGCGCTGGCCGTCGACCAGCACGAGCGTGTATTTCTCGGACAGGCCGCGCAGCGCGATGCCGGCCGCGCCGGCCGCGAAGTTGCCCGACTGCCCTTCGCCCCAGCTGTTCGCCGAGTTGGCCGTCGCATTGCGCAGGAAGTCGGTCACCGTCACCGCGCCGCTGGCCTGGATCTCCTTCGGCGTGATCGTCTGCACCTGCTGAAAGCCGGTCTTGTCGGATTGCCGGATCAGCGAGCCCGTCACCTCGAAACGCTTGATCTGCGCGACCTTGCCCTGCCCGTTCGCGGCCGGGGCGGCGGGTACGGCGGGTACGGTATCGTCCGTCACGGCCGCGCCGGGTGCTGCCGCGCCCGTTTCAGCGGGCGTGCTAGTGGTACCGCCCGCCTGCGCGACGATCGCGGCCGGAGGCGCGCCGGTCGCGACCGCATCCGCCACGGCAACGGCGCCAGGCGCCGGCTGGCTCTGTGCGAAGGCCGGCACCGCCAGCGTCGCGGTGAGTGCCAGTTCTGCCCAGACTATTCTTTTGATGGCCAACGCTAGCGCTCTCTGCTTCATCTTGTTTCCTCTCGCTCGTCAGTAAGACCCCACCCGGTGCACGTCCGAATCTTGTGAATTCCGTCGCGCGTCCAGGGCATCCGTGTGCCGGAGCCCGTCATTTCCGCCCTGCCAACCACCGCGATCCGAATGGATCGACCGTGCAGCGCGAACGCCGCATGGCCCTTTTTCGTTATTTGATTTGCAATACTTATTACTTACATTGAGTGCACAGCTTGCTTACCGTTTCCAATAATTCTGGTCCGACGGGCTAGAACAGCCGCGGCGTACCGACCCAGACGATCACCGCCTCTTCGTCGGCCGTGTTCTGCCACGCATGCGGCGTTGTCGACTCGTAGTGCGCGGTGTCGCCCGCACCCAGCATGAACGTGCAATCCTCCAGCGTCAGCACGACCCTGCCGCGCATCACGTAGAGAATCTCCTCCCCGGCATGCGTCGTCACTTCCGACGGCGACTGCCCCGCCGGTATCCTGACGAGAATCGCGTCGAGCTTGCGTCCGTCCACGAGATTCGTCAGCCGGGCAAAGGAACTCGCCGAGTTGGCGAACTGGAAATACTGCAATGCGTCGCCGCGGCACACCGAGCGCGCCTCGGTTGGCGTGTCGATGAAGTACTGCATCGTTACGCCGAGCGCCTTCGCGATTCGGACCAATGACGTGATCGACGGCGTCGCGCGCCCACGCTCGACTTGGGACAGGAACGGCTTCGAGATCCCTGCCGTCGTGGCCGCTTCGTCGAGCGTGAGTTTCAGGCGCTGCCGAAGCGCGCGGATCTTGTTGCCGAGCGAAACTGCAACGAGCACCGATTCATCGGGAGGCAAGACCATGGAAGAACGGACCCTCTCAATCGAAATCGGTTTGATGTCGGCAGCCCTTGCCCGATGCCATGAGGCTGTCGCCGCGGCGCGAAACTCCGCTCTCCTTCGCCGCCGGCCGCATGTCGCATGCGACGCGAAACGGGATTCCCGTGTCACGGCCGCACGATTCATGCTCATTTCATTCGGTTTGCTAATTAACAAGGCTGCTCCCTTATCCTCGTCCAGCCGGACTTCCCTGCCTTCAGTTCGCCGCGATTCCCGCGTCGAGCGCCTGCTTCCCTGCGCCCCTCAGCGCGACGCCACGACCGTCCAGAGCTTCGCCAGATCCCCCGATCCGTCGGCGCCCTTCACCGTCCGCAGCACCTGGACCGCGTGCGCCTTCTGGCCGGCCACGTAGTACGCCTCGCCAAGCCGCAACCGCGCCGCATCGGGATGCTCGAGCCCGCCCTTCGCGATCGCCTGCTCCATCATCGACAGTCCCTGCGCCGCGTGGCCTGCGAACACCAGATTCATGCCGGCGTCGATCGGCGCCACCGGATCTGCAGCGTCCGCGCCCGACTGCGCGCGCTTGTCGGCCAGCGCCCGCAGCCGTTTCTCTCGGTCAGCCTGCGCATCCTTGCCCAGCACGCCGGACGCGAACCCCTGGTCGATCACCTGCCTGCCTTCGGCCGGCGTACCCGCCACCAGCGCGAGCTGCGTCATCTCCATATAGGCGTCGGCCGTCGTCAGCGCGCCCGTCGCCCTGCGCAACCGGTAGATGTCGAGGTCGAGCGACGACAGGTAACCGGGGCTGCCGCGAATCGCCGAGACCATTTCCTCCCAGTACGCGGCGCTCGGGTGATAAGCCACCAGCACGGCGAGCGCGCCGCGATAGGCGCCGGCATCCTTGCTCTTTTGCGCGCAGGTCGCCAGCATCTGCAACTGCCCTTCGTCCGGCGCGTGGCCGGCCTTCACCTGTGCGTCCGTACTGGCCTTCAACTGGCTCACGACCTGGCCGCAATCGTTCGACAGGTAATACGACTGCGTGAGCAGCGTATGCATTTCCGGGTCCGTGCCGCCCGCTTTCAGGTAGCGCTGCGCGACGCGGATCGCCTGCGGATAGTTCTTCTGCTGGAAGTAGATCCCCGCGAGCGCCGCCGTCGTCCGCTGCTCGTCCTCGCCTGACAGGCGCCCCGAGTTCAGGACGGTTTCGTAGGCCTGCGCGGCCACGCCGGTATCGCCAGCCGCCATCGCCGCCGCACCGCGCGTCGCCTCCACCATGTAGGTTTCATACGGCGTGCGATTGGGCACGGCGGCCGCCTGCGCGATCTTGCCAAGCGCGTCGCGATACTTGTGGGCGCGATACAGGTCCTGCGCCGCCGCCAGCGGCTTCGCCACATCGGGCCGCAACGCGTCGGCCGCCCACGCCGGCCGGCCGAGCGCGCAGGCCGCACCGAGCGCCGTCAGCGCCACCATCCGTTTCCATCGTTGCTGGTTCATCGGTTGGCCTGTCCCGTCATTGCATGAACTGCTCGTTGCCGATCAGGCCGATCTTCGTCGCGCCCACGCGCTGCGCGGACGCCAGGACGGCCGCCACGTCCTTGTATGGCGCCAGCTTGTTCGGCCGCAGATGGATCTCCGCCTGCACGGGCTCGTGCGCGACCTGTGTCAGCTTCGCCTCGAGCGCCGCGCGATCCGGCACCGGCGCGCCGTTCCACGTCGTCGTGCCGTCGAAGTCGATGTCGATCTGCACGACTTCCGGCTGTGTCGCGGGCGGCGGCGGGTTGCCCACCGGCAGGTCCATCTTCACCGAATGCATCTGGATCGGGATCGTGATGATCAGCATGATCAGCAGCACCAGCATCACGTCGATCAGCGGCGTGGTGTTGATGTCGACCATCACGTCCGGCTCGCTGCTGCTCCCGCCCGAAGGCACGTTCATTCCCATCGTCTGCTCCTGTCGACCAGAGTTGGCGCTTTAGTGCTTACTCAGATCCCTGCTCCACCATCAATCAGAACCGGCGCGTGTGCCGCTCCCATGCGCCGCTAACCACCCCGCGCCGGCGGTTCCGTGATGAACGACACCTTCGCGATACCCGCCCGCTCGCACATCGTGATGACCCGGCCGATGAACTCGTAGCGCGTGTTCTGGTCGCCCCGCACGTGCACGCTCGGCTGTGGCTGCTGCTGCGACACACCTTTCAGCTTCGCGAGCAACGTTGATGCGTCCACCAATTGCTCACCCCAGAAGAAATCGCCGTCGCGGTTCACCGCGATCTCGACGCTCTTCGGCGTGGTCTGCAGCGGCTGCACGACCTCCTTCGGCAACTGCAGCTGGATCGTGTGCGTGACGACCGGAATCGTGATCAGGAAGATGATCAGCAACACCAGCATCACGTCGACGAGCGGCGTCGTGTTGATGTTCGCGATCACCTCGTCGCTTTCGTCCTGCCCGACGTTCATGCCCATCGCGCGCCTCCGTCAGCCGGTCAGTTCACGAGCGACGCGGCGGACGACGGCACGCGAGCGGGACGCTTGCCGCCGGCCAGCAGCACGGTATGCAACTGGGCGCCGAAGTTGCGGACCCGCTCCATCACCGACTTGTTGCGCCGGACCAGGAAGTTGTAGCCGAGTACGGCCGGCACCGCAACCGCCAGGCCGATCGCCGTCATGATGAGCGCCTCGCCCACCGGGCCCGCGACCTTGTCGATCGACGCCTGGCCCGCGATCCCGATCGCCGTCAGCGCGTGATAGATCCCCCAGACCGTGCCGAACAGCCCGACGAACGGCGCGGTCGAGCCGACCGTCGCGAGGAATGCGAGCCCGTCCTGCATGCGGTTCGACACGTTCGTGATCGAACGCTCGACGGACACGTCGATCCACGTGTTGCGGTCCACGGCTTCGAGCAGCGCCTCGTCGTGATGCTCGCCCGCCTCGATCGCCGTTTCGGCGATGAAGCGGAACGGCGACGCCTCGTCGAGCAGCTTCGCGCCCTCGACCAGCGACGGCGCGCTCCAGAGCTGCGCGTCGGCGAGTTTCGCGCGGCGGTTCGCGCGCAACTGTTCGACGAACTTCGTGATCATGATGTACCAGCTGCCCATCGACATGATCACGAGCAGGATCAGCACGAAGCGCGCGACGAAGTCGCCGTTCTTCCAGAGCGCGCCGAGCCCGTACGGATTCTCGACCGCTTCGGTCGTGGCCGGCGCCGGCGGCGAGGCCGGCTCGGCGGCAGCGGGCGCCTGCGTCGGCGCCGCGGCCTGCGTCGACGCGCCGGATGTCGCCGCGGTTCCGCTCGCTTGCGCGTAAGCGAGTTGCGGTGCAACGAGCCCGTCGATTGCGGCGACGGACATCAACAGGCTTGCCGCCAGCGCGGCCAGAGAACGCTTCGTCATACCCCACTCCAATTCTTTCGTTAAACTTACGATTTAGGTTCAAGCCGGTTTTCACCGGTCCGGCTCCCGCCGGACCGCCCACTGCATCAATTCAGGTTGAACGAGAACGGCACCTGCACCCGTACCGCCTGGCCTTGCGCCACGCATTTGAACCGCTTCACGGTGTTGTAGGCCGCACGATCGAGCACGGGGTCGGCTGACTGGGCCACGCGTTCGTTCGTGATGTTTCCTTCCGCATCCACGACGAACTCGATCGTCACGTCACCCGTGATGTTGTTTTCCTGCGCTTCCTTCGGGTACTGCATCGACGCGCGCATCGAGTCCGAATTCGGGCAGACGACACCCACTTCGTGACTGACCGGCTTGGCCGGCGCGGGCGGTGCGACGACCGGCGCCTGCACGGCCGGCGCGGACGGCACCGGCACCGACTGGTGCATGATGGTCGCCTGCTGCGGGGGTGCCTGCACCGGCACTTCGGGCGGCGGCACGAATGGCGGCGGCGGCGGCGCGAACTTCGGCGGCGGAAGCTTGACGACCGGCATCGGTGGCGGCGGCGGCGGCTTCACCGGCTCGATGATGCGGGTTTCGATCGGATGCTGGATCACCTGCACGACCTTGGTCGCGAGGCCATTGAGCAATGCGTAGATGAGCACTGCATGCAACAGGAGGACGACTGCGATGCCGCCGAAACGGCGCACCGGATTCTGCTGCTTCTTGCCGAATTCCCGCGGACGGCCCAGCGTGGCCAGTCCGCTGTTCGAAGCAACCAGATGCTCTTCGACTTTCATGCCCACTATCCTTCCCCCAAGCGAATCGCCCAGTTTCGCGATGATGGCCGGCTCTGGAACCGGGTCGATTCCGTCTCCGCCTCACCCCGAAATTTCATTTTTAATTCAATTTGCAATCCGAATTGAAAGCATCGATTTCGGATCCCATTTATTCAATTTCAAGGAATCGTTTCAACCGCAACGGGATAGCCGCCCTATCCGGCGTCTATCCCGCACCAGCGTGGTCAGGCAATTGTCAGCTGCGTCGACACAGGCACATTTCTCGTATGACGATTGGATCTTCGTTACACGCTGATGTCAGCCAGGCCGTTCGTCTTGGGTGCAGAAGATAGCAAGGAAAAAATCCGGGCGTCAAACTTTATTTGATACTTGAATACAAAGTTTGGAGGCCTTACTCGAATAACGAGTTAGTAAACTTCGCCAACCATTTTCCATTAATTAAGTAATTTGTTTGTATGGTTGCCGCACTAATTCAGTGCTTATTCAAAATAATCACCAATTTAGTGCCATCACACCGAATCGGTGCACTCCAGAATGAGCAATGCCGGATGCGCTTCATTGTCCGATGCGTGGATGGAAGCCGATTGATCGCTTTCATGCAGGCGGGTCCTGTTCAGGCGATATTCGTAGTGTCGATCTTCGTTACTTTTAATAGGAATGCAAATCAAAATATGGAAACCTTCTCCAACGATCCAATTCTCACAATGATCTGCATAACGAATGTATCTTCCGGCGACGGATAAAGCCGGGGCCACGGGAATTCGTTGCCCGCCCTTCTGCACGCACGGGCGTCCCCACCTCACCGAGCCCGGTGGGAAAATGCCCGCGCATGCTTCATCGACACACGACCCGCATCGCTCAGGACAGCATCATCCCCTGCATCCGGTGCGAGAAATGCGCGCGCTCGGCCGTCTCCATCAGCATCAGGAATTCGTCCTGCATCATGTGAATCAGCGCTTGATGATCTCCGGCCTCGAAATACACTTCCGGCTGCTGCGCGAGGCGCTCCTCGAGAAAAGTCTTCATCCCGTACGCCATGCAGACCGGCGGCAACGCGCCCATGTCGCAATCCTTGAACAGTTCGCGCAGCTCGACCTCCCGGGCGAGCACGAGATGGCGCCCCGTCTTCACCCAGAGATCCGACAGGCGCACGGCATACGTGCTCGGCAATACGGCGGCAACGTAGCCTTCGCCGTCTTCGAGGAGCACGGTTTTCGCGAGCCGATCGCCGGGAATGTGCGCGGCGGCGGCCGTCTCCATGCTCGTATGACTATAGGGGTGGTACACCACTTCGTACCGCGATGACTTCTGGCGCAGGCAATCCTGCAGGGTGGCTGACACTGGCATGGCACACCTCGTCTGGGCGAATCGGGCGAACGGAGTTCGCTCCGGATTCGTTCAGCATAGGTCGCATTTCCGGCCAATGGAAACGCCCTCGCGAGGCGGCCGGTGTCGCCCCCTTTCTGTCCAGTCGAATGGCCATCGCCGCCGCAGAAATCCGGATCCGGAACGCACGTGGCAGCCCCTTTTTCTATAGACCGATCGAAGCAATGGGTTCACCGGCGCGAATGCGCGGATCAATGCGACGACGTTGAAGCACTAGACCGTTAGTTGCATTTTCCCGATAGGAACCGGCGAAACCAGGCCATGCATTTTCGATCCGCGGCAACACTCGGCGGCCCGTCGGCGTGCCACGCAAACCGCGCTGCCAACGGCCACCGGGTGACCTATACTGAGCCGGCCGCCTGCCATTCGGCGGCCGCAACCGACGCCTGGAGCCACCATGCATTACCAGTTGATCTACGAACTCGTCGACGACTACCTGACCCGTCGCGAACCGTTTCGCGCCCAGCATCTCGCACTGGCACAGGCCGCGACGGAGCGCGGCGAACTCGTGCTCGCGGGTGCGCTGTCGGACCCCGCCGACCAGGCCGTGCTCGTGTTCGAAGGCGATTCGCCGGAGGCCGCCGAATCGTTCGCGCGTGCCGATCCGTACGTCCAGAACGGCCTCGTGAAATCATGGCGCGTGCGGCCGTGGCGCGTCGTGATCGGCAAGCACGCACCGCGCTAGCGGCCCGACTCGCCGCTCGCCCGCTTGCCGCGGACGGCGGCTATAGCCACCCTGCCCGCTTGAAGCGCCACCACAGCCCGAGATCGGCCGCGAGCATCACGGCGATGCAGCCGTAGAAACCGTATTTCAGGTGCAGCTCGGGCATGTTCGCGAAGTTCATCCCATAGATGCCGGCGATCATCGTCGGAATCGCGAACAACGCGGCAAACGAGCCGAGCCGCTTGGTCACCTCGTTCTCGGCGAGCGAGATCATCCCGAGGTTGACCTGGATCGCCGTCACGACCATCTCGCGCCGCCCTTCGATCGTCTTCACGATCCGCTGCAGATGGTCGTACACGTCGCGGAAGTAATGCTCCATCCCGCTGCATATCTGCGGGATGCGTCCGCCGGTGAGCTTCGCGAGCGGCTCGATCAGCGGCGCCGTATGCTGGTACAGCAGCACGAGCCGGCGCTTCAGCGAATAGAGATCCTCGATGATCACGCGCGACGACGCGGGCGTGGCCTTCGCGAAGATGCGATCCTCGAGCTCCTCGAGCTCGGTGCCGAGCGTTTCGAGAATCGGGAAATAGCGGTCGACGACCTGGTCCATCAGCGCGTAGAACACGAACGCCGAACCTTCCTGCAACAGATGGGGCTCGCGCTCGCAGCGCTTGCGCACTTCGCGGAAATCCTGCTCGGTATGGTTGCGGATCGACAGCACGTAGTTCGGGCCGACGAACACGTTCAGCTCGCCCACCTTGAATTCGCCGTCGTCGTCGAGCTCGACCGTATGCAGCACCGCGAACAGCGAATCGCCGTACTCCTCGATCTTCGGCCGCTGGTGCCCCTTGCGGGCATCTTCGAGCGCCAGCTCGTGCAGCCCGAACTCCTCGCCCATCAGGTCGATTTCCTCGGGTGTCGGATCCTTCAGCGCGACCCACACGAAGCATTCGGGCTTCGACACGTACTCGCTGATGGCGTCGATTTCGATGTCGGCCAGCTTGCGGCCGTCCTGGTATGCAGCACAGTTGATCAGCATGTTGTCAGTGACTTGACGTTGCGGTTTTCGCATCAGTTTACCGGTTTGCTGCGCAGGCGGCCCGGCTTGCGTGGCACGGCGATATTGGTCATGATCGGGCTGCGTGCGCCGCAGCATGCGCACGGGCACTTCGGTACACACGCCGCACGGCCGTGCGGCCCAACCGTCAAGGAGACAGACCCATGTGGTATTTCTCGTGGATACTCGGCATCGGCGTGGCGCTCGGCTTCGGCATCATCAACGCGATGTGGCTGGAAGCGGAAGTCTTCTCGCGCGGCGACAAGCGCAACGGCGCGTCGACCCCGCGGCCGGGAGGCAAGGTTTCGTGACGCACCTGGTGTTCTTCTGCGGTCACGCCGGCACCGGCAAGACCACCCTCGCGAAGCGGCTCATCGGGCCGCTGATGCGCGCGACCGGCGAAGCCTTCTGCCTGCTCGACAAGGACACGCTGTACGGCCGCTACAGCTCGGCCGCGATGGGCGCGCTCACCGAGGATCCGAACGACCGCGACAGCGCGCTCTACCTGAAGCACCTGCGCGATCCGGAATACCAGGGCCTGCTCGACACGGCCCGTGAAAATCTCGCGCTCGGCATCGGCGCGCTCGTCGTCGGCCCGCTGTCGCGCGAAGTGCGCGATCGCCGCATTCTCGACCGCGCGTGGCTTGGCATCGCGCCCGACGTCACACTGACGGTCGTCTGGGTCCATACGTCGGAAGACGTCGCGCACCAGCGCATCGTCGCGCGCGGCAACCCGAACGATGCATACAAGCTCACGCACTGGGACGAATACCGGCAGCGCCGCTTCGTGCCGACCGGCCACGAATGCGAAGGCATCGTGATGTTCGACAACACCGCGCCCTCCGACGCCGACATCGATGCGCTGCTGTACCGCATCGCGCCCCCTCCTCCTCCGCCTGCGACGATGCTCGTCCCGCCGCTGCCGGCCTGACCGCCCCCGCTTCTCCGCCTCGCACAAAAAACAACGCCGGAAGCGCTGCTGCGCTCCCGGCGTCGTACGGCCCTCGTGCCTGAAACCGGCGGGTGGTCAAGCCACCGCGTGCATGCGCTCCATCGTGCCGCCTTCGTACAGCTTGCCGAAGCGGTTCGACAGGAAAGCCTTCAGCGACACCTTTTCCTGCGGGATGAAACCGCTCTGCGGCAGCTTCTTTTCGCGGAACAGATCCAGCACCGCGCACATCGCGCCGGCCGTCGTGATCTGGATCGCGCTCATGTGCATTCCGCACACGTCCTTCGCGAAGATCTTGCGCGTAAACACGTCCTGCACGAGCTGACCGTCCTTCACGCCCGTCACCGTGATGAACACGAGCACGACGTCCTGCTTCGTCGACGGCACCGCGCGGCGCATGATCGATTTCAGCGTATCGCGGTCGGTCGACAGGCGCA
Organism: Burkholderia metallica; assembly: GCF_001718555.1. Taxonomy (NCBI): domain Bacteria; kingdom Pseudomonadati; phylum Pseudomonadota; class Betaproteobacteria; order Burkholderiales; family Burkholderiaceae; genus Burkholderia; species Burkholderia metallica. Next base: position 1,967,674 of record NZ_CP013401.1, read on the forward strand.
GGTCTTCGAGCAGGAACTGCACGAGATCGCGGTGGCCCGGATAGCGCACCGACTTGTAGTCGAGCGTCTCGACCTTGCCCGACAGCGTCTCGCACAGCGTGCCGAGGCCGCCCGACGTGTTGAACGCTTCGTATTCGGTGCCGTCGAGCGAGAAGTGCTCGAGGCCCTCGAGCGGCTGCACCCACTGCTTGCGGCCGTCGCGGATCGCTTCGCACGGCTGGCAGTATTCGTTGATCAGGCCGTCGACGCTCCACGTCAGGTTGTACTTCAGCGCGTTGGTCGGATACTCGGGCAGCGCGCCAACGCGCATCTTTACGTCGCGCACTTCGCTGAAGCCGTTCACGAGTTCGTGCGCGGCGAGACCGATGAAGCCCGGCGCGAGGCCGCACTGCGGCATGAACGCACGGTCGGAGCCTTCGGCCAGTTCGCGGATCGCATGGGTCGCGCGCACGTCTTCGGTCAGGTCGAAGTAGTGAACGCCGGCAGCCTTCGCGGCGGCGGCGACGTTCACGGCGAGGTAGTAAGGCAGCGCGTTGACAAGCGCATCGAAGCCCTTCACTGCTTCGCGAATCGCGTTGGCGTCGGCCGAATCGACCCGCTGCGTCGCGATGCCTTCGCGCGACAGCTTCGCGAGCGCATCGGCATCGCGGTCGAACGCGACGACTTCGTAGTCGCCCGTTTCACGCAGCATATGAGCAATGGTGTGGCCGATCAGACCTGCGCCGACGATGGCGATTTTCATGCGCTTATCTCCTGATGATGGGTTCGATGTTGTGGACGGCGTTGAGCCATGAACACAGTTTAGGGACGCGCAAAATCAGTTCCAAGACGAAGAATGATGCGAAACGACCGATAAATTCGACGTTATGACGATACATTTGGTCGAAACGACAATTTCATCCAAAAATCGCGTAAAGGCGCTGTCGCAAACCGGCCGTTGGCGGTGGCGCGTTGCTACGACGAAGACGGGGACGCACGGCATGGCTCCCGACACACGAACTGCACATGCGTCACGTGCTACACGCCGGTCGAAGCCGAATACGGAAAGGAGAGCCGGGAGAGTGACGAGCGAAGTGCGCGGAAGGATGGCGACGGGCACTCATGCCGATCATGAGGTACAGCGAATGCCGAAACGAATGCGTGCGGGCGTCTACCCGCCGTTGATCCAGACACCCGTAACGCAACGAAGCCGGTACCGCACATGCGCTTGCGCCGTCCGTCATGCGCGGTGCCGCATGCAACGGCTCAGCCGCCGATCGTCCCGCGATCGATCTTGCGCGACAGGATGATCGACGTCGTCGTGCGCTCGACGCCTTCGAGCGTGCCGATCTGGTCGAGCAGGTCGTTGAGCCGTTCGGGCGAATCGGCACGCAGCCACGCGACGTAGTCGTACTCGCCGCTCACCGCGCACAGCAGCTGGACTTCCGGCATCCGGTCGAGCTTGCGCAAGACGTCCTTGCCGAACTTCGGCGTGAGGATGATGCCGACATACGCGTAGATGCTCGCGTCGAGCACGTCCTGCCCGAGCCGCACGCTGTACCCGGCGATCACGTTGGTGCGTTCGAGCCGCGCGATGCGGGCGACGACCGTCGTGCGCGCAACGTCGAGCTGGCGCGCGAGATCCGCAACGCTGGCCCGTGCATCGGCCTGCAGCAGCGCGACGAGTTGCCGGTCGAGATCGTCGAGTTGGTCGAGGCGGGGTGGACGCATGAGCCTGGGCCGGAGCACGACGTGCCGGCTGAGTGGAAGGTGACGCGATGATAGCGCCGAACGCCGGGCCGCCCAAACCGCATCGCCGGACGCCGACACGAACCTTTCAATTTCGATTCGTATCGGATGTAAGCAAGTGTCGCATTCACTGCCGCGCCGCACGCAACGTGCTACTAATAGCGGGCGACGCGAGAAGCGCGCCCAGCGGCGATGGCCGCCGCGCCCCCTCGCACGACACCACCCCGGAGAGCCCATCATGAAGAAAATCTCGCTCACCCTCGCTACGCTCGCCGTTGCAGCCAGCGCGTTCGCGCAAACCCCGGCGCCGCAGGCGTCCGCCCCGGCCGCGACGGCCGCCGCGTCGGCCCCGAGCGCCGAGCAGCGCGCGGCGCGGCATGAAGCGCGTATCGAGCAGCGCATCAAGTACCTGCACGACCAGTTGAAGATCACGTCGGCGCAGGAACCGCAGTGGAAGACGTTCGCCGACACGATGCGCGAGAACGGCGACACGATGGGCCGCCTGTATCGCGAACGGATGGCCAAGCACGACGTCTCGGCGATCGACGACATGAAGCAGTATGCGGAACTGTCGCAGGCCAACGCCGACGGCGCGAAGAAGCTCGCCGACGCATTCGCGCCGCTCTACGAGAGCTTCCCGGCCGACCAGAAGGCCCTGGCCGACACGACGTTCCGCAGCTGGCTGCACCACGGCGGCGAACACCGCGGCAAGGGCAAGATGAAGGGCAAGGAAGGCAAGGCGGCAGCCGCGCCGGCCGCGAGCGCACCCGCGCAGCCCTGACGTCCGCCCCGCCGGCGCCGTGCCGCCCGTCCGGGCCGGCCGGCGCCGCGCCCCTTCCGGCGGCCGGCGCGTCACACGGCGCGCCGGATTCGAGATAAGCTCCCGGCTTTTCCCGCTTTCCCGCCCTCCCCGCCATGCTCGAACTCAAGCACATCGACCTGCAATCCGATCCGCAGGCCCGTCGCGTCGTCAAGGACGAAACCGTCACCGTTGCGTTCGCGCAAGCCGACGGCGAACTGATGAGCCTCGAAGGCCCGAACCGCTACGTGGCGGGCGATGCGCTGATCACCGGTTCGACCGGCGACCGCTGGGTCGTGTCCCGCGCACGCTTCGACGCCAAATACCTGCCGGCGGAGCCGGCACTCGCGCACGGCACGCCGGGCGCCTACCGGAACCGGCCGGCCGTCGTGCTCGCCCGCCGGATGGACGAGCCGTTCACGATCGCCCGCTCGGAAAACGGCGACACGCTGCGCGGCGTCGCCGGCGACTGGGTGATGCAGTACGCGCCCGGCGACTACGGCGTCGTGCAGGCGCAGCGCTTCGCGCAGGTCTACCGCGACGCGTAAGGCAAGCGCGGCAGCGCGCCGGCATTGCGCCGGCGCGCACGGTCACGCGAAGTCTTCGTCGAGTTCGAGTTCAGCGTCGCGCTCGACGGCCTCGCCCGCCGCGTGCCGCTCCTCGAGCGATCCGAGCATCGCTTCCGTATAAGCATGCAGCACCGCATGGCTGCGGGCGCGCTGCATCGGCTTGAGCGCCAGATAGCGCGCGAGCGCGGCCGGCACGATGCGGATATCGAGCGTCATGCGCTTCGGCGTCGAGCCGAAACGCATCGCGAGCCACTGCACGGACAGGAACCGCCCGCGCGCGTCGCTGCTCTCGGTGAAACGCGTCTGCTCCGGAAAGAGATCGCAGATCACCCGTGCGAGCGCGTCGAATTCCGCGCTCTGGCATTCGATCAGGTAGTCGTCCATCGCGTCTCTCCCGTCAGGCTGCCGATTGCGACGGCCGGCACGTCTTCACCAGCACGACGACCAGGATCGCGGCCAGCATGAAATACGCGGCCTCGACCCAGCCGGCCGGCAGCACGCGCAACTGGTACAGCAGCGCCGGAACGGCCGCGAGCGCATGCAGCACGATCGCGAGCGGCAACACGCCCGCGCGGCCGGCGCGCACGCCGCGCCAGACCAGCACCGACAGCGCAAGCTGCAGCACGAACGCCGCGCAGCGTTCGAGCAGCAACAGCAGGACCGACTGCGCGGACAGCGTCGCGAGCATCACGTGCAGCCGCACGACGGTATCGCCCGGCAGGTCGGCGAGTTGCGTTTCGAGCTGGCCGCGGCTCGCGAGCCACGCGAGATACGACCACTGGCCCCACACGAGCACGCCGATGAACCATGCTTCGGCGCCGCCGTGACCGATCCCGTAGCCGATTCCGCGGCTGTCGCCGGCCGACGGGCCGTAGCGGCGGCTCAGGAAACGCATCCCGAGATAGCGGCCGACTTCCTCGAACACCGCGGTCGCGAGCGCGCTGTACGCGACAAACGCGAGCGGCTGCGTCAGCCAGCCGTCCGGCGGCGTCCGGCTCAGCACGAGCCCGTGGAACGCACGTTCGGCGATCATCGCAAACAGCGTGAAGACGGCCACGCCGACGATCGTGTCGCGGCGGTTCAGCGCGAGCGGCTTGCGCAGGAATCGGTAGAGGACGAGCGGCAGGAGCGCGATGATCAGCGTGGCGGCGATCAGCACCGCCAGCGTGACGGGAGCGACAGTCATGTATTTCCTTGTTCGGGGCAGCGCACCCGGCGCGCTGCGTGCCCCGCATGATACTCAGCTTGCGGTCGACGCGCGCACAACCAGCTCGCCCGGCAGCAGCGACGCGCGTACGTCGCCCGCCGCGCCGTCGATCCGCTCGTGCACGAATTCGACGGCCTTGTAGCCGATTTCGTAGGTCGGCTGGCGGATCGTCGTGATGCCGATCAGCTCGGCCCATTCCGGATCGTCGATCGACAGCAGTGCCACCTTCTGCTGCCATGCGGCGCCGAAACGCGCGCGCAGGTGCCGCGCGATCGCGAGTGCGACCGGCGCGTTCGCGGCGAACAGCGCCGCACGCACGCCGCGCCGCGCCGCGTCGTCGATGCGGACGTCGACGTCGGCGAGCGCCGCCGCGGCCGCATCGGGCTCGTTCAGGTCGAGCACGACCGTCGACGGCACCGTCAGCCCGCGCGCGCCGAGCGCTGCGCGGAACGCGGCTTCGCGCAGACGCCGCGAGCTGACGCGCTCGAACGGCTGCACGACGAAATGGATCGAATCGAAGCCGTGTTCGATGAGGTGCGCGAGCGCCGTCTCGATCGCATCGGCGTTGTCGAGGCCGATCAGGTCAGCCTCGAAGCCCTCGACGGTCCGGTCGACGAGCACGGCCGGGATGCCGGCGCCTCGCAGCGGGCGCAGCACGTCCTCGTCCGCGCCGAGCGCGTTGACGATCAGCCCTTCGACGCGGTAGGTCGTGAGCAGTTGCAGGAAGCGGCGCTCCATCTCGACTTCGTTGGCCGCGTGACAGATCAGCGGCATGTAGCCGAGCGCATGGCACGCGGCCTCGACGCCCTGCAGCACTTCGACGGTATAGGGATTGGTCAGGTCGGCCGCGAGCATGCCGAGCAGCCGGTTGCGGCCGCGTTTGAGGCCGCGCGCCATCTGGTTCGGCCGGTAGTTGAGCCGGGCGATCGCCGCTTCGATCCGCTGACGCAGATCGGCGGACAGCACGTGCGTCTCGCCGTTCAGGTAGCGCGACACGCTGGTTTTGCCGGTGCCGGCTTCGCGGGCGACATCGCTGATCGTCGCCGGACGCGTCGTGGTTGGTTGCGAATCGGTCACTGTCGTGCCTCGCGACGTACGATCCGCGCCGCTTCGTGAGCAGACGGACCTTTGTTGTTGGAAACGTAAGCCACCCGGTGGAATCTCCTGTCGATCGGCGTTGGCGCCTCAGCGCTTGCGCCGATCCCCTGCTTCGCGATCGACCCGCGCCGGTGCGTCGGCACCCGCCCCGGTCGCGTGCAAAAGCAATCGGCCGCACCGGATCTGGCGCGGATACCCGCCGCGGGACGCCGCCGGCCGCGTTGCCCGGCGCGTCGATGCGACGCGCGGGGATCATAACGCAGCCGGCCCTCCGGCACCAAGACCGTCGACTCTAACGAAGCCGGGCCGCCGCCGGCCGGGCGCCGACCGGTGGTCAGGCTACCCCGTCGGCCCGCCGCCGGCCGACGCTCAGGCGCGCGCGAGCGCGTCCGGATTGACGAGATTCGTGCGCAGCGTGCCGGCCAGCGCGCCGACCAGGTTTTCCGCGGCGCAGCGCGCCATCGCGTGGCGCGTCTCGTGCGTCGCCGAGCCGATATGCGGCAGCGCGACGACGTTCTTCATCTCCAGCAGCGGCGAGTCCGCCGCCAGCGGCTCTTGCTCGAACACGTCGAGCCCCGCGCCGCGGATCGTGCCCGCACGCAGCGCGTCGACCAGCGCGGCTTCGTCGACCACCGGCCCGCGCGATGCGTTGATCAGGATCGCGCCGCGCTTCATCTTCGCGAATTCGGCCGCGCCGATCAGGTGGCGCGTTTCCGGCGACAGCGGCACCTGCAGGCACACGAAATCCGACTGCGCGAGCAGCTCGTCGAGCGTGACGCGCCGTGCGCCGTATTGCGTCTCGGCTTCGGCATGGGCGGAGCGGTTCGCGTACAGCACCTGCATCCGGAAGCCGAGCGCCGCGCGGCGCGCGACCGCGCCGCCGATCCGCCCCAGCCCGACGATGCCGAGCGTCTTGCCCTGCACGTCGGTGCCGTACAGGTCGGGGCCGATGCTGTGATGCCAGTGGCCGGCCTTCACCCACTCGGCCAGCTCGACCACGCGCCGCGCGGACGCGAGGATCAGCGAAAACACCGTGTCGGCGGTCGACTCGGTCAGCACGTCCGGTGTATGCGCGAGCACGATTCCGCGCCGCGTGAGATCCGCGACGTCGAAGTTGTCGTAGCCGACCGAGATCGTCGACCACGCCTTCAGCCGCGGTGCGCGGTCGAGCATCTGCGGCGTGACCTTCAGGCTCGCGCCGATCGCGCCGTCCGCGTCGCCGAGCGCATCGGCGAGGGCGGCGGCGCCATCGGCCTGCACGACGTCCGCATGCTCGCGCAGGTACGCGAGGACGTCATCGGGCAGCGGCTTGTACGCGACGATACGGGGCTTCATCGTTTCATTTTCCTTGCAGCGGCGCCGCGAGCGAATGCGTGTCGCGCGGCTGGGGTTTGACGGACAGCGTGAGGATCACCGCGGCGACGAGCGCGGCGCTCATGAAGGCATACGACGCGACGGGCGAGCCGGTCGCGCCGTTCAGGTAGCCGACGAAGTACGAGCCGACGAACGAGCCGAGCGCGCCCATGCTGTTGATCAGCGCCATCGCGCCGCCGGCGACGTTCTTCGGCAGCAGTTCCGGCACGATCGCGAAGAACGGGCCGTACGGCGCGTACATCGCGGCGCCGGCCACGACCAGCAGCGCGTACGAGATCCAGAAGTGCGACGAACCGAGTGCGTACGACGCGGCGAACGCGGCCGCGCCGATCAGCAGGAACGGCCACACGAAGCCCCGGCGCGAACCGACCTTGTCGGATGCCCACGACGCGGCGAGCATCGCGATCGTCGCGGCGAGATACGGCAGCGCGGACAGCCAGCCGGTCGCGACCATCCCGAGGGCGGAGCCGTTCTTGACGATCGACGGCAGCCACAGCACGAAGCCGTACACGCCGATGCTCCAGCAGAAATACTGTGCGCACAGCTTGATCACGGCCGGCGAGCGGAACGCCTCGCCGTAGTTGCGCACCGGCTTGATCGCGGCCTGCTCGGCCGCGAGCGCGGCGTCGAGGTCGCGCTTTTCCTGCGCGGTGAGCCACGGCGAATCGGCCGGCTTGTCCTGCACGAGAAACCACCAGCACACAGCCCAGATGACGGCCGGCACGCCTTCGGCGATGAACATGTGGCGCCAGCCGAATTCGTGCACGAGATAGCCCGACACGATCGACATCCACAGCACGGTGACCGGGTTGCCGAGGATCAGGAACGTGTTCGCGCGCGAGCGCTCGTTCTTCGTGAACCAGTTGCTGATGTAGATCAGCATCGCCGGCATCACCGCTGCTTCGACGACACCGAGCACGAAGCGGATCACCATCAGCGACGGGATGTTGCTGACCACGCCCGTGAGCGCCGCGCAAGCGCCCCACAGGATGAGGCTGACGAACACGAGCTTCTTCACGCTGCGGCGTTCCGCGTAGATCGCGCCGGGAATCTGGAAGAAGAAGTAGCCGAGGAAGAACAGCGCGCCGATCAGCGACGACAGGCCCTTGCCGATCCCGAGGTCCTGGTTGATGCCGGCCGCGGCCGCGAACCCGTAGTTCGCGCGGTCGAGGTAGGCGAGGCTGTACGTGATGAAGACGATCGGCATGATCGTCCACCAGCGGCGGGCAGCGAGTGTATTGGCCATCAGAATGTCTCCTTGTCGATCCAGGTTGGTGCTTCAGCACTTACCTGGACCCATGCTTCGTGATCCATCCAGTTCAGTGCCTCAGCCCCTGCCTGGACCCCATGCTTCGCAATCGACCCGAACGAACGCGTCAGCGCCCGCCCCGGCCCCGTACCTTGCCGTGCGCACGCACGACGAAATGAGTCCGCGGATTGTGCCGTGTCCGGCCTCTCATTGCGCGGTGAAGGTTTCCTCTAAGCGATCGGCGCGATTGCTGACGTTTTCGAGTCGGTCGAGCGCCGCGCGGCTCGGCAGCCCTTCCGAGTCGCCGATCACCTGGATCGCCAGCGCGCCGATCCGGTTGCCGCGCGCCACCGCCTGTTCGATCGTCTTGCCCTCCAGCAGCGCGCTGACCACGCCAACCGCGAAGCCGTCGCCCGCGCCGACGGTGTCGACGACGTTCTGCACGCGCTCGCCCGCCACCGTGCCGTCGCGGCCGTCGGCCGTCCGGTAGTACGCGCCTTCGGCGCCGAGCTTGATCACGACGCCGCGCGCCCCTTGTGCAAGATAGAAGCCCGCGATGTCGGCCGGCGTGTCGTGCCCGGTCAGTTGCCGCCCTTCGGCGATGCCCGGCAGCACCCAGTCCGCGAGCGACGCGAGCGCGTTCAGCGTCTTCGCCATCACGTCGGCGGACGGCCACAGCGTCGGGCGCAGGTTCGGGTCGAACGAGATCGTCCTGCCCGCCGCGCGCATTTCGCGCGCCAGCTTGAATGCGAGCTCGCACGACGTCGCGGAGATCGCCGGCGCGACGCCCGTCAGGTGCAGGTGGCGCGCGCCGAGCACGTAGTCCGCCACGTAGTCGTCGCACGACAGGTGGCTCGCGGCCGAGCCCTTGCGGAAATATTCGACGGTCGGGTCGCTGCCGTCGTCGTTGCGCGACTTCAGCTGAAAGCCGGTCGGGTAACGCGGGTCGACGCTCACGCACGACGCGTCGATCCCTTCGCGCGCCAGCGTGTCGAGCACGTAGCTGCCGAACGAATCGCGGCCGACACGGCTCATCCAGCCCACCCGGAAGCCGAGCCGCGACAGGCCGATCGCGACGTTCAGGTCGGCGCCCGCGATCCGCTTCGTGAATTGCCCCGCATGCGCGAGATGGCCGGGATCGTTCGCGACGAACATCGCCATCGCTTCACCGTAGGTCACGACATCGAGTGCTGCTTTCATGAATGCATTCTCCAGGATCGTTCTGCCGTCACGCGGCGGCGAGCCACGCGACCCGCCGGCACGCGTCGCCCGCCAGATCGGCCGCATCGAACGGAAACTCGATGCCGCGCGGCGCATGCCGCGGCAGCACCGCGAGCACGCCGGTCACGAGCGGGTCGTTCGGGGCCGGCGCGACGGCGAAACGGCGCGCGCCCTCCCCCTCGACGGCCTTGCAATGAATGTATTCCACATGCGGCGCGAGCACCTGTGCGCAATCGAGCGGCGCTTCGCCCGGCCACTGCCAGTTGCCGATGTCGAAGGTCATCCCGAGCGCATCGGGCGTGCCCGCCGCGGCCAGCGCATCGAACAGCCCGCGGAACTGCGCCAGCGACCCGCCCACCGGCAGTTGCCCGTTCTCGACCACCACGCGGGCCCGCGCGCCGCGCGACAGCGCGACGATGTCGGCCGCGTGCGCGTCGCCGGCAAAGCCGCCGAGCTGGAATTTCACGAAACGCGCGCCGAGCGCGTCGGCTTCCGCGAGCGCGCCGCGCAATGCATCCGCATCGAGCGCGCCCGTTTCCGTGTACAGGTTGGCCGGCGTCGAATAGACCGACCACAGCCCGTGGCCGGCCAGTTGCGCACCGAGCGCGGCCAGCGCGCCGGGCGCCGCCGCATCTTCCGATGCGAACAGCTCGCGCCGCACCTCGAAACCCGTTGCGCCGGATGCCGCCGCGGTCGCGACGAATGCACTGTGGCCCTCCTGACGCACGCGGTCCATCCCGAATGCGCTCGCCACGATCACGATGTCTGCCATTTTGCCCTTTTTCACCGGAATGGAACCGGTTCCATTTGCTTGAGACGGATGGTGCGCCTCGCGTCGGGCCCACGCCATAGAGGAAATCCCTAAGACGGGGCAACGACGCGAATGTGCACCGAAATGGCGCGCATCGCGCGTGCCCGGGCCCGGCTGCGGCCGCTCACGCGACGTCGTGCGCGAGGCTCATCTCGAGAAATTGTGCGGCGACCCGCGACGGCGCGCCGCCGTGCGGCACGAGGATCGAGAAGTGACGTGCGAGCGGCGCGGGCGCGAGCGAGCGCAGGACGAGCGCGGCATCGTCGTGACGCAGCGACATCGCGGACACGAACCCGACGCCCATCCCGGCGCGCACCGCTTCCTTCACGGCCTCGACGCCGGCGATCTCGAACGCGACGCGCATCGGTGCGGCGCCCTGCGCGAACGCGCGCTCGACGAGTTGCCGCACGGCGGAGCCCGCCTCGCGCAGCACGAGCGGATGGGTCGCCAGCGCGTCGAGCGTGACCCCCGACGCATACTCGGGCGCGGCCAGCGGGTGGCCGCACGGCACGATCGCCACGATTTCGTCCTCGCGCCATGGGTGCACGGCCGTGCCCGGGGGCAGCGCCTCGCCGGGCGGCCCCTCGATCATCGCGATGTCGAGCGACGGCAGCGCCGCGACCACGTCGGCCGTGTTGCCGCTCATCGTCTGGATCGCCACGCGCGGCGCGCGCGGCTGGAACGCCGCGATCAGGTACGGCAACAGGTAGCTCGCGGGCGTCGTGCTCGCACCGATGCGCAGCGTGCCGGCCTCGAGGCCGCGCACCGCGTCGCGAAACGCACGGGCCTGCGCGAACGTATCGCGCTGCGCCTTCGCGTACTGCGCGAGCTGTTCGCCGACCGGGGTCAGGCGGATGCCGCGGCCTTCGCGCTGGTACAGCGGCTCGCCGAATTCGTCCTGGAGCAGCCGCAACTGGCCCGACACGGCCGGCTGCGACAGATGCAGCGCCACTGCGGCGCGGCTGATGTTCAGGTGCTCGGCGACGGCCGCGAACGTTATCAGTTGATCCGGGGTCATGGGGATAAATTATCGGCTTTCCGGATAGTTTACGTCACAAATCACAATTTTTCATATCGATATAACGAAATTAGGATTACAGCATCGCAACACGCTCCATCACGGTGCTTCCATGTCCACTGCCCCGACTCCCCATCTCAGCCCCGCCGCGCCGTCGATGCGCGGCCAGTTGAACGGCGTGCTGTTCGTCGCGCTGTTCGCCGCCGCCGTCACGAGCCTGTCCCAGCTTCCCGCAATCGCGGGGCTCGGCCTGTCGCCGCTGATCGTCGGCATCGTCGCCGGTGCGCTGTACGGCAACGCGCTGCGCGACGGCATGCCGGCCAGCTGGGCGGCCGGCGTCAATTTCTCCGCGCGCAAGCTGCTGCGCATCGCGGTCGCGTTCTTCGGGTTGCGCGTGAGCCTGCAGGAAATCGCGCAGGTCGGGCTGCCGGGCCTGACGGTGTCGGTACTGGTCGTCGTCAGCACGCTCGTGATCGGCACCTGGGCCGGCATGAAGATCATGAAGCTCGACCGCGACTCCGCCTTGCTGACCGCCGCAGGCAGCGCGATCTGCGGCGCGGCCGCCGTGCTCGCGTTCGAGTCGACGCTGCAGTCGAAGCCGCACCAGAGCGCGATGGCCGTGGGCAGCGTCGTGCTGTTCGGCACGCTGTCGATGTTCCTGTACCCGATCGCGTATCACGCCGGGCTGCTGAACCTCGATCCGGCCGGCCTCGGCCTGTTCTTCGGCGGCACGATCCACGAGGTCGCGCAGGTGGTCGGCGCGGCGAGCGACATCAGCCCGCAGGTCGCGCACGTCGCGACGATCGTCAAGATGACGCGTGTGATGCTGCTGGTTCCGGTGCTGCTGGTGCTCGGCTGGTGGCTCGCCCGCTCGGCGCGCGCCACCGCCGGCGGCGCGCAAGGCAAGCGCAAGGTGGCCGTGCCGTGGTTCGCGCTCGGTTTCCTCGGCTTCGTGATCGTCAACTCGCTGAACGTGCTGCCCGCCGACGTCACGCACACGCTGAACGTGCTCGACACCTTCGCGCTGACGATGGCGATGACGGCGCTCGGCATCGAAACCCGCGTCGCGCAGATCCGCGCCGCCGGCCCCCGCGCATTGATGACCGGCCTGATCCTGTACGTGTGGCTGATCGCCGGCGGCTACGGGATCACCTGGGCCGTGCAGCACTGGCTTGGCTGAATTGCCCGCCCGTGACACTTCGCGCGCCGCGCCCGACGGGACGATCCCGCGGGCGCGGCGCAGTGCTATGCTTCGCGTCGTTTTCCATCGCCCTCTTTCAGCCGTGCTCTCGTTCCTGCTGAAGCTGCGCACTCGCGCCAAGACGCTGTTCCGCCTGTCGGACGCCCATACGATGCTGATCTGGTCGGCCATCGTCGGCGTCGGCGGCGCCTTTGCCACGATGGCGTTCCGCGAAGGCATCGACCTGATGCAGCACCTGATCTCCGGGCAAAGCGGCAGCTTCGTGCAGATGGCCAAGCGCCTGCCGTGGTACGTGCGCTTCTGGATGCCGGCCGCGGGCGGCTTCCTCGCCGGCTGCGTGCTGCTGCTCGCGACGCGCGGCGACAGACAGGCCGCCAAGACCGACTACATGGAATCGGTCGCGCTCGGCAACGGCGTCGTGCCGGTACGCCAGAGCCTGTGGCGCAGCGTGTCGTCGCTGCTGACGATCGGCAGCGGCGGCTCGATCGGCCGCGAAGGCCCGATGGTGCAGCTCGCGGCGCTCGCCGCGTCGCTCGTCGGCCGCTTCGCGCACTTCGACCCGCCGCGCCTGCGCCTCTTGGTCGCGTGCGGGGCGGCGGCCGGCATCACGTCCGCGTACAACGCGCCGATCGCCGGCGCGTTCTTCGTGTCGGAAATCGTGCTCGGCACGATCGCGATGGAGAGCTTCGGGCCGATGGTCGTCGCGTCGGTCATCGCGAACATCGTGATGCGCGAATTCGCCGGCTACCGGCCGCCGTACGAGATGCCGGTGTTTCCGGCCGTGACCGGCCCCGAGGTGCTGCTGTTCGTCGTGCTCGGCGCGCTGTGCGGCGTGCTCGCGCCGCAGTTCCTGCACCTGCTCGATGCGTCGAAGAACCAGTTCAAGCGGCTGCCCTTGCCGCTGCCCGTGCGGCTCGCGCTCGGCGGCCTCGTCGTCGGCGTGATCTCGATCTGGATTCCTGACGTATGGGGCAACGGCTACAGCGTCGTGAACCACATCCTGCATTCGCCGTGGACCTGGCAGGCGCTCATCGCGGTGCTCGTGTTCAAGGTGATCGCAACCGCCGCGACCGCCGGCTCGGGCGCGATCGGCGGCGTGTTCACGCCGACGCTGTTCGTCGGCGCGGTGTTCGGTTCGCTGTTCGGGCTCGCGATGCAAGCGCTGTGGCCGGGCCATACGTCCGCGTACTTCGCGTATGCGATCGTCGGGATGGGCGCGTTCATGGCGGGCGCCACGCAGGCGCCGCTGATGGCGATCCTGATGATCTTCGAGATGACGCTGAGCTACCAGGTCGTGCTGCCGCTGCTGGTGTCGTGCGTGTTCGCGTATTTCGTCGCGCGGGCGACGGGCACGACGTCGATGTACGAAATCACGCTGCACCACTACCAGGACGCGCAGGAGCGACTGCGGCTGCGCACCACGCAGATGCGCGAGCTGATCCAGCCCGCGCAGACGGTCGTGCCGCTCACCGCGAGCGTCGCCGACATGACGCGCGTGTTTCTCGAATATCCGGTGAAGTACCTGTACGTGACCGACGACGCCGGGCGCTTTCGCGGCGCGGTCGCGCTGAAGGACATCACGTCCGACCTGCTCGACAAGCGCGACACCACCGACAAGACGGCCGCGCACTACGCGCACACGCCGTTTCCCCTCCTCACGCCCGACATGCCGCTCGCGACCGCGCTCGAACGCTTCATGGCGTTCCAGGGCGAACGCCTGCCGGTGATCGAAAGCGAAGCCGAGCCGACGCTCGCGGGCGTCGTCTACAAGACGTCGCTGCTCGACGCGTACCGGCGCATGACGGGCGAGCGCTGACCGGGCGGCACGCCGCCGGCCGCGCGAGCGCGGCTCAAGCCGAAGGCCGCCTCAGTCCGGCGCGCGCCCGAGCACGACCCGCGCGAAGAACCCGGCGAGCACCGACTCGGCCACCTCGGCCGATACGTGCTGCGGATCGGCCGTGTAATACGACTGCACACCGTCGCACAGGCACATCAGCCCGAACGCGAGCGTCTCCGCCGGCAACAGCAGCGGCGTGCCCGCGCGTTCGGAAAAGCGCCGGATGAATTCGGCCATCTGCAGCCGCTTGCCGTGCAGGAACTGATTGAAGCGCACGCGAAACTTCGCGTCGCGCGCCGCCTGCAGCTTCGCCTCGCCCCACAGCAGCGAATATTCGTCGTCCCGGAACAGCGTCCGGTAATACGCGAGCGCCATCGACTCCATCTGCTCGCGCGACCCGCCCCCGTCGAAGATCGCCTGGAAGTCGGCCTGCACCTCCGCGTGGTCGCGCTCCAGCAACTCCAGCAGCAGCTCCGACTTGCTGCGGAAATTCGAATAGAACGCGCCGCGCGTATAGCCGGCCGCCGCCGCGATGTCCTCGACGCTCGCGGCGACATAGCCTTTCTTCAGAAAAATACGATGCGCGGCATTCAGCAGACGTTCGCGCGTCTGGTCCCTGCTCTGCTCGCGGGTTAAGCGCTGTGGTTTCATGCGGCGCAGTCTAGCACCCTTTACCTTTCGGATTCATCTTTGCATTCAGATACAGGTGTGTATTAGAATTCGCCACAGTTTCTGAAAGAAGGTGTCCGCGCGTCCGTGCCGGCGCCGCTCGGGGCAAGCGCGCGCCGCGCTTGCCGGCCTCGTTACGCTCTCGCTCTCACCTCATCTGGGGGTTTCGTGAATCGCTCCGGTTCCCGCGCCGCGCTGCTGGTCGGCGCTGCGCTCGTCCTCGCCGCCTGTCATCCGAAAGAAGCCGCGCCGCCCGCCCCGCGCCCCGTCGTCGCGCTGCCCGCTCATGCCGACGGCGCCGCCGTCGCCAGCACGCTGCCCGGCGAGATCCAGCCGCGCTATGCCACGCCGCTGTCGTTCCGCATCGCCGGCAAGATCATCGAGCGCAAGGTGCGCCTCGGCGATACGGTCAAGGTCGGCCAGGTCGTCGCGTTGCTCGATCCGTCCGACGTCGAGAAGAACGCCGCGAGCGCGCAGGCGCAACTCGATGCCGCGACCCACAGCCTCGCGTTCGCGAAGCAGCAGCTCGACCGCGATCGCGCGCAGGCCCGCGAAAACCTGATCGCGACCGCGCAGCTCGAACAGACCGAGAACAGCTACACGTCGGCGTTGGCCCAGCACAACCAGGCGCAGCAGCAGCTCGCGCTCGCGAAGAACCAGCTCCGCTACGCGACGCTCGTCGCCGATCATGCGGGCACCATCACCGCGGAACAGGCCGATACCGGCCAGAACGTGTCGGCCGGCCAGCCCGTCTACCAGCTCGCGTGGTCGGGCGACGTCGACGTCGTCAGCGACGTGCCCGAGGCCGCGCTCGCATCGCTCGCGCCCGGCCACGCGGCCACCGTCACGCTGCCGTCGCTGCCGGGCCGCCGGTTCGCGGCGAAGGTGCGCGAGATCGCGCCGGCGGCCGATCCGCAAAGCCGCACCTACCGCGTGAAGCTCACGCTCGCCGCGCCCGATCCGTCGATCCGGCTCGGGATGACCGCCGACGTCGCATTCGCCGGCGCGCCGGCCGCCGGCGACGCATCGCCGATCACGCTGCCCGCCACCGCGCTGTTCCACGACGGCGCGCATCCGGCCGTGTGGGTCGTGCGCACGAAGGACGACACGCTCGAGTTGCGCCGCGTCGACGTCGCCCGCTTCAACGAGCGCACGGTCACCGTGTCGCACGGGCTGCAGCCCGGCGAGCGCGTCGTGCTGCAGGGCGTGCACACGGTCAGCGCGGGCGAGAAGGTACGCGCGATCGCGCCGTTGCATCCGGAGGACTTCGCATCGTGAGCGTTTCCTACGAAGAAGGCCGCTTCAACCTGTCTGCATGGGCGCTGCGCCACCAGGCGCTGGTCGTCTACCTGATCGCGCTCGCGACGCTCGCGGGCATCCTCGCGTACACGCGCCTCGCCCAGTCCGAAGACCCGCCGTTCACGTTCCGCGTGATGGTGGTCCGGACGTTCTGGCCGGGCGCGAGCGCGCGCCAGGTACAGGAACAGGTGACCGACCGGATCGGCCGCAAGCTGCAGGAAACGCCGGCGATCGACTTCCTGCGCAGCTATTCGCGCCCCGGCGAATCGCTGATCTTCTTCACGATGAAGGATTCGGCGCCCGTGAAGGACGTGCCCGAGACCTGGTACCAGATCCGCAAGAAAGTGGGCGACATCGGCTATACGCTGCCGCCCGGCGTGCAGGGTCCGTTCTTCAACGACGAATTCGGCGACGTCTACACCAACATCTGGACGCTCGAGGGCGACGGCTTCACGCCCGCGCAGCTGCACGACTACGCCGACCAGTTGCGCACCGTGCTGCTGCGCGTGCCGGGCGTCGGCAAGGTCGACTATTTCGGCGACCCCGAACAGCGGATCTTCATCGAGGTGAACAACGCGCAGCTCACGCGCCTGGGCATCTCGCCGCAGCAGCTCGGGCAGGCGATCAACGCGCAGAACGACATCTCGTCGGCCGGCGTGCTGACGAGCGCCGACGATCGCGTGTTCGTGCGGCCGAGCGGCCAGTTCGACAACGTCGATGCGATCGCCGATACGCTGATCCGCATCAACGGCCGCACGTTCCGCCTCGGCGATCTCGCGACGGTCAGGCGCGGCTACGACGATCCGGCCGTCACGCAGATGCGCGCGAACGGCCACGCGGTGCTCGGCATCGGCGTCACGATGCAGCCGGGCGGTGACGTGATCCGGCTCGGCAACGCGCTCGACGCCGAATCGAAGGACCTGCAGGCGCAACTGCCGGCCGGCCTCAAGCTGACGCTGGTATCGAGCATGCCGCACGCGGTCGCGCATTCGGTCGACGACTTCCTCGAAGCCGTCGCCGAAGCCGTCGCAATCGTGCTGGTCGTGAGCCTCGTGTCGCTCGGGCTGCGCACCGGGATGGTGGTCGTGATCTCGATCCCGGTCGTGCTCGCGGTCACCGCGCTCTTCATGTACCTGTTCGACATCGGGCTGCACAAGGTGTCGCTCGGCACGCTCGTGCTCGCGCTCGGGCTGCTCGTCGACGACGCGATCATCGCGGTCGAAATGATGGCCGTGAAGCTCGAACAGGGTTACACCCGCGCACGCGCGGCCGCGTTCGCGTACACGAGCACCGCGTTCCCGATGCTGACGGGCACGCTCGTCACGGTATCGGGCTTCCTGCCGATCGCGCTCGCGAAATCGAGCACCGGCGAATACACGCGCTCGATCTTCGAGGTGTCGGCGATCGCGCTGATCGCGTCGTGGTTCGCGGCCGTCGTGCTGATCCCGCTGCTCGGCTACCACCTGCTGCCCGAGCGCAAGCGTCACGCGCACGAAGCGCACCTGCCGGACGACCACGAGCACGACATCTACGACACGCGCTTCTACCGGCGGCTGCGCGGCTGGGTCGACTGGTGCATCGAGCGGCGCTTCGTCGTACTGCTGATCACCGGCGCGCTGTTCGTCGTCGCGCTGATGGGTTTCTCGCTGGTGCCGCAGCAGTTCTTCCCGAGCTCCGACCGCCCCGAGCTGCTCGTCGACCTGCGGCTGCCCGAAGGCGCGTCGTTCGCGGCGACGCTGCGCGAAACCGAGCGCCTGGAGAAAGTGATCGACAAGCGCCCCGAGATCGATCATTCGGTGAACTTCGTCGGCAGCGGCGCGCCGCGCTTCTACCTGCCGCTCGACCAGCAGCTTCAGTTGCCGAACTTCGCGCAGTTCGTGATCACCGCGAAGTCGGTGAAAGATCGCGAGAAGCTCGCGACCTGGCTCGAAACCACGCTGCGCGAGCAGTTCCCGGCCGTGCGCTGGCGGCTGTCGCGGCTCGAGAACGGGCCGCCCGTCGGCTATCCGGTGCAGTTCCGCGTGAGCGGCGACAGCATCGCGACGGTGCGCTCGATCGCCGAGAAGGTCGCGGCGACGATGCGCGGCGATACGCGCACGGTGAACGTGCAGTTCGACTGGGACGAGCCGGCCGAGCGCTCGGTGCGCTTCGAGATCGACCAGAAGAAGGCGCGCGAGCTGAACGTCACGTCGCAGGACGTGTCGAGCTTCCTCGCGATGACGCTGTCCGGCACGACCGTCACGCAGTACCGCGAGCGCGACAAGCTGATCGCGGTCGATCTGCGCGCGCCGCGGGCCGATCGCGTCGATCCGGCGAAGCTCGCCGGCCTCGCGCTGCCGACGCCGAACGGCCCGGTGCCGCTCGGCTCGCTCGGCCGCTTCGAGCCGACGCTCGAATACGGCGTCGTGTGGGAGCGCGACCGCCAGCCGACCATCACCGTGCAGTCGGACGTGCGCGCCGGCGCGCAGGGCATCGACGTCACGCATGCGGTCGACGCGAAGCTGAACGCGCTGCGCGCGCAGTTGCCGGTCGGCTATCAGATCAACATCGGCGGCTCGGTCGAGGAAAGCGCCAAGGCGCAGAAGTCGATCAATGCGCAGATGCCGCTGATGGCGATCGCGGTGTTCACGCTGCTGATGATCCAGTTGCAGAGCTTCTCGCGCGTGCTGATGGTCGTGCTGACCGCGCCGCTCGGGCTGATCGGCGTGGTCGCGACGCTGCTGCTGTTCGGCCAGCCGTTCGGCTTCGTCGCGATGCTCGGCGTGATCGCGATGTTCGGGATCATCATGCGCAACTCGGTGATCCTCGTCGACCAGATCGAGCAGGACATCGCGATCGGCCACGGCCGCGTCGACGCGATCATCGGCGCGACCGTGCGGCGCTTCCGCCCGATCACGCTGACGGCCGCGGCCGCCGTGCTCGCGCTGATCCCGCTGCTGCGCTCGAACTTCTTCGGGCCGATGGCGACCGCGCTGATGGGCGGCATCACGAGCGCGACCGTGCTGACGCTGTTCTACCTGCCCGCGCTGTATGCGACGTGGTTCCGCGTGAAGCGCGACGAGCGCGACCCGCACGACGGCCCACCGCCCGGCGGCACGCCGGCCGCGCCGTCGGGAGCCTGACCATGGATCGATCGATGAACCTGAAAACCCAAGCCGTCCGGGCGCTCGCGGCGGCGAGCCTCGCGGGCCCGCTCGCGGGCTGCGCATGGTTCGCGCCGAGCGGCGAGCCGCCCGCGATGCCTTCGCCCGCGCACTACGGCGCCACGCCGCAAGTGCGGCAGACCGTGTCCGCGCAAGGCGTCGCGCAGCAGTTCGAAGTGGGCGCGCAGCCGGTGCCCGACTGGTGGAAGCAGTACCGCTCCGACGCGCTGGACGCGCTCGTCGACGAAGGGCTGCGCAACAGCCCGACGTTGAGCGCGGCATCCCACTCGCTCGATGCCGCACGCGAACAGTTGCGCGGGCAGATCGGCAGCTCGCTGCTGCCGTCGATCGACGCGGGCGGCCAGGCCGCGCGCCAGCGCGCGCTCGGCGTGCCGATTCCCGCGCTCGGCGCACCGACGCTGCTGTACGACACGTTCGTCGGCCAGCTGCAGGCGAGCTACACGATCGACCTGTTCGGCGCGTCGCGTTTCGCGAACCGCGCGCTGGCGCGACGCGTCGACGTCAGCGCGTTCCAGCTCGAATCCGCGCGGCGCGCGCTGGCCGCGAACATCGTCACCGCGTCGATCACCGTGTCGGTGCTCAATGCGCAGATCGAGACGACCGAGCGGCTCGTCGCGCTCGCCAACGCCCAGGCGCACGATGCCGAACGCCGCTACGCGCTCGGCTCGGCGTCGCGCAGCGACGCGCTGAATGCGCGGCAAAGCGCCGACACATTCGCGGCCAGCCTGCCCGCGCTGCGCCAGCAACGCGACTCCGCGCGTCATGCGCTCGCGGTCCTGGTCGGCCGCACGCCCGACCGGCCGCCGGCCGACCTGGCGCTTACCGATCTGCACCTGCCCGAACAGGTGCCGGTCGTCGTGCCGTCGGACCTGCTGCGAAGCCGCCCGGACATCCAGGCGGCCGACGCGGGGCTGAAGGCGGCCGCGGCCGAAGTGGGCCTCGCGACCGCGCAGCTGTTCCCGCAGTTGTCGCTGTCGGCCGCGATGGGCAAAGGCGGCTTCAGCTGGCCGACGATGCTGTCGGGCGCCGGCGCGATCTGGAACGTCGGCGCGTCGCTGAGCCAGCCGATCTTCCACGGCGGCGCGCTGCTCGCGCAGCGCCGCGCGGCGAAGGCGACCTACGAGGCCGCCGTCGACCAGTACAGGCAGGCCGTGCTCGGCGCGTTCCAGAACGTCGCCGATTCGCTCGCGGCGCTCGAGCACGATGCGGAAGCGCTCGATGCGTCGTCGCGCGCCGCGCTGTCCGCGCGCGGCGCGTATGACGACGCGGCGGCCCGCGTGCGGCTCGGCGCGCTGCCGCCGTCGGCTGCGCGCGCCAGCGAGCTGCAGTACCGCAATGCGCGGCTCGACGAGATCCGCGCGACCGGCGCGCGGTTCGCGGACACCGCGCGGCTTTATCAGGCGATGGGCACACCGCCGGTGGACACCGGCGACAAGTCCGGCAACGCCGGCCGCGCAGCCGACGACGCAACCGGCCGGCACGCACACGCCGCCGCGCCCGACGCCACGCCCTCGGCGCAATGACCCGCCCCTCCGACCGGACGCGCGTGCGGCGACCCCGCGCGCGTCCGGTCGCCGATTTCCGATCTTCCGCTTGACCCTCACGTAGCGTAACGTTCGAGACTCCAGTGTGCGTACCGAATGGAGGAACGAATGCGACTGAAAGTGGGAGAACTGGCGAAACGCAGCGGGCTGACCGTCCGCACGCTTCATCACTATCACGCGATCGGTCTGCTGACGCCTTCGGCGCGCGCCGACAACGGCTACCGGCTGTACGACCGCCACGACATCGCCCGGCTCCACCAGATCCAGGCGCTGCGTCGCTTCGGCCTGTCGCTCGCCGAAATCGGCGACCACCTGAACCAGCCCGAC
Organism: Burkholderia metallica; assembly: GCF_001718555.1. NCBI lineage: Bacteria > Pseudomonadati > Pseudomonadota > Betaproteobacteria > Burkholderiales > Burkholderiaceae > Burkholderia > Burkholderia metallica. The sequence goes on from NZ_CP013401.1 coordinate 1,988,789, forward strand.
ACCCCGCTCGTCGATATCGTCGCGAAGCAGATCGCACTGCTCGACCGTCAGCTCGCGCAGACCACGCAGCTGCGCGAGCGGCTCGTGAGCCTGCATGCGCAGCTCGCCGCGGGCACGGAGCCGGAGCTGGCCGACTGGCTCACCACACTGGAGTTGATGACCGTGTACGACAAATATTTTTCCGAGGAAGAACTCGCGCGCCTGCCGATGTACCAGAAAAGTCAGGCTGGCGACGCCGAATGGATCGCCCTCATCGACGACGTCCGCGCGCTGTACGACGCGGGCGTGCCCGCCGAGGACGAGCGCGTGCGTGCGCTCGCCGGCCGCTGGATGGCGCTGCTCGTGCGCGACACGAACAACGATCCGCGGCTGCTGACGAAGCTGAACCTGATGCACGAGCAGGAGCCGGCGATGCAGTCGAAAATCGGCATTTCGACCGCGCTGCGCGACTACGTGCTGCGCGCGTCGGCGGAAACGAAGATGCGGATCTTCGAGAAGTATCTCGCGCAGGACGAGATCCGCTTCATGCGCGCGCACTACGCCGACCGTGCGATGGAATGGCCGCAACTGATGGCCGACGTGCGCGACGCGATCGACGCGGGCGCGACGCCCGCGTCGCCGGAAGGCCGCACGCTCGCGCAGCGCTGGCTCGAGCTGTTCTGCAGCTATGCGGGCCACGATCCGGCCACGCACGCGAAATTTCGTCACGCGATGATGAGCGAGCCGGCGCTGACGAAGGATTCGTGGGCCGACGACACGCTGATCGGCTTCGTGCGGGAGGCGATGGCGCAGCTTGCGCCGGCGCGTTGAGTGCGTTGAGTGCATGACGTTGCGGGCGGCAAGCGGGTTTCCCGCGTGCCGCCCGTTTCACCATTTGCAGCCGGTATCGCGAACCGCATCCAGTGCGAGCATCGGCAATGCCAGCAGGCCCGCGCCCGAATACGCACGCCGACAGTCGGCGCGACGGGCATTCGTGATGCCGTCCGCCAGCCTCGCATCGACCGTGTCACCGCGCGCAGCCGCGCCGCCCGACGACGCGCCCAGCGCGCCCACCGCCGCCTGCGCCGGGCTACGCGCTGCCGCATGCCGCGAGCCGATTGCGTCGAGATCGCGGCGCCAGTCGAGACCGGGCCCCGACGCGATGCCGGGACGAGATTCGCGTCGGTCCGCGATTGCGCCGGCAAGCGTCTCGCGTTGCCGATGCGAAACGTCCGCCGCATCCGCAGACGTCCGCGTCGCCATGCGCGACGCTGCAACCGCGGCAAGCCGTTTCGTCGAAGGCGCGGCGCGCCCGACACCGCGCCCACCCGACGCTGGGCCGGTTCGCGTGGTGTCACGCACGCTCGCCGCGGGCGCAGGCCGCGCCGGAATCAGCTCGACACGCAGCGCGACGCGGCGCGACACGCCGGCTGCCGGGACGGCCGCCGTCGGTGTCCGTTGCAGCGCGAACCATCCGAGCAGGTGAATCGACACGGAGACGGCAACGGCGACAGCCGCCGGGACCATGCGCCACCGACGCCGCCCCGCCACGTCGGCACTTCTCGGCTGCGACGGGTCAGTCCGGCTCGCCGCCGCCGTCATCGCTGAACGCGAGCAGGTCGCCGGGCTGGCAGTCGAGATAGCGGCAGATCGCGTCGAGCGTCGCGAAACGGATGCCCTTGACCTTCCCTTGCTTGAGCAGCGACAGATTCTGTTCGGTGATGCCGACGGCTGCCGCGAGATCCTTCGAGCGGACCTTGCGCGTCGCGAGCATCACATCGAGCTTGACCACGATCGTCATCGCGCGCCTCAGACGAACTGCCGATGTTCGGCATCGAGCTCGCTCGCCTGCCGGAGAATATGCGCGATGACCGCGATGCAGGCCGCGGTGAACAGCGCGACCACGTAAGGCAGGCTGAAGCCGATGCTGACCACGCGATGGCCGACCGGCTCACGCAGCGTCGCCCACACGGTCAGCAGCGGTTCGCACAGCAGGCTGAGCAACACCCACAGGCCGATCGCACGGCCCGTCTTGCCGAGATGGCCGGCCGCTTGCGCGGAGAAATAGTTGCGGCGCGCGTACGTGCGGAACAGCGCGCGCAGATGGCGCAGGCCGTTCGCGAGCGCGATCAGCGGCACGCTCGACAGCAGGATGCCGACGGCCTTCTGCCACCACGGGAACGCGGCGACATCCACGTTCAGGTTCGAGATCACCGAATCGGTGAGGCCGAATACGAGGCCGGGCCCGGAGGCCGCGTTCAATGACGGAAACGCCCAGCACGCGGCGTTGAGCACCAGCATGCCGACGATGAACCACAGCGTGAGGGTGGCCATTTGCTGGCTGATACGAGCGATGCGATCGGAATGCATGCGAAATCCTCGACGGGGAATGAACACGCGTCGAGTGTACACCGACAATTATCGTAAAACGATAATTAATTGTTGTATTTTTATGATTTTCTGTCGCATGGCACGCTCAAGCTCGTCTCGACAGTCGCGTGTCGGACGCACCATCGCGATCGCCGAGCGCACGCCTATCGATAGTCGCGCACGCTGATCCCGCGCCAATGCTTCGTCATGTAGCGCAGAAACGCGGGTTGGGCTTTCAGGTCCGCATTCGGCACGGGCGCCGCGCCGCCGTCCATGAACTTGCCGTTGACCGTCACGGTTTCCTCGCCGCGCAGCACGTACTTCGTGCCCTGGTCGACCAGGAAGTACTTGACCTGGTCGGCACTGACGTCGCCGCGGCAGCCGATCTTGTACGCGAACAGGAACTGCTTGCGGCCGTTGCCGAGCAGGTCGCGCATTTCGATCGACGCGGGCACGACGTCGAGGATCACGTCGACCGGGCATGCCTTCACGTAGTCACGTACGGTCCAGTCGGGCCGGCCGTCGAGCGTCGCGGCCACCTTGAGTTCGACGTCGTCGCCGGATTCGGTCCTGGCGAGCGTCACCGCGTGTGCACCGGCCGCGTCGGTCCATGTGTATTGGGCGGCGGCTTGCGCCAGATTGCACAGCGCGGTGGCGGCAAGAAACAGACCGGGCGAAAGGAAGCGTGTCTTCATCGTTGACGTGGAGGCAGGATCGAACGCGCCATTATCGACAAAGCCGCCTGCCGCTGCCAGCCGCCCGCCCGTTCAGCGCTCGCGCGACCCGAGCCCGAGCGCCTTCATCCGCCGGTACAACGTCCGCTCGCTCATGCCGACCTGTTCGGCGAGCGCCTTGCGCGTGCCGTCGAACGTGCGCGCGATGCGCACCAGCTCCGCGTCCGACACGCCGCGCGCATCGGCCGTATGGTCCTGCGGCGCCGCCGATGCGGCGACCAGCTCCGCTGGCAGATGCTCGATCCGGATCGTCCCGTCATCCGCGAACAGGCACGCGCGTTCGAGCACGTTGCGCAGCTCGCGGATGTTGCCCGGCCACGCATACGCTTCGAGGCACGCCCGTGCGGGCTCGGTCAGCACGAACGGCCGGGCCGCGAACGGCCGCGCGCTCCCGTCGCCCGCACTGGCGCGCGCGTTCGCGATCCGCCGCAGGATCGATTCGGCCAGCAGCGCAATGTCCCCGCGCCGGTCGCGCAGCGCCGGCAACGGAATCGGAAACGCATTGATCCGGTAATAGAGGTCCTGCCGGAACCGGCCGTCGTCGATCATCTCGCGCAGCGGTTTGTGCGTCGCCGCGACCAGCCGAAAATCCGCGCGCAGCGCCTCGACGCCGCCGACGCGGCGGAACGTGCCCGACTCGATCAGGCGCAGCAGCTTCACCTGCATCGGCAGCGGCACGTCGCCGATCTCGTCGAGGAACAGCGTGCCGCCCTGCGCGGTTTCGACGAGCCCCGGCTTGCGCTGGTTCGCGCCGGTGAACGCGCCCTTCTCGTAGCCGAACAGCTCGCTCTCGAACAGCGTCTCGGCGATCCCCGAGCAATCGACGACGACGAACGGCCCCATCGCGCGGTCGCTCGCCTCGTGCAGCGCGCGGGCGAACAGTTCCTTGCCGGTGCCCGACTCACCGAGCAGCAGCACCGGCAGCATCGAAGGCGCGACGCGCTGCAATGCGCCGAGCGCCGCATTGAACGCGTCGGCGCCGCCGACGAGCCCTTCCGCACTCGGCTGCGCGGACGCGCTGCGCACCGTCGTCAGCCGCTCGACGTACGCGATCACGTTGCCGGACGCATCGAAGATCGGCCGCAGCTCGACGTCGACATGCTCGGGGCCGCGCGGCGTGTGGTGGATGTGCAGCACGCGGTTCAGCCCGCGCGATTCGAGCGCTTGCTTCATCGGGCAATGCTCGCCGGCCTGGTCGCACGGCACGTCGTAGTGATGCGAGACCTGGAAGCAGTGCCGGCCCACGTGCTCGACGCCCGCGACGCCGAACTGGCGCCGGTACGCATCGTTCGCCGCGAGGATGCGGTAGTCGGGATCGACGACGATCATCGGTTGCGGATCCTGCTCGAGATACGCGACGAGCGCGCGCACGTCGGGCATGACGTCGCGGCGCGGCACGGGGACGATCGGGATGGTGTCGTGCGGATTCATGCGGACGCTCGGTGTAGGGCTGCCTGACGAACTGCCACGCAGACTGCCAATTCTGCCACGGCACTGCCAGTCGTGGCAGTCCACCGTGTCGAACCGGTGCCGGCGACACCCGCGCATCGCCGCCGCCGCACCGAAAATCCGAGCCGAATCAAGTCCCTGGGAGATCGGTCGGCACTGCGATGCAGGCTGGCACGCTTCTTGAATTACTGATCCCGATTGCAGATGCAGAACCCGATCGAGGACACCCCGTGAGCAACGCCCCCGCCCTGTCGGTCGAAGGCTTTTTCGACCCGGCGACCCACACCGTCAGCTATCTGCTGCTCGATACCGCAAGTCGCGCGTGCGCGCTGATCGACAGCGTGCTCGACTACGACCCGACCTCCGGCCGCACGCACACGGCGAGTGCCGACCGGCTGATCGCCCGCGTCGCCGAACTCGGCGCGGACGTGCACTGGCTGCTGGAAACCCATGTGCACGCCGACCACCTGTCGGCCGCGCCGTACCTGAAGGAACACGTCGGCGGCCGGATCGCGATCGGCGCGCACGTGTGCCGCGTGCAGCACGTGTTCGGCACGCTGTTCAACGCGGGCCCAGGCTTCGCGCAGGACGGCCGCCAGTTCGACCGGCTCGTCGACGACGGCGACACGCTCGCGCTCGGCGCGCTGACGATCCGTGCGCTGCACACGCCCGGCCATACGCCCGCGTGCATGACCTACTGCGTCGACGATGCCACGCAGCGTGCGGCGTTCGTCGGCGACACGCTGTTCATGCCCGACTACGGCACCGCGCGCTGCGACTTTCCCGGCGGCGATGCGCGCACGCTGTACCGCTCGATCGCGCGCGTGCTCGCGCTGCCGCCCGACACGCGCCTGTACCTGTGCCACGACTACCAGCCGGGCGGCCGCGACGTGCAGTTCGTGACGACAGTGGCCGAGCAGCGCCGCGCGAACGTGCACGTGAAGGACGGCGTGACCGAGGACGATTTCGTCGCGATGCGCACCGCGCGCGACGCGACGCTCGCGATGCCGGTGCTGATGCTGCCGTCCGTGCAGGTCAACATGCGCGCCGGCCACCTGCCCGAGCCCGAAAACAATGGCGTGCGCTACCTGAAGATCCCGCTCGACGCGATCTGAGCGCCGCCGCCCCCAACCGAGAACCCCGACATGACCACCATCCGCAAGCTGACCGACGCGCTGTCGGTCTCGCCGCAGATCGCGGCAGCCGACTTGCCCGCGCTGCACGCGGCGGGCATCCGCGCGATCGTGTGCAACCGGCCCGACGGCGAAGGCCCCGACCAACCGACCGTCGCCGAGATCCGCGCGGCCGCCGCGCCGCTCGGCATCGACGTGCATTACCTGCCGGTCGATACGGGCAAGGTCACCGACGACCAGGCCGCGCAGTTCGGCGCGCTCGTCGCGTCGCTCGACGGCCCGCTGCTCGCGTACTGCCGCAGCGGCACGCGCTCGGCCACGCTGTGGGCGCTGTCGCAGGCAGGGTCGCGTCCGCTGAACGACATCGTCGCCACTGCCGGTGCGGCCGGCCATGACCTGAGCGCGCTCGCGTCGCGTATCGCCCAGGGCGGCCGACAGGCGGCACCGGCCGTCGACGCGCGGCACGACATCGTGATCGTCGGCGCGGGTGCGGCCGGTATCGCGGTCGCATCGAGCCTGCTCGCGCGCGACGCGTCGCTCGACATCGCGGTGATCGACCCGGCCGACGTTCACTACTACCAGCCGGGCTGGACGATGGTCGGCGCGGGCGTGTTCCGGCCCGAGACGACCGCGCGCCAAGTCACCGACGTGCTGCCGCGCGGCGTGCGCCGGATCCAGGCCGCCGTCGCGGGCTTCGAGCCCGACGCGCATACGGTCGTGCTCGACGGCTGCCGCCGCATCGGTTATCGCAAGCTCGTCGTGTGCCCGGGGCTCAAGCTCGACTGGGAGGCGATCGAAGGCCTCGCCGACACGCTCGGCCGCAACGGCGTCACGTCGAACTACCGCTACGATCTCGCGCCGTACACGTGGGAACTCGTCCGCGCATTCCGCGGCGGCAATGCGCTTTTCACGCAGCCGCCGATGCCGATCAAGTGCGCGGGCGCGCCGCAGAAGGCGATGTACCTGTCGTGCGACCACTGGCGCCGCGCGGGCCGCCTCGGCGCCGCGAACGTCGAATTCCTGAATGCGGGCGGCGCGCTGTTCGGCGTCGCCGATTACGTGCCCGCGCTGATGGAGTACGTGAAAAGCTACGACATCGCGCTGTCGTTCAGCCACAACCTCGTCGCGATCGACGGGCCCGCACGCCGCGCGACGTTCGCACGCGCGCTGCCGGACGGCGGCAAGGAAACCGTCGTGCGTTCGTTCGACATGATCCACGTCGTGCCGCCGCAAAAGGCGCCCGACTTCGTGCGCGCGAGCCCGCTCGCCGACGCGGCCGGCTGGATCGACGTCGATCCGGCGACGCTGCGGCACAAGCAGTTTCCGGACATCTACGCACTCGGCGACGTCACCAACACGACCAATGCGAAAACGGCCGCAGCCGCCCGCAAGCAGGCGCCGGTGGTCGCGCACAACCTGCTAGCGTCGCTCGGCCGCGCGCACGGCGACGCCGCGTACGACGGCTACGGCTCGTGCCCGCTCACCGTCGAGCGCGGCAAGATCGTGCTCGCCGAATTCCTGTACGGCGGCAAGGTCGCGCCGACCTTCCCGGCGTGGCTGATCGACGGCAAGCGCCCGTCGCGGCTCGCGTGGCTGCTCAAGGCGCGCGTGCTGCCGCCGCTCTACTGGAAGGCGATGCTCAAGGGCCGCGAATGGCTCGCGAAGCCCGCGATCGCACGTTGACCGGAGCCCGATGACGTCATGCTGATTTCCCTCGTACTCGGCGGCTTCGTCGGCGCCGTGCTCGGCCTGACCGGCGCCGGCGGCGGCATCCTCGCGGTGCCCGCGCTCGTGGTCGGGATGAGCTGGCCGATGCAGCAGGCCACGCCCGTCGCACTCGTCGCGGTAGCGGGCAGCGCCGCGCTCGGCGCGCTCGAAGGCTTTCGCCGCGGGCTCGTGCGCTATCGCGCGGCCCTGTTGATGGCCGTGGCCGGCGTACCGCTGACCACGCTCGGCGTACGGCTCGCACACGTGCTGCCGCAGCGCCTGCTGCTCACGCTGTTCGCGCTGACGATGCTGGTCGTCGCGGCCCGCCTGCTGCGGCAGGCGCTGCGGCGCGCGCCGGCCGACGCGGAGGCGTCGCCGCTGTGCGTCGGCCGCGTGAATCCCGATACGGGCCGGCTCGTGTGGTCATGGCCGGTGGGCGTCGCGCTCGCGTCGACCGGCGCGGTGACCGGCCTGATGACGGGGCTGCTCGGTGTCGGCGGCGGCTTCGTGATCGTGCCCATGCTGCGCAAGTTCACGAACGTGTCGATGCACGGCGTGGTCGCGACGTCGCTGATGGTGATCGCGCTCGTCGGTACCGGCGGCGTGCTCGCGACGCTCGTGTCGGGCACGCGCGCGCCGCTCGACGTGACGCTGTGGTTCACCGTCGCGACCGCGCTCGGCATGGCCGCCGGTCGCGGCGCGTCGCGCCGCCTCGCCGCGCGGCACGTGCAGGCCGGATTCGCGGCCGTGCTCGTCTGCGTCGCGCTCGGGCTGCTCGCGAAGGCGGCGTTCGGCGCATGAACCGTCGGCGGCTGCCGATACGCACCGCCACACAAATCAAAACGCCCGGGCCGACTCATCGTCGGCACCGGGCGTTTTTCATCGCGACGGCGATCGCCACCCGAGCGTCAGGCGGCGAACCCCGCCATCCGCTTGCGTTCCTGGCGCAGCATCACGAAGTTCGCGATCACGACGCCGGCCGTCACCGCGATGATGAACAGCGTCGCGAGCGCATTCATCTCCGGGTTCAGCCCGAGACGCACGCGCGAGAACACGACGAGCGGCAGTGTCGTCGAACCGGGGCCCGACAGGAACGCCGACAGCACGAGGTCGTCGATCGACAGCGTGAACGAAAGCAGCCAGCCCGCGATCAGCGCCTGCGAGATCAGCGGCAGCGTGATCGTGAAGAACACCTTCAGCGGCGTCGCGCCGAGATCGAGCGCGGCCTCCTCCAGCGACGGATTCAGCTCGCGCACGCGCGACTGCACGATGATCGCGACGTACGAGATGCACAGCATCACGTGGCCGAGCCAGATCGTGAAGATGCCGCGCTCGGCCGGCCAGCCGATCCACTTCGCAAGCTCGATGAACAGCAGCAGCAGCGAAATCCCCTGGATCACCTCGGGAATCACGAGCGGCGCGTTGATCATCCCGCTGAACAGCGCGAAACCGCGAAAGCGCCCCATCCGCGCGAGCACGAAGCCGGCCCACGTGCCGATGAACACCGACGCGAACGCGGTCAGCACGCCGATCTTCAGCGACAGCCACGCGGCCGTCAGCAGTTCGTCGTCGGCGACGAGCGCCGAGTACCAGCGCAACGAGAAACCCGACCACACGGTGACGAGCTTCGACTCGTTGAACGAGTAGACGATCAGGCTGATGATCGGGATGTACAGGAACGCGAAGCCGGCAAACAGCGCCGCGAACTGCAGGTAACGATTCGGCTTCATCGACGGCCTCCCTGTTCCTTCGCCTGGAAGTGCTGGAACATCGCCATCGGCACGAGCAGCAGCAGCACCATCGCGCAGGTCACGGCCGACGCCATCGGCCAGTCCGCGTTGTTGAAGAACTCGTTCCACATCACGCGGCCGATCATCAGCGTGTTCGCGCCGCCGAGCAGCTCGGGAATCACGTATTCGCCCACCGCCGGGATGAACACCAGCAGGCAGCCCGCGATGATCCCGTTCTTCGACAGCGGCAGCGTGATCTGCACGAACGCCTTCCACGGCTTCGCGCCGAGGTCGTACGCGGCTTCGAGCAGGCGCAGGTCCATCTTCACGAGGTGGGCGTATAGCGGCATCACGAGGAACGGCAGGTACGAATACACCATCCCGATGTACACCGCGTAATTGGTGCGATACAGCTCGATCGGCGTATGCGTGAGACCGATCCACATCAGGAAGTTGTTCAGCAGCCCGTTGTTCTTCAGGATGCCGATCCATGCGTACACGCGGATCAGGAACGACGTCCAGAACGGCAGCATGACGCCCATCATCAGCAGGTTGCGGGTTGCCGGGTTCGAGCGCGCGATGTAGTACGCCATCGGATAGCCAAGCAGCAGGCACAGCAACGTCGTGATCGCGGCCACCCACACCGAGTTCACGTAGGTCGCGAAATACAGGCTGTCGGTGAACAGGAACGCGTAGTGCGACAGGTTCAGCGCGATGTGCACGACGCCGTCGGCATACGACGCCAGCTCCGTATACGGCGGGATGCCGAGCTGCAGCTCCGCGAAGCTGATCTTGACGACCAGCACGAACGGCACGAGGAAGAACAGCACGAGCCACGTGAACGGGCCGGCGACCACCGCCGTCGCGCCCGTCAGGTTGAAGCGCCGCACCGGCCACTCGAGCAGGGACTTGAACGCGTTCATGACGTCAGCACCACGCCGGCCGTGGCGCTCCAGCGCACGTAGATCTCGTCGCCGAGCGCCGGCGTGTCGAGCTCCGAAATCGCGAGGCTCGACACGTTCGCGATCACCGTCTTGCCCGCGTCGAGCTTCACGTGATACAGCGAGTAGCCGCCCATGTACGCGACGTTGCTGATCCGGCCGCGCGCCCAGTTGAACGCGCCTTCGGGCGGCTTGCGCGTGAGCGCGATCCGCTCGGGGCGCACCGACACCGTGACCGGCATCCCGAGCGGGCCCGAGATCCCGTGGCTCACGTACAGCCGGCTCGGCAGCTCCGGCGATTCGATGTAGACGTGGTCGGGCTCGTCTTCGACGGTCACGCCGTCGAACAGGTTCGTCGAGCCGATGAATTCGGCCGAGAAGCGGCTGTTCGGATATTCGTACACTTCGTTCGGCGAGCCGATCTGCACGATCTGCCCTTCGCTCATCACCGCGAGGCGGTTCGCCATCGTCATCGCTTCTTCCTGGTCGTGCGTGACCATGATGCAGGTGACGCCGACCTTGTTCAGAATGTTGACGAGCTCGATCTGCGTGCGCTGGCGGATCTGCTTGTCGAGCGCGGACATCGGCTCGTCGAGCAGCAGCAGCTTCGGCCGCTTGACCAGCGAACGCGCGAGCGCGACGCGCTGCTGCTGGCCGCCGGAAAGCTGATGCGGCTTGCGCTTCGCGTACTTGCTCATCTGCACGAGTTCGAGCGCCGACGCGACGCGCTCCTTCAGCTCGGCCTTCGGCGTGCCCTCCTGCCTGAGGCCGAACGCGACGTTCGACTCGACCGACATGTGCGGGAACAGCGCATACGACTGGAACATCATGTTCACGGGCCGCTTGTACGGCGGCATCTGCGCGAGGTCCTCGCCGTCGATCAGGATCTTGCCCGACGTGACCGTTTCGAGGCCCGCGAGCATCCGCAGCAACGTCGACTTGCCGCAGCCCGAGCTGCCGAGCAGCGCGAACAGCTCGCCCTGGCGCACGGTCAGGTTGACGCTGCGCACGGCTTCGGTGTCACCGAATTTCTTGACGACGTCGACGATCTGGACAAAGGTCTCGGCGCGCGTACCGGCGCCGGAGGAGGACACGGAGGACGGCGCGCCCGCGACCGGCGCACCCGACTGGCTATTCATGATGTGCTGCTTCTCTCCTGCGTTGAACGAACAAAGCCCCCGGGGGCACCAGGGGCTTCATGACTGCTTTGAACGCCGGCTCGCGTCAGCGGCCCGACTTCAGCTCGGTCCACAGACGCGTCTGCAGACGCTGGATTTCAGGCGGCAGCGGCTTGAGCAGGAACAGCGTCTTCACGACGTCGGCCGGCGGATAGACGGCCGGGTCGTTCGCGACGTCGGGCCGCACGTACTTGCGGGCCTCGGCGTTGGCGCTCGGGTAGTACACCGCGTTCGTGATCGCCGCGTGCACCTTCGGATCCTCGATGTAGTTGATCCACTGCAGCGCCGCTTCCTTGTTCTTCGCGTCCTTCGGGATCGCCATCACGTCGAACCACACCGGCGCGCCGCCCTTCGGAATGTAGTACTCGATCTTGTATGCCTTCTTCGCCTCGATCGCGCGATGCTTCGCGATCACCACGTCGCCCGACCAGCCGAACGCGAAGCAGATGTCGCCGCCGACCAGGTCGTTGATGTAGCCCGACGAGTTGAACTGCGTGATGTACGGGCGAATCTTCTTCAGCACCTCCATCGCGGCCTTGTAGTCGGCCGGGTTCGTGCTCATCGGATCCTTGCCGATGTAGTGCAGCGTCGCCGCGAACATCTGGTCCGGCGCGTCGAGCACCGACACGCCGCAGGTCTTCAGCTTCGAGATGTTTTCCGGCTTGAACAGGATGTCCCAGTTGTCGAGCGGCACCTTGCCGAGCGCCTGCTGCGCCTTGGTCAGGTTGTAGGCAAGGCCCGTCGTGCCGTACGCCCACGGCACCGAGTACTTGTTGCCCGGGTCCGCGCCGGCGACGAGCGCCATCAGTTGCGGATCGAGGTACTTGAGGTTCGGCAGCTTCGACTTGTCGAGCGGCGCGAAGATGCCGGCGGCGATCTGCTTGCCCGCGTAGTTGCTGGTCGGCACGACGATGTCGTAGCCCGAGCTGCCCGTCAGCAGCTTCGCCTGCAGCGTGTCGTCGCTGTCGTAGTTGTCGTAGCGGACCTTGACGCCCGTCTGCTTCTCGAAGTTCGGGATCGTGTCCTTCGCAATGTAGTCCGACCAGTTATAGACATTGAGCTGCGTATCCTTCGCCGCCGCCGCCGATGCACCCACGCACAGCGCGAGCGCCGCGAACCGGCCCACTACCTTTGCTTTCATCCCGTTCTCCCTCCGGCCGGACCGTGTGTCCGGCTGCCGTCTGCCTCGTCATGACGGCGCATTCTGGCGCGCCGCCCCTCGAAAACCCCGAAAACTACCATCATTCGCGCCCCGTCACAAAAAAATCATGCCGGTGTCGCGCAAACGGAACAGATTCCCGCCGTCGGCCACGCTGGCCGCCCGCACGGCGGGGCGTTCCCGGGGAATTCTATCGGGTAATCGGCGGCTGTCCACCGGGAAAAACGGACGGCGGCGAAACCGCGCGCGTCGCCCGAACGCGCCCCGTGCGGCGGCTTGCCCCGGACCCGGCCGTACCGTCACGCCGCCGCACCTTGCGGGCACGCCGGCCGCGCCCGCCCGGCCGTCCGGCCGCGATGCATTAAAATGGCGGCTGACGATTCAACCGCGCGAACCCTTCCGATGGCCTCCAATCTCCACGACCTGCCCGACAGCCCCTGCATCGGCGTGTGCTCGACCCTGTTCGACGAAGTCTGCAAGGGCTGCGGCCGCACGGCCGCCGAAGTGTCGAACTGGGTGTTCCTGAGCGACGACGAAAAGCGCGCGGTGTGGGAGCGCATCCAGCGCGAGGGCACCGCGATGCGCTTCCAGTACGACAAGCTGTAAATCCGCCGCGCATAAAAAAAGCGGCATGCCGACCGCCATGCCGCCAACCCCAACTCTGTTCTGTTCCCGCCGCGTCTAGAACTTCATCCCGACGCCCACGCCGACGATCAGCGGATCGATGTGCAGCGTGCCGATGCCCTTGTCGCCGAGCGTCGCATCGGTGCTCATCCAGATCTTCTTCACGTCGACGTTCATGAACACCTTCTTCGTCAACTGCACGTCAACGCCGAACTGCAGCGCGGGGCCGAAGCTGCTCTTGTTGATCGACACGCCCTCCCCGCCGACGTTGAGCCCGTTGTTGTAGAAGTACGTGTAGTTCACCCCCGCGCCGACGTACGGACGTACCTTGCCGGCGTGGTTGAAGTGGTACTGCAGCAGCAGCGTCGGCGGCAGCACGCCCACGCCGCCGAGATTGCCGAGGCTCGACGTCAACTGATGCCTCGACGTGCCGAGGATCAGTTCGACGCCGAGGTAGTCGCGGATCATGTACGTGAAGTCGAGCTCGGGCACGATCGCGTTGTTCACGCCGACGTTCAGCGCGCCCAGCGTATCGCTCGCGCGTTCGTTCGGCTGGATGCTGATCGCGCGCAGCCGGACCAGGACGTCGCCCTGGTTGATGCCATCACCCGGCGACGCCGCGTGCGACAGCGAAGGCATCGCGGCGAAAGCGGCTGCAACGGCGGCAGCGGTAACACAAGTTCGAATCGTTTCATGCATGGTACGGACCCCCAAAGAATGGTTCCCATTTTCCTTGCAGGGTCTTTTCGTCATGTTGATATCCGTCAAGCCAGCGTAAACGTGGGACGGTTTGCCGCAGGCTCCGTCGCACTGCCTGTGAGCAGCAGGTCGAGCAGATCGCGCACGCTGCGGATCGCGCGGCCGAACGGCAACGCTTCGCGGCCGCGGAAGAACAGCCCGTTCGCGACGTCGCCGCGCAGCGCGGCCGCGAGCCGCGTGTCGATGCAGAAATGGCCGAACTTCTCGATGCCGTCGCGCAAGCCGCAGACGCTCAGGCATTCGAGCGCGGTCGGGCAGCGCTGTTTCAGCGCACCGAGCTTGTTCCGGATGCGCGTCTCGTTGCGCAGGTAACGGTCGAGCCACGGCGTCTTCACCGCGCGGGCGGGCAGCCCCGTCACGCTGACGAATTCGACGATGTCGTCGGGCGTCGCGTCGGCCAGCACGCGCTTGAAATGCGGATGCGCATCACCCTCTTCGGTCACCGCGAACGGCGTGCCGACCTGCACGCCGTTCGCGCCGGCGTCGAACGCCGCGCGCACCGCGTCGTGACTGTTGATCCCGCCCGCCACGATCAACGGCACCGTTTCGCGCGCCAGACCGAGCGACGCCATCACCTGCGCGGCTTCGTCGAGCACGCGCACGAAATCGAAGCGGCCGTCGTGCATGTCGGCGATCTGCGTGACGCCGAGATGGCCGCCCGCATGCGCCGGATGCTCGATCACGATCGCGTCGGGCAGGCGCCCCTTCTTCATCCACTTCTTCAGTACGAGCGCGATCCCGCGGCTATCCGACAGGATCGGAATCAGCGCGATGTCATGCCCTTGCGTGAGGTCGGGCAGGTCGAGCGGCAGGCCCGCGCCCATCACGATCGCGTCCGCGCCTTCGTCGCACGCGACCCGCACGTAGTCCGCATGCGCGCTCACGGCCTTCATCACGTTGACCGCGATCATCCCGCGCCCTTCGCCGTAGGTCTTCGCCAAGCGGATCTCGCGTGCGAGCGCCTCGCGGTTCGCGGCCTCGAGCGTCGCGCGATCGGGTTGCGCGCGGCAACGCGCGAGCAGATCCGCATGATGGTGGCGCAGGTCGATGCTCGCGATCGTGCCGACCGCGCCTTCGCGCGCGACGCTGCCCGCCAGCCGGTGCGCGGAGATGCCGACGCCCATGCCGCCCTGCACGACGGGCAGCAAGGTGCGGCCGCGAATCGTCAGCGGCGGAAAGGAAGTGCGTACGGTCATCGGTTACCTCATCGAAACATCGGAACCGCGATGATCGACGATCCACCCGCGCGCACCTTGACGGCCGTCAACAAAAAACGGCACGCGAGCGTGCCGTTTCCGGTCCGGGCCGTGACGAACGCTCAGGCCGGCTTCGCGGGCTTGAGTTGCATCGACTTGTACTCGAGATATTCTTCGAGCCCGTACACGCCGTTCTCGCGGCCGTGACCCGACTGCTTGTAGCCGCCGAACGGCGCGGCCATGTTCCACGCGCCGCCGTTGATGTCGACCTGCCCGGTGCGGATGCGGCGCGCGACGCCCATCGCGCGTTCGTCGCTGCCGGCCCACACCGCGCCGCCGAGCCCGTACGGCGAATCGTTCGCGATGCGCACGGCTTCGTCCTCGTCGCGGTACGTGATGATCGACAGCACCGGCCCGAAGATTTCTTCCTGCGCGATCGTCGATTTCGGATCGACGCGGCCGAATACGGTCGGCTTCACGAAGAAGCCCTTCGCGAGCCCGTCCGGCATACCCGTGCCACCCGTGACGAGTTCCGCGCCTTCGTCAATCCCGCGCTGGATGTACGCCTGCACGCGCTGCTGCTGCACGGCCGACGCCAGCGCGCCGAGGCGCGTCGCGTCCTGCCGCGGATCGCCCGCGACGTAGGTTTCGGCCGCCGCCTTCGCGATTTCGCGCGCCTCGTCGTAGCGGGCCTCCGGCACCAGCATGCGCGTGTGCGCCGAACAGGTCTGCCCCGCGTTCAGGTAGCACGCATTGACCGTGCCCTTCACCGCCGTCGCGAAATCGGCATCGTCGAGGATCACCGAGGCCGACTTGCCGCCCAGCTCGAGCGCGACGCGCTTGACGCTCGCGGCCGCCAGCTCGGCCACGCGCTTGCCGGCGCGCGTCGAGCCCGTGAACGACACCATGTCGACGTCCGGATCGGTGGCCAGCACCTCGCCGACGACCGGGCCGTAGCCGCACACGAGGTTGAACACGCCGGCCGGCAGCCCGGCTTCGTGAATCGCTTCGGCCAGCATGAACGCGTTGAGCGGCGCGACTTCGGACGGCTTCAGGACGACCGTGCAGCCGGCCGCGAGCGCCGGCGCGACCTTCAGCGTGATCTGGTTGAGCGGGTAGTTCCACGGCGTGATCGCCGCGACGACGCCGACCGGCTCGCGCACCACCAGCGAGTTGCCGACCTGCGCCTCGAATTCGAACGTCTCGGCGAGCTTCGCGTACGCCTTCCAGTTGTAGATCGGGCCGCCGACCTGGATCGCGCGCGACAGCTTGATCGGCATCCCGACTTCGCCGGTGATCGACTGCGCGAGTTCCTCGCTGCGCGCCTGCAGATGCTCGACGATCTTGCGCAGGTAGCCCGCGCGCGTCGCGGCCGGCGTGGCCGCCCACGCGTCGAAGGCCGCCCGCGCCGCGCGGATCGCATCCCGCGCGTCGGACGCGACGCCCTCCGGAATCCGGCCGATCACGGCCTCGGTGCCCGAGTCGATCACGTCGATCGTGCCGGTGCCGGCCGGTTTGCGCCATGCGCCGTCGATATAGAACTGGTCGTAGATTTTCATCGTGCTGCGTCTCCTGTCGGCCAAAGTTAGCGCTCAAGTCGGCTGGAGCGGGTGCGTCAGCACCTGCTCCAGGCTTCGCATCGGGTCCCGTGCTTCGGGGAAGCCGACATTCTAACGAGCGTTGCGGACGACTGGTGTGACGATTGACAGCCATTCGAAAGAACGCCGACCGCTGCCGCATCCTCGCTGCGCCGTCGGCTGTGAACGCCGGCGCAGCGTCCGTTTCGCCGCCGCGTCAGCATCCGTCCGGGTGCGCGGCCGGGCCCGCATCGTGCTATGTTTTTATTATCGGCACCGGCCCATTGCGGCCGGCGCCGCCCGGAATCCCTGCATTTCGTGAGCGCTGCCATGTCCGACGCATCCCATACCCTCGGCTCGCAAGACCGCCTGGAGCTGCTTTGCTGGCTCACCTGCGGCAATCTCGGCGCGTTTTACCTCAACGAATCGTGGCCGGACGCCGCGTTCCAGGTCCAGGCCGCGCACCGCTGGCTCGACCGCCATCACCGCCAGGCCGACTGGCTCGCGGTCGCCAAGCTCGCGGCGCTCGCGCAGGACATCGCGAAGCGGCATGCCGGGTTCGTCGACGCGCCGTGGGCACGCGACGCGGTCGAGGAAATCGTCGATACCGACGATCTCGACTATCGGGCAAAGCTCGTCCAATGGGTATACGAAGACTGCTGCAAGGCGCTCGCGGACAAGCGGCTGGCCGATTGACGCGCGCGGTGGGCGGTACACAAACGGCGGCCGGCCAGTCCGCAGCGGCTGCCGCCATCAATCGCCGGCACGACCGCCGCGCCCGACCGGACCCTTTCCCTTCCTCCAGCGGCGGGTCGGGTGACGGTAGTCGACGCAACGCGCCGGACATACGCCGCGCCCCATTTGCGGCGAAATGCATGCGCGGGCGGCAGTCACGCGGTCATGCCGCGAATCCGTCGCGCCGGTGTTCGATATCGTGCGCCCCGTTGCAGGGTGCACGCCCCGTGCTTACAACAGCGATTTCCCTTGCGACAGCACCTTGTCACAGATCTGCTTCGTCACCTGCTGCTTCAGGCCGCCGCCGCTCAGGTCGAGCTTGTTGCCGTTGCCGGCGTCGAGGATCCCGCTCGAGCCGCTGGTGTAACCGCTGTCGGACGATGCATTGCCGCCGAGCTTGCCCATCAGCGCGTCTTTCACCGACGATGCGCCGCCGGACGCGCCGCCGAGATAGTTGTTCTGGATGCAGAACTGCAGCAGGCCCGCGACGTTGCCGGTGCTGCCCGGCATCAGCGACGAACCGCCGCCGCCCGTCAGTGCGCCACCAAGCCCGCCGAGGTTGCCGAGCGCACCGCCCGCGCTGCCGCCCGAATCGCCACCGCCGCCGACCTGCTTCAGGACATCGCCAAGCTGCGCATGGGCCACCGAAAACGGTGCGAGCAATCCGATCAGCGCGCCGGCAACGGTCGCGCGGTATAGACGTGCATTCATGTGAAGCCTCCCGGTTGTGACTGCATGACTACCGCAAATCGAATTCAAGGATACTCAATCGACCCGGACATGACAGCCTTCGTGCGCGGCCTGAAACGTCAGGCATCGTGATATATCGCCGCGATTTGACAATGCTTGACGGGGAGACGTATCACGCACGGCCGGTTCGATGCGCAACTGAAGGCACGCGCGCGCGAACGCCATTCCGTGTCGCCGGCACACGCGAAGCGTCATAGAATCGTCGGCGGCGGCCGTTCGGGCCCTCGGCCCGATCTCAATCTCGAACATGAAGGATGACGCGTGGCGCTCGCCTATCGATTTCTGCTGATCGCCGGTGCATCGGCCGCGCTGCTTGCCGACGCCGGCGCCGCCCATGCGGCGCCCCCGGCCGCAGCGACGGCTGCCGCCGCATGCCCGTCGCCTTCGTTCAACCGCTATCCCGCACCCGCCGCACGCGCGCCGCGCAAGCCGGCCGCGGCGCCCCGGCTGACCAGCAAGGAAGCCCGCCTGTATCGCACCGTCATTCGCGACGAATTCACGCAACCGGCCAATTTTGCCGGCCACTACCGCGTCGCGATCTGGGGCTGCGGAACGGATTGCCGGAATTTCGCGATCGTCGACAAGTACACGGGCGCGACCTACACAATGCCCGGCGTGAACGTGATCGCGGGCGTCATGGGCAACGACGACGAACGCGTCGATTTCCGCGCAGGCAGTGCGCTGCTGATCGTCTCGGGCTGCTTCAACGACGACTGCGACGACAACAACGCGAAGGCCGCCCGGTTCTTCTATGAATGGACCGGCACGCGGCTGCGCGCGATCGGCGCCTGTCCGCTGGTCGTTGCGCCGGTCGAATAACCGGCGGCCGATTCGCGCGACGCTCACGAAAACCGTCACGCCGCCGGCGCGCGTGCCCCCGCGCCGCAAGTCGCGACGCATACGACCGCGAGCACTACGCCGATCGACACGAACGGCGCCACCGGATGCAGTTCGTACAGCATCGTGCCGGCCAGTGGCGCGACGACCATGCTGAGCCCTTGCGCCATCGACATCGCGCCCGCGCACGCGGCCTGCTCATGCGTTTCGACGCGCGTGCTCGCGAGCGCCGCGACCGCGGGAAATGCGGCGCCCATCCCGCTCGCCGCCACGAAGTAGCTCGCGCACAGCAGCAGCGGGTGCGCGGCCTCCGCGGCCAGCGCCGACACGAACCCCGCGCCACCCGCCAGCGCGCCCCAGCGCAGCCATTGGAGCGGCGCGACCGCACGCAGCCGGCCGACCAGCGACTGCGTCGCGATCAACCCGATGCCGGCGCTGCCGAGCGCGTAACCGACCACCATCGACGCGTCGCCCGTTCGCACGTGCAGCCGGTCGATCACGTAAAAACCGAGCACGCTGTTCGCGATCATCACCGCGCTGTACAGCGCGAACGCGCTGCACCACGGCAGGCGTACGCGCGGATCGGTCGGCTTCAGCCGGGGCGGCGCCTGCCGCACCGCGTGCGTGCCGTCGTCGCGCAGCCGTCGCAGCCCCGCCAGCCCGACGAGCGGCAACAGCGCGAACACGGCGAGCGCGACCGTCATGTCGAACCCGGCCAGCCAGCCCGCGAGCGGCGGCGCGAGCACCATCCCGATCGCGCCCGCCGCGCCGAATCGCGCGATCGCCGACGCGCGCCCCGTGGCCAGCGTCCGGTCCGCGATCCACGCCGTGGCCGCGACGGGCAGCCCCGCATAGCAGCCGCCCATCGCCGCGCGCGTGACGAGCAGCGCGACAACGCCCGCCCACACCGGCGGCACGGCGCTGCCGCCGTCGCGCAACGCCCAGCCGACATAGCCGGCCAGCAACAGCGAGCTCGCGACGAACCCGACGATCGCCGCGCGCATGGTCGACAAGCGCCCGCGCGTGTCCGCCGCTCGCCCCCAGCGAGGCGCGACAGCCATCCACACGAGCCCGACGACGCCGATGATCGCGCCGATATGCAGCGGTTCGAGATGCATGCGGCGCGCCATCGGGCCGGCGATCGTGACGAATGCGTAGGTGCCGGCCACCATCGCGAAGTTCGCGAGCAGCAGCGGCAGCATGGACGCGCCGGCATCGGCCGGCGCTTGCAGGGATTCAGCGGAAGTCGTCGACATAAGGTGTTCCGATGGAAAAGGTAAACGACGCGCGTCAGCGCGCATGGGGGCTGTCGTCGGTCAGCAGGCAGCGGGCGCGCAACAGCGCATCCTCGGTCGCCTCCCAGCCGATGCACGGATCGGTGATCGAGCAGCCGTAGCGCAGTGCGCCGCCCAGTGGCTGCGCGCCGTCCTCGATGAAGCTTTCGAGCATCACGCCCCGGATCGCTTCGTTGCCCGCGCGCATCTGCCCGACCACATCGTCCAGCACCGCCAGTTGCCGTATCGCCTGCTTGCCGCAGTTCGCATGCGAACAGTCGATCAGCAGGTTCGGCGTCAGGCGTTGCGCGCGCAACGTTTCGACCGCGGCCGCCACCGCCGCGGCGTCGTAGTTCGGCCCGTGGCGACCGCCGCGCAGCACGAGGTGCGCGTGCGGATTTCCGGTGCTGTGCAGCAAGGCCGGACCGCCGGCACCATCGACGCCGATGAACGTGTGCGGCCGCATGCTGGCCAGCATCGCGTGCGCTGCGATGTCGACCTGGCCGTCCGTGCCGTTCTTGAAACCGACGGGCATCGCGAGCCCCGATGCCAGCTCGCGATGGATTTGCGATTCGGTCGTGCGCGCCCCGATCGCGGCCCAGCTCACCAGGTCGGACAGGTAGTGCGGCGTCGCGACGTCCAGCACCTCGGTCGCGACCGGCAGCCCGAGCGCATTGATGTCGACGAGCAGCCGGCGCGCGGTGCGCAATCCCTCCTCGACGCGATGGCTGCCGTCGAGCCCCGGATCGTTGATCAGCCCTTTCCAGCCGACCGTCGTCCGCGGCTTCTCGAAGTAGACGCGCATCACCACGCAAAGCGCGTCGCGCACCGCGTGCGCAAGGCCGGCGAGGCGGCGCGCGTAGTCGAGCGCGGCCGCCGGATCGTGGATCGAGCACGGGCCGACGACGACGATCCGGCGCGCGTCGCGCCGTTCGAGAATCGCGCGCACCTGCGCGCGTCCCGCGTCGACGGTCGCCCGCGCCGCATACGACGCCGGCACCGCGTGGCGCAGCGCGTCAGGCACGGGCAGCCGCGCGCCGACGCGCAACCGTTTCTCGTGATGCGGCAACGCGAACGCGCCTGCCGCACCTTGTTCGGCACAGGCCGATATCTGTTTCATGAAGACGCTCCGGAGACGGAATTCAGACGGGCCGTCACACGCCGAGCGTCGCGCCGCCGTCGACACACAGCGTGTGCAGCGTCACGTGGCGCGCGGCGTCGGACAGCAGGAACAGCACGGTGCCGGCGACGTCGTCCGGCGCGGCGATGCGCCCGAGCGGAATGCCCGTGCGATAGGTTTCGAGCGACCCCGCGATGACGCCTGCCGGGCCTTCCGGGCCGCGCCACAGTTGGCGCTGCATCGGCGTGTCGGTCGAACCCGGCGCGACGATGTTGCAGCGAATGCCGTGACCGGCCAGCTCCAGGCCGAGGCACCGCGTGAACTGATGCGCGGCGGCCTTCGACGCGGCGTAGGCGGCCATCTGCGTGCGCGGCACGAGCGCCGCATTCGACCCGACGGTCACGATGCTGCCCGTGCGCCGCTCGATCATGCGCTGTGCGACCGCGCGCGACAGGTGAAACACGCCGTGCGTGTTCACCGCGAAGCAATGCGCCCAGTCGTCGTCGGTCAGCGACGTCGCGGCCGCGAGCCGCAGCACGCCGGCGACGTTCGCGAGCATGCCGATCGGGCCGACCGTCGCCTCCACGTGCTCGATTGCCGCGCGCACGGCGCGCGCGTCGGTCACGTCGACCGCGAACGGATGAACGCGGCCCGGCGCCGGCGGGCGATCCTCGTTCGCCCGCGCCAGCGCGTCGCCGTCGGCGTCGAACGCGGCGACGTCGACCCCGCGCGCGGCGAGCGCGCGAACCACGGCGGCGCCGATCCCGCGCGCCGCGCCGGTCACGACGGCCACCCCCGCCAGAAATGTCATCTCGGTTTCCCTGCTCATCGATTCACGTTCCTCGTAACGGTTTCCATGTCGGCCCATGCGGCGAGCCGTTCGGTCAGCGCGGCGCCGATCGCCGCCATCGGTTCGGGATCGGACATCCCGTCGTGCGAGCAGTCGAGCGCCACGCAGGTCGGCAACGCCGCCGGCCGGTGCGCGGCCCAGCTGTCGGGCCCCGGCGTGCCGGGCCGCTTGCGGGTTGCGTTGAACAGCAGCAGTTCGCCGCCGTAACGCGGGGTCGGCGCGGCGCGGAACTGGCGCATCTGCCGCAGCGTCGCGTCGACCAGCGCGTCGAGCCCCGCGCCGCCGAGCGCTGCGAACGGGCTGTTCGCGCGCAACAGGCGCTGCCGCAGCAATGCGTCGGACAACGCCGCCGTGTCGAAATCGCCGTTCACCGTCAGCAGAATCCGCAGCGCGTCGCCCGCCTCCGGCTGCGGCTGTGCCATCCACGCGGACGACGGATAACTGTCCATCAGCGCGAGCACGCCCACCGGCGCGCCGACGCGTTCGAGGGCCGCCGCGACCGCGTACGCGAGCGCGCCGCCCAGCGACCAGCCGAGCAGGTGGTACGGACCGTCCGGCTGCAGTGCCCGCACGCGCCGCACATAGGTGTCGACGAGCGCGTCGAAATCGGCCGCGCCGTTCGTGTCGCCGACTGACAGTTGCAGCCCGTCGACCGTCGTGTCGGGCAGGTACGCGGCAAGCCGCAGATAGCTCCACGCGAGGCCGTCGGCCGGATGAATGCAGATGAGCCGCTGCGCAGCGCCTCCCGCCGTCTGGATCGCAAGATGCGGGGCGAACGCGTCGCGCTCCACGCGCGGCCGGTACGGCAGCGGCGTGCGCAGTGCAGCCGCCAGCGCCGCGACCGTCGCATGGCGGAACAGCATCGATACCGGCACGTCGCGGCCGAGCGCGGTCGCCAGCCGCGCGCTCACCTGGATCGCCTGCAACGACTTGCCGCCGATGTCGAAGAAATTCGAATCCGGCGTCAGCGCGACGCCGCCGAGCACGCTGCGCCACGCGTGCATCACCTGCCGTTCGAGCGCGTCGGCGCGCGGATCGTCGTCCACGCCGATGCGGGCCGCCATCGCGCGCTGCCGCAACGCGTTGCGATCGGTCTTGCCGTTGACGTTGCGCGGCAGCCGTTCGAGCACGTGCCACGCGTCGGGAATCGCCGCGGCCGGTAGCGCGTCGGCGAGCCGCGCACGCAGCGCGGCCGTTTCGTCCACCCCGACGACGAACGCCGCGAGCGTCGTCACGTCGGCGTCGCCGCGCAACGCGACGACCGCCGCCTCGCGCACGTCCGGCGTGCGCAGCAGCCAGTCCTCGATCTCGCGCGGATCGATGCGCACGCCGCTGATCTTCACCTCGTGGTCGATCCGGCCGTCGAACACCAGCCGGCCGTCGCGCACGGAGGCGAGATCGCCGGTCCGGTACGCGCGCGTACCGCTCCCCGGCAGCGTGACGAAGCGCTCGGACGTCAGCGCCGCATTGCCCGGGTAGCCGAGCGCCAGCGCGTCGCCGCACAGCACCAGCTCGCCCGTGCGGCCCTCGGCCACCGGATACAGGCGCTCGTCGACCACCTGCGCGTCGACGCCCGCGCGTGGCGTGCCGATCGGCACCGGCTCGCCGTCGCGCCAGACCGCGCCGGGACCGCTCACGCAGGCGGCCGTCGCGATGATCGTCGCTTCGGTCGGCCCGTAGGTGTTCAGCAGCGCCAGATGCGGCAGGTGCGCGTGCCAGCGCCGGATTCGCTCCGGCAACGCGGCCTCGCCGCCGATGATCGTCAGACGCACGCCGGCAAGGCGCTGCGCATGGCGCGCGTCCAGGGCATGGGCGAGCACGTGCCAGTAGGCGGTCGGCAGGTCGAGCACCGTGATGCGGCGGCGCTCGACCTCGGCCGTGAACGCGTCGATCGAGTCGAGCATCGCGTCGTCGCGCAGCACGAGCGTCGCGCCGTTGCAGAGCGTCGCGAAGATCTCCTCGAAGCTCGCATCGAAATGCAGCGGCGCGAACTGCAGCACCCGGTCGCTCGGACCGATGCGATACAGGTCGCGCGTGCTCGCGACGAAATGCGCGAGCGCGCCGCGCCCGACCAGCACGCCGTTCGGCCGACCGGTCGATCCCGACGTGTACAGGAGGTACGCGGGCTGTGCCGCGTCAGGCGCCGCGCACGCCACGTCGCGCGGCGACGACACGCGCGCCGCAGCCAGATCGAGCACCGGCCGCCCACCCGCACATTCGCGATACACGTCGCGCGTGATCACCAGCGCGGGCGCCGCATCCGCCAGCATCGCCGCGACGCGCTGCGGCGGTCCGTCCGGATCGATCGGCACGATCGCCGCGCCGACCTTCAGCACGGCCAGCATCGCCGCGATCACGTCGGGCGCGCGCGGCGCGGCGATCGCGACGCGTGCATCGCGCGCCCCACCCCTTCGCTCGAGTTCCGACGCAAGCGCATGGGCGTCGGCGAGCAACGTGCGGTAGTCGATGCGGTGGCCGCCGGCCTCGATAGCCGGGTGCGCCGGTGCGTCGCGCGCGATGCGTTCGATCCGCGCGAGCACGTCGTCGTACGGCCCGGCGAGCGGCGTGCCGCGCACGATCGACGGCGCGGGCATCCCGTCGAGCAGTGCACTTACCGGTTCGTCCGGCGCCTGTTCGGCAAATGCGTCGAGCCACGCGGCAAGGTCGCGCGCATGCGCGGCGAGCACCGCTTCGTCGTACGCGTTCGGGTTGGCTTCCAGCGTCAGATGCCACGCGCCGCCGCGCACGGCGAGCGTCACGTTCAGATCCTTCACCGGACCGCCGCTCACCGCGCGGGTGTCGCTCGCGAGCCCGTGGAATGCGACCTTCCGTTCGAACGGCATCACGTTGACGGCCTGGTTGAACAGGAACGCGTTGCGCTCCAGCAGCCCGAGATCGCCGCGAATCCAGCCGTACCGGTAATACAGGTGCGGCCGGATCGCGCGCAGGCGCTCCGCGCATTCGCGTGCAAGCTCACGCGGCGAGCGCCCGGCGTCGACATGCACGCGCAGCGGCACGATGTTCATCGCCATGCACGGCACGCCGAGCGCCGGCGTGCCGAGTCGGTTCATCACCGGCAGCCCGAGCGTCAGGTCGCACTGGCCGCCCTGCTTCGCGAGCCAGATGCCGACCGCGCACAGCAGCCACGCATTCCAGTCGACGTCGACCCGCTCGGCGGCGGCGCGCAGCGCGCGCACGCGTTCGGCGTCGAGCACGCGCGTCGCGCGCCACGCGTCGGGGGCGATGTCCTGTTTCCGCGCGAGGACGAGCGGCGCGGGCACGTCGCGCAGATGCGCGCGCCAGAACGCGCGATCGGTATCGAAGCCGCCGTCGGCGCGATAACGCGCCTCGGCCTCAACGACGCGATCGATCCGCCAGTCAGGCAGCTCCGGCAGCGGCCCGCCGCCGACGCGCGCGTTGTAGCGAGTCGCCGCGGCCTGCTGCAGCAGCCCGTAGCCGAAGCCGTCGAGCGCGATGTGATGGACCTGCAGATACCACCAGTGCCGGGTTGGTGACAGCCGCAGCAGCGCGGTGCGGTACAGCGGATCGGCGGTCACGTCGCAGCAGATCGACAGCGACGCCTTCATCCACGCATGCGCCGCCTGCACGGGATCGGCTTGCGCCGACAGATCGACGAGTGGCAGCCGCGTGCGTGGCGTCCGGCGCGCCTGCCACAGCGCATCGTCCTGCCACGCGAACCGCATGTGCAGCGCGTCGGCGTGATCGAGCACGGCCTCGACACTGTCGGTCAGCGCGGCGACGTCGAGCGCGCCGTCGAGCTCGACGGTCTCGGCCGTCAGATAGCCCGGATCGTCGGAGTCGACCTGTTGCGCGACCCAGATTCCGTATTGCGCGGAAGTCGCGCGGATCGGCAAGGATTCGTTTGTCATGAGCGGGGTTGCCCCGAAGTTCGTTGAGCCGGAGGCGGGCCGCGTCACGCGCCCCGCTCCCATGCGACCACCAGCGCCCGGTTACGCGACATCAGCCCCAGGTGCTCGTCCATCACGTACTGGATCTGCTCGAGCTGCTCCGACGAATCGGCTTCGCAGCGAAGCTGCAGCACGTCGTCGGTACGCAGCATCCGGCAGACGCCGTACGGGAAATCGACGGTCGCGCGATGTTCGTCGAACACGACGGGCACCTTGATCGCGTAGTGCTTGCACAGCTTGAACAGCACGCGGTCGGCCTGCGGCACCGACACCTCCGCCGTGCTGACGAACGACGCCGGACGGGCATCGGGCATCGCCGGACGCGCCGTCATGCGCTCACCCGCGCCGCGCGCTGCAGCACTCGCGTCCATGCGCCGAGCGTCGGCTGCTCGGCGAGCTGGACGAACGTGACGTCGTAGCCTTGCGCGCGCCACTGTTCGACGAGCGTCATCATCCGGATCGAATCGAGCCCGCAATCGACCAGGTTGTCGTGCTCGCGCAGGTCGGCGGTCGGCATCCGCAGGCTGCGGGCGACCTGCGCCGCGATCGCGGCGAGCATCGGTGCCGTATCGTCCACCGGTGCGACGCCGACGAGCGCGTCCGTGGTCACTGCCATTCCGCAACGTCCAGCCACGTAGTCGAGCGCCATGCGGTGCTCGCGCTCGGAGAAATCCGCGAGCGCGTCAGCGACGAAAAACGGCTGCACGTCGCGCATGAACGCGTCGCAGGCGGTCATCAGACAGCCGATGTGCGCGTAGATCCCGCAGATCGCGAGCTGGTCGCGCCCCTGCTCGCGCAGGTGCGTCTCGAGCGGCGAACGCCGGAACGCGCTGTAGCGCCACTTGTCGAGCACCGTGTCGCCGGGCGCCGGCGCGAGCGCGTCGCAGATCGCCGCGCGCGACGGCTGCGCGGTGAGACCCGGCCCCCACATGTCGGTCAGGAGCGCCCGATCGGCCGCCGCCTGAGTTGCCGGCTGCGCGGTGAAGTAGACCGGCATCCCGGCGGCATGCGCGAAATCGATCAGGCGACGCACGTGCGCGACGAGCGTCGGCACCGGCGCGGCCGCACGGTCGTAGAAGTCGAGGAAGTAGTCTTGCATGTCGTGCACGAGCAGCGCCGCGCGGCGCGGGTCGAAGCGCCAGTTCACGCGGTTCGCCGGCAGCTCGGCCGGCATCGGATAGGAAGCGATTTTCGGAATGGCCATGTTGGATTGCTTGGGAATGGAAAAAACGACGGGGCGTCGCCGCACTCGTCACGCAGCGGCGGCGAGCCGATCCGCGATGTGCTGCCGAAGCGCGCGCTTGTCGATCTTGCCGACGGGCGTTTTCGGGAACGCGTCGACGAATTCGATCCGGTCGGGCACCTTGTACGCGGCCACGCCCTGGCCACGCACGAAGCGCACGAGGTCTGCCGCGGCCGGCGCGGGCGTGCCTCGAATCACGTACGCGCAACTGCGTTCGCCGAGATACGGGTCGGGCATCGCGACCAGCGCCGCGTCGACGACACCCGGATGCGCGAGCAGCAGGTGTTCGATTTCCTCGGCCGGGATCTTCTCGCCGCCGCGGTTGATCTGGTCCTTCGCGCGCCCCTCGACGACGAGCTGGCCGCCCGCCGTCAGGCGGACGCGATCGCCGGTGCGATAGAAGCCGTCCGCCGTGAACGCGCGTGCGTTGTGCGTGGCCGCGTCGTAGTAGCCGCGGATCGTGTACGGGCCGCGCGTCAGCAGATGGCCGACCGCGCCGGGTTCGACCGGGCGGTCGTCGTCGTCGACGATGCGGATCTCGTCGTCCGGCGAGATCGGGCGCCCTTGCGTGGCGATCACCACGTCGCGCGGATCGTCGAGCCGCGTGTAGTTGACCAGCCCTTCGGCCATCCCGAACACCTGCTGCAATTGCGTGCCGAAGCCGTCGGCCGCGCGCGCCGCAAGCGCCGGATCGAAGCGCGCGCCGCCGACCTGGACGAGTTCGAGGCTCGCCAGCGCGCCGCGCCGCTGCCCGGCCGCGGCCAGCCATACGGGCACGAGCGGCGGCACCAGTGCCGCCACCGTCACGCGCTCGCGCTCGATCAGCGGGAACGCAGTGTCGGGGCTCGCGCCGTCGCTCAGCACGACGGTGCCGCCGGCATCGAACACACCGAGCGAGCCCGGCGAACTCAGCGCATAGTTGTGCGCGGCCGGCAGCGCCGCGAGATAGACGCTGCGTTCGGTCAGCCCGCAAATGCGTGCGCTCTCGCGCACGCTGTACAGGTAGTCGTCGTGCGTGCGCGGAATCAGCTTCGGCGTACCCGTGCTGCCGCCCGACAGTTGCAGGAACGCGATCTCGTGCGCGCCGGGCCCCAGCGGCAGCGCGACGTCGGGCGTCGCATCCGGCAGCGCCACGCGCGCGTTGCCGGGCGCCGTGAACAGCACGTGGCGCAACGTCGGCGCATCGGCGCGGATCTCGGTCGCGAGCGCCCGGTAGTCAAACCCGTCGTGCTGTTCCGCCGCGACATAGGCGACCGCGCCCGCGTGCCGGCAGAAGTAGCCGATCTCGCGCCGGCGATGCGCGGGCAGCGCGAACACCGGCAGCGCGCCGATCCGGAACAGCGCGAACGTCACCGCGAAAAAGGCGACGCAGTTCGGCAATTGCACGACGACGCGGTCGCCCGGCACGATCCCGCACGCGGTCAGCGCGCGGGCCGTGCGTTCGGCTTCCGCCGCGAACGTCCGGTACGACCAGCGCAGGTCGCCCTGTACGAGCGCGATACGTTCGCCGTGCCGCGCGACGCGTTCGTCGAACCACTGCGCGAACGACTGGCCGAGCCAGTACCCCTTCTGCCGATACGCGGCGGCGAACGCGTCCGGCCACGGCGTGCGGTTCGCGGGCGTCATGCGGCCTCCCGCGCGGCGCCCGATGCGGCATCGCGATCGATACCGAGCGCATCCAGCATCGTCCGGAACTTGGCCGCGGTTTCCGCGCGTTCGCCTTCGGGCGTCGATTCACCGACCACGCCCGCGCCCGCATAGAGCCGCAGCGTGCGGTCGAACGCTTCGGCGCAGCGAATCGTGACGACCCACTCGCCGTCGCCATGCGCATCGACCCAGCCGAGCATCCCCGCGTAGAAGCCGCGATCGAACGGCTCGGCATCGCGAATGCAGTCGCGCGCCGCCGCGCGCGGCGCGCCGCAGACGGCGGGCGTCGGATGCAGCGCGAGTGCGAGCGTCAACGCATCCGCGTCGGTTTCGCCGCACACCTCGGTCGACAGATGCCACATCGTTTCCGTATGGACCAGCGACGGGCGCGCCGGCACGTCGAGCCGCCTGCACAGCGGCGCGAGGCTGTCGCGCACGGCGTCGACGACGACCCGGTGCTCGTCGAGATCCTTCGCCGACGCCAGCAGCGCCTGCGCTCGGCGCCGGTCCTCGACCGGGTCGCGGCTGCGCGGCGCGGAACCCGCCAGCGGATTCGCGCGCACGACGCCGCCGAAGCGGTTCACGAGCAGCTCCGGGCTCGCGCCCAGCAGCGTGCGGCCCGCGCCGAGATCCACGGAGAACGTATAGCCGTGCGGATTGCACGACGCGAGTCGCGCGACGAGCGCCGCAACGTCGACCGGCACCTCGCCGGTCGCCTCCAGCGTGCGCGCCAGCACGACCTTGTCGAGCTCGCCCGCGCGAATCCTGGCAACCGCCAGCGCGACCGCGTCCGCATACGCATCCGCGGACGGCACCTCGCGCGTCGCATAGCGCGTGCCGGCCGGCCCGGCTGCCCGCTGCGCGCCGAGCGGTCGCGCGCGCAGCATCGTGCGCGCAACCCGCAGCGCGGTCGGCGCGCCGACGTCGAACGGCACCGCGCCGACCACCGTCGCGCCCATGTGGCCGTCGGCCCGCGCGCGACGCAACGCATCGTTCACGCGCGCCGCGAGCGGCGCGTCCGCATGCGGGATCGCCTCCGCGACATCGCAGGCCAGCACCGTATGCGCCGGCGTTGCGAGAAACAACGGGGTATCCGCGCGATACACATCCCACACGTTATGGGGTACTAATAGTTCGTCGGGTCGGGAAATTGCATTCATGACATTGCCTCCAGATTGAATGAGCCGGCGCGGCGCGCCGGCCATGCCGTCACATTTCGGCGGTCAGACTCACCGCGATGCGGCGCCCCTGGTCGACGAGCCAGTTGCCGCTCAGCCCGGTCGTGCGCGTGCGATCGTCGATCGGCACCATCTTGTTGGTCAGGTTGAGCACCGCGAAATTGACGGAGAAACGCTTGTCGATCCGGTAGCGCCCGCCGAGATCGAAGGTCGTCGCCGACGGCCGCTCGCGCACGCCCTGCGCGCCGTTGCGGAACGCGGCCCAGTATTCGCTGCCGCTGTAGTTCGCCGCCGCGTAGAGGTCGAGCCTGGCGGTCGGCGTCCAGTCGACCTGCACGTTGAATTTGTGCTTCGGCGTCTTGTCGAGCGGATAACCGTCGAGCGAACTGCCGTTGAACGCCTTCTCGCCGCTGCCCTCGCGGCGCGATTCGGTCAGCGTGTAGGCGCCCGACACCTTCAGCGTGCGCGACAGGCGCGTGCCCGCGCCGATCTCGAGCCCGTACAGCTTGACCCGGTCGATGTTGTCGTACACATAGATGTTGCGGCCCGGCGAACGCGGATCGGCCTTGCCCGTGTCGTAGCTCGCCACCTTGTTCTTGAACAGGTTGTTGAACAGCGTCAGGCCCGCGTACGTGTCGCCCAGGTCGTAGCGCACGCCGAGCTCCTCGGTCAGGCTCGTCTCCGGCTTGAGATCCGGATTGCCGCACAACGTGCCGGGCATCGCGCCCGCTGCGCCGCCCGACGTCATGCAGTAACCGGCCGTGCTCTGACGCAGCGACGGCGGACGGAAACCGGTCGATACGCCGCCGCGCACCGTCCACGCCTTGCTGAGCTGGTAGACGCCGTAGATGCGCGGGCTCACGTGGCTGCCGTAACGATCGTCGTGATCGAGTCGCACGCCGGTCGTCAGCGTGAAGCGGTCGTTGAAGAAGTAGTCGTTCTCGCCGAACAGCGCCCACGCGTTGCGCGTGACGCGATCCGCATTGGCGCCATGCCCTTTGGGCACCGCGTCCTGCACGCTGACGCCCGACAGCCTCGACCAGATGTGCTGGCCACCCACGGTCAGGATGTTGCGCTCGCCCCACCACGGCACGGCGGCCTTGGCCTCGAGAATCGTGTCGGTCAGCGCGGGCTTCACCGGCGAACGCCCGGCCGGCGTCCACTGGTCCTGCACGCCGCGCTCGCCGTACAGCGACACCGTCGTGTCGGCGAAGCCCCAGCGGCCGTCGTGCGTGATGCCCCAGTAATCGCGGACATGACGCGTCTCCGTGAGCGCGGTGGCCGCCGTGCGCGGCGTGAGCGGCGCGGCGCTCTTGCCCGGCGTGCTGAGATAGGTGAGCTGCTCGCGCCCGAGGTTCACGCTCACGTCCTGGTTGCTCGCGGGTTTCGCGGACAACTTCACGTCGAAGCTGCCGATCCGCTGCCCGTTCGCGCCGCCCGTCCCGCTGTTCGGGTAGTAGATGTTGTCTTCGCCGCGATGCAGGAGACGCCCCGACGCCTGCAGCCCGAGCACGTCGGATTTCAGCGGGCCGCCGAGCCAGAAGTCGACGCTCTGCGTGTCGCCCTGGTTCGATTCGAGCTGCCACACACTGCCGGCCGTGATCGTGCCGCCCCAACGCTTCGGCACCTTGCGCGTGATCACGTTGATCACGCCGCCCATCGCGTCGGCGCCGTACAGCGACGACATCGGCCCGCGCACCACCTCGATCCGCTCGATCGCGGACAGCGGCGGCATCAGGTTCGACTGCACGCCGGCCGTGCCGCGATTCATCGTTTCGCGCGTGTTCTGGCGACGCCCGTCGACGAGGATCAGCGTGTACTCGCCCGGCATCCCGCGAATCGAGATGTCCTGGTCGTTCGGCGATGCACCGACGACGCTCACGCCCTCGACGTTGGCGACGATCTCGGCGACCGACGTATACGGCTTCGCCTCGATG
Source organism: Burkholderia metallica (assembly GCF_001718555.1). Taxonomy (NCBI): domain Bacteria; kingdom Pseudomonadati; phylum Pseudomonadota; class Betaproteobacteria; order Burkholderiales; family Burkholderiaceae; genus Burkholderia; species Burkholderia metallica. Next base: position 2,020,825 of record NZ_CP013401.1, read on the forward strand.
TCTTCCCGGCTGATCACCGAAATGCTCGCGGGCGCGTCGCGGACCGCCTGCTCGCGGCGGCTCGCCGTGACGACGACCTCCTTCAGCATGGCCGGATCGGCGGCGGCCTCCGGCGGCGCTGATCCGGCCGGCTTGGCCGGGTCGTCCGGTTTGGCGGCGGCGGATCGGGCGGCGACGGCAGACGCGGCGGCAGGTTCCGCCGCCCGGTCAGGCGTCTGCGCCCACGCGCACGACGCACCCATCAGATACAGGCCGGCAACGACGACCGGCTTCAATGCAAGGCTTGCAGCTTGATTCGGCATGGTGGCGCTTTCGATGTTTCAAAATGTGATTGATTCTCATTTGCATTATGAAACATGTAATCAACCGAAATCTTTGCGTAAGCATCGAAGTCGTTTGAGCGCCGTCGCCGGCCGTCGTCAGCGCCGGTCGCTGCGCCGCGCGAGCGTCGGCGTGACGCCGAAGCGGCGCTTGTAGGCCGTCGCGAAGTTCGCGGCGCTCGTGTAGCCGGCCAGCGCCGCGGCCTGCTTCACGCTCACGGCGTCGCGCTCGAGCGCGAGCCGCGCGCGCTGCAGATGATGTTCGCGGACGAAGTCGAACACGGTCGTACCGTAGGCCGCGCGGAACTGGCGCTGCATCGCGTTCGCGCTCATCCCGGCGTGCCGCGCGATGTCGTCGAGCGACAGTTCCTGCGCCGCGTCGCTCGCGAGGAACGCGCGCAGCTCGGCCATCCGGCGATAGTCGCGCGACCCGAGCGACGCGTCCGACGCCTGCGCCGCGTCGCTCTCGAGCGGCGTGAACGCCTCGGCGAGCAGTTCGAGCACGCGGCTTTCCAGATAGATCGCCTGCAGCATCGGCTGATAGGCCGGCGGCCGCACGATCTGCTCGGCGAGCGCCGTCGCGCGCGGCGTCGGCTGCCAGAAGCGGATCGCGAGATGCGCGGACAGCATCGCGCCGAGCTGTTCGGGCAGGACGCCGCGGCTGGCCTCCTGCAGATGACCGAGCCATTCGCCCGACATCGCGAGGCTCAGCCGCCGCGCGTATCCGCCCTTGCTGAGCCGCCTGCGGAACGTGTCCGGCTCGACCGCGTTGAGCAGGAACGACTGCATCCGCACCGCGGGCCGCGCGGCTTCGCGGCCGGCACGGCCGGTCCGCCGCCCGTCCGTCGTCAGCACCACGCGCCGGTCGCCGTACGACACGTCGAGCGCACCCTCGAGCAGCAGCACGAGATGCAGGCCCGGCGAACACTGCCCCGACATCACGGCGTCGAATTCGTCCGTTGCATCGTCCGAATGGATGCGCAGCCCGGGCCGCACCTCGCGGATCCGCGCGACGTGCGCATCGTGTCGATAGCGATCGGAATGGGAAGCGGCTGGCGTCAGCGCTGTCATGTCGTCATACCCCCACGCGCAGGCCTCTTGCGCCCGCGCAAACTATTTTGGTGTTCGATCAAACGACCGACGCCCCAGTCGCGGCATCGGCTCGGCTACAATTAAATGAGAATTGTTCTCATTTATATCGTATCGGGAGTCACGTGAGAAAGACAAGCGGAATATGGGTCATGCTGGGCGTATGGCTGTGCGGCTGGTTCGCGATGCAGGCCGCGCAGGCGGACACCACGACCGTCACCGACCTGGCCGGCCGGCAGGTTCGGATTCCCGCGCGCGTCGAGCGCGTGCTGCTCGGCGAGGGCCGCCTGCTGCCTGCGCTGGCGGTGGTCGACGGCGGCGATCCGACGCGCCGCCTCGTGGGCATGATGGGTGATTTCGAGCAACTCGATCCCGCGAGCTACGCGCAATGGCTCACGCGTTTCCCGCGCCTGAAGGACGTGCCGCGCATCGGACGCTCGCAGTCCGGCAGCTTCAGCGACGAGCGCGCGCTCGCGCTGCGCCCGCAGGTCGCGATCTTCGGGCTCGGCGGCGGCCACGGCCCCGGCGAGCGCGATCGCGAAACGCTCGCGCGGCTCGAGGCGGCCGGCGTCGCGATCGTGTTCGTCGACTTCCGGCACGACCCGCTCGCCAACACGCCGCGCAGCATCGCGCTGCTCGGCCAGGTGCTCGGCGCGCCGCAGCGCGCGACGGAATTCAATGTGTACTGGCAGCAGCAGCTCAACCTCGTCCGCACGCGGCTCGCGACCGCGCGCCCCGCCGCGCCGAGCGTGTTCCTCGAAAGCCGTGTCGGCCTGTCGGGCGACTGCTGCGACACGATGACCGGCATGATGGGCCACCTGCTCGACGCCGCCGGTGGCAACAACGTCGCGAAGGGCCGTGTGCCCGGCGAGCACGGCACGCTGAACCCCGAATACCTGCTGAGCCGCCAGCCCGATTTCTACATCGGCACCGCGATTGGCTCGCTCCAGACGCTGCAAAGCGCGCCGCAACGCCTCGCGCTCGGCGCCGGCGTGCCGCGCGACGCCGCCGTCCGCTCGCTCGACCGTTCGCTGAAGCGACCGCAGATCGCGCCGCTGCGCGCGGTCCGCGAGCGGCGCGCGTATGCGATCTGGCATCACTTCTACAATTCGCCGTTCAACGTCGTCGCCGTGCAGGCGATGGCCAAGTGGCTGCATCCGGCGCTGTTCGCCGATCTCGATCCGCGCGCCACGTTCGACACGATGGTGCGACGCTTCCAGCCCGTTGCGCTGCAAGGCGAATACTGGGTGCAGGAAGGGTCCTGACATGCGGATGCCCGCCTCCTCCATGCGCCGCTCCCTGCTCGTCGCCGGCTTGGCCGGCCCGCTCGGCGACCGGCTCGCGCCCGCGTGTGCCGCCGATGCGCGTGCGTGGCCCGGCCTCGACGCCGCGCCGCCGGTCTTCGTGCCGAACAGCCGCCAGTTCGATGTGACGATCGCCGGCCGCACGCGGCGTCTGTTCGTCGCGTTGCCGGCCGAGCGTTCTGGCTCGGCGCCCCATCCGGTGCTCACCGTGCTCGACGGTAACGCGCTGTTCCCGCTCGCGGCGCAACTCACCCGCAATCGCCGCGCGCGGCCGGACGGCACGCGCGACGCCGAGGCCGTCGTGATAGGCATCGGCTATCCGGTCGACGGGCCCTACGACATGGCCGCGCGCGCGGATGACTACACGCTCGCGCCGTTGCCGAACGGGCGCGGCGTCGTCGCGGACCGCTTTCTCGACTTCATCGAGCACGACGTGCAACCGTGGCTCGCCCGCCAGTTGCCGGTCGATCCCGAGCGGCAGACGCTGTTCGGCCACTCGTACGGCGGGCTGCTGACGCTGTACGCGATGCTCACGCGCGCGCACCTGTTTCGGCGCTACGTGGCCGCAAGCCCGTCGATCTGGTGGGGCGAGCGCATGCTGCTGCCTTATGCCGACCGGTTCGCCGCGCAAGCCGCGCCGCTCGCACCACCGCTGCGCGTCCTCGTGACCGCAGGCTGCCTCGAGGAAGATGCACCGAACCCCGACGCCGAACGGATGCGCCGCCAGCAGGCGCGCAAGCAGGTCAGTTCCGCCCGCGACTTCGTCGCGCGGGTGGGCGGCCGCTCGGGGCTCGACGCCGCGTTCCGGCTGATCGACGGCGAAGATCATGGCGGCGTCGTGCTGCCGAGCCTCGCGCTTGCATCACGCGTGGTTTTCGAGCCCGCATCCGGAGCGGCCACATGAGCACGACGACACCCGTTTCATCTCCGTCGCTGCGACTTCGCTACCGCGCGGTCGCCGCACGACGTGTCGGTGCGCTCGTCGTGCTCGCAGGCGTGCTCGTCGCGCTGCTCGTCGTCGACGTCTCGACCGGCCCGTCGCCGTTCCCGGTCGCCGACCTGCTCGGCGGCCTGTTCCGGCCCGGCGGGCTGCCGCTCGAACAGCGCGTGATCCTGTGGGACGTGCGCCTGCCGTATGCGCTGATGGCCGTGCTCGTCGGCGCGTCGCTCGGGTTCGCCGGCGCCGAAATGCAGACCGTGCTGAACAACCCGCTCGCGAGCCCGTTCACGCTCGGCATGTCGGCCGCCGCGAGCGTCGGCGCATCGCTCGTCGTGATTTCCGGCTGGCATCTGGTGCTGTGGAACGAGAACGTCGCGCTGTCGCTCGGCGCGTTCGCGTGCGCGAGCGCCGCGACGCTGCTGATCGTCTGGCTCGCGTGGCGCCACGGCGCGACGACCGAGACCGTCGTGCTGTTCGGCATTGGCCTGATGTTCAGCTTCGAGGCCCTGCTGTGGCTGCTGCAATTCGTCGCCGACGCGAATGCGTTGCAGCAGATCGTGTTCTGGAGCATGGGCAGCCTGGCGCGCGCGACATGGGGCAAGATCGTGCTGCTGACCTGCGTATTCGCCACCTGCACGCTGTGGGCGAGTGTCGACGTCGCGTCGTTGACGGCGCTGCGCGCCGGCCACGAGCAGGCGCGCAGCATGGGCATCGCGGTCGAACGGCTGCGACTCGTCGCGCTCGCGCGCATCAGCCTGCTGTCCGCGACGGCGCTGTCGTTCGTCGGTACGATCGGTTTCGTCGGCCTCGTCGGGCCGCACGTCGCGCGGCTGCTGGTCGGCGACGAGCATCGCTACTACCTGCCGGGCGCGGCGCTCGCCGGCGCGATCATGCTGGCCGGCGCGTCCGTGCTCAGCAAGACGCTGATCCCCGGCGTGACGCTGCCGATCGGCATCATCACCGCGCTGGTCGGCGTGCCGCTGTTCATGCTGCTCGTCAGCCGGCGCAGGAGGCTCGATGGCTGAGCCGATGCTGCAACTCGACGCGCTGTGCGTCCGCTACGGCGCCCGGGTCGTGCTCGACGAGCTGTCGCTCGCGCCAGTCGAGCCGGGCACGACGATCGGGCTGCTCGGGCCGAACGGCGTCGGCAAGTCGACGCTGCTGCGCGCGCTGGCGCGGCTCGCGTCCGCGACCGGTCGCGCGGCATTCGGCAGCTTCGACCTGCTGTCCGGGTCGCGCCGCGAGCACACGCGGCAGGTCGGCTATCTGCCGCAGACCTTGCCGCAACCGTCGTCGCTGCTCGTCTATGAAGCCGTGCGCAGCGCGTTGCGCGCCACCTGCGGCGGCCTGTCCGACGCGACGCACGACCGGTGTTTGCAACAGGTGTTCACGCGGCTGCGGCTGCACCCGCTGGCGATGTCGCCGCTCGACCGGTTGTCGGGCGGCCAGCGGCAGATGGTCGGGCTCGCGCAGGTGCTCGTGCGCGACACGCCGCTGCTGCTGCTCGACGAACCGACCAGCGCGCTCGACCTGCGCTGGCAATTGCTCGCGCTGGAGGCGGTCGGCGACGCGGCCCGCCGGCGCGGCGCGATCGTGCTGGTCGCGATGCACGACCTGAATCTCGCATCGCGTTTCTGCGACCGGCTCGTGCTGCTGAGCGCCGACGGACTCGTCGCGGACGGCGCACCGGCCGACGTGCTGACGCCGCCGAACCTGCGGCGCGCGTACCGGGTCGATGCAAGGGTCGAGCGCACGGCGTCGGGCGATTACGTCGCGCTGGCGGAGCGGGCGATTCCGGACGAGCCAGCGCTTGCTTGCGACGCCTGAGCGATTCAACGCTTGAGCACGGGCGGTGTCGGCCGGCCGCGTTGGGTCCGCACGCTTCCGCTCACTGACGAGGCTCGCCCGGTCAGCCGTCGGATTGCGCTATCGTTCAGGTTCCACTCACACGGCGCGCCCTCCACGCGATGTCCATACGCCTCAGTTTCGACGACGGCCCGGGCCCGTCGACACCGCCCTTGCTCGACGTGCTGCACGCCGCGTCGTGCGAGGCGACCTTCTTCCTGCTCGGCCGGAACCTGGCGGGCGCGCTCGACGTCGCGGCGCGAATGGCGCGCGAAGGTCATCGGCTCGGCAATCACACCCATTCGCATGCAAGGCCGGGCGCGTTGCCGGACGACGCGCTGATCGACGAGATCGAGGCGACCGACGCGCTGATTCGCGAGGCCTATCGCCGGGCCGGCGTACCCGCACCGGCCGCGATCCCGCTGCGCCTTCCTTACGGACTGATGCCGCAGGACAATCGCGCCGGCGTGCTCGCGCGGCTGCGGCGCGAACACACGGGCTGGACCGCGATACTGGACGACTGGCAGCGCCCGGCGCCGTCGCCCCAGGCGCTGTGCGACACGATGCGCGCACATGTCGCCGACAGCGCGGCACAGCATCGCGACGTGCTGTTCTGCATGCACGATGGATCACGGCATGGAGAAGCGCGACCCAACACGGTCGAAGCCGTGCGCCTGTTCCTGAATCGCCGGGACTGACGCAGGGGGACCTACCAGCTTCCGGGCGTCGCACCGTCCAGCAACTGCCGCCAGCCACCGAGAAATCCGATGCCGGGCCCCGGCATCCACAGGCCGCGCTGGGCGGCTTCCAGATGAATCAGCGTCTGGTCCGCGCAGAACAGGGCCATCAGCGCAGCGCGGTTGTCGCGCATCCAGTCCGGCGCAGCATCGCGCCGCGTCGCCGCATAGGTCTGCAGGCCGACTTCCCATCGTTGCGTATCGAACACGAAGCGATCGTCCCTGCCCGCATCGCGGGACAGCGCGAACAGCGCAAAGGCCGCCTCGAGCCACTGCGCGCCCTGCCCGACATCGTCGAAATCGAGCACGCCGTTCACCGCGTGGCCCACGTACAGCAGGTTGCCCGCGTGATAGTCGCCGTGCAGCCAATGCACCGGCCCCGTCAGCCAGCGGGCCGCGGCGTCGAGATGCGCGCCGATCCGCCGGATCATCGTGTCGTAATGGCTGCTCAAGTCGGCCGGCAACGACGGCGTCGCACGTGCCGAGACGCGCGCATGGCGCGCCGTCAGCCATGCCAGCGGCGCGGATTCGCTCGCGGGGATCGCCGCCAGCGACGCATGCAGATGCGCGAGTGCGCGCATCGCATCGATCGCGCCTGCCTGCGCATCGTCGGGCAAGCCGGGATTGCCGTCGATATGCTCGAACAGATGCAGCCAGCTTCCATCGGGCGCCTGCACACCGGATTGCACGTCCACGGTCGGCCGCAATCGCGGCAGCGCAGGCAGCATCGGCGCCGTGCGCGAGCGGCCCAGATGGCCGAGTATCGACGCCTCGCGATGCACCTGCTCGACCGGTTTGCCGGACCACGACACGCGCAACACCGCGCGCGCCGCATCGCACTCGACGAGATACGTTTTGTTAGTATGGCCCGACGACAGCGCCTGCATGCGCGCCGGCCCGAGGTTCCAGTGCCGGTGAAGCCAGGATTCCAGCGTTTTCACACCACTCCTATTCGTTGCATTGACCATGTCAGAGCGTCCTTCGGCCCGCATGCGGGACATCAACATCGAATGGCTGACGCGCGCTGCCGAATTCGACCATCTGTTCCAGACGCGCTGGCTCGGCGAGCGCTTCTTCCATCTGCCCGGCGACATGCTCGCGCTCCAGGAACTGATCTGGCGCGCGCGCCCCGACTGCATCGTGCAGACCGGCATCGCGGCGGGCGGTGGTGTCGTGTTCTCCGCGTCGATGCTGGAACTGGCGGGCGAGCGCGGCCGCGTCGTCGCGATCGAACCGCGCCTGCGCGACGAGGTCAGGCAACGCCTGCAATCGCACCGGCTCGCCCATCGCATGGTGCTGATCGAAGGTGAATCGTGCGCGGCCGACACGCTCGCGTCGGTGCGCGCGCAGATCGGCGACGGCGCGCGCGTGATGGCAATCCTCGATCTCGCGCATACCCACTCACACGTGCTGCGCGAACTCGAATGCTATGCGCCACTCGTGACGCCCGGCAGCTACGCGATCGTGATGGACACCATCATGGAGTACTTGCCGGCATCGATGTTCGACGGCAAGCCGTACGGCAAAGGCAACAACCCGGCTACGGCCGTGCGCGAATTTCTCGCCCGCGACGACCGGTTCGAGGTCGACGAGGACATCGAGGACCGCGTGCTCATGACGCTGTCGCCAGGCGGCTTCCTGAAGCGAGTGCGCTGATCAGGCGCGCGGCCTGCGCCGAACCATCGCGCGCGTAGCTCGCACGGATTCTCGCCGCATGCTCGCGCAACGAACCGGGACGCAACAGGCGTTCGAGCGCATCGGTGATGTCCGTCACGCCGGCCTGCTGCAGATCCAGTACGCATCCGGCACCGGCCCGCTCGACGAAATGGGCCGAATGGAACTGGTCGTTGCAGAACGGCGACACCAGCATCGGCACACCGCACGCGAGCGACTCCATCACCGAATTCGCGCCGCCGTGGCTGACGAACGCGTGCGTGCGCCGCAGCAGCGCCAGTTGCGGCACATAACGCACCGCGACGACGCGCTCGTCACCGGTCGGCAGCAGATCCGAATCGACCAGTTCGCCCACCGACAGCACCAGTTGCGCCGACGTCGCGCGCGTGGCTTCGATGACCTTCGCAAATACGTCGGGATGGTAGTAAAGCTGGCTGCCGAGCGACATGTAGACGAGCGGGCGATCCGCATCGAGGCGTTCCCACTGGAACGCCGTCTCGTCGCCGCGCGGGCCGGACGGCAGCGCGGGGCCGACCAGTTCGATACCTGGCGGCGGCGCACCGACCAGCGCGTCGGTCGTGAACGCGAGCGTCAGATGCGGCGACAGGATGTCGCAACCGCGAAAACGCGCGTCAAGGCCGTAGCGCGCGAACAGGCGCGTGCGTTCCGGTGCGAGCCAGCGTACCGTGCGCAGCAGCTCCGAATCGAGATCGTCCGGCAACACCGGATTCAGCGAATTGGACATCGAGACCCACGGCAGCCCTTCCAGCTCGGCCGCAATCGCCGCCGCATAGAGCAGCGGATCGATCACGACCACGTCCGGTTGCCATTCGCGCAGGACCGCGCGTATACCGTCGACCTGCGCGGGCGCGAGGTCGATCAGCAGCGTGCGGATCCAGTGCCGCAACCAGTCGGCGTCGCGAATGTTCGCGGCGAAGCTCGCGCCGCGCGACAGGTCGTGGCGTTCGGGCGTCTCGCGCGGCCCGACGAACGCGAAGTCGCCGGCGCCATCGAGCTGCGCGCTGATGTCGGCCGGCGCATAGAACGCGACGTCGCAGCCGGCGGCGCGCAGATGCTGCGCCGGGCCGATACACGGATTGACGTGCCCTTTTTCGGGCACCACGCAGAACAGGATGCGTTTCATGAACGGCTCAGGTTAGGCGATGCGCGGCATCGCGATGATCGAAGTGGTCGAGATGATCGAGGATCAGCATCAGCGTCGTCCACAGCACGCGTTCGGTATCCGCCTGCAGCGTGGGCGCGGCAAGACCGAGCGTGTCGGCCAGCGCGCACGCGCGGTCGCGATCGAGCAGTGCCGCGAGGTCCATCGCCGGGGCGAGCCGCCCGCGCTTGGGGCCGTGCACGAGACGCTCCGGCAGGTTCAGGCGCGCGCCCAGATCGCGCAGGCACTGCTTGTTCGGGTCGGGCGCGATGCTCGTCAGATGCGCGACGACCGCATCGTCGACAAACGGCGGATGCAGGTCGACCGCCGCCGCATCGAACAACGCATGGCACAGCGGCAGGTAGTTGGCCGACTGGTCGCGGCGCAACACCTGGTCCGCGCCGTCGCCGGTGATGGCCACCTCGACGCCGTCCGCGGCCATCGCCTCGGCCAGCAGCAGCTTGGCAACCGGATGCAGGTTGAACATCGGTTCCTCGACCGCATGCGTCGTTCGCGGCAGCGCGGCCACGAAATCGGCCTCGTTCGCACGCACGATCTTCACGTTCGCCTGCATCTGCTCGGCCAGCTCGAGCGCCGCGTCGAGTTCGCAGTAGTCCGGCATGTCGGTCGCGAGAATGTAGGACGTTACGTGCCGCTGCGAGCCGAGCTCGCGCAGCAACGCCAGCAGCAGCGCCGAATCGAGCCCGCCGCTCAGCGCCAGCGCCACGCGCTTGCCGCTGTCGAGCGCGCGCTGCAGCGACGCGCGCAGCACGGTTTCCAGATCGGCGCGCTGCGGCCGTTCGGGCGTCGGCTGCACGGTCAGCCCTTGCGGCGAACGGATCAGCGCATGGCCGGGCGGCACCGCGAGCACATCGCGCAGCACGGTGCGGTCGACCGGACGCTCGCCGCTCAGGTAACCGGCGATGGCGGCCACGTCCGGCTCGCCGGCCGGCTGCCCCGAGGCGTGCAGGACGGCCCGGATGCCGGACGCCGACGTGCCGCTGCGCGGGTGGTAGTGCAGACGCTCGAAACCGAACGGGTCGCGGGTGCCGACGATCATCGGGATTGGCTCCGGGAAACGCCGCGCTTCCCCGAGGAGATTCCTTCGGGACGCAGGGCGCAGAATTGGGTGTCATGCATGATCGCGATATCAATGCTGTGCGAAACATTCACCGACGAGGACGTGCATCGCCGGTTGCGGGGATCCTCCGCCTATAAGCGGGCGAAGGAAAACGTCAAGGATAACGAGCCTTCAACGCGTCCACTTCGATGCGTTTGAGGATGCGATGCGGCGCCACCGGCGCGCTGCCGCCCTGACAATGCAGGCACGCCTCGAGCGGCGCCTCGCGTTGCAGATACGCGAGCATCGCATCGAGCATGTCCGCATCGTCGCGCAGCCGCAGGCCGTCCGCTTGAAAATCCTTCGCGCCGTTGTAGAGCGTATGGAAATGCGCGGGACGCGTGCACGTGTAGAACATGCCGTCGCGAATCATATGGCAGCGCTCCCGGATCCAGCAATCGTGATAAAGGCGCCGGGCGGCGTCGCGATCCGTGCCGGGCTGCGCACGGTTCATCGTCGTGAACACGTCCTGCACCTTCCAGTTCAGGCGCACGTCGAAGCGCGCCGCCTGACGCTCGACGTGCGCGACCAGGTCGGACGACAGCGCCGGTTTCGGGTAACGCGAGATCGTCAGCGCATCCACCGCCTGCCAGAACGCGTCCGTCATCTCGCCGAGCTTCAGGCCGTTCGTCGTCACGGAGATCACCGGTGCGATGCCGGTGGCGCGCACGCGCTCGACGAGTTCGACGAGCGCCGGATGCAGCAGCGGTTCGCCGCCGACCAGCTTGAACATGCGCGGGCGCAGCACCTTCGCGGCGATGCGCAGATCGGTCTCGATCGATTCGGGGCGCGCGTACCACGCCGGCAGCAGCGGCGACAGCGAGCAGCATTCCGCGCAGGTCAGGTTGCAGTGATCGACGATGTGCGCTTCCAGCGAGCGCGTCAGCACGCACCCGTCTTCGACGCGGTAATCGCGATCCAGCGGCGGCGGAAACACATGCTGCCGCTCGGCCGGCGGCGGCGGATTCGCAATCCGGTTCAGATTCGCATTCACGTCAGCGTCCTGCGTCCACACAACGGGAAAAGAAATCGACGAGACGCTCGCGCGCATCCACCATCGCGGACGCCATCGTCACCGCGCCGTTCAGATGCGATGCGAAACGCGACGGTTCGTCGAGCCAGCCTTGCACGATCCAGAGCTTCAGCGCGTGCTGCACGCACGCGGCATCGACCGCCCATGCAATGCGCGCCGGGTCCACGGGCCGGGCCCGCCGATACGCGCGCACGAACGCTTGCGCGAGGTGCGGCGCCTCCAGCGGCAGATGGTTCAGGCACCGCACCAGTTCGTATTCGCGCGGCGCGCCGATCGACGCTTCCCAGTCGACGATCAGCGGCGGCAGCGCGCCCGTGAACAGATAGTTGAACTGGTTGTAATCATTGTGGATCGGGTGCTGCGGATCGTCGGCGGGAAACGCGTCGATGCTGCCCGGATAGTAGCGCTCGAGCAGGCGCAGCGCGAGATCGACATAGCGGCGCAGGCTGTCGGCGCCGTCGTGCGAGCGCACGCGATCCAGCGCGTCGAGCAGGCTGCGGCGTACCGCGTCCGCGTCGATCGCCGCCAGCCGTGCGTGGATCGTGTCGATCTGCGGCAGATGAAGCCGTTCGAGACTCGTGTGCAACGCGCCGAGACTCGTGCCCAGCGCCGCCCATTCGGCCGGCGAAAACGTGTCGTAGGTTCTGAACCGCCCGGCTTCCCAGCGCGTCAGCATCGCGTGTTCGTTCGCTCCCGTCCACAGCGGTGCGCCGTCTGCCGTGCGTTTCAGTGCCTGCACACGGAAGCGTGCATCGCCGTGCGTCTCAAAGTGCGCGAGCACGGCAGCTTCCTTCGCCGCTCGCGCGCGATGTTCGGACGCGTAAAGCTTGACCGCTACACCGCCGTCGTCGGTCGGCAGGTGCCACACGCGTTCGCCGACCTGGCGCGGCGGCCCGCCACGGCGCAGCGCATAGGCATCGCGGATCTCGTCGAAGGTCGCGGCGAGCGAGTCCATTCAGATAGCCTCGGCCGGCCCGTAGCGATACGGATGGCCGCTCAGGAACGTGTTGTGGCCGACGTAGCGCAGCTTGTACATCGCCGGCCGGAACAGCACCGACGGATCGTTGTTCGCGATGCCGAGCAGCGGATACAGATCCTGCCGCACGAAGAACGCGTTGTTGCCCATGTCGTCGCAGCAAACGAGTTCATAACCCTTCTGCCGGCCGAGGTGAACGAGCGATTCGAGGCTCGCGCCGTAATAGGTCGACCCGTCCCATTCGTGGTCTGGATTGAAGCACATGACCCAGCGCTCGGGCGGCGTGTAGTACGGGTTGTATTCGATCACGACGATGCGCGGCTGAAACGCCTGCAGGCCGCGCCACACCCAGTAGTCGTTGCCGTCGATGTCGATCGACAGCAGGTCGAAATCGGGTGGCGTGCCCGCATCGGCGAGCAACGTGTCGATCGTGTCGGGCTGAACGCGGTCGTGGTGCAATCGAACGCGGCTCGCGCCGGCGTAATGCGCGGCCAGCTTGCCGAAACGGTACGCACTGCCTTCCACCAACACGCCGGACCATTCCCGTTCACGCAACAGGCGCGCCGTGTTGCTGTTGCGCAGGCCGTCGCTCGCGCCGACATCGACGCAGAAGCGGTGGATCGGCGCGATCCGCTCCATCAGGCGCGACAGGATGCCCTCCTCGGTGCCCTGCGCGTACAGGCTTGGCGCAAGGCCGGACAGGTCGAGCGGCAAAGGACGGTCCTGCATCGAGGGGCGGCTCCGGGTCGGAATTGAGGGAGGTATCCGGAGCGTAATTTACCCGAAGTCGGTCGATGCGAGGAAACGGGAATGCGCGATGCAGCCGGGCTTCGTCCCCGCGGGAATGCGTGGAAATGAAAAAGCCCGCCTCGACTACGCTGTCGATGCGGGCCCGAGAGATTCCGGCTCGCGGCTTCGGTCTATGCGCGCAGGCTTCGTATTGCGAAGCCGCGGCACATGAAAGGAAGCGTCAGGACACTTACTCCTGCCCCTGGCTCGTCAGGAACTCCTCGTAATTGCCGCCGAAGTCGAACAGCGTGCCGTCCGTGCGCACTTCGATGATCCGGTTCGCCAGCCCGCTCACGAATTCGCGGTCGTGCGACACGAAAATCAGCGTGCCTTCGAACTGCTCGAGCGCGATCTGCAGCGACTCGATCGATTCCATGTCCATGTGGTTGGTCGGCTCGTCCATCAGCAGCACGTTGTGGCGGCCGAGCATCAGCTTGCCCCAGATCATGCGGCCCTTCTCGCCGCCCGACAGCACCTTCACCGACTTCTTGATGTCGTCCGACGAGAACAACAGGCGGCCCAGCGTGCCGCGCACCATCGTTTCGTCGTCGCCGTCCTTGCGGTACTGGTCGATCCAGTCCATCAGCGTGATGTCGTCCGGGAACTCCTCGTACGTGTCCTGCGGCATGTAGCCGACATTCGCGTTCTCGGACCACTTCACCGTGCCGTGGTCGAGCGCGAGCGCGCCGAGCAACGAGCGCAGCAGCGTCGTCTTGCCCGCGCCGTTCTCGCCGATGATCGCGATGCGCTCGCCCGGCTGCACCGACAGGTTGAAGTTCTGGAAGATCGTGCGTTCGTACTTCTTCGTGATCTCTTCCGCCACCACCGCGACGTTGTGCAGCTTCTTCTCGAACTCGAAGCGGATGAACGGGTTCTGGCGCGACGACGGCTTGAATTCCTCGATCTTGATCTTGTCGATCTGCTTGGCACGGCTGGTCGCCTGGCGCGCCTTCGACTTGTTCGCCGAGAAGCGGCGCACGAAGTCCTGCAGTTCGGCCACGCGCTCCTTCGCCCGTGCGTTCGCCGCGGCCTGACGCTCGCGCGCCTGGGCCGACGCGAGCATGTAGTCGTCGTAGTTGCCCGGCCAGACCTTCAGCGTGCCGAAGTCCATGTCGGCCATGTGCGTGCACACCGAGTTCAGGAAGTGACGATCGTGCGAGATGATGATCATCGTCGAGTTGTACTCGTTGAGCGTGTGCTCGAGCCAACGGATCGAGTTGATGTCGAGGTTGTTGGTCGGTTCGTCGAGCAGCAGCACGTCCGGCTTCGAGAACAGCGCCTGCGCGAGCAGCACGCGCAGCTTCCAGCCCGGCGCGACGTCGCTCATCGTGCCGTTGTGGAATTTTTCCTCGATGCCGATGCCGAGCAGCAACGCGCCCGCGCGCGCCTCGGCGTCGTAGCCGCCGTATTCGGCGAACTTGCCTTCGAGCTCGGCCGCGTGCATGTAGTCGTCGTCGGTGGCTTCCGGGTTCGCGTAGATCGCGTCGCGCTCGGTCATCGCGGCCCACATCTCGGTGTGGCCCATCATCACGACGTCGAGCACGCGCACGTCTTCGTATGCGAACTGGTCCTGGCGCAGCTTGCCGAGACGGACGTTCGGTTCCAGCGCGACGTTGCCGGCGCTCGGCTCGAGGTCGCCGCCGAGGATCTTCATGAACGTCGACTTGCCGCAGCCGTTCGCGCCGATCAGACCATAGCGGTTGCCCTCGCCGAATTTGACCGAGATATTCTCGAACAAGGGCTTCGGCCCGAATTGCATCGTGATGTTGGCAGTAGAAAGCACGGCAGGTCCCGTTAAGAGAGAAATCGACGGAAAACCGTGTATTTTAGCAGGAGTCGGAGAAACTGCCGACCGTACCGCCCGGGCGGCCTATTCCGGCCCATCCGACCCTGCCGCCGGCGGCCCGCCAATACGGCGGCACACGCGCTGCCGCCGCCCTACCGGAATCCCGCATGCTTGCCAGCCAGCTTCGAGAACAACTCGTCGGCGCATGGCGCCTCGTGTCCTACGAAATCCGCCCGCGCGACGGCAGCGCGGTCGTCTACCCGCTCGGCCGCGACGTGCGCGGCTGGATCCTCTATACGCCGGACGGCTACATGTCCGCCCAGCTGATGGCACCCGGCCGCCCGCCCTATGCCGACGGCGACCTGCAGGGCGGCACCACCGACGAGCGCGCGGCCGCCGCCGGCGGCTACATCGCCTATTCCGGCCCCTTTCAGGTGGCCGACGACGGCACGCTGACCCACGAAATGGACATCAGCCTGTTCCCGAACTGGGTCGGCAACGTGCAGCAGCGCGCCGTCAGGCTCGACGGCGACCGCCTGCAGCTCGGCACCGCCGCGCCGGTGCGGATCGACGGTCGCGACGTCGACGCCGTGCTGCTCTGGGTGCGCGCGGCCCGCTGACGCGCGTCACTTGCCGGCCTTCGCGGCGGCCTTCTGCGCGGCCTTCGCGTTCATCTGCCCGAACAGCTCCGAACACGGCACGTCGCGGTTGTTGCTCGGCGCGATCAGCGGAATCAGCGCCGCGAACGGGTTGATCAACCCGAGCCCGACCATCGCGCCGGCGCGCAGCGCGAGCGCGCCCGCGTCGACGCCGACCTTCGGATTCTTGAAGGTGCCCTTCGCGTACAGCGGCGAGCGCAGCGAGAAGATCCGGAAGCCCTTCGTATGCGGATGGATCTTCAGGTCGATTGATTCGTCGCGCAGGTTGATCGGGCCGTCGACGTTGATCAGCGCGTCGTCCGTATCGAGCGCGAACACCTTCGGGTCGAGCATCCCGTTGGTCGCGACGAAGTCGATCGCCGCGCAATTGATGTTCACGTCGCGGTTGCCGAACAGCTTCTCGTAGACGACGTTCGCGACGTTCAGCCCCGCCGCTTCCATCAGCAGGCGGCTGATGCGGCCGTTCGTGACGAGCGCCTTCACTTCGCCGGTCGACGTCGCGGCCAGCGCGGCCGGAGAATTGCCCGTCGCCGACAGCGACGCGTCGCCGTTGATTTCACCGAGCGCCGACTGCATGACCTGCTGCGTCGGGAACAGCTGCTTGAGCTTCAGATGCCGCGCGGCCACGGTGAAGCGGCCCTTCAGCGGCGTGCCGCTGCCGTCGAGATGCGCGGTCGTCGCCAGCGTGCCGCCCGCGACGCCGAACTGCAGCGGCTCGAGCGTCAGCACGCCGTCCTGCATCAGAATGTGCGTGTACAGATTGGTGATCGGCAGGTTCGCGCTCTTGACGAGCTTGCGGCCGGTGAACTTCACGTCCGCGTCGATCGCGCGCCAGCGGTCGGTCCGGAACGTCTCGACCGGCAGCACGCGGTCCGGCGGCTGACGCGTCGTGTCGCCGCGCTTGGCCTTGCTCGCGGCCGTATCCGCGCCGATCACCGGCGCGAGGTCGGAGAACTGCAGCAGGTTCGACACGAGTTCGCCCGACAGCTTCGGCCGCGGCTCGCGCTGCGCATAGACGAGCGTCCCGCCGAGATCGCTGCCGCCGACGCGACCGTTGAAGTTCTCGTAGCGGAACGTGCTCGCGTGCGGCTTGAAGTTGCCGATCAGCCTCCCTTCGGTCGCGTAAGGCGGCGTATCGGGCAGCGTGATGCCGGTGAGCTGGTAGAGATGCGACATCGACGTGCCCTGCAGCCACAGCCGCAGGTCGATCGCCGCGAGATGCATCGGGTCGGTCAGCGTACCGACGATCGCGAGCCGCGTGTCGCCCGCCTTCACGTCGGCCTGCAGCGGGAACGGCCGCGACGTGTCCTCGATCGCGAGCACGCCGCCGACCTTGCCGGTCCCGCTGATCGGCACGTTCTTGTAGCGGCCGTCGACCTTCAGCCCGAACGCATAGGTCGGGCCGGCCGGCTTCGCGGGTGCCGCGGCGCCGCTTGCACCGGACGCGGCGGCAGCCGATGCGGACGAAGCGGACGACGACGAAGCCGACACGACGGCCGACGCAGCCGACGCCCCGGCGGCCCCCGACGCCCCGCTCGCAGCCTGCGCGCCGGAAGCGCCCGACGCGGCCTGCGCATTCGCCTTCGCGCTCAACTGCGCGGCGCCATGCTTGCCGACGCGTTGCGCCGATGCCGCGCGTGACGTCTGCTCCTGTTCCTTCAGCACGTCGCCGAGCGGAATCGGCTGCCCGAGCGTATCGATCGCGACGGTCAGGTCGGCCTTCGTGATCGCGTCGCGATACGTGACGGTGCCCTTCGCGAAGCCGAAGCTGTCGAGCCGCACTTTCCACGGCGACGGCTGCGACGATTGCTTGAACTGGAAGGTCCACGTGTTGCGGCCGTCGGCCAGCCGCTCGAGATCGACGGCCGGATTCACGACGTCGATCGACGGGATCACGATTTCATGCGCGAGCAGCGGCAGGATCGCGAGATCGAAGTGCGCGGCATCGAGCGTGACGAACTTGGGCGCCTTCGCCCAGTCGGGGTTGCCGATCTCGAGCTGCGTGGCCGAAAAACTCGGCCAGGGCACCCATGCCCGCCAGCCGGTTTCGCCGTCGGGGCGACGCCAGCCGACCTTCAGGTCGCCGTTGATCGCGAACGGGCGGCCGAGTGCGGCACTGACCTGTTCGTTGACCCACGGCTTCGCTCGATTCCAGTCGAAGACGTAGAGAAAGATGCCGGCCGCCGCGATGAGCACCGCGACGATTCCGGCGATCCATGCAGCCGATTTGCCGATGGCTCGGGTTAGCGTCATGGCGGTTCCGTTGTTGTTCTGAAATGTTGCCGCGCCATGCCGGGCCGCTTGTGTGGACGAACGGCGCACGACACTCGCAGCTTTTCAATCGGTATTATGACGCACGCCAACGCGACGCTTCGGCGCCATTAACGCTTTTTTTCACTTTTGACATGACTGCCCCCACCGGTCTCATCGATGCGCAGCGCATCACGCGGCGCGACGCCAGTAGCGGCAAGACGCTGCTGGCACCGACCGATTTCAGCCTCGCAGCGGGATCGCGAATTGCTATCACCGGTCCGTCCGGGTCGGGCAAGAGCGTCCTGCTGCGGGCGCTCGCGCTGCTCGATCCGCTCGATGGCGGCCAGATCCTGTGGCGCGGCCAGCGGATCCGGCGCAACGTGATTCCGCGTTACCGGCGCAGCGTCGCGTACGTGCGCCAGCGCCCCGCGCAGATGGACGGCACCGTCGAAGCGCAACTGCGCTATCCGTACTCGCTCGCGATCTATCGCGATGCGACGTTCGATCGCGCACGCGCCGAAGCGCTCGCCGCGCAGGCGGGCCGCGGCCCCGACTTTCTCGACAAGCGCGCGAGCGACCTGTCGGGCGGCGAAGCGCAGATCGCCGCGCTGCTGCGCGTGCTGCAGCTCGACCCCGACGTCCTGCTGCTCGACGAGCCGACGTCCGCGCTCGATCCGGAATCGGCGCGCGCGATCGAGACGCTGGTCGGCGCATGGTTCGACGCGGCGCCCGACGCGCGCGCCTACATGTGGATCTCGCACGATCCGGCCCAGGCCGCCCGCATCGGCACGATGCGGCTCGTGATGCAGGCCGGCGTGATGCACGTCGCCAACCCGACGGAGACGACGCAATGAGCCCGGCGCTGCAGGACCTGAGTCTCGTCGACGTCGGCATTGCCGCCGCGCTCGTCGCGGTCAACGGCGCGATCTCGATGGCGCTGTCGCTCGGCCTCGGCCGCAAGCTCGCACTCGCGGCGGTGCGCACCGTCGTGCAGCTGCTCGCGATCGGCTACGTGCTCGGCTGGGTGTTCGGGCATCCTCACTGGTACGTCGTGCTGCCCCTCACCGCGCTGATGACGCTGATCGCCGGGTTCGCCGGCGCGGGGCGCGCCAGGCGCACGTATCGCGGCCAGCGCATCGACAGCATCGTGTCGATCTGGTTCAGCAGCTGGTTCGTCGCGGCGGTCGGCCTGTTCGTCGTGATCCGCATCCATCCGTGGTACGCGCCGCAATACGCGATCCCGATCCTCGGGATGATTCTCGGCAATACGCTCACCGGTGTGTCGCTCGGTGTCGAGCGGATGATGGAAGAACTCACCGCACGCCGCGATCGCGTCGAAACGGCGCTCGCGCTCGGCGCGACGCGCTGGGAAGCCGCGCAGGACGCCGCGCGCCAGGCCGTGCGCGCCGGCATGCTGCCGACGCTCAACCAGATGGCCGTCGTCGGCGTCGTGAGCCTGCCGGGGATGATGACGGGCCAGGTGCTGGCCGGCCAGTCGCCGCTGCAAGCCGTGCGCTACCAGATCGTGATCATGTTCCTGATCGCCGCGGCCTCCGCGCTCGGGACCGTCGGTGCGGTGCTGATGACCTATCGCCGGCTGTTCTCGGCCGATCACCGCTTTCTCGCGGCGCGGCTGGAAGAACGCGCGCACTGACCTGCGGCGCCGCGCGCTTCGCTCGCGCGGTTCGCCGGTCAGCGCGCGCCGACGCGCTTGCCGATCGTCTGCCGCAGCACGGCTGCGATATCCGCGTCCGGCGCGAGCCCGTCGACCGACGCGACGCACCGCGCGCATTCGGCATTTGATGGAGAGGTCGTGACAGGAAAGGGATGATGCGGGCGAACATCGCGTGACGCATCCATGACGTCCCGCGATGCTGCCGTACGTTGCCGCAACACGACAAGGCCACGCAGATCGCCGTCAAGCACCGTGACGGCGACACGAAACGGTCACGTGCCGCCGGGCCGGCCCGCGCGTCGCGCCACTCAGCGCTTGATCGACACCGTCACCTTCGTGCCGTCGCTCATCGTGACGGTCTTCGAACCGCCGTTGGTCGGAATCGATACCCACTTCACCTGGCTCACCGCCACGACGTCCGGGCACTGCAGCGACTTGCCGCCGGCCGTCACGTTGCGCGTGCCCTTCGGCGCGGCCGCCTGGAAGCTCATCTGCACGTTGGCGATGCCCTTCGCGTCGATCGACGGCGCGAGCCGCACCTGGGTCTGGCGAACCATCGCGCCGTTCGCGTCGCGCGGCAGGCTGTCGGTGTTCGGGCAGCCGTCCGGCATCGCGACCGCACCGCTCGGCGGCACCGACTTCCAGTTGAAGTCGTCCGTTTCGCCCGAGCGGATCTTGCGGGTCTCCTGCGTATTGCCGAAGGTCTTCGAGTCGACCTTGACCGTGTATTCGAGCTGTCCGGTACCGCCTCCCTTCAGGCTGCCCTTGACCGGCGGCGCCGCGAATACGCTCGCGCTGACGCACGCCGCCGCGAACACGACCGACCACGATGCGGCGACTGACAAGCTGCGTTGGCTCATGCTGACCTCCTTGGTATGCGGCGGCACGCGCGTGCCGCGCGGTTTTCGATGCATGATGCGCTGCCAGTCTACCGCCAAGCGGGATGCAGTGCGCCGCAAACGCATCGGGTGTTACCCCGCTTGCGTTCGCGGCGCCGCAACCTTACGCGCGCCGGCCGCTCAGAAGCCGCTCAGCACGAGCTTGCCGATCGCGCGCCCGGCCTCGAGCAACTGGTGTGCACGACGAACGTTCGCCGCATTGATCGTGCCGAGCTGTTCGCCGACGGTCGTGCGCAGCGTACCGCCGTCGACGAGCCGCGCGACTTCGCCGAGGATCCGGTGCTGCTCGATCATGTCCTGCGTCTCGAACATCGCACGCGTGAACATGAATTCCCAGTGAAACGCGGCGCTTTTCGCCTTCAGCAGTTCGACGGGCACCGGCCTGTCGTTCTCGACGATCGTGCAAATGCCGCCCTGCGGCCGGATTACCTCCGCGGCGGCGGGGAAATGACGATCCGTGTCGTTGAAGATCAGCACGTAGTCGACCTCCGGATACCCGGCCTCACGCAATTGCGCGGGCAGGTCGCCGAAATGGTCGACCACCGTATCGGCGCCCAGCCCACGCACCCATTCGGCCGATGCCGGCCGCGACGCGGTCGCGATCACGTGCAGCTTGCCGAGCGTCTTCGCGAGCTGGATCGCGATCGAGCCCACGCCGCCCGCGCCGCCGATGATCAGCACCGACTTGCCAGCGTCCGCGCCCTGCGGCGACACGCGCAGCCGGTCGAACAGCGCCTCCCATGCGGTCAGCGCGGTGAGCGGCAGCGCGGCGGCGGCGGCGAAGTCGAGCGTGCGCGGCTTCAGTGCGACGATCCGCTCGTCGACCGCATGGAATTCGCTGTTCGCGCCCGGCCGCGTGATGCTGCCCGCGTAGAACACTTCGTCGCCGGGCCGGAACAGCGTGACGTCGGCGCCGACCGCGACCACCGTGCCGGCCGCATCCCAGCCGAGCACGCGCGGCGTCGCCTCGACTTGCGGCTTCGGCGCGCGCACCTTCGTGTCCACCGGATTCACGGAAATCGCCTCGACCTTCACGAGCAGGTCGCGCGGGCCCGGAACGGGCTGCGGCAGCTCCACGTCGAGCAGGGCTTGCGGGTCGTCGATCGGCAGATAACGGGTGAGTCCAACGGCTTTCATCTCGATACTCCTTTCAGGAAATCCGGGCGGGCCGCGGCGCAGCCCCCACGAACGTCATCGTAGGCAACCCGATCATTCGAGAAAACCGCTATATTTCCTGAAACATTTTCAGGATTTTCAGAATAATGGCCTCCAATCCGATTCCGGCCCCCGACAAGCCGCTCGACCTGCTCGACGTCGCGCTGTTCGTCCGTGCGGCGCTGCTCGCGAACGTCAGCGCGGCCGGGCGCGAATTCGGCGTGTCGGCCGCGGTCGCGAGCGCGCGCATCGCGCAGCTCGAGCGCCAGCTCGGCGCGCGGCTGCTGCATCGCACCACGCGCCGCATCAGTCTCACGCAGGACGGCGAAGTCTTCATGACGCACGCCGACACGCTGCTGTCGGCCGCCGACGCCGCGCGCGCGTCGGTCGGACACGGCCGCACCGAGCCGTACGGACGGCTGAAGGTGTCGATGTCGTCGTCGTTCGGCCGCCAGCACGTCGCGCCGGTCATTCCCGCGTTCCTGCGCCGCTATCCGTCCGTGTCGCTCGACCTGCGGCTGTCGGACGAGATCGTCGACCTCGTCGACGACGGTTACGACGTCGCGATCCGCCTCGGCATGCTGAAGGATTCGACGCTCGTCGCGCGCAAGCTCGCCGCGAACCGCCGCGTGCTGTGCTGCTCGCCCGCGTATCTCGCCGAGCACGGCACGCCGCGACATCCGGCCGAGCTCGCGCAGCACGAATGCGTGATCCTCGGCGACCAGCGCGACTGGTCGTTCGCGACGCCGCAAGGGCCGCTCACCGTGCGGGTCGGCGGCCGGCTCGTCGCAAGCAACGGCGAGGCGATCCGCGAAGCGCTCGTCGACGGCTTCGGGATCGCGATCAAGTCAACCTGGGACGTCGGCCCGCTGCTCGCGAGCGGCACGCTCGTCACGGTGCTCGACGACTATCCGTTCGCGGACGACATCGCAATCTGGGCCGTCTACCCGAGCCGCGCGCACGTCCCGCTGAAGACGCTCGCGTTCATCGCGTTCCTGGCCGAGCATTTCGGCGATCCGCCGTACTGGGATCGCGCGGCCGGGCGCTGACCGCCGCGCCGTGCAAGGTTTCGCTCCCCACCGCCGTGCGCGACCAACCGGCTACAATGGTGTGTTCGCCATGCAAGCGCCCGACGCCGGGGCACGCATCGGCAGGCGGCCGCTCATCGGCCGCGCAGGCTTTTCATTCGCTTCCTACCACTCCGTCATGACCCACAACCTCGTCATCCAGAGCCTTTCGCCGCTGTCGGACGCCCATCACAAACCGCTGCTCGCGCTGTCGCGCGGCGCCCGCATCGTGCAGACCGACGATCACGCGCTGCGTATCGAGGACGCGAACCCCGCGCAGCGCCTCGACATCGATGCGTATTGCGGCACGCATGCGCTCGACTTCGCGTTCGTCGAGGCCGGCCTCACGCTCGGCGATTTCGGGCTTGCCGTGATGGACATGGATTCGACGCTGATCACGATCGAATGCATCGACGAGATCGCCGATTTCTGCGGCCTGAAAACGCAGGTTGCCGAGATCACCGAAGCGTCGATGCGCGGCGAGATCCGCGACTTCAACGAAAGCCTCACGCGCCGCGTCGCGCTGCTGGCCGGGCTCGACGCGCACGCGCTCGAACGCGTGTACGAGGAACGGCTGCAACTGACGCCGGGCGCCGAGAAGATGCTTGCCGGCGTGAAGGCCGCCGGCATGAAGACGCTGCTCGTGTCGGGCGGCTTCACGTTCTTCACCGAGCGGCTGAAAGCGCGCCTCGGCCTCGACTACGCGCATGCGAACACGCTCGAGATCGTCGACGGCAAGCTGACCGGCAAGGTACTCGGCGAAATCGTCAACGCCGACGTGAAGGCGCGCCTGCTGCGCGACACATGCGCGTCGCTCGGCCTCGAGCCGAGCCGCGCGATCGCGATGGGCGACGGATCGAACGACCTGAAGATGATGGCCGAAGCCGGCTTGTCGATCGCGTACCACGCGAAGCCCGTCGTACGCGCCGCGGCAACGGTCGCGTTCGATCACGTCGGCCTCGACGGGCTGCTGCGGCTGTTCTGATTCCGCAGCGCATCAAATAAAAACGCCGGCGCGAGGATGCATCGCGCCGGCGTTTCGTTTTTCCGGAAGACGTTATCGGCGCGCGATCACCCCAGTGCGGCCTGCATCGCGCGCTCGATGTCCGCGCGCAGGTCGGATTCGTCTTCGAGACCGACATAGAAACGCACCAGCGTGCCGCGATGCGGCCAGTCCGGACGCATCGACGCGACGTCGTAAGGCATCGCGAGGCTGCACGCGCCGCCCCAGCTCCAGCCGATCGCGAACAGTTCGAGCGACTCGACGAAACGGTCGACCTGCTCCGCGCTGTAGCGCGCGTCGAACACCACCGAAAACAGGCCGCCCGCGCCGGTGAAATCGCGCACGAACGACGCGTGCCCCGGGCAATCCGCGATCTGCGGGTGCAGTACCGCCGCGATCTCCGGCCGCCCCTTCAGCCACTGTGCGAGCGCGAGCGCACTCCTGCTGTGCGCATCGAAGCGCACCTGCATGCTCGGCAAGCTGCGCATCACGAGCGAGCAATCGTCGACCGACACTCCGATGCCGCTGCGCATCCGCGCAAGCTTCAGCTTCGCATGCAGCTCCGCGTTCGCGGTGATCGTCGCGCCCATCAGCAAGTCGCTCCCGCCCGACTGGTATTTGGTCAGCGCCTGCACCGAGATGTCGACACCGTGTTCGAACGGCTTGAACGCGAGCCCCGCCGAAAAGGTGTTGTCGATCGCGGTGACGACGCCGCGCGCCTTCGCGGCCGCGGTGATCGCCTGGACGTCGGGCACTTCCATCGTCACCGAGCCGGGCGCCTCGATCCAGATCAGCCGCGTGTCCGGCTGGATCAGGTCGGCGATGCCGGCCCCGATCAGCGGATCGTAGAAGCGCACGGTAATGCCGAAATCCTTCGCGAGCCAGTTGCCGAAATCGGCATTCGGGCCGTACACGTTGTGCGGAATCAGCACGTCGTCGCCGGCTTTCACGATGCCGAAGTAGACGTTCGCGATGGCCGCGAGACCCGACGGCTGCAGCAGCGCATGCGTGCCGCCCTCGATCTCGGCGAGCCGCTGCGCGAGCGCGAGCGACGTCGGCGTCGCGTGCAGCCCGTAGCGCCACTGGTTGTCGTTGTGCCAGACGAGCGCGCGCATCGTCGCGAGATCGGGGAATACGACCGTCGACGCGCGCGCGACCGGCGGCACGAACGAACGGAAGCCTTCCGGGATTGCGTCGTCGGGTTGCACGATGCGGGTTTGCAGCGCGCGCTTGGAAGTGGATTCAGTCATGACGGGAAGCCGGGCACGAGGCCGTTCGAGTGCGGAACAGATTGCTAGATTAGCCAAAATCGGCGCAATTGGCCCGGTACAATGCGCGCCGCGCATACCGAGCCAGCGCGGGTCAGTCGTCGGTGCGCAGATTGACGACGCCACCCACCGTTTCGATTTCCTGCACGCGGCCGTCGCGCACCTGCAGCGCCGCGCGCTTGCCCGGCGCGAGCCGCAGCACGACCGGCTGCGGATCCGATTCGTCCGAATTCATCCGGTCGGCCTTCAGGTCGCCCGTCGCGTCGAAGCGGCCGATCCACACGCCCGTGATGTTCGTGCCGTCGTTCGATTCCTCGATTTCGAGCGTGTCGCCATCGCGGTCGCCTGCGAGCAGCACGACTTCGCCCGTATCGGCGAACTGGTATTCGCCGTGCACGCCTTCCTCGTCCGTCTTCGGGCCGAGATGCACGACGATCGGCCGGTCGCCGAGCGTGCCTTCGTAGCGCGGCAAGCGGGCGAACTCGGGATTCGGCTTCAGCGGCCGCGCCGGAGCCGGTTCATCCTGCTGCACGCCCGGCGCGACGGCCTGCGCCGCGACCGCGCCCGGCATCGCCATGCCCGCCACCAGCGCGCCCGCGACGACGAGCGCCCGTTGCCATTGCGAATATCGACCCACCGTGTGTTGCTCCTTGCTTCAGATTCGCTCGAAAATCGCGGGCGATGCCCTGCCCGCTGCCGAGTCACGTCATCACGAGCGCATGTCGACCGCCAATGTGCTGCAACTCGTACAGCGCCATGCCGGCGATCAGCGCGCCCGTCGCCCCGATCGGGTGGCCGAGAAAAATGCCGGCCCCGTTCGGATTCACCCTTGCCGGGCCGAGAAACCCGGCGCCTGCGTCACCGCACACGCGTCGCGCGGCGAACGCTTCGTTTGCGTCGATCATGTCGAGATCGGCGACCGTCAGCCTCGCGCGCGAGTACCTTCTGTGTCGCAGCGATTCCCATGCAGGCCGGATCGACGCCCGCGTGCGCATACGCGACGACGTGTGCGAGCGGTCGGCTGTGCGCTCGCATCAATCGCCCATGCGATGCCGTGGCCGGCATGCGCGTCCCGCATCAGCCTTGCATCAGGCGCTCCACCGCATCGCGGTGCGGAATCGGCGCGACCGCGCCGTAGCCCGTCGTCGACAGTGCCGCCGCCGCGTTCGCATAGCGCGCCGCCGCGAACGGATCGTCGCCCGCGACGATCCGGGCGACGAACGCGCCGCCGAAGCAGTCGCCCGCGCCCGTCGCGTCGACGGCCTCGACCGCGAAGCCCGGCACGACGCGCCGCTCGTCCGGGGTCGCCACGTACGCGCCTTCCTTGCCGAGCTTCAGCGCGACGATCCGCGGCCCGTGTTCGAGCATCGCATCGACGATCGCGTCGCGATCGTTCGCGCCGGTGAGCGCCGTCACGTCGTCCCAGCTGGGCAGGCAGATATCCGTCTGGCGCAGCGCTTCGCGCATCACCGCGCGGGCGCGCGGCAGCGGCCACAGCTTCAGCCTCAGATTCGTGTCGAAGCTGACCTTCGCGCCGTTGCGGCGCGCATGGTCGATCGCCGCGAACGCGGCGTCGCACGCGGCCGTGCTGATCGCGAGGCTGATGCCCGACAGGTGCACGGCCTTCGCGGCGGCCAGCGCATCGAGCGGCAGATCGCCCACGGCATAGCGGCTCGCCGCCGAGCCCGCGCGCAGATAGTCGAACTGGTGACCTTCGGCGCCGTGCGTGACGAAATACACGCCGGTCGGCGCCGTGCGGTCGATCCGCACGTACGACGTGTCGACGTGTTCCGCGTGCCACATGTCGGCCAGCAGCCGGCCGAACGGATCGTCGCCGATCGCCGACACGAAGCCCGTGGATGCGCCCTGGCGCGCCGCGGCGATGCAGAAGTTCGACGTGTCGCCGCCGAAGCCCTGCAGGAATTCGGGACGCCCCGGCTGCGACTGGTTGAATTCGATCATCGCCTCGCCGAGCGCGAGGATCTCCGGCAATGCGGCGGCCATCGCTTACACCTCGCCCCACAGGTCGTGACCGTCGGCGCCCGTGACCTTCACGGACACGAAATCGCCGACCTTGTAGCGCTTCGAAGCCTTCGCGGCCGGCTCGACATAGACGACGCCATCGATCTCCGGCGCATCGGCCGCCGTCCGGCCGATGCCGCCTTCTTCGCCGACCTCGTCGATCAGCACCTTGAGCGTCTTGCCGACCTTGCGCTGCAGACGCTTCGCCGACACTTCCTCGGCCACTTCCATGAAGCGTGCGCGACGCGCTTCACGGACGTCGTCCGGCAGCGCGCCATCAAGTTCGTTCGCGGTCGCGCCTTCGACCGGCGAGTAGGCAAAGCAGCCGACGCGATCGAGTTCCGCCTCGCGGATGAAATCGAGCAGCGTTTCGAACTGCGCTTCCGTCTCGCCGGGAAAACCTGCGATGAACGTGCTGCGGATCGTCAGGTCCGGGCAGATCTCGCGCCATTTCTGCACGCGTTCGAGCACCTTCTCGGCGTTCGCCGGACGCTTCATGCGCTTCAACACGTCCGGATGCGCGTGCTGGAACGGCACGTCGAGATACGGCAGCACGTGCCCCTTGAACGGGCCTTCGGCCATCAGCGGAATCACTTCGTCGACGCTCGGATACGGATACACGTAGTGCAGACGCACCCATGCGCCGTACTGCGCGGCGAGTTCGCCCAGCGCGGCGACCAGGTCGGTCATGCGCGTCTTGATCGGCTTGCCGTTCCAGAAGCCCGTGCGGTACTTCACGTCGACGCCGTACGCGCTCGTGTCCTGCGAGATCACGAGCAGTTCCTTCACGCCCGACTTGAACAGGTTCTCGGCTTCGAGCATCACTTCGGCGACCGGGCGCGACACGAGGTCGCCGCGCATCGACGGGATGATGCAGAACGTGCAGCGGTGATTGCAGCCTTCGGAGATCTTCAGGTATGCGTAGTGACGCGGCGTGAGCTTGATGCCGGCCGCGGGCACGAGATCGGTGAACGGGTCGTGCGGCTTCGGCAGGTGCGAATGCACGGCCTGCATCACTTCGCCCACCGCGTGCGGACCGGTGACGGCGAGCACCTTCGGATGGACTTCCTCGATCAGATTCGAGCCGCTGGCGCTCGACTTGGCGCCGAGGCAGCCGGTGACGATCACCTTGCCGTTCTCGGTCAACGCTTCACCGATCGCGTCGAGGCTTTCCTGGACCGCTTCGTCGATGAAGCCGCAGGTGTTCACGACGACGAGGTCGGCGCCGTCGTACGTGCCGGAGATTTCATAACCTTCGGCGCGCAGTTGCGTGATGATCTGTTCGGAGTCGACGAGCGCCTTCGGGCACCCGAGGGATACGAACCCTACTTTGGGGGATTGGGACATCTGGAATGTGGGGGCGTGGCAGCAAAAGCGTGAGTTTACAGCGATTTAGGGGCGGCGAGCCAAAATGAGCGACGTGCAGAGGTGGTGAGGCCCAATCGAATGGGCTCGCGGATGCAGGTCGAGCTCGAAATGGCGTCCGATGCGTCCCTTTCACTTCGGATCGACGATCGTCGGCTCGATTCCGGCACCGTGCCCCACGGCGCTCGCGGTTTCCTGCACGGAATCCGGGCAGCGTGTTGCTGCGTGCATGCGACCCCTCTTTCGTCAGCGGTTCGATAACGGATTGGAATGATGTCCGGAGGTGCCGCCTAGCCTCACCGCGGCGACGGTTGGCGAGGATTGCGGCGCCCAATCCGGCTCCCGGGCATGGGCCCTGGCTGCAATGAAAATCGCCCGAACCCGGTCGGCCGCTATGCGAAAATCGAACCCGCTACCCTTTCCAATCGACCCAACGGGGTTCTCATGACCACCCACATCACGATCGAATTCACCGAGCACGCGGCGGAAGCCATCGGCGAGCAGACCAGCACCAGCTTTTCGTATGACCAGGGCGCGCACGTGCCGCAACCGGGCGACTTCGTCGAACTCGAAAATTCGCGCCAGACGTTTTTCGTGATCGGCCGCGTGTTTTCGCTCAAGGCCAACTACAGCGCGGTCAAGCTCGTGCTCGACCTTCCTCCGCCGGACGGCGAGCAGGATTTCGATCCGGCGCACTGAAGGACGACGACACGCGTTACCCCCAGGATTGCGCTCGCCGCCCTGCGCCCGAGCAGGGGCGCCAGGATCACGCCGGAGCGCGACAACACCCGCGGCACGTCGCCAAGCGATCAATGCGGCGGCCTGCGCGTCCGTCTCCACCCACACGAGCGCTCCGCGCATCGTCACCGGCAACGGACCGCATTCACGCTCCAGCACCCGGCATCGAAGCAGTCGCTTGATCGATATCCGCCCCGCATGACGCCCGGGCTCGAGAAACAAAAAAGCCCGCCATGGCGGGCCGTGCTCGTGCGCGGGATTCTTCACCGCATGTCCGGAAACACCGGCGCCGTCAGGCACCGATCGAACCATACCGCATCGTCGCCATCGCCAATCGGCCACATTTCCGCATCGAGTTGCGGCAACCCGGCGACCGGCGCCGACGCGCGATTGTCGTCGCCGGACACCCCCGCACGCATCCACGCCGAGTGCGTCCCGCCGTTGTCGCACGCGCTCGCGCGCGCCTGCGCTTCGCAGAACGCGACGGGGCGCACCTTCCCGCCGTCGGCCGCGCTCACCGACCGGTACTGATAGACCGCACCGGTCGCCCAGTCCTCGCTCTGGCTGCAAACCCGCGCGCGATGCTGCACATGCACCGCGCCGAAACAGGCATAGGAAACGTGCGCGCCACGCGCATCGTCGGGAATGAAATCGCAGTTCGCATCGAAACCGGTGAGCGGGCCGCCCGTGTATTTCGCGAGCCACTGGCGCTCGGCCTGTGCACGCGCGATCAATCCTTTAGCCGATCGATCGGCCAGCACCGCGGTACGCCGATCGATTGCGTTGCGCACTTCGTCGACAGCCAGCGGGCGGCCTTCGTAATCGGCATCGAGACGGTTGTTGCGCGCGTCGATCCAGCGGCGCTGGCTACGCACCAGCATGTCGCGGATGGCCGCGTCCGGCGCGGCCTTCAGCACACCCGCATAGGCCGAATTCATGCGCGCGTCGGCCGCACGCAGTACCGGGCTCGCGCAGATGCGCTTCTCGATCGGCTGCACGGCTTTCGCGCAATCCATCGCAAAGGCCGGCACCGCCACGCCCGCGCCCATCACGAACATCGACGCAAGACCCGCCAGCCCGCGGGCCCATGCCATTCGAATCCCTCGCATGCTCTCTCTCAATCGGTTTTTTCTTGTTCATGCCGCGTCGATGCGGCATCGCCTGTCACGGCCCGTGATGCCGGGCACCGGTATCGCCTTTCGCCGAACGCAGCAATCACGCATCGCCATGCAGCGCCACATAGGATACGCGTGCCCGCGCGAATGCACACCACCAGGCGTGATGCGCGCCGGATTCATTCACAGGTGACTGGATCTCGATCGACCGGACAACGGTCATGCCCGCCCGAACCCGGCGCGGGCACTCGGTACCGACGGTCATGAGCGACCGTCGGCGAGGTGATCAGACAGGCAGCGACCACCATCGTCGCGCCCGAATGCACGATCGGCCGGCCCGCATCGCGTTGCTTCGCGGCACCGACGCCCGACAGGTCGCCCGTCGCGGTCGGCCTGCCGCGAAACCGTTACTTCTTCTCCGGCTCCGACGCGCCCGGCTGCTTGAACGGGAACGTGCTGAACATCGACTTCGCCTGGTTCTGCATCTGCTCCTGCATCTGCACGAACATGTTCTTCGACTGCTCGATGTAGCTGGTCATCATCCCCTGCATCATCGGCGCCTGCATGTTCATGAACTGTGACCAGACTTCCGGATTCATCGCATTGCCTTCATACAGGTTCTTCGACTGATCCGCGAGCTTGTTCTGGATGTCGATGAACGCCTGGATGTTCTTCTCCAGGTAGGTGCCCATCATGCCCTGCATCGCATGGCCGTAGAAACGGATGATCTGCGACAGCATCGACGACGAGAACATCGGCACGCCGCCGCTTTCCTCTTCGAGGATGATCTGCAGGAGGATGCTGCGCGTCAGGTCTTCGTTGGACTTCGCATCGACGACCTTGAAGTCCTCCTGCTCCAGCACGAGCTGCTTCACGTCGGTCAGCGTAATGTACGTGCTTGTCTCGGTATCGTAGAGCCGGCGGTTCGGGTACTTCTTGATGAGCCGTTCGGCCGTCTTCTTTGTAGTAGTCATGTAACGCCTTTGAGTGCAGCGTAGCGCAATTGACGAATCCCCGCCGCCCGAATCCGGGAGGCGGGGGCCTTCGGAAAACGCCCGGCTGCGCGGCCACCCGGCCCGCGCAGCGCGGACGCTCAGCCCATGTGCAGGCCGCCGTTCAGCGAGAAGTCGGCGCCCGTCGCGAAGCCGGAATCGTTCGACGCGAGCCACGCGACGATCGAACCGATTTCCTCCGGACCGCCGAGACGCCGCACCGGAATCGTCGCGACGATCTTCTCGAGCACGTCCGGGCGAATCGCCTTCACCATGTCGGTGCCGATGTAGCCCGGCGACACCGTGTTGACCGTCACGCCCTTCGTCGCGACTTCCTGGGCGAGCGACATCGTGAAGCCGTGAATGCCGGCCTTCGCGGTCGAGTAGTTGGTCTGGCCGAATTGCCCCTTCTGGCCGTTCACCGACGAGATGTTGATGATGCGGCCCCAGCCGCGTTCGACCATGCCGTCGATCACCTGCTTCGTCACGTTGAACAGGCTCGTCAGGTTGGTGTCGATCACGGCCGTCCAGTCTTCATGCGTCATCTTGCGGAACACGACGTCGCGCGTGATGCCCGCGTTGTTGACCAGCACGTCGATCTCGCCGACTTCGGCCTTGACCTTGTCGAATGCTTCCTTGGTCGAGTCCCAGTCGCCGACGTTGCCTTCCGACGCGATGAAGTCGTAGCCGAGCGCCTTCTGCTCCTCGAGCCACTTCACGCGGCGCGGCGAGTTCGGGCCGCAACCCGCGACGACCTTGAAGCCGTCCTTCGACAGACGCTGGCAGATGCTGGTGCCGATGCCGCCCATCCCGCCCGTTACGTACGCAATTCGCTGAGACATAAATCTCACTCCATTTTTTGGTTTCGAGAGCTGCCGAGGCCCCCTCTGACTTCACGTGACGCCGGCCGAAACCGCAACCGGCCGGCGCACGAATTCGATTCGGCGGTGACGAACGGCCGGTTACGGACGCTCGACCGCGAGCGCGACACCCATCCCGCCGCCGATGCACAGCGACGCCAGCCCGCGCTTCGCATCGCGCTTGACCATCTCGTGCAGCAGCGTCACCAGGATCCGGCAGCCCGACGCGCCGATCGGGTGACCGATCGCGATCGCCCCGCCGTTCACGTTCACCTTCGACGTGTCCCAGCCCATCTGCTTGTGCACCGCCAGCGCCTGCGCCGCAAACGCTTCGTTGATTTCCATCAGGTCCAGGTCGCCCGGCGTCCAGCCCGCGCGCTCCAGGCACCGGCGCGAGGCCGGCACCGGGCCCATGCCCATCACGCTCGGATCGACGCCCGCGTTCGCGTACGCCTTGATTCGCGCGAGCGGCGTCAGGCCCAGCGCCGCCGCCTTCTGCGCCGACATCACCAGCACCGCCGCCGCGCCGTCGTTCAGCCCCGACGCGTTCGCCGCCGTCACCGAGCCGTCCTTCGAGAACGCCGGCTTCAGCCCCGCCAGCGATTCCGCCGTCACGCCGTGACGCACGAACTCGTCGGTCGCGAACTGCAGCGGCTCGCCCTTGCGTTGCGGAATCGACACCGGCACGATCTCGTCGTTGAAGCGCCCGGCCTTCTGCGCGGCTTCCGCCTTGTTCTGCGACAGCGCCGCGAACGCGTCCTGCTCTTCGCGCGTGATCCCGTATTCCTTCGCGACGTTCTCCGCCGTGATGCCCATGTGGTACTGGTTGTACACGTCCCACAGGCCGTCGACGATCATCGTGTCGACCAGCTTCGCGTCGCCCATCCGGAACCCGTCGCGCGAGCCCGGCAGCACGTGCGGCGACGCGCTCATGTTCTCCTGCCCGCCCGCGATCACGATGTCCGCGTCGCCCGCGACGATCGCGTTCGCCGCCAGCATCACGGCCTTCAGGCCCGAGCCGCACACCTTGTTGATCGTCATGCCCGGCACCGCGTTCGGCAGGCCGGCCTTGATCAGCGACTGCCGCGCCGGGTTCTGCCCGGAGCCGGCCGTCAGCACCTGTCCCATGATCACTTCGCTGACCTGATCGGGCTTCACGCCCGCACGCTCCAGCACCGCGCGAATCACCGTCGCGCCCAGCTCGGGCGCCGCAATCTTCGCAAGCGAACCGCCGAATTTGCCGACCGCGGTCCGCGCGGCCGATACGATCACTACGTCCGTCATTTCCCTTTCCTCCAGGCCCGCACGACACGGCGCATCGTTACCGGCCCTGTTAAAAAAACTGCGGTGCACCGGACAGCGTGCGCCGCTGTCCGGTTTTCGTCAATCGCGCTGCAACACGTAACGCCCCGGCGCCGGCTCGATCACCGGGAACTGCGCGTTACCGGCCTCGGCAGGCGGCGCCACCTTGCGGCCGCCGTACTGGTCGAGCCACTCGACCCACGTCGTCCACCAGCTGCCCGGCTGCTCGGTTGCACCGGCGAACCAGTCGTCCGCCGATTCGGGCAGGTCGCTGTCGTTGACCCAGTAGCTCCGCTTCTTCTTCGCCGGCGGATTGATCACGCCCGCGATGTGGCCCGACGCGCCGAGCACGAACTTCAGCGGGCCCGACAGGATCGACGTCGACGCATAGGCCGTCTGCCACGGCACGATGTGATCCTCGCGCGAGCCGTAGATGAAGGTCGGCACGTCGATCAGCGTCAGGTCGACCGATTCGCCGCACACGGTCAGCGCGCCCGGCTCGCGCAGCTTGTTCTCGAGATAGGTATTGCGCAGGTACCACGCGTACATCGGGCCCGGCAGGCTCGTCGAATCGCTGTTCCAGTACAGCAGGTCGAACGGCGCCGGCGTGCGGCCCTTCAGGTAGTTGTCGACGACGTAGTTCCACACGAGGTCGTTCGGCCGCAGGAACGAGAACGTGTTCGCGAACTCGACGCCGCGCATCAGCCCCGGCTGCGCGCCGTTCTTGCCGCCGATGGTCTGCTCGCGCATCTGCACGTGCGCCTCGTCGACGAACACGTCGAGAATGCCGGTGTCGGTGAAGTCGAGCATCGCGGTGAGCAGCGTCATCGACGCGGCCGGATGTTCGCCGCGCGCGGCGAGCACCGCGAGCGCGGTCGCGAGCATCGTGCCGCCGACGCAGAAGCCGAGCGTATTGATCTGCTCGCGGCCGCTGATCTGCTGCACGGCGTCGATCGCCGCGAGCAGCCCTTCGTTCATGTAGTCGTCCCACGTCTTGTGCGCGACCGATGCGTCCGCGTTGCGCCACGACACGAGGAACACCTGATGGCCGCTCGACAGCGCGTGCGCGACGAGCGAATTCTCGGGCTGCAGGTCGAGGATGTAGAACTTGTTGATGCACGGCGGCACGATCAGCAGCGGCCGCTCGAACACCTTGTCCGTCTTCGGCGTGTACTGGATCAGCTGGATCAGGTCGTTCTCGTAGACGACCGCGCCTTCGGTACACCCCAGGTTCTTGCCGACCACGAACTGCGATTCGTCGGTCTGCGAAATCTTGCCGCGCTGCAGGTCGCCGAGCAGGTTCATCATCCCTTGCCGCAGGCTTTCGCCCTGCGTCTCGAGGATCGACTTCTGGGCATCGGGATTGAGTGCGAGGAAGTTGCTCGGCGCGGCCGCGGCCGTCCACTGCTGGACCGTGAAGCGAATGCGCTCGCGCGTTTTCGGATCGGTCTGCAGCGCGTCGGCCAGCTCCTGCAGGTAGCGCGCGTTGAGCAGATACCAGGCCGCCGCGAACGCATGCGCCGGCGACGCCTTCCACGCATCGCCGCTGAAGCGGCGGTCCTTCAGTTCGGGCGATTCGAGCTTCGCGGCGGCCGCCTGCTGCATCAGCGCCATGCAATCGCGCGCGTAGTCGGCCTGCAGCGCCTGCAGCCGCTCGGGCGGAATCGCGGCGGCCGGCAGCTTCAGCCCGGCGAACGGCGACGCCAGCGCGCCGAAATCGGGCATCGACGGCATCTGGAACGGAAACGAGGTCGGAAACTGGAACGTTGCGAACGGATTCATGCTGGCCGACGCGGTTGCGGCGCGTGCCGGATCCGCGAAACCGCGCCACGCGTTCAACCACGACTCGAACATCTGCTGCATCGGCTGGGCGGCCGGATCGAAACCAGTGCTGCCGGTGGAAGTGCCCGCCTGAGCGGACGTCGACGATTTTTTCGATGCTGTCATTACCTGCCTTACCGGTGATTCGTGAGCGTCTATCGTGAAATCCTGCTCGCGCGCGGCATGCCGGCTGCGAGCCGGGGCCGTCATGCTATGGAGAGGCGTCTCCAGATTCTGCCGCAGTGCGGTATTTTTATCATTATCGTTTTCCCCATGTGAAGCCCTGTCAAACCGCTGAACATTTCCATACGGAGATAATCCTCGCGCAACAGGCGGGACAAGGGTTCCGGAGAAACATAAAACATTTTGCCTGCCTCGACTCCGGAATTTTTCATTCAATCGCGCATGCAACGCGGCATGAGCGCCAAAATATCGAGATAACCCGATTTTGCGATGCAATAAACCACGCACGCATGCGCGTCGCGTCAATCGGCCAGCCAGATCGCCGCTGCCATGCGGCCCGTCACGCGGTCGCGCCGGTACGAATAGAAGCGGTCCTGCTCGGTGACCGTGCAGGCCGTCCCGCCGCTCACGTGCGCAACGCCCGCACGCCCGAGACGCAGGCGCGCAAGCGCATAGAGATCGGCAAGATACTTGCCGGGTGCGCCGTCGATCGCGACGAACGCGAGCCGGGTTTCATCATGCTCCGACTGCGGAGCCGTGTCGAGAAACGCGTCACGCACGTCGGCGCCGACCTCGAACGCCCGCGGGCCGATCGCCGGCCCGAGGTACGCATGCAGCGCGTCCGTCGCGCCGCCCGCGAGTGCCGCGACACGCGCCGCGGTCTGCTCGACGATGCCGGCCGCGAGCCCGCGCCAGCCCGCGTGCGCGGCGCCGACCGCGCGGCCCTGCGCATCGCACAGCAGCACGGGCAGGCAATCCGCGACCATCACGACGCAGACGGCGCCCGCCTGGTCCGTGACGCTCGCATCGGCCTGCACCGGCGCCGCGGCCGCGGGCGCCGACGCAATCACCTCGTCCGCGCGCACGATCTGCGCGCCGTGAACCTGCTCGAGCCACGCGGCGTTCGGCTGGCCTGCCAGCGCGAGCAGGCGCGCGCGATTCGCGGCGACGTGAGCCGGGTCGTCGCCGGTGTGCAGGCCGAGATTCATCCCGCCCGGCAGCGCGCCCTCACCCTGCCGGCGCCCGTACGGGCCCTCGCTCACGCCGCCGGCGCGCGTCGTGATCAGCGCGCCCACGCGCGGCGACACCTGCCAGTCGGGTCGTACGCAGTCCTGCCACGTCAACGGCGCCAGGTTCGTCATCGGCACTCACTCCTCTTCATCGTCCAGGTACGGCTCGTCGTCGTGATACTCGCCGCCGAAATCGTCATCGCCGTAGACATCGTCATCGTCGTCGAATTCCTCGTCGCCCTGCCCGAAGCCGAGCGCCGCGACGAGTGCGTTCATGTCGTCCGGCAACGGGCAGCGCCATTGCATCGCCTTGCCCGTGACCGGGTGCACGAGACCGAGCCGCCACGCATGCAGCGCCTGCCGCGCGAACCCGTCCGGCAGCGGCGCGACCGAACGCTTCCCGCGCGCGCGGCCGTACACGGGATCGCCGAGCAGCGGGTGCCCGGCATGCGCGCAGTGCACGCGGATCTGGTGCGTGCGACCGGTCTCGAGATCGCACTGGATCGCCGAAACC
This sequence comes from Burkholderia metallica, assembly GCF_001718555.1. NCBI lineage: Bacteria > Pseudomonadati > Pseudomonadota > Betaproteobacteria > Burkholderiales > Burkholderiaceae > Burkholderia > Burkholderia metallica. The sequence continues at coordinate 2,057,501 of NZ_CP013401.1, forward strand.
GGCTGACGTTGCCACAGGCATGTGTCAACCGTGCGGAAATGCGTCCGCGCGGGCTTGCCCGACGCGCCCGTGACGACGGCCATGCGCGTGCGTTCGCGCGGATCGCGGCCGATCGGCGCGTCGATCGTGCCTTCGTCGGGCATCGTGCCCCACACGAGCGCGAAATAGCGACGCTTCACCGTGCGCGCCTGCAGCTGGCGCACGAGATCGGTCTGCGCGGCCAGCGTGCGCGCCACCACCATCAGGCCCGACGTCTCCTTGTCGAGCCGGTGGACGATCCCCGCGCGCGGCAGGCCGGCCGCCGCGTCGCCGTAGCGGTGCAGCAAACCGTTGAGGATCGTGCCGCTCCAGTTGCCGGCGGCCGGATGCACGACGAGGCCGGCCGGCTTGTTGATGACGACGAGCGCGTCGTCCTCGTAGATCACGTCGAGCGGCACCGGCTCCGGCGTGAATGCGAGCTGCTCGGGCAACAGGTCGGGCACGAGCGCGATCTTCGCGCCGAGCGGCACCGGCTGGCGGATCTTCGCCGGCGCGCCGTCGACGAGCACGCGCTGCGCCTCGATCCAGCTCTGCAGGCGGCTGCGCGAGAATTCGGGGAACAGTTGGGCGAGCGCCTTGTCGAGGCGTTCGCCCGCGAGCGACAGCGGCACTTCGACGACACGCGGCGCGTCGTCGGCCGCCGTGGACGGCACGACGGGCGGCTGCATCGCGTCGCCGGCCAGATCGTCATCGAGGGAATCCCCCGACGCAGCGTCGGCGGGCCGATCGCTTGGGCTATAATCTTCGCGATTTGGTGTGCCCGGCTGGGCATTCTGCGAACTTGAACGGGTCATTTAGACTGGGTCACCGAGACTTGAAGCTAGGACATGCGAGCATGATGAATTCGACCAAACGCACGGCCAGAACCGTCGCCGCCCGGGCTGCGGCGGTAGCGGCCGCGGCCCTCATCGCCGGCTGCCACGGCTTGCCGCAGAAGCAGGACGAGACGGCTACCTGGTCGAACAACAAATTATACTCAGAGGCCCAGGACGCACTGTCCGGCGGCGACTGGGGCAAGTGCGCGAAATATTTCGAATCGCTGCAAGGCCGCGATCCGTTCGGCCATTTCGCGCAGCAAGCGCAGATCAACGTTGCGTACTGCAACTGGAAGGACAACGAAGCGGCCGCAGCCGACCAGGCCGTCGATCGCTTCATCCAGCTCCACCCGGATCATCCGGACATCCCGTACGCGTACTACCTGAAGGGGATGATCCACTTCAACGACGACCTCGGCCTGTTCGGGCGCTTCTCCGGCCAGGACATGAGCGAGCGCGATCCGCAGGCGCTGCGCGAATCGTACGACGCGTTCAAGGTCGTCGTCGACCGCTTCCCGAAGAGCAAGTACGCGCCCGATGCAGCGGCACGGATGCGCTACATCGTCAACGCGCTCGCATCGCACGAAGTGCACGCAGCCGACTACTACTACCGGCGTGGCGCCTACGTGGCGGCCATCAACCGTGCGCAGCTCGCGATCAAGGACTACAAGGGCGCGCCGGCGATCGAGGACGCGCTGCACATCATGATCCTGTCGTACGGCAAGCTGAACCAGCCGCAACTGGCGGAAGACACGAAGCGCGTGCTCGCCGGTACGTTCCCCGACAGCCCGTACGTAACGGGCCACTCGCGCCCCGGCGCGAAGAAGTCGTGGTGGCAGTTCTGATGCCAGCCCCGTGCGGCAGTCGCTGCACGAACAAAAAACCCGGCCATCGAGCCGGGTTTTTTATTGGCGCGGCCATCAAGCCCCGCCGGCAGAGTCGCGCGGCGAGCGCCGCGCGTGCCGTCACGCGCGCTTGTCCGAGCGATGTTCGTCGAAGAAGTCCTGGACGACCGCGATCTCGCGGGTCCGCTTGAACGGCGGCAGACTCTGCCAGATCCGGCGCCCGTAGGGCTTGTCGACGAGCCGCGTGTCGCAGATCATCAGCACGCCGCGATCCGTCTCCGCGCGAATCAGCCGGCCCGCGCCCTGCTTCAGCGTGATCACGGCCTGCGGCAACTGGTGCACGGCGAACGGACTCAACCCCTTCTTCGTCAGCGCGTCGAGCCGCGCGGCCAGCACCGGATCGTCCGGCGGCGCGAACGGCAGCTTGTCGATCACGACGAGCGACAGCGCATCGCCGCGCACGTCGACGCCTTCCCAGAAACTCTGGCTGCCGACCAGGATCGCGTTGCCGTACGCGCGGAAACGGTCGAGCAGTTCGGTGCGGCTCGCATCGCCCTGCACGAGCAGCGGCGTGTTCCAGCCGCGCGATTCGATCACGTCGCGCAGCTTCGACGCGATCCGGTCGACCGCGCGCAGCGTCGTGCACAGCATGAACACGCCGCCGCCGGACGCCTCGATCGCCGGCAGCGCGGCATCGAAGACCGCATCGGTAAACGCCGGCGAAGACGGTTGCGGCAGGTTGCGCGGCACGTACAGCAGCCCTTGCGACGGATAGTCGAACGGGCTCGCGAGCGTCATCGAGCGACGCGAGCTGAGGCCCATCTGCGCCGCGTAGTGCGTGAAATCGCCGCGCACCGACAGCGTGGCCGACGTAAACACCCATGCACGCGGCACGCCCGCGCGCTGCTTCGCGAAGATCGGCGCGACCGACAGCGGCGTTTCGTGCAGCTGGACGGTATGCGCGAACACTTCGACCCAGCGCACCTTCTCGTTCGGATCGCCGTCGGCCGCCGTTTTGTCTCCGGCCGCCGCCGCGTCGGCCTTCGCGGCCGCCTCCGTCGCGCCGGGCGCGACCCAGCCGGCCAGCAGGTCCTGCAGCTCACGCGCACGCCGCAGGCACGCACCGAGCGATTCCGCCCGCTCGGCCTGGCTCGCAAGCGCCGACGCCAGCGCATCGAGCGCGGCCTCGAGCGCGTCGAGCGCGCCGAACATCGGATGATCGTCGCCGAGCTGGGCAAGCGACATGCGGACGATCTGGTCGTTCGCGAACGCAAGGCGCAAGTCGCGCGCCGCGCGCTCGAGATCGCCGCCGAGCTTCACCCACTCGACCGCATCGCGTGCATGGCTCAGGCCCTCCGCGACCGTGTCGCGGGCAAGCTCGAGAATCTGCGTCGTCGACAGGGTCTCGCCGAAGAACAGCGTCGCGGTTTCCGGCAACTGGTGCGCTTCGTCGAAGATGACCGTGTTCGCGTTCGGCAGCAGCTCGGCCATCCCGGTATCGCGCAGCATGATGTCCGCGAAGAACAGGTGGTGGTTCACGACGACGACGTCGGCCTGCTGCGCCTCGCGCCGCGCCTGCATCACGAAGCATTCCTTGTAATGCGGGCATTCCTGGCCGAGACAGTTGTCGCGCGTCGACGTGACCATCGACCACACGGGCGCCGTTTCCGGCACGCTCGCGAGCTCGGCCTTGTCGCCGCTCTTCGTGATCTTCGCGAAGCGGACGATTTCCTGCAGGTAGGCCGTATCCTGCCGCGACGGCAGCCGGCCGTTGTCGGCCGTGCGTTGCAGGTAGTAGTGGCACAGGTAGTTTGCGCGCCCCTTCAGCATCGCGACCGACACCGGCACCGCGAGCGCGTTGCGCACGGTCGGAATGTCGCGCTGGAAGAGCTGGTCCTGCAAGTGTTTCGTGCCGGTCGACACGATCACCTTGCCGCCCCACAGCATCGCGGGCACGAGGTACGCGTAGGTCTTGCCGGTACCCGTGCCGGCCTCGACGATCAGCGTGTTGTCGCCGGCATCGCTGTCGGGCTCGGCGGCGGCCGCATCCGCGCCCGGTTCGGCGGCCTTGTCGTCGCCGAGACGGCGCGCCGGCCGCTTGCGCGTTTCGAAGATCTCGGGTTCGGGCATCCGGCGCGCGGACGCTTCCATCGCGGACGCGACGGCGCGCGCCATCTCGATCTGCGACGCACGCGGCCGATAGCCGTCGAGCGCACGCGCGAGCAATCCGCCTTCGCCGAAGATCGTGTCGAGTTCGTCGACGCGCTTGCGGCTCAGCTCAAAGGTGCCTTCGGGCGCACGTGCGCGACCGGCGGACGACACGTCACGCCGGGCATCGGGGGTGGCTTCAAGCGGTGAATTCAAGGCAAGCGTTCCTGTGTCCAGCGCCCGGGCGGCGCCGGCGCTTGCCAGGCCGCGCTCAGGCGCGCTTATCCGGTTCCAGCTGCGATTGCAGCAAAATGATTTTGTCCTTGGCCGCCAGCTTTTCCTTCTTCAGCCGGTGCAGCGTGATGTCGTCGATGTCGGAGTGTCCTTCCTTCAGCTCGATCTCCCGAGCAAGCTGCTGGTGCTGCTCCTGCAATGCAGCCAAACGGTTGTGCAATTCCTGCTGCTGTTCCGTGTGACGGTTTTGCATGTTTGCCTCCTCATCGAAGCAGCGCGCAGGCTGGCGTGCCAGCGCGCCCGAGACTGATCCCGATCAATCCAACACGTTACTGCCCCTGCTGCTTCTGCTGCGCCTTCTCGGCCGCTTCCTTCTGACGCCGCTCGACATCGGCCTTGTGCTGCGCGGCTTCATTCTGCTTCTGCTCGTAGCGTGCGGCGTTGTCCGCGCGCTCCTGCGCCTTTTGCGCGGCCTGCTGGTGCGCCTGGCCGAGCTTGCGCTGGAAATCGGCCTGCTTCTGGTCGTATGCCTGCTTGCTCGCCGCGCGCTGCGGCCCTTCCGCGCCGCGCTGCGCCTGCTTCAGTGCATTCTGCTCCTGCTTGTCGCGGAACGCAGCCGCGTTTGCCGCGTCGTTCGCCGCGCGCTGCGGCGCTTCCGCCGCATTCTGCGCCGCCTTCAGCGCCAGCTGCTGGTCACGCTGCTGCGCGTGCACCGCCCGCTGCTCGTCGTTCAGCGCGAGCTGCTCCTGACGGATACTCGCCCGCTCGTCGCGCATCCGGTCACGCGCCTTGCCGAGACAGTGATTGACGAAGAACTTGCTGTAGCAATCGTGCTCGGCCACCGCATAACGATAATCGTTTTCCGCGGAGCGTTGATTGAGCACTTTTTGACGGGCGTCGAAATCCGGTGCGGCCGTGGCCGTCGCGGGCGCGGCCGCGGCTGGCGCGGTGGCGTCCGAAGCCTGCGCGAAGGCGCCGGCAGGCCCTGCAGACAAAGCTGCGGCGAGCGCTGCGCCGAGCGCGACGAGAGAAATTCGGGAAGTTGGCAACGTCGTAGGAAAGCTGCGGGACATGTGTCAAATTCTATCACCCCCGGCTGGACGCTCCGCCATTTATGGCAAAATGCCCCGCTTCACTCACCCGCGGCATCTGGCCCGTCGGGCCCGCCACGCAGCCCGCCGCTTCGGGCCTGCCGGCCCGCGCCGCGATTTCAGCAGGCAGACAGACCATCCACGACATGACGGAAACCGTAGCACTCAAGATCGTACAGCGCATCGCCACCGAACTGTCCGTCCAGCCGCGTCAGGTCGCGGCGGCCGTGCAACTCCTCGACGAAGGCTCGACCGTTCCGTTCATTGCCCGGTACCGCAAGGAAGTGACCGGCAACCTGGACGACACGCAGTTGCGCCAGCTCGAGGAACGCCTCCTGTATCTGCGCGAACTCGAGGATCGCCGCGCGGCGATCCTGTCGAGCATCGACGAACAGGGCAAGCTGACCGACGAACTGCGCGCCGCGATCGATGCGGCCGACAGCAAGCAGGTGCTCGAAGACCTTTATCTGCCGTACAAGCCGAAGCGCCGCACGCGTGCGCAGATCGCCCGCGAAGCCGGCCTCGAGCCGCTCGCGCAGGCACTCCTCGCGAACCCGCTGCTCGACCCGCAGGCCGAGGCGGCCGCGTACGTCGACGCCGACAAGGGCGTGGCCGACGTGAAGGCCGCGCTCGACGGCGCGCGCGACATTCTGTCCGAACAGTTCGGCGAGACGGCCGAACTGCTCGGCAAGCTGCGCGATTACCTGCACAACCAGGGCGTCGTGTCGTCGGCCGTCGTCGAGGGCAAGGAAAACGAGGAAGGCGAGAAATTCCGCGACTATTACGACTACGCGGAAACGATCAAGACCGTGCCGTCGCACCGCGCGCTTGCGCTGTTCCGCGGCCGCAACGCGGGCGTGCTGACCGTGAAGCTCGGCCTCGGCGAAGAGCTCGACGCGCAGGTGCCGCATCCCGGCGAGGCGATGATCGCGCGCCATTTCGGCATCGCGAACCAGAACCGGCCGGCCGACAAATGGCTGTCCGACGTATGCCGCTGGTGCTGGCGCGTGAAGGTGCAGCCGCACATCGAGAACGAACTGCTCACGCAACTGCGCGAAACGGCCGAAACCGAAGCGATCCGCGTGTTCGCGCGCAACCTGAACGACCTGCTGCTGGCCGCGCCGGCCGGCCCGAAGGCCGTGATCGGTCTCGACCCCGGCCTGCGCACGGGCGTGAAGGTCGCAGTCGTCGACCGCACCGGCAAGGTGCTCGCGACCGACACGATCTACCCGCACGAGCCGCGCCGCGACTGGGACGGCTCGATCGCGAAACTCGCGCGCATCGCCGCGCAGACGCAGGCCGAGCTGATCAGCATCGGCAACGGCACCGCGTCGCGCGAAACCGACAAGCTCGCGAGCGAACTGATTGCGAAGCACCCGGAACTGCGCCTGCAGAAGATCGTCGTGTCGGAAGCCGGCGCATCGGTCTATTCGGCGTCCGAGCTGGCCGCGAAGGAATTCCCGGAGCTCGACGTGTCGCTGCGCGGCGCCGTGTCGATCGCACGCCGCCTGCAGGACCCGCTCGCCGAGCTCGTGAAGATCGAGCCGAAGGCCATCGGCGTCGGCCAGTACCAGCACGACGTGAACCAGCGCGAACTCGCCCGCTCGCTCGATGCGGTGGTCGAGGATTGCGTGAACGCGGTCGGCGTCGACGCGAACACGGCCTCCGCCCCGCTGCTCGCCCGCGTGTCGGGGCTGAACGCGACGCTCGCGCGCAACATCGTCGACTACCGCGATGCGAACGGCCCGTTCCCGTCGCGCGAGCATCTGCGCAAGGTGCCGCGCCTCGGCGACAAGACCTTCGAACAGGCGGCCGGCTTCCTGCGCATCAACGGCGGCGAGAATCCGCTCGACCGCTCGTCGGTGCACCCGGAAGCGTATCCGGTCGTCGAACGCATGCTCGCGAAGATCAACAAGCGCATCGACGACGTGCTCGGCAACCGCGAAGCGCTGTCGGGCCTGTCCCCGGCGGAATTCGTCGACGAACGTTTCGGCCTGCCGACCGTGCGCGACATCCTGGCCGAACTCGAGAAGCCGGGCCGCGATCCGCGCCCCGAATTCAAGACCGCGACGTTCCGCGAAGGCGTCGAGAAGGTGTCGGATCTCGTGCCGGGGATGACGCTCGAGGGCGTCGTGACGAACGTCGCCGCGTTCGGCGCGTTCGTGGACATCGGCGTTCACCAGGACGGCCTCGTCCACGTATCCGCGATGTCGACGAAGTTCATCAAGGACCCGCACGAAGTCGTGAAGGCCGGTCAGGTCGTCAAGGTCAAGGTGCTCGACGTCGACGTGAAGCGCCAGCGCATTGCGCTGACGATGCGCCTCGACGACGAAGCCGCAGCACCCGGCATGCCGGCGCGCGGCGGCCAGGATCGCGGCAACGCGGGGCGCGGCGCAGCGCGCCCGCAGCGTTCGCGCGAGCCGGAACCGGCCGGCGCGATGGCCGCGGCGTTCGCGAAGCTGAAGCGCTGAGCACGCGAAAAGCATCGACACACGAAAAAGCCCGCCTTTCCAGCGGGCTTTTTCTATTCAATCGCAGCGTGCATTTCAATATCCGCGACGAAAAACGAATAGACACGTTTTTCATCATCATTCCCTCACGGTTAATCGGCGAGTTGAACAATCCGCGTCGTGATGTGCATTTTCTTGACGCATCACGATCGCTACATAAAATAAATTCGCGAACGGCTTTATTTGATGCCTTCGCAATACGCAGCGATCTTTCCGCTCGGCAGCGGGGTTCTCGAATGCGGCGCTCGCGTATGCCGTGAATATCCGGTGTTCCGTCTTTCAGTCTCGCATTTGCGGTCGATTCGCAACGCATTGCGTCCGGTATTCACCTGGCCGGCAAGCCGGGACGAATTCGCGAAAATGGATCGGGAAACCATGGAAGAAGACCTTCTGAAAGCCGAACTGGCCGCATTGCGCATACCCGTTTTCGACGTGCCGTGGGCCGGCGCCTGTTCACCGCACGTCGAGCGAATCGAATCGCGCATGCTCGAATGGGCCGACGCGTACGGCCTGTTCCTCAGCGACGCGTACCGGGAACGCGTCGCGCGCACCCGATACGGCTGGCTCGCCGCGCGCTGTTACCCGAACGCCGATCCTTCGCTGCTGCAGGCGCTCGCCGATTATTTCGTGTGGTTCTTTCTCGTCGACGACCTGTTCGTCGATCGCGTGGAGCCGGTCGGCCCCGACACGCTGCGCAATCTGACCGCGATAATCGACCTGCTCGACTACGCGTGCACCGGCCCCGAGCCCGTATACGGCGAGCGTGCGTGGCTCGATGTGTGCCAGCGCCTGCGCGTGCGCCTGTCGGCCGAGCATTTCGCGCGCTTCGCACAAGGCATGCGCCTGTGGGCCACCACGGCAGGGCTGCAGATTCTCGGCCATCTAACGGTCGAGCCGATAGCGGTGCCGCAATACGAAACGATCCGGCGCCACACCAGCGGGATGAATCCGTGCCTCGCGCTGGCGGACGCGGCCAATTCCGGTGCCGTCCCGCCCGATACGTTCCATCGGCCGGAAATCCAGGCGCTGTGCCGGCACGCGAACCATATCGTGTGCTGGAGCAACGACATCCAGAGCCTCCGCGTCGAAGTGCACCAGCCGGGGCAGTTCCGGAACATGGTGATGATCCACGCGTCGCGCGGTCATACGCTGCAGGAAAGCGTCGACTACACGGCCGAGCGCGTGCGCGAAGAGATCCGCGCGTTCATCCAGTGGGCCGATGTGCTCACGCAGCATGCCGATACGCGCGTACGCGGCCTCGTCGACGGCTGCCGATACTGGATACGCGGCTATCTGGATTGGGTTGCGCGGGATACACAGCGCTATGCGGCTGCGTTCGCGGCCGGCGATGCGGACGATCGCGGCCTGATCGTCCGGTCGGCTGACGCCACGGACGCGGCGGAATCGGTGGCGCGCGGCTGAGCCGCCGCGCGCCGTACCCGGTCAGATCTCGATCTTCGTTCCGAGCTCGACCACGCGGTTCGCCGGGATCGAGAAGAAGTCGGTCGGCTTCGCGGCATTCTGGTGCATCCACGCGAACACGCGCTCGCGCCAGATCGACATGCCGGGCAGATGGGTCGGCACGACCGTTTCGCGCGCGAGGAAGAACGACGTGTCCATCAGTTCGAACGTCATGTCGTGCGTGCGGCCGAATTCCTCGAGCACGGCCTTCACGTCGGGCGTCTCGTTGAAGCCGTACTCGGCCTTGACGATGTACAGCCCGCCGCCCGCATCACGCGCGGTCTGGCGCTTGTCGTCGCGCACGTAAGGAAAGTCGCGCGTGACGAACGTGAGGAAAATGGTGCGCTCGTGCAGCACCTTGTTGTGCTTCAGGTTGTGCAGCAGGCTGACGGGCACGAGCTTGTCGTTGCCGGTCAGGTAGATCGCGGTACCCGACACGCGATGCGGCGGATGCGCGAGCAGCCCCTGCAGGAACGGTTCGAGCGGAATGCCGTCGGCCGCCGTGCGCTCCTTGACGATGTGACGCCCCTTGTACCAGGTCATCAGCAGGAAGAACAGCAGCGCGCCGATGCCGAGCGGCAGCCAGCCGCCCTGCGCGACTTTCAGCAGGTTCGCGCCGAAGAAGCCGAGGTCGATCGCGAGGAACACCGCGATGATCGCGCCGACCAGCAGCCGGTTCCAGTTCCACACCTTCACCATCACGACGCAAGCCAGCACGGTCGTGATCACCATCGTCGCCGTCACCGCGATGCCGTACGCGGCCGCGAGGTTGTCGGAGCTCTTGAAGCCGACCACGATGCAGAGAATCACGAACAGCAGCAGCCAGTTCACGACCGGCACGTAGATCTGGCCGATCGCGAGTTCCGACGTGTGCAGCACCTTCATGCGCGGCACGTAGCCCAGCTGGATGGCCTGCGACGTCAGCGAATACGCGCCCGAGATCACCGCCTGCGACGCGATCACGGTCGCGACCGTCGACAGCACGACGAGCGGCAGCAGCGCCCATTCCGGGGCCAGCAGGAAGAACGGGTTCTCGATCGCCTTCGGGTTCTGGATCAGCAGCGCACCCTGGCCGAAGTAGTTCAGCACGAGCGACGGCATCACGAGCCCGTAGGCGGCGATGCGGATCGGCTTCGCGCCGAAGTGGCCCATGTCCGCGTAGAGCGCTTCCGCGCCGGTCAGCACCAGCACGACCGAGCCGAGCACGACGTACGCCTGCAGCAGATGGTCGGCCATGAACGACGCCGCGTAATACGGGTTGACGGCCGCCATGATGCCCGGCACGCGCACGATGTGGTACACGCCGAGCGCCGCGATCACGACGAACCACAGCACCATGATCGGCCCGAACAGCTTGCCGACCAGCGCGGTGCCGTGGCGCTGGATCCAGAACAGCGCGATCAGGATCACGATCGTGATCGGCAACACGAGATGAGACAGGTGCGGCGTCGCGATTTCGAGACCTTCGACCGCCGACATCACCGAGATCGCCGGCGTGATCACTGCGTCCCCGTAGAACATGCACGCGCCGAAGATCCCGAGCGCCATCAGCGCGCCCGCGACACGGGTTTTCGAGTCGAGCGGCCGCAGCGACAGCGCCATCAGCGCGAGCACGCCGCCTTCGCCGTTGTTGTCCGCCCGCATCACGAACAGCAGGTACTTGACGCCGACCACCAGGATGATTGCCCAGAACAGCAGCGAGATCACGCCGAGAATCGATCCTTCGGTGAGCGGAATGCCGTGCGCGGGGCTGAACGCCTCCTTGAGCGAATACAGCGGGCTGGTGCCGATGTCGCCGAACACGACGCCGATGGCTGCTATCGCTAGCGCCCGCATCGAGTGTTGTTGCGTCGAATGCGGCGCGTGTGCTGCGTCGTTCGCGTGGATCGTGTCGTTCATATGAAGCGTAATAATCGGGTCCGGGTCGGACAAAACGAGCGCTATTCTACTCGCGCCCCCGTGAATCACCGTCCTGCCCTGTTGCCGTGGAGCCACGTGATCCACGTCGCGCATGCAATCCGGCGCGAGCTGTGGCAGGGCTGCCAATCATAGCCGGGGCCGCGCAGTCTGCCTATCGGGTGCGCCGAGCGCACCGTCCGGCGTACCTGGTGCGCCGATCGGGCCGCGGACGGTCGCCGCTTCGCCCTGATCACGCGCGCTTCGCAGTTTTATGCCCTCCTCGCGCTGCCCGGCAACGCCTTCTTTCTATACGGCGCTCGTCCGTCGGCTCGCGATTGACGCTTCGCGCTTCCTCCCTGCATTCGACCACCGTCATGCAGTGACGCTTCGCTCCATTTGCCGCGATCCATGGCGCGACTTGTACAGGCGGACGCCCATGATGCCGGGCGCCCATGAAAAACGGCGCCGCAAGCGGCGCCGTACAAGGCTTTCCTTCGATCGGCCGGCCGCTTACGCGCCCGAACCGTCGCGCTGCGCGCGACCGCGCTTGATCCACGCTTCGAGGTTGTGCGGACGAACCGTGTCCCACTCCTCGAACGGCTGGTGAATCCACGGATTCGTCGGCAGAAACTGCGTGTGATAGTCGGGCTTGACCTTCGAGCAGCCCTTGTACCAGAGCACGGCCGAGCGCACGGCCGTCACCGACGGATAGCGCTCCTTCAGGTGCTCCTGCACGCGCGCGAGCGTGACGCCCGAATCGACGAGATCGTCAACCAGCAGCACGTTGCCCGCGAGGTTGCCGCGCGTCATCGTGATGTACTGCGCGATGTCGAGCTCACCCTGCTCCGTGCCGGCCGCTTCCCGGTACGAGCTGGTCGCGAGGATCGCGAGCGGCACGTCGTAGATGCGCGACAGCTGATCGCCGACACGCAGGCCGCCGCGCGCGAGGCACAGGATCTGGTCGAACTTCCAGCCCGACGCATGCACCTGGAGCGCGAGCAGCTCGATCAGACGGTGATACTCGTCCCAGCCTACCCACAGGTTCTTGTCGTCGTTACGCGGATCGGTCATCAAGTCTGCCGCCGTCATCGTAATTTGCTGCGTCATCTGGGAATTACACCTTGAACGGATGGCGGAGCAGGATCGTTTCGTCGCGGTCCGGGCCCGTCGACACCATGTCGACCGGCACGCCAGCCACGTCCTGAACGCGGCTCAGGTACGCCTGCGCATTCGCCGGCAGCGCATCCCACGTCTTGATGCCGACCGTGCTTTCCTTCCAGCCGGGGAACGTTTCGTACACGGGCTCGCAACGCGCCACATCGGCCGCGCCGCGCGGCAGGATGTCCACATCCTTGCCGTCGATCTTGTAGCCGACGCACAGCTTGACTTCGTCGAGGCCGTCGAGCACGTCGAGCTTGGTCATGCACAGGCCCGACACGCCGTTGATCTGGATCGAGCGGCGCAGCGCGGCTGCGTCGAGCCAGCCGGTGCGGCGCGGACGGCCGGTGACCGAACCGAATTCCTTGCCGACGTTCGCGAGCGTGACGCCGACCTGATCCTGGCGCTGCGGATTGTCCGCATCGTACAGTTCGCTCGGGAACGGGCCCGAGCCGACGCGCGTGCAATATGCCTTCGTGATGCCGAGGATGTAGTTGAGCTTCTGCGGGCCGACGCCCGCGCCGGCCGACGCCGCACCTGCGACGCAGTTGCTCGACGTGACGAACGGATAGGTGCCGTGATCGATGTCGAGCAGCGTGCCTTGCGCGCCTTCGAACAGCAGGTTCTGGCCCGCATTGTTCGCGTCGTACAGGCGGCGCGATACGTCCGTCACCATCGGCTTCAGGCGGTCGGCGTAACCGAGCATCGTGTCGAGCGTGGCCTGGAAATCGACGGCCGCGCCGCCCAGGTACTGGGTCAGCACGAAGTTGTGGAAATCGAGGTTTTCGCGCAGGCGGTCGGCGAAGGTCTTCGCGTCGAACAGGTCCTGCACGCGCAGCGCCCGACGGCCGACCTTGTCTTCGTACGCGGGGCCGATGCCGCGGCCGGTCGTGCCGATCTTGCCCGCGCCCTTGCGCGCTTCGCGCGCCTGGTCGATCGCGATGTGGTACGGCAGGATCAGCGTCGTGGCTTCGGAGATGAACAGACGGTCGCGCACGTTCACGCCGGCTTCTTCGAGCTCGCCGATTTCCTTGAACAGTGCTTCGGGGGACAGGACGACGCCGTTGCCGATGTAGCAGGCGACGCCTTCACGCATGATGCCCGACGGGATGAGGCGCAAGATGGTTTTCTTGCCGCCGATGATGAGGGTGTGGCCGGCGTTGTGACCGCCCTGGAAACGCACGACGCCCTTGGCGTGGTCCGTCAGCCAGTCGACGATCTTGCCCTTGCCTTCATCACCCCATTGCGTTCCCACGACGACGACATTGCGCCCGGGAGTCACGTTCACAGCGCTGGCAGACATGTTGATTCGTTAGCTGGTTAAAAACGTATTCTACCTATGTTCGCGGGCGATTCCGAATTTTTCCGTTTCGCTTCAACGATATGCACGCCGAAGCACGTCCCGCGAACACCTGTTTATCGGGGTTCGACCACCCATGCACCGTCGCGCTCGACAAGCGACCGGTCGCACGCGAATTCGTCGAGCACATGATCGTGGCCCGGCAGTGCCTGGATCACGACTTCGCCCGCATCGCGCAGCGCCGCAACGGCCGCGCCCAGCGCGTCGTCCTGCGCCCACGGCGCGAGAATCGCGGTGCCGCGCGCCTCGACCGGCGAAATCCGCGCGAGCTCGCGCAGGTCGAGCGAGAAGCCCGTGGCCGGACGGGCGCGGCCATACGCCTGACCGACGTGGTCGTAGCGGCCGCCGCGTGCGATCGCGTTCGGCACGCCGTCGATGTAGGCGCTGAACATCGCACCGCTGTGGTACGCGTAACCGCGCAGGTCGCCGAGATCGATCGCCACTTCGGCGCCCTTCGCCTGTGCGGCGAGCTGCGCGAGATCGTCGAGCGCCCGCGTGATTTCGGGCAGCACCGGCAACCGCGCACGCGCCTCGGCGAGCACGCTCGCGTCGCCATAGAGGTGCGGCAGCGCGCGCAGCGCGGCGCGCGTATCGGCGCCGAGATCGTCGGTGAGCTCGTTCAGCAGCGGCACGTCCTTGCCCGACAGCGCGTCGTACAGCGACTCGCCGCGCTCGGCGGCCTGTGCGTCGCGCGCGAGCAGCGCCGCGAGCACGCCCGCGTGGCCGAGGTCGAGGCGGATGCGCGACAGGCCCGCGAGATGCAGCGCGTCGAGCATCAGTTGCTGGATTTCGAGGTCGGCTTCCAGCCCGGCATGCCCGTAGATTTCGGCGCCGATCTGGATCTGTTCGCGCGTCGCATGCAGGCCGCGCGGGCGCGTATGCATCACGTGGCCTGCATAGCAGAGGCGTGTCACGCCCTGACGGTTCAACAGGTGCGCGTCGATCCGCGCGACCTGCGGCGTGATGTCCGCGCGCAGGCCGAGCGTACGGCCCGACAGCTGGTCGACCAGCTTGAAAGTGCGCAGGCGCAGGTCGGCGCCGCCGCTCGTCAGCAGCGACTCGAGGTATTCGAGCAGCGGCGGCATCACCATTTCGTAGCCGTACGAACGGAAACGGTCGAGCAGCCTGCGGCGCAGCTCCTCGATCTTGCGCGCTTCCGACGGCAGCACGTCGGCGATATTCTCGGGAAGTAACCAGGTCGACATCGGTACGGTCCTACGACGGGAAACGGCGCGCGACACGCGCGCCGCGATATGAATCGGAAATTCTGAATTCGGGCGGGGCGAACGGCGGATAAGCCGTCTGGATCAGCCCCCTGGTCAGGTGGCGAGCAGCAGCAATATGAGCCCGAGCACCATCACGATCAGCCCGCCGATCCGGATATGATGCGGCGGCCGCTCCGCTATTCTACGAAACGTGTCGCGCCAGGCGACGGGAAACACGAAGGGGAACGCCCCCTCGATGATCAGCATCAGCGCTACTGCGAGCAACAACGAGCCAGCCAGGTCCATGCGAGCGACGGCGCCGCTCGACGCGGCGCCCCAAGGTCAGTGTTTGCGGGGAGCAGGCGCCGCCGGTGCGGCGCCGCCCGTCGGGCTGCGCATGAAGCGGAAGAACTCGCTGTCGGGATCGACGACGATGATGTCGTTGCGCTTGAACGTGTTCCGGTAAGCCTGCAGGCTCGCGTAGAACTGGTAGAACTGCGGATCGCGGCCGAATGCATCGGCGGCAATCGTCGCGGCCTTTGCGTCGCCCTCGCCCTTGATCGTCTGCGCGGACTTGTACGCGTTCGCAAGCACGGCCTGCTGTTCGCGTTCGGCGTCGGCCTTGATCTGCTCGACGTCGGCCGCGCCTTGCGCACGCACCTGCGCCGCCTGATCGTGCAGCGAGCCGATCATCCGCTGATAGACGGCATCGGTCTGCGCGGCCGGCAGATCGACGCGCGTCAGCTGGACGTCGACCACGTCGACGCCGAAACCGGACGCCTTCGCCTTCACTTCGTCGCGGGCCGCATCGGCGATCGCACGCTGGCCACCGAGTGCGTCGTCGAGCGCGCGCTTGCCGAACGCGTCGCCGAGTGCGCTCTTCAGCACACCGGCCAGACGGTCGCCGGCGGCGGCCGGGTCGCCGCCCGTCGCCGTGAAATACTTCATCGGATCGGTGATCCGGTACTTCAGCGCGTAGGCGACGAGCAGGTCGTGCTTGTCCGCCGTGACCAGTTGCAGCGGGTCCGACGACTCGAGCGATTGCAGGCGCGTGTCGATCAGCGTGGCCGTCTGCAGCGGCGGCGGCAATTTGAAATGGATGCCGGGGCCCGCGAGCTCGGGCTGCGCGCCATCGCGCCCCGACAGAACGGCCGCATGGCGCGGATCGACGGTAAGGACGGTCGACGATGCCGCGAAGGCAACGATCACGATTGCGACGACGAGCGCAATGATTCGGTTCATGTTCTGCGCTCCCGTTACTTCAGATCGTCTTCGCGCGACCGGCTGCGAAACCCCTCGCGCGATCGCAGCACGTCGCTGCCCGACGCCGCCGCGGCCGATGCCGCACTGGCGGGTGCGGCCGCAGCCGGCGCGACGGCCGCCGGTGCCGACGCTGCATCGGGCGCGGATGCGCCGGCGGACGTCGCGGCATTCTGTCGCCCCTGCTCGACGAGCTTGTCGAGCGGCAGATACACGACGCTGTTGCCACCCTTGTTGCCGACGAACACCTTCGTCGCGTTCGAATAGATTTCCTGCATCGTCTCGAGATACATGCGCTCGCGGACCACCGCGGGTGCCTTCGAATACTGCGCATAGACCTGCTTGAAGCGGTCGGCATCGCCTTCGGCTTGCGTGACCACGCGATCGGCATACGCCTTCGCTTCGTCGACGAGCTTCGCGGCGTCGCCCTGCGCCTTCGGCAGCAGGTCGCTTGCATACGCCTGCGCGGCACGCTTCGCGGCTTCGCGCTCGTCGCGCGCCTTCGCGACCTCGGCGTAGGCGGCCTGCGTCTGCTCGGGCGCCGCGACGCTCTGCATCGTGACGGCCGTCACTTCGAGGCCCGTTTGATAGCGGTCGAGATCGCGCTGGATCGCGGCGGAAAGCTGCTCGCGCAGCGCGTCGCGGTCCTGATTCAGCAGGTCGGCCGCGCTGCGCGTGCCGACGATCGCGCGCACCGCGGCCTGGGCGGCCTGCGACACGCTGCGCTCGGGATCGACGCCGCGGAACAGGTAATCGGTTGCGGAACGGATCCGGTACTGGACGATGAAGCGCACGTCGACGATATCGGCATCGCGCGTGAGCATTGCCGCTTCCTTCACGTTCGCGAGACGCACGACATTGTTACGGCCGATCTCGATCGAGCGCACCTGCGACGTATCGACGATCTCGTGCGACGCGAACGGATACGGCGCGCGCCAGTGCACGCCCTGGCCGACCGTGCCCGACAGCTTGCCGAGTTGCAGCACGACGCCCGTCTGCCCGTCCTGCACGACGAACAGCCCGCTGCCCGCGTAGATCGCGACCAGCACGCCGATCACGATGCCGACGCCGACCTTCGCGGCCCGCCCGTTGTCGGGACGGAAGCCGTTACCGCCCTTGCCGCCGAAGAGGCCGTTCAGGCGCCGGTTGAAGTTGCGCCACATCTCGTCGAGATCGGGCGGACCATCGCCGTCGCCGCCTTGCGGACGCTTCGATTCGTTCGCACGGGGACGGGATCCGTCTTTGCCATTGCCTTCGCCGCGTCCCCAGCGGGGATCGTTGATCGACAGCAAGGCGCGCATCCGCCGCCAGGTACTCCGCTCGTTGTATTCGTTCACCAGAGTTTGTTCACCAGATTGGACGCCGGCGAACCGGCCGGGACCGGTTAGCGCCCGTGTTCGGAAATCGTGTGGTCTTCGTGTGGTTCAGCGGGTGCGCCGTCGAGCACGTCGTTGGGTAACGTCGCGCCGGAAAGGTGTTCCGCGGAGGCGATTTCGGCGATGGCGGCACGCAACGCGTCAAGACCCTGACCGGTGCGCGCGCTCAAAAAGACGCGCGAAATATTACCATACTCGTCCCGCTCGACCGCGTCGCCGCGGGCCGCCAGCTCGGGCACCGCGTCGATCTTGTTGAACACCAGCACCTGCCGGATCGTGTCCGCGCCGATCTCGTGCAGCACGCCGTTGACCTGCTCGATCTGCTCGAGCCGGACCGCGCTCGATGCATCGACCACGTGCAGCAGCAGATCCGCGTGGATCGTTTCCTCGAGGGTCGCCCGGAATGCCGCGACCAGTTGGTGAGGCAGTTCACGGATGAAGCCGACCGTATCGGACACGACGATCTGGCCGACCTCGTCGCCGAGGTATACGCGCCGCGACGTCGTGTCGAGGGTGGCGAACAACTGGTCGGCCGCGTACGCCTGCGCTTTCGTCAGCGCATTGAACAGCGTCGACTTGCCCGCGTTCGTATAGCCGACGAGCGACACCGACATCGTGCCGCTGCGCGCGCGCTGCCGACGTTGCGTGCTGTGCTGCCGGCGCAGCCGGTCGAGCCGCGACTTCAGCATCTTGATACGCTCGCCGATCAGCCGGCGGTCGGTTTCGAGCTGGGTTTCACCCGGGCCGCGCAGGCCGATACCGCCCTTCTGCCGTTCAAGGTGGGTCCATGCGCGAATGAGCCGCGTCGACAGGTACTGAAGCTGCGCGAGTTCGACCTGCAGCTTGCCTTCGTGGCTGCGGGCGCGCTGGGCGAAGATGTCGAGGATGAGGCTGGTGCGATCGACCACACGCCTGTTAAGCGCCTGCTCCAGATTACGTTGCTGGGCCGGCGCCAGTGCGTGGTTGAAGATGACGATTTCGACGTTGTGCGCGTCGCAGGCAAGCCGCAATTCTTCGGCTTTGCCGCTGCCGATGAACATCTTGGCATCGGGGCTTGAGCGACGACCCGTGAGGGTGACTGCGGGACGGGCCCCCGCGCTGGAGGCGAGAAGACTGAGTTCTTCGAGACTGGCTTCGAAATCGGTCTTGCCGAAATCGATGCCGACGAGCGCTGCGTTGATCAAATTTTCGGGTGTCAAGATAAGGCGGCTGGCATCGGTCGCTCGCGGCGACCGGACGCCGGCCGCTGCGATAGGTTAGGACGAGGCTTCCGCGTCCGGGTGGAAATTCACCGGGCGCGCCGGCACGACCGTCGAGATGGCGTGCTTGTACACCATCTGGGTCACCGTATTACGGAGCAACACGACGTACTGGTCGAACGATTCAATGTTCCCTTGAAGCTTGATGCCGTTGACGAGGTAAATCGAAACGGGAACGTGCTCTTTGCGCAGTGCGTTCAAAAACGGGTCTTGTAACAATTGCCCTTTGTTGCTCATGGCGTACTCCATCTTTTTTTGCAGGTTGATCTGGATTGGCGGGAAAGAAAAAGAGATCCGGCGCCAATCGCTACACTATAGCTGATTTTGCCTGGCCCGCCCGGGGCATAGGCCTTGCGGCCAACCCCTTGCATGACGTGTGTAACAGGCTGCTTCAGCTCTTGTCCGCGTACGGATTGTTCGACGAACGGAACTCTATGCGCAATGGAGTCCCGGTCAGCGAGAAAGTTTCGCGGAACCGGTTTTCGAGGTAGCGCTTGTAGGTTTCCGTGACCGCGTCGAGCGCGTTGCCGTGGATCACGATGATCGGCGGATTCTGGCCGCCCTGGTGCGCATAGCGCAGCTTCGGACGCACCGGGCCGCGACGGCGCGGCTGCTGGAATTCGACCGCTTCGATCAGCGCGCGCGTGAGCTTCGGCGTCGGCAGCTTCGCCATCGCCGCCGCGTACGCGTCGTCGACCGAGCGCATCAGCGTACCGATGCCTGTCTTCTTCGCGGCCGAGATGAAGTGCGATTTCGCGAAGTCGAGGAATTTCAGCTTGCGGGTCAAATCCGCTTTCGCACGGTCGCGCGCATGCTCGTCGAGACCGTCCCACTTGTTGACGCCGATCACGAGCGCGCGGCCCTGCTCGACGACGAAGCCGGCGATGTGCGCGTCCTGGTCGGAAATGTCCTGCTGCGCATCCAGCAGAAGAATGACGACGTTCGCGTCGGAGATCGACTGCAGCGTCTTCACGACCGAGAACTTCTCGATCGCCTCGAACACCTTGCCGCGACGGCGCAGGCCGGCCGTGTCGATCAGCGTGTATTTCTTGCCGTTACGCTCGAAGTCGACGTAGATCGAATCGCGCGTCGTGCCCGGCATGTCGAACGCGATCACGCGATCTTCGCCGATCAGCGCATTCACGAGCGTCGACTTGCCGACGTTCGGACGGCCGACGATCGCGATCTTGATGCCGCGCGACGGATCGTTCTCGTCCTCTTCCTCCGGCCGGTCCGCATAGGCGACCGCGAGCGCTTCGTTGATCATGTCGGTCACGCCGTCGCCGTGCGCGGCCGAAATCGCGCGCGGATCGCCGAGCCCGAGCTCGTAGAACTCGGAGGCGACCGACGTGTACTTCATCCCCTCGGCCTTGTTGACCACGAGGAAGATCGGCCGGCCGGTCTTGCGCAGGTAGTCGGCAATCGACTTGTCCTGCGGCGCGAGCCCGTTGCGGCCGTCGACGATGAACACGACGATGTCGGCTTCCTCGACGGCCTGCCGCGTCTGGCGCGCCATCTCGTGCAGGATGCCGTCCTTCGCGACGGGCTCGAAGCCGCCCGTATCGACGACCAGGTACGGCCGTTCGCCGACGCGCCCTTCGCCGTAATGGCGATCGCGCGTCAGGCCCGGCAAGTCGGCGACCAGCGCGTCACGCGAGCGCGTGAGCCGGTTGAACAGCGTGGATTTCCCCACATTGGGGCGCCCAACGAGGGCAATGACCGGTTTCATCTGTGTTTTCTACGGTGAAGCGCAGCAGCGGGAGGCCCGCTGCTGCGGGCGGCTGCGCTGAATGAAAATATCACGAATTCGCGCCGCGCCGGATGCGCGCGCCTGGCGCGCGCAGCGCGCCATCGTCTTTCGTCTCGAACTGCCTTTCAAATACCGAGCGGCCGGATGCACCGGCCGCCTTCAAGTCGCGCGAGCGCGGCGCGCGGGACAAGCCCGTCGCGCCGCGCCCGCGCCTGTTTCCTGCGCGTCAGCGCGGACGGAATCCGTACAGGCCGCCGTCCTTCGTCTGCACGACGAGCGTGTTGCCCGCGAGGACCGGCGCCGCCGTAATCGCGCTGCCGTCGGTCTTCATCCGTGCGATGAAGCTGCCGTCTTCGCGCGAGAGGAAGTGTACGAAGCCCTTGTAGTCGCCCATCACGACCGCATGTCCGAGCAGATACGGCACGCCGACGTCACGGCTTTTCAGCTTGTCGTTGCGCCACAGCTGGTTGCCGGTGGCCGCGTCGTACGCCGTCACGATCGACCAGTCGTCGCCGCCGGCGACCACCGAATCGTCCTGGGCCAGACCGCTGCGGCTCGAGAACGGCTTTTCCCACAGCGGGCGGCCCGAGTTCGCATCGAAGCAGCCGAGCTGGCCCTGGAACGTGACCGCGCAGGCTTCCGCGCCCACGAGCGTCGGCGGGCCGCTGACGTCGTTGATGCGCTCGACCTCGGTCACACCCTTCGGGAACGACACCGGAGTCTGCCAGAACGGCTCGCCCGTCTGCAGGTTGATCGCGACCAGCCCGCCGCCCGGGAAGCCCGCCAGCACGGCCGCATCACCGGCGAACGTCATGCCGGCCGACACGCGCAGGTTCAGCGGCACCGCACGATTGCGGTAGTTCCACTTCTGCTCGCCCGTCTGCGCGTTGAACGCGATCACCTGGCCGTCGATCGTGCGCACGACCACGAGGCCATTGCCGACGAGCGGCGGCGAGAAGATCTCGCCCTGCACGCTGGTCTTCCACAGTTGCTTGCCGTCCGGGCCCAGCACGAACACGCCGCCCTTCAGTGCGCCGACCGCGGTCAGGTTGCCGTCGCTGCCGACACCGGCCGACAGATCGGAGCCGACCTTCGCACGCCAGACCGTCTGGCCCGTCTTCGCGTCGATCTTCTCGACCGACCCGTTTTCGCCCGCCGCATAGACGGCGTCGCCCACGGCGACCGGCGAGAACAGATAGCGTCCGCCCTTGCCGACGCTCGCCTTCCAGACCTGTTGCACGTCCATCACGGGCTTGAACTCGGTGAGCGGCGTCGGCACGCGGCGCGCGTCCTTCGACGACGAGCAGGCCGCCAGTGCGAGAACAGCCGCCGCGCAGGCAACGGGCACAGCGTAACGTTTCAGCAAATTCATCGGTTAGCGAAGCAGAGTTAAGAGGTTGAGGGGACCGGAGTTCAGCCGCCGAGCGCGTCCAGCTTGAACTGTACGAGCTGGCGTGCGGACTGGTCGTCCTTCGACAGGCCGTCGAGCGCGAGCTTGTAAGCGGCGCGCGCATCGTCGGTCTTGCCTTGCGCGGCCAGCAGATCGCCGCGGCGATCGGCCACGAGGCCCTTGAATGCATCGACCGGCGTACCCGACAGCAGCGCGAGGCCCGCGTCGTACGCCTTCTCGTCGAGCAGCAGCGACGCGAGACGCAGCTTCGCGATCTGCTTGTACTCGTCATCCTTGGCGTGATCGGCGGCCCATTGCAGCTGCGCCTTCGCACCCGCCGAGTCGCCGGCCGCGTACAGCGTCTTCGCAGCGGACAGCGCCGTCATCTGCGCATACGGCGTGCTGCCGAACTTGTCTTCCATGTCGGCGGCCGCGCGGGCCATCGTCGCCTTGTCGTTCGCGGCGGCGGCCTTCTGGACCTGCTCGTACAGCCCGGACGCTTCGGCAGCCTGACGGCGCTGCCAGTAGTTCCAGCCGTTGAAGCCGGCCGCGACGACGAGCGCCGCGAGCACGATCCACGTGGTGAGGTTGCCCCAGCGGGCCCACCACGCCTTGAGACTTTCAATCGATTCTTGTTCGTCGTGATAACTCATCGGCGAGCGATTCCTTCCTGTTCAGGCCGTTTTTGTCGAGCGGATGCCAGCGCGATCAGTCGTCGCCGTCTTCGGCGGATGCAACCATCGCATTGATTAAGAATTCGGTCAAGCCTTCGACCGGTACGGTCTGCTGAACGTTCTTTTCGCCGTCTCCGCCCGCGCCGCGCAGCGCTTTCACGCCCACCGTGCCGTTCGCGACCTCTTCTTCGCCGAAGATCACCGCGAACGCGGCACCGCTGGCATCCGCCCGCTTCATCTGCGACTTGAAGCTCGCCGGCGCACCGTCGGCGCTGCAGTGGAAGATTACGTCGAGGCCCGTGTCGCGCAGGCGCTCGGCCGCAATGAACGCCTGTTCGCGCGCGGTCTCGCCCTGATGCACGACGTACACGTCGACGCCTTCCTGCTCGGGCGCGAGATCCTCTTCCTTCAGCAGTTCGAGAATCCGCTCGATGCCCATCGCCCAACCGCACGCGGCGGTCGGCTTGCCGCCGAGCTGCTCGATCAGCGGATCGTAACGACCGCCGGCCGCGACCGTGCCCTGCGCGCCGAGCTTGTCGGTCACCCATTCGAACACGGTCAGGTTGTAGTAGTCGAGACCGCGCACGAGACGCGGGTTGATCTTGAACGGGATGTTGTTCGCGAGCAGCAGACGCTGCAGCCCCTCGAAGTGCGCGCGCGACTCGTCGCCGAGGAAGTCGATCAGCTTCGGTGCGTTCTGCGCGATTTCCTGCAGCGCGGGATTCTTCGTGTCGAGCACGCGCAGCGGGTTCGTATACAGGCGACGCTTCGCATCCTCGTCGAGCACGTCGGCGAACTGCTCGAGGTACTTGATCAGTTCGACGCGGTGCGCGGCACGCTCTTCGGCGAGGCCGAGCGAGTTGATCTCGAGCTTGATGCCTGTCAGCCCGAGGTCGTCCCACAGACGCTGGCACATCATGATGATCTCGGCGTCCGCATCCGGGCCCGCGAAGCCGAGCGCCTCGACACCGACCTGGTGGAACTGGCGGTAGCGGCCGCGTTGCGGGCGCTCGTGACGGAACATCGGGCCGATGTACCACAGGCGCTTCGGGCCGTCGTACAGCATGTTGTGCTCGATCGACGCACGGACGACGGCCGCGGTGTTTTCCGGACGCATCGTCAGGTTCTCGCCGTTCAGCGCGTCGGTGAAGCTGTACATCTCCTTCTCGACGATGTCCGTGACCTCGCCGATGCCGCGCGTGAAGAGCTGCGTGTGCTCGACGATCGGCGTGCGGATGTTCTGGTAGCCATACGCACGCAGCAGCGATTTCACGGTGGCTTCGAAGAACTCCCAAAGGCCGGCATCCTGCGGAAGGATGTCGTTCATGCCCTTGACGCCGGTGAGCTTCTCGATCTTGCGTTTTTGTTCAGTCATCGTGTGTGTGGACGAATTAGTTCGTGGCCTCAGCGCGGCCGTAGTTGCGTGCGACGTAGTCGCTGACGATCTGCTGGAATTCCTCGGCGATCCGCTCGCCGCGCAGCGTCTTGACCTTCTCGCCGTCGATGAAAACGGGCGCGGCCGGGTTCTCGCCCGAACCCGGCAGGCTGATGCCGATGTTCGCGTGCTTCGATTCACCCGGGCCGTTGACGATGCAGCCCATCACCGCGACGTTCATCTTTTCGACGCCCGGATATTCCTTGCGCCATACCGGCATCTGTTCGCGCAGGTATGTCTGGATCTGCATCGCGAGCTCCTGGAACAGCGTGCTCGTCGTACGGCCGCAGCCCGGGCACGCGATCACCATCGGCGCAAACGAGCGCAGGCCCATCGTCTGCAGGATTTCCTGGCCGACGATCACTTCACCGGTGCGCGGCGCGCCCGGCTCCGGCGTCAGCGAGATGCGGATCGTGTCGCCGATCCCTTCCTGCAGCAGCACGCCGAGCGCGGCCGTCGATGCGACGATGCCCTTCGAACCCATGCCGGCCTCGGTCAGCCCGAGGTGCAGCGCGAAGCCGCAACGGCGGCCGAGCTCGCGGTACACGGCGATCAGGTCCTGCACGCCGCTGACCTTGCACGACAGCACGATGCGGTCGCGGCCGAGGCCGAGTTCGACCGCGCGCTCGGCCGAGCCGATCGCCGACTGGATCAGCGCTTCGTACATCACGCTCTGCGCACCCCACGGCTCCGAACGCGCAGCGTTCTCGTCCATCATGCGCGCGAGCAGATCCTGGTCGAGGCTGCCCCAGTTCACGCCGATTCGCACCACCTTGTCGTACTTGGCCGCGGCCTCGATCATCAGCGCGAACTGCGTGTCGCGCTTCGCGCCCTGGCCGACGTTGCCCGGGTTGATCCGGTACTTCGACAGCGCCTCCGCACAACCCGGGTAATCGCGCAGCAGCAGGTGGCCGTTGTAGTGGAAATCGCCGACGAGCGGCACGCTCACGCCCATCCGGTCGAGCTGCTCGCGGATCGCCGGCACGGCGGCTGCGGCCTCGGGCGTGTTGACCGTGATGCGCACCAGTTCGGAGCCCGCGTTCGCGAGTTCCTTGATCTGGATCGCGGTGCCGATCGCGTCGGCCGTGTCGGTATTCGTCATCGACTGCACGCGCACCGGCGCGTCGCCGCCGATCGTCACGAGCTGCCCGCCCCAGCGGACATCCACCGCATGCGATACGCGGCGCGGCTGCTGCCCGCCGAATACCGGTTCGGTCGAACAAATCTGACTAATGCGTGGGGATTGAGCTTCGGATTGCATCGATAGATCCATTTACGCGGAATGCGCCGCGACGCGGCGCATGAATTGAAAAAGCGCCGTGCCCGCTCGGCCTGCCGACATCGACGACAGGCCTTCGCCACGGCGCTTGACGTCAGGGCAACGTGAACCGCGCCACGTTACCCCGCGCTGCCGAATATTTTGCCGGATCGACAGGTTTTCCGTCGAACGCGATCGCGTCGAGGCCCGCCTTGTTGCCGATCGTGACCTTGAACGGGCCGTCGCCCGCGACCTGCTTCGCGTCGCCGCCGTGCACCAGCCCGGAGAACAGCTCCTTGCCGTTCTTGTCGCGCACGCTGAACCAGCTGTCCTGCTTGACCTTCAGCTCGACCATCGACTGGCCGGCCGCAACCGCGACGCTCGCCGGCTGAGCCGGCGCGGCGGCGCTTGCCGCGGTCGTGGCGACGACGGGCTGCGATGCAGCGGCCGTCACGACCGGCGCCACCGGCGCGGGCGCAGCCGACGCAGCGGCCGGGGCCGGAACCTCATTCGCAACCGTGGCAGATGCGCCGCTCGCAGCCGCCTCCTCGACGGACGACGACGAGGCCGCCGGCACGCTCGCGGCCGACGCGTGCTCCGCGTCGCCGCTCTTGAAGCGTGCGAGCAGGCTCGACGAATCGCCGCCAGTGTGCCACATCAGTACCGCCACCACCGCGACGACGACGATCGCCGTGCCCCACAGCCACGGGTGATGCCGCGACGATCCGCCCAGCGGAATCGACACGCGGCCGCGCGGCAGATCCGTCCCCGACGACGCAGGCATCGACAGGTCGACTTCCGGCACCCCGCGCTCGCGGCGCAATGCCTGCGCGAACGGCTCCGGATCGACGCCGAGCATCTTCGCGTAGCTGCGCACGACGCCGAGCGCGAACGTCACGCCGGGCAAATGGCTGATGTCGCCGGCTTCGAGCGCCCGCAGCTTCTGCGGGGCGACCTTGAGTCGCGCCGACACGTCGTCGACGGTCCAGCCTCGCGACTCCCGAAGCTGCGCCAGCCGGCTGCCGACCGCCGCAAGCGATTCCAACCCTGCCGGTGCCGGCTTCGCGCCATTCGTCTCTGCGCCGTTAGACGGCTGCGGCTCACTCATCCTTGTCCTCGCGTCGATTCTTCTTCACTGGCGGCCGCCGCCGGTTCACGCCGGCCGGCACCCGCAACTGTCCATACCATGCGCGACGCCGAAGCGCCGCGACCGATCGCTATTCGCGTGTTGTACCGCTTGAAGGTGCTGGCATCCCCGGCCACGCACCCCCGTCAAATCGCCCGAACCTCGATGACTTTTCCTGCCGCGCCCGTTCGTTCCGCGAGGCGCGTGCGGTCCTTCACCGCGCCGGCCAGCTGGCCGCACGCAGCATCGATGTCGTCGCCGCGCGTCTTGCGCACGGTCGTGACGACACCCGCGTCGATGAGGACCTGTGCAAAACGCTTGATCTGCTCCGGCTTCGAGCGGATGAGGCCCGATTCCGGAAACGGATTGAACGGGATCAGGTTGAACTTGCACGGCACGTCGCGCGTGACGGCCAGCAGCTCGCGTGCATGCGCTTCGGTGTCGTTGACGCCGTCCAGCATGCAGTATTCGAAAGTGATGAAATCGCGCGGCGCGACTTTCAGATAACGCTGGCAAGCCGCCATCAGCTCGCGCAGCGGATACTTCTTGTTGAGCGGCACCAGCTCGTCGCGCAGCGCATCGTTCGGCGCGTGCAGCGAAACGGCCAGCGCGACCGGCAGCTCGGCGCCGAGGCGGTCCATCATCGGCACCACACCCGACGTCGACAGCGTGACGCGGCGGCGCGACAGGCCGTACGCGTTGTCGTCGAGCATCAGCCGCATCGCCGGCACGACCGCGCTGTAATTCAGCAGCGGCTCGCCCATACCCATCATCACCACGTTGGTGACGACCCGTTCGGCCTTGCCGTTCGGGCCGGGCGCGCGGCCCAGCGACGCTCGCAATGCGAATTCGGCCATCCGCAGCTGGCCGATGATTTCGGCTGTCGACAGGTTGCGGGAAAAGCCCTGCTTGCCCGTCGAACAGAAGCGGCAGTTGACCGCACACCCGGCCTGCGACGACACGCAGAGCGTGCCGCGCGTCTCTTCCGGGATGAACACGGTTTCGACCGCATTGCCGTTCCCGACGTCGATCAGCCACTTGCGCGTGCCGTCGGCGGAAACGTGATCGCTGGCGATCTCGGGCATGACGATCGACGCGCGGCCCTTGAGTTTCTCTCTCAAGGACTTCGCGAGATCGGTCATGCCGTCGAAGTCGCCAGCGTTGTACTGGTGGATCCAGCGCTGCAACTGCTTGGCGCGGAACGGCTTCTCGCCGAGGCTGCCGCAGTACGCGACAAGACCCTCGGCATCGAAGTCGAGAAGATTGACGGAAGTTTCGCTCGTCATGATGTGCTGCCTTGCCGCGTGCGCTGAATCCTGCCTACTTGCTGCCAGCCAGGGCTTAGCGCGAGTAGACGTTCATTTCCGGGAAGAAGAACGCGATTTCGACCGCTGCCGTTTCAGCTGCGTCCGAACCGTGAACGGCGTTCGCGTCGATGCTGTCGGCGAAGTCGGCGCGGATCGTGCCCTTTTCAGCCTTCTTCGGATCGGTTGCGCCCATCAGGTCGCGGTTCTTCAGGATCGCGCCTTCACCTTCCAGAACCTGGATCATCACCGGGCCCGAGATCATGAAATCGACGAGGTCCTTGAAGAACGGACGCGCTGCGTGAACCGCATAGAACTTCTCTGCGTCAGCACGCGACAGGTGTGCCATGCGCGATGCGACGATCTTCAGGCCGGCGCCTTCGAAACGGCTGTAGATCTGGCCGATCACGTTCTTTGCCACCGCATCCGGCTTGATGATCGACAGGGTGCGCTCGATTGCCATAAAAACTCCAAAAAATTAAGAAGTTACAGGTTCAAATGAATCCGCTATTGTAGCACGATCCCGTGTATCATTGCGATTGAACCCTTACACACGCGAAAGGTTCGGAATCCCTGTGTTTTGTGCCGCCCGGCCATTGAAACCTCCCGGGACGGAACGTATCTTAGCCATAGCTGCTCCGGTTTGCTGCGCCGCACACCGCGCGCGCCGAACCGGCCCCGAACGCCCATGCGTTCAATGTTAGGAGAAACCATGAAGGACTATCCGTACAATTTCGGCCGCGGCGGTTCCGTCAGCACCGCCGAGGTTCGCAACCGCGTGCTGCGAAACACGTACTGGCTGCTCGCGCTGTCGATGGTGCCGACCGTGCTGGGCGCCTGGGTCGGCGTCGCGACGGGCTTCTCGCTGTTCGCGGCCACGAGCCCGATGATGAGCCTGCTCGCGTTCTTCGCGATCGCGTTCGGCTTCATGTTCGCGATCGAGCGGACGAAAAACAGCGCGGCCGGCGTGTTCGTGCTGCTCGGCTTCACGTTCTTCATGGGCCTGATGCTGTCGCGGCTGCTGAGCTTCATCCTCGGCTTCTCGAACGGCCCGTCGCTGATCATGCTCGCGTTCGGCGGCACCGGCATCATCTTCGCTGCGATGGCGACGATCGCCACCGTCAGCAAGCGCGATTTCTCGGGCCTCGGCAAGTGGCTGTTCATGGGCGTGATCGTGATCCTGCTCGCATCGGTCGCGAACATCTTCCTGCAGCTCCCGGCGCTGATGCTCACCGTGTCGGTGCTCGCGATCGCGATCTTCTCCGCGTACATGCTGTTCGACGTCCAGCGCGTCGTGAACGGCGGCGAAACCAACTACATCTCGGCGACGCTTGCGATCTACCTCGACCTGTACAACGTGTTCACGAACCTGCTCGCGCTGCTCGGCATCTTCGGCGGCAACCGGAACTGACGTTCGCGCTGCACGACGAAAAAACCGGCCCGCGGGCCGGTTTTTTTACGTCCACGACCCGGCTCAGTCGCGCTCGAACAGCGCGATCGATTCGACGTGCGACGTATTCGGGAACATGTTCACGACACCGGCGCCCTTCAGGCGGTAACCGGCCTCGTGCACGAGCAGACCCGCGTCGCGCGCCAGCGTCGACGGGTTGCACGACACGTAGACGATGCGCTTCGGCAGCGGGCCTTGACCGCTCTGCGCAATCTCGGCCAGCGCCTTCGACACCGCGAGCGCGCCTTCGCGCGGCGGGTCGATCAGAAACTTGTCGAAGGCGCCGAGCGCGCGGATGTCGTCGCCCGTCACTTCGAACAGGTTCCGGCACGCGAACGTCGTGTGGCCGTCGACGCCGTTCTCGCGCGCGTTCGCCAGCGCGCGCGTCGTCAGCGTGTCGCTGCCCTCGATGCCCATCACTTCGCGCGACAGCCGCGCGAGCGGCAGCGTGAAGTTGCCGATCCCGCAGAACAGGTCGAGCACGCGGTCGTCGCGCGACGGCGCGAGCAGGCGCAGCGCGCGGCCCACCAGCACACGGTTGATCTGATGGTTGACCTGCGTGAAGTCGGTCGGCTTGAACGGCATGCGGATACCGAATTCCGGCAGCGTGTAGTCGAGCGACACGTCGAGCGGATAGAACGGCGTCACCGTATCCGGGCCCTTCGGCTGCAGCCAGAACTGCACGTTGTGCTCGTCCGCGAACGCGCGCAGCAATGCTTCGTCGTCCGCGTTGATCGGCTCCAGCACGCGCAGCACGAGCGCCGTGACTTCCGAACCGACCGCCAGCTCGATCTGCGGCATCCGGTCGCGAATCGACAGCCCCTCGACCAGCCGGCGCAGCGGCACCAGCATCGCCGACACGTGCGGCGGCAGCACTTCGCAACTCGTCATGTCGGCGACGTAGCTGCTCTTCTTCTCGTGGAACCCGACAAGCACGCCGCCCTTCTTCGCGACGTTGCGCACGGTCAGGCGTGCGCGATAGCGATAGCCCCACGACGGGCCGTGGATCGGCGCGAACATCGTTTCCGCACGCAGCTTCGCCAGGTGCCACAGGTTGTCCTCGAGCACGCGCTGCTTGACCGCCACCTGCGCGCGCATGTCGAGATGCTGCATCGAGCAGCCGCCGCAGGTGCCGAAGAACGCGCATTTCGGCTTCGTGCGAATCACGCTCGGGCGCAGAATGTCGACAACCGTCGCCTGCTCGTAGCTCGGCTTGCGGCGGAAGCTCGAATAGGTGACGCGTTCGCCCGGCAGCGCACCCTCGACGAAGATGACCTTGCCCGGCTCGCCGCTCTCGGTAATCGTGCGGCCGACACCGCGCGCTTCCATGTCGAGCGATTCGATCTCGAGAACCGGGGCGGGCCCGGGCGCGACGGGCGCATTTCTAGATTTGCGCGCAGAAGTGGGGACGGCTTCGGACACCAGCTTTTCCTGACAAACGTTGAAGAAGGCGAGATTGTAGACGACGCAGGCCCGCGTCGCGCGCTTTGCTTGAGGCAAGCGTCGATGCCCGCGCATGGACGACTCGGCGCGGCCCCGGAACGGCCCCGCAGGCGGCCCGGGCAGCACCCGCGACCGGCGAGGCCGACGGGCGGCCCGCGCAACGGCCGCCGGCACGAAATGCGCTCGAAACCCGCGCAACAGGAGATTCGACCATGCGACTGATCGACTGGAACATCCAATGGGGTCGGGACGCGGACGGCAGCGTCGACCTTGCGCGCACCATTGCGGCGATCCGCCGGCTCGGCGACTTCGACGTGCTGTGCGTGCAGGAAGTCACGCGCGGCTTCGGCGCACTGCCCGGCCGGCCCGGCGCCGACCAGTTCGCCGAACTCGCGGCGCTGCTGCCCGGCTACACGATCTTCGAAGCGATCGGCGCAGACCTGCCGCCGATCGAAACCGGCGCACCGCGCCGCCAGTTCGGCAACGCGATCGCAACCCGGCTGCCGACCGGGCGCGTGCTGCGCCAGTTGTTGCCGTGGCCGGCCGACGCCGGCGCGCCGTCGATGCCGCGCGTCGCGCTGAACGTCGAGCTGCAGGCGCCGTTCGGGCCGCTGCGCGTCGTTACCACCCATCTGGAATATTATTCAGCGCGCCAGCGGCTCGCGCAGGTGGATGCGCTGCGCGAGAGGCATCGCGAGGCCTGCGCGCATGCGGCACGACCGGCGCCCGCCGAAACCGCCGAGGGGCCGTTCAGCGCGACCGGCCAGCCGCGCAATGCGATCGTCTGCGGCGATTTCAACAGCGCATTCGACAGCGATGCGTATTGCCGATTTCTGGAACCGATCGCCGATGCTCCACGCTTCGTCGACGCATGGATTGCACGGCACCCCGGCCGCACACCACCGCCGACGGCGGGTGTCTACGATACGGTGCAATGGTCGGAGGGACCGCTCGCATGCGACTTCGTGTTCGTGACCGAAACGCTGCTGCCGCGCGTCATGCGCTGCGAGATCGACAGCGACGTGCGCGCGTCGGATCACCAGCCGGTGCTGCTCGAACTCGCATGAGCGCGCCGCGGGCCGCAGGCCGCCGCGCACAGCCTGCCCGCGTTACGCGGCGAAGCCGGCCAGGTACTCGGCCCAGTGGGACGCCGGCTCCTGCGCGAGCGCGTTCTTCACGAGCAGGATCTCGTCCGCATACTCGCTCGGCGTCAGGCCGCCGCGCATCAGCTGGAAGCGGCAATACAGCAGGTACGTATTGACGACGTCGGTTTCGCAATAGTTGCGGATTTCATCGATCCGCCCTTCCTGGAACGCCGGCCACACCTGGCTGCCGTCCATCCCGAGCTTGCCCGGAAAGCCGCACATCTTCGCGAGCGCGTCGAGCGGCGCGTTCGCACGCGCCTGATACATCGCGAGCACGTCCATCAGGTCGGTATGCCGCGAGTGGTAACGCGAGATGTAGTTGTTCCACTTGAACTCGCGGTCGTCCTCGCCGAGATCCCAGTAGCGGGTCGCGGGAATGCCGTGCACGAGCGCACGGTAATGGAGCACCGGCAGATCGAAGCCGCCGCCGTTCCACGACACGAGCTGCGGCGTGTATTTCTCGATCACGCGGTAGAACGACTGGATCAGCGTCGCTTCGTTGTCCTGCGGCGTGCCGAGCGAGCGCACGCGAAAACCGTTGTTGTCGCGGAACACACACGAGATCGCCGCGATGCGCTGCAGATGGTGCGGCAGGAAATCGCTGCCGGTCTTCTCGCGGCGGGCGGCGAACGCATGTTCGGCCACCGCGGCATCGTCGAGCGTCGCGGGCAGGTCTTCCAGACGGCGAATGCCGTCGACATCGGGAATCGTCTCGATGTCAAAAACGAGAATCGGAGTCATCAGTTACAGAACGGCGTCCTTGCGCACGCCGTTGGAGGCAAAGAACCGCTTGAGGCGCACCAGCGCTTCCTGCTGGATCTGGCGCACGCGCTCGCGCGTGAGCCCCATCTCGTCGGCCAGCTCCTCGAGCGTCGCCGGTTCGATGTGGTTCAGGCCGAAGCGGCGCTCGATCACGTGCCGATGCTTGTCGGACAGCCGCGACAGCCACGCGCGCGTGAGCGTCTCGAGCTCGCGGTGCTGCACCTCGGCGTCGGGCGACTGGCTCTGGTCGTCGGGCAGCAGGTCGAGCAGGCTGCTCGCGGGATCGAGGTCGAGCGGCGCGTCGAGCGATGCCGTGTGCTCGTTGAGCGCGAGGATGTCGGTGACTTCCTCGGCGGTCTTGCCGGTGAGGTAGGCGATGTCGTCGATGCTGGCTTCGCGGCGCTCGGCCGCTTCGCCCGTCGACATCGAATTCTTTTCGAGGTGACGCTTCGCGCGCAGCACCTGGTTCAGCTCGCGGATCACGTGCACGGGCAGGCGCACCGTGCGGGCCTGATTCATGATCGCCCGCTCGATGCTCTGCCGGATCCACCACGTCGCGTAGGTCGAGAAACGGAAGCCGCGCGTCGGGTCGAATTTCTCGATCGCGTGCATCAGGCCGAGGTTGCCTTCTTCGATCAGGTCGAGCAGCGGCACGCCGCGGTTCAGATACCCCTTCGCGATGCTGACGACGAGACGCAGGTTACGCTCGATCATCACCTGCCGCGCCTCGAATTCGCCGGCCTTGGCCAGACGCGAATAGCGCTGCTCTTCCTCGACGGTGAGCAGCGGCTTCACGCTGATGCGGTTCAGGTAATGCTGGATCGTGTCGGCCGTGAGTTCGGCCTGCAGCAGCGTGCGGAAATCGTCGACGTCGGGCGCCACCTCGGCGCGACCGTCGCGCTCGTCGTCGCCGCCTTCCGAGTCGGCGTCGCGAGCCTCGAGGTCGCGCTCGTTGTCCGCGACGTCTTCGTCATCGTCCGTCGAAGCACCCGCACGCCCCACCGATGCTTGCGTGGCGCGACTGATCTTCTCAGACTCGGCTTGCGGCTCGTGGCGCTTCGATTTCGGCATGGTCGTCTCGGTTATTGAGGCGGCAAATACTTCAGCGGATCGACAGGTTTACCCTGCCGGCGAACCTCGAAATGCAGCATCACGCGGTCGGAATCGCTGTTCCCCATCTCGGCGATCTTCTGCCCCTTCGTTACCGCGTCCCCCTCTTTTACCATCAAAGCGCGATTGTGTGCATATGCCGTGAGGTAAGTTGCATCGTGCTTGATGATAATGAGGTTGCCGTAGCCGCGCAGCCCGTTACCGGAATAGACGACGCGGCCGTCGGCAGCCGCCTTCACGGTTTCGCCGGCGGTGCCGCCGATATTGACGCCCTTGTTCTTCGCATCGTCGAAGCCGTTCAGCACGGGGCCGCGCGCGGGCCACGCAAACGTCACGGGGCCGCTCGGCGCGGCGGCCGTGTCGCTCGATGCGGCTGCCGCGGCAGGCGACGTCGCGACCGACGACGACGTACCGGCGGCGGGCGTCGCCGGGCCGCTGCTGAGCGGCGCGGTCGCAACGGCGGCGCCCGCGATCGGCGCGGCGACCTGCGTGCCCGCCACGGCGGCACCGGCCTGCGGCGAAACGCGCAGCAGCTGGTCGACTTCGATCTGATTCGGGTTCGCCAGGTTGTTCCACGCGGCGATGTCGCGATAGTTCTGCCCGTTTTCGAGTGCGATCCGGTACAGCGTGTCGCCCGGCTTCACCCGGTAGTAACCGGGCGGCGCCGGCGGCAGCGGCGCCGCGGGCTGCGCGGTGCCGGTCGTGCCGAGCGAACCGGAGCGATCGACGACGGGCGCGTTGTCGAGCCGCGTCGCACAGGCGGCCAGTAGCGTGGAGAACGCGGCTACGCAGATCGCGCGCTGGGCGAGCGTGAGCGGTTCCCTGGAACGGTTGTTTTGCATCGCGCGCAACATACTCATCGGTTTCAAATTACTCCGGATTTTAAAGGGACAAAGAAAACGCGATCAAGCCGTGACTCCCGCCATTGCGCGTGCGCGACGCGCTCGACGAGCGTGAGCACCTGGTGCTGCCCGCTCTGCGCGCCGACCGGCGCGACGAGCCGCCCGCCGATCGCGAGCTGCTCGAGCAGCGCCTGCGGCACGTCGAGCCCCGCCGCCGCGATCACGATCGCGTCGAACGGGGCTGCGGACGGCAGGCCGACACGCCCGTCGCCGTAGTGCAGACGGATGTTCGGCACGCGCAGCGGCCGCAGGTTCAGCTTCGCGCGCTCGTAGAGCGGCTTGATGCGTTCAATCGAATACACGTCGCGTGCCACGTGGCTCAGCACGGCGGCCTGATAGCCGCAGCCCGTGCCGATTTCGAGGACACGCTCGAGCGTGCGGCCGGCCATCGCGAGCTCGATCATGCGCGCGACGACCGACGGCTTGGAAATGGTTTGCTGATGGCCGATCGGCAACGCGGAATCCTCGTAGGCCTGCGTCGCGAGCCCCGGATCCACGAACAGGTGACGCGGCACCGCGGCCATCGCCTCCAGCACGCGCGCGTCGGTCACACCGTTCGCGCGCAGCCGTTCGACCATCCGTTCGCGCACACGTTCCGACGTGAGCGCGAACGCACCGGCCGGCACAACGCTGGGCGCGGCCGGCTTCGGCATCGCAGGCTTCAGCGCGGTCGGCTTCGGTGCGGTCGCGGGCTTCGCGGCGGCGGAGCCGGGCAGCGCCGTTCGCGGCGCGGCAGGCTTCACGACAACCGGTTTCGGCGCGGCCGCGGGCTTGTCGGCGGCCTTCGACACCGCGACCGCCGCATGGCGTTCGCCGGTCCGGCCTTCCGACTTGCGTGGCGCTCGCTTGAGATCTTCGAGCGCGAGCGGGAACCGCTTCGCGCGCTCGCCGCTCATGAGGCCCGCCCTCCGGCGCGCGCCCATTCGCGC
The DNA here is from genome assembly GCF_001718555.1 of Burkholderia metallica. NCBI lineage: Bacteria > Pseudomonadati > Pseudomonadota > Betaproteobacteria > Burkholderiales > Burkholderiaceae > Burkholderia > Burkholderia metallica. The sequence goes on from NZ_CP013401.1 coordinate 2,092,839, forward strand.
GTCGCGGGCAGCATCTGCGTATGCGTGAGGTCGAGCTGCAGCGGCGTGATCGACACGAAACCGTTTGCCACCGCGTGGAAATCGGTGCCTTCGCTCGCGTCCAGCGCGTCGCCCGCCGCGCCGATCCAGTAGATCGGTTCGCCGCGCGGGTCGGTCTGGCGAATCACCGGCTGCGACGGATGACGCTTGCCGAGGCGCGTGACCTTCCAGCCTTTCAGTTCGCCGTACGGCAGGTTCGGAATATTGACGTTCAGCAGCGGCTGGCCCGACAGCGGATGCGCGAGGTAGTGCTCGACGATTTCCGCGGCGACGCGCGCGGCGTCGGCCAGATGGGCCCAGCCCTTGTCGGCCAGCGAGAACGCGATGGCCGGCACGCCGAACATGATGCCTTCGGTGGCGGCCGCAACTGTCCCCGAATAGAGCGTGTCTTCGCCCATGTTCTGGCCGTTGTTGATTCCGGAGACGACGAGGTCCGGACGGGCGTCGACCATGCCCGTCAACGCGACGTGCACCGAATCGGTCGGCGTGCCGTTCACATAGAAGAAACCCGTACTCGCCGCGCGCTGCACCGACAGCGGCCGCGACAACGTGAGGGAATTCGACGCGCCGCTGCAGTTCTGCTCGGGCGCGATCACCGTGAGCTCGGCCAGCGGCTGCAGCGCGTCGCTGAGCGCGGCGAGACCGGGGGCGAGATAGCCGTCGTCGTTGCTGAGTAGGATTCGCATCCGGCGATTGTAACCGAGGAAAGATGGCGCGAGAGCGACAGTCCGGCGACGGCGGACGGACCGTTGCGACCGCCCGCAGGTGCTGTCCCGCCGTATCGCGCGGCGTTGCGCGCGCCCGGGAAAACACCGGGGCGGCCCGGGTTTTCTACCGCCAACGGAGCCCGTCGCGGAATGCGCCCGGCGGCGAACCTGTCGCGAAGCGACAGGCCCGGCGGACGCTCAGATCGCGCCCGACTCGCGCAATGCGGCGATCGCCTGCGCGTCGTAGCCGAGGCCGCGCAGCACCTCGTCCGTGTGCTCGCCGAGCTCGGGGCCGAGCCAGCGCGTTTCGCCCGGCGTGTCCGACAGCTTCGGCGTGATGTTCGGCAGCGGAATGTCGGTGCCGTCGGCCAGTTTGAAGCGCTGGATCATCTGCCGCGCGACGAACTGCGGATCGGTGAACATGTCGGCGGCGCTGTAGATGCGCCCGGCCGGCACGTCGGCCGCGTTGAGCACGACGAGCGCTTCGTCGATCGTGCGCGGCGCGAGCCACGCGGCAATCGCGGCGTCGATCTCCTGCGTGCGCGGCACGCGCCCGTCGTTTTGCGCGAGCGCGGGATCGTCCGCGAGGTCGTCGCGCTCGATCGCCTTCATCAGCCGCTTGAAGATCGGATCGCTGTTGCCGCCGATCACGATGCTGCCGTCGCGGCACGCATACGTATTCGACGGCACGATGCCCGGCAGCGACGCGCCGGTGCGCTCGCGCACCATCCCGTACACGCCGTATTCGGGCACCACGCTTTCCATCATGTTGAAGACGGCTTCGTACAGCGCGACGTCGACCACCTGCCCCGCGCCGCCGTTGACCTTGCGGTGATGGAGCGCCATCAGTGCGCCGATCACACCGTGCAGCGCGGCGATCGAATCGCCGATCGAGATGCCGATACGCGGCGGCGGCAGGTCGGGATAGCCGGTGATGTGCCGCAGCCCGCCCATCGATTCGGCGATCGCGCCGAAGCCGGGGCGGTCGCGGTACGGGCCCGTCTGCCCGTAGCCGGACAGGCGCACCATCACGAGGCCCGGATTCTCGGCCGACAGCACGTCGTAGCCGAGCCCGAGCTTTTCGAGCAAGCCCGGGCGGAAGTTCTCGATCACGATGTCGGCCTCGCGCGCGAGTTGCCGCGCGATCGCCTTGCCGGCGTCGGCCTTCAGGTTGAGCGTGACCGATTTCTTGTTGCGCGCCTGGACGGACCACCACAGCGACGTGCCGCCCTGCTCCGGATAGAGCTTGCGCCACTTGCGCAGCGGGTCGCCGCCGTTCGGATCCTCGATCTTGATCACTTCCGCGCCGAATTCGGCGAACAGCCGCGACGCGAACGGCCCCGCGATCAGCGTTCCGAATTCGAGCACTTTGACGCCCGCGAGCGGGCCCTGGCTGGTGCTCATGTGTCTCCCTGGCATGAGGAACGGCGCCGCCGGTCGGCGGCGCCCGGCTTACATCGTGCGACGGTCGAGCATCGCGCGGGCGATGGTGCCCGCATCGACGTATTCGAGCTCGCCGCCCACCGGCACGCCGCGCGCGAGGCGCGTGACCGCGAGCCCGCGCGCCTTCAGCGTCTGGCCGAGGTAGTGCGCGGTGGCTTCGCCCTCGTTCGTGAAGTTGGTCGCGAGCACGACTTCCTTGACGATACCGTCGGACGCGCGCCGCACGAGGCGGTCGAAATGGATTTCCTTCGGGCCGATTCCGTCGAGCGGGCTCAGGCGCCCCATCAGCACGAAATACAGCCCGCGGTACGTCATCGTCTGCTCGAGCATGATCTGGTCGGCAGGCGTCTCGACGACGCACAGCAGCGTCGGATCACGCTCCTCGTCGCTGCAGACCTCGCAGATCTGCGCTTCGGTGAACGTGTTGCACTTCTCGCAGTGCTGCAGGTGCTCGGTCGCGAACAGCAGCGAGCGGCCGAGCCGCTCCGCGCCCTCCCGATCGTGCTGCATCAGGTGGACCGCCATGCGCTGGGCGGATTTCGGCCCGACGCCGGGCAGCACGCGCAGCGCTTCGACGAGCGCGGACAGGGCGGACGGCTGTTTCATACGACGGCAAGCAGTGGCACGGACGCGGCGCTCAGAACGGCAGCTTGAAGCCCGGGGGCAGCGGCAGGCCCGACGTCATGCCGCTCATCTTTTCCTGCGAGGTCGCCTCGGCCTTGCGCACCGCGTCGTTGAACGCAGCGGCGACGAGATCCTCGAGCATGTCCTTGTCGTCCGCAAGCAGGCTCGGATCGATCGACACGCGGCGCACTTCGTTGCGGCAGGTCATCGTCACCTTGACGAGACCGGCGCCCGACTGCCCTTCGACTTCGATCAGCGCAAGCTGCTCCTGCATCTTCTTCATGTTTTCCTGCATTTGCTGCGCTTGCTTCATCAGTCCGGCGAGGTTGCCTTTCAACATGGGAATACTCCTTCTTGATCGTGTAAAAACCGGCACGCGGCGCGTGCCGGCCAATGTGTGGGCGTGATTGTGCCTGCCGCGGGGCGCTCAGTTCAATGCAGCGTCGGCGGCGGGCCGTCCGGCGCTGCATCGGCGAGCGGGCGCACGGACCCGTCGACGATGCGCGCACCGAAGTCGCGCACGAGCTGCTGGACGAACGGATCGCCGTGAATCTCCTGCTCGGCCTCGCGCTGGCGCGCCGCGCGGGCGGCCGCATCGAGCGCCGCCGCCGTGCGCCGGGCCGGCCCGATTTCGACGCTCACCTCGACCGACTTGCCGAGCGCATCGGCCAGCGCGGCCTTCAGCTTCGCCACCTGCGCGGCGTCCGCGTATTGCGGCACCGGCACGGACAGTTTCAACGTCGTCGCATCGACGGCCGTCAGTTCGCTGTTGAACGCGAGCTGATACGCGACGCCCTTGAGAGGCAGTCGCGCGGCCAGCGCCGGCCATTCGCCGTCGAAGCCGACCGGATCGAGTGCGATCGCGGGCGGCAACGGACGCGTGTCGAGCGGTGCAGACGGACGGGTTTCCGCCGGCTTCGGCGTCACGCGCACGTCGTCGGGGCCGCTGTCGAATACCGGCACGAAACCGTCGTCGGCCGGGCCGCCGAACATCTCGTCGGCGCTGAGCGGCACGTACTCGTCCGGCGGGATGTCCTCCCACGGCGGCGGGGCCTGGCGCGAATCGGCTGCCTGCGGCGCACGAGACGCCGCGCGCGGCGTCGGCACCTGGACGGCGGCGGGACGCGGGGCGGCCGGCTTCTCGGCCGCCGGCGACGCGGCCGATTTCGCGGCGGCGCCCGCGCGCCCGCGGTCGGACGACACGCGCATCCCCGCATTGCGCAGCACGTCGAGCGCGGCGGCGGCACCGCCGGAACGCGCGGCCGGACGTGCAGCGGGCTCGGCCGGCGCAGCGCGCGGCACCGGGTCGGCCGGCGCAGCCGGCTCGTCGCCTCGCTGCGCAACGGCAACAGGCGGCTCAGGTTCCTTGTGCGCGGGGGCCGGCTGATCGCCGGCAGGCGCTGCTTGCGGTGCAGAGGCTTCCGTAGGCTGCGTAGGCTGCGGTGTCTCGACGACCGGCGCGTCGACCGGCGCCGGCGCGGATGCCTGGACGGCAACCGGCTTCACGGCTGACTGGTCGGGTACGTCGCTGGACTGCACCGGCGCTTTACGCGCAACCGGCGCCGCGGATGCGGCTGGTGCGACCGGAGCGGCTGGCGCAGCCGCAGCGGCAACCTGCGGCCGCACGGCTTCGGCAGGCGCGGCCGCTGCCGGCTTCGCCGCGGCGGCCGATGCGGCCACGCGCGGAGCCGGCACCGCACGCGGCACCGAAGGCTGGTCGCCCGGCGCCCCGCCGGCGGCAACCGCCGGCTCGAACGCGAGCATCCGCAACAGCGTCATCGTGAAGCCGGCGTACTCGTCCGGCGCCAGGCCGAGTTCGGCGCGCCCGACCGTCGCGATCTGATAGAACAACTGCACCTGCTCGGGGCTCAGCGTCTCCGCAAAACGGCGCAGGTCGGCCGCTTCGGGCCATTCGTCGAGCACCGAGCCTGGCGCGAACTGCGCCCACGCGATCCGGTGCAGCAGGCTCGCGAGATCCTGAAGCGCGGTCGAGAACGACAGGCTGCGCAGCGACATCTCGTCGGCAATCGCGAGGATTTCCGGGCCGCTGCCGGCGGCGAGCGCGTCGAGCAGACGCACCATGTAAGTCTGGTCGAGCGCGCCGAGCATGCCCGACACCGCCGCCTCGGTCACCTCGTTCGCCGAGTAGGCGATCGCCTGGTCGGTGAGCGACAGCGCGTCGCGCATGCTGCCCTGCGCGGCACGCGCGAGCAGACGCAGCGCCTGCGGTTCGAACGTGACCTGCTCTTCGCCGAGAATCTGCTCAAGATGCGACACGATGTGCCCGGCCGGCATCTGCTTCAGGTTGAACTGCAGGCAGCGCGACAGCACGGTGACGGGAATTTTCTGCGGATCGGTCGTCGCGAGGATGAACTTGACGTGCGGCGGCGGCTCTTCGAGCGTCTTCAGCATCGCGTTGAACGCGTGATTCGTCAGCATGTGCACTTCGTCGATCATGTAGACCTTGAAGCGCGCATCGACGGGCGCGTACACCGCGCGCTCGAGCAGCGCGGCCATTTCGTCGACGCCGCGGTTGCTCGCGGCATCCATTTCGACGTAATCGACGAAACGCCCTTCGTCGATCTCGCGACACGCGCGACACACGCCGCACGGTTGCGACGTGACGCCGGTTTCACAGTTGAGGGCCTTGGCGAAGATCCGCGACAGCGTCGTCTTGCCGACACCGCGGGTTCCGGTAAACAGATAGGCGTGATGGAGACGCCCGCCGTCGAGCGCGTGCGTGAGCGCCCTGACGACGTGCTCCTGGCCGACGAGCGAAGCGAAATCCTTCGGACGCCACTTGCGTGCGAGAACTTGATAGGTCATCGGGAAATTGTATCAGTAACGCTGCGCCGCGCCGACACGCGAAACGGTGCGCAAGACAGGCGACGCGCAGGCCAAACGGAGTGTGGTGCAGAAATAAAAAACGCCCAACGAACGGGGCGAGAAGGAAGGTGACGAGCCCAACCCTCGGCACTGGCGGAAAACGATTGTGGCTGCTTCGTTCCCGACCTGACCAGGTTCACCGCCCCACCATGCGAGGAGGCCCGTCACGGCATATTCTATCACTGCTTCCGGACGAATGCGACCGTTTGTTCGCATCAATGCGCATGCGAGCGGGCAAACCGGCGCGCAACCGGTCGCACGAAGCGCCTGCGAATCGGGCCGCGCGCACGGCTCCCCCTTGTAATTCGCGAGCCGGCCTCCACCTGCAGGGTACGATGGTCGAACGTCGCGTCGTACCCCTACTCGCGTAGCGGCTACTATCGCCGCCCGCAGCAGATAGCAATTTAGGCTAATATGACGCCCGAACGACCCGCGAGCCGCGGCATGCAGCGCTTACACCCTTCCTTTCCGGAGACGGGAGTGACCTGCCGCAGCGGCCGGCCGCCCACGGCGGCCGGTACGCCGCAACGCGCAAGCAGGCAGTCCCCGAACCGTAAGAGGTATTGACCCAATGAGCGAACAGATCAAACACATCAGCGACGCATCGTTCGAACAGGACGTCGTCAAGTCCGACAAGCCCGTGCTCGTCGATTTCTGGGCCGAATGGTGCGGCCCGTGCAAGATGATCGCCCCGATCCTCGACGAAGTCGCGAAGGATTACGGCGACAAGCTGCAGATCGCGAAGATCAACGTCGACGACAACCAGGCGACGCCCGCGAAGTTCGGCGTGCGCGGGATCCCGACGCTGATCCTGTTCAAGAACGGCGCGGCCGCTGCGCAGAAGGTCGGCGCGCTGTCGAAGTCGCAGCTCACCGCATTCCTGGACAGCCACCTGTAATACCGGCAGTTCCGCGGACGTGTTGTCAGCCGGCAACACGTCCGCCGTCAACCCGCCGATCGCTCGCTCAAGCGCGAATCGGCCTATGCTAGAATTAAAAAACGTCGACAAGACGCATTTAAGTCTCTGAGCGCTTCCGCTCGCCCTCCTCCCTTTATTTCTTTCGTCGTCTCCTCCCTGGCGGGTTCTCCGTATGCATTTATCCGAGCTCAAGTCTCTGCACGTCTCCGAACTGATCGAAATGGCCAACGGCCTGGAGATCGAAAACGCGAACCGCCTGCGCAAGCAGGAGTTGATGTTTGCCATTCTTAAAAAGCGCGCCAAGACGGGAGAGACGATCTTCGGTGACGGCACGCTCGAAGTGCTGCCGGACGGCTTCGGCTTCCTGCGCTCGCCGGAAATGTCGTACCTCGCGAGCACCGACGACATCTACATCAGCCCGTCGCAGATCCGCCGCTTCAACCTGCACACCGGCGACACCATCGAAGGTGAAGTCCGCACGCCGAAGGACGGCGAGCGCTACTTCGCGCTGGTGAAGGTCGACAAAGTCAACGGGCAGCCGCCCGAGGCCTCGAAACACAAGATCATGTTCGAGAACCTCACGCCGCTGCACCCGAACAAGCCGCTGTCGCTCGAACGCGAAATGCGCGGCGAGGAAAACGTCACGGGCCGCATCATCGACATGATCGCGCCGATCGGCAAGGGCCAGCGCGGCCTGCTCGTCGCGTCGCCGAAGTCGGGCAAGACCGTGATGCTCCAGCACATCGCGCACGCGATCAAGCAGAACCACCCGGACGTGATCCTGTTCGTGCTGCTGATCGACGAGCGCCCTGAAGAAGTGACCGAAATGCAGCGCTCGGTCGCCGGCGAAGTGATCGCGTCGACATTCGACGAGCCGGCCACGCGCCACGTCCAGGTCGCCGAAATGGTGATCGAGAAGGCCAAGCGCCTCGTCGAAATGAAGCACGACGTCGTGATCCTGCTCGACTCGATCACGCGTCTCGCACGCGCCTACAACACCGTGATCCCGGCATCGGGCAAGGTGCTGACGGGCGGTGTCGACGCGAACGCACTGCAGCGTCCGAAGCGCTTCTTCGGCGCGGCGCGCAACATCGAGGAAGGCGGTTCGCTGACGATCATCGGCACCGCGCTGATCGAAACCGGCAGCCGCATGGACGACGTGATCTACGAAGAGTTCAAGGGCACCGGCAACATGGAAGTGCACCTCGAGCGCCGTCTCGCGGAAAAGCGCGTGTACCCGTCGATCAACCTGAACAAGTCGGGCACGCGTCGCGAGGAAATGCTGATCAAGCCCGAGATCCTTCAGAAGATCTGGGTGCTGCGCAAGTTCATCCACGACATGGACGAAGTCGAGGCCATGGAATTCCTGCTCGACAAGATCCGTCAGACGAAGAGCAACTCCGAGTTCTTCGACCTGATGCGCCGCGGCGGCTGATCGCCTCCGCCCGCACCCGAAAACGGCCGCCCGCGCATTCTGCCCGGCGGCCGTTTTTTCGCGCCAACCTGAACGTGAACGTACAGGTTGATCTATAATCGCCACATCGCCGCTACCGACTCCCACGCCGCCCGATGCCGAACGACGCCCCCACCCCGTTGCTGACCGTGAGCGATGCCGCGTCGCGGCTCGGCGTCACGCCGCGCACGCTGAAGTATTACGAAGAGCGCGGGCTCGTCACGCCATCGCGCAGCGAAGGCCGCTACCGCCTGTACGACGAAGCCGACCTCGAACGCTTCGCGCGCATCCTGCGGCTGCGCGCGCTCGGTTTCTCGCTGCACGGCATCACCGAGATGCTGAAGCGCCCGCTCGAAGAAACGGGCGACGGCCGGCGCCGCTATTCGGACGCGTCGCTGCGCGACATCCGCACCGGCCTTGCCGAGCAGATCGACACGCTCGATCGGCGGATCGCGGCCGTCCAGCGCGAGTTGAAGGAAGCCGTCGCGCTGCGCAAGGAACTGCAGCACGACATCGACTACGTCGAGCGGCGTCTTGCCGGCGAAAACGCCGAGACGCTGATCGCGCAGCGGCAGGCCGAAACCGGCACGCGGCGCGTACGCAAGGCGCGCGAATGAACGCGCTGCCCGGTCGCCCGCCGCTGTGGAGCCGCGCGAACCTGCGCGCGGACCTGTTCCCGTGGGCGCTCGCGCTCGTGACCGGCATCGACTACTTCGACAACGCGGTCTTCTCGTTCTTCGCGAGCTACATCGCGGGCGGCGTCAACGCGTCGCCCGACGAGCTCGTGTGGTCGTCGAGCGCGTATGCGGTCACGGCCGTGCTCGGCATCCTGCAGCAGCAATGGTGGGTCGACCGGCTCGGCCATCGTCGCTACGTCGCCGGCTGCATGCTGATGTTCTCGTTCGGCGCGATCGCGGCCGCGCTGGCCGACACGTCGCTCGAACTCGCGTTCGCGCGCGGCTTCCAGGGCTACTTCATCGGGCCGATGATGGGCGCATGCCGGATCCTGATCCAGATCAGCTTCAAGCCGCAGGAACGGCCGCCCGCGACGCGCGCGTTCCTGATCATGATCCTGCTCGGCAGCGCGCTCGCGCCGATCGTCGGCGGCCTGCTCGTCGCGCATGCGACGTGGCGCGCACTGTTCGCGTGCACGGCGCCGGCCGGCGTCGCGTTCGCGATCCTCGCGCTGCTCACGCTGCCCGATTCGGGCCGCACGCCCGACGACGCGCGCGGTTCCGGCCACTTCTGGCCGTATGTGGTGTTCGCGCTCGCGCAAGGCGCGCTGCAGATCGTGCTGCAGCAGGTGCACTACCAGTTGTACAGCGGCTCGCCGATGCTGATCGTGCTGACGATCGCGGGGATCGGCGCGCTCGCGTGGTTCGCGTATCACCAGTGGAACCACCCGACGCCGCTCGTGCGCCTGCACGCGTTGCGCGAGCGGACGTTCCAGATCGGGCTGCTGCTCTACATGTTCTATTACTACGAGTCGACGGGCTTCAGTTACCTGACCTCGCGGTTTCTCGAAGGCGGGCTCGGCTATCCGGTCGAGAACGCCGGGCGGCTGGTGGGCACGATGTCGCTGATTTCGGCCACCGCGCTGTTCGCGTACCTGCGTTACGCGAAATTCGTCACGCACAAGAAATGGTTCGTCGTGCCGGGGTTCGCGATCGCCGTCACGGCCGCGCTGTGGATGACGCGCATGACGCCGCAGGTCGGCGAGGCCGCGCTGATCGTCCCGCTGCTGCTGCGCGGGCTGCTGCTGCTCTTCATCGTGCTGCCGGTGGCCAACCTGACGTTCCGGATCTTCGCGATCGACGAATATACGCACGGCTACCGGCTGAAGAACATCGTGCGGCAACTGACGATCTCGTTCGCGACGTCGTCGGTGATCATCGTCGAGCAGCACCGCGTGGCCGTTCATCAGACGCGGCTCGTCGAGCGCGCGAACGTGTTCGACCCGCTGTTCCAGCAGACCGTCGATGCGCTGACGCACAGCTATGTTACCGCCGGCCACGCGCTGAACGACGCGCACGGCCTCGCGCTCGCGTCGATCGCGCGCATGGTCGCGCAACAGGCGTCGTTCCTCGCGTCGCTCGACGGCTTTTACTTCCTGGCGGGTGTGGCGCTCGTCGGCGGTCTCTTTGCGGCATGGCAAAAAGAGATCGATTGAGTTAAAAGACAGGCTTTGGATTTCCGCGGACCGCCTTCATGCTCTCGAAACTGACCCGCTGGTTCGACGACCGCCGCCGCGACCGCGCGCTGCGCAGCCATCCGATCCCCGACGCGTTGTGGCAGGACACCGTCGAGCGCCTGCCGTTCCTCGCCACGCTGTCGCCCGACGCGCTCGGCCGGCTGCGCGAACTGACGAGCCTGTTCGTCGCGAAGAAATCGTTCTCGACCGCGCACGGGCTCGAGCTGACCGACGCGATGGTCGTCGCGATCGCCGCGCAGGCCTGCCTGCCCGTGCTGAATCTCGACCTGTCGCTGTACGATGGCTGGGTCGGCGTCGTCGTGTATCCGGGCGAATTCGTGATCCGCAAGACAGTGCAGGACGAAGACGGCGTCGTCCACGAAGTCGAGCAGGATGCGAGCGGCGAAGCCTGGGAAGGCGGCCCGGTGATCCTGTCCTGGGAAGACGCGCAGATGACCGACGGCCGCGACGCGTACAACGTCGTGATCCACGAGTTCGCGCACAAGATCGACATGGTCAACGGCGCAGCCGACGGCTATCCGCCACTTTTTCGTCGCTGGCACGCGCCGCACCTCGATGCGCAGGCGTGGGCCGACGTGTTCGAGCACGCGTACGACCAGTTCTGCGCGCGCGTCGACGCGGTGCCGGACCGCGCGTGGGCGCGCTTCGAGCGGGATTCGCTGATCGATCCCTATGCGGCCGACCATCCTTCGGAGTTCTTCGCGGTGTGCAGCGAAGCGCTGTTCGTCCGGCCGAAGGCGTTCGAGTCCGAATTTCCGGAACTGTACCGGCTGCTGGCGCGCTACTACCGGCAGGATCCGGCCGGCACCGGCGCGCTCGGCGCACCGTGAAAATTATTCGTCAACCGTCTGATTTTCTGGCATAATCGCCGTTTTTCGACCTTAGGCAAGTGGCTCGCGCCGGGCTTGACGTCGGCCGAATCGCGCAAATCTGCGCGGCACGGCACGGCAAGCGGCGGGTTGGCTACCGCTCTCACCAAGGAACATCATGAAACCTGGCATTCACCCGGACTACCGCGAAGTCGTCTTCCAAGACATGTCGAACGGCTTCAAGTTCATCACGCGCTCGACGATCCAGACGCGTGAAACCATCGACCACGAAGGCAAGACCTACCCGCTCGCCAAGATCGAAGTGTCGTCGGAATCGCACTCGTTCTACACGGGTCAGCAAAAGATCATGGACACGGCAGGCCGTGTCGAGAAGTTCAAGAACAAGTTCGGCGCACGCGCCAGCGGCAAGGTCGCGAAGTAAGCTTCGCACCGTATCCGGTGGTTGCATCGACCGGTACCGCACGAAAGGGCAGCCCAGGCTGCCCTTTTTTGTCTCTGCTCGCCCGGCACGCGCCCGCCGGCGCCCGGGCATCCACCTGACGTGCAACAGCGGGCGCGTCTACAATGCCGGATGCTCGAATCCGGCCCGACCGCGCGCCACCGCGCCGGCCACCCGCCCATAACAAATCGCTCATCTGCATGAAGCCTGTCGTCCGTCTCACCGCCTCCGCCACGCGCGCGCTGCCGCGCTGGCTGCTGCTCACGCTCTGCTTCGTCTACGCGGCGTTCGGCCTGTTCGGCCGCGACCCGTGGAAGAACGAGGACGCGGCGGGCTTCGGCGTGATGTGGACGATGGCCAAGGGCGGCTGGCACGACTGGCTGCTGCCGAACCTGGTCGGCAAGTTCATCACGACCGACGGGCCGCTCGGCTACTGGCTCGGCGCACTGTCGATCCGCGGGCTCGGCCCGTGGGTAGACGCAAGCAACGCGTCGCGCGTCGACACCGGCGTGCTGTTCTGCGTCGCGTGCGCGTTCGTCTGGTACGCAGCCTACCTGCTCGGCCGGCGCGCCGAGGTCCAGCCGTTCAAATACGCGTTCGGCGGCGAGCCCGAGCCGCGCGACTACGGCCGCACGCTCGCCGACGGCGCGCTGCTGGTCCTCGTCGCCTGCTTCGGCCTCGCGGAGCGCGGGCACGAAACGACGCCGCAGCTCGCGCAGTTCGCGTGGATCGCGATGCTCGTCTACGGGATCGTGCGCGGCATCGACAAGCCGATGCAGGGCGCGCTGTGGTGGGGCGCCGCGATCGGCCTCGTCGCCCTGTCCGGCAACCCGGTGCTGGTCGTCGCCCTGCTCGCCGGCACGGCCGTCCTGTGGCTCGTCACGCCCGAGATGCGCAACCTGCGCCTGCCGCTCGTCGGCGTGCCGCTCGCGGCCGCGATCTTCGCGCTGTGGCCGCTGGCCGCGTTAGTCGCCGCGCCCGACGACGCCGCCTGGTTCTTCAACCAGTGGATCCACGGCAGCCTGATGCGCTTTTCGGGGCCGCCGACCGCGGTGCTCGGCTATGCGGCGAAGAACCTGCCGTTGTTCACGTGGCCCGCGTGGCCGCTCGCGATCTGGGCGTGGTGGAGCTGGGCCGGCTTGCGCCGCCGTGCACACGTCGCGATTCCGCTGTCGGTCGCCGTGCCGCTCGTCGCGCTCGTGATCCTGCAGAGCCAGCAGTCGAACCGCATGTACATGCTGCTGCTGCCGCCGCTCGCGGTGCTCGCGACGTTCGCGCTGCCGACCCTCAAGCGCGGCGCGATCAACGCGATCGACTGGTTCGCGGTGCTGAGCTTCACGATTCTCGGCACCTTCGTGTGGCTCGTGTGGCTCGCGTCGATCACGGGCTTCCCGCATCCGCTCGCGCGCAACCTCGCGCGGCTCGTGCCCGGCTACGAGCCGCACTTCAAGATCCTGTCGTTCATCTGCGCGGTGATCGCCACCGTGTGCTGGTGCTTCCTCGTGCGCTGGCGCATCTCGCGGCAGCCGAAGGTGCTGTGGCGCAGCGTCGTGCTGTCGGGCGCGGGCACCACGCTGATGTGGGTACTGCTGATGACGCTGTGGCTGCCGATCGTCAACTACGGCCGCACCTATCGCGACGTCGCGCAGCAGATCGCCGTGCACCTGCCGTCCGACTACGAGTGCATCTCGCCCGCGCGGCTCGGCGACGCGCAGATCGCGACCTTCGCCTATTTCGGCAACATGCGCTTCGATTTCTCCGGCGACTGCGACGTGATTCTGCGCCAGGACCGCTCGGACTTCGGCGAGCCGAGCTCGATGTCGCAATACGTGTGGCGTCTCGTGTGGGAAGGCCGCCGCGTCGCCGACCGCGACGAACGCTTCCGCCTGTACGAGCGCATCGAACGGCCGAAGACGCCCGTCAAGCGGCGCCCGGCTCGCCGTCAGCCGGCCGGCTGACGATGTTCGGCGACATCCGCCGGATCGTCGGTCTCGCGTGGCCGGTGCTCGTCGGCCAGCTCGCGATCATTGCGTTCGGCGTGATCGACACCGCGATGGTCGGCCGCTACTCGGCCGTCGATCTCGCCGCACTCGGGCTCGGCTCGTCGATCTACGTGTCGATCTACATCGGCCTGACGGGCATCCTGTCCGCGCTGCAGCCGATCACCGGGCAACTGTACGGCGCGCGGCGTTACGCCGAGATCGGCGAGGAAGTACGCCAGGCGCTGTGGCTCGCGCTCCTGCTCGCGGTGCCCGGCTTTCTCCTGCTGCATTTTCCCGAACCGCTGCTGCACCTCGCGCATACGCCCGCCGCGCTGCACGACCGCACCGTCGAGTACCTGCGCATCCTGTCTTACGGGCTGCCCGCCAGCCTCGTCTTTCGCATCTACAACGCGCTGACCAACGCGGCCGGCAAGCCGAGGCTCGCGATGATCCTCCAGATCGGCGCGCTGCTGCTCAAGTTTCCGCTCAACGTGTGGTTCATCTTCGGCGGGTTCGGCGTGCCGGCCCTCGGCGGCCCCGGCTGCGGGCTCGCGAGCACGCTGATCAACTGGGCGCTCGCACTGATCGGCTACACGCTGCTCGCGAAGCTCGACGTGTTCGCGCCGCTCGCGATCTTCTCGCGCTTCTGCTGGCCGGTCTGGGCGCGTCAGAAGGCGATCCTGAAACTCGGTGTACCGATGGGCCTGTCGTACCTGATCGAAGTCACGTCGTACACGTGCATGGCGCTGTTCATCGCGCAATTCGGCACGACGACGCTCGCCGGCCACCAGATCGCCGGCAACATCGGCGCGGTGCTGTACATGACGCCGCTGTCGATCGGCGTGGCGGCGTCGACGCTCGTCGCACGCGCGCTCGGCGCCGGCCGGCCCGAAGAAGCCCGGCTGCTCGGCCGGCACAGCGTGATCTTCGCGTGCGGCATCGCCGCGACCTACGGCCTGCTCGTGTTCGTGCTGCGCCCGCTGATCATCGGCGGCTATACGCCGAACCCGGCCGTCGCCGCGGCCGCGATGCCGCTCGTCGCGATCGTCGCGTGCTACCACGTCTTCGATGCGCTGCAGGTTACGTCGGCGTTCGTGCTGCGCGCGTACAAGGTCGCGGTCGTGCCGACCGTGATCTATGCGGTCGCGCTGTGGGGCGTCGGGCTCAGCGGCGGCTACGCGCTCGGTTTCGACGTGGGCGGCATCGCGCCCGCGTGGCTGACCGGCGCGCGCGGCTTCTGGTTCGCGAACACGGTCAGCCTGATGCTCGCGGGCGCCGGGCTCGTGCTGTACCTGCAGCGCGTCAGTCGCGCGCAGGCGGCCGCATCCGCCTGACGCGCGGCCCGTTACGTCTCCTCCAGTACGTCGGCCGCGTGATACGACGACCGCACGAGCGGGCCGGCAACCACTTCCCTGAAACCGAGCGATAGCGCGTCGTCGCGCCATGCAGCGAATGCGTCCGGGCTCACGTAGCGCCGCACCGGCAGATGGTGCGCGGACGGCGCGAGATACTGACCGAGCGTCAGCACGTCGACGTCGTGCGCACGCAGGTCGCGCAGCGTGTCGCGCACGTCGTCGTCGCACTCGCCGAGCCCGAGCATCAGCCCCGATTTCGTCACCAGCCCCGGCCGCATGGCCTTCGCCTGCGCGAGCAGTTCGAGCGAGCCGCGATAGTCGGCGCCCGGCCGCGCCGCCCGATACAGCGACGGCACCGTCTCGATGTTGTGGTTGAACACGTCGGGCCACGCGGCCGACAGCGCATCGAGCGCGCGCGGCACGCGGCCACGGAAGTCCGGCGTCAGCACTTCGACGCCGATGCCCGGCACGCGCGCGCGCACCGCCGCAATGCACGCGGCGAAATGCGCGGCGCCGCCGTCGCGCAGGTCGTCGCGGTCGACAGACGTGATCACGACGTAGCGCAGCCCGAGCGCGGCGGACGCGGCCGCCAGTCGCGCCGGCTCGCCGGGGTCGAGCGGCTCGGGGCGGCCGTGCGCGACGTCGCAGAACGGGCAGCGCCGCGTGCACAGCCCGCCCATGATCATGAAGGTCGCGGTGCGCTGCGCGAAGCATTCGCCGATGTTCGGGCACATCGCCTCCTCGCAGACGGAATGCAGCCGATGCTCGCGCAGCACGGCCGCCATGTCGGCGACCGCCCCGCTCATCATCGGCCGCGCGCGCAGCCACGGCGGCTTCGGCAACGCCGCCCCGGCCGCCGGCTCGACGCGCACCGGAATGCGCGCGAGCTTGTCGCGGCTGCGCGCGCCCGGCTGGCCGAGCGCGGTGAGGCTGGGTCGTTCGAGCGCGGCGGCCATCGTCAGTCTCCGAGAAACGCGGCGATCAGGCGGTTCACGTCGGCGGCGGCCTCCATCTGCACCATGTGCCCGCTGCCGGCGAGCACCTCGGCCCGCACGTCGTCCGGCAACCCCTGCGCGTGGTGCGCCGGGATCACCTGGTCGCGCTCGCCCCAGATCACGAGCGTACGCGGCGCAAGCGACGCGAGCCGGTCGCGGAACACGCGCCGCTGGGCGGCGCCGTCGAACGCGGCCTCCGCGATCTTCGCCAGCGCGGCCTGCACGCCTTCGAGCCGCTTGTACTTGACCAGATCTTCGACGAGCTGCCGCGTGACCAGCGCGTTGTCCGCGAACAGCGCGCCGAGGTGCGGCTTCAGCGTGTTGCGGCTGTTGCCGGCGACGAAGCCGTCGATGTACGCACGGTTGATCTCGGTGCCGAGCCCCGCGCTCGCGATCAGCGTCAGCGACGCGACACGCTGCGGCGCCCGCTCGGCCGCCGCCATCGCGACCGCGCCGCCCATCGAATGGCCGATCAGGTGCGCACGGTCGATCTGCTGCGCATCGAGCAGCGCGAGCACCGCATCGGCCAGTTCGTCGAGGCTACCCGTGTCGAGCGCCTTGCCCGATTCGCCGTGCCCGGGCAGGTCGAGTGCCCACACCGGCCGGTGCGCGGCGAGATCCGCGTGATTGAACAGCCAGTTGTTCAGATCGCCGCCGAAGCCGTGGATCAGCACCGCGGGCGTACCGGCGCCTTCGCCGAGCTTCAGGAAGCGCACCGTCCGGCCGCCGATCTGCGCCTTCTCGGGCTGCGGACCCGCGGCTTCGTCGGACGCCGCGCTCGGCACGAAGTCGCGCTGAAAATCGGCGATCGCCGCATCGATGTCGGCATCGCTCGCGTCGGCGGCCGCAACGACGCCGAGCAGCGCGCCGACCGGCAGCGTCTCGCCTTCCTGCGCGACCTGCCGCCGCAGCGTGCCGTCGAACGCGCATTCGACGCCCGACGAGATCTTGTCGGTCTCGACGTCGAGCACTTCGTCGCCCTTCGTCACGCGCTCGCCGATCGCCTTCAGCCAGCCGTTGACCTGCCCCTGCTCCATCGACAGCCCCCACTTGGGCATCGTGATCATGTGAATCGACATCGTGTCAGCTCCTCGTCTTCAGGACCGCCTGCGCAATCGCATCGGCGGACGGGATATACAGGTCTTCCAGCACGCTCGCGAACGGCGCGGGCGTATGCGGCGCGGTCACGAGTTCGATCGGCGCCTTCAGCGAATTGAACGCGCGCTGCGCGACGAGCGCGGCGATGTCGGTCGCGATCGAGCAGCGCGGGTTCGCTTCGTCGACGACCACCACGCGCCCGGTGCGCTCCGCGCTTTCAAGGATCGTTTCCTCGTCGAGCGGCGACGTCGTGCGCAGGTCGATCACGTCGACCTGGATGCCGTCCTTCGCGAGCTTCGCGGCCGCGTCCATCGCGAGGTGCACCATGCGGCCGTACGTGACGATCGTCGCGTCGTCGCCGTCGCGCATCACGTTCGCTTCACCGAACGGAATCGCATAGGACTCCTCCGGTACCTCGCCTTCGCGGGTATAGAGCAGCTTGTGTTCGAGGAAGATCACGGGATCGTTGTCGCGGATCGCCTGGATCAGCAGCCCCTTCGCGTCGTACGGCGTCGACGGGCACACGACCTTCAGCCCCGGAATGTGCGTGAACAGCGACGTCAGCATCTGCGAGTGCTGCGCGGCCGCGCGCAAGCCCGCGCCGTACATCGCGCGAATCACGACCGGCGTCACGGCCTTGCCGCCGAACATGTAGCGGAACTTCGCGGCCTGGTTGAAGATCTGGTCGAAGCACACGCCCATGAAATCGATGAACATCAGCTCCGCGACGGGCCGCATTCCGCACGCGGCCGCGCCGACCGCCGCGCCGATGTAGCCGCCCTCCGACAACGGCGTATCGAGCACGCGGCCCGGAAACTTGTGGAACAGCCCCTTCGTCACGCCGAGCACGCCGCCCCACGCGTCGTCCTCGCCCGGCGCGCCCGCGCCGCCCGCGTTGTCCTCGCCCATCACGATCACGCTGTCGTCGCGCGTCATTTCCTGTGCGAGCGCCTCGTTGATCGCCTGCGAATAAGTGATTTTCCTTGCCATGTCTGCCTCCTGAATTGTTCGGTTCGCCGTGCCTGCCTCGGTGTCAGGCCGCGATCACGGGTACGACACGTAGACGTCGGTCAGCAGGTCGGCGGCATCGGGTACCGGCGCGGCCTTGGCCTGCGCGACCGCGTCGTCGATCAGCGCACTCACCTGCGCATCGACCGCGCGAAGATCGTCGGTCGTCAGCACTTCGGCGCGCACGACGCGCGTTTCGAAATGCTTCAGGCAGTCCTTCTCGTCGCGCAGCTTCTGCACCTCGCCGGGCGCGCGGTAGGTTTGCGCATCGCCTTCGAAGTGGCCGAAGTAGCGCGTGAACTTCACCTCGACGAGCGTCGGGCCGCCGCCGTTGCGCGCGCGCTCGACGGCCTCGCCGAGCGCTTCGTGCACCGCGAAGAAGTCGAAGCCGTCGACGATCACGCCCGGCATCCCGAAGCCGTTCGCGCGATCGGCGATGTTGTCGGTCGCGACCGACCAGCTCGACGACGTCGCTTCCGCGTAGCCGTTGTTTTCGGCAACGAAGATCGCGGGCAGCCGCCACACCGACGCGAGGTTCATCGATTCGAAGATCACGCCCTGGTTCGATGCGCCGTCGCCGAAGAAGCACACGCCGACGCCGCCCGTCTTCCGGTGCTTCGCCGCGAGCGCCGCGCCGCACACGAGCGGGCCGCCCGCACCGACGATCCCGTTCGCGCCGAGCATCCCCATCGACAGGTCGGCAATGTGCATCGAGCCGCCCTTGCCGTGGCAGACGCCCGTCTTCTTGCCGTAGATCTCGGCCATCATCCCGTGCACGTCGACGCCCTTCGCGATGCAATGGCCATGGCCGCGATGCGTGGTCGCGACGTAGTCGTCGAGGCCGAGGTGCAGCATCGTGCCGACCGCCGACGCCTCCTCGCCCGCGTACAGGTGAACGAAGCCGGGGATCTCGCCGGTCGCGAATTCGACGTGCAGGCGTTCCTCGAATTCGCGGATCGTGCGCATCATCCGGTAGGCGTCCAGCAGCTTGTCCCTGCCGAGCTGTGTCGAAGCTGTCATGTGTGTCTCCTGAGTAGGTCTGACTGCGAATGCCGCCGCGGCCGGGCCGTGGCGGCGGATTGCACGGCCTATGGCCGTCAGTGGAACGTGAAGCCGCCGTCGACGTTCACGGCCTGGCCCGTCACGTTGTCCATCGTCGCGAAGAACAGCGCGAGCCGGCCCATGTCTTCCGGCGTCTGCGCGCGCCCCTGCGGTATCAGCGTCAGCTGGTGCCGCTGCCACGACGCCTCGACCGATTCGCCGTCGGCCTTCCACGCGTCGGACAGCCGGTCCCACATGTCGGTACGCACGATGCCCGGGCAGATCGCGTTGACGGTCACGCCGTCGCGCGCGACCTCCTTCGCGAGCGCGTTCGTGAAACCGACGACCGCGAATTTCGACGCGCTGTAATGCGCGAGATTCGGAAAGCCTTCCTTGCCGGCGATCGACGCGACGTTGATGATCCGGCCGCGGCCCTGCGCCTTCAGCGGCGCGAGCGCCGCGCGGCAGCCGAGGAACGTGCCCTTCGCGTTCACGTCCATCACGACATCCCAGTCGCGCTCGCTCAGCTCGCCGACCGGATGAATGCTGATCACGCCCGCGCAATTCACGAGAATGTCGAGCCGACCGAGTTCGGCGAGCGCCTGCGCGACCATCGCGTCGACCTGTGCGGCCTGCGTGACGTCGACCTTCGCGACCGCCGCCCGGCGGCCGAGTGCGCGCACCTCGCGCGCGGTGGCGTCGAGCGCGTCGTCGAGCAGGTCGGCCAGCAGGATGTCGGCGCCCGCGCCGGCGAGCGTCAGTGCAATGCCGCGGCCGATGCCGCGCGCGCCGCCCGTGACGATGGCGACCTGTCCTTCGAGTGAAACTGTCATTGCGATGTCTCCTTGATGATCGTTATGGATATCGAAATTTCTTGCGGGAACGCCGTCGCTCACGCGTGCCACGCGCCGGCATCGCGCAGCAGTTGCCGCGACGATGCGTAGCGCAGCGTGCGGCCGACGTCGACCGTCAACGGCCCGCGCCAGTCGAGCGAGATCTCGTAGCGATCGCCGCGCGCGACCTCGATCTCGCGTTCGCCGTCGAACGCGAGCGTGCCGCGCTCGAACGGGATCGTCTGCCACGCGTCCGGCTCGAGCCGCTCGCAACTGCGCATCACGACGCGATCGACGCGGCCCGGCGCAATCGGCGCGACGAGCGGCGTGCCGGCCGTCTTGCCTTCACCGGCGAAACGCATCGCGAGCCCGTGCGGCGCACTGCGTTCGAGCGGCGCCCACGCGCCGCCGAGCGCGGACAGGCCGATCCCGTCCGGTTCCGCGAACGTCAGGTAAAGCGACTCGATATCGTCGGACCCCGAGATCGCGCGCGCACCGATGAAGCGCTGCCGCGCGGCGCACACGTCGACGAGCGCGATTTCCTCGCGCCCCGGCTGCGTACCCGCCACGCAGCGCACGACGAGCCGCTTGTTGCGCGTGAACGCGACGTCCGCCGGCACCGCGCCGGTCGCGGCGAGTCCTGCCGCGACACCGGCGACGGTGGCTTCGCGATGCTCGGGAAACGCGTTGTTGGTGCCGGTGGACAGTGCGACGAGCGGCGTCGCGCCGCAGTGCGCGGCCACCGCGCGATGGGTGCCGTCGCCGCCGAGCACGACGATCAGCGCGACTTCCATCCGGTGCAGGTAGGCAGCGCCGGCCTGCGTGTCGGCCACGGTATCGGTGATCGGCAGGTCGACGAATTCGACCTGCGGCCAGCGCTCATGCGGCGCGACCGCACGATGCGTGTCGAGCGCGCGCAGCAGCAGCGTCGCGATGCCGGTCCGGTCGCGCAGCGTCAGCACGCGTTCGACGCCCATCGCGCCGAGGCCGGCCAGCAGGCGCACGATCATGTTCGCCTTCTCTGCCGTCGGAAACACGGAGGCATGCGTCGTGAGGCGGCGAATGTCGCGCCCCGATGCGGGGTTCGCGATCACGCCGACGGTAACGGGCATCGTCACGGGTTCGTCTCCATCCAGTGGGCCAGCCGCCGCGCATGCGTGCGCCGCGGCCCTGCCTGTCTCGTCCGCTGCCATCGCCGGGCCGCGGATCGTCGTCGTCGACGCGACCGCGCCGACCTGCCCTCCCTCTCTGCAAGCGGCGTGCCACCGTGCATGCGATGACCGTGAAACCCTCGTGAATGCTGACGGGGCGCGTCTGCCGGCGCGCCCGGATCGCGGCCGGGGGGGACGAAGCGCGCAGCCGTACGGCCCGCGCGTCTCACATCGTCGAGGCGACGAAACGGCCGTCGCGCCACCGGCGCGCGTGCGCCGTTGCGCGCGCAAAGCCCGCGGCAGCGCGGCGCGGCGCGTGCGGCGCCGTGCCGGTCGCGCGCCGCCTGTCGCCCATGCACGCGTCTCAACGACACGAGACGCCCGCGATACCGGTGAGACGAACGTCTCATGCGCGCCGCGTGCTGCGATGCAATGTGATCCGTCGAACGGGATGTGCTACAAGAACATCGCATTCCCCGCCGTACGGAACCGGAGCCGACCATGCCCTACGCCGTCCCCCAGGCCCAGCACGCCGACCGTGTGCTCGGCGCGCTCGCCGGACGCCTGCCCGCGCCGGCCGAATCCACGCGTCTCGTGTCGTCGTGGCAACGATCGCTGGAGCGCTACCGTCTCGACCCCGCTTCGTCGATCGGCCCGCGCGTGCTGACCGCGGCCGAGCTGCGCGAAGTGCGCGACAAGGAAGAGGCGTTCCTGCGCGCGTCGGGCCAGTGCCTGACGCGGCTGCACGACATGATCCGCGTGGCCGACTACTGCGTGATGCTGACCGACGCCCATGGGGTGACGATCGACTACCGGATCGACCGCGAGCGCCGCAACGACTTCCGCCATGCGGGGCTGCACATCGGCTCGTGCTGGTCGGAAAGCGAGGAAGGCACGTGCGGCGTCGCGAACGTGCTGACCGATCTCGCGCCGATCACCGTGCACAAGACCGATCACTTTCGCGCGGCGTTCACGACGCTCACCTGCAGCGCGGCGCCGATCTTCTCGCCGGGCGGCGAGTTGATCGGCGTGCTCGACGCGTCGGCCGTTCATTCGCCCGACGGCCGCGACAGCCAGCGGCTCGTCTATCAGCTCGTGCGGCAGAGCGCGGCGCTGATCGAGGACGGCTACTTCGTGCACAGCACCGCGCAGCACTGGATCTTGTTCGGGCATCCGAACCGTCACTACGTCGAAGCGCAACCCGAGTGGCTGATCGCGTTCGACGAATGCGGCAACATCGTCGCCGCGAACCGGCAGGCGCGCGATGCGCTGCCGGCACTGCGCGAACCGCGCCATATCGACGAGATCTTCGACGCGACCGAGATGCCGCTGCGCGATGCCGCGCGGCTCGACGCGATCGTCGCGCTGCGCTTGCGCGCGACCGGTGCGCCGCTCTACGCGCGGCTGCGTGCGCCGCTACGGCGCACGGGCCGCGAGCCCGGCACCGCGTCGCGCCGCCCGGGCACCGCGCAACGTCACGTCGGCGCGCTGACGCCGTTCCTGCACAGCAGCGACGCGCGCATCGCGCAGCAGGCCGAACTCGCGCTGCGGGTCGCGAGCAAGCGGCTGCCGATTCTCGTGCTCGGCGAAACCGGTGCGGGCAAGGAAGTGTTCGCGCGTGCGATTCACGACGCCGGTGCGCGGCGCGCGAGGCCGTTCGTCGCGGTCAACTGCGGCGCGCTGCCGGAAGCGCTGATCGAAAGCGAACTGTTCGGCTATGCGGCCGGCGCGTTTACCGGCGCACGCAAGCACGGCGCGCGCGGCAAGATCGCGCTCGCCGACGGCGGCACGCTGTTCCTCGACGAAATCGGCGACATGCCGCTCGCGCTGCAGACGCGCCTGTTGCGCGTGCTCGCCGACGGCGAAGTCGTGCCGCTCGGCAGCGATACGCCCGTGCGCGTCGATCTCGACGTGATCTGTGCGACGCACCGCGATCTCGCGCGCATGGTGGCCGACGGCGCGTTCCGCGAGGATCTGTACTACCGGCTGAGCGGCGCGACGTTCGAGCTGCCGCCGCTGCGCGAACGCGCCGACGTGCGCGACGTGATTGCCGCCGTCTTCGCCGAGGAAGCGCAGGCCACCGGCCACGTGCTGACGCTCGATGCGACGCTCGCCGAACAGCTCGCCGCGTATGCGTGGCCCGGCAACGTGCGGCAGTTGCGCAACGTGCTGCGCTATGCGTGCGCGGTGTGCGACGCCGCGCGCGTGACGCGGCACGACCTGCCGGCCGATATCGCCGCGCAGCTCGGCGGCGTCGCGCCCGGCGCGCTGCCCGACGACGAACGCGGCCGCATCGTCGCGGCGCTCACCGCGCACCGCTGGCGGCCCGACGCGGCCGCGCAGGCGCTCGGCATCTCGCGCGCGACGCTGTACCGGCGCATCGCGAAGCACCGGATCGTTGCGCCGCACCGCGCGTGACGCGCACGCGCGTGCGTCGTCATCCGGGCTGCCCGGCCGTTTCGCCTGCGTGCGCCGCGTGGCCGGCCGCTTCGTCGCGCCGCGTGAACACCTCGTGCGCGGCGAACAGCGCGTTGAGCGCGGCCGGCATCCCCGCGTACACGGCCATCTGCATGAAGATCTCGACGATCTCGTCGCGCGTGCAGCCGACGTTCAGCGCGGCCTCGATATGCACCTTCAACTGCGGCTGCGCGTTGCCGAGCGCGGCCAGCGCCGCGATCGTCGCGATTTCGCGCGCTCTCAGGTCGAGCTGCGGCCGGCTGTAGATGTCGCCGAAGCTGAATTCGACCAGGAGCCGCCCGAAATCCGGCGCGATCGGCGCCAGCGCCGCAATCACCCGCTCGCCCACCTCACCGTCGATTTCCTTCAGTTTGTTCCAGCCGCGCGTGTAGCGATCTTCAACGAGTCGTTCCATGATGTCCGTCCTGTTCCGATAAAGCGTGAGAGGGGTGGGCCCGTCGCGCCGTATCCCGTTCCTGTGCCTCGTAGTACGCGATCTTGTCGCTGATCGCGTCGAGGCTCGCCTGCAGCTCCGCGATATGCGCGCGCACCGCGTCGCGATGCGCGACTAGCAGATCGCGACGCGCGCCGAAGGTCGGCTCGCCCTGCGCGCGCAGTGCCGCGAACGCCTGCATCTGCGCGATCGGCATGCCGGTCGCCTTCAGGCGCATCACGAAGGCCAGCCAGTCGAGGTCGGCCGGCGCATAGAGCCGGTGTCCGGCCGCCGTGCGCGAAATCGCACGCAGCAGGCCGGCCTGC
This sequence comes from Burkholderia metallica, assembly GCF_001718555.1. Classification (NCBI taxonomy): domain Bacteria; kingdom Pseudomonadati; phylum Pseudomonadota; class Betaproteobacteria; order Burkholderiales; family Burkholderiaceae; genus Burkholderia; species Burkholderia metallica. Next base: position 2,117,070 of record NZ_CP013401.1, read on the forward strand.
TCGTAGTACCGCAGCGTATGCGTCGACAAGCCGGTCGTTTCGGCGACCTGACCGATCGTCAGCGGGCCGGCGGAGGAAGGTTGGGATACGGTTTTCGACATGGCAGGAACAAGGTTAGGAGTTAGAGTTCACTCTAAGTCAAGCGCTATCGAACGGCCAGTGCGACATTCGTCGGCGACTGCCCGGCGACACCGTAAAGAATGGTCAAAATCACGTGCCGGCGCGGGTTTCGGTCTTTACAGCGCCGCAAGCCTTCAGCAAGATTCGGTCAGCTTGTCTTAAAAAGGGCACGCATTTGTCCTATGCTTAACGGCGACGCCCGGCCAGATCTCGCCCCGCCGTCCGTTGCAACAACCATTCATCCGTCAGAACCAGGGAGCCTTTGCCATGCTGAAAAAGCTGCTGATGTTGTTCGTCGCGCTATCGCTGTCGCTCGCCGCCGGTCTTGCCGCGGCCGTCGAAGTCAACACGGCCGACCAGGCCGCGCTCGAATCCGTGAAGGGTCTCGGGCCCGTGAAGTCGAAGGCGATCATCGACGAACGCACCAAGAACGGCCCGTTCAAGGACGCGGACGATCTCGCGAATCGCGTGAAGGGCCTCGGCACGAAGTCGGTCGGGCATCTCGAGGAAAACGGTCTGACGATCGGCGGCTCGGCGACGCCGCCGAAGGGCGTGAAGCTGTCGAAGCCGGCCGCGACGACGTCGGCCACCACGTCGGCCGGTACGGCGTCGACGTCCACGACCGCGACGGCCGGCACGACGGCCACTGTGCCGGCGGCAAGCGCGCCGGATGCGGCGGCGAAGCCGGCCAAGGCCAAGCGCATGACGAAGAAGGAAAAAGCGGCCGCGGCCGCGGCGGCGTCCGCCGATGCGGGTGCGAGCGCACCGGCCGCGGCGTCGTCGACGAAGGCGACGAAGGGTTCGAAGAAGAAGAGCAAGAAGGACAAGGCCGCCTCCGCCGCCACGGCGTCGGGCGCCTGATGTGCGCCGCGCGCGCGACGGCGTGCGCGCGGCATTCGTTCAAACGGGCGTCCGCTGCGTGACGCCCTTATCGGTAAAGGTGAAGAACCATGGGTCTCCTCGACATCGTTGGCGGTCTGCTCGGCGGCCAGGCCGGCGGCAACTCGCAAAGCGCGCTGATCACGACCGCGCTCGAATTCATCAACAACCAGCCGGGCGGCCTGAACGGCCTGATCGAGAAGTTCAAGGCCGGCGGCGCCGGCGACATCATCGGCTCGTGGGTCGGCACCGGCCAGAACCAGCCGATCTCGCCGGACACGCTGCAGAACGTGCTCGGCTCGGACGCGATCGGCGCGCTCGCGAGCAAGTTCGGCGTCGATCCGGCGATGGCCTCGACCGTGCTCGCACAGGTGCTGCCGCACGTCGTCAACCACGCGACGCCGGACGGCGCGGTCCCGGCCGACGGGCAGGCGCAGGTCGACCCGTCGAACGTGCTCGGCTCGCTGTCGCAGATCGCCGGCATGTTCGGCGGCAACAAGCAGGGCTGACGCACCGCGTCGTTGCGACGCGCCATAAGCAAACACCCCGCCGAGGCGGGGTGTTTGTTTTTGCACGCCCGGCGCGAAGCGGGGCTGCGGGGCGATGGCCGGAAGCCGGCGATCAGTGAACGACGCGGTCGAACACGAACTTGCCGTCGTGGACGTCGACCGGAATCACGTCCTTCGGACCGAAGCGGCCCGCGAGGATGAGCTTCGCGACCGGGTTCTCGATCTCCTGCTGGATCGCGCGCTTCAGCGGACGCGCACCGAACAGCGGGTCGTAGCCGACCTTCCCGATCTGTTCGAGCGCCGCGTCGGACACGTCGAGCGCCATGTCGAGCTTCGCGAGCCGATCGTGCAGGCGCGCGAGCTGGATCTTCGCGATCGACTCGATGTTGCTGCGGTCGAGCGCATGGAACACGACGACGTCGTCGATCCGGTTCAGGAACTCGGGGCGGAAATGCTGCTTCACCTCGAGCCACACGGCGTCCTTGATCTCTTCCTGCGGCGCACCCGTCATCGCCTGGATCACCTGCGAGCCGAGGTTCGACGTCATCACGATCACCGTGTTCTTGAAGTCGACCGTGCGCCCCTGCCCGTCCGTCATGCGGCCGTCGTCGAGCACCTGCAGCAGCACGTTGAACACGTCCGGATGCGCCTTCTCGATCTCGTCGAGCAGGATCACGCTGTACGGCTTGCGACGCACGGCTTCCGTCAGGTAGCCGCCTTCCTCGTAGCCGACGTAGCCCGGCGGCGCGCCGATCAGCCGCGCGACGCTGTGCTTCTCCATGAACTCGCTCATGTCGATGCGGATCAGGTGCTCTTCCGAATCGAACAGGAACGACGCCAGCGCCTTGCACAGCTCGGTCTTGCCGACCCCGGTCGGGCCGAGGAACAGGAACGAGCCGTACGGACGGTTCGGATCGGCGAGCCCCGCGCGCGACCGGCGGATCGCGTCGGCCACCGCGCTGATCGCCTCATCCTGGCCGACCACGCGCTCATGCAGCTTTTCCTCGATGTGCAGCAGCTTCTCGCGTTCGCCCTGCATCATCCGCGACACCGGGATCCCGGTGGAACGCGACACGACTTCCGCGATTTCCTCCGCCCCGACCTGCGTGCGCAGCAGGCGCGGGCGCGTCGGGTTGTGCTGCTCCTGCTCTTCGGCCTGCGTGACCTGCTTCAGCTGCGCCTCGAGCTGCGGCAGCTTGCCGTACTGCAGCTCGGCGACCTTCTCCAGCTTGCCTTCACGCTGCAGCCGCGCGATGTCGGCGCGCACCTTCTCGATCTCTTCCTTCAGTTGCGCGCTGCCCTGCACCGCCGCCTTCTCGGCCGTCCAGATTTCTTCGAGATCCGAATACTCGCGACCGAGCCGTTCGATCTCTTCCTCGATCAGTTGCAGGCGCTTCTGCGACGCTTCGTCCTGCTCCTTCTTCACCGCTTCGCGCTCGATCTTCAACTGGATCAGGCGACGATCGAGCTTGTCCATCTCTTCGGGCTTCGAATCGATTTCCATCTTGATCTTCGACGCGGCCTCGTCGATCAGGTCGATCGCCTTGTCCGGCAGGAAGCGGTCGGTGATGTAGCGATGCGACAGCTCGGCCGCGGCGACGATCGCCGGGTCGGTGATGTCGACGCCGTGGTGCAGTTCGTACTTCTCCTGCAGCCCGCGCAGGATCGCGATCGTCGCCTCGACGCTCGGCTCGTCGACGAGCACCTTCTGGAAGCGGCGCTCGAGCGCGGCGTCCTTCTCGATGTACTTGCGGTATTCGTCGAGCGTGGTCGCGCCGATGCAGTGCAGCTCGCCGCGCGACAGCGCCGGCTTCAGCATGTTGCCCGCATCCATCGCGCCTTCGGCCTTGCCCGCGCCGACCATCGTGTGGATTTCGTCGATGAAGACGATCGTCTGGCCTTCGTCCTTCGCGATGTCGTTGAGCACCGCCTTCAGGCGCTCCTCGAATTCGCCGCGGTACTTCGCGCCCGCGAGCAGCGCGGCCATGTCGAGCGACAGCACGCGCTTGCCCTTCAGCGTTTCAGGCACTTCGCCGTTGACGATGCGCTGCGCGAGCCCTTCGACGATCGCCGTCTTGCCGACGCCCGGCTCGCCGATCAGCACCGGGTTGTTCTTGGTGCGGCGCTGCAGGATCTGGATCGAGCGGCGGATTTCGTCGTCGCGGCCGATCACCGGATCGAGCTTGCCCGCACGGGCGCGTTCGGTCAGGTCGACCGTGTATTTCTTCAGCGCCTCGCGCTGGCTTTCCGCATCCTGGCTGTGCACCTGCGAGCCGCCGCGCACCGCGGCGATCGCGGCTTCCAGCGCCTTGCGCGTGAGGCCGTGCTGACGCGCGAGCTTGCCGGCTTCACCCTTGTCGTCGGATACGGCGAGCAGGAACATCTCGCTCGCGATGAACGTGTCGTTGAGCTTCTGCGCTTCCTTGTCGGCCTGGTTCAGCAGCCCGGCCAGTTCACGGCCGATCTGGATGTCGCCGCCCGTGCCCGTCACTTGCGGCAGGCGCGAGATCGCTTCGTTCAGCGCGCCTTGCAGCGCCTGCACGTGCACGCCTGCGCGCGACATCAGCGAGCGGGCGGAACCGTCCTGTTGCGCGACCAGCGCCGCGAGGACGTGAACGGGTTCGATGTATTGATTGTCGCGGCCTGCCGCGAGGCTTTGGGCGTCCGCGAGTGCTTCCTGGAACTTGGTGGTGAGCTTGTCGATTCTCATTTAGTCGAGACCTCCAATTTTCGATTACCACCAAGATGAGGATGGTTATGCGGCTTTCAAGCGAAATTCGGGTTGATTCAGCGCAAAATCGATGGACCGGCTCGACGCGGCCCGGGAACCGGCCCTGGCCGGATCGCGGCGTGCGGCGCGCGCGTGTCAGCCGGCCTTCGACGGCGACTCGGCGGGCACGGCAGCCTCTTCAGGCGACGCTGCGGCCGGTACGCGCACGAGCGGATGGATGCCGAGCAACGCCGCGAGCGGCGCAGCGGGTTCGACCAGTTCGCCGATCGTGTGACCGTCGAGTGCGGCGAAGAATGCGTCGCGCGCAGCGGCCAGGACGCCCTTGAGGCGGCACTGCGGCTCGATCACGCAGCCGCGCGCCTCGCCGTCGGCCGAGAAGCAGCCGACCAGCGCGAAATCGCTCTCGGTCGCGCGCACGACCTCGCCGACGGTCAGTCGCAGCGATTCGGGGAACAGCCGCAGCCCGCCATTGCGGCCGCGCACGGTGTCGACCCACCCGAGTTCGCCGAGCTGCTGGACGACTTTCATCAGATGGTTCTTCGAGATGCCGTAGGCGTCCGAGATCTCCTGGATCGTCGCGAGTCCCTCGCCGCGCACGGCAAGGTACAGCATCACGCGCAGCGAATAGTCGGTGTAGTCGGTGAGTCTCATGGGCGAATACGGAAAAAATCGATCGTGTACCGGATACGTAAGCCGGACCGATCGGGATGCGCACGGAGCCGGTCGGCGCCCCTGTCCCGCGGCCCCGGATTGCCGGAATGGCGCGCACGCAATAAGATGCGTGACATCTGCACGTTTTTCAGCGGTTATTGGACGTTATTTTGCGTCAAAATCCGGCCGGCGTCCTGACCGATGCCAGCGCCGCCGCCCCGTCGTTGCCCCCCTGCCGGCCCTTTTGCCATGACCGTCCTGCCTGCCTCGCCCGAACCCGCACCGGCCCGCCCTCGCGACGCCGAGCCGACCGAAGAGAACATCCGCGATCTCGTCTGCGCGTTCTACGACCGCGTGCGCGCCGATCCGCTGCTCGGGCCCGTGTTCGACGCGAAGCTGGCCGGCCGCTGGGACGACCACCTGCCGAAGATGGTCACGTTCTGGTCGAGCCTCGTGCTCGGCACCAAGGGCTATCGCGGCAACGTGCAGCAGGCGCACCAGCCGCTCGACGGGATCGAGCCGGCGCATTTCAGCCGCTGGCTGTCGCTGTTCCTGAAGACGGTCGAGACGCGCTACGCGCCGCCGGCGGCGATCCGCTTCATGGAACCCGCGCTGCGGATCGCGCAGAGCCTGCAGTTGAGCCGGTTCGGCTGGGATTATCGGATTCCGCCCGAGCAGCAGGCGCTGCTCGATGCGATCGCGCCGCGCCGTCGCGATACGGGCGACGATTCGCACGCGTTGCCGTCACCCGCGTCGCGACGGCGCGGCGAGCCGTTTCCGACGAAGATCATCGGCCGCGGCACCGATCCGGACGCGTAACGCGGCGCCATCGCACGCGACGCCTGCGCGCGTGCGACACCACGTCGCATCACCCGGCAGCGCCCCGCTCAGCGCGGTGCGTTGCCCGATTCGATTCCCCAGCGCGCGAGCGCGGCATCGTCGGTGCTGCGTGCATCGACCCAGCGCTCGCCATCGGGCGTGGTTTCCTTCTTCCAGAACGGCGCGTCGGTCTTCAGGTAGTCCATCACGAACTCGCACGACGCGAACGCATCGCCGCGATGCGACGCGACCGTCGCGACCATCACGATCTGGTCGAGCGGCAGGAGCCGGCCGACGCGATGCACGATCGCGACGTCGATGCCCGGCCAGCGCCGGGCAGCCTCGGCGGCGATCTTCTCGAGCGCCTTCTCGGTCATCCCCGGATAGTGCTCGAGCTCCATCGCGGCCACCGAATCGCCTTCGTTCAGGTCGCGCACAGTCCCGACGAAGCACGCGATCGCGCCGATCTTCGGGTTGCGCGCGCGCAATGCCGCGACCTCGGCGTTCAGGTCGAAATCGTCGGTCTGGACTCGTATCGTTGCCATCGCCCGTGCCTCAACCGCCCGTCACCGGCGGAAAGAACGCGACCTCGCAACCGTCGGTGAGCCGCGTGCCGGGATCGGTCATCTCGTGGTTGCACGCCATGCGCAACGCGCGCCCGTCGGCAAGCGTCTCGGCCCATGCCCCCCCGCGCGTACGCAGCCAGGCGCGCACGTCGCCCACGGTCGTCACGCTGTCCGGCACGTCGGCCTGCTCGTCGGCGACGCCCAGTGCCTCGCGCACGCTTGCAAAAAATTTCAGCTGAATCTTCATGGTTCGGGAAGCCGTCGGATTACGACAGCAGTTCGGAAAACGGAATGAAACGCACGGTCTCGCCCGCGCTGATCGCGTGCTGCGGCGGATTGTCGATCAGGCCGTCACCCCAGACGGTCGACGTCAGTACCGCCGAGCTCTGGTTCGGGAACAGGTCGAGGCCGCCAGCCGCGTTCACGCGCGCGCGCAGGAATTCGTTGCGCCGGTCGCCCTTGCCTTGCGAGAAGTCGGCACGCAGCGACAGCGCGCGCGGCGCGACGTCGCGCACGCCGGAAAGGCGCAGCAGGAACGGCCGCACGAACAGCAGGAACGTGACGAAACTCGATACCGGGTTGCCCGGCAGCCCGATGAAGTGGGCATCGGCGCGATCGTCGCCGCGGCGCACCGCACCGTACGCGAGCGGCTTGCCGGGCTTCATCGCGATCTGCCACAGTGCGAGCCGCCCTTCGGCCTCGACGGCCGGCTTCACGTGATCCTCGTCGCCGACCGATACGCCGCCGCTCGTCAGGATCACGTCGTGATCGCGCGCGGCCGCGCGCAGCGTGTCGCGCGTCGCGGCGAGCGAATCGGGCACGATGCCGTAGTCGGTGACGTGGCAGCCGAGCCGCTCCAGCAGCCCGCGCAGCGTGAAACGGTTCGAGTTGTAGATCGCGCCGGGCTTCAGCGGCTCGCCGGGCATCGTCAGTTCGTCGCCGGTGAAGAACACCGCGACGCGAATCCGCCGCGCGACCGGCAATTGCGCGCAGCCGACCGACGCGGCGAGGCCGAGCGCCTGCGGCGTGAGCCGCGTGCCGGCCGGCAGGATCACCGAGCCCTGCCGGATATCCGCGCCCTGCGCGGTGATCCATTCACCGGCCTTCGGCGTATGCAGGATCTCGACCGCATCGCCGTCGGCCGCCGTCTGCTCCTGCATCACGACCGCGTCGGCGCCGGGCGGCACCGTCGCGCCGGTGAAGACCCGCGCGGCCGTGCCGGCCGCGAGCGGCGCGGCCGGATGACCGGCCGGAATGCGCTGCGACACCGGCAAACGCCGCTCGCCGTGCAAAAGGTCGGCGACGCGCACCGCATAGCCGTCCATCGCGCTCGTATGCATCGGCGGCACGTCGAGCGGCGAGCTCACATCGGCCGCCAGCACGCGGCCGAGCGCATCGAGCGTGGCGACGGTTTCGGTGCCGGGCAACGGCTTCGCGGCATCGAGCAGCGCGGCGAGCGCTTCGGCGGTCGACAGCATCGGCGCGCGCGGCGCCGCGGGGTTCGGGTTCGACATCGATGGAATCGGGGATCGTTGGAGTCAATACGTCATTGTAGCGACGCCATCGCGCGGGCGCGCGACATGGCGGACATGCGCAAACTGTGATGCGCGCGAATGCGCGAGTCTGGCACTGGTTTTGCCGCGCGGCAGCGCCAAACGAAACGGCCGGAACCCCGATCCGTTCGACGAATCGGCATTCCGGCCGTACTGCGCAGCCGGGCCCGCGGCCCGGCCGAGCGTCATGCGCCCGTATGGGCGGCGATGAAGTCCTTCACCTGCTGCGCGTCGGCCTTCACGACCTCGAAGCGCTGCGGCAGCGCCTCGAGCCCGTCGAACGCGGCCGGACGCTCGGCTTCGCGATCGAGCGCTTCGCGAATCGTCTCGCCGAACTTGATCGGCTGCGCGGTTTCGAGCACGACCATCGGCACGCCCGCGTCCAGATGCTCGCGCGCGACCTTCACGCCGTCGGCCGTGTGCGTATCGATCATCGTGTCGTAACGCGAGAACACGTCGCGGATCGTCGCGATGCGGTCGGTGTGGCTGCTGCGGCCCGACACGAAACCGAACTCGGCCACGCGCGCGAAATCGCCGCTCGCGGCGAGATCGAAGCCGCCCTTCTCCTCGACGTCGCGGAACAGCTGCATCACGCGCGCCGGATCGCGGCCGAGCAGGTCGAACACGAAGCGCTCGAAGTTCGACGCCTTCGAGATGTCCATGCTCGGGCTGCTCGTGTGATAGGTGTTCTCGGCGCTGCGCACGCGATACGCGCCGGTGCGGAAGAACTCGTCGAGCACGTCGTTCTCGTTGGTCGCGACCACGAGCTTCGCGATCGGCAGCCCCATCATCCGCGCGATGTGCCCTGCGCACACGTTGCCGAAGTTGCCCGACGGCACCGTGAACGATACGCGTTCGTCGTTGGACTTCGTCGCCGCGAAATAGCCCTTGAAGTAGTACACGACCTGCGCGACGACCCGCGCCCAGTTGATCGAGTTGACCGTGCCGATCTTCTGCTGCGCCTTGAACGCGTGATCGTTCGACACCGCCTTCACGATGTCCTGGCAATCGTCGAACACGCCTTCGACCGCGAGGTTGAAGATGTTCGGGTCCTGCAGGCTGAACATCTGCGCCGTCTGGAACGCGCTCATCTTCTTGTGCGGCGACAGCATGAACACGCGCACGCCGGCCTTGCCGCGCATCGCGTATTCGGCCGCGCTGCCGGTGTCGCCGGACGTCGCGCCGAGAATGTTCAGCGTCTGCCCGTGCTTCGCGAGCGTGTACTCGAACAGGTTGCCGAGCAGCTGCATCGCCATGTCCTTGAACGCGAGCGTCGGGCCGTTCGACAGTTCGAGCAGCGAGATCGGCGCGCCGTTCTCGGTGCCGAGCGTCTTCAGCGGCGTGATGTCGGCTGCGTTTTCGCCATGGCGCGTGTTGCTGTACACGGCGGCCGTGTACGTGCGGCGCGTGATCGCGCGCAGGTCGTCGGCCGGCACGTCGTCGCAGAACTTCGACAGGATCTCGAACGCGAGATCCGCGTACGGCAGCGTGCGCCAGCGCGCGAGCTCGTCGGCGGACACCTTCGGATACTCAGCCGGCAGGTAGAGCCCGCCGTCCTTCGCGAGACCGCCGAGCAGGATGTCGGAGAACGTGTGGCGCTCGCCGATGCCGGCGCCGCGCGTGGAAATGTAGTTCATGTCGTCCTCGGCTCAGTTCAGCGCTTCCATGCGCAGCTTCGTTACCTTCGAGACCACCGTCGCCAGGCTCTCGATCTGCGCGATCGCCGCGTTGACGTTCTTCTCGAGCGTCTCGTGCGTGATCAGGATGATGTCGGTCTCGCCGTTCGCGCCGTCGATCTGCTCCGACTCCTTCTGCAGCAGCGCATCGATCGAGATGCCCGACTCGGCGAGGATGCGCGTGATCGCGGCGAGCACGCCGGTCTGATCGGCGACGCGCAGGCGCAGGTAGTAGCCGCTCGTCACTTCCTCGATCGGCAGGATCGGCGTGTTCGACAGGCTGTCCGGCTGGAACGCGAGATGCGGCACGCGATGCTCCGGGTCCGCCGTGTGCAGGCGCGTGACGTCGACGAGATCGGCGACCACGGCCGATGCGGTCGGCTCCGCGCCCGCGCCCTTGCCGTAGTACAGCGTCGTGCCGACCGCGTCGCCGCGCACGACGACCGCGTTCATCGCGCCTTCGACGTTCGCGAGCAGGCGCTTTTCCGGGATCAGCGTCGGGTGCACGCGCAGCTCGATGCCGTTTTCGGCGCGGCGCGTGATGCCGAGCAGCTTGATCCGGTAGCCGAGCTCTTCCGCGTAGCGGATGTCGGTCGCGTCGAGCTTGCTGATGCCCTCGACGTACGCGCGGTCGAACTGCACCGGCACGCCGAACGCGATCGCGCTCATGATCGTCGCCTTGTGCGCGGCGTCGACGCCCTCGATGTCGAAGGTCGGATCGGCTTCCGCGTAGCCGAGCTCCTGCGCGGCCTTCAGCGCGGTCGCGAAGTCGAGCCCGCGGTCGCGCATTTCCGACAGGATGTAGTTGGTCGTGCCGTTGATGATGCCCGCGATGTACTGGATGCGGTTGGCGGTGAGCCCTTCGCGCAGCGCCTTGATGATCGGGATGCCGCCGGCGACGGCCGCCTCGAACGCGACCATCACGCCCTTCGCGCGCGCCGCTTCGAAGATTTCGGTGCCGTGCACCGCGAGCAGCGCCTTGTTGGCCGTCACGACGTGCTTGCCGTTCGCGATCGCGCGCAGCACGAGGTCGCGCGCGATGCCCGTGCCGCCGATCATCTCGGCGACGATCGCGATCGACGGATCGTCGACGACCGCGTTGAAATCGTCGGTGATCTGCGCGGTGCCGGCATTGCCGCCGAGCGCGGCCAGCGCCTTGGCCGGGTTGCGCACCGCAATGCGCGTCACCTCGATGCCGCGCCCCGCGCGTCGCTTGATTTCTTCCTGGTTGCGGCCCAGCACCGTGAAGGTGCCGCTGCCCACCGTGCCGAAGCCCAACAGGCCAACTTTGATCGGTTCCATGCTGCGTGTGATCGATGAGTAAGAAGTAGTGAGTGCCGTGTGGCCCTGCCGCTCAGGCCGAATGGCGCTTGCGGTAGCCGTCGAGGAAGCGTGCGATCCGGTTGATGGAATCGGTCAGGTCGTCGAGGTTCGGCAGGAAGACCACGCGGAAGTGATCCGGGCTCGCCCAGTTGAAACCCGTGCCCTGCACGAGCAGCACGCGCTCCTCGAGCAGCAGGTCGAGTATGAACTGCTGGTCGTTCTGGATCGGATAGATTTTCGGATCGAGGCGCGGGAACATGTACAGCGCGGCCTGCGGCTTCACGCAGGTCACGCCGGGGATCGACGTGAGCATGTCGTACGCGAGCTCGCGCTGCTTATACAGGCGCCCGCTCGGCACGATCAGCTCGTTGATGCTCTGGTAGCCGCCGAGCGCCGTCTGGATCGCGAACTGCCCGGGCACATTCGCGCACAGGCGCATCGACGACAGGATGCCGAGCCCCTCGAGATAGTCCTTCGCGCGCCGGCGGTTGTCGCCGCCGAGGCCCGACACGGCCATCCAGCCCGCGCGGTAGCCGCACGAGCGATAGCTCTTCGACAGGCTGTTGAACGTGACGGTGATCACGTCCTCCGACAGCGCACCCAGCGCCGTGTGCTCGAGACCGTCGTAGACGATCTTGTCGTACACCTCGTCGGCGAACACGATCAGCCCGTGCTGGCGCGCGATCTCGAGCAGTTCGAGCAGCAATTCGTCCGAATAAAGCGCGCCCGTCGGGTTGTTCGGGTTGATCACGACGATCGCCTTCGTGTTCGGCGTGATCTTGCGGCGGATGTCGTCGAGATCGGGCATCCATGCGTTCTGCTCGTCGCAGATGTAATGCACCGGCGTGCCGCCCGACAGGCTGACCGCGGCCGTCCAAAGCGGGTAGTCGGGCGCCGGCAGCAGCACTTCGTCGCCGTCGTTTAGCAGCGCCTGGCTCGCCATCACGATCAGCTCGGACGCGCCGTTGCCGATGTAGATGTCGTCGAGGCCGACGCCCACGACGCCCTTTTCCTGCGTGTAATGCATCACGGCCTTGCGCGCCGAGAACACGCCCTTCGAATCCGAGTAGCCGGACGACGCCGGCAGGTTGCGGATCATGTCCTGGATGATCTCGTCCGGCGCGTCGAAACCGAACGGCGCGAGGTTGCCGATGTTCAGCTTGATGATGCGGTGGCCTTCTTCCTCGAGGCGCTTGGCGTGCTCGAGCACCGGGCCACGGATGTCGTAGCAGACGTTGAGCAGCTTGTTCGACTTCTGAATCGGTTTCACGACGACACGGTTCCTGGCTTGGCCTTGCGGCCGGGGGGACGGGATCAAAACTGGAAAGCGGCCGGTCTGTGCGCGCTGTCTAGACTGGGAAAAAGCGGGCGGTCGGGCGCGGCTTGTGGCGACGCGCGACGCAAGTGGCGCCCGGGGGCGACCAAAAAGTTATAATTTAGCGGATTTTGGCCGACTTTCGCAATGCACCATGGCCGCGCCGGGCCCGCGCCGTCAGGCGTCCCGCGTGCCCCGGGCGAGCGAAACCGGCCATCCGGGCCCGTGTGGCCTGCGATACATTCCCCTACGGAACCGCGGAATACCGACTTGAAACTGCACCAGGACACGAGCGGCGCGCTCAACACCGTCACCGGCTACGGCCCCGATTATGTCGACGTCAATCTCGAACGCCATGAAACGAGCGTCATCGTGCTGCCCGGCGCGCCGGTCCAGGCATGGCCCGTGTCGTCGTTCGACGCGCTCGCGCCCGAGCATTTCGCGATGCTGCTCGACCCGACGCCCGAACTCGTGATCTTCGGCAGCGGCGCGCGGCTGCGCTTCCCGCACCCGCGGCTCGTCGCCGCGCTCACGGCGAAGCGGATCGGCGTCGAGACGATGGATTTCCAGGCGGCCTGCCGCACCTACAACATCCTGATGGCCGAGGGCCGCAAAGTCGCCGCCGCGCTCTTAATTGAACGTTAATCCCCGATGCGGTAAAACTCGGGCCGGCGCAGCGGATCGATCCCCTAGATCGGCCCGGCGAAGCCGCCCGCCGCCGGCGCAACCCGCCGGCGGCCCGTCACATCAACCAACAGGCTGAAAATCCATGAACGATACGCCGTCGAGGCTACCGCTCAATCGCATCACGCTCGTCCTCCTCGTCGTCGCGCTCGCGATCGTCTGGTTCGCGCCGCTCGGGCTGCGCCACCTGATTCCGAGCGACGAAGGCCGCTACGCGGAAATGGCGCGCGAAATGTTCGTCACCGGCGACTGGATCACGCCGCGCTACAACGGCTACAAGTATTTCGAGAAGCCGCCGCTGCAGACCTGGCTGAACGCGCTCACGTTCGCGTGGTTCGGCATCGGCGAATGGCAGGCGCGCCTGTACACGGCCGTCGCGAGCTTCGTCGGCGTGCTGCTGGTCGGCTACACCGGCGCGCGCCTGTTCAATCCGCTGTCCGGCTTCCTCGCCGCCGTCGTGCTCGCCAGCGCGCCGTACTGGAACCTGATGGGCCACTTCAACGCGCTCGACATGGGGCTCGCGTTCTGGATGTCGCTGTCGCTCTGCTCGCTGCTCCTCGCGCAGCGGCCCGGGCTGCGCCCGGCCGCCGCGCGCGGCTGGATGTGGGCGTGCTGGGCCGCGATGGCGTTCGCGGTGCTGTCCAAGGGCCTCGTCGGCCTGATCCTGCCCGGCGCGGTGCTCGTGCTCTATACGCTCGTCGCGCGCGACTGGGCGCTGTGGAAGCGCCTGTATCTGGTGAGCGGCCTCGTGATCTTCTTCGCGATCGTCACGCCGTGGTTCGTGCTCGTGCAGCAGCGCAACCCCGAGTTCTTCAACTTCTTCTTCATCGTCCAGCAGTTCCGCCGATATCTGACCCCGGAACAGAACCGCCCGGGCCCCCTCTACTACTTCGTGCCCGTGCTGCTGGTCGGTTTCCTGCCGTGGCTGTCGGTCGCGTGGCAGAGCATCCGCCATGCGCTGCGGATGCCGCGCCAGCCGAACGGCTTCGCGCCGATGCTCGTGCTGCTGATCTGGAGCGCATTCATCTTCCTGTTTTTCAGCGCGTCGCATTCGAAGCTGATCTCGTACGTGCTGCCGGTCGCGCCGGCGCTCGCGCTGATCATCGGCGCGTACCTGCCGCTGATGAGCGCCGACCGGTTCCGCCGCCACCTGCTCGGCTACCTCGTGTTCTTCGTCGTCGCCGCGTTCGGGATCATCTTCCTCGCGTACCAGGGCGACGCCCGCACGCCGAACGCGCTGTACCGCGCATTCCAGATGTGGCTGTACGCGGGCCTCGCGGTCGCGGCCGCGCTGACGCTCGCGGCCGCGTGGCTGAATCGCCGCGCGGGCGTGGCCGCCGCGCTCGCCGCGTTCGGCGCCGCATGGCTCGCGTTCGGCACGATCGGCGGCACCGGGCACGACGAGTTCGGCCGCTACAGCTCGGGCGCGCTGCTCGCGCCGGCCGTGCGCGCCGAACTGGCGAAACTGCCGCCCGACACGCCGTTCTACTCGATCGAGATGCTCGACCACACGTTCCCGTTCTACATGGGCCACACGACGATCATGGTCCAGCGCCAGGACGAGCTCGCGTTCGGGATCTCGATGGAGCCGAACAAGTGGATTCCGACCGTCGACGCGTGGATCACCCGTTGGAAGCAGGAAACCCATGCGCTCGCGATCATGCCGCCCGGTCAGTACGACACGCTGGTCAAGCAAGGCGTGCCGATGCGCGTGATCGCGCGCGACAACCGCCGCGTGATCGTCGAGAAACCGCAATCGTAAGCAAGGACGCCCGCCGCATGAATCCCGTCTCGTTCGTCTGCATCATCACCGGGGTGATGCTCAACGCCTGTGCGCAACTGCTGCTGAAAGCCGGCGTCAACGCCGTTGGACACTTCGAATTCAGCCGTGCGAACATCCTCCCGGTCGGCCTGAAGATCGCGACCCAGTTGCCGATCATCGGCGGCCTCGGCTGCTACGTGCTGAGCGTCGTGGTCTGGATCGTCGGGCTGTCGCGGGTCGACGTGTCGATCGCGTACCCGATGCTGTCGCTCGGCTACGTCGTCAACGCGTTCGCGGCCTGGTACCTGTTCGGCGAAGTGCTGTCGGTCCAGCGCCTGGTCGGCATCGGCATCATCCTGATCGGCGTGCTGGTGCTCGCACGAAGCTGAGCCTGCCCGCCGCGTTAAGCGTCCGCCTACAAAAAATCACGGTGCGATTGCGCCAACCGGTGTTTAATGCCGGTTTCGGCCGGGATCGCCCGACCCTTTTATTACACGCCATTACAGCCCAACGCGCTCATGAGCCAGACTACCGCTCCGTTTCTGCCGTTCACCCGCCCCGAGATCGATGAGGAAACCATCCAGGGCGTCGTCGACGTGCTGCGCTCGGGCTGGATCACCACCGGCCCGCAGTGCCAGAAGTTCGAAGCGGCGCTGTCGGAGTACTGCGGCGGCCGTCCGGTCCGCGTGTTCAACTCCGGCACCTGCACGCTCGAGATCGGCCTGCGCATCGCGGGCGTCGGCGCCGGCGACGAGGTGATCACGACGCCGGCGTCGTGGGTCTCGACCAGCAACGTGATCATCGAGACGGGCGCGACGCCCGTGTTCGCGGACATCGATCCCGTCACGCGCAACATCGACCTCGACAAGCTCGAGCAGGCGATCACGCCGCGCACGAAGGCGATCATCCCCGTGTACCTGTCCGGCCTGCCGGTCGACATGGACCGCCTGTACGCGATCGCTCGCGCGCACAAGCTGCGCGTGATCGAGGATGCGGCGCAGGCGTTCGGCTCGACCTGGAACGGCAAGCGCATCGGCGCGATCGGCGACCTGGTTTCGTTCAGCTTCCACGCGAACAAGAACCTGACGACGATCGAAGGCGGCGCCCTCGTGCTGAACAACGACGAAGAAGCGACGCTCGCGCAGAAGTACCGGTTGCAGGGCATCACGCGCACCGGCTTCGACGGGATGGATTGCGACGTGCTCGGCGGCAAGTACAACCTGACCGACGTCGCCGCGCGTGTCGGCCTGGGCCAGTTGCCGCACCTCGAGCGCTTCACCGCGCAGCGCCGCGCGCTCGCCCGTGCGTATTTCGCCGCGTTCGACGGCAGCCCGGCCGTGAAGCTCGGCGTCGGCCTGCCGGTCGCCGAATTCGAGAACGGCAACTGGCACATGTTCCTGGTCACGCTGCCGCTCGAGCGGCTGACGATCTCGCGCGCCGAGTTCATGGCGCAGATGAAGGAACGCGGGATCGGAACGGGCATCCACTACCCGGCGATCCATCTTTTCACGCTGTACCGTGCGCGCGGCTTCAAGGAGGGCATGTTCCCCCACGCCGAACGGTACGGCGCGTCGACCGTCACGCTGCCGCTGTTCACGCAGATGACGGAAGACGACGTGCGTCGCGTGGTCGACGCCATCAACCAGATTTGCGAACAATACGGAAAATAAGCGTACATGAGTCACCTTGAAGCACGCGCCGGTCATCCGGTCGCCGGACAACCCGAAGTTTCGGTCATCATCCCCGTGTACAACGAGGAAGACGGCCTCGCCGCGCTGTTCGCGCGGCTGTATCCGGCGCTCGACGCACTCGACACGTCATACGAAGTGATCCTGATCAACGACGGCAGCCGCGACCGCTCGGCCGCGATGCTCGCCGATCAGTTCCACGTACGTC
Organism: Burkholderia metallica; assembly: GCF_001718555.1. Taxonomy (NCBI): domain Bacteria; kingdom Pseudomonadati; phylum Pseudomonadota; class Betaproteobacteria; order Burkholderiales; family Burkholderiaceae; genus Burkholderia; species Burkholderia metallica. The sequence goes on from NZ_CP013401.1 coordinate 2,133,554, forward strand.
CCGACACGACGCGCGTCGTGCTGCTCAACGGCAACTACGGCCAGCACATGGCGATCCTCGCCGGTTTCGCGCAATCGCGCGGCGACATCGTGATCACGCTCGATGCAGACCTGCAGAATCCGCCCGAGGAAATCGGCAAGCTGATCGCGAAGATGCGCGACGGCTACGACTACGTCGGCTCGATCCGCAAGCAGCGCCAGGACAGCCTGTGGCGGCGCAAGGCGTCGCAGATGATGAACCGCCTGCGCGAGCGCATCACGCGCATCAAAATGACCGACCAGGGCTGCATGCTGCGCGCGTACAGCCGCCGCATCATCGACACGATCAACGTGTGCGGCGAAGTCAACACGTTCATCCCGGCCCTCGCGTACACGTTCGCGCAGAACCCGACCGAAATCGAGGTCGCGCACGAGGAGCGCTTCGCCGGCGAGTCGAAATACTCGCTGTACAGCCTGATCCGGCTGAACTTCGACCTCGTGACGGGCTTCTCGGTCGTGCCGCTGCAGTGGCTGTCGTTCATCGGCGTGATCCTGTCGCTCGGCTCCGCCGCGCTGTTCTTGCTGCTGCTCGTGCGCCGCTTCATCGTCGGCGCGGAAGTGCAAGGCGTGTTCACGCTGTTCGCGATCACGTTCTTCCTGCTCGGCGTGATCATCTTCGCGCTCGGCCTGCTCGGCGAATACGTCGGCCGCATCTACCAGCAGGTGCGCGCGCGCCCGCGCTATCTGATCCAGGCCGTGCTCGAGCAGCACGACGGCGTGCCGGCGGTGCCGGCCGGCGCGGACCGTGCGAGGGCCGCGCAATGAAGCCGCGCGCAGTCGTCTTCGCATATCACAACGTCGGCGTGCGCTGCCTGCAGGTGCTGCTCGCGCGCGGCGTCGACGTCGCGCTCGTCGTCACGCACGAGGACAACCCGAACGAGAACATCTGGTTCGGCAGCGTCGCGTCCGTCGCGGCCGAACACGGCATTGCGGTGCTCACGCCGGCCGATCCCGCGGATCCGGCGCTGCGCCGCGCCGTGCTCGATGCGCAGCCCGACTTCATCTTCTCGTTCTACTACCGGCACATGCTGCCGGTCGACCTGCTCGCGATCGCGCCGAAGGGTGCGTACAACATGCACGGTTCGCTGCTGCCGAAATACCGGGGTCGGGTACCGACCAACTGGGCGGTGCTGAACGGCGAAACCGAAACCGGCGCGACGCTGCACGAGATGGCCGCCAAGCCCGACGCGGGCGCGATCATCGGCCAGACCGCGGTGCCGATCCTGCCGGACGACACGGCCGCGCAGGTGTTCGACAAGGTCACGGTGGCCGCCGAGCAGACGCTCTGGCGCGTGCTGCCCGCGCTGCTCGCGGGCGAGGCGCCGCACCTGCCGAACGATCTCGCGACCGGCAGCTACTACGGCGGGCGCAAGCCCGAGGACGGCCGCATCGACTGGTCGAAGCCGGCCGCGCAGGTCTACAACCTGGTGCGCGCGGTCGCGCCCCCGTATCCGGGCGCGTTCACGGACCTCGACGGCACCCGCTTCGTGATCGCGCGTGCGCGCCTCGCGGCGCCCGGCAGCGCGGCGGCAGCGGCCGCGGCAGATTTGCCGCCCGGCCTGCACGTAAGCGATAATGCGCTATTCGGCGTCTGCGGCGACAGCCGCGCCCTATCCATTCTCGAGCTGTGGCAGCAGCGCGACGGCAGCGAAACCGCTGTGACGCCCGCGGAATTCGCGCAGTTCATTCATTCTTCCCGTCATTCATGAAAGCAAAAAAAGTCCTGATCCTGGGTGTGAACGGCTTCATCGGCCATCACCTGTCGAAGCGCATTCTTGAAACCACCGATTGGGAAGTGTTCGGCATGGACATGCAGACCGACCGGCTTGGCGACCTCGTCAACCACGAGCGGATGCATTTCTTCGAAGGCGACATCACGATCAACAAGGAGTGGGTCGAGTATCACGTGAAGAAGTGCGACGTGATCCTGCCGCTCGTCGCGATCGCGACGCCCGCCACCTACGTCCAGCAGCCGCTGCGCGTGTTCGAACTCGACTTCGAGGCGAACCTGCCGATCGTGCGTTCGGCCGTCAAGTACGGCAAGCACCTCGTGTTCCCGTCGACCTCCGAGGTCTACGGCATGTGCTCGGACGAGCAGTTCGACCCGGATGCATCGGCCCTCACCTACGGCCCGATCAACAAGCCGCGCTGGATCTACGCGTGCTCGAAGCAGCTGATGGACCGCGTGATCTGGGGCTACGGGATGGAAGGCCTGAACTTCACGCTGTTCCGTCCGTTCAACTGGATCGGCCCGGGCCTCGACTCGATCTACACGCCGAAGGAAGGCAGCTCGCGCGTGGTCACGCAGTTCCTCGGCCACATCGTGCGCGGCGAGAACATCAGCCTCGTCGACGGCGGCTCGCAGAAGCGCGCGTTCACCGATATCGGCGACGGCATCAGCGCACTGATGAAGATCATCGAGAACAAGGACGGCGTCGCGTCGGGCAAGATCTACAACATCGGGAATCCGAAGAACAACTTCTCGGTTCGCGAACTCGCGCACAAGATGCTCGAACTGGCCGCGGAATTCCCCGAGTACGCCGATTCGGCCAAGCAGGTGAAGCTCGTCGAGACGACGTCCGGCGCCTACTACGGCAACGGCTATCAGGACGTGCAGAACCGCGTCCCGAAGATCGACAACACGATGCAGGAGCTCGGCTGGGCGCCGCAAGCGACGTTCGACGACGCGCTGCGCAACATCTTCGAAGCGTATCGCGGCCACGTCGCCGACGCACGCGCGCTCGTCGAACAGCAAGGCTGAGCGGGACGTTCGCTTGGCTCGCATCGTCCTCAAGATCGACGTCGACACGCTGCGCGGCACGCGCGAAGGCGTGCCGAACCTCGCGCGCATCTTCGACCGCTTCAGTGCGCGCGCGACCTTCCTCTTCAGCCTCGGGCCCGATCACACGGGCTGGGCGCTGCGGCGCGTGTTCCGCCCCGGCTTCCTGAAGAAAGTGTCGCGCACGTCGGTGGTCGAACACTACGGCGTGAAGCAGCTGATGTACGGCGTGCTGCTGCCGGGCCCCGACATCGGCCGCCGTGCGATCGCCGACATGCGCGCGATTCACGAGGCCGGCTTCGAATGCGGAATCCACACGTGGGATCACGTGTACTGGCAGGACAACGTCCGCGTGCGCGATCGCGACTGGACCGCGCGTGAAATGCAGAAGAGCCACGCGCGCTTCATCGACATCTTCGGCGCGCCGCCCGTCACGCACGGCGCGGCCGGCTGGCAGATGAACGATTCCGCGTTCGAGCAGATCGACGCATGGGGGATGCGCTACGCATCCGACGGCCGCGGCCATTCGCCGTACCTGCCGGTCGTCAACGGCCGCACGCTGTCGCACGTGCAGATGCCCACCACGCTGCCGACGCTCGACGAAGTGCTCGGCATCGACGGCGTCGACACGCACAACGTCGCCGCGCACATCCTCAAGTTCACCGAAACCAATCCGCACGACCAGGTGTTCACGCTGCATGCGGAGCTGGAAGGCCAGAAGCTCGCGCCCGTGTTCGAGCAACTGCTCGCCGGCTGGCGCGCGCAAGGCCATACGTTTGCGACGATGGGCGACTACCATGCAGCGCTGGACCGCGACTCGCTGCCATCGTACCCTGTCACGTGGGGCGAAATCCCCGGCCGCTCCGGCGAACTGATCGTCCAGCCCGACTGAGTTCGCACGAGCCGGCGTCGCCCGCGCCGCCCCTGGGGCGCGTGCCGCGGCGACGCACTGCCGAACCGCGCCGCCGCAGCGGCGCCTTTGCATAACAACAGGAGAAACACGTGTCCGTCGAAGTTGACCGTCAAGTTCCCGATTTCACCGCACCGGCCACGGGCGGCGACATTTCGCTGTCCGACCTGAAGGGCAAGAAACTCGTGCTGTACTTCTATCCGAAGGACAACACGCCGGGCTGCACGACCGAAGGGCTGCAGTTCCGCGACCTCTATCCGAAGTTCAAGAAAGCCGGTGCGGAAGTCATCGGCGTGTCGCGCGACAGCCTGCGCTCGCATGACAATTTCAAGGCAAAGCTCGAACTGCCGTTCCCGCTGATTTCCGATGCCGACGAAGCGCTGTGCGCGCTGTTCGACGTCATCAAGATGAAGAAAATGTATGGCAAGGAAGTGCGCGGAATCGAGCGCTCGACGTTCCTGATCGACGCCGACGGCGTGCTTCGCCACGCATGGCGCGGCATCAAGGTGCCAGGCCACGTGGACGACGTGCTAAGTGCTGTACAAGCGCTTTGAGGCGCGTTATATTGGGCCGCAATGAATGCCAGTTCGCCCCATATTTCTCGTAGCTGCGCCGGTGCCCGTTGCGATGCTTCCCGGCACCTGACGCGCATCACGACGGTATCAGCCGAGCCGCATGTCCCTGTCGACGGGGCAGCGGCTTTTTTTATGGTTTGCGCGCCGGCCTTCCCCGGTCCGGCCCTTAACGCATCGAGGAGCTGATCGACACTTAGGCGAACCGGCTAGACGAACTTCCTGTGCGCCACCGCGCGCAAACTGCATGCGTCTACGTCACGCAGGATGCGATCAGCGGCGCATGCCATGCGACACGATTCCTCCCGAGGGACACCATGCCTTTGCCTACTCCCCCCAGCAAGCTCGGCAGCCTGCTGCCGCCCGACGAATACAAGGCGAAAGCGCGGCCCGCGAAAGCCGCGAAGAAATCCGCCGAAGGGGACGCATCCACAGCCGGTGACTATGGTCCGGCGAGCGTGGCCCAACCGATGACCGAAGCCGCGAACACGGCCGCGCCGCTGCGCGCCGTCGCCTCGCCGGCGCCGGATGCCGCGGGCGCACCCGCACGCGGCCGCAAGACGAAACAGACGGCCGCCCTGCTGCAGCCGATGCGGGCACCCGCCGAACCCGCGGCACCGGCCGTTGCGCGCAACGACAAGCCGGCCGCCGACAAACCGGCGGCCGCCCCCGCGCGCAATACCGGCGCCGCGACGAAGTCGCGCGGCCGCAAGCCCGCCGAAGCCGAACTGCAGAAACTTTTCGTGCTCGACACCAACGTGCTGATGCACGACCCGAGCAGCCTCTTCCGCTTCGAGGAACACGACGTCTATCTGCCGATGATGACGCTCGAGGAACTCGACAACCACAAGAAGGGGATGTCCGAAGTCGCGCGCAACGCACGCCAGGTCAGCCGCACGCTCGACGCGCTCGTCGCCGACGGCGGCCCGATCTCGGCCGGCATCCCGCTGTCGCGGCTCGGCAGCCGCGAGGCGCTCGGCCGCCTGTACTTCCAGACGAAGCTCGCGGACATCGCGCCCGTCGAAGGCCTGCCCGAAGGCAAGGCCGACAACCAGATCCTCGGCGTCGTGCGCGCGCTGCAGCGCGACCGGCCGGATCGCCAGGTCGTGCTGGTGTCGAAAGACATCAACATGCGGATCAAGGCGCACGCGCTCGGCCTGCCCGCGGAAGACTACTTCAACGACCAGGTGCTCGAGGATTCGGACCTGCTCTACACCGGCGTGCGCGAGCTGCCGCAGGACTTCTGGACCAAGCACGCGAAGGGGATGGAGAGCTGGCAGGACACGAAGACGGGCACCACGTACTACCGCGTGACGGGCCCGCTCGTCGCGTCGATGCTCGTCAACGAGTTCGTCTATCTCGAGCCGCAGAACGGCGAGCCGACCTTCCACGCGATCGTGCGCGAACTGAACGGCAAGACGGCGCTGCTGCAGACGCTGCGCGACTACAGCCACCACAAGAACAACGTGTGGGGCATCACCGCGCGCAACCGCGAGCAGAACTTCGCGCTGAACCTGCTGATGAACCCCGAGATCGACTTCGTCACGCTGCTCGGCCAGGCCGGCACCGGCAAGACGCTCGTCGCGCTCGCGGCCGGTCTCGCCCAGGTGCTCGACGACAAGCGCTACAACGAGATCATCGTGACGCGCGCGACCGTGCCCGTCGGCGAGGACATCGGTTTCCTGCCCGGCACCGAGGAAGAGAAGATGCAGCCGTGGATGGGTGCATTCGACGACAACCTCGAAGTGCTGCAGAAGACCGACGACGCGGCCGGCGAATGGGGTCGTGCCGCGACGCAGGAGCTGATCCGTTCGCGCCTGAAAGTGAAGAGCATGAACTTCATGCGCGGCCGCACGTTCGTCGACAAGTACCTGATCATCGACGAGGCGCAGAACCTGACGCCGAAGCAGATCAAGACGCTCGTCACGCGCGCGGGCCCCGGCACGAAGATCGTGTGCCTCGGCAACATCGCGCAGATCGACACGCCTTACCTGACCGAAGGCAGCTCGGGCCTGACCTACGTCGTCGACCGCTTCAAGGGCTGGGGCCACAGCGGCCACGTGACGCTCGCACGCGGCGAACGCTCGCGACTCGCCGACTACGCGTCGGACATCCTCTGACGACACCGGCCGCCCTGGCGGCCGGCTTTCGACGCCACGCGGCGCTCCGTTTCCGGAGCGCCGTTTTCATTTGGGGTCGAAGACAAAAGTAACACTTCGTCGCGCAACAACGCAGTTTACGCGCGAAACTTCAAGTAAATTCTCAAGAATGGTTGCTTAAGCCCCGCCGGTGCGTCTACCATCGGGTCTGTCTGTTGTCATACGATTCGCGAGCGCACCGTGCTCGCCCGCCTTGCCATGCTTCGAATCTGGGTTCCCGTTGCTGTCGTTTCACTGCTTGCGGCCTGCTCCAGCGTGCCGCCGCAGTCGGCATCGCGCCCCGCGTCCGGCATGAAGATCACGACGCCGCGCGCCTTCCCCGCCCCCGCCAATTTCCCGAATTTCGTCGATCACAGCGTCGGCCAGGAAGAAATCTCGATCCAGGCGATGAGCCTCGTCGGCGTCCCGTATCGCTGGGGCGGCAACACGCCGACGAGCGGCTTCGACTGCAGCGGGCTCGTGCGCTACGTGATCGGCCGTGCGGCCGACGTGAACCTGCCGCGCACGACCGCCGACATGAGCGGCCGCGGCGTGTCGGTCGAGCCCGACCAGATCGCGCCGGGCGACCTGATCTTCTTCAATACGACCGGGCGGCCGCATTCGCACGTCGGCATCTATGTCGGCAAGCTGCGCTTCGTCAATGCGCCGTCGACCGGCGGCACCGTGCGGCTCGACTACCTGACGAATCCATACTGGGCGAAGCGCTTCGACGGCATTCGCCGCGTCGCGCCGCCGCGCGGCGCGCCTACGCCGTTCGATGCGCCGACCTATGAGGCAAAGCGTGACGAGCCGCGCAGCGCGCCGGTCGTCGCGCCCGCCCCGGTGGTCGTGACCGCCGCCGCCGCGCCGCTGCAGCCGGCCTATGCGTCGCCGCCAGCTGCCGCTACCCGGACACCCGCACCGGTCATGCCGGCCGCGCAGGTCGCATCGACCGCAGCGGCCCCCTCCGCGGCTGCGGCGGCCGATCCGTACGAACCGCCGCCGCCGCGCATGCAGGCGGCCCGGCAGCAGGCAACGTCCGTGAATGACGGCGCGGGCATCGCCACCATGACGTCGAATGCCGCGCCGGCTACATCGGCCGCCCCGGCCGAGGTCGGCACGCAGATTCCGACCACCGCGCTGACGGCCGCCGAGGCAGCCGCTTTCGACGCGGAGCCGCCGCCGGCCGTCGCAGCGACGTCACCGCGCAGCCCCGAACCGGCTCCCGTGCAGGTATTGCGCGCATCGACGCAGTCCGCGCCGGTCAGCCCGCGCACCGCAACCGCGGACGATCCGATTGCCCGGTTCGCGAACGGAAGTTACTAGCCCGCTTCCCTCCGCGCTCACCCGTTTCGCCGTCGCCTGCGGCCACCCGCGACGGCACCCGCCATGCGCCGCACATTCGCGCCGCCCCAAAGAAAATGCGCCGCAGCCTTTCGGCTTGCGGCGCATCGAGCGTCCGTTCGACGGTAGCGGCGATCAGAAAATCTGATGCCCGAGCCACCATCCGCCGGCTGCGAACAGCGCGGCCGCCGGCAGCGTCAGCACCCACGCCCACACGATATTGCCGGCTACGCCCCAGCGCACGGCCGACAGCTTCTGCGTCGCGCCGACGCCGACGATCGCGCCGGTGATCGTGTGCGTGGTCGACACCGGAATGCCGAGGAACGACGCGAGGAACAGCGTCATCGCGCCGCCGGTTTCCGCACAGAAACCGCCGACCGGCTTGAGCTTCGTGATCTTCTGACCCATCGTGCGCACGATGCGCCAGCCGCCGAACAGCGTGCCGAGGCCCATCGACAGGTAGCACGCGCCGATCACCCACGCCGGCGGCGCATCGGCGGTCGCCGACGCATAGCCCGACGCGATCAGCAGCATCCAGATGATGCCGATCGTTTTCTGCGCGTCGTTGCCGCCGTGGCCGAGGCTGTACAGCCCGGCCGACAGCAGCTGCAGCCGGCGGAAGCGCCGGTCGACCTTGCTGGGTGCGGTACGGAAGTACAGCCACGACACGCCGAGCATGAACAGCGAGCCGAGGATGAAACCGAGCAGCGGCGAAATGAAGATGAACGCAACCGTCTTCAGCAGCCCGTCGATGTTCAGCGAGCTCCAGCCCGACTTCGCGAGCGCCGCGCCGACGAGCCCGCCGATCAGTGCGTGCGACGAGCTCGACGGAATCCCGTAGTACCACGTGATCACGTTCCAGCCGATCGCACCGACCAGCGCGCCGAACACGACGTAGTGATCGACGATTTCAGGATCGATCGTGCCTTTACCGACGGTCTGCGCGACCTTCAGGTGGAAGATGAAATAGGCGATGACGTTGAACGCCGCCGCGAACACGACGGCCTGCTGGGGTTTCAGCACCCCGGTCGACACGACGGTGGCGATCGAGTTCGCCGCGTCGTGAAAGCCGTTCATGAAATCGAATACGAGCGCGACGAGCACGAGCGTCGCGACCATCCAGAGGGCGAGTTGTATCGAATGCATCGTGGTCCGCTCAGGCGTTTTCCAGCACGATGCCTTCGATGATGTTCGCGACGTCCTCGCACTTGTCGGTGATCTCTTCGAGCAGTTCGTAGATCGCCTTCAGCTTGATGAGCGTCTTCACGTCGTCTTCTTCGCGGAACAGCTTCGACATCGCCGAGCGCAGCACGCGATCGGCTTCCGACTCCCAGCGGTCGATCTCCTCGCACTGCTTGAGGATCTGCGCCGACTGCTTCATGTCGGACAGCAACCCGACCGCCTGCTGCACGTGCTGGGCCGACTGCGTGACGATGTGCGCGAGCTGGCTCGCCTCGGACGTGACGGAACGCACGTCGTACAGCGACACGGCTGTCGCGACGTCTTCCATCAGGTCGAGGATGTCGTCCATCGTCGTGATCAGCTTGTGGATCTCGTCGCGATCGAGCGGCGTGATGAACGTCTTGTGCAGAAGATCGATCGCCTCGTGCGTGAGCTTGTCGGCGGCCTTCTCGGCGGTCTGCACGTTTTGCTTGTGAATCTCGGCGTCGGCGAGATTGTCGATCAGCAGTTCGAGTTCGCGGCCACCGGAAACGATGTGCTTCGCGTGCGCGTTGAAGAGTTCAAAGAACTTGCCCTCCGTGGGCATGAATCGACCGAACATGGGATTCCTGAGAGATTGTCAAACTACTGTCACGAAAACGGGCGACATTGTACCGGTTTCGGTCGCGCCGCGACGCGCGCATATACGCGCGCCGGGATTGGATACAACGTTTGGCGAAATAAGGGTTTACAACCGGCGTTACTCGCCGTAGAAAGTCTGCGCCCCTGCAAAGTTGTCGAACTTCGTGTATTGCCCCAGGAACGTGAGCCGAACGGGGCCGATCGGCCCGTTACGCTGCTTGCCGATGATGATCTCGGCCGTCCCCTTGTCAGGGCTGTCGGGATTGTAGACTTCATCGCGATAAATGAACAGGATCACGTCCGCGTCCTGTTCGATTGCGCCCGATTCGCGCAAATCCGACATCACCGGACGCTTGTTCGGACGCTGCTCGAGGCCACGGTTCAGCTGCGACAGCGCGATCACCGGCACGTCGAGCTCCTTCGCGAGACTCTTCAGCGATCGCGAGATTTCCGAGATCTCGGTCGCGCGGTTCTCGCCCTGCGACGAGCCCGACATCAGCTGCAGGTAGTCGACGATGATCAGGCCGAGCTTGCCGCACTGGCGCGCCAGACGCCGCGCGCGCGAGCGCAATTCCATCGGGTTCAGGCCGCCCGTTTCGTCGATGAAGAGCTGCGCCTCGCTCATCTTCTGCACCGCGTGCGTCAGTTTCGGCCAATCCTCGTCGGTCAGGCGGCCCGTACGCATCCGGTGCTGATCGAGCCGGCCGATCGAGCCGAGCATACGCATCACGAGCTGGGTGCCCGGCATTTCCATCGAGAACACCGCGACCGGCAGCCCGTACTCGACCGCGACGTATTCGCCGATGTTCATCGAGAAGGCGGTCTTGCCCATCGACGGGCGTCCCGCGACGATGATCAGCTCGCCGCCGTGCATCCCGGACGTCATCCGGTCGAGGTCGACGAAGCCGGTGGGCGTGCCCGTGACGTCGCTCGGATTCGCGGTGTGATACAGCGTGTCGATACGCTCGACCACCTGCGTGAGCAGCGGCCCGATCTCCAGAAAGCCCTGGTTGCCGCGCGCGCCCTCTTCGGCGATCGAGAACACTTTCGATTCGGCTTCGTCGAGCAGCTGGCGGACTTCCTTGCCCTGCGGGTTGAACGCATCGGCCGAGATTTCGTCGGCGACCGACACGAGCCGGCGCAACACCGCCCGGTCGCGCACGATTTCCGCGTAGCGGCGGATGTTCGCGGCGCTCGGCGTGTTCTGCGCAAGAGCGTTGAGGTACGCGAGGCCGCCGACGTCGTCGGCCTTGCCGGACGTGGTCAGCGCTTCGTACACGGTCACGACGTCGGCCGGGCGCGTCGACGCGATCAGGCGACCGATGTGCTCGTAGATGATCCGGTGGTCGTAGCGGTAGAAGTCGCCTTGCGACAGGAAGTCGGCAATCCGGTCCCAGGCCGCGTTGTCGAGCAACAGGCCGCCGAGCACGGATTGTTCGGCTTCGACCGAGTGCGGCGGGACTTTCAGCGATTCGATTTGGGGATCTTGCGGCGCGTTCATGGGTTGGGATTATCGCGAATAACCTACGACGACGCCAGAGAGCGTCCCGGCGAAGCGGCAATAAAAAAGGCAGGCCCCGGTTGCCCGGACGCCTGCCCTTGTCCGGACGACGGAAGCCGCCCGGAAAGCTTGCGTACGCTTACGCGTGGTCGCCGATCACGTTGATCGTGACGTCGACGACGACGTCCGTATGCAGCGCGACCTGGACGTTGTGCTCGCCGATCATCTTCAGCGGGCCTTCCGGCATGCGAACCTGCAGCTTCTCGACTTCGAAACCTGCCTTCTTCAGCAGTTCCGCGACGTCGCCGTTCGTGACCGAACCGAACAGACGGCCGTCGACGCCCGACTTCTGCGTAATTTCGAACGACTGGCCGTTCAGCTTCTCGCCGACTGCCTGCGATGCCGCCAGCTTTTCAGCGGCGATCTTTTCGAGTTCCGCGCGGCGCACTTCGAATTCGGCGATCGCTTCCTTCGTTGCACGGCGAGCCTTGCGGTTCGGGATCAGGAAGTTGCGAGCGTAACCGTCCTTGACCTTGACGATGTCGCCGAGGTTACCCAGATTGGCGACTTTTTCCAACAGAATGATTTGCATTCGAATTCTCCTTATTGCGTCGCCTGATTACGCCTTGTGCTGATCGGTGTACGGCAGCAGCGCGAGGAAACGCGCACGCTTGATGGCCGTATCCAGCTGACGCTGATAGTGCGCCTTCGTACCCGTCAGACGAGCCGGCGTGATCTTGCCGTTTTCGCCGATGAAGTCCTTCAGCGTTTCCGTGTCCTTGTAGTCGATCTGCTCGACGCCTGCAGCCGTGAAACGGCAGAACTTCTTGCGCTTGAAGAGCGGGTTTTGTTGCTGACGACGCTTGTCGAATTTCTTACCAGTCGGGCGGGGCATGATTTCAGTCCTTTCCAATGTCCTGCAATGCTGTGATGTGAAACACCAAGGTTCTCGCGTTGCGGCTTTTCTTGGCCAGGAAGCCCGTGAACAGCGTTTCGACGCCCATTTCACGACTTTCCAGCTTGCCGCTCGCCTCACCGGCCGCCACCGCCTCGATCGTCATTTCGACCTGGCGGGGAATGCCTGCTTCGACGACTTCCGTGCGGTGGTGCAACGTGGCGCTTGCGATCGGAACACCCGCCGGCGTATATCGCACCGGGGCGCGTTCGACGACGCTCGCCGTCAATTGCAACCTGTTCACGTGGGTGACGCGCTCCTTGATGGCTTAATGAATGACGAACTTAAGCCTGCGCTTCGGTCGGCTGAGCTGCAGCCGCCTTCTTGGCTTCTTCGCGCTGAACTTCCTTCATCATCGGCGACGGGCCGGTTTCGGCCTTCTTCATCTTGACGATGAGGTGGCGCAGCACGGCGTCGTTGAACTTGAACGCGTGTTCGAGTTCGTCGAGCGTCGTCTGGTCGCACTCGATGTTCATGCAGACGTAGTGAGCCTTCGCGAGTTTCTCGATCATGTAGGCCAGCTGGCGACGGCCCCAGTCCTCGACACGGTGGATCTGACCGCCGTGCGACGTGATCGTGGTCTTGTAACGCTCGATCATCGCGGGCACTTGCTCGCTCTGATCGGGGTGCACGATGAATACGATTTCGTAATGACGCATTACACACTCCTTGTGGATTAAAGCCACCCGGGCGTCTGTACCGGTGTGGCAAGTGAGAAGCCGAAGATTCTAACCCGGATAAAGAGCGCCCGCAAGGTCAATCGGCGATTCGCGTGCGGATTCGGCCATGTTTTCAACGACTTGACGGGCCAAACGCCGGCCAACGGGCCGTCCTTCCGCCTTTTCCGTGGGCAGGGTCGGAACAGACGTATGCGGCGCGGCGGCCGCACACCGCCGCGCCGTCACTCGCTGCGCGTGCCGCCGAGCCGCGCATCGAGCGCGGTCCGGAACGCCGCGAGCGCCGACGGCTCGGCGTCGGTCACGGCCCACCACGTCATCCCGGCCGCGTTCCAGCGGTCGAGCGCATAGCCCTGCGACACCGTCGCGTACGGCGACCCCGGCCCCTCCCCGGCCGGCCGTACGTAGACGTCGATCACGTGCTGCCGGTAACGGTAGACGAGCACCGCGACGCGGCGGCGCCCGACGTAGTCGAGCCGGCCGCCGACCAGCGCGAAGCCGTCCGCCGCAAGATCCTCGACCGGCGGCGCATAGTCGAGCCGGCCGTTGAACCACGGCTTGACCGTATGCCGGTCGGTCGAGATCACGTCGATGTCGCGCGCCGACAGGTCGGCCCGCACGTGGCTCGACACGAGTTCGTCGACCGTGCGGTCGGTGTCGGCGTGGCGTGCCGACCACGTCATGGTGCCCGCCGCGGCCAGCGCCACCAGCAGCGCGACACCCCAGCCCAGCCCGGGCAAGGCGGCGACGCGCGGCCCCGTGCCTGCAGACGCCGGGCGCGCCGCGCCGCCGGGGTCCGTCAGCCACGAGAACCAGCGGCGGCCGCGCGGGCGCGACTGTGGCCTAGACTCGGGCTCGCGCTCGGGCTCGCGCTCGGGCCGCGGCGCCGCTCGCGCCTGCTCGCGCGCGGGCGCATCGGCCGCGGCGGGGGCCGCTGTCGGCAGGCTCGCGAGAATGCCGGCCCGCAGCGCATCCGGCGCACGGTGGTAGTCGGCCTGCCGCACGGCCTGCGTCAGCGTGACGATCCGCGCGCGTTCGCGGCGGCACGCTTCACACCCTTCGACATGCTGCTGGACCCGCAACGCATCGGGCGCCGACAGCTCGCGGTCGACGTCCGCGTCCAGCAACGCGCGCGCTTCGTTACAGTCCATCGATAGCCTCCGATGCGGTTCCGCCGGCCGGCGTACGGCCCGGCCTGCCTTCGGCCGCCGCTGCCGGCATGTCGCCGAGCAGCGCGGCGAGCCTGCGCCGGCCGCGCGAGAGCCGCGACATCACCGTGCCGACCGGCACGTCCGCGATCGCCGCGATCTCGCGATAACTCAGGTCTTCCATCTCGCGCAGCACGAGCACCTCGCGGTATTCGGGCGGCAGCTTCGCGAGCGCCGCGTTCACAAGCCGCACGTTCTCGCCGCGCAGCAGGTGCGCGAGCGGATCCTCGGTCGCCGGCTGCCAGTCGCCGGGCACGTCGGTGTCGTCGAGCGTGTCGGGCAGCGCGACCTCGTGTGCATGCGTGCGGCGACGCCACTCCGTGTACCAGGTGTGGCGCACGATCGTCAGCAGCCACGGCCGCGCGTTGTCGCCGCGACACGAGTCGACGAAGCGCAGCGCGCGCATGCATGCGTCCTGGACGACGTCGTCCGCATCGCCGGCGTTGCCGCTCAGCCAGCGCGCGAGGTTGTACGCGGCGTCGAGATGCGGCAGTACCAGCGCGCGAAACCGCTCGCCGCGCGCGAGCGCGTCGTCCGCCGACCGCTCATCGACCGCCTGTCCGGCTTGCCCCACATCGCCTCCTGGTTCCGGCGGCCGAAGCCGCGCCCGTTCCGCGCCCGGTGCCCGGGCAGACCGGCAACGCGCGCACTCGATGACCTTACCGTCGTTGCGTCGAGTTTATTCCCGCGCCGCGCGCCCGACGCGTAAAAAAATGGCCTGCGCCGCCGTGGCCGGCCCGGCCGCGCCGGTTACGGCGTGGTGTTCCAGTAGCCGGGGCGCGCGTAAGCGGCACGCAGGTAGTCGATGAAGTAGCGCACGCGCGCCGGCACGTAGCGCTGCTGCGGGTAGACGGCGAGGATGTCGTAGTCGGGCAGCGCATATTCGTCGAGCACGGTTTCGAGCTCGCCCGTCTCGAGCTGCGCGGCGATTTCCCACGTCGAGCGCCAGCCGAGCCCGAGGCCCTCGGCCACCCAGCGGTGCAGCAGTTCGCCGTCGTTGCAGTCGAGATTGCCGGTCACGCGCATCGTCGCGATCTTGCCGTGGCGCTGGAAATACCAGCCGCGGTTCTGCCCGCCCTGCAGGTTGAACGCGAGACAGTTGTGCTTGAGCAGGTCGTCGAGCGACTTCGGACGGCCGTGCCGGCGGAAATAGTCGGGCGTGCCGCACACGACGCGCCGGTTCGACGCGAGCTTCACCGCGACGAAGTTCGGATCGACGGCGCCGCCGATCCGGATCGACAGGTCGTAGCCCTCGCGCACGAGATCGACGACGCGGTCGGTCAGGTTGAACGACAGCTGCATCTCCGGCTTGTCGGCCAGAAAGCCCGGCGCGTGCGGCGCGACGTGCTTGCGTCCGAACGCGGCCGGCGCCGACACGATCAGGTGGCCGCTGACCGCGCGCCGCCCGGCGGCCAGTTCGTTCTCGGCCTGGTCCCATTCGGTGAGCAGCCCGCGGCAGCGCTCGAGGAACGCGGCGCCCTCCTCGCTGACCACCAGCCGCCGCGTCGAGCGGTACATCAGCTTCACGCCGAGACGCTTTTCGAGCGCGTCGATGCGCCGCCCGAGCACCACCGGCGACACGCCTTCCTCGAGCGCCGCCGCCGCGAGGCTGCCGGCATCGGCCACCCGCACGAACGTCTCGATCTGCTTGAAGCGATCCATCTCCCGTCTCCGTCTCTGTGCCGGCACCGGCGGAAAGCCCCGCCTGGCCGTCATTCCATACTTTTAGTTTCGAAAAAAGCGACTTCAGCGGATCTTATCAAACCTTTCCTGCATCCCTAAAGTGTCCCCAACAGACCCATTCGCAAGATCCGCCACATTCAAGGAGACATTCATGGCCAAGATGAGAGCCGTCGACGCGGCAGTGCTCGTGCTCGAGAAGGAAGGCATCCAGACCGCGTTCGGCGTGCCGGGTGCAGCGATCAACCCGTTCTACTCGGCCATGCGCAAGTCGGGCGGCATCAGCCACGTGCTGGCGCGCCACGTGGAAGGCGCATCGCACATGGCGGAAGGCTTCACGCGTGCGGCGCCGGGCAACATCGGCGTGTGCATCGGCACGTCGGGCCCCGCCGGCACCGACATGATCACCGGCCTCTACTCCGCGTCCGCCGACTCGATTCCGATCCTCGCGATCACGGGCCAGGCGCCGCGCGCACGCTTGTACAAGGAAGATTTTCAGGCCGTCGACATCGAGTCGATCGCGAAGCCCGTCACGAAGTGGGCCGTCACCGTGCGCGAGCCGGCGCTCGTGCCGCGCGTGTTCCAGCAGGCATTCCACCTGATGCGCTCGGGCCGCCCGGGCCCGGTGCTGGTCGACCTGCCGATCGACGTGCAGCTCGCCGAAATCGAATTCGACATCGACACGTACGAACCGCTGCCGGTCTACAAGCCCGCGGCCACCCGCGCGCAGATCGAGAAGGCGCTCGCGATGCTCAACGACGCGGACAAGCCGCTGATCGTATCGGGCGGCGGCGTGCTCAACGCGGCAGCCGAAGACCTGCTCGTGCAGTTCGCCGAAACGATCGGCGTGCCGGTTATCCCGACGCTGATGTCGTGGGGCGCGATTCCGGACGACCATCCGCTGATGGCCGGGATGGTCGGCCTGCAGACGTCGCACCGCTACGGCAACGCCACGATGCTCGCGTCGGACTTCGTGCTCGGCATCGGCAACCGCTGGGCGAACCGCCACACGGGCAGCGTCGAGGTCTACACGAAGGGCCGCAAGTTCGTGCACGTCGACATCGAGCCGACGCAGATCGGCCGCGTGTTCGGCCCGGATCTCGGCATCGTGTCCGACGCGAAGGCGGCACTCGAGCTGTTCGTCGCGGTCGCACGGGAATGGAAGGCCGCCGGCAAGCTGAAGGACCGCAGCGCCTGGGTGTCGGAATGCCAGGAACGCAAGCGCACGCTGCAGCGCAAGACGCACTTCGACAACGTGCCGGTCAAGCCGCAGCGCGTGTACGAAGAGATGAACAAGGTGTTCGGACGCGATACGTGCTACGTCAGCACGATCGGCCTGTCGCAGATCGCCGCCGCGCAGTTCCTGCACGTGTTCAAGGCGCGCAACTGGATCAACTGCGGCCAGGCCGGCCCGCTCGGCTGGACGATTCCCGCCGCGCTCGGCGTGCGTGCCGCCGACCCGAGCCGCCCGATCGTCGCGCTGTCCGGCGACTACGACTTCCAGTTCATGATCGAGGAGCTGGCGGCCGGCGCGCAATTCAAGCTGCCGTACGTGCACGTCGTCGTGAACAACTCGTACCTCGGGCTGATTCGCCAGGCGCAGCGCACGTTCGACATGGACTACTGCGTGCAGCTCGCGTTCGACAACGTGAACGCGCCGGAACTGAACGGCTATGGCGTCGACCACGTGGCGGTTGCGGAAGGCCTCGGCTGCAAGGCGCTGCGCGTGTTCAAGCCGGAAGAGATCGAGCCGGCGCTGCGCCAGGCGCAGTCGATCGCGGCGGAGTTCAGCGTGCCGGTGGTCGTCGAAGTGATCCTCGAGCGCGTGACGAACATCTCGATGGGCACCGAAATCGACGCGATCAACGAATTCGAGGATCTCGCCGAGAAGGCCGAGCACGCGCCGACCGCGATCTCGATGCTCGACTGACCCGCACGACATTTTTGACTGACCGACCGAAGAGGCTTAGCTCATGCCGAAGTTTGCTGCAAACCTGACCATGCTGTTCAACGAAGTGCCGTTCCTCGACCGCTTCAAGGCGGCCGCCGACGCGGGCTTCGACGCCGTCGAGTTCCTGTTCCCGTATCCGTACGCGAAAGAGGAACTCGCCGAACGGCTCGAGACGCACCGCCTGCGCCTCGTGCTGCACAACCTGCCTGCCGGCAACTGGGATCAGGGCGAGCGCGGCATCGCGTGCCTGCCCGATCGCGTCGGCGAATTCCAGGAAGGTGTCGGCCGTGCGATCGAGTACGCGAAGGCGCTGAAGGTGCCGCAGTTGAACTGCCTCGTCGGCATTCCGTCGGCGAGCACCGCGCGCGACACGACGTTCGTGACGATCGTCGACAACCTGCGCTTCGCCGCCGACGCGCTCAAGCGCGAAGGCATCCGCCTGCTCGTCGAGCCGTGCAACAGCTTCGACATTCCGGGCTTCGCGCTGAACCGCTCGTCCGAGGGGCTCGACGTGATCCGCGCGGTCGGCTCGGACAACCTGTTCCTGCAGTACGACATCTATCACATGCAGCGCATGGAAGGCGAACTGGCCGCGACGATCGAGCGCAACCTCGCATCGATCGGCCACGTCCAGCTCGCGGACAACCCGGGCCGCAACGAGCCCGGCACGGGCGAGATCAACTACGCGTTCCTGTTCGCCCTGCTCGACCGGCTCGGCTATGCGGGCTACGTCGGCTGCGAATACAAGCCCCGTACCACCACGACGGAAGGCCTCGGCTGGCTGCAACGCGTCGCCGGCTGCGCAGCCGGTTCGGCGCGCCGCGCCGCCTGAGCACCGCCCTTCCCGTTTTCAGCCCTATAGGAGACTTTCACATGGCAACCATCGGTTTCATCGGCCTCGGCATCATGGGCGCGCACATGGCGCGCAACCTGCTCAAGGGCGACCACCAGCTCGTCGTGAACGGCGCGTTCCCGGTCCCGGACGATCTGCGCGCGAGCGCGAAGGTCGTCGCGAACTCGACCGAAGTCGCACGTAACGCGGACATCATCATCTCGATGGTGCCGGATACGCCGGACGTGCGTAACGTGCTGTTCGCCGACGACGGCGTCGCGAAGGGCCTCTCGGCCGGCAAGCTCGTGATCGACATGAGCTCGATCTCGCCGCTCGACACGCAGGAATTCGCGAAGCAGATCAACGCGCTCGGCTGCGACTACCTCGACGCGCCGGTGTCCGGCGGCGAAGTCGGCGCACGCGAAGCGACGCTGACGATCATGGTCGGCGGCCCGGAGCAGGCGTTCGAACGCGCGAAGCCGCTGTTCGAGAAGATGGGCAAGAACATCACGCTCGTCGGCGACAACGGCGCGGGCCAGACCTGCAAGGTCGCGAACCAGATCATCGTCGCGCTGAACATCGAAGCGGTGGGCGAAGCGCTGCTGTTCGCCGCGCGTTCGGGCGCCGATCCGGAACGCGTGCGCCAGGCGCTGATGGGCGGCTTCGCCGCATCGCGCATCCTCGAAGTGCACGGCGCGCGGATGACCCGGCGAACGTTCGATCCGGGCTTCCGCATCGAGCTGCACCAGAAGGACCTGAACCTCGCGCTCGACGGCGCCCGCAAGCTCGGCCTCGCACTGCCGCACACGGCCAGCGCGCAGCAGCTGTTCAGCGTATGCGCGTCGCACGGCGGCAAGGCGTGGGATCACTCGGCCCTCGTGCGCGCGCTCGAGATCATGTCGAACTTCGAGATCGAGAAGACCGCGGGCTGAGCGCGGGCCGCGTCGCGCGGCCGGCTTTCCGCAGATGCAGCAACGCGCGCTCCGTCGCGATGACGGACACGCGAATGACACACGCGACCGGCCCGGCCGGTCGCGCCGATGCGCGCAGCACGCGCGCATCACGGTGGGGCGCCCCGCCGCGCATCGCTAACCGCGTGCGCGACGGGGCGAAAAACGCCGCTCTGGGCTGAGAGCGGCGTGGTGGGGTCCGCAGCGGCACCCGGCGACGCCGGGGAAGCCTTGGTCGGTCAGACGTCGTCGTCGGGTGTCCGCCTGTCGGATTTCGCGTATTACATTTCTTTACGTTCGGGCGTACGATTTTTCATGCAATCGTCGTCATGAACGCCTACACTTTCGCCACGCCTTTCGAGAAAACCGCCGCGCTAGCGTTCACTCCGGTGACCGCGCCCAGCGCGGTGTTTTTTTCGCCACTTCACGGCGCGTTTTTTCTTTTCAACCACCTGAGGAGTGCAACGATGGGTCTTCTTTCGTTTATCAAAGAGGCGGGTGAAAAACTGCTGGGTCATGCCGATGCGCAAGCAGCGGAAGATCCGAATGCCGCAAACCAGACCGCGGCCGATGCGATCAAGAACTACATCAACACGCAGGGTCTCGATACGTCGAACCTGACCGTTGCGTTCGACGGCGCATCGCGCACCGTGACGCTGTCGGGCAGCGTGGCCGACCTCGACACGAAGGCGAAGGTCAAGGTCGCGGCCGGCAACGTACAGGGCGTCGCGGGCGTCAACGACGACGACCTGCAGCCGGACGATCCGGAAGTGCAGTACCACGACGTCAAGCCGGGCGACACGCTGTCGGCGATCGCCAAGGAAGTGTACGGCGACGCGAACAAGTACCCGGTGATCTTCGAGGCGAACAAGCCGATGCTGTCGAGCCCGGACAAGATCTACCCGGGCCAGAAGCTCGTGATTCCGCCGCAGTCCTGAGCATTCCCGCCGGACCGAAACGAAAAAGCAGGCCATTGGCCTGCTTTTTTTCATGCTGCGTGACGTGCGCGGCCCGAGCCGCGCGGGTCGGTCATCCGGTCACACCGTATCGAACGCGCGCTGCAGTGCGTCGCGACCCTGGATGCCGTTCGCGAGCGCGAGCATCAGCAGCACGCGCGCCTTGAACGGGTTCAGCGAACCCGCGCTCACGAAGCCAAGCGCATCGTCGCTCGCGGCGCCGTTGCGCATCACGTGCCCCGACCCGACGCGCGACGCGCGCACCACCGCCACGCCCGCGTTCACCGCATCGGCGAGCGCCGCCTGCAGCGTCGCATGGATCGAGCCGTTGCCCGTGCCCGCGACGACGAGGCCGCGTACGCCGGCCGCGACCAGCGCGTCGACGGCCGTGCGCGTCACGCCCGCATAGCTGGCGACGACTTCGACGGGCGGCCACGTCGCGGCGATCGTCAACTGCATGTCGCGCGAGCGCGTGACGCGGCGCGCGAATTCGACCCGGCCGTCCTGCACCCAGCCGAGCGCGCCGAGTTCCGGCGACTGGAACGCGTCGACCGCATAGGTGCTCGTCTTCACGACGTCGCGTGCGCCGTGGATCCGGTTGTTGAACGCGACCAGCACGCCCTGCCCGCGCGCGGACGGATGCGCGGCCACCGTCACCGCGTTCAGCAGGTTCAGCGGACCGTCGGACGACAGCGCGGTCGCCGGGCGCATCGCGGCCGTCAGCACGACCGGCTTGTCGCCCTTCACGACCAGTTGCAGCGCATACGCGGTTTCCTCGAGCGTGTCGGTGCCGTGGGTGATCACGATGCCGTCGATCGCCGGATCGGCCATCAGCGCGTCAATCCGCGCGGCGAGCGTGTTCCACAGCGGCAGCGCGAGATCCTTGCTGTCGATGCTGGCGATCTGCTCGGCGTCGACGCGCGCGACCGACGCGAGCGCCGGCACCGCGTCGACCAGGAAACTGACGCCGAGCGCGCCGGCCTGGTAGCCGGCCGTGCTGGCCGCGTCGGGCGCGGCGCCGGCGATCGTGCCGCCGGTGGCGAGCACGGCGATGCGCGGCAGGGCCGCCGCGGACGAAGGAGATGCGGGATTCGAAGTATTCATGGCGCGATTGTAAAGGCTTGCGGCCGCAGCCGGCCGCCGCGCATCATGGTTTGTCCCGATCGCGCGGTCGGGCGCGCCGTCAACGGCCATCGTGCCCGCAACGTTATAGGAAGTGCCGTTTTGGTGTTTTCACATTGATTTGCCATAATCGGAGCGCGCGGCGCGATGCGGCCCTATCCTCATCGCGCGGTGCTTCGTGACGGCGTCGATAACACGCAATTCACCCATGGGAGTGTCGAAATGAAAATCCAATCGCTCGTAGCCGCAGTGCTTCTCGGCGGCATGCTGGCTTCCCCCGCGTTCGCGGCGAACAGCCAGCAGGACAAGATGAAGGCCTGCAACACCCAGGCAGCCGGCAAGACGGGCGACGAACGCAAGGCGTTCATGAAGGACTGCCTGTCGGCGAAGCCCGCGAAGGCAATGTCGCAACAGGAAAAGATGAAGGCGTGCAACACGCAGGCCACCGGCAAGAAAGGCGACGACCGCAAGGCGTTCATGAAGAGCTGCCTGAGCAACCAGCCGGCCGCCTGAGTTCCGGCGCTCCCGTATCGAATGCCGCGCACCGCTTCGGCGGGCGCGGCATTTTTGTTTTCGTTGCACGCGCATCGACGCGCACTGCCCCCGTCGCTTTCGCCCCCGCTTTCCCGGCCGCCGTCCCGGCGCCGCCACATGGTGCGGCAATTCGCCGCGTTTTCTTCTATGATGGCTGCAACGCGGCCCATCCAAGTACAAGAAGCGCCATCGGGCCGCCCTCGAGACGGACGCGCATGCGCGTCAAACGGAGGCCTGGATGGCATGGAGACAACACCGCTGGTTCCGCCGCTGGCTGATCGTGATCGTGTTCTGGGCCGTGCCCGTCGCGATCGTCGCCGTGCGCGAGATCCGCGAGGAAATGGCCTACAACAAGGCGGACCTGCAACTCGCGCTGACCAGCTGGCAGCTCACCGACGCGCAGCGGGCAGCCGGCGCCGCCGCGAAGTGTCATGGCGACCCTGACGAGGCGCGGACGGCCGGCTGCCCGGCCGACGTGCTCGCCGCCAATGCGCCGCGCCAGCAGGCCGCCCGCGACGAATACGTGGTGCGCCGCAACACGCTCGCGGGCTACCTGTGGCACGCATTCGTCGGCTACTGGGTCGTGCCGGCCGCGTTCCTGTTCGCCTGCGGCGTCGTGATCGCGCTGATCCGCCGCGCGCTGCGCCGCCCGCCGATCAAGCCGCCCGTTCCGCCCGTCACGCACTGAGGCGCGCGGCAGGCGCCGCCCTCCGTTCGACCGTCGTATTGCCCGCCCGCCGACCCGCGTCGGCGCGCGCCGGTTCGTCCGTTGGCGCGCCGCGACATCCCCGCGCGATTTGACGCTTTTTCACGTCCCAACGAAAAGAGGCTGTAATCCGCTGTGATATAACTGCCGACGTGATCCGCTCCCTGAGCGAGACTCACTCCGAACGTCATCCGATGGAGAAGAACGATGCAAAAACGGAATCTTGTGCTGAAAGCCGCCGCTGCGCTCATCGTCGGTAGCCTCGCGCTCACCGGTTGTACCACCACCCCGGACAAGCCGGACAACGCCGCCACCAACGCGTCGAAGCGCCAGGCAATCGACTCGAGCGTCGACGCCACGCTGTCGCGCATGTACTCCACGGTCAAGGGTTCGCGCGAACTCGTCGCGAAGTCGCGCGGCGTGCTCGTCTTTCCGGACGTGATCCAGGCCGGCTTCATCGTCGGCGGCCAGTCCGGCAACGGCGCACTGCGCGTCGGCGGCAGCACGGTCGGCTACTACAACACGTCGTCGCTGTCGGTCGGCCTGCAAGCCGGCGCCCAGTCGAAGGCGATCGTGTTCCTGTTCATGACGCAGCAAGCGCTCGACGAATTCCGCGGCTCGGACGGCTGGGCAGCCGGCGCCGGCGCGTCGGTCGCGCTCGTGAAGATGGGCGCGAACGGCGCGGTCGACACGACCACGGCCACCGCACCGGTCCAGGTCGTCGTGCTGACGAACGCGGGCCTGATGGGCGACGTGTCGATCAACGGCACGAAGGTCTCGAAGCTGAAGATCTGACGCTCGCGCACCACCCATGCGCAAACGGCGATGCCTTCGCGGGCATCGCCGTTTTTTTATCCGTACGCGCGCCGCGCCGGGCCGGTCGGATCAAGTCAGGTCGTCGAGTCGATCACCTTGAAGCGCGAACGCTTCTGCGCGCGGATCACCGACTGATACACGTCGACGTATTGCTGCGCCATCCGGCGCGACGTGAAGCGCGCCTCGAAGCGCTGCCGTACGCGCGCACGCGGCAGCAGGTGCAGCCGGTTCACGGCGGCCACCGCGCTGATTTCGTCCTCGACGATGAAACCCGACACACCCTCGTCCACCACTTCGGGCACGGCACCGCGATTGAACGCGATCACCGGCGTGCCGCACGACATCGCCTCGATCATCACCAGTCCGAACGGCTCCGGCCAGTCGATCGGAAACAGCAGCGCATGCGCGCCCGACAGGAATTCGGCCTTCTGGTGATCCGCGATCTCGCCGATGAATTCGACGTGCGGCAACGCGAAGAGCGGCTTGATCTCGCGCTCGAAGTATTCCTGGTCGGCCGCGTCGATCTTCGCGGCGATCTTGATCGGCAGCCCGCACTGGCGGGCAATGCGGATCGCCGTGTCGACGCGCTTTTCCGGCGAAATGCGGCCGAGGAACGCGAGATAGCGCGGCTCGACCGGCTGCGGCAGGTACATCGTATCGGGCAGCCCGTGGTAGACGGTCGTCAGCCACTTCGCCTGCGGCAGCGGCTGGCGCTGCGAGTTCGAAATCGAGATCACCGGCGCCGTGTTGAACGTATCGAACACCGGCTGCTGCTCGGGCAGGTCGAGCCGGCCGTGCAGCGTCGTCACGTAAGGCGTTTCCTGCCGGTTGAAGATCGAGAACGAGTAGTAGTCCATGTGGAAATGGAGCACGTCGAAGTCCTTCGCGCGGCGCGCGACGGTCTCCATCAGCAGCATGTGCGGCGCGACCCGGTCGCGAATCGACGAATCGAGCCGCAGCGCGCGCGGCCAGACGGGCTCGAGCTTCGCCCGCGTCGTCGAATCGCCGCTCGCGAACAGCGTCACGTCGTGACCGAGCTCGACGAGCGCCTCGGTGATGTAGGACACGACGCGCTCCGTGCCGCCGTACAGCTTCGGCGGCACGGATTCGGTCAGCGGGGCGATCTGGGCAATTCTCATGGTCCACGTCTCCTGTGTCCTGTCCGTTGCGGCACGGCAGGCGCGCCGGCGCGCGCTCGCGCCCCGCTCGCCCCATGCAGCGTCGGCCGGCATCGCGCCGGCCGAATATCTGATTATTATTCGCGATCCGGCGGCCTGGAACCGCCGGCCTTGCATTTTATGGGTGTTGTTACAGACACGATACATTCCGCCTGCCGGATCGATCCGGCCCCGACGCGACGAGCGCGCGCGCACGCACGCCGTCCCGCCCGCCACACCGCCCTACCTGCCCCGTCAGCGCGACGGCCACTTCCATGGCGGCAGGTCGCGCATATCGGCATCGACGAGCGCTGTCGCGCCGAGCTGCTTGTCGAGCACCAGCGATTCGCAGCCGGCCTCGCGCTCGAGCGTCGCGATGAGCCGCGCCGCATGCGACACGACGAGCACCTGCGAGCGCTGGGCCGCCTGCGCGATCAGGCGGCCCAGCGCCGGCAGCAGATCGGGGTGCAGACTCGTTTCCGGTTCGTTGAGCACCATCAGCGCGGGCGGGCGCGGCGTCAGCAGCGCGGCCGCGAGCAGCAGGTAGCGCAGCGTCCCGTCGGACAGCTCGGCCGCCGCGAGCGGCCGCAGCAGCCCCGGCTGGCGCATCAGCACGTCGAAGCGGCCGCGGCCGCCCGGATTGTCGATCTCGACCGACGCGCCGGGAAACGCGTCGTCGATCGCCGCATCGAGGGCCGCGCCGTCGCCGATTTCGCGGATCGTCTGCAGCGCGGCGGCGAGGTCGGCGCCGTCGTCCGCGAGCACCGGCGTATGGGTGCCGATGTGCGACTGCCGCGCCGGCGCCTGCGCATCGGTCCGGAAGTGGTCGTAGAAGCGCCACGAGCGGATCCGCTCGCGCACCGCGATCATCTCGGGCGCACCGGTCGGATCGGCGAACTCGGTCATCATGCTGTCGAAGCTGGCCACCGGCTGCGGGATCGTCCGCCAGTCGCCCGACGCGGTGCGCGCGCGGATCTGCGCACCCTGCCGGTCGACCAGCAGCGTCGACGGGCGCAGCAGCGCGCCGCCCCAGATGCATTCGCGCTTGACGACCGGATCGAGCGAGAACTCCGAGCGGCTCGGGATCGGCATGCCGAGATCGATCGCATAACCGAAATCGTCGCACGCGAAACCGAGCTTCAGGCTCACGGGCCCCTTGCGCACCGTGCCCGTCACCGGCATGTCGCCGTCGAGCATCGCCCGCGAGAAGCGCTCGGGGCCGGCCCACAGCGTCGACGGCAAACCGCCTTCGCGGGCAAGCGACGGGATCACGCGCCCCTGCGCGGTATCGGCGAGCAGCCGCAGCGCGCGGTACACGCTCGACTTGCCGCTGCCGTTCGGCCCCGTGACGACGTTGAGCGCCGCGAGCGGCACGATCAGCTCGCGCAGCGAGCGGTAATTGGCGATGGCAAGCGTTTTCAGCGCGGTCATGATGAGCGTGGGCGGGCATGCGGGCCGCGTTCAGCGGCCTTCGGCGGACTGCGGGTCGGCCGCGGTGTTGGCCGCCGTGCTGGCGGCAGGCTGCCGCGCGTGCGGCCGCTCGGGCTTCGGCGCGTCCGGCGCCGATTCGTGCGGATACAGCTCCATCCGGCTGCGCGGCAGACATTGCGGATAGCGGTCCTGCAGGTACGCGATCAGCCCTTCCCGCACGCGGCAACGCAGGTCCCAGCACGACGACGAATCGGCCGCGCTGACGAGCGCGCGCAACTGCATCGTGCGCTCGGTCGCATCGGTCACCTGCAGCACCTGCACGCGGCCGTCCCACTCGGGCGCCGCATGGACGAGCCGCGCGAGCTCCTCGCGCAGCGGCGCGAGCGGCGTGCGGTAGTCGACCGACAGGTAGACCGTGCCGATGATTTCCGCGCTGCTGCGCGTCCAGTTCGTGAACGGGTTCTCGATGATCCACTGCAGCGGCACGACGAGGCGCCGCTGGTCCCACAGCCGCACCGACACGAACGAGCCGGTGATTTCCTCGATGCGCCCCCACTCGCCCTGGATCACGACCACGTCGTCGAGCCGGATCGGCTGCGTGAGCGCGATCTGCAGCCCGGCGATCAGGTTGCCGAGCACCGGCCGCGCGGCGATACCGGCGACCAGCCCCGCGACGCCGGCCGACGCCAGCAGGCTCGCGCCGACCTGGCGCACGTTCGGGAACGTCATCAGCGCGGCGCCGGTGCCGATGATCACGATCAGCACCATCACCGTCCGCACGAGCACCTTGGCCTGCGTATGGATGCGCCGCGCATGGAGGTTGTCGGCCGTATCGATCGGATGGGCCTGGATGATGGCATCGCCGACGCCGGCCGCGAGCCGCACCAGCAGCCACGTGAGCGACACGATCGAGCCGACCGCCGCGGCCGTGCGCATGCCGCGCACGAACGACATGCCGTCGTCCGCCTGGACCCACACGAATTCGAGCGCCAGCAGCGCGAGCACGACGAGGGACGGCCTGTCGATGTAGCGCAGGATCGCGCTCATCAACGGATACGGCTGCGCGATGCGCTTGACGATGCGTGCGCCGAGACGGTGCACGATCGCGACGACCAGTACGACGATGACCGACACGGCCAGCGTGCCGAGCCATGAATGCAGCGGCGCATCGCTGATGCGCTGAATTGCCTCGATTGAAATCATCGGCGCCCTTGGGTGATGAGGCGCGCACGCCTCGTCCTGGATGCGTCGGCGAAGCCCGGGCCGCGTACGGGCCCGGACACGGCATCAGATCAGTTGCCGCTCCTGCACGGAAACGCCTTGCCGAGACCGAGCGACACCGCGGTGCTCGCGTTGTAGTCGGCCAGCTTCGGATTTTCCGCGATGTACTTGCGCACCGCGTCGGTCATCTGCTGCGCCCGGATGTCGGGCGGCAGGCAGAAATACTGGCCGACCCGCGGCCCGGTAGTGCCGCCGATCGCGTCGATCGTGTTGTAGACGCCGTCGGCGGCGCCTTCGATGTAGGCCGCGCACGACGCCCGCGACTTGACGTCCGTCTTCGCGCACAGCCGGTCGAGATCCGCGCCCGTGAAAGCCGCCGCCGACAACGGCACGGCAAACGCCGCGGCACAAAACATTGCGCGCAACATGGTGTTCCTTATGTCAATGCGGCCCGAGGCCGCCTGCTGCCTTGGCCGGCACGGCGCCGGGCGCCCTGCTCCGGCCGGAATCCGGCCGGGCGGGCACCGTCTGCCGCACCGAAAACCGTCATTTTGCACTCTTTTGCGCATCCGCCGGCGTCGATGCACCGATGCGCGTCGTCCGCTTGCTCAGGATCTCGATCGCGTCCGGCGCGTTGTAGTGCTTCGCGAATTCGAGCGCGGTGATGCCGAGCTGGTTCTTCACCTGCGGATCGGCGCCCTGGTCGAGCAGCAACGTGACCGTCGATGCGTGGTTGCCGCGCGCGGCCATCATCAGCGGCGTCGTGCCGTTCGGCGACGCGGTGTCGATGTACGCGTCGTGGTCGAGCAGCAGCTTCACGACCGCGTCCTGGCCGTTGGTGGCCGCGTAGTGCAGCGGCGCCCAGCCTTTCTTGCTGACTTCCGCGCCCTTGTCGATCAGCAGCTTGGCGAGGCCGAGGTCGCCGTTCAGCGACGCGAGCATCAGCGCGTTCTCGCCGGCCTTGTCTTCCTTCTCGAGATCGACGTTCGGGGTCGTCGCGAGCGCCGCCGCGACCTTGTCGGACTTCTCGCGCGCGGCGATCACGAGCAGCGGGTCGCCGTTCGGCGCGATCGTGTTCGGGTCGAGCTTGCCGCTCTTGAGCTGCTTGCCGATGTCGGCGATGTCGTCGAATTTGACGGCCTTGACGATCGCGTCGAGCGATTCGGCATGCGCGCCGGCTGCCGCGAACAGGCCGCTCGCGACGAATGCGGCGGCAACGAGTGCGCGTTTGGGCAGATGGTTGATCGGCTTCGTCATTGTTGTGGGCTCCTTCCCTGGGTTGTCGGCTGTGCGCCCGTCGTTAGCGGGCGATCTTGAACAGCCGGAAAAAGTTCTGCGTCGTCGCATCGGCGAGCGCCTCGACGGCCATCCCGCGTTCGGATGCGATAAAGCGTCCGACATGGCTGACGTACGCAGGTTCATTCGGCTTGCCGCGATACGGCACAGGTGCGAGGTACGGCGAGTCTGTCTCGATCAGCAGCCGGTCGAGCGGCACGCGCCGCGCGACGTCCTGCACGTCGGTCGCGTTCTTGAACGTGACGATGCCCGACAGCGAGATGTGGAAGTTCTGCGCGAGCGCCTGCTCGGCCACCGGCCACGGCTCGGTGAAGCAGTGCATCACGCCGCCCGGCACGTCCGCGCGCTCCTCGGCCATGATCCGCAGCGTGTCTTCCGACGACGCGCGCGTATGGATGATCAGCGGCTTCATCGTCGCGGTCGCCGCGCGGATGTGCGTGCGAAAGCGCTCGCGCTGCCATTCCATGTCGGCGATCGAGCGGCCTTCGAGGCGGTAGTAGTCGAGGCCCGTTTCGCCGATCGCGACGACCTTCGGGTGCGCGGCCAGTTCGACGAGTTCCGCGAGCGTCGGCTCGCGCGCGTCCTCGTGGTCGGGATGCACGCCGACCGACGCGTAGACGTTCTCGTGCGCGTCCGCGATCGCCAGCACCTCCGGCAGCGTCTCGAAATCGACGGACACGCACAGCGCATGCGTGACGTCGTGCTCGCGCATGTTCTCGAGAACGGCCGGCAGGCGGTCGGCCAGGCCCTTGAAATTGATGTGGCAGTGAGAGTCGACGAACATCGTGTTTCCTGAATACGTTAGGCGGGCGCTCAGGCGCTCGCCGGCAGGCGGCAACGGGCGGCGTTCGCGGGCCGGCCGGCCCGGGCAGCGTCGCGGCGCGATCCGTTCACCGTTTCAAAACCCATGAGAAGCAATGCCGAATCAAACGAACATTTCCCGATATCCGAGAAACAATTCCTCGAATACGAGCCGTGCGTTGAGCGGATGGTTCTCGACCGTCCGCTGCCGCGTCACGGCCTTCATGAAGCGTGCGAACGCATTCGCATCGACCGCTTCCGCGCAGCGCGCAAGCGCCGCCGCGTGCGTCGGGAAGTAGCGCGGTGCGCCCGCCATCCGTTGCGCGAGCAGATCGTACAGCCAGCGCTGCAGCCAGCCGAGCACCAGCGGCACCGGCAGCTTCTGCAGCGTCTCGCCGCACGCGAACGCGTCGCATGCGGCACCGGCCGCGAGCTGCCCGAGCGTGTAATCGCGCAGCGGGCGGTTCTCGTCGCTTGCGAGCGCCAGCGCGGCGAGCGGCGCGCCGCCGGCCTCGGCGAGCAGCGCTGGCGCATGGTCGACGCCCTGCGCGGCGAGCCAGGCCGCCGCCGCGTCGGGCGCCGGCACCGTCATCGGCCACTGCCGGCAGCGGCTGATGATCGTCGGCAACAGGCGGTCGATGCGCGCCGACACGAGCAGGAACACGACGCCGGACGGCGGCTCCTCCAGCGTCTTCAGCAGCGCGTTCGACGCGGCCACGTTCAGTGCCTCGGCCGGATACAGCACGACGACGCGCGCGCCGCCGCGGTGCGAACCGACCCCGCAGAAGTCGAGCAGCGCGCGCACCTGCTCGATCTTGATTTCCTTGCTCGGCGCACGCGTCTTCTTGCCGCCTTCGTCCGCGTCGGCCGCTTTCGCGTCGTCCACGGCGCCCGGCGCCTCGCCGGCCAGCGCCTCGGGCAGCACGATCCGGTAGTCCGGATGGTTGCCTTGCGAGAACCACGTGCAGGCCGCGCAGGTGCCGCACGGCTCGCCGTTCGGCTGCGGCGATTCGCACAGGAAGCCCTGCGCGAGATGCTGCGCGAACTGCAGCTTGCCGATCCCGGCCTGGCCGTGCAGCAGCAGCGCATGCGGCCATTGCGCGCGCAGTTGCTGCAGGCGGTTCCAGTCGTCGGTCTGCCACGGATAGATCATGGGGTGCGCTCCTTGCGAATTACAGCGCGGCGAGCACGCGTTCGAGCTGCTGGCGGATCTCGGGAATCGTCTGCGTCGCGTCGACGATCGCGAAGCGGTGCGGCGCCTCTTCCGCCCGCCGCAGGTATTCGCTGCGCGTGCGCGAGAAGAACGCATCGGACTCGCTTTCGAACTTGTCGGGCATGCGCGCGGCGCCGCGACGCTCGCTCGCGACTTGCGGCGCGACGTCGAACAGCACCGTGAGATCGGGCTGGAAGCCGCCCTGCACCCAGCGCTCGAGCGTCTCGAGCTTGTCGCGCGGCAGCCCGCGGCCGCCGCCCTGATAGGCGAACGTCGCGTCGGTGAAGCGGTCGGACACGACCCAGTCGCCGCGCGCGAGCGCCGGCTCGATCACGAGCGCCAGATGCTCGCGACGCGCGGCGAACATCAGCAGCGCTTCCGTCTCGAGATCCATCGGCTGGTTCAGCAGGATTTCGCGCAGTTTCTCGCCGAGCTGCGTGCCGCCCGGCTCGCGGGTCACGACGACCTGCCGGCCGGCCGCGGCCAGCTTGCCCTGGAGACGTTCGCAGAACCATTGCAGGTGGGTGGTCTTGCCCGCCCCGTCGATGCCTTCGAACGTGATGAATTTACCGCTCGCCATTATTGACCTCGTATGTACTTGTCCACGGCCTTGTTGTGGTCGCCGAGCGTGTCCGAGAACACGCTCGTGCCATCGCCTTTCGCGACGAAATAGAGCGCGCTCGTCGGTGCCGGGTTGATCGCCGCCTGCAGCGCGGCCACGCCCGGCAGCGCGATCGGCGTCGGCGGCAGCCCGCGTCGGGTGTAGGTATTGTAGGGAGTGTCGGCCTGCAGGTCGCGCTTGCGCAGGCGGCCGTCGTACGCGTCGCCGAGCCCGTAGATCACCGACGGATCGGTCTGCAGCGGCATGCCGATGCGCAGCCGGTTCGCGAACACGGCCGCGACGAACGCGCGATCGGCCGCGTGGCCCGTTTCCTTTTCGACGATCGATGCGATCGTCAGCGCTTCGTAAGGTGTCTTGTACGGCAGGCCCGGCACGCGTGCGGCCCATGCCTCGTCGAGCCGCGTCTGCATCAGATGGTATGCGCGCCGGTAGATGTTCAGGTCGCTCGTGCCCTTGTCGAACAGATAGGTATCGGGGAAGAACAGCCCCTCGCCGCTACCGCGCTGCACCGCGCTGTCCGGCGCGCCGATCGCGCGTAGCAGCTCGGCGTCGCTCATGCCGGCCGTCGAATGCGCGAGATCGGGGTTCGCGTCGAGTTCCGCGCGCATCCGCTTGAAGGTCCAGCCTTCGATGACCGTCGCGACGTATTCGTTCACGTCGCCGCGCGCGATCTTCTGCAGCACCTCGTAAGGCGTAATGCCGGTCTTGAATTCGTAGTTGCCGGACTTGAGCCGGCTCGACAGCCCGAGCACGCGCGTCATCGCGACGAAGCCGAGCGGCGCGACCGGCACGCCGCCGCGCTTCAACTGCAGCGCGACGCTCTTCACGCTGCTGCGCGGCTTGATCGTGACGTCGAGCGATGCCGAACCCAGCAGCAGCGGCCGGGTCGCCCAGTAATATCCGCCGCCCGCGCCGGCAGCGGCCACAACGACGGCCAGCGCCACGATCGTCGCGGCGCATTTCTTCAGTAGGGACATGGAAACGTGACTCAGGTAAGACCCATATAATACTTGCTCGCCTCCGTCAAAGTCAGGGTTGACTGTTCCCTCATTCCATGAGCACACCGTTCGCTTCACCGGCTGCCCAGGCCGCATCTGCCTCGCTCCCCGTTTTCCCCCGCCCGTCCGCCGCCGATTTCGACGCGCCGGCCGCCTGCATGCCGCTGCCGCAGTTCGGCGTGATCGACGTGGCCGGCGACGACGCCGCGACGTTCCTGCACAGCCAGCTCACCAACGACATCGAGCATCTCGACGCCGCGAGCGCGCGGCTGTCCGGCTATTGCTCGCCGAAGGGCCGCCTCCTCGGGTCGTTCCTCACGTGGCGCGCGGGCCACGGCGTGCGCCTGCTGGTGTCGAAGGACGTGCAGCCGGCCGTGCAGAAGCGGCTGTCGATGTTCGTGCTGCGCGCAAAAGCGAAGCTGACGGATGCGAGCGACACGCTCGCGGTGGTCGGTTTCGCGGGCGACGTGCGCGACGCGCTGTCGGGCATCTTCGATGCGCTGCCGGACGGCGTGCACGTGAAGGTCGACGGCCCGGCCGGCACGCTGATCCGCGTGCCCGATGCGGCCGGCCGCAAGCGCTATCTGTGCATCGGCCCGCGCGCGGAAGTCGACGCGCGCGTCGCCGCGCTCGGCAATACGTTGCCGATCGTGTCGCCGGCGGTATGGGACTGGCTCGACATCCGCGCGGGCGAGCCGCGCATCACGCAGCCGGCCGTCGAACAGTTCGTGCCGCAGATGATCAACTTCGACGTGATCGGCGCCGTCAACTTTCGCAAGGGCTGCTACCCGGGCCAGGAAGTCGTCGCGCGCAGCCAGTATCGCGGCACGATCAAGCGCCGCACCGCGCTCGCGCACGTTGCCGGCGACACCGATACCGTGCATGCCGGCGTCGAGCTGTTCCACAGCGACGACCCCGGCCAGCCGTGCGGGATGGTCGTCAACGCGGCGGCCGCGCCCGCGGGCGGTGTCGACGCGCTCGTCGAGATCAAGCTCGCCGCGCTCGACAGCGGCACCGTGCACCTCGGCTCGGCCGACGGCCCGGCGCTCGCGTTCGATACGCTGCCGTACGCATGGCCGACGGAAGTTTGACGCACCGACAACCCATTCGCGCGCCGGCTCGCAAGTCGCAGCCGGCGCCCGATGTTTCCTGCGAGAGATTCGCCCGATGTGTCTGATCGCCTTCGACTGGCAGCCCGATACCGCCGCCGGTCCCGTCTTTACCCTCACCGCCAACCGCGACGAGTTCTTTCGCAGAACGAGCGCGCCGCTCTCGTGGTGGGAGGATGTACCGGGCGTGCTGGCCGGCCGCGATCTCGAAGCGGGCGGCACGTGGCTCGGCGTATCGCGCGACGGCCGTTTCGCCGCGCTGACGAACTACCGCGCGCCGTTCGACATCCGCGCGGGCGCGCCGACCCGCGGCAAGCTCGTGTCCGATTTCCTCGGCGGCCCGTCAGTCGCGCCGCTCGACTATCTCGGGCAGCTCGCCGAGCATGCGGCCGTCTACAACGGCTTCAACCTGCTCGTCGGCGACTGGCGGCGGCGTGAGCTCGCGTGGTTCTGCAACCGTGCGCCCGAAGGCGAAAGCAGTGTCGCGGCGCCCGTCGCGATCGCGCCCGGCGTGCATGCGCTGTCGAATGCGCGGCTCGATACGCCCTGGCCGAAAGTGGTACGCAAGCGCGCCGAACTCGGCACGCTGCTCACCGACAATCCGACCCCATCGCTCGACGAGCTGATCGCGCTGATGCGCGACCCGCATGTCGCGGACGACGATGCGCTGCCGCACACCGGCATTCCGATCGAGCGCGAGCGTGCGCTGTCGGCCGCGTTCATCGAAACGCCCGAATACGGCACACGCGGCACGACCGCGCTGCGGGTCACGATGAAGGAAGGCGTGCGGCTCACGGTGGAAATCAAGGAGCGCTGCGACGACGACGGCTCGCACCGCACCGTCCGCCCGGGCACGTTCGAGCGCGCGTTCACGTTCGACCTCGACGCGACGCCGCCGCGCTGAGCCGGCGAGCGTGCGCCGCGCTACGGCGCGCGCGCCATCTCGACGTGCGGTACGCCGGCTTCGACGAACGGTTCTCCGACCGCCGCGAAGCCGTGCCGCAGATAGAACGACACAGCCGAATCCTGCGCGTAGAGCCGCACGACGATTTCGCCGCGGCGCCGCGCCGCATCCAGCAGCGCGTTCAGCACGGCCGAACCGACCCCCTGCCCGCGTGCGTCGGCCAGCACGGCCACGCGACCGATCGTGCCCGACGGCAGCAGGCGCCCCGTCGCGACCGCGCGACGCGCGCCGGTCGACGCATCGATCCGGTACGCCACCGCGTGCAGCGACAGCGGATCGTCGTCGTCGAGTTCCCACTCCGGCGGAATCTGCTGCTCGCGCACGAACACCGCGTCGCGAATCCGCGCGGCGTCGCCGCCCAGTACCGTCCAGTCGCCCGTTTCCACTAGGCCGTTCGTCATCGCAACTCCCAAGCGGCGCGTGCGCCGTCAAACACCCGACGTCAGATGTCGTCGAACGCGGCCTTCAGCGCCGCGACCGCGTCGGCATGCGCGGCCCGCACCTCGGGTACGTAGCCGCCCATCTTGAAGAATTCGTGGATCATCCCCGGATAGCAGACCAGCGTGACCGCATTGCCGGCCGCGCGCAACTTCTGCGCATAGGCGGCGCCCTCGTCGCTCAGCGGATCGTATTCGGCCGTCGCGATCCACGCCGGCGCGACGCCCGCGAACGACGGCGCATCGCGCGTGCCGTCGAGCGGCGCGAAACGCCAGTCGTCGCGGTCCGCCCGGTCGCGCACGTACTGCGTGAAGAACCACTGGATCGTGTCCTGCGTCAGCAAATAGCCGCTCGCGAGCCGCGCATGCGATGCGGTGTCCTGGTAGCCCGTCACGCCCGGGTAGATCAGCATCTGCAGCGCAAGACGAATGCCCGCGTCGCGCGCGAGCACCGCGCAGACGGTCGCGAGCGTGCCGCCCGCACTGTCGCCGCCCACGGCCAGCCGTTCGGCATCGATGCCGAACGTCGCGGCCTCGCGATGCAGCCATTGCAGGGCATCGTCGGCATCGTTCACCGCGGTCGGGAACCGGTGCTCGGGCGCCAGCCGGTAGCCGACCGACAGCACCGCGCATTGCGCATCATGCGCGAACATCCGGCACAGCGCGTCGTGCGTATCGACGCTGCCCACCGTGAAGCCGCCGCCGTGGTAGTAGACGAGCGCCGGCAGCGGTTCCGCGAGGCTCGGCGCGACCGGCAGATACAGCCGCGCCCCGATCGTGCGGCCGTCGCGCGTCGGCACGACGCATTCCTCGACCGAATGCATCGGCGCCGGTGCGACGTCGAGGATCGGCGCGCTCTTCTCGTACGCGGCGCGCGCCTGCTGCGGCGACTGGTGGTGGTAGGACGGGCGTTTCGCGCGCTCGATCATGTCGAGCACCTGGGCGATCTTCGGATTCAGCGGCATCGGTAAGGACGGCGCCGGTGCGACGCCGTGAACGGACAAGCGTCACATGATGCCACGCCCGCGCCGCGCAGGCGCGGCATGCGTGTCGCGCCTGCGCGGCCCCCCCGGCTCCGTCGCGAAATGCTTTTCGCTTTTCGGCGTACGCGCGCGCTTCGCACAAACGAAACGGCCCTGCCGATGTAGCGGCAAGGCCGTGCGCCAAGTGCTTGATTACGCGTCGCTCGGGCCGGGCTGGGCGTCCGGCGCCGTGCGCGAGCGTTGCCGCTTGATGTCGCGGCCGACCGCGAGCCGCCGCATGTACTTGAACGTGCCGAGCGCCTTCGCGACGAAATTGCCGTCGCTGTCGCGCACTTCGCCTTCGCAGTAGGCCATCGTCGTCGACCGGTGCATCACGCGCCCGTAAGCGCGCAATTCGCCGCGCCCCGGCTGCATGAAGTTCACCTTCATCTCGACCGTCACGACGCCGATGCCGTCGTCCGTCAGGCTGCGCGCCGCCATCGCGAGCGCGATGTCCGCGAGCGTCATCGTCACGCCGCCGTGCGCGATGCTCCACGTGTTCATGTGCCTGTCTTCGAGCGGCAACACGATCTCGCTCGCCCCGTCCTTTGCCGACACGAGTTGCACGCCGAGCAGGTCGACGAACGGGCTTTCGATCGACGGGCCGTCCGTCGGGGTTGCCGCGTCGCTCATCGTGCGCTGTCGACGATATAGTCGACGCATTCGCGCGATTCGGCCACCGCGACCACGAATTTCTTCACTTCCTGGTGAACCGGGTGCACCTGGTACGCGTCGAGCGCGGCCTTGTCCGCGAAATCGGACACGAGCACGATGTCGGCGGTCGCGTCGAGGCCCGGCGTCGCCACGCCGACGTCGATCTGCAGCGTGCCCGGCACGAGGTCGCGGCAGCCTTCGAGCTTTTCCTTCAGCTTCAGCGCGTTCTGCGCGCGTGTGGCGCCTTCGGCCGATTCCTTCAACTTCCACATGACGATATGTCGGATCACTTCGGTTGCTCCTGTTCGTTCTGGTTCGGCGACTTGCCTGTCACCCTTGCCAATCGGGGATCTTACGCCCTTCCGCCGTTCGCTTGCATTCGCAAGAAATTGGGTCCGGCTGTGAAAGATGCGGGTGATAAAGCGGGTATCGTTCCGATCAGCCGAAGACGATACCTGCTTTCTCACCGTGCCATTTGACGACGTCAAGATCCGGCAAGCAAAGGTGGACGACAAGCCTATCAAACTTGTCGACTTCGATGGACTGGATCTGTGGGTGAAGCCGTCCGGCTCCCGGCTCTGGCGACACAAGTACAGAACGAGTCCTGTCGGCGCGTATCAACGAAGGCAAAGAAACTTTTCGAGCACTCGGCGACGAGTGGCTGAAGAAGAAGCGGACGACGTGGACCGAGCGGCACTTCGGCGAGAATCCGCCCATATTTGAAGCCGATGCGTATCCGTAGGAAACGCCCCATGCGCTCGGTCGCCGCACACGATCTGCCTCCTTTGACGGACCGTGGCGAAGCGCATGGCTTCCTTTCCGTGGCAATTTTGTCGAGCGACACCCACCTACCCAGCGCGACAACCACCAACAGTCCGCCCCATCCCCCGACCGACCAAATCCGCACCGCAAGCATCACCGTCATATAGAATGGAGCGCTTTGCCCGTCCTCCTATGTGGTTCAAGAACCTTCAGCTTCATCGTCTTCCTGCACCTTGGGCCGTCACCCCCGATCAGATGGAAAAATGGCTGGCGCCCTACGCGTTTCAGCCGGGCAGCAGCATCGAGATGCAGCGCTTCGGATGGGCGTCGCCGCGTGACGACGATGCACTGGTGTATTCGATCAACCGGCAGATGTTGCTGACGTTCCGTGCCGAAAAGAAGCTGCTCCCGGCGTCGGTCGTCAATCAGGTGACCAAGGCCCGGGCACTTGAAGTCGAGGAACAGCAGGGCTTCAAGGTCGGGCGAAAACAGATGCGCGAACTCAAGGAGCAGGTGACCGACGAACTGCTCCCGCGCGCGTTCAGCATTCGCCGCGATACCCGCGTGTGGATCGATACGGTAAACGGCTGGCTCGTCATCGATGCCGCCGCACAGGCGCTTGCCGACGACGTTCGTGGCCTGCTCGTCAAATCGATCGACCAGTTGCCGCTCGCCGGTGTTCAGGTCGCGCTTTCGCCGGTCGCCGCGATGACGGACTGGCTGTTGTCCGGCGAGGCGCCGGGCGGCTTCACCGTGGACCAGGATGCCGAATTGCGCTCGAGCGGCGAAGGCGGCGCCACGGTGCGATATGTCGGCCACGCGCTGGAAGCGAACGACATGCGCCGGCACATCGAAGCCGGCAAACAATGCATGCGCCTGGCGATGACCTGGGACAACCGGATCTCCTTCGTGCTGACGCCGTCGCTGACGATCAAGCGCGTGACGCCGCTCGACGTGATCAAGGAAGCAGCGGATCCGACCGCACAGAACGACGCGGAACGCTTCGACTCGGATATCACGCTGATGACCGGTGAATTGGGGCGGATGTTGACCAGTCTCGTCGATATCCTGGGTGGCGAGCGGCTCGACGCGGTTCATCAGGCCGCAGCCTGAACGCCGTCGCGGCCGAGAAACGTCGCCCCCACGCGGGGTGAGGTTTCGAACCGCCGCGCCGGCGCCGCCACTCATTTGATCAGGCGCAGCACATCGCGAAAACGCGGATGCCGGCTGGAGCCCAGCCATTCGAACCCGATCATCTCGACCGTCGCGATTTGCGCCCCCGCTGCCCCGAGCCGGGCAATCCCAGCATCCCGGTCGGTCGTCCTGCGCGACCCCACCGCATCGCCAACCACCGTGACTTCGCGGCCGCTGCGCAACAATCCGAAAGCCGTCTGCAACACGCACACGTGTGCCTCGCAACCGGCGACGATGACGCTATTGCGCCCGGCCGGCAATGCATCGACCAAACCCTCCGCGCATGCGTCGAAATGGTCCTTGACGACGGTGCTCGAACACAGCGCCTTGATGTCCGGTACGTTCCGGCCCAGCTGAACGGGGCTCTGCTCGGTACCCATCACCGGCACGTCGAGTATCTGTGCAATATGGGCCAGCCGGACAGCCTGCATGACGACCGCTTCGCCTTCGTGAATCACCGGCATCAGCCGCGTCTGAAAATCAACCAGTACGACTACCGAATCGTCGGGTACGTGCAGCACGGCGCATTCTCCGGAGTGAGCGCGACGTCAACCGCCATCGAGCATCGATGACGCGTCGCTTTGTCGCAAAATCGTCGGCCCCGCCAAAACGGATATCGAATCGCATCAACGGCCGACTGCGTCAATTCGATAAGCAGAGGCAAGCCCGAGCCTACCAAACTTGCCGACACTGTTGGCACGATCGCAGGAACGTCGTTTGCTCCCCGCCCGATATCGCCGAGTTCACCGCATTCCGCGCGTTCCATTTACACCGCCCGAGACACGGCGACTGGCGAACCGCCACGATTCGATGCCGGTTCGGAATCAATCACTCTTACGGACACCGATTACCACTCGGCCCCCGATAAACCTGATAATCGGCGCGCCTTCCATTAGCTCACTAATTCGCATATTTTACCGACCAGGCAAGCAATAATTGCAACTCCATTTCAGAACATTATTCGAATTCCATCAAATCAACATTGACTTCGACTTTATCCAAACTTTAGAATCCCCTGCAACGACTTACGTTTCTTTTTCCACGCCGCGCACGTACTGGTGTCGGCACGGCACCGAGACGCCGGCAGAGAAGTCCTTCATGCCCAGCCGGGGCAGCATCTCCTTTTGTTTTCGATTCCGGAATTAACTACCAATCAATTATTCCCATTCAATTCACCCCAGAATCACACCCGGATTAATTCAATAATCTCCGGGAATGCTGCAAATCCAGACGAGGCAGACCGAGCAGCGCTCGTTCAATCATTCTCATAAAGATCGCCAGTCATCAGGAGGGACATGATATGCATCGCTTCGCGAAATCGCTGTGTACGGGTTTCATCTGCGCCGGCCTGCTAGCGGCCTGTAACGGCGACGACCTCAATTCGAACACCCCGCCGTCGAACACCGCCGCGCTGTCGTTCCGCATGGACACCGGCGGCCAGATCAACGCGTTCTTCCGGCAGGACAAGGTCGCCGCGCACCTGCTGGTGCGTTCGTCGACGAAACCGCGCCTGCTCGTCGTCTTCCCCGCCGGCAACAGCGGCACCGGGCTGTGGTTCGACGACACCGCGCAGCCGGTGAACTGGAGCCTCGACACGCCGCCGTCCGCGCTGTCGGCGCCCGACACGCACGGCCGTCCGCTGTACGGCATCGGCGCCGACGTGTCGGTGGATACCAACACGCTGACGATCCGGCAGAGCGTGCTGAGCAACGTGCGCTTCCTGCGCGATTTCAACGGCGGCGCAACGATTCCGCAGCAGATCCTCACCGCGCCGACGGTCCAGGGCAGCGCCGCGCAATGGCAGCGCGACCGGATCGACGGCGCACCAGGTTATTCGCTGCGCATCACATTGCGCGACGGCGGCAGCATCACGCCGGCAGCGGGCGGCAAGCTGGTGCTGAACGCACCGGCGGGCTCGCGCACGCTGAAGCTGCACGTCGATGCGCTGTCGGGCGAGACGCCGTTGTCGCCGATCACGCGCGCCGACCTGCTCGCGCCGTCGGTGAACCCGGACCCGGTAAGCCAGAACGTGCTCGAATTCCTGAGTTTCCACGACAAGCTGCTTGCGGGCTCGTGGCAATACGACACCTACTTCGGCCGCGACACGCTGATCTCGGTGCGCATGCTGATGCCCGTGCTGGAGCCCGCGGCGATCGAGGCCGGGCTGTCGTCGGTGCTGAGCCGGCTGTCGGCGGACGGCAAGGTCGCGCACGAGGAAGGCATCGGCGAATTCGCGCTCGTCGACAACCAGAAGAACGGACGGACGAACGATCCGACGCCGACTTACGACTACAAGATGATCGACAGCGACTACCTGCTCGCGCCGATCGCGGCCGCGTGGCTGATCGACGACACGCGCGGCCAGGCCCGCGCGGCCGCGTATCTGGCCCAGCGCGGCAGCGACGGGCAGACCAACGGCAGCCGTCTGGTCGTCAACCTGCTGCACGTCGCGACGACCGCGCAGCCGTTCGCGCAGCAGCCGTCGGTCGCGAACCTGATCCACCTGCGGCCCGGCGAGATCGTCGGCAACTGGCGCGACAGCACCGACGGGCTCGGCGGCGGCGTGTACCCGTACGACGTGAACGCGGTACTCGTACCGGCCGCGTTGCGTGCGGCGAACGCGTTCCTCACGCGCGGGCTGCTCGATCCGTACCTGGATGCCGGTCAGCGCGCGACGCTCGCCAACACGGCCAGCCAGGCGGCCACGTGGGAAACCCAGGCACCGCCGCTGTTCCAGGTCAGCGTGCCGGCCGCGCAGGCAGCCGCCGACGTGTCGGCCTATGCGCCGTCCGCGGGCGTGCCGGCCGGCGCCGCCCCGGGCGCACCGCTGACGTTCTACGCACTGTCGCTCGACCAGCAGGGCAATCCGGTTCCGGTGATGAATTCGGACGGCGGCTTCGCGCTGCTGTTCGGCACGCCGCCCGACGACGAGCTTCAGCGGATCGTCGCCGACGTCACGCGGCCGTTCCCGACCGGGCTCGTGACCGATGCCGGCATGCTGATCGCGAACCCGGCGTATGCGAACCAGGCGCTCTGGCCGAAATTCACGAGCTCCGCGTATCACGGCACGGTGATCTGGTCGTGGCAGCAGGCGATGTGGGTGGCCGGCCTCGATCGCCAGCTCGCGCGCCAGGACCTGTCGGCCGCGACACGCACGCTGCTCACGCAGGCGCGGCAGACGATCTGGCAGGTGATCTCGAACGGACGCGACATGCGGACGTCGGAGATGTGGACGTGGTCCTACGTGAACGGCAAGTACCAGACCGACGCATTCGGCACGCGCAGCGCGGACGCGACCGAGGCGAACGCGGCGCAGCTCTGGAGTACGACGTATCTCGCGATCCGCGATCCGCAGCAGCGCGCGGGCAAGTTCTGGTGGCAGGCGTCGCAGCAGACGCAGGATGCGACGGCCCTGGCGGCGCGCTGACGCGTCGCCAGCCACCTTGCCGGGCGTCGTGCATGCAAAAGCCCCGGGAGCGTTGCCGCCCCCGGGGCTTCAGCAGACATTGAAGCGATCGGTGCCGCTTCCGCACGACCATGTTGCCGGATGCCCTGCGTCCGGTCAGCGATGCCCGCGTGCCGCACCAACTGGCGTCACCGCGACACGACCCGGTTCCGCCCTTCCCGCTTCGCCTGATACAACCGTTCGTCGACCACGCGCAGCAGCGCATCGACCGTGCTGCCGTCGGCCCCGTATTGCGCGACGCCGACGCTGACCGTCACCTGCACGCGCTTGAAATCGAGCCCGAACGGCGAACTCGCGATCGACGAACGCACGCGCTCGGCCGTCATCCGCGCGCCTTCGAGCGGCATGTCCGGCAGCAGCGCCAT
Source organism: Burkholderia metallica (assembly GCF_001718555.1). Taxonomy (NCBI): domain Bacteria; kingdom Pseudomonadati; phylum Pseudomonadota; class Betaproteobacteria; order Burkholderiales; family Burkholderiaceae; genus Burkholderia; species Burkholderia metallica. The sequence goes on from NZ_CP013401.1 coordinate 2,175,738, forward strand.
GAACTCCTCGCCGCCGACCCGCGCGAGCCCGCCGGACGGGCGGATCGCGTCGAGACACTGGCGCACGACGCCGCGCAGCACTTCGTCGCCGATCTGATGCCCGTACGCATCGTTGATGTGCTTGAAATTGTCGAGATCGAGCGCGAGCAGGCAGAACGGCGTCCCGTCGCGCTCAGCCCGCACCATCTCGCGCTCGACCTGCGCGATGAACTGCCGGCGGTTCGACGCGCCCGTCATCGGGTCGGTAGCAGCCATGTATTCGAGCTTCTGGTTCGTGCGCCGCAGCTCCTGCAGTGCGCTCTCGGTGCGCGCCATCGATTCCGACAGCCGGCTCATCAGGTCTTCCTGGCTGTAGATCGCCGAAAACGAGCGGGTCGTCTGCAGCGCCTGCACGACGCCGTAGCTGAGCAGGAAGAAGCCGCACGCGAAAATCGCGTGCGCGAGCCACCACATGTGATTCCACGGCTTGCCGAGGATGAACGCGAGCGACGACAGCGCGAACGCCATGATCGACACGCCATAGATCACCATCAGCGGCGAGCGGATGCGCCGCGCGAGCAGCACGGCGACGTTCAGCAGCGAGAACACGAGCGCGCCGCCTTCCATCGACAGCCGCGTGCCCGGCGCGCCCGCGACGGGCGAATACGCGATGAACGCCACGACCCCATTGACGATCACGAAGAACACGACCCACGGCAGCCACGTCCGCGCACTCGTGCGCTTGTCGAGCCGATCGGGCGGACGCGAATACGACAGCAGGCCCGTGAGCAGCAGGATCGCCATCACGAGCCGCGACGCGGGCCCGTACAGCAGGAACAGCCAGATATTGTGATGCGCCATCCCGGTGAACGCACCGTGCAGCGCATAGATCATCGCGAAGCCGAGAAAGCCGAGTGTCAGCCAGCGCAGCAGCGGCTCGCCGGACGACCGGTAGCACACCCACGTCACGTAGGTGACGAACGCGCCCTCGAGGGTCGCGGCCGCGATCGCGATTTCATGGAATGCGTGGTTCTCGAACACGACGTGCGGGTCGCTGAAGAACCACAGGTAGGCGATCAGATAGGCGGGCAGCAACGCGAATCCGACCAGCAGGCATTTCGCGTAGAGCCTCGCGGCCGCGCTGACGACGCGCGGCGGTTCCCCGGCTGCATAGGTCGTACTCATTCGGTCCCCGGTCGGTCTGCTGCGTTGGTTCGAACCTTCGCGGCACGGATCGCGTAATGCGCGATCCTGCCCATCGTGCCGAAAGGCAAATGTCAGAGCTAGTATAGGTGGGGCAATTCGTTTGACAAGTAAGGGGAAACGGCATTGCCGGGCGCATGCCGTCTGCTTCCCGATGGTTTCGAATGGCGCCGGTCGCGCCGATTCGCGTCGCGGCCGCCGGCTTCGCGGGAGCGAACCCCGGCGGCCGCCACCTGCCGAAGATCAGAGGATTTCGAACAGGCCGGCCGCACCCTGGCCGCCGCCGATGCACATCGTGACGACCACGTACTTCACGCCGCGCCGCTTGCCTTCGATCAGCGCATGGCCCGTCAGGCGCGCGCCCGACACGCCGTACGGATGGCCGACTGCGATCGCGCCGCCGTTCACGTTCAGGCGGTCGTCAGGAATCCCCAGCGTGTCGCGGCAGTACAGCACCTGCACCGCGAACGCTTCGTTCAGTTCCCACAGGCCGATATCGTCGACCTTCAGCCCCGCCTGCTTCAGCAGCTTCGGCACCGCGAACACCGGGCCGATGCCCATCTCGTCCGGCTCGCAGCCGGCCACCGCGAAACCGCGGAACACGCCGAGCGGCTGCAGCCCTTCGCGCTGCGCGGCGTCGGCACGCATCACGACGCACGCCGACGCGCCGTCCGAGAACTGGCTCGCGTTGCCGGCGGTGATCACGCCGCCCGGCACCCCCGAGCGGATCTTCGACACGCCCTCGAGCGTCGTGTCGGGGCGGATCCCTTCGTCGGCCGAGACCGTCACTTCCTTCGTGAACAGCCGGCCCGTCGCCTTGTCGGCGATACCCGCGAGCACCGTGATCGGCACGATCTCGTCGCGAAAGCGCCCGGCTTCCTGCGCGGCCGCGGCGCGCAGTTGCGACTGCACGCCGTACTCGTCCTGCCGCGCCTTCGAGATGCCGTAGCGCTTCGCGACGTTCTCGGCCGTCTGCAGCATGTTCCAGTAGATCTCGGGCTTGTGCTGGGCAAGCCAGCCTTCCTGGATCATGTGGTGGTTCATCTCGTTCTGCACGCACGAGATCGATTCGACGCCGCCTGCCACATACACTTCGCCTTCGCCCGCGATGATCCGCTGCGCGGCCAGCGCGATCGTCTGCAGCCCCGACGAACAGAAGCGGTTCACCGTCATCCCCGGCACCGTCACGGGCAGCCCGGCGCGCAGCGCGATCTGCCGCGCGATGTTCGCGCCGGTCGCGCCTTCGGGGTTCGCGCAGCCCATGATCACGTCCTCGACGCGCGCGGGGTCGAGCTTCGCGCGTTCGAGCGCGGCCGCGACCACGTGGCCGCCGAGCGTCGCGCCGTGCGTCATGTTGAAGGCACCGCGCCAGGATTTCGCCAGCGGCGTGCGGGCGGTCGATACGATTACGGCTTCGGTCATGCGAGTCTCCTTCGGTCCTGCTTGTACTGAATCGAATGGGGGGATGCGCTACGCCGCCGGGCGCGCGCCCGCGGACGTCACATGCGCGACGCCCGCTGCCTGCATCTGCTGCCACGCGTGGGCGAGCGACCCGTTCAGGTCGATCGCACGGCACGCATCGTTGATCACCGCGGCTTCGAAACCGGCCGCACGCGCATCGAGCGCCGACCACGCGACGCAATAGTCGGTCGCAAGCCCGCAGCACCACACGCGCTTCGCACCGAGCTCGCGCAGATAGCCCGCGAGCCCCGTGCGCGTCGTGCGGTCGGCTTCGACGAACGCGGAATAGCTGTCGACCTGCGCGTCGCCGCCCTTGCGGATCACGAGCCGCGCATGCGGGACGTCGAGATCGCGATGCAGCGCCGCGCCGTCGGTGTCCTGCACGCAGTGCACGGGCCACAGCACCTGCTCGCCGTACGGCAGCGCGAGCGTCGAGAACGGCTCGCGTCCCGGATGGTTCGCCGCGAACGACACGTGCTCGCGCGGGTGCCAGTCCTGCGTCAGCACGACCTGGTCGAAGCGCTGCGCGAGCGCGTTGATCACCGGCACGACCGCGTCGCCGTCCGGCACCGCGAGTGCGCCGCCCGGCATGAAGTCGTATTGCACGTCGATCACGAGCAGGACGTCGTCGGTGCATTTCATTGCGTGTCTCCAGACAGGATCGGTCGCGCGGCGATCCGGCGCGTCAGCCGTTGAACCCGCGGCCGGCCTTCGCCAGCTCCGCGATCGACGGCGCGAGCTGCCACGCGTCGCCGTTCGGTGCGGCCGCATAACGGCGAATCGCGCGCTCGACGTTGTAGAGGCCGACCGTGTCCGCATACAGCATCGGGCCGCCGCGCCACAGCGGGAAGCCGTAGCCGGTCAGGTAGACCATGTCGATGTCGGACGCCTTCGACGCGATCTTCTCCTCGAGGATCTTCGCGCCTTCGTTCACGAGCGCGAACACGAGCCGCTCGACGATCTCGTCGTCGCCGATCTTGCGCCGCTCGACGCCGCGCTCCTTCGAATACGCGACGACCATCTCGTCGACGAGCGACGACGGCTTCGCCTTGCGATCGCCCGGCACGTAGTCGTACCAGCCGGCGCCCGTCTTCTGGCCGAAACGGCCCTGCTCGCACAGGCGGTCGGCGATCTTCGAATAGTGCAGGTCGGGCTGCTCGACGTAGCGGCGCTTGCGGATCGCCCAGCCGATGTCGTTGCCGGCCAAGTCGCTCATTCGGAACGGCCCCATCGCGAAACCGAATTTCTCGATCGCGCGATCGACCTGCGCGGGCAGCGCGCCTTCCTCGAGCATGAAGAGTGCCTGGCGGATGTACTGCTCGATCATCCGGTTGCCGATGAAGCCGTCGCACACGCCCGACACGACCGCCGTCTTGCGGATCTTCTTCGCAACCGCCATCACGGTGGCGAGCACGTCCTTCGCGGTCTGCGCGCCGCGCACGACCTCGAGCAACTTCATCACGTTCGCCGGGCTGAAGAAGTGCATGCCGACGACGTCCTGCGGGCGCTTCGTGAACGCCGCGATCTTGTCGACGTCGAGCGTCGACGTGTTCGACGCGAGGATCGCGCCCGCCTTCGCCACCTCGTCGAGCTTCCTGAACACCTGCTCCTTCACGCCGAGTTCCTCGAACACGGCCTCGACGATCAGGTCGGCGTCCTTCAGGTCGTCGTAGGACAGCGTCGGCGTGATCAGCGCCATGCGCGCGTCGAGCTTCTCCTGCGTGAGCTTGCCCTTCTTCACCTGCGCGTCGTAGTTCTTGCGGATCGTCGCGACGCCACGCTCGAGCGCCTCCTGCTTCGTCTCGAGCAGCGTGACGGGCAGGCCCGCGTTGATGAAGTTCATCGCGATCCCGCCGCCCATCGTGCCCGCGCCGATCACGCCGACGCGGCGGATCTCGCGCAGGGGCGTATCGGACGGCACGTCGGGAATCTTGCTCGCCGCGCGCTCGCCGAAGAACGCGTGCCGCAGCGCGCGGCTTTCCGGCGTCATCATCAGCGCGACGAAACCGTCGCGCTCGGCGATGCTGCCCTTGTCGAAGCCGTGCAGCACGCCCGCTTCGATCGCGTCGATACACTTGTGCGGCGCGGGGAAATTCGGTGCGGCGGCCTTCGCGGAATTGCGCGCGAACTGGATGAAGCCCGCGGCGTTCGCATGGACGATCTTGCGATCGCGCACGCGCGGATGCGGGCCGCTCTGCGCCCCGACCTTGCGCGCGAACGCGACGGCCGCGTCGAGCAGGTCGCCGTCGGCCATTTCGTCGAACAGCCCGCTCTTCGCGAGTTGCTCGGACGGCACCGGCGCGCCCGACACGATCATGTTCAGCGCGGTCTCGAGCCCCACCGCGCGCGGCAGGCGTTGCGTGCCGCCCGCGCCCGGCAGCAGGCCGAGCTTCACCTCGGGCAGCGCGACCTGCGCGCCGGGCGCCGCGACGCGGTAGTGCGCGCCGAGCGCGAGCTCGAGGCCGCCGCCCATCACGACGCTGTGCAGCGCCGCGACGACGGGCTTCGCGCTCGCCTCCACCGCGCGGATCACGGTGTGCAGCGTCGGCTCCTGCAGCGCCTTCGGCGTGTTGAATTCGGTGATGTCGGCGCCGCCCGAGAATGCGCGTCCCGCGCCGGTCAGCACGATGGCCGTGACCGACGGGTCCTGCGCGGCGCGATCGAGCGCGTCCATGACGCCCTGACGGGTCGACAGGCCGAGCCCGTTGACGGGCGGATTGTTGAGCGTAAGGACGGCCACGCCGTCGCGAGTCGAGTAATCCACTGCCATCTGCCTGCCTCCATGCATCGCGCGCCGGGGTGGCTGCGCTTCATTGTGCGCGGTCGAACAGCCGCATGTCCAAATGAACTGAGGCAGCATACAACGAAAAAGCACGGTCGTTCAATTTGATTTTGTATTCCCGATCCGGGGTCGGATCGGGCGACCGGCTCGCGGGCCGCTTCCGGCCCGGACGACGACGTTACGGCTCGCAGACCGCCGTCGGCAACACGTAATCGCGGAACGTCTCGCGCAGCTTCAGCTTCTGCAGCTTGCCGGTCGCGGTGTGCGGCAGCGATTCGACGAACACGACGTCGTCGGGAATCCACCATTTCGCGACCTTGCCTTCGTAGAACGCGAGCAGCGCGTCGCGGGTCAGGTTCGCCCCTTCGCGCGGCACCACGACGAGCAGCGGCCGCTCGGTCCATTTCGGGTGCGCGCAGGCGATGCAGGCGGCCTCGGCGACACCCGGGTGCGCGATCGCGACGTTCTCGACGTCGATCGAGCTGATCCACTCGCCGCCGGACTTGATCACGTCCTTGCTGCGGTCGGTGATCTGCAGGAAGCCGTCGGGGTCGATCGTCGCGACGTCGCCGGTCGGGAACCAGCCGTCCGACAGCGGCGACGTATCGCCGCGAAAGTAGTGGTCGATCACCCACGGGCCGCGCACCTGCAATTCGCCGAACGCGACACCGTCCCACGGCAGCTCGCGGCCGTCCTCGCCGACGATCCGCATGTCGACACCGCAGATCACGCGCCCCTGCTTCTCGAGCAGCTTGCGCTGCGCGTCGAGCGGCCGCTGCGACTGCGCCCAGTTGAGCTTCGCAAGCGTGCCGAGCGGCGACAGTTCGGTCATCCCCCACGCGTGGATCACGCGCACGCCGTATTCGTCCTCGAAGGTGCGCAGCATCGCGGGCGGGCACGCGGAGCCGCCGATCACCGTGCGGTTCAGCGTCGAGAAACGCACGCCGGCTTCGCGCATGTAGTTGAGCAGGCCGAGCCACACGGTCGGCACGCCCGCGGAGAACGTCACGCGCTCGGCTTCCATCAGCGCGTACAGCGATTTCCCGTCGAGATCCTTGCCCGGCAGCACGAGCTTGCCGCCGGTGAGCGGCACCGCGTACGGCAGCCCCCATGCGTTGACGTGGAACATCGGCACGACGGGCAGCACCGCGTCCATCGCGGACAGGTTCATCGCGTCGGGCAGCGCGGCGCCGTACGCGTGCAGGACGGTCGAGCGGTGCGAATACAGCACGCCCTTCGGGTTGCCGGTCGTGCCCGACGTGTAGCAGAGCCCCGACGCCTGCTGCTCGTCGAGACGCGGCCAGTCGTAGCGGCCGTCTTCCGCTTCGACGAGCGTTTCGTAGCAGAGGAACGGTGTCGTGCCGGCAGGCAGGTGCGCGGCGTCCGTCATCGCGATCCAGCCTTTCACGTGCGGGCATTGCGGCGCGATGGCATCGACGAGCGGCGCGAAATTGATGTCGAAGAAGACGTAGCGGTCTTCCGCGTGATTGACGATGTACGCGATCTGCTCGGGAAACAGGCGCGGATTGATCGTGTGGCACACGGCGCCCATGCCGCCGATCCCGTAATACGCTTCCAGATGCCGGTAGCCGTTCCATGCGAGCGTGCCGACGCGATCGCCGGTTTCGACGCCGAGCCGCGCGAGCGCCTGCGCCAGCTGCTTCGCGCGGCGTTCGCAATCGCGGTACGTGTAGCGATGCAGATCGCCTTCCACGCGCTTCGACACGATCTCGGTGTCGCCGGCGTGTCGCGCGGCATGCGAAATCAGCGAGGACACCAGCAACGGCATGTCCATCATCTGGCCCAGCAACGGCTTACCCATCGTCTTGTTCTCCGTGAGGATGCGAATCGGTGCCTGTGCCGCGCGCCCGTCGGCGGCCCCGGACGGGCGTCGCGCCCGGTGCGCGGGCCGCCATGCGGGCGGCGCGGCGCCGCCTTACAATATCGGCTTACCCAGAGGCGCTCAACATGTCGTTTTCCCGAAGCGCAGCCGATCCGGCTGACACCCTCCCCGACCTCGCCGCCACGCTCGGCGCGCCCGCCGCCGGCGCATTCGTCGCGCTCGGCGACGCGTTTCATACGCGACTGCCGGCCGCGCCGCTCGCCGCGCCGTACGTCGTCGGCTTTTCCGGCGAAGTCGCGCAGCTGCTCGACCTGCCGCCGTCGATCGCCGCGCAGCCCGGCTTCGCCGAGCTGTTCGCCGGCAACCCGACGCGCGACTGGCCCGCGCACGCGATGCCGTATGCATCGGTGTATTCCGGCCACCAGTTCGGCGTATGGGCCGGCCAGCTCGGCGACGGCCGCGCGCTGACGATCGGCGAGCGCACCGGCACGGACGGCCGCCGCTACGAGCTGCAGCTCAAAGGCAGCGGCCGCACACCGTACTCGCGGATGGGCGACGGCCGCGCGGTGCTGCGCTCGTCGATCCGCGAATTCCTGTGTTCGGAAGCGATGCATCACCTCGGCATTCCGACCACGCGCGCGCTGACCGTGATCGGCTCCGACCAGCCGGTGGTGCGCGAGGAGATCGAGACGTCGGCAGTCGTCACGCGCGTGTCGGAGAGCTTCGTGCGCTTCGGCCACTTCGAGCACTTCTTCTCGAACGATCGCCCCGACCTGCTGCGCCAGCTCGCCGATCACGTGATCGACCGCTTCTACCCGGACTGCCGCCGCGCCGACGATCCGTACCTCGCGCTGCTCGAAGCCGCGACGCTGCGCACGGCCGACCTCGTCGCGCAGTGGCAGGCCGTCGGCTTCTGCCACGGCGTGATGAACACCGACAACATGTCGATCCTCGGCGTGACGATCGACTACGGCCCGTTCGGCTTCGTCGATGCGTTCGACGCGAACCACATCTGCAACCACTCCGATAACGGCGGCCGCTACGCGTACCGGATGCAGCCGCGCATCGCGCACTGGAACTGCTACTGTCTCGCGCAGGCGCTGCTGCCGCTGATCGGGCTGCAGCACGGCATCGCCGACGACGATGCGCGCGCCGAGCGTGCGGTGGAGGACGCGCAGGCCGTGCTCGCGAAGTTCCCGGAGCGCTTCGGCCCCGCGCTCGAACGCGCGATGCGCGCGAAGCTCGGCCTCGCGCTCGAACGCGAAAACGATGCGGAACTCGCCAACAAGCTGCTCGAGACGATGCATGCGAGCCATGCGGATTTCACGCTGACGTTCCGCCGGCTCGCGCAGATCTCGAAGCACGATGCGAGCCGCGACGCGCCCGTGCGCGACCTGTTCATCGACCGCGACGCGTTCGACGCCTGGGCGAACCTCTACCGCGCGCGGCTGTCCGAGGAAACGCGCGACGACGCCGCACGTGCGGCCGCGATGAATCGCGCGAACCCGAAATACGTATTGCGCAACCATCTGGCCGAAGTCGCGATCCGGCGCGCGAAGGAAAAGGATTTTTCGGAAGTCGAGCGGCTCGCGCAGATCCTGCGCCGGCCGTTCGACGAACAACCGGAGCATGAAGCGTATGCGGCGTTGCCGCCCGACTGGGCCGGGTCGCTCGAAGTGAGCTGCTCGTCGTGAGCCCCGACCCGCGCGTATCGACCGACCGATCAGGAGAACCCCACATGTCCCACGATTCCGACGACAAGACCTTCCCGTACCAGAAGGACGACGCCGAACTGCGCCGCCGGCTCACGCCGATGCAGTACGAGGTCACGCAGCACGCGGCGACCGAACGCGCGTTCACCGGCGAATACACCGACACCGAGGATGCCGGCATCTACAAATGCGTCGTCTGCAGCACACCGCTGTTCGAATCCGGCGCGAAGTTCCACTCGGGCTGCGGCTGGCCCAGCTATTTCAAGCCGCTCAACGGCGAGGTGATCGACGAAAAGGTCGACTACTCGCACGGGATGGTGCGCGTCGAGGTGCGCTGCAACCACTGCGGCGCGCATCTCGGCCACGTCTTCGAGGACGGCCCGCGCGACAAGACCGGTTTGCGGTACTGCATCAATTCGGCTGCGTTAAACTTCGAGTCCCGACCCGAAAACGAATGAGCGGCGCCGGGCGGACCGGCCGGGCAGCCAGCCTCGGGCCGGCCGCCCCGCTTCGCTCCGGCGATGCCTGGCGGGTCCCTACAACGGTGAACGGCCGCGCAAGCGGCCTTTCACGCAGCTGCGAGCGCCATGAAATTCCTGTTCGATCTGTTTCCGATCATCCTGTTTTTTGCCGCCTTCAAGGTCTGGGGCATCTTTACCGCCACTGCCGTCGCGATCGTCGCGACGCTGGCCCAGGTCGCGTGGGTGGCCTTCCGGCACCGGAAGGTCGACACGATGCTGTGGGTCAGCCTCGGCGTGATCGTCGTGTTCGGCGGCGCCACCCTCGTCCTGCATGACGAGAAATTCATTCAATGGAAACCGACTGTGCTGTACTGGCTGTTTGCGATCGGGCTGCTCGCCGCGCGCTATGCGTTCGGCAAAAACCTGATCGAGAAGATGATGGGCAAGCAGCTCACGCTGCCGCACCCCGTGTGGGACAAGCTGAACGTGGCCTGGGCGCTGTTCTTCGCGGTGCTCGGCGTCGCGAACCTGTACGTGGTGCACAACTTCACCGAATCGCAGTGGGTGAACTTCAAGCTGTTCGGCACGACGGGCGCGATGGTCGTATTCATCATCCTGCAGAGCCTGTGGCTCACGAAATACATGAAGGACGAGTGACATGACGGACGCCTTTCTCCACGCGTCGCCCGACGAGCGCATCGCGCTGATCGAAGCGCGTCTCACGGCCTCGCTGGCCCCGCTGTCGCTCACCGTGCGCGACGACAGCGCGCAGCACGCGGGCCACGCTGGCGCGTCCGCCGGCGGCCACTTCACGGTCACGATCGTGTCGGCCGCCTTCGCGGGCAAGCCGCGCGTCGCGCGGCACCGGCTGGTGTATGATGCGCTCGCTGATGCGATGCAGCGCGGCATTCACGCGCTCGCGATCGTGGCTTATACGCCCGAAGAATTCAACGAATCTTCAATCTAGTCTCATTAGGAATTCCCGATGATCCTGAAATCCCCCCGCCTGTGGGTCGCGGCGGCTGCCTTTGCAGCGGCACCGGCATTTGCCCAGAACATCGCCGTCGTCAACGGCACGCCGATTCCGAAATCGCGCGCCGACGCGATGGTTGCGCAGCTCGTCCAGCAAGGCCAGACCGACAGCCCGCAACTGCAGCAGGCCGTGCGCCAGGAACTCGTGAACCGCGAAATCCTGATGCAGGAAGCGATTCGCGAAGGCATCCCGAACCGTCCGGACGTGAAGGCGCAGGTCGCCGTCGCGCAGCAGACCGTCGTGCTGCGTTCGATGATCGAGAGCTTCCTGAAGAAGAACCAGCCGACCGACGCCGAAGTGAAAGCGCGCTACGACGATCTCGTCAAGGGCGCAGGCGGCAATCGCGAATACCATCTGCACCACATCCTCGTCGACAACGAGCAGCAGGCGAAGGACCTGATCGCGAAGATCAAGGCCGGCGCGAAGTTCGAGGATCTCGCGAAGCAATACTCGAAGGATCCGGGTTCGGGCAAGAACGGCGGCGATCTCGACTGGTCCGATCCGAAGGCGTACGTGCCGGAATTCGCGGCGGCCGCGCAGAAGCTGCAGAAAGGCCAGATGACCGACACGCCGGTGAAGACGCAGTTCGGCTGGCACATCATCCGCGTCGACGACATCCGCGACATCGCGCCGCCGCCGTTCGACCAGGTGAAGGCGCAGATCGCGCAGCAGCTCGTGCAGCAGAAGCTGCAGGCGTTCGAGGAAGGTCTGCGTCAGCAGGCAAAGATCCAGTAACGCCGGCGCTCGTCGCCACTGCATCGAAAAGCCGCTCTTCGGAGCGGTTTTTTCTTTTCCCGTGCACTGCCTGCGGGTGCGTCACGATGCGCTTGCAGTCCAGCAAAAAAGAAAAGGCCGCTCCAAAGAGCGGCCTTTTCCGTGCCGGATTCGCGCGCACCGCAAGCGCAGGCTACGCGGGATAGAACACGTCGTGATAGCGAACGTCGCCCGACGGCCGCGGCGCCGAATCGTCGAGCGACAGCGCGAGGAAATACGCGGGCGGCACGCCCGGGAACACGATGTCGCCGGACGGCGCAAAGCCGAAGCGCGCGTAGTACGCGGGGTCCCCGAGCAACACGCAGCCGCGCGCGCCGAGCCGGCGCAGCGCGTCGAGCCCCGTGCGCACGAGCCCCGCGCCGACGCTCTGCCGCTGGCAGTCGGGCAGCACCGCGAGCGGTGCCAGTCCGTACCAGCGCTGGCTGCCGGACGGCTCGCCACCGATCGACACCGGCGAGAACGCGACATGCCCGATCAGACGGCCTTCGCGCTCCGCGACGAGCGACACGCTCAGCGCACCGTCCGCACGCAGCGTATCGACGATCCGCCGTTCGAACTGCCCGCCTTCCGGCGCGAGCGCGAACGCGGCGACGATCACGCGGCCGATCGCGTCGGCCTCGCTCGCGCGCGCATCGCGCAGCGTGACGACCTCGACCGGTGCGTGCGGATCGAACATCATCCCGATCAGCCGATCCAGCGGCGCGCGTTGCGGAACACGCGCATCCACGGGCTCGCTTCACCCCAGCTTTCCGGGTGCCAGCTCATCGTGACCGTACGGTGCACGCGCTCCATGTGCGGCATCAGCACCGAGAAGCGGCCGTCGGCCGTCGTGACCGACGTGATGCCGGCCGGCGAGCCGTTCGGGTTGAACGGATAGCGCTCGGTCGCTTCGCCGCGGTGGTCGACGTAACGCATCGCGACCGCGACACGATCGATGTCGCCCTGCTGCGAGAAGTCCGCATAGCCTTCGCCGTGCGCGACCGCGACCGGAATCCGCGAGCCTTCCATCCCCGCGAAGAAGATCGACGGCGACTTCTGCACTTCGACGAACGAGAAGCGCGCCTCGAACTGCTCGGACTTGTTGCGCGTGAACTTCGGCCAAGCTTCCGCGCCCGGGATCATCGACGCGAGGCTCGACAGCATCTGGCAGCCGTTGCAGATGCCGAGCGCGAACGTGTCGGGACGGGCGAAGAACGCCGAGAACATGTCGGCGAGGTTCGCGTTGAAGCGGACCGTCTTCGCCCAGCCTTCGCCCGCGCCCAGCACGTCGCCGTACGAGAAGCCGCCGCAGGCGACCGCACCCGCGAAATCGGCAAGCGTTGCACGGCCGGCAAGCAGGTCGCTCATGTGCACGTCGTGCGCATCGAAGCCCGCGCGATCGAACGCATAAGCGGTTTCCAGATGCGAGTTCACGCCCTGCTCACGCAGGATCGCGACGCGCGGCCGGGCGCCCGTCGAGATGAACGGCGCGGCGATGTCGTCGGCCGGATCGAAGCTCAGCACCGGCGAGATGCCCGGATCGGCCGCGTCGAGCAGCGCGTCGTATTCGGCATCCGCGCAGGCGGGGTTGTCGCGCAGGCGCGCGATGCGCCAGCTCACTTCGCTCCACGCGCGATGCAGTTCGACGCGCGGCGCGTCGAAGATCTTCTTCGCGTCGCGGTACACCTCGATCACGTCGCGATCGTTGACCGAGCCGATCACGTGCGAGCACGCCGACAGGCCGAACTCGCGCAGCGTGCCGAGCACCGCATCACGGTCGGCCGCGCGCACCTGCACGACGGCGCCGAGCTCTTCGGAGAACAACGCGCGCAGCGTGCGATCCTCGCGACGGCCGCTCGTCTGCTTCGCCCAGTCCTTCGCGTCGCCGTAGTCGGATTCGTGATTCGGGTCGAGCGTCAGCATGTCGACGTTCAGCGACACGCCTGCGTGGCCCGCGAACGCCATTTCGCACACCGTCGCCCACAGGCCGCCATCCGAGCGGTCGTGGTACGCGAGCAGCTTGTCCTGCGTATTGAGCTGCTGGATCGCATCGAAGAAGCGCTTCAGGTCCTGCGCATCGTCGACGTCCGGCGTCGTGTCGCCGACCTGCTGCGTGACCTGCGCGAAGATGCTGCCGCCCATCCGGTTCTTGCCGCGGCCGAGATCGATCGCGATCAGCACGCTGTCGCCCGCGTCGGCGATGCGGCGCAGTTGCGGCGTCAGGTGACGGCGCACGTCTTCCACCGGCGCGAACGCGGAGATGATCAGCGACACCGGCGACACCACTTCCTTCGCGACGCCCTGCTCGTCCCACTTCGTCTTCATCGACAGCGAATCCTTGCCGACCGGGATGCCGATCCCGAGCGCCGGGCACAGCTCCATGCCGATCGCCTTGACCGTATCGAACAGCGCGGCGTCTTCGCCGGCCGTGCCGCATGCGGCCATCCAGTTCGCCGACAGCTTCAGCTTGTCGAGCGACGCGATCGGCGCGCTCGCGATGTTCGTGATCGCTTCGCCGACCGCCATGCGGCCCGAAGCCGGCGCGTCGATCACGGCGAGCGGCGTGCGCTCGGCCATCGTCATCGCCTCGCCCTTGAAGCCCGCGTAGTCGAGCGCGGTGACCGCGCAATCGGCCACCGGCACCTGCCACGGGCCGACCATCTGGTCGCGCACCGACGTGCCGCCGACCGAGCGGTCGCCGATCGTGATCAGGAACGACTTGCTGCCGACCGTCGGGTGCTTCAGCACGTCGAGCGCCACTTCCGACAGCGCGATGCCCGTCACGTCGACGGGGGCGCGCTCGGTCGCCACGCGCGTGACGTCGCGGTGCATGCGCGGCGGCTTGCCGAGCAGCACTTCCATCGGCATGTCGACCGGGTATGCGTCGGCGCCCGTCGCTTCGTCGTCGACGAGCTTCAGCTGGCGCTCGTCGGTCGCGACGCCGACCACCGCGAACGGGCAGCGCTCGCGTGCGCAGATCGCCTCGAAGCGCGGCAGGTCGGCCGGCGCGATCGCCAGCACGTAGCGCTCCTGCGCTTCGTTCGACCAGATCTCGCGCGGCGACAGGCCCGATTCCTCGAGCGCGATCTTGCGCAGTTCGAAGCGCGCACCCTTGCCCGCGCCGTCGACGATTTCCGGGAACGCGTTCGACAGGCCGCCCGCGCCGACGTCGTGGATGCTCAGGATCGGGTTTTCCGCGCCGAGCTGCCAGCAGCCGTTGATCACTTCCTGCGCGCGACGCTCGATTTCCGGGTTGCCGCGCTGGACCGAGTCGAAGTCGAGTTCGGCCGTGTTCGCGCCGGTCGCCATCGAGCTCGCGGCACCGCCGCCCATGCCGATCCGCATGCCCGGGCCGCCGATCTGGATCAACAGCGAGCCGGCCGGCACGTCGTGCTTGTGCGTATGTTGATCGGCAATGTTGCCGAGGCCGCCCGCGATCATGATCGGCTTGTGATAGCCGCGCACCTGGCCGCCGACGTTCTGCTCGTACACGCGGAAATAGCCGCCGAGGTTCGGCCGGCCGAATTCGTTGTTGAACGCGGCGCCGCCGAGCGGGCCGTCGATCATGATCTGCAGCGGCGACGCGATGCGATCCGGGCGGCCGTACGGGCCGTGCGGCTCGTTCGGGTTGCGCTCGGCCATCGGCTGCGCCGCGTCGCGGTCGTTTTCCCACGGCTGGCGGGCGTCCGGCAGGTCGAGGTTCGACACCGTGAAGCCGGTGAGGCCGGCCTTCGGACGCGCCCCGCGGCCCGTCGCGCCTTCGTCGCGGATCTCGCCGCCCGCGCCGGTCGCCGCACCCGGGAACGGCGAGATCGCCGTCGGGTGGTTATGCGTCTCGACCTTCATCAGCGTGTGCGTGAGCTCGGTGTGGCGGCCGTAGCGCTCGCCCGGCTCGCCGGCCGCGCCCGCGTTGCGCGGGAACCAGCGTTCGGCTTCGGCGCCGGCCATGATCGACGAGTTGTCCGAATACGCGACGATCGTGCCCTGCGGGCTCAGCTTCTCGGTGTTGCGGATCATCGCGAACAGCGACATGTCCTGCGCTTGCCCGTCGATCGTCCACTGCGCGTTGAAGATCTTGTGACGGCAGTGTTCGCTGTTCGCCTGCGCGAACATCATCAGTTCGACGTCGGTCGGGTTGCGTTCGAGCTTGCGGAACGCGTCGACCAGGTAGTCGATTTCGTCGTCGGCGAGCGCGAGGCCCAGCTCGACGTTCGCGCGCTCGAGCGCACCGCGGCCGACGCCCAGCACGTCGACGGTCGACAGCGGCTTGGCCGGCAGTTCATCGAACAGGTGCTTCGCGTCGTCGCGCGACGCGACCACGCTTTCGGTCATCCGGTCATGCAGCGCGGCCGCGACGGCTGCGCGCGCATCGTCCGACAGCGCCTTCTTGCCGCCGAGCAGGCCCGACTTCAGCGTGACCGTGAATTCGACACCGCGCTCGATGCGGCGCACGTGCGTGAGGCCGCAGTGCTGCGCGATGTCCGTCGCCTTGCTCGCCCACGGCGAGACCGTGCCGAAGCGCGGCAACACGACGAAGGTCTCGGCCGTGCCCTTCTCGGCCGCCGGCTCGAACGGCGCGCCGTAATGCATCAGCGCATCGATGCGCGCGCTGTCGTCGGCCGACAGCGGCTCGGCCGCATTGACGAAGTGCAGGAACTGCCCGCGCACCGCGACGATGTTGGCGTCGATTTGCCTGAGCGTATCGAGCAGACGGGTTTGACGGAAATCGGAGAGGGCCGAAGCGCCGGGAAAACACGAGAAGTGAGCCATGGGCTGGACTGACGTCGATGAGTCGCGCGAGGTGGCGACGTGGGGCGAAAGGAAGGCCGTAATTATACCCGGAAGTCGGTCGTCCCAGACCGGCCGATCGGCAGCCCGCGTGCACCGCAACGGTGCCGCGGTGCGCGCCGTTCACGGGCCGCCCGCCGGCCCGCCCCGCGCGGGCACGGCAGCCGGCGGCCGTGGTGCGGCCGCACGGTCCGCGCTCGCCCGACGCCGGTTCCCGCGCTTTTGGCGCTATCATTCCGGGTTCACCGGGCCGGGGCCCTCAGCGAATTCTCATCCGGGCGGCGCCTGCGCGCCGCCCGTCATCGAAGCAATCCATGGATGTCATCGTCATCGGCGGCGGAATCAGCGGCGTCGCCACCGCCTACCAGCTGCGCGCGGCCGGCCATCGCGTATGCGTGGTCGAACGCCACGCGACCGTCGCGCAGGGCGCGACCTACGGCGACGGTGGCGCGCTGCTGCCGAGCCCGCTCGACGTCTGGTTCGGCCCGACCTTCATGCGCCAGCGCCAGTCGCGCGACAGCGGCATCGTCTACAAGCCGGGCTTCAACGGCGGCGTGCGCCGCTTCGTCAAGCAGCTCGGCATGCTGCGCGAGCCCGACGCGTTCGCCGCGCAATACGCACGGCTGCGCCCGCTGATCGACGCGTCGCGCGACACGCTCGCCGACATCGAGACGCGCCTCGCACTCGAATTCGAGCAGAAGCCCGGCATCCTGCACGTCGTGCGCGAAACGCGCGACTGGGACGCGCTGCAGCCGGCGCTCGACCTGCTGCGCACGCTCGACCAGCCGCACCGGCTGCTCTCCGCCGACGAATGCGCGGTGCTCGAGCCGTCCGTGCCGGCCAAACCCGGCTTCGCCGGCGGCGTGCTGCTCGAGACCGAACGCACCGGGAATTGCCCGCTGTTCGCGAAACTGCTCAAACAGACGCTCGACGAGCATGGCGTGCTGTTTCGCTTCGGCGCGGAAGTCGCCGCGATCCGCGTCGACACGGGCCGCGCCGCCGTCGAACTCGTCCCGACCGGCGACCGGCGCGCGTCGAATGCCCGCGAGGTCGACGTGATTTCCGCCGACGCGATCGTGGTCGCCGCCGGCGCCGGCAGCCTCCCGCTGCTCGACCGGCTCGGCTGGCGCCTGCCGCTGCACCCGGTGCGCGTCCATACGCTCACCGCGCCGATCGCCTACGAAGAACACTCGCCGCACCTGAACGTCATCGATTCGATCAAGCGGATCTCGATCACGCGCACCCACCAGCGGTTGCGCGTCGGCGGCAGCGCCGTGCTGCAGAGCCTGCCCGACACCGCGAAGCCGCTCGCCGAGCCGCTGTCCGAGGCAGCGCTCGCGCTGCTCGGCCAGGCCGTCCACGACTGGGTGCCCGGCGCCGCGAAAATCTCGGCCGCGTTGTCGTGGCAAGGTACGCAGCTGCTGTCGCCGGACGGCCTGCCGGTCGTCGGTCCGACCCCGCATCCGCGCGTGTTCGTCAATTTCGGGCACGGGCCGGCCGGCTGGGGGCTCGCGTGCGGGTCTGCTAAAGTGGTGACCGACTATCTGGGCGGCGACGTGCAGCACTGGCCCGCCGACACGCTCGCCGCGCTGCGCGCCGCGCGCTTCACGACCTGACCGCCGCGGGCCCGTCTGCGGCGGCCTCCTTGCCAGCTGCCACGACCCGCGATGACCGTGACCCTCCCGTTTCCCGATTCCGATCCAGTCGCGCTGCTGCGCGTCGCCGACCTGCGCGCTGCGGAGGCCGCCGCCGCAGCGCTGCCGCCGCACACGCTGATGGGCCGGGCCGGCGCCGCCGCCGCGCGCTGGCTGTCCGAGCGCGCCGCCGGCGACGACCGCCCCGTCTGGTTTGCGGTCGGCCCCGGCAACAACGGCGGCGACGCGCTCGTTGCCGCCGCGCACCTTCAGCAGCTCGGCGTCGCGACGCAGGCCTGGATGCCGGTGCCGGTCAAACCGGACGACGCGCAATGGGCGCTCGGACTCGCGCGCGCCGCCGGCGTGCCATTGTCGGCCACGCCGCCGGCCTCGCTGGACGGCTATGCGTGGGTCGTCGACGGGCTGTTCGGCATCGGTCTCGGCCGCGCGCTCGACGGCGTGTTCGCCGAGCAGGCGGTTCGCATCGCCGCGCATGCGCGCAGCGGCGGCCGCGTGCTCGCGCTCGACGTGCCGAGCGGCCTCGACAGCGATACGGGCCGGATCGTCGGCGCGGGTGCGGCCGTCGTCGCCACGCATACCCTCACGTTCATCGGCGCGAAGCCGGGCCTCTATACCGGCGAAGGCCGCGACCTCGCCGGCGAGATCGACGTCGCATCGCTCGACGTCGCGCCGCCCGCCACGCCGGCCATCGTGCTGAACACGCCCGCGCGGTTCGCCGCCGCGCTGCCCGCGCGCGCATTCGCGTCCCACAAGGGCACGTTCGGCAGCGTCGTGGTGCTCGGCGGCGATACGGGCATGTGCGGCGCGCCGATCCTGGCCGCCCGCGCCGCGCTGTTCGCGGGTGCCGGCAAGGTGCACGTCGGCTTCCTCGGCGCCGGCGCGCCGCCGTACGATCCGCCGTTCCCCGAACTGATGCTGCATCCGGCCGACACCGTCGAGCTCGGCGCGATGACCGCGATCGCGGCCGGCTGCGGGCTCGGCACGCGCGAGGCGGCGGCGACGCTCGTGCGCAACGTGCTCGCGCACGACGCCGCGACGCTGCTCGACGCCGACGCCCTGAACCTCGTCGCCACCCATGCGGATCTCGCGACGTCCGTCGCCGCACGCGGCGCGCGCGGCAATCCGTGCGTGCTCACCCCGCACCCGCTCGAAGCCGCGCGCCTGCTAGGCAGCGACACCGAAGCTGTGCAGCGCGACCGCGTCGCGGCCGCGCAGGCGCTCGCCGCGCGTTATGCGGCGAACGTCGTGCTGAAAGGCTCGGGCACGGTGATTGCGGCGCCCGACGGCCGCGTGACGATCAACCCGACCGGCAACGCGGCGCTCGCCACCGGCGGTACCGGCGACGTGCTCGGCGGGCTGATCGGCGCGTTGCTCGCGCAGCGCGTCGCGCCGTATGAAGCGGCGCTCGCGGGCGTCTACCTGCACGGCCTCGCGGCCGACACGCTGACCGCGCACGGCACGGGGCCGGCCGGACTCACGGCGGGCGAGCTCGCGCCGATGGTGCGCACGCTGATCAATCGCCTTTTTTACCCGTCGCCGCGCGCCGACACGTAACGCCGCTATACTGACTGCCCCGCCGCACGGCGGGCCTTCTCGTCCGCCGGCCTTCCGATCCCGATGAGCCGGCGCGGCATTCCTCCCGATTCACGCCTCACTCGAACCGCCATGACGCTGAATTCGCTCCCCGCCTGGACTGCCCTTCAATCCCACTTCGAGCAAATCCGCCACGCCCGGCTGCGCGACTGGTTCGCGCCGGAAAACGACCGCGCGCCGACCCGCGCCGAACGCTTCACGATTCCAGGCGGCGGCCTCGCGGCCGATTTCTCGAAGAACCGCATCAATGACGACACGCTGCGCCTGCTCGTGCAGCTCGCGCGCGACGCGGGCGTCGAAGCGCGCCGCGACGCGATGTTCGCGGGCGAGATCGTCAACCCGACCGAAGGCCGCGCCGCGCTGCACACCGCGCTGCGCGCGACCGATCCGCAAGCACCGTTCCATGCGCAGGTCAGCGCCGAGCGCGCGAAGATGGCGACGTTCGCGCGCGCCGTGCGCAGCGGCTCATGGACGGGCTACACGGGCAAACGGATTCGCCATGTGATCAACATCGGCATCGGCGGCTCCGATCTCGGGCCGAAGATGGTCGTGCACGCGCTGCACCACGTCGCGACGCCCGACATCGCCACGCACTTCGTATCGAACGTCGACGGCGCCGATCTCGCGCGCGTGCTCGAACAGGTCGATCCCGAGGAAACGCTCGCGATCATCGTGTCGAAGACTTTCACGACACTCGAAACCATGACGAACGCACGCTCGCTGCGCGACTGGTTCGTCGCACGCGGCTGCCCCGAGGATGCGCTCGCGAAGCACTTCGTCGGCGTGTCGGCGAACCCGGCCGAAGTCGTGAAGTTCGGCATCGCCGCGGACAACGTGTTCGAAATGTGGGACTGGGTCGGCGGCCGCTACTCGCTGTGGTCGGCGGTCGGCCTGTCGATCATGATCGCGATCGGCCCCGAGCAGTTCGACGAGCTGCTCGCCGGCGCGAACGACATGGATCGCCACTTCCGCGAAGCGCCGCTCGAGCGCAACCTGCCGGTGCTGCTCGGCCTGATCGGCATCTGGTACCGGAACTTCTTCGGCTCGCAGAGCTATCTCGTCGCGCCGTATTCGGAAGCGCTGCACTACCTGCCGTCGTACCTGCAGCAGCTCGAAATGGAGAGCAACGGCAAATCCGCGCGCCTGGACGGCACCTTCGTCGACTACCCGACGTCCGCCGTCACGTGGGGCGAGCCGGGCACCAACGGCCAGCATGCGTTCTTCCAGATGCTGCACCAGGGGCCGACGATCGTGCCGATCGACTTCATCGCGGTGCTGACGCCCGAGCATCCGCTCGCGAACCATCATCCGAAGCTGCTGGCGAACTGCTTCGCGCAGAGCGAGGCGCTGATGCTCGGCCGCACGCTCGACGAAGCGCGCAAGGTCGCGGGGCCGGGCAAGGAGGCGCTCGCGCCGCATCTGACGTTCCCGGGCAACCGGCCGACGACGACGCTGCTCGTCGATGCGCTGACGCCGCGCGCGCTCGGCGCGCTGATCGCGCTGTACGAACACAAGGTGCTCGTGCAGGCAACGGTGTGGGACATCAATCCGTTCGACCAGTGGGGCGTCGAGCTCGGCAAGATTCTCGGCAAGGTCGTGGAAGCCGACCTGTCGGCCGAGTCGGTCGATCCCGCGAAGCACGACTCGTCGACCACGGCGCTGATCGAGCGCGCCCGTGCGGCGCTGAAGCGTTGAAGCGCTGACGCGACGGCGTCATGGCGATGCCGGCCGCGCAGCGCTGCCTGTACGGCCGGCCGATGAATTCAGGTGCTGCGCCGCTGCGCCTGCGGCTCGACGATGCGTCCGGCGTCGAGCGTCACCGTCGTCGCGCAGCGGCGCGCGAGTTCGACGTCGTGCGTGACGAGCACGAGCGTGGCGCCGTGCGTGCGGTTCAGTTCGAACATCAGGTCGATAACCGCATGGCCGGTGGCCGCGTCGAGGCTGCCCGTCGGTTCGTCGGCGAACAGGATCGCCGGGCGCGTGACGAACGCGCGCGCCAGCGCGACACGCTGCTGCTCGCCCCCGGACAACAGCTTCGGATAATGCGCGGTGCGTTCGCCGAGACCGACCTGCACGAGCAACGCGCGGGCGCGCTCGGCCGCGTCGCGCGCGCTGACGCCGCCCTGCAGTTCGAGCGGCAGCATCACGTTCTCGAGCGCCGTCAGATGCGGCATCAACTGGAACGACTGGAACACGAACCCGACTGCGCCGTTGCGCAGCGCCGCGCGCGCATCCTCGTCGAGCTGGTCGAGCGCGCGACCGAGCAGGCGAACCGTGCCGCTCGTGGCGCTGTCCAACCCGGCAAGCAGGCCGAGCAGCGTCGATTTGCCCGACCCCGACGCGCCGACGATCGCGAGGCTGCTGCCCTGCGTCACGGCGAGCGTGATGCCGTCGAGAATCGTCAGCTCGCCCGTCGCGTCGGCGACCCGCTTGCATACGTCATGGACTTCGATGATCGGATCGGTAATCTTGAACATGGACACGACATTTCGCTGGAAGAGACGCGCGGCGGCTGCCGCGCTGCTGGGCACCATGCTGGCCGCCACCGTGCCGGCACGCGCCGCCACGACATCGGCCGCGACATCCGCGACATCGGGCCGGCCCGTGATCGTCGTGCTCGGCGACAGCCTGTCGGCCGAATACGGGTTGCCGCGCGACACCGGCTGGGTGGCGCTGCTGCGGCAACGGCTCGCGACCGAGCGAATCGATTATAGCGTCGCGAACGCGAGCGTCAGCGGCGACACCACGAGCGGCGGCCGCGCGCGGCTGCCCGCGGTGCTGCAGCGGCTCAAGCCGTCGATCGTCGTCGTCGAGCTCGGCTCGAACGATGCGCTGCGCGGCGTGCCGCTCGCGACGACCGAGCAGAACCTGCGCGACATCATCGCCGGCGCGCGGCAGGCGCATGCGAAGGTCCTGCTGGTCGGCATGTACGTGCCGCCCAATTACGGCCCCGACTACACGCAGAAATTCCACGCGGTCTATACGCGGCTGTCGAAGGATCTCGGCGTGCCGCTCGTGCCGTTCCTGCTCGCCGGCATCGAGAACAGGCCCGAGCTGTTCCAGGCCGACCAGATGCATCCGGCGCAGCAGGCACAGGGCATGCTGCTCGACAACGTCTGGCCCACGCTGAAACCGCTGCTCGGCAAGCCGCGCGGCTGACCTGACGACTCGCCGCCATCGGAAAACAAAAGCCCCGCACGAAGCGGGGCTTTTTGTCGTTGCATGCGAAACGATGCTCAGTTGTCGCCGTCCTGCGACTGGCTGGCCGTCGTCGTACCGTACAGCTTCACCTTCGAACGATCGCGCAGCGCGGCGAGATACGCTTCGCCTTCGCTCTGCGCATCGACCTGCGCCATCTGCTGCTGCGCGGCCGCCAGTTGCTGCGGATCGACCGCCGAACCCGGAATCACCGCGTTCACACGGTAGATCGCATAGCCGTCGGCGCCGAGATCGACCCCGACGTAGGCCGGCAGCGTCTTCGCGTCGACCTTGTAGACGGCGCTCAGCGCGGCCGGCGTCAGGCCCTGCGACTGCGTGCGCGACACCTTCTGCGCAGCCGAAAACCCGTCGGTCGACTTCGACTTCTGCAGTTCGGCGAGCTTCGCCGCACCGTCCTTCTTCGCGAGTTCCGCGGCCTGCTCGGCGACCACCTTCTGGCGCACGACGTCCTTGATCGCGTCGAGCGCGGGCACGGCAGCCGGCTTGTAGTCGGTCACGCGCGCCGAGATCAGCGTGTTGTTGCCGACGTCGATCGCCTGCGTGTTGTTCTGGTTCTTCACCGCGTCGTTCGCGAACACGGCAGCCAGGAACTTCGGATTGTTCAGCGGGCTCGTCGGCGGCAGTTGCGGATTCGGCGTCGGCGTGACGGTGGCCGTCTGGATCGTCAGCTTGTACTTGTCCGCGGCCGGTTGCAGCGTCTTCGCCTTTTCGTACACGGTCGACGTGAAGCCTTCCGCGTTGTCCGTGAATGCCTTCGACGCGTACTGCTGCTTCAGGTCGACCGCGATCTGATCCTTCACGTCCGCGAACGGCTTGACGGCCGCCGGCTTCACTTCCGTTGCCTTCAGGATGTGGAAGCCCAGATCCGACTGCACGACGCCGCTCACGTCGCCCTGCTTCAGCGCGAACGCCGCATCGTCGAACGCCTTGCCGCCCGCCGTCGAGCCGCGCGTGATGAAGCCGAGGTCGCCGCCCTTCGCGGCCGACGGTGCATCCTGCGAGTTCTTCTGCGCGATCTGCGCGAACTGGTCGGGATGCGCCTTCACGTCGGCCAGCAGTTGCTCGGCCTTCGCCTTTGCGGCTGCCTTGTCGGCCGCGCTGGCGCTGCCCGGCGCGGCGATGAAGATGTGGCTCACGCGCACCTGCGCTTCGGTGCGGAAGTGCGTCGGGTTGTCGTCGTAGAACTTCTTGATGTCCGCATCGGTCGGCTGCGCGCTCGCGGCGGCCGTGGCCGGCGAATAGACGAGGTACTGGATCGTCGCGGTTTCGGGCGTCGCGAAACTCTGCTTGTGCGCGTCGTAGTACGCGGTGAGCTGCGCGTCGGTCGGCTGGACCTTCGCCGCGAAGTCGCTCGTCTTCAGCACGAGCGACTGCACTTCGCGCTGCTGCGCGGCGAGTTCGGACAGGCGTTGCGCGAGGCTCTTCGGCGTGAACGCGCTCGACACGATGCTGGCCGGAATCTGCTGCAGCGCGAGGCTGTAGCGCACGCGCTCTTGATACTGCTCGGGTGTCATCCCCTGGAACGCGAGCAGCTGCGCATAGCGTTCGACGTCGATCGAACCGTCGGGCTTCTTCAGCGACGCGATCATCGGGTCGCTCATCAGTGCTTCGCGCACGGCGTTGTCGGATGCCGTCAGGTGCAGACGCTGGGTCTCGTCGGCCAGCACGCGTTGCTGGATCAGGCCGTCGAGCACCTGCTTGCGGTGCTCGGGCGTATCGAACATCTTGACGTCGAACTGCCCGCCGAGCGCCTGACGCGCCTGGTCGATCTGCTGGCGGAACGCGCCGTCGAATTCGACCCGCGTGATCTTGTGCCCGTTGACTGCCGCGACGTTCGCACTATCGTCGAAGAAGCCGCGGAAGCCTTGGATCCCGACGAAACCCAGCCCCGGCAATACGATCAGGAGCAGGAGCGCCATCATCAGGCGCTGGTGATTACGGAAGAAATCGAGCATGCGTGACGGGAAAATTGGACAAAACGACCGATATTACAACATACAAGTTGGGACGGGAGAAAAGCAGACGTGATGTCGGCGAGCGCAACGCGACAACCGGGTACACGCAAAGCGCTCGCACCGACGATACAAATGAAGAAGCCCGCACGAGGCGGGCTTCTTCATTTTCTGGCGGAGCGGACGGGACTCGCCTACATCCCGCAGGCCGCGGATGCGCGTGCACGCGCATCCCTTCGAGTCCCGCCGGAAGCCGCGCAGGCGGCTTCCTCCACTCCGCAGCCACGCGCCCGCGAAGCGGGCGCATCGAACGATAAAATGAAAAAGCCCGCACGAGGCGGGCTTCTTCATTTTCTGGCGGAGCGGACGGGACTCGAACCCGCGACCCCCGGCGTGACAGGCCGGTATTCTAACCGACTGAACTACCGCTCCTTGGTCTGGCTGAATCGTGAAACTGGTGGGTGCTGAGGGGTTCGAACCCCCGACCTACGCCTTGTAAGGGCGCCGCTCTACCAGCTGAGCTAAGCACCCGTTTCCGATCCGTTCTGGCTGCGATCTGCGTTTCGGCATCAACAACCAGCGAGCCCGCAAGTTTAATTCATCCCCGATCATTTTGCCAAGCCTGCACGCAAAAATTTTTAACGTCCTCGCATGCAATTTCAGCGCACATAAAAAAACCCGCGGACATGCCGCGGGTTTCGTGAACAACCGTCAGCAACGACGGCGTTCCGGGTCAGTGCTTGACGAACTCCGTCGAGCCGGCATCCTTCGCCGCATCGGCGACCGGTGCCGCCGCCTTCGCCTCTTCTTCAGGCGGAAGCGGAGTCGGCGAACGCTCGAGCGCGAGTTCCAGTACCTTGTCGATCCAGCGGACCGGCACGATCTCGATCGCGTTCTTCACGTTGTCCGGAATCTCGGCGAGATCCTTCACGTTCTCTTCCGGAATCAGCACGAGCTTGATGCCGCCGCGATGCGCAGCGAGCAACTTCTCCTTCAGACCACCGATCGGCAGCACTTCACCACGCAACGTGATTTCGCCCGTCATCGCGACATCGGCCCGCACCGGGATACCCGTGAGCACCGACACCAGCGCGGTCGTCATCGCACCGCCGGCGGACGGACCGTCCTTCGGCGTCGCGCCTTCCGGCACGTGGATGTGGATGTCCTGCTTCTCGAACGCTTCGTCCTTGATACCGAGACGTCGCGAACGCGAGCGCACGACCGAACGTGCGGCCTCGACCGACTCCTTCATCACGTCGCCGAGCGAACCGGTACGGATCACGTTGCCCTTGCCCGGCATCACCGCGGCTTCGATCGTCAGCAGATCGCCGCCGACTTCCGTCCACGCGAGGCCCGTCACCTGACCGACCTGGTTTTCCTTCGCCGCGAGGCCGAAGTCGTACTTGCGCACGCCGAGGAACGTATCGAGGTTCTCGCCGTCGACCTTGATCGCGCCCGATGCCTTCTTCAGCAGCAGCATCTTCACGACCTTGCGGCAGATCTTCGACACTTCCCGCTCGAGCGAACGTACACCGGCTTCGCGCGTGTAGTAGCGGATGATGTCGCGGATCGCCTGCTCGGTGACCTCGATCTCGCCTTCCTTCAGCCCGTTGTTCTTCTTCTGCTTCGGCAGCAGGTAACGCTGGGCGATGCTGACCTTCTCGTCTTCCGTGTAGCCCGACAGACGGATCACTTCCATCCGGTCGAGCAGCGGCGGCGGGATGTTCAGCGAGTTCGACGTCGCGACGAACATCACGTCCGACAGATCGAAGTCGACTTCGATGTAGTGGTCGGCGAACGTGTGGTTCTGTTCCGGATCGAGCACTTCGAGCAGCGCCGACGACGGATCGCCGCGGAAATCCATGCCCATCTTGTCGACTTCGTCGAGCAGGAAGAGCGGATTGCGCACGCCGACTTTCGTCAGGCTCTGCAGGATCTTGCCCGGCATCGAACCGATGTACGTGCGGCGGTGGCCGCGAATCTCGGCTTCGTCACGCACGCCGCCGAGCGCCATCCGGACGAACTTGCGGTTCGTCGCACGCGCGATCGACTGGCCGAGCGAGGTCTTGCCGACGCCCGGAGGCCCGACGAGGCACAGGATCGGCGCCTTGACCTTGTCCACGCGCTGTTGCACCGCGAGATACTCGAGGATCCGTTCCTTCACTTTCTCGAGGCCGAAATGATCCTCGTCGAGCACCTGCTCGGCGTTCGACAGATCATTGTTGACCTTGCTCTTCTTGCGCCACGGCAGGCCGATCAGCGTGTCGATGTAGTTGCGCACGACGGTCGCTTCCGCCGACATCGGCGACATCAGCTTCAGCTTCTTCAGCTCGGCGTCGGCCTTCTTCTTCGCTTCCTTCGGCATGCGCGCGGCGTTGATGCGCTTCTCGAGTTCCTCGAGATCCGCGCCCTCTTCGCCTTCGCCCAGTTCCTTCTGGATCGCCTTGACCTGTTCGTTCAGGTAGTACTCGCGCTGGCTCTTTTCCATCTGGCGCTTCACGCGCCCGCGGATGCGCTTTTCGACCTGCAGGATGTCGATCTCGGCTTCGAGCTGCGCGAGCAGGTGCTCGAGGCGCTCGATGACCGGGAACATCTCGAGGATGTGCTGCTTCTGGTCGAGCTTCAGCGGCAGGCGCTCGGCGATCATGTCGGCGAGGCGGCCCGCTTCGTCGATGCCCGACAGCGACGTGAGGATCTCCGGCGGGATCTTCTTGTTCAGCTTCACGTACTGGTCGAACTGCGACACGATCGCGCGGCGCAGCGCTTCCGTTTCAGCGCTGTCGGCGTGATCGGGCTCGAGCGGCATCACGTCGCAGGAGAATTGCGTTTCCTGCTCTTCGATCGACAACGCCTTCGCGCGCTGCAGCCCCTCGACGAGCACCTTCACGGTGCCGTCCGGCAGCTTCAGCATCTGCAGGATGTTGGCGATACAACCGACCTCGTACATGTCCTTTTCGGTCGGTTCGTCCTTGGCCGCGGTTTTCTGGGCGACGAGCATGATGTGCTTGCCGCCTTCCATCGCTGCTTCGAGGGCCTTGATCGATTTCGGCCGGCCCACGAAGAGCGGAATCACCATGTGCGGGAAAACGACGACATCCCGCAGCGGCAGCAGCGGGAGCGTGATGCGTTCCGGCGGGAGAAGTTGGGTGCCTGACATTTCATTTCCCCATGAGTGGAATCAATTGTTCGGTAATTGAGGCCGCCACAACGAATTGCAAGCCTTCAAGTGCGGGAAATATTCGGTAAGAAAGTAACCACCGCGTGTCGAGTCAGAGTTACCCACAAGATAAACGAAAAAAAGCCGCCCACGGTCTCATGAACGGCCTTTTTCGCAGAACATCGTCGGCAAGCCGGTCAGTTCGAACCCGCCACCTTCGGCGTGTCCTCGTAGATCAGCAAGGGCTTGCCGTCCCCATCGATGACGTTCTCGTCGATGATGACCTTGCTGACCCCTTTCATCGTCGGCAGCTCGTACATCACGTCGAGCAACGCCTGTTCGATGATCGAACGCAAGCCGCGCGCGCCGGTCTTGCGGCGGATCGCCTTGCGGGCGACTGCCTGCAGTGCGCCCGGCCGGATCTCCAGCTCGACGCGCTCCATCGCGAACAACTTGTGATATTGCTTGACGAGCGCGTTCTTCGGCTCGACCAGAATCTTCATCAGCGCGGCTTCATCGAGCTTGCCGAGCGTCGCGACCACCGGCAGGCGGCCGATCAATTCGGGGATCAGACCGAATTTGATCAGGTCTTCCGGTTCCGTTTCGCGCAGCACTTCGCCCGCGTCGCGTTCCTGCTTGCTCTTGACCGTCGCGCCGAAGCCGATACCGGTTTTCTCGGTACGGTCGGTGATCACCTTTTCGAGACCGTCGAATGCGCCGCCGCAGATGAACAGGATATTGGTCGTGTCGACCTGGATGAAATCCTGGTTCGGGTGCTTGCGGCCGCCCTGCGGCGGCACCGACGCCATCGTGCCCTCGACGAGCTTCAGCAGCGCCTGCTGAACGCCCTCGCCCGACACGTCGCGCGTGATCGACGGGTTGTCCGACTTGCGGCTGATCTTGTCGATTTCGTCGATGTAGACGATCCCGCGCTGGGCCTTGTCGACCTCGTAGTTGCAGTTCTGCAACAGCTTCTGGATGATGTTCTCGACGTCCTCGCCGACGTAGCCGGCTTCGGTCAGCGTCGTCGCATCGGCGATCACGAACGGCACGTTGAGCAACCGCGCGAGCGTCTGCGCGAGCAGCGTCTTGCCGGAGCCCGTCGGGCCGATCAGCAGGATGTTGCTCTTCGACAGCTCGACGTCGTCCTTCTTGTCGAGATGCTTCAGGCGCTTGTAGTGGTTGTACACGGCCACCGCGAGGATTTTCTTCGCGCGCTCCTGGCCGATCACGTACTGATCGAGGATGTCGCGAATTTCCTGCGGGCTCGGCAGATCCGACCGGGACAGGCTGGCCTCGACGCCGGCGGCAGCCGCCTCGTCGCGAATGATTTCGTTGCAGAGGTCGATGCACTCATCGCAGATGAACACCGACGGGCCCGCGATGAGTTTTTTCACCTCATGCTGGCTCTTCCCGCAAAACGAGCAATACAACAGCTTCTCGCTGTTCGAACCTTTTTTGTCCGCCATGAATGTAGAGCCTCCGGACAGGTAAATGACATGATACGCCGATTGCTCCGGACGCCGCGCCTAGGGCGCGACCGGAGCCGGCTGGATGCGCTTGCCGCAGATGCTCAGGGCACTCGGGACGTTGAGGAGCGCCGCGCGAATCGGGGCGGCACCCCACTTAAGCTCACGGGCGCTTCAGCAGCACCTGATCGATCAGCCCGTACGCCTTCGCGTCCTCGCTCGACATGAAGTTATCACGGTCGGTGTCGCGCGCGATGCGCTCGACGTCCTGGCCCGTGTGCTGCGCGAGCAGGTGGTTCAACCGTTCCTTCAGGTAGAGGATCTCGCGTGCCTGGATCTCGATGTCGGAAGCCTGGCCGCGCGCGCCGCCGAGCGGCTGGTGAATCATCACGCGCGAATTCGGCAGCGCAAAGCGCTTGCCCTTCGCACCCGACGCGAGCAGGAACGCGCCCATGCTGGCCGCGAGGCCCATGCACAGGGTCGACACGTCCGGCTTGATGAACTGCATCGTGTCGTAGATCGCCATCCCGGCCGACACCGAGCCGCCCGGGCTGTTGATGTAGAGGCTGATGTCCTTGTCGGGATTCTCGCTCTCGAGGAACAGCAATTGCGCGACAACGAGGTTGGCGGTCTGGTCGTTCACTTCGCCGACCATGAACACCAGGCGCTCCTTCAGGAGACGCGAGTAGATATCGTACGAACGCTCGCCGCGGCCGCTCGTTTCGACGACGATCGGCACCAGCCCCAGCGCTTGGGCCTCGAAACCCTGCGGCGCGTTCGAAGCAAGCATGTCCAGCAATTCAGCGCGAGTGATCATTCAATGAACCTTGTTCGAATGGAAAATTGAACGGAAGGAAGCCGCCCGCTCAATCGCCATATTAATGGCAACCGTGCGCCTGACGTAAAAACGGCGTGCGGGCCGTCGCTCCGACAGCCGGCACGCCGCTAGAGCAGCACTTACGCTTGCGCCGATGCGCTCGCGAGTGCTTCGAAGCTCACTTCCTTGTCCGTGACCTTTGCCTTGCCCAGCACGAAGTCGACGACGTTGCTTTCAACGACGAACGCTTCCATCTCGGCGAGGCGCTGCTGGTTCGAATAATACCAGCGGACCACTTCCTTCGGGTCTTCGTAGCTCTTCGCGAACTCGTCGACTTCCGCACGGATCTGTTCCGGCTTCGCTTCGAGGCCGTTCGCCTTCACGAGTTCGGCCAGCACGAGGCCCAGCTTCACGCGGCGTTCCGCCTGCTCGGTGAACATCTCGGCCGGGATCGGGGCGTCCTTCGCGTTCGGCACGCCGCGCTGCGCCAGATCCTGGCGAGCCATTTCGACGAGGCGTTGCTGGTCCTGCTCGATCAGCGCCTTCGGCACGTCGAGTTCGGAAATCTTCAGCAGCGCGTCCATCACCTGGTTCTTGACGATCGACTGCGTGCGGCGCTTCGCTTCACGCTCGAGGTTTTCCTTGATCTCGGCGCGCATCTTCGTGAGGTCGCCGTCTTCGATGCCGAGCGACTTCGCGAATTCCGCGTCGATTTCCGGCAGGTGCGGCCATTCGATCTTCTTCATCGTGACCGTGAACTGCGCCGTCTTGCCTGCGACGTCCTTGCCGTGGTAGTCCTCGGGGAATGCTAGGTCGAACGTGCGCGATTCGCCGGCCTTCAGGCCCAGCGCTGCCGTTTCGAATTCCGGCAGCATGCGTCCTTCGCCGAGCACGAACGGGAAATCTTCGGCCGTGCCGCCCGGGAACGCGACGTCGTCGATCTTGCCGACGAAGTCGACCGTCACGCGGTCGCCGTTCTTCGCTGCGGTATCCGCGCCGCCGTCGCCGTGCTCGCCGGCTTCGCCGCGTGCGTGGTAGTGCACGCGCTGCTTGCGCAGGATGTCCAGCGTGCGGTCGATTTCGGCGTCGCCGATCGACGTCGTCGAGCGCTCGACTTCAGCCGTCGCCAGGTCGCCGATCTTCACTTCCGGGTAGACCTCGAACGTCGCGTCGAACGCGTATGCGTCTTCAGCCTGTTCCTGCTTCGGCTCGAAGCTCGGCTGGCCGGCGACGCGCAGGTTTTCCGCGCGGCTGATCGTGAAGAATTCCTGGCCGATCTTGTCGCTCAGCACTTCCGCTTCGACCTGACCCGCGTACTGTTGCGCGACCATCTTCAGCGGCACCTTGCCCGGGCGGAAACCCGGCATGCGCACGTTCTTCGCGAGTTTCTGGATACGGGCGTCGATTTCCTTCTGCACGGTGTCTTTCGGCAGGGAAATCGTCACGCGGCGTTCAAGCTTGCCGAGGTTCTCAACAACGTTAGCCATGGCTTCAATCGTCCTAAAATTATTCGAGCGAATCGGGTTTTCCTTGCCGTGCCTGCCTGCGGCGGCGCGATGTGTGTCACATGCGCCCGCCGCGCCGGAGCGCCACGCCATCCCTGCACGCGCCGAATGGCTAGCGCAAGCGGCTCGGAGCACGGCTTTGGCCGGAAGAATCGACTATTCTAGCAAACAATTTTCGTCACGCCGCCAGATCGCCGCGACACACATGCGTCTGCGCCGCGTCGGCAGCCCTTTGCACGGCAATGCGCGCGGATCGCCGCTATGCCGCATGCCGTATCCACCCCGTGCCCGCCATCCTGTAAGCTCCAATTGAGAGTGCGCCACGCTTGTGGCCCCCTCATTGATCACACCAATCACGCCTTCCGGAGACACCATGCCGCAACACCCGTCCGCGCCTGTCGTCGTCATCGCGCCCGATTCGTTCAAAGGCTCGCTTTCCGCCGAGCAGGTCGCGGACGCGATCGCCGCCGGCATCCGCCGCGCCCGGCCCGACGCCGTCGTGCGCTGCTGCCCGATGGCCGACGGCGGCGAAGGCACGCTCGACGCGATGCTGGCGGGCGGCGGCACGCGGCGCGCGCTGCGGGTGGCCGGCGCGTCGCTCGCGGCACGCGATGCGGCGGTCGGCGTGATCGACGCGCGCACCGCGATCGTCGAGACGGCCGAGATCGTCGGCATCACCGATCCGGTCGGCATGAGCGTGCCGGTCGACGCGCGCAGCACGCGCGGGATGGGCGAGGCGATTCGTGCGCTGCTCGACGAAGGCGTGCGCCGCTTCTTCGTCGCGCTCGGCGGCAGCAGCACCAACGATGCAGGCGCCGGGCTGCTCGCCGGCCTCGGGCTGCAGTGCTTCGACGCGGGCGGTCAGCCGGTCGAGCCCGTCCCGTCGCGGCTCGTCGACATCGCGCGCATCGACGCGTCGGGGCTCGATGCGCGCCTGAAGGAAACGGAATTCATCGGCATGTCCGACGTCGACAATCCGCTGACGGGCGACCACGGCGCGACCGCCGTGTTCGGCCCGCAAAAGGGCGTGACACCCGCACAGGTTGCGACCCTCGATGCCGCCCTCGCCCGCTTCGCCGATCTCGTCGAAACGGCACTGGACCGCCGCGGCCGCGACCTGCCCGGCGCCGGCGCCGCGGGCGGCCTCGGTTTCGCGCTGCACATGCTCGGCGCGCAGTTCGAAGCGGGCGCCGAAGTGGTCGCGCGGCAGGTCGGGCTCGATGCCGCGCTCGCCGGCGCCGACTGGCTGATCACCGGCGAAGGCCGCTCCGACGTGCAGACGCTGCACGGCAAGGCGCCGTTCATCGCGTGCCGCCACGCGCGGGCCGCCGGCGTGCCCGCGTCGCTGCTGTCGGGCGCGGTCGACCCGGCCGCGCTGCCGCGCCTGTCCGAACATTTTTCCGGCTGCTTCTCGCCGGCTCCCGGGCCGATCACGCTCGACGTCGCGATCCGCGACGCGGCCAATCTGCTCGCGAACGAAGCGGAGCAGTTGACACGCCTGAAGTACGGTGCACACTGACCGTTGACCCGAGCGCGCGATACAGGAACAATCGGGCCCGCCCTTTTTCTTCAGGATTCGACATGAAAGGCCGTCCAGCCGGGCTCGATCAGTTTCTGACCTATCGCCTCCACGCGCTCACGAAGCGTTCCGACCGCGGAATCGGCGAGGTGTACCGGCACAAGCTCGACATCTCGCTGCCCGAGGCGCGCGTCATCGCCGCCGTCGGCGCCTTCGGCCCGTTTTCGATCATGGATCTCGCACGCCACACCAATCTCGACAAGAGCCAGGCGAGCCGCGCCGCCGAAGCGCTGCTGCGCCAGGGGCTGCTCGAACGCAGCGCGAGCGAGGAAGACGGCCGGATCGTGCTGATCGCGCTGACCGCCGACGGCCGCGCGCTGCATCGCAAGATCATGCCGATCGTGCGCAAGTGGAACGACGGCCTGCTCGCGTGCCTGTCCGACAGCGAACGCCAGACGTTCGAGCGGCTGCTCGACAAGGTCGTCGCGCACGCCACCGAACGGGACGACTGAACGGCAACAGGGGCACGACGCCCGCCTTATTGATCAGACGAATTTGACGGGCCGCTCCGGTCGCCTCACCCGCGACGGAGCGGCCCGCTTTGCGTTGCGCATGGTGAGCGGCTCGCTGCGCGCCGCGTTACCTTCGTTACCCGCGTTGCGCATGCGGCCGCCCGGCAAGTGCTACAGCCCGCTGTTCGTCGCGCGCTGCCGCAACAGCCCCAGCACCGCGTCGCAATACGGGGTCGGCACGCCGAGCTTGCGCCCGAGTTCGGGAAACACGCCGAGGATCGGGCCGATCTCGAGCGCGCGCCCCGCTTCGAAGTCCTGCAGCATCGACGTCTTGAACGCGCCGAGCCGGCGCGTGACCGCGATCCGCTCGGGCCCGGTCATCCCCGTCGACAGGCCGAGCTTCGCGCCGATCGCGGCCGCCTCCTCCATCATCCGCAGCGCGAGTTCCTGCGTGAACGGATCGTCGAGCAGTTGCTCGGACGTCGACCCCGTCAGCGCGCTCAGCGGATTCATGTTCATGTTGCCCCACAGCTTCGCCCAGATCTCGGTCCGGATCGCGGGCGTCGACTCGACGTCGAAACCGCCCGCCGCCAGCGCCGCGGCAAACCGCGCGGTGGCCGCATCGAGCCGCGCATCGGGCGCACCGACGATCAGCCGGTTGCCGCGCCCGCGCCGCACGATGCCCGGCGCGTCGGTACTCGACGACAAGTGCACGACACAACCGATCGCCTGGGCGGGCGGCAACGCCGCCGACACCGCACCGGCCGGATCGACCGCATCGAGCGGCACGCCGTCGAGCGCCCCTGCGAGCCCGTGCGTGAACCACCATGGCAGCCCGTTCATCGCCGCGACGATCACTGTGTGCGGCCCGACCAGCGGCGCAATGCGCGCGGCCAGCGCCGGCAGCACCTGCGCCTTCAGCGCGATCACCACGTAGTCCTGCACGCCGAGCGCGGCCGCATCGTCGCTTGCCCGCACCGGACAGGACGATGTGTCGCCCGTCTCGTCGATCACGCGCACGCCGTGCGCATTCAGTGCGTCGAGCGTCGCGCCGCGCGCGTACGCGCTCACGGTCATGCCGGCCCGCGACAGCGCGGCCGCGAGCAACCCGCCGATTGCGCCGACGCCGACGACCGCCGCGCGCACCGACCCTGTATTCGTGTCGTTCATGATGGCATTCCGTCTCCTGGAAGCTGACGAGCATAACGCTCAATGGTTGCGGGAACAACCATTTGCGCGAACGCGTGCAAAGCGTGTCGATCGTGCGCTTCAGCGCCGCTCGTCACCGGCTTCCACCGGCCTCCACCGGTTCGTCGTCGGCCGCGCCGCCCGTCGCGCCGAGCACACCCGCGATCTGGCTCTTGTCGTGCATGCCGAGCTTGCGGTACGCGCAACGCAGGTAGTGGCGCACGGTCGTCGGCGAAATTGCCATCTGCTGCGCGACTTCCTTGTGCGAGCGCCCGGCGCCGTAATAGCGGATCGCCGCAAGCTCGCGCGGGCTCAGCCGGTCGAGCAGCGAGCGCGGCCGAGCCTCGATCTGGAACAGCCCCGCCACCGGCACGCACTGGATTCGCAGCGCGTCGCCGACGAACGGCTGGCCCGACTGGCGCCGCAGGTGCACGACGAGCGGCTCCGGCACACGTGCGCCGGCCCACGCCGGCCATTCGGTGCGCAGCACGTCGTCGAACCCGTGATCGGCGTGGTGGAGCACGCCGAAGTTGTCGCACAGTGCGCGCGCCGCCGGCGCGACCGCATCGCCGCGCTCGCGCGTGAGCTGCGCGGCGCGATTGATCGTCAGCGCCGCCGCGAGATGCGGAATCACTTCCTCGAAACGGCGCGCATCGTCGTCGCTGAACGGGCGATTCAGCCCCTGGCGGTAGATCGACATGAACGTCGTCAGGCCGAACCGGCGATCGAGCGTGCACACGCACATCAGCTGCGCGAGCCCGTACTTCACGCACCAGTCGCGAAACCGCGCATCGAGCCCCGGCTCGACGACCGACAGACGCACCGCGTGGCCGTGCGCGCCGCGCAACGTGCGCTGCGCGAGCGGGTCGCAATCACGCACGCGCTTCCAGTCGCTGAAGAACGCGTGCGGCAGACGGTACAGGAAGCTGTTGTGCATCACCGGGCCGGTCGGCAGATGGGTCGCGACGCCCGTCCATGCGGCGTCGAACGGAACGAGCGCCTGCAACAGCGAAAAGAACCGGTATTCGAATTCGCCGATGCCGGACTGGGCGGCAACCGCGTACAGGTCGAGCAGCATCAGCCCGAGTTCGCGCTGCGATGCGTCGGCGCGCGTCACGCCGTCGAAATCGGCACGCCGGGACGGCAGCGGCGGCCACGCGAAGTCGTCGAGCACGATGGCGGCCGGCACGTCGCGCAGCGCATCGAGATCCTGCCCGATATCCGTCGTGATCCTCACCTTCCGCTCCCCTGCCCGATCGGGCTGCCGATATCCGCAACGACACCGGCCGATTATAGCGATCGGCTTTTTTGACGGGCCACGGTGCGGGAACGGGCGCCAACCCCATCCATTTGAACGGTGCGCGGCACGTTGCTGCCCCGCAGCACGCCGCGTCACGGCCGTGCACCGCGTACGTGCCGCGCCCCGCGGGTTTTCCGCACCGTTCATCTGGACGACTGTTCGAGGGGTTTCCCGCTGCGGACACTGCGTCGCGACAACACCAACGACGAACCGACGCAGGACGGTATGGAGAACCCGACGTGACGACACCCCGCTTCATCCGCACGACCGCGGCCGTCGCGACGCTGGCCGCGTGCAGCGCCGCGCACGCGCAGTCCGCGCTCACGCTGTACGGCGCGCTCGATGCCGGCGTGCAATACCTGACGCATGCCGACGGGCGCCGCTCGGCCGTGCAGTTGCAGAACTACGGCATCCTGCCTTCGCAGATCGGGCTGAAGGGCCACGAGGATCTCGGCGGCGGCTGGCGCGCGCTGTTCAAGCTCGAACAGGGCCTCAACGTCAACGACGGCACGTCGACCGTGCCCGGCTATGCGTTCTTCCGCGGCGCATACGTCGGCATCGCGGGACCGGTCGGCACCGTCACGCTCGGGCGGCAGTTCAGCGTGCTGTTCGACAAGACGCTGTTCTACGACCCGCTCTGGTACGCGTCGTACAGCGGCCAGGGCGTCATCGTGCCGCTCAATGCGAACTTCATCGACCGCTCGGTCAAGTACCAGTCGCCGACGTTCGCCGGCTTCGACGTGGTGGCGCTCGTCGCGACGTCCGGCGTCGCCGGCAACACGCGCGCCGGACGCGTGCTCGAACTCGGCGGCCAGTACACGAGCAACGGCCTGTCGGTCAGCGCGGTGCTGCATCAGGCGCACGGCGACGTCTCCGCGGCCGGCGACACGTCGGCGCGCCGCCGTGAACTCGGCACGCTCGCCGCGCGCTATGCGTTCGCCGCGCTGCCGCTCACCGTCTATGCGGGCGTCGAACGCCTGACCGGCGACCTCGACGCGGCGCGCACGATCGTCTGGGGCGGTGCGCGCTACCAGATGTCGAGCGAGATCGGCCTGAACGCCGGCCTCTATCACACCGATTCGCGCACGCCGGCGATCGGCCACCCGACGCTGTTCATCGCAAGCACCACGTACGCGCTGTCGAAACGCACCGTTGCCTACGTGAACCTCGGCTACGCGCGCAACAGCGGCCAGAGTTCGCAGACCGTCTACGAATACGACCCGACGCCACTCGCCGGCGCATCGCAGTTCGGCGCGATGGTCGGCATGTACCACCTGTTCTGACCACCTGTTCTGATTTCCCGGACGAGATCCCGCCATGAAAACCCTTTCCCCGGATGCCGCACTCCCGCCCGACGGCCGCGCGTCGACCTTCGCGCGCGCGACGCTCGTCGCGCTCGTCGTGTTCGCGGCCATCACGCCGCTGCTGCTGCTCGTGGCGCCCGCCGTCGCCGGCCAGCTCGCGACGCAGCTCGGGCTGTCCGCGTCGCAGATCGGCACCTACTTCTTCGTCGAACTCGGCGCGTTCAGCCTCGCGACCGTGCCGTCGTACCTGTGGCTCGGCCGCATCGACGCACGCCGCGTCGCCGCGTTCGCCGTCGCGCTGTTCGGCGCGGGCAACCTGCTGA
Source organism: Burkholderia metallica (assembly GCF_001718555.1). NCBI lineage: Bacteria > Pseudomonadati > Pseudomonadota > Betaproteobacteria > Burkholderiales > Burkholderiaceae > Burkholderia > Burkholderia metallica. The sequence goes on from NZ_CP013401.1 coordinate 2,213,266, forward strand.
CCGCGCTGTGGATGCCGGGCTTCGCCGCGCTGCTCGCGCTGCGCGCCGTCACCGCGCTCGGCGGCGGATCGCTAATGGTGCTTTGCATGACGAGCGCCGCGACGAGCGAGAACAGCGACCGCGTGTACGGCCTGTGGGTCGTCGGCCAGTTGATCGCGGGTGCGATCGGCCTGTTCGTGCTGCCGCATGTATTCGCCGCGTTCGGGCTGCGCGCGCTGTATGTCGCGCTCGCCGCGCTCGCGCTGCTCGCGGCGCCGCTGTCGCGCGGCTTTCCGTCATCGCTGGGCGCGCGAACCGCGCCTGCGCACAACGCGCGCGGCGCGGCCGCACATCCGCCGCAAAGTTTCGTCGTGCTCGCGATCGGCGCGGTGCTGACGTTCTATCTCGCGATCGGCAGCGTGTGGACGTTCGCCAGCCGCGCCGCGAACGACGCCGGGCTCGATCCGCAGTCGACCGGCAACGTCCTCGCGATCGCGAGCGTGATGGGCATTGCCGGCGCGGCGCTCGCGTCGTGCGCGGGCGGTCGGCTCGCCCGGCGCGCGATGCTCGCGGCCGGTTACGCGCTGCTGGCCGCGTCGCTCGTCGCGCTCGCGGTGATGCGGCACGCCGGCGGCTACAGCGCGGCGATCTTCGCATTCAAGTTCGCGTGGACGTTCGTGCTGCCGTTCATCCTCGCAACCGTCGCGCAAATCGACACGTCGGGCCGCCTCGTGGCCACGCTCAATTTCGTGATCGGCGCCGGCCTCGCGGCCGGCCCGCTGCTCGCCGGGCTGATGCTCGACGCCGGCGGCTCGATGCGCGTGCTGTTCGCGATCGCGACGGCCGTCTCGATCGTGTCTTTCGCCGCGCTGCGCCACATCGATCGCCGCACGCGCGCGTCCGTTTCCTCCCAACCGTGACAGGTCACGCAAACCATGAATCGCACTGCCTTCTTCACCGACGAACGCACTTTCTGGCATACCGGCGGCACGCATGCGCTGTTCTTCCCGGTCGGCGGCTGGGTCCAGCCGCCGTCGAGCGCGGGCTACGCGGAATCGCCCGATTCGAAGCGCCGTTTCCTGTCGCTCGTGCAGGCGTCGGGCCTGGCCGCCCAGCTCGACCTGCGCGGCGCCGAACCGGCGTCGAGCGCCGACCTGCTGCGCATTCATCCCGCGCACTATCTCGACGCGTTCCGTGCGCTCAGCGACGCGAACGGCGGCGACCTCGGCGGTCTCGCGCCATTCGGCAAGGGCAGCTACGAGATCGCCGCGCTGTCGGCCGGCCTCGCGATCGCGGCCGTCGATGCGGTCGTCGGCGAGCGGGCAGCGAACGCGTTCTCGCTGTCGCGGCCGCCCGGCCACCACTGCCTGCGCGATCGCCCGATGGGCTTCTGCCTGCTGGCGAACATCCCGATCGCGATCGAGGCTGCCCGCGCGAAACACGGCATCGAGCGCGTCGCGGTGATCGACTGGGACGTGCATCACGGCAACGGCACGCAGTCGATCTACTACGACGATCCGGACACGCTGACGATCTCGCTGCATCAGGACCGCTGCTTCCCGCCCGGCTACAGCGGCGCGGACGATCGCGGCGACGGCGCGGGCGTCGGCGCGAACCTGAACGTGCCGTTGCTCGCGGGGAGCGGCGACGATGCGTATCGCTACGCGTTCGAACGGATCGTGCTGCCGGCGCTGGCGCGTTTCCGGCCCGAGCTGATCGTGGTCGCCAGCGGCCTCGACGCCAGCGCCGTCGACCCGCTCGCGCGCATGCAGCTGCATACCGACAGCTACCGGTTCATGACGCGCGCGGTGAAGGATGCCGCGCAGCGCCACTGCAACGGGCGGCTCGTGATCGTTCACGAAGGCGGCTATTCGGAAGCGTATGTGCCTTTCTGCGGGCTCGCGATCGTCGAGACGTTGGCCGGCATGCGCACCGACGTCGCCGATCCGATGCTCGACCTCGCGATCGCGCAGCAGCCCGGCGAGCGCTTCGTCGCGTTCCAGCGCGCACTGCTCGATGAACTGGCGGTGTCGTTCGGGTTGTAGCGCGCGCGGGCGGACACGACGAGGGCCGGCCTGCGCCGGCCCTCTTGCGCGATCGGTGCGGATGGGGTTTCCTGTGTGTTTATCCCCGTTCCGGCCCGAAGCCGCACTCTTCCGATGAAATCGTCCCCGCGCGACAACCATGACGATGCCAAGGCGCGCCGCCAGCCTTCGAAGCTGGTCCTGAACATCGCCGCCGTGACGGTCGGCCTCGTCACGTTCGCGATCGGCGCGGCGTGGGTCATCTATAGCTGGGTAGTCGATCGCGAAGCGCAGTATTTCGCGATCCCGCTGGTGTTTTCGGTACCGGTGATCGTGGCGGTCGCGATCCGGAGTTTCTGGGAATAAGGCGGACTGAAATGACGAAGCGCCGCGGGTCGAACGACGCGCGGTGCCGGGTACCGGGCTTGTTTCAGATCAGGCGGAGCGGACCGCGGTTCGCTTGAGGGACGGTCACAGACCCGGGCGCGGGCACGGATTGGAGACGGGGCCCTGATATCCGTGGGTGACGATGCCGAGCGCGGCACCAGCCAGCGACGTGCCGATGGCTTTCAGTACGTTTTCCGTGGAGAACGTCTCGCCGCCCGACATCACACGCCCCGAATACGCAGAACACGCCGACGACGATGAGACCGTCTGCGCGGGCCGGGTACTCCAGGCAATGTTCTCGGCGGCCGTATTGGCAAAAGCCGGCGCGACCGACATCAGCGCCAGTACGGAAATCGGAATGCGGACGGTGTTTTTCATCGGTGGTCCTCGGCGTTATTGCGTTTCTTGTATGAGAAGCGAACACGACACTACACGCGGCACGCGTTTTCGTCCGCCGACTGTCCAGGCTCGCGTGCCCGGAAAGGCATCGACACTATTCAACCATTGTTTTGATACCGTCGCTGGCCTGGCGAAAACCAGAGCGGCACAAACTCCCGCTGGCTTCCAGCCCTCACCCGAAGCACGGTAACCGAATCGACACGCATCAACGAAAAAGCGCTGCGGTCAATCGACCGGCAGCGCTTTTCGATGAACGGCCCCTGAGCGAGGCGCATTCGACTTCTGGTGCGTGAGGCCGGACTCGAACCGGCACACCCTTGCGGGCGTCAGGACCTAAACCTGGTGCGTCTACCAATTTCGCCACTCACGCGCATTTTCTGTCGCCTGACCACGCGGCACGCATGATGCGTTTCCACGCGCCCGGGACACCGCGCCGGCCTGTAACCCGGCACGCCCGATCAGGCGAGCGCGAGATTCTACCCGATCCGCGCGGCGTTGTCTCGCCCCTGCCGGCACCCGTCGTGCAGCGGTGCTAGAATGCCGCGCTCGACGTTTCGGCCGCGCGCCGCCGCGCGTCCCCCGAACCCGCCCCACACGATTCCGCCCGTGAACTTCGACGACTACTGTCAGCAAAAGGCCGCCCCTGCCGGCTCCAGCGTCTACTACGCGCTGCGTCAGGCACCGCTCGCCACGCAGCCGCGCCTGACCGCGCTGTTCGCGCTTCGCCGCGAACTCGAGGAAACCGTCAAGGAAACCAGCGACCCGACCGTCGGACACACGAAACTCGCGTGGTGGCACAAGGAACTCGCGGCGCTGGCCGACGGACAGCCGTCGCACCCGGTCACGAAGGCGCTCGCGCAGCATCACCCGGCGATCGCCGCCGAGGCCGACGCATTGCGCACGCTCGTCAACGGTTACGGGATGGATCTCGAACAGGCGCGCTATCTCGATTTCGCGAACCTGCAGCGCTACATCGCGCAAGTCGGTGGCACGTTCGCGTCGCTGGTCGCGCGCGCCAGCGCCGCGAACCCGGCCGACCCGCAACCGTGGGCCGCGGACGTCGGCCGCGCGCTGATGCTCGCGCAATTCGTGCAGGACCTCGGCAACGATGCGCGCCACGGCCGCATCTACCTGCCGATCGACGAGCTGCAGCGCTACAACGTGACCGCGGCCGATCTGCTGAACCGCCGCTACAGCCCGGCCTTCACCGAATTGCTGCAATTCCAGACGGCCCGCGCGCGCGAAGCGCTCGTGGCCGCCGAAGCGGCGATTCCCGCCTCCGAACGCCGCACGCAGCGCACGCTGCGCGCGCAGATCGCACTGGCCGGCTCGCTGCTCGACGAAATCGAACGCGACGGCTACCAGGTGCTGCACCAGCGCATCGCGCTCACACCGATCCGCAAACTGTGGATCGCGTGGCGTGCCGCGCGCCGGCGCTGACCCTGCCCCCTCACGCCTTCAGCAACGGTAGCGTGTCGAAGCGCTGCTGCAGCACGCGCGTCGCGTCGAGCCCCCACCACGGCCCGAGCACGGTCGCGTAGAGCTGGCGGAAATCGACCGCGACCGGCAGGTTGCCGTTGCCGTCGAGCCGCCCGAGCGCCGGCGGCGCCCCATACAGCCCGCCGGCCACGCGGCCGCCCATCACGAAATGCGGCGCGGCCGTGCCGTGGTCGGTGCCGTTGCTCTGGTTCTCCCGCACACGCCGCCCGAATTCCGCATAGGTCATCACGAGCGTCTGGTTCCAGCGGCCGAGTTCGATCAACGCGCCGCGCATCGCGCTCATCACTTCCGCGAACTGCTTGAGCAGCGCGGCTTGCTGCCCCGGCTGGTTCTGGTGCGTGTCGAAGCCGTTGAGCGTCAGGCGCAGCACCGCGACACCGTCCTGCGCGCCGGGCCCGGACGCTTCGCACGCGGCCAGCACCTGCATCGCGGTCTTCACCGACGTGCCGAACGCGCCGGCCGGAAAGGCCGTCCGGAATTCACGCATCCCGCCGCGCGGGCGCAACCGGTCGGCCGCCTTCACGATGTCGTTCTCGACGTCGATGATGTGGGCGAGCGCGGGGTTCTGTTCACGCAGCGACGACGGCTCGGCGAGCCGGGCCGCACGAATGAACTGCGCGGGATTGACGAGAGCGATCGCGCGCGCACCGTTCGAGAGCGGCCCCATCTCGGCGCTGCCGAGCACGACGCCGTCGGCCGCGAAACCGGGCGGCACGGGCGCCTGCGCGAACGTGCGCGTGAGCCAGCCTTCGTGCAGGTACTGATCCGAGCGCGACGCGGTGTCCCAGATCTCGATCGAGCGGAAATGCGACAGGTTCGGCTGCGGATAGCCGACGCCCTGCACGACCGCGACCTGGCCGTCGCGCCACAGCGGCATCAGCGGCGCAAGCGCCGGATGCAGCCCCGTGTGTGCGTCGAGTTGAAGCACCTGCTCGCGCTTGATGCCGATGCTGCGTCGGAACTGGTAATACAGCGGGTCCGCATACGGCACCACCGTGTTGAGGCCGTCGTTGCCGCCCTTCAGCTCGACGAGGATCAGCACGTTCGCATACCCTGCGGCCGGTGGGCGCCCCGCCTGCGCCACGGAAGCCGCCATCGCGGGCGCCTGCCACATCGATACGCCGGCCGCGGCCGCGGCGCCCGTCAGCGTCAGAAAATCACGTCGGTTCATCGCACATCCTTTGGTTCGCCGCCCGGCGCCTTTGCCGCAGCGACTTCCCGCTTCATCGTCGTTCGCATCATTTCAGTTGATAGGCCGGATCCATCAGCAGCGCCTCGAGGTACGCACCGCCGGTCGAATCCGTGTCGATCGCCGCGACCGGCGAAAGCGGCAGCACCGCGTGCTGCAACTGCAGCTCGGTCGACAGACCCGCGATCGCCTGCGGCCGCGCGCGATATTGCGCCAGCCAGCGTTCGAGGTCGAAGCGCAGGCCGGCGCGCGCGGGCTTGGCGGACGCGCCGCGCAGGCCGGCCGCGGACGCCGTATCGACCACCGGCATCGCATGCGCCCGCGCATTCGGTGGCGGCGCCGCTGCATGCGCGGGCGGATGCATGCCGGCCGTCTCGGTCGCGCGGAACAGCTGATCGACGAACTGCTTGCGCGCGAGCAGCGTGGTGCTGTTGATCCACAGCGCGCCGCCCGGCCAGCCCTTCACGTTCGGCGGGTAGAACAGGTTCTGCCCGAGCGTGCGCACGGTGTTCGCGAGCATCCGCGGATCGCCGTATGAAACATCGAACAGCCGCACCGATCCGACGACGAATTCCACCGGCGACTTGACCAGCACGCCGCGGTTGCGCGGATCCCAGAATGCATCGGTCGACCACAGCGCGGCGAGCGCCGCGCGAATGTCGTAGCCGCTCGAACGAAACCGTTCGGCCAGCGCATCGAGCACGACCGGATCGGGCGTATCCGACACGAACTCGCGCCACAGCTTGCCGACGATGAAGCGCGCGGTGCCGGGCTGCTTCAGCAGGATGTCGAGAAAGCCGTCGCCGTCGAACGGCCCCGTTTCGCCGAGGATCGTCTTGTCGCCCGCATCGTGCCATTCCGGCCGCACCGCGAAGCGCAGCGTGTCGGGGTCGATCGTCCAGCCCGTCATCGCCCGCGCGGCTTCGGTCACGTCGACCTGCGTGTAGTGCCCTTCGCCGAGCGTGAACAGCTCCATCACCTCACGCGCGAAATTCTCGTTCGGGCGCCCCTTGCGATTGCTCGCGCCGTCGAGATACTGCAGCATCGCCGGATCCTTCGCGACCGCGTGCAGCAGCACGCCGAAGTTGCCGAGCGCCTCGCGGCGAAACAGCGCGTTCTGCGCGGCCATCGTCTGCGGATAAGGCACCTTGTCCTGCCCCGACGTGAAGTGCCCGTGCCAGAACAGCGTCATGCGCTCGGTCAGCGGCGACGGCGTGACGATCATCTCGTTGATCCAGGCCGTGCGCAGCGCATCGTAGCGGAGATTGCGCTCGCGCTGCTCGTCGCGCCGCATGTCGGCGGTCAGCGCCTGGCGCTGCGCGCGCGTCGGCGGCAACTCGGCGAGCCAGTCGGGCCATGTCGTGACGGGATCGCGGCGCACGCTGCCGAGCGTGTCGGCCACGACCTGCGCGCGCGTCATGCCGACGATGCGCGCAACGTCGGCGGGCGCGGGAGAAAAACCGGTACGGGTCAGGAAAAACAATGCATCGTCGGCATCGAGCGGCGACTGCATCGCGGGCGACGGCGCCGGTGCGGCAGCGTTCGCTTTCATCGTCAAGGACTCCCGGAACGCACCGGCGGTGCGGATGCCGGTACAACGGCAATCGACGTTCGAAAGTTGACGGAAAAATTGCTACGAATCTTTTCCGCGCCGCGCATGCGCGGCGCGAAGGACCGCGCGTCAGCGCTTGTACAGCTCGCGAACGGCGTCTTCGATGTGCTGGCGCAGAAGGTGGCGCTCCTCGGGCGTCATGTGCCCGTCGCGGCGGCGCTGCTCGAGATCGGGAGGCACGGCGGAACGGGCCGTCATCTCGGCGGTACGATCGGACTGCGGCGCTTTGCCGCGCGGCAGCTTGCGCGACGATGCGCCCTGCTCGGGGCGCTGCGCATACGCGAAGTTCGACGCATACGGACCGGCAAGCGCGATCGTCAGCATCAGTGCAATCCGGGCAGATCGCATGACCGTCCTCGCTTCTTTGGTCGATTTGTTCCCTTCGTCACGCGGCAACCGGTTACCTCTGGTACTTGAAAAACCCTGCGGAATTCGGGTGTACAAAGATGAAAGATGGAGTGCAGGGGAGTATCTACCGAATTTCGGCTTCGAGTAAAGGAATCTCTATAGCCTGCCTTTACTCCGCGCGACACTACGGGTAAATTTTGTAACCGACTGTAACGCACGAAAATACGCGGCCGTGCGTCAATTCCCATTCGCGATAAGATGCCGATCATGGAAACGAAAAACCCCTCCAAGATTCTCGTCGTCGACGACGACCCGCGCTTGCGCGATCTGCTGCGCCGCTATCTCGGCGAGCAGGGTTTCAATGTCTACGTCGCCGAAAACGCGACTGCAATGAACAAGCTCTGGGTACGCGAGCGTTTCGACCTGCTCGTGCTCGACCTGATGCTGCCGGGCGAAGACGGCCTGTCGATCTGCCGCCGCCTGCGCGGCAGCAACGACCGCACGCCGATCATCATGCTCACCGCGAAGGGCGAGGACGTCGATCGCATCGTCGGCCTCGAGATGGGCGCCGACGATTACCTGCCGAAGCCGTTCAACCCGCGCGAACTCGTCGCGCGCATTCACGCGGTGCTGCGCCGCCAGGCGCCGGCCGAACTGCCGGGCGCGCCGTCGGAAACCACCGAGGTGTTCGAGTTCGGCGAGTTCTCGCTGAACCTCGCGACCCGCACGCTGACGAAGTCCGGCCAGGAAATTCCGCTCACGACCGGCGAATTCTCGGTGCTGAAGGTGTTCGCGCGCCATCCGCGCCAGCCGCTGTCGCGCGAGAAGCTGATGGAGCTCGCGCGCGGCCGTGAATACGAAGTGTTCGACCGCAGCCTCGACGTGCAGATCTCGCGCCTGCGCAAGCTGATCGAACCGGATCCGGGCAGCCCGCGTTTCATCCAGACCGTCTGGGGCCTCGGCTACGTGTTCATCCCGGACGGCGCCGCCTGATCTTTTTCCTTTCCGGTTTCGCCCGCCCACGGCCCGTCCCATGCGTATCGACCGGCGCCTCCTGCAGCTCGCGTTCGGCGGGCTGTTCTGGCGCACCTTCCTGCTGATCGCGCTGCTGATCTCGGTCAGTCTCGCCGCGTGGTTCCAGAGCTTTCGCGTGATCGAGCGCGAGCCGCGTGCGCAGCGTGTCGCGCTGCAGCTCGTCGCGATCGTGAAGCTCACGCGCACCGCCCTGCTCTATTCCGATCCCGACCTGCGGCGCGCGCTGCTGCAGGATCTCGAGAGCAACGAGGGCGTGCGCGTCTACCCGCGCGAGAAAACCGACAAGTTCAAGCTGCAGCCCGACGAATCGCTGAATCGTCTGATCGAACACGACATCCGCAGCCGCCTCGGCGACGATACCGTGATCGCGCAGTCGGTCAACGACATCCCCGGCGTATGGATCAGCTTCAAGATCGACGACGACGATTACTGGGTCGCGCTCGACCGCGACCAGCTCGACAACGTCACGGGCCTGCAGTGGGCCGGCTGGGGGCTGTTCGCGCTCGCGTTGTCGCTGTTCGGCTCCGCGTTCATCACGAGCCTCGTGAACCGGCCGTTTTCCAGGCTCGCGCTCGCCGCGCGCCAGGTCGGCTCGGGCCAGGCGCCCGACCCGCTGCCCGAGCGCGGGATGGGCGTCGCGGCCGACACCAACCGCAGCTTCAACCAGATGGTGCGCGACCTCGAACAGCTCGAGGCCGACCGCGCGCTGATGCTCGCGGGCATCTCGCACGACCTGCGCACGCCGCTCGCGCGGCTGCGGCTCGAAACCGAGATGAGCCCTTCCGACCAGGCGACCAAGGACGCGATGGTCGACGACATCGAACAGATGGACCGGATCATCGCCGCCTTCATCGACTACGCGCGCCCGTCGCAGCGCAAGCCCGAACCCGTCGACCTGTCGTCGATCGCGCAGGAAGTCGCCGCGCGCGTGTCGGGCGAGGACGGCGTCGAGATTCGCACGCGGCTCGCGCCGAGCGCGATCATCGAAGCCGACGAAACCGACATGCGCCGCGTGATCGGCAACCTCGTCGAGAACGCGCGCAAGTACGGCCAGAGCAAGCAGGACGGCGTGTCGCGCATCACGCTCGAGACGCGCGTGTCGCACGCACGCGTGGAGCTGTCGGTGAGCGACGAAGGCCCCGGCATCCCCGAGGATCAGCTGCCGCTCGTGATGCGGCCGTTCTACCGCGTCGACACCGCGCGCACCAAGGCCGACGGCACGGGCCTCGGGATGGCGATCGTGCTGCGCCTCGTCGGCCGCTATCGCGGCGCGCTGCGCCTGCGCAACCGCCAGCCCGACGCGGGCCTCGAAGTCACACTCGAATTCCCGGGCGCCGGCAAGGCGCGTGCGACCGCATGACACGCGCGCGCCCGCGGGTTGCGCGCCACACTATCGATCCGGTTGAAAAAAGCTATGAGGGTTGTTAGTCAAAATCTATTGAAGTGTTTTACTAATAGTGTTATAGTTTTGCCCATGCTGTCACACCATCGTTGCAGCACCGAGGTAGCTTGACTCAGTCTTCTTCCCAACTCATACAGGAGTATCCGCATGAAAACCGTGGGCGATAAACTCGAAGCTTTCACCGTCGTAGCCGCGAAGCCGGGCTTCAACAATCACGAGGAAAACGGCCAGTCGGCGTTCGAGACCGTCACCGAAGCGTCGTTCCCGGGCAAGTGGAAGATCATCTACTTCTATCCGAAGGATTTCACGTTCGTGTGCCCGACGGAAATCGTCGAGTTCGCGAAGCTCACGAAGCAGTTCGAAGAGCGCGACGCCGTGCTGCTCGGCGGCAGCTCGGACAACGAATTCGTCAAGCTCGCATGGCGCCGTGAGCACAAGGACCTCGACAAGCTGAACCACTACTCGTTCGGCGACGTCAAGGGCGAGCTGATCGACCAGCTCGGCGTGCGCGACAAGGAAGCCGGCGTGGCGCTGCGCGCAACGTTCATCGTCGACCCGGACAACACGATCCAGCACGTTTCGGTGAACAACCTGAACGTCGGCCGCAGCCCGGAAGAAGTCCTGCGGATTCTGGACGGCCTGCAAACGGACGAACTGTGCCCGTGCAACCGTGCAGTCGGCGGCGCAACGCTGTAAGCGCATCGATGCACGAAGCCCGCGGCGCACGTCTTGCCTGCGGGCTTTTTTAACGGCCAACCCATAGGAGATATCAATGGAATTCATCGACTCGATTAAGGCACGTATTCCCGACTACGCGAAGGACATTCGCCTGAACCTCGACGGCACGATCTCGCGCTCGTCGCTCGAAGGCACCGACGCGGTCGGCGTCGCACTGGCGGCGGCGATCGCGGCGAAGAGCACGGTGCTCGTCAAGACGATCCGCGAAGCCGGCGTCCTGTCGCCCGAAGAGACGAACGCCGTGCTGACGGCGGCCGCGCTGATGGGGATGAACAACACCTGGTATCCGTATGTCGAGATGGCCGACGACGCCGACCTGAAGACGCAGCGCGCCGAACTGCGGATGGGCGCTTACGCGACGCACGGCGGCGTCGACAAGCGCAAGTTCGAGATGTACGCGCTCGCCGCGTCGATCGTCGGCAAGTGCCACTTCTGCGTGAAGTCGCACTATGCGCTGCTGAAGAACGAGCAAGGGATGACCGTCACGCAGCTGCGCGACGTCGGCCGCATCGCGTCGGTGATCAACGCCGCCGCGCAGGTGATCGCCGCCGAAGGCGAGTGAGCGGTTGCGCCGCCCGACCGGCAGCGATGCCGGCAGCGGCGCGGCGCCCCAAACGAAAATGCCACGCATCGCGCGTGGCATTTTTCATTTCGGCGGCGCCAACCGCGCACCGCTCCGGCCGGGCGTCACGCGCCCTGCTTCACCAGCAGCGCGGCCGCCTGCGCCTCGATGCCCTCGCCGCGGCCGAGATAGCCGAGCTTCTCGTTGGTCTTCGCCTTCACGTTCACGCGCTCGAGCGGCAGCCCGAGATCGGCCGCGATGTTCGCGCGCATCCCGTCGATATGCGGTGCCAGCTTCGGCGCCTGCGCGATCACGGTGCTGTCGACGTTCTGGATCGTGAAGCCGGCGGCCTGGATGCGTGCGACGCACTCGCGCAGCAGTACGCGGCTGTCGGCGCCCTTGAACGCCGCATCCGTGTCGGAAAAATGGCGGCCGATGTCGCCGAGCGCGGCCGCGCCGAACAGCGCGTCGGTGATCGCGTGCAGCAGCACGTCCGCGTCCGAGTGGCCGAGCAGGCCGCGTTCGTACGGAATCGTCACGCCGCCGATGATGAGGGGGCGCCCCTCGACGAGCTGGTGCACGTCGTAGCCTTGTCCGATTCTGAAATCCATGCGTGTTCCGATTGAGAGGGGGTGAAAGTCAGGAAGCGTTCGCGGGACGCGCGAGAATCGCTTCCGCGAGCGCGAAATCTTCGGGGTACGTGACCTTGAAGTTGCGCAGGCTGCCCTGCACGACGCGCGGCGTATGGCCGGCCCATTCGATCGCGCTCGCTTCGTCGGTGAGGTCGTGCCCTTCGCGCTGCGCGCGCAGGATCGCGTCGCGCAGCATGCCGATGCGGAACATCTGCGGCGTCTGCGCCTGCCACAGCGCGTCGCGCGACTCGGTGCGCGCGATCGCGTCGCCGCCGGCCGGCACGCGCTTGAGCGTATCGGCCACCGGCAGCGCGACGATCCCGCCGACGGGGTCGTCCTTCAGCGTCGCGACGAGCGTGCGGATCAGCGCCGGCGTGATGCCGGGGCGGGCCGCATCGTGCACGAGCACCCAGTCGTGGTCGGTCGCGCCGAATTCGGCCAGCTCGAGCAGCCCGTTCAGCACCGACGCCTGGCGCGAGCCGCCGCCGCAGCGGCGCACCGCGAAGCGCAGGCCCGCGAAGCGGCGCGCATCGAAATGGGAATCGTCGGGAGCAAGCACGACGAGCGTCTGCGCGAATTCGCTGCACGCATCGAACGCGGCGAGCGTGTAGTGCAGCAGCGCACGGCCGGCCAGCGTGCGGTATTGCTTCGGCACGGCCGAACCGGAGCGGCTGCCCGTGCCGGCACAGGGAATCAGGGCGAAAAGTCGGGGAGTCACGAAAGGAAACGCCGGAAAGGTGAAATCGAGAAGCGGATTTTATAATAGGTCTTTCGTCTCGACCGGCGCACCGCGATGCGCCCGTGCACGCCACCCCTGTCGTCCCTATGCCAGATAACGCTTCTACCCCGCCCGCCTCGCCCGTTGCCCGCGTCAAGCCCGGCCAGCGTTTCGCCTTCGACGGCGCGCACGGTTCCGCCGACGCGCTCGCCATCGCCCGTTATCTCGCCGACAATCGCCAGGACGTGCCGCTCCTCGCGGTGATCTGCGCAAACGCGGTCGACGCGCAGCGGCTGTCGCAGGAAATCCGCTACTTCTCGCCCGACGCGCGCGTGCGCCTGCTGCCGGACTGGGAAACGCTGCCGTACGACACGTTCTCGCCGCACCAGGACCTCGTGTCCGAGCGGCTCGCCACGCTGCACGATCTCGGCGAGGGCCGCTGCGACATCCTGCTCGTGCCCGCGACCACCGCGCTGTACCGGATGCCGCCCGCGTCGTTCATGGCGGCGTACACGTTCGCGTTCGCGCAGGGCGAGCGGCTCGACGAGGCGAAGCTGAAGGCACAGCTCACGCTGGCCGGCTACGAGCACGTGAGCCAGGTCGTGCGGCCCGGCGAATACTGCGTGCGCGGCTCGCTGATCGACCTGTACCCGATGGGCTCGCCGCTGCCGTACCGGATCGACCTGTTCGACGACCAGGTCGACTCGATCCGCGCGTTCGACCCCGACACCCAGCGCAGCCTCTACCCGGTGCGCGACGTGCGGCTATTGCCCGGCCGCGAGTTTCCGTTCGACGAAGCCGCGCGCACGGCCTTTCGCAGCCGCTGGCGCGAGACCTTCGAAGGCGATCCGAGCCGCGCACCGATCTACAAGGACATCGGCAACGGCGTGCCGTCGGCCGGCATCGAGTATTACCTGCCGCTGTTCTTCGACGAAACGGCTACGCTGTTCCACTACCTGCCGCAAGACGCGCATCTCGTCTTCACCGGCGATCTCGAAGCGTCGATCCGCCGCTTCACCGCCGATACGAAGCAACGCCACGCGTTCCTCGCGCACGATCGCGAGCGGCCGATCCTCGAACCGCAGCGGCTGTTCCTGTCCGACGAGGACTTCTTCGCGTTCGCGAAACCGTTCGCGCGCGTCGTGCTGCCCGCTCAGCCGGCGGGCGGCTGGGCGACCGCGCTGCCGGAACTCACCGTCGATCGCCATGCCGACGATCCGCTCGCGTCGCTGCGCACGTTCGTCGAATCGTCGGGCAAGCGCGTGCTGCTGACCGTCGAATCGGCGGGCCGCCGCGAAACGATCCTGCAGCTGCTCGCCGAACACCATCTGCGCCCCGCGTCGAACGACCACTTCGCCGGCTGGCTCGCGAGCGACGAACGCTTCGCGCTCGGCGTCGCGCCGCTCGCGAACGGCTTCGCGGTGCCGGGCGAAGGCTATGCGGTCGTCACCGAAACCGAGCTGTACGGGGCACTCGGCCGGCGCACGGGCCGCCGCCGGCAGGAACAGGCGAGCAACGTCGACGCGATGGTGCGCGACCTGTCGGAGCTGAAGGTGGGCGACCCGGTCGTCCACGCGCAGCACGGCATCGGCCGCTACATGGGCCTCGTGTCGATGGATCTCGGCGAAGGCGAGACCGAATTCCTGCATCTCGAATACGCGGGCGACAGCAAGCTCTACGTGCCCGTCGCGCAGTTGCACGTGATCTCGCGCTACAGCGGCGCCGACCCCGACAGCGCACCGCTGCACGCGCTCGGCTCCGGCCAGTGGGAGCGCGCGAAGCGCAAGGCCGCGCAGCAGATCCGCGACACGGCCGCCGAGCTGCTGAACCTGTACGCGCGTCGCGCGGCCCGCGAAGGCCATGCGTTCTCGCTCGATCCGCGCGACTACGTGAAATTCGCGGAAAGCTTCGGCTTCGAGGAAACGCCCGACCAGGCGGCCGCGATCGCGGCCGTGATCGGCGACATGACGAGCGGCAAGCCGATGGACCGCCTCGTGTGCGGCGACGTCGGCTTCGGCAAGACCGAGGTCGCGCTGCGCGCCGCATTCATCGCGGTGCTGGGCGGCAAGCAGGTCGCGCTGCTGTCGCCGACCACGCTGCTCGCCGAGCAGCACACGCAGACCTTCGTCGACCGCTTCGCGGACTGGCCGGTGCGCATCGTCGAGCTGTCGCGCTTCAAGACCGCGAAGGAAATCAACGCGGCGATCGCGCAGATCAACGAAGGCAGCGTCGACATCGTGATCGGCACGCACAAGCTGCTGTCGTCGGACGTGCAGTTCAAGCGCCTCGGCCTCGTGATCATCGACGAGGAGCACCGTTTCGGCGTGCGCCAGAAGGAAGCGCTGAAGGCGCTGCGCGCGGAAGTCGACGTGCTGACGCTCACCGCGACGCCGATCCCGCGTACGCTCGGGATGGCGCTCGAAGGGCTGCGCGATTTCTCGGTGATCGCGACCGCGCCGCAGAAGCGGCTCGCGATCAAGACCTTCGTGCGCCGCGAGGAAGAAAGCGTGATCCGCGAGGCGATGCTGCGCGAGCTCAAGCGCGGCGGCCAGGTGTACTTCCTGCACAACGAAGTCGAGACGATCGAGAACCGCAAGGCGATGCTCGAGGAACTCGTGCCGGAAGCGCGCATCGTGATCGCGCACGGCCAGATGCACGAGCGCGAGCTCGAGCGCGTGATGCGCGATTTCGTCGCGCAGCGCGCGAACGTGCTGCTGTGCACGACCATCATCGAGACCGGCATCGACGTGCCGAGCGCAAACACGATCATCATGCACCGCGCGGACAAGTTCGGCCTCGCGCAGCTTCACCAGCTGCGCGGGCGCGTCGGCCGCTCGCATCACCAGGCGTACGCGTACCTGCTGGTGCACGATCCGCAGGCGCTGACCAAGCAGGCGCAGCGCCGGCTGGAAGCGATCCAGCAGATGGAGGAACTCGGCTCGGGCTTCTATCTCGCGATGCACGATCTCGAGATCCGCGGCACCGGCGAGGTGCTCGGCGACAAGCAGTCTGGCGAGATCCACGAGATCGGCTTCCAGCTCTATACGGACATGCTCAACGACGCGGTGAAGGCGCTGAAGAACGGCAAGGAGCCCGACCTCACCGCCCCGCTCGCCGCGACGACGGAAATCAACCTGCATGCCCCGGCGATCCTGCCGGCCGACTACTGCGCGGACGTGCAGGAGCGGCTGTCGCTGTACAAGCGGCTCGCGAACTGCGAGCACGGCGATGCGATCGACGGCATCCAGGAGGAACTGATCGACCGATTCGGCAAGCTGCCGCCGCAGGCGCACGCGCTCGTCGAGACGCACCGGCTGCGGATCGCCGCGAAGCCGCTCGGCATCGTGAAGATCGACGCGAGCGAAGTGGCGATCGGGCTGCAGTTCGAGCCGAATCCGCCGATCGATCCGATGCGGATCATCGAGATGGTGCAGAAGCATCGCCACATCAAGCTCGCGGGCCAGGACAAGCTGCGCATCGAGACGCGCTCGCCCGATCTCGCGATCCGCGTGTCGACGATCAAGGAAACGCTGCGCGCGCTCGCCCCCACGCAGGGCGCGGTGGCCGCCGCACGCTGACGCGATACCGGCGGATGCGGTGTTGCTGCACCGCATCGCGCCCGGCAAAGGCGGGCCGACGTGTTTTTGAGTATGATTTTCCCATTCCTCAGACGGAGTTTTGCCATGTCCACTCTCGACGCGACGGCGCCTTCCGCCGCCGATCAAGGCGACGCGTCGCTCGTCAGCCTGCCCTGGATCAAGCAACTGGTGTCGATGGACACGACGAGCCGCGTGCCGAACCTCGGCCTGATCGAAACGGTGCGCGACGCGCTCGCGGCGAAAGGCATCGCATCGACGATCACGCACGATCCGCGCGAGGGCTGGGCGAATCTGTTCGCGACCGTGCCGGCGCACGACGGCTCGACGAACGGCGGGATCGTGCTGTCGGGGCATACCGACGTCGTGCCGGTCGACGGCCAGCAATGGGACAGCAACCCGTTCGCGCCGGAAATCCGCGACGGCCGCCTGTACGGTCGCGGCACCTGCGACATGAAGGGCTTCATCGGCGCCGCGCTCGCGCTGCTGCCCGAGATGCAGGCGACGACGCTCGCGAAGCCGATCCATTTCGCACTGTCCTACGACGAGGAAATCGGCTGCGCGGGCGCACCGCTGATGATCGCCGACCTCGTCAAGCGCGGCGTGCAACCGTCCGGCTGCATCGTCGGCGAGCCGACCAGCATGCGGCCGATCATCGCGCACAAGGGCATCAATGCGTACCGCTGCTGCGTGCGCGGCCACGCCGCGCATTCGTCGCTGACGCCGAAGGGGCTGAACGCGATCGAGTACGCGGCGCGCCTCATCTGCCACATCCGCGACATCGCCGACCGCTTCCGCGCCGAAGGCCCGTTCGACGCGCTGTACGACGTGCCGTTCACGACCGCGCAGACGAGTACGATCCAGGGCGGCAACGCGATCAACACGGTGCCGGCCGAGTGCCGCTTCGACTTCGAATTCCGCAACCTGCCGACGCTCGATCCCGACCAGATCTTCACGCGCATCGAGGCGTATGCACGCGATACGCTGCTGCCGCAGATGCAGCGCGAGCATCCGAATGCCGCGATCGAGTTCTCGAAGATCGCCGCGGCGCCCGGTCTCGACGCCACCGAACAGGCCGCGATCACGCAGCTCGTGCGCGCGCTGACGGCCGACCAGGACAAGCGCAAGGTCGCGTACGGCACCGAGGCCGGCCTGTTCGAACGCGCGGGCATCCCGAGTGTCGTATGCGGGCCCGGCAACATCGAGCAGGCGCACAAGCCGAACGAATATGTCGAGCTCGCGCAGCTCGCCGCCTGCGAGCAGTTCCTGCGCAAGTTCATCCGCAGCATGTCGGTCGACGCGCACTGACTGCCTCCCGCCCCGCCGGCCCGCGCGTGCGGGCCAGCCCACTCCGCCACCCGCCACGTCATGTCGACTGAACACCCGGGCTCCGCCCATACGACGATCGACGGCGAGCCGATTCCGACGCTCGACGAAATCGCCGCGCAGCATTTCGCGTTGTCGCCGTGGGTCGCGCGCACGCCCGTGTTCGAACGCGCCGACCTGCCGTCCCTCGAAGGCACGCACGTCAACTTCAAGTTCGAACTGCTGCAGGTGAGCGGCAGCTTCAAGGCGCGCGGCGCATTCACGCACCTGCTCGCACTCGACGAAGCCCGCAAGAACGCGGGCGTCACCTGCGTGTCGGCCGGCAATCATGCGGCGGCCGTTGCGTATGCGGCGATGCGGCTCGGCAGCAGCGCGAAGGTCGTGATGTTCCATACCGCGAGCCCGACGCGCATCGCGCAATGCAAGCAGTACCGCGCGGAAGTCGTGCTCGCGGGCAGCGCATCGCAGGCATTCGATCTCGTGCGGCGGATCGAGGCCGAGGAAGGCCGCTTCTTCATTCATCCGTTCAACGGCTATCACACGATCCTCGGCACCGCGACGCTCGGCTACGAATGGGCGACGCAGACGCCCGACCTCGACGCGGTGATCGTGCCGATCGGCGGCGGCGGGCTCGCGGCCGGCATGGCGACCGCGTTGCGGCTCGCGAATCCGCGCGTGCACGTGTACGGCGTCGAGCCGGAAGGCGCCGACGCGATGAGCCGCAGCTTCGCGGCCAATCACACGATCAAGATGAGCGCGATGCAGACGATCGCCGATTCGCTGATGGCGCCGCATACCGAGGAATACAGCTACCAGCTGTGCCGGCGCCACGTCGACCGCATCGTCACCGTGTCCGACGACGCGCTGCGTGCTGCGATGCTGTTCCTGTTCTCGCAACTGAAGCTGTCGGTCGAACCGGCGTGCGCGGCCGCCCTCGCCGCGCTGCTCGGCCCGCTGCGCGAAACGCTGCAGGGCAAGCGCGTCGGCGTGCTGCTATCGGGTACGAATACCGACCCCGCCACGCTCGGCATGCATCTCGCGCACGCGACGCTGCAACACTGAGCGCGCAGCGGCTACGGGTTATCCCCAGTTCGTGTTGAAGAGCCTGTGGACAAGCGTCTGACAGGCTCGCCAAGTCGTTGATCGGCCGGCGTTTTCCAGCGGCGATGCAAAATGCGTCGCTTGGCACACCGCCGGCACGCGTATCAGCCCAGCAACGCCTGCGCACCGTAGCAGTACGCGAACATCGACGACATGCCGCCCAGGTACAGCGCCGTGTTCAAGCGTGGCCGTACCTTGATCTCGAACCGGTTCGGCGTGGCGAGCAGCGCCAGCAGCGCGGCAGCGAACGGCCAGTGCCCGACGGCATCGATCATCCCGAACGGGATCACGGCCACCGCGAAGAAGCCGAGCAGCGCGACGATGCATGCCTTCGCCGACAGTCGCCCGAACACGATCAGGTACGCATAGGCGAACTCGACGAAGCCCGCGCTGAACAGGAAGAACTCGCGATCGAGCCCGAACGACAGGTACGGGTACTGATCCAGCAGCCGGTAGAACGTGTCCGGATAGGCGAACTTCTCGATGGCCCCCCACAGCAGCGTGCATGCGGTCGTGACGCGCAGCGCCATCAGCGACGCGCACGTGAGCCGGCCCGCGCGCAGCGATTCCGCGATCAGGAACAACGCGATGCCGACGAAGATCGTGTAGTCGAGCAGATGAAACATTCCGTATTCGGCCGCCGCGATCGCGTACAGCGCGAGGATGCCGAGCCCGGACACGAACGCGGTGCGATTGAACAGCGCACAGCCCGCGATCGCGTACTGCAGCATCACGACGGCGGTCGAGCCGGTTTCGAGTTCCGGCGTGAGGATCACCTGCAGGCCCGTGATCTGCAGCAGCACGAAAAAGAGCGCGACGGCATAGCGCAGGAACGGTCCGACATGGCGCATCCCCTGCGCGTCGAGCGACCTGACGAACCGGGGCGTTGCCAGCCGGTTGTCGATCGCGATGACCGCAAAGATCGCGACGGCGCTCAGCGCGAGCAGGATCAGGAACAGCGGGTTGCCGAACACCGACGCGAGCTGCGCCGGCGCCGCGGAGACGTCGTACGCCTCGAACCATTTGACGTGTGCGTGCGACAGCGCGGGCAGCGCGGCGCCGAAAGCGGCCAGCAGCTTCAGGAAGGTAGGTTTCGGATTGACATGCTTCATGATCGTTCGTAAAGACTCCGGGTTGAGAGCCGTGCGCACCTCGCGCAACGGCGCTATCGGGAATGGCGGGCAACGGTCCGCCACGGTTATCCACAGATTGTGTTGACAGCCCTGTTGACAACTGCGCTGACAACCGCGCAAGTCGTTGAGCGCGCAGCGTTTTGTGTGCGTGCCACGCAATGCGTGCGAGACAGGCGCCGCGGCCGGCCGCGGCGCATGCGCGGCGCCCGTCGCGCGCCGCTTGGAATCCGCCGCCGGCCATGACACACTCGCGGACATCGCGCACCCCATGGAGGGCACCGCCATGCGCTCGCTGTCGCTCGGTCTCGTATTCGGCCTCGCCGTGCTGTCCGGCTGCGCGGCCCCGTCTGCGCCCGTCGCGGGCGATGCCGCGTTCTGCACGCAAGCCGGCGGCAGTCGCCAGTTGCAGGCCGACCTGCTGTTCGGCCGCGACATCGCGGGGCGCGGCCCCGTCACCGACGCGGAACGCGCCGCGTTCCTCGCCGACGTCGTCACGCCGCGCTTTCCCGACGGCTTCACGCTATGGGACACGCACGGGCAATGGCGCGACCGCACGACTGGCCGCATCACGATCGAACACAGCTTCGTCGTGCGTATCGTTGCCGGCGATACGCACGAGACCGTCGATCGCGTGTCCGCGATCCGGCGCACCTACGCCGAGCGCTTCCGCCAGGAATCGGTCGGCGTCACGCTCACGCCGGTCTGCGCGTCGTTCTGACTGTGTGCGGTTCGGTGCGGTGAGCCGTGCTCGCGGCCGCGTTCGACGGTAGGCTGGACAGCGGCCCGTACATAGGACTCCTCTGCACTTCCATCACGCCCTCGACCGGATGTGACCGCCGGGCGTTCGGGAAAAAGCGAGTGTCCCGCACACGGCGCCGCACGAAAGAGTTTCTCAGCAATTCTTCAATACGGTGCGACATACGGCGCGCATCCACCGCCCGCGCATCGCCCGCAGGCAAAAAAACGGGCGCCCGAAGGCGCCCGTCGCATGCCGGAACCGCGGCGTGCCGCTTATTTGTTCTCGAACATGTCCATGATCTGCTGCTTCTCCTGCGGCGTGACGGGCGGCGGTGCAAGCCCCGCCGCACCGGCCGAGCCGAGTGCGTCGTTCGCGCTGATCGCGTTCTCGGCCGGGTTGATGTCGACGTTCGCGACGAAGCCGTTGCCCGGCGTGCGATCGGCGTAGTACAGCTCGCCGTCGATCGAGGTCAGGCCGTCCGGCATCGGCATCTGCTGCTCGGGCACGCCGTTCAGCGCGGTGCGCATGTAGTTCACCCAGATCGGCAACGCGAGCTGCGCGCCGAATTCGCGGCTGCCGAGGCTCTTCGGCTGGTCGAAGCCCATCCACGCGACCGCGACGAGCGACTGCTGATAGCCGGCGAACCAGCCGTCCTTCGCGTCGTTCGTCGTACCCGTCTTGCCCTGCAGGTCGCTGCGGCCCAGCGCGTTGGTGCCCGCACCCGTGCCGGCCGTCGCGACCGAATGCAGCAGGCTGTTCATCACGTACGCGTTGCGCCCTTCGATCGTGCGCGGCGCCGTGCTGCCCGCGAGCACCGGCTGCGACTTCTGCAGCGGCTGGCCGCGTGCGTCGTCGACTTCGGCGATCAGGTACGGATCGACCTTGTAGCCGCCGTTCGCGAACACCGCATAGCCGGTCGCGAGCTGCAGCGGCGTCACGAGGCCCGCGCCGAGCGCCATCGGCAGATAAGGCGGCGTCTTCGCCGGATCGAAGCCGAAGCGCTGCGTCACGTACTGCTGCGCGTATTGCGTGCCGATCGACGCGAGAATCCGGATCGACACGAGGTTCTTCGAACGCTGCAGGCCGGTGCGCATCGTCATCGGGCCGTCCGGCTGGTCGTCGTCCTTCGGCTCCCACGCGGTGCCGCCCGGCACGCTCGGCGGGAAATACAGCGGTGCGTCGTTGATCATCGTCGCCGGCCCGAGCCCCTTGTCGAGCGAGGCCGAGTAGATGAACGGCTTGAACGACGAGCCCGGCTGCCGCCATGCCTGCGTCACGTGGTTGAACTTGCTCTTGTTGAAGTCGAAGCCGCCGACGAGCGAGCGGATCGCGCCGTCCTGCGGTGCGATCGCGACGAGCGCGCCTTCGACCTGCGGCAACTGCACGACCTGCCAGCCCGTCTTGCCGTCCTTCAGCACGCGCACGACCGAGCCCGGCTTGATGCGCAGCGTGTCGTTCGCGCGCGGCCCGAGCGCGGCCGCGACGAAGCGCAGCCCGGCCGGGCCGATCGTCGTCGTCGCGCCGCCGACGAACTGCACCTCGACCGCATTCGGCGAGGCCGAGAGCACGACCGCCGATTGCAGGTCGCCGTTGTCCGGGTGATCGGCGAGCGCGTCGTCGATCGCCTCGTCGCGGTCGTCGCCGGCCGCGGGCAGCTTGATCGACGCTTCCGGCCCGCGATAGCCGTGGCGGCGCTCGTAGTCGAGAATGCCCCGACGCACGGCCTGGTACGCGGCTTCCTGGTCGGCCGAGTTGATCGTCGTCGTGACGGTCAGCCCGCGCGTATAGGTTTCGTCCTTGTACTGCTGGTACATCATCTGCCGCACCATCTCGGCGACGTACTCGCCGTGCACCGCGTACTGGTTGCCCGGCGTACGCACGTGGATCTCTTCCTTCACGGCCTCGTCGTACTGCGGCTGCGTGATGTAGCCGACCTCGAGCATGCGCTTCAGGATGTATTCCTGGCGCACCTTCGCGCGCTTCGGATTGACGACCGGGTTGTACGCGGACGGCGCCTTCGGCAGCCCGGCGAGCATCGCCGCTTCCGCGAGCGTGATGTCCTTCAGGTCCTTGCCGAAATACACGCGCGCGGCGGCCGCGAAGCCGTACGAGCGCTGGCCGAGGTAGATCTGGTTCATGTACAGCTCGAGGATCTGATCCTTCGTCAGCGCCTTCTCGATCTTGTACGCGAGCAGCATTTCGTAGATCTTGCGCGTGTAGGTCTTCTCGCTCGACAGGAAGAAGTTGCGCGCGACCTGCATCGTGATCGTGCTCGCGCCCTGGCGCGCGCCGCCGTGCATCAGGTCGGCGACGCCCGCACGCAGGATGCCGACGAAGTCGACGCCGCCGTGCTCGTAGAAGCGGTAGTCCTCGATCGCGAGCACGGCCTTCTTCATCACGTCCGGAATTTCCTGGAAGCGCACGAGGCTGCGGCGCTCCTCGCCGAACTCGCCGATCAGCACGTGATCGGCCGTGAACACGCGCAGCGGCACTTTCGGCTGGTAGTTGGTCAGCGCATCGAGCGACGGCAGCTGCGGCGCCATCACGACCAGCGCATAGCCGACGATCAGCGCGCCGACGATCGCCAGCGTCGCGAACAGGCCGACGAACCACAGCGCGATGCGCGAGCCGAACGAGCGACGGCCCCCTCCGCCGCCGCTGCGCCGGGTGCGGTGGTCGTCGTCGCGACCGTCGTCATCGGGGTAATAGGCCCCGGACGGCGAACGGCGCAGCGTGTAATGGGGTTCGTTCCGGTCGGAAGAAGAAGGCGGTCGTTTGATGATTGGCATGTCGGAATGGCGGGCGTACGTGGCGCCCTCGGACGCATGCGGAAATGCAAGCGGATGAATCAGAGCGGGTGCAGCGTGATGCGGCTGTCACGTCGACAGACCCCGCCGCGCGGCGATCCGTTCCCGCGACGTGACAGCGCATTTTAATGAAATCGACCGGAGGCCTTCGCGATTTTTTGTAAAAATTCCCGCAATGCCGTGATTTGAGGAACGTATTGTCGGCATCCTCTGCCTATCATGGACACGCGAAAGCGCACGCATCGCGCCGCGCCTCGCCGAATTTCTTTCAGCCGCGAAAGGTTCGACGTCCTGCTGCGCGAGCCGCTTGAACTCGCCTGTTTAAGCCGTATTTAAGTGAACCGGTGGTGTAATATCCGCCGGCTCGTGCGAGTCGGAACCGGCTCGCCACGGGCACTGCCGCTCTCGTGCGGCGCCTTTCAACCACGGAGGATTTCATGTCGCTTTTCGACTCTATTTCGCGCACGATCAAAGGCCTGCTGAACGATGCGGCCGATTCGGTACAGGATCCGTCGCGCGACGCACGGCAGATCGTGCGGGAGCTCGACGACAGCATCGGCCGTGCCGAGAATTCGCTGATCGAGATCGAGGCACAGGTCGCGACGCAGCGCAGCAAGCGCGATGCGGCCGACGACAAGGTGAAGAAGTACGAGGAAGGCGCGAAGCGCGCGCTGCAGGGCGGCGACGAAGCGCTCGCCCGCGAGGCCCTCGCCGCGCAGTCGAACGCGGAAGCCGAGCGCGACGCGCTCGCAGCCGAGCTGACGACGCTCGAGCCGTCGGTCGACAAGCTGAAGGGGCAGATCGCCGACATGCGCCAGCGCCGCAACGACCTGAATGCGCGCTCGAACATCCTGCAGGCCAAGCACGAAATCGCGCAGGCGAAGGACGTCGCGGCCAGCGCGCTGGGCGGCATCGGCGGCAAGAACCTGTCCGAAGACTTCCAGAAGCTCGAAGACAAGGTCGCGCTGCAGAACGCACGCTCGGACGCACGCCTGAATTCGGCCGACACGTCGAGCGGCAAGGCGCTCGACGACAAGCTCGCCGCGCTGAACAAGGGCCCGTCGGTCGAGGATCGCCTCGCCGCGCTGAAGAAGCAGCTCGACACGCCCGCGCAGTAACGGCCGCTGCGGGCCACCGCGCCGCCGCCCGCCCCGGGCGCGGCGCGAACCGATCGTCAGGAGACGGGCGCGTGCGCCCGGTTCGACCATGAAGAAATCTCTCGCCGCACTCGGCCTCTCGCTGATGTTGCTGTCGTCCGCCGCATTTGCGGTCCCGTCGTTGCAGCAGGTCGAGCAGTCGATCGCGCAACGCAACTGGCAGCAAGCCGACACGCAGCTGTCGCAAGTCATCGACGCCCATCCGAACAACGCGCACGCGCGCTACCTGTATGCGCAGGTGCTCGACCGCGAGGGCCGCGCGTCCGACGCGCTCGTACAGTTGCAGCGCGCGAAGTCGCTCGATCCGCAACTGAAGTTCACCGACGCGTCGCGCTTCGCGCAGACGGAGTCGCGCATTCGCGCCGACGCCGCGCGCGCAAGCGGCAACACGCCGTCGGCCACGCAGGCCGGTACGCTGCAATCGTCGCTCGCGCCTGCGCTCGCCCCGGCGGAAAAACACGGCCCGTCCACCGGCATGTGGATCGGCCTCGGGCTGATCGTCGCGGTGATCGCGCTGGTGCTACGCTGGACGTTGCGGCGCGCGCGCACGGCCGACGACGGCCGCGCCGACGACGAACGCCGCACGCAGCTCAAGCGCGCCACCGACGTGCTGAACGACATCCGCCCGCTGAAGCTCGACGCGAAGCTGTCGACGGCGCCCGGCGCCGCGGCGCTCACGGGCGAACTCGAAACGATCGAGACCGACGCGCGCACGCTCGTCGAAACGCTGTCGAACGGCAAGAATCCGGTACCGCCGTATCGCGTCGACGAACTGGAACAACGCCTGGCGAGCGTGAAGGCGCGGGTGGAAGGCCGCCCCGACCCGGCCGCGCAACCCGCGCCGCCGGTGAACGGCAGCGGCTCCGTGTATGCGCAGGAAGCCGATCGCATGACGGGCGCGCAAGGCCAGCCGTATCCGCCGCAGCCCTACCCGCAACAGCAGCCGCCCGTCGTGATCCAGCAAGGCGGCGGCGGTTTCGGCGGCGGCATGGGCGGGCTGCTGACGGGTGTTCTGCTCGGCGAGGCGATGTCGGGCGGTCGCGAACGCGTGGTCGAGCGCGACGTGATCGTCGACGGCGAGCACCGCCGCCAGGAGAACGATCCGGGCTTCGACCTCGGCCGCGGCGACGATTCGAACTGGAGCGACGGCAACGGCGGCGGCGGCATGGACCTCGGCAGCAACGACGACGGCTGGACCGACGACAACACCTGAGTCCCCGCGCACCGGGCATCGACGTCCGCGTCGGCGCCCGGGCACGCCTGCACGCGCTCCCCGGCATGCCCGCCGCGCCGACGCGCGGATTTGTCAATCATTTCAAGATGGACTACCGGCAATGGGGAGCGTTCGCTATCATGCGGCCATCGGCGTGCCACCGACCCTCATTCGACGCTCAGTATCCCTGCGCGTCGCGGCACGCCTCCTCTCGCCCCAACCAGGAGAAAGCCGCTCATGAGCATCATCAAGGAATTCAAGGAATTCGCCGTCAAGGGCAACGTCATGGATCTCGCCGTCGGCGTGATCATCGGCGGCGCGTTCTCGAAGATCGTCGACTCGGTCGTGAAAGACCTGATCATGCCGGTCATCGGCGTGCTGACGGGCGGTCTGGATTTCTCGAACAAGTTCGTTCTGCTCGGCACCATCCCCCCGACGTTCAAGGGTAATCCCGATTCGTTCAAGGATCTGCAGGCCGCCGGTGTGGCCGCGTTCGGTTACGGTTCGTTCATCACGGTGGCGATCAATTTCGTCATCCTCGCGTTCATCATTTTCCTGATGGTGAAATTCATCAACAAGCTGCGCAAGCCGGAAGAAGCCGCACCGGCCGCGACGCCCGAAGACGTCGTGCTGCTGCGCGAGATCCGCGATTCGCTGAAACAGCGCTGATCGCCGAGCGCTCCGCCCGTCAGGCCCGCCCCGTGCGGGCCTTTTTATTGCGCGCGATGCAGCGCCGCGTGCGGCCTATCTCACTTTTTTGTGACGGGCGAATGCACGCGCGGGAAAAGCAGGTCTATGATGGAGACTAAACGACAGTATGGGCGCCGAGACGCTGACTGTGTCGATCATGGCGAGCAGGTCGACGGGAGACATTGATCGTCGTACTGCACGAAGGCAGCATTTTCGTGTGCTATAAAGGATCGACATGCGGCGTACATAGCCGGGAGTGGGTCGCATGAAAGTGCCGCATTTCTTGCAATTGTTTTTGAGGCGAGTGTTTATGTCCTTCCCGAAAAAACGTCGGCGTGCCCCGCAGGATGGCCAGGAGTCATTCCTCGCGGTATTGCGCCACTCGAAACCTTTCGCCCAGCTCGACACCAAGATTGCCCGCGCCCGTGCGCAGGACGAACCCGTCCTGTACGCGCATGTGCTGCCCGGCCTCGACGTGCTCCTGTGCAGCGTACGCGGCGCCCAGCCGCCCTATCCCGCGATCGCCGAGCTGCGCAAGCGCTGCATCGAATCGATCGCGAACGCGCTCGAGCAGCCGCTGGACGGCCTCGAGAACGGCGGCTACTGGTACGAAGCGAACGGCTTCGGCTTCCTCGTGTTCGCCAGCCGTGCGCGCGCACGCATCCTGCCCGAGTTTGGTGCAGGCACGAAAGCGAGCCTGCGCGGCGGGCTCGGCCGGCAGAACGCCGGCGACACGACACCCCGCTCCCTCGGCTGATCCGCCTGCCAATCGATGGGCCGCCTCCGGGCGGCCCATCTGCCATTCACGCGCGCCGCTTGCCTGTCACGACGCCTGCCGACGCCCGTTGCCGGGCCGCACGATGTCGATGAACGCAGCGAAATCGGCACCGGCGAGCCCTTGCGCGGCGCCGAGCCGCAACACCTGCTGCACCGTGCCCGCTACGGGCATCACCGCGCCCGTGTCGCGTGCGGCATCGGCGATCGCATCGACGTCCTTCTGGAACGTGCCGAGCGCACCGATCGGCGGATGGCCACCCGACGTCATGCGCGGCACGAACGTCTGCAGCAATACCGAATCGGCCCAGCCGCCGGCCAGCGCTTCGGCGAGGCGCGCCGCATCGATGCCGCTTGCCTGCGCGAGACCGACGGCCTCGGCGATCGCGGTGACCGTCGCGGTGACGATCGCCTGATTGCACAGCTTCGCCGTTTGCCCCGCGCCCGCGTCGCCCATGTGCGTGATGCGCGACGCGTACGTGTCGATCAGCGGCCGCACCGCATCGAGATCGGCCGCGCGGCCGCCGGCCATCACCGCGAGCGTGCCGGCCTGTGCGCCCGGCACGCCGCCCGACACGGGCGCATCGACCCAGCCGGCGCCGAGCGCGGCCGCGCGCGCCGCGTAATCACGCGTCGCGGCAGGCGGGATGCTCGAATGATCGACGATGCGCAGCAGGCGACGCGCAGCGGCATCGCCGGAGAGCAGCCCGCGCTCGCCGAACACGACGTCGCCCACCGCCCGGCCGTCGAGCACGCACACGAATACCGTGTCGACGCGCTGGGCCAGTTCGCGCGGCGTGCCGACCACCTGCGCGCCGTCCTTCACGAGCGCCTCGGCCTTCTCGCGCGAGCGATTCCATACGCTGACCCGATGCCCGGCCGCCAGCAAATGCCGAATCATCGGCGCGCCCATCAATCCCGGTCCGCAAAATCCGACTTCCACGATGTTCCTCGTCTCCGATATGGGTTGCACTTGCCGCCCATCATACCTATCACTCAAGAAGCCGGGCACGCGCGGCGCCGCGTCGGGACCGCGTCTTGCACCGGCGATACAGACCGATATCCCAGGGAGTGCATCATGAGCGACCACGTGTACAAGATGATCGAGCTGACCGGTTCGTCGCGGCAATCGAGCGACGACGCCATCCGCAACGCGATCTCGAAAGCCGGCAAGACGCTGCACAACCTGCACTGGTTCCAGGTGACCGAAACGCGCGGCCACATCGAGGGCGACCAGGTCGTGCACTGGCAGGTCACGCTGAAGGTCGGCATGCGCATCGACGACTGACGCGCACGCCGCATCGCGCGCTTCACACGCGGCGCCGCGAACCGCACACGTGCAACGCGTTTGTGCGCGGCGCCGCGCGCGCACGGCCATTCACCCCGTTCGGACCGCTTGCCGCGGCCCGGCCGGCGGACGTCTGCGGGTATCCATCTCTTGACGCTGGCCCGGCTTCATATTAAAAACGATATATTCCCCTGCCCCCTCGATCAGCCCGGACATATAAAACGGAGATATCATGAGTCAGCAACGCGAGGCGATCGACACGTACCTCTTGCGCGTCTTGCACACCTTGTTGATGGAGCGCAGCGTCACGCGCGCGGCCGTCAAACTGAACCAGTCGCAACCGGCGATCAGCGCCGCGCTGCGGCGCCTGCGCGACATCACCGGCGATCCGCTGCTGGTGCGCGGCAAATCCGGCATGGTGCCGACCGAATACGGGCTGCGCCTGCTCGAGCCGGTGCAGAACGCGCTGCGTGAAATCGAGCGCATCAAGTTCCAGCAGCACAACTTCGACCCGGCCACGTCGATCCGCTGCTACCGGATCGGCTGCCCCGACTACCTGAACGTGCTGTTCGTGCCGACGGTGGTCGAGCGCTTCCGCCAAGCCGCGCCGAACGCGACGCTCGAATTCCATTCGCTCGGCCCCGCGTTCGACTACGAGCTCGCGCTGGAAGACGGCAAGCTCGACATCGTCGTCGGCAACTGGCCCGAGCCGCCCGAGCAACTGCACCTGTCGAACCTGTTCGTCGACGAAATCGTCTGCCTGATGAGCAACACGCACCCGTTCGCGAAGCGCGGCGGGCTCACGCTCGACCAGTACCTGAACGCGCCGCATCTCGCGCCGACGCCGTACTCGGTCGGCCAGCGCGGCGCGATCGACGTGCATCTCGCGCGCGAACGCCTCAAGCGCCACGTAGTCGTCACGCTGCCGTACTTCAACCTCGCACCGTACGTGCTCGTGAAGTCCGACCTGATCTTCACGACCACGCGCCTGTTCGCCGATCATTACGCGAAGTTCCTGCCGCTGTCGGTCGTGCCGGCGCCGCTCGACTTCCCGCCGATGCAGTACTACCAGCTGTGGCACGAGCGCTGCCACTACTCCGACGAAGTGCGCTGGCTGCGCAGCCTCGTCGCCGAAGCGACCCGCACGCTGATCGAGGCGTAACGGCTCGCGCCGCCCGGCGGCAACACCGCCGCCGGACAGCGCCGGCCCGCCTTCAGCGCGACGCCTCGACCAGCGCGTGCGCGAGCGCGTTGTGACGCTCGATGACGGGCGGCAGGTCGAGCGTCGCCAACCGCCCTTCCCGCACCACCACCTTCCCGTTCACCACCGTGTACGCCGTCTGCGACGGCGCGCAGAACACGAGCGCCGCAACCGGATCGTGCAGCGCGCCCGCGAACAGCGGCTGGCGCAGGTCGAACGCGGCAAAGTCGGCAGCCATGCCGGGCTTCAGCGCACCGATGTCGTCGCGGTTCAGCACCTTCGCGCCGCCGAGCGTCGCGATCTCGAGCGCTTCGCGCGCGGTCATCGCGTCGGGCCCGAAGCCGACCCGCTGCAGCAGCAGCGCCTGACGCACTTCCGCAACCATCTGCGCGCCGTCGTTGGACGCGGAACCGTCGACGCCGAGGCCGACCGGCACGCCCGCGAGCCGCATCTTCTTCACCGGCGCGATGCCCGACGCGAGCCGCATGTTCGAGCACGGACAGTGCGCGACGCCCGTGCCGGTGCGCGCGAACAGGCCGATGCCCGCATCGTCGAGCTGCACGCAGTGCGCATGCCATACGTCGTGCCCGACCCAGCCGAGATCTTCCGCATATTCGGCGGGCGTCATCCCGAACTTCTCGCGGCTGTACGCGATGTCGTTGACGTTCTCCGCGAGGTGCGTGTGCAGCGACACGCCGTATTCGCGCGCGAGCACGGCCGCGTCGCGCATCAGGTCGCGGCTCACCGAGAACGGCGAGCACGGCGCGACGACCACGCGCAGCATCGCGTAGCGGCCTTCGTCGTGATAGGTCTCGATCAGCCGCTGCGTGTCGCGCAGGATGTCGGGTTCGCGCTCGACGACCGAATCGGGCGGCAGCCCGCCGTCGCGCTGGCCGACGCTCATCGCGCCGCGGCTCGCATGAAAGCGCATGCCGATCCGTTGCGCGGCGCCGATGCTGTCGTCGAGCCGGCTGCCGTTCGGGTAGATGTACAGGTGGTCGCTCGACGTCGTGCAGCCCGACTGCAGCAGCTCGGCCATCGCGGTGAGCGTCGACACCTCGATCATCTCGGGCGTCAGGTGCGCCCAGATCCGGTACAGGTTCGTGAGCCAGCCGAACAGCTCGGCGTTCTGCGCGGCGGGCACCGCGCGCGTCAGGCTCTGGTACATGTGGTGGTGCGTGTTCACGAGCCCCGGGATCACGAGGTGGCCGCGCAGGTCGAGCACTTCGTCGGCCGTGTCGGGCAGCTCGGCGGTCGGGCCGACCGCGACGATCCGGTTGTCTTCGATGTAGAGCCCCGCGTCGCGCAGCTCGCGGCGCGTGTCGTCCATGGTCACGAGCACGTCGGCGTGCTTGACCAGCAGGGTTTTCGGGCGGGATGAAGAGGTGTTCGGCGCGCGTGCGCCAGCGTGCTGCTCGAGGTTCATGCGTTCTCCGCGTCGGTCTGCCCCCAGGGTCTGCCTGGAGGCGGTCACACAGCCGTTCGAACGCTGAATCGCGGCACGCTCCGGTGCCTGCGTCCGTTCGAACGCCCTGGCCCGGTTACCCGGCGTGCTCGCCGTCTTCGGGGTACGCGCGGGCCATCGGGCCGACGCGCACGCCGGGAGGATCGCCCAAGCACGCGCCGCACACAATGCGCGATCCGGAATACCGCGCTTCACGGTTTCGATATGGTACGCCGCGCCACGCGCCGCCGGACGCCCGAAACGCCCGCCGCAAGCGGTCTGCGGCGGCCCGTCGACAGCCGCTCATGCGCGGCGCATTATCTTTGATATCGCGCCCGTATTTGCGCGGGGAACCTTTTTACAATGCCTGCACGGCGCTCGCTTCAATCTCGCCGACGGGTATGTAGCCACGTGACGTGGAGCCTCGATCCGCCGCACAGTCTTTGGATCGGGCCGCCGCCGAACCTCGCATTCACACAAGGACAATTGCGAATGGGAAAGCTCACTACCCACGTACTCGATACGGCGCACGGCCGTCCCGGCGCTGCCATCAAGGTAGATCTCTACGCGCTGGACGGCGAATCGCGCCGCGCGATCAAGACCGTGCTGACCAATAGCGACGGCCGCTGCGACGAACCCCTGCTCGAAGGCGCCGCGCTCGCCGCCGGCGAATACGAACTCGTGTTCCACGCGGGCGATTACTTCGCGTCGCTCGGCGTGAAGGTGCCCGAACCCCGTTTCGTCGACCGCGTCGTGCTCCGCTTCGGCATCGCCGACACCGCGTCGCACTACCACGTGCCGCTGCTCGTGTCGCCATGGTCGTACAGCACCTATCGCGGCAGCTGACAGCGCATCGGCGCCCGACGCACCGGCGCCCGCATCAAGACAAAATCTGAGTCTGGAGGAGTTTCATGGAAGGCTTCATCACCGACTGGCTGAACCTCGCGCTGCGATGGCTGCACGTCATCGTCGCGATTGCGTGGATCGGCGAGTCGTTCTATTTCGTCGCGCTCGACAACAGCCTGAAACCGCCGACCGACCCGAACCAGCGCAAGCGCGGTGTGTTCGGCGAGCTGTGGCACGTCCACGGCGGCGGGTTCTACAACATGCAGAAGTACACGGTCGCCCCGCCGGAAATGCCGGATGACCTGCACTGGTCGAAGTGGCCGTCGTATACGACCTGGCTGTCGGGCTTCTCGCTGTTCTTCGTGCTGTACCTGCTCGCGCCGAACACCTACCTGATCGACAAGAGCGTGCTCGACATGGGCCCGGTGGTCGCCGTCGCATCCGCACTCGGCTTCCTCGCGGCCGGCTGGATCGTCTACGACTCGCTGTGCCGCATCCTCGGCACCAACGATCGCGTGCTCGGCATCTGCGTCGGCATCTACGTGGTCGCCGCCGCCTACCTCGCGTGCCACATCTTCGCGGGTCGTGCCGCGTACCTGATCGTCGGCGCGATGCTCGCGACGATCATGTCGGCGAACGTGTTCTTCGTGATCATCCCCGGCCAGCGCAAGATGGTCGACAAGATGCTCAAGGGCGAGGAGCCGAACCCGATCTACGGCAAGCGCGGCAAGCAGCGCTCGGTGCACAACACGTACTTCACGCTGCCGGTCGTGTTCGCGATGCTGTCGAACCACTATGCGATGACGTACACGAACAAGTTCAACTGGGTCGTGCTCGTGCTGATCATGCTGGCCGGCGCGCTGATCCGCCAGTTCTTCGTGATGCGTCACCGCGGCAAGCAGCTGTGGTACCTGCCGATCGGCGGCGTCGCACTGCTCGCGGGCGCCCTGGTCTGGACGACGCCGAAGCCGGTCGCGCCGGAAGCGCAGGCCGCGAACGCGCCGAAGGTCGTGATCAACGACATCATGCCGATCCTGCAGCAGCGCTGCGTCGAGTGTCACTCGGCGAAGCCGACGCTGATGGGCAGCGCCCCCGCCGGCGTGATGTTCGATACGCCCGACGAAATCTCGAAGAACGCGCAGCGTATCTACGAACAGGCCGTGCGCCTGAAGGCGATGCCGATCGGCAACGTCACGCACATGACCGACGACGAGCGCGTGAAGCTCGCCGCGTGGTTCGAGGGTGGCGCGAACAAGTAAGCCGCCATGCGCCGGTGTCGTGTTCCGGCGCAATCCTCTCCGTTCGCGGGCCCGGTGACGGGCCCGTTTTTTTTGCGTGCTGCGGATGCGTGTCGTGCGTTAGCTGCCGTGCATCGCGTCGCGCTGAAGCGCGACGAGCGCATCGAGCGCGCGCGGGCCGTCGTCGAACGGCACGAAGATGTGGTCGTGGTACGCGGCGGCCATCACGTTGCAGCTGATGCCGGCCGCGCCGAGTGCCCGTGCGAATGCGGCCGTGAGGCCCACGGCGGCTAGGTCGGAATGCACGGTCAGCGTGATCCACGCGGTTCGGAACAACACCGGCCAGCCGCGGCGCGCAGCCGTTTCCTCGTCGACGACGACCGTCAGCCCTTCCGCTTCGCGAAAGGTTGCAATCGCTTCGGATAACGATACGTCTGCGTCGAACGGCAGCGATACGAACGCGAACGCGCCCGGATGCAATTCGGGCTGCATCGTACGCAGCAGGATCGCAAGGTCGTTCTCGGGTTGGCTCATGAAAGGAACACGCCCGCAATCGGGCGTCGTGCGATGAAGATGCGGGCACGATAGCACGCGCCGCCGCCAGCGTTACGCGCGCATCGTCGCGACTTCGTGCGCGAAAGCCGTAAAGGCAGGCCGCGCCGACGGCCGGCAGCCATCAGCCATCAGCCGTCAGCCGTCAGCCGTCAGCCGTCAGCGTCGGATGCGGTGCGTCGCCGCAGTATTCGGAGACGATCGTCCGGATCCTCTCGAACGCCGCCTCGGGATCGACGAGAAACACCGTCGCGTCGACGACGTCGTCGAACGTGCAGCCGGCCGGCGCGACCCGAGTCGCCCGAAACCGGCCGCGCATGAAAAAACCCGCGCGAATCGCGCGGGTTTCGACAGACAGGCGGTGAGCCTGGAACGCCGGCGACTCAGGCCGTCAGCGCATGCAGCGCCTCCTCGGTGAGCCACAGCGATTCCTGCAGATCCTGCTCGTTCAGGTTCAGGCCGTCACCGCCGCGATCGACGACGATGAAGTCGCTGACGCCGCCGAGCGCGATCAGCGGGTGATGCCACACGCCCTTCGCATAGTTGACGCCCTGCCAGCCGCTCGTCACGAACGCGCGGATCTTCGCCGGATCGAGATCGCCGGCGGGCGCGACGACGACGAGATACGGCTGGTCGTTCAGCGGCACGAACGCCTGGCTGCCGAGCGGGTGCCGCTCCAGCATCTTCACCTCGAACGGCAGCGTGCGCGGCTGGCCGCGGAACAGGTTGACGAGCGTGCGGCCGCCTTCGTCGGTCACGTCGACTTTCGCGAGATCGTGAAAGCGGATCGTCGTGCCGAGGTTGATCGGGATCTGCTTCGCGCCTTCCGTTTCGATCACGTCGCCGAACGGCGCGAACGCTTCCTTGGTCAGCGGTTCGATGGCGAGCGTCTTCATTTGTCGAGCGTCCCCCACAGACGCAGGCGCGATACGCCGCCGTCCGGAATGATGTTCAGCCGCACGTGCGTGACGGGCCCGAGCGACGCGATGCCCTGTTCGAAGTAGTGCTGCTTGTCCATCTGCAGCTTCTGTTCGCCGAGCAGCACCGGCCAGAACATCGACTGCGTGATCAGCGAGCTGTCCGTGCCGCCCGACACGTACGCGGCCTGGATCGAGCAGCGGTCCGGATAGTTGCCCTTGAAGAACGCGGTATCGACCTCGATCTTGCGGATCACGCCCGGCTGCGCGAGCGCGATGATCGCCCAGTCGTTGCCCGGCTCGCGGCGGCGGCGGGTTTCCCAGCCGTCGCCCATGTTCACGCCGCGGCCCGGCAACAGCAGGTTCGACGCGACGCCGAAGTGCTGGTTGTTCGCGGCCACCACGTAACCGCCGTTTTCCATCGCAGCGAGGTCGAACTGCTCGGTCGCGCTCGCGCCGGCCCAGTCGAGCTGCGGCTGGCCGTACACGCGCAGACGCGCGATGCCGCCGTCCGGGTAGATGTTCACGCGCAGATGCGTGAAGGCGCGCGCATCGCCCGCTTCGACGTAGTGATGGCTGTTGCCCTGCAGCGTCGTCGACGGCACGATCTCGACCCACTCGGTCGCATGCGTCGGCGCGCCGTCGGCCACGAACGCGGCCTCGATCGACGCGGCCGGCGGGAAGTTGCCGGTGAAGTGGCTCGTATCGATGTCGAAGCCCTTGATCACGCCCGGGCGCGCGAGCTTGACGACGCACCAGTCATAGCCCGTCGTGCGCTTGCGGCGCGTTTCCCAGCCGTCCATCCACTTGCCGTGGTCGTCGTACTTGCCGGGAATGAAGACGGCCGGCTCGGGGTTCAGCATCCGGTCCTTCGGCGCGAAGAAATCGTCGCTGGCCTCGAGCGCCTGCGCACCGAGACGCGGGTCGGCAAGATTCACGTAGCGCCGCGTGAACTCGGGTGCGTTGGGATCGAGAAGCGGAACAGCCATGATGTTTCCTTGGTTTCAGTGATGCGATCGGCCCGCTGCGACGCAGCAGGCCGTCGTGCGGTGTCAGGCGTCGATCAGGTCGTCTAGGCGAAAGCGCGCGATCCGGTAGATCTGGTCGAGGCTCGCGCGCAGTTCCTCGGTGCGCGAATGATTCACGCGCGACTCGAAGTTCGCGATGATGCCGTGCCGGTCATAGCCGCGCACCGCGAGGATGAACGGGAAGCCGAACTTCTCGCGATACGTGCGGTTCAGCGTCAGCAGCTTGTCGAACTCTTCCTGCGTGCACTGGTCGAGGCCCGCGCCGCTCTGCTCGCGCGTCGACTCGGCCGTCAGCTCGCCGCGCACGGCGGCCTTGCCGGCCAGCTCCGGGTGAGCGTTGATCAGCGCGAGCTGGCGCGCTTCGCCGGCCTTCTCCACCGCGTTCGACATCGTCTTGTGCAGCGCATCGATGCTCGCGAACGGCCGCTCGCCCGCGGCGACTTCGGCCACCCACGGCGAATGTTCGAAGATCCCCGACAGCGCCGCGACGAACGCGCTCGGGGCCATCGTGTTCAGTTGATCCAACGTGTAGCGCATCGCCTTCATGCTTTCCCTTCGTTTCGATGATTGGGCTGATACGGATGATGTTCACGCCAGTGACGCGCGATATCGACACGGCGCGTCACCCATACGCGATCGTGCTTCTCGATGTGATCGAGGAAACGCTGCAGCCCGCGGAACCGGCCCGGGCGGCCGAGCAACCGGCAGTGCATGCCGATCGACAGCATCTTCGGCGCCTCGTCGCCTTCCGCGTACAGCACGTCGAACGCGTCGCGCAGATAGTCGAAAAAGTGATCGCCGGTGTTGAAGCCCTGCGGCGTCGCGAAGCGCATGTCGTTCGTGTCGAGCGTGTACGGCACAATCAGTTGCGGCACCTTCTTGCCGCCCGACACGTCGACGTCCATCCAGAACGGCAGATCGTCGCCGTAGTTGTCGGAGTCGTACAGGAAGCCGCCGTATTCGGCGACGAGACGGTGCGTATTGGGGCTGTCGCGGCCGGTATACCAGCCGAGCGGGCGCTCGCCCGTCACGCGCTCGATCGCTTCCATTCCCAGGCGCATGTGCTCGGCTTCGAGTTCCGGCGTCATGCTCTGGTAGTGGATCCAGCGCCAGCCGTGGCACGCGATTTCATGACCCAGCTCGACGAACGCGCGCGCGAGTTCCGGGTGGCGCTCGATCGCCATGCCGACGCCGAATACCGTCAGCGGCAGCCCGCGCTTCTCGAATTCGCGCAGGATGCGCCATACGCCGGCCCGCGAACCGTATTCGTAGATCGACTCCATGCTCATGTGGCGATCGGGATACGCGGCCGCGCCGACGATTTCGGACAGGAATTGCTCCGAGCCCGGATCGCCGTGCAGCACGCAGTTCTCGCCGCCCTCCTCGTAGTTCAGCACGAATTGCACGGCGACGCGGGCGCGCCCCGGCCAGTTCGCCTGAACGGGATGGCGGCCGTAGCCGATCAGGTCGCGAGGATAGTTGGGATCGAGTGACATGGGTTCGAAGTGCGACGAAAGCGGGCTGAAATAATGGGTTCGCATCGACCGCGCGGGCGCCGGAGCCCGGCTGCGCAAGCCGATGCGATGACGGCCCAGTGTAGCGAAAACGTTCATACGCGCCCATACAGCGGCGCAGATAGTGCGTGTCAGACGGTGTGTATGTGCGGTTGCGGCAAATTCGGGACCGGTTCCGCGTGATCCCCGTCCGGCGGGCTGAAGCGGGCGAACGCGCCGTCGTAGCGCTTGGGCAGCGGGCGCGCGTAATCGCCGCGCTTCGCGGTCGCGAGGCGCAGCGCGACGAGCGCCTCGGCCCACTTCACGGCCGCCGTGACGCCCTCGACCACCGGCGCGCCGATCTGCTGCTCGATCTCGTGCGCGAATTCGGCCATGCCCGCGCAGCCGAGCACGATCGCGTCGGCGCCGTCCTCGTCGAGCGCGCGCCGGCATTCGTCGACGATGATCCGGCGCGCGGCCGAACCCGGCCGGTCGAGTTCGAGCACGGCGACGTCGGTCGCGCGCACGTTGCGGCAGAACCGCTTCATCCCGTAGCGCTCCGCGAGGTGCCACGCCATCCCGCAGGTGCGCGCGAGCGTCGTGACGACCGAGAAGCCCGGCGCGAGCACGCTCGCCGCATGCATCGCGGCCTCGGCGATGCCGATCACCGGCCCGCGCGCGAGCTCGCGCGCCGCATACAGGCCCGGATCGCCGAAGCAGGCGATCACGTACGCGTCGCAGCCGTCGCGCTCGCCCTGCGCGATCTCGGCGAGCAGCCCCGGCGTCGCGAGCGCCTCGTCGTAATAGCCTTCGATCGACGGCGGCCCCATCGGCGGGCTCACCGCGACGATCTCGGTGCCGGCGGCCGCGACTTCGCGCGCGCAGCGGCCCATCGCATCGGTCATCCGCTGCGTCGTATTCGGATTGATCAGTCGAATCTTCATCGCACGCTCCTTACGCCTTCGTGCCCGCGAGCAACCGGTAGAACACGAAGCCGAGCCCCGCTCCGATGAACCACGAGAAGTTCGCGACGCCCTGCCAGCCCGGCATCATCACGCAGGCGACCGCGATCACCGCGGCCGGCAGCAGTGCCGCGAGCGCACGGCGGTTCACGCCGCCCGTGTACCAGTACGTGCCGCTCTCGGACATCGTGTACAGGTCGTCGCGCACGAGCCGGCCGCGCTTGACGAGGTAGAAGTCGGCGATCAGCACGCCGTACAGCGGGCCGATGAACGCGCCGAGCACGTCGAGCGTGTAGTGGATCACGGCCGGGTTGTTGAACAGGTTCCACGGCGTGATGAAGATCGACGCGACGGCCGCGAGCATCCCGCCCGCGCGCCAGCTGATCAGCCGCGGCGCGACATTCGAGAAGTCGAACGCGGGCGA
Organism: Burkholderia metallica; assembly: GCF_001718555.1. Taxonomy (NCBI): domain Bacteria; kingdom Pseudomonadati; phylum Pseudomonadota; class Betaproteobacteria; order Burkholderiales; family Burkholderiaceae; genus Burkholderia; species Burkholderia metallica. Next base: position 2,251,720 of record NZ_CP013401.1, read on the forward strand.
CACGAAGTTCGCGACGATGTTGATGCCGATCGTCGCGATCGTGAACGTCAGCGCACCGAGGATCACCGCGGTCGGATGGTCGATGCGGCCGACCGTCTCGACGGGGTCGGTGATGAGCTGGCCGAACACCGGCAGCGTCGCGGCCGTCGTGATCACCGTGACGAGCGAGAACGCGAGGAAGTTGACCGGCAGCCCCCAGAAATTGCCGCGCTTCACTTCGCCGAACGAGCGGCAGTAGCGCGAGAAATCGCCGAAATTCAGCATCGGCCCGGAGAAGTACGACACGACGAGCGACACCGCGGTGATCATCACCGGGATCACTTCCGCGCCGTGATACTTGACGCCGCCGAGGTTGATGCCGATGTTGCGCCAGCCCGCGCGCCACACCATGTAGCCGGCGAGGATGAACATCACGACGTAGACGGCCGGGCCCGCGAAGTCGATGAACTTCTTGATCGTCTCCATCCCGTTCCAGAACACGAACGCCTGCAGCACCCACAGCAGCATGAAGCCGGCCCAGCCAACCGCCGACAGTCCGAGAAAACCATAATGGTGGACGTCCGCATAAGGCAGCCATTGCGGGACGAATTTCAGCACGACGATCACGAGCGCGCTCGACGCGAGATAGGTCTGGATGCCGTACCACGCGATCGCGATCAGCCCGCGGATCACGGCCGGCACGTTTGCGCCGAGCACGCCGAACGTCGCACGGCACGCGACCGGATACGGCACGCCGATCTGCTGGCTCGGCCGCGCGATCAGGTTGCACAAGACGTTCACGAGGCCGATGCCGACGATCAGCGCGATCAGCACCTGCCAGCTCGTCAGCCCGAGCGCGAACAGGCTGCCCGCGAACACGTAGCCGCCGACGCTGTGCACGTCCGACATCCAGAACGCGAAGATGTTGTACGACCCCCATGTCTGATTTTTAAGGGGTGCCAAATCTTCGTTGTACAGACGTTCGCTGTAACCATTCGGCAACGTCGGGTCGCCGCCGTCGCCGCCTTCTTCCGCCGGATAGGCGCTGTCGTGCGCCACACTGAACTGAGCCATGACTTCTCCTTGACGCGGCCGCGTGGCCGCTCCACTGTCATCGATATCGCTCCGGATCGACGCCCGGAGTCGGACCAGCGGCCCGCGGCAAACACCGCGGGCCTGCATTTCGCTCGTTCTTGTGGCGCGCGGCCGGGTTCGCGTCGCCGCTCAGGCGCCGCCGAACACTTCGCGCAAATCGACCTGCCCTTGCGCGGGCCGGTCCAGCATCTTCAGTTCGACATGCTGCAGGTGGTGCGCCATCAGCGTCACCGCCCGCTTCGGATCGCCCGCCTCCAGCGCGCCGAGGATCTCGTCGTGGTCGTCGCACGAGCACGGGCTGCGCCCGTGCGATTCGTACAGCGCCGACATCAGCGTCGAGCGTGCGACGAGCCCTTCGAGGCACGCGCTGAGCGTCGCATTGCCCATCAGCGTGGCAAGCGCCGTATGGAATTCGCCCGACAGCCGGATCCAGGCCGCGAAGTCGTGACGCTCGAACGCCTTGCGTTCCTTCTCGATCAGTGCGGCGACACCTTTCAGCCGCTTCGCGCCGGGCCCGGTCGCGAGCCGCTCGACCACCGCCAGCTCGATGATCCGGCGCATCTCGAACACCTCGTGCACGTCCTGCAGCGTCGGGCTCGCGACGAACGCCCCGCGGTTCGGCTCGAGATCGACCAGCTTGTCGGTCGCGAGCTGCGCGAGCGCCTGGCGAATCGTCCCGCGCTTCACACCGAACACGTCGCACAGCTGCGCCTCCGTCAGCTTCGCGCCGGGCGCGAGCCGATGCTCGAGGATCGCCGTGCGGATGCGCTCGGCGATCGCTTCGGGACTGGCTGCACCGGGCAGGTGGGATTCGGGCTCGTTCATGATCGGCATCGTGTGATGATCCTTATCCTAGGGCGGACATAAAGATTGTCAACAATTCTTTTCCGGCAATGCGCACAATCGACGTGCATCCATGCGTCCCTGTTCGGTGCACGATGCGTCAAAATCCATGCACGACAAGGCCAAGACGTACGACAGAGGCCCTTCTCGTCGTATACCCTCTCGGCTATTTTGTTGACAAAATCGGTGCAAAATTCGGCGAAAGCCCTGTCGACGTCGGCAAAAATTCTCGACCGTTAGTTGCGCATTTACATAAAGAAAAAGGCGGGTTACCCCGCCTTTCGATCGATCGCGCCGGCATCAGCCGAGATGAGGATAGTCCGACAGCGTGAGCCGGAAACCGTGCGCGTTCGCGACCAGTTGCGCCTGCGCGCCGAACGGGAGCGTCAACAGGTCGGGCACGTGGCCGAACTGGAGCCCCGTGACGACCGGGATCCCGATCACCGCCCGCACCTGGTCGATCATCGTCTGCATGTCGTAGCCGTTGTCGTACTCGAACGGCCGCGCGCCGGTGAACTGGCCGAGCACGAGCGCCTGCTGACGCGCGAGCAGCCCCGACAGGTGCAGCTGATAGATCATCCGTTCGATCCGAAACGGCTGCTCGTTGACGTCCTCGATGAACAGGATCCCGCCTTCGATGTCGGGCATGTACGGCGTGCCGACGAGCGACGAGAGGATCGCGAGGTTGCCGCCCCACAGCGTGCCCGTCACGTTGACGGCCTGCACCTGCGGCGCTTCGGCGACGATCGTCGTGCTCGGCTGCGTCAGCGTCTGCCAGAAGTGCTGCATCGTGAAATCGCTCGGCGTTTGCGCGCCGAAGTCGGCCGACAGCATCGGGCCGCCGAACGTCTTGATGCGCGCCTTCGCGTACAGCGCGAGCTGGAGCGCGGTGAAGTCGCTGTGGCCGACGAGCGCGACCGGCTGGTCGCGCAGCCTGCGTTCGAGCCCGCGATAGTCGAGCCCGTGCAGGATGCGCGCCGCGCCGTAGCCGCCGCGCACCGCCAGCGCGATGTCCGGCAGCGGCCGCTCGGGATCGGCGAGGCGGTTCAGGTCGCCTGCCCGCTCGCCGTCGGTGCCGCCGAACCGCTGGAAGCGCCGCTGCGTCGCTTCGATGTTCTCGATGCGGTGCTGCGCGGTGCTGAGGCGCTCGAGCGCGCGGTTGATCGCGTCGGGGTCGTGCGGATAGCCGGACGGCGCGAGCAGCCGGATGGTGTAGGACGCGGCGGGCTGAAAGGACATGGTGAAGGGTGTCGGGTCGTCAAACCTGCTTAGAGGGTCCGAACCGTCTCCGGTTCACGGAACCGTACGTGCGCGGCTTACGCCGGGAAACGGGAGATCGGGCGCGGCGGGCCGCCTATGATGCGCCGGATTCGGCGTCGCGAGCCAGCCGCGCTTCGCGCAGCGCGCGACGGCGCTCGGCGAAGAACGACTTCAGCGCTGCGCCGCACTCGTCGGCAAGCACCCCGCCGGTCACTTCGGTGTGGTGGTTGAGCTGCGGATTCGCGAACGCGTCGATCACGCTGCCGCACGCGCCCGTCTTCGGGTCGGCGGCACCGTAGACCACCCGTGCGATGCGCGCGTGCATGATCGCGCCCGCGCACATCAGGCACGGCTCGAGCGTCACGTACAGCTCGCAGCCGGGCATCCGGTAATTGCGCAGATGCTGCGCGGCCATGCGCAGCGCGGCCATTTCCGCATGGGCCGACGGGTCGTGCCCGCCGATCGGATGATTGAAGCCGCGCGCGATCACTTCGTCGCCGCGCACGAGCACCGCGCCGACCGGCACTTCGCCGGCCGCGCGCGCCTCTTCGGCGGCGGCCTGCGCGAGACGCATGAAATGCAGGTCGCGCGCCGATACGGGCGCGGCTTCGGGAAGGGGGGAATCGGCGGCGGGTTCGATCGCCGGGGCAGCGGCCGGCCGGGCTGCGTCGTCCAGCGCGTCGGACGTCACATCGGCCCCGCTTCGGCGGACGCTTCGTCGAGCCCGCGCTCGCACAGGCGCTCCGCGATGCGGCGGCAGTAATCGCGCGGCATCACCATCGGGCCGCCGCGCAGCGATTCGAGCGCCATGTCGAGCGCGAGGATCTTCGCCTGCAGCCGGCAGCGCGCGGCACGGTCGCTGACCGCCTGCACTTCGTCATGCAGGTTGCGCAGCGCGCGCAATTGTTCGACGGCCGGCGGCACGAAGCCCGCGTTCTTCAGGATACGGTTGGCCACCCGCACCTCCTCGGGCACGAGCAGGTCGTCATCCAGCGCCTGCGGCGCGCCGGTACCCGGCAAATCGTCGAACTCGCCCCGCGCGGCGGCGGCGGCAATACGTTGTTCGACCAGGGCGTCAAGCAATCTCATCAGTCAATCGGAACAATGCGGCAGGCCGAATTCTAGCAGGGTGACGCCGGTATGACAGGCCCTTCGAATATATGCTCGATATTGCGCTTTTTAGGGGCCGAATCGCGGCCCATGCGCGCCGATCGGCATCATTTGCCACGCTGCTGCGCTGCAGCGGGCTGTGGGCCGTATCGACACCGGCAAATGCGGCCGGTGTCGGCCGTCTTTTCAATCGGAAAGATGCAGCTCAGGCCATGCCGTTGCGGAAAAACGCCAACCCCCTGCCGCCATTTCGCCCGACTCAGGCAGCCGCCGTTTCCCGCCGCGCGTTCGCGAACGGTCGGAACATCGTCGCCATCAGGAACGCGCCGACGCCGATCGCGAACGAACCGACGTACAGCCCGCCGTAACTGCCGAACGTATCGACGATCAGGCCGCCGGCCACCGGCCCCGCGGCCATCCCGAGGCTGCCGGCCATCGCGCAGCCGCCGATCACGGTGCCCATCATCCGCAGCGGGAAGTTTTCGCGCGCGAGCACCGAATACAGCGGCATCACGCCCGCATAGATGAAACCGAAGAACGTCGCGACCGCGTAGAAGCCGTCGAGCGTGCGCACGAAGTAGTAGCCGAGCGCGCCGAGCGCCTGCGCGAGCAGCCCCGCCACCAGCATGCGTTTCGCGCCGAGGCGGTCGCCGAGAATCCCGAACGCGAGCCGGCCGCCCATGCCGGCGAGCCCTTCGACGCTGTAGATCGACACCGCGACGATCAGCGGGATCCCGCACGTCACCGCGTAGCTGACCGTATGGAAGATCGGGCCCGAGTGCGTCGCGCAGCAGAGGAAGTTGGTCAGCAGCAGCACGACGAACTGCGGCGAACGCAGCGCATCCGCGACCGACATCGCCGCGGGCTCGCCGGCGGGCGCCGACGCCACCGGGGCCGCATGCGTGCGGTCGAGCGCGGGCGCCCGGCGCACCAGCAGCGACGCCGGGATCATCACGACAGCCGCAAGCGCCGCGATCAGCAGCATCGACGTGCGCCAGTCGCGCACCGACACGAGCCACGCGGCGAGCGGCGCCATCGTCATCGGCGCCATCCCCATGCCGGCCGACACGAGCGACACCGCCAGGCTGCGGTGCGTGTCGAACCAGCCGGTCACGCACGCCATCATCGGCGCGAAGATCGCGGCCGTCGCACCGCCCACGGCGAGGCCGAACGTGAGCTGGAACGCGAGCAGCGACGGTGCGCGGCTCGCCAGCGCCAGGCTGGCCGCCAGCAGCACGGCGCCGGTCATGACGACCGGGCGCGTGCCGATGCGGTCCGACAGGCTGCCCCACGCGATGCTCGCGAACGCCATCGCGATGAAGCCGAGCGTCATCGCGGCGGAAATGCCGGTCATCGACCAGCCCGTGTCGCGCGCGATCGCGCGCAGGAACACCGGCAGCGAAAACATCGCGCCGATCGCGATGCAGCCCATCAGGCCGCCCGCGGCGACGATCACCCAGCGGTATCGGGAATCCGGCATGTAGCGCCTCCTGGTTCGTTTCGACCCTTTTCGGAAACCGGGTGCGGCCCGCGTGCGCGGCGCAATGCCCGGTCGACATCGATACGACGGGCGACGCATCGGGAAATCGACACGCGCGGCGCACCGACCAATGAATTCTTCGATTATCTGCCGATCCGCTCCGGCCGCGACGGGCGGCCCGGCCACCGTGCTTTTCCGGAATCGGAAAGTCGAAATCAGAAATCGTTGGTTGGGACGCGCGATCGCACTGACTACACTCGCCCCATCTTGTCATAACAAGTTGATCGATGACCTCCCCCAACGTCGTGCCGCTGTCGGCGGCCCCGCTCTACGTGCAGATCAAGGACACGCTGCGCGCGCGCATTCTCGACGGCACCTATGCGCCGCACAGCCGGATGCCGTCCGAGCACGAGCTCTGCGCGATGTTCGACGTGAGCCGCATCACGGTGCGCCAGGCGCTCGGCGATCTGCAGAAGGAAGGACTGCTGTTCAAGCTGCACGGCAAGGGCACCTTCGTGTCGAAGCCGAAGGCGTTCCAGAACGTGACGTCGCTGCAGGGGTTCGCCGAGGCGATGTCGTCGATGGGCTACGAGATCGTCAACCAGGTGCGCAGCTTCCGCACCGTCAAGGCCGATCGCCATCTCGCGACGAAGCTGAACGTGACCGAAGGCGCGCCGCTCGTCGAGATTCATCGCGTGCGGCTGCTCAATCGCGAGCCCGTGTCGCTCGAACAGACCTGGGTGCCGGAAGCGCTCGGCAAGCGTCTCGCGGGCGCCGATCTCGCGACCCGCGACATCTTCCTGGTCCTGGAAAACGACTGCGGCATCCCGCTCGGCCATGCCGACGTGTCGATCGACGCGATCCTCGCCGACGACGAGATCGTCGATGCGCTGCACGTCGAGGAAAGCAGTCCCGTACTGCGCATCGAGCGCCTCACGCACGACGCGTCGGGCGCGCCGATCGACTACGAATACCTCTACTTCCGCGGCGACGCCTTCCAGTACCGGCTGCGCATCGATCGGCAGAAACCGCGCCAACCTGCAAGGAAACAACGATGACGACCCATGTACTCGAATACGACATCGTCGTGGTCGGCGGCGGCACCGCCGGCCCGATGGCGGCGATCAAGGCGAAGGAGCGCGACCCGTCCCTGCGCGTGCTGCTGCTCGAAAAAGCCAACGTGAAGCGCAGCGGCGCGATCTCGATGGGCATGGACGGCCTGAACAACGCGGTGATCCCCGGCCATGCGACGCCCGAACAGTACACGCGCGAGATCACGATCGCCAACGACGGGATCATCGACCAGGAAGCCGTGTACGCGTATGCGACGCACAGCCATGCGACGATCGAGCAGCTCGACCGCTGGGGCGTGAAGTTCGAGAAGGACGGCACCGGCGACTACGCGGTGAAGAAGGTCCATCACATGGGCTCGTACGTGCTGCCGATGCCGGAAGGACACGACATCAAGAAGGTGCTGTACCGGCAACTGAAGCGCGCGCGCATCGCGATCACGAACCGGATCGTCGCGACGCGCGTGCTGACCGACGCGCAGGGTCGCGCAAGCGGCGTGCTCGGCTTCGACTGCCGCACCGCCGAATTCCACGTGATCCGCGCCAAGGCCGTGATTCTCTGCTGCGGCGCGGCCGGCCGCCTCGGCCTGCCGGCGTCGGGCTACCTGATGGGCACGTACGAGAACCCGACCAACGCGGGCGACGGCTACGCGATGGCCTATCACGCCGGCGCCGCGCTCGCGAATCTCGAATGCTTCCAGATCAATCCGTTGATCAAGGACTACAACGGCCCGGCGTGCGCGTACGTCACCGGCCCGCTCGGCGGCTTTACCGCGAACGGCAAGGGCGAACGCTTCATCGAATGCGACTACTGGAGCGGCCAGATGATGTGGGAGTTCCACCAGGAGCTGCAAAGCGGCAACGGCCCGGTGTTCCTGAAGCTCGACCATCTCGCGGAAGAAACGATCCAGACCATCGAGCAGATCCTGCATACGAACGAGCGGCCGAGCCGCGGCCGCTTCCATGCGGGACGCGGCACCGACTACCGCCGCCAGATGGTCGAGATGCACATCTCCGAGATCGGGTTCTGCAGCGGCCACAGCGCGTCCGGCGTGTACGTGAACGCGCGCGCGGAAACCACCGTGCCCGGGCTCTACGCGGCCGGCGACATGGCCGCCGTCCCGCACAACTACATGCTCGGCGCATTCACGTACGGCTGGTTTGCCGGGCAGAACGCGGCCGACTACGTGGCCGGCCGTGCGCATGCGCCGGTGGACGACGAACAGGTCGCGGCCGAGCGCGCGCGCGTGCTCGGCCCGCTGCTGCGCGAACGCGGCCTCGCTCCGGCGCAGGTCGAGTACAAGCTGCGCCGGATGGTCAACGACTATCTGCAACCGCCGAAGGTGACGCGCAAGATGGAAATCGGCCTGCAACGCTTTGACGGCATTACTGAGGATATCGAAGAAATAAAGGCGAACAATCCGCACGAACTGATGCGCGCGGCCGAAGTGCGCGCGATCCGCGACTGCGCGGAAATGGCCGCGCGTGCGTCGCTGTTTCGCACCGAGAGCCGCTGGGGGTTGTACCACCATCGGGTCGACTTCCCGCATCGCAACGACGCCGAATGGTTCTGCCACACGTGGCTGCGCAAAGACGCCGACGGCGCGATGCGCAGCGAGAAGCGGCCGATCGAACCGTACGTCGTGCCGCTCCCCGACGACGAACGCGGCGCCTATGCGCAGTTGCGCATCCGCGAACCGGCCGCGCTCGCGGCCGCCCTTTGAGGAACCTGCCATGCCCCATACCCCGCACGACATCTTCCAGCGCAGCAGCGCCCCCGTGACGATCGACGAGGCCCTGTGCATCGCCGACAAGGGCTGCACCGTCTGCGTCGACGTGTGCCCGCTCGACCTGCTAGCGATCGACCTGACCAAAGGCAAGGCCTACATGCAGTTCGACGAATGCTGGTACTGCATGCCGTGCGAGCGCGACTGCCCGACCGGCGCGGTCAAGGTCGAGATCCCTTATCTGCTGCGCTGAAACGACGCGCCATCGGCGCATCGATCCCTTTTCATCGAACGCACGACACATGAAAGGAACGCGACGCATGTTCCGCCTGCTTGCCGCATCGACCGCGATCACGGCCACCGGTTTCGCGCAGGCGGAGACGATCCGCGTGGCGATCGGCACGCAGGACACGACGATCGACTGCGCAACCGGCCGCCTGCCGATCCGCGAACCGCATCGGCTCGACACGTACCTGCCGCGCACCGGCAAGTACCTGAGCACGCCTACCCGCCCACTCATTGCCCCGACCTCGCTCCCATGACCGTCTCTTCCTCCGCTTTCCCGCTGCCCGGCGTGCCGGCCGCCGACCACGCCGCGCTTGTCGCGCGCCTCGCCGCCCCCGATGCGCCGGTGCGCCGCGTGGCGCTGCTCGAACTCGCCGATCTCGAGGCGCCCGAACTCGTGCCGTCGTTCATCGCGGCGCTGCGCGACGATCCTTCGGCCGACGTGCGCAGCGAAGCTGCGCGCGTGCTCGGCGCGTGGGAGCAGCCCGATGTCGTCGATGCGCTGTGCCGCGCGCTGCTCGATCCGGACGAGCATGTGCGCGCCGCCGCCGCGCAAAGCCTGTCCGAACTGAAGGACGCAGCATCGGGTGCCGTGCTGTGCGGCTGGACCGACAGGCCGGAGCCGTTCGTGCAAGGTGCGGTGCTGCGCGGTTTGCGCGAATTGCGCGACCCCGACGCGTTTGCGCCCGCGCTGCGCGCACTCGACGCACACACCGCTGCCGTCCGCGCGGAGGCGGTCGTCGTGCTCGGCTGGCTGCGGGACACGCGCGCGCTGGCGCCGCTCGCACGTGTCGCGACGACGGACGCCGAAGCGGACGTCCGGCGCGCCGCGGTCGGCTCAATCGGGTTCGCGGCGGCGGATGACGCAGCCGCCGCCGCCGCGTTGCTTGCCGCGCTGCGCGACGCCGCATGGCAGGTGCGCGAGGAAGCGGCCGCCACGCTCGGCAAGCTGCGCATCGCGGCCGCGCGCGAGCCGCTCGTCGCCGCGCTCGACGACGACTACTGGCAAGTGCGCCTGCGGGCCGCGCGCGCGCTCGGACAACTGCGCGACGCGGCCGCGGCACCGGCCGTCGCCGCACTGCTCTCGCATACGATCAGCAATCTTCGCAAGGAAGCGGCGCTCGCGCTCGGCGAATTGCGCGACCGGGCGACGCTGCCCGCGCTGCACGCTGCGCTGGAAGATCGCGACCCGGAAGTCCGCAAGGCCGTGCGGATCGCGATCCGGCAAATCGACGACGCGCCGCGATGATCGCACCGACAGAAATCGCACTCGATCATCCGGCGCGCGCGCTAACCCTGCGCTGGCCCGACGGCGATACGCAGCGCATCGACTATGCACGGCTGCGCAGCGCATGCCCGTGCGCCGAATGCCGCAAGATCCGGTTCGACGGCGGCCGGATCGACGCGCGGCCCGGCCTGACGCTGGACGGCGTGGAAGCGCTCGGCTACGGCATCCGCTTCCTGTTCGGCGACGGCCATGCGCGCGGCATCTATCCGTGGCCGTACCTGGCCGACTTCGCGTAGCGGCTTCGACGCGGCAGCGCTCGCGCGGGCGCAATGGCAGGCGTACGAAAACGCTGCGATACTGACGCCCACGATCGTCTCCACCCGTCGTGGGAGCCAGAACATGCAAACCGCAGTCGGATTCATCGGCCTCGGCGTGATGGGCACGCCGATGGCGCTCAATCTTGCGCGGGCCGGCACGCCGCTCGTCGTGTGGAGCCGGTCGCACGGCAACGACGACGCACTGCGTGACGCCGGTGCGCGCGTCGCCGAGCACGTCGACGACGTGTTCGCATCGTGCCGCACCGTGATCCTGATGCTCGCGAACGACGCGGCGACCGATGCGGTCCTTGCGCGCGGCACGACCGATTTCGGCCACCGCGTCGCCGGACATACGATCGTGAACATGGGCACGCATCCGCCCGAGTATTCGCGCGCGCTGGCCGACGAAATCGCGGCGGCGTCCGGCCGTTACGTCGAAGCGCCCGTCTCGGGGTCGCGCAAGCCGGCCGAGGCCGGCCAGCTCGTCGTGATGCTCGCGGGCGCACCGGACGACGTCGACGCCGTCCGCCCGCTCGTGAAGCCGCTGTGCCGCGACAGCTTCGTGTGCGGCGACGTGCCGGCGGCGTTGACGATGAAGCTCGCCGTGAACCTGTTCCTGATCACGATGGTCACCGGTCTCACCGAAGCCACGCATTTCGCGCAACGTCACGGCATCGATCTCGCCCGCTTCGCCGACGTGCTGAACGCGGGCCCGATGGCGAGCGACGTGTCGCGCGTGAAGCTCGGCAAGCTCGTCGCGGACGATTTCTCGGTGCAGGCCGCGATCACCGACGTGTTGAAAAATGCGCGACTCGTCGCCGAATCCGCGCGCAGTATCGGCATTGCGTCGCCGCTGCTCGACATCTGTCACGCGCTGTATGGCGAGACCGAACAGGCCGGACATGGCGCGGACGACATGGTCGCCGTGATCCGCGCGATCGAGCGGCGCACCGACGACGCGCGATGAATCGCCACCGCTCGCCGCACCCGACCGAACGCGTCCGCGCATAGACAACCCATGTCCGATTCGACCCGCTCCCCGATCGCCGTCACGGCGTCCGTCCGCGCGGTGCCTGCCGTGATCGGCATCGTCCTGCGCGAACGCGACGTGCTGCTGGTACGCCGCGCCAATCCGCCCGATGCGGGCTGCTGGGGCTTTCCCGGCGGCAAGATCGAAGCGGGGGAATCGATTGCGCATGCGGTCGTGCGCGAAATCGCCGAAGAAACGACCGTGGACGTCGAGGCACTCGACGCCTTTACCGCACTGGATGCGTTCGATTACGATGCTGCCGGCGACGTGCGCCTGCATTTCGTCATGGTCGCGGTGCTGTGCCGCTGGTTGCGCGGCACGCCGGCTGCCGGCGACGATGCGCTCGACGCGCGCTGGTTCGCTCTCGCCGAACTCGATCGCGATGACGTGCCAATGAGCGCGGGCGTTCGCGACGTCGCTCAACGAGCGATCGAGCGGGCGGCGGCCCTTGGCAGCCTGCCGCGTCCCGCCCGTTCCTGACACGCCAGCGTCTTTCCCGCTCCCGTTGCGAGCGGCCGGTCGGAGTCGTGACGGTGCCGGCCTCCCGCCGAACTTCAAATTACAAATCAAGGATGGGCCAACCCATGATCAGCATTCGCCAATCCACCGAAGCAGACCGCACACGCGTGCTGGATATCTGGCGCAACGCGGTCGATGCCACGCATCACTTCCTGAGCGACGACGACCGTCGCGCGATCGAATCCGAAGCCGTCGCATTTCTGCCCGGTGCGCCGCTCGACCTCGCCGTCGACGAGACCGACCGTGCGATCGGGTTCATGCTGCTCGACGGCAGTCACATGGAAGCGTTGTTCGTCGATCCCGCTCATCACGGTGCGGGTGTCGGGCGCCTGCTGGTGGAAGAGGCGCTCAGGCGCCATCCCGACCTGTCGACCGACGTCAACGAGCAGAACGAAGCGGCGGCGGGATTCTACGAACGGCTGGGCTTCGAGCGCTGCGGGCGATCGGCGCTCGACGGACAGGGGCGCGCTTATTCGCTGATTCACCTGCGCTATCGCGCGACACTGCCCTCTTCCCCGGCGCGCGCATGACCGCGGCCGGCGCGGGAGATCATGTCGCCGCGTCACGGAGGATCATTTCCCGCGCAGAACGACTCTGTCGCGTGCCCGAAGATGCTACCCTCTCGGCCACTCTGAACGACACCGCGTGAAGCAACAGGATTCGACCATGCAAACCGTTGCGGTACTGGACTTCGAAACAACCGGACTTTCGCCGAACATGGGCGACCGTGCGACCGAAATTGCCGTCATCCTGCTCCGGGACGGACAGGTCGTCGACCGTTTCCAGAGCCTGATGAATGCAGGCAGACGCATCCCGTCCGATGTCGTCGCGCTGACGGGCATCACCAACGAGATGATCGCATCGGCGCCGCCGGCGTCGACCGTCATGAAGGAAGCTGCGGCGTTCGTCGGCAAGCATGCGGTCGTCGCCCACAACGCCGGTTTCGACAAGCGGTTCTGGCAGTCCGAACTGGGCCTGCTCGGCATGTCGGCCGAGCACGCGTTTGCGTGCACGATGCTCGTCGCACGACGTATCTACCCGGATGCCAGGAGTCACCGCCTGTCGAGCCTGGTCGATATGCTGCGACTGCCCCAATCGGGCCGTGCGCACCGGGCGATGGTCGATGCCGAAATGGCTGGCCATCTGTGGTGCCGGTTGCAGCACGACATTGCGCGCACTTACGGGCTGGGCCGGATCGATCACGCGCTCATGACACGGGTGCAGGCGACGGCGAAGGCGAAAGTACCGACCTACCTGCGTTCGCTCGTCGCGTCGCACGCGTGAGTATCCGGGGTGCGACGGTGCCGACCGGCGCAATCCGCCTGCGAAAACGGCCTGGCACTTAACAGCTTTCGCCGGACCGCGCTGGAGAATCCACACCCGCTGTGTTTGAAAAGCGCGAAAACTGACTGCCCTGGCGGGCCACTTGCTAACGCGATACCGTCAGGCTCTTGCGAACGCGGTCCTCCTTACCGGTTACAACCGCAATGCAGCGCAAAGATCCCCGTCCGGGCAACGTCGGGCTGCGGATGTTTCCGGGCGCCCCGGCTGGCCATGGCACCCGTCGTTTCCGCGACCTGTGGAACCCCATACCCCCAAGCGGACCTGGTGGACGCCGTGCATTCAAACGCTGCGACTGCGCAAACGCCTATGACAAGCGCTAAACGCGCCGACATTGTTGGTCATCGGTTGACCGTTCGCTTAGGCATCGCCAGAGCAAGCAGGCATCCAAGCAGCAGACAGACGCCAAATATGATCATCCCGGTTGCCATGCTGCGGGTCAGGTCCTTCAACCAGCCAAGAAAATACGTGCTGGCAAAACCGCCGAGGTTGGCGATCGAGCACGCAAACGCTATCCCGGCCGCCGCTGCCGTACCCTGAAGAAAAGTTGACGGGAGAGACCAGATCACTGGCATGGCTGCCGCCGCGCCAGCGTTTGCAATCGAGAGCAGCAGCACGATCGCGACGACGTTACCCGGAAACAGCGCGCTTGTGATCAGGCCGATCGCCGCGCACAGAAACGGCACCGCGACATGCCATCGACGCTCCTGAAATCGATCGGAGCTGCTCCCGGCGACCAGAACCAGAACAACCGCCAGCGCGTTGGGGATGGCCATCAAAACACCGATTTCGCTCGCGCTTTCGACACCCGCATCTCGCAGCATGGTGGGCATCCAGAAACTGATCGAGTAGAAGCACAGCAGCACACAAAGATCGAGGTACCCGACTGCCCACACTTTCGGATCGCTGAACGCCTGCGCCAGACGATGGCCCTTTTTCTCACCGCGATCAGTTCCGATGTCCTGTTCGAGTTGCACGAGCTCGTCGGAAGTCAGGAAGCTCGCCGTCTGGTGTGTCCGCGGCAAGCAAACATAGACGAGCACACCGAGGACCACCGAAGGAAGTGCCTCGAGAGCGAAGAGCCATTGCCAGCCCTGCAGGCCCTGCACGCCGTCGAAGGACGACAGAATCCAGCCCGACAACGGGGCGCCAAACAGACTCGCCATAGGCAGACCGACCATAAACAGCGCAACGATCCGGCCACGCCGTGCATCGGGAAACCAGTAGGTGAGGTAAAGCAGCACCCCTGGCAAGAAACCGGCTTCCGCCACGCCAAGCAGGAATCGCACGGCGTAGAACTGACCAGGTGTCTTCACGAACATCGTCGCACCGGACAGAAGCCCCCATGTCACCATGATTCGGGCTATCCAGAACCGCGCGCCAACTTTTTCCAGGGCCAGGTTGCTGGGTACCTCGAACAGGATATAACCCACGAAGAACAGACCGGCGCCGAGTCCATAGATCGTGTTGCTGAACCCGAGGGAATCCAGCATCTGCAGCTTTGCAATCCCCACATTCACGCGGTCCAGAAATGCGGCAAAGAAACACAGGCACAAGAACGGAGCAAACCGCCACGTGAGCTTCCGATAGAGGCTGCGTGAAGTCTGCGTATCTGCTTCGCGTTCGCCGACCGAAACATTGAGGGAAGACGTCGACATATCGTTTCCAGGAATGAGATGTGGAACGTGCGTTTCGCACCCGATCCGCGAAACGCGCGAGTGACCGTCACGAGTAGTTGACCACCAGCAACTTGATTTCCGACATCTCGTCCATCGCGTAGCGCGTGCCCTCACGGCCCGTGCCCGATTGCTTCCAGCCACCGAACGGCATGTTGTCGATACGGTAAATCGGGACGTCATTGATCATCAGCCCACCGACGTCCCAGGTCTCGAGCGCCAGGAACGCACGTTGCAGATCCCGCGTGAACAGGCCACCCTGCAGGCCATAGCGAGAATCGTTGGCGCGCGCGAGCGCCTCGTCGAAGCTGCGATAGCTGTTGAGCGTGAGGACGGGGCCGAAAATCTCTTCATCCTCGACGAGCATGCCCGGTCGGGTATCAGCCAACACCGTGGGCTGCACAACAGCGCCGACGCGCGGGCCGCCGGCCAGCAGGCGCGCGCCCTGCTCCCGTGCCGCATCGATCCAGTCCTGGATGCGTGCCGCGGACTTTTCGTCGATCACCGGACCGACGTCGATTCCCTCCTCCATGGGATTGCCAACCCGGCATGCCCGGACGTGCTCCAGCAGTTTCTCCTCGAACTGCGCACGGACGCTTTCGTGCACGAGAATGCGCTGGACGCCGATGCAATATTGGCCTCCAAACACCACACCACCGCGCACGCAGCGTGCAGCAGCGAGATCGAGATCGGCGTCTTCCGCTACGATCACCGCGCCGTTGCCACCCAGCTCCAGTGCCACCTTCTTGTGTCCCGCGATCGACTTGATATGCCAGCCGACCTTGGCGCTTCCGGTGAAGGTCACCATCCCAAAACGTTCGTCACGCACCATGGCTTCCGCGTGCGCGATGGTGCAATGGCAAACCTCCAGCGCGCCCTCGGGCAAACCGGCATCGCGCATGACCTCCTGAAGGAGCCGACTGGTCAGCGGCGTCTGCGGGGCAGGCTTCAGCACGACAGCGTTGCCCACCGCGATAGCCGGCGCCACCTTGTGCAGAACGAGATTGAGCGGAAAATTGAAAGGCGATATCGCCAGCACCAGGCCGATCGGGAAACGCCGTGCGATGCCCACCCGGCGGCGCATGCCCGCCAGCGCTTCGACATCGAGACGGGACAGCGCCGCCACACGGCCACTCGAATCGGTAGTCTGGTACTCGAAAACTCCGGCGTCGACGTCGAGCGGAATTTCCTCACCGTGGCTGCGTCGCGCTTCCGCTGCGGCATTACGCAAATTGAAGACGCCGCGGGAGACCTCCCCTCGTGCGTCGTACAGGGGTTTTCCCGATTCAGCCGCGATGGTGCGCACGAACTCGTCACGTCGAGACTCGATCAGGTCGGCCGCGCGAAGAAGAATGTCCGCACGCATGAAGCGCGGCATGCGACGCATGATTTCGAACGCCGCCTGCGCACGCGCGATGGACCTCTCGACGGCGTCCGCATCCGATACCGGCATATGACCGACCACGGTGTTGTCGTACGGATTCCGCACGGTGTCCGTGTCGGCGTGATGCTCATTCAGATTCGTTTCCATACGTACTCCATATTTATTGTGTGAATTCCACTGCATGATCGCGAGCGCATCTCATGCATCGTTCAGGGGGAAGCGATTGGTCGATCAGGCAACGACCAGGGTCTGGTCGAGGTTTGCAATTGCGCGGACGAGACTGTATGGCGCCAGCATCGACGTCTTGGGATTGGCGGGCAGCGTCTTGCCCATGACGACAGCGTCGATGTGACCGAAATCGCCCTCGGCGACAATGCGATGCGTGTTTCCCGTAACGGAAGGATCGGCATACAACACCACCCTGGTCTGGTCGAAGCCGAGTCCGGCAAGGGCCACGGCCGCCGCGACATTGGCGTTCTGGGGAAACAAGCGTGCTGCCTCTCGCGCCGTGCCTTCGAAAAAGACAGAGGGCACGGCGACCTCGCCAAGCGCTACACGCGTTTCGGCGGGAGTACCGCGCCAGGCGCCAGGCGCCTTGCGTGCTTCATAGCGAACGTCGCTCAGGCCGGCGAGCTTCGCCGCTCCGAGCACATCGAGCCCGCCCAGCGCGCCGGACGGAATGCGCAATCGCGCGCGGCCGGCCTTGGCGGCTTCGATCAACGATGATTCGAGCGCAGGCTCGGCGAGTGCGCCGACCGAGGCGACGAGCAGGTCTCGCCCGGCGGCCAGGATGGAGGGCCCCAGTTCGCGCAATGCTCGATGGCCAGCGCACTCAACGACGAGATCCGGACCGCGCCCCAGAAAGTCGTCGAGATGCTCGACAATGCGAACGTTCTGGCCCGGGGCCGTGCCGACGCCCTCGAGATATCCGGCGCGTTCATAGACGGCCTCGACCTGGACGCCCGGCACATGCTTACCCAGCAAATCCACTAGCTGCGTGCCAATGGCACCGCATCCGATCAACCCGACCTTCATCACATTCCTCACTCGATCTGCGGCGTCCAGGGTGGCCGCCGCGTCATGAATGCATTAAATGCGAAGTCAATTTTCCGAGGAAGGAGTTGAAAGTCACGACATGCATCACAAAATCAGAACACTCCCGTGTGGATTCAAGGATGCGTACGAGGTGTCCTGAGGTGCCGAAGCAGTGAACTCAGAAAAGTCCGGGCCGCAACGGACAACTCTCGGCCGCGTGAAGAAATCACGTCGATGCTGGCCGATTCGGCATCTCGATCGACGAGCGGTATGGCGAGCAGTCCGCCATCCGCCGTCTCTTGCGTTAGCGTGAGAGGCGGCATGAAGCTGACGATATCCGACCGCATCACGAGGTTCTTGATCACCTGTAGCGAGTTCGCCTCGACTGAGACGTCCAGCAAGACGTCTGCCCGCGCGGCGGCCTTTTCGATCAAGTAACGGATCCCGAAAGCGCGCGTCGGCAGTGCCACCCGATACGTCGCCAGATCTGACATGGATACCGCTTCCCTGCCGGCCAGCGGATGTTCCGGCCGGCAGATCATCTGCACCGGCTGGGTCGAGCGGCCGTGAAGACTGAGATCGTCTCGGTTGAGGACATTGAAAGCCATACCGATTTCCACGCGCCGATTGACAAGCGCATCGACGATTTGCGCGGTGCCGCAGACGTCAAGATGGATAGTTATACCGGGGTGATTCCGAGAAAACTCGGTCATCAAATCCGGCATGAAGCTCTGCACAGCCGCCTCGACCAGCGCAACACGCACTACCCCGTGACGCAGGGAGCTCAGGTCGTCCAGCGCAGCCTGCAGGTGTTCGACATCGCGCGAATTTGCATTGACGTAATCAAGCAGAAGCTTCCCGGCCGCCGTCAGCATCGCGCCCCGTGGCGAACGATCGAACAATGTGGCGCCCAACTCCGTTTCCAGATTGCTGATCTGCTTGCTGATTGCGCTGGGCGCGACAAAGAAAGTTTCGGATGCTTGTCTCAACGACCCCGTGCGCGCGACCTCGGCGAAATACTTGAGTGACTGGGGCTGGATCATGGCAGGTTCACGCGAACGTTTCGTCCAGCGCTGCAGCGATATCCGCGATCAGGTCGGCGGGATCTTCCAGACCGATAGACAGCCGCAGGTGGCCGTATTGCCTGAAGGCTTCCGGGTAGGACGTCGATCCGCCCCGCCCGTCCTTTCCGACGTGCACAATCAGCGACTCGTCGTGTCCGAGCGATACTGCCGATGTGATGACACGTAGCGCCGCCACGAAGCGGTTCTGTACGTCCGGGCCGCCCGCCACGGCGAAAGCCATGACAGCACCATAACCTGTGCCGGCAAACTGGCGCGACGCGAGCTCGTGCTGCGGATGAGACGGCAGCCCTGGATACGCCACGAAGGTGACGCGCGGGTCCTGGTCCAGAAATGCCGCAACCGCCATTGCCGTCGACATGTGCCGCGCCACGCGCAGCGGCAGGGTGACAGAGCCGCGCGTGATCAACCAGGCATTGAAGGGGGAGATCGATCCCCCTACGTCGACGAGAGCATCCCCCTTCAGTCGACCGACATGTTCCGATCGTCCGATGACAGCGCCACCCATGGCGTCGCCATGTCCATTGATGTACTTCGTGAGTGCGTGGACGACGAAATCAGCGCCATGTTCGAACCCGCGAAACATCGGCGGTGGCGTGAAGGTCGCATCGATCGAAAACAGGGCACCGGCATCGCGCGCAATCGCCGCGATCGCTGCAACGTCTGTCACCTTCGTAGTGGGATTGGCGATCGTCTCCGCATGAATCAGCTTCGTTGTCGGACGCAGTGCGCTGCGAACCGCATCGAAGTCGCTGATATCCACGAATGTCGCCTCGATTCCGTAACGAGCCGGGAGCAGTTCGCTGAAGAGACGCCATACGGCTTCGTAGGTCACGTCGCTGACGACGACGTGATCGCCACTTCTCAGGAACGTGAAAAATATCGCATGTAGCGCGGCGACACCCGTGCTGAAAACGACCGCGTCCTCGCCCCGCACCATCGCAGCCAGCTTGCGCTCGAGGCAGCGCTGGTTGTGACCGAGATTGCGGGTATAGAACAGTGCTTGCGCATCGGACCAATCGAGCGACGACGGATCATCGGGCAATCGATACGAATTCGCCATCACAATCGGCGTCCTGATCGCACCTGTGGTCGCATCAACGACATTCCCTGCATGGACGGCCTGACTGTCGAAGGATAGAGTCGCCGGATCTTGCTTGTCGGGCCGCGGTCGAATGTTCTTCGTTGCCATCTTCCACCTCATTCGATAAAAGCAGATTGAAACTCCCGGATTCCGGCCTCTCCGTGAAAGCAGATCCGCGCATCCGGACTATTCGTGCATGTTCCGGATACACACGACCTTCGGCTGCGTCATTTCCTCATAGGCGAACCGGACGCCCTCGCGTCCGAGGCTGCCATACTTGAACCCGCCGAACGGCATCGCGTCGAACCGATAGTCCGAAGAGTCGTTGATCATGATGCCGCCCGCCTCCAGCTGCTTCGCAGCCTTGAGCGCAGTCTTCAGGTTCTCGGTGAAGATGCCGGCATGGAGGCTGTATTCGGGATCATTGGCAAGCGCAAGCGCCTCGTCGAGCGTCTCGATCCGCTGCAACACGACAACCGGGCTGAACACCTCCCGCCGCCAAAGATCACATTCGAAATCGACCTCCTCAAGCACGGTCGGCGAGTATGTCGAGCGGTCCAGCGCATTTCCGCAGAGCAGTCGCGCGCCCTTGCTGATCGCCGCGTCCACGATCTGCTTCGTACGTGCCGCGGCCTGTGCGTTGATCATCGGGCCGACGTCGGTATCTGCGAGTGCGGGGTTGCCATATTTCAGCACTCGGGCGCCGGCCACGAAGCGCTCCCTGAACGCATCGTAGATGCGTGATTCGATCAGTATGCGTTGCGTACCGATGCAGTTCTGACCCGCTGCCCAGAAAGCGCCGGAGATGCATGATTCGACCGCGCGTTCGAGCTCGCAGTCGCCCATGACGATGACAGGCGCATTGCCGCCAAGATCCATCGCGAGCTTTTTCAGGCCGGCCGAGCGGGCGATCTTCTCGCCTGTCACGAACCCGCCTGTGAAAGAAACCATTCTCACGTCGCGCGACGAGACGAGTGCTTCGCCTAGCGCGGCACCGCCGGTGGCAACCGAAACGACGTTCGATGGCAAGCCTGCGGCCACCAGATAATTGACGAGCTTGATGGCGGACAGCGGCGTAAGTTCGGATGGCTTGAGGATCACTGAGTTGCCCCCGGCAATCGCAGGTCCAAGCTTGTGCGCAACGAGATTCAGCGGATCGTTGTACGGGGTGATCGCGACGATGATGCCGAGCGGCTCGCGGGAAAACCATCCCTGCCGGCTTTCCGATCCCTGATAGGCGTCGAACGGGATGACTTCGCCGCTATTGCGGCGTGCTTCATCGGCGGACAGCTTGAGCGTGTTGACGCAGCGCATCACTTCCTTGGCGGCCTGCCTGATCGTCTTGCCGGCTTCCGCGACAATCAGCTCGGCAAACGTGTCCTTGTCGCGCTCGACCAGCGATGCGCACGTCTCGAACACGCGGGCACGGTCGTAACGGGACAAATTGCGGCAAACGCACGCGCCGTCTTTCGCGGCCTGGACCAGCGTCGACGCACCCTCGGGCGGAATATTCACCACGGTCCCCACTTCGACGCCGTCGAAGGGATTGGTCACCGTGATGAATCCTTGCGGCGTCTCGATAGGAAATTCAGGCATGTTCATAGCGCAGGGGCTCCTGTCGTTGCTCGATGTCGAATGCAGACGACGTGCGATGAATACTCGTAAGCATGGTATCCGCGCTCACTGCCACCAGGCATCGGTCGAACTGATCGAAGTTGCGAGCGTTCCGCTCGCCGACGCGACATATCGCTCATGTCGGCACCATATCCGTTCGACATGAGCGCGAGTCCTTCGAGCGGGTCAAGACAAACGAAGTGACCGTGTCGAGCACCCCCTGCAGCGCGGCAACTTCCTCCCACAGCTTGTGTATGCGCTCGGGACTGGTCGCCTCGATATGCAGGAGGACATCGAGTTCGCCACTCATTACGTCGCAGGCCACCACTTCCGGAACGGTCCGCACATACGCGATCACTTCGCCCCCGCGCATCCGGTCCTTCCGGTATATGAACATCAAAGCCCTGATCGGCGCCGAATCTGCTTCCGGTGAGCCGTGGCGAATGGTGTACCCGCGGATGTATCCGTCACGCTCCAGTCGTTCGATCCGAAGCCTCACGGCGTTGCGGGACAGATTGACTGACATGGCGATAACGTTGTGCGAAAGGCGTGCTTTCTCAGTCAGCAGCGACAGGATTTTCGTATCGACTCTGTCGAGTCCGCGCTTCATGATGTTCTCTTGAACCCGTCGGAGTCTTGATCGGTCCGTTAAGCAGCGAGGACCCCTTCCACACAGCTGACGCAGGCGCCCCCGATCCAGACGTGCCCCTGCCCATCCAACCTGACCTTGACCTTCCCGTCTCGACCGACGCAGCGGCCCTGGGTAGCAAGGTACTCGCACCCGTCAGGCGGCAAGATGCGCTGCGCCCACTGGTAGACGGCGACGCTGCCATTACCGCTCCCGCAAACCGGGTCTTCGTCCACGCCGCAGGAAGGCGCGAAGGTGCGCACTTCGATCGTCAGATTTCCCTGCTCGTGACGACCGAATACGGTTAGACCGGTCACGCCGGTGCGGCGCTCGAACGCTGCCAAGGCAGTCAGATCCGGACGCAAGTCGAGAACGGTCGCCACATCAGGGAGATGGGCGACCACCCAGACCGGGCCGACATCCACGGTGGCTGGCGCATGCAGGGTGTCCACCCGGCATCCGACAATACGTTCGAGCTCGATAACGTCGTCCGGGCTCAATGTCTCGATCTTCGCGGGCGGCAAGCTGAAGGAAAGCTCACGCCCGCCATCCCGTTCGTCGATCGTCACTTCGACTAGACCGACGTCGCATTGCTGTATCAGCCGGCCGGGATGGCGTGGTGCGATATGTCCATTCTTCAGAACCGCATGCGCGCTACCCAGCGTTGGATGTCCGGCGAACGGCAGTTCGCTACGTGGGGTGAATATCCTCAACCGATAGTCCGCCTGCGTATCGGTGGGTGGCAGTACAAAAGTCGTTTCCGACAGGTTCGTCCACCGCGCAATTGCCTGCATCGTTTCGCTGGACAGGTCTTGCGCGTCGAGCACCACCGCCACGGGATTACCCCGTAGCGGTCGGGAAGTGAATACGTCGACTACCTCGTAGCGGCGATTCATAACCGGCGTCACTTCGGCGCGTTACCGGTCACGACACCATCGATCTCGGTCGCAGTGATCCCATACTTCGCCATCCGCGCGCGGTGATCGGGCGACCCGAGATACAGGCGCAGTTGCTCGTTCACCGCGCGCAGAAGATCATGATTCCGCTTGCTGAACGAGAATGCGCCGACCGGCGCATTCCCTGTCGCGTCCGACGCATGGGCGACGGCCTCCAGTTCGGGATTCGCTTGTGCAACGCGCCTGTTGCCGACGGCCGTCGCCGCAAACGCATCGATCTTTCCCGCCAGCAACGCGGCGAGTGCGTCGGGCTGGTCCCTGAACAGCGTGACCTGGGAATCACCCACGCCCGCAGCCTTCGCGGAATCGACCTGGATCTGCCCTGGAATCAGGCCCAGCCTCGCGTCGCCCCGCTTTGCCACCGCTTCGTAGCTCGTCAGCGCCTTCGGGTTGCCCCGATGGACCACGAAGCCATCGCCCAGCGACCAGACCGGCACACTGAACGCAACACGCTCAGCCCTAGCGGCCGTCGCGAAGATCGGCACGTTCATATCCCAGCGGCCCTCGCTGACACCGGGAAGCAGCTCCTCGAATGACGTCAACCGGTAGTCGATGGTCGTGACGCCGATAGCGTGCAGGACCACATTCGCGACCTCGATATCCGCGCCGGTCGGCGAGCGATCGTCGCCGGTCCAGTAGAACGGCGGCTCCTCGATATAGGCAAGACTGACTTTCATGATCGTTCTCCTGGTTTCAACGGTGAATATTTCGATGGCAGACCTGACCGACGGTATGCTCGCCATTGACGTCGATCATTCCAGGCCGCTCTTGACCGGGTGGACCCAATCTAATCAATTTCATCGGCATACCTCCCGCCGTTGCAGTTCCGGTGAGTACGCGCCCCGCCGCGCTCGGGGCAACTCGTTGCCGCGCCCAAGCACCCACCACGTTCGCACGCCCGTCACCGGGACTGACATCCTCACGGTGACGCGGCGATCAAGCGGCGGCCTTGTCGAGCGCCATCGAGAGCGCGGACAGTGCAGATCCGAGCCGTTCAGGCGGCAAATAGCCGAAACCGAGCCGAAAAACGCGATCGCTTTCGCCGAACCAGACGCCCGACGCAAGCTGCAATTCATAGTCGGGAAGCACGGCCCAGAAGCGCGAAACAGCCGCGGCGTCCAGAGCATCGGCCCGCATACGCAGGCAGCACAGCGCGCCCGCATCGGGCCGCACCCACTCGATTCGCCGTGCCTCGCGCGCACACCAGTTTGCAAGTTCGTCTAGCGCGCCTGCGAGCAATCGCCGACGCGGCGCGAGCACCGCTTCCCGATGCATCAGCAACGACGCAGCCAACGTTTCGTCGAGTACCGACCCCGAGATGACGGTGTTCATCTTGGCGATGGTTAAACGCGCACGGAGATCGGCGTCGCCTACGGTAAGCCAGCCGGTTCGCAACCCAGGCGCGCCGAGCGCCTTCGACACCGACGCACCGGTGACGATTCGCGGATCGAGGCCGGCAACGCTGTTGACCACTGCCGCGTCGCCATAGCTCGCCTCACGGTAGGTTTCGTCGACGAACAGAATCGCGTCCGGCGCGCGACGCGCCATCAACCCAAGCAGTTTCTCGATATCGGCGCGTGACGTCTGAATACCGGACGGATTCTGTGGCGATGCAAGACTCACCAGTTTCGTTTTCGGCGACAGGCTCGCGGCGATCCCGTCCAAGTCCAGCCGATAGCAGCTTTCGAAGGACAAGCGAACCTCCCGTACTGTCACACCGGCGCCAAGCAAACCGTCGCGGCACGGCGGGAAACACGGCATCACCAATACCGCCTCGTCCCCGGGGCGACACACTTCGAATGCAAGCAGAAAGAGCCCGAGCGCCGTGCCTTGCGTCGTGATGACCTGCTCGGCAGGAATCTTGCAGGTCTGCGCAATTGCGTCGCGAAGTAAACCGGCGCCCGCGGATTTGCTGTAGCCGAGCTTGAGTGCGCGAATCGACTCGATGCCGGCCAGGTCCAGAACCTCCCCGACGGTCAGATCCTGGGACGTACTCTCTGCCAGGTTGAACAATCGATTCACGTCGAGCAACGAAACAATTTCGTTGTAAGGGAATCGCCCCTTCCACGCGCCGGCAGGAACTCCGCCGGGGTCAGCTTGACGGACCAGATCGGAATCCTGATCGAAAGTGTTCATGCGAATGTCTCTCGTTTGCGCTGTTTGCCGTGTTGAACGATCCACTCCGGATACCGTGCGCGCGGCGCTACGATTCCGATGTCTCCGAAGTCGTTCAGACGCGATCGGGACATCTGTATCGTAGCGCCCTGGCGACGACCATAACAGTCACAATTTATCGAATCTAGACCATCACAATTCAGCTTGTCGCGCGACAGATTCCGGACCGATAATCGCGCCATGCCCCGACACGAGAACATTGCATGGAAACGTCCTCTCCGTACCGATACCAACAGTTGGCCGATCTCATCGTCGGAATGGTCGACAAGGGCACGCTTGTGCCGGGTACACGCTTACCGTCGGTGCGTGCGTTCAGCGAACAGCACCGCATCAGCGTTTCCACGGCGCTACAGGCATACAGGCTGCTCGAGGATCGTGGCGTGCTGGTCGCACGCCCACAATCGGGCTTCTACGTCGCAGCCGCACGGCGCGGCATGCTTGCGCTGCCGTCGACGTCGCGCGCACGTGCCAAGCCGTCGACCGTGTCCATTAGCGGTGCCGTCTCAGTGTTGCTCGAGCATGCCGCAAACTCCGCGCTCGTTCCGCTGGGCTGTGCAGTGCCCGACCCGGCATTGCTTGAGTCGAAGCGGCTGGATCTGGCGCTGGCCCGGGTCGCGCGACAGCAAGGCACGCGTTACAACGTCTATTCCCCTCCGTACGGCGACCCGCGCCTGCGTCAGGAAATAGCGAGGCGTGCAATGCGTTTCGGGCATGTGCTTTCACCGGACGACATACTCGTCACGAACGGCTGCACCGAAGCCCTGGCACTTGCGCTCAGCACGGTGGCCAGGCACGGCGATACGATCGCTGTCGAATCGCCTACTTATTTCGGCTTACTACATACGCTGGAAGTACTTGGCCTGAAGGCGCTCGAATTGCCGACTGACCCGACCCGCGGTGTAGACGTCGGTGTCCTTGCCCGTATCCTCGAAGCCGGCTCGGTCGCGGCTTGCGTGCTGTCCTCGACATTCAGTAACCCCCTCGGTTCCGCGATGGAGGAAGCGGACAAGCTCGCACTTCTCGAACTGCTGGCGCGAAACGGCGTGCCGCTGATCGAGGACGATGTCTATGGCGATATCCATTTCGGCAGCGAACGGCCCAAGCCTTTCATCGCCCTCGACGGAGGTGCCAATACGATCTACTGCAGCTCATTTTCCAAAAGCCTCGCGCCGGGATATCGAATCGGCTGGATCGCCGCCGGAACACGCGTGCAGAAGGCTATGGAACGCAAGCTGGCGTTTAGCCTGTGCTGCCCCGCCCTGCCTCAGGTGGCACTCGCCGATTTTCTCGAGAGCGGAGCCTATGATTCACATCTGCGACGCTTACGGCGCCTACTCGATGAAAACCTCACACGCATGACGCGCGCCATCGAGGAAAATTTTCCGTCCTTCACCAAGGTAAGCCAACCAGCGGGCGGGTTCGTTCTTTGGCTCGAACTGCCCAAACCCTTCGATTCGCGCGCGCTCTTCGACGAGGCGCTGGAGCACGGAATCTGCTTCGCACCTGGAGACGTCTTCTCCGCCAGCCGACGCTTCCGAAACTGCCTGCGCCTGAGCGCCGCCTACGAGTGGAACAGCCGCATGGAGAACGGTGTCCGACAATTGGGAAAGCTCGCGTCACGTCAGCTCGGCCGCTGACTGTCGAGGGGGAGACCACGTGGTGAGATACCCATATCAGAAGGCAGCAGATTCAGCCTATATCCACCTCCATGTACCCATGCATCGACCATATCCACCCAACGTTGCACGGCATACTGGGACTTGTTGTACACCGCCCGCGAATATCGTCCATCCCTTCCGTGCGCCAGAGACTTTTCGATCCAGTCGCAATTGACACCTGCTTCTCTTAGCAGCGTTGAGCCGGTTCGCTTCAAGCAGTCATGGACGGTGAATGGCTCCAATGGCAGTCCAGCCGTTTTCGCCCGTTCGGCAACCATCTGCATGCCCCGATTCAACGTGGCGTTGGACACGCATCGATCCGCGGCATAGCGGGAAGGCAGCACATATCGGGAGCCTGCCGCGCATGTATGCAAGGCCACCATGGTGGCGATCGACTGACGGGACAAATATACGTTGTGGGACCGGCGCGCTTTTATCCGCGGCCAGCTAGCAGCCCATTCACCAAAGGTCTTCGCCAAGGCGCGCCGCTGCTTTCCCCTCTGTTTTTCCACTGCCGGCGACCTGCCTTCACGGACGGCACGACGGGCGTCCAGCAGCTTTTCCCGCGCCAACACCAGCGAGATGTCACCTCGACCATAGCGGCCGATTGTCAGCGCTTCTCGCCGCCCGTTAATGCGATAGTCGTATCGAAAGGAAATGGTGCCCGCCGGAAATACTGCGACGTACATACCGTCGCGGTCGGCGATCTTGTACGGGGCTGTGCGGGGCTTAAGGTTGCGGAGTGCAAATTCGGTGAGCATCGTTTCTCGTACTCGTGGTTGGTACACCTTTTACCGTCACCAACCACGAGCCCTCGATGTGCCCGCAAACCCGCACCACGCCTAGCTTTTTCAAAAGAATTTTACCGTCGCGGCCGAATCGCGCTGCCGGTAAATCATCGAGTCGCAATCGTGCATTCGGCGCATACCGTCCGCCATACCGTCAATTTGCGGAACACAACGGCCCGGCTGCCTCCGGAATCTTCAAAAATTTTTCTTCTATATCAATGACTTACAACGAAACGACCAGCAAAGAAAATTTTGAGTTCATCGCCATAAGTCATTGATTCCATTGTGAATTTCTACCGCCTACTCCCACTCGATCGTCGCCGGCGGCTTCCCCGAGATGTCGTACACCACACGGTTGATCCCGCGCACCTCGTTGATGATCCGGTTCGACGCACGGCCGAGCAGCGCGTACGGCAGGTGCGCCCAGTGTGCGGTCATGAAGTCGGTCGTCTGCACCGCGCGCAGCGACGTCACGTAGTCGTACGTGCGGCCATCGCCCATCACGCCCACCGACTTCACCGGCAGGAACACCGCGAACGCCTGGCTCGTCAGGTCGTACCAGCTCTTGCCGACATCGGCTTCGCCGCACAGGCCCGCAGCCGCATCCTGCGCGGTCGCGGTCGTGTTGCGCAGTTCCTCGATGAAGATCGCGTCGGCACGGCGCAGCAGGTCCGCGTACTCGCGCTTCACTTCGCCGAGAATCCGCACGCCGAGGCCCGGGCCCGGGAACGGATGGCGGTACACCATCTCCGGCGGCAGGCCGAGTGCGACACCCAGCTCGCGCACTTCGTCCTTGAACAGGTCGCGCAGCGGCTCCAGCAGCTTCAGCCCGAGCGTTTCCGGCAGGCCGCCGACGTTGTGGTGGCTCTTGATCGTCGTCGCCTTCTTCGTCTTCGTGCCGCCCGATTCGACCACGTCCGGATAGATCGTGCCCTGCGCGAGCCACTTCGCCTTCGACAGCTTCTTCGCCTCGGCCTGGAACACCTCGACGAATTCGCGGCCGATGATCTTGCGCTTCGCTTCCGGATCGGTCACGCCGGCCAGGTGGCCGAGGAACTGGTCGGATGCGTCGACGTGCACGACCTTCGCATGCAGGCGGCCCTCGAACATGTCGAGCACCATCTTGCCTTCGTTCAGGCGCAGCAGGCCGTGATCGACGAACACGCAGGTGAGCTGGTCGCCGATCGCGCGATGGATCAGCGCGGCGGCGACGCTCGAATCGACACCGCCCGACAGGCCGAGAATCACTTCCTCGTCACCGACCTGCTCGCGGATCTTTGCGACGGCTTCCTCGATGTGGTTCTTCATGATCCAGTCGGGCTTCGCGCCGGCGATCTGCAGCACGAAGCGTTCGATGATCTGGCGGCCCTTCACCGTGTGCGTGACTTCCGGGTGGAACTGCACCGCGTAGTAGCCGCGCGCCTCGTCGGCCATGCCGGCGATCGGGCAGCTCGGCGTCGACGCCATCAGCGCGAAACCCGGCGGCAGCTCGGCAACCTTGTCGCCGTGGCTCATCCAGACCTTCAGCATCCCGTGGCCTTCGTCGGTCTTGAAATCTTCGAGGCCGTCGAGCAGGCGCGTATGGCCGTGCGCACGCATTTCCGCGTAGCCGAATTCGCGATGGTCGCTCCACTCGACCTTGCCGCCGAGCTGCACGGCCATCGTCTGCATGCCGTAGCAGATGCCGAGCACCGGCACGCCGAGATCCCACACGGCCTGCGGCGCGCGCAGCTGATGGTCTTCGTACGTGCTCGCGTGGCTGCCCGACAGGATCACCGCCTTCGGCGCGAACTCGCGGACGAAGTCGTCGGACACATCGTTCGGATGGATTTCGCAATAGACGTGCGCTTCGCGCACGCGTCGCGCAATCAGTTGAGTGACTTGCGAACCGAAGTCGAGAATCAGGATTTTGTCGTGCATGGCTGCGGACGGGATGAAGAGAATAAGAAAAGCAGCGCATCGAGCGCTGCGTCAAAAGCATGGACAGCGACGTCGGGCGGCAGGCGGCACGCGCGACGCATGGCCGGTCAGTCCCGCATCGGCGGGCGTTCGTCGAGCGCGATACCGCCTGACGATGAGCCGGAACCGGATGAAGCCGGCGACGATGCAGCCGGCGCCGCGGGACGGCTGACGACGGGCTCGACACGCTGCGGCGACGACGCGGGTGACGACACCGGCGCCGGCTCGGCCGGACGCTGCGCCGGTGCGCGCGCGTCGAGCGCCTGCGCTTTCTCGCGCCGGCGGACGGCCGATGCGAGCCGCACGCCACCCAGGCCGAGCACGATCAGCGCGACCCCGGCGATCGCCGACAGCACGCGGCCGGCGGCCGCGAGCGCGGGACCGCTGCCGGTGCCGATCGACCAGACGATCGTCAGCACGCCGGTCAGCCAGTACACGTGGCCGACCGAACGCGCGACGGGCGCCGTGAGATCGCCGTTGAACGCCGCGTGAAACGCGAGCCACGCGAGCCCGAGCAACGCGATGCCGAACGCCTGGCCGAGCATCGCCGGCTGGATGGTCGCCAGTTGCAGCGCATTGAAGAGCGACTGCCAGGGCGTCAGCACGAACAGCACGCCGAACGCCAGCAGCAGCACGGCATCGATGACCAGCACGGCTCGCAGCAGCGGTTTCATCGGCGATCAGTCCACGTGATAGTTCGGCGCTTCCTTCGTGATCTGCACGTCGTGCACGTGCGACTCGCGCATGCCCGCGGCGGTGATCTGGACGAATTCGGCCTTCTCGTGCAGCTCGTCGATCGTCTTGCAGCCGCAGTAGCCCATGCTCGCGCGCACGCCGCCGACCAGCTGGAACAGGATCGCGTTGACCGAACCCTTGTATGCGACGCGGCCTTCGATGCCTTCCGGCACGAGCTTGTCGATGTTCGCCGAGTTGTCCTGGAAGTAGCGGTCTGCCGCGCCGTCCTTCATCGCACCGACCGAACCCATGCCGCGATACGACTTGTACTGGCGGCCCTGATACAGGAACACGTCGCCCGGCGCCTCTTCGGTGCCCGCGAACATGCTGCCCATCATCACCGCGTTCGCGCCGGCCGCGAGGGCCTTCGACACGTCGCCCGAGAAGCGCACGCCGCCGTCGGCGATGCACGGCACGCCCGTGCCCTTCAGCGCTTCCGCGACGTTCGCGATCGCGCTGATCTGCGGCACGCCGACGCCTGCGACGATCCGCGTCGTGCAGATCGAGCCCGGGCCGATACCGACCTTGACGGCGTCCGCGCCGTATTCGACCAGCGCCTTCGCGGCGGCGGCCGTCGCGATGTTGCCGCCGATCACTTCGACGTGCGGGAAGTTCTGCTTGACCCAGCGCACGCGCTCGAGCACGCCCTTGCTGTGGCCGTGTGCGGTATCGACGACGATCACGTCGACGCCGGCCTGCACCAGCAGCTCGACGCGCTCTTCGTTGTCCGGGCCGACGCCGACCGCCGCGCCTGCGCGCAGCTTGCCGTGTTCGTCCTTGCACGCGTCCGGGTGCTCGGTCTGCTTGGTGATGTCCTTGACGGTCATCAGGCCGCGCAGTTCGAACGCGTCGTTGACGACCAGCACGCGCTCGAGGCGGTGGCTGTGCATCAGCGCCTTCGCTTCGGCGAGCGGCGTGCCTTCCTTGACGGTGACGAGACGCTCGCGCGGCGTCATGATCGACTTGACCGGCTCGTCGAGGCGGGTTTCGAAACGCAGGTCGCGGTTCGTGACGATACCGACGAGCTGCGGGCCTTCGACGACCGGGAAGCCCGAGATGCCATGCTGGCGCGACAGCGCGATCACGTCGCGCACCTTCATCTGCGGCGGCACCGTGATCGGATCGCGGACGACACCCGATTCGAAACGCTTGACCTTCGCGACCTCGCGAGCCTGCTCGGCCGGCGTGAGGTTCTTGTGGACGATACCGACGCCACCCTGCTGCGCCATCGCGATCGCGAGGCGACCTTCGGTGACCGTGTCCATCGCGGCGGACACGAGCGGCATGTTCAGGGAGATGTTGCGGGTCAGCTTGGTCTTGAGGCTGGTGTCGCGCGGGAGAACGTCGGAGAAGGCGGGAACGAGGAGCACGTCATCGAAAGTGAGTGCTTTTTGGATCAGACGCATGGCAAATCCTATGGGCGCAAAAGCGAATTATACGCGAAGCGCCGCGAATTTTCACAACACGAACAACGGCTTAGCCGGTTTCGGCCGTTCGGGGGCCGAATCGTTCGGATCGCCGTTCGGATCGTTTTCGATCGCCTTTCGTTTCATCGCCGCATCGCCCCATTCGCGCAAACGGTCGCGAAACGGCTCGCCCGGCTGTTGCGGACGGGCCACGCGGCGGCGGCGGCGAGCATGATGGGTGGCCCGGCGCCGTGCCGGACCGGCCCGCCTTCTGGGCCTTCCGCGCGTTCCGTGCATTACAGCAGCCCGGCCCCGCGGGCGATCATCGCCAGGCCGCCGCCGGCCGCGACGCAGCCGACGAGCCGCGCGATACGCACGCCGATACGCCCGCCGGCCGGCGCCAGACGCTCGGCGGCGATCGCAACCGTCACGGCCGCCATCACGCGCAGATCCATCATGCCGACGGCCAGTGCGACGGTCATCAGGTTCCCGCAACACGCCCCGCATCGCAACGCGGCTCGCACCCCGTACCGCCATGCGGCACCGGTGTCCCCGCGTGACGGGTGCGCGCAGGTCGCGTCGTGCCGACAGCACGCCAGCCGCCGTGCTTTCCATCCGGAGAATTGCAGAACGCCGGCAGCCAGGACGACCGCGCCGGCCGTGAACGGCGTCGCACGGGCCAGCCACGGCCACCGCGCCGCAACGCTCGTCAGTGCGGCGCCGGCCGCAAACACGAGCGCCCCCACTGTCATCCACACCGCGAAATACCCGGCCCCCGCGAGAACGACGAGCCCGGCCGGGCGCACCGCCGCCTGCGGACCGATGCTCTGACGATATCGCCAGAGCATCGGCGCAAGGACGGGCAGCATCATCGTCACCGTCATCGCGCCCCACATCCCGGCGAACGCGCCGAATGCGCGGCCGGCGCCCCACCCGCACGGCGGCAGCCACGCGGCCGGGATCATCCCGCCGCCGGGCATCGGTTCCGCGCCCATCGCGGCCATCGCCGCGTACTGCGCGAGCGTCGCCATCGCGGCGACGGCGAATACGGCCCCGACCGCCACGCCGAATACCACCGGATCGGGGTCCGTGTCGCCGGTTGCCGGCCATCTCATCGCGTGCGCCCGTCCGTTACCGGTCCGCGCTCAGCCGTGCGCGTACTCGTCATGACGGCGCCACCACGGGCCGGCCTCGTTGCGCCCGCGCGGCGCGCGATCGAGCCACTGGTACATCCCCCACAGCGCGTCGAGCCCGCGCGCATAGGTCGAGTACGTGTGATAGACGTTGCCGTCCTCGCGCACGAACGCGCTCATCCCCGGCCGGTCGCGCGAGTACGTGAGCGCGTCGGTGCCGCACGTGGCCGCAAACTGCACGACGGGCGCCGGCGGCGGGTCCATGTCCATCGCGTGGCCCGCTCGCGCGTAGTTGTACTCGACGTCGCCCGCGCGCTGCTGCGTTTCGGTGAACGACACGTTGAAATCGAAGTTGAAATCGCCGCCGACCGACGATGCCCACGGAAAGCGCCACCCCATCCGCTCCCGGTACGCGAGCAGCTTCGCGAGCGGCGCGCGCGACACGGCGGCGAGCGTCACGTCGTGGTTCGCCAGGTGCACGGCGAAGCCGTCGAAGCCATCGGCCAGCGCCGAGCACGACGGGCAGCCGGCCTTGTAGTCGGGACCGAACATGAAGTGATAGACGAGCAATTGCGAACGGCCGCGAAACAGGTCGTCGAGCGTCGCCTGCCCGTCCTCGGTGTCGAACCGGTAAGTCTTGTCGATGCGCACCCAGGGCAGCGCCTGGCGCCGTTGCGCGAGCGCGTCGCTTTGCCGCGTCAGCGCCTTTTCCGCGTCGAGCAGCGCGCGGCGCGCGGCCAGCCATTCGTCGCGCGTTCCGGTGAGATGGGTCGTCATGGCGGGTTCCTCCTTCCGATGGGTAACCGGGCACGGCGTCCGGTGCCGTGTGCGTGGTGCTAGATTAGGGGCGGGCATCGGAACGGAGGGAGTGACAAGTGTGTCGGGATTCGGATGGATTCACTGATCACCGCGGCCGCGCGCGCACTCGCCGCCGGTGACGCGCTCGGCGCGCTGAACCGCGTCGCGCTGCGCGACGATGCGCCGGCGCTCGCGCTGCGCGGGATCGCGATGGCGCAGCTCGGCGATTTCGAACGCGCGCGCGCACTCGTGCGCGGCGCGGCCCGCGCGTTCGGCCCGAAGGAGGCCGTAGCGCGTGCACGCTGCGTCGTCGCCGAAGCGGAGATTGCGCTCGCGTCGCGCGACCTGCGCTGGCCGACACGCGCGCTCGATACCGCGTGCGCGACGCTCGACGCGCACGGCGACCACGCGAACGCCGCGCATGCGCGCTATCTCGGCGTACGCCGGCTGCTGCTGATCGGTCGGCTCGACGATGCCGAACGACTGCTCGCGAATCTCGATCCCGCGCCGCTGCCGCCCGCGTCGCGCGCCGCGCACGAGCTGATCGCGGCCGGCATCGCGATGCGCCGCATCCGGACTCACGCGGCCCGCGCGGCGCTCACCCGGGCACGCGCAGCGGCCCGCGACGCCGGCATCGCCGCACTGACGGCCGAGGTCGACACAGCGGCCCGCGTGCTCGACGCACCGGCCGCGCGCCTCATCGCGCGCGGCACGTCGCGGCTCGTGCAGCTCGACGAAGTCGAGACGCTGTTCGCGTCGAACGCGCTCGTCGTCGATGCGTGCCGCCACACGGTGCGCGACGCGCGCACGACCGTGTCGCTCGCGCGGCGGCCCGTGCTGTTCGTGCTCGCCCGCTCGCTCGGCGAGGCATGGCCGGCCGACGTGTCGCGCAACGCGCTCGTCGCCGCCGCGTTCCGCGCGAAACTGGCGGACGAGTCGCATCGCGCGCGCCTGCGCGTCGAGATCGGCCGGCTGCGCGCGGTACTGCGGCCACTCGCGAACGTGGTTGCCACGCCGCGCGGCTTCGCGCTCGAACCGCTCGGCGTACGCGAAACCGTCGTGCTGGCGCGCCCGGTCGATGACCGCCACGCGGCCGTGCTCGCGCTGCTCGCCGACGGCGAAGCGTGGTCGAGCTCCGCGCTGGCGCTGGCACTCGGCGCGAGCCAGCGCACCGTGCAACGCGCGCTCGACGCGCTCGCCGAAGCGGACAAGGTCCAGCCGCTCGGCCGCGGCCGCGCACGCCGATGGATGACGCCGCCGCTGCCCGGTTTCGCGACGACCTTGTTACTCCCTGCCCCGCTGCCGGGCGACTAGGATGACCTCACCGAACGACGAGGTGACGAACATGAAACGCTCCAGTGCAGACATTCTTCGCGAATACGGCCCGTTTCCGGGCGTCGACGGCGTACACGGCGTCACCTTCGACGGGCAGTACGTGTGGTACGCATCCGGCGACAAGCTGAACGCGCTCGACCCGGAACGCGGCACGGCCGTCCGCTCGATCGACGTCGCCGCGCATGCGGGCACGGCGTTCGACGGCCGCCACCTGTACCAGATCGTCGAGAACCGCATCGAGAAGCTCGATCCCGAATCCGGCCGCGTGCTCGCGACGATTCCGGCCCCCGGCGGCGGCGGCGATTCGGGGCTGGCATGGGCCGAAGGCACGCTGTGGGTCGGCCAGTATCGCGAACGCAAGATTCACCAGGTGGATCCGCAATCGGGCGCCGTGCTGCGCACGATCGAATCGAACCGCTTCGTCACCGGCGTGACGTGGGTCGACGGCGAGCTGTGGCACGGCACCTGGGAGGCCGACCAGAGCAACCTGCGGCGTGTCGATCCGCGCACGGGAGAGGTGCTCGAGCAGGTCGACATGCCGCCGGGCGCCGGCGTGTCGGGGCTCGAATCCGACGGCCACGACCGCTTCTACTGCGGCGGCGGCAATAGCGGCACGCTGCGCGCCGTGCGCCGGCCGGCGCGAGCGCCGGGAAAACACGCAGGGGCAACGCCCGATTCGGCTGACGAATGAACCATCGGCTGCCGCGATCGCCCGCGCACGCGGCACGCCGGGATCTCGCCGTGCGCGGAGTGCAGGAATGAACAAGACGACGCGGGCGACCGCGTCCTAAGATGCGCGCTCGTCAGTCATGTGTTCGGAGCGGTCGATGCAGCGCGGTGTGATCTATGGTGTCCTGGCTGGCGCCCTGTGGGGCATGGTGTTTCTCGTTCCGCGGCTGCTGACCGACTTCTCGCCGCTCTTGCTGAGCGCCGGCCGCTATGCGATGTACGGCCTCGTGTCGTTGGCTGCGGCGCTGCCGGCCGCCCGCTCGCTGCTGGCGCGGCTGACCCGCGAGGATCTCGTCGCGCTGGTCAGGCTCGCCGTCGTCGGCAACGTCGCGTACTACATGCTGCTGTCGGGCGCCGTGCATTTGATCGGCATCGCGCCCAGTTCGCTGATCGTCGGCGTGCTGCCCGTCACGGTCACGCTCGCGGGCCTCGGCGACCACGGCGCCGTGCCGCTGCGACGGCTCGCCGCCCCGCTCGTGCTGGTGATCGCGGGCATCGTCTGCATCAACGTCGACCTGTTCACGTCCGAAGCCGCGCATGCGACGACGCTCGGCCAGAAGCTCGCCGGCATCGCCTGCGCGGCGGGCGCGCTCGCGAGCTGGACCTGGTATGCGGTCGCGAACGCACGCTATCTGCAGCGCCACCGCTATTTCGGCGGCAACGAGTGGTCGGTGCTGTGGGGTGTCGTGACGGGCCTGATCGGCGGGCTCTGCTGGATCGCGATCCTCGCGCTGCCGGCAGGCACGGTGCAGGCAGCGGTCCCGGCGTCGCGCTGGCAGTTGTTCTGGCTGCTGAACCTCGTGCTCGCGATCGGCGCGTCGTGGCTCGGCAACGGCCTGTGGAACGCCGCATCGAAGCGGCTGCCGCTCACGCTGTCGGGCCAGTTGATCGTGTTCGAAACCGTGTTCGCGATGCTTTATGCATTCGTGTACGACCAGCGGATGCCGCATGTGCTCGAAATCGCCGCGCTGGTGCTGCTGCTCGCGGGCGTCTACGGATCGGTGCGGCAACACGGCGACACGCCCGCCGGAGGCGATGCGTCGGGAAGCGCGCCGCCAAACGCGAACGCCGCGGCTCACTGAGCATCGCGGCGTTCGAGCGGGCAAAAGCGGGCGAAGAATCGTGGCGAAAATCGCGGGCCGGCCCGCGTCAGCGCGCGTCCTTGTGCATCCACTTGCGGCCCTCGATGGAGCCGTCGCGGCGCGACTTGTCGACGCGCCGCTGGCGCGCGAGCTTCGGATCGACGATCAGCGGGCGGTAGATCTCGACGCGGTCGTGGTCGGCGAGCGGTGCGTCGAGCGGCGCGAGCTTGCCGTACACGCCCGTCTTCGCGTGCGCGAGATCGATTTCCGGATGCAGCGCGAGCACGCCGCTCGCGTCGATCGCCGAACGAACGGTCGCCCCTTCGGGCAGCGACAACGCAATCACCGTCTGGCGATCGGGCAGCGCGTAGCAGACTTCGATCGACAGCATCGCGTCACCCCTTCCCGTAGCGCTGGTCGGCGCGTTTCACGAACGAATCGACGAACGTGTTCGCGATGTGGCTGAACACCGGCCCGATGATCTTTTCGAGCAGGATGCTCGAAAACTCGTAGTGCAGCGCGAATTCGATCTTGCACGCATCGGCACGCAGCGCCGTGAAGCGCCACGAGCCCGTGAACTTCTTGAACGGGCCGTCCGTGAACTCCATGTCGATCCGCGTCGGGCGCTGCTGCGTGTTGCGCGTCGCGAAATGCTGCTTGATGCCCTTGAAGTTGATGTCGATGCGCGCTTCCATCCCGCTCTCGTCCTGACGGCGAATCTCGACACCGCCGCACCAGGGCAGGAAATTGGGGTAGTCGGCCACGTCGGTGACGAGGTCGAACATCTGTTCCGCCGAATGACGGATCAATACGGTTTTCTGGACATCTGCCATAAATCGCGCGGCACCGCTCAAGGTGAGAAAGCAAGCCGGGCGATTACCGCCCCGCTTTGCTAAAATCGTGATTTTAAACGAGTTGGCCCGATCCTTTCATGAGCATCATCGACAACAGGAAAGCGCACTTCGATTATCACATCGAGGAACGCTACGAAGCGGGGCTCGTGCTTGAGGGCTGGGAAGTCAAGGCGCTGCGCGCCGGGCGCGGCCAGATCAAGGAAGGCTACGTCGTGGTGAAGAACGCCGAGATCTTCCTGATCGGCACCCATATCAGCCCGCTGCCCGAAGCCTCGACGCACATCAAGCCCGACCCGGTCCGCACGCGCAAGCTGCTGCTGCACCGCGAGGAAATCAAGAAACTGATCGGCAAGGTCGAGCAGCGGGGCTACACGCTCGTGCCGCTGAACTTCCACTACAAGGGCGGTCGCGTGAAGTGCGACATCGCGCTCGCGAAGGGCAAG
Source organism: Burkholderia metallica (assembly GCF_001718555.1). Taxonomy (NCBI): domain Bacteria; kingdom Pseudomonadati; phylum Pseudomonadota; class Betaproteobacteria; order Burkholderiales; family Burkholderiaceae; genus Burkholderia; species Burkholderia metallica. The sequence goes on from NZ_CP013401.1 coordinate 2,289,558, forward strand.
AAGCTGCACGACAAGCGCGAAACCGAGAAGAAGCGCGACTGGGAACGCGAAAAGGCACGCATCATGCGCGCCGGCACCTGACGCGCGCGACGCGCTTCGCAAACGACACGGCCCGCTCGAAGCGGGCCGTGTCGCTTTGGTGGGCTAGCCGAGCCAGGCGTGTGCCGGCTGCCCGGCGCGGCGGCCGGAGCGGCAAAGTGCCGCCACACCGCCCGGTTCGACTGAAGAAAGGCGCCGTCATCATCCGCGCCGCCCGTTGCGCGACGATTCGCCGCACACCGAACGCACGCGGCTGCCGCCGGTGCGCTGCGCAGGCCCGACTCAGCCCTTCCCGCCGGAAGCCGCCCCCGCAGTTTTGACGATCGTCAGCGCCGACGAGATCGCCGTGCCGAGATCCGACAGGTTCGACGGCACGATCAGCGTGTTGCCCTGCTTCGCGAGATTCGAGAACGCGCCGACATACTGCTCGGCAACCTTCAGGTTCACCGCATCCATCCCGCCCTGCGACTGGATTGCGCTCGCGATCTTCTGGATCGCCTGCGCGTTCGCCTCGGCCACCGCCAGAATCGCGGCTGCTTCGCCCTGCGCCTGGTTGATCGCGGCCTGCCGCTCGCCTTCGGATTTCTGGATCGCCGCTTCGCGCGCGCCCGATGCGAGGTTGATCTGCTCCTGCTTGCGGCCTTCGGATGCGGCGATCAGCGCGCGCTTTTCACGCTCCGCGGTGATCTGCGCCTGCATCGCGTGCAGGATCTCCTTCGGCGGCGTCAGGTCCTTGATCTCGTAGCGCAGCACCTTCACGCCCCAGTTCGCGGCGGCCTCGTCGAGCGCCGACACGATGCTGTGGTTGATGAAGTCGCGCTCCTCGAACGTCTTGTCGAGCTCCAGCTTGCCGATCACCGAGCGCAGCATCGTCTGCGACAACTGCGTGATCGCAAGCACGAAGTTGCTCGACCCGTACGACGCCTTCATCGGGTCCATCACCTGGAAATACAGCACACCGTCGACTTGCAGCTGCGTGTTGTCGCGCGTGATGCAGATCTGGCTCGGCACGTCGAGCGGGATTTCCTTCAGCACATGCCGGTACGCGATGCGATCGACGAACGGCAGCACGATATTGAGACCGGGCGACAGCGTCGCGTGATAGCGCCCGAAGCGCTCGAGCACCCATGCATGCTGCTGCGGCACGATCTTCACCGTCTTCGACACGATCACGATCGCGATGACGAGCAGGACCACCCAGATGATCAGCGAATCCATGAAGTATTCCCTCCTTGTTGTATCGGCAGACGGTCAGCCCGCCGGTTTCGCCACGACCACGAGACAATTGCCGCGCACGGCACTCACCTGGTACACGCGCGCATCGTCGCGCTCGCCGTTCGCGAGTTCGACGTCCCAGTCGGCGCCGCGATACTGCACGCGCGCGCGGCCGTCACGCCACGCGTCGACCGTGACGGTCGCGCCGATGTCGAGATTGACGTCGGGATTCGTCGACGTGTCGCGCTTCTGCTTGCGGCCGAGCCCCGAGCGGCGCAGCACGACCATCGCGATGATCGCCACCGCGGCGGCCGCGCCGAACTGCACGTGCGGCGCGACACCGGCCAGTTGCAACAGCCCGCCCGCGAAAAAGCCGAGCGCGATCATCAACAGATAGAACGTGCCGGTCAGCAATTCGGCCACGACCAGCACGCCGCCCCCGATCCACCAGAACAGATGCCCCGACATCATTGCGGTCTCCAGAAAAACATCGACGCGTACCGACAAATAAAAACACCCCGGTGCTTACCGGGGTGTTTATAGCATGAACCTTGCATTTTGCCTTCACCGAAGGCGCGACGGCGCCGCGCCTTCGGTGAAGATGCATTACCGGGCGTTACTTCCGGTTGGCGAGCGCCTGCCACGTATCGATGATCGTGTCCGGGTTCAGCGAGATCGACACGATGCCTTCGTCGGTCAGCCATTGCGCGAAGTCCGGGTGATCGGACGGGCCCTGGCCGCAGATGCCGACGTACTTGCCCATCTTGCGGCAGGTATCGATCGCGCGCTTGAGCAGGAACTTGACGGCCGGGTCGCGTTCGTCGAAGTCGACGGCCAGCAGTTCCATGCCAGAATCGCGGTCGAGGCCGAGCGTGAGCTGCGTGAGGTCGTTCGAGCCGATCGAGAAGCCGTCGAAGAACTGCAGGAAGTCTTCGGCGAGGATCGCGTTGGTCGGGACTTCGCACATCATCACGAGACGCAGGCCGTTTTCGCCGCGCTTCAGGCCGAACTTCTCGAGCAGGCCGACGACACGCTCCGCCTGCTTCACGGTACGCACGAACGGCACCATGATCTCGACGTTGGTCAGGCCCATCTCGTCGCGCACGCGCTTCAGCGCACGGCACTCCATCTCGAACGCCTGCGCGAAATCGTCGGCGATGTAACGCGACGCGCCGCGGAAGCCCAGCATCGGGTTTTCCTCGTCCGGCTCGTAGCGCGAACCGCCGATCAGCTTCTTGTACTCGTTCGACTTGAAGTCGGACAGACGCACGATCACGGGCTTCGGATAGAACGCCGCCGCGATCGTCGCGACGCCTTCCGTCAGCTTGTCGACGTAGAACTGACGCGGCGATGCGTGGCCGCGCGCGACGCTCTCGACCGCCTTCTTCAGATCCTGGTCGATGTTCGGGTACTCGAGGATCGCCTTCGGGTGAACGCCGATGTTGTTGTTGATGATGAACTCGAGGCGCGCGAGACCCACGCCTGCGTTCGGCAGTTGCGAGAAGTCGAACGCGAGCTGCGGGTTGCCGACGTTCATCATGATCTTGACCGGGATTTCCGGCAGTTCGCCGCGCTGCACTTCCGTGACTTCCGTCTCGAGCAGGCCGTCGTAGATCTTGCCTTCGTCGCCTTCCGCGCACGACACGGTCACGAGCGCGCCGTCCTTCAGGATGTCGGTCGCATCGCCGCAGCCGACCACGGCCGGCACGCCGAGCTCACGCGCGATGATCGCCGCGTGGCAGGTCCGGCCGCCACGGTTCGTGACGATCGCGGCCGCACGCTTCATCACCGGCTCCCAGTTCGGGTCGGTCATGTCGGCCACCAGCACGTCGCCCGGCTGCACGCGTTCCATTTCCGACGGATCCTGGATCACGCGCACGCGACCCGCGCCGATCTTCTGGCCGATCGCGCGGCCGGTTGCCAGCACCTGCGACTGACCCTTCAGCTTGAAGCGCTGCTCGGCCTTGCCGCTCGCCTGGCTCTTCACGGTTTCCGGGCGTGCCTGCAGGATGAAGATCTTGCCGTCGCGGCCGTCCTTGCCCCACTCGATGTCCATCGGACGCTGGTAGTGCTTCTCGATGATGACCGCGTACTTCGCCAGCTCGATCACGTCTTCGTCGGTGATCGAGTAACGGTTGCGCTGTTCGTGCGGCACGTCGACCGTCTTCACGCGGCCCGGCTCGCCCGGCTGCGTGAATTCCATCTTGATCAGCTTCGAGCCGATCGAGCGGCGGATGATCGGGTACTTGTCCTGTGCGAGCGTCGTCTTGAACACGTAGAACTCGTCCGGGTTCACCGCGCCCTGCACGACGGTTTCGCCCAGGCCGTAGCTCGACGTGATGAACACGGCGTCCTTGAAGCCCGATTCGGTGTCGATCGTGAACATCACGCCGGCGGCGCCGACGTCCGAGCGGACCATGCGCTGCACGCCTGCCGACAGCGCGACTTCCGCGTGCGTGAAGCCCTTGTGCACGCGGTACGAGATCGCGCGGTCGTTGTACAGCGACGCGAACACGTGCTTCATGCGATCGAGCACGTCCTCGATGCCGACGACGTTCAGGTACGACTCCTGTTGACCGGCGAACGATGCGTCGGGCAGGTCTTCCGCGGTGGCGGACGAACGCACGGCGAACGACAGTTCGCCCGGCGAGCCGTTCTTCAGCACTTCGAACTGCGCGCGGATTTCCTGCTCGAGACGCGCCTGCATCGGCGCATCGACGATCCACTTGCGGATTTCGGCGCCGGCTTCGGCGAGCGCCTTCACGTCGTCGATGTCGAGCGACTCGAGACGCTTCGCGATGCGGTCGGTGAGGTCGTTGTGCTTGAGGAAATCGCGGAATGCGAGCGCGGTCGTGGCGAAACCGGTGGGTACGCGAACGCCTGCTTCGGAAAGCTGGCTGATCATCTCGCCGAGCGACGCATTCTTGCCGCCCACGATCTCCACATCGGTCATCCGCAACTGCTCGAACGGAATTACATACGCCTGGTCCTTTGCGACGTTTGCTGCGTTAGTCATACAAGCCCCTAAGTGTGAAAAAAATGCTCGATTGCGCAAGTGGGCTCGAACGCGGGCGCTTGCAAAAAGGCGCGACGCGTCTTGCGCAACCTGTTGGATAAGCCTTCGCAGCGGCGGAAATCTTCCGACCCGATTTGCAAAAATCCCGGCAGAAGGGCGATATTTGCAGACAAATCGCCAAACTTGCCGGGAATTCCTGGAATCGCGCGGCAAGCCCGGGGCGCCGTTCGCGCCTCCGCCCCCGCAATTGCTTATCCAACAGGTTGCCGCTATTCTACCGTGCCGGCTGCCGGATGTGGCGCGACCTTGTCACTGCGGCTGGAGGCGGCCCTCCAGCCGCCCGCGCAACCGCCCTTCACGCTCGACGTCCAGATTCATGCTGCCTACCGTATTCATCGTCTCCGACGGCACCGGGATCACTGCCGAAACCTTCGCGCATTCGATCCTCTCCCAGTTCGACCAGAAATTCCGGCTCGTGCGCGTGCCGTTCGTCGACTCGCTCGACAAGGCCTACGCCACCGTCGAGAAGATCAACGAGGCCGCCGTGCACGACGGCCGCCGCGCGATCGTGTTCACGACGCTCGTCGACAGCGAGTCGAACGACATCGTCAAGCGCTCGAACGCACTCGTGCTCGACATGTTCCAGCGCTTCGTCGAACCGCTCGAACAGGAACTGGAGCTCAAGTCGAGCCACGCGATGGGCCGCGGCCACCAGAACGCGGACACCGAGGAATACAAGACGCGGATCGAGGCGATCAACTTCTCGCTCGCGCACGACGACGGCCAGTCGAACCGCAACCTGTCGGAAGCCGACGTGATCCTCGTCGGCGTGTCGCGCAGCGGCAAGACGCCGACGAGCCTGTATCTCGCGATGCAGTACGGCGTGAAGGCGGCAAACTATCCGCTGATTCCGGAGGATTTCGAGCGCGGCAAGCTGCCGTCGGCGCTGGCGCCGTACAGCGAGAAGCTGTTCGGGCTGTCGATCGACCCCCAACGGCTGTCGGAGATCCGCAACGAGCGGCGCCCGGGCAGCAAGTACGCGGCACCCGAGAACTGCCGCTACGAGATCAACGAGGCCGAGGCGATGATGCGCCGCGAAGGGATCAAGTGGCTGTCGTCGACGCACAAGTCGATCGAGGAAATCGCGACGACGATCCTGCAGGAAATCCGTCTCGACCGGCAGTCGTACTGAGCGCCGGTGTGCAGGCGGCCGTCCGGGCTGCCGCAGGAAACGAAAAGGCCGCGTCGATGAACGCGGCCTTTTTTCGTTGTGCGGGACATGCGCGCGCGTGGCGTCACGCAGGCCGCTGTTGCCGCACCTGCTCGAACAGGCACACGGCTGCCGCCGCTGCGACGTTCAGCGATTCCATCCCGCCCGGCTGGGGAATCGTCACGCGATGCGTGGCCGTATCGCGCCAGAACGCCGACACGCCGGCGCCCTCGTTGCCGAACACCCACGCGACGGGCCCCGCCAGGTCGCAGTCGTAGACCGCCTGCGCGCCGTGCGAATCGGTCAGTGCGATCGGCACGTCGAGCCGCTCGGCAAGCGCGGCCGCTTCGACGTCCTCGTGGATCGACAGCAGGAAATGCGCGCCCATGCCCGAGCGCAGCACCTTCGACGACCACGCGTACGCGGTACCCGGCGCGCAGAACACGTGACGCACACCAGCCGCCGCCGCGCTGCGCAGGATCGAGCCGACGTTGCCGGCGTCCTGCACGCCGTCGAGCACGACCGACGTGTGCGTCACGCGTTCGGGCAGCGGCTGCGCCGGCCGGTCGACGAGCAGCAGGAAGCCGACGCCGTTGACGACGTTCGACAACTGCCCGAACAACGCGTCGGGCAGCGTGACGATCCGCTGCGCATCGATGCGCGCGACGATCGCCTGGGCCTCGGCGTGGCCGAGCGCGCCTTCGGTCGTCACGCAGAGCTCGGGGGTCGCGCCCGTATCGAGGTACGCGCTCGCGAGATGGAAGCCTTCGAGCAGCGCCTGGCCGCTGCGGCGCTGGTGGGGCGTCGAACCCGCGAGCGCCTTCAGGCGCTTGTACAGCGGATTGTCGCGGGAAGTAATGCTTTTCATCGAATCAGGTCGAGCGCCGCACGGACCGGCGCGAACGAGCGCCGATGCGCTTCGCACGGGCCGTGTTCGCGCAGTGCGGCAAGGTGTTTCGCGGTGCCGTAGCCCGCATGCACGTTGAAGCCGTACACCGGGAAGCGATCGTGCAGGTCGACGAGCATGCGGTCGCGCGTGACTTTCGCGAGGATCGACGCGGCCGAGATGCTCGGCACGAGCGCGTCGCCGCTGACGATCGCCTCGGCGCGCACGGTCAGCGTCGGGCAGCGGTTGCCGTCGATCTGCGCGAGCGTCGGCAGCATCGACAAGCCTTCGACCGCGCGCTTCATTGCGAGCATCGTCGCGTGCAGGATGTTCAGCGTATCGATTTCGTCGACGCTTGCCGATGCGACGCAATACGACAGCGAGCGCGCGACGATCAGCTCGTACAGCGCGTCGCGCTTCTTCGCGGACAACGCCTTCGAATCGTCGAGCCCGTCGATCGGCTGCGCGGGATCGAGAATCACCGCGGCGGCCACCACCGGCCCCGCGAGCGGGCCGCGGCCCGCTTCGTCGACGCCGCAGACGATCTCGTCCGGGCGGCTGAAGTCGAAACCGCCCTGCCCGTCGCTCGACGCGCGGCGGCGGGGTGCGCGTACTGCGGTCATGCGCGCCCCTTGCGTTGTTCGAGCACGCGCACGACCGCTTCGGCCGCCTTCGCGGCCGTGTTCTGCCGCAGCGACAGATGCATTTCGGTGAATACTTCGGTCAACGTGCGGCGGTTCGCGTCGTCGCGCAACTGCGTGAGCGTCGCATCGGCGAGCGCGTCGGGCGTCGCGAAATGCTGCAGCAGCTCGGGCACGACGAAACGCCCCGCCAGGATGTTCGGCAAGCCGACGTACGGCAGGTAACCCTGCCGGCGCATGATCTGCCCGGTCAGCCACGGCACCTTGTACGAGATCACCATCGGCTTCTTCAGCAGCGCGGCTTCCAGCGTGACCGTGCCGCTCTTCACGAGGATCGCGTCGGCGGCCGTCATCGCGACCTGCGAGCGGCCGTCGGTGATCGTCAGCGCAAGCTGCGGATGCGCGTCGACGAGCGGCTGCAGCAGTTCGCGCAGCGCGGGCGTGGCCGCCGGCATCACGAACCGCACGCCGGGCTCGCGCTGCTGCATCAGCGCCATTGCCGCGAAGAACGTCGGACCGATCAGCGCGATTTCCGAGCGCCGGCTGCCCGGCAGCACCGCGATCACCGGGCCGTCGGCCGGCAGCCCGAGCGCGATGCGCGCGCCGTGCGTGTCGGGTTCGAGCGGAATTTCATCGGCCAGCGGATGGCCGACGTAGGTCGACGCAACGCCGGCCTTGTCGAGAATCGCCGGTTCGAACGGGAACAGGCACAGCATGTGATCGACCGACTTCGCGATCTTCTTGATCCGGCCGCCGCGCCACGCCCAGATGGACGGGCACACGAAGTGGATCGACGGAATGCCCGCGTCGCGCGCGGCCTGTTCCACGCTGAAGTTGAAATCGGGTGCGTCGACGCCGATGAACGCGTCCGGCCGCTCGGCGAGCAACTGGCGCTTCAGCTCGCCGCGAATCCGCAGGATCTCGGGAATCTGGCCGAGCGCCTCGACGTAGCCGCGCACGGTCAGCTTGTCCATCTGCCAGTGCGAGTCGAACCCCTGCGCGATCATCCGCGGCCCGCCGATCCCGTAGTACAGCGCCGATTCGGGCAGCCGCTCGCGCAGCCCGCCGAGCAGCGACGCACCGAGCAGGTCGCCCGACGGTTCGCCGGCCGCCATCGCGAGCCGGAGTGGAGTGGTCGGAAGCGGCATCGCTTAGCGGATGATGCCGCGTTGCGACGCGTCGATGAATTCGACGAGCGTCTTCACCGGTGCATCGCCGTCGCCGCCCGCCGCCGCCAGCTCGCGCAACTGCGCTTTCGCTTCCTCGAGCGACAGGCCGTTCTTGTACAGCAGGCGGTACGCACTGCGCAGCGCGGAAATCGCGTCGGGCGAGAAACCGCGCCGGCGCAGCCCTTCGACGTTGATCCCGTGCGGCTCGGCCTTGTTGCCTGCCGCGATCACGAACGGCGGAACGTCCTGCACGAGCGCCGATGCGCCGCCCAGCATCGAATGCGCACCGATGCGCACGAACTGGTGGACGCCCGACATCCCGCCGACGATCGCCCAGTCGCCGATCTCGACGTGGCCGGCCATCTGCGCGTTGCTCGACAGGATCACGTGGCTGCCGACGGTGCAGTCATGACCGATATGCACATAGGCCATGATCCAGTTGTCGTCGCCGAGCGTCGTCACGCCGCCATCTTGCACGGTGCCCGTGTGAATCGTCGTGAATTCGCGGATCGTGTTGCGGTTGCCGATCACGAGCCGGGTCGGCTCGTCCTTGTACTTCATGTCCTGCGGACGACCGCCGACCGACGCGTAATGGCCGATGCGGTTGTCCTCGCCGAGCGTCGTATGGCCTTCGATCACGCTGTGCGAGCCGATCGTCGTGCGCGCGCCGATCGTGACGTGCGGACCGATGATCGCGTACGGACCGATCTCGACCGATTCGTCGATCTGCGCGCCCGGTTCGACGATCGCGGTGGGATGAATCCTGGTCATGCGCCGTTGCCTCTCGATGTGATGTGTCGCGTTGCGTTGCCTGTCCGTGCCGCGTCGCTCAGGGCGCCACGTCGGTCGTCTTGACCGTGCACATCAGCTCGGCTTCCGCCGCCACCTTGCCGTCCACTTCCGCCACCGCCTTGAACTTCCAGATGCCGCGGATGTAGCGCTCGAACGTCACGTTCAGAATCAGCTGGTCGCCCGGTTCGACCGGGCGCTTGAAGCGCGCGCCGTCGATCCCGACGAAGTAGTACAGCGTGTTTTCCGGATCCTTCGGCTGCTCTTCCGAGAAGGTCAGCAGCGCCGCGGCCTGCGCGAGCGCCTCGAGGATCAGCACGCCCGGCATCACCGGCCGCTTCGGGAAATGCCCCTGGAAAAACGGCTCGTTGATCGACACGTTCTTCAGCGCTTTGATTCCCTTGTGCGGTTCGAGTTCGAGCACGCGATCGACGAGCAGAATCGGGTAGCGATGCGGCAGCAGCGTGAGGATCTTGTGGATGTCGAGATTGATTTTTTCAGTGCTCATGATGGTTCGTCTCACGCAGAGGCTGCGCGGTGGTGATGCAAAGGCTGAAGCGGGCCGGCGTGCGGCCCAGTCTGGCAAACCGGGCCGGTTGCGCTGGCCGTGCCCGGTTGAAGGTCTCGCATGATGCGCTCAGGCGTCCGTGCCGCCCTGGGCGGCAAGCGCGGCTTCGAGCGTCTTGATGCGCTCGCGCAGCTTGTCGAGGTTGCGCACGAGCGCAGCGCTCTTGTTCCATTCGCCGTGGTCGACGGCCGGAAATGCGCTGGTATAGATGCCGGCCTTCGGCAGCGACTTCGATACGCCCGACTTCGCGGTGATGATGACATAGTCGCCGAGCGTCACGTGGCCGGCGATCCCGGCCGCGCCGCCGATCATGCAGTGGCGGCCGATCGTCGTGCTGCCCGCGATGCCCGCGCTGCCGGCGATCACCGTGTACGCGCCGATCCGGCAGTTGTGGCCGATCTGGACCTGGTTGTCGATCTTCACGCATTCGTCGATGACGGTATCCGCCATCGCGCCGCGGTCGATCGTCGTGTTCGCGCCGATCTCGACGTCCGGGCCGATCGATACGCCGCCGACCTGCGGGATCTTGACCCAGCTGCCGGTGCGCGCGTCGCCGTCGCCGACGAAATCCGGCGCGAAGCCGAAGCCGTCGGAGCCGATCACCGCGCCCGCATGGATGATCGCGCGCGGGCCGACCTTGCAGCCGTGGTACACCGTTGCGTTCGGATACAGATGCGAGCCCGCGCCGATCGTCGTGCCGCGGCCGACGAAGACGTTCGCGTCGAGCTGCACGCCGTCTTCGATCACGGCGCCGGCCTCGACCGTCACGTGGGGGCCGACCACCGCGCTCGCGGCCACCTGCGCGGCCGGATCGATCGTCGCGCTCGGATGCACGCCGGCAGCACGCTGCGGCGCGGCCAGATCGATGAACAACTGCGCGACGCGCGCGAAGTACGCGTACGGATTCGGCGTGACGATGAAATTTTGGGGGCCGGCCGCGCCGAGCTTTTCCAGATCCTTCGGCGAGATCAGCACCGCGCCGGCGCGGGTCGACTCGACCTGCGACAGATACTTCGGATTCGCGAGGAACGCGAGCTGCTGCGGGCCTGCCTGGTCGAGCGGTGCGAGCCCGCTCACCTTGCACTGTGCGTCGCCGGCGATCTCGCCGCCGAACCGCTTTACGAGTTCCTCAAGCGTCAATGCCATTCGTCGTCTGCTCCGTTCAGTTCGTCGAGCCGGACGCGAGCGCCTTGAGCACCTTGTCGGTGATGTCGATGCGCGGGCTGACGTACACGGCTTCCTGCACGATCAGGTCGTAATTCTGCTGTTCGGCGATCTGCTTGATGACCTTGTTCGCCTTCTCGAGCACGGCCGCCAGCTCTTCGTTGCGACGCTGGTTCAGGTCCTCGCGGAACTCGCGCTGCTTGCGCTGGAAATCGGTATCGAGCTGCGCGAGATCGCGCTGCTTCTGTGCACGATCGGCCGCCGACAGCGACGTGCCGTTCTTGTCCAGCGAATCGGACATCGACTTCAGACGCGCCGCCAGGTCCTGCAGATCCTTGTCGCGCTTCGCGAACTCGGCTTCGAGCTTCGTCTGCGCCGCTTTCGCGGGCGCCGACTCGCGCAGGATCCGATCCGAATTGACCGCCGCGATGCGGGCGACGTCCTGTGCATGCACCGTCGCCGCGCCCAAGGCCAGCGCAACGGTCAGCGCGCACATCACTCGTTTCGAAATCTTACCGGTTAGCAAAATTACCCTCTCGTTGCTGTTGTCATGCGTTCGGTCAGAACGCCGTCCCGATCTGGAACTGGAATTTCTGGTACTGGTCGCCCTCATGCTTCTGCAGCGGGAAGCCGAGGCTCAGCTTCAGCGGGCCGATCGGCGAAATCCACGCGAGACCCACACCGTAGCCGTAACGCAGGCCGTTGGCGCCCGTACTCGTGCCGCCCGGCGCGTTGCCCCACACGTTACCGCCGTCGAGGAACGTGAACACGCGCAGCGTGCGGTCGTAGCCCGTGCCCGGCAGCGGGAACGTCAGTTCGATGTTGCCGACCAGCATCTTCGAACCGCCGATCGGGTCGTTCGTCTTCGTGTCGCGCGGGCCCAGCGAGCTCGGCTCGTAGCCGCGCACGGAGCCGATACCGCCCGCGTAGTAGTTCTTGAAGATCGGGTACGGGTTGCCGATACCGTTACCGTAGCCGCCTTGCAGGTTCAGGCCCAGGATGAAGCCGCGCGAGAACGAATAGTAGTACTGCGCCTGCAGGTCGGCCTTGTAGTACTGGATCTTGCCGACCGGCACGCCGTACTCCATGTTCGCCTGCGTGAAGTAGCCGCGGCTCGGAATCAGCGCGCTGTCACGCGCGTCGCGCGACCATGCGACCGTCAGCGGCACCGTGTTCGACACGCGGCCGAACTCGTTCACGTAATCCTGGTAGCTCTGCGGCGTGTTCGAATCGACGTCGAGGCGGTTCTGCTCGAAGCCCGCGCCGAAGTAGACCGTATCGACTTCCGAGAACGGAATGCCGAACTTCAGGTTGCCGCCCGCGCTGATGATCCGGAAGCTCGAGCTCGTCGAATAGTAGAGCGGCTGGTACGTGCGGTAGTAGACGTCCGTGATCCGCTTGATGCCGTCGACCGTGAAGTACGGGTCGACCTGCGTGACGGTCAGCGTGCGGTAGCTCTTCGCGGTGTTGACGTTCACCGACAGGCTGGTACCCGAACCGAACACGTTGTCCTGCGACACGCCGGCCGACAGCACGACCTTGTCCGTCGACGAGAAGCCGGCGCCCAGCGTGATCGCGCCGGTCGGCTTTTCGTCGACCTTCACGTTCACGTCGACCTGGTCGTTCGTGCCTTCGACCGGCACGGTCGTCACGTCGACGTTGGTGAAGTAGCCGAGACGGTTCACGCGATCCTTCGACAGCGCGAGGCGGTTCGAATCGAACCACGAGCTTTCGAGCTGGCGCATTTCGCGGCGCACCACTTCGTCGCGCGTACGCGTGTTGCCGACCACGTTGATGCGGCGCACGTACACACGGCGGCTCGGATCGACGACGAGGTTCAGGTTCACCTTGTGGTTCGCCTGGTCGATGTCCGGCTGCGCGTTGACGGTCGCGAACGCGTAACCGTATTCGCCGAGCTTGTCGACGATCGACTTGGTGGTCTGCTGCAGCTTTTCGGCCGAGAAGCGGTCGCCCGGCTTGATCTTGATCAGCTTGTTGAGTTCGGCTTCGCGATCGAGCAGGTTGCCCGACAGCTTGATGCCCGACACCGTGTACGGCTCGCCTTCGTGCAGCGTGACCGTCAGGTACATGTCCTTCTTGTCGGGCGAGATCGACACCTGGGTCGAATCGATGTTGAACTCGAGATAGCCGCGGTTCAGGTAGTACGAGCGCACCGCTTCGAGGTCGCCCGTCAGCTTTTCCTTCGAGTACAGGTCGTTCTTCGTGTACCAGGAGAACCAGTTCGGCGTCGACAGCTGCATTTCGTCACGCAGCGTGCTGGTGCTGAATGCCTTGTTGCCGATGAAGTTGATCTGGCGGATCTTCGCGCTCGGGCCTTCGGCCACCGCGAACAGGATCGACACGCGGTTCGCGTCGACCGGCGTGACCGTCGTCTTGACCTCGGCCGCGTAGAAGCCGCGCGTGAGGTACTGGCGCTTGAGCTCCTGCTCCGCCTTGTCGACGAGCGCCTTGTCGTAATAGCGGCCGTCGGCGAGACCGACTGCGCGCAGCGCCTTCGTCAGATTGTCCTTGTCGAATTCCTTCGTGCCGGTGAAGTCGATCGACGCGATGGCCGGACGCTCCTGCACCTGCACGATCACGACGTTGCCCTGCGTGGCGATGCGCACGTCGTTGAAGAAGCCCGTCGCATACAGCGCGCGGATTGCTTCGGATGCCTTGTCGTCCGTGAAGGTATCGCCCTGCTTGATCGGCAGATAGGCGAACACCGAACCCGCTTCGACGCGCTGCAGCCCCTCGATCTTGATGTCTTGCACCACGAACGGTGCCGCTGCATGCGCCGCGAGGCCGTGCGCGGCGAGCGCGGCCGCTGCAACTGTCTTAGGTACAAAGCGATGAGGTTTGAACAACATGCATCCCCAATATTTAGCTGCATCAAATCAGGCGACTGCCGAGCGGCGGCCGCCTGACGCTTCAGAAATGGATTAGCCGAGCCAGATCGTTGAACAGCGCGATCGCCGACAATGCGACGATGCAGATCAACCCGGCTCTTTGCAGAATCAGTTGCCAGCGCTCCGAGACGGCTTTCCCGGTCGCGGCTTCAACCGCATAATATAACAGATGCCCCCCGTCCAAAACGGGAATCGGCAACAAGTTCAGGACGCCAAGGCTAATGCTGACAAGGGCGAGGAACGACAGGAACGCCGACGGACCGAGCCGCGCGCTCTTGCCTGCGTAGTCGGCGATCGTCACCGGGCCGGACAGGTTCTTCAGCGACGCGTTACCCGTGATCATGCGCCCGAACATCCGCAGCGAATACACGGAAATGTCCCACGTGCGGTGCACGCCGAGCCGCAGGCTCTCGATCGGCCCGTAACGCACGTCGACGGACGGCATGTTCATCGACAGCGCCGCGCCGATCCGGCCGACCTGCTGCCCCGATTCGTCGTCGCGCTGCATCTGCGGCACGATCGACACCGTCTGCGCGGCGCCATCGCGCTCGATCCGCAGGTCGAGCGGCTTGCCCGCATGGTGCTTCACGAAATCGATGAAACGCGACGCACCTCCGATCGGCGTGCCGTCGAGCGCGACCAGCTTGTCGCCGGCCTTCAGCCCGGCCTGCTCCGCCGCGCTGCTGGGCTGCACCGACGCGACCGACAGCGCGCCGCCGCCGGTCTCGAAGCCCAGATGGGCCATGAAATCGTCGTCGATCTGACTTTCGGTAACTTGGCGGAGGTCGACGCGGAAATCGAACGTCGTATTGCCGTCGCGCGCGCCGAGCACGATCTCGCGATGATCGAACGCGGCTGCCAGCAGCTTCCAGCGCAGGTCCGACCACGAGCGCACCGGTTCGGACTCGCCGCCCTGCGCGTCGCCCACCCGCGCATCGCGGATCGACACGATCGTCTCGCCGCCGTCGAAGCCCGCGCGCGCGGCCACCGTGCCGGCGGCCGGCGGCGCGACGATCGCGGCCGGCTCGGTCACGCCGGTCGCGAATACGGCGGAAAACAGCACGATTGCCAACAGGAAGTTCGCAATCGGCCCGGCCGCAACGATCGCGATGCGCTTGTAGACCGACTGGCGGTTGAACGCCTGACCGAGCTCCTCGGGCGCGATGCCGGGGCCGGGGTCGCGCTCGTCGAGCATTTTCACGTAGCCGCCGAGCGGCAGCGCGGACAGTGTCCACTCGGTGCCCGTCTTGCGGCTGACCCAGCGCGCGACGGGCTGGCCGAAGCCGATCGAGAAACGCAGCACCTTCACGCCGCACCAGCGCGCGACACGATAGTGTCCGTACTCATGCACGACGACCAGCACCCCGATCGCCACCGCAAACGCGATCAGTTCGACCAGCACGTTCATGAGCACTCCATTCAGACAGTGCGCTCCACGCGTGGCGCAGGCGCTTTCGCAATGATCTCGGCGGCGAGGCGGCGCGCCTCGGCATCGGCCGCGAGGACGTCCTCGAGCCCGTCGGGCGCGCGGTTCGGCAGCGTGTTGAGCACCGCGTCGACCGTCGCCGCGATCGCCATGAAGCCGATGCGGCGCTCGAGAAACGCTTCGACCGCCACTTCGTTCGCCGCGTTCAATGCAGCGCTCGCGATGCCGCCTTCCTCGAGCGCCTTCAGTGCGAGCGCGAGGCACGGGAAGCGCGCGTAGTCGGGCTTCTCGAACGACAGTTGAGCGATCTGCGCGAGGTCGAGCTGCTCGACGCCCGCATCGACACGCTCCGGAAACGCGAGCGCGTGCGCGATCGGCGTGCGCATGTCGGGGTTGCCGAGCTGCGCGAGTACCGAGCCGTCACGGTACGACACGAGCGAATGGATCACGCTCTGCGGATGGATCAGCACGTCGATCCGGTCGCCCGGCAGCCCGAAGATCCAGTGCGCCTCGATCACCTCGAGGCCCTTGTTCATCATCGTCGCCGAATCGACCGAAATCTTGCGGCCCATCACCCAGTTCGGGTGCTTGCACGCCTCGTCCGGCGTCACGTCGACGAGCGTCGCCGGTTCGCGCGTGCGGAACGGGCCGCCCGACGCGGTCAGGATGATCTTCGAGATCCCGCCGTGCTCGGCCGCGTCGCGCGGCATGCACTGGAAAATCGCGTTGTGTTCGCTGTCGACCGGCAGCAGGATCGCGCCATGGTCGCGCACGGCGTCCATGAAGATCGCGCCCGACATCACCAGCGCTTCCTTGTTCGCGAGCAGGATGCGCTTGCCGGCACGCGCGGCCGCGAGGCTCGGCGCAAGGCCGGCCGCGCCGACGATCGCCGCGACCACCGTATCGCAGCCGTCGCTCTTCGACACGTCGACGAGCGCTTGCGGCCCGTGCAGCACGGTCGTCCTGCTGCCCGCCGCGCGCAGTTTCGCGTCGACGTGCGCGGCCGTCGCGGCATCGCCGACCACCGCCACTTCGGGCGCAAAGCGCAGGCATTGCTCGATCAGCTTGTCGCCGTTGCGGTGGGCGGTCAGCGCATAGACCGAGAAGCGCTCGGGATGGCGCGCGACCACGTCGAGCGTGCTGTCTCCGATCGAGCCCGTGGAACCGAGCAATGTCAGACGTTTTTGCATAACAGAAGTAGTGGTTTAACCAAGCAGCAGCATCGCGAGCGGCAGCACCGGCAGCAGCGCGTCGACACGGTCGAGCACGCCGCCATGGCCCGGCAGCAGTCCGCTCGAATCCTTCACGCCCGCCTGCCGCTTCAGCAGCGACTCGAACAGGTCGCCGATCACGCTGTACACGACCAGCAGCGTCAGTGCGGCCCACGCGCCGGGCATCCCGTAGCGCGCGGCGAACGCGGAAAACAGGGTCGGCTCGAACGCATGCGCGGCCATCGCGATACCGGCGACGACCATCACCGCGAGCCAGCCGCCGATCGCGCCTTCCCAGCTCTTGCCGGGGCTGATCGTGATGGCCAGTTTACGCTTTCCGAAGGCCTTGCCCGCGAAGTATGCGCCGATATCGGCGAGCCAGACGACCAGAAGCAACGACAGCACGAACGGCACGCCCTGCGCGCGCGCCGACACGAGCGCATGCCAGCAGGCCGCGAAGACCACGAGGCCGGCCGCCAGCAGGAACGGCCGCCAGATGCCGCCCGCGAGTTCGGGCTTGCGCCGCAGCGCGAACGGGCCGACCAGCAGCCAGAACACGCCGGCCGCCACGAAAAGGGGACGGGACGCGGCCGCATCGACGCCGAGCGGCGCCGTTGCCGCGAGCGCCAGCGCCGCGACGACCGCATAGACGACCGGGCCGGCGCCGCCGAGCTTGAGCAGGCGCGCCCATTCCCACGCGGCGAACACGAGCACGACGCCGATCAGCGCGCCGAACGCGGCGAGCGGCGCGAACAGCGTCACCGGCAGCAGCACTGCCAGCATCACGATCGCCGTGATCACACGGGTTTTCAGCATGAAAGGGAGTCGGCGTCCTGCGATTGCGGTTCGAGCTGCGCGCTCGTGCGGCCGAAGCGGCGCTCGCGCTCCGTATACGACGCCAGCGCGTCGGCCAGTGCCGCGCCGTCGAAATCCGGCCAGTATTTGTCGGTGAAATAAAATTCGGCGTACGCGAGCTGCCACAGCAGGAAGTTGCTGACGCGCTGCTCGCCGCCGGTACGGATGAAGAGATCGGGCTCCGGCGCATAGGCCATCGCCAGGTGCGGCGCGAACGCGTCCTCGGTCACTTCGACCTCGCGTCCTTCGCGCACGGCCTGCTCCACGAGCTTCTTCGTCGCTTGCAGGATGTCCCACCGGCCGCCGTAGTTGGCCGCGATGGTGAGCGTGAGACGGGTATTGCGCGCCGTCTTGGTTTCGGCGCGGCGAATCAGTTCGCGGATGCGCGGCTCGAAGCGGTCGAGATCGCCGACGACACGCAGGCGGATCCCGTTCGCATGCAGCTTGCCCACCTCGCGCTCGAGCGCGGTGATGAACAGGCGCATCAGGAACGACACTTCGTCGTTCGGCCGGCGCCAGTTCTCCGAACTGAACGCGAACAGCGTCAGGTATTCGACGCCGGCGCGCGCGCAGCCTTCGACCACCGCCCGCACGGCATCGACGCCGCGGGTATGCCCCGCGACGCGCGGCAAGCGGCGTTCGGTGGCCCAACGGCCGTTGCCGTCCATGATGATCGCGATGTGACGCGGCACGACACCGACGTCAGGCACGCGAACGGTAGAGCTGGTATAGGTCATGGCCGTTGAGACAGTTGCGGGAAGAAGGCGGCGCGCGAGGACGGTCGTCAGACCGTCATGATCTCGGCTTCCTTGGTCTGCACGAGCTTGTCGATTTCGGCGACGTGCTTGTCGGTCAGCTTCTGGACGTCGTCGCTTGCGCGGCGCTCGTCGTCTTCCGAGATTTCCTTGTCCTTCACGAGCTTCTTGAGCGCTTCGTTCGCGTCGCGGCGCAGGTTGCGGATTGCGACCTTGGCCGTTTCGCCTTCGCTCTTCACGACCTTCGTCAGCTCGCGGCGGCGCTCTTCCGTCAGCGCGGGCATCGGCACGCGGATCAGGTCGCCGGCGGTGGCCGGGTTCAGGCCCAGATCGGCTTCGCGGATGGCCTTCTCGACCTTCGCGACCATGTTCTTTTCCCACGGCTGCACGCCGATCGTGCGCGCGTCGACGAGCGTCAGGTTCGCGACCTGCGAGATCGGCACCATCGAGCCGTAGTAGTCGACCTGCACGTGATCGAGCAGACCGGTGTGTGCACGACCCGTACGGATCTTCGCCAGATCGTTCTTGAACGCTTCGATCGAGCGCTGCATCTTCTGCTCGACGCCCTTCTTGGTATCAGCGACACTCATTTCAACCTCCGAACCTTCTAACCTTCAAAGAACGCGGGCCCCGCGCGGCGCATCTTGCGCGCCGCGGCCGATGGCCCGCATCCGCGGGAGTTTACACGTGGACGAGCGTACCTTCGTCCTCGCCCAGCACGATGCGCTTGAGCGCGCCCGGCTTGTTGATCGAAAACACGCGAATCGGCAGCTTCTGGTCGCGGCACAGCGCAAAGGCCGTCGCGTCCATCACCTGCAGGTTGCGGCTGATCGCCTCGTCGAAAGTGATCGTCGTGTAACGCGTGGCCGACGGATCCTTCTTCGGATCGGCAGAATATACGCCATCGACCTTGGTCGCCTTCAGCACGACCTCGGCGCCCACTTCCGAACCGCGCAGCGCGGCGGCGGTGTCCGTCGTGAAGAACGGGTTGCCGGTGCCGGCCGCGAAGATCACGACGCGGCCTTCCTCGAGCTGGCGGATCGCGCGGGGCCGGATGTACGGCTCGACGACCTGGTCCATGCGCAGCGCGGACTGCACGCGCGCCTCGATGCCGGCGTGGCGCATCGCGTCCTGCAGCGCCAGCGCGTTCATCATCGTCGCGAGCATCCCCATGTAGTCCGCCGTCGCGCGGTCCATGCCGGCCGCGCCACCTGCGACACCGCGGAAAATATTACCGCCACCGATCACGACCGCGAGCTGCGTCCCGAGACGCACGACTTCGGCGATATCGGCCACCATCCGTTCGATCGTCGCGCGATTGATGCCGAAGGCATCGTCGCCCATCAGCGCTTCGCCGGAGAGTTTGAGGAGGACGCGTTTATAGGCATTGGACATAGGGGCTTCCGAGCGACGAGAGGATGACAACCACGAACTGTAGGGGCGAAATACTGATTCGGGCAAGCGCCGACGGTCGGACGGGGGTTCCCGGCCGGCCGGCGGCGCCGCCGACCGCGGCGGAGCGGACGCCCGCCGCGGATACTGCCTGACTGCTTACGGCTTACTGCTGCTTTGCTGCTGCGACTTGCGCGGCCACTTCGGCGGCGAAGTCGTCCTGGCGCTTCTCGATGCCTTCGCCGACGACGAACAGCGCGAATTTCTGCACTGCCGCATTCGCCGCCTTCAGCATCTGCTCGATCGTCTGCTTGTCGTTCTTCACGAACGTCTGGTTCAGCAGCGACACTTCCTTCAGGTACTTCTGGACGCTGCCGTCGACCATCTTCGCGACGATTTCGGCCGGCTTGCCCGATTCCGCAGCCTTCTGCTCGGCCACGCGGCGTTCCGTCTCGATCAGTTCCGCCGGCACGTCAGCCGACGACAGCGCGACCGGCTTCATTGCCGCGATGTGCATCGCGACGTCCTTGCCGACCTGCTCGTCCGCACCCGTGTACTCGACGATCACGCCGATACGCGCGCCGTGCAGGTACGTGGCGATCTTGTTCGCGGTTTCGAAACGGACGAAACGGCGGATCGACACGTTCTCGCCGATCTTGCCGATCAGCGCCAGGCGCACCGCGTCGACCGTCGAGCCTTCGAGCGGCAGTGCCGACAGCGCTGCCACGTCGGCCGGGTTCTGCGTCGCGACGAGTTCCGCCACCGTCTTCGAGAATGCGAGGAAGTCGTCGTTCTTCGCGACGAAGTCGGTTTCGCAGTTCAGTTCGACCAGCGCGCCCGCGTTGCCGCCGACGAACGATGCGACGACGCCTTCTGCCGTCACGCGCGATGCCGCCTTGCTCGCCTTGTTGCCGAGCTTGACGCGCAGCAGCTCTTCAGCCTTGGCCAGGTCGCCGTCGGCTTCCGTCAGCGCCTTCTTGCACTCCATCATCGGTGCGTCGGTCTTTGCGCGCAGTTCTGCCACCATGCTTGCGGTAATTGCCGCCATCATTCGCTCCTTGAGTCTGTATTCACAACGCCGCCCGCTTGGACGCGAACGGCCGAGATTCGTTTCCGGACCCGCGCCGATTCGGCGCGATCAGGTCCGGCGCATAAGCTTAAAAAAAGGGGGCCTGTTGAGAGCCCCCTTTTTGCGCCGGCTCGGGGCCAGTTACGCGTTTTCCTCGACGTACTCGTCGTCGCCGCGTGCAGCCTGGACCACTTCGTTGACCGCGTTCGCACGGCCTTCGAGGATCGCGTCGGCCACGCCTTCGGCGTACAGCGCGACTGCCTTGCTCGAGTCGTCGTTACCCGGGATCACGTAATCCACACCTTCCGGCGAGTGGTTCGTATCGACCACGGCGATGACCGGCACGCCCAGCTTGTTCGCTTCCGTCACGGCAATCTTGTGGTAGCCGACGTCGACGACGAAGATCGCGTCCGGAATGCCGCCCATGTCCTTCACGCCGCCGATCGACTTCTGCAGCTTGGCGATTTCGCGTTCGAACAGCAGCGCTTCCTTCTTGCTCATCTTCTCGAGCTCGCCCGCCTCGACTGCCGCTTCCATGTCCTTCAGGCGCTTGATCGATACCTTCAGCGTCTTGAAGTTGGTCATCATGCCGCCGAGCCAGCGTGCGTTGACGTACGGCATGCCTGCGCGCTGCGCTTCCTGGGCGATCGTGTCACGCGACTGACGCTTCGTGCCGACGAACAGGATCGTGCCGCGGTTCGCTGCCAGCTGGCGCACGTACTTCTGTGCGTCCGTGAACATCGGCAGCGTCTTTTCGAGGTTGATGATGTGAATCTTGTTGCGGTGACCGAAAATGAACGGAGCCATCTTCGGGTTCCAGAAGCGCGTCTGGTGACCGAAGTGGACACCCGCTTCCAGCATTTGGCGCATCGTAACTGCCATGTAAATTCTCCACGAGGGTTGGGTCTTAAGCCGGCTGCCGTACCCGCCGCGCGAACCCGCCCGAAAGGGCCCGATTTCACGCGGCCGGCACCCTGGTTGCGCCGGCTTGCGATTCGGCACGCGCAAAACGCCCGTGCCGTAAGCCTGTCACCGCGATGCCGCCCCAAGACGGGGCAAATTCGGCATTTGGATATCGACTTAGCCAAAGAGTATAGCACGCCGATTTGTCCGCTCTCAAGTCGCTCACCACTTTCGCTTGCCGCGCCGCAGCGGGCCGGACAATCCGCGAAAACCCGCACCAGCACCGCCCGGAAGGGCTGCGACGCGTGCGAGAAGGTGCGATAATCCGTCAATTCACCGCATTCCAGGCATACCTCGATGGCTATTACGCTCAAAAACGAACACGATATCGCCGAGATGCGCGTCGCCTGCCGTCTCGCGAGCGAAGTGCTCGACTTCATCACGCCGCACGTCGTCGCGGGCGTCACGACCGCCGAACTCGACCGCCTCTGCCACGAATTCATGGTCAACGAGCAAGGCACGATTCCCGCGCCGCTGAATTACCAGCCGCCCGGCTACCCGCCGTACCCGAAGGCCACCTGCATTTCGGTCAACGACGTGATCTGCCACGGCATTCCCGGCGAGAAGGTGATCAAGAACGGCGATGCGCTGAACATCGACATCACCGTGATCAAGAACGGCTACTTCGGCGACACCAGCCGGATGTTCATCGTCGGCGAAGGCTCGATCCTCGCGAAGCGCCTCGTGCAGACCACCTACGAATGCATGTGGCTCGGCATCGACCAGGTCAAGCCCGGCGCGCACCTCGGCGACATCGGCTATGCGATCCAGAAGCACGCGGAAGCGCAGGGCTACAGCGTCGTGCGCGAATACTGCGGCCACGGCATCGGCACGGTGTTCCACGAGGATCCGCAGGTCGTTCACTACGGCCGCCCGGGCACCGGCATCGAACTGAAGGCCGGGATGATCTTCACGATCGAGCCGATGATCAACGCCGGCAAGCGCGACATCCGCACGATGCCCGACCAGTGGACGGTCAAGACGCGCGACCGCAGCCTGTCCGCGCAGTGGGAGCACACGGTGCTCGTCACCGAAACCGGCTACGAGGTGCTGACGGTGTCGGCCGGCACGCCGGCACGCCCCGTGTTCGCGCAACCGGCCGCCGCGGTCTGAGCGCCGTCGCGCCAGCCCGCCCCCACCCGCACCTGAACGGCCGCCCATGAGCGCTCACGCCGCCCCCTCGCCCGAAGCGCTGTCGCGACGCGCCGAATTCAAGGCCGCCAAGCTCGGCCTGCTCGAGCGCTTTCGCCGCGCGACGAACGTCACGTCGCTGATGCACGCGCTGTCGACACTCACCGACAACGCACTGAAGCGCGTGTGGGACGATTGCGGGCTGCCCGCGACGCTCGCGCTCGTCGCCGTCGGCGGCTACGGGCGCGGCGAGCTCGCGCCCTATTCCGACGTCGACATCCTCGTGCTGCTGCCCGATGCGCACGACCCGGCGCTCGACGCGCGGATCGAGCGCTTCATCGGGATGGCGTGGGATCTCGGCCTCGAAATCGGCAGCAGCGTGCGCACGGTCGAGCAATGCATCGAGGAGGCGTCGCAGGACGTCACCGTGCAGACGTCGCTGCTCGAAGCGCGCCGCATCGTCGGCAGCACCGCGCTGTTCGAACGCTTCACGGTGCGCTATCACGAGGCGCTCGACGCCCGCGCGTTCTTTACCGCGAAGGTGCTCGAGATGCGCCAGCGCCACGCGAAGTTCCAGGACACGCCGTACAGCCTCGAACCGAACGTCAAGGAAAGCCCCGGCGGGCTGCGCGATCTGCAGACGATCCTGTGGATCGCTCGCGCGGCGGGCTTCGGCAGCAGCTGGCGCGAGCTCGACACGCGCGGCCTCATCACCGATCGCGAAGCGCGCGAGCTGCGCCGCAACGAAGACTTCCTGAAGACGCTGCGCGCGCGGCTGCACGTGATCGCCGGGCGCCGCCAGGACATGCTCGTGTTCGACCTGCAGACGCAGGCGGCCGAGAGCTTCGGCTATCAGCCGACCCAGGCCAAGCGCGCGAGCGAGCAGCTGATGCGCCGCTACTACTGGGCCGCGAAAGCCGTCACGCAGTTGGCGACGATCCTGATCCAGAACATCGAGGCGCAGCTCTTCCCCGCGACGAGCGGCATCACGCGCGTGCTGTCGCCCGACCGCTTCGTCGAGAAGCAGGGGATGCTCGAGATCGTCGACGACGGCGTGTTCGAGCGCCACCCCGACGCGATCCTCGAAGCGTTCCTGCTGTACGAGACGACCCGCGGCGTGAAGGGCCTGTCGGCGCGCACGCTGCGCGCGCTGTACAACTCGCGCGAGATCATGAACAACACGTGGCGCCGCGATCCGCAGAACCGCGACACGTTCATGCGGATCCTGCAGCAGCCCGAAGGGATCACGCACGCGTTCCGGCTGATGAACCAGACGAGCGTGCTCGGCCGCTACCTGCTGAATTTTCGCCGCATCGTCGGCCAGATGCAGCACGACCTGTACCACGTGTACACGGTCGATCAGCACATCCTGATGGTGTTGCGCAACCTCCGCCGCTTCGCGGTGGCCGAGCATGCGCACGAATATCCGTTCTGCAGCCAGTTGATCGGCAACTTCGAGCGCCCGTGGGTGCTGTATGTCGCCGCGCTGTTCCACGACATCGCGAAAGGCCGCGGCGGCGACCACTCGACGCTCGGCATGGCCGACGCGCGGCGCTTCTGCCGGGAGCACGGCATCGCCGGCGACGACGCGGCGCTGATCGTGTGGCTCGTCCAGCATCACCTGACGATGAGCCAGGTCGCACAGAAGCAGGACACGAGCGACCCCGAGGTCATCAAGCGCTTCGCCGAAGTCGTCGGCAACGAGCGGTACCTCACCGCGCTGTACCTGCTGACGGTCGCCGATATCCGCGGCACGAGCCCGAAAGTGTGGAACACGTGGAAAGGCAAGCTGCTCGAGGATCTGTACCGCATCACGCTCGCGGTGCTCGGCGGCGCGAATCCCGACGCGCATTCGGAGCTGAAGTCGCGCCAGGAGCAGGCGCTCGCGCTGCTGCGCCTCGAGACCGTGCCCGACGATGCGCACCGCGCGCTGTGGGATCAGCTCGACGTGGGCTTCTTCCTGCGTCACGACGCGGCCGACATCGCGTGGCAGACCCGCGTGCTGTACCGGCACGTGAACGCCGATACCGCGATCGTCCGCGCACGTCCGTCGCCGATCGGCGACGCGCTGCAGGTGCTCGTGTACGTGAAGGATCGCCCCGACCTGTTCGCGGACATCTGCGCATATTTCGACCGCAACGGGCTGTCGGTGCTCGATGCGCGCGTCAGCACCACGCGGCACGGCTATGCGCTCGACAACTTCATCGTCACGCAGACCGAACGTGACGTGCGGTACCGCGACATCGCGAATCTCGTCGAGCAACAGCTCGCGACGCGGCTCGCCGAAACCGCACCGTTGCCGGAGCCGTCCAAGGGCCGCCTGTCGAGGCTGTCCCGGACGTTTCCGATCACGCCGCGCGTCGACCTGCGGGCCGACGAGCGCGGCCAGTACTACATCCTGTCCGTGTCGGCCAACGACCGGCCGGGCCTTCTCTATTCGATCGCGCGCGTACTCGCCGAGCATCGGATCGGCGTGCATGCGGCGCGGATCAATACGCTCGGCGAACGCGTCGAGGACATCTTTCTGCTCGCGGGTGCCGGCCTGTCCGACAACCGCCTGCAGATCCAGCTCGAAACCGAATTGCTGCGTGCGATCGCAGTCTGAATTGAATTCCAGCGTTTATGCGCACCAAATTAACCGTCAAGAATCCGAAGCCGGCGTCGCCGACCCGCGCCCCTGTCCGCTCCGGCAGCCTCGTCGCCCGCAAGGCGGTGCGTCCCGCCGCGCCGCCCGCGGGGGACAAGCCGGCTCGCCCGAAGAAGGCCGCGCCGGCCGCCGCCGGCGAACGCTCGTTCAAGCCGCGCGGCGCTGCCGGCGCCGAGCGCCCGGGCGCGGACCGCGCACCGGCCAAGCGCGCGCCGCGTGACGGCGGTGCCGAACGCGGCACGCGCGCGCCCTATCGCGACAACACCGCGGCCGGTGAAGGTGCAAAGCGCAGTTTCGGTGATCGCCGTCCGTCATCCGACCGGCCGCCGCGCCGTGACGACGATGCGCGTCCGCGCCGTGCAGGCGCCGACGAAGGCAAGCGCCCGTCGTATCGCGACAACGCTTCCGTCGAAGGCGCGAAGCGCAGTTTCGGCGACCGCCGTCCGTCGTCCGATCGCCCGCCGCGCCGTGACGACGATGCGCGTCCGCGCCGTGCAGGCGCCGACGAAGGCAAGCGCCCGTCGTATCGCGACAACGCTTCCGGCGAAGGCGCGAAGCGCAGCTTCGGCGACCGCCGTCCGTCGTCCGATCGCCCGCCGCGCCGGGATGACGATGCGCGGCCGCGCCGCGCAGGCGCCGACGAAGGCAAGCGCCCGTCGTATCGCGACAACGCTTCCGGCGAAGGCGCGAAGCGCAGCTTCGGCGAGCGCCGCACGTCGTCCGATCGCCCGCCGCGCCGTGACGACGATGCGCGTCCGCGCCGTGCAGGCGCCGACGAAGGCAAGCGCCCGTCGTATCGCGACAAGGCAGCGGGCGAAGGTGCGAAACGCAGCTTCGGCGATCGTCCGGCCCGCCCCGCACGCGACGGCGAGCGCCGCTCGTTCGGCGCGGTGAAGACCGCGCAACCGGTCAAGCGCGCCGCGGCCGACGTCGACTACGGCGACGAAACGGGCCTGATGCGCCTGTCGAAACGGATGTCCGAACTCGGCATGTGCTCGCGCCGCGAAGCCGACGAATGGATCGAAAAAGGCTGGGTGCTGGTCGACGGCGAACGCATCGACACGCTCGGCACCAAGGTGCGCGCCGACCAGAAGATCGAAATCGACGAACGCGCGAGCGCCGCGCAGGCCGCGCAAGTGACGATCCTGCTGCACAAGCCGGTCGGCTACGTGTCGGGCCAGGCGGAAGACGGCTACGAGCCGGCGGCCGTGCTGATCACGCGCGCGAACCGCTGGAGCGGCGACCATTCGCCGGTGCGCTTCTCTCCGCAGCACCTGCATGCGCTCGCGCCGGCCGGCCGGCTCGACATCGACTCCACCGGCCTGCTCGTGCTGACGCAGAACGGCGTGATCGCGAAGCAGCTGATCGGCGAGCAGTCGGATATCGACAAGGAGTACCTGGTGCGCGTGCGCTTCGGCGAACGGCTGATCGACATCGACCAGCATTTCCCCGCGGAATCGCTCGCGAAGCTGCGCCACGGCCTCGAGCTCGACGGCGTCCCGCTGAAGCCCGCGATGGTGAGCTGGCAGAACGGCGAACAACTGCGCTTCGTGCTGCGCGAAGGCAAGAAGCGTCAGATCCGCCGCATGTGCGAACTGGTCGGACTCGACGTGATCGGCCTGAAGCGCGTGCGCATGGGCCGCGTGATGCTCGGCGCGCTGCCGCAAGGCCAATGGCGCTATCTGTCGGCCGACGAGACGTTCTGACCGTCGGCACGCCACGTGCGCGCTGCAATGAAAAAGCCCGCTTGCAAGCGGGCTTTTTTTCGTTCTGCGGGCGCCGGACGATCAGTCGTCGTCGGCCGGATCGAGCCCCGGGAACAGCACTTCCGTGAACCCGAAACGCGTGAAGTCGGTGATCCGCATCGGATACAGCTTGCCGATCAGGTGATCGTATTCGTGCTGGACCACCCGTGCGTGAAACCCGTCGGCGACGCGGTCGATCTTCTCGCCGTACTGGTCGAAGCCGCTGTAGCGCACCTTCGCGTAGCGGCTGACGACGCCGCGCATGCCCGGCACCGACAGGCAGCCTTCCCAGCCCTCTTCCATGTCCGGCGGCAGGTACTCGACCTTCGGGTTGATCAGCACCGTCTCGGGCACCGGCGGCGCGTCCGGGTAGCGGTTGTTGTTGCCGAAGCCGAAGATGATGATCTGCAGCCCGATGCCGATCTGCGGCGCGGCCAGCCCGGCGCCGTTCGCATGGTGCATCGTCTCGAACATGTCCGCGACGATCTCGTGCAGTTCGGGGGTATCGAACTGCTCGACCGGCTTGGCGACTTCGAGCAGGCGCGGATCGCCCATCTTCAGGATCTCGCGAATCATGGCGTATTGCCCTCCAGGAGTTGGTGCAGGCCGTCTTCGTCCAGCACGGGGATGCCGAGTTCCTCGGCCTTCGCGAGCTTGCTGCCGGCTTCGGCGCCCGCGACCACGTAATCCGTCTTCTTCGATACCGAACCGGCCACTTTCGCGCCCGCCGCTTCGAGCATTTCCTTCGCCGCGTCGCGCGTGAGATTCGGCAGCGTGCCCGTCAGCACGACCGTCTTGCCGGCCAGCACGCCCTGCGGCGCCTTCGGCGCAGGCGGCCCTTCCGGCCACGTGACCTTGCCCGGCGCACGCAGCTGTTCGATCACGGTGCGGTTGTGCTCTTCCGCGAAGAACTGGTGGATCGACTCGGCGACGATCGGCCCGACGTCGTTGACTTCGAGCAGTTCCTCGATCGACGCGTCCATGATCGGCGTGAGCGAGCCGAAATGCTTCGCGAGATCCTTCGCGGTCGATTCGCCGACGTGACGGATGCCGAGCCCGTAGATGAAGCGTGCAAGCGTCGTGTGCTTCGCCTTCTCGAGCGAGTCGAGCAGATTCTGTGCGGACTTCTCGGCGAAGCGGTCGAGTTCGGCGAGCGTCGCGAAACCGAGATTGAACAGGTCGGCCGGCGTGCGCACGAGATTGAGCTCGACGAGCTGGTCGATGATCTTCTCGCCGAGCCCGTCGATGTCGAGCGCGCGACGCTGCGCGAAATGCCACAGCGCCTGCTTGCGTTGCGCCGGGCAGAACAGGCCGCCCGTGCAGCGCGCGATCGCCTCGTCGGGCAGACGCTCGATCTTCGAGCCGCACACCGGGCATTCGGTCGGCATCACGAATTCGGCCGCCTCGGCCGGGCGCCGGTCGAGCAGCGCGCCGACGACCTCCGGAATCACGTCGCCCGCCCGCCGCACGATCACGGTGTCGCCGATCCGGATGTCCTTGCGGCGCACCTCGTCCTCGTTGTGCAGCGTCGCGTTTGTCACGGTCGCGCCGCCGACGAACACGGGCTCGAGACGCGCGACCGGCGTGATCGCGCCGGTGCGGCCGACCTGCACGTCGATCGCGACGAGCTTCGTCAGCGCTTCCTGCGCCGGGAATTTGTGCGCGAGCGCGAAGCGCGGCGCGCGCGACACGAAGCCGAGGCGCTCCTGCTCGTCGCGCCGGTTGACCTTGTAGACGACGCCGTCGATGTCGTACGGCAGCGATTCGCGCTTCTCGCCGACCTTGCGGAAGAAGTCGAGCAAGCCTTCGGCACCGCGCACGACCGCACGCTCGCGGTTAACCGGCAGGCCGAACGACTCGTACCAGTCGAGCAGCGCGCTATGCGTGTCGGGCATCGGCATCCCGTCGAGCACGCCGATCCCGTACGCGAAGAACGACAGCGGGCGCTGCGCGGTGATCCTCGAGTCGAGCTGGCGCAGGCTGCCGGCGGCCGCGTTGCGCGGGTTCGCGAATTCGCGCTGCTCGGCCGCGCGCTGGCGTTCGTTCAGGCGTGCGAAATCGCGCTTGAACATCAGCACCTCGCCGCGCACGTCGAGCACGGCCGGCACGTGCTTGCCCTTCAGCTTCAGCGGAATCGAGCGGATCGTGCGTACGTTCTCGGTCACGTCCTCGCCCGTCGTCCCGTCGCCGCGCGTGGACGCCTGCACGAACACGCCCTGCTCGTAGCGCAGCGAGATCGCGAGGCCGTCGAACTTCAGTTCGCACGCATATTCGACGGGCTCCGTCACCGAGCCGGCGAGATCGGTGGCCTTGTCGAGCGCGTCGGCGACGCGCTTGTCGAATGCGACGATATCTTCGTCGGCGAAGCCGTTGTTCAGCGACAGCATCGGCGCGTCGTGGACGACCGGCGTGAAACCGCCGGCCGCTTCGCCGCCGACGCGCTGCGTCGGCGAATCGGGCGTCACGAGTTCGGGATGGTCGGCTTCGAGTTGCTGCAGCTCGCGAAACAGCCGGTCGTATTCGGCGTCGGGCAGATCCGGCTGGTCGAGTACGTAATAGGCGTAGTTCGCCCGCTCGAGTTGGTCGCGCAGCCACGCGGCGCGCGCGTCGGGCTGGCTGGCTGGCGGTTCGGCTTGGGTTCGGGCCATGCTGGCGGCAGAGTCGTTCTGAAAAATCGGAATTCCGATTATCTCAGTTTGACGCCGCAAGCGGGGGCGCGCGATGCGTGCCGCGCGGGCTCGCTGCGGCGCACACAAGCGCGGTGCATTGCAGCGACGGGCGACGGCGCCGAAGGCCGCCGCCCGCCGGGCACGCGTTACTGGCTGAAGAGGCGGCGCGTGACCGGCGAACCGGCCGGAATGCCGGCTTCCTCGAGCTTCGCGTACAGCTTCATCAGTTGCTGATCGATCGCGACCAGCGTCGATTCCGGCAGCGGCCGGCGCGAATCGTCGACGACCCGCGCACCGATCCGCTCGGACAGCGACTTCGCGTAGTCGCACATCAGCCGGAACGGCAGGATGTCCTCTTCGGCGACCGGCACGTCGAGCACCAGCGTGATCATGTTGCCGCCCTTGTAGGTCAGGTCGTCGCGCAGGAAGTTCGTGTCGCCGAACTGCAGCATGAACACGGGGTTCTGCTTCGCATCGAGCTTCACGAAGCGCGTGCCGTCGCGCGACAGCAGCAGCCCGTCCTGCGACGCGACGGCCTGCACGTAGTTCGCCGACCACGGCGCGCCGTCCGACATCACGTTGATCGACAGTTGCGCGTCGCACTGCGCGGCGAAGCCGTCGAGCTCGCGCGCCATCGCGACCGTTTCCATCATGTCCGGGAATTCCGGCGCGCCGTCGATCGCATCGGCGAACTGCTGGACGCCCGTAACGAACTCGGAGAATTCGAGTTCGTTCAGCGCGCCGCTGCGGTTCGCGAGCTGCGCGGCCGCGCGCAGTTCCTCGTAACGCACGCCGTTCTGCAGCAGCTCCCACTGGCCGCCTTCCGGCTTGCCTTCGATATGCACGGGCTTGCTGCCCGCGCGGCGCAGCCGCTGCGCGAACGGCAGGATCTTGTCGCCCGGCAGCGGCCCGGCGAGGCGGATCGGCACGATGCAGTCGATCCGGCGGTCGACGATCGCGGGCGGCGCCGACGAGATCGTCGTCGCGGCCGGCAGGACGGGTTCGACCGGCTCGTCCGCCGCAGCGGGCGCTTCGTGCGCGGCAGCCGGCACGGCGCCTTCGCCGGCCGCAGGCTCGACCGGTTCGGCCGGCGTGTCGACGCCGGTCGCCTCGGCCTGCAGATCGGCCGGCATGTCGGCCGGGGCCACGCCACCCGACGCCGCGCCGCCGAAGGTCGGTTCGACGCGTGCCGCTTCGGTCGGCGCGGCGACTGCCGCCGCGGGCTCGCGCCGCACCGGCTGACGCACCGGCTCGATGAACGGCAGTTCTTCGTCCCGTTCGGGGCGATTCATCGCCTCGGCCGCTTCCTCCGGCATCGGGCGCGGGATCCTGCGCCGCACCTTCGCGCCCTGCCATGCGTTGTAGACCACGACGCCGCCCACCACGACGGCGCCCGCGCCGATCAAACCGAGTGTCAACTCGTCCATGCACGCTCCATCAGCAATTCTTGTTCGTCGGACCTGCGAACGGGCGCCCATGCGCCGCGCGAACGCGGTCCGGTTTCGTCAAACGTCAATTCTGGGCAAAACCCGCGGCGGTTTCCATGTCCACCGCGACGATCCGCGACACGCCCTGCTCCTGCATCGTCACGCCGATCAGTTGCTGCGCCATTTCCATCGCGATCTTGTTGTGCGAGATGAACAGGAACTGCGTCTTGTCGGACATCGCGCGCACGAGATTCGCGAAACGCTCGGTGTTCGCATCGTCGAGCGGCGCGTCGACCTCGTCCAGCAGACAGAACGGCGCCGGGTTCAGCTGGAACATCGCGAACACCAGCGCGGTGGCGGTCAGCGCCTTCTCGCCGCCCGACAGCAGGTGAATCGTCGCGTTCTTCTTGCCTGGCGGCTGCGCCATCACCTGCACGCCGGCATCGAGAATTTCGTCGCCGGTCATGATCAGCTTCGCCTGGCCGCCGCCGAACAGGCGCGGGAACAGGTCGCTGAAGTGACGGTTGACCTCGTCGAAGGTGCCCTGCAGCAGCGTGCGGGTTTCCTGGTCGATCTTGTGGATCGCGTCTTCGAGCGTCGTGATCGCGTCGACCAGGTCGGCGGACTGCGCGTCGAGGAACACCTTGCGCTCGCTCGCGGCCTTCAGCTCGTCGAGCGCGGCCATGTTCACCGGGCCGAGCGCGTTGATCGCGTTGTTCAGCCGCGTGACCTCGCCCTGCAGGTACGACGGTTTCAGGTCCGGCGTGAGCTTCTCGCGCAGCGCTTCCTCGTCGACCTCGGCCGCCGTCAGTTGCTCGGCGAACTGCTCGACCGCCAGGCGCGCGGCCTGCTCCTTCAGCTGCAGTTCGGTGATGCGGTCGCGCAGCGGCTGCAGCGAGCGCTCGGCGACGAGCCGCTGCTCGTCCGACGCGCGCAGCTTCGCGGTCAGGTCGTCGAGTTCGATCCGCGCGGCCTGCAGCGCCTCTTCCTTCACCGCGCGAATCTCGAGCGCATCCTGCAGGCCCGTGTGCGCGGTCTGCTCGTTGATCGTCTCGAGTTCGGCGCGCGCGTCTTCCAGCGACGCGGCAACGCGCTCGCTCTGCTCGTGCGCGACCTGGATGCTGCGCTTGAGCTCGTCGATTCGGGTGACCGCGTTGCGCGCGGCGAAGCGCGCATCGTTCGCGCCGCGCTCGAGGTCGCGCGCTTCCTGGCGCGCCTGCGTCAGCGATTCGTCGAGCGCCTCGAACGCGAGCTGGTTGTCTTCGTAGCGCGCCTGCAGTTCCGCGAGTTCGCCGTCGAAACGCTCGAAATTCGCTTCCG
This sequence comes from Burkholderia metallica, assembly GCF_001718555.1. Taxonomy (NCBI): domain Bacteria; kingdom Pseudomonadati; phylum Pseudomonadota; class Betaproteobacteria; order Burkholderiales; family Burkholderiaceae; genus Burkholderia; species Burkholderia metallica. The sequence continues at coordinate 2,321,774 of NZ_CP013401.1, forward strand.
ACTCCGCGCGCAGCGCGCGCTGTTCTTCGATCTGCGCGCCGATTTCCTCGAGTTCCTCGCGGATCTGCGTGCTGCGCTGCGTGTAGCGTTCGTGCGCCTGCGCGAGTTTCAGCACATCCATCTGCAGCGCGTGCACGCGTTGCGTCGCACGCTCGGCTTGCGCACGCACGTCGCCGAGCGCCTGCGCGGCCTGCGTGTGCGCCGCTTCCGCGCGCACGGCGGCCGTGCGCGCCTCGTCGGCGAGCAGCGCCTGCGCGCGCACCTGGCGCGTCAGGTTTTCGATTTCCTGCTGGCGGGCCAGCATCCCGGCCTGCTCCGAATCGGCCGCATAAAGCTGCACGCCGACCCGCGTGACGATATGGCCGGCCTTCACGACGAACGCGCCGCCTGCCGGCAGCTGCGTGCGCGTGGCGAGCGCCTGCGCGACGTCGTCGGCCACGTAGACGTTGCCGAGCCAGTCGTTCAGCACCGCGCGGATGCCCGCATCGTCGATACGCACGAGCGACAGCACCGGACGCAGGCCGGCCGCGGCCGCAGGCGGCTCGCCGGCCGCGGGCGGCGCATAGAACGCGAGCTTCGCGGGCGGCGCGTCGGTCGCAAACGCCTTCACCCAGTCGAGATTCGATACTTCGAGCGCGGCGAGGCGCTCACGCAGCACGGCTTCGAGCGCGGCTTCCCAACCCGCTTCGACGTGCAGCTTCTTCCACAGCCGCGGCAGCGCACCGAGCTCGTGCCTGTCGAGCCACGGCTGGATCTTGCCTTCGGTCTGCACGTTTTCCTGCAACTGCTTGAGCGCGGCGAGACGCGCCTCGAGCTGGTGGATCTGTGCGGCCTCGGCCTGCACGCGCTCGTGCGCGGCACGGCGCTCGCCGTCGAGGCGCGGCACCGTTTCCTGCGCGTCGGCCACGCGCGCCTGCGCTTCGGCGAGGATCTCTTCCTGCTCGGCGAGCTGCATGCGCAACTCTTCGAGCTGGGCTTCGTCCGGCGCGTCGAGCCCGCCCGCTTCGCTCTTCAGGCGCTCATGGCGCTGCTGAAGCTGCTGAAGCTGCTGGTCGGCGTTGCGCTGGTGCGCGGCTTCGAGCTTCAGCGACTGTTCGGTCTGCGCGATCCGCGCGCGCTCGTCGTTGAGCTGCGCCTGCGCATCGCGCCACTTCGCTTCGAGCGCCGGCAGCGCGTCGTGCTTCGCGGCCGCGTTGTCTTCGGCGAGCGCGGCCTTCTCGTCGGCCATCGCGCGCGCTTCCTCGGCTTCCTCGAGTTCGTCCTGCGCCTTCTCGGCCTGCGCGCGCCATTGTTCGCGCTGCGCGTTCAGCGCGGCGATCTGCGCCTGCACGCGGTTGCGCGATTCGACGATGAACTTGATCTCGGCCTCGAGGCGGCTCACCTCGGCGTTCGCCTCGTAGAGCGCACCCTGCGCGCCCTGCATCGCGTCGCTCGCCGCGTAGTGCGCCACGCGCAGCGTTTCGAGCTGCGCCTCGACCTCGCGCAGCCTGGCCGTCTGCGCGTCGAGGTCGATCTGCGCCTGTTCGATCGCGCGCTGCTGCTTCTGCTGTTCGCCGGCGGCCTCGTTCTTGCGCAGCAGCCACAGCAGGCGCTGCTTCTCCTCGCCGTCGGCGACGAGTTCCTTGTACCTGGTCGCGACGACCGCCTGCGCCTCGAGCTTCTCGAGGTTCGCGGTCAGCTCGCGGACGATGTCCTCGACGCGCGTCAGGTTCTCGCGCGTGTCGTGCAGGCGGTTCTCGGTTTCGCGGCGGCGTTCCTTGTACTTCGATACGCCGGCGGCTTCCTCGAGGAACACGCGCAGCTCTTCCGGCTTCGCCTCGATGATCCGCGCGATCATGCCCTGCCCGATGATCGCGTACGCACGCGGGCCGAGGCCCGTGCCGAGGAAGATGTCCTGGATGTCGCGGCGGCGCGCCGGCAGGTTGTTGATGTAGTAACTCGACGTGCCGTCGCGCGTGAGCACGCGCTTCACGGCGATCTCGCCGTACTGGCCCCACTGGCCGGCCGCGCGGCCGTCGGAGTTGTCGAAGATCAGCTCGACGCTGGCCCGGCTGCCGGGCTTGCGGGCGGTCGAGCCGTTGAAGATGACGTCCTGCATCGACTCGCCGCGCAGTTCGGACGCGCGCGACTCGCCGAGCACCCAGCGCACGGCGTCGATGATGTTGGACTTGCCGCACCCGTTCGGGCCCACCACGCCGACAAGCTGGCCCGGAACCTGGAAATGCGTGGGATCGACGAAGGATTTGAAGCCAGCGAGTTTGATCGAGCTCAGACGCACGGCGGTATCGGATGTGAAGAAGGTGTGAAACGGACGGAGCCGCACCGCGCGAGGCCGGAAGGCCCCTGCGCGCGACGCGCTCCGGAATTCAAAAGCGGGGCCGCGCGCATTCAGCGTTGGGCCCCGCAAACGGCTTCCATCATACCATCGCGCGCGCGCCGTCCCGACCGTCGCCGGGTTTGCCCGGTGCCGGCGCGGCACGATGGACCCGGCTCGACAGCAGCGTCGCCAGCACGATGCACGCGCCGCCCGCCCACTCGCGCGCGCTCGGCAGTTCGTTCGCGAACACCCACGCCGACAGCGCGGTGATCACGATCTCGAACAGCATGATGATCGACGCGCGGTTGGCCGGCACGCGCGCCAGCCCGTATTGGACGAGCAGGTTGTTCGACGCCATCGTCACGCCGATCGCGACGATGATCAGCGCGGCGACGCCAAGCTGGCCGCCAGCCGGCGCGGCCGGGATCCCCTCGAACAGCGACGCGATCGCGCCGAACACGGCCGCGCCGCCGAACAGCGTCGCGGTGCGCATCTCCGCGCGCATCTCGGGTAGCTCGCGGCTCGCCTTGATCACCAGCACGTTGCTCATCGCGAAGCTCAACCCGGCCGCGAGGCCGGCCCATTCGGCCGGGCTGGCCGGCAGCGGCAGGCCGAGCGCCGGCGACCACAGCATCAGCATCGCGCCGCCGATCGACAGCGCCGCGAGCCCCGCGCCGGCCCAGGTCAGCCGCTCGCGCAGCAGGAAGTGCGCGTAGATCGCGGTCCATGCGGGGGTCAGATAGAACAGCAGCATCACGCGCAGCACCTCGCCGTGAATCGTGCCCCATACGAACCCGAGGTTCGTCACGCCGGCCGTCACCGCGATGCCCGGCAGCACCCAGTGCCAGCGCAGCGTCGCGATCGTGCGGTGCCGCGCGACGATCACGAACACGAACGCGACGAGGCTCGTCAGCGCGCTCGCCAGCGTGCCCGTCACGCCGAGCGACGCGAGGATCCGCAGCGGATACCAGATCAGGCCCCATACCGATGCGCCGATCAGGATGGCCAGCGTCGGCAGGCTGCCGCGTACCGCGTTATTCATTTGGTTCGATACCCTTTATTCGACCGGCCCGGCCGCCGCTCCGGCGGGCCGTGACCGCATTGCATCACGCTATAATCGTCCGTTGCGACCCGCGCCCCCGGCGCCCGTTCGCAGCCGCGCGGCGCGCCCGCCGCTTCTTTCGCTCCAACCGGCCGCGATGGCCGCTTCGCCCGTGAACCCTCGACTCGACTCGCTCCAGCCCTATCCCTTCGAAAAGCTGCGCGCCCTGTTCAAGGACGTGACGCCCGCCGGCGCCCTCAAACCGATCAGCTTCGGCATCGGCGAGCCCAAACACGCGACCCCGGCGCTGATCCGCGACGCCGTGGTGGCCGCGCTCGACGGCCTCGCGTCGTACCCGGCTACCGCCGGCTCGGACGCGCTGCGCACGTCGATCGCGCACTGGCTCGAGCGCCGCTACGGGCTGCCGGCAATCGATCCGGCCACGCAGGTGCTGCCCGTGTCGGGCTCGCGCGAGGCGCTGTTCTCGCTCGCGCAGACCGTGATCGACGCGCGCCCGGGCGCGCACGGCGAGAAGGCGATCGTACTCTGTCCGAATCCTTTCTATCAAATTTACGAAGGCGCGGCGCTGCTGGCCGGTGCCGAACCCTATTTCGCGAACAGCGACCCGGCCCGCAACTTCGCGTGCGACTACGCGGCCGTGCCGGACGACGTCTGGGCCCGCACGCAGCTGCTGTACGTGTGCTCGCCGGGCAACCCGACGGGCGCGGTGCTGACGCTCGACGACTGGCGCGAGCTGTTCGCGCTGTCCGACCGCCACGGCTTCGTGATCGCGTCCGACGAGTGCTACTCGGAAATCTACTTCGACGAAGCGGCGCCGCCGCTCGGCGGCCTCGAGGCCGCGCATCGCCTCGGCCGCGGCTTCGAGCGGCTCGTGATGCTGTCGAGCCTGTCGAAGCGCTCGAACGTGCCGGGCATGCGCTCGGGCTTCGTGGCCGGCGACGCCGCGCTGCTGAAGCAATTCCTGCTGTACCGCACGTACCACGGCTCCGCGATGTCGCCGGTGTGGCAGCACGCGAGCATCGCCGCGTGGAACGACGAGGCGCACGTGCGCGAGAACCGCGCGCTGTACGTGCAGAAGTTCGATACGGTCACGCCGATGCTCGCCGACGTGATCGACGTGAAACTGCCCGACGCCGCGTTCTACCTGTGGGCCAACGTCGCGCGCACCGGCCTGTCGGACACCGAGTTCGCCCGCCGCCTGTACGCCGACTATAATGTGACGGTTCTGCCCGGCTCGTTCCTCGCGCGCGATGCGCACGGGTCGAATCCGGGCCGCGATTTCATCCGGATCGCGCTCGTCGCGGGCACCCCCGAATGCGTCGAGGGCGCGCAACGCATCGTCGATTTCTGCCGGTCTCTCGCGCGGTAATCGTCCATCCGATCAATTCCATCCATCTCCTGCGAAAACGAACATGTCGCAACAACTTCAGCAAATCATCGATACCGCCTGGGAAAACCGCGCCGAGCTGTCGCCGAAGGCCGCACCCGCCGACGTCCGCGAGGCCGTCGCTCACGCGATCGAGCAGCTCGACAAAGGCGCGCTGCGCGTGGCCGAGAAGATCGACGGCAGCTGGACCGTGCACCAGTGGCTGAAGAAGGCCGTGCTGCTGTCGTTCCGCCTGGAGGACAACGCGCCGATGCCCGCGGGCGGCTACTCGCAGTTCTACGACAAGGTGCCGTCGAAGTTCGCGAACTACACGGCTGAAGATTTCGCCGCGGGCGGCTTCCGCGTCGTTCCGCCGGCCATCGCGCGCCGCGGCTCGTTCATCGCGAAGAACGTCGTGCTGATGCCGTCGTACACCAACATCGGCGCGTACGTCGACGAAGGCACGATGGTCGATACGTGGGCGACGGTCGGCTCGTGCGCGCAGATCGGCAAGAACGTGCACCTGTCGGGCGGCGTCGGCATCGGCGGCGTGCTCGAGCCGCTGCAGGCGAACCCGGTCATCATCGAAGACAACTGCTTCATCGGCGCGCGCTCGGAAGTCGTCGAAGGCGTGATCGTCGAGGAAAACTCGGTGATCTCGATGGGCGTATACCTCGGCCAGAGCACGAAGATCTACGACCGCGAGACGGGCGAAGTCAGCTACGGCCGCATCCCGGCCGGCTCGGTCGTCGTCGCCGGCAACCTGCCGTCGAAGGACGGCTCGCACAGCCTGTACTGCGCGGTGATCGTGAAGAAGGTCGACGCGAAGACGCGCGCGAAGGTCGGCCTGAACGAGCTGCTGCGAGGCGACTGATGGCAAAGCCGCGCACCGTGGTCGTCTACGGGATTCCGAACTGCGACACCGTGAAGAAGGCCCGAGTGTGGCTCGACGATCACGGCGTCGAATTCGAGTTCCACGATTTCAAGAAGCTCGGCGTCAGTGCACCGCTCGTCGAAGACTGGCTGAAGGACGTGTCGCTCGACGCGCTCGTGAACAAGCGCGGCACGACGTGGCGCGGCCTGGACGACGCGATGAAGGCGGCCGCCGAAACCAAGGCCGGCGCGGTCGCGCTGATGATCCACAAGCCGTCGGTCATCAAGCGCCCCGTGCTGGTGGTCAACGGCCGCGTGAAATCGCTCGGCTTCGCGGCCGATCAATACGCGGCGCTGTTTGCCGCATAGGGCTGCCCGCGCTGCGCGGCGCCCGCTCGCGCAGCGCACGACGTCTCATCGCTGCCGGCCACCGCGCCGGCATTTTTTATCGAAAGTGGTCCGAACCATGTCCGCCACCCTAGCCCTTACCGAACAGCTGATCGCCCGCGCGTCCGTGACGCCCGACGACCAGCACTGCCAGCAGATCATGACCGAGCGCCTCGCCGCGCTCGGCTTCGAATGCGAGACCGTCGCGTCGCACGGCGTGACCAACCTGTGGGCCGTCAAGCGCGGCGCCGACGGCCGCGACGGCAAGCTGCTCGCGTTCGCGGGCCACACCGACGTCGTGCCGACCGGCCCGCTCGAACAGTGGAGCTCGCCGCCGTTCATCCCCGCCCATCGCGACGGCAAGCTGTACGGCCGCGGCGCGGCCGACATGAAGACCTCGCTCGCGGCGTTCGTCGTCGCGACCGAGGAATTCGTCGCGGCCCATCCGGGCCACCGCGGCGCGATCGCGTTCCTGATCACGAGCGACGAGGAAGGCCCCGCCACCGACGGCACCGTGAAGGTCGTCGAACTGCTCGAAGCGCGCGGCGAACGCATGGACTACTGCATCGTCGGCGAACCGACGTCGACTAACGAACTCGGCGACGTCGTCAAGAACGGCCGCCGCGGATCGATGTCCGGCGAACTGGTCGTCAAGGGCGTGCAGGGGCACATCGCGTATCCGCATCTCGCGAAGAACCCGATCCACCTGCTCGCGCCTGCACTTGCCGAGCTCGCCGCCGAGCAGTGGGACGAAGGCAACGAATACTTCCCGCCGACCACCTGGCAAGTGTCGAACCTGCACGCCGGCACCGGCGCGACCAACGTGATTCCCGGTCACGCCGACCTCCTGTTCAACTTCCGCTTCTCGACCGCCAGCACGGTCGAGGGCCTGCAGGCGCGCGTGCACGCGATCCTCGACAAGCATGGCCTCGAATACACGCTGAAGTGGTCGATCAGCGGCCTGCCGTTCCTCACGCCGCGCGGCGAGCTGTCGGGCGCGCTGGAAAACGCGATCCGCGCCGAGACCGGCCTCACGACCGAGCTGTCGACCACCGGCGGCACGTCGGACGGCCGTTTCATCGCGCGCATCTGCCCGCAGGTGATCGAGTTCGGCCCGCCGAACGGCAGCATCCACAAGATCGACGAGCACATCGAAGTGCGCTTCGTCGATCCGCTGAAGAACGTGTACCGCCGCGTGCTCGAACAACTGATCGCCTGATGGAGCCTCGCATGACGACACCTTTTGCCACAGTTCGCGACCTGCTGCGCTACGCGGTCACGCGCTTCTCGAAGGCGAAGCTCGCGTTCGGCCACGGCTCCGACAATGCGTACGACGAAGCGGCCTACCTCGTGCTGCGCACGCTCGACCTGCCGCTCGACACGCTCGAGCCGTTCCTCGACGCACGGCTGCTGCCCGACGAAATCGCGGCGGTGCTCGCGGTGATCGAACGGCGCGCGACCGACCGCGTGCCGGCCGCTTACCTCACGCACGAAGCGTGGATGCACGGCCACCGCTTCTACGTCGACGAACGCGTGATCGTGCCGCGCTCGTTCATCGGCGAACTGCTCGACGACGGGCTGCAGCCGTACGTCGCCGATCCCGAGCAGGTCGGCGCGGTGCTTGAGCTGTGCACGGGCTCCGGCTGCCTCGCGATCCTCGCGGCGAGCGCGTTCCCGAACGCCGAGATCGACGCCGTCGACCTGTCCGACAAGGCTCTCGAAGTCGCCGAGATCAACGTGCGCGAATACGGCCTCGAAGACCGCATCGCGCTGCATCGCGGCGACCTGTACGCACCGCTGCCCGCTTTCCGCACCGATCCGGGCGCGCGCTACGACGTGATCCTGACGAACCCGCCGTACGTGAACGCGTCGTCGATGGCCGCCCTGCCGCCCGAGTACCGGCACGAGCCGGAGATGGCGCTCGCGGGCGGCGACGACGGGATGGACATCGTGCGACGCATCGTCGCCGAAGCCCATCGCTGGCTGCATGACGACGGCGTGCTCGTCGTCGAGATCGGCAACGAACGCGAAAACGTCGAAGCCGCGTTCGGCGGCCTCGAGCTCACGTGGCTGCCCACCAGTGCGGGCGACGACGCCGTGTTCCTGATCCAGGCGTCGGACCTGCCGCGCAAGGGCTGAGCCGCTTCGGCCCGCCCGCCGTGCGGCGCACCGTTGCGCCGCACGGTTGGGTAAGATGCGCGTAGGCGGCCGCCCGGCCGCGCGACCTCAGGAGTCCGTCACGCGCTCATGACCCTCGACTGGCTACATCTCGGCACCCTGATCCTGACCATCCATGTGCTCGGGATCGTCGCGGCATGCCACGCGATCCTGAACACGCGCACGTCGCAAGGCGCGATCGCGTGGGCCGTCTCGCTCGCGGCCATGCCGTATCTCACGCTCGTTCCGTACCTGTTCCTCGGCCGCAGCAAGTTCTCCGGCTACGTCGACGCCCGGCGTCACGAGCTGGAAATGTTGCGCATGCACACACCGCGCTCGCCGTGGCTCAGTACCGACGCGACCGACGGGCCGGCCGCCGACGCGATCGGCCAGGCCGCCGTGCTCGCGCTCACGCGGCTCGGCGGGATGCCGTTCCTCGGCGGCAATTCGGTCCGCACGCTCGTGAACGGCGACGCGACGTTCTCGGCGATCCTGGCGGCCATCGACGCCGCGCGCGACTACGTGGTGGTGCAGTTCTTCATCGTGCGGGACGATGCGCTCGGCCGGATGCTGCGCGACTCGCTGCTCGCGCGCGCGGCAGCCGGCGTGCGCTGCTGCCTGCTGTACGACAGCATCGGCAGCTTCGACCTGCCGCGCAGCTATGTCGACACGCTGCGCCGGGGCGGCGTCGAGGTTCATCCGTTCGCGACCAACCGGAAGTTCGTCAACCGCTTCCAGCTCAACTTCCGCAACCACCGCAAGATCGTCGTCGTCGACGGCAATCGCGCGTTTGTCGGCGGCCACAACGTCGGCGTCGAGTATCTCGGTGCGAACCGGCGGCTGTCGCCGTGGCGCGACACGCACATCGAGATCCGCGGCCCGGTGGTCGCGAGCATCCAGTACGTGTTCGCCGAAGACTGGCACTGGGCCACGCAGCGGCTGCCGCCGCTCGCGATGCCGCCGCCCGCGCAGCCCGGCGACCACATGCATTGCCTCGCGGTGCCGATGGGGCCGGCCGACAAGCAGGAGACGGGCTCGCTGTTCTTCGTCGAGGCGATCAATGCCGCGCGCGAGCGGGTCTGGATCACCACGCCGTACCTCGTCCCCGACGAAGCCGTGATCGCCGCGCTGAAGCTCGCCGTGATGCGCGGCGTCGACGTGCGCATCCTGATCCCGAGCCGGCGCGATCACTACGTGGTGTTCGAAGCGTCGAAGCTGTACGCGCGCGACCTGGTCGACGCGGGCGTCAAGGTGTTCCGCTACCGGCCCGGCTTCCTGCACCAGAAGGTCGTGCTGATCGACCGCATCGCGGCGGCGATCGGCAGCGCGAACCTCGACAACCGCTCGTTCCGCCTCAATTTCGAGATCATGGTGCTGACCGTCGACCGGACCTTCGCCGACGAAGTCGAGACGATGCTCGACGCCGATTTCGCCCAGGCGTACGAAGTCGATGCAAACGAATACCGGCGGGCAGCCGCGTGGCGGCGCATCGCGATGCACGTCGCGCGGCTGTTCGCACCGATCCTCTGACGGCCGCGGCGGCGTGCATGCGCCTGCATCGCCGCCGACGCCGTCACAGCAGTTTGTCGATATCCGCGGCGATTTCCTCCGGCTTGGTCGACGGCGCGTAGCGCTTGACGATGCGCCCGTCGCGATCGATCAGGAATTTCGTGAAATTCCACTTGATCGCCTTCAGGCCGAGAATGCCGGGGGCTTCGTCGGTCAGGTAGCGATACAGCGGATGCGCGTGGCCGCCCTTCACGTCGATCTTCGCAAACATCGGGAACGTGACGCCGTAATTGCGTTCGCAGAACGCGCCGATCTGCGCGGCGTCGCCCGGCTCCTGCCTGCCGAACTGGTTGCACGGAAAGCCGAGCACGTAGAAACCGCGCGCCGCGTACTGGTCGTACAGCTTCTGCAGGCCCGCGTACTGCGGGGTGAAACCGCACTCGCTCGCGGTGTTGACGATCAGCAGCACCTTGCCGCGATAGGCGTCGAGCGAAACCGGCGCGCCGGCGAGCGTCTCTGCGCTGAACGAATACAGGGTGGACATCGGGCACTCCTTTTACGAAACCGGATCGACGTGGAGTCTAGGCGAAATTGCCCCGTCGCGACATCCGCCGAACGGCCAATGGCCGGCGCAGGCGGCGCGCAGTCTAGAATAGCGGTTTTGGCCAGTCATTTCCGCCGTGATCCGTTTCAATCAGTTCAGCCTTGCGCGCGGCACCAAGCCGCTGTTCGAGTCGACCTCGTTCGTGCTCAATCCCGGCGAGAAAGCCGGCCTGATCGGCGCGAACGGCGCCGGCAAGTCGACGCTCTTCTCGGTCCTGCGCGGCGAGCTGCACTCCGACGGCGGCGATTTCTCGATGCCGCCGTCGTGGCGGATCGCCCACGTGTCGCAGGAAACGCCTGCCGTCGATCGTTCCGCGCTCGACTACACGCTCGACGGCGACGCCGCGCTGCGCGAGATCGAAGCGCGCATCGCCGCCGCTTCCGCCGCGCATGACGGCGCTGCCGAAGCCGACGCGCACGCGGCGTTCGCCGATGCCGACGGCTACACCGCGCCGGCCCGCGCCGAGGCGCTGCTGCTCGGCCTCGGCTTCACGCTCGCGCAAACCCGCGAATCCGTCGCGAGCTTCTCCGGCGGCTGGCGCATGCGCCTGAATCTCGCGCAGGCGCTGATGTGCCGCTCCGACCTGCTGCTGCTCGACGAACCGACCAACCACCTCGACCTCGACGCGATCGTCTGGCTCGAAGACTGGCTGCACCGCTACCCCGGCACGCTCGTCGTGATTTCGCACGATCGCGAATTCCTCGATTCGATCTGCAACGTCACGCTGCATCTGGAAAACCGCCAGGTGAAGCGTTACGGCGGCAACTACTCGCAGTTCGAAGTGCTGCGCGCGCAGCAACTGGCGCTGCAGCAAAGCGCGTACGAGAAGCAGCAGAAGACGATCGAGCACCTGCAGAGCTTCGTCGACCGCTTCAAGGCCAAGGCGACCAAGGCCAAGCAGGCGCAGAGCCGGATGAAGGCGCTCGAGAAGATGGAGCTGATCGCGCCCGCGCACATCGCGTCGCCGTTCACGTTCGAATTCCGCACGCCCGATGCCGCGCCGAATCCGATGATGGTGATGGAAGACGTCCGCTGCGGCTACCACGCCGACGACGGCGCGGAAATCCCGATCGTCGAGCGCGTCGCGCTGTCGATCCAGAACGGCCAGCGCATCGGCCTGCTCGGCGCGAACGGCCAGGGCAAGTCGACGCTGATCAAGACGCTGGCCGGCACGCTCGCGCCGCTGTCGGGGCACGTGCGCGACGGCAAGGGGCTGACGATCGGCTATTTCGCGCAGCACCAGCTCGAAACGCTGCGCGAGGACGATTCGCCGCTCGCGCATCTGGCGCGGCTCGCGCCCGACACCCGCGAACAGGAACTGCGCGACTTCCTCGGCGGCTTCAACTTCTCGGGCGACATGGCGACCAGCCCGGTCGGGCCGTTCTCCGGCGGCGAAAAGGCACGCCTCGCGCTCGCGCTGATCATCTGGCAGAAGCCGAATCTGCTGCTGCTCGACGAACCGACCAACCACCTCGACCTCGAAACGCGCCATGCACTGACGATGGCGCTCGCGCAGTTCGAGGGCACGCTGATCCTCGTGTCGCACGATCGGCATCTGCTGCGCGCGACGACCGACCAGTTCATGCTGGTCGCGAAGCACCGGCTGCAGCCGTTCGACGGCGACCTCGACGACTACCGCGACTGGCTGCTGCAGCACGCGGCCGAGCAGCGCGCGGCCGCGAAGGCCGACAGCGCGGCGTCGCCGGGCGCGGGTGCCGCGGCCAACCGCAAGGACCAGAAGCGTCAGGCGGCCGAGGAGCGGCAGCGCCTGTCGGTGCTGAAAAAGCCGCTGCAGACGCGCATCACGAAGCTCGAAAAGGAAATGGAGACGCTGCACGCGGAGAAGGCGCGCCTCGACGCATTCGTCGCCGATCCGGCGAGCTACGAAGCCGAGCAAAAGACGGCGCTGACCGACGCGATCCGCAAGCTCGGCGACGTCAACACGCGTCTCGAAACGGTCGAGGCCGACTGGCTCGCGGCGCAGGAAGAACTCGAGCAGATCGGCTGAACGCCGTCCGCGGCGTCGCCGGCCGATACATCGACACGTCGGTACATCGATACGTCGCTACGCCTGCCAGCCCGGCGGGCCGGTTGCCTCGGCGTCGCCGCGGGTACTGACATCCACGGCGCCTCGACGATCCATCCGGCGCTGAACGGGCGCGGATACGACAAGGCCGGGCGCGTGGGCCCGGCCTGTTCATTCACTCCACCGACATTCGATTCACCGATCGCTCGCCGACGTTGCCGGCTCAGCGGCGCGGCAGCGTGTCGCGCGGCATCTGCTCGTCGTCGCCCATCAGGTATCGGCGCCCTTCGGTCGGCCGCCGGATCGCCGCGGCGACCTCCGCTTCCGTCACGTCCTCGGACACGACCTTGCGCGCGAGGCGCCCCTCGTCGTCGATCCATTCGACGATCCGGCATCCGCCGCCCCAGGGTTGGCGAATCGGCTCCGACACGCGGCAGCCACGCAGGTTGTAAAGGCGTCCGCTCGGCGCTGCCCGATATGATTTCAACATAGGATCCCTTCGCATTGCGCGGTTCGACAATCCGGCCAAGGATAGGGAAAAGCGATGTCCGGCGGGTTACATCAGCCTACATATTCTTTACAACGAATTACGCGACAGATCGGCGGCAGGCCCGGCCCTCATGCCTGCCGGGCCGGTCACTCGAGATCGCGCACGCGGTCGATCGCCTGCTCGAGCCGGTCGACGGCCATCACGTTCAGCCCTTCGATCGGCTGCTTCGGCGCATTCGCCTTCGGGATCAGCGCGGCTGTGAAACCGAGCTTCGCCGCCTCGCGCAGCCGTTCCTGCCCGCGCGGGGACGGGCGGATCTCGCCCGCCAGCCCCACCTCGCCGAACACGATCAGCCCCTTCGGCAACGCCTTGTTGCGCATCGACGAATGGATCGCGAGCAGTACCGCGAGGTCGGCGGCCGGCTCGGTGATCTTCACGCCGCCCACCGCATTGAGGAACACGTCCTGGTCGAAGCACGCGATGCCCGCGTGGCGGTGCAGCACCGCGAGCAGCATCGCGAGCCGGTTCTGCTCGAGGCCGACCGCGAGCCGGCGCGGGTTCGGCACGTGCGCCGTATCGACGAGCGCCTGGACTTCGACGAGCAGCGGGCGCGTGCCTTCCTGCGTGACGAGCACGCACGATCCGGGCACCACCTGCTCGTGCTGCGACAGGAACAGCGCGGACGGATTCGCGACGCCGCGCAACCCGCGCTCGGTCATCGCGAACACGCCGAGTTCGTTGACCGCACCGAAACGGTTCTTGAACGCACGCACGAGCCGGAACGACGAATGCGTATCGCCTTCGAAATACAGCACCGTGTCGACGATGTGTTCGAGCACGCGCGGGCCGGCCAGGTTGCCCTCCTTCGTCACGTGCCCGACCATGATGATCGCGGTGCCCGACTGCTTCGCGATGCGCGTGAGCTGCGCCGCGCACTCGCGCACCTGAGCGACGGAACCCGGCGCCGAGGTGAGCGCCTCCGAATAGACGGTCTGAATCGAGTCGACGACGGCCACGTCCGGCCGTTCCGCGTCGATCGCGGCCTGGATCTTTTCGAGCTGGATCTCGGCGAGCAGCTTCAACTCCGCCGCCGGCGTGCCGCCGTCGAGCAGCGCGAGTCGTTGCGCACGCAACGCGATCTGCGCGGCCGATTCCTCGCCGCTGATATAGAGTGCGCGCCGCTCGTTCGCGATGTCCGCGAGCGACTGCAGCAGCAGCGTCGACTTGCCGATGCCCGGGTCGCCGCCGATCAGCACGACGCCGCCGGGAACCAGCCCGCCGCCGAGCACGCGGTCGAACTCGCCGATGCCGGTCGAGAAACGCGGCACGTCGGCCGCTTCGATGTCGGCGAGCCGCTGGACGGGCGCCCGCTTCGCGAGCGACTGGAAACGGTGGGCCGACGGCGTCTCGGCTGCCGATTCGACCAGCGTGTTCCAGGCCTGGCACGACGGGCACTGGCCCTGCCACTTCGGGGTTTGCCCGCCGCACTCGCTGCAAACGTAGACGGTTTTCTGTTTGGCCACGCGCGACGCCCTTATTCCGCGCGCACGGGCACGCGGCCGGCGACCGCGCACATCAGCTCGTAGCCGATCGTGCCGCAATGGCGCGCGACGTCGTCGATCGGCAGCGCATTGCCCCACAGCTCGACGCGTGCGCCGACACCGGCCTGCGGGCACGGTGTAAGGTCGACGGTGATCATGTCCATCGACACGCGACCGACGATCCGCGTGCGGATGCCGTCGACGATCACCGGCGTGCCTTCGGGCGCGACCCGCGGATAGCCGTCCGCGTAACCGCACGCGACCACGCCGATCCGCATCGGCGCCTGCGCGGAGAACGTCGAGCCGTAGCCGACGGCCTGCCCCTTCGCGATCGTCTGCACGGCGATCAGCTCGGACGACAGCGTCATCGCGGGCTTCAGCCCCGTGTCGGCGATGTCGGACGACAGCCCGGACGGCGACGCGCCGTACAGCACGATGCCCGGGCGCACCCAGTCGAAGTGCGTGTCCGGATGCCACAGCACGGCTGCGGAGTTCGCGAGGCTGCGCGCGCCGGCGATGTTTTCCGCACCGCGCTCGAACGTCGCGAGCTGCTCGCCGACGCCGCGCTCGTTGTCCGCATCCGAAAAATGGGTCATCAACGTGATCTGGCCGATGCCGGGGCACGCGCGGGCGCGCTCCCATGCCGCGCGGTATTTTTCCGGCAGGTAGCCGAGCCGGTTCATCCCGCTGTTCATCTTCAGCTGCACGTTGACGGGCTTCGACAGCCGCGCCGTTTCCAGCATCCGCATCTGCTCGTCGTTGTGAACGGTCGTCGTCAGGCTGTAGCGGTCGATCACGTCGATGTCGGTCGAGCGGAAGAAGCCCTCGAGCAGCAGGATCGGGCCGGCCCAGCCGAGCTCGCGCAGCTTCACCGCCTCGTCGAGATCGAGCAGGCCGAAGCCGTCGGTACCGCGCAGGCCCGGAAACACACGGGCGAGGCCGTGACCGTACGCGTTGGCCTTGACGACCGCCCAGACCTTGGACGGGCCGGCAAAGCGGCGGACGACGGAGAGATTGTTCGCGAGAGCGGCGGTGTGGATGGTGGCGGAGATCGGGCGCGGCATGGGAAATTTACGTAAAGACGCTTGCGAATCATCAGCTTACCGCGCCTTTTGAGCACCGAAGCCGACAATTTGCGGAACGATCGGGGAATCTTGCTAGTCCGAATTGGCGTATTTTCATGTTATAAAGCCGTGCGCACAACCCATTTCGAACGGAATAAGCCGATCGCATACCAGGCGGCCTACGCGGCCCTGCCGCAGCGACGAAAGCATCGCATCAGATGAAAAAAGGTTTTTACACCATCATGGCCGCGCAGTTTTTCTCGTCGCTGGCCGACAATGCGCTCCTCATCGCCGCCATCGCCCTGCTGAAAGACCTCCACGCCCCCAACTGGATGACACCGCTGCTGAAGCTGTTCTTCGTGTTGTCCTATGTGGTGCTGGCGGCCTATGTCGGCGCCTTCGCGGATTCGCGTCCGAAAGGCCGCGTGATGTTCATCACGAACTCGATCAAGGTGGTCGGCTGCATGATCATGCTGTTCGGCGCTCATCCGCTGATTGCGTACGGCATCGTCGGGTTCGGTGCGGCGGCCTATTCGCCCGCGAAATACGGCATTCTCACCGAGCTGCTGCCGGCGGACCGGCTGGTCGCCGCGAACGGCTGGATCGAAGGCACGACCGTCAGCTCGATCATCCTCGGCACCGTGCTCGGCGGCGCGCTGATCAGCCCGCACATCGCATCGCACGTGATCGCGCACACGCCCGCCTGGATCGCCACGCCCGCCGAAGCGGCGATGGCGATCATCATGGCGATCTACGTGGTCGCCGCCCTGTTCAACCTGCGCATTCCCGATACGGGCGCCCGCTACCCGAAGCAGGAACGCGGCCCGGTCAAGCTGCTCACCGATTTCGCCGACTGCTTCATGGTGCTGTGGCGCGACAAGCTCGGCCAGATTTCGCTCGCGGTCACGACGCTGTTCTGGGGCGCGGGCGCGACACTCCAGTTCATCGTGCTGAAGTGGGCCGAAGTCTCGCTCGGCATGTCGCTGTCGGAAGGCGCGATCCTGCAGGCCGTGGTCGCGGTCGGTGTCGCGGCCGGCGCGATCGCCGCCGCCGCCCGGATCCCGTTGAAGAAGTCGCTGACCGTGCTGCCCGTCGGCATCATCATGGGCATCGCGGTGATGCTGATGGCGTTCTACACGCGCGACCTGTTCCCGTCGCACTGGGCCGTGCACTTCGGCCACCTGCGCATGCCCGTGTACCTGATCGTCGCGTACCTCTTCCTGATCGGCGTCGGCGCGTTGTCCGGCTACTTCGTCGTTCCGATGAACGCGCTGCTGCAACATCGCGGCCACGTGCTGCTGTCGGCCGGCCACTCGATCGCGGTGCAGAACTTCAACGAGAACCTGTCGGTGCTCGTGATGCTGTGCCTGTATGCGGTGCTCGTGTGGCTCGACGTGCCGGTCGGCATCGTGATCGTGCTGTTCGGCACGTTCGTGTGCCTGACGATGTGGCTCGTGATGCGCCGCCACCAGGCGAACCAGCGCCAGTTCGACTCGGTCGCGCTGATCGGCGAATCGCGGCACTGACGCTACCCTTTCCGTTTTCGTCCGCCGGCGCCGGTCTTCGAACCGGCGCGTTGCCATCATGACGCACCCGATACCCAACATCCTGACGATCGCCGGCTCCGATTCGGGCGGCGGCGCAGGCATCCAGGCCGACCTGAAGACCTTTTCCGCGCTCGGTGCATACGGCGCGAGCGTGATCACCGCGCTGACCGCGCAGAACACGCGCGGCGTGACCGGCGTGCATGCGCCGGATGCCGCGTTCGTGACCGCGCAACTCGACGCGGTGTTCGACGACATCCGCATCGATGCGGTCAAGATAGGGATGCTCGCGAACGCGGCGATCGTGCAGGCAGTTGCCGATGCGCTGCGCCGCTACGCGCCGCGTTTCGTCGTGCTCGACACGGTGATGATCTCGAAGAGCACGCACGCGCTGCTCGCGCCCGATGCGGTCGACGCGTTGCGCCACGCGCTGTTGCCGCTCGCGACGGTCGTCACGCCGAACCTGCCCGAAGCGGCCGCCCTGCTGAACGATGCGGCCGCAACCACCGAAGACGACATGGTCCGGCAAGGCCAGGCGTTGCTGCAGACGGGCGCGCGCGCCGTGCTGATGAAAGGCGGCCATCTGCCCGACGCGTCCGCGAGCCCCGACTGGCTCGTCGAGGCGGCGCGCACCGTGCGGCTCGATGGGGCGCGCGTGCCGGTCAGCAACACGCACGGCACCGGCTGCACGCTGTCGTCGGCGATCGCCGCGCTGCTGCCGCAGCAGCCCGACCTCGAAAGCGCGGTACGCGAGGCCAAGACCTATCTCACCGGCGCGATCGCCGCGAGCGGCCACCTCGACGTCGGCCACGGCGTCGGCCCCGTCCATCACTTCCATCGCTGGTGGTGAGCGCCGGCTGATACGGCGTCAGTGATCCTGCGCGGCGAACGCCTGCGCGCGCGCCGGCCAGTCGTCGGACACGACGAAGCCGCGCGACGTCTCGCGCCAGATGCCGTCACCGCCCCGTTCATGGACGCCGATCAACGCGGGCGCCTCGCGCACCGTCAATTCCGGCGGCAGTTCCAGCGTGGCCGCGAGCGGCTCGGGGGCGAATCCGGCACCGGCGGCGGCCCGTCGCGGCGCAAGCCACGCGAGCCGCGGCAACACGCTCCATGCGACGCCCGCACGCTGCGCGGCCGCCCACGCCGGCCACTGCGCGTGCGTGAGCCAGAAACCGTGCGGGTGATCCGGCGCGATTTCCGCGGACACCCGCGGCAACGGCGCGCCGTACGGATAGAACAACCAGCCCTTGATGAACATCTGCGCGTCGGACGGCGCGCCGTAGCCGAGCCGCGCAAACCCGTCGCGATCGCCGAGCCGCAGCTGGTGGTCGAGCAAGCGACAGCGCTTGCGGTCGAACCGGTCGACGAGGTTGGGGCCGACGAAATCCGCGAGCGATGCGCCGGCTCGTACCGGCGCGCACAGATAGCACTTCACCGCGAGCTCCCAGTGCAGGCGCCGCCCGTCCGGCGTGTCGACGAGAAAATCGACTTCGCCGAGCGTCTTGCCGTTGCTGCGCAGCGGCAGGTTCGCCGCGACGAGCCGCAGCGACGGTCCGTGCGTCAGGAAATACTCGAGCAGGCATTCGGCGTAGCGGCCGAGCCGGGTGGGCCGGAACCCGTCGAGCGCGCGATGCAGCGGCTCGGGCTGCGCATCGAGCGCGGCGAGCCACGTTTCGACGGCCGTCCATCCGGCCGTATCGAGCCAGGCAGCGGCGAGCGGCGCGCCCGGTACCGCGGTGAGCAGGCTCGGGCTGGCCAGCAGCCAGCCCAGATCCCGAACCGCGACGTCGTGCAGCGTATCGACGAAGACGAACGCCGCGCGGGCCGTCATTGTCCGGCCGACCCGTTCGCGTCGGCGCCTTCGGCGCGCCGGAACGTGTCGCGCGCGAGGCACAGGTCGGCCCATGCCTTCGACTTGTCCGGCAGGCTGCGCAGCAGATACGCCGGGTGGTAGGTCACGATCACCGGCACGCCTTCGTAGGCATGCACGCGGCCGCGCAGCGACGCAATGCTCGCGTCGGTCTTCAGCAGGGTCTGCGCGGCGAAGCGGCCGAGCGCCACAATCAGCTTCGGCTTCACGAGCGCGACCTGACGCTGCAGATAGGGCTCGCAGCTCGCCACCTCGTTCGGCTCCGGATTACGGTTGCCGGGCGGCCGGCACTTGATCACGTTCGCGATGTACACGTTGTCGCCGCGCTTGAGCGACAGCGACTGCAGCATGTTGTCGAGCAGCTTGCCGGCCTGGCCGACGAACGGCTCGCCCTGCTTGTCCTCGTTCTCGCCCGGCGCTTCGCCGATCAGCATCCAGTCCGCTTCGCGGTCGCCGACACCGAACACGGTGTTGGTCCGCTTCTCGCACAGACCGCACAGCGTGCAGTCGGCCACGCGCGCAGCGAGCGCATCCCAGTCGAGGGCGGCAACCGGCGTGCCGACGGCGCGCGATTCGGCCAGCGGCACGGGTTCGCCCGGCGGCGCCGCATCGAACCACGCGAAATCGTCGGCCGTGGCAGGCGGAGCATCGTCCATCGGCGGCATCGTGCCGGTCGACGCGACCGGCGCGACCCGTGCGGGCGCCCGATCGCCGTCGCCGCCCCGTGGAGCCGGGGCGACCGGCTCGCGAGCCGGCGGAGCATCGCCGCTGCGCACTACGGCGGGCGGTGACTCGTCTTGCACCGGCGTACGCGCGGTGCGCGCAGCGCGCTCGGTCGCGACGTCAGGCGCGGCGTCCGCCATACCGGTTCGCGCCGCGGCCGGTGCGGCGGCGGCCGCGCCCTCGCCTTCCTCCGCGCGCTGCCCGCGCCGCACCCAGATCTGCGCGAGGCCCATTTCCTCGAGCGCCGCTTCAGCCCATGCCATGCGCGTCCCCCTCATCCTTGTTCAGCGTCAGACGCATCACGATCGCGTCCTCCCGGCTGCGATGCTTCGCCGGGTAATAGTTCTTGCGCCGGCCGATCGTCACGAAGCCGAAACGCTCGTACAACTGGATCGCGCGCGGATTGGACGGCCGCACCTCGAGCAGCACGCCGTCGAGCCCTTCCGCGCGCGTAATGCGCACGGCCTCGCGCAGCAGCGCGAGGCCCGCACCCGCGCGCTGCGCGGCCGGCGCGACGCACAGGTTCAGCAGATGCATCTCGTCGACGACGGGCATCAGCACGCAATAGCCGATCAGCGACCCCGTCACGTGCCGCAGACACACGCCCAGATAGCCGTTACGCAACGAATCCTCGAAGTTGCCGCGGCTCCACGGGAATTCGTATGCGACGCGCTCGATCGCGACGACCTCGTCGAGATCGGCATCCGTCATCGGCGCCAGATAGCGGTCGCTCAGCAGGACGCCCGTCATCCGTTCGCTCCGCCCGTCTGCGCGGCCCGTGCCGCGACGCGCTCGGCGGTCGTCTGCGCGACCTTGTCGCGCACGTACTCCGGCGCCGCCTGATCGGCCGGCACCGTGCGGCCCGCCCGGAACGCGCGCAGCGCGGCATGGGCGACCGCCAGCGCGTGCGGCATCGCATCGCCGTCGATCGCGGCCGCCCGCGCGGCGGCCGGCAACTGCGCGCCGAACGCGGCAGCCGCATTGCCCGCGAGCGTGAACGGCGCATCGGGCACGCCGACGGCGCCCGGCGCATCGAGCGAAGCCGGATGCAACGTGCGCCAGTCGCCGGTGCTGTCGTCCCATTCGAAATCCGCCCAGTACGCTTCGTCCATCCGCGCATCCAGTGCGGCCAGCACGCGGGTCGTGCCGGACGCGCGCAGCCGTGCGTGCTCGGCGCAGGCGAGCAGCGTGCCGATCGGCACGACCGGCAGCCCGCATCCGAATGCGAGACCCTGGGTAATGCCCGTCGCGGTGCGCAGGCCGGTGAACGAGCCGGGGCCCGCGCCGAACGCGATGGCATCGCAATCGGCGAGCGTCAGCCCCGATTCGGCGAAAAGCGCCTGGATGGCCGGCAGCACGCGCGTGCTCGACACGGCGCCCGTCAGCTCGTGGCGGACCCAGGTTTGCGGGGTGGAAACGGCGTCATCGGCATGGGCCGAGCGCAGCAGCGCGACCGAGCAGTATTCGGTCGACGTATCGATGGCGAGGAGCACTGTTTGCGTCATGGGCGACATTGTAATGCGGCGCCCCGCTCCCACGGGCGATCGGGCCCGATCCGCGCGCACGCGCCGCCGCGGTGGCGGTTTGGAAGGATCGCTCGACCCCGCGCGACGGTCCGCTTGTTAAGATCGCCCGACCTGAAACCCTTACGGAGACATTCGATGAGCGACCTCACCGCCCAATTCGACCAGGCCCAGATCGACGTCAAGCAACTGACGGAACGCCCGGGCAACCTGACCCTGCTGCGCCTGTACGCGCTCTTCAAGCAGGCGACCGACGGCGACGCCCACGGCGACAAGCCGGGCTTCACCGACATCGTCGGCAAATACAAGTACGACGCGTGGGATGCGCTGAAGGGCACGTCGCAGGATGCGGCGAAGCAGCAGTACATCGAACTCGTCGAATCGCTGAAGAACGGCACGGCTTCCTGACCGAATCGCCGCCGCCCGCCAATCGGCAATCAAATCGGTGGCGCAGCGCAGCAAATCTCTTTATAATGCTGGCTGCGTCATCTCCGCGCTCGGCTCGCAAGCCGTTCCGGCCCGACGCCTCGTAGCGTTAAGCTCCAATCCGGTTTAGAACCTGTCCCCTCCTGCTTCGACCTTCGCGGTCGTCACTTATCAGGCTGGCGGCCCCGCTCCTGAAGCGCGCCGCACCCAAAACAGCTTCTAATGCCTCATCCGCCGACGGTTCGGCGGATTGCACCCGTTTCCCGATTTGCTCGCTGAATCCGACGACTTGGGTATGCGCGATTGGCGCCGACGTTTCACCCACTGTGTTTCAAGGATTGTTATGACTTCGAGCATCAACTCCAGCCCGCTCAACGCGATCGCCGACCAGGCGCTCGGTCTCGACGACGCCGCCGTACCGGCCGCGGTCGAACCGGCGTCGGACGAGCCGAGCTTCGCGTCGCTCGGGTTGTCGCCGGAGATCGTCTCCGCGCTGCAGGCCGCCGGCTACGTGAAGCCGACGCCGGTCCAGCAGCGCGCGATTCCGGCCGGCATCGCCGGCCGTGACCTGCTGGTCTCGAGCCCGACCGGTTCGGGCAAGACCGCTGCATTCATGCTGCCCGCGATCGAACGTTTCGCGCAGCTCCAGAAAACGCTGGCGCAGCAACCGCGCGCGCCGCGCGAACCGAACCAGGGCGATCGCCGCGTGCGCCGCCCGCAACCCGTCGCGCGCCCGGGCCTGCTCGTGCTGACGCCGACCCGCGAACTCGCGATGCAGGTCACCACGGCCGCGTCGACCTACGGCAAGCACCTGAAGCGCCTGCGCACGGTCAGCATCCTCGGCGGCGTCGCCTACGGCCAGCAGCTGATGCTGCTCGCGAAGAACCCGGAAATCCTGGTCGCCACGCCGGGCCGTCTGCTCGACCACCTCGAGCGCGGCCGCATCGACCTGTCCGAGCTGAAGATGCTCGTGCTCGACGAAGCCGATCGCATGCTCGACATGGGCTTCATCGACGATATCGAAACGATCGTCGCCGCGACGCCCGCGACGCGCCAGACGATGCTGTTCTCGGCCACGCTCGACGGCAAGATCGGTTCGCTGACGAGCCGCCTGCTGAAGGATCCGGAGCGCATCGAGATCCAGCAGCGCCTCGAGTCGCGCGCGAACATCGCGCAGACCGTCCACTATGTGGACGACCGCGACCACAAGGATCGCCTGCTCGATCACCTGCTGCGCGACGGCGCGCTCGACCAGGCGATCATCTTCACGGCGACCAAGATCGACGCCGACCAGCTCGCCGGCCGTCTCGCCGACGCAGGCTTCGAATCGGCCGCGCTGCACGGCGACCTGCCGCAAGGCGCGCGTAACCGCACGATCCGTGCGCTGCGCGAGCGCCGCGTGCGCGTGCTCGTGGCAACCGACGTCGCGGCGCGCGGCATCGACATTCCGGGCATCACGCACGTATTCAACTACGACCTGCCGAAGTTCGCGGAAGACTACGTGCACCGTATCGGCCGTACGGGCCGCGCGGGCCGTTCGGGCATCGCGGTGAGCCTCGTGCACCACGCCGAGCAAGGCGCGCTCAAGCGCATCGAGCGCTTCGTGCGCTCGCCGCTGCCGGTCAACGTGATCGAAGGCTTCGAGCCGCGCAAGGCGCCCCCGCGCAACGGCGGCACCGGCGGCCGCGGCCGTCCGGGCGGCGGTAACGGCGGTCGACGTTTCGGCGGCAAGCCGGGCGGCGGTCATGGCGGCAACGGCGGTCGCAGCTACGGCGGCGGCAATGGCGGCGGCTGGAGCGGCAAGCCGGGCGGCAGCCGCGACGGCGGCCCGCGTCGCGACGGCCAGCGCAGCGGCGGCCCGCGTCGCAGCAACTCCGCGTCGTAAGCACGCACGGGCGGCCACCGGCCGCCCCTCGGACGGCGGCTCGGTCCGCTCGTCCAGCCAAACCGGCGCCTGCGCGCCGGTTTTTTTTCGTCCCGCCCCACATTTCACGATACGGAAAATTTTTTTGTGTCGTAAAAAATCATGCTGCGTGGCACAACCCGCGCGATTGCGGGATGGGAAAAGGCATTTCTTATCTCGAAATTTCAATTTCAACGCATTGATTCAAAACAACTAAAAATTTAGCTGCCGCACCGAAAAGCCCCCTGTCCCGCGCCAGTCGATTTGCCTAGACTCTTATACAAGACCTCACGAACCGGAACGCACCGCTCCCGGTTTCGAGAACAGCATCACCACCGTCATATTCGACCCATCTGGCATCGCACCGTATCAAGGAGCTCATCATGTCGCGTCAGCAACAGGCACTGGAACTGCAACAGCAATGGGAAACCGATCCGCGCTGGAAAGGCATCAAGCGCAGCTACTCGGCTGAAGACGTGGTCCGCCTGCGTGGTTCGATCCCGATCGAGCACACGCTCGCGAAGCGCGGCGCGGAAAAGCTGTGGAACCTCGTCAACAACGAGCCGTTCGTCAACGCCCTCGGCGCGCTGACCGGCAACCAGGCCATGCAGCAGGTGAAGGCCGGCCTGAAGGCGATCTACCTGTCGGGCTGGCAAGTGGCCGGCGACGCGAATGTCGCGGGCGAAATGTACCCGGACCAGTCGCTGTACCCGGCCAACTCGGTGCCGCTCGTCGTGAAGCGCATCAACAACACGCTGACGCGCGCCGACCAGATCCAGTGGTCGGAAGGCAAGAACCCGGGCGACGAAGGCTACGTCGATTTCTTCGCACCGATCGTCGCCGACGCGGAAGCCGGTTTCGGCGGCGTGCTGAACGCGTTCGAACTGATGAAGGCGATGATCGAGGCCGGCGCGTCGGGCGTCCACTTCGAGGACCAGCTCGCGTCCGTGAAGAAGTGCGGCCACATGGGCGGCAAGGTGCTGGTGCCGACGCGCGAAGCCGTCGCGAAGCTGTCGGCGGCGCGTCTCGCGGCCGACGTGATGGGCACGCCGACCCTGCTCGTCGCCCGCACCGACGCGGAAGCGGCCGACCTGATCACGTCCGACATCGACGACAACGACAAGCCGTTCCTGACGGGCGAGCGCACGGTGGAAGGCTTTTTCCGCACGAAGCCGGGCATCGAGCAGGCGATCTCGCGCGGTCTCGCGTATGCGCCGTACGCCGACCTCGTCTGGTGCGAAACCGGCAAGCCGGATCTCGAGTACGCGAAGAAATTCGCGGAAGCGATCCACAAGCAGTTCCCGGGCAAGCTGCTGTCGTACAACTGCTCGCCGTCGTTCAACTGGAAGAAGAACCTCGACGACGCGACGATCGCGAAATTCCAGAAGGAACTCGGCGCGATGGGCTACAAGTTCCAGTTCATCACGCTGGCCGGCTTCCATGCGCTGAACTACTCGATGTTCAACCTCGCGCACGGCTATGCCCGCACGCAGATGAGCGCGTTCGTCGAACTGCAGCAGGCCGAGTTCGCCGCGGCGGACAAGGGCTTCACGGCCGTCAAGCACCAGCGCGAAGTCGGCACCGGCTACTTCGACGCCGTGACGCAGACGGTCGAGCGCGAAGCGTCGACCACCGCGCTGCACGGCTCGACCGAAGACGAGCAGTTCTTCGACGGCAAGAAGGTCGCGTAAGCAGACAAGCACGACGCGCGACGCGTCGTGCCGATACACGCGCCGTCACGCGACGGCGCGGCATCGGCCACCGAATAAAAATCAGGGAGGAGACGGCAGGCGTGCGATACCGATCGCGCGACCGGCCGCGCGGCCTGCGGGCCGCCAGCAACGACGCGCGCCGGCTCAGTCCGGCGCGCCCTTTTTCCAGGGCGCCGCCCTACCGATAGACGATCACCGGAATTTTCGTATGGGTCAGCACGCGCTGCGTCTCGCTGCCGATCAGCAAGCTGCCGAGCCCGCGGCGTCCGTGGGACGCCATGAAGATCACGTCGCAGCCGCCGCGTTCGGCCGCCTCGATGATGCCGAGATACGGCGACGGGTGCACGCTCGTCCAGGTGTCGCAGGCGACGCCGGCCGCCTTCGCGGCCGATTCGACCTCGTCGAGATGCGCACGTGCCTCGCGCTCGCTGCGCGCACGGAAATCGGCGGGCGGCTCGATGATCACTTCGGAAAACGGCGAATACGGGTACTGCGGCAGGCACGCGTAGGCCGTGACGCGCGCACCGACCGCGCGAGCCAGGTCGATCGCGCCGTCGATCGCCTTCTGCGACAGCTCGGAACCGTCGGTTGGAACGAGGATGTGCCGGAACATCGCGCCCTCCTTCGTCAATCGCGCGCCGCACGCCGCGATCCCATCGGAGCCGGCCGCGACGCGTCGGACATACCTCCTACGAGTGTAGTGCGCGAAATCGCCGAACCGGTGCCGGCAGCGGGTTCGCCCTCATATCGGAAACGCGCGGACCCGCGCGGCCTACTCGCCCCAGTATCCGGGCCGCTCGTACGTGTGCTTCAGGTAATCGAGAAACAGCCGCACCCGCAGCGGCAGATGCCGGCGTTGCGGAAACACCGCGTGAATGCCGATCGGCGGCGCCGCGAATGCGTCGAGCACACTGACGAGGCGACCGGCCGCGATGTCGTCGCCGACCTCCCACCACGAGCGCCAGGCCAGGCCGTAGCCTTCGAGGCACCACTCGTGCAGCACCGCGCCGTCCGAGCATTCCATCGTGCCGTTCACGCGAATCGACACGACCTTGCCGTCCTCCTGGAACGTCCAGCCGCGTTGCTGGTTCGCGTTCGCCGCGAGGGCGAGGCAGTTGTGCCGCGCCAGTTCCGCGAGCGTGGCCGGCGTGCCGCGCCGTGCAAGATACGCGGGAGACGCGACGCACACGCGGCGGTTCTCGCCGAGCTTCAGCGACACGAGCGACGAGTCGGGCAGCTCGCCGAGCCGCACCGCGCAATCGAACCCCTCGTTGACGAGGTCGACCATCCGGTCGGACAGGTCGAGCGTGACCGACACGTCCGGATGCCCGACGCTGAATTCGGGCACGAGCGGCGCCACGTGCCGCCGGCCGAAGCCGGCCGGCGCGGATATGCGCAGGTGGCCGCTCGCCTTGACGCCGCCGGCCGACACGCTCGCCTCCGCGTTCTGCATGTCGTTGATGATCCGCTGGCAATCCTCGAGGAAGGCCGAGCCCTCGAAGGTCAGCGTGAGCTTGCGCGTCGTGCGCACCAGCAACTTCACGCCGAGCCGCTCCTCGAGCGCGTCGAGGCGACGGCCGATGATCGCCGGCGCGACGCCTTCCGCATGCGCGGCCGCCGACAGGCTGCCTTTCGCCGCGACCGCGGCAAACGTTTCGATCTGCTTGAACCGGTCCATGACACGCAAGGACGGCATGACCGCCCTTCAAATAGCTTGAGCCGCTCAAGATTAGGTATATGAAAGTAAAAGATCAAGTGATGATTAGCGTCTTTTTTAGCACCTACGATCACGAATAGAATCGATCCCGACCTCTGAAACTGGAGCGCAAGGCTATGTCGGCCACAACGACACTCTCCTCTCCCGACGCAATCCTCTTCGACGCATTCGGCACGTTGTTCGACGTGCGTGCGGTCCTGGCCGCGGCGGAGCAGATGTTTCCCGGTCACGGGGAACGGTTGTCGCAGCTGTGGCGACGCAAGCAGATCGAATACTCGCAACTGCGCACGCTGGCCGATCCGGCCGGCGCGCACTATCGCCCGTTCCGGGACATCACGCTCGACGCGCTGCGGTTCGCCGCGCGCCGGCTCGGGCTCGCGCTGAACAGCGCGGCCGAGAAGCGGCTGATGGACGAATACGCGTGCCTGTCCACCTATCCCGATACGGTGCCCGCGCTGCGCAGGCTGCGCGCGCTCGACCCGCGCCCGCCGCTCGGCATCCTGTCGAACGGCACGCCGCAGATGCTCGACATCGCGATCAAGAGCGCCGGCATGTCCGGCCTGTTCGATCGCGTGCTGTCGGCCGACACCGTGCGCGCCTACAAGCCGAGCCCGGCCGCGTACGCGCTCGGCACCGCCGCGTTCGGACCGAACCGGCGCGGCATCGTGTTCGTGTCGTCGAACGCATGGGACGTCGCCGGCGCCGTCTGGTTCGGCTACACGACGTTCTGGCTCAACCGCACGGGCGCGCCCGCCGAGGAACTCGGCGCGCCGCCCGACGGCACGGGCACCGGCATGGCCGACCTGCTCGCCTTCCTCGCCACCCCGGCTCCGTCCGGCAAGCCCGCAAACCGCACGCGCCCCGGCCCGGGTGCATGACGTTCGCGGCGCTGCCGCCTTCCCCCTTCACCGAAACCGCAACTGACCGACCAAGGAGATGAGACTCATGAGCACCCCGATCACGCTGCCGCAAGGCATGACGATCACCGGCGAAATCAAGCCGGGTTACGAAGCGATCCTGACGCCCGACGCGCTGGCACTCGTCGCGGCGCTGCACCGCACGTTCGAACCGCGCCGCCAGGCGCTGCTGCAGGCGCGCGTCGAGCGCACGAAACGCCTCGACGCAGGCGAGCGCCCCGACTTCCTGGCCGAGACGAAGGCGATCCGCGAAGGCGACTGGAAGGTCGCACCGCTGCCGGCCGACCTGCAATGCCGCCGTGTCGAGATCACGGGCCCCGTCGAGCGCAAGATGATCATCAACGCGCTGAACTCGGGCGCCGATTCGTACATGACGGACTTCGAGGATTCGAATGCGCCGAGCTGGACGAACCAGATCGACGGCCAGATCAACCTGAAGGACGCGGTGCGCCGCACGATCTCGCTCGAGCAGAACGGCAAGTCGTACCGGCTGAACGACAAGGTCGCGACGCTGATCGTGCGTCCGCGCGGCTGGCACCTCGACGAGAAGCACGTGACGGTCGACGGCCAGCGCGTGTCCGGCGGCATCTTCGATTTCGCACTGTTCCTGTTCCACAACGCGAAGGAACTGCTCGCGCGCGGCTCGGGCCCGTACTTCTACCTGCCGAAGATGGAAAGCCATCTCGAGGCGCGCCTGTGGAACGACATTTTCGTCGCCGCGCAGGAAGCCGTCGGCGTGCCGCGCGGCACGATCCGCGCGACGGTGCTGATCGAGACGATTCTCGCCGCGTTCGAGATGGACGAAATCCTGTACGAACTGCGTGAACACAGCTCGGGCCTGAACGCCGGCCGCTGGGACTACATCTTCTCGGCCATCAAGAAGTTCAAGAACGATCGCGACTTCTGCCTCGCCGAGCGTTCGAAGATCACGATGACGGTGCCGTTCATGCGCGCGTACGCGCTGCTGCTGCTGAAGACCTGCCACAAGCGCAACGCGCCGGCGATCGGCGGGATGAGCGCGCTGATCCCGATCAAGAACGATCCGGAAGCGAACGAGAAGGCGATGGGCGGCGTGCGCTCGGACAAGCAGCGCGACGCGACCGACGGCTACGACGGCGGCTGGGTCGCGCACCCGGGCCTCGTGCCGATCGCGATGGAGGAATTCGTGAAGGTGCTCGGCGACAAGCCGAACCAGATCGCGAAGCAGCGCGACGACGTGCAGGTCGAAGGCAGGAACCTGCTCGACTTCCAGCCGGAAGCGCCGATCACCGAAGCCGGCCTGCGCAACAACATCAACGTCGGCATCCACTACCTCGGTGCGTGGCTCGACGGCAACGGCTGCGTGCCGATCCACAACCTGATGGAAGACGCGGCGACGGCCGAAATTTCCCGTTCGCAGGTGTGGCAATGGATCCGCTCGCCGAAGGGCGTGCTCGACGACGGCCGCAAGGTCACGGCCGAACTCGTGCGCGAATTGTCGAAGGCCGAGCTCGACAACGTGAAGCGCTCGGTCGGCGGCAACACGCAGCCGTACGAGCGCGCCGCCGCGATCTTCGAGCAGATGTCGACGTCGGAGGGCTTCACCGAGTTCCTGACGCTGCCGCTGTACGAGGAAATCTGACGCCGCTGCCCGTCTCGACCGGAGTCGACCCTGCGCCGGCGCCGGTTGGATACGGTGACGGCATCAAAAAAGCGCCCCTTACGGGGCGCTTTTCTTTTGCGACGCGCGCGGCTGCCGCGCAACCGGTCAGACGGCTTCGCGCTCGCGCCGGTGCTGAACCCAGTCGCCCGACGCGATGCGCGGACGCCCGGCTGTCGCGTGCGCGGCAACTGGATAGTAAAGGCACGCGTACTGCCGGCCGCCGAGTTCGACCGTGACGCTCTCGGGTTTGAACAGCGAGTCGACGCCCGGATAGACGCGCTCGATCTCGTCGAGCACGGGGACGAGCCGCTCGTCGACCTCGTAGACGTCGCCCCAGACGAGCGACCTGCCGTCCGACCCGGCGATCATCCCCGGATACGTACCGAAATCGTACAGTTCGCCCGGCAGCGCGGCGGCGCCGAGCAGCGTCGGCGCGGCAATCCCGTGCCTGGCGGCCGCGTGGCCGATGTCGTTGGCCTCGCCGTTTCTCAACGTGCCGTAGACGAATACGTGACGCATCGTGGTTCTCCTCTTCGATTCATATGTTGCCGTGTTCGCGTGCGACCGGCACACGGTTCGTGCAAAATCGCCCGCGCCTCGATAGACCGCGAGACCGGCCGGTGGTTCGGAGCCGCGAGCGCGTCCGGCCCCGGGGCAGCCGTTGAATCGCCAGGCCCCCACACAAAGTTCATTTGAACGCGGCAAGATCATCGGACAAACCGCCGCATGCGCTTTCGCGGCGCCTTCTACAATAACGGCATCGCCGCCGCGCTGCCCGAATCGTCCATGAATCCGCCCGCCCAAGCCGACGTACCGAACTCGGACGTCATCGACATTCCGCCCGAATTCGCGCCGACCACCGTTCACCCGATGCGCGTGCGCGCACGGCAGGTCGACGCCGGACGCCGCATCCCGCTGCACACGCATGCGTGGGCGCAGCTCGCATACGCGTCGCGCGGCGTGCTGCGCGTCGCGACGACCGGCACGACCTGGATGGTGCCACCGTCCCGTGCGATCTGGGTGCCGCCTCGCGTGACGCACGAAGTCGTGATCGTCGAAGAAGCGTATTTGCGCACGCTGTATATCGACGCGTCGATCGTGCCGGACGGGCTCGATGCGTGCCGTGTCGTCGAGGTGACGGGGCTCCTGCGCGAACTGATCGTCGCACTCGACGCGCGCGGCCTGAACGCCGCGCGCGAGCGCCTGCTGTGCGAGCTCGTACTCGACGAGCTGAGTCGCGCCGAACCGCTGCCGCTCGCGGTGCCGATGCCCGATGAAAAACGGCTGCGCCTGCTGTGCGAATCGGTGCTCGCGCACCCGGCGCATGCGGAGTCGCTCGAACACTGGGCGAGCGAGGTCGGTGCGAGCACGCGCACGATTTCACGGCTCTTCAGGCAGGAACTGGGGGTGAGCTTTTCGCAGTGGCGCCAGCAGGCGCTGCTGGCTCGGGCCATTCCGCTGCTGAACCAGGGGCGCCCGCTATCGCATATCGCCCGCGAACTCGGCTATCAGAGCCAAAGCGCCTTTTCTGCGATGTTCCGACGCGCGTTCGGCGAAAGCCCGCGCGCATTCATGCTGCGCGGCTACGAGCACCGCGGCCCGGAAGGCCGCCTCGCGGACGACGAAACGCCGGACGACGACGCGATCGACGCTGCCCGCTGAACGCGTCGCGCGGGGTCGTCCGCGCGTCAGACCGGCCGCACCATGTGGCGAATCGAGCCGAGCTGCGCGAGCCGCGACCCGGCAACCCGATAGCCCATGCGCAGGTAGAGACGCGCGGCAGGATTGTCGACGAACACGCGCAGCTGCAGTTCGTGCAGCCCGCGCGCACGCGCCCAGCGGTGCGCCATGTCGAGCATGTAGGTGCCGGCGCCCTGCCCGCGATGGCCGGCCGCGATCTGTACGTCGCGGATGTGCAGCGAGTCGCCCTCTTCGGTCACGCGCAGCACGCCGATGCGCTCGCCGTCGGCTTCCAGGATGAAGTTCTCGGATTCGCGCCAGCTCGCGTAGAACAGGTCGCTTCGCCACACGAGCCCGTGACGCTTGTAATAGCCGCCCATGTTGCCGTGCGTCAGCGCTTCGGCGAACGGAAAATCGCCGGCTTCCGCGGGCCGGAGCTGATACAGGAGTCGCAGGTCGGTCGGATCGAGCATCGCGCAGGGGTCAAGAACGCACCCCGCCACGATAGCGCAGTCGCGCGCGGATGCAATCGCGAATTTCTCGTAGCGGTTCGACGCCGGATGAGCGGAAGTGCTGTGCTTGCCTGCATGGCTTCCTCCCCTCCGCAGCCACGCGCCCGCCAGCAGACGCAATCGGAAATGCAAATGAAGAAGCCCGCACAAGGCGGGCTTCTTCATTTTTCTGGCGGAGCGGACGGGACTCGAACCCGCGACCCCCGGCGTGACAGGCCGGTATTCTAACCGACTGAACTACCGCTCCAGTCTTACTACTGCCTGGCAGGCGTCGGTTGCTTCCTGCCGGCGCATCGTTTGTTCGAACGACACCGAAATCTGGCGTCCCCTAGGGGATTCGAACCCCTGTACTCACCGTGAAAGGGTGATGTCCTAGGCCTCTAGACGAAGGGGACAACGTACTGCTTACATCCTTAATGCAAAAGCCCGTTCAAAAAACGTTCTTTGAACGGGCTTCGTTCTGGCGGAGCGGACGGGGCTCGAACCCGCGACCCCCGGCGTGACAGGCCGGTATTCTAACCAACTGAACTACCGCTCCAGCTTTTCTTACTCGCGCCTGCAGGACGGTGTCACGTTCCTGCAAGCGTTGCGGCACTTCTACGAAACGCCGCTGAATCTGGCGTCCCCTA
Organism: Burkholderia metallica; assembly: GCF_001718555.1. NCBI lineage: Bacteria > Pseudomonadati > Pseudomonadota > Betaproteobacteria > Burkholderiales > Burkholderiaceae > Burkholderia > Burkholderia metallica. The sequence continues at coordinate 2,353,972 of NZ_CP013401.1, forward strand.
GGGGATTCGAACCCCTGTACTCACCGTGAAAGGGTGATGTCCTAGGCCTCTAGACGAAGGGGACAACGTACTGCTTACATCTTTAATACAAAAGCCCGCTCAAAAACGTCTTGAACGGGCTTCGTTCTGGCGGAGCGGACGGGACTCGAACCCGCGACCCCCGGCGTGACAGGCCGGTATTCTAACCGACTGAACTACCGCTCCAGCTTTCTTACCCTCACCCGCAGGACGTCGGTTACGTTCCTGCAAGCGTTGCGACATTTCTACGAAACGCCGCTGAATCTGGCGTCCCCTAGGGGATTCGAACCCCTGTACTCACCGTGAAAGGGTGATGTCCTAGGCCTCTAGACGAAGGGGACAAAATCTTTTCAGATTTGTCTGACTTTCGCTATTCATTTTTCAATCAACAGCGAAGGCCGAAATTCTAACTGCTTTGAATCATTTTGTGAAGCATTTATTACCACCGCTGCTTCGCAAATCAACCCAGCTTGTTCTGATGGTGGAGGTAAGCGGGATCGAACCGCTGACCTCTTGCATGCCATGCAAGCGCTCTCCCAGCTGAGCTATACCCCCTTGCAGAACAGAAATGAGATTATATGGACCTACTTTGAACTTGTAAATACCCTTTTTGCGATTCGCGCGAATTTTTTTGCGAAGCTGCCGCGATGTCGTGCACGGGCAGCTTCGCTCGCACCCGAACCTCAGGCCAGCGCGGCCTCGATGCGCGACACCACGACGTCACGACCGAACAGCACCAGCACCGCATCGATCGACGGCGTGTGCGTCGTACCCGCCACCAGCAGCCGCACCGGCATCGCCAGTTGCGGCATCTTCAGCTTGTGCGCGCCGAGCGTCGCCTTCAGCGCCGCGGACACGGCCTCCTTCGTCCAGTCGGCCGCCTTCAGCGCGGTGACGAGATCGGCCAGCGCCGGACGCACCGCATCGGTCACGTGCTGCGCCAGCGCATCGGCTTCCGGCGCCGGCACCCGGTAGAACATCGCAGCGCCTTCCGCGATCTCCTTGACCGTCGTCGCGCGATCCTTCATCAGTCCGACCACGGCATCGAGCGCCGGGCCCGTCGCGATCGCCGCGTCCTCGATGCCGAGTGCGTCGAGGAACGGCTTGGCCAGCTCGGCGAGGCGCGCGTTGTCCGCTTCCTTGATGTAATGCGCGTTCAGCCAGCTCAGCTTGCTGTGGTCGTACTGCGCAGGCGACTTGCCGAGATGCTCGAGATCGAACCATTCGACGAACTGCTCGCGCGAGAAGATCTCCGCGTCGCCGTGCGACCAGCCGAGGCGCGCGAGATAGTTGACGACGGCCTCCGGCAGGAAGCCCGCGTCGCGGTACGCCATCACGCTCATCGCGCCATGCCGCTTGCTCATCTTCTCGCCCTGCTCGTTCAGCACGGTCGGCAGGTGCGCGTAGACCGGCGGCTCGCCGCCGAGTGCGTTCAGGATGTTGATCTGGCGCGGCGTGTTGTTCACGTGGTCGTCGCCACGGATCACGTGCGTGATGCCCATGTCCATGTCGTCCACCACCACGCAGAAGTTGTAGATCGGCGTGCCGTCCGGGCGCGCGATCACGAGGTCATCGAGTTCTTCGTTCGAGATCTCGACGCGCCCCTTCACGGCGTCGTCCCACACGACCGTGCCCGTCAGCGGATTACGGAAGCGCAGCACCGGCTTCACGCCGGCCGGCGGCTCCGGCAGCACCTTGCCGGGCTCCGGACGCCACGTGCCGTCGTAGCGCGGCTTCAGGCCGGCCTCGCGCTGGCGTTCGCGCAGCGCGTCGAGTTCCTCGGCCGACATGTAGCACGGGTACGCGAGACCCTTCTCGAGCATCTGCGCGAGCACCTCGCGATAGCGGTCCATCCGCTGCATCTGGTAGATCGGGCCTTCGTCGAAATCCAGGCCGAGCCACTGCATCCCCTCGAGGATCGCATCGACCGCTTCCTGCGACGAGCGCTCGACGTCGGTATCCTCGATGCGCAGCACGAACGTGCCCTTCATCTTGCGGGCGAACGCCCACGGATAGAGTGCGGAGCGGATGTTGCCGAGGTGGATGAAGCCGGTGGGACTCGGCGCGAAGCGGGTACGGACAGGACGGGTCATAAACGGTAACTCGAACGCCTGGGGCGCATGAATGATTCGACGCGGGATCGACGGCGGCAACCCGGACAGCAGCGGGGCCGGCGACGCCCGGAACGGGAAAGAAGCCGGAATTATACTCGCGCCGGACATCGCGCCAAGCGCACCGCTTGCTTTATGATGTGCGCGCCGCGGCCGCCAGCCGGCGCGGCGCCGGCCGCCCGGAACCTGCCGCGCGGCCGCTCGGAACCTATCGCCGCCGCGGGCCGTGTAACCCGCCGCCAAGCCGCCGGAGAATCATTCGATGTCGTCCCCTCGCCTGTCGCGCCGCCACTTCACGATCGCCGCCGCGTCCGCCAGCCTCGCCGCCTGCACGTCGTTCGGCGACAAATCCCGTCCGGATACCGCATCCGGCGCCACGCAGCCGCACGAGAAGCCCGTGAAGATCGGCATCGCCCTCGGCGGCGGCGCCGCGCGCGGCTTCTCGCACATCGGCGTGCTGAAGGCGCTCGAGGCACGCGGCATCCCGATTGAAATCGTCGCGGGCACAAGCGCGGGCTCGGTGGTCGGCGCACTCTATGCATCGGGCATGAGCGCACTGCAGATCAACAAGATCGCGCTCGACATGGACCAGGCGGCAATCAGCGACTGGGCGCTGCCGTTCCGCTCGCGCGGGCTGCTGCAAGGCGTGGCGCTGCAGAACTTCCTGAACAAGACGCTCAACAACCGGCCGATCGAAAAGATGGCGAAGCCGCTCGGCATCGTCGCGACCGATCTGCAGAGCGGTCAGCCGATCCTGTTCCAGCAGGGCAATGCGGGGCTCGCGGTACGCGCGTCGTGCAGCGTGCCGTCGGTGTTCGAACCGGTGAAGATCGGCAGCCGCGAATATGTCGACGGCGGCCTCGTGAGCCCCGTGCCCGCGTCGTTTGCGCGCAAGATGGGCGCGAGCTTCGTGATCGCGGTCGACATCTCGGCCCGTCCCGACGGCGCGGCGACCAACAACCCGATCGAGATGCTGCTGCAGACCTTCACGATCATGGGCCAGACGATCAAGACCTACGAGCTCGACAAGTATGCGGACGTCGTGATCCGCCCGAACCTCGCGGCCATGGGCGGCAGCGACTTCAACCAGCGCAACGCGGCCATCCTCGCGGGCGAGGAAGCCGTCGCGCGCATCATGCCGGAACTGCAGCGCAAGCTCGCGGCAGCGCGCGGCACGGCTGCCGCGTAAGCGCGCAACAGGCACGTAACCGCCACGCATGCCGGCGCGCGCCGCCGGCATGCACACGGCGAACGCCGTGTCGGCTCGCCGCTTGCGCCGCCCCAAAACAAAAAACCCTGCCGCCTTTCGGTGACAGGGTTTTTTCGATCCGGCCGGGACGGCCGTCGAACGTCAGTTGTTGCCGTTCGCCGAATCGTCGCCGATCGTCGCGCGCACGCGCTGACGCAGGTCTTCCGGCTTCATCGGGAACTCCGATTCGAGCCGGCGCGCGCCGGTGAAGCGCTTTTCCCAGTAGCCGCTATCGAGATCGTCGACACGGATGGTGCTGCCCGTCGATGGCGAGTGCACGAACTTGTTGTCGCCGATGTAGATGCCGACGTGCGAGAACGTGCGGCGCATCGTGTTGAAGAACACGAGGTCGCCCGGCTTCAGGTTGCTCATGCTCACCTTCTCGCCGACGCGGCTCATCTCTTCCGCACGGCGCGGCAGCGACATCCCGAGGGTGTCCTGGAACACGTAGCGCACGAAGCCGCTGCAGTCGAGGCCCGAATCCGGCGAGTTGCCGCCCCAGCGATAGCGCACGCCGATCATGTTCAGCGCGCCGACGACCACGTCGCCCGCCTTGCCGGCCATGCCCGCGAGGAACGACTTCGCGCCGCCGCTCGACGGCTGCGCGCTGGTCTGCTGGAGGGAGGAACCCGACCCGATCTGAGTCGAATTGGTGACATTCTGGTTAAAACTGCTGACTTCGTCGGCGAAAGCGCCGGGAGCTGCTGCGAACAGGGCGCCGATGAACAGCCCGGCGACGGTGCGCGCGCATGCCTGGGTCAGGGATCGATGCTGCATTGGTCGATGGAATTTGCTTAAAAATCAGCTGATTGGCGGAAAATTTCGGTCGATACTAGCCAGCGCGTAATCGTTTGTCAAAACAAATTAATAAATACAATCGAGATGGTCAGACCATTGGCGGCCTATCACGCTTTCCAGACCGCTTTCAACAGCTTTTGTGTGTAAGGATGTGACGGTCTGCCGAAGATGTCGGCCACCTCCCCCGACTCGACCACCGCCCCGTCCTGCATCACCGCGACGCGGTGCGCCATCGCCCCGATCACCTCCAGGTCGTGGCTGATGAACACATAGCCGAGGTTGTATTTCTGTTGCAAATTCGCGAGCAGTTTCAGCACCTGCTGCTGGATCGACACGTCGAGCGCGGAGGTCGGCTCGTCGAGGATCAGGATGCGCGGCTCCAGCACCAGCGCCCGCGCGATCGCGATCCGCTGGCGCTGGCCGCCCGAGAATTCGTGCGGATAACGATGCAGCACCGTCCGGTCGAGGCCGACTTCGCGCAGCACCGCAAGCGACTTCGCGCGGCGCGCATCGGGCGTCATGTCCGGCCGATGCAGCTCGAGCCCCTCGCCGACGATCCGCTCGATCGTGTGACGCGGCGAAAGCGAACTGAACGGGTCCTGAAAGACGACCTGCATGTTCGAGCGCAGCGCGGTCTGCTCGCGGCCGCGATAGGTCGACAGCGCGCGCCCCTGGAATTCGATCGTGCCGCCGGCCGTCTTCTGCAGGCCGAGCAGCGCCATCGCGAGCGTCGACTTGCCCGACCCCGATTCGCCGACGATGCCGAGCGTCTCGCCCTGCCGCACCGAGACCGACACGTCCGCGACGGCCGTCACCGGCACCGTGCCGAACCAGCCGGCGATACCCGGCCGCCGACGCGCGAACTGCACACTCACGTGGTGCGCGTCGAGCACGACGGGCGCGATCGGGATCACCGGCGCGACCGCGCGCTGCGGCCGGCTGTTCAGCAGCCGCTGCGTATACGGATGCTCGGGCGCCGCGAAGATCCGCTCGACCGGCCCGCTCTCGACGAGCCGGCCGCGCTCCATCACCGCAACGCGATCCGCGAAGTGCCGCACGAGATTCAGGTCGTGCGTGATGAGCAGGATCGCCATCCCGCGCTTTTCCGCTTCCTCGCGCTGCAGCTCCAGCAGCAGGTCGACGATCTGCGCGCGGATCGTCACGTCGAGCGCGGTGGTCGGCTCGTCGGCCAGCAGCAGGCGCGGCCGGCACGCGAGCGCCATCGCGATCATCGCGCGCTGGCGCTGGCCGCCCGACAACTGGTGCGGATAGCTGTCGACACGCCTCTCCGGCTCCGCAATGCCCGTGCGCGCGAGCAACGCGATCGCGCGCTTGCGCGCCTCGACCGCCGACACGCCGTCGTGCAGCACGATCGTCTCACCGATCTGCGCGCCGATCGTATAGAGCGGATTGAGCGCCGTCATCGGCTCCTGGAAAATCATCGCGATGTCCGAGCCGCGCAGCCCGCGCATCTCGCGCTCGCTCTTGGCCGAAAGGTCCTGCCCCGCGAAGCGGATCGCGCCGCTCACGTCGGCGTCGCGCAGCAGCCGCAGGATCGACAGCGCCGTGACGCTCTTGCCCGACCCCGACTCGCCGACCAGCGCGACGCGCTCGCCGCGCCCGATCGCGAGCGTCACGTCGTCCACCACGACCGTGTCGCCGAAGCGCACGTGCAGGCCCTCCAGCGACAGCAGCGGTTCGCCCGGCGAAGGCGATGCGGAAATCGTGCTCATCGCTGGCCTCCCGCGGCCCGCACCGAATCGGCGATCCGCGTGTCGAGCGCGTTGCGCAGTGCGTCGCCCATGAACGTCAGCAGCAGCAGCGTCGCGACCAGCACGCCGAACGTCGACAGCGAGATCCACCACGCGTCGAGATTGCCCTTGCCCTGCGCAAGCAGCTCGCCAAGGCTCGGCGTCGGCGGCGGCACGCCGAGCCCGAGGAAATCGAGACTCGTGAGCGCGAGGATCGCACCGCTCATCCGGAACGGCAGGAACGTGATCACCGGCGTGAGACTGTTCGGCAGCACATGGCGCCAGATGATCTGCCAGTTCGTAAGCCCCATCGCACGCGCCGCGCGCACGTAGTCCTGCGTGCGGTTGCGCAGGAATTCCGCACGCACGTAATCGGCGAGCCCGATCCAGCCGAACAGCGACAGCAGCACGATCAGCAGCAGGAAGCTCGGCTCGAAGATCGACGCGAAGATGATCAGCAGGTACAACTCGGGCAGCGAACTCCAGATTTCGATCAGCCGCTGCCCGACGATGTCGATGCGGCCGCCGAAAAAGCCCTGCACGGCGCCCGCGGCAATGCCGATCAGCGTGCCGATCACGGTGAGGATCAGCCCGAACTCGACCGACACGCGGAACCCGTACACGAGCCGCGCGAGCAGGTCGCGCCCCTGCGCGTCGGTGCCGAGCAGGTTCTCGCGCGACGGCGGTGCGGGATTCGGCACGTTCGAGAAGTAGTTCAGCGTGTCGTAGTAGTAACGGTTCGGCGGATAGACGACGAAATTGCCGGGCGCCTCGAGCCGCTTACGCACATACGGATCGAGATAATCGGCCGGGGTCGGGAAGTCGCCGCCGAAGGTCGTTTCCGGATACGCATGGAACAGCGGGAAATAGGTCTGGCCGTCGTAGCGGACGACGAGCGGCTTGTCGTTCGACCATAGCGGCGCCGCGAGGCTCGCGGCGAACGCGGCGAAGAAGATCACGAAGCTCCAGTAGCCGAGCCGCTGCTGCCGGAAGCGCTGCCACACGCGGCGCGCGGGCGACGGGGACACTCGCGCGCGCGCGGCGTCCAGGCGGGACGTGTCGATGGCACCGCTCATCGCGCACCTCGCCCGGTGACGCCGGGCATGCGGACGGATGGTTTCATGTCAGCGCTCCAGGTTGTCGAATTGAATGCGCGGGTCGACCCACACGTAGCAGAGATCCGAGATCAGCTTGGTCGCCAGTCCGATCAGCGTGAACAGGTACAACGTGCCGAGCACGACCGGGTAGTCGCGCCGCACGACCGATTCGTACGACAGCAGCCCGAGGCCGTCGAGCGAGAACAGCGTCTCGATCAGCAGGCTGCCGGTGAAGAACGCGCCGATGAACGCGGCCGGGAAGCCGACGATCAGCGGCAGCATCGCATTGCGGAACACGTGCTTCCACAGCACCGTGCGCTCGGCGAGCCCTTTCGCGCGCGCGGTCAGCACGTATTGCTTGCGGATCTCGTCGAGGAACGCGTTCTTCGTGAGCATCGTGACGACCGCGAAGCTGCCGACGACCGACGCGGTGATCGGCAACGCGATATGCCACAGATAGTCGAGCACCTTGCCGACAAGCGACAGCTGCGCGAAGTTGTCCGACGTGAGCCCGCGCAGCGGGAAAATCTGCCAGAACGAGCCGCCGCCGAACAGCACGAGCAGCAGCACGCCGAGCACGAAGCCCGGAATCGCATAGCCGACTAGCACGACGAGGCTCGTCGCGACGTCGAACGGCGACCCGTTGCGCACGGCCTTCGCGATGCCGAGCGGCACCGATATCAGATAGGTGAGGAAGAACGTCCACAGCCCGATGCTGATCGACACGGGCAGCTTCTGCACGACCAGCGACCACACGCTCTGGTGACGGAAGTAGCTGTCGCCGAGATCGAAGCGCGCGAAACGCTTGAGCATCAGCCAGTAGCGTTCGAGCGGCGGTTTGTCGAAACCGTACAGCGCCTTGAGCTGCGCGAGCTGCTGCGCGTCGACGCCGGTATGCGCGCGCATCCCGAACGGCACCGCGCCCTGCTCCGTCGCGCCCTTGCGCAACTCCTGCACGGCCTGTTCGACGGGGCCGCCCGGCACGAACTGGATCACCGCGAACGTGAGGGTCAGCACGCCGACGAGCGTCGGGATCATCAGCAGCAGGCGTTTGAGGATGTAGCTCCACATAGGGCGTCGACTCGCGATCGGTAGGCGGGGTTGGACGTACGGGCGGCAGGGTCAGTGATCGGGCTTCGCCCACCAGGTCGACACCACCCAGCCCTCGGCCGAATAGTACAGCGGCAGCGTCTGCGGATAGGCGAGCGTGCGCTTGTACGCGATTCGGTGCGTCGTGCTGTACCACTGCGGAACCGCGTAGTAGCCGTGCATCAGCACGCGGTCGAGCGCATGGGTCGCGTCGAGCAGGTCTTCGCGCGTCTGCGCGGTACCCAGCGCGTGCAGCAACGCGTCGACGGCCGGCGACTTCAACCCGATGAGGTTGTCGGAGCCCGGCTCGTCGGCGAACTTGCTGGCGTACCGCGAGTATTGCTCGGCCCCGGGCACCTGCACACCCGGCAAGCGGATCGTCGTCATGTCGTAGTCGAACGCGTCGAGACGCTTCTGCAGCAGCGCGAAATCGGCCGTGCGAAAGCGCGCGACGATGCCGAGCTTCGCGAGGTTGCGCTGGTAGGCCGCGACGATCCCTTCCATCGCCGCGCCCGAATCGTCGAGGATCTCGAACGTGAACGACTCGCCCTTCGCGTTGCGCAGCGCGCCGTCGCGATAGGTCCAGCCGGCTTGCGCGAGCAGCGCGCGCGCCTTCAGCAGATTCGCGCGCAGCGAGCCCGGCGGGTTCGTGTCCGGCTGCGTGACCATCGGGCCGAACACGGCCGGGTCGAGCTGCGCGCGCAGCGGCTCCAGCAGCTTCAGCTCGCCGGGGCCGGGCGTGCCGGTCGCCTGCAGGTCGGTGTCGGCGAAATAGCTGTCCAGACGCGTGTAGGCGCCGTAGAACAGCTGGCGGTTCAGCCATTCGAAGTCGAACGCGAGGTCGAGCGCCTGCCGCACGCGCACGTCGCGAAACAGCGGGCGGCGCAGGTTCATGAAGAAGCCCTGCATGCCCGCGCCGTTGTGCTGGCGGAATTCGCGCTTGACGAGCTCGCCGCTGTCGAAGCGCTTGCCGACGTCGCGGCGCGTCCAGTTGCGCGCGATGTACTCGACGAGCACGTCGTAATCGCCGGCCTTGAACGCCTCGAGCCGCGCGACGCCGTCGCCGTACAGCTTGTAGACGATCCGCTCGAAGTTGTTCGTGCCGACCCGCACCGGCAGGTCGACGCCCCAGTATGCGGGGTTGCGCCGGTACGTGATGTTGCGGCCGTTGTCGTAGCGCTCGATCAGGTAAGGGCCGCTGCCGATCGGCTGCTCGAACGCGAGCTGGTCGAACGGGATGCGCGAACCGTCCGCGCGCACCCCCCACTTGCGCGAAAACACCGGCACGCCGCCTGCGATCAGCGGCAATTCGCGGTTCGCGCTGCGGAACTCGAAGCGCACGGTGCCCGGATCGACGACCACCGCCTTCGCGATCTCCGCGAAATACGCGCCGAATTGCGGCGCGGCCTGCTTGCTCTTCAGCGTGTCGAACGAGAACTTGACGTCGTCGGCGGTGACGCGATCGCCGTTCGAGAAGCGCGCGCGCGGATTCAGATGGAACGTGACCGAGCGCCGATTCGGCGCGATGTCGATGTCGTCGGCGAGCAGCCCGTACGCGGACGACGGCTCGTCCGAGCTGCCGGTCGCGAGGCTCTCGAACAGCATGTCGATGCCCGGCGCCGGGTTGCCGCGCATCGTGAACGGATTGAACTTGTCGAACGACGTCAGCCGGTTCGGGTTCGCGAGCACGAGCGTGCCGCCCTTCGGCGCGTCGGGATTGACGTAGTCGAAATGTTTGAAGCCCGGCGGATATTTCGGCTCGCCGTACTGGGCGATGGCGTAGGCCGCGTGCGCGGCCGGCGCCGCCAGCACCGCGTACAGCGCAATCGTCGCGGCCGCGCGGCCGGCGGCCTGCACCGCCCGTACCGCACGCAGCGCGCCGAAGCGGGCTCGCGCGGCGGCGGCCCGGGGCGAACCCTTCGTCATAGAAGCCCTGTCGATCGAATAAGGGTAGTAACGAGGAACGATTCTACCCATTCGAGCGTGCGAGCCAAAAGAAAACCGCCACACGGGCGGTTTCTTCACGAGCGGATCGCGGGCGCGCGCACGAGGCGCGCGCACCGGCGATCAGCGCCAGCCGTTGTGGCGGCCGTGATCCCAGTGGCCGCGATCGCCGCCCCAGCCGCGGCCGTGATGGCGGTACCACTCGTCGCGGCCCCAGTAGCGACGGCCGTCCCAGTAGCGGTCGCCGTGCCAGCCGATCACGATGGTCGGCGCCGGTGCGTAGACAGGGGCCGGCGCGTAGACCGGCGCAGGCTGATAGACGACCGGCGGCGGGGGCGGCGGCGCATACACGGGCGCAGGCGCGACGTAGACCGGTGCCGGAACGCCGAGATTGATCCCGACATTGACTCCCGCCATTGCTGCGCCCGACACGAGCAAGGCCGTCATACCGGTCAAGAGCGAGGCAACACGCAAAGTCTTCATGAATTCCTCTTCTGGTTGTGTCATGTGTGATTCGACTATAACGGCAAGCACCGCGTCCGCATATTTCAAGTTTGTAAGAACTGATGCGTCTCATCGCAACGATGAGCCCGCGCTAACGTCTTGTAACAATCGGCGTCCGCCCTGCCCCCTCGCCCCCGGTTCCTAAAACATCTTTCATCCTGGCCCGCGCCCCGCGTTAAGCGCCGCCACGCACACTGCGCGAGCCGAACCGGGCACCCGCCGCGCGTCGGCAACTCGCTGACAGACCGGCGCCCCGCGCCGGCGGAGACCTCGCCGATGCTGAAACTCGTCCGACTCGCGCTCGCGCGCCCCTACACCTTCATCGTCCTCGCGCTGCTGATCCTGATCGCGGGGCCGCTCGCGGCGCTGCGCACGCCGACCGACATCTTCCCCGACATCCGGATTCCGGTCATCAGCGTCGTGTGGAATTACGCGGGCCTGCAACCGGCCGACATGGCCGGGCGCATCGTCACCTACTACGAACGCACGCTCGGCACGACGGTCAACGACGTCGCGCACATCGAGTCGCAGTCGTTTCGCAGCTTCGGGATCGTCAAGATCTTCTTCCAGCCGAGCGTCGACATCCGCACCGCGACCGCGCAGGTCACGTCGATCTCGCAGACCGTGCTCAAGCAGATGCCGCCGGGCACCACGCCGCCGCAGATCCTCAACTACAACGCGTCGACCGTGCCCGTGCTGCAACTGGCGCTGACGAGCGACATGCTCGACGAGCAGCAGCTCGGCGACTACGCCACCAACGTGATCCGGCCGCAGTTGCTGTCCGTCGCGGGGGTCGCGATTCCGTCGCCGTACGGCGGCAAGGTGCGCCAGGTGCAGATCGACCTCGATCCGCAGGCGCTGCAGGCCAAGGGGCTGTCCGCACAGGACGTCGCCACCGCGCTCGCGCAGCAGAACCAGATCATTCCGGCCGGCACGCAGAAGATCGGCGGCTTCGAATACAACATCCGGCTCAACGACAGCCCGCTGACCATCGACCAGATCAATGCGCTGCCGATCCGGACCGTGAACGGCGCGGTGATCTTCATGCGCGACGTCGCGCACGTCCGCGACGGCTTTCCTCCTCAGGGCAACATCGTGCGCGTCGACGGCCGTCGCGCGGTGCTGATGAGCGTGCTGAAAAGCGGCTCGGCATCGACGCTCGACATCATCGCAGGCGTCAAGGCGCAGTTGCCGCGCATCGAGGCGACGCTGCCGCCGTCGCTCAGGCTCGTCGTGATGGGCGACCAGTCGGTGTTCGTCAAGGGCGCCGTGAGCGGCGTGGCGCGCGAAGGCCTGATCGCCGCCGCACTCACGTCGGCGATGATCCTGCTGTTCCTCGGCAGCTGGCGCTCGACGCTGATCATCGCCGCGTCCATTCCGCTCGCCGTGCTGGCCGCGATCGCGGCGCTCGCGGCCGTGGGCGAGACGCTCAACGTGATGACGCTCGGCGGCCTCGCGCTCGCGGTCGGCATTCTCGTCGACGATGCCACCGTCACGATCGAGAACGTGAACTGGCATCTCGAACAGGGCAAGAACGTGCGCGATGCGATCCTCGACGGCGCGTCGCAGATCGTCGCGCCGGCGTTCGTGTCGCTGCTGTGCATCTGCATCGTGTTCGTGCCGATGCTGCTGCTCGACGGCGTGGCCCGCTTCCTGTTCGTCCCGATGGCCGAAGCCGTGATCTTCGCGATGATCGCGTCGTTCGTGCTGTCGCGCACGTTCGTGCCGACGATGGCCCGCTACCTGTTGAAGCCGCACGCCGCGCATCCGGCGGCCGCGCTCGCGCCGCACGGTGTGCCGTTCCCGCCGCCGCGCGCGCGCCATCCGCTCGTCGCGTTCCAGCACGGGTTCGAGCGCCGCTTCGCGGCACTGCGCGCCGGCTACCGCGCCGTGCTCGGCCTCGCGCTCGTGCATCGCGCGCGCTTCGTCACGCTGTTCGTTGCCGCGGTCGCGGTGTCGTTCGCGCTGGTGCCATGGCTCGGCCGCAATTTCTTCCCGTCGGTCGACGCGGGCGAAATCGCGATCCACGTGCGCGCACCGATCGGCACGCGCATCGAGGAAACGGCCGCGCTGTTCGACCACGTCGAGCAGACTGCGCGCGACGTCGTGCCGCCGCGCGCAGTCGCGAGCATTGTCGACAACATGGGCCTGCCGAACAGCGGGATCAACCTGACGTACAGCAACAGCGGCACGATCGGCCCGCAGGACGGCGACATCCTCGTGTCGCTCACGGGCGATCACGCGCCCACGGCCGACTATGTCAGGCAGTTGCGTACGCAACTGCCGCGCGCGTTTCCCGGCGTGACGTTCTCGTTCCTGCCCGCCGACATCGTGAGCCAGATCCTCAACTTCGGCGCGCCCGCGCCGATCGACGTGCAGGTGACGGGCCCCGACCGTGCCGCCAACCGCGCGTATGCCGCCGCCCTGCTGCGGCGCATCCGCAGCGTGCCGGGCGTCGCGGACGCGCGCGTGCAGCAGGCGTCGACCTATCCGCAGTTCACGGTGTCGGTCGACCGCACGCGCGCCGCGCAACTCGGCATCACCGAGCAGGACGTCACGAATGCCGTGGTCGCCAGCCTGTCCGGCACGAGCCAGGTGTCGCCGACCTACTGGCTCGATCCGCACAACGGCGTGTCGTATCCGATCGTCGCGCAGACGCCCCAGTACCGGATGACGTCGCTGTCGGACCTGCGCGCGTTGCCCGTCACGGGCCGCTCGGGCACGCCGCAACTGCTCGGCGGGCTCGCGACAATCGTGCGCGGCCAGACCGACGCGGTCGTGTCGCACTACGACATCGCCCCGCTGTACGACATCTTCGCGACGACGCAGGATCGCGATCTCGGGGCGGTCAGCGCCGACATCGAACGCGTGCTGCGCGCGAACGCGGCCGGCTTGCCCAAGGGATCGCGCGTGACCCTGCGCGGTCAGGTGCAGACGATGAACAGCGCGTTCGGCGGCCTGCTCGCGGGCCTCGCCGGCGCGGTCCTGCTGATCTACCTGCTGATCGTCGTCAACTTCCATTCGTGGCGCGACGCATTCGTGATCGTGAGCGGCCTGCCCGCGGCGCTCGCCGGCATCGTCTGGATGCTGTTCGTCACGCGCACGCCGCTGTCGGTGCCCGCCTTGACGGGCGCGATCCTGTGCATGGGCGTCGCAACCGCGAACAGCATCCTCGTCGTGACCTTCGCGCGCGAACGGCTCGCGCATACCGCCGACGCGGCCGTCGCCGCGCTCGAGGCCGGCTTCACGCGGTTTCGGCCCGTGATGATGACCGCGCTCGCGATGATCATCGGCATGGCGCCGATGGCGCTCGGCCTCGGCGACGGCGGAGAGCAGAACGCGCCGCTCGGCCGCGCGGTCATCGGCGGCCTGCTGTGCGCCACCGTCGCGACACTGGTGTTCGTACCCGTCGTGTTCAGCCTCGTCCACCGGCGCGATCGCGCGCCCCGTTCCGAATCCCTGTCCCTCACCCCGGGAGAACAGCATGTCCACTGAATTCGAAGTCCGCCCCCCCGGCACGCCGCGCTATCTGAAACCGCTCGCGATCGCGGGCGCCGTCGCCGCGCTTGCGGTCGCGGCGGCCGGCCTCGTCGCACGCCTGCACGATGCGCACGCGGTCGCCGCGTGGACCGCGCAACAGGCGATCCCGACCGTCGCGACGGTGGCGCCGCAGCCGGCCGCGGCCGACGCGCTGGTGCTGCCCGGCCGGCTCGACGCGTACGTCGACGCGCCGATCTACGCGCGCGTGCCGGGCTACCTGCACGCGTGGTACGCGGACATCGGCGCGCACGTGAAGGCCGGCCAGTTGCTCGCGTCGATCGACACACCCGATCTCGACCAGCAGTTGCAGCAGGCACGCGCCGACCTGCAGAGCGCGAGCGCGAACGAACGGCTCGCGGCCGTCACCGCTGCCCGCTGGGCCGAGATGCTCGCGCAGGATTCCGTTTCGCGGCAGGAAGCCGACGAGAAACGCAGCGACCTCGATGCGAAACGCGCGGCCGTCGCGGCGAGCACCGCCAACGTCCGGCGACTCGAAGCGCTCGAATCGTTCAAGCGGCTCACCGCGCCGTTCGACGGCATCGTGACGGCCCGCAAGACCGATGTCGGCGCGCTGATCGACGCGGGCAGCGGCAACGGCGCCGAGCTCTTCACCGTGTCGGACGCGCGACGGCTGCGGCTGTACGTGCACGTCCCGCAAGACGACGCGGCCGCGATCCGCGCGGGCATGCATGTCGCGCTGACCGTGCCAGAGCGCCCCGGCATCACGTTCGACGCCACGCTCGCGGATTCCGCCCAGTCGATCGATCCGGCGTCCGGCACGCTGCTCGCGCAATTCTCGATCGCCAACCCGGCAGGCACGCTGTTCCCGGGCGAATACGCGCAGGTGCGCATCGCGATGCCGGGCGCCGCGCACGCGCTGTCGATTCCGGCGAGCACGCTGATCTTCCGTCACGACGGGTTGCAGGTCGCCGTGCTCGACGCAACCGGGCATGCACGGCTGCGCAACGTGGCGATCGCGACCGATCTCGGCACGCGCGTGGTGCTCGCGTCGGGGCTCGCGGCGGCCGACCGCGTGATCGACAATCCGCCCGATTCGCTCGCGGACGGCGACCCCGTGCGTATCGCCGGCGCCGCGACGACGGAGCGTGCCCATGGCTGACCGACTGCTTGCCGTGTGGCTGGGCAGCGTAGCGCTGCTCGCCGGCTGCTCGTTGGCGCCGACCTATCGTGCGCCGGCCGTTCCCGTGCCGGCCGCGTTTCGCGAAACGGGCGCATGGGTCGATGCCGCGCCGGCCGATCGCCTGCCGCGCGACGGCTGGTGGCGCGTATACGGCGACGCGACACTCGATCGGCTCGAACCGCTCGTCGCCCGCGCGAATCCCGACCTGGCCGCCGCCGTCGCAAGGCACGACGAAGCCGTCGCGCTGTTCGACGGCGCGCATGCCGCGTTGTTGCCGACCCTCGGCATCGGTGCCGAAACGGACCGCGACCGTCAGTCCGCGCGCCGGCCGTTGCGCGGCAGCGGTCAGCCCGACGTCTACGAATCGAACACGCTCGACGCGGGATTCGGCTACGACGTCGATCTGTGGGGCAAGGTCCGCAACGCGGTCGCGGCCGGTCGCGACGATGCGCAGGCAGCCGGCGACGCGCTCGCGTCGGTCCGGCTCAGCCTGCAGGCCGGCGTCGCCAGCACCTACTTCGACCTCGCAGGACTCGACCGTGAAGCGGACACGCTCGCGCAGACGATCGACACGTACCGCCGTGCGTGGCAACTCACCGTCAGCCGCCATCGCGGCGGTCTCGCATCGGGGCTCGACGTATCGCGTGCGCAAACACAGCTCGCGCTCGCCCGGGCACGCGCGTCCGACATCGCCGCGCGTCGCGCGCTCGACGAGCACGCGATCGCGGCACTCGTGGGCGAATCGGCGTCGACGTTCTCGCTGCCGCCCGTGGCTGCGCTGCCGGGCGTGCCGTCGATTCCGACGGGGCTCGCGTCGACGCTGCTCGAGCGCCGGCCGGACGTCGCCGCGGCCGAGCGCCGCGTCGCGGCCGCGAACGCGCGGATCGGCGTCGCACGCGCCGCGTACTTTCCCGACCTGTCGCTCGGCCTCGACGCCGGATTCCAGAGCGACACGTTTTCGCCGTGGCTCGCCGCGCCAAACGAGATCTGGTCGCTCGGACCGCGTCTCGCGACGACGCTGTTCGACGGGGGCCGGCGCGCCGCCGGCATACGCAACGCGCGTGCGCAGTTCGACGAACAGGGCGCGCGCTACCGCGCGGTGGTGCTGCAGGCGTTCCGCGAAGTCGAGGACGAGCTGGCGCAGTTGCACCGCCTCGGCGACGAATCGGACCAGGACGACGCGGCGCGCGCCGCGGCGCGGCATTCGCTCGCGCTGGCGATGTCGCGCTATCGCGACGGCGCGGTCAGCTATCTCGACGTGGTCACCGCGCAGACGACCGAACTCGATACGCAGATCGCGTCGCTCGACGTCGACGCGCGGCGCCTGCAGGCATCCGTCGGGCTCGTACGCGCACTCGGCGGCGGCTGGCACGACGCGGGTTCATGAACGATTCTTCATCGGCGTGCCGGCCGCCCGAACCGGCGCGCCCGATAACGTCGATCCTGCCGGCATCGCCATCGCGGCGCCCGCCACCGTCACCTGAAAGGAGCACGCCATGAAGACACTGATGTTCGCTACCCTGCTCTGCGCCCTCTGCGTCGCGCTGCCCGGCCGGGCCGGCGCCACGCAGCACGACACCGCGACTGCGACGCAGACGCTCGCCGCGGCTGCGGCCGCACCGTCGTCGTCGGCACAACCGGCATGGAATGCGCGGGCGGCAACGCCGCTGACTCGCGCACAGGTCTATCGCGAACTCGTCGAGGCCGAACGCGACGGCCAGCTCGCGCAGCTCGACCGCGAACTCTATTCGCACTGACCGCACGCATTCGCGCACGCCGCGCGACGCGCGGCGTGCGTGACATCCGCGAGCACGGCGCCATACCGCGTCGTCACTCGCCCGCGTCGAACCTGAATCCGAATCGCGCAACCGTTTCGATACGCGCGGAAAAAGCGTGCGCGGCCAGCTTGCGCCGCAGCCGCACGACCAGCGCATTGACCGTCTCGGGTTCGACGTCGGCATCGCCCCACGCATAACGCAGCACGGCATCGCGCCCCACCGGTCGCCCCGCTTCGCGCAGCAGGCATTCGACGAGCCGGAATTCCCGTGTGCTGAGCGCCAGCTTCCGGCCACGCTCTTCGAGTGCGCGCGTGGCCGCGTCGAGCCGGACCGGCTCGCGTATCGCGATGACGCCCGAGCGGCGCCACAGCGCGCGCAACCGCTCGTGCAGTTCCACGAACGAACAGGGATGGGCAAGACACACGTCGCAACCGGCCTGCAGCATCCGTGCGCGTTGCGCGGGCGTCGTGCCGGCAACGATCGCGGCGATCGTCGCGCCCGCGGCCGATGCGGCAAGTCGCGGCAATGCATCGAGGATAGCCGGGCCCGCAGCCGGGTCGGGCGCAACGATCACGATCGCGTCGAACCGGTCCTGCGTCGCCACGAAGCAGCCGTCGCGCCATCCGTCGACACGCTCGACACCATGCATGCTTTCGCGAAATGCCTTGTCGAGCCGCGCCGCTTCCGGATTCGGCGACGCAATCAGCAGGATGCGCATCGACCGGTCTCCGACGTCGTCACGCGAGCGAGCGCGGCCAGCATTCGACCGTGATCGCCGCCCCGGCCAGCGGCGCATCGCCGATCCGCAACGCGAAGCCGTGCACGCGCATCACGGCCGACACGATGCTCAGCCCCAGCCCCGAGCCGCTCACATGGCGCGTGCGCTCGCCTCGATAGAAGCGCTCGAGCACCGCGTCGCGTTCGCCGGGCGGGATCCCGGGCCCTGTGTCTTCAAACCGGACGAGCGGCCCGCCCGGCGCCGCATCGAGCGCAACGCGCACGCGGCCGCCCGGTGGCGTGAACTTGATTGCGTTGTCCGCGAGATTGCTGAAGGCCTCGAACAGCAACGCGCGATCGCCGTGAATGCGCTCGACCGATGCCACGTCGAGTTCGAACGACACGTCCACGGCTTCGGCCAGCGGTTCGTACAGCTCGCATACGTCGTGCAGCAATGCCGCGACGTCGACGGCGGCAAAGCCGCCGCGCCGGCTCAGCGTGCCGATCTCGGAGATCCGCAGCATCGCGCGAAAGCGTTCGAGCAGCCGGTCGGTCTCGTCGCGCGCCGACGCGAGCAGTGCCGACGACGCCGGGTCGTCCGCGCAAAACGGCTGCTCCGCGAGCCGGGCCAGCATCGTGTGCACGCGTGCGAGCGGCGTGCGCAGGTCGTGCGCGATACCGTCGCAGGTATGGCGCACCTCCCCCATCAGCCGCTCGACTTCGTCGAGCATGTGGTTCACGAGATGCGCGAGCAGGTCGAGTTCGTCGTAGCGTCCGACCGGCAGCCGCTTGCCGAGATTGCCTTCCGCGATCTGCCGCGTGACGCGCCGGATCGCGGCGACACGGCGCATCTGCCGCATGCCGAGCATGCTGCCGCCCGCGATGCCCGCGATCAGGATCATCACGCCGCCGATCACGAGCCCGCGGATCGCGACGTCGCGAATCTGGATGAAATGTGACAGGTCGCGCGCGACGACCAGCGTCATCCCGTTGTCGCGGCGTACGGCCATCGCACGCGTGATCGGTGCGGGCTGGCCGTCGAGCGGCGCAAGCGTGCGGTTCAACGTGCGTCCGTTGCGATCCGCGCGCAGCGCGGGCGGTGTCGCGATATCCCCGGCCACACGGCGCCCGTTCGCATCGAACAGCCCGTAGAAACTGGTATGCATGTGCTCGTGCTCGAGCCGCCGGTGGATCGCGAGCGGCAGTTCGGCATCGGGAATCGAATCGAAATAGATCAGTTGCCATGCGAGCACTTCGTCGGTATCGCGCGCCATCGTGTGCGTCGCGGCCACGCTGATCACGCCCGCGAGCAGCAGCAGCGACACCGAGAAGATCGCCGCATACGCGCACAGCCAGCGAAACGTCGTCGTGTGCCAGCGGCGCGTGAAGTTCGCCGCGCGAGCCGCATCCATCCGGGCCTCCGTCATGCGAGCATGTAGCCCGAGCCGCGCACCGTCTGGATCATCGGGTCCGCGCCCGGCGGATCGATCTTCCTGCGCAACCGGCCCATGTGGACGTCGATCAGGTTGGTGCCCGGATCGAAGTGATAGCCCCACACGGCCTCGAACAGCATCGTGCGCGTGATCGTCTGCCCCGCGTTGCGCATCATGAATTCGAGCACGCGGAACTCGGTCGGCAACAGCTGAATCTCGTCGCCTCCGCGCCGCGCGCAGCGCGAAATGAGGTCGAGCTCGAGCGCCCCGACTTTCAACAGCGTCTGCTGGGGCACGCCCGATGCCTGCCGGCGGCGCAGCAGCACTTCGATGCGCGCGCTCAGTTCGCCCGAATCGAACGGTTTCGTCAGGTAATCGTCGCCGCCCGCGCGCAGCCCGCGGATACGCTCATCCACGTCGCCGAGCGCGCTCAGCATCAGCACCGGCGTATCGATACCGACCGTACGCATCGCGGTGACGATCGCGAGGCCATCCACGCCCGGTAGCATCCGGTCGAGCGTGATCGCGTCGTACGATGCGCTCATCGCGCGCATCATCCCTTCGCGGCCGTTGTCGATCCAGTCGACCTCGAACCCGCGTGCGACCAGTTCGCCGACGATTTCGTTCGCGGTCACCGCATCGTCCTCGACCGTGAGTACTCGCATCGTTGCCCTCGCAATGAACGTCATGACGGGCGCATGCGATGCGCCCGCAACTATCGTAGACGAGCCGGTTGCCGTCCTGCCTTTCATGAAAATTGCTTCATCAGGCGCCACCGCGTACGGGTGAAACATGTTTCATCCGTGCGTCGCCCGCGCCGTCGCGCGCACCGCCTACGCTGACGTCATGCGGCATCGGGCCGCGAAACCAGGAGCTACCGGATGAAACTGTCGACTACCGTCGCCTGCATGCTGCTCGCATGCGCGAGCGGCGCCGCACTCGCGGCACCTCACCTGACCCCGCAGCAATGCAACGCGTATCCGTTCGTCCACACCGGCCACGACGTCACGCGTGCGGACCTCGTGCGCGAGCTGAGCGAACTCGAACAGGTCGGCTACGAGCCGGCACACGCGAGCCCGTACTATCCCGACGATCTCGACGGTGCGAAACAGCGGCTCGCCGCCGAGTACCGCGCCGACTGCTCGCATGCGCTGACCGCCGACGCGGGCGCTCGACACTGATCCCGCTACGCGGCGCGACACGGACGAAAAAAGGCGGCACGCGCGTGCCGCCTTTTTTCATGAACACACGCATGGATATCGATCGCTGCGCGTGGATGCCGCTCAGCGCGACATCATGTTCATGCTGACGTTGTGCATCACCCACAACGTGCCGACGATCAGGATCGCCGCCGTCAGCACCGTGTAGCTGAACGCCATCACGTTCCAGCGCTGGCCCGACGAGCCGTTCATGTGCAGGAAGTACACGAGATGCACGACGATCTGCACGAACGCGAGCACGGCCAGCGCGATCAGCGACGCGTGCGGCGACAGCGCGCCGCCCATCACGAGGCCGAACGACGCGGCCGTGAGCAGCACCGACAGGATGAAGCCGGCGACGTAGCCGCCGACACTGCCGTGCCCTTCTTCGAGTTGAGACGAATGCGAATGGGCCATTTAGATCACGCTCGCGAGATAGACAAAGGAAAACACGCAGATCCACACGATGTCGAGGAAGTGCCAGAAGAGGCTCAGGCACGTCAGGCGTCGCAGGTCGCGATCGGTCAGGTCGCCGCCGCGCAACACGATCTGCCCGGCAAGCACGATCATCCACAGCAGGCCGGCCGTCACGTGCAGCCCGTGCGTGCCGATCAGCGTGAAGAACGCCGACAGGAACGCACTGCGCTGCGGGCCCGCCCCTTCCGCGATCAGGTGCGAGAACTCGCGCAGCTCCATCGCGAGAAACGCCGCGCCGAGCACGAACGTCACCGCGAGCCACGCGAGCAGCGCGCCGCGCCGCTGCTTGTATGCGGCGAGCATCGCGAAGCCGTACGTGATGCTCGACAGCAGCAGCGCGGCGGTTTCCACCGCGACGCCCGGAATGTCGAACAGGTCCTTCGCGGTCTGCCCGCCCGCGTACTGGTGGCCGAGCACCGCGAACGTCGCGAACAGCGCCGCGAAGATCACGCAGTCGGTCATCAGGTACAGCCAGAACCCGAACACCGAATGCGACGGCGGATGGTCGTCGTGCTCGAGCAGGGTTGCGCTCAAGGTTTTCTGCAACATCAGTTGGCCTCCAGTTCGACGTCGTCGACGCGCGCGGCCACGCGCTTCGTCGGCTGCCTGTCTTCGGTCTTCCGCACCGTCGACGCGGGAATGTAATAGCCGTCGTTGTCGCGCGAGCTGTAGATCACGAGCGTCGCGACGATCCCGACGAGCCCGCCTATCGCCATCCACCAGATGTGCCACACCAGCGCGAAGCCGAGCACCAGGCTGAAGACCGCGATCACGAGGCCCGCGCAGGTATTCGACGGCATGTGGATGTCGCGGATCGACGCCGGGTCCGGCCGGCCTTCGCCGCGTGCCTTCATGTCCGCATACGCGTCGAGCGTGCGCACCTGCGGGATCACCGCGAAGTTGTAATCGGCCGGCGGCGACGAGGTCGCCCACTCCAGCGTGCGGCCGCCCCACGGATCGCCCGTCGTGTCGCGATACTCGGGCAGGTGGCGGTTGCGGATGCTGACCACCAGCTGCAGCAGCTGGCACGCAATGCCGATCGCGATCAGCACCGCGCCGAACGCGGCGACCAGCAGCCACGGATGCCACGCCGGGTTGTCGTAGTGGTTCAGGCGGCGCGTCATGCCCATGAAGCCGAGCACGTAGAGCGGCACGAACGCGACGTAGAAGCCGACCTGCCAGAACCAGAACGCGGCCTTGCCGAGCTTCTCGTTCAGCTTGAAGCCGAATGCTTTCGGGAACCAGTAGTTGAAGCCCGCGAGATAACCGAACAGCACGCCGCCGATGATCACGTTGTGGAAGTGCGCGATCAGGAACAGGCTGTTGTGCAGCACGAAGTCCGCGCCGGGAATCGCCATCATCACGCCGGTCATGCCGCCGAGCGTGAACGTGACCATGAAGCCGATCGTCCACAGCACGGGCGTCGTGAATTCGATCCGGCCGCGGTACATCGTGAACAGCCAGTTGAACACCTTCACGCCGGTCGGAATCGCGATGATCATCGTCATGATCCCGAAGAACGCATTCACGTTCGCACCCGAGCCCATCGTGAAGAAGTGATGCAGCCACACGAGGAACGACAGCACCATGATCGCGCAGGTCGCGTACACCATCGTCTTGTAGCCGAACAGCGGCTTCTTCGCGAACGTCGCGATGACTTCCGAGAAGATCCCGAACGCAGGCAGGATCAGGATGTACACCTCCGGATGGCCCCACGCCCAGATCAGGTTCAGGTACAGCATCGCGTTGCCGCCGGCTTCGTTCGTGAAGAAGTGCATGCCGAGGTAGCGGTCGAGGCCGAGCAGCGCGAGCGTCGCGGTCAGGATCGGGAACGATGCCATGATCAGCACGTTCGTGCAGAGCGCCGTCCACGTGAACACCGGCATCTTCATCAGCGTCATGCCCGGCGCGCGCATCTTGATGATCGTCACGAAGAAGTTCACGCCGGTCAGCAGCGTGCCGACGCCCGAGATCTGCAGCGCCCACAGGTAGTAGTCGACCCCTACCCCCGGACTGAACTGCAGCTCCGACAGCGGCGGGTACGCGAGCCAGCCCGTCTGCGCGAATTCGCCGATCACGAGCGACACGTTGATCAGGATTGCGCTGACCGCCGTCATCCAGAACGACAGCGAGTTGATGAACGGGAACGCGACGTCGCGCGCGCCGATCTGCAGCGGCACGACCAGGTTCATCAGGCCGACCATGAACACCATCGCCATGAAGAAGATCATGATCACGCCGTGCGCGGTGAAGATCTGGTCATAGTGGTGCGGCGGCAGGTAGCCGGGCGCGTTGTACGCGAGCGCGAGCTGCATGCGCATCATGATCGCGTCGGCGAAGCCGCGCAGCAGCATGATCAGCGCGACGATGATGTACATCACGCCGAGTTTCTTGTGGTCGACCGTGGTCAGCCATTGCGTCCAAAGCCATTTCCACCGGCCGGTGATCGTCAGCGCGGCGAGGATGCCCAGCACGACCAGCCCCATGAAGGCGCCGGCCCCCATGATGATGGGCTGATCGAACGGGATCGCCGAGAGTGTGAGTTTGCCGAACATGCGTTACCCCTTCGTGCCGCAGGCGGCGTCCTTCAGGTCGAGGACGTGGCCATCGTTGTATTTCGCGATGATGTTGTGGAAGAGCCGCGGGTCCACCGACGAGAAGTAGCGCACCGGCGCCTTCTCGCTCGGCTGCGCGACGGTGCCGTACACGGTCGCGTCGAGCCGCTCCGGCGATGCCTTCACCTTCTGCACCCATGCATCGAACTGCTCACGCGGCTCGGCGAGCGTGCGGAACTTCATGTCGGAGAAGCCGCGGCCGCTGAAGTTGGCGGACGTGCCCGCGTAGTTGCCGGGCTCGTCGGCGATCAGGTGCAGGCGCGTCTGCATGCCGGCCATCGCATAGACCTGGCCGCCGAGCTGCGGGATGAAGAACGAGTTCATCACCGAATCCGACGTGATGCGGAAGTTCACCGGCGTGCCGACCGGGATCGCGAGCTGGTTCACCGATGCGATGCCCAGCTCCGGATAGATGAACAGCCACTTCCAGTCGAGCGCGACCACCTCGACGTCGATCGGCTTCACCGACGATTCGAGCGGCTTGTACGGATCGAGCTCGTGCGTGGTCTTCCACGTGAGCACGCCGAGGAACAGGATGATCAGTGTCGGCACCGTCCAGATCACGACCTCGATCGCAGTCGAGTGCGACCAGTTCGGCGCGTAGGTGGCGTTGCGGTTGGACGCGCGGTAACGCCACGCGAACCACAGCGTCAGCAGGATCACCGGTACGACGACGATCAGCATCGCCCAGGTGGACGTCGCGATCAGCGCCTTTTCGGCGGCACCCACGCTTCCTTTCGGATTTAGTACATCTAAATTACAGCCTGACAGGCTCAAAGCCGCGCCGATCGACATCAGCGCCGCCCCGCCTTTTGAAGCTTTTCTTTTCATCACACAGCCCGAGGGTCATTGAATCCGTTTGCGTATGCCCGATGCGCATTCGATCCACGAAAGTGGCCGAATCATACGTCGCGCGAGTGCGATGAAAAACCAGCCAATGCGGCAAATCATCATTGCAGAATCTGCCGTGAGACACATTGTCGCGGGGCAATTTCACGCAGCCGGAAACCGGCCCGGCGCGCGTCGTGCCTGGCCTCGATCGATGCGCACGCAACTACTGCACCGCCGTGCGATGCGCGTTGCGCGCTGCTCGCGCGCCATACCGCGATCAGCCGTGCGTCGACGCCATGTACGACGGCAGCGGCTGCGCGGGGCCGTCCCCGGTCGGCAGCTTCGAATGGCTCGCGTCTTCGATCAGCCGCCCGACGGTCGGATCGATAGCGTCGGTGAACGGCTTCGGATCGATGCCGACCGCGAGCACGATCAGCGCGAGCGACGCGAACATCACGATCTCGCGACGGTTCAGGTCGGCGAGCTTCGCGATCCGCTGCGTTGCGACCTTGCCGAACACGACGCGCTTGAGCATCCACAGCGTGTACGACGCGCTGAGGATCAACGTGAGCGCCGCGATGGCGCCGATCCAGAAGTTGAAACGGATCGCGCCCATGATGACCATGAACTCGCCGACGAAGCCCGACGTGCCCGGCAGGCCGACGTTGGCCATCGCGAACAGCACCGTGAAGGTCGCGAAACGCGGCATTACGCCCGCGACACCGCCGTACGCGGCAATCTCGCGCTGCTTCGTGCGATCGACGAGCACGTTCACGCACAACAGCATCGCGCCCGCGACGAAGCCGTACGACACGAGCTGCACGATCGCGCCTTCGACGCCGATCCGGTTGAACAGGAACAGCCCGAGCGTGACGATCCCCATATGCGCGACCGTCGAATACGCGAGCAGCTTGCCGAGATCGGTCTGCGCGAGCGCGATCAGGCTCGCATAGACGATCGCGAACAGCGACAGCGCGATCACGGCCGGCGCGAAGAAGTGGCTCGCATCGGGCGTGACCGGCAGCGCGAAGCGCAGGAACCCGTAGCCGCCGAGCTTGAGCATCGCGAGCATCAGCGCGGCGCCGGTCGGGCCGTCGGTGTAGACGTCGCTCAGCCACGTGTGGACCGGCCACATCGGCACCTTGACCGCGAACGCGGCGAAGAACCCGATGAACACCAGTAACTGCGGCGCGAAGCCGAGCTGCAGCGTACGCCACACGGCCATGTCGAACGTATGCGACTGCGCGTACAGGTAGAGCATCGCCATCAGCAGCAGCAGCGAGCCGGCGAACGAGATGAAGAAGAACTTCACGGCCGCGTACACGCGACGCTCGCGCCCCCACGTGCCGATCAGCAGGTACAGCGGTATCAGCGTCGCCTCGAAGAAGATGAAGAACAGCAGTCCGTCCTGTGCGACGAACACGCCGACCATCAGCCCCGACAGGATCAGGAACGACGCGTAGTACTGCGCGACGCGCACCGTGACCGATTCCCACGACGCCACCACGACCACGACGGTCGTGAATGCGGTCAGCACGACGAGCCACAGCGACGCGCCGTCGATGCCGACCCGCCATCCGGAATTGAAGGCCGCCAGCCAGTTGCGGCTTTCGACGAACTGCATCGCGGCCGAATGCGCGTCGAAACCGGCGACGAGCGGAACGACGGCGGCAAGCCCCACCAGCGCACCGATGAGCGCGATCAGCCGCGTTCGACGGGGATGACGGTCGGAACCGGCGCGCAGCAGACCGGCGCCGAACAGGATCGGAGCCCAGATGGCCAGGCTCAGGAAGGGGAAATCATGCATGTCAACAGGCCTTGATGAAGTCGCGCACTGCATCGGTGACAGGCGAGACGAAAGGAACGAAATCGAATCGACAGATAGATTTCGTGAATCGCCAGTGTTGGCAAAATGTAAAGCGGCGTCAGCGGATAACTTGACGCTGCTCAAATGCGATCGGGTTAACCAGCATAAGGCGATTGATTATTTTCTGCAGCGCAGCAGAACATCGATTTTCCACTCCGCTCTATGCTTCTGATTTTTATGAGTAATTTTTTGTATTGGCGAATGAGGTCGAGGGCGGAAATCGACGCAGTGCCGCATTTTTGACGCGAGCCACGCATTTCCGAGGGTCGGATTGAGCTTATCGATGCCCGAGGGAATGGTCAGCGCGCGGCTCGAATTCCTTACAGCAATACTTTCATTTTTATTTCATTCCGCATTGTGCGCGGCCGGCCGGGGTCGCCCCACCCGCTCGCTTCACGCTTCCGATCGCATTCGACGATGACGCGGGGAACCGCATGTGCGCGTCGTCATCGCGCGGTGATGATCGGGTCGCAATGGGAAATCGATGAAGCGGTGCGTACGCATGACGTGGAGCGGCGACGTAGCGAGCATCGTCGCATCGACGGGGATGGCGCGCATCGATCATGTCGTTTGCAGCAGGCAGCTGCCGACTTCGCAACGGACGAGAGATCCGGCCGCATTGCGTGTCGAGCGCGCGACAGCGCCGGGCCGGAAAAAGAAAAAGCCCCGCAAGTCCGAGAACTTGCGGGGCTTTGTCACCGCTTTTGGCGGAGACGGAGGGATTCGAACCCTCGATCCAGGTTTTGGCCCAGATGCTCCCTTAGCAGGGGAGTGCCTTCGACCTCTCGGCCACGTCTCCCAAACTTTCGCTCGCACCAGGGAGGCAGTGCGACGAGAACGAAATAATATAGGGTTTCGAACCGCCCGTCAATTTCCGTGATGCATTTTCTTCAATGCATCACGAAAAATTCACGATGCCTGGTCGAGTTCGAATGCCTTGTGCAGCGCGCGGACGGCCAGCTCCATGTATTTCTCGTCGATCAGCACCGAAATCTTGATTTCGGACGTCGAGATCATCTGGATGTTGATGCCCTCTTCCGACAGCGTGCGGAACATCTTGCTCGCGACGCCCACGTGCGAACGCATGCCGACGCCGACAACCGACACCTTCGACACCTTCGGGTCGCCCTGCACGTGCTCGGCGTTCACGTGGCCCTTCACCTGGTTGGTGAGGATGTCCATCGCCTTCTGGTAGTCGCCGCGGCCGACCGTGAACGTGAAGTCGGTTTTGCCCTGGACGCTCTGGTTCTGGATGATCATGTCGACGTCGACGTTCGCATCCGCGACCGGGCCGAGGATCTGATATGCGATGCCCGGCTTGTCGGGCACGCCCATCACAGCAATGCGTGCTTCGTCGCGCTGGAACGCGATGCCGGAAATGACTGCCTTTTCCATGGTCTCGTCTTCTTCAAAAGTAATCAGGGTGCCCGAGCGCATTTCTTCGTCGAGCGCAATCAGCGGATCGGTCAGGCTCGACAGCACACGCGTCTTCACCTGGTATTTGCCGGCGAATTCGACCGAGCGGATCTGCAGGACCTTCGAGCCGAGGCTCGCCATTTCCAGCATTTCCTCGAACGTCACGCGATCGAGGCGTCGCGCCTCTTCGACCACGCGCGGATCGGTCGTGTAGACGCCGTCGACGTCCGTATAAATCAGGCACTCTTCGGCACCCAGCGCCGCCGCGACCGCCACCGCCGACGTATCCGAGCCGCCGCGGCCCAGCGTCGTGATGTGGCCGTCCGGATCGACGCCCTGGAAGCCCGTGATGATCACGACCTTGCCCGCATTCAGATCGGCCTTCACGCGCTCGTCGTCGATCGAGTGAATGCGCGCCTTCGTGAACGCGCTGTCGGTCTTGATCGGCACTTGCCAGCCCGCGTAGCTCACGGCCTCGACGCCGATTTCCTGCAGCGCGATCGACAGCAGGCCGACGCTGACCTGCTCGCCGGTCGACGCGATCATGTCGAGCTCGCGCGGGCTCGGCTGGCTCGAAATCTCTTTCGCGAGACCGAGCAGACGGTTGGTTTCGCCGGACATCGCCGAAGGCACCACCACCATCTGGTGCCCGGCCTGATGCCATTTTGCGACGCGTTTCGCGACGTTCTTGATGCGCTCGACCGAGCCCATCGAAGTGCCGCCGTATTTGTGTACGATGAGTGCCATTGTCGTTCTGAACTGGAGGAGAAACCGCACGGGCGCGCTGGGCAGGCCGCGTAGCCGTTCGGTCACGCGGCTTGTGGCTGTGGACGGACGACGAGAGGGACGGCTGGGACGCAACACGCAAGCGTGACGGAATTTGCCCGGAAGGCCGATCAGGCCGCGCAAACCGGGTACGTCACGCGGAAAACCTGCACAAATCGCTCAAAAATCGAGCCGAGCAAACGTCCGAGCGTACCCGATAGAGGCCCGCTTGACAAGCCGCTCGCCGCGTCCGAAGCCGTTCCGGCGCTGTTTACCAAATGGTGAAAATGCGCGCGCCGTCGCGCCGCCGGCAGCCTGCCGAGATCAGGCGATCAGCATGTCCGGACGCCACTCGATCCGGCGCCATGCGCCGTCACCGGCTGCCCCGCCGCCGGGCACGCCGTCATCGCGATTCACGCCGACGCGCGGCACGAAGATCAGCCGGTCGCCGGCGAACAGCAGCGGCACGTCGCGCTGCCATGCGGGCACGCCGCGCTCCTGGAACAGGTTCTTCAGCGTACGGCCGGGGCCGCCCGGCGTCGTGCGCATCCGCTCGCCGCCCGCACGGGCGCGTGCTGCCAGCCGCGCGCCGCGCAGCAGCGCCTCCGGCACCGCGTCCGCGCTTCCCGCTTCGGCCGGCGCGAACACGAACGTGCCGCGCCATCCCGGCAGGTGCCAGACTTCCTGCCCGTTCCATGCGAGCACCGCTTCCGGATGCGGCGTCCCCGTGCCGTCGTCGGCCGGGTCGCTGCTGTCGCCCGCTTCCCAGTAGACGACGTCGCGATAAAGGCGCAGGCATTGCCCCGCGTGATCGACGCGCAGCGCATGCGCGACGTTCGTGGCACGCAGCTGTCGCATCATGTTGGCGAGCCGGGCGGCCGACGCGCCCGGCAAACCGAGCCGGCGCATCCAGAAGCGCAGCAGGTTCGCACCGCGCGTATCGTCGAATCCGACCAGCGCGTCGCGCGACAGCGCACGGCCGTCATCGCGCGCGGCGACGGCGAAATCCAGTTCGGCCAGGTCGTCAAGCAGCCGCTGCGCGGCCGCCGCATGCTGGGCCGCCCGGCCGAGCGCATCGCGAAAACCCGGGAAATGCACGGCCAGCGCGGGCAGCACGTCGATACGCAGCGCATTGCGCGCATAGCGTGTGTCGTTGTTCGATTCGTCGTCGATCCATTGCAGATCGTGCTGTGCCGCATAGCGCTCCAGTTGCGCACGCAACAATCGCAGCAGCGGACGCACGCGCTCGACGCGCACGCCGTCAGGGCGGTAACGCGGCGCCATCGCGGCAAGCCCGGCAATCCCCGCGCCGCGCAACAACTGCAGCAACACGGTCTCGGCCTGGTCGTCCGCATGCTGGGCGAGCCACAGCGCGGCGGCGCCGTGGCGCTCGCACATCTCGTCGAGCGCCGCATAGCGCCGCTCGCGCGCCGTCGCCTCGACGCCGAGGCCGCTGTCGCGCGGCACGTCGACGCGCATCGATTCGAATGCGACACCGAGCGCGGCCGCGCTCGCCTGCGCATGCTCGACCCACGCGTCGGCATTCGCGCTCAGCCCGTGATGGACGTGCAGCGCGACGCAGCGCGACGCGCCCGCGACGCGCACGGCGGCGTCGAGCAGCACCGTCGAGTCGAGGCCGCCGCTGTAGGCGATCGCGATGCGCGCATCGGACGG
Source organism: Burkholderia metallica (assembly GCF_001718555.1). Taxonomy (NCBI): domain Bacteria; kingdom Pseudomonadati; phylum Pseudomonadota; class Betaproteobacteria; order Burkholderiales; family Burkholderiaceae; genus Burkholderia; species Burkholderia metallica. The sequence goes on from NZ_CP013401.1 coordinate 2,383,986, forward strand.
CATGCCGGAAAGCGCAACGCCGACCGCGTCGAGAACGACGCGGTCGGCGGAGAATTCGGTCGGTGGGATCACGATCGGGACACGCGCGCTGCGGCGCGCGTAGGGAAGACGCAGCCGGTCATGCGCCCGGCGTGGTTTCCTTGAACTTGCCGTAGGCCATCAGGCGTTCGAAGCGGCGCTCGCGCAGCGCATCGATGCTCATCCCCTGGAACTGGCGCAGCGAATCGGCGAGCGCGCGGCGCAGCAGCGCCGCCATGCCCTTCGGATCGCGATGCGCGCCGCCGAGCGGCTCGTTGATGATCTTGTCGATCAGGCCGAGCGCCTTCAGGCGGTGCGCGGTCAGGCCGAGCGCTTCCGCGGCTTCCGGCGCCTTCGCGGCGCTCTTCCACAGGATCGACGCACAGCCTTCCGGCGAAATCACCGAGTAGGTCGAGAACTGCAGCATCATCACGGTGTCGGCCACCGCGATCGCGAGCGCACCGCCCGAACCGCCCTCGCCGATCACCGTCGTGATGATCGGCGTCTTCAGCTCGGCCATCACGTACAGGTTCCGGCCGATCGCCTCCGACTGGCCGCGCTCTTCCGCGCCGATGCCCGGGTACGCGCCCGGCGTGTCGACGAACGTGAAGATCGGCAGCCCGAACTTCTCGGCAAGACGCATCAGGCGCTCGGCCTTGCGATAGCCTTCCGGACGCGGCATCCCGAAGTTGCGCGCGGCGCGTTCCTTGGTGTCGCGGCCCTTCTGGTGCCCGATCACCATGCACGGATGACCGCCGAAGCGCGCGAGGCCGCCGACGATCGACAGATCGTCCGCGAACGCACGGTCGCCGTGCAGCTCGTGAAAATCGGTAAACAGTTCCGCAACATAATCGAGCGTGTACGGACGCTGCGGATGCCGGGCGATCTGCGACACCTGCCACGGCGACAGGTTCGCGTAGAGATCTTTCGTCAGTTGCTGGCTTTTCTTCGACAGCCGCTCGATTTCTTCCGAAATGTCGACAGCCGAGTCGTCCTGCACGAATCGCAGTTCTTCGATCTTGGCCTCGAGTTCGGCGATCGGCTGTTCGAAATCCAGAAACGTGGTCTTCATGTGTTCGAATCCTTGGGTCTTGCGGCAGCGCGTATTCTACCCGCGCGGGCGATGCGCAAAACCGGCTCTCAACTATTGATGTTTAAAACCCGATAGCCGCTGCTCAGGCGTCGGCGTCGGGCGCATCGAGGCTGCGCCACATGTACCAGGTCGCGACGGTGCGCCACGGCTCCCAGTTGGCCGCGACTTCCCGCGCCTCGCTGCGCGTGACGGGTTCCCCGCTGAAATAATTGACGCTGATCGCACGGATCAGGCCCGGATCGTCGAGCGGCAGGACGTCCGGCCGCGACAGATTGAAGATCAGGAACATCTCGGCCGTCCAGCGGCTGATGCCGCGGATCTGCGTGAGCTCCGCGATCACGTCCTCGTCGTCCATCGACGTCCATTTGTCGACGTGGAGCGCGCCCGACACGAAATGCTGCGCGAGATCGAGGATGTATTCCGTCTTGCGCTTCGACAGCCCGCACGCGATCAGCTTGTCCGCGCCGAGCCGGATCACCGGCTGCGGCGCGAGTTTCGGGCAGGCATCTCCGATGCGCGCCCACAGCGACTGCGCGGACGGCACCGAAATCTGCTGGCCGACCACCGAGCGCGCGAGCGTGACGAACGGGTCGCCGCGCTTCACGAGATGCGCGGGACCGAACTTCGGAATCAGTTTCTTCAGAATCCGGTCGCGCTTGACGAGGTCGGCGCATGCCTTGTCCCAGTATGCAGGACGCACGACGACCTCCTCGCCGTCCGCTTCGGACGCACGGGCCTTGCGGGCCGCATCGGCGGCCGGCTGCGCGGCCGCCGGCTGCGCGTGACCGTTGAGCGCGCCGTTCGGCACGGCGCGCGTCGCGTCCGGCTTCGCCGCCGGCACGCGCTTGGCTGCCGGACGCGCGGCGACAGGGGTCGCGCGCCTGACCGGCGCTTTTCTGGCCGTTGCCATCTTGCCTCCTACCTGACGGATCGGTCAGTGGAACGCACCGCGCTCATACGCGACGCCATTCGGTCGATCCGCCCGGTTTGTCTTCAAGTGCGATACCGGTCTCGAGCAGTTCCGCCCGGATCCGGTCCGCTTCGGCATAGTCCTTCGCTTGCTTCGCCGCGACACGCGCGGCGATCTTCGCTTCGATCTCGTCGGCGGCGAGCCCGCCCGCCTGCGCGGCGCCGGACGCCTGCTGCAGAAACGCGCGCGGTTCGCGGCCCAGCAGGCCGAGCAGGCCCGCCAGCTGTTTCAGTTGCCGCGCGAGCGACGCGTCGCGCGTGCGATTCACCTCGCCCGCCAGCTCGAACAGCGTCGCCACCGCCACCGGCGTGTTGAAGTCGTCGTTCATCGCGGCCGCGAAACGCTGCGCATGCGGCTCGTTCCAGTCGAGTGCGAGCGTGTCGGCCTCGACATCCTTCAGCGCGGTATAGAGGCGCGTGAGCGACGCGCGCGCATCGTCGAGATGCACGTCGCTGTAATTGAGCGGCGAACGGTAATGCGTGCGCACGATGAAGAAGCGCATGACCTCGGCGTCGTACCGTTCGAGCACTTCGCGGATCGTGAAGAAGTTGCCGAGCGATTTCGACATCTTCTCGTTGTCGACCTGCACGAAGCCGTTGTGCATCCAGTAATTGACGAACGTCTGGCCGGTCGCGCCCTCGCTCTGCGCGATCTCGTTCTCGTGGTGCGGGAATTGCAGATCCTGCCCGCCGCCATGAATGTCGAAATGCTCGCCGAGCAGCGTGCAGCCCATCGCCGAGCACTCGATGTGCCAGCCCGGGCGCCCCATCCCGTACTTCGACGCCCACGACGTGCCTTCCGGATCTTCCGGCTTCGCGCGCTTCCACAGCACGAAGTCGAGCGGATCTTCCTTCGCGTCGTTCGCGGCGACGCGTTCGCCCGCGCGCAGATCGTCGAGCGACTTGCCCGACAGCTTCCCGTAGTTCGCGAACTTGCGCACCGAGTAATTGACGTCGCCGTCGGTCGCCTGGTACGCGTAGCCGTTCGTCTCGAGCGTCTCGATCATGCCGAGCATCTGCGGAATGAACTCGGTCGCGCGCGGCTCGATGTCGGGCCGCTGGATGCCGAGCGCGCTTTCGTCGTCGTGCATCGCGCCGATGAACCGGTCGGTCAGCGACTTGATCGTCTCGCCGTTCTCGACCGCGCGGCGGATGATCTTGTCGTCGATGTCGGTGATGTTGCGCACATACGTGACTCGATAGCCGATCGCACGCAACCAGCGCTGGACGAGGTCGAACACGACCAGCATGCGCGCGTGGCCCACGTGACAATAGTCGTATACGGTGATGCCGCATACGTACATCCGCACTTCGCCGGGATGGCGCGGCACGAAGACTTGCTTGTCACGCGCGAGCGTGTTGTAGATGCGCAGTGATTCCATAGAGATGAACCGTGAGCCGAAGGAAACCGCCCTGGCGAAGCTCGCCCAGCATGCGAAACGGACGGACCATCTGCTGCGGCCCCAGGCCGAGCGTCCTCGATATCACATGGGGCGGTCAGGCTGCAAGCACAGCGGTGACGGCCACGAGAGGCAAAGAAAGACTGTCCGCCGCTCGCCGGAACGCGCAGACGTTTTGTTAGAATGGGTCGGAGTATAACATTCCGATTTACGCCTATGAAACCTCATCGCGGCCGCGCGCGCAGCGCTGCGACCCTCGTTGCGACCACCGTCATGGGCGTCGCGCTGACGCTTTTCGCGGCTCCCGCGGCGCATGCGCAGAAGGCCCCGGCCACCGCCGACGGCACCCCCGAAATCGACGCGTCGATCGCCGGCAAGCAGTGGAAGCAGGCGCTCGCGCAGCTCGACGCGCGCATCGCGTCGAACCCGCACGACCTTCAGGCGCAATTCAAGCGCGGTACCGTGCTGGCCCGCCTGAACCGCGACGACGACGCGATCCAGCAGTTCGTCGCGATCACGCAGGCGTACCCCGAACTGCCCGAGCCGTACAACAACCTTGCGGCGCTCTACGCGAAGCACGGCCGCTACGACGAAGCGCGCACCGCGCTCGTCACGGCGACGCAATCGAACCCGAGCTACTCGCTCGCGTACGAGAACCTCGGCGATCTTTACCTGCGCCTCGCGGCCGAGTCGTACAAGCGTGCGCAATCGCTCGGCCGCACGAGCGGCGCGACCGCGCAGCGCCTCGCCGATCTCCAGAAGATCGTGTCGCCGCCGAAGGCCGCGCCGAACGCCCGCGCGACCACCCCGGCCACGCGCGACTACACCGACCGCGCCGCCGCGAACGTGAGCACCACCACGCTGCCGATGTCGCCGACGTTCCAGTTCAACGGTCCGTCGGGCGCACTGGCGGCGCCGTACGTCGCGCCGTCGCAATAAGCGGCGCGGCCTTCCCTCCCTCCCAACCTGAGGATCGCAATGAAACGTCTGTTGCTGGCGCTTGGCGGCGCCGCCCTTCTCGCGACCGCGACCGCACCTGCGTTCGCGCAATCGGCTACCGCGCACCCCGTCGTGCAGCTGAAGACCTCGCAGGGCGACATCCGCGTCGAGCTCTATCCGGAGAAGGCGCCGAAATCCGTCGCCAACTTCCTCGATTACGTCAAGGCCGGCCAGTACAACGGCACGATCTTCCATCGCGTGATCAAGGGCTTCATGATCCAGGGCGGCGGCTACAAGACCAACTTCGAGGAGAAGCCGACCCGCGCGCCGATCCCGCTGGAAAGCCGCAATGGTCTGAAGAACCTGACGGGCACGATCGCGATGGCGCGCACGAGCGATCCGAACTCGGCCACCGCGCAGTTCTTCATCAACACGGTCGACAACAGCGGCCTCGACTACCCGAACCCGGACGGCAACGGCTATGCGGTGTTCGGCAAGGTCGTGTCGGGTCTCGACGTCGTGAAGAAGATCGAAGGCGTCGCGACGACCTCGCGCGGCCCGATGCAGGACGTGCCCGCACAACCGATCGTGATCGAATCGGCCAGCATCGTCTCGAAGTAAGAACCTGCCGGCCCGTCCGGCGCCTCACGCGGCCGCGTCGCACGACCGGCCGCGTGCCATTTAAACCGCCTCATCGAAGGAATTCATCATGGTTGAACTGCATACGAACCACGGCGTGATCAAGCTCGAGCTCGACGCCGAGAAGGCACCGAAGACGGTCGAGAACTTCCTGAACTACGTGAAGAAGGGCCACTACGACGGCACCGTATTCCATCGCGTGATCAACGGCTTCATGATCCAGGGCGGCGGCTTCGAGCCGGGCCTGAAGCAGAAGCCGACCGACGCGCCGATCGACAACGAGGCGAACAACGGTCTGAAGAACGACAACTACACGGTCGCGATGGCGCGCACGAACGATCCGCACTCGGCCACCGCCCAGTTCTTCATCAACGTGAACGACAACGACTTCCTGAACCACTCGTCGCCGACGCCGCAAGGCTGGGGCTACGCCGTGTTCGGCAAGGTCGTCGAAGGCCAGGACGTGGTCGACAAGATCAAGGGCGTCAAGACGGGCAACGCCGGTTTCCATCAGGACGTACCGACCGACGACGTCGTGATCGAAAAGGCCGTCGTGGTCTGACGCACGGTTACGGAGGCACTTCGATGTTGCAGGAAAGTCCGCCGCGAAGCGTCTCCGCGGGCGTGCCGGGCGAGCGCGAATACGCGCAAGCCGCACGCCCGTTCCTGTTTCTCTCCGATCTGCACCTGAGCGAAGCGATTCCGAAGACGGTCGCCGCGTTCGAGCATTTCGTGAAATACACCGCCGACAGCGCCGACTCGGTGTTCATCCTCGGCGACCTGTTCGAATACTGGATCGGCGACGACATCCTCGACGACGATCCGTTCGCGGCACGCATGGCCGCGCTGATGCATACGTTTTCGGAGCGCGGCATTGCGCTCTACGTGATGCACGGCAACCGCGATTTCCTGCTCGGCCGGCGCTTCATGAAGGCAGCCGGTGCGATGCTGCTGCCCGACCCTTCGCTGATCACGGCGTTCGGCCAGCGCATCGTGCTCGCGCACGGCGACGCGCAATGCACGGCTGACCGCGGCTATCAGGTGTTCCGCCGCTTCGCACGCAACCGCGCCATGCAATGGCTGTTTCTCGCATGGCCGCTCCGCTGGCGCCGCGGGCTCGCGCAGCGCATGCGCTCGAACAGCGAAGCGGGCCGGATGCGCCCTGCGTCGGCCATCTACGATGTCACGCGCGAAGGCGTGGCCGCGCTGTTCCGGAAAAGTCGCGCGAGCGTGATCATTCACGGCCACACGCACCGCCCTGCCCGGCACATGGAACCCGGTGGTATCCGCTGGGTGTTGCCCGACTGGGATCTCGACCACGGCAAGCCGCGCGGCGGGTACCTGCGCGTCGACGCGGAAGGCATCCACGCGATGCCGCTCGACTGACGCCGCCGCTGCCGCCGCACCGACCGGCAGCCGCGAACGTTCATTGAATCAGGTCTGACGTTCGACCGACCTGCCTTCCAGCACGGCCGACAGGCGACGCAGATCGAGGCGCGCCGCGTCGGCGCCCTGCAGCGTTTCCAGATGCGTGCCGAGCCGTTCGAGCGCCGCGACGATCTCGTCGACGCGACGGCTTTCCTTCGCCGCGTGATCGATCAGCCCGTGAATCGCGAGCGACATCGGATCATCGGCATTCGGCGTGATCCCGTATGCGCAGAACGCCGCGCGTTCGGGCTGCGGCTTCGGCTGCGCCGGCATCACGATGCGCGCCGGATTGCCGACCGCCGTGCCGCCTGCTGGCACCGGCTTCACGACGACCGCGTTCGAACCGATCTTCGCCCCCGCGCCGACAGTAAAGCCGCCGAGCACCTTCGCGCCCGCCCCGACGATCACGCCGGCCTCGAGTGTCGGATGGCGCTTGGCGCCGCGCGTGAGCGACGTGCCGCCCAGCGTCACGCCCTGATAGATCGTGCAGTCGTCGCCGATGATCGCCGTCTCGCCGATCACGACGCCCATCCCGTGATCGATGAACACGCGCCGGCCGATCGTCGCGCCGGGGTGGATCTCGATCCCCGTCAGGAAACGGCCGGCCTGCGACGCGAAACGCGCGAGCCAGTAGCGCTTCGCGCGCCAGCATGCGTGCGCGAAACGGTGCAGCACGAGCGCATGCAGCCCCGGATAACAGGTCAGCACTTCCCACGCACTGCGAGCGGCGGGATCCCGCTCGCGAATCGTTGCGACGTCTTCGCGCAGTCTCGTGAACATGATGTGGTCCGGGAAAAAGCCCGCGCGCGTCGCCGGCCATGGCCGACCCTTATCGCGCCGGGTCATTTACTTATGAGGTTTGGCGATTGTAGGGCGAGTCGCACACGGCCGCACGAGCCCGCGCGTTCACCCCGCCGACGACGGGGGTATTCAGGCGGAACGCCTGCTGCCGTCGGGTTTGTTCGCGGGAGGGTCGACCGGGGGAGCGATCTGCCCCGGCGCTTGCGGCGGCCCCGGCGGCACATCTGTTCGACGGGAAGATTTCCCGTGCGCCGGGAAACCCGCGACCCGCGCCGCCGACTGACGACCAGGCTTACGCGTCGCCGCCCGGCTTGCCCGATTTCAACAGGATGTGCTTCGCGACACCGCGCAGGATGTTGACCTCTTCGCGCTCGAGGCCCGTGCGCGCGAACAGGCGTCGCAGCCGCGGCATCAGCTTCTTCGGGTTGCGCGGATCGAGGAAATCGAGCGCGACCAGCGCGTTCTCGAGGTGTGCGTACATCCGCTCGATCTCGTCGCTCTGCGCAAGCGTGCCGGTTTCGGCCGACGGTTGCGCCGACGGCGCGCTCGCCTGATCGAGAAACGCGACACGCAACTCGTACGCGAGCACCTGCACGGCCTGTGCGAGATTCAACGAACTGTAGGCCGGGTTCGCGGGAATGTGCGCGAGCGCGCTGCACTGCTCGACGTGCTCGTTCGCGAGGCCCGTGCGCTCGTTGCCGAACACGAGCGCGATGTCGCCCGTGCCGACCTGGGCGCACGCCTGCGCGGCCGCGGCACGCGGCGCGAGGCGCGGCGGCCCGTATTCGCGCGTGCGCGCGGTCAGCGCAATCGACCAGTGAACGCCGGACAGCGCTTCGCCCAGCGTCGGCACGACGTGCGCGGACGCGAGGACGTCGTCCGCGCCGCTGGCCATCGCGATCGCCTCGGGGTCGCTCTGCACGTGCGGCACGCGCGGCGCGACCAGCACGAGACGCGAAAAGCCCATCGTCTTCAGCGCGCGGGCGGCCGCCCCGACATTGCCGGGATGGCTCGGCTCGACGAGCACGAAACGGGTGGACGTGAAGCCGCCGGACGGCGGCAGGGACGAGGCCGCGCCCGGCTTGGCCGGCGCGGCGGTGTTCTGCGGGGTTTCCACTACGATACGACTCGGTTCGTCAGAATGGCCGTATGGTATCGCCATCGCCGCGGCAAACCCACTCGTCCAGATGGATAGTGGGGGTTTCCCCGTATTCCGGTCACCTGAAACCGCCAAAAATCGGGTAAAATCATGCCTTTACGCGTCGCATAACGTGCGGCGCGGGTCGTACCCCGTTCTTTGTCAATTCGCGTCTCACCTCGCCTGCCACGTTTTGCGCCGTGCCGGGCGGTCGTTCCACTTCGTGGCGGCCCGTGCCGCCGGCTACAGGATCCAGGCTCATGCATCCCATGCTCAACATCGCTGTCAAGGCTGCGCGCCGCGCCGGACAGATCATCAATCGTGCGTCCCTCGATCTCGACCTGATCGAGATTCGCAAGAAGCAGCAAAACGACTTCGTCACCGAAGTGGACAAGGCCGCCGAAGACGCGATCATCGAGACGCTGAAGACTGCGTACCCCGACCACGCGATCCTCGCGGAAGAATCGGGCGAATCGGAAAACGAATCCGAATTCAAGTGGATCATCGATCCGCTCGACGGCACGACCAACTTCATCCACGGCTTCCCGTACTACTGCGTATCGATCGCGCTCGAGCACAAGGGCGTCGTCACGCAGGCGGTCGTCTACGATCCGAACAAGAACGATCTGTTCACGGCCACCCGCGGCCGCGGCGCGTACCTGAACGACCGCCGCATCCGCGTCGGCCGCCGCGACCGCCTGTCGGACGCGCTGGTCGGCACGGGCTTCCCGTTCCGCGAAAAGGACGGCCTCGACGCCTACGCGCGCCTCTTCACCGAAATGACGCAGGCCTGCACGGGCCTGCGCCGCCCGGGCGCGGCCGCACTCGATCTCGCGAACGTCGCGGCCGGCCGCCTCGACGCGTTCTTCGAGCAAGGCATCAACGTGTGGGACATGGCAGCGGGCAGCCTGCTGATCACCGAGGCCGGCGGCCTCGTCGGCAACTACACGGGCGACGCCGATTTCCTGCATCGCCATGAAATCGTCGCCGCGAACCCGAAGATCTACGCGCAGATGATCCCGATCCTGAAGGGTTACACGCGCGTGCATCCGGCGGCGGAGTAAGCCCCGGCCGCGCCCGCCCGGCGCGGCTTTCGCATGCATCGCCCGCGGGCATCGTCATGACGGCGCGCCGTTCGCCTCCCGGTTGCCGGGAGGCGGACAATCTTCCCGCACGACGGTCGCCGCGTACGCCTATCCTGAAGTTGCCCGAGTGGCTCGCGGGGTGGCGGCCGGCCGACGGACTGCCGCCTGCGCCGCCGCTCCCGCAGCGACCATGAAGGGCTTGCGTCCGGCATGCGTGCACGGCGGACCATACCGCCGGCCTGCCGGCCCCAGCCCGTATCAACACCGCCACGACGCCGTGGCAATCGCATCCGAGTCCCCATGTTACGGCTAAGCGAAATCAAACTCCCCCTCGATCACCCCGAAAGCGCGCTCGAGGCCGCCGTTCGCGCGCGCCTCGCGGAGCTTGGCGTGGCCGAGGACGGGCTCCTCCGTTACACCGTGTTCCGCCGTGCGCACGATGCGCGCAAGCGCGCCGACATCAAGCTCACGTACATCGTCGATGTCGAAGTCGCCGACGAAGCGGCCGCGATCAAGCGCCTCGCCGGCAAGCCGCATTGCGGCGTGACGCCCGACATGGCGTACCACTTCGTCACGAAGGCGCCCGAGCACGGCAATTTCCAGCGCCCGGTCGTGATCGGCATGGGGCCGTGCGGCCTGTTCGCGGGGCTGATCCTCGCGCAGATGGGTTTCCGCCCCATCATCCTCGAACGCGGCAAGGCCGTGCGCGAGCGCACCAAGGACACCTTCGGCCTGTGGCGCAAGAGCGTGCTCAACCCCGAGTCCAACGTGCAGTTCGGCGAAGGCGGAGCCGGGACGTTTTCCGACGGCAAGCTGTACAGCCAGATCAAGGATCCCCATCACTACGGCCGCAAGGTGCTGGACGAATTCGTCAAGGCCGGCGCGCCGGAAGACATCCTGTACCTGAGCCGGCCGCACATCGGCACGTTCCGCCTCGTCAGCATGGTGGAAAAGATGCGTGCGTCGATCCACGAACTGGGCGGCGAAGTGCGTTTCGAAACGCGGGTCGACGACATCGAGATCGATCAGGGCAAGGTGCGCGCGCTCAAGCTGTCGAACGGCGAAACGCTGCCGTGCGACCACGTGGTGCTGGCCGTGGGCCACAGCGCGCGCGACACCTTCCAGATGCTGCACGATCGCGGCGTCTATATCGAAGCCAAGCCGTTCTCGCTGGGCTTTCGCATCGAGCATCCGCAGGGGCTGATCGATCGCAGCCGCTTCGGCAAGTTCGCGGGGCACAAGCAGCTCGGCGCGGCCGACTACAAGGTGGTCCACCACTGCAGCAATGGCCGGGCCGTCTACAGCTTCTGCATGTGCCCGGGCGGCACGGTGGTCGCGGCCACCTCCGAGCCGGGCCGCGTGGTCACCAACGGCATGAGCCAGTATTCGCGGGCCGAGCGCAATGCGAATGCGGGCATCGTCGTCGGCATCACGCCGGACGACTACCCTGGCGGCCCGCTGGCCGGCATCGCGTTCCAGCGCAAATGGGAAGAGCGTGCGTTCGAACTCGGCGGCGGCGATTATCGCGCGCCGGGCCAGCTGGTCGGCGATTTCATCGCAGGCCGGCCGTCGACGTCGCTGGGCTCGGTGGAGCCGTCGTACAAGCCGGGCGTGAACCCGACCGACCTCAGCACCGCGCTGCCCGACTACGTGATCGAGGCGATCCGCGAAGCGCTGCCCGAGATCGACAAGAAGATCGCCGGCTTCGCGATGCACGATGCAGTGCTCACCGGTGTCGAGACGCGCACGTCGTCGCCGATCCGGATTCGACGCAAGGACGACTACCAGAGCGTGAACGTCGACGGCCTGTATCCGGCGGGTGAAGGCGCCGGATATGCGGGCGGCATCTACTCGGCAGCCATCGACGGGATCGAAGTCGCGCAGGCGGTGGCGCTCGACATGATGTCGGCGCACGCGGACTGATGTACCACGCCGCTCGGTGCGCGCAGGTCCGCGTGCCGAGCGATGTCGATTCCCGCCTGTCCGTCGGCAAGCGAGGTCGAACGGGTGCGCGAGGCTGCCGGCAAACCTGGGCAGCCAAAGCAACGTTTCCCGGTCACACGCGCACCCGACCCACGGCAGCACCTGCAACCGTCACGCCAACGATGCAGTCGTCCCTGCGCCGACTCTGACAAGGCGTGAGCGGGAAGGCCACGCTGCGTTACTGCGGCTCGACTCGGGTTCCGGGAAGCTCATTTCGCACGCCCCTCGGCAGGCGCACCGCGAATACCGTTTCCGTCTGATCTGACCGCGCGTCAATACGACCGCGATGTGCCTTGGCAATCTCGCTGGCGATGTACAAGCCGAGCCCCAATCCGGCTTTGTTGTCGGTTCTTTCGGATTGGCCGGCGCCACGCTGAAGCGGATCGAAGATGCGGTTGAGCGTGAGACGATCGATGGCGGGCCCGCTATTCCCCACCTCGATCCGCACCTCGGTGTCGTCCGACGTCGCCATCACCCGGACGGGCGCATCGGGCGCCCCATACGTGACGGCGTTGCTCACCAGATTGCTCAGGAGTTGCTGCAGCCGCTGATCATCCCATTCACCCTGCAGATCGCCGCTCACGTCGATGTCGATCTTGCGATTCGGATGGGCTGCCTGCACTTCGTCGATCACATTGGCGAGGACGTGCGCGAGATCCGTATTGCGAGGGACGACGTTGATCCCTAGCCCGAGCTGGGTTCGATTGAAGTCGCAGAGATCGTCGAGAAGACTTTGCATGCGGCCACCGCTTCTGATCAACCGGGCGGCGGCCTCCGAGATTGCCTCGCCCGCATTGAGCGCCGCAAGATAGGACGCGGTCATCTGAATGGTCTGCAGCGGCGTGCGCATGTCGTGGCCCAGCATGCCGAGCAACAGGTTGCGGGCCTGCTCGACCTGCTCGGTAAAAAAGGCAACCGATTCGGCGAGCGTCTGATCGATCGCCTCGTTGAAGCGAATCATGTCGTCCAGATCAGGTGCGCTCGGCTGGCACGCGTCGATCCACAAGCGCAGCACACTGGCACGCAGCGCCCGATACTCGGCCGCCAGCTGGTTGATGTTGAAGCCTCGCCGGGCGCGCAGGACGGCATGTGTCTGCGCGGCCGTTTCCTTGGCATCCAACGGTTCGGGAGCGCGTCCCAGCGATTTTTCGCGCTGCTCCTCCCTGGTTTGCGGGGTACCGATGTCTTTGGCCACGGCCTCCAGGATCTGACGCGCGTGGTCGCGCAGCCCGTGCGAGTCCATGGTCCTCGCGGCCGGCAGCAGCGTGGCGGCAAACGCTTCCCACTGCACCAGGATCGGTTCCATGTTCCGAACAATGAAATCGGATAGACGCATGTCGCCCCTCATACCGGAATGAACAGCGGATTCTTCTGCGGGTCCTCACAATATCATGCGAATACCGGCGGTCGAAGGCCGATTACATCGATAACCGCGCATGGTTTCGCCGTCGGATACGCACTACCGTATGACGATTTGAACGGTTGCCCAGAGCGGGAGGCGGCACCGTTCTACACATGGAACAGGAAGAAAACAATCGGGATACAAAAGAACGCCAGCCCCACGCCCCCTGGAGTCTGAATAGTCGAACCATTCTGGCGGACCCGATGTCCTCTGCCGACACGTTGAAAATAAACCTGAAATACCATCGCCAGGCCCTTGACCTGCAATAGAAGGTCAATAGCCGTTCGGGACGAAATGCGATGACTGCGGACATCGTGATGCCGCCTGCGATGCAGGCCCAGCCCAAAATCAGGCGGCAGATCGATTCATTCACGTCACGACCTCCGATCGGGCAAATGGACTGAACGTCCGACATTCGATCAACGAATCCGTACCGTCACGATCCAAATTGCCGACCACAACCCGCGTGTCGGGGTTGGCACTCCATTTCCGGTTGCACCCGGCCCGCCTGGCCCACGAGCCGGGATGGGCCCCTGAGCGCCGCCGATTCCCGGCGCCCGCACCTGGCCAAACGGCGAACTTCGCGCCCGCACATGACGCCGCTGGTAAACTCGGGCAACCCAAGCAATAAACTCACGCCTGACTTATGACCACGCTGTCGCCCGAAGCCTTCGCCGGCCACACGCCCATGATGCAGCAGTACCTGCGGCTTATCTGACAAGGCTCCGCGCACAAACCTACGCCAAGACCTACGCTCGCCCTTTTGAGGATCGTTCGCTAACGACCTGTTTCGGCCCCTTGCAATTCTCCCGAACGGTCATTCGCGGTTCATGAACGATTCCTATCTTGAGCCAACCCGAAGGCTATTCGAGCGCGGCAGGCCCGAACAGCAACGCGCGCCTACTCTGCCGTTGCGGCTGTTGCGGCGCTTCGTCGACCTGCTCAGTGCTCGGAACGGTTGAGATGTCGCTCACGGTGCGCGCCTTTGATATTCACGCGGGTTGAACGTCCGCAACTTTGGTTGCGCGGTTCGGCTCGAGCCATCCGTTTGTCTTTTGCAGGAACCAGTACATCAACGCGAAGGGCAGCGCGCCTTTAATCAGCGCGAAAATAATTATGTCCAGTATCAGTACTGCGTGACTCATGTAAAACGCATTCGGGAGATTCACATGCGGATGCGCGGGCACGAAAAACGTTGGTATCAGCACTGCAACGCACGTGTTTAGCATTGTGTGAGCACCGACAGCCAATTCCAGACGTTGATCGCGCAGGCTCAACACTGAAAAACCGATAGAATTAAAGAACATTACCGCCTTGATGGGCAAGTCGTATTGCGTGTGATAGATCGCAAACGAAACGGCCACGACTATCACGACAACAGTCGGAACGCGGATATATTGCCCAAGGGTCTGCGTCATCCATCCACGAAAAAACTGTTCCTCACCAAATGCGAGCACACCTATTGCGACAGGTCCGGCAAAGAGGCTAAAAATCGGACCGAACCCGAAAACGTGCGGGTTCAAATTAAATCCCCCAAGCGGCGGCTGCCACGTGCCATAACGCGCCCAGAAATAAACCGAACCCGCGACGACCGATACCGCGAACGCAGGCAGGAAAAGCGCCATGCCGAGCAGGAGACGTGGAATGTTGAATTTCAGCTGAGCAGAAACGATAGACACATACGGACGGTGTAGAATAAATCGACACGCAAACCAGAATCCAGCTATACCACCGATTCCAGCGGCACCAGTGAACGAAGATTCAAGCTCGTTGATGACGCTGAAATTTTTATAAAACGCTGAATGAACGTTCGCAGGCGAAAACGCCAGAATACCGAGCGTGCTAACGGTGTTGATAAAGACTATAAGCAACAGCGTCAACGCGATTGCCCAAAAACTGGTTCGTCCTAGCTTGGCTAGATCGATAAAAGCCCGTGCAGAATCATTGATCTTTTTCATACATAGCGCTCTTCGTAAACAGCAGTTTTCGTATTGGACAGGCGTTCGCCCTCACTCCGCAGTCAACTTTTTCGCTTCACTCAGTCGGCAATCCCAACTCGTGAAAAATCCGCTTCTCATTGGCGGGCCAGTCGCGTCCGGAATTTTCAATCGCGAGCTTGGCTAACGGTAGTTCCCGAAACAGGTCGTCGGTAAGGCTGCGATAATCCCGGTAAAGCTCAATCAGGCCCTCAACGGCACAGATACGCGGACCAATGGAGCGCCCAGAACCCTATGAGAACCGCACCGAGAAGTATCCATGCACGTCTGCGCGACATTCGCGGTTGAAGCGCGGTGCCTCGGTCGGCAAACAAGTAAAAGTATCGGAGCGTCGTGTCCACTAAGGCGAAAGCAAGCGCAATAGCGTATATGGCCAGCGCTAAGCCATAGCCCGAACCGAGTAGAATCCGAAAGTTGAAGGGCAATTTATCGCAAGTGATAAAAAACACCCCTCCGAGCAGGAGAACGGTGAACAGTGCGGAGGCAACAAAGGAGATCCGTTCTTTGACCATATAGTGACGCGCTCCAAGGACTGTCGTGCGCAAGATACTAGCTTCCTCTCGCTATCGCCGACAACTGGCCGGGATGGTGAACTTCGAGCGATCCCGCGCGGGCCACTGGTAAACTCGGGCAAAGCAACTTTTCCCGATCACATGAGCAAGCAACCTGCCGCAACACCTGCCCCCGTCACTCCAATGATGCAGCAGTACCTGCGCCTTATCTGACAAGGCTCAACACACAAAGCTACGCTAAGACCTACGCTCGAGCTTTTCCGGATCGGCTGTTGTCGACCAAAAGCAGCAGCTCCTGTATTTCGTGTAAATAGCGCTCCAGAGGATGCAACCGATGCCAAGAATGTTTGGGAGCAAGAAGCACGAGCAAAAGCCACGCTTGTTTCGGCTTACGCTGCACATCAGGCGAGGCATAAATCAAGAAATGCCAAGCAACATGGTCGGGGCGTATGTGCCGGTCTTTGTCGCGGGAGAAAATCCCGAAGCAGGTGCAAGGGGTGCCGTGTCGGAAATCTCACGGCGTGGTTTCGAGTTCGTGGGCATTCCAGACGGCAAGATTCACGAACTCGACCCAGACATGTGGGATGAGTTCGTTAACGAAGCGTGGCCGGAGTTCACTTCGTATTTTCCCAGTCAGAGCGAAGTCTGCGACGAACTCTCGAAAGGATTCATCTTTGTGGGTCCATTTGCAGGCTATGACGCCAGCGAGTCGCAATCAAGTAGCGACTGAACAGCCGTTTTCGCCGGTAGCTGTCATTCGCCATCGCCAAGAACTGGCCGGATGGCGAACTTCGACCGATCTCATGCAGGCCGCTGGTAAACTCGGGCAGCCAAAGCAACTTTTCCCGGTCACATGAGCATGCAACCCACCGCAGCACCTGCACCCGTCACTCCAATGATGTAGCAGTACCTGCGGCTTATCTGACAAGGGTCGGCGCACAAAGCTACGCCGACACCTACGCCTACCCTTTTGGAGGCGGGCCGTTACCGACCCCGACCGGCCATTGAAACCACTACGATTTGGATGGCCGCTCCCAAAGTGCGGCGGCCATTTGGAAGGGGGCGGAAAGGAGGTTGACGAGATCAGTTCGGCGTCTACAATCTTGCGTCCAAGGCTAAATATTCAATGGGCACCTCTTGTCGAATGTAGCCACCTTTGCCTTTTACCCGAAATCTGACTTCTACCGTGCCACGCTTTGGATGCGGTGGAAGCGTCTCGGCAGTGAAGGACTTGTCGACAAAGCGAATTTCGAGCGAAGGAGGAATTCGCATAGGTACTGCGCAAACTAGCCGATACTCGCCCTTCGCGTTGGGCGAGTACAAGATCAAACTCTGCGTTTGATTCACCTGTTGGTGGAAGCGCGCAAAAGCCGTCGGCTCGTCAAGTAACGGCACGGGAAATCCCTCTTTGATCGCGCAAGTAGTTACGTGCTGCGCTAGCTCTTTCGGCAACTCGATTACGGGTCCACCAATTTCGACGACAAGTGCAAATAAGTTGTGGAAACGAATCGCAGCGTGATTGCACGACGGCACGTGCTGCCACGGCGTCACGCAGAATGAAAACTGCATGCGGCTGTCCGTTTCAAGCTCGAAAACGAAATCGCTATCGCGGGTACCTTCTAATCTATCCAGTTTTTGCACAGAGGGGATAACGTAAGCGACAATCGAGTTGACGGTTGATACCGCGCACAACGGCTCACGGAACACTTTCTGGTGATCAGCGTTGTGGTACCTAATGAGGCCTGACGCGTGGTACGAGATTTTCTTCGTCTTTGGTCGCCGCCCTTCGAAGTCGACCTTGGTCAGTCCCTCTTGCCCAACCTCATGCAGTAACCTATGGTCGTTAGTGCCTTCTCGAACCAAAAAAAGGTATAACGACCCATCGTCTTCAAGCGCGTACGACGCAAGATGACGAAATTCATCGTCCAGTTTTAGTACTAGGCGCCCCTCGATCATCGCATTCACCGTTTGGTACCGGAACAGTCACGATTATGCCTTCGCGCGATGTTTTCGCGTTCAAGGTTGGCCGGCCGCACGACGAGCTCGGGAAACAACGGTCCGCTGCCGTAGGTAGAGCGGTCAGTGGATTGTCCTCCAAAGCATATGGACGAATGGCTGCAAGTGGCCGGCAGCCGCCGGTCGTGATCTCCAGCAACTGGCCGAACGGCGAACTTCGAGTGGTCCCGTGCGGCCCGCTGGTAAACTCGGACAGTCGAGCCCACCTCTGGCCGTGCGGCACTACCACCCAATAACGACTCATCATAAGTGGACGCACTTTAGGATCTCGGAAAATGACTGATAAATTCGACGGTTACACAGAAGCCCTCACCGCCTTAATTCGTGAAGCCATTCGCTGCTCACCTGAGTCTTGGGACAAGGGGCAACTGACGATTCAATGCGATGGTCACCGCATCGACTACAAGCTCAAAAATGCGGGTTCCGAGGATAAAGCAGTCATCTCAAAGGAGCTTGCCCAACTGTGTGAGGATTACTGGGGAGCTTTCATGAAAAATGGCGAGCCTTGGATCGAGTCGGAGGTCGAGTTCCTGCGGGTCGACGGTGAATGGACATTCAACGCCAACTACAAGTATCCGACGCAACCTGCCCCTGCCGTCCAGCCACGCAAGCCGTTCTGGAAATTCTGGCACTAGCAAGATAATCAGATCGGGACGTAGACGTCTTGGGGACGTCGCCCGGCAGGTTCCCACAACCACTCTTGGCCAGTAGCTGCCGCTTTCCATCGCCGACAACTAGCCGGATGGCGAACTTAGAGTGATCCCGCGCGAGCCACTGGTAAACTCGGGCAAAGCAACTTTTCCCGGTCACATGAGCATGCACCCCACCGCAGCACCTGCACCCGTCACTCCAATGATGCAGCAGTACCTGCGCATCAAGGCCGACCATCCCGACACACTCGTCTTCTACCGGATGGGCGACTTCTACGAGCTGTTCTTCGAAGATGCGGAGAAGGCCGCACGCCTGCTCGACCTCACCCTCACCCAACGCGGCGCCTCCGCCGGCACGCCGATCAAGATGGCCGGCGTGCCGCACCACGCGGTCGAGCAATATCTCGCCAAACTCGTGAAGATGGGCGAATCGGTCGCGATCTGCGAGCAGATCGGCGATCCGGCCACGTCGAAGGGCCCCGTCGAGCGCAAGGTCGTGCGCGTCGTCACGCCCGGCACGCTGACCGATGCCGCGCTGCTGTCCGACAAGAACGACGTCTACCTGCTCGCGATGTGCACGGGCCACAACAAGCGCGGCGTCGCGGTAAACGTCGGCCTGGCATGGCTGAACCTTGCGAGCGGCGCGCTACGCCTCGCCGAAATCGCCCCCGAGCAACTCCCTGCCGCGCTCGAGCGCATCCGGCCGGCCGAAATCCTGACACCGGACGGCGCAACCGATACCGTGCCCGCCGGCGCGGGCGCAAGCAAGCGCGTCCCGGCATGGCACTTCGACATCGCATCGGGCACGCAGCGCCTGTGCGACCAGCTCGACGTCGCGGGCCTCGACGGCTTCGGCGCGCATTCGCTGACGAGCGCGTGCGGCGCGGCCGGCGCGCTGCTGCTCTACGCGGCCGCCACGCAGGGCCAGCAACTGCGGCACGTGCGCAGCCTGAAGGTCGAGAACGAAACCGAGTACATCGGGCTCGATCCGGCCACGCGCCGCAATCTCGAACTGACGGAAACGTTGCGCGGCACCGAATCGCCGACCCTGTATTCGCTGCTCGACACCTGCTGCACGACGATGGGCAGCCGGCTGCTGCGTCACTGGCTGCATCATCCGCCGCGTGCGTCGGTGGCCGCACAGTCGCGTCAGCAGGCGATCGGCGCGCTGCTCGACGCACCGGGCAACGCCAGCCTCGATGCGCTGCGCAGCGCGCTGCGCCAGATCGCCGACGTCGAACGGATCACCGGGCGTCTCGCGCTGCTGTCCGCACGCCCGCGCGACCTGTCGAGCCTGCGCGACACGTTCGCCGCGCTGCCGGCGCTGCGCGAGCGCATCAGCGCGATCGTCGCGAACGCGGACGCGCTCGCCCGCGTCGACGCGGCACTCGCGCCGCCCGCCGAATGCCTCGACCTGCTCACCAGCGCGATTGCGCCCGAACCGGCCGCGATGGTGCGCGACGGCGGCGTGATCGCACGCGGCTACGATGCCGAGCTCGACGAGCTGCGCGACATCTCGGAGAACTGCGGACAGTTCCTGATCGATCTCGAAGCGCGCGAGCGCGCGCGCACCGGCATCGCGAACCTGCGCGTCGAATACAACAAGGTGCACGGCTTCTACATCGAGGTCACACGCGGCCAGACCGACAAGGTGCCCGACGATTACCGCCGGCGCCAGACACTGAAGAACGCCGAGCGCTACATCACGCCCGAACTGAAGACCTTCGAGGACAAGGCGCTGTCCGCGCAGGAACGCGCGCTGGCACGCGAGCGCGCGCTGTACGACGCGGTGCTGCAGGCGTTACTGCCGTTCATCCCCGAGTGCCAGCGCGTCGCCTCGGCGCTCGCCGAACTCGATCTGCTCGCCGCCTTCGCCGAACGCGCCCGCGCGCTCGACTGGGTCGCGCCGACCTTCACCGAGGAGATCGGAATCGAAATCGAACAGGGCCGCCACCCCGTCGTCGAAGCGCAGGTCGAACAGTTCATCGCGAACGACTGCCGCTTCGGCCCCGAGCGCAAGCTGCTGCTGATCACCGGCCCGAACATGGGCGGCAAGTCGACGTTCATGCGGCAGACCGCGTTGATCGCGCTGATGGCGTACGTGGGCAGCTACGTGCCGGCGAAGTCGGCGTGCTTCGGCCCGATCGACCGGATCTTCACGCGCATCGGCGCGGCGGACGATCTCGCGGGCGGCCGCTCGACGTTCATGGTCGAGATGACCGAAGCCGCGGCGATCCTCAACGACGCGACGCCGCAAAGCCTCGTGCTGATGGACGAGATCGGCCGCGGCACGTCGACG
Source organism: Burkholderia metallica (assembly GCF_001718555.1). NCBI lineage: Bacteria > Pseudomonadati > Pseudomonadota > Betaproteobacteria > Burkholderiales > Burkholderiaceae > Burkholderia > Burkholderia metallica. Next base: position 2,404,355 of record NZ_CP013401.1, read on the forward strand.
TTCGACGGCCTCGCGCTCGCGTGGGCCATCGCGCGCCACCTGCTGGCGCACAACGCGTGCTACACGCTGTTCGCGACGCACTACTTCGAGCTGACGCAACTGCCGGCCGAATTCCCGCAGGCGGCCAACGTCCACCTGTCGGCCGTCGAGCACGGCCACGGCATCGTGTTCCTGCATGCGGTCAACGAAGGTCCGGCCAACCAGAGCTACGGGCTGCAGGTCGCGCAACTCGCGGGCGTCCCGGCACCGGTGATCCGCGCCGCGCGCAAGCACCTCGCGTATCTCGAACAGCAGTCGGCGTCGCAGCACACGCCGCAACTCGACCTGTTCAGCGCGCCGCCGGTCACCGCCGACGATCTCGAATGCGCGCACGCGCCGGCGCTGCCCGACACACCGCATCCGGCGCTCGAAAAACTGCGCGACATCGATCCCGACGATCTCAAGCCGCGCGAGGCACTCGACCTGCTGTACGAGTTGCGCACGCTGGTCCGGTCGCACGATGCCGACGGGCACGCGTAAGCGCATCCTGCGCATCCCGCGCGGCCTGCCGGTGCGTACCGCGGCCGCGCTCGTCGCGGCCGTGCTTGCGTTCGCGCAAGCCGCCGCGGTGGCCGCGCCGCCGAAGCGCAACAGCGCGCCCTACTCGTTCGCGGTCGTGTCGGGTGTGATCAACGCCCCTGGCGACGAACCGGCCGCGCAGCGGCTGCTCGACGCGATCGCGCGCGAGCGCAACCTCGCGTTCGTCGTCTATGCGGGCGACCTGAAGGGGTCGAAGGAAGCCTGCCGCGATGCGCTGTATTCGCAGCGCGGCGCGATCCTGGATGCGACTCGCGTCCCGCTCGTATTCGTTCCCGGTCACGACGACTGGGTCACGTGCAACACGGCGGCGGGCGGCGGCTACGATCCGGTCGAGCGGCTCGACTTCCTGCGGCAGACGCTGCTCGCCGATGCGGCATCGCCCTCGCCCGGCGCACTGCAGATCACGCGGGAAAGCGAAGTCGCACGCTTTCGGCCATATCGGGAAAACGCCCGCTGGATGCGCGACGACATCGTCTTCGTCGCGCTCAACGCGCCCGCGCCGAACAACCATTACCTGACGGCCGGCGGCCGCAACGGCGAATTCGAGGACCGCATCATCGCGAACGGCTTCTGGATCGACCATGCGGCCGAATATGCGAAGCGGCGCGACGCACGCGCGATGGTGGTGGTGTTCGAAGGCGATCCGCAGTTCGAACGCTATGAGCGCGCGGAGCGCTTCGCATGGCTGCGTTTCAACCGGCCGCGCGTGCGCGACGGCTTTCGTGAGTTGAAACGAACGCTGGTGAAGGCGGCGGCGACGTTCCGCGGCCCGATCCTGGTGATGCACGCGAGCGGCGAACCGCTGGCGAGCGGTTTTCTGATCGACCGCCCGCTGCGGACAGACGACGGTGAACTGGTCGGTAACGTGACGCGCGTCGCGATCGGACCGCGCCATCCGACGAATCAGTGGGTCAAGGTGAGTGTGTCGCCGGCACGGCAGACGATCTTCAACGTGAGCCTGCAGGACGTACCGAAGAACCTGCCCGTGCCGCCCGCACTGCCGCTCGTGCCGCGCGACGACGTGCCGCTGCCGCAGATGCCGGAAATCCCCGCGTTGCCGGCGCTGCCCGACTCGTCGTCGGTCGCGCCGCCATTGCAGGGCGACGGCGCCGCCCCAGGCGGCGCGTCATGGCCTGCGCCGGCCCCTGCGTCGGGGCCGACACCCGGCCTGCCTGCGAGCTCAGTGCAGGGTGCGCCGTGACGGCGCGTCGCCGTTTTCGTCCTCGTCCTCGTCTTCGTCGACGATTTCGAGCCCTTCCGCGCCATGCGCGTGCTCATGCTCGATTTCGTCTTCGGTCGCTTCGCGAACGTCCTTCACGGTGAGCGCGAAACGCAGCGCCATGCCTGCCAGCGGGTGGTTGCCGTCGAGCACGACCTTGTCTTCCGCGACGTCGGTGACCGTGTAGATCAGCGAGTCGACTTCCTCGTCGCCGTCTTCCGGCGTGCCTTCGAACTGCATGCCCACTTCGAGCGGCTCGGGAAAACGATCGCGCGGCTCGATCTTCACGAGTTCGGGGTCGTAGTCGCCGAACGCGTCCTGCGGCTCGAGCTGGACCTGCGCCTCGTAGCCCGGCTCATGGCCGTCGAGCTGTTCCTCGATCTTGGGGAACGTGCCATCATAGCCGCCGTGCAGATAGACCATCGGCTCGTCGCTTTCCTCGATCAGGTTGCCCTGTGCATCCGACAGCTTGTAAGTGACGGACACGACGGTGTTTTTTGCGATTTTCATCCAATTCTCCCAAATACAAATCTCATTATACGATGCGCAACCGGTCTCAAGCCGAACCGCGGGACGTCGCTGCCGCCCCGCTCGGCGCGCCGCCTTCCGATCTTCCCACACCGCTGCTCGGCGGTCTTACACCGGCGCAATTCATGCGCGGCTACTGGCAGAAGAAGCCGTTGCTGATCCGCCAGGCCATTCCCGGCATCGCGTCGCCGGTCTCGCGCGACGCACTGTTCGAGCTCGCGGCGGACTATGACGCCGAATCGCGACTCATCACCCATTTTCGTAACAAGTGGCAACTGGCCCACGGCCCGTTCGAACCCGGCTCGCTGCCGGCCGTCACGCGCAAGTCCTGGACCCTGCTCGTGCAGGGCCTCGACCTGCACGTCGACGCGGCGCGCGCGCTGCTCGACCGCTTCCGCTTCATCCCGGACGCGCGCCTGGACGACCTGATGATCTCGTATGCGACGGACGGCGGCGGCGTCGGCCCGCATTTCGATTCGTATGACGTATTCCTGCTGCAGGTCGAAGGCCGGCGCCGCTGGCGCATCGGCGCGCAGAAGGATCTGTCGCTTCAGCCGGACGTGCCGCTGAAGATCCTCGAGCACTTCGAGCCGAGCGAAGAATGGGTGCTGGAGCCCGGCGACATGCTGTACCTGCCGCCGCACATTGCGCACGACGGCGTTGCCGAAGGCGAATGCATGACCTGCTCGATCGGCTTCCGGGCCCCGTCCGCCGGCGAGCTGGGCGCCCAGTTCCTGTACTATCTCGCGGAGCGCGGCGGCCTGCGCGACGGGGGCGGCGACGACCTCTACCGCGACCCGAAGCAGCCGGCCGTCGATACCCCCGCGCAACTGCCTCCGGCGATGGTCGAGCGCGTTGCCGAGATCGTCGACGCGATCCGCTGGCGCAAGCGGGACGTCGCCGAGTTCCTCGGCTGCTACCTGAGCGAGCCGAAGTCGAACGTCGTTTTCGACCCGCCGGCGCGCCCGCTGTCCGAGGCCGCGTTCGTCACGCAAGCGTCGCGCCGTGGCGTGTGTCTCGACAGAAGGGCCGCATTGATGTATAACGCGCGATCGTACTTCATTAATGGCGAAGAAGGACCGCTCGAGCAGGCCGGCGAATGGCTGCCCGAACTGGCCAATCAACGCCAGATGGAGGCGAAACGGTTTGTAACACTATCCCGGGTTCCCTCGATGACAGCCTTGTTGCACGAGTGGTATTGTGCGGGCTGGATACGGGTCGGAAACCGGAATTAGTGTGAGTCGCCCCGTATGCCCGTACGGATCAAATTCTGTATGGGAAAGACAACGTATTGACCCCGCATTTGTCGACGGTCGATAGGAAAGTGCATATAATTTCCGCCCAAGCCGTAGGGAAGATTCACGCTCTAAGAAGTGCATCTCCACCAGCGGCCCAGGTCGGTGTTGGAGCACATTACCGGTATTGTTTCGCGCTGTTGCTTACCTTTAACCATAAAAGGACGTGATCATGAAGAAATCCCTCCTCGTAGCTTCCCTGTTGGCTGCTGTTGCACTGGCTGCTTGCAACAAGAGCGCTGATCAAGCTGCTTCGTCGGCTGCAAGCGACGCGGCTGCTGCTGCTTCGTCGGCTGCTTCGGCAGTTGCTGGTGCTGCGAGCGACGCTTCGGCTGCTGCTTCGTCGGCAACGGCTGCTGCGAGCGACGCTGCTGCTGCAGTGGCGTCGGCTGCTTCGGCAGCGACGGCTGCTCCGGCTTCGGGCGCAAGCCAGTAAGCCTCAGCGTCAGCTGAAAAAAAACCGGCCCGAGGGCCGGTTTTTTTACGCCTGTCGCTTCCGCGCCCGCCACCCGGCAGGCACACGGGGCCGCCGCCGCGGCCTGGCCCCGCTCATCCGAGCGCTAGCCAGTCGAAGCCCGCGTCCTGCGTGGCGACGATCACGTCCTCCCCGTTCGTCCCCAGCACGCCGCCAAGCGCCTGGCGGACCAGTTCCGGCAGGTTGTTCTGCTGGCTCAGGTGCGCGGCGACGAGGTGCCGGAGCCGGCTGCGTTCGAGCGACGCGAGGATGTCCGCCGCCGCGTCGTTGCTCAGGTGGCCGTGGTTGCCGCCGATGCGCGCCTTCAGCGACTGCGGATAGCGGCTCCCGGCCAGCATCGCGGTATCGTGGTTGGATTCGAGCACCAGCGCGTCACAGCCGCTCAGGACGGCCGTGATGTGCGGCGTGGCCATTCCGACGTCCGTCAGCACGCCGAGCCGGCTGGCGCCGTCCATAAAGACGAACTGAAGCGGTTCGCGCGCATCGTGCGGCACCGTATAGGGCATGACGGCCAGATCGCGTATCGCGACCGTCTCGTCGCCCCACAGCACGTGGAGATCGACGTCGGCCTCGTCCGCGCCGACCGCGCGCGCGGTACCCCAGCTCATGTAGAGCGGCAGCGACGCGCGGCGGGCGAGCGTCAGCGCACTGCCGACGTGGTCGCTGTGTTCGTGAGTGACGAGGATCGCATCGAGATCGCCGATGCAGAGATTCAGTCGGCCGAGCCGGCGCTCGACCTCCTTGGCGGAAAAGCCGCAGTCGAGCAGCACGCGGGTGGTCGTCGTGCCGCTCGAGGCCTCGACGACCAGCGCGTTGCCTTCGCTGCCGCTTCCGAGGCTGGCGTATCGCACGCGCTCAGTTCAGTTGCGCGTGGAGCAGCGAAATGATGCGCTGCGCGTCCGACGAGTTGTCGACCTGGCCGTTCGCGCCGACCACCGCGACCTGCGTGCCGCCGTTGCCCTGCGCGCGCACGTTGACCAGGAATTCCTTGCCCGGCTTCGCAGCCGACGGGCCGCCGTAGAACAGCTTGCCGAACAGGCCGTCACGCTTGAGCTCTTCCATCGTGTTCGCATAGCGCACGGTGTACATGCCCTTCTCGCGGTCGCGATTGTCGACCGTGAAGTTGGTGCGGTCGAGCGCGAGGCCCACGCGCAGCCATGCGCGGTCGAACGACTCGGCCAGCTGGAGCGTCGCCCCGCCGCTGCTCGTGTCGCTGACCTGCGCCGGCGCCGTCGCGGGACGCGCATCGGTCAGCAGCTGCTTCGCCTGCGCGTCGGTCAGGCCGAACTTCTGCATCAGCTTCGACAGGAACACGGCTTCGAGCACCGGATTGCGCGGACGCTCTTCCCAGCGCGACGACGTGCCGCCCTGCGGGCCGACCATCATTTCCTCCATCGCGCTGTGCGTGATCGAGATGTCGGTGTTGCCGTCCGACGTGCGGTTCACGAGCGTACGGAAGCGGTCGCGCGTGCCCGACGAGTACGCGAAATCGATGACCTTGCCGATCGTGCGGCGGAACCAGTCGTCCGGAATGTTCGCGCGGTTTTCGGCCCAGTCGGTCGCCATGATGCCCGTCGACGGCGCATCGGTCTTCAGCGAGAAGCCGTTCTCCTGCCAGAACTCCTTCAGGATCGGCCACAGCTGCTCGGGCGTCCGGCCGTCGACGACGAGCCAGCGGCGGTCGCCGTCGCGCTCGATGTGCATGCCGAGCGGATCCTGCGCGCTCGGGATGCCGTCGGTCGCGTTGCCGGCCTGCGTCGTGACCCGCGGCGGCAGCGTGCCGAGCCCGGCGTTGCTCGGCGGCGCGACGAACTGCTGCGTCGTCGGCACGGGCTTCAGATCGCTCGGCACCGCGAGCGGCGGCGCCGAGCCGGTGTTCTTGTAGTTGACCCGGTCAGGGGCCAGGTAGTCGTTCAGCGTATCGCAGCCGGCGAGCGCGCCCAGCGCCAGCGCCACCACCGACATCTGGATGGCGCGAGAGGAAATGGCGAAACGTTTCATGAAATCCTTCGTCTTGCTAGAACGCTCGTCAGGAGCGGCGCCGGACGGAGCCGGCCGGTGCGGGTTGATCAGGGTTCGAGCCGGCGGCCGCAGGACGCGGCCGCCTCGGCATCAGGCGAGAACGCCGGCCTCGACGAGCGCCGAACGCACGGCATCATGGCAGCGCTCGTCGAGCGCCGTGAGCGGCAGCCGGATGCCGCCCTGCATCTTGCCCATCGCCTGCAGCGCCCACTTCACCGGAATCGGGTTCGCTTCGATGAACAGGTTCTTGTGCAGCGACAGCAGCTTCATGTGCAGCGCGCGGGCCGTTTGCACATCGCCGGCCAGCGCCGCGCGGCACAGGTCGCTCATCGCACGCGGGGCGACGTTCGCCGTCACCGAGATGTTGCCGTGGCCGCCGAGCAGCATCAGCGCGATCGCGGTCGGATCGTCGCCGCTGTAGATCGCGAAATGCTTCGGCGCGGCCTTGATCAGCTGGGCGGCGCGATCGATGTTGCCGGTCGCTTCCTTCACGCCGACGATGCCCGGCACCTGCGCGAGACGCAGCGTCGTTTCGTTCGCCATGTCCGCGACCGTGCGGCCCGGCACGTTGTACAGGATCACCGGCAGGTCGACCGCTTCGGCGATCGTCTTGAAGTGACGGTACATGCCTTCCTGGGTCGGCTTGTTGTAGTACGGCACGACCTGCAGCGTCGCGTCCGCGCCGACGGCCTTAGCGTGCTTCGTCAGCTCGATCGCCTCGGCGGTCGAGTTGCCGCCCGCGCCCGCGATGATCGGAATGCGTTTCGCCGCATGCTCGACCGCCGTGCGGATCATCAGGATGTGCTCTTCGACGTTGAGCGTTGCCGATTCGCCGCTCGTACCGACGACGACGAGCGCATCGGTGCCTTCCGCGATATGCCAGTCGATCAGTTTGCGAAACGCCGGCAGGTCGAGACTGCCGTCTTCGAGCATCGGGGTGACGATCGCGGGGATGCTGCCGCGGAATTGAATGCCGTCTTGGGTGCCGTTAGCCATGAAACGCGATTGAGATTGTGTACCGGTAAACGTTGAGATTGTAGCGGATTAGCCGGGCAGTTCGTAACGTGGAATTCCCGCCCCCTCCTTCGGGGTCGCGCCCTCGCGCACCGCGCAGAGACGCTGGACGAACGCCTCGCGCGGCGCGGCGACGAACCCGTCTTCGTAGGCGACCACCCGCAGGCGGCCGTGCACGGCGTCCAGCAGCTCGCCCGGGGCGAGCAGGAACGCGGGGTTGGACGGTTTCCCGACCGTTTCGTTTCCTTGCGCGAAAGTTTCGTAGATGAGCACGCCACCCGGCGCCACCGCATCGAGCAGATGGGGCCAGAGCGGGCGATGCAGGTAATGCGTGACGATCACCGCCGAAAACCGCTCGCCGGCCGGCAACGGCCACGGGGCGCCTTCGAGATCGGCGTCGCGCGCGTCGACACCGGCGATCGCGCGCAATGCGGCCAGCGCGGCCGGATCGCGATCGAGCGCGACGACCGGATGCCCGTGCGACGCAAACCAGCGCGCATGGCGACCGCCGCCCGCGGCGACGTCCAGCACCGCGCCGCCGGCCGGCACGAGCCGCGACCATTGCGCGACCCAGCGGGACGGCTCGGCCTGGGCGACGTGGCCGCCCGCGGCGGCAATGACGGATGCGCGCATGCGGTCGCTCAGTTGTACGACAGGCCCATCGCGTCGCGCACGTCGCGCATCGTTTCGGTCGCGTACTTGCGCGCCTTGTCGCAGCCGTCCGCGACGATCGCGCGCAGCAGCGACGGATCGTCCATGTACTTCTGCGCGCGCTCGAGCATCGGCTGCTGTTCGCGCAGGATGCCTTCGACGACCGGCTGCTTGCAGTCGAGGCAGCCGATGCCCGCCGAGCGGCAGCCCTTCTGCACCCAGTCGTGCGTCGCTTCGTCCGTATAGACCTGGTGAAGCTGCCACACCGGGCACTTGTCGGGGTCGCCCGGATCGGTGCGGCGCACGCGCGCCGGATCGGTCGGCATCGTGCGGACCTTCTTCGTGATCGTCTCTGCGTCTTCGCGCAGGCCGATCGTGTTGCCGTACGACTTGGACATCTTCTGCCCGTCGAGGCCCGGCATCCGCGATGCTTCGGTCAGCAGCGCCTGCGGCTCGACCAGGATGATCTTGCGCGCGCCTTCGAGATAGCCGAACAGGCGCTCGCGGTCGCTCATCGACAGGCTCTGCGATTCCTGCAGCATCGCGCGCGCCTGTTCGAGCGCCTCGTCGTCGCCCTCCTGCTGATACGCGTTGCGCAGCTCGTGATAGAGCTTCGCGCGCTTGCCGCCGAGCTTCTTCGCGGCGTCGAGTGCCTTCTCCTCGAAGCCCGGCTCGCGGCCGTACAGGTAGTTGAAGCGGCGCGCGATTTCACGCGTCATCTCGACGTGCGGCACCTGGTCTTCACCGACCGGCACGAGAGAGCCGCGATACAGCAGGATGTCGGCGGCCATCAGCACCGGGTAGCCGAGGAAGCCGTAGGTCGACAGATCCTTGTCCTTCAGCTTCTCCATCTGCTCCTTGTAGGTCGGCACGCGTTCGAGCCAGCCGAGCGGCGTGCTCATGCCGAGCAGCAGCGCGAGCTCGGCGTGCTCGGGCACCTTGCTCTGGATGAACAGCGTGGCCTGCGCCGGATCGATGCCGGATGCGAGCCAGTCGATCAGCACGTCCCACACGTTCTTCTCGATCACCTCGGGCGTCTCGTAGTGCGTCGTCAGCGCATGCCAGTCGACCACGCAGAAGAAGCACGGGTACTCGGACTGCAGCTTCACCCAGTTTTTCAGCACGCCGTGGTAGTGGCCGAGGTGCAGCGACCCGGTGGGTCGCATGCCGGAGAAAATACGTTCAGGGAACATGATTGTCGTTAGAGAAGCGAGGCGAATGGGGACAGGATGGCGCTCAGGACGGCGTAGCCGACATTGACGAGCGGGCGCAGCCAGAAGTTCGTCAGCACGCCCGTCGCGACCAGCACGAGGACGATGATGAAACCGTACGGCTCGATGCGCGACAGCGCGATCGATTGCTTCGTCGGCAGCAGCGCCGCCAGGATGCGGCCGCCGTCGAGCGGCGGCAGCGGAAACAGGTTCAGTACGCCGAGCACGAGGTTCGCGCTGACGCCGGCAAACGCCATCCGCGTGAAGAACGGCTCGTCGACGCCGACCGCGGGCAGCACCAGCGTCAGCACACCCCAGATCAGCGCCTGCACGAAGTTGCAGGCCGGGCCCGCGAGCGATACCCACAGGCTGCCCCAGCGCGGATCGCGCAGATTGCCGAACGACACCGGCACCGGCTTCGCATAGCCGAACAGGAATGCGCCGCCCGTCAGGAAATACATCGCGAGCGGGATCGCGATCGTGCCGAGCGGATCGATGTGGCGCATCGGGTTGAACGACACGCGGCCCATCATGTAGGCGGTGTTGTCGCCGAGCAGGCGGGCGGCGTAGCCGTGGGCGGCCTCGTGCAGCGTGATCGCGAAGATCACGGGCAGCGCGTAGACGGCGATGGTCTGTATCAGGGAAGCATCCATATCGCGTTATTGTAACAAGCGCACTCGCGCAAAAATGGAACGGCGCGCTTACGCCGCCGAGAGTCCGAACGGTTCGAGCGCACCGCGCCCCGCGCGCACGAGTTCGGGCGCGTCGCCGGTCAGGTCGATCACCGTCGACGGCTCGCGCGGGCACGCGCCGCCGTCGATCACGAGGTCGACCTGCTTCTCGAGCCGCGCGCGGATGTCCTCGGGGTCGTTGAGCGGCTCGTCGTCCGGCGGCAGGATCAGCGTCGTGCCGAGCAGCGGCTGGCCGAGCGATTCGAGCAACGCGAGCGTGATCGCGTGATCGGGCACGCGCAACCCGATCGTCTTGCGCGACGGGTGCGACAGCCGGCGCGGCACTTCCTTCGTCGCCTGCAGGATGAAGACGTACGGGCCGGGCGTCACCGACTTGATCTGCCGGTACTGGCGGTTGTCGACCATCGCGAAGTTGGCGAGTTCCGACAGGTCGCGCACGAGCAGCGACAGGTGCTGCTTCTCGTCGAGGCCGCGGATCCGGCGCACGCGCTCGACCGCATCCTTGTCGTCGAGATGGCACGCGAGCGCATAGCTCGAATCGGTCGGCATCGCGATCACGCCGCCCTTGCTGACGATCTCCACGGCCTGCTTGATCAGGCGCGGCTGCGGATTATCCGGATGAATCCTGAAGAACTGGGACATGGGGGTACGTAAAGGGGGAAAAGTCGGATGCGCGTGCCGGCGGCAACGCGGGCAGCAGGCGGCCGGCCGCCGCCCGGCGTCAGAGCCAGCGCTCCCAGACCGGTGTCAGGTCGGGCGGCAACGGCGGCAGGCTGCCGAGATCGACACGGCCCTCGCCCGGCGCATGGAAATCCGAGCCGCGCGACGCTTCGAAGCCGAAGCGGCGTGCGACGTCCGCGTATTCGCGGTACTGGTCGGGCGTATGGCTGCCCGTAACGACCTCGATCGCGCGGCCGCCCAGATCGATGAACTCGGCGAAGAACGCGTCGAATTCGACGGGCGTATAGCGATAACGGCCCGGATGCGCGACCACGGCTTCGCCGCCGGCCGCCCGGATCCATGCGACGGCATCGGACAGCGACGCCCAGCGATGCGGGACGAAGCCCGGCTTGCCATCGCCGAGCAGGCGATCGAACACGTCGGAGGTCGATTCGGCGTGGCCGTTCTCGACGAGAAAGCGGGCGAAATGCGTGCGGGAGATCAGGTCGGGATTCGACACGTATTTCAACGCGCCGTCGTACGCACCGGGAATGCCGAGCGTCGCGAGCTGTTCGCCGATCGCCACCGCGCGCGCCGCGCGACCGTGGCGCGTGCGGTGCAGGCCGTCGACGAGCACCGGGTTGGCCGGGTCGACGTTCAGACCGACGATGTGCACCGTTCGCGACGCCCACGTGACCGAAATCTCGACGCCGCTCAGGTAGCGCATGCCGAGTGCCTGCGCCTCGCTGCGTGCCGCCGCCTGGCCGCCGATCTCGTCGTGGTCGGTCAGCGCCCACAGGGTCACGCCGCCGGCATGGGCGCGGCGCGCGACGTCGGCAGGCGACAGCAACCCGTCGGAAACATTGGAATGGCAGTGGAGATCGGCGTTCATTGTCGGCATGGCAGGTAAGCCTTCATTCTACTGCAACGCGGCAATGCGCCGCCCGCCTGCCCCGCCGCTGCCGCCGCGCTTACGCGCAGAACGCCTCGATCAGCGCCGCGATCTGCTCGGGCTGGTCGTGGTGCACCATGTGGCCGGCATCCTCGACGAGCTTCTCGCGCCAGTCGGGGAACGCGTTGAAACGCGCCTTGAATTCGAGAAGCGGGATGTCGCCGGCGATGTGCGCCAGCGTCGGCGAATTGACGGCCTCCACGTGCAGCACCTTCGCGCGCACCTGCGCCCAGGTCGCCATCACCTCGTCGAGCCGGTACAGCAGCGGGCCCGGCATCTTGTGCGCGGGGTCGGCCAGCAGATGGTAGAGGCCGTCGTCGCCGCGCTTCGACCAGTGCTCGGCGAGAAACGCGGCGCGGCGCGGCGCGAGCCGCGGATTGGTCTTGGTCAGGCGCGCCGCGACGTCGTCGAGGGACGCGTAAGGGCGCAGCGCCGGCGGCTCGCGCAGCTCGTCCAGCCAGCCGCGCAGCCGGCGCGGCGCCTGCTCGGCCCGCGCGGGCGCGAGCCCGAAGCCCTCCAGATCGACCACGCGCCGCACGCGCTCCGGCCGCGCGCCGGCATACAGGCACACGACGTTCGCGCCCATGCTGTGCCCGACCAGGTTGACTTCGCCGGTCGGCGCATAGTGGTCGACGAGCGCATCGAGGTCGCCCAGGTATTCGTGGAACCAGTAGTGGCCGCCGCCCTGCCGCGCGACCGGCCAGTCGGACAGCCCGAAACCTCGCGCATCGGGCGCGATCACCTGCCAGTCGCCCGCGAGCGCATCGACGACGAACTGGAACGACGCCGCGACGTCCATCCAGCCGTGCAGCATGAACAGCGTCGGCGCGTCGGGCCGGCCCCAGCGCCGGACATGCAGTTGAACGCCACGGACCGTGACGAAGTCGGAAACAGAACTCGAGACACTCATGGCAACCGCCAGAAAAAAGAATGGTCGTTCGATTATAGCGACGGCGTGTGCTTTCCGGTGTCCGGCAGTCGAGGCGCCGCTCTAGCGGCGCCCGCGTGCAACGGGCCACCGGCAAGCGCCGCCGGCCGGGTGCACGCGACGGCGGGCGACCGGCGAAACGCAGCCCGACACGAGCCGGCTAGCGTGGCGGCGTGTTGCCGCCCGCGCCATCCTGCGCGGCCAGTTCGTCGAGTTCGGCCTGCTCGAATCCCGCATCGCGGCGCGCATCGAAATTGAACGGGCCGCGCAGCCGCGGCGCATGGTATTGCTCGGCGAGCTGCCGGTAGGTCGGCACCGGGTCGCGGCCGGCTGCGTCGCACAGATGGCGGAACCAGCGGTTGCCGATCGCGACATGGCCGATTTCGTCGCGCAGGATCACGTCGAGGATCGCGGCCGACGCATCGTCGCCCGCCTGCAGAAGCCGCGCGCGAATCGGCGGCGATGCGTCGAGCCCGCGGGCCTCGAGCGTGCGCGGCACGAGCGCCATGCGCGCCAGCACGTCGCCCCTTGTCCGCTCGCACATCTCCCACAGGCCGTTGTGCGCGGGAAAATCGCCGTACGCATGCCCGAAGGCCGCCAGGCGCTCGGACAGCAGCGTGAAGTGATACGCCTCCTCGGCCGCGACCTTCAGCCAGTCGGCGTAGAACGCGTCGGGCAGGCCCGCGAAGCGCCAGACCGCGTCGAGCGCGAGGTTGATCGCATTGAATTCGATATGGGCGAGCGCGTGCAGCAGCACCGCGCGCCCTTCGGGCGAACGCATGCTGCGCCGCTCGAGCTGGCGCGGCTCGACGAGCGGCGGACGCACCGGGCGCCCGGGCAGATCGGCCGGTTCGCCCAGTTCGAGCGACGGGGCGATCGCCGCCCGCCCGGCCAGCAGCGCGTCGTAAAGCGAACGCACCTGGGCGGCCTTGGCCGCGGGTTCGGCGTCGCGCAGCGCGGCAAGCGCGGCACGGCGCACGCAGGCGGGCGCATTGCCGAAAGAAGAAGACTCCATGCTCATAAACGGGGACACCCTTCGCGCGCATCGCGGGAGCGCACGCACGCGACGGTTTACAATAGGCGTTTGTTCCGCGGCGCAATACGCAAGACGAATGCGCCGGGCAAACCGGACGCGCCATTCTACCGGCGCCCCTCATCGAAGAGACAAGGAGACTCCGTGACGATCTACAAGCTGGGCGATACGGCCCCGACGATCCACGAAAGCGTATTCGTCGCCGATACGGCGGCCATCATCGGCAAGGTCGTGCTCGAAGAGAACGCGAGCGTGTGGTTCGGCGCGACGATTCGCGGCGACAACGAGACGATTACCGTCGGCGTGGGCAGCAACGTCCAGGAAGGCGCGGTTCTGCATACCGACCCCGGCTTTCCGCTGACGATTGCCGAAAACGTGACGATCGGGCACCAGGCCATGCTGCACGGCTGCACGATCGGCGAAGGTTCGCTGATCGGAATCCAGGCCGTGGTCTTGAATGGTGCGGTAATCGGCCGCAACTGTCTGGTAGGTGCGGGCGCGGTCGTGACGGAAGGCAAGACGTTCCCGGACAACTCGCTGATTCTCGGCGCACCGGCGAAAGTCGTGCGCGAGCTGTCGGCGGAAGACATTGCGCGACTGCGCACGAACGCGAAGACGTACGTCGAGCGGCGTGCGCATTTCAAGGAGCAACTCGTGCGGATCGGATGATTCGCACGGATTTCAAGGAAGAAGAGTGAGCGACCAGTTACAGAAATTCATGTTCAATGCGGCGCCCGTGCGCGGCGAGATCGTTTCGCTGCGCAATACGTGGCAGGAGGTGCTCTCCCGCCGCGACTACCCGGCCCCCGTGCGCACGGTGCTGGGCGAGATGATGGCCGCGTGCGCGCTGCTGTCCGCGAACCTGAAATTCAACGGCACCCTGATCATGCAGATCTTCGGCGACGGGCCGGTCCAGATGCTGGTCGTCCAGTGCGGTTCGGATCTGTCGATGCGGGCCACCGCGAAGTTCGCCGGCGACGCCGCGCAGACGATCGGCGACGACACGAGTTTCGCGTCACTCGTCAATGCGAGCGGTCACGGCCGTTGCGTGATCACGCTCGACCCGGCCGACAAGCTGCCGGGCCAGCAGCCGTACCAGGGCATCGTGCCGCTGAACGGCGTCGACGGCCCGCTCGAATCCGTGTCGCAGGTGCTCGAGCACTACATGCATCACTCGGAGCAGCTCGACACGCGGATATGGCTCGCGGCCAATCGCGACCGCGCGGTCGGCATGCTGCTGCAGAAGCTGCCGGGCGACGGCGGCATCGTGCCGCGCAACGCCGAAACCGATACCGATACGTGGGAGCGCGTATGCACGCTCGGCGGCACGCTGTCCGCGCAGGAACTGCTCGAGGTCGAACCGGAAGTCGTGTTCCGGCGGCTCTTCTGGCAGGAAAACGTGCAGCACTTCGAACCGGCCGGCACGCGCTTCCAGTGCTCGTGCTCGCGCGAGAAGGTCGGAGCGATGCTGCGCATGCTCGGCCGCGAGGAAGTCGACAGCGTGATCGTCGAGCGCGGCCACGTCGAGATCCATTGCGAGTTCTGCAATCAGCGCTACGAATTCGATCCGGTCGACGTCGCGCAACTGTTCGCGGCACCCGGCGTCGAGACGGGCATTGCGCCGGCAACCGACCAGCGTCACTGAGCCGCGGCCCGATGCCCGCCGTGCGGGCACGGGCGCATAATGACGCATGAGCGTCGCACGCACCGCTGCGGCGCCGAAGTCCCGCACTTCGGCGCCAGCCGCTTCCCGGCGTCGGCGTGCTGCAGGAGAAACACATGAATCGTCCGCTTCAACGACCGTTTCATCGACCATTCCGCACCCTCGTGCTGACGAGCGTCGCCGCCGGCACGCTCGCGCTGGCCGGCTGCGCGATGCCGCCGCCGACTTCCACGATCCTGAGCCGCTTGCCCGAACCCGCCGCATCCGGCGGCCAGCCGCCCGCGCTGTCGAGCGCCGAACGCAAGCGCTATGACGAGATCGACCAGCAGGTGCTGCGCGAGCAGAACAGCGCGATGGCCGCCGAGGCCGCGGCACGCGCGTGGGCCTATTACTCGCCGCCGCCCGTGACCGTCTACGGCGGGTATTACGGCGGATGGGGCAATCGCTGGGGCACCGGGATCAGCTACGGCTACCCGGGATGGTGGTGGTGAGCGTGCGTCGCCAGGGCGATTGACTCCCGGCAGGAAATAAAAAAGCGCGGCATTTCCCGCGCTTTTTCAATGGATTCGAGCGGCCGTGCTCAGTGATGCGCGGCCTTGCCCTTGTCACCGCCGTGATGCCGCGACGGCTTAGCGATCGATTGCGGATTCGGTACGACACGCACCGGCGCCGCAGACACGGTGCCGCGCGTCGACGTATTCGACGGCACGTTGTTCAGCGGCGCGGCCGGTGCATTCGGCGACACGAACTGCACGAATACTTCGCCGTCCTTCACCATGCCCATCTCGTAGCGCGCGCGCTCCTCGATGGCCGCGGTGCCGCTCTGCAGATCCTGCACCTCGCCCGCCGTGCGCTCGTTTCGCAGCTTCTCGTCCGCATTCTTCTGGAGCTGGTCGTCCAACTGCTGACGCAATTCATGCACCCGCAGCCAGCCGCCGTGTCCCCACCATAGGGGGTACTGAATGAGCGCCAGCAAGGCAATCAGGACGACAGTGACAAGCCGCATGTAAGAGACGCAGATATAAGAAGCGCCGCTCCGCGCACGTGCACAGAGCGGCGTCGATATGACGAACCCGATATTAGCGCGTTAGCGCAGGTTATAGAAAGCCGATTTACCCGGGTAGCTTGCGATGTCGCCGAGATCTTCCTCGATGCGCAGCAACTGGTTGTACTTCGAGATGCGGTCGCTGCGCGACAGCGAACCCGTCTTGATCTGACCGGCGTTCAGGCCGACCGCGATGTCCGCGATCGTCGAATCTTCCGTTTCGCCCGAGCGGTGCGAGATCACGGCCGTGTAACCTGCGCGCTTCGCCATTTCGATTGCCGCGAACGTTTCGGTCAGCGTACCGATCTGGTTGATCTTGATGAGGATCGAGTTCGCGATGCCCTTCTCGATGCCTTCCTTCAGGATGCGCGTGTTCGTGACGAACAGGTCGTCGCCGACCAGCTGCACCTTCTTGCCGAGGCGATCGGTCAGCAGCTTCCAGCCTTCCCAGTCGCTTTCGTGCATGCCGTCCTCGATCGACACGATCGGGAACTTGTCGGCGAGCGTCGCGAGGTAGTCGGTGAATTCGGCCGACGACAGTTGCAGGCCTTCGCCCGCGAGCTGGTACTTGCCGTCGTGGTAGAACTCGGATGCCGCGCAGTCGAGCGCGAGCAGCACGTCTTCGCCCGCACGGTAGCCAGCCTTCTCGATCGCCTGCAGGATCGTCGACAGGCACTCGTCGTTGCTGCCGAAGTTCGGCGCGAAGCCGCCTTCGTCGCCGACCGCCGTGCTCATGCCGCGGTCGCTCAGGATCTTCTTCAGTGCGTGAAACACTTCCGCGCCGCAACGCAGGGCTTCACGGAACGTCGGCTGGCTCACCGGGACGATCATGAATTCCTGGATGTCGAGGCTGTTGTTCGCGTGCGCGCCGCCGTTGACGATGTTCATCATCGGCACCGGCAGCTGCATGGCGCCCGAACCGCCGAAGTAGCGGTACAGCGGCAGGCCGGCTTCCTCGGCGGCTGCCTTCGCGACGGCCATCGACACGGCCAGCATCGCGTTCGCGCCGAGGCGCGACTTGTTGTCGGTACCGTCCAGCTCGAGCAGCGTCTTGTCGAGGAACGCCTGTTCCGACGCGTCGAGGCCCATGATGGCTTCGGAGATTTCGGTGTTGATGTGCTCGACTGCCTTCAGCACGCCCTTGCCGTTGTAGCGGCCGGCTTCGCCGTCGCGCAGTTCGATCGCTTCACGCGAGCCCGTGGACGCGCCCGACGGGACCGCCGCGCGGCCCATCGTGCCCGATTCGAGCAGCACGTCGCATTCGACGGTGGGGTTGCCGCGCGAATCCAGAATCTCGCGGCCGATGATATCTACGATTGCACTCATGGGTTTCCTCTGAGAATGACGATGGATTCTTCAAACTGCGACGGCGCGCGTGCCCGAACCGCTTTCGCTACTGACGCGCGAAGCCGTCGCAAGGTTCATTCGATCTTTAATTGAAATCGTTTTCCAGGAACGGATGGCGCTTCACCGCCTGGTCGAGCGTGACGAGGGTCTCCAGCAACGCACCCATCCGGTTCAGCGGCACCGCGTTCGGGCCGTCCGACTTCGCTTCGGCCGGATTCGGGTGCGTTTCCATGAACAGGCCCGCGACGCCCGTCGCGACCGCCGCACGCGCGAGCACCGGCACGAATTCGCGCTGGCCGCCCGAGCTCGTGCCCCGCCCGCCCGGCAGCTGCACCGAGTGGGTCGCGTCGAACACGACCGGCGCGTTCGTCTCGCGCATGATCGCGAGCGAACGCATGTCCGACACGAGATTGTTGTAGCCGAACGAGACGCCGCGCTCGCACGCCATGAAGCGGTCTTCCGACAGCCCCGCTTCACGGGCCGCGTCGCGCGCCTTGTCGATCACGTTCTTCATGTCGTGCGGCGCGAGGAACTGGCCCTTCTTGATGTTGACGGGCTTGCCCGAGCGCGCGCACGCATGGATGAAGTCGGTCTGGCGGCACAGGAACGCCGGCGTCTGCAGCACGTCGACGACCGACGCGACCTGCTCGATCTCGTCGATCGAATGGACGTCGGTCAGCACCGGCAGGCCGAGCTGGCGCTTCACTTCGGACAGGATCCGCAGGCCCTCGTCCATTCCGAGGCCGCGAAACGACTTGCCCGAGCTGCGGTTCGCCTTGTCGTAGGACGACTTGTAGATGAACGGAACGTTCAGCTTCGCGCAGATCTCCTTCAGGCGGCCCGCCGTGTCGATCGTCATCTGCTCCGATTCGACGACGCAGGTACCCGCGATCAGGAAGAAAGGCTTGTCGAGACCGACCTCGAAATCGCACAGCTTCATGCTTGCACTCCGCGCGCCTGCTTGTTGGCCAGCGCTGCTTCGACGAACGACTTGAAGAGGGGATGACCGTCACGCGGCGTGGACGTGAATTCCGGGTGGAACTGGACGCCGACGAACCACGGGTGCATCGAACGCGGCAGCTCCATCATTTCCGGCAGATCCTCGCTCGGGGTACGGGCGCTGATGATAAGGCCGCCGGCTTCGAGCTGGGGCACGAAGCGGTTATTGACTTCATAACGGTGGCGATGGCGCTCGTTCACGTCCTTGCCATAGATCTCTTCCGCCATCGTGCCCGGCTTGATCGGGCAGCGCTGCGAACCCAGGCGCATCGTGCCGCCGAGATCGGATTCCTCGGTGCGCGTCTCGACCTTGCCGTCGCGGTCGTACCATTCGGTGATCAGCGCCACCACGCGTTCCGGCGTGTCCGGGTCGAATTCCGTGCTGTTCGCCTGCTTCAGACCGACGACGTCGCGCGCGAATTCGATCACCGCGAGCTGCATGCCGAGGCAGATGCCGAGATACGGCACCTTGGCTTCGCGCGCATAGCGGATCGCCGCGATCTTGCCTTCCGTGCCGCGACGGCCGAAACCGCCCGGCACCAGCACGGCGTCGAGATGCTTGAGGCTGTCGACACCGTTCGTCTCGATCTCTTCCGAGTCGATGTATTCGATGTTGACCTTGGTCGACGTGTGCAGCGATGCGTGGCGCAGCGCCTCGATCAGCGACTTGTACGACTCGGTCAGGTCGACGTACTTGCCGACCATGCCGATCGTCACTTCGTGCTTCGGGTTCTCGAGCTTCTCGACGAGCGTCGACCACATGGTCAGATCGGCGTCCTTCGGCGACAGCTTCAGTTCCTCGCAGATGATCCGGTCGAGGCCCTGGTCGTGCAGCATCTGCGGAATCTTGTAGATGCTGTCGGCGTCCCACACCGAGATCACGGCGTCTTCCGGCACGTTCGAGAACATCGAGATCTTCTTCGATTCGTCGTCGGGGATGCGGCGGTCCGCACGGCACAGCAGCACGTGCGGCAGGATGCCGATCTCGCGCAGCTTCTGCACGCTGTGCTGGGTCGGCTTCGTCTTCAGCTCGCCGGCCGTCGCGACGTACGGCACGAGCGTCAGGTGCACGAAGCACGCGCTGTTGCGGCCGAGGCGCAGGCTCATCTGGCGCGCGGCTTCGAGGAACGGCAGCGACTCGATGTCGCCGACCGTGCCGCCGATCTCGACGATCGCGACGTCCGGCTCGCCGCAGGTGGCCGATGCCGCCCCGCGCTCGATGAACGCCTGGATTTCGTTCGTGATGTGCGGGATGACCTGCACGGTCTTGCCGAGATAGTCGCCGCGGCGTTCCTTGCGGATCACCGATTCGTAGATCTGGCCGGTCGTGAAGTTGTTGGCCTTGCGCATCTTCGTGCTGATGAAGCGCTCATAGTGGCCGAGGTCGAGGTCGGTCTCCGCTCCGTCTTCCGTCACGAACACTTCCCCGTGCTGGAACGGGCTCATCGTGCCGGGGTCGACGTTGATGTAGGGATCGAGTTTGAGGAGGGTGACTTTCAGACCGCGCGATTCGAGGATCGCGGCGAGAGAGGCGGCGGCAATACCCTTGCCGAGGGAAGAAACTACGCCGCCGGTGACGAAAACATATTTGGTCATCGCTGGATGCTCGCGGGAAAAACGGATTATACCGTAAAGCCCGCCCTTTTCTCAGCAATTGGCGTGATGATCGCGCCCTTTCGGGCCGACCCGCACCGACCCGCGCCACCGCCCCGCCAGCCGCGCGCGCCGGGCCGAAGCCGCCCGCCAGCCGGTGCCACCGCGTGCGCCGGCGGTTCGCCCCGGCCGTCGAGCCGTGCGTCAGGCGCGCTTCGCGAGCGGCGCGCCGCCCTGCGACGCATCGCCCTCCGCCGCCCTCAGCGAATTCAGCATCCGCTGCAATGCGCGGGCGGTCTCGATCGGCCGCTCCATCGGGAACAGATGGCTGCCTTCCAGCCATTCGATGCGGCCGCGCGCCGCGCGCCGCGTCGCATCGAGCCCGACCTGGCGCACCTCGCGCGAACGCGTGCCGGCGAGAAAACCGAGCGGCACCGGCGCGCCGTGCGCGAGCCGCGGGCCGAGCGTGTGCGGCAGCGTCCGGTAGATCAGGTATTCGACCTGCCGGTCGAACGCGAGCGAGCGCTCGCCGTCGGCGCCGGCCTGCGGAATCCCGTGGTCGATGTAGTCGGCCAGCATCCGTTCGTCCCAGCGCGCGAATGCAGGCTTCTCGCGGAAATGCCGCCAGACTTCGTCGCGGCTGCCCCAGCGCGTGCGCCGGTTGCGCGTCGCGGCGGCCGGCGACAGCCGCTCGTCGAGCCCCGCACACTGGCTCGCCCGCAATGCGCGGGCGCGCCATCCCGCGATGATCGGCGAATCGATCATCACGACGCCGCGCACCCATTGCGGCTTCTTCAGCGCGGCCATCAGCGACAGGTAGCCGCCGAGCGAATGGCCGACGAGCCAGACGGGACGCTCGTAGCAGCTGCCGATGTCGTCGAGCAGTTGCTCGACGAGATGCGGCCAGTCGCGCGTCACCGGGTAGCGGCGGTCGTGGCCGATCCGTTCGATGTAGCGCAGCTCGTAGTCGTCGGACAGTTCGGCGAAGATCGTCCTGTATGTCGACGCCGGAAAGCCGTTCGCATGCGAGAAGTGGATGATGTCCTTCAAACGCCGATGTCTCCTTTGTCGACGGGAGTGAGTGCTTCGGCGCCGACTCCCGTCCATGCTTCGCGGTCGACCGGGCGAATGCTTCAGCACATGCCCCGCGCCCCTGTTCGCGCTCTGCCGGGCGCATGCTTGCCCATCGCGCATGAGCCCCGGGTGTTCTTTTCCGATACGCCGCCCCGCGCCGCGCTCACCGATCCATCCAGTAGCGTCGCCGAACGTCGCGATGACGCTCGAACGCAAACCCGCCATCGGCCGGCGCGACGTCGAACCGCACGGCGCCGTCGCGATCGGTACGCGGCAGCGGAATCCCGCGTGCCTCGTAACGGGCGAGCACCGACCGGTGCGGATGCCCGAAACGATTGCGATAGCCTACAGGAAATACCGCGACGCGCGGCCCGACCGAATCGAGGAAAGGCTCGACCGACGACGTGCGGCTGCCGTGGTGCGGAACCACCAGGATCTGCGCGGCCAGCGTATCGCGCTCGGCGGCCACGAGCTGGCGTTCGGCGCGCGCCTCGATGTCGCCCGTCAGCAGCGCGGACGTGTCGCCCGCGTCGATGCGCAGGACGCACGACTGCCCGTTCGACGTCCCCGCGCCCGGGCCCCCGCGCGGCCACAGCATCGTGAACGCGACGCCGTCCCAGGTCCAGCGCTGCCCGGCCGCGCACGGCAGCCGGTCGGCGACGCCGGCGGCGGCCGCGTCGCGCCACAGCCGGCTGTCCGGCCCAATGCCGGCCAGCAGCTGGCGCACGTCGGCTGCCGCATAGACGGCCGGTGCACCGCCCGCGTGATCGGCATCCGCGTGACTGAGCACGAGCGAATCGATCGCCGCGATACCGCGCGCACGCAGTGCCGGTGCGACGATCCGCGCGCCGGCATGGGTCGACTCCGCGCCCGGTCCCGCGTCGAACAGCAACGTGCGCCGCGCGGTCTCCACCAGCACCGACGCCCCCTGCCCGACGTCGAGCACGGTCAGCCGGAAACCGCCCGGCGGCGGCGCATCGGCGGCCGGTGCGACGAGCGGCAGCCACGTGAGCGGTGCCGCCCAGCGCAACGGCCAGCCGCGCGGCATCAGCGCCCACGCGACACCGACGCAAGCCAGCACCAGCACCGGCCAGTCGGGCATGCGCAGCCAGAACACGCCGGCCGGCCAGTCGGCGAGGTGTCCGAGCAACCGCATCATCGGTTCGAGCGCCGCATGCGCGAGCCGGAATGCATACGCATCGAGCGGCGCGGGCAGCGCGATGCCGGCCAGCACGACAGGCGTGACGACCGAGCTGACCCACGGAATCGCGAACGCATTGCCGAACGGGCCCGACAGCGATATCTGCGCGAACCACGCGGCCGTCAGCGGCGCGAGACCGATCGTCACCGCATACTGCACGCGCGTGGCTTCCGCGAGACGGCGCCCGGCGCGTGCGCCCCACGCGCGCAACCGGCTCGACAAGCCGGCCGCGACGTCGCCCTCCCCCCTTTCCGCGTCAGGCTCGCGCACCGCGCGCCAGCCGGCGACGGCCAGCAGGATCACTGCGACCGCCCCGAACGACAGCCAGAACCCGGCCGACAGCACGGCCCACGGATCGGCGAGCAGCACGCCGCCGAGCGCCGCGCACAGCACCGCGGAGGTCGGCACGCTGCGCCCGGCCAGATACGCGATGCCGCCGGTCGCGATCATCCACCACGCGCGCTGCGCCGGCACGTTGAAGCCGGCGAGCGCCGCGTAGCCGGCCGCGGCCGCCAGCGCGGCGAGCGCGGCCGCGTACGGTGCCGGCACCACGAGCGACGCGGCGCGGCCGCGCCAGCGCACGCGGCGCCACACCATCGACACGAGCCCGCCCGCGATAGCGCCGACGAGGCCGACATGGAGACCGGAAATCGCAACCAGGTGGCTCGTGCCCGTGCTGCGCAGCACGCGCCAGTCGTCGTCGCCGATGCCCGACTGGTCGCCGATCGCGAGCGCGGCGACGATGCCGCGGTGGCCGGCGTCGCCGCCGAGCGCCTCGCCGATACGCGCGCGCAGCGCGTCGCGCACGCGATCGATCGACGCACGCCATCCCGATGCGCGCGCATCGAGCAATACCGCACGCCGGGGCGCGCTGACATAACCGATCGCGCGAATGCCCGCGGCAAGCCACGCCGCCTCGCTGTCGCGCACGCCGGGATTGGCCTCGGTATGCGGCCGCTTCAGGCGCACGACGAAACGCCAGCGCTGCGCGGCGCGCAGCTCGGGAAGCGGATCGCGTGTCGCGGCTGCGCCATACGCACGCCACGACAGCCGGATCAACGGCGGGAAACGGGCCAGCGCGGCATCGTTCGACTCGACCGCGAACAGCAGCCGCGCGCCGGTCTCGTCGACCACGGGCAGCCCGCGTATCACGCCGGTGACGACGATGTCGCGCCCTTCCCACTCGACGGGCAGGCTGTCGCCCAGCCGCCATTCGGCCCGCGCTGCCGCGTAGCCGAATCCGACGACACCGGCCGCGACCGCGCAAAACAGCCATCCGAGCACGACGCTCGCCCGTGTGCGGCGTCGACGCATGCACCACGCGCCCAGCACCGCGCAGCTCGCGAGCACGGCCGCACCGATCGTCCACGCGATCGCGCCCGGCAACGCCGCCTGCCGCTGCAGGACGACCACGCCGAGCGCGAACGCGATCCACCACACGCGCATCGCCCCTCCTCGTCGACCCGGCGCCGCGATTTCAGACGCGGCGCCTTCCGGCAACGATTATGCGGATGAAAGGGCGAGTCGCGGCAGCGCGGCGAGCGCGTTAGCCGAAGTGCATAGGGACACCGCGTCGGCGTCGAGCCCGCGCAGTTCGGCGAGCACCTCGCCGATGCGCGGCACCTGGTCCGGCGTGTTGCGGGTTTTGTATGCCCATTCGGGCGCGATGTCGGGCGCATCCGTCTCGACGACGAGCGCATCGAGCGGCAGCTCCGTGGCAAGACGGCGGATC
This sequence comes from Burkholderia metallica, assembly GCF_001718555.1. Classification (NCBI taxonomy): domain Bacteria; kingdom Pseudomonadati; phylum Pseudomonadota; class Betaproteobacteria; order Burkholderiales; family Burkholderiaceae; genus Burkholderia; species Burkholderia metallica. Next base: position 2,428,268 of record NZ_CP013401.1, read on the forward strand.
TGCAGCGCGCGCGCAAAGGTCACGTTGCCGCCGAAGCCGAGATGCAGCCCTTGCGCGAGATATGCTTCGGCCTGCTGAAAACTGCCGTTGAACGCGTGCGCGATGCCGCGCCGCACGCCGAAGCGGCGCAGGCCCGCGAGCACGCGATCCTGCGACTTGCGCACGTGGCACAGCACGGGCAAATCGAATTCACGCGCGAGCTTGAGCTGCCCCTGGTAGAAGAACTGCTGCCGCGCTTCGTCGAGCCCCGGCACGAAATAGTCGAGGCCGATCTCGCCGATCGCGACGAAGCGCGGATCGTCGACGCTCGCCTCGATCTCCATGCGCAGCAGGTCGAGATCCTCGTCGCGTGCGCGCGGCGTGAACATCGGATGGATGCCGAGCGCATAGACCGCGCCCGGCGTGCGGTGCGCGAGCTCGCGCACCGTCGTGAAGTTGTCGCGCCCGACGCTCGGGATCACGATGCGCGACACGCCGGCCGCACGCGCCGCGCGCGCGACGTCGTCGCGGTCCGCGTCGAACTCGGCGGCATCGAGATGGCAGTGCGTGTCGATCCACATGGCGGCAATCCTGCGCGCCGGCGCCGTGCCGGCACGAAGCCGGCAACAGGCCGCGCGTTCGCTTCCCTTTTACACCGGCAGCGCCGGCTCCTCGTGCAGCACGCCGTCGCGCAGCCGCATGATGCGGTCGCAGCGCGCGGCGAGATCGGGATCGTGCGTGACGATCACGAAACTCGTCTCGAGCGTCTCGGACAACTCGAGCATCAGGTTGAACACCGTGTCGGCCGTCGTGCCGTCGAGGTTGCCGGTCGGCTCGTCCGCGAGCACGCAGGCGGGCTTCGTGACCAGCGCGCGCGCGATCGCGACACGCTGGCGTTCGCCGCCCGACAGTTCGCCCGGCCGGTGCTTCGCACGCGGGCCGAGCCCGACGCGTTCGAGCATCGCCTGTGCCTGCTCGCGGGCGTCCTCGGTCGTCATCCGGCGGATGCGCAGCGGCATCGCGACGTTGTCGAGCGCGGTGAACTCGGGCAGCAGGTGATGGAACTGGTAGACGAAGCCGAGCGCGCGGTTGCGCAATTCGTTGCGCTCGCGCTCGGCGAGTTGCGTGAACGGCTTGCCGAGCAGCGACACCTCGCCCGCGCTCGGCTCGTCGAGTCCGCCGAGCACGTGCAGCAGCGTGCTCTTGCCTGAACCCGACGCGCCGACGACCGCGAGCTTCTCGCCGCGCCGCACCGTCAGCTCGGTGTTGTTGAGCACCTGCACGTTGAAGCCGCCCTGCACGAACGCCTTCGTGATCCCGCGCGCCTGAAGCACGTATTCCTGCATACCTGCCGAATCCTGTCTGTTGTGTTGTCGTGAGTCCGCGAATGCGGTCGCGCGGTCATTCATAGCGAAGCGCCTCCGCCGGCTTCACCTTCGCGCCGCGCCAGCTCGGATAGAGCGTCGCGACGGCCGACAGCGCGAACGCGATCAGCCCGATCCGGATCACGTCACTCGCGACGAGTTCGGACGGCAGCTCGCTGATGAAGTACACGGACGGCGGCAGGAACTGCACGCCGAACAGGTGCTCGATCATCGGGATCAGCCACGGGATGCTCCATGCGATCAGGCAGCCGAGCGCGACGCCCGACGCGGTGCCGACGAAGCCGATCGTCACGCCCTGCACGACGAAGATCTTCATGATCGACCCCGGCTGCGCGCCGAGCGTGCGCAGGATCGCGATGTCGGCCTGCTTGTTGGTCACCGTCATCACGAGCGACGACACGAGGTTGAACGCGGCCACCGCGATGATCAGCGTGAGGATGATGAACATCATCCGCTTTTCGATCTGCACGGCCGAGAACCACGTCTTGTTCTGCTGGGTCCAGTCGCGGATGTACAGGCTGCCCGACAGCGTATGCGACAGCTCGACCGCCACCTCCGGCGCCTTCTGCATGTCCTTCAGCCGCAGCCGCACACCGGTCGGCGCGGTCATCCGGAACAGCGCCTCGGCGTCGCGGATGTTGATCATCGCGAGCGTGCTGTCGTATTCGTAGTGCCCCGACTCGAACACGCCGACGACCGTGAACTGTTTCAGCCGCGGCATCATGCCGGCCGGCGTGATCGACCCTTCCGGCGCAACGAGCGTGACCTTGTCGCCGACCGTCACGCCGAGGTTGCCGGCGAGCGCATCGCCGAGCACGATGCCGAACTGGCCCGGCACCAGCGCGCCCAGCTGGCCGGCCTTCATGTCCTTGCCGATGTCGGACACCTGCGGCTCGAGCGTCGGCTCGACGCCGCGCAGCATCACGCCGCTCACCGCGTCCTGGCGAGTGAGCAGCGCCTGCGCGTCGACGTACGGCGCCGCGCCGATCACCGACGGATTGCGGCGCGCTTCCTGCGCGGTCAGTTGCCAGTCGGGCATCGAACCCGTCGGCGAGAACACCTCGACGTGCGCGAGCACCGACAGCATGCGGTCGCGCACTTCCTTCTGGAAGCCGTTCATCACCGACAGCACGACGATCAGCGCGGCGACGCCGAGCGCGATCCCGAGCATCGACACGAGCGCGATGAAGGAAATGAAGCCGTTACCGGTCGTGCGTTTGCCGGCGCGCGTGTAGCGCCAGCCGATCTGCCATTCGTACGGAAGTTTCAAGCGAATCCTTTCTGCTGGTTACGGCGGGGAGGCGCCCCGCGGCCGGACCGCCGCCCGGTGGCGACCACCGGCCCGGGCACGGTCGAAAAACGGCCGCCGGACGCGAACGGGCCGTCAGCCGGCCCGATCACGCGCGCAGTTTGCCATACAATGCGCACCATCATGCACGACCGACGCCTCCATTTTCTCGTTCCGTTCGCGCTGCCGTCGGCGGCCGATGCGGCCTCGTCCCTGCACACGCTGGACAGCCCCGCGCTCGAAAAGTTGCTCGCCCGCGCCAGCCTCGTCGAGCGCGTGGCCGGCGAGGACTTCCAGCGCACGCTGCCGCACGAACGCTGGCTGGCCCGCCAGTTCGGCGCGACCCAGGGCAACGCCGCCGACGAGGCGCCGCTCGCGCCCTACATGCTGCTGGCCGACGGCGGCGACCCCGGCACGCACGCGTGGGCGTGCGTCGAGCCCGTGCACGTCGAAATCGCACACGATCACCTGGTGCTCGTCGATCCGGCCGCCCTCGCGCTCGACGACGGCGACGCCGCCGCGCTGCTCGCCATCGCGCGGCCGCTGATCGAGGAGCTGGGCGTGCGGCTCGAGGCGCCGCACCCGTCGCGCTGGTACCTGTCGAGCGAGCAGCTCGCCCGGCTGGCCGGCGCCGCGCCGCTGCGCGCGAGCGGCCGCAACATCGAAATCTGGCTGCCGCACGAAGCGCATACGGGCGAGCGCTCGCGGATGTGGATGAAGCTGCAGAACGAAGTGCAGATGGCGTGGTTCCAGCATCCGGTCAACGAAGCCCGCGAAGCGCGCGGGCTGCCGGCCGTCAATTCGATCTGGTTCCACGCACAGGGCACGCTGAAGCCGGTCGGCAAGCCGTTCGCGCGCGTGCTGTCCACTTCGCCGGCCGCGCTCGGCCTCGCGCGCGCCGCGCAGGCCGACACCGGTGCGCCGCCGGCCGCGTTCGGCGCGCTCGCCGCCGGCGACGGCGCGACGCTCGTCGAACTGCCGGCGCTGACCACTCCGTTCATCGAGCAGGACTGGGCGCGCTGGCACGACGGGCTCGCCGCACTCGAGCGCGACTGGTTCGCGCCGGCCCTCGCCGCGTTGCGCAACGGCGAGCTCACGAGCGTCGACTTCACGCTGTGCGGCGACACGAGCTCCGTGACGCTGCACGCGACGCGCGGCGACCTGCGCAAGTTCTGGCGCCGCCGTGCGCTGGCCTCCCTGTTCGAATAACCAGCAGACCCCGTATGACCCGGATCGTTACCCGCCCCGTCGCGCCCGCCGACGCAGAAGCGCTCGCGCGCCACGGTCTGCACCCCGTCCTCGCGCGCCTGTACGCGTCGCGCGGCGTGCAGTCCCCCGCCGACATCGAGACCGCGCTCGCGCGGCTCGTGCCGCCCACCGAGCTGAAAGGCTGCGCCGACGCGGCGTCGCTGCTCGCCGACGCGATCGCCGACAAGCGGCGCCTGCTGGTCGTCGCCGACTACGACTGCGACGGCGCGACCGCATGCGCGGTCGCGGTGCGCGGCCTGCGGATGTTCGGCGCGCAGATCGACTACCTGGTGCCGAACCGCTTCGAATACGGCTACGGCCTCACGCCCGAAATCGTCGAACTCGCCGCCGCGCGCAAGCCCGACCTGCTGATCACCGTCGACAACGGGATCGCGAGCGTCGCGGGCGTCGAAGCCGCGAACGCACGCGGCATCGACGTGCTCGTGACCGACCACCACCTGCCCGGCGACGCACTGCCCGCCGCGCGCGCGATCGTCAACCCGAACCAGCCCGGCTGCGCGTTCCCGAGCAAGCACCTCGCCGGCGTCGGCGTGATGTTCTACGTGCTGCTCGCGCTGCGCGCCGAGCTGCGCCGTCGCGGCGCGTTCGCGAGCAAGGAAGCCGAGCCGCGCCTCGACGGCCTGCTCGACCTCGTCGCGCTCGGCACCGTCGCCGACGTCGTGCGGCTCGACGGCAACAACCGCGTGCTCGTCGCGCAGGGGCTGCAGCGCATCCGCAACGGCCGCATGCAGCCCGGCATTGCCGCGCTGTTCCGCGCCGCCGCGCGCGAAGCGCGCACCGCGTCGGGCTTCGACCTCGGCTTCGGCCTCGGCCCGCGCCTGAACGCCGCCGGGCGGCTGTCCGACATGTCGCTCGGCATCGAGTGCCTGATCACCGACGACATCGGCCGCGCCTGGGATCTCGCGCAGCAGCTCGACGTGATGAACCGCGAGCGCCGCGAGATCGAGGCGGGCATGCAGCAGCAGGCGCTCGCCGATCTCGCCGACGTCGATCCGGCCGACGCGTGCACGATCACCCTCTTCAACCCCGAGTGGCACCAGGGCGTGATCGGCATCGTCGCCGGCCGGCTCAAGGAAAAATTCCACCGCCCGTCGTTCACGTTCGCGCACGCGGACGACGAAGGCAAGCGGGTCAAAGGGTCGGGCCGCTCGATTCCCGGCTTCCACCTGCGCGACGCGCTCGACCTCGTGTCGAAACGCGAACCGGACCTGATCGTCGCGTTCGGCGGCCACGCGATGGCGGCCGGCCTCACGCTCGACACCGAAAACGTGCCGCGCTTCGCCGCCGCGTTCGAAGCCGTTGCGCGCGAATGGCTGTCCGACGACGCGCTCGCCCGCGTGATCGAGACCGACGGCGAACTCGAGGACGCGTACTTCACGCCGCAGTTCGTCGGGCTGCTCGACGAAGCGGTCTGGGGGCAAGGTTTTCCGGCCCCGCTTTTCTCCGGCGAATTCGACGTCGTGTCGCAATCGCTCGTGAAGGAAAAACACCTGAAGCTGCAACTGGCGCGCGGCCGCCAGCGCTTCAACGCGATCTGGTTCAACCACACGGAGCCGCTGCCGGACAGCGCGCTGGTCGCGTACCGCCTCGTCGCGGACACGTGGAACGGCGTCACGCGCGTCCAGCTGATCGTCGAACACGCGGCCGGCTGAGCGCGGGCCGCCGGGCCCGCGACGCCCGCCGACGCATGCGCACCGCGCCGGACGCCGCCGCCGCGTGCGGGCAGGCACGGTTTGCGTCACCGGGCAACCCTGCCGATCGGCTATAATTCCGCTTTTTTACGAAGCAAGAATAGCGAGCGATCATGGAAGCGGAACGTCTCAACGCGATCGAAAGCTCCCTGCTCGACCTGCGCAACCGCGCGGGCGAGCTTCGGGGGTATCTTTGACTACGACGCCAAAGCTGCGCGTCTGATCGAAGTCAACAAGGAACTCGAAGACCCGAACGTCTGGAACGATTCGAAGAACGCCCAGGCACTCGGTCGCGAGAAGAAGCTGCTCGAAGGCGTCGTCATGACGCTCACCGCGCTCGATAACGACCTGCGCGACGCGCTCGACCTGTTCGAGCTGGCCCGCGAGGAAGGCGACGAAGATACGCTCGTCGCGTCGGAAGAAGACGCCGCGAAGCTCGAGGCACGCGTCGGCGACATCGAGTTCCGCCGGATGTTCTCGAACCCGGCCGACCCGAACAACTGCTTCATCGACATCCAGGCCGGCGCCGGCGGCACCGAAGCGTGCGACTGGGCGTCGATGCTGCTGCGCCAGTACCTGCGCTACTGCGAGCGCAAGGGCTTCAAGGCCGAAGTGCTCGAAGAGTCCGACGGCGACGTCGCCGGCATCAAGAACGCGACGGTCAAGGTGACGGGCGAATACGCATACGGCTTCCTGCGCACCGAAACGGGCATCCACCGCCTCGTGCGCAAGTCGCCGTTCGACTCGTCGGGCGGCCGCCACACGTCGTTCTCGTCGGTGTTCGTCTATCCGGAAATCGACGACTCGATCGAAGTCGAGATCAACCCGGCCGACCTGCGCATCGACACGTACCGCGCATCGGGCGCGGGCGGGCAGCACATCAACAAGACCGACTCCGCGGTGCGGATCACGCACATGCCGACCGGTATCGTCGTGCAGTGCCAGAACGACCGCTCGCAGCACCGCAACCGTGCCGAAGCGATGGCGATGCTGAAGTCGCGCCTGTACGAAGTCGAGATGCGCAAGCGCCAGGCCGAACAGGACAAGCTCGAATCGAGCAAGACCGATGTGGGCTGGGGCCACCAGATCCGTTCGTACGTGCTCGACCAGAGCCGCGTGAAGGATCTGCGCACCAACGTCGAAATGAGCAACACGCGCGCCGTCCTCGACGGCGACCTCGACGACTTCATCAGCGCGAGCCTCAAACAGGGCGTGTAAGCGCCGCGGCGCGATCCTGTCGGGTCGCGCCCCCTTGCCCTTCCCGTTTGCGTTGCCGCACCACTCCGAATTCCGACCATCATGACCGAACCGACCCAAACGCAGCCCGCCGTCACCGCGGACGAAAACCAGATCATCGCCGAGCGCCGCGAGAAGCTGCGCGCCCTGCGCGAGCAAGGCGTCGCCTACCCGAACGATTTCCGCCCCGAGCACCATGCAGCCGACCTGCAGGCGAAATTCGCCGAGTCGGACAAGGCCGCGCTCGAAGCGAACCCGGTCGAGGTGTCGGTGGCCGGCCGCATGATGCTCAAGCGCGTGATGGGCAAGGCCAGCTTCGCGACGGTGCAGGACGGTTCGGGCCAGATCCAGTTCTTCGTGACGCCGAACGACGTCGGCACGGAAACCTACGACGCATTCAAGAAGTGGGACCTCGGCGACATCGTCGCCGCGCGCGGCGTGCTGTTTCGCACCAACAAGGGCGAACTGTCGGTCCAGTGCAAGGAACTGCGCCTGCTGTCGAAGGCGCTGCGCCCGCTGCCGGACAAGTTCCACGGGCTGTCGGACCAGGAAATGCGCTACCGCCAGCGCTATGTCGACCTGATCGTCACGCCGGAAACGCGCGACACGTTCCGCGCCCGCACGAAGACGATCGCGTCGATCCGCAAGTTCATGGACAACGCCGAGTTCATGGAAGTCGAGACGCCGATGCTGCACCCGATCCCGGGCGGCGCGGCCGCGAAGCCGTTCGTCACGCACCACAACGCGCTCGACATGCAGATGTTCCTGCGCATCGCGCCGGAGCTGTACCTGAAGCGCCTGATCGTCGGCGGCTTCGAGCGCGTGTTCGAAATCAACCGTAATTTCCGGAACGAAGGCGTGTCGCCGCGTCACAACCCGGAATTCACGATGATGGAGTTCTACGCCGCGTACACCGACTACCGCTGGCTGATGGACTTCACCGAGCAACTGATCCGCCAGGCGGCGATCGATGCGCTCGGCACCGCGACGATCCAGTATCAGGGCCGCGAGCTCGATCTCGCGAAGCCGTTCCATCGGCTGACGATCACGCAGGCGATCCAGAAGTACGCGCCGGGCTACACCGACGGCCAACTGTCGGACGACGCCTTCCTGCGCACCGAACTGAAGCGCTTCGGCGTCGACGTGTCGCAGCCGGCGTTCCTGAACGCAGGCATCGGCGCGCTGCAGCTCGCGCTGTTCGAGGAAACGGCCGAAGCGCAGCTGTGGGAACCGACGTTCATCATCGACTACCCGGTCGAGGTGTCGCCGCTCGCACGCGCATCGGATACGGTGCCGGGCATCACCGAGCGGTTCGAGCTGTTCATGACCGGTCGTGAAATCGCGAACGGCTTCTCGGAGTTGAACGATCCGGAAGATCAGGCTGCGCGCTTCAAGAAACAGGTCGAACAGAAGGATGCGGGTGACGAGGAAGCGATGTTCTTCGACGCCGACTACATCCGCGCGCTCGAATACGGGATGCCTCCGACCGGCGGCTGCGGGATCGGTATCGACCGTCTCGTGATGCTGCTGACCGACAGCCCGACGATCCGCGACGTGCTGCTGTTCCCGCATCTGCGCCGCGAAGACTGACCGCAGCGCCCGCGTGTGCGCCGCCGCCGTGGCGCGCACGCGTCGGCTTTGTAACGACGCGTAAATCCCGCCCGCCGGCGCTCGCCGGCTTTCGATCCTCCCCCGTTTCATTTCCCCGTCGCGACGGCCTTCTCCGGGTTTTCCCTGCCGTGAACGCGCGCGCGCCGCTGCAATTCGTTACACCTTGATACGACGCGCTCCGTGCCGCTGGACGACACTCCTGTTGCGTCACCACGCATGACCACGGGACCAGAACGCGGCGCAGGAACGCCAAGTCTGCTCGATCCCGAGCGTGGGATCCGGCCCGGCGCCGACGTGCCGATCCGGATCGACATCGGAGAAAAAAATGGACAACCAGAATCAGACCACGCCGCAAAAGCAACGCCTCCACCCGCTGATCGCCACCGCCGCCGGCGCCGTCATCGTCGCCAGCCTCGCGGCGACGGCAGCGATCACCGGCATCTTCCCGAAGGCCAGCAGCAGCAATGCACAGAGCGGCCAGACTCAAGCCGCGCTGATCGCGTCGCAGCCGGCCGTCGATACGGCCGCGGCCGCCAGCGCAGCACTCGCCGCGCAGGCCCAGCAGCAGGCTGCCGAACAGGCCGCCGCGCAGCAGAAGGAGAAGGCCGCCGTCGCGCAGGCCGAGCCGAAGCCCGCGCCGCGTCCGGCTGCGCCGCACCGCCGTCACACCACGGCGCCGCAGCCGCCGCAATACGCGCAGCAGCCGTCGGTACCCGCGCAGACCTACTGCCAGAGCTGCGGTACGGTCGTCGCGATCACGCCGATCCGCACGGCCGGCCAGAGCTCGGGCATCGGCGCGGTCGGCGGCGCAGCAGCAGGCGGCCTGCTGGGCAACCAGTTCGGCCACGGCAACGGCCGCACCGCGATGACGATCATCGGCGCACTGGGTGGCGGCCTCGCCGGCAACCAGGTCGAAAAACAGGTGCGCGCGGAAACCGACTATCAGGTGCAGGTCCAGATGGAGAGCGGCGCGACGCGCACGTTCACGTACCGCAACCAGCAGCCGCCGTTCGGCCAGGGCCAGCGCGTGCGGATCGAGAACGGGACGCTGGTCGGCGCGTGATCGTGCGGCACCCCCTGCCCGCGTCATCCGCGCGGGCAGCGGCCCGAACATGAAAAACGGCTCGCGAGCGCTTGCTCACGAGCCGTTTTTTATTGCTGCCCGAATGCGCGATAACGGCGCGTCCGGTGTTCAGTCCTCGTCGTCGAAGTCCGATTCGTCGATCCAGTGGGCCTGGATCGCCTCGAGGATCTTCTCGCCGGAGTGCGACGGATCGTCGTTGAAGCCGTCGAGTTCGAGCACCCACTGGCGCAGGTCGACGAAGTTGATCCGCTGCGGGTCGATGTCCGGGTGCTTGTCCGCCAGCGCAATGGCTATTTCACGCGAATCGGTCCATTTCATCGCCTGCCTCCGGTTCCGGTCAGTGGTTTTCTTTCGCGTGGTTGATCGAGTATTTCGGAATCTCGACCACCAGGTCCGAATCTTCCTTCACGATCGCCTGGCACGACAGGCGCGACGTCGGCTCGAGGCCCCACGCCTTGTCCAGCAGATCGTCCTCGTCCTCCTCGGACGGCGTCAGATCGTTGAAGCCCTCGCGGATCACCACGTGGCACGTCGTGCATGCGCACGACTTCTCGCATGCGTGCTCGATCTCGATTCCGTGTTCGAGCAGGTTGTCGCAGATACTCTTGCCGGGCGTCGCGTCGATCACTGCGCCGTCCGGGCACAGTTCGACGTGAGGCAGCACCACCAGTTGAGGCATGTCCGTTCCGTCAGTCAGGGTGCGGCGCGCGGCGCCGCACGGTTGATTGTCGCGCAGGCCGTTGCCGGCCGATGCGCAGTTCGTGAGTTCAGATCTCGTCGAGCCGGCGGCCCGACAGCGCGCGCTTGATGCTCTTGTCCATCCGGCGCGCCGCGAATTCGTCGGTGCCGTCGGCCAGTGCCTTGGTCGCCGCTTCGATCGCGTTCGTATCGTCGCCCTGCGCCACCGCGCGCAACGCCGCGGCCAGCGCGTCGATCTGCGTGCGCTCGTTCGCATCGAGCAGTTCGCCGTCGGCCGCCAGCGCGGCCTGCGTCGCCTCGAGCATCCGCTCGGCCTCGACCTGTGCTTCGCGCAACGCGCGCGCACGCATGTCGATTTCAGCGGTCTTGAAGCTGTCCTCGAGCATCTTCGCGATGTCGTCGTCGGCGAGGCCGTACGACGGCTTCACGACGACCGACGCCTCGACGCCCGACAGCTGTTCGCGGGCGAACACCGACAGCAGACCATCCGCGTCGACCTGGTACGTCACGCGAATCCGTGCCGCGCCGGCCGTCATCGGCGGAATACCGCGCAGCTCGAAACGCGCGAGCGACCGGCAGTCGGCGACGAGCTCGCGCTCGCCCTGCACGACGTGAATCGCCATCGCGGTCTGGCCGTCCTTGAAGGTCGTGAATTCCTGCGCACGTGCGATCGGAATCGTCGAGTTGCGCGGAATGATCTTCTCGACGAGACCGCCCATCGTCTCGACACCGAGCGACAGCGGAATCACGTCGAGCAGCAGCCAGTCGTCGCCGGTGCCGCGATTGCCTGCGAGCAGGTCGGCCTGGATCGCTGCGCCGAGCGCGACGACCTGGTCCGGATCGAGGTTCACGAGCGGCGGCTGGCCGAAATATTTCGCGACCGCGTCGCGGATCACCGGCATGCGCGTCGCGCCGCCGACGAGCACGACGCCCTTGATGTCGGCCGGCGTGACCTGCGCGTCGCGCAGCGCCTTGCGGGTCGGCGTGAGCGTGCGCTGCACGAGCGGTTCGACGAGCGACGCGAACGTGTCGTGCGAGATCGTCTGCACGAGGTGCGCGCCGCCCGACAGCGTGACATCGAGCGACGCCTGCGGCGCGGACGACAGCGCTTCTTTCAGCACGCGCACGCGGTCGAGCAACAGGCGCACGTCTTCGGGTGCCAGCGTCTTCACGTCGATGCCGGCCTGCTCGAGCACGTGGTCGAACAGCACATGGTCGAAATCGTCGCCGCCGAGCGCGGAATCGCCGCCCGCGGCCAGCACTTCGAACACGCCCTTCGTCAGCTTCAGGATCGACAGGTCGAACGTGCCGCCGCCGAGGTCGTACACCGCATAGAGACCTTCGGCCCCGTTGTCCAGACCATAGGCAATCGCCGCGGCGGTCGGTTCGTTCAGCAGGCGCAGCACGTTGAGGCCCGCGAGGCGCGCCGCATCCTTGGTCGCCTGGCGCTGGGCTTCGTCGAAATACGCGGGCACCGTGATCACCGCGCCGACCAGGTCGTCGCCGAGCGAATCTTCCGCGCGATACCGCAGCGTCGCGAGAATCTCGGCCGACACTTCGACCGGGCTCTTCACGCCGTCGATGGTGCGGATCTGCACCATGCCCGGCGCGTCGACGAACTCGTACGGCGCATTCGCCGCGCCTTCGACTTCGGCCTTGCCACGGCCCATGAAGCGCTTGACCGACACGATCGTGTTGCGCGGATCGGTCGCGGCCTGCTCTTTCGCCTCATGGCCGATACGGCGGCCGCCCTTCTCGAGATAACGGACTACCGACGGCAGCAGCACGCGGCCCGCTTCGTCCGGCAGGACTTCGGGCACGCTGTTGCGCACGGCCGCGACGAGGGAGTTCGTCGTGCCGAGATCGATCCCGACGGCGAGTCGCCGCTGATGCGGCGCCGGCGCCATGCCCGGTTCGGAAATTTGCAGTAAAGCCATCTTGGTTCGTTCGGGCGCTCGGCCCGTTTGCTGCGCGTGCCGCGAGGCACGCGGTTAAGTTTCGAGGCGCTCGATCTGCGCGCCCACTTCCGACGCGACCCGTTCGATGAACATCAACTGGCGCACGGCCTCGGCCGCCGCCTGATCGGCGCCGCTGTCGAGCAGCGTGCCGAGGCGCTCCACGCGCACGCGCCGCTCTTCGCGCAGCTCGGCGAGCAGCGCGTCGAGCGCGTCGACGTTGCGGGCGGCCGCGGCATCCTCGATGCCCTCGCGCCACTCCATCTGCTGCATCAGGAATGCGGGCTCCATCGCGGTGTTGTTTTCCGCGCCGATGTCGACGCCGCGCAGCGACAGCAGATACGACGCGCGCTTCAACGGATCGCGCAGCGTGCGATACGCCTCGTTCGCACGGGTTGCCCATTGCATCGCGATGCGCTTCTGCGCGTCGCCGGCCGCCGCGAAGCGGTCCGGATGCACTTGCGTCTGCACCGTCCGATAGGCGGCGTCGAGCACCGTCTCGTCGAGCGCGAATTGCGCCGGCAGGTGAAAGAGGTCGAAGTGGCTGTCTTTCAGCGAAACCATCGTCGCGTTCAATTCCGGTTCGTCGCGCGGCAAACGCCGCACATTAAAAAGGCGGCCCGCGCCGCCTCTTGCCCGCATCGCGCGGAGACCCGCGTGGTCACACGCGGAACGATTCGCCGCAGCCGCACTCGTCCTTCACGTTCGGGTTGTTGAACTTGAACCCTTCGTTCAGGCCTTCACGTGCGAAGTCGAGCTCGGTGCCGTCGATGTAGGCCAGGCTCTTCGGATCGACGACGACCTTCACGCCATGGCTCTCGAACACCTGATCCTCGGGAGCCAGCTCGTCGACATACTCGAGCTTGTACGCGAGCCCCGAGCACCCGGTCGTGCGAACGCCGAGCCGCAGGCCCACCCCCTTGCCGCGACGGACAAGGTATTTCTGGACGTGCTGTGCTGCTTTTTCGGTCAGTGTAATTGCCATGATGTCCTTGCCGCGACGCGCCACCGGGGCCCGCCGCGTTCCTTCACTCACGTGCTCGATGCCGCTCAGGCCGCTGCCTGATCGCCTTCCTTGGTGTCGTGACGCTTCTTGTAGTCGGCCACGGCTGCCTTGATCGCGTCTTCCGCGAGGATCGAGCAGTGAATCTTTACCGGCGGCAGCGCGAGTTCTTCGGCGATCTGCGTGTTCTTGATCGACAGTGCTTCGTCGAGCGTCTTGCCCTTCACCCATTCGGTGACGAGCGAGCTCGACGCGATCGCCGAACCGCAACCGTAGGTCTTGAACTTCGCGTCTTCGATCACGCCGTCCGCGCCGACGCGGATCTGCAGCTTCATCACGTCGCCGCAGGCCGGCGCGCCGACCATGCCCGTGCCGACCGTGTCGTCGTCCTTCGCGAACGAACCGACGTTGCGCGGGTTTTCGTAGTGATCCAGAACCTTGTTGCTGTAAGACATGACTCAGACTCCTTGACTCGTTACGTCTGCGTGCGCGAATCCGCCCGCGGGTATGTTCAATCCGGCGCTCAGTGTGCGGCCCATTCGATCGTCGACAGATCGATGCCTTCCTGGTGCATTTCCCAGAGCGGCGACAGTTCGCGCAGTTTCGCGATCTTGCTGTTCAGCAGGTTGATCACGAAGTCGACTTCCTGCTCCGTCGTGAAGCGGCCGACCGTGAAGCGGATCGAGCTGTGCGCCAGTTCGTCGTTGCGGCCGAGCGCGCGCAGCACGTACGACGGCTCCAGCGACGCCGACGTGCATGCGGAACCCGACGACACCGCGACGTCCTTGATCGCCATGATCAGCGACTCGCCTTCGACGAAGTTGAAACTGATGTTGAGGTTGTGCGGGACACGGCGCTCCATGTCGCCGTTCACGTACGTTTCCTCGATCTGCGACAGGCCGCGCAGCAGCTTGTCGCGCAGCATGCGCACGCGCTCGTTTTCCGTCGCCATTTCTTCGCGGGCGATGCGGAACGCTTCGCCCATGCCGACGATCTGGTGCGTCGGCAGCGTGCCCGAGCGCATGCCGCGCTCGTGACCGCCGCCGTGCATCTGCGCTTCGATGCGCACGCGCGGCTTGCGGCGCACGTACAGCGCGCCGATGCCCTTCGGGCCGTAGGTCTTGTGTGCGGAGAACGACATCAGGTCGACCTTCAGCTTCGCGAGATCGATCCCGACCTTGCCGGTCGACTGCGCGGCGTCGACGTGGAACACGATGCCCTTCTCGCGGCAGATCTCACCGATCGCCTCGATGTCCTGGATCACGCCGATCTCGTTGTTCACGTGCATCACCGACACGAGGATCGTGTCCGGGCGCAGCGCGGCCTTGAACACGTCGAGGTCGATCAGGCCGTCGTCCTTCACGTCGAGGTAAGTCACTTCGAAGCCGTCGCGCTCGAGCTCGCGGCAGGTGTCGAGCACGGCCTTGTGCTCGGTCTTCACCGTGACGATGTGCTTGCCCTTGCCCTTGTAGAAGTTCGCGGCGCCCTTGATCGCGAGGTTGTCCGATTCCGTTGCGCCGGACGTCCAGATGATTTCGCGCGGATCCGCGTTCACCAGCGCGGCGACCTGCTCGCGCGCTTCCTCGACCGCACGCTCCGCGTCCCAGCCGTAAGCGTGGCTGCGCGACGCCGGGTTGCCGAACTGCTCGCGCAGGTACGGCACCATCTTGTCGACCACGCGCGGATCGACGGGCGTCGTCGCGCTGTAATCCATGTAGATGGGCAGGTGGAGAGTGTCTTGGGTCATCTGTCGCTCCGGGAATTCTGTGCAGGGACTATGTGCGTTATGGGTAGGGCGTGCGCGTTCGCGCTCACGAACTCGCGATGTTGAACACCGAATTGGGGCCGAGCGGCATCGTGCGCACCGGCTCGGCCGGTGCCGCGACGGGCTCCGGCGTGCGCCGGTCGCGCAGCACCGCGGGGGCGCCCTCACGCGCGCGCTGCTGATCGACGAGATCCTGCAGCGACACGGAGTCGAGGTATTCGACCATCTTCTGGTTCAGCGTCGACCAGAGCTCATGCGTCATGCAATGGCCGTCGGGCTGCTTCGAGCCGTCGCACGTGCCTTTGCCGCCGCACTGCGTGGCGTCGAGCGGTTCATCGACCGCGATGATGATGTCGGCAACGGTGACGTCCTGCGCGCGACGCGCGAGGTTGTAGCCGCCGCCCGGGCCGCGCACGGATTCGACGATTTCATGCCTGCGCAGCTTGCCGAACAGCTGTTCGAGATACGAAAGCGAAATCCGCTGGCGCTGGCTGATGCCTGCAAGCGTCACCGGGCCCTGCTCCTGGCGCAGTGCCAAGTCAATCATCGCCGTGACGGCGAAACGGCCTTTGGTGGTGAGTCTCATGGTGTCTAGGGGACTGCAATCTTGACGATTTTTGTCAAGTATAAATATTTGACGTTTTTAGTCAAGTATCCATGTCTTTGAAAGGGTATTCGCAGACCGCTGAATTCCGTGCGATCAGCGCTCCGTGCGGGCCCGGAGCGCGTCCAGCAGGCCCGCGCACGCGCGCTCGATCTGATCGAGCACCTGCTCGAAGCCCTGCGCGCCGCCAAAATACGGATCGGCCACTTCGGTTTCGGTCGAATCCGGCGCGAATTCCATCAGCAGGCGGACCTTGTCGCGATACTGCGGCGGACAGCGGCGGCGCAACTCCGCGAGATTCGCCGCGTCCATCGCGAGCAGCAGGTCGAAGCGCTCGAAATCCGCCGCACTCACCTGCCGTGCGCGCAGCGCCGACAGATCGTAGCCGCGCCCGAGCGCGGCAGCCTGCGCACGCGTATCGGGCGGCTCGCCCACGTGCCAGTCGCCGGTGCCGGCCGAATCGATCGCGATCCGGTCCGCCAGCGCGGCCGCGTCGACCTGGTGACGCATCACGCCTTCCGCGGTGGGCGAACGGCAGATGTTGCCGAGGCAGACGAAACAGATCGAAACGCGGGTCATCGCACTAACGGAATGCCGCGGCGAACCGCGTGGGAGAAGAACACGCCATTATACAAAGGCGGCCGAAATCGCGCCGTCGCGCAAAGCGACCGCGCCCTGCCTCACAGCGCCTTCGGCGCGGCGAGCACGACGTCGCCCGATGCCGCCGGCAGCGGTTTCGCCGCGTCGTCGACGAGCCCGAACGACACCGCACGCGCCAGCTCGGCGGATGCCTGGTGAACCGCCAGCGGGCTACGCGACGGCGCATCGGCCATCGTATGCAGATAGGCTGCCGCGGCTAGCGGAACGACGATTGCCAGCGGCCAGTACATCGATATTGTCTTTTTCATGATGCGGACCTCCTTGACCTCGTACCCCGAAACCCAATTCCGGGGACTACAGACAGGATTCTATAGACCGCACCTATCGAGATAAATATGCAAATAGCGAACGCACTGTTGTCGCCGGATGAACAGTGGTCAGCCGAGGTGGCTTTGCGAGGCCGCGTACAGTTCGCGGAACGTGCGCCCGGTCGGCGTCGGCATGTCGCGCGTGTCCATCCAGCCGCCCATCATCGGCAGGCGCCGCAGCGTGCCGCCGTTGCCGCCCAGCCGCTCCAGCACGCGCACCGCGAGCTTGGTCGTCAGCGCGTACAGCGTCGGCCGCCGCGCGACGAAACCCCATGCGGCGAGCGCCGCGCGCTCGCGCCACGGCCGCAGATGCCGCTCGACCTGCTTCTCGCGCAGCGTGCGCAGCAGGTGCGACAACGGAATCCCGACCGGGCACACGCTGTCGCATTCTCCGCACAGCGTCGCGGCCTGCGGCAGATCGAGCGCGCGGTCGAGCCCGACGTAGCTCGGCGTCAGCACCGATCCCATCGGTCCCGGGTAGACCCAGCCGTACGCATGGCCGCCGACCTTCTGGTACACCGGGCAATGATTCATGCATGCGCCGCAGCGGATGCAGCGCAGCATCTCCTGGAATTCGCCGCCGAGCAGCCCGGTGCGGCCGCCGTCGACGAGCACCACGTAGTTGTGCTCGGGACCGTCCTCGTCGCCCGGCCCGCGCGGCCCGGTCAGCAGCGAGAAATAGTTCGACGTCGTCTGCCCGGTCGCGGAGCGCGGCAGCAGGCGCATCGCGGTCGCGAGATCCTCGAGCGTCGGCAGCACCTTCTCGATGCCCGTCACCGCGACGTGCACGCGCGGCATCACCGTGCACATCCCCTCGTTGCCTTCGTTCGTCACGATCGCGACCGAGCCCGTCTCGGCGATCACGAAATTGCCGCCGGTCACGCCCATGTCGGCCGACATGAAATGCGGTCGCAGCACCTCGCGCGCCTCGCGCGTCATGTCCGGAATCTCGGTGAGCCGCTCGCGATGGTGCGTGCGCGCGAACAGGTCGGCGATCTCGTCCTTGTCCTTGTGCACGACGGGCGCAATGATGTGGCTCGGCGGCTCGTTGTCGTTGATCTGCAGGATGTATTCGCCGAGATCCGTCTCGATCGACTGCACGCCCATTTCCGCCAGCACCGCGTTCAGGCGCATTTCCTCCGACACCATCGACTTGGTCTTGATGACCTTCTTCACATCGTGCCGGCGCGCGATGTCGGCCACGAGCCGGGCGGCATCCGCGGTCGTTTCGGCGAACAGCACCGTCGTGCCGCGCCGCGTCGCCTCGCGCTCGAACGCCTCGAGCCAACCGTCGAGGTTCTCCAGCGCGCGGTTGCGGCGCGCCTTCAGCGCGGCGCGCGTGGCCGGGAAGTCGATTGCGGTCATCGCGTCGGCGCGCGCGGACACGAACTTCGTCGACAGCTTCTTCAGGTTCTGCTGCAGGCGCTGGTCGGCGAGCTTCTGGCCGGCGCGCGCCTTGAAATGCATCGATTGGACTTGCATCGCGGTATCGGGGGAAATGTGAGCGGAACCGGGCGTCAGACGTCGCCCGCCAGCACCTGCGCGACGTGCAGCACGCGCGTGTCGCGGTCGCCGGTACGGCGCAACCGCCCTTCGATGTTCAGCATGCAGCCGAGATCGCCGAGCACGACGGCGCCCGTGCCCGACGCGCGCACGTTCGCGCATTTCTCGTCCGCGATGGCCGCCGAAATGTCGCCGTACTTGATCGCGAACGTGCCGCCGAAGCCGCAGCAGTGCTCGCAGTCCTTCATCTCGGTCACCGCGACGCCGCGCTGCGCGAGCAGCGTGCGCGGCTGCGCCTTCACGCCGAGCTCGCGCAGGCCCGAGCACGAATCGTGGTAGGTGACGGGCCCCGTGAATTCGCCCGGCGCGAGCGACACCTTCGCGACGTTCGCCAGGAAATCGGTCAGTTCGTAGACTTTCTGCTGGAACCGCGTGTAGCGCCCCATCAGTTCGGGGTCGTCGCGGAACAGGTCGCCGTAGTGCGCGCGGATCATCCCGCCGCACGAACCCGACGGCGCGACGACGTAATCGAACTGCTCGAACTCGCGCAGCGTCTTTTCCGCGAGATCGCGCGCGAGCGCGCGCTCGCCGGAGTTGTAGGCCGGCTGGCCGCAGCAGGTTTGCGCGGGCGGCACGAACACCTCGTAACCGGCGTCGCGAATCAGCTTGAGCGCCGAAAAGCCGATTTCCGGGCGCATCAGATCGACCAGGCAGGTCACGAACAAACCGACTCGCATACGTGCTCCTTCGAGAAAACGGATCTCATTATCCGCCGTTTGGCCGGCAAGACCAACGCCGGCGCTTGCGCAAGCCCGCATGGCGCGAAACGAGGATTCCCTCGAACGGCGTTCGCTTTTTTCACAATACGAGATACAATCGTTGCCACACCGCTTGACGCGTCAACCGATTTCTCCCCCGACATGAGCCAACCCACCCCGGATTCAAAAACGTCGATCCAGGTGATCG
This sequence comes from Burkholderia metallica, assembly GCF_001718555.1. Classification (NCBI taxonomy): domain Bacteria; kingdom Pseudomonadati; phylum Pseudomonadota; class Betaproteobacteria; order Burkholderiales; family Burkholderiaceae; genus Burkholderia; species Burkholderia metallica. The sequence goes on from NZ_CP013401.1 coordinate 2,447,274, forward strand.
AACGCATGATGCGGTTGCTGGACGCGCTCGCCGCGCACAGCGACCCCGTCAGCCTGAAGGAGCTTGCGCAGCGCACGGAGCTGCATCCGTCGACCGCGCACCGCATCCTCAACGACATGGTGACCTGCCGTCTGGTCGACCGCTCCGATCCCGGCACGTACCGGCTCGGCATGCGGCTGCTGGAACTCGGCAACCTGGTGAAAGCGCGCCTGTCGGTACGCGACGCGGCGCTGATGCCGATGCGCGAGCTGCACCGCCTCACCGGGCAGACCGTGAACCTGTCGGTGCGCCAGGGCGACGAGATCGTCTACATCGAGCGTGCGTATTCCGAGCGCTCGGGGATGCAGGTCGTCCGGGCCATCGGCGGCCGCGCGCCGCTGCACCTCACGTCGGTCGGCAAGCTGTTCCTCGCGGCCGACGAAACGTCGCGCGTGCGCGCCTATGCGACGCGCACGGGGCTGTCCGGCCATACGCAGAACAGCATCACCGACATCGCGAAGCTCGAGCGCGAGCTGACGATCGTCCGCCAGCAATCGTGCGCACGCGACAACGAGGAGCTGGAGCTCGGCGTGCGGTGTATCGCGGCAGGCATCTACGACGATTCGGGCAAGCTCGTCGCGGGCCTGTCGCTGTCGGCGCCGGCCGATCGCCTGCAGGATGCGTGGCTCGGCCAGTTGAGCCGCACGGCCCTCACCATTTCGGAATCGCTCGGCTACCGGCCGGCGCCCACGAAGGATACGGACGGGCTGCAGCGGCAGGCGTAAGCCCGTTGCCCGCCCCCGAAATGACAAAGCCCCGCGATTGCGGGGCTTTTTTTCCGCCGTCGGCGCGGCGGCGAACCGCCGCGCCAGCTGTGATCAGGTGCCGCCGCTCGGCGTGTTGGCCGCCGTCAGGCGCTCGCCGCCGCCGGCGTCGAGCCAGTTGCGCAGGCGCGCCGCATCGGCAAAGCGCGAATACTTGCCGAACGAATCGAGCAGGACCATCACCATCGGACGGCCGTGGATCGTCGCCTGCATCACGAGGCATTCACCCGCTTCGTTGATGAAGCCCGTCTTCTGCAGACCAATGTCCCACGAGCCGTTGCCGCGGATCAGCGCGTTCGTGCTGTTGTAGATCAGGTTGCGCTTGCCCGTATACACCTCGTAGGTGCGATCGGTCGAGAACTGGCGAATCATCGGGTACTGATATGCCGCATTGACCATCTTCACGAGGTCGCGCGCGCTCGACACGTTCGAGCTCGACAGGCCCGTCGAATTCTCGAAGTGCGTATCGGTCATGCCGAGCGACTTCGCCTTCGCGTTCATCGCGGCGATGAACGCCGGACGGCCGCCCGGGTAGTAACGCGACAGCGCGGCGGCCGCGCGGTTTTCCGACGCCATCAGCGCGATATGCAGCATGTCTTCGCGCGACAGCACCGAGCCGACCGACAGGCGCGAGCCCGTGCCCTTCTCGTAGTCGCGGTCTTCGTCGGTGACTTCGAGCTGGTCGGTCATCGGCGACTTCGAATCGAGCACGACCATCGCCGTCATCAGCTTCGAGATCGACGCGATCGGCACGACCGCGTGCGAATTCTTGTCGAACAGCGGCTCGCCCGAGTTCTGGTCGACGACGTACGCGACACTCGAACGCAGCGCGAGCGCGTCCGGCGTGTCGTGCAGGCCGAAGGCCTGACCGACGGTCGGCCGGCGCGGCTGGAACGCGACCTTGCGTACCGCGCCGCGATGGCCGCCGTGCACGCTGTTCGCCGCGAGCGTCACGCGCTTGCGCGACGCCTTCGCACGCGGCGCATCGGCCGCGGCGACCTTCGCGGATTTCTCGGAGCTGGCCTTGGCCGACTTCTTCTTCGCGGACGAAGCAGGAGCGACAGCCTTTTTCTTGGCGGCTTGTTGGGTCTTCGCAGTGGCGGCAAAGGCGTCAGCGGGTGCGACGGACGCGGTGGTCGCCAGCAGCGCGACTGCGACCGACACAGCCGTGCCGAGCGTCATGCTCTGCAACAATCTGCGCGGTGAAAACGATTCGGCTTTCATTGGGGTCTGGACAAAGCGGGCGGGAGGTTTCCGCAAGTGTAGTTAAAGCTGAAAAAAAGAGCAATATTAGGCACTTACCGATCGTCGTTAAACCGGAATGTAAGGGTCGGCCAACCTGCTGACCAATGAACCCTCCCGCTCCCATCGAAAAAATGCATGGGACGCGCTGCCCGACAGCGCCCGTCTCCCGATTACCACACGGTTAATTGAGATAACGTCACTTCGGAGGCGATTTAAAGCGGGGAAACTACGTATCCGGCGCTCGGGGTGCCAGTGGCGCCGGTCTCGGCCGTGGCGACGGCACGCCACTACGGTACGCGCATCGAAACGGCGCGCTTTTCGACAGGAACAGAAGGATAACGTTCCACGGGCCTGTCAGGTTTACCTGCGCATGATCATGGTGCGCCGGGCCTGCCCCGCGCGCGTGCGCACCATGTGGGATCACGCCTGAAACCGATTCCGGACGGACACGATAACTCGTTGTTTTATCGATAATTTGTCGCAATTGTGCAACGCACAAAAAATACTTGACATTGGCTTTCTCTGCCCTAAAATAGGCCTCATTGCTGCGTTGCACAAAGCACGCGCATCCGAGGTTCCCCAGTGTAGTGCCCTTTATCCTGCGATCGACGCGATCGCTTTTCAGGAGCTTGACATGTCCTTGCTGACCCCCGAGCAAATCGCCGCCGCCCAGAAAGCCAACCTCGAAAGCCTGTTCGGTCTGACGACCAAGGCGTTCGAAGGCGTCGAAAAGCTGATCGAACTCAACCTGCAGGTCGTGAAGTCGACGCTGGCCGAAGGCCAGGAAAACGCACAGCGTCTGCTGTCGGTGAAGGACGCACAGGAACTGATCGCCCTGCAAGCCAGCCTGTCGCAGCCGGTCGCGGAAAAGGTGCTGTCGTACGGCCGTCACCTGTATGAAATCGCGTCGTCGACGCAAGCCGAGTTCGCGAAGGTTGCCGAAGCGCAATTCGACGAACAGAACAAGAAGGTCCAGGCGCTCGTCGACAACGTCGCGAAGAACGCTCCGGCCGGTTCGGAAACGGCCGTCGCCGCACTGAAGTCGGCGCTGAACGCTGCGAACACCACGTACGAAACGGTTCAGAAGGCCACGAAGCAAGCGGTCGAAATCGCTGAAACGAACTTCAACGCGGCGGCTGCCGTCGCAACGAAGGCTGCTTCTGCCGCTGCTGCACGCCGTACGAGCAAGCCGGCCGCGTAAGCGCCACCTGCTCCTGAAAGAGCCGCGCCCAGCGCGGCTTTTTCTTTTCCGGCGCCGCAGCAGCCGGTCGCGCTCGAACCATCGTTCGTCGATCGCAGCGCCGGCCGCCGCCGACACGCGGACAAAAGAAAACGCCGCCGCCCGGATTGCCCGGGCGGCGGCGTTTTTTTTGGGCCGGCTCATGGCCGGCCGTGCCGGTCGCGTTACTTCTTGCGTTGCGGCGGCAGGTCCGTACAGACGCCTTCGTACAGTTCGGCGGCCATGCCGACCGACTCGCCGAGCGTCGGGTGCGGATGGATCGTCTTGCCGATGTCTTCCGCGTCCGCGCCCATCTCGACGGCGAGGCACACTTCGCTGATCAGGTCGCCCGCGTTCAGGCCGACGATGCCGCCGCCGATCACGCGATGGGTTTCCTCGTCGAAGATCAGCTTCGTGAAGCCTTCGTCGCGACCGTTCGCGATCGCACGGCCCGACGCTGCCCACGGGAACACGGCCTTGCCGTACTTGATGCCTTCGGCCTTGCACTGGTCTTCCGTCTTGCCGGCCCACGCCACTTCCGGATCGGTGTATGCGACCGACGGGATCTGCAGCGCGTCGAAGTACGCCTTCTCGCCGTGCGCGGCTTCCGCTGCGACGTGGCCTTCATGCACGGCCTTGTGCGCGAGCATCGGCTGGCCGACGACGTCGCCGATCGCGAAGATGTGCGGGACGTTCGTGCGCATCTGCTTGTCGACGTCGATAAAGCCGCGATCCGTGACCGCGACGCCGGCCTTGTCCGCACCGATCTTCTTGCCGTTCGGGCTGCGGCCCACCGCGACGAGCACGAGGTCGTAGCGCTGCGCTTCCGCCGGCGCCTTCTCGCCCTCGAACTTCACGTAGATGCCGTCTTCCTTCGCTTCCGCGCCGACCGTCTTGGTCTTCAGCATCACGTTGCCGAAGCGCTTCGCGTTGTACTTTTCCCAGACCTTCACGAGATCGCGGTCGGCGCCCATCATCAGGCCGTCCATCATTTCGACCACGTCGATCTCGGCGCCGAGCGTCGAGTACACGGTTGCCATTTCGAGGCCGATGATGCCGCCGCCGATCACGAGCATGCGCTTGGGCAACTGACGCAGTTCGAGTGCGCCGGTCGAATCGACGACGCGCGGGTCTTCCGGCATGAACGGCAGCTTCACGGCCTGCGAACCCGCGGCGATGATTGCCTGCTTGAACTTGACGACCTTCTTGCCGTTTTCGCCCTGCACTTCCATGTGGAACGGATCGACGAATGCGCCGACGCCCGTGACCACTTCGACCTTGCGTGCCTTGGCCATACCGGCGAGGCCCGTCGTCAGCTTCTTGACGACGCCGCCCTTGAAGTCGCGCAGCTTGTCGAGATCGACTTCCGGCTTGCCGAACGTGATGCCGTGCGACGCGAGCGCCGCGGCTTCCTCGACGACGAGCGACGTGTGCAGCAGCGCCTTCGACGGGATGCAGCCGACGTTCAGGCACACGCCGCCGAGTGTCGGGTAGCGTTCGACGAGCACCGTCTTCATGCCGAGGTCGGCGGCGCGGAACGCGGCCGAATAGCCGCCGGGGCCGGCGCCGAGCACGAGCATGTCACACTCGATGTCGGCGGCGCCGGCATAGCTGCCGGCTTGCGGCGCGGGTGCCGGAGCGGCTGCGGCCGGTGCCGGCGCAGCGGCCGCGGGTTTCGCTGCCTCAGGAGCTTTCGCGGGTGCGGCGTCGCCTGCCGCTGCTTCGACGATGGCGATGACGGTGCCTTGCGAGACTTTCTCGCCGGCTTTGACCTTGATTTCCTTGACCGTGCCGGCGACGTCGCTGGGCACTTCCATGGAGGCTTTATCGGATTCGAGCGTGATGAGCGTTTGCTCTTTTTCGATCACGTCGCCCGGCTTCACGTTGACTTCGATGACATCGACGCCGCTGAAATCGCCGATATCCGGAACCTTGACTTCGATGAGACTCATGTACGTCCCCTTCTTGTTTGGCTGCTGAAAGAGGGAGGAAAACCCGCGGAAGAACCCGACTCCGGCCTGACAGGAGAACGCGATGCTGGGCAGGACCACCTTTGCCGTCCGCCCAAGGACGCGCCTTTCTTTTGGTTACTTTTCTTTGGAAGACAAAGAAAAGTGACCGCCGCCCCGCGCAGGGGCGACGCTGGCAGACCGTCAAGAAAGCAAGTTCAACGACGAGGCGTGGATGACCGACAGAAAACCCACGCCCCCGCGAGCCCCTCTGCTCATCAAAGAACGATGCGACGGAAATCCCCGAGCAACGCCCCGAGATACGCATTGAACCGCGCGGCTTCCGCGCCATCGATGACACGATGGTCATACGACAGCGACAACGGCAGCGTCAGACGCGGCACGAACTGCTTGCCGTCCCACACCGGCTTCATCTGCCCGCGCGACAACCCGAGGATCGCCACTTCCGGCGCGTTGATGATCGGCGTGAAGTTCGTGCCGCCGATCCCGCCGAGCGACGAGATCGAGAAGCAGCCGCCTTGCATCTGGTCCGGCTTCAGCTTGCCGTCGCGTGCGGCCTTCGACAGCTCGGCCATTTCCTTCGCGATATCGACGAGGCCCTTCTTGTCCGCATCGCGGATCACCGGCACGACGAGACCGTTCGGCGTATCCGCGGCAAAACCGATGTGGTAGTACTGCTTGAACACCAGGTTGTCGCCGTCAAGGCTCGCGTTGAAGGTCGGGAATTTCTTCAGCGCGGCAACGACCGCCTTGATCACGAACGCGAGCATCGTGAACTTCACGCCCGCCTTCTCGTGTTCCTTGTTCAGCTGGACGCGCAGCGCTTCGAGCTCGGTGATGTCCGCTTCGTCGTTGTTCGTGACGTGCGGGATCATCACCCAGTTGCGATGCAGGTTCGCGCCCGAGATCTTCTTGATGCGCGACAGCGGCTTCGCCTCGAACGGGCCGAACTTCGAGAAGTCGACCTTCGGCCACGGCAGCAGGTTCAGCTCGCCGCCGCCTGCCGGCGCGGTTGCCACGGCCGGCGCTGCGCGCTGGCCGGTCATCACGCCCTTCACGAAGGCCGTGACGTCTTCCTTCGTAATACGGCCCTTCGGACCCGAACCCTGCACGCGTGCGACTTCGACGCCGAGTTCGCGTGCGAACTTGCGCACCGACGGCGACGCGTGGCTCGCGCGGTACTCGCCCGACGATGCGGCGGCCGGTGCCGCAGCAGCCGGGGCCGGTGCGGCCTTCGCGGGTGCCGGTGCAGCGGCGGGCGCCGCCGGGGCGGCAGCGGCCGGAGCCGGTGCGCTCGCCTGCGGTGCGGCAGCCGGTGCGCCTGCGGCTTCGAGCAGCACGATCAGCGTGCCTTCCGATACCGAATCGCCGACCTTGACCTTGATGTCCTTCACGACGCCGGCGGCCGGACTCGGCACGTCCATCGTCGCCTTGTCCGATTCGAGCGTGACGAGCGACTGCTCCTTCTCGACCGTGTCGCCGACCTTCACGCCGATCTCGATCACCGGCACGTCCTTGTAGTCGCCGATGTCGGGGACCTTCACTTCGAGCGTGCCGCCGGCTGCTGCCGGTGCGGCCGCCGGTGCAGCAGCAGCCGGTGCCGGCGCTGCGGCCGGAGCCGGTGCAGCGGCGGGCGCTGCCGCGCCGTTCGCCTGCGCCGCGCCACCGCCTTCGAGCAGGATGATCAGCGAGCCTTCCGACACGGAATCGCCCACCTTGACCTTGATTTCCTTCACGACGCCCGCCACCGGGCTCGGCACGTCCATCGTCGCCTTGTCGGATTCGAGCGTGACGAGCGACTGCTCGGGTTCGACGGTATCGCCGACCTTCACGCCGATCTCGATCACCGGCACGTCCTTGTAATCGCCGATGTCCGGCACCTTCACTTCGATCGCTTGACTCATCTGTTTCTGTCTCCATGGCCGCGCGCGCACCCTTGCGGGCGCGGCGCGCGGCATCACACGGCGTGTGCGTTAAACGGTCATCGGGTTGGGCTTCGACGGATCGAGGTTGTACTTGGCGATCGCGTCCGCGACCACCTTGCGCTCGATCGTGCCCTCGTCGGCCAGCGCGTTGAGCGCGGCGACGGTGACCCAGTGACGGTCGACTTCAAAGAAGTGACGCAGCTTCTCGCGGGTATCCGAGCGGCCGAAGCCGTCCGTGCCCAGCACGACGAAGCGGCGATCGACCTGGCCGCGGATCTGGTCGACCAGCGCGCGGACGTAGTCGGTCGACGCGATGACCGGGCCCTGCGTGTCCTTCAGGCACTTCTGCACGTGCGACAGACGACGCTCCTCGGTCGGATGGAGCAGGTTCCAGCGCTCGACCTGGTGACCTTCGCGCGCGAGTTCGGTGAAGCTCGGCACGCTCCACAGGTCGGCGGCGACGCCCCAGTCGTTCTTCAGCAGGTCGGCGGCGGCGATCACTTCGTTGAAGATCGTGCCCGCGCCGAGCAGTTGCACACGCGGCGCCTTCTTGTCGGCGTCGGCCTTCCTGAACGCGTACATGCCCTTGATGATGTCGGCCGCCACGTGCTCGCCCTGCGGAATCGCCGGGTGCTCGTAGTTCTCGTTCATCACCGTGATGTAGTAGTACACGTCTTCCTGGTCCTGCACCATGCGGCGCAGGCCGTCCTGGACGATCACGGCCAGTTCGTAGCCGAACGTCGGGTCGTAGCTCACGCAGTTCGGCACCGACGCCGCCCACAGGAGCGAGTGGCCGTCTTCGTGCTGCAGGCCTTCGCCGTTCAGCGTCGTGCGGCCCGCGGTGCCGCCGAGCAGGAAGCCGCGCGAACGCATGTCGCCCGCGGCCCATGCGAGGTCGCCGATCCGCTGGAAGCCGAACATCGAATAGAAGATGTAGAACGGCACCATGATCTCGCCGTGCGTCGAATACGACGTCGCCGCCGCGATCCAGTCGCACATGCCGCCCGCTTCGTTGATGCCTTCCTGCAGGATCTGGCCGGTTTCCGATTCCTTGTAGAACATCAACTGGTCGGAATCTTCCGGCACGTACTTCTGACCCTCCTGGTTCCAGATACCAATCTGGCGGAACAGGCCTTCCATGCCGAACGTACGCGACTCGTCCGGGACGATCGGCACGATGCGCTTGCCGAGCGCCTTGTCCTTCAGCAGGATGTTCAGGATCCGCACGAACGACATCGTCGTCGAGATCTCGCGGCCTTCGCCCGTGCCCTTCAGCAGCGGCTCGAACGCGTCGAGCGCCGGCACCGGCAGCGACGTCGCCTTCTCGCGGCGATGCGGCAGGTAGCCGCCGAGGTCCATGCGCTTCTGGCGCATGTATTCGAGCTCCTTCGAACCTTCGTCGAACTTCAGGTACGGCACGTCGGCGATCTGCTCGTCGGTGATCGGCAGGCGGAACTGGTCACGGAACTTCTTCAGTTGCTCGACCGGCAGCTTCTTCTGCTGGTGCGTGATGTTCATCGCCTGGCCCGACTCGCCCATCCCGTAGCCCTTGATGGTCTTCGCGAGGATGACGGTCGGCGCGCCCTTCGTGTTGCTGGCTTCGTGGAAGGCCGCGTAGATCTTGTGCGGATCGTGGCCGCCGCGGTTCAGCGCCCAGATGTCGTCGTCCGACCAGTCGGCGACGAGCGCCTTCAGTTCAGGCGTGTTGAAGAAGTGCTCGCGCACGAACGCGCCCGACTCCGACTTGTACGTCTGGTATTCGCCGTCGACGACTTCCATCATGCGGCGCATCAGCGCGCCCGTCTTGTCGCGTGCGAACAGCGCATCCCAGCGGCTGCCCCAGATGACCTTGATCACGTTCCAGCCGGCGCCGCGGAACTCCGATTCGAGTTCCTGGATGATCTTGCCGTTGCCGCGCACCGGGCCGTCGAGACGCTGCAGGTTGCAGTTGATCACGAACACGAGGTTGTCGAGCTTCTCGCGGCTCGCCATCCCGATCGCGCCGAGCGATTCCGGCTCGTCCGTCTCGCCGTCGCCGAGGAATGCCCACACCTTGCGGCCTTCCGTCTTCGCGATGCCGCGCGCCTGCAGGTACTTCATGAAGCGGGCCTGGTAGATCGCCATGATCGGGCCGAGGCCCATCGACACGGTCGGGAACTGCCAGAAGTCCGGCATCAGCCACGGGTGCGGGTACGACGAAATGCCGTTGCCGTCGACTTCCTGGCGGAAGTTGTCGAGCTGCTCTTCCGTCAGGCGGCCAAGCAGGAACGCGCGCGAGTACACGCCCGGCGACGAGTGGCCCTGCACGAACACGAGATCGCCGCCGTGCTGGTCGGACGCTGCGTGCCAGAAGTGGTTGTAGCCGACGTCGTAGAGCGTCGCGGCGGACGCGAACGACGCGATGTGGCCGCCGACGTTCGTGTCCTTGCCTGCGCGCAGCACCATCGCCAGCGCGTTCCAGCGCGTGTACGAACGGATGCGGTGCTCGATGTCCTGGTCGCCCGGGATCTTCGCCTGCGCGGCGACCGGGATCGTGTTGATGTACGGGGTATTGGCGGAGAACGGCAGGTGTTCGCCGTGCATGCGGGCGAACTCGATCTGCTTTTCGATCAGGTAGTGCGCGCGGCCGGTGCCCACGGAGGAGATCACGCCATCGAGCGACTCGAGCCACTCGACGGTTTCTTGCGGGTCGTCGTCATGTTCGGCGGCGACATATTTCATCACTTCGTTCGGTACAGCGGACATTCTCGTCTCCTGGGTCCTGGAATGTGAGGATCGCTCTCATGCAGACGACGCGACGCGACCGGCTGCGGGCAAGCTCCGACGGATTGTAATGAGCGTGCGCGGGGCTGCGCAACAAAATTTTCGAATTGTGAGATCTTTTCTCGCAATGCGAAATATTGCTGCGCCGCACCCATGTTTCGGGGCTCCGCGGCGCGTCTGCGCAGAACAAATCCGTTTCCGTTCAACATATCCGGTATAGGTTTTCCATGTATTGCGCTGCGCTACAATCCTGCCATGTTGACCGATCGGCTTTTCGCACGCTCGGCGCGACCGTCGGGCCCGCCGGCGGAGTCGCAGCCGTCCCGTTGGCACCACGGACCGTGGTGGTCCAATTCCTATTTGCTGACGCCGCTGCTGTCGATCCTCGTGTTCCTGGTGGTGATGAGCCTCATCCTGTGGAGCCTCAATCGCCGCGAACAGCAGCAGCAGGAAGACACCCTCTTTCGTAACGTCGCGTGGGCGCAGCAGCAGATCCGCCTGTCGATGACGGGCGCGCAGGAACAGCTGCAGGCGCTGTCGCGCGATCTCGCGTCGGGCCGCCTCGACCAGAATGCATTCCAGATGGCCGTCGCGGACGTCATGCAAACGCATCCGGAAATCCTCTACCTGAACTGGTATACGTCGCCCGGCGTGCAGCGCTGGCCGGCCGTGCATCCGCCGCTGCTCGGCCAGCGGCTCGCGAAGCCCGGCGACGCGCAGCTGCAGGACGCCGTGCGCGGCGCCTACGACGAGGCGCGCAGCACGCGCCGCCAGGCCTATTCGCCGCTGATCTACGACGACTTCGGCAACGGCTTCATCACGCTGCAGACGCCCGTGATGCGCGGCGATCGCGAGTACCTCGGCTCGATCGCCGCGGTGTTCTCGGTCGAAGGCATCCTGAAGCACGACATCCCGCAGGAACTGTCGTCGAAGTACAAGATCTCGATCACCGACGCGAACAACCGCGAGCTGTCGTCCACGTCCACCCGCCCGCGCCTGCCGCGCGACTCGCACTACGACCTGCCGCTCGACCCGCCCGGCCAGGGGCTGACCGTGCGCGTCTACGCATTCCCGCAGCTCACGAACCTGACCAACAACACGCTCGTGTGGCTCGTCGCGGGCCTGTCGTGCTTCGTGCTGTGGAGCCTCTGGAGCCTGTGGAAGCACACGCGCCAGCGCTTCGAGGCGCAGCAGGCGCTGTACGCGGAAGCGTTCTTCCGCCGCGCGATGGAGAATTCGGTGCTGATCGGCATGCGCGTGCTCGACATGCACGGCCGTATCACGCACGTGAACCCGGCGTTCTGCCGGATGACGGGCTGGGACGAAACCGACCTCGTCGGCAAGGTGGCGCCGTTCCCGTACTGGCCGCGCGACGCGTACCCGGAAATGCAGCGCCAGCTCGACATGACGCTGCGCGGCAAGGCGCCGAGCTCGGGCTTCGAGCTGCGCGTGCGGCGCAAGAACGGCACGCTGTTCCATGCGCGCCTGTACGTGTCGCCGCTGATCGACAGCTCGGGCCGCCAGACCGGCTGGATGTCGTCGATGACCGACATCACCGAGCCGAAGCGCGCGCGCGAGGAACTCGCGGCCGCGCACGAGCGCTTCACGACGGTGCTCGAAAGCCTCGACGCCGCGGTGTCGGTACTGGCCGCCGACGAAGCCGAGTTGCTGTTCGCGAACCGCTACTACCGCCACCTGTTCGGCATTCGTCCGGACGGCCATCTCGAACTGTCCGGCGGCGGCTTCGACCGCGCGCAGGCCTCGTCCGACTCGATCGACATGGTCGACGCGTTCGCGGGCCTGCCGGCCGCCGCGCTGACGAGCAGCACGGCGGACGCGCAGGAGGTATACGTCGAAAGCATCCAGAAGTGGTTCGAGGTGCGCCGCCAGTACATCCAGTGGGTGGACGGCCACCTCGCGCAGATGCAGATCGCGACCGACATCACGACCCGCAAGAAGGCGCAGGAACTCGCGCACCAGCAGGAAGAGAAGCTGCAGTTCACGAGCCGATTGATGACGATGGGTGAAATGGCGTCGTCGATTGCTCACGAATTGAACCAGCCGCTTGCCGCGATCAACAACTATTGCTCGGGCACGCTCGCGCTGGTGAAGAGCGGCCGCGGCACGCCCGAGACGCTGCAGCCCGCGCTGGAAAAGACCGCGCAGCAGGCGCTGCGCGCGGGGATGATCGTCAAGCGGATCCGCGAATTCGTGAAGCGCAGCGAGCCGAAGCGCCAGCCGGCGCGGGTCGCGGACATCGTCGCCGACGCGGTCGGGCTCGCCGAAATCGAGGCCAGGAAGCGCAGGATCCGGATCGTCACGGAAATCCTCGCAAGAATGCCTATTATTTATGTCGACCCTGTACTGATCGAGCAGGTGCTCGTGAACCTGATGAAGAACGCGGCCGAAGCAATGGCCGACGTGAAGCCGGTGTCGGCGGACGGCGTGATCCGCGTCGTCGCCGACATCGACGCGGGCTTCGTCGACATCCGCGTGATCGACCAGGGCCCGGGCGTCGACGAAGCGACCGCCGAGCGCCTGTTCGAACCGTTTTACAGCACCAAGTCCGACGGGATGGGCATGGGGCTGAACATCTGCCGTTCGATCATCGAATCGCATCGGGGGCGTCTGTGGGTGGTCAACAACGTCGAGCCGGATGGCCGCATCTCCGGCGCGACGTTCCACTGCAGCCTGCCCATTGGGGAACCCGCTGATCTCGGCCAAGGGGGGCGCGAGGCATCGGCATCACATACCGTTACGGGAGAACTATGAATAGCCCTGTCACCACCACTCAGGAAACCGTCTTTGTCGTCGACGACGACGAGGCCGTACGGGACTCGCTGCGCTGGCTGCTGGAGGCGAACGGCTATCGCGTTCAATGCTTCTCGAGCGCCGAGCAGTTCCTCGATGCCTACCAGCCCGCCCAGCAGGCCGGCCAGATCGCATGCCTGATCCTCGACGTCCGGATGTCGGGCATGAGCGGCCTCGAACTGCAGGAGCGCCTGATTGCCGACAATGCCGCGCTGCCGATCATCTTCGTCACCGGTCACGGCGACGTGCCGATGGCCGTGTCGACGATGAAAAAGGGTGCGATGGACTTTATCGAGAAACCGTTCGACGAGGCCGAGCTGCGCAAGCTCGTCGAGCGGATGCTCGACAAGGCCCGAAGCGAAAGCAAGAGCGTTCAGGAACAGCGTGCCGCGAGCGAACGCCTGTCGAAGCTGACCGCGCGCGAGCAGCAGGTGCTCGAGCGGATCATCGCGGGCCGCCTGAACAAGCAGATCGCCGACGATCTCGGCATCAGCATCAAGACGGTCGAAGCGCACCGCGCGAACATCATGGAAAAGCTCAACGTCAACACGGTGGCCGACCTGCTGCGCCTCGCGCTGTCGAAGAAGCAGGCCTGAAACGTCGATGCCGGCCGCGGCGGCGCTGCCCGCCCGGCCTGCGAACGGCGTGCCGCCGCCGCGCGATTGCGGCCCGCTTGCGCGGCGGCGGCCTTTCCTCCCGGCGCGACGCGCCGCGGCCATGACGCTTCCTGCGTATTCGCTGTCGGACGGCAGCAGGCGAACGGTATAATCGCGTGCTTTGCTGCGACGCTTCGCGCGTCGCACGACCGCATTCCAACTTCCCGGCAGGACCACCACCATGACAGCCCTCCTCATCGACGGCAACGCCCTTTCGAAGACCCTGCGCGCCCAGGCCGCCGAACGCGCCGCCGCCCTGACCGCACGCGGCCACCAGCCCGGTCTCGCGGTGATCCTCGTCGGCGCCAACCCGGCGAGCGAAGTCTACGTGCGCAACAAGATCAAGGCGTGCGAGGACAACGGTTTCTTCTCGCAGAAGGATGCGTACCCGGCCACGCTGTCGGAAGCCGACCTGCTCGCGCGCATCGACGAACTGAACCGCGACCCGAAGATCCACGGCATCCTCGTCCAGCTGCCGCTGCCCGCGCACATCGACAGCCACAAGGTGATCGAGGCGATCGCGCCGGAGAAGGACGTCGACGGCTTCCACGTCGCGAACGCCGGCGCGCTGATGACGGGCAAGCCGCTGTTCCGCCCGTGCACGCCGTACGGCGTGATGAAGATGTTCGACGCGTACGGCATCGCGCTGCAGGGCGCGAACGCGGTCGTGATCGGCCGCTCGAACATCGTCGGCAAGCCGATGGCGATGATGCTGCTCGACGCCGGCGCGACCGTGACGATCTGCCACAGCAAGACGCGTGACCTCGCCGCGCACACGCGCGAGGCCGACATCGTCGTCGCCGCGGTCGGCAAGCGCAACATCCTGACCGCCGACATGGTGAAGCCGGGCGCGACGGTGATCGACGTCGGCATGAACCGCGACGACGCGGGCAAGCTGTGCGGCGACGTCGACTTCGCCGGCGTGAAGGAAGTGGCCGGCCACATCACGCCGGTGCCGGGCGGCGTCGGCCCGATGACCATCACGATGCTGCTGATCAACACGATCGAATCGGCCGAACGCGCCGCCGACGCGGCCGCCTGACCCCTTTCCCCTGCAGCCGGCGCGCGATGGCGCGTGCCGGCCCCTCGCCGAGGCGCACCGCGCCCCGCTCGCGCCGCCCGGCACCCCGCTCCGTATTCGACCCCGCGTCAATCGCGTCGTTAGAAACTAACGATTGGAAAGCGCGCGATGCGCCCCAATAATGTCGATATCGGGCGCCGCGTCGTCTTGCGCGCCTTACCCTTTTCACTCCGGTTCATCCGGCAACAGACAGGGAGTCTTATGTCCGCCAGCGCCAACACCAACCCGCTGCTCGATTTCTCGGGCCTGCCCCGCTTCGGCGAGATCCGCCCGGAACACGTGACGCCCGCGCTCGACACGCTGCTCGATGCCGCCAACCGCGCGGTCGAGACGGCAAGCGCGGCCGCGACGCCGGCAACCTGGGCCGACGTCGTCGAGACGGTCGAGCATGCGACGGAACCGCTCGGCCGCGCGTGGGGCATCGTCGGCCACCTGAACGCGGTCGCCGATACGCCGGAACTGCGCGCCGCCTACGGGGAGAACCTGCCGCGCGTGACCGAATTCTGGTCGAGCGTCGGCCAGAACCTCGCGCTGTACGAGAAGTACAAGGCGATCGCCGCGAGCGCCGAATACGCGACGCTGTCCGCCGAACGCAAGAAGATCCTCGACAACGCGCTGCGCGATTTCCGCCTGTCGGGCGCCGAGCTGCCCGAGGACCGGAAGCCGCGCTTCGCGGAACTGCAGGAACAGCAGGCCGCGCTGTCGAAGGCATTCTCCGATCACGTGCTCGATGCGACCAATGCGTACGCGTACGTCGTGCAGGACGAAGCCGAACTGGCCGGCCTGCCCGGCGACGCGATCGAGGCCGCCCGCGAAGCCGCGCAAAAGGACGGCAAGGCAGGCTGGAAGTTCACGCTGCACTTCCCGTCGTACTTCCCGGTGCTGCAATACGCCGACAACCGCGCGCTGCGCGAGACGCTCTACCGCGCCTATGCGACGCGCGCGTCGGAACTCGGGCCGCAGTACGGCGACGGCAAGGCCGAATGGAACAACACGAAGATCGTCATCGATGCGCTGAAGCTGCGCCGCGAAGAGGCGCAGATGCTCGGCTACCGCAACTTCGCCGAAGTGTCGCTCGCGCCGAAGATGGCCGAGTCGCCGCAGCAGGTGATCGCGTTCCTCGAGGATCTCGCGACACGCGCGCGCCCGCACGCGGACAAGGACTGGGACGAACTGCGCACGTTTGCCGCGAAGGAACTCGGCCTCGCCGAACTCGCGCCGTGGGACGTCGCGTACGCAGCCGAGAAGCTGCGCCAGCAGCGCTACGCGTTCTCGGAAAACGAGGTCAAGCAGTATTTCCCGGAACCGGCCGCGCTGAAGGGCCTGTTCACCGTCACCGAAACGCTGTTCGGCGTGCGGATCAAGCCGGACGACGCGCCGGTGTGGCACAAGGACGTGCGGTTCTTCCGCGTCGAGAACCGCGACGGCTCGCTCGTCGCGCAGTTCTATCTCGACCTGTACGCACGCGAAGGCAAGCGCGGCGGCGCATGGATGGACGATGCGCGTTCGCGCGCGAAGCGCGGCAGCAGCGTGCAGACGCCGGTCGCCTATCTCACCTGCAACTTCTCGGCGCCGGTCGGCGGCAAGCCCGCATGCTTCACGCACGACGAAGTCATCACGCTGTTCCATGAATTCGGCCACGGGCTGCACCACATGCTCACGCGCGTCGACGAACTCGGCGTGTCGGGCATCAACGGCGTCGAATGGGATGCGGTCGAGCTGCCGTCGCAGTTCATGGAAAACTTCTGCTGGGAATGGGACGTGCTGTCGTCGATGTCGTCGCACGTCGACACGGGCGCCGCGCTGCCGCGCGAGCTGTTCGACAAGATGATCGCCGCGAAGAACTTCCAGAGCGGGCTCGGCACGCTGCGCCAGATCGTGTTCTCGATGTTCGACATGCTGCTGCACGTCGACTTCGACCCGGCCGGCGCTACCGACGTGACCGCGTTCGCGCGCGAGATCAACGAGCGCTACCACGTGATCCCGCAAGCGGCGTTCTCGCGCTGGCCGAACACGTTCAGCCACATCTTCGCGGGCGGCTACGCGGCCGGCTACTACAGCTACAAATGGGCCGAGGTGCTGTCGGCCGACGCGTACGCGGCGTTCGAGGAAGCGGCCGCCGCGAGCGGTAGCGTGCTCGATGCGGCGACCGGCACGCGCTATCGCCGCGAAATCCTCGAGGTCGGCGGCAGCCGTCCGGCGATGGATTCGTTCAAGGCGTTCCGCGGCCGCGAACCGCAGATCGACGCGCTGCTGCGCCACAACGGGATGACCGCGCCCGCGCACTGAGCGCGCCGCACGGCCCGTTCGGCTGCATGCCCGCAAAGGCACCGCTTCGGCGGTGCCTTTTTCATGGCGCGGAGGATTCGTCGTCGAACAACGAGAACTGCCCGTGGCGCGCGGCCGTATCCTCGTCGATGCGCACGCCGACGCCGAGCAACCGCACCGCCTGCGCGCGCCGTTGCAGCCCCTTCGCGAGCAGCGTGACGGCCGTGTCCGCATTCGTCGCATCGGCCACGCACTCGACCGTCGTGCGCTGGAAATCGGCGAAGCGGATCTTCACGTACAGCTTGCGGATCGACCGCGCGGCGCCCGCCCGTTCGATCCGCGCGTCGAGCTGCACGACGAGGCGGCGGATTTCGTCCGCGCATTGCTCGAGCGTCGTCAGGTCGGTCACGTAGGTCGTCTCGACGCTGACCGACTTGCGCTCCTGGTCGGCCTGCACGGGCCGCTCGTCGATGCCGCGCGACAGCTCGTACAGCCGCCGCCCGAACGCGCCGAATTCGCGGTGCAGGTCGATCAGCGGCCAGTCGCGCAACTGCGCGCAGGTCTGGATGCCGAGCCGGTCGAGCCGCGTGGCCGTCACCTTGCCGACGCCGTGCAGCTTGCGCACCGGCAGCGCCGCAACGAACGCGTCGATCTCGTGCGGCCGCACGACGAACAGGCCGTCCGGCTTGTTCCAGTCGGACGCGATCTTCGCGATGAACTTGTTCGGCGCGACGCCCGCCGAGACGGTGACGCCGACCGTGTCGTACACGCGCTGGCGAATCTCGCGCGCAATCAGCGTCGCGCTGCCCTGGCAGCGCTCCGACCCGGTGACGTCGAGGTACGCCTCGTCGAGCGACAGCGGCTCGACGTCCGGCGTGTAGTCGCGGTAGATCGCCATGATCTGCCGCGACGCCGCGCGGTACTTGTCCATCGCGGACGGCAGGATCAGCAGCTCCGGGCACTTGCGCATCGCCAGCGCCGACGACATCGCCGAATGCACGCCGTAGCGCCGCGCCTCGTAATTGCAGGTCGCGATCACGCCGCGCTGGTCGGGCCGGCCGCCGACCGCGAGCGGGCGGTTGCGCAGCGACGGGTCGTCGCGCATCTCGACCGACGCGTAGAAGCAGTCGCAGTCGCAATGAATGATCTTGCGCATGCGCGGCAGCGCGTCGCCGGGCGGCGGCGCGTGCGGTTCGACAGGCGGAATGATGGTCGGGTTCACGGTGCCGATACTGTACAAAAACACAGTGCCGGTTTCAACTGTCGCGTGCGGCCCTGCCCGGCTGCGCCGTACCGGCCCGCCTTGCGCGGATCGTACCGGCCGGGCGCGGGCAGCGGCGCCTATACTCGTGTGCCGCAATACACGAAACGCAAAGGTGACGGATGAAGACGATCGGACTGATCGGTGGAATGAGCTGGGAATCGTCGGCCGAGTATTACCGGATGATCAACCGCCATTCGAAGGCGCTGCACGGCGGGCACCACAACGCGAAGAGCGTGCTGGTCACGGTCGATTTCGCGGAAATCGAGGCGCTGCAGCGCACGCACGACTGGGCCGCGCTCGGCGAGCGGATGGCCGGCGCCGCGCGGCAGCTCGAAGCGGCCGGCGCCGATCTCGTCGTCCTGACGACCAATACGATGCATCGCGTGTGCGATGCGATCGAAGCCGCGGTCAAACTGCCGTTCCTGCACATCGCCGACCCGACCGGCACCGCGCTGCGCGAGGCCGGCGTCCAGCGCGTCGCGCTGCTCGGCACGCGCTACACGATGGAGCTGCCGTTCTACGCGGAGCGGTTGCGCGACACCTTCGGGCTGGACGTGCTCGTGCCGGACGAACGCGGGCGCGACGACGTGCACCGGATCATCTACGACGAGCTGTGCCACGGCATCATTTCGCCGGAATCGCGCGCGACGTACGTGACGATCATCGAGGCGCTGGCCCGGCGCGGCGCGCAGGCCGTGATTCTCGGCTGCACGGAAATCACGCTGCTGATCGGCGCGGACGACTCGCCGCTGCCGGTATTCGATACGACCGCGCTGCATGCGCAGGCGGCCGTGGAGTGGGCCGCGCGGTAACCGCGATGGCGCGCTCGGCGCGCGGAAAACAAAAAACCCGGCACGGAGCCGGGTTCTTGTCGACGAAGCGCGCATCGGTCATTTGCGCTGCACATCGTCTGGTGTGCTTGGTTGCGGGGGTAGGATTTGAACCTACGACCTTCGGGTTATGAGCCCGACGAGCTGCCAGACTGCTCCACCCCGCGTCAGAGAAATAAATTATAGGGTAAGGAAGCACTCACGTCAATCCTTTTGTCACAATTTCTTCTTCGTCGATCGACGCGGCCGCGTGAGGCCCCTCCCCCGCGCCGCACGATGCGCGTTCGCACCGCGGGCTCGCGGTAAGATGGCGGCCTTCGCATTCACCCCGCACGCACACTCCCGTTCATGAAAATCGCAACTTGGAACGTCAACTCGCTCAACGTCCGCAAGCAGCACGTGCTCGACTGGCTCGCGCACAGCGGAACCGACGTGCTGTGCCTGCAGGAACTGAAGCTGCCGGATGAGAAATTCCCGCGCGCCGAGCTCGAAGCGGCCGGCTACCGCAGCTGGTTCACGGGCCAGAAGACCTACAACGGCGTCGCGATCCTCGCGCGCGACACGCTGTCCGTCGACGAGTCGGACATCGTGCGCAACATTCCCGGCTTCGACGATCCGCAGCAGCGCGTGGTCACCGCGACGGTCGACGGCATCCGCATCGTGTCCGCCTACTTTCCGAACGGCCAGGCGCCCGACTCCGACAAGTTCGTCTACAAGATGCAGTGGCTCGACGCGCTGCAGGCGTGGCTGCGTACCGAGCTGCAGCGCTACCCGAAGCTCGCGCTGCTCGGCGACTACAACATCGCGCCGGAAGACCGCGACGTGCACGACCCCGCGAAATGGGAAGGCCAGAACCTCGTGTCGCCGCAGGAACGCGCGCACTTCGCGCAACTGATCGAACTCGGCTTCGTCGATGCGTTCCGCCGCTTCGAGCAGCCGGAGAAGACCTTCACGTGGTGGGACTACCGGATGATGGCGTTCCGCCGCAACGCGGGGCTGCGCATCGACCACGTACTACTGTCGCCGGCGCTCGCCAACACGTGCACGTCGTGCGTCGTCGATCGCACGCCGCGTACGTGGGAACAGCCGTCCGACCACACGCCCGTCGTCGCGATCGTCGGCTGATCGTTCGAACCGCCCGCGCGCATTCAGCGCCGCGCGGACGCCGGCCCGAGATGGGCCCACAGGAACCCGAATTCGGCCGCATCGGCTTGCGCGCGTTCCAGATCGTCGGCGCTGCCGTGGCCGCCGTCGGTATTCTCCCAGTACCACACCCGTTCGTGACCGAGCGCATGCATGCGCGCGGCCATCTTGCGCGCGTGCGCGGGATGCACGCGGTCGTCGCGCGTCGAGGTAGTCAGCAGCAGCGGCGGATACGCGACGCCTTCGCGCACCTGGTGATACGGCGAGTACGCGGCCAGCGCCGCGCCTTCGCGCGGATCGTCCGGGTCGCCGTATTCGTCGAGCCATGCGGCGCCCGCGTGCAGCTTCGGATAGCGCCGCATGTCGAGCAGCGGCACGCGACAGAGCACCGCGCCGAACAGCGCCGGCCGCTGCACCATGCACGCGGCGACCAGCAACCCGCCGTTGCTGCCGCCCTCGATGCCGAGCTGCGCGGCGCTCGTCACGCCGGTCGCGACCAGATCCTCGGCCACCGCGATGAAATCGTCGAATGAACGCTGACGATGTTCGCGCTGCGCATCGACGTGCCAGCGCGGCCCGAACTCGCCGCCGCCGCGGATGTGCGCGAACGCCATCACGCCGCCGCGCTCGAGCCAGCCGATACCGAACGCATCGCTGTAGCCCGGCAGGTTCGGGATCGCAAAACCGCCATAGCCCGACAGCAGGCACGGCCGCGCGACACGCGCGCCGCCTTCCGGTACGTCGAGTGCGTCGCGCGGCCCGATCAGCGTGTACGGCACCATCGTGCCGTCCCGCGAGCGCGCGCTCGCGCGGCGCACGACGAGCCCGGCCGCGTCGAACTGCACCGGCGGCCGGTCGAGCAGCACGCGGCGCGACCGCGCATCGTCCGCGCGATCCGCAAGATCGGCGAGCCAGCATTCGGGCGGATCGAGATACGTGTCGACGTCCACGTAGATCTCGTCGTTCAGCGTCGGCTCGACGGGCTCGATATCGATCTGCGCATCGGCCGGCCCCGGCCACTCGAACGGCCGCGCGTCCCACGTCCACGTGCCGTCGTCGGCCTGTCGCGGCTGCCACAGCATCGTGCGGTTGTGCACGTCGTCGAGCCAGCTCGCGATCAGCGTCGTGCGTGTGTGGGTCCACGTGCACGCGGACGTCGACGGCTGCGGCGCGAACAGCGTCGTGAATGCGCGCGACCCGGCGAGGAACGCCTGCTCGCGGATCGCGAGCAGCGAGCCGCCCGCATGGCGCACCCCGTCGCACTCCCAGTCGAGGCGCGGCTCCAGCACGAGCCAGCCTTCCCAGAACCCGACCTCGACATGGGTCGGCACGTCGTAGCGCGCCCACTCGCCCGCGTCCGTCAGACGATATGCATGCGCGTCGAAGAAATCGACGCTGCGCCATGCGACGTGACGCTTGTCGACCGGATCGAAACCGGCGCCCGCGCTGATGTCGTCGGGTTCGCCGCTAAAGACGACGGGCGCATCGGCGAGCGCCGTGCCGCGCACCCAGCGCCGCGCTTCATACGGATAGCCGGCCGCGGTCGCGTGCGCTTCGCCGCGATCCCAGCTCACGTAGACGGTATCGCGATCGATCCAGCCGACCGTGTGATGACCCGGCTCGTCGATCGTGAAGCCGCCGTCGACGAAACGGCGTTCGACGAGATCGAATTCGCGCACGACGACCGCGTCGGCGCCGCCCGGCGACAGCGACAGCAGCGCGCGATCGCCGTCCGGATACAGGATCGCGTCCTGCTCGAACACCCACGATTCGCCCTCCTGCGCGCCGAGCGCGTCGACGTCGAGCAGCGTTTCCCACGCCGGTTGTCCCGCGCGCCAGTCGTCCCAGCGCGCGCGGCGCCACAGCCCCTTCGGATGGAGATCGTCCTGCCACAGGTCGTAGGCCCAGTCGCGCCAGCGGGTGGGAATCACCGGGCGTTCGCGCGGCAGGTACGCTTTCGCGAGGCGCGCCGTCAGCGCGCGATACGCGTCGTCGTCGCGCAGCGCGGCGCGCGTGCGCGCATTCTGCTCGTCGACCCACGTGCGGGCGCGCTTGCTGTCGAGCGCTTCGAGGAAACGGAACGGGTCGGCCCCGGCGGGCCAGCGGAAGGAATCGGACATTGCGGATGGGCGGAATGGCAAACGGCGTGCAAACCGCGATTATGTCCGATCGCGGCATGCGCGAAGCGTGCGCATGCCGCGAATCGTGCTCAGGGCTCCAGATGGAGCTCCTGGATCTTGCGCGTGATCGTGTTGCGGCCGATGCCGAGTCGCTCCGCGGCCTCGACCTTGCGCCCGCGCGTGAAGTCGAGCGCCTCGCGGATCACGGCCGCCTCGAAGCGGCGTGCGAGTTCGTCCATCACGTCGGACGAGTTCTCGCGCAACAGGCGTGCCACCTCGGTGCGCAGGCCGTGCTCCCACAGCGGATAGCCGGCCGGCGCGCTGCCGTTCGGCGCGGCCGCGACGGGCAAGGCCGCAACCGGCGCCATGCCGGTCGCCGGTTGCGCGAGCGCCGTCCCGCTGCCGTGCAGGTCCGCCCCGTCGCCCGTCGCGGCCACCGGCGCGCCGGACGGCACGAGGTCGGGCGGCAGGTCCTTGATCTCGACCGTCTGCGCGGGCGCCATCACGGTCAGCCAGTTCGCGAGGTTCTCGAGCTGGCGCACGTTGCCGGGAAACTGCAGCGACGTGAGGTACGCGAGCGCTTCGTCGGACACGCGCTTCGGCTCGACGCCGAGATCGCGCGCGCTCTTCTGCAGGAAGTGGCGCGTGAGCAGCGCGATGTCCTCGCTGCGTTCGCGCAGCGGCGGCAGGCGCAGCCGGATCACGTTGAGGCGGTGGTAAAGGTCCTCGCGGAACAGCCCCTGCCGCACGCGCGATTCGAGATTCTGGTGCGTCGCGGCGATCACGCGCACGTTCGCGCGCAGCGGGTTGTGTCCGCCGACCCGGTAGAACTGCCCGTCCGACAGCACGCGCAACAGGCGCGTCTGCAGGTCGAACGGCATGTCGCCGATTTCGTCGAGGAACAGCGTGCCGTTCTCCGCCTGCTCGAAGCGGCCCTGCCGCGTGGTCTGCGCGCCGGTGAATGCGCCGCGCTCATGGCCGAACAGCTCGGATTCGAGCAGGTCCTTCGGAATCGCCGCGGTGTTCAGCGCGATGAACGGCCCGTTCGCCCGCGGGCTGTGACGGTGCAGCGCACGCGCGACGAGCTCCTTGCCGGTGCCCGATTCGCCGGTGATCAGCACGGTCGCGGCCGAGTGGGACAGGCGGCCGATCGCGCGGAACATGTCCTGCATCGCGGGCGCCTGGCCGAGCATCTCGGGCGCCTCGGCCACGCGCTCGTCCTGCGGCGCGCCGCCGCGCAGGCTTTCCTCGACCGCGCGGCGGATCAGCTCGACCGCCTTGTCGACGTCGAACGGCTTCGCGAGATATTCGAACGCGCCGCCCTGGAACGCCGCGACGGCGCTGTCGAGATCGGAGAACGCCGTCATGATGATGACGGGCAGGCCCGGCAGCCGCTCGTGCATCGCCTGCAGCAACTCGAGGCCCGAGCCGCCCGGCATCCGGATGTCGGATACGAGCACCTGCGGTGTCTCGTGGTCGAGCGCGGCCAGCGCGTCACGCACGTTCGCGAAACTCTTCGTCGCGAAACTGTCGCGGGCGAGCGCCTTTTCGAGCACCCAGCGGATCGATTGGTCGTCGTCTACTATCCAGATCGGCTTCATAGGTCGGTCAGGTATGGGTAAATCCGGTGAATCGCCATGCCGCCGCTCAGTGATCGAGCGGCAGCAGGATCTGAAATTCGGTACGTCCGGGCCGGCTTTCGACCTCGATCATCCCGTCGTGCTGCTGCACGAACGTCTGCGCGAGCGTGAGGCCGAGGCCGCTGCCGTCGTCGCGCCCGGACACGAGCGGGTAGAAGATCCGGTCGCGGATCTCTTCCGGAATGCCGGGCCCGTTGTCGATCACGTGCAAGTCCAGTGCCAGCCGGTACAGGCGCTTCGCGATCGTCACCTTGCGCGCGATGCGCGTGCGCAGCTCGATCTTCGCGTCGCCCTGCGCGATCCGTTCGCGCAGCGCCTGCGCG
Source organism: Burkholderia metallica (assembly GCF_001718555.1). Classification (NCBI taxonomy): domain Bacteria; kingdom Pseudomonadati; phylum Pseudomonadota; class Betaproteobacteria; order Burkholderiales; family Burkholderiaceae; genus Burkholderia; species Burkholderia metallica. The sequence goes on from NZ_CP013401.1 coordinate 2,471,335, forward strand.
GCATTGCGCACGATGTTGAGCAGCGCCTGGATCAGTTGCTCCTTGTCGCCGCGCAGGTCCGGCACGCTCACGTCGTAGTCGCGCTCGATCGTGAGCCCGCGCGGGAATTCCGCGAGCATCACCGCGCGCACGCGTTCGCATACTTCATGAATGTTCACGTCGCCGACGATGTGCGGATGCCGGTGCGGCTCCAGCAACCGGTCGACGAGCGTCTGCAGTCGGTCGGACTCCTTGATGATCACCTGCGTGTATTCGCGCAACTCGCCGCGCTCGCGCTCGCCGAGTTCGAATTCGAGCAGCTGGGCCGCGCCGCGAATGCCGCCGAGCGGGTTCTTGATCTCGTGCGCGAGGTTGCGGATCAGCTGCTTGTTGACCGCGGTCAGGTCGTGGATGCGCTCTTCCCGGTCGGTGCGCGACTGCCGCTCGTTCTCGAACAGCTCGACGAGCACGAAATCGGGCGCGGTCTCGAGGAAGCCGACGATCGCGTGCACGTGCAGCGGTTCGCGGCCGGGCCGGTCGAGCACGGTATCGAGATGCGTCGCGTGAAAGCGTTCCTCGCCGATCGCGGTGATCGTCGACGCGAGCTCGTTCGCGTTCGGAAAGATCTCGCCCCACGGCCGCTGCGCGAGCTGCCGGCGCGAGATGTCGAGCATCGCCTCCGCGGACGGGTTCGCGAACGCGATCCGCAGCGTCTTGCGGTCGAGCACGATGACGACCGTCGGCAGTGCTTCGAGCCCCGCCAGCAGGCCCGAACGCGCGAGCCGCTCGTCGTCCGTCAGTCGCTCGGGCTGCCCCGCTTTCGCCTTGATCAGATTCTTCAGAACCATCTGCGTGCCTGTCGCGCCTCAACGGGCCAGAAAAGGAAAATCGCCGGAACAAAAAAGGGACGGCTGGACGCCGCCCCTTTCAGACTCCGCCGTTCCCGCCGCAGGCCGCGCGACGGGAACGAACCGGCATGACGGCGCTGAATCGAAGCGCCATCGCCGATTAGAGCGAGTAGTACATCTCGAACTCGATCGGGTGCGTCGTCATGCGGAACTTCGCCAGCTCCTGCTCCTTCAGCGCGAGGTACGCGTCGATCATGCCGTCGGTGAACACGCCGCCGCGCGTCAGGAACTCGCGATCCTTGTCGAGCGCTTCGAGTGCCTGGTCGAGGCCCGCGCACACGGTCGGGATCTTTGCATCTTCTTCCGGCGGCAGGTCGTACAGGTTCTTGTCCGCTGCTTCGCCCGGATGGATCTTGTTCTGGATCCCGTCGAGGCCGGCCATCATCAGCGCGGTGAAGCACAGGTACGGGTTCGCCATCGGGTCCGGGAAGCGCGTTTCGATACGGCGGCCCTTCGGGTTCGACACGTGCGGAATGCGGATCGATGCCGAGCGGTTGCGTGCCGAGTAGGCGAGCTTGACCGGTGCTTCGAAGTGCGGGACCAGACGCTTGTACGAGTTCGTCGTCGGGTTCGTGATCGCGTTCAGTGCACGGGCGTGCTTGATGATGCCGCCGATGTAGAACAGCGCGAGTTCCGACAGGCCGGCGTAGCCGTTGCCCGCGAACAGGTTCTGGCCGTCCTTCCAGATCGACTGGTGAACGTGCATGCCCGAACCGTTGTCGCCGACGACCGGCTTCGGCATGAACGTCGCCGTCTTGCCGTACGAGTGCGCGACGTTGTGGATGATGTACTTCGACCATTGCGTCCAGTCGGCGCGCTGCACCAGCGTCGAGAACTTCGTGCCGATTTCGTTCTGGCCTTGGCCCGCCACTTCGTGGTGGTGCACTTCGACCGGAATGCCGAGCTGTTCGAGCAGCAGGCACATTTCCGAACGCATGTCCTGGAACGTGTCGACCGGTGCGACCGGGAAGTAGCCGCCCTTCGTGCCCGGACGGTGGCCCGTGTTGCCGCCTTCGAATTCCTTGGACGACGACCACGGCGCTTCTTCCGAGTTGATCTTCACGAAGCAGCCCGACATGTCCGTGTTCCACTGGACCGAGTCGAAAATGAAGAATTCCGGTTCCGGACCGAAGAAGGCCGTGTCGCCGATGCCCGTGCTCTTCAGGTACGCTTCGCCGCGCTTCGCGAGCGAACGCGGATCGCGCTCGTAGCCCTTGCCGTCGGCCGGCTCGACCACGTCGCAGGTCAGCACGAGGGTCGACTCTTCGTAGAACGGGTCGACGAAGGCCGCGCTCGGGTCCGGCATGAGCAGCATGTCCGACGCCTCGATGCCCTTCCAGCCCGCGATCGACGAGCCGTCGAATGCATGGCCGCTTTCGAACTTGTCTTCGTCAAACGCCGAAACCGGCACCGACACGTGCTGTTCCTTGCCGCGCGTATCCGTGAAGCGGAAATCGACAAACTTGACGTCCTCGTCCTTCACGAGCTGCATGACGTCGGCGACGGTTTTACTCATAACCTCTTCTCCTGATTGAACAATTCCGGCGGACTGGGAACCGCCTCGTTTATCGAGCTGACCGGGGTCTTGCTTTGGCGCAGCGCGCCCCGATTCGACCGAATTCTATAAAGCAGCTTCCGTGCCACCTGTGCGAACGCTGCGCGCAAATCGCGCCAGAGCTCGCCACGACGGGGCCGGGCTGCGCGATTCCGGGGCTTCGCGCCGCACCGGCTTCTCATCGAAAGCACCGCAATGGTGCAATCCTCGCCACTCGCGTCGGCAACCGAATCATTCTGGTGCATGCGCGTCATTCTGCACGCTTTTGGTGAACGCGTGGGCCGCGCGTGCACCGTACCGCATGCGGGCGTCCGGGGCGCACCGCCGCGCTAGAATGTTCGTTTGACCGATACGGAGACCCCCTGCCATGAGTACGCTCGACCAGCTTTACGCAAAGGCCGACGAACGCCGCGCACAAGGCGCGCTCAACTACGCCGGCGCACTGCTGCCGGTCGAGGCATTCGAACTGCTGCAGCTCGACCCGTCGGCGCGCCTCGTCGACGTGCGTACCCGCGCCGAACTCGACTGGATCGGCCGCCCGCTCGTCGGCGACGGCCAGTACCTGCACGTCGAATGGACGCGCTACCCGGGCGGCGTGCCGAACGCCGCATTCGTCGACGAACTGAAGGCGGCCCTCCCGGCCGATACGCCGATCCTGTTCCTGTGCCGCAGCGCCGCGCGCTCGAAGCTCGCCGCGGTCGCGTCCGCGCAGGCCGGCTTCACGAAGGCATTCGACCTCCTCGAAGGCTTCGAGGGCGCGAAGGACGCCGAAGGTCACCGCAAGACGGTCGACGGCTGGTGCTTCCGGAAACTGCCGTGGATCGGCGCCTGACGGCACGCTGCTCCCGCCGGTGACGACAACCCCATCGTCGAGCCGGGCGATGACATGCCGATGACGGGCCGCGTTGCGCGGCCCGTGGCCTGGGTGCGGCCGGCTGGCCGGCCGCTTACGCGCGCGGCGTGTCGGGCTCGACGACGTCGCCGCCGAGCAGATGCACGCCTTCGCGCAGTTTCACGAACGCGGCGGCAACCGCTTCCGGCTCGCCCTTCACGCCGAGGTCGATGTGACGGCGCGCGTAGATCCCGCCGCGCTCCGCATCGCCCACGCTCGGCAGGCTGAACACGCGCACGCCCGGGAAGTCGCGCTCGATGCGCTCCATCAGCGGCGTGAGCGTCGATTCCGGCAGTTCGAACACGTACAGCGAGCGCTCCGCATGCGGGGTCGCATGATGCAGGTGCGCGTACTTCGTATCGAGCACCCATTCGATCATCGGCCATGCCATCACCGGGAAGCCCGGCACGAAGTGCAGGTCGCCGACCGAGAAACCGGGAATCCTGTTGTAGCCGTTCGGGATGATCGTCGCGCCCGCCGGGAACACGCCCATGTTGAAGCGGTGCCGGTTCTCCGGCGAATCGAAATCGATCGGCGTGGCCGGATCGGTGTGCGTTTCGCGGATGCGCTCGGAAATCAGCACCTTCGCGTCCGGATGCAGCTCGAGCGGCACGCCGAGCGCGGCGGCCGCGCACTGGCGCGTGTGGTCGTCCGGCGTCGCGCCGATGCCACCCGTCGAGAACACGATGTCTCCCGACGCAATCGCGCGCGCGAGGGTGGCCGTGATGCGCGCCGGATCGTCACCGACGTATTCGGCCCAGTCGAGCGCGAGGCCGCGCGCGCCGAGCAGCTCGATGACCTTCGCCAGATGCTTGTCCTGCCGGCGGCCCGAAAGGATTTCGTCGCCGATGATGATGATGCCGATGCTCATGCCTGCCCCATGTCGATTGCGGTGGCGCGCGAACCCGCACGCAGGTCCTCCAGCGCGCGCAGGCAGTAATGCCCGAACCACAGCGCCGAGAAGACGAGGATGAAAGCGTAAACCCAGATCATGGCCGCCGCGACGAACGGAAACAGCACCATCATCCAGACCGACGAGACCCACACGAAGGTCGGCACCGTGCCGAGCAGCCCGGTCGCGACGCCGATGCCGATCAGCGGCCAGCGGCGCTGCCGCACGAGCGCGCGGCGCTCGTCGCGGCTCGCATGCAGCGCGAGCGCGTCGTAGGTCATCACGCGGTACGTGAGCCAGCCCCAGATCACGGGCGGCAGCAGCGCGAAGAACGGTGGGATCAACCACAGCGGAATGGTGACGACGAGCGCGACGACGCCGACGAGCGCCGCGCCGAGCGAATTGAACACGCTGCCGAAGAACGTGCCGCCGCGCTTCTGTTCGAGCGCCGCGAACTGCCGGTTCGACAGGTGCTTGATCACGACCGGCATCGAGATCGTCGCGATCAGCAGCAGCACGGTCAGCACGATCAGCGGAATCGCGAGCGACACGACCACGAACGGCGCGACGACCGCATGCAGCTGCGACATGCCGATCGCATCGAACGCGCGATACAGCGCGGCCGTCAGCACGAAGCCGTCGAGCGCGCCGCGGGCGAGATCCAGCAGCGTCTGCCACGAGAACCACAGCACGGCGCCCCACAGGACGGCCGAGACCAGAAACGGCATCAGTGTGAGCCAGAGCATGCGCGGATGCAGTGCGCTCGCCAATGCCCGGAGGAAGGAACGCAGCAAATCGTTCATGCGAGCCTGTATCGACGGAGAAAAACGGGGAAAGGATAAACCACGCGGCCCGCATGCGCCAAAGCGCATGCGGGCCGCGTGGGAGAGCCGCTCAACGGGGGAATGGCCGGATCAGGCCGATGCCGCGCCGCGCTTGGCGGGAAACAGGCGCCGGAAGATCCGCACGAACGCGAGGCCGTGCTGCGCCCAGAAGCCGTCGCCGTAGGACACGCCCTCGACCTGGTCGCGGATGCCGGTCGGCTCGACCGTGCGGTTCCACGACGCGGTGCCGAACATCATGTCCCACCACGGAAACAGCACGCCGAAGTTGCAGCCGTACTTCGTGCCTTCGTGGCCGTAGCCGACCGCGTGGTGGCGCCGGTGGAAGATCGGGCTCACGAACAGGCGCTCGCCGAGCCAGCCGAACGACAGCCGCGCATTCGTGTGCTGAATGCTCTGCATGAAGTTGGTGAACGCGGTCAGCACGACGAACTGCGACGGCGTCACGCCGATCACGAGCGCGATCGCCGCGAAAAAGCACGACTGGATCACGTCGTCGAGCACGTGGTTGCGGTCGTCGCACCACAGCGACATCTGGCGCTGGCTGTGATGCACCGCGTGCAGCTCCCACCAGATGCCGAACTTGTGCTGCCAGCGGTGATACCAGTAGCCGGCGAAATCGAGCACGACGAGATAGATCGCGAACGCGACGATCGGCTGCGAGGTCACGCCCGGCCACAGGTAGTCGAGATTGACGTTCGCGACGCCGTGCAGGCGCAGCCACGCCTGGAAGTTGTCGAACAGCGGCTGCAGCGCGAAGAAGAAGAACAGCGAGTAGATGCCGAGCTTCGAGATGGCCGTGTAGATCACGTCGACCCGCACCGCCCGGCGGTTCGTCCAGCGCTCGACGGGCAGCAGCGCCTCGAGCGGGCGCAGCAGCACGAACATCAGCACCATCTGCAGGGCGCCGACGATCACCCAGTACAGCGCGTCGTAGGTGTCCTCGTCATAGTCCATCAGGTTGAACTTGAAGAGGAGCGGCTGCACGACGTCGACGTACAGCCAGGTCTGGATGTCCGACACGAACGCATCGATCAGGTGCAGCATCGCTCTCCCCCGCCCGTCATGCGCCGTTCGCAGCGCGCCACGGCGCGCGGTCGTAGAAATAGATGCCGTGCGGCGAACGGCCCACGGCGATCGTCTGCACCAGCTTGCGCGACGCGAGGTCGATGATCCCGACCTTCTTCGCGAAGCGGAACGTCACCCACAGCGTCTTCTTGTCGGCGGACAGCTCCATGTCGTCGGGGCCCGGCAGCAGGCCGGTGATGTCGCCGACGTTGGTGAGCGTGTTCTCGTCGATGATGCTGATCGTGTTCGCGACGCGGTTCGTCACCGCGACGTGCGTGCCGTCGGCGAGCGAGCGGAAATTGTGCGCGCCCTTGCCCGTGTAGATCTGCTTGACGACCTTCTGGTTGCGCCAGTCGACCACCGCGACGTAATCCGCGCCGGTCATCCCGACGAGCAGGTATTTGTCGTCCGGCGTGAGCCACAGGCCGGCCGGCACCTTGCCGACCTTCATCTTCCATTTGACCGTCTGCGTCGGCAGGTCGATCGCCGCGATCTCGCCGGACACCTGCAGCGACACGAGCAGCGTCTTGCTGTCCTTCGTGAACGCGAGATGGCTCGGCATCACCGCGAGCGGCACGCGCTTCACGAGCTTCAGGTCTCGGCCGTCGTAACCGTAGATGTCGACGCGGTCGAGCCGCAGGCCGGCCGCCGCGAACCACTTGCGGTCGGGCGAGAAGCCGAGCTGGTACGGATCGTCGATCCCTTCGACGGTGCGCTGCAGCTTGCCCGTCTTCGGATCGAGGAACATCAGGCTGTTCGAGACCGAATTTGCGACGATCAGCGACGTGTTGTCGGGCGTCGCCATCAGGTGATGCGGCTCCTTGCCGGTCGGCATCGTGCTGACGACCTCGCGGGTCTGCTGGTCGATCAGGGAAAGCGTCGCTTCGGCCGAATTGAGGACGATCACGTTATTCGCGTGTGCGGCGGGCGCCAGTACGGCGGCGGCCAGCGCGAGCGTGCGGCCGAGGGAAAGGAAAGTACGCATGAAGACTCACGTCGAGGAACAACCGTCATTGTAAAACGTTCAACCGGGCCTGACGGTTGACCGTAACGGGGCATTGCGCCGCTTCGACGCGTGCCGCGGCGGCGCTGTCGGCCGGCCCGGCAGGCCCGGCAGGCCCCGCGCGGCCGGCCGCCGGTGCGGGCCCGGGAAACCGCTGTTGCGCTAGCGCTGCATCGACTCCCAGACCTTGTGCAGCCGCTTGACAGAGACCGGCATCGGCGTGCGCAGTTCCTGCGCGAACAGCGAAATCCGCAGTTCCTCGAGCAGCCAGCGGAATTCCGCGAGCCGCGAATCGGCCACGCCGCCGCGCTGCGACACCGCGCGCTGGTACTGCTGGACAAGCGGCAGCAGGTCGGCCGACTGCTTCGCGTCGCGCGCCGGATCGGCCTTCAGCTTGTCGATCCGCAGCGCGATGCCCTTCAGGTAGCGCGGAAAATGCGCCAGTTGCGCGTAGGGCGTATCGATCACGAAGCGCTTGCCGACCAGCGCGGCGAGCTGCTGCTGCAGGTCCGCGTGGGCCTGTGCGAACGGCTTCGCCTGCGCGAGCTTCTTCACGAGCCCCGCGTACTCGGCGAGGATCTGCCCGACGAGCCGCGCGATTTCCTGCGCGAGCAGGTTCAGGCGGCTACGGCCCTCGTCGCGGCGCGCGTGGAAGCTCGCGTCGTCGTCGGGCAGCGGGTCCTGCAGGCATGCGCGGTCGAGCGCCGTGTCGATCAGCTGGTCGCGCAACTCGTCCTGCGTGCCGAGCAACATGTACTGCATCGCCATCTCGCGCAGCCCCGGCAGATTCTTCTCGAGGAACTTGATCGGCTCCTTCAGCTGCAGCGCGAACAGCCGCCGCAGGCCGGCCCGGTGGATGCGCGCGGCTTCCTCCGGCGAATCGAACACCTCGACGTCGCAATGCGTGCCGCGGTCGACGAGCGCCGGGTAGCCGTACAGCGTCTGGCCGCGCCGGCGGATCTCCAGCAGCTCGGGCAGCTTGCCGAAATTCCACGTCGTCAGGTTCTCGTACAGCGCGGTCGCACCGGCTTCCGCCGCCGCGGCCGTCTGCGGCGCCGCGCCCTTGCCCGCCTTCGCGTTGCGGCCGGCGGCACCCGTCGCGGCAGCCGCGCCCGGAGCCTGGCCGACCGGCTGGCCCGCATCGGCGTCACCGCCCGTCGCGAGCGTCGACGCCGCCGCGATCTTCTGGAACTGCTGCTGCGCCTGCGCGCCCAGCTCCTGGCGAAGCTGCGCGAGATTGCGCCCCATCGCGAGCTGGCGGCCGTGCTCGTCGATCACCTTGAAGTTCATGAACAGGTGCGCGGGCAGCGTCTCGAGCTTGAAATCGGCCGTCTTCATCGCGACCTGCGTCTGGCCGCGCACGTCGGCGATCAGCGCCTCGACGAGCCCGCCCGCGCCGAAGCGCTCGCGGCCCATCCGCTCGACGAAGCCGGCAGCGTACTCGGGCAGCGGCACGCAATGCCGGCGCAGCTTCTGCGGCAGCGACTTCAGCAGCAACTGCACCTTTTCCTTCAGCATCCCGGGCACGAGCCACTCGCAGCGGCGTGCGTCGACCTGGTTCAGCGCGTACAGCGGCACCGCGAGGGTCACGCCGTCGCGCGGCGTGCCGGGCTCGAAGTGGTACGTGAGCGCCATCTCGACGCCGGCCATCGTCGCGCGCTTCGGGAACAGCTCGGTCGTCACGCCGGCCGCCTCGTGGCGCATCAGGTCGTCGCGCGACAGGTACAGCAGGCGCTGCCTGTCGTCGGGCTGGCCGCCCTTCTTCACCTCGTCGCGGTACCAGCGCTCGAACGCGGCGCCCGTGTGGATGCCCGCCGGAATCGCGTGGTCGTAGTACGCGTAGATCAGCTCGTCGTCGACCAGCACGTCCTGGCGGCGCGACTTGTGTTCGAGCTGCTCGATGTCGGCGAGCAGCTTGCGGTTGTGCGCGAAGAACGGCAGCTTCGTGTCGAATTCGCCTTCGACCAGCGCGCCGCGGATGAACAACTCGCGCGCGCGGGCCGGATCCTGCTTGCCGAACGCGACGCGCCGGCGGTGGTAGATCGGCAGCCCGTACAGCGTCGCGCGCTCGTACGCGCTGACCTGCGCGGGGCGCTTCTCCCAGTGCGGCTCCGACAACGACTTCTTCAACAGGTGCGCGCCGACCTTCTCGACCCATTCGGGCTCGATCTTCGCGAGGCAGCGCGCGTACAGCCGGCTCGTCTCGACGAGCTCGGCCGCCATCACCCAGCGGCCGGCCTTCTTCGCGAGGACGGAACCCGGCCACAGGTAAAACTTGATCCCGCGCGCGCCCAGATAATGCGGATCGTCGTCGGCCTTCAGGCCGAGGTTGCCGAGCAAGCCGGTCAACAGGGCCAGATGCACCTGTTCGTAGGTCGCATCGGCTTCGTTCAGCCGCCAGCCGTGCTCGCGCACGACGGTCAGCAGTTGCGAATGAACATCGCGCCACTCGCGCAGCCGCAGGTGCGACAGGAAGTTCTGCCGGCACGCGTCGACGAGCTGGCGGTTCGACTTCTTGTGCGCGACGACGTCTTCGAACCACGCCCAGATCTTCAGCCACTGCAGGAATTCGGAACGCTCGTCGGCGAACCGGCGGTGCGCCTGGTCGGCTTGCTCCTGCGCTTCGATCGGGCGGTCGCGCGGGTCCTGCACGGACAGCGCGCTCGCGATGATCAGTACCTCGCGCAGCGACTGCTGGTCGCGCGCGGCAAGAATCATCCGGCCGACGCGCGGGTCGAGCGGCAGCCGCGCGAGTTCGCGGCCGAGCGGCGTCAGCGCGTTGTCGTCGTCGACCGCGCCGAGCTCGTTGAGCAACTGGTAGCCGTCCGCGATCGCGCGGCCGGGCGGCGGCTCGAGGAACGGGAACGATTCGATCGCCGTCAGGTGCAGCGACTTCATCCGCAGGATCACCGACGCGAGCGACGAGCGCAGGATTTCCGGATCGGTGAAGCGCGCGCGCGCCTGGTAGTCGCTTTCCTCGTACAAGCGGATGCAGATACCGTCGGCCACGCGGCCGCACCGGCCCGCGCGCTGGTTCGCGGCCGCCTGCGAGATCGACTCGACCTGCAGCTGCTCGACCTTGTTCCGGTACGAATAGCGCTTCACGCGCGCGAGCCCGGTGTCGACGACGTAGCGGATGCCCGGCACCGTCAGCGAGGTTTCGGCCACGTTGGTCGCGAGCACGATCCGGCGCGCGTTCGACGCCTTGAACACCTTGTCCTGATCCGCTGCCGAGAGCCGCGCGAACAGCGGCAGGATCTCGGTGTGCGGCGGATGGTGCTTGCGCAGCGCCTCGGCCGCCTCGCGGATCTCGCGCTCGCCGGGCAGGAACACCAGCACGTCGCCGGGGCCTTCGCGGCACAGCTCGTCGACGGCGTCGACGATTGCGTCCATCAGGTCGCGCTCGGCCTCGCGCGCGGTCTTCACGCGGTCGCGGCCGCCCGTGCCTTCGGCATGCTTCACGGCCGGGCGATCCTCGGCCACCGGCCGGTAGCGCATTTCGACCGGATACAGCCGCCCGCTCACCTCGATCACGGGCGCCGGGTGCTCGTCGGTGCCGAAATGGCGCGCGAAGCGATCGGCGTCGATCGTCGCGGACGTCACGATCAGCTTCAGGTCCGGCCGCCGCGGCAGGATTTCCTTCAGGTAGCCGAGCAGGAAGTCGATGTTCAGGCTGCGCTCGTGCGCCTCATCGATGATCAGCGTGTCGTACGCCTTCAGCAGCGGGTCGGTCTGCGTCTCGGCGAGCAGGATGCCGTCCGTCATCAGTTTCACGGACGCGCCCGGCGCGAGATTGTCGGTGAAGCGCACCTTGTAGCCGACCACCTCGCCGAACGGCGTGCCGAGTTCTTCGGCAATCCGGCGGCCGGTCGACGATGCGGCGAGCCGGCGCGGCTGCGTATGGCCGATCAGGCCCGTGCCGCCCGCGCCGAGGCCGCGGCCGAGATCGAGACAGATCTTCGGCAGCTGCGTGGTCTTCCCCGAGCCGGTTTCGCCGCAGACGATGACGACCTGATGACCGGCGATCGCGCGCGCGATTTCGTCGCGCTTGCCCGACACGGGCAGGCTTTCGGGGTACGTGATCGGCGGAACGGGATTCGGCGCGACGGCCGCGCGCGGGGGACGCTCGCGGCGCGGCGCGCGCTCGGCCGCCGCTTGGGGCGCGCCCTTCGCGGCCGGCTGGCGCGCATCGCCGCGCCGTTCGTCGTCGCGCGGCCCGCGCGGCGCGTGTGCCGGCGTGCCCGCCGGCTTGTCCTGCTGCCGGCGAGGCGGCTGGCCCGGCTGCTCGCGTGCATCGGCCGCACCCTCCGGGTGCCGGGCCGACGGCGTATTGGCCCGCGTCGGCGCGGGACTTTTAGAAACATTCGACATGGGGGCGCATTATAATCCCGCCCATGAATTCCCAAACCGACCTCCCTCCCGCCCAGACCGGCGCCGCGACGCCGCCGGCTGCCGACGATTCGGCCGCCAGCCACGCGCAGTTCGTCGACTGGATGCGTTCCGTCGCCCCCTATATCCACAAGTTCCGCAACAGCACGTTCGTCGTGGGGTTCGGCGGCGAAGTGGTGCAGCAGGGGCTGCTGAACGCGCTCGTGTCCGACATCGCGCTGCTGCAGGCAATGGGCATCCAGATCGTGCTCGTGCACGGCTCGCGCCCGCAGGTCGAGGAGCAGCTGAGCCTGCATGGTGTCGAATCCGAGTTTTCGCACGGGCTGCGCATCACCGATGCGCGCGCGCTCGAATCCGCGAAGGAAGCGGCCGGCGAAGTGCGTCTCGACATCGAGGCCGCGATCAGCCAGGGTCTGCCGAACTCGCCGATGGCGCACGCGCACATCAGCGTCGTGTCGGGCAACTTCGTGACCGCACGGCCGGTGGGGATTCTCGACGGGGTCGATTTCGCGCACACGGGCATCGTGCGCAAGATCGACGCCGAATCGATCCGTCATTCGCTCGCGAGCCGCAAGCTCGTGCTGCTGTCGCCGCTCGGGTTCTCGCCGACCGGCGAAGCGTTCAACCTGTCGATGGAAGACGTCGCGTCGGCCGCCGCGATCGCGCTGCGCGCCGACAAGATCATCTTCCTGACGGAAGCGCCCGGCATCGTCGACGACGAAGGCGGGCTGGTGCGCGAAATGTCGCTCGACGCAGCCGCCGAGCTGCTCGATTCCGGCAACGTGCAGGGCGACGACGCGTTCTTCCTGAAGCACGCGATCCGCGCGTGCCGAGGCGGCGTGACCCGTGCCCACCTGATCCCGCAGTCGCTCGACGGCAGCATGCTGCTCGAACTGTTCCTGCACGACGGCGTCGGCACGATGATCTCGTACGAGAACCTCGAAAGCCTGCGCGAAGCGACGCCGGACGACGTTGGCGGCATCCTGTCGCTGATCGAGCCGCTCGAATCCGACGGCACGCTGGTGCGCCGCGGCCGCCACCAGATCGAACGCGACATCGACCACTTCTCGGTGATCGAGCACGATGGCGTGCTGTTCGGCTGCGCGGCGCTGTACCCGTACCAGCAGGAGAAGATCGGCGAGATGGCGTGCCTGACGGTCGCACCGGAAGCGCAGGGCTCGGGCGACGGCGAACGCCTGCTCAAGCGCATCGAGCAGCGTGCCCGCGCGCGCGGCCTCACGCACATCTTCGTGCTCACGACGCGCACCGAGCACTGGTTCCTCAAGCGCGGCTTCGTCAAGGTCAGCGTCGACGACCTGCCGGAAGACCGCCGCAAACTCTATAACTGGCAGCGCAAGTCGCTCGTGCTGATGAAACAGCTCTGAGCACCGGCACGACTGCCCTCCCCCCGTCCGATTACAGGAGAAGTACACGATGGCTCGAATGATTCAATGCGCGAAGCTCGGCAAGGAAGCCGAAGGCCTCGATTTCCCGCCGCTGCCGGGCGAACTCGGCAAGCGCATTTACGAGAGCGTCTCGAAGGAAGCATGGCAAGGCTGGCTCAAGCAGCAGACGATGCTGATCAACGAAAACCGCCTGAACATGGCCGACCCGCGCGCGCGCCAGTACCTGATGAAGCAGACCGAGAAATACTTCTTCGGCGACGGCGCGGACCAGGCATCCGGCTACGTGCCGCCGACCGAAGGCTGACCGCGTCGTTCGCGACGGCCGGCCACGCCGGTCTCGTCGCGGGGAAACGGCAAACGACAAACGGCACCGTATCATCGCACGGTGCCGTTTGCCTTTGGCGCATCCGAATCGGTGCGATGCGACGCGGCCGCCGCACTCGACACCGCCGGGCCGACCGGTCACATCGGCCGCCCGATTCAACCCGCCGGCTTCAGCGCGCCGCGATCGTCCGGCGACGCGGCCGCGCCGGCCGGGGTGTCGGCGACGGCGCCTTCCGTACCCCATTCGAGCGCATCGCTGCGCTCGGCGCTCGACAGTTCGTCCGCGCGGTAGCCGGTGCGATTGAGCAGCGCGAGCATGCATGCGAGCGACACGAGCGCATAGAGCCCCGACGCGATCGCGACGCCGACGATGCTGCCGGTCGCGTTCAGGATCGCCTGCGCGAGCACCGGCGTGCCGCCGCCGACGACGAGCGCGCTCAGCTGATATGCGAGCGACAGGCCCGTATAGCGGATGTTCGCCGGAAACACGCGCGCGAGCACGCCGCCGACCGCGCCGTAGAACATCGCCGACGGAATCGTCGAGATGCACATGCCCGCGACGGCCACCCAGTAGGAGCGCGTCGCGAGCGCATGGAACATCACGGGCATCAGCACGATTTCCGGGATCAGGATCCAGCACATCGCGCGGCGCATGTCGACCTTCGACACGAACCACGCGCCGACCGGCTGCATCAGGAACTGCACGACGAGCGAGATCGACAGGATGCCGAGGAACGTGCCCTGCGCGTAGCCGAGCGTCTTGGTCGCCCACGACAGCGCGAACGTGCTGCGGAAATACGTGACGTTGATCACCGGCAGCGTGCCCGCCGCGAGCAGCACGACCACCCAGTGATCGCGCACGACGTCGCGCAGCGGCAGCTTCACCGTGCGCTTGCGCGCGAGCACGCGCTGCATGTCGATCGACTCCTCGAGCCGCAGCCGGATCACCATGCCGATGATCACGAGCACGGCCGACAGCAGGAACGGAATGCGCCAGCCCCACATCAGGAACGACGGGGTCGGCAGCGCGCTCAACGCGAAGAACGCGGCCGTGGCCAGCAGGTTGCCGGTGGGCGAGCCCTGCTGCGCGAACGCCGCATACAGGATGCTGCGATGCTTCGGTGCGTTCTCGCTCGCGATCAGCACCGCGCCGCCCCACTCGCCGCCGACCGCGACGCCCTGCAGCACGCGCAGCACGACGAGGCCGGCCGGCGCCCACACGCCGATCTGCGCATAGCCGGGCAGCAGGCCGATGCCGGTCGTCGCGAGGCCCATCATCACCAGCGTGATCACGAGCGCGGTCTTTCGGCCAACGCGATCGCCGAGGTGCCCGAACACGATGCCGCCGAGCGGCCGCGCGGCGAAGCCGGCCCAGAACGTGACGAACGCAAGCAGCGTCGCGACGCCGGAGTCCATCGTGCTCGAAAAGAACACCTTGCCGAACACGAGCGCCGCGGCGGTACCGTAGATATAGAAGTCGTACCACTCGATCGTGGTGCCGACGAACGCCGCGAAGGCGGCGCGGCCGGGCCGCGGCTGCTGCGCGGCGGACGGGGATTGCGGACGGCTCATCGATGTCTCCATTTTTCGTGATCGGCGGCGCGACTGTCGCGCGCGTGGCCGGTTGGCCGGCCTTGCGCCGCCGGCTGGCGGGTTTGCGCTGCGTTGCGCCGTGTCGAGTCGTAGCGGCAACGGAAGCGCGCCTGCCGACTCCGTCGAACGGTCAGGTCGGCTCCGGCGCGGCCTTCAGCACGCCGGCGTCGAGCAATTGCTGCTGGAGCGCGGGATCGACGCCGAGGCGATCGAGCACCGCGCGCGTGTCGCCGCCGAGCGCGGGCGGCGCGCGCCGGTAGGTCGCCGGCGTACGCGACAGCTTCACCGGCGACGCGGTGCCGCGATACGCGCCGAGCTCGACGAAAAGGTTCCGGTGCAGCGCATGCGGATCGTGCGCGACGTCGGCCACCGTGCGCACCGGCCCGCACGGCACGCCGGCGGCCATCAGATCGCGCGCGAGCGGCTCGCACGCGTGCGCGGCGAGCCGTGCTTCCAGTTCCGCCTTCAGCTCGGGCCGGTGCGCGCAGCGGCTGCGGTTGTCGATGAAGCGTGGATCGCCGGCGAGCGCCGGCACGCCGAGATGCGCGACGAGCCGCGCGAACTGCCGGTCGTTGCCGACCGCGAGGAAGATCGGCACGGTCGCCGTGCGATAGCTGTCGTACGGCGCGATGTTCGGATGCGCGTTGCCGCTGCGCTCCGGCACGCGCCCGGCGCCGAAGAAGTTCGGCAGGTGCGGATGCAGCAGCGACACGCCGCAGTCGTACAGCGCGATGTCGATCGACTGCCCGCGCCCGCTCTTCTCGCGCTCCGCGAGCGCCAGCAGGATGCCCGCGAGCGCGTTGAGCCCCGTGACCATGTCGACGATCGGCAGGCCGATGCGCGTCGCGTCGCCGTCGCGCTCGCCGTTGACGCTCATCAGCCCGGCCATCGCCTGGATCACCGCGTCGTAGCCGGGCAGCCCGCCGAGCGGGCCGTCCGCGCCGAAGCCCGTCACCGCGCAGTGAATCAGGCGCGGCAGGCGCGGCTGCAGATCGCGTGCGTAGTCCATCCCCCAGCGCGCGAGCGTGCCGGGCTTGAAATTCTCGACGAGCACGTCGGCCTCTTCGAGCAAGCGCCACAGGATCGCGCGCCCTTCGTCGCGCGACAGGTCGAGCGCCAGCCCTTCCTTGTTGCGATTCACGCCCATGAAGTACCACGCAGTATCGCCGGCGAACGGCGGCCCCCAGCCGCGTGTCTCGTCGCCGGCCGGCGGCTCGATCTTGATCACCGTCGCACCGTGGTCGGCGAGCGCCTGCGTGCAGTACGGGCCGCCGAGCACGCGGCTCAGGTCGACGACCTTCAGGCCGTCCAGTGCGCCACGCGTCGTGCTCATCGTTCGACCTCCGGCAGCAGGTCGAGCGCGGTATCGAGCGCGATCGGCGTGTTGCGCAGCAGCGCGTCGCATGCGGCCGATCCGTCGTCGCGCGATGCCGGCGCGAGCGGATCGACCGGCAGCAGCTTGTGGCGCACGATCAGGTGCGCGAGCGCGAGACGCCGGAAATCCGGTGCGAGCCGCACGCCCTCGCACGCCATCAGCACGGCCGCGCTCGCGTAGTACAGCGCGGACGCGGCCTGCCGCACGCGTGTGTCGTCGCCTTCGGCCGCGACCCGTGCGAGCGCGTCG
The DNA here is from genome assembly GCF_001718555.1 of Burkholderia metallica. Taxonomy (NCBI): domain Bacteria; kingdom Pseudomonadati; phylum Pseudomonadota; class Betaproteobacteria; order Burkholderiales; family Burkholderiaceae; genus Burkholderia; species Burkholderia metallica. The sequence continues at coordinate 2,487,810 of NZ_CP013401.1, forward strand.
CACGCGCGCGCGAGGATGCGCCGCAGCGCCGCACGGCTCGCATCGGGCAACGGCGCCGCGCCGAGGCGGTCGCCGAGAAACGCGCGCAGCGCATCGAGCGCCTGTTCGCGCTGCGCGGCCCGCGCGACGTCGAGCGCGACGATGTTGCTCGTGCCCTCCCAGATCGAGCCGAGATGCGCATCGCGCACGATGCGTGCATCGCTCCACTCCTCGATGTAGCCGGTGCCGCCGCGCACTTCCATCGCATCGCCCGTCACGCGCCGCGCATCGCGGCACGCGCGGAACTTGATCAGCGGCGTCAGAATGCGCACGCAGCGCGCGGCCTGTTCGTCGCCCGCATCGGCCTGCGGCAGCAGCATCGCGATCTGCATGAACATCGCGCGCGCGGCCTCGGCCGGCAGCAGCATCTTCAGCAACTGGCGCTGCATCAGCGGCATCTCGATCAGCTTGCGGCCGAACGCCTCGCGGTGCGCGGCGACGTGCAGCGCTTCGTTCAGCGCGCGCCGCATCAGCCCGGCCGCGCGTACGCCATTCGACAGCCGCGACATGTTGATCATGTCGGCCATCTGGTGAAAGCCGCGGCCGATCTCGCCGATCAGGTATGCCTGCGCGCCTTCGAGCGCGATCTCGCCGCTCGCCATCGAACGGCTGCCGAGCTTGTCTTTCAGGCGCACGATCCGGTAGCGGTTGCGCGTACCGTCCGGCAGCGTCTTCGGCAGCAGGAACAGCGCCAGGCCCTTGATGCCGGCCGGCGCGCCGTCGGGCCGCGCGAGCACCATCGCGAGATCGGCGTCCGCGTTCGAGCAGAACCACTTGTCGCCGGTCAGGCGCCACACGGTCTCGCCGTGTGCGTCCGTCTCGCGCGTCGCGCGCGTCGCGATGCGGCCGACGTCGGAACCCGCCGCCTGCTCGGTCATGAACATCGCGCCCTGGTAAAGCGTGTCGAAATCGCGCGACGCCAGCCTCGGCAGGTAGCGCGCGACGAGCGCCGGATCGCCGAAGCGGCGCAGCGTGCGCGTGAGCGAGTCGGTCATGCTGACCGGGCAGCACAACCCGAATTCCGCCTGCACGAACAGGAACGTCAGCGCGTACTTGACGAGCGGCGGAACGGATTCGGCGCCGTGGCTCAGCGCCGCGAGCCCGAGTTCGGAATATGCGACGCGTTCGAGCGCGACATACGCGGGATCCTTGTCGATCCGCTGCAGCGCCTCGCCGCGCCGGTTGCGGTGCTCGAGCACGGGCGGGTGCTTGTCCGCGCGCGATGCCCATTCGTCGAGTTCGCCCGACACGCGGGCGCCGAGCGCGCGCAACTGCGGTTCGAGTTCCGCGTATCGGGCAGCGCCGAGATGCAGCTTCAGCAACGCGCCGAGGTCGGGATCGGCCGTGAAGAAATCGATGCCCCGGCTGTCGGGGATGTTGGATGCGCCGGCGTCCGGCGTGCGAGCGGTGTCGTGCATGCGTGCGTCTCCTGAGTTGCCTGCACGTCGGCTGGTGGGCGGCGCCGCCGCGCCCGGCCAGTCCCGTGCAAAGCCTTCCGCAGAGCGTAGGCGCGCGATCGATAAGCGTCCAATACAGGATTTATCCGGTACGATAGATATCGCTTATCGATGCCGAGGCCGGAAGGAGACACCATGGAACTGAGGCAGTTGCGCTACTTCGTGGCGGTCGCCGAGGAACTGCATTTCGGGCGCGCGGCGAAGCGCCTGTTCATCTCGCAGCCGGCGCTGAGTTTCGACATCCGCAAGTTCGAGGACGCGCTCGGCGTGCAACTGTTCTCGCGCGCCAACAAGACCGTCGCGCTGACCAACGCGGGCCAGGTGCTGCTCGGCGAAGCCCGCAGGTTGCTGATGCAGGCAGCCGAAGCCGAACGCCTGACGGTGCGCTCCGCGTCCGGTCTCGCGGGCCGGCTGCGGATCGGCTTCGTTCATTCCATGCTGTATCGCGGGCTGCCCGATGCCGTGCGGCGCTTCGAGGCCGACTACCCCGGTGTCGAGGTCGTGCTGAGCGAAATGAATACGCACGCGCAGGTGCAGGCGATCCAGCGCGGCCAGATCGACCTCGGTTACGCGCACTGGGGCCACTTCCCGCCCGATGTCGAGTCGGCACCCGTCTATGCGGAACCGTTCGTGTGCTGCCTGCCGGCCGCGCATCCGCTCGCGCGGCGCAGGCAGGTCGCGCTCGCCGCGCTGGCCGCGGAACCGTTCATCCTGTTCCCGCGCGAAGCGGCGCCGCACTATCACGACCTGATCATCGCGCAGTGCGTGAACGCCGGCTTCAGCCCCGTGATCCGGCACGAGGCGCGGCTGTGGCAGACGATCCTGTCGATGATCGAATTCGGGATGGGCATCGCGCTCGTGCCGCGCGTGCTGCAGCAGGTGAAGAGCGAGCGGCTCGCGTTCCGGCCGCTGAAGGATGCGTCGCTCGAATCGCGCACGCTCGCGCTGAAGCGCAGCGGCACCGCCGAACCGGTCGCGCTGCGCTTCGCCGACTACGTACGTGCGTCGATCGACGCGCTGCCCGCGCTGGCGAGGTGAATCGGCATGCGGCGACACCGGAAGCAATAGTGCGTGACGAAGGTCATCATTCACTGCGCCGCGCCACCGGCGCGATGTCGATCAATCCGGGTATCGTGCTCGCGACGCTTAAGCGCGACGGCTCGATCCTCGATCTCGTCGAGCCGTCGACGGCCGGCCGACGGAAATTTGCGCGGCCTTGAAAAATATTTGCAGAAAGGGCTTTACAGACCCTCAAAGCCCTGACATAATTTCAGCTTCTTTGGGCGGTTAGCTCAGCGGTAGAGCACTGCCTTCACACGGCAGGGGTCACTGGTTCGATCCCAGTACCGCCCACCAAAGAATTCAAGGCCCTGCGTCTCACGACGCAGGGCCTTTTCGTTTTGCATGGCCCACCCGCGCAAACTCGCGTGGGTCGGCGGCCATCGCGTCGTCCACGCATCCGCCATCCCGATGTCGATCCGGAAACGGCCCAATCCCGGATTTCTTCACGCATCAAGCCCCATCGGATCCTCGCCGTCTTCCCGTCCGATGCGCGAACGAAGTTCAGATATTTGATTCAGGCCATCAACAAGCTTTCAGACGCCACGCCGTGCCGCATGAAGACCGACCACGCACGGATCCGTCGAAACACATCCAAGCCCGGTCAGTACCCATTCGCCATGCTTCTCGCGTGATTGCGATCACACGAACGCAGCACATCGCTTTCCCGCACTACCCCACCCGCTCCGCCGTCGCATCGAACGCACGCTTCGCCTTGTCGACGATCTCGTCGACCTCCGCTTCGCGAATCACGAGCGGCGGCGACAGCAGCATCCGGTCGCCGGTTGCCCTCATGATCAGGTTGCCGTTGAAGCAGAAGTCGCGGCAGATCGTGCCGACGTCGACGTTCGCACCGAACCGCTCGCGCCGGCCGCGATCGCGCGCAAGCTGAACGCCCGCGACCAGCCCCGCCCCCGCAATCTCGCCGACGATCGGATGGTCGCCCAGCGCCTCGCGCAACCGGCGCTGGAAGTATGGCCCGATGTCGTTCTTCGCGCGCTCGACGATCCCTTCGTCGCGCAGCAGCTTCAGGTTCGCGACCGCGACGGCCGCCGCGACCGGGTGCCCCGAGTACGTGAGGCCGTGATTGAATTCGCCGTTGTCGATGATCGGCCGCGCGACACGCTCGTGAATGCCCACCGCCCCCATCGGCACGTAGCCCGACGTGAGGCCCTTCGCCATCGTGATCAGGTCCGGCTCGAAGCCGAAGTGCTGGTGCGCGAACCATTCGCCGGTACGCCCGAAGCCGCCGATCACTTCGTCGGCCACGAGCAGGATGTCGTACTTGCGGCAGATCCGCTGGATTTCCGGCCAGTACGTCGACGGCGGGAAGATCACGCCGCCCGCGCCCTGGAACGGCTCGCCGATGAACGCGGCGACGTTCTCCGCGCCGAGTTCGAGGATCTTCGCTTCGAGCTGCTGCGCGCGGGCGAGCCCGAACGCTTCCGGCGTTTCGCCGGCGGCCGCTTCGCCGAAGAAATACGGCTGGTCGATGTGCACGATGTTCTCGACCTTCGACGGCATCTGCTCGTGCATGTAGCCCATGCCGCCGAGCGTGCCGCCGGCGATCGTCGAGCCGTGGTAACCGTTCTTGCGCGAGATCACGTATTTCTTCTGCGGCTGGCCCTGCACGCGCCAGTACTGGTGCACGACGCGCAGCACGGTGTCGTTGCCTTCCGAGCCGCTGTTGCAATAGAAGAAGTGGTTGAAGCCGGCCGGCGTGACTTCCGCGAGCATCGCGGAGAGTTCGATCACCGGCGGGTGCGTGGTCTTGAAGAACGTGTTGTAGAACGGCAGCTCCTGGAGCTGGCGATATGCGGCGTCGGCGAGTTCCTTGCGGCCGTAGCCGACGTTCACGCACCAGAGGCCCGCCATCCCGTCGATCACCTTGTTGCCGTCCGAGTCCCACAGGTAGACGCCGTCGGCCTTCACGATCACGCGGCTGCCCGCGCGGTTCAGCGCACCCATGTCCGAGAACGGGTGAATGTGGTGCGCGGCGTCGAGCGCGCGATAATCCGCGGTCGATGGCGGGGAGACTGCTTCGTTTCGATCGGTCATGTTTTCTCCGGATAACGCTGCCGCACGCTCATACATGCAGCAGCAGATGCCTGCGTTCCCACGAGCTGATCACGCGGAAGAACGCTTCGTATTCGGTTTCCTTCAGCGCCAGGTAGGCCTTCACGAACTTGTCGCCGAGAATACCGGCCAGCGGCGTGCTGGCGGCCATCAGCGAGATGCCCTCCTCCAGATTGCGCGGCAGCTGGTACGGCAGGTTGTAGCCGTCGGAAGCGATCGGCTCGGTCGGGGCGAGCTGTTGCGACAAGCCGAGATAGCCGGCCGCGAGCGTGGCCGCGAACGCGAGATACGGATTGCAGTCGACGCCCGGAATGCGGTTCTCGATGCGGCGCGCCGACGGGTCCGACTGCGGAATCCGGAAGCCGACCGTCCGGTTGTCGTAACCCCACTGCACGTTGATCGGCGCGGCCATGAAGCGCGACAGCCGGCGGTACGAGTTGATGTACGGCGCGAAGATCGGCATCAGCGCGGGCGTGTACTTCTGCAGCCCCGCGAGATAGCTGTGGAACATCGGCGACACGGCACCGTCTTCGTCGGAGAACAGATTGCGCCCGGTGCGCGCGTCGGCGAGGCTCTGGTGGATGTGCATCGCCGAGCCCGGCTCGTCCTGCATCGGCTTGGCCATGAAGGTCGCGTACATGTTGTGGCGCAGCGCGGCCTCGCGCACGGTGCGCTTGAACAGGAACACCTGGTCGGCGAGCGACAGCGCATCGCCATGGACGAAGTTGATCTCCATCTGCGCGGCGCCGACTTCGTGGATCAGCGTCTCGATATCGAGCCCCTGCATCTCGCAGTATTCGTAGATGTCCTCGAACAGCGAATCGAACTCGTTCACGGCCTCGATCGAATACGACTGCCGGCCGGTCTCCGCGCGGCCCGTGCGGCCGACGGGCGGACGCAGCGGCAGGTCGGGATCGGCGTTCATGTCGACGAGATAGAACTCGAGCTCGGGCGCGACGACCGGCTGCCAGCCCTTCGCCCGATACAGATCGAGCACGCGGCGCAGCACGTAGCGCGGCGAGATCTCGACCGGCGAGCCGTCGAAGTGCACGCAGTCGTGGATCACCTGAGCAGTCGGATCGACGGCCCACGGAATCAGGCAGATCGTCGACGGATCGGGCACGCACACCATGTCGGGGTCGGTCACGCCGGTCAGCGTGCCGTCCTCCGGATAGTCGCCGGTGACGGTCTGCACCATCACGGCCTGCGGCAAGCGCATCGATTCGCCGGATTCGAACTTGTTGCGCGGAATGATCTTGCCGCGCGCAATGCCGGCCATGTCGGGAATGATCGCCTCGACCTCGGTGATGCGGTGCTGACGCAGGAATTCGCTCAGTTCGGGTTGCATGATCGGCCTCGTTCAGTCGACGTCGGATGCGGCCGGCGACGGCATCGCGCCGCCGGCCGCATGAATGCGATGGGTCATGCGCGCGCGGCACGCCGCGCCGAATGCCGCGAAGATGTCGCGCGACAGCGGCTGCTCCGCGTAGCGCCATTCGGGATGCCACTGCACGCCGAGTGCGAACGCGCGCGCACCGCGCACGCTGACGGCCTCGACCAGCCCGTCGGGCGCGCTGGCCTCGACGACGAGCCCCGCGCCGAGCCGCGCGATGCCCTGGTCGTGCAGCGAATTGACCGTCGCCTGCGCCGCGCCGCGCGCGACCCGCTGCAGCAGCCCGCCCGGCGCGAACTGCACGACGTGGGCGGGGCCGTACTGCCGCTCCAGCGGATCGGCCGGCCGCTCGCGGTGATCGTGGAAGCCGGTCGTCGCGTGCAGCCGCTGGTGGAGCGTGCCGCCGTACGCGACGTTCAGTTCCTGCATGCCGCGACAGATCGCGAGCACGGGCACGCCCGCTTCGATCGCCACGCGGATCAGCGGCAGCGCGGTCGCGTCGCGCGCGGGATCGTGCAGCGTGTCGGGCGCGCTCGCGGCGCCGCCGTAATGATGCGGCTCGACGTTCGAATAACTGCCGGTGAAGAGCAGCCCGTCGACCGCCGCGACGATCGCGTCGGCCGGCTGGCGCGCGCCGAGCGCGGGCAGCACGAACGCAAGCACACCGGCGCCGTCGACGAGCGCGGCCAGGTATTTCTCTCCCGCCGTGTGGTTCGGATGCGCGCCGCGCAGAATGCGGTCGGCGGTGACGGCTACGATCGGGCGCGCATGCATGGATGCCTCTCGGGAAATCGCGCGCGACACGTTCGCACGCGGGACGACGAAGGTTCGCACCGGCGCCACGCATACGCATGCGCGAGCCTGCCGCACGGACGATGCGGCAACGGGCGGTGCGCCCCGGAACGGGAACGGAAGCGGAAAAGGACGCTAGGGCAACAACGATGCGCTGCCGTCGCACTGCACCGCGCTGAACACGTGCGCGGTCACGAGATTGAAGCGGCGCAGGCCGCGATGGGAAACGGCGAAGCGGCAACGCTCGCGTAAAGGGGCGGCACGCGTGCCGCGATCAGCATGCCGGATCGGCCCGGCCTGAGGCGGCGCGCCCGCCGACGGACTTCGCGTCCGGCGTATCGAAGGGCTGGCGGCTTTCACGATCGTACTCGACTGACTGATGAAGGCAGGACGCGTGTCGCGATGAAGCGCATGCGGCAATGCCGCGCGGCGACACGTCGGCAAGGTGTCGCGCAGCGCATTCCGGCGCGGTGCGGCCACGATCGACGGCCCCGCCGCCGGTGCGCGCGTGACGACTTCCTGACATTCAGCTTATATCACCTAAAAATTGCGTCAAATTTTCAGGTGCGGATGACGACATCGGTCAGACGAAAAACACGCGAAAAAAACGGCATCGATCTTGAGGATCGATGCCGTGTTGTGCGTTGCATCGGTGCGCGACGCGGCGCGGCGGCGGGCCGCGGTGCTGCTGCTTCGCCGCGCTGCCGCATCCGTGAGGCCCACGTTCAACGATGCGCGAGCGCGGTTTCGACGAGCGTCTGCAACAGCGGCACAATCCGCGCTGCCCGCGCTTCGTCGTACGCGTAAGGACGCGTCTCGTCCATGTAGGTAATCTGCGAGAGCTCCAGTTGCACGGCCTCGACACCGGTTGCGGGCACACCGTAGTGACGCGTTATGTAGCCGCCCTTGAAGCGCCCGTTCGCGACCGCCGTATAGCCGCCGTGTTCGAGCACGCGCGCGGCCAGCGCGTCGGCCAGACCCGGCGCGGCGCTCGCGCCGCTCGACGTGCCGAAGTTGAAGTCGGGCAGGCGGCCGTCGAAGAAACGCGGCACGTGCGAGCGGATCGAATGCGCTTCCCACACGAGCACGCGGCCGTGTTCGCCCTTCAGGCGCGCGATCTCGCTTCGCAGCGCGTCGTGATACGGCAGCCAGTAGCGGTCGCGGCGACGCATGATCTCGTCGTTGCCGGGCAGCGCGTTCGGCGGGTAAAGCGGCGCCTTGTCGAACGTATCGAACGGCACGAGGCCCGTCGTGTCCTGTCCCGGGTACAGGTTCTCGTTGTCGGGCGGACGGTTCAGGTCGACGACGTAGCGTGCATGCGACGGCACGAGGACCGATGCGCCGAGTTCGGCCGCGAATCCGTACAGCCGTTCCAGATGCCAGTCGCAATCGTCGACGAAACGCGCGTCGGCCGTCATCGTCGCGGCGATGTCGTCGGGGATGTGCGTGCCCGCGTGCGGAATCGAGATCAGCAGCGGCAGCGTGCCCTGCTTCAGCGTGAATACAGCCGGTTGTTCAGTCATGTCGCATCACCGTTGAAGGTCTGCCGGCGCACGCATGCGGCGTGCGCCGGTTGCGCGCGTCAGCGCAGCAGTTGCGCCAGCGCGGCGCGGTAGTCGGCATACGCGAGCGCTTCGTCGCGATGGCGGCGGCCGCTCACGACGCGCTCGCCGCCCGTATAAACGTCGAGCACCGGCGTCTCGCCGTGCTCCGCGAACACGATACCCGACAACCACGACGTGCTGTCGTGTTCGGCGACAGCCGGATGATCGGGATCGAGCACGAGCCAGTCGGCGCGGCACCCTGCGCGCAGCGCACCGACGCGCCGCCCGCTCGCCTGCGCGCCTCCCGCGAGCGACGCGTCGAACAGGCGGTCGGCGACATGCGCCTGCGTGTCGCTCGCCAGCACGTTGCGCGCGCGGTGCACGAGCCGTTGCCCGTATTCGAGCAAGCGCAGCTCCGAGCGCCAGTCGACCGACGCGTGGCTGTCCGAGCCGAGGCCGATCACGCCGCCCTGCGCGAGATAGGCGACGGCCGGGAACACGCCGTCGCCGAGATTCGCTTCGGTCGTCAGGCACAGGCCGGCGACCGCGCGACGCTTCGCGAGCGCCGCCGTTTCGGCGGCATCGACGTGCGTCGCGTGCACGAGGCACCAGCGCGCATCGACGTCGAAGCGATCGAGCAGCCATTGCACGGGGCGCGCGCCGTACGCACGCACGCAGTCGTCGACTTCGGCCGTCTGTTCGGCGATATGGATATGCACGGGCGCATCGTCGGGCAGCCCGTCGAGCAGCACGCGCAGCCCGTTTTCGGATACCGCCCGCAGCGAGTGCGGTGCGACGCCGTAGCGCAGCCCGCCGTGCTCCGGCGCGTCGCGACGCATCGCGTCGAGCAGTTCGAGCAGGCCGTCGGGCGTATTGATGAAGCGGCGCTGGTCGTCGCGCGGCGGCTTGTTGCCGAAACCGGCGAACTGGTACGACACGGGCAGCATCGTGATGCCGATGCCGGCCGAGCGGGCGGCGTCGACCACGCGCGCGCCGAGTTCCGCGATCTGCGGATAACGCGAGCCGTCCTGCGCGTGATGCACGTAGTGGAATTCGCACACCGACGTGTAGCCGCACTTGAGCATCTCGACGTACAGCCAGCGCGCGATCGCCGCGAGCGCGTCCGGCGTGATCTTCAGCGCGAAGCGGTACATCAGGTCGCGCCAACTCCAGAAGCTGTCGGCGGGATTCGCGCGATATTCGGTGAGCCCCGCCATCGCGCGCTGGAACGCGTGCGAATGCAGGTTCGGCATGCCGGGCAGCACCGGCCCGGCCGCGCGCGCGACGGCCGCCGGTGCGTCGGTGTCGGGCGTCACGTCGATCAGCGTGCCGGCCGCGTCCCAGCGCAGCAGCACGTTGCGGCGCCAGCCATCGGGCAGGTAGGCATGGTCCGCGAACAACATTGTGTCGGTCATTGCGTGTCCTTATTGACTGGATCGGGCGCGCCGGCGTCTCGTCCGGCCGCGTGCCGCGCTCGGCAAGCGCGGGCGCGTCGGCGCGCCCGCCCCTGCTTCGCGGCGATCGACCGGACCGCGCATCGGTGCGCGGGGCCCGGTCTCATGCAAAGCGTCGCGCGGATCGGGGCGGTCATGATCGCCCCGATCCGTCGTCGTCCTATCCGTTCATCCGGCGAAACACCGTCGTGCCGCCACGCACGACCTGCTCGCACAGCGGCCGGCCGATCCAGTACGCAAGCTCGGACAGCGAGCCGACCGACCACGCGGCGAAGTCGGCCTGGCGACCGACCTCGAGTGCGCCGTGGCGATCCGCGCGGCCGAGCGCCGCCGCCGCATGGCGCGTGACGCCTTGCAGCACTTCGGGCACCGTCATGCGGAACAGCGTGCAGCCCATGTTCAGCGTCAGCAGCAGCGATTCGAGCGGCGACGTGCCGGGGTTGTGATCGGTCGCGAGCGCAATGGGCACACCGTGCTTGCGCAGCAGGTCGATCGGCGGCAGTTGCGTTTCGCGAATGAAGTAATACGCGCCGGGCAGCAGCACGGCGACCGTGCCGGCCGCCTTCATCGCCTCGATCCCCGCTTCGTCGAGAAACTCGAGGTGGTCGGCCGACAGCGCGCGATAACGCGCGGCGAGCGCCGTGCCGCCCGCGTTCGACAACTGCTCCGCATGCAGCTTCACGGGCAGCCCGCGCCGCGTCGCGGCCTCGAACACGCGCTCGGTCTGCGCGAGCGAGAAGCCGATGCGTTCGCAGAACACGTCGACCGCGTCGACGAGCCCTTCGTCGGCGAGCGCCGGCAGCATGCGCTCGCACACTTCGTCGATGTATTCGTCGGCACGCCCCGCGTATTCCGGCGGCAGCGCGTGCGCGCCGAGGAACGTGGTGTAGACCGTGACCGGGAAGCGCTCGCCGAGCTGGCGCGCGACGCGCAGCATCTTGCGCTCGCTCGCGAGGTCGAGCCCGTAGCCCGACTTGATCTCGATCGCGCTCACGCCTTCGGCGAGCAGCGGTTGCAGGCGCGCGGCGGCCTGCACGAACAGCGTCGTCTCGTCGGCCGCGCGCGTCGCGCGCACCGTCGACACGATCCCGCCGCCCTGCCGCGCGATTTCCTCGTAGCTGACGCCGGCGAGGCGTTGTGCGAATTCGTCGGCACGCGTGCCGCCATATACAAGGTGCGTATGGCAGTCGACGAGGCCCGGCGTCACCCACGCGCCGTGCAGATCCTCGCGCTGCCAGTGAGCGTAACCGTGCGGCAGCGCGGACATCGCGCCGAGCCACACGATCGTGCCGGTTTCGTCGACGGCGATCGCCGCGTCGTCGATCGTTTCGTCGGGATGGCCGTGCGGACACAGCCTCAGGTGATGCCAGACAGTCGGTTTCATGCGTTCAGTCTCGTTCGCCGACGGCGAGCGACACGGCGAGCAGCACGCCGCCTCCGCTCACGACGACGTCAAACGCACGTTGCGGCCCGTCGAGCCGCAACGTGTCCATTTCCTGCAGCGCGTAGTGCGCGCCGTCGATGTCGACGCCAACCGCACCGGTCGCGCAGAACAACAGCACGGTATCGACGCGCTCGACGCGGTGCGTGCCTGCGCGCCACACGTCGAGCGTGCCGCGCGCGGCCGAACGGCGCGTCATCAGGTTGAAGTCGCGCGTCGCGCCGTCGTGCAGCGTCGCATCGATCGCCGTTTCGCCGGCGAAATCCGCGCGCGCGAGCGGTGCATCGAGCACGTGCTTCGCGCCGCCCGCTTCCGCGAGCGTCATGCCCGCGCCGGACAGCAGCACGATCGTGCGGTCGATCCCGTCGAAACGCGAGAACGGCCCGGGCATGCCGACGTCGGCGACACTCACGCGCCACGCGAACGCATCGAGCGCGGCGCCCGGCGGGTACGCGCCGATTTCGCGCGTCACGCCGCCGCCGTTCTTCCACGGCGACGCGACGAGATCCGCCGCGCGGATCAGCGCGGCGGCCGGCGTCGCGTTCACCGGCGCCTGATGGAGCGCCGTCATGCTCAGCGGCCGAGCATCGGCAGCTTCAGGCCGGCTTCGCGGGCCGTCTGCTGCGCGAGTTCGTAGCCGGCATCCGCATGGCGCATCACGCCCGTCGCCGGGTCGTTCAGCAGCACGCGGCCGAGACGCTCGTGCGCGTCGGCGGTACCGTCGGCGACGATCACGACGCCCGAGTGCTGCGAGAAGCCCATGCCGACACCGCCGCCATGGTGCAGCGACACCCACGATGCGCCGCCTGCCGTGTTCAGCAGTGCGTTGAGCAGCGGCCAGTCGCTGACCGCGTCCGAACCATCCTTCATCGATTCCGTCTCGCGGTTCGGGCTCGCGACCGAACCCGTGTCGAGGTGGTCGCGGCCGATCACGATCGGCGCCTTCAGTTCGCCGTTCTTCACCATCTCGTTGAACGCCTGGCCCAGACGATAGCGATCCTTCACGCCGACCCAGCAGATCCGTGCCGGCAGGCCCTGGAACGCGATGCGCTCACGCGCCATGTCGAGCCAGTTGTGCAGGTGCGGATCGTCGGGGATCAGCTCCTTCACCTTCTGGTCGGTCTTGTAGATGTCTTCCGGATCGCCGGACAGCGCGACCCAGCGGAACGGGCCCTTGCCTTCGCAGAACAGCGGGCGGATGTACGCCGGCACGAAGCCCGGGAAGTCGAACGCGTTCTCGACGCCCATTTCGAGTGCCATCTGGCGGATGTTGTTGCCGTAGTCGAGCGTGGCCGCACCGCGTTCCTGCAGCGCCAGCATCGCGCGCACCTGGACCGCCATCGACTGCTTCGCGACCTTCACGATGCTCTGCGGATCGACCTTCTGCGCTTCGCGCCATTGCGCGACGGTCCAGCCTTGCGGCAGGTAGCCGTTGATCGGGTCGTGCGCGCTCGTCTGGTCGGTCACGCAGTCCGGCGTGATGCCGCGCGTGACGAGTTCCGCGAACACGTCGGCCGCGTTGCCGAGCAGACCGACCGACACCGGCTTGCCGGTGCGCTTCGCGTCGTCGATCATGCCGAGCGCTTCGTCGAGCGTCGTCGCCTTCTTGTCGACGTAGCGCGTCTTCAGGCGGAAGTCGATCCGCGTCTCGTCGCATTCGACCGCGATCATCGAGAAGCCGGCCATCGTCGCGGCCAGCGGCTGCGCGCCGCCCATCCCGCCCAGGCCGCCCGTCAGGATCCAGCGGCCCGACGGATCGCCGTTGAAGTGCTGGTTGGCGACCGAGAAGAACGTTTCATAGGTGCCCTGAACGATGCCCTGGCTGCCGATGTAGATCCAGCTGCCGGCCGTCATCTGGCCGTACATCATCAGGCCCTTGCGGTCGAGCTCGTGGAAGTGATCCCAGTTCGCCCAGTGCGGCACGAGGTTCGAGTTCGCGAGCAGCACGCGCGGCGCATCCTTGTGCGTGCGGAACACACCGACCGGCTTGCCCGACTGGATCAGCAGCGTCTCGTTCTCTTCGAGATCCTTCAGCGACGCGAGGATCTGGTCGTAGCATTCCCAGTTGCGCGCCGCGCGGCCGATGCCGCCGTACACGACGAGCGCATGCGGGTGCTCGGCGACTTCCGGGTCGAGGTTGTTCTGGATCATCCGGTAGGCCGCTTCGGCCAGCCAGGTCTTGCAGACTTTCTCGCTGCCGCGCGGCGCGCGGATCGTGCGCGTCGGATCGAGACGGGGATCGATGTGTTTCGGATGGTTCATGACGACTGCTCCCGAAGGAAAATGACTATCAAATAGGAATCAGAAATGCCCGGTGAAGCGATAACGGCTGCCGGGGTGCCACAGATTCGCCACCGAGGCGACGACGCCCTGCGACCAGGTGCGCCGATGTAAAACCAGACACGGCTCGACGTCGTCCATCCGCAGCTGCTCGCGCCGCTCCGGCGCCGGGGCCGCCGCTTCGATCCGGTACTCGACGCGCTGCAGCGGCGCCGCGCGCATCAGGTACAGGTTCGGCGTCGTGTTCGTGAAATCCTGCTCGGCGTAATCCGGCGCAACCGCCGGATTCACCCATCGTTCTTCGAGCTGCACCGGCTCGTCGTTCTCGAAGTGCAGCACCTGCGAATGAAACAGCTTCGTGCGCACGGCCACCTGCATCTCGTCGGCGAGCGCGTCGTCGGCGCGGATCGCGTCGAGGCCGAGCACGCTGGCACGATACGCATGCCCGCGTGCGCCGACTTCCTCCGAAATGCTGCGGATCGCGACCAGCGTCGACTCGTACTTCGGCCGCGCGACGTAAGTGCCCGCGCCCTTCATGCGCGTGAGCACCTGCTCGGCCGTCAACTCGCGCAGCGCGCGATTGACCGTCATGCGCGCCACCTTGAATTCGCGCGCCAGCTCGTTCTCGGACGGCACCTGATCGCCCTCCTCCCACTCGCCCGCATGAATGCGGCCCAGGATGAAATCCTTGATCTCCTGGTAGACCGGCGCGCTCATCGGCTTACTGCTCCGATGCGAACGAGAACGGTGCGACCTTCGCGAACGCGCGCTCGCCGACCAGCTTCGCGATCGCCGCGATGTCCGGTGCGAAGTAGTGGTCGAGCTCGTAATGTGCGACCTTGCTGCGGATCGTTTCCATCACCGGCGTCAGCTTCGGGCTCGTGTGGTACGGCGCGCGCAGGTCGACGCCCTGCGCGGCGGCCAGCAGTTCGATCGCGAGGATGTGCTTCGTGTTGTCCGCGATGTCGGCGAGCTTGCGCGCGGCGAACGTCGCCATCGACACGTGGTCTTCCTGGTTCGCCGAAGTCGGCAGCGAGTCGACCGATGCCGGGTGCGCGAGCGTCTTGTTTTCCGAGGCGAGCGCGGCCGCCGTCACGTGCGCGATCATGAAGCCCGAGTTCACGCCGCCGTCCCTCACGAGGAACGGGGGCAGGCCCGACAGCGTCGCGTCGATCAGCAGCGCGATGCGGCGTTCGGCCAGCGCGCCGATTTCCGCTGCGGCGAGCGCGAGGTTGTCGGCCGCGAACGCGACGGGCTCCGCGTGGAAGTTGCCGCCCGACAGCACTTCGCCGGTGTCCGGGAAGATCAGCGGGTTGTCCGACACGGCGTTCGCTTCGACCAGCAGCACGTCGGCCGCATGGCGCATCTGGTCCAGGCACGCGCCCATCACCTGCGGCTGGCAGCGCAGGCTGTACGGGTCCTGCACCTTGTCGCAGTCGCGGTGCGACTGGTTGATCGGCGAGCCTTCGAGCAGGTCGCGATACGACGCCGCTGCGTCGATCTGGCCTCGATGGCCGCGCAGTTCATGAATGCGTGCGTCGAACGGCTTCACCGAGCCGGCTGCCGCGTCGACCGACAGCGCGCCCGCGACCAGCGCGGTGCGGTACAGGTCTTCGATCGCGAACATGTTGTCGAGCGCCAGCGCGGTCGATGCCTGCGTGCCGTTCAGCAGCGCGAGACCTTCCTTCGCCTGCAGCGTGAGCGGCGCGAGGCCCGCGACGCGCAGACCGTCGATCGCGCTCGCGCGCTCGCCGCGGATGAACACTTCGCCGACGCCGAGCAGCACGGCCGACATGTGCGCGAGCGGTGCGAGGTCGCCCGATGCGCCGACCGAGCCCTTCACCGGGATCAGCGGCAGCACGTCCGCGTTGAACAGCGTGATCAGCGCGTCCATCACTTCGCGGCGGATGCCCGAATGGCCGCGGCCGAGGCTCGACAGCTTCAGCGCCATCAGCAGCCGCACCGACGAACGCGCCATCGGCTCGCCCACGCCGACGGCGTGCGACAGCACCAGGTTCTTCTGCAGCAGTTCGAGCTGGTCGTGCGGGATGTGCGTGCTGGCCAGCCGGCCGAAACCCGTGTTGATGCCGTAGGCCGGCTCGCCCTTCGCCGCGATGTCGGCGACGGCCTTCGCGCCGGCGTCGATCTTCGCGAAACTCGCCGGGTCGAGCGTGAGCTGCACCGATTCGCGCGCGATCTGGCGCAGTTGCGGGAGGGTCAGATGGCCGGGGGTCAACGTAATCATGTGAGCAATCCTGTCTAGACAAGTTCGGAATGGATTGAAGTGTAGCCACGCCAACTTGTCTAGACAACCCGTTTTTCACAGATTTCGACTCGGGAGTTTCCCTGATGCCCGGTGCGGCCCGCCGGATCGGCGCGTGCGAACCGGTGCTTAACGGATGTTGCGATTATTTTGTTCTTGGCAACATGCGGATCATCAGCGCGAAGGACTACGGCGAAGGACGCGTCACGCTCGAATCGGGCCGCGCGGCCGCCTACATGATGGACGACGTGCTGCTCGCGGGCGCGCGCCAGCTCGCCGCGAAGCCGGCCGACTGGCACCTCGTCGGCACGCCGCAATCGTCGGAAGCCTACGGGTTCATGCTGCGCAAGGACGATCCGCAGTTCAAGGCGCTCGTCGACGGTGTGCTCGTGCAGTTGATGAAGCGCGGCGACATCGACGCGCTGTACGACAAGTGGTTCATGAAGCCGGTGCCGCCGAAGGGGCTGTCGTTCGACTTCGCGATGAGCGACGTGATCAGGGCGCGCTATGCGGCGCCGAACGACGCGCCGCTCGAATGAGCGCCGCGCACCGGCTTCGGCTCACCCGCGCGTCCACGCGACGCACGCGGCGTAGCCGGATGCCGCGTCGAACCACGCCGCATCGAACGCCGCGACGCCGGCGGCGGGCGCGGCCGGCTCGACGATCGTCGTCGCGGGGGTCGCGGCATCGCGCGGCGGCAAGACCGCGAACGCGCCCAGGCCGCCGACGATGCCCGTGCCGAGCGCCTTGAGCAGCGCCTCCTTCGCGCACCAGACGCGCATGAATTCGCCGGCGCGCGCGGCGGCCGGCAGGCCGTCGAGATAGGCGGCCTCGGCGGGCGCGCAGACTTCACGCGCCAGTGCGCGCCAGTCGGCCACGCGATCGCAGCCCTCGATATCGACGCCGACGCGGCCCGCGGGCGCCCACGCAAGCAGCGCATGATCGCCCGCATGCGACACGTTGAAGTCGAGCGACGTGCAATGCGCACCGTCCAGCGACGGACGCCCCGACGCGTCGACGACGATCGCGACCGCCTGCGGCGCGATGCCGAGGGCCGCGCCGAGCACGTCGCGCAGCGCGGCGCGCGTCGCAGCGCTGCGCACCGCATCCTCGTGTCTCAGGAAGCGCGCCGCCCGCGCGCGCTCGGCTCGGTCGAGCGCCGCGAACGCGGGCGACGCAAGCTGCACGCGCCAGTCGAAATCGATGCGCGCGAGCCGCACGCCGGCACGGGAGGCGGCGGGCGGCGCGTCGAGCGCCTGCATGCGCCACGCGCGCGGAGTTTCGGACGAGGAAGCGAAATCGGGCGGGACGAGCATCGACGTGCGGCGGCCTGTGGGATCAAACGTCCGATGTTAATCGATCACGCGGCGCGGCGCGCCGTCGCGGGCCGCCGGTGTCGATGGCGGCGGCGGCAGTCGGCGCATTGCGCCGCGCGGGTGCCGCCCCTGCCGGCATGCGCATGCGTGCAACCGCTTCGTCAGCCGTTCGCCGCGACGCCCGGTACGCCGCCGCCCGCGGGCCGCCGACGCGATGCCGGGTGCAGCGCGTGCACGTTGCCCGGCGCATCGGCCGGCAGCACGCCATGCTGCAGCCAGTAGAGCGCCACCGGCCACAGCGTGTCGGTGAAGCGGCTGTGGAAAAACGCGAAATGGCCGATCGCATCGACGCCGATATCGGCCGGCGCGATTCGCAGATGCGTGACGTCGCTGCCCGTGTAGTAGCCGACCAGCCGCTCGATCGCGTCGACCGTGCCGAAGCCGTCGTCGTCGAGGCCGATCGCGAGCATCGGCGCCGACAGCGCCGCGAAGCGGGCGGGCAATGCGGCGCGGCTCGCGGCGGGTTCGGCGAGCAGGCCGCGCGTGTAGCCGTCCTCGAAGCGTGCCTGCGAGCGCACCCACGACAACGCGACGCCGCGCGGCGTGTCCTCCATCCAGCCGAGCCGCTTCGCGGGCACGTAGCCGAACACGGCCGCGAGCACCGGCATCGCGACGTGCCACTTCCACCACATGCGCCGCCGTTCGGCCGGCAGGTAATCGCGCCAGTACGCATATTGCGCGCCGACCGTCACCGCATGCCGCACGTGAACGTTCGACGCCGCGAGCCCGAGCACGAACCCGCCGATGCTGTGCGCGACGACGTCGATCGGCTGGCCCGGGAACGCGTCGCGCGCGTATTGCAGCGCGGCTTCGCAATCGAGCCGCCCCCAGTCGAGCCAGTTCGCGCGCAGCTTCGCAAGCTGCGCGGGGCGCGACCCGCCGATCCCGCGGTAGTCGTAGACGAGCACGTCGCGCCCCTGCGCGAACAGCCACGCCGCGAAACGAAAGTAGTAGTCGCACCGCACCGACGTCGCGCAATTGACGACCGTCACCGGTCGCACGACACTGCCGCCGCGATGGCGCCACACATGGCCGCGCAATACATAGCCGTCGGCCGCGCGCAGCGTCACGGGCTCGGGCGGCAATGCGTCCATCGCCCGGTTGCCCGGCTTCGGTCCTTCGACTTCGTTCGAAAATGTCATCGTGTCTCCACCTGCGCTCCGCCACCCGCGCACCGGCTCCAGCCCGCCCTTCCACGAGGCGTTACGCCACGCACCAGCCTCCATTGAACTTGACGCGCCCCGCGTTCTCAACCAATCTTGCTGCTCCGTTCGCATGAGTCACGCGCATGTCAACGCCGCTCGTCCGTCTCCCGTCGCTCGACCTCGTCCGCGGTTTCGTCGCCGTCGGGCGCCGCATGAGCATCACGCTCGCCGCGCAGGACCTGTGCGTCACGCAATCGGCCGTCAGCCGCCAGATCCACGCGCTCGAATCGCATCTCGGCGTCGCGCTGCTGCAGCGCGGCTACCGGAAGATCACGTTCACGCCGGAAGGCGAGCGGCTGTTCCGCGTCGCGGATGCGGCGCTGCACGACCTGCAGGCCACCGTCGCATCGCTCGCCGCCGCGCGCGAGCGCCAGCCGGTCACGATCACCGCGAGCATCGGCGTCACCGCGCTGTGGCTGCTGCCGCGGCTCGGGCGGCTGCAGGCGCGCCTGCCGGAGATCGACCTGCGCGTGGCCGCGAACGACAAGGTACTCGATTTGCGTGCCGAAGGCATCGACCTCGGGATCCGCTATTGTCCGCGCGACCGCGCGCCGGCCGGCGCGCTGCGCCTGTTCGACGAGATCGTCGTGCCGGTCGCGCATCCGGCGCTCGCCGCGCGGCCCGTCACGAACGCGGCCGCGATCGCCGATCACGTGCTGCTCGAATTCGACGGACCGCCGCAGCCGCAATTGCAATGGCGCGCGCACCTGCACGCGGCCGGGCTCGGCGATGCGCGCGCGAAAGGCGTGCTGCGCTTCAACCAGTACGACCAGGTGATCCAGGCCGCGATCGCGGGCCAGGGCGTCGCGCTCGGCCGGCTCGCGCTCGTCGCGCCGATGCTCGCGGACGGCCGGCTCGCGGTGCTCGGGCCGCACACGCAGGCGCTGTCGGATGCATACGGCTACTGGCTGTTCCAGCACGATCCGGCCCCGCGCCGCGAAGTCGCCGACGTCCGCGACTGGATGCTCGCCGAAGCCGCCGAATGCGACGCCGCGATGCGGGCGCACGACACGGCATCGGCGTGAGCCGGCGCGGCCTTCACGAACCGGCCTGAACATGGCCGGACGCGCCCGCCCCATCCTGCGCGCCCCTCGTCGCATTCCTTCCACGCATGCCAATCTGACCGAATGATCGCTTGAGCGACGACGAGCCCGATCGTCTAATCGGATCGAGCGCGGCCGTTTTGCCGCGCGTCCCTTCCGGAGACACGCATGACCCCGATCGAACAGGAAGTCCGCCGCCGCTGGCTGCCCGTACTGGCCGGCGGCCTGATCATGGGCGTCGCGCTCGGCATCCGGCACGTGCAGGGCCTGTTCCTCGCACCGGTGTCGCTCGACCACGGCTGGTCGCGCGAAGCGTTCGGGCTCGCGCTGGCGCTGCAGAACCTGATCTGGGGCGTCGCGCAGCCGTTCACGGGCATGGTCGCCGACCGCTTCGGCTCGCTGCGCGTGATCGTCGCCGGGATGCTGCTGTATGCAGCCGGGCTCGTCACGATGGCGCATGCGGCGTCGACCGGCCTGTTCACGGTCGGCGCCGGGCTTGTGATCGGCATCGCGTTGTCGGGTTCCGCGTTCGCGTCGATCTACGGCGCGCTGAGCCGCCTGTTTCCGCCGGACCGGCGCGGCTGGGCGCTCGGCGTCGCGGGCGCGATCGGCGGGCTCGGCCAGTTCTGCATGGTGCCCGTCGCGCAGACGCTGATCGGCGGCATCGGCTGGCGGCACGCGTTCATCGCGCTCGCGCTCGTCGCGGCACTGCTTGCTCCGCTCGCCGTGCTGCTGCGCGACCGGCCCGCGCAGGCGGCCGCCGCCGCCGCCGGCCCCGACCAGTCGATCGGCGAAGCCGTGCGCGAGGCGTTCGCGCATCGTGGCTTCTGGCTGCTGAACGCGGGCTTCTTCGCGTGCGGCTTCCAGCTCGCCTTCATCGCGACCCACCTGCCCGCATACCTGCTCGACCACGGGCTGCCGGCGCGCCACGCGAGCATCGCGCTCGCGCTGATCGCACTGACCAACGTGGCCGGCACCTATGCGTGCGGCCATCTCGGCGGGCTGCTGCGGCGCAAGTACGTGCTGTCGGTGCTGTACCTCGTGCGTGCGCTCACGATGGCGGTCTTCGTCGCCGCGCCGCTGTCGCCCGCGAGCGTCTACGGTTTCGCCGCCGTGATGGGATTCACGTGGCTCGGCACCGTGCCGCTGACGAACGGCGTGATCTCGCAGGTGTTCGGCGTGCGCTACATCGCGACGCTGTTCGGCTTCGTGTTCTTCGGGCACCAGCTCGGCAGCTTCTTCGGCGTCTGGCTCGGTGCGCTCGTGTACGACGCGACGCATTCGTACATGCCGCTGTGGATCGGCTCGATCGCGCTCGGCGTCCTCGCGGCGCTGCTGCACCTGCCGATCGACGACACGCGCGTCGCGCGCCCCGCAGCGGGCAACCCGGCGTGGGCATGATCCGCGCGGCGCTGGCCGCCGCCGCGCTCGCGTTCGTCGCGTGGTGCGGCGCGGCCTATTTCAGCGCCGGTGTCGCGTACGCGCTGCTCGAACACGTCTCGTTCTGCAATTGATGCGGCCACCCTGCGCGCGCGCTCAGCGGCGCTTGGGCAATGCAGCCAGCGCATCGAGCGCGCGGGCGCGCGCGGCCGCGTGCTCGACGAGCGGTTCCGGATAGTCGACGCCGAGCCGTACGCCCGCCGCGTCGAGTTCCAGCGGCGACGCTTCCCACGGTGCATGGATCGATGCATTGTCGAGGCCGGCGAGCTCGGGCAGCCAGCGCCGCACGTACGCGCCGTCCGGGTCGAACTTGCGCCCTTGCGCGACCGGATTGAAGATGCGGAAATACGGCGCGGCGTCGGCGCCGCAGCCGGCCACCCACTGCCAGCTCGCCGCGTTGTTCGCGGGATCGGCATCGACCAGCGTGTCCCAGAACCACGCTTCGCCCGCGCGCCAGTCGACCAGCAGGTGCTTGATCAGGAACGACGCGACGACCATCCGCACACGGTTGTGCATCCAGCCGGTCGTCCACAGTTCGCGCAAGCCCGCATCGACGAGCGGATAACCGGTGCGCCCGCGCTGCCATGCACGTAACGCGGCGGGGTCGTCGCGCCACGGCATCGCATCGAACTGCGAACGGAAGTTGTCGGTCGCGAGCGCCGGGAAGTGATACAGCAGCATGTAGCTGAACTCGCGCCAGCCGAGTTCGCTCAGGAACTTGTCGGCGTGTGCGGCATACGCCGCGCCGCCCGCGTTCGCGGCGCCCTGCACCGCGTGCCACACCTGTCGCGGCGACACGTTGCCGAAGCGCAGGAACGGCGACAGCCGGCTCGTCGCGGGCCGGTCGGGACGGTCGCGCGCATCCGCATAGCCGGCAAGCGCCGTCGTCAGGAACGCGTCGAGCTGCGCGTGCGCGCCGGCTTCGTCGGGCGCGAGCCACGCGTCGCGCAAGCCGCCGGCCCAGTCCGGCACCGGCGGACGCAACGCAAGCGCGTCGAGCGCCAGCGCGCGCTCGCGCACGACCTTCGGCCACGGATGAAACCCGATCCGTTCGGGCGCCGGCAGCGGCGCGGCGACCGTGCGATCGCGGCGCGCCGCGCGCCAGTACGCGGTGAACACCTGGTACGGGCCGCCGCTGCCGGTCAGCACCTCCCACGGCTCGTTCAGCAGGCTGCCGTTGCTGCTCTCGACCGTGACGCCGCGCGCCTTGAGCGATGCCTTCAGCGCCGCGTCCGCATCGCGCTGCGGCTGCGCATAGCGGCGGTTCCAGTACACGGCCTGCGCCCCGGTGTCGTGCACGACGCGCTCGATCTCGCGCGGCGCGTCGCCGCGCAACAGCAGCAGGCGGCCGCCGTGACGCGCGAGCGTCGCATCGAGCCCGGCCAGCGACCCGTGCAGCCACCAGCGCGCCGCGCCGCCGGGCGGCCGCCCGGCGCCGTCGCCCGTGTCGTCGACGAACACGCAGACGAGCGGCCGGCCCGACGCCACCGCACGCGTCAGCGCGGACTGATCGGTCACGCGCAGATCGTCGCGGAACCAGACGATCGCGGGAGCAACGGACGAATTCGCAGACACGGGCACCTCGATGACGCAAACGGGAAGACGCGTATTGTCGCGGCTGCGCCGCACGGTGTCGACGTCGGACGCTCACGACGGTCGCACCGCCCTGCCGCCCCGGTGAAACGCCTTAGTCCATATCGACGATTCTTCGCCGCGTACGCCGGCCTACGCTCGTTGTCGGGTGCGCCGCACTGCGCGGCACGAACGGGCATCGAACGCCCCGCGCGTGCCGATCCGCACCCGCCACGCGCGCCGGCCGATACCGGCGCGGCTCCTTCCGACCGCCGCGACGCACCCGCCACCCGGGTACGCGCGGCTTCACCCGATACGCCGCCATGACCAAACCCTCGAATCTCGTCACCTCGATCGTCGTCGACATCGACGCGCCGGCCGCCGTCGTCTGGGAAGTGCTGACCGACTTCCCGCGCTACGGCGAATGGAACACGTTCTGCGTCGGCTTCGAAACGACCGGCAAGCTCGGCGATTTCGTGCACATGCAGGTGCGCATTCCCGGCACGGAAACCGTGATTCCCGTCAGCGAGATCCTCGTCGCGTACGAACCCGAACGCCTGCTGTCGTGGGAGCAGCGCCCGACCGACGACAACAAGGACGCGGCACGCCGCGACCAGTACATCGATGCGATCGACGCGCAGCGCTGCCGCTATTTCACGACCGACCAGTTCCTCGGCATCAACGCGGACACGATCATGCGGAACCACGGCGCGTGGGTGAAACAGGGCTTCGACCAGTGCGCACGCGATGTGAAGCAGCGCGCCGAAACGCTCCATGCGGCACGCCGGCGCAATCGCGCGTGACCGGGCGCCGACGATGCCCGATCTGCAAACGCTGTCCGACCATCACGACCTCCGCGAGCCGATCGTCGCGTATTCGACTGCGCTCGACGGCGTCTTCATGCCCGATGCGGCGATCGACTATCGCGCGATGGGCGGCATCGCCGGCCGCTATCCGGCGGTGAAGGCGTGGCTGCGCACCGTGCTGCCACGGTTCCCGCACTACCAGCACCTGGTCGGCAACCTGTCGATCCGGCTCGACGGCGACCGCGCGCACGGCCGCACGATCTGCTTCAATCCGATGGAAGTCGTGCTGCCGGACGGCGGCACGCAGGTGATGTTTCTCGGGCTGTGGTACGTCGACCGGTTCGTGCGCACCGCTGGCGTATCGCCGAACGCGTCGAGGAACGCGCTTACGGCCACAACGTGCCGGCCGCGCTCGCGGGCGCGACCGGTTGATCCGCCACGATGCGCGCGCCGTGCGAAGGCCGCCCGGCGCGCCACGCGGGCGGCGACGTCAATCGAGCCGGAACGCCGCCTCGAAGCGCTCGACGAACGCGTCGAACTCGGTTTCCGGCAGATGGTTGATGCCGCCCGCGCGCTTGCGCCCGCCGCCGGTCGGAAAACCGCGACAGAATTCGTCGGCGCCGAGCGCCCGGCCGTCGGGCACGCGCACGCTGACGACGAGCCCGCCGTCCGCGCGCGGCGACAGCACCGCGAGCGCCGCATGCGGCGCGTTGCGCATCCGCTCGTTCGCGAGCATGCCCGTCGCGCGCCGCGCCCACGGATGGTCGGGCATCCGCACCAAGGTCGCACCGGGCACCTCGCGCAGCGGTGCGAGCGCGCATGCACACGCCATGTCGTCGCGGTAGCCGTCGCGCAGCGCGGCGAACACGCGCGTCCCGCGCACGAAATCGAGCGGATCGACACAGGGCAGCATCGCGTCGGCGAGCGCCGCCGGGTCGAAATGCAGATCGCCGACACACTCGCCGTACGCGTTGTAGTTCAGGTAGAGGCCGAGTTCGGCGAGCGTGCCGCGCTCCGCTTCGTCGATGCCATGCTCGCGCGCGAGCGCATCGCCGAGCGCCGGCAGTTCGTCGCCGAACGCCGCGACGATCGCCCAGCGCACGTGCCGGCCGCCGAGATAACGGTTTACGATCGCGCTAGTGCAAACGTCGGCCGCGGTATCAATATGCGCGTCGAAGCGCGGATCGTCGGGCAGCGCGCCCGCGAAGTGATGGTCGAAGTAGCGGACCGTCGCGCCGTCGCGCAGCAGCCGTGCGCACGCGTCGCGATTCTGGTCGTGCGACACGTCGAGCACGGTGACGAAGTCGGCCGCCCGCGCGTCAATCCGCTCGAGCAGCTTGATGTCGCGCTTCACGCCGGTCACGAGCGTGCCGTGCACGCCCTCCGCGAGCCGCAGTTGCTGAAGCGCGCACAGCCCGTCCGCGTCGCCGTTGAACGCAAAGAAATGTCGTGCGTTGTCGTTGTCCTGCATGATCCTTTGCTCCGTCGTCAGGGCATGAAATCGCCGCCGTTCGCGTCGAGCGTCGCGCCCGTCACCGCGTTCGCGTAGTCCGACGCGAGGAACAGCGCCGCGCGCGCGCAATCGTCGTCGGTCGGCAGCTTCGCGAGCGCGAGGTTCGCCGCGATCGGCGCGACGACCTGTTCTTCCGTCACCCCGTACTCGGCGGCCGCCTGCCGGAAATACGCCTGCGTCGGCACGCCCCACATCCACCCCATGTGGATGCTGTTCGCGCGAATGCCGTGCACGCCGAGTTCGCGCGCCAGGTATTTTGCCGCAACCGCGAGCGCGCCCTTCGAAACAGCGTAGCCGCCTTCCCCTGCAAACGGCTTGCGGGTCGCCTGCGTGTTGATCATCACGATCGCGCCGCGCCTGCGCCGCTTCATGTGCGGCACGACTTCCTGCGTGAGCGCCATCGTGCCGAACACGTTGGTGTCGAACACCGCGCGCCAGCCGTCGAGGTCCGCGTCCTCCACCGGTTCCGGGAACGTACCGTGCACGAATGCGCTGTTCACGAGCGCATCGATCCGGCCGAAGCGCTCGACGGCCTGCGTCGCGAGCTGCCGGCATTGCGCGCGGTCGGTGATGTCGGTTCGCACCTTCAGCACGTCGCAGTCGACGCAGAGTGCGCGGATCCGTGTTTCGGCGTCGTCGAGCTTTTCCATCGTACGCGCCGCGACGACCACACCGCGCGCGCCCTCGCGCGCGGCCTCGACGGCGAGCTTCACGCCGAGCCCCGGCCCGATTCCGGATATCACGACGATCTTGTCTTTCAGCAACATGGGGTGTCTCCTGTTTGTCGTTCGTCTCGCGGGCGCGGCCGTCAGCCGGCCGCCCGCAGATGCCGCGCGCGATACGCGGCGAAGTCGCGCGCGAGCTGCGCATCGGTGAACCCGAAGCGCGCGATCGAATAGTCGTGCGCGGCGCGCCTGTCGCGGCCGTTGCGCGCCAGCCAGTCCGCCATCGCCGCGCGCTGCCGCGCATCGAGCGACATGCCCGCGAACGCGTACACGGCCTCGGCGACGCCGAGCGGATTCGACACCGTGTCTTCGAAACGCACGTCGAGAAACCGCTCGGCCGGCAGCGCGTCGCGCGCGGCCATCGCCGCGGCGATCGCGCGCGCCATGCCCGCGTTCCACTGCGCGCCGACGGCGAGCGGATCGGGATCGTCCGCATACATCCGCCACAGCGTGTGCGCCATGCTCGCCATCGACGGTATCGTCTGCGCCGGGTCGCGGTGCGTGAGCACGACCTGCGCGCGCGGAAACACGCGGCACAGCACGTCGAGCGCATGCAGGTGCTGCGGTGTCTTCAACAGCCAGCGCGCGGCCGGCGCAACGCCGCGACGCGCCTTCTGCCACTGCAGGAACTGCAGCATCCGCTTCAGGTACGCATAGACCGGCGTGAGATCCTGCCGCGCAAGCCACGCCGTGTAGCGCGGCACGTTCGCGTACGAATCCATCGCGCACACGAACGCATGCTCCATCAGCATGAACTCCTCGTCGGCGAGCATCGCATCGAGCGGATGGATCGTCAGGATCTGCGGAATGCAGTCGATCATCGTCGCGACCTCGGCTTGCGCGCGCGCGATGCGCACCGTCGGCTCGGCCAGCGTCTCGCCCGCGAGCGGCGCCGGGTAGCGGGTTTCCCACCACGCGGCCGAATGAAAACGCGGATCGACGGCCAGCAGACGCTGCAGCAGCGTCGTGCCCGTGCGCGGCAGGCCGACGATCACGAGCGGATCGTCGATTTCGATTTCTTCGATCTCCGGATGACGCCGAAAGTAGTCCTCGACGACGAGCCGGTTCACGAGCTGGCCGACGAGTTTCTCGCGCATCATGTCGGCGCCGCGCGCGGACAGGTTCGCTTCGTCGATCAGCGACGCGCACATCACGTCGAGCGCCTCGCGATACGGCCCGTCGCCGAACGCGCTCAGCCCGTTCGCGCGCGACACGGCTTCGGCGATCAACCCGTCGGCGGCGAGCCGCGTGCGAGTCCTGTCGAGCGGCGCGTTCATGCGGTCTCCTTGAGCGTCGCGAGCTTCACCACCCGCGTGCGCGGATGCACCGGTTGCGCGGCACCGACCCAGCGCCAGCAGATCGTGCCGGTGCGATGGCCGGCCGTATCGAGCCAGTTCGCGTCGCCCGGCCGCGCGGCCGCGACGACCACCGTCACGCCGCCGTTCGCATTCAGCCGCGCGCGGTGCTTGTTCACGCAGATGTCGAAGTAGCGGTAATCGAGCGACTCCATCCAGTAGTTGTTGAGCTGCACGTTCCAGAAATCGCAATCGGGCACCGCATCCACGTCGATCACGAGCGCTTCGTCGTCGGCCAGCGACCAGCACGAGTGGTAGTAGTAGATGTTCGGATCGCCGCCGACCGACTGGCACAGCGCCTGATCGGCGGGCGGCAGCGCGTTCACGTGCGACCGGTAGCTCGCGGCCCAGTCGGCGAACAGCTTCGACGTCTGCTCGACGAATTGCGCGGCGCGCATGAGGCCGCCTTGCAGCACGAGCGGATCGAGCGGCGCCGGGCACGCGTGCGCGCCGATGCGCTCGATCTTCAGTTGCGCGGGGGTTTCCGCGCGCCGGTCGAGGAACGTCTGGCGCACCAGCAGCGCGTTCGTGCCCGGCTCCATGCGCACCCAGTTGCCCGCGCGCGGCGTCTCGCTCAGCACGATCTCGAAGCTGCCGTCCGCCGCGATCTCGAGCTGCTTCGCGTCGAGAAAGCCGGTCTGCAGCATCTTGCCGTCGGTCTCGTAGCCGCCCTTCTGCGTGCCGAAGCTCAGATAGGCGACCGTGCCGCGCCGCCCCGTCACGCGATATTCGCAGCGGCCGTCGACGCGTGCGTACTGGTACAGGTTGTCGGGGTTGTCGGCACCGATCTTCGCGGTCTCGTGCGACGGCGAGAAAAAGCCGGGCCATGCGCCGTCCGCGAACTCGACGTGCATGTCGAGCGCGATGCGCATCAGCCGGCTCAGGTAGCGGAATCCTTCCGCGCGCGTGAGCGGATCGTCCGGCGCCTCGGTGCGCAGGATCTGTTGTCCGCTGCGTTTCAGGGTGTCGCAGAAGTCGGCCCAGGTCTGGCCCGAAAGCAGCTGCGTCGCACGTGTGTCGTCCGTCATGTGTCGTCTCCGCCGATGGTCGAGCGCTCACCTTAAGCGCCGCCGCCGCGCGCCACTTCGTCCGGGTGGACTAAGGAAAGATCCGCCCCGCCGCCGTGCCGCGGTTTAGTCCACCCGGACGAAGAGCGGCATGCCACCCGCTCGATACCGTCGGTGTCATGCACGAAACGCCGCACATGTCGCGCGGCGCCGGCATGAAACAAGGAGACGAACGATGTTGACCCACTTGGAGCGGCTGGAGGCCGAAAGCATCCACATCATGCGCGAGGTGGTCGCCGAGAGCGAGAACCCGGTGATGCTGTATTCGATCGGCAAGGACAGCTCGGTCATGCTGCATCTCGCGATGAAGGCGTTCTACCCGGCGAAGCCGCCCTTTCCGCTGCTGCACGTCGATACGACGTGGAAATTCCGCGAGATGATCGCGTTTCGCGACGACACGGCCGCGCGGCTCGGCCTCGACCTGCGCGTGCACGTCAACCCCGACGGCATCGCGAACGGCATCGAGCCGTTCACGCACGGCTCGGCCGTGCACACCGACGTGTGGAAGACGCAGGGGCTCAAGCAGGCGCTCGATCACTACGGCTTCGACGCCGCGTTCGGCGGCGCGCGCCGCGACGAGGAGAAATCGCGCGCGAAGGAGCGCATCGTGTCGCTGCGCTCGGCGCAGCACCGCTGGGACCCGAAGCGCCAGCGCCCCGAGCTCTGGTCGCTGTACAACGCGCGCAAGCGCCAGGGCGAAAGCCTGCGCGTGTTCCCGATCTCGAACTGGACCGAGCTCGACATCTGGCAGTACATCCGGCTTCACGACATCCCGATCGTGCCGCTCTACTTCGCGAAGGAGCGGCCCGTGGTCGAACGCGACGGCGCGCTGATCATGGTCGACGACGATCGCCTGCCGCTGCGCGCAGGCGAAGTGCCGCAGATGCGCAAGGTGCGCTTTCGCACGCTCGGCTGCTATCCGCTGACGGGCGCCATCGACAGCGACGCGACGTCGCTCGACGACATCCTGCGGGAGATGCGCGAGACGCGCACGTCCGAACGGCAAGGACGGCTGATCGACAGCGATTCGGCCGGCTCGATGGAAAAGAAGAAACAGGAGGGATATTTCTGATGGCACACGTTCTCACCGCGCCCGACACGCTCGCGCGCCCCACTCCCGATACGCGCGCTGCCGACGACGCGCACACGCCACCCCAGGACCTGCTGCGCTTCATCACGTGCGGCAGCGTCGACGACGGCAAGAGCACACTGATCGGCCGCCTGCTCTACGAATCGAACCTGCTGTTCGACGACCAGCTCACGCAGCTCGAAGCCGATTCGAGGAAGGTCGGCACGCAAGGCGGTGAACTCGATTTCGCGCTGCTCGTCGACGGCCTGTCGGCCGAGCGCGAGCAGGGCATCACGATCGACGTCGCGTACCGCTTCTTCGCGACCGCGCGGCGCAAGTTCATCGTCGCCGACACGCCCGGCCACGAACAGTACACGCGCAACATGATCACCGGCGCATCGACCGCCGATCTCGCGGTGATCCTGATCGACGCGCGCAAGGGCGTGCTCACGCAGACGCGCCGCCACAGCCATCTCGTCGCGCTGATCGGTATCCGGCGCGTGGTGGTCGCGATCAACAAGATGGACCTCGTCGACTACGACCGCGCGGTGTTCGAGCGCATCGACGCCGACTATCGCGCGTTCGCGGCCGAGCTCGGGCTCGCGGAGATCGTCAGCATCCCGATGTCGGCGCTGCGCGGCGACAACGTGATTGCATCGAGCACGCGCATGCCGTGGTACGCGGGCCCGACGCTGATGCAGCATCTCGACACGCTGCCGCTCTCCGCGCGCGTCACGCGCGACGAGCCGTTCCGGCTGCCGGTGCAGTGGGTCAACCGCCCGCACCTGAACTTCCGCGGCTACGCGGGCAGCATCGCATCGGGCGAGATCCGCGTCGGCGAACGCGTGCGCGTGCTGCCGTCCGGCAAGGAGAGCCGCGTCGCGTCGGTGATCACGCCGCGCGGCGAAGGCGACGTCGCGCGCGCCGGCGATGCGGTGACGCTCACGCTCGCCGACGAGATCGACATCAGCCGCGGCGACCTGATCGCGCGCGCGGATGCGCCGCCCGAAGTCGCCGACCAGTTCGAGGCGACACTCGTATGGATGCACGACGCGCCGCTGCTGCCCGGCCGCCCGTATCTCGTGAAGCTCGGCACGCAGACGGTCGGCGCGACCTGCGCGACGCCGAAGTACAAGATCGACGTGAACACGCGCGAGCATCTCGCGGCACGCACGCTCGCGCTCAACGAGATCGGCGTGTGCAACCTGAGCTTCGACCGGCCCGTCGCGTTCGATCCGTACGCGCGCAACCGCCAGACGGGCGGCTTCATCGTGATCGACCGGCTGACCAACGACACGGTCGGCGCCGGGATGCTGCACTTCGCGCTGCGCCGCGCGCACAACGTTCATTGGCAGGCGGTCGACGTCGACCGCGACGCGCGCGCCGCGCAGAAGGCGCAGACACCGCGCATCGTATGGCTGACGGGGCTGTCGGGCGCCGGCAAGTCGACCATCGCGAACCTCGTCGAGAAGCGGCTGCACGCGCTCGGCAAGCACACGTACCTGCTCGACGGCGACAACGTGCGGCACGGGCTCAATCGCGATCTCGGCTTCACCGAGGCCGATCGCGTGGAGAACATCCGGCGCGTCGCCGAAGTCGCGCGGCTGATGCTCGACGCCGGGCTCATCACGCTCGTGTCGTTCATCTCGCCGTTCCGCGCGGAACGCGACATGGCGCGCGCGCTCGTCGGCCCCGACGAGTTCGTCGAAGTATTCGTCGACACGCCGCTCGCGGTCGCCGAGGAGCGCGATCCGAAGGGTCTGTACAAGAAGGCGCGGCGCGGCGAGCTGAAGCACTTCACCGGCATCGACTCGCCGTACGAGCCGCCCGCGCAGCCCGAACTGCGCGTCGACACGGTCGCCGAGTCGCCCGAGGAAGCGGCGGAGCGCATCGTCGCGTACCTCATGCGCGAGCGCGCGGCGTAAGCGCCGCAGGCGGGCAGCCCGGCCGTTGCCCACCTGCCCGCCTGCCCGCGTCGCCTACTCCGTTCGGATGACGCGGGCCGCCGGCCGGCCGGTATGCTGGCTCGGGAACCCTTCATCCCGATCCAGGAGAGCACCAGCATGCCCATCGCGCTGGCACCCGGCGAGCCGGCCGCGCACGACGGTTTCGACGACGCCGCATGGACGGCGCGCGAACTCAGCGCGTGGCTCGGGCTCGTCTATCAGGGCCCGTCGGAAGCGACGCCATGGGCCGGCTTCCTCGAAGCGGTACGCGAGCGGCTCGACGCGCGCTTCACGACGCTCGTGCTGCGCAATCCGGGCGGCGCCCGGCACGGGCTCATCATCAACGCGTCGGCACACGGCCCGCTGCTGCCCGGCGAGCCGTCGTACAGCCAGCAGTTCTACGCGCTGTGCCCGTTTCTCGACCAGCCGCCCGGCCGCGTCTTCACGGCCGATCGGCTGTTCGGCGAAACCGCGTGGCGCGAGCACGATTTCTACCGGCAGTACCTGCAGCCGCTCGACCTGCGCTACATCCTCGGCGCGAACCTGCGCGGCGAACGCGGCGTCGAATGCGCGTTCTTCGTGAGCCGCGCGCACGGCGGCCGCGATTTCGACGCGGCCGAACGCGCGCGGGTCGCGACGCTGCTGCCGCACCTGCAGCGCGCGGTCGAACTGCACGCGGCGTTCGACGTGCTCGATGCCGAACGTGCGTTGTACGCGGGCACCGTCGACCGGCTCGATGTCGGCACCGCGATCGTCGACGAGGACGGCCGCGTGATCAAGCGCAACCGCATCGCCGAGCGGCTGATCGCGCAGCAGGACGGGCTGTGCGTGCGTCAGGAGCGGCTCCATGCGTCGTGCCCGCTCGACGAGCGCCGGCTGCAGAAGGCGCTGCAGGCCACGCTCGAGCATTTCCGCGCGGGCGCGCTCGCGCGCATCGAAGCCACCACGCTGTCGCGCCCCGGCGGCGCGATGCCGCTGAGCGTGCTGCTGCGCCCGCTCGCGCCCTACCGCGGCGCCGAGGACCGCCGGCACCGGCCGGCCGTCGCGGTATTCGTCCGCGATCCGGCGTCGTCGCCGCAGACGTCGCGCGACATGCTGCATCGACTGTTCCGGCTCACGCCGATGGAAACCGAAATCGCGCTGCTGCTCGTCGACGGGCTCACGCTCGACGAGGCCGCCGCCGCGACCGGTATCACGAAGAACACCGCGCGCGCGCACCTGCGCGGCATCTTCGCCAAGACGGGCGCGACGCGGCAGGCCGTGCTCGTGAAGACGCTGCTCAACAGCGTCGTGTCGATGGCATAGCGCATCGCGACGACGGCCGCCGCCGGACGGGCTGCGCAACGACCGATGCCTCACCATGCGGGCGGATCGCGACACACATTTCATGTCATACGTCATCAGACATGAATGGTGTAGCCACATATCACATGAATTCCCCGATATCTGGGTAAATTCCGGGTAAACCCGTGACGCATCCGCCAACGCTCAGGCGTACCATGTCGTACGACGACATACTACATAAATCGCCACCCCGACGCTGACGCGCGCCACCGCCCCGTCCGCCGACGCCCGACCGGAGACACGCTTGAACCCGCCCTCGCCCGCCCTGCCCGGACGCGACCCGCTCGCTTCCGCCGTCTCGAAAGTGAAATGGCACGTGCTGCCGCTCGTGCTGATCATGTTCATCGCGAACTACATCGATCGCGTGAACGTCGGCTTCGTCGATCGCCACCTCGAAGCGTCGATCGGCATCGGCGCGGCCGCGTACGGGCTCGGCGCCGGCCTGTTCTTCGTCGGCTATGCGCTGTTCGAAGTGCCGTCGAACCTGCTGATGCAGCGCTACGGCGCGCGCGTCTGGCTCGCCCGGATCATGGCGACGTGGGGCATCGTCGCGGCCGCGATGGCGTTCGTGTGGAACGACACGTCGTTCTACGCGCTGCGCTTCCTGCTCGGGGCGGCCGAGGCCGGCTTCTTCCCCGGCGTCGTGCTGTACCTGTCGCAATGGCTGCCGCCGCAGGAGCGCGGCAAGGCGATGGCGATCTTCCTCGGCGGCTCCGCGTTCGCGTCGGTGCTGTCCGGGCCCGTGACCGGCGCGCTGCTGTCGATCCGCGGCTTCGGCCTCGAAGGCTGGCAATGGATGTTCCTGATCGAAGGGCTGTTCTCGGTCGCGCTGTGCGGCGCGAGCTGGCTGCTGCTGAAATCGCACATCCGCGACGCGACGTGGCTCACGGCCGAAGAACGCACGGCGCTCCAGAACGCGCTCGACGACGAACGCGCGACCCGCGACGTCCGCTCGAACGTGCCGGTGCGCGCCACCGCGCTGCTGCGCGATCCGCAGATCATGCTGTTCTGCTTCCTGTACTTCTCGATCCAGCTGACGATCTACGCGGCCACGTTCTGGCTGCCGACGATCATCCGCAAGATGGGCGGCCTCACCGATTTCCAGGTCGGCCTGTACAACACGATTCCGTGGATGATCGCGATCGGCGCGATGTACGGCTTCGCGGTGCTGTCGTCGAAGTGGAAGCATCCGCAGCGCTGGCTCGCGTGTGCACTCGTGCTTGCCGCATGCGGGCTGTTCGCGTCGACGTCGCATGACCCGGTCTGGTCGTTCGCGTCGATCTGCTTCGCCGCGCTCGGCTTCAAGGCCGCGTCGTCGCTGTTCTGGCCGATCCCGCAGGGCTATCTCGACACGCGCGTGGCCGCGGCCGTGATCGCGCTGATCAACTCGGTCGGCAACCTCGGCGGCTTCGTCGCGCCGACGGCCTTCGGCTATCTGAAGCAACATACGGGTTCGATCACGGGCGGCCTGTATGCGCTCGCGATCGCTTCGCTCGTCGCCGCGGTCGCCGCGCTGTTCGCGCGCACCCACCGGCGCAGCGACCCGCCGCGCGGCCTGCCGGCCGACGCCTCTTTCACGAACGCTTCGATGCTCCGCCATGCCGACCACTGACCGCCTGACCGTCGTCGTCTCGAATGCCGCCGACGGCGACCTCGCCACGTTCTCCCTCGCCGGCGACGGCACGCTCGCGCCGCTCGCCCGCCATGCCGCGGCCGACGTCGCGATGCCGATCGCCGTGCAGGCCGACCGCACGCGCCTCTACGTCGCGACGCGCGGCGAACAGCCGACGATCGTCGCGTTCCGCGTCGTACCGGCCACCGGCGCGCTCGTGCGTATAGGCGCGACCGCGATCGACGCGAGCCATGCGTACCTGTCGCTCGACCGCAGCGGCCGCTGGCTGCTCGGCGCGTCGTACGGCGGGAATTCGCTGAGCCTCTACGACGCCGCGCGCGTGCGCGACGGCGACGGCACGCCGCTGCAGGTCGCGCCCGGCATCGCGAATGCGCATGCGGTGATCGTGTCGCCGGACAACCGTTTCGCGTACGTCAGCTCGCTCGGTTCGGATCGCGTGTTCAGCTTCGCGCTCGTCGAGGATGCGGCCGGCGTGCGCGCGCTCGAACATGGCGAAACGCGCGTGCCGGCCGGGTTCGGGCCGCGTCACCTGCGATTCGCGCGCGACGGCCGCGCGCTCGTCGTCGTCAGCGAATTCGACGGCACGCTCGCGACGTTCGCGCGCGACACCGACACCGGCCGGCTCGGCGATGCCCATGTGAGCGCACGCCATCCGGCCGTCGCCGAACTCGCGCGCGGCCATGCGCGGCCGCCCGCGCCCGCCGAGCCGTCCGTCTGGGCCGCCGACCTGCACCTGACGCCCGACGAACGTTTCGCCTACGTCAGCGAGCGAACGTCGAGCCGCCTGCTCTGCTATCGCCGCGGCGAAGACGGCACGTTCGAACCCGCGCACGCGACCGCCACCGAGACGCAGCCGCGCGGATTCGCGATCGACCCGTCGGGACGCTGGCTCGTCGCCTGCGGCGAACAGTCGGAATACGTGTCGGTGTACGCGATCGCGCCGGACGACGGCACGCTGACGCCGCACGCGCGCGTGCGGGGCGGACGCGGGGCGAACTGGGTCGCGATCGTCTGACGCAGCGGCACGTGCGGGATGATCCCGCCGGCACATCATGTGGGCCGGTGCAGGCCCGCGTTCAGCGCCGCTCGCTCGGCGCGACGCCCGTCCAGCGCTTGAACGCACGCGTGAAATTGGCACGATCCGTATAGCCGACGCGCGCTGCGATCTCGTCGACCGGCAGCCGCGTGCCTTCGAGCAATCGCAGCGCGTCGCGCAGCCGGATCTCATCGAGCAGCGCCGAATAGGTCGCGCCGTACTCGGCGAGCTTGCGCTTGAGCGTGCGCGCCGATACGTGCAGCTCGCGTGCGACGTCGTCGACCGACGGATAACCGCGCTCGCCGCAGATCAGCAGGTTGCGCACGCGCTCGACGATGCTCTCCGCATAGCCGAGCCGCGCGAGTTCGGCCTCGCACTGCTGGACGATCATCTGTGCGGTGTGCGCGTTCGCGGTGCCGATCGGTTCGTCGAGCAGCGCGGCGTCACAGCGGATGCGGTTCGCGCTCGCATCGAAATGGCAGCGCGGCAGCCGCGCGCGATAGCGCTCGAACCACGGGGGCTCGGGCCATTCGAAATGGAGTTCGGCACGCGAGCGCAGCGTGCGCCCCGGCACCGGATACAGCAGCGAATTGAACAGGATCGCCGTCTCGACCAGGAAGTTCTCGACCGCGAACTGGCGCAGCCGGCCGAGCGGAAACGCTTCGAGCACGTCGATGTCGACGATTCCGTCGAGCTGCGCGAGCCGCACCGAAAAGAACGGCACGCGGGTCGGCAGGTAGCGGATGCCGAGCGCGATCGCCTCGCCGAGCGTCGCGCAGCTCATCAGCCCGAAGCCGATCAGCCCCGCTTTCGTCAGGCTGCTGCGCAGGCCGATCTCGATCGCGATCGACGGATCGCCCGTCGCATCGAGCAGGTTGAAGACGATCACCGCCTGCTGCAGCGGCGTGATGCGCGCATCGGGCTGCGCGAGCCGCTCGCGCTCGACGCCCGAGCCGGCGAGAATGCGGCCGCCGTCGATGCCGCGCTCCTCGGCCAGCATCAGCATGAACAACGCATACGCGGACGATACCGTCGCCTTGTTCAGCTGGCGCGCGGCATCCGGGGCGGACTGGGCCATGCGGCGGACTCCGGAGCGGTTTCGGCGGATTGTAGCGCCGCTGGCCCGCAATGACACCGGGGCGCGACTCTAGCCGCGCGGGCCGGCCATCGCGGCCCGAAATGACACCACCATTGGCACCCACGGCCCTCGCGCGCGGCCCGGCGCGCGCCTATGCTTGTCCCATCGGCATTGCGCCCCACTCTTTC
The DNA here is from genome assembly GCF_001718555.1 of Burkholderia metallica. Classification (NCBI taxonomy): domain Bacteria; kingdom Pseudomonadati; phylum Pseudomonadota; class Betaproteobacteria; order Burkholderiales; family Burkholderiaceae; genus Burkholderia; species Burkholderia metallica. The sequence continues at coordinate 2,524,004 of NZ_CP013401.1, forward strand.
CGCAGGACACCGGTCGATGAGCCAACCCGCACGAACCGCCTTTCGCCACGACGCGGACAAGGTCGCGTACGTCCGCCGCGAGGTCAACGCCGCGAGCGACGCGATCCGCGCGCGCTTTCCGCTGCTCGACAACCAGAACCTCGTCGGCGCGACCGTGATGGCGGTATCGGTGAGCGCGATGCTCGCGATCGCGTGGCTGTACGCGCGCGGCGCGATCGCGTGGTACGTCGCGCTGCCGCTCGCCGCGTTCGTCACGTCGCTGATCCACGAGCTCGAGCACGACCTGATCCACCTGATGTACTTCAAGAAGACGCCGTGGGCCTATCACCTGATGATGGCGCTGTGCTGGCTCACGCGGCCCGGCACGATCAATCCGTGGACGCGGCGGCGGATGCACCTGCACCACCACAAGGTGTCGGGCGGCGAATCGGATCTCGAGGAATTCGGCATCACCAACGGCGAGCGCTGGGGCGTGAAGCGCCTGCTGATGATCGCCGACGGCATGCTCGCCATCGTGCTGCGGCCGGCCGCGATGCGCCGCAAGGTGAAGCAGTACGTGGCGGCGCAGCCGGTGCAGGATCCGGCGGAGCGCCTGCAGTTGCGCGTCGAGCAGGTATCGTCGTACATGCCGGTCGGTCACGTGTATTACGTGCTGTGGCATGCGTTCATCGTCTATCACGTCGGCCTGTTCGCGCTGCATGCGTTCGGCGTCGCGGTGACGGTGCCGGCCGTCGTCGAACGCGCGATGAGCGTGGTCGACTTCCTGGCCGTGGTGTGGCTCGGGCCGAACTTCGTGCGCAGCTTCTGCATCAACTTCGTCAGCTCGAACATGCATTACTTCGGCGACATCGATTCGCGCAACGTGATCCAGCAGACGCAGGTACTCAACCCGTGGTGGATGCTGCCGTTCCAGTTGTTCTGCTTCAACTTCGGCAGCACGCACGCGATCCATCACTTCGTGGTGCGCGATCCGTTCTACATTCGCCAGTTGACCGCGCGCACCGCGCATGCGGCGCTGCGTGAAGTCGGCGTGCGCTTCAACGACGTCGGCACGTTCGCGCGCGCGAACCGCTGGGGCGGCTATCGCCCGTCGCGCGGCACGCGCAACGCGCAGGCCGACGCGTAACGCCGGCCGCGCACCGGATCGGTCGCCATCAGTCGCCGATCGGCGGCATCGGCCCCTGCCCGCGGATCCACGACCAGTTCGCGAGCTCGGCCATTTCCTTGTCGCCGCGGCTGTCGCCGTACGCGAACAGCTGCTTCGGCGGCCGGTCGCCCCACCACCCGCGCAGCCGCACGACCTTCTGCGGCCCCCAGCAGTTCTCGCCGTCGAGCCGCCCGGCGAACACGCCGCGCTCGAACGCGAGCCGTGTCGCGAGCACCGCGTCGAAGCCGGCCGTCTTCGCCCACTTCTCCAGGTACAGCGACGGCGATGCGCTCACCAGCACGACTTCATGCCCGCGCGCCCGATGCTCGCGAATGCGTTCGAGCATGTCCGGACGCACGAGGCTCGGCAGATAGGTGTCGACGAACGTACGCGCCTGCGCATCGAGCGCGTCCTCGCGCACCGGCCCGAACGCGAACTTCGCGAAGGTCGCTTTCGCGTCGCCGCGCGACAGCAGCCCGGCCTTCATCGCGACGATCCACGGCAGTGCGCGAAGCCCGGCCCACGCGAAGCGCGGCGTGCCGACCGCATAGCGGACGAAATGGCGAAAGCTGTCGGTCGTCGTGATGGTGCCGTCGAAATCGAATGCGGCAACGATGCGGTCGGTCATGGAGAATCGGCGGGAAAGCGATGAGATGCCCGGGAAGATAGCAGACTCGCGCCGGTGCACGCGAAATGACGTGAAGCAGCGCGGCCAGTGCAGCGAACGCACGCGCGGCCACAGCGCATGCGTTCGCGCCCCTCGTGCCGTTCGCTCAGCGCGGCGGCCGCGCCGCCAGGGCCGCCGGCAGCACGACGTTCATCAGGTGATCGGCGCGCGACAGCAGATCGGTCACGCGCTCGTCGAGCCCGCGCAGTTGGGCCGGCTGCATGCGGATCTGCTGCACCGCCTGCCCGACGATGTTGCGGCGGTCGAACAGCGTGCGCTCGACACCGGCATCGTCCGGTGCGCGCACGACGTCCGACACCGCGCTCAGCGCCGCGAGCACGACCACGAGGTTTTCTTCCGCATGGCGAACCTTCGCGGCGAGTTCCTCGGTACGGCGCGGGAAGAAGCCGAGCGACTGCTTGAGCGCGCCGAGCGCGGCCCGGTAGTCGACGTGCGCCGACGCCGCGCCGAACCAGCGCTCGAACATGCCCGCCTTGCGCGTTGCCTGCGCGAGCATCCCGGCCATCATGTCGGCGGCTCCAAGTTCGTTGAATTCGCGCGTCGTCGCCGCGACGGCTTCGACGAGGTTGCCCGCCGTCTCCAGCGCGCCGTCGCCGATCGTCGCGACCGTCGCGAGCTTGAGCGGCACCAGTTGCCGGATGTGCCGCTCGATGCGCGGCGCGTAGTCGGGATAGAGATTCGGGAAGCGGGCCTGTGCGGCGCGGAAGCACGCTTCGAGCTGCGGGTGGTTCGATTCGCCGAACACCGCGCGACCGATCGCGTCGGCGGGCGCCGCGCGCACGGCCCGGTCGGGCGCGGGCGTCGGCCCGAAATCGAGCGCCTGCGGCGCCGGCCGCTCGGGCGCGCGCGACGCCGGCACGACCGGCGCGGCCGCCGCGGGCGGTGTGTCGAACGCAAGACGCCCGGGCGTGCGCTCGGGCGTCGTATCGAACTCGAGCCGCTTGGGCTCGTCGGACGGATTCGTCATCGCTGCTTCCTGCCCGGCGCGACGGTGGTGTTCCGCACGCCGGACTGCCGCCAGTCAGACCGCGCCGCCGTACGCGCGCACGAAGTCGCCGAGGCCGCGGTTGTAGCCGGCACCGACCGCCTTGAACATGAAGTGGCCGTCGCGGCGATAGAAGCTGCCGACCTGCACCGACGTCTCCATCGAGAAGTCCTCCTCGAGCGTGTACTTCGCGATCACCGCGCCCGATACCTCGTCGGCGATCTGGATGTAGCTGTTGCGAACCTGCCCGAAATTCTGGCGACGCGCTTCGGCCTGGTCGATCGTCACGACCACCGAGATTTCCTCGACGTCGGCCGCGAGCTTCGTCACGTCGATGAAGATCACTTCGTCGTCGCCGTCGCCGCTGCCCGTGCGGTTGTCGCCGCTGTGCACGACGCCCAGGCACTTCGACGCGGGCATCCCGCGCTTCGGGAAATCGTCGCCCGGCTGGATGAAGGTTTCCTTGCGCTCCATCGTGCGCACTTCGCTGTTGTAGAACACGAAGTGCTGATCGGAAATCAGCTTCGGATTGCTCTGCGCGTCGTACTTGCACAGGAACACCGACACGTCGAGATCGAAATCCGTGCCCGTGTCCGTCGCGTTCGCGTCCCAACCGAGACCGATGCGGAATTTCTGCGTGCCGGGCGCTTCCTTCGACAGGTTGACGCGACCGCCTTTCGACAAATTGATCATCTGAACCTCTTCTGCTGGAACCGCCGTTGCGCCGGCGGCAATGCCGGGCCGCACGGTGCGGCCTCTTCGTTGATGATGTTCGCGCCGCGTGACGCGCGCTTCTTACTTGCCCGCCACCACGGCGCGGTCTTCCCTGCGCTGCACGACGATCGACGACCACACGGCCGCCGCGATCATCGCCGCGCCGATCAGGCCCGTGACGACTTCCGGCACCTCGAACTTCACGCCGAGGAACATGATCGTCGCGAGCGCGCCGATCGCCCAGAACGCGCCGTGCTCGAGGAAGCGGTACTGCGCGAGCGTGCCCTTCTTCAGCAGCACGAGCGTCATTTCCCGGATGTAGGCCGCGCCGACGCCGAGGCCGAGTGCGATCAGGAAGATGTTGTTCGACAGCGCGAACGCGCCGATCACGCCGTCGAAGCTGAACGACGAATCGAGCACTTCGAGGTACATGAAACCCGCGACACCTTCGCGCACCACGCGCGTGCCCGTGTCCTCGCCGCCGACCAGATCGCCCACGCCGTGCGCGATCACGAAGCCGATCACGCCGAATGCGCCGGCGAGCAGGAAGCTGACCTGCTCGGCTGCCGGCACGTAGAACGACGCGACGATCACGATTGCGAGCGTCAGCGCCACTTCCAGCGCGGTGATGCGGCCGAGATGGCGCATCGGGCCTTCGAGGAAGCCGATCCAGTGCTCGTCCTTCTCGGTGTCGAGCATGAACTTGAAGAACACCATCAGCAGGAACGCGCCGCCGAACGCCGACACTTCGTGATGCGCGGACGTCAGCACCGCCGCGTACTTGTCCGGCGATTCGATCGCGAGCGTCAGCGCGTCCCACAGGCCGATATGGCCGATCACAGCGACGATCAGCAGCGGGAACACGAGCCGCATGCCGAACACCGCGACCGGCAGGCCGAAGACCATGAAGCGGTTGCGCCACTTCTCCGACCAGTTCTTGAGCACCGATGCGTTGACGACCGCGTTGTCCAGCGACAGCGAAATTTCGAGCACGCACAGGACCGCGACGATCAGCATGTCCTTCACGCCGCCGAGGAAATAGGCCGCGACGAGCGCGAGCACCGTGAGCGACAACGGGATCTTGAAGTCTTTCAACATGATGGGGTAACCGAGTTCAGAAAAATGAGCAGGCGGGACGCGCTTACTTCGCGCGCACCCAGTCGCAGAATTCCTGCGTGATCAGGTGTTCGTAGATCTGTTCGTCGCTGAGGTCGAGCGATTCGAGATGCAGGAAGCCGACGTTCGGCATCTCGTCCGCGACTTCCGCGAGGAAACCGAATTCGCTCGGATCGCCCACGCCGACGAGCGACCAGTACAGCGGGAAATGCTGCGACTCGGCCAGCAGCTGGCGCACGCGCTTGCGGTCGTTCGTCGGGTTCTGCCCGTCGGTGACGAACAGCACCCACGCGGGCAGATGGCCGTTCACCGGCGCGGCGGCTACCGGCGCGGGCGTGGCGTCCGCGCCGCCGAACAGCCGGCTCAGGAAGCCGCGCTTTTCCTCGCGCTTCGGCTCAGGCGCACGGAAGAAGAAGTCGACGATGTCGTTCATCACTGGCGCGTACTGCGTGCCGCCCCACTTGTCGATCCGCGCGTTGAGCACGTGATCGGAGATGTACGAACCGTAGTTGTCCGGCGTCGCGGTCGGCAGGCGGTCGTAGCCTTCGGTGAAGGTCCACGTGTCGACTTCGCCGTTGTCGTCGAACTTCAGCGCGATGCCGAGAATCCGGTCGTGCGTGTCCTGGATCACGCCCGACTGGTACAGCGGCTTCGCGGAGCCGGAGATGTCGAGCGCCGCGCCGACGCGCACGACGGGCGGCTTCAAGATCTGGCGTTTTTCGAGGACGATCGCGACCTTCGCCGCGCGCTTCTCAAGCGTAATCATGCGGTGTTCTCTCGGTTCTTTCAGTTGTGCTTCGGAGCGAATCGGGTGATCAGGTCCTGTTCGAGCTGGCGCAGGCGCGGCGCGTCCTGTTCGCGCTGGCGCTTGCCGTCGGCGATGATCTGCGTGATGTCGTCGAACGCGCCGAACAGCTGCTGCTGCGCGTATTCGAACGTATCGGTCGAGATCACCGGACGCTGGCCGAGCTTCGCGACTTCCTGCGCGTTCTGGCGATTCAGGTCGGCCTGCGCGCGGATCGCCTCGTCGGCCGCGTCGTACGTCGCGTTCGCGAGCGCCGCCGCGCGCTTCGTGCTGAGCTGCTCGAGGTAGAGCGCGAACGCGTTGGTCCACGCGGGGATCAGCACGGTCTTGATCGTCATGAACTTCGACGTCAGCGTGCGTTTCTGGTCCTGCTCCATCCGGATCTGCGGCGCGAGCTGCTTCGACATCAGCATCGCGCGGTCGAGGTCGTCGAGCTTGCTTTCGAGCGCGTCGACCTTGCGCTTCACGTCGAGCAGCCGCTGCGCGGCGAACGCGTCGTCCGCCGGCTGCTGGCCGGCCGCGAGATGCGCGCGCAGCGTCGCGAGCGCCGTTTCGCCGTGCGCCTTCGACTGCGCGAGCTCCTGGTGCAGCGCGTAGTTGTCGTTGTACATCCGCTCGAGTTCGTCGATGCCTGCCTTCTGGCGCTGCGCATGGGTTTCGAGCTCGACGACGAGCGTATCCATCCGCTTGCTCACCGACTCGTATTGCGACAGCAGCTTCTCCTTGGTCGAGCGGAACAGCCGCGTGACCTGCGTGAGCAGCCCGCCCTTGTCGGCGCCGCGCGGGTCGAGCCCCTTCGCGGTCGCGATCAGTTCGTTGAGCTTGTCGCCGAACTGGTCGGCATCCGATGCGCGCACGCTCGCGAGAATCTGCTGAGAGAAGGCGGCGATCCGCGTGCCCTGCGTCGCGCCGAGCTGGTCGATCTCGTCGACGGTGATCAGGCGGACGTTTTCGACCGGGCGCGCTACCTGTACGGCAACGGCGGCGGCGGGCGTGGCGATGGGAGACGAAGACGGGGCGGAAGGACGATCGCTGACCGCATGGGCGTTCTTGTCGTCGAATAGCGGCTTCATGTGGCTACCACGTTTCCTTTTTCTGCTTTCTGCTGCGTGTTGTCATGCGCGCGACGCGCGCATCCGCGGTTGCCACCGTGCTCTCTCACGGGCGGCAGACGGACAATAAAGGGCGACGATGCGGTGCGTCAAGAGATGCGGATCTTTCAAAATCCATACACTTTGTAATGTGTGTGATGGAAATCTCGGTACCGCTCCGGGTGACGTAAGGATAAATGCCTTGATGGAGCGTGAATCCGGACTTCGCGGGAAACGCAGGCAGCGAGCGCGCGAAAGTATTTTGAAAGATTTCAGCTTTTGCTATTCCGCTGATTGTTACAGATTGCTTAACGCGGCAAACGCGATTGTCGCGATATGTCAGGCGGCGGCGAATCCATGGATTCCGGCCACGCGGACCTATGACACGTTGCGACGATCGTCTGGTGACGGGATCTACTCCGAATAGCCTTGCGACGTCGGACGCGCGTCGAGACGACGGCCCCACCACGGCAAGTACGCGTTGTTTCCGCCGCGAGCGCGGAACCAGTCCTTGCTTGCATCGATCGGCGTCAGCTTCGACGGTGCGACGACTACCACCGCCGTTGGATGCTCGGTGTCGGCCGTTCCCGCCACGAGCACGTTTCCGCCGAGGTGACTAACGCGGCCAATCGCCAGCGCGACATCGGTCAACGCCGCGCCGGCCCCCATGTCGCCAAGCAGTGCCGACGTATTGAAGGTCTGTGCGTGGAAGTCGTATTCCGGCCGTAACTGCGTCAGTGATTGCGACAGCGCGGCGACCTTTGTCGACGCGGCATCGCTGCCCTTCCCTGCATCGTGAATGACGTAGTTCAGCGACGAGACAGCCACGCCGGCATTGCTCGCCGCCGCGTCGATCGTCGAGACCCATGCCTGCACCGCGCGGCTCGTGCCTTGCTTCGTCTCGAAATCGTCGACGTTGCTGCGTGCAGCTTTGCCGATCCATGCCAGCGGCTCACGTTCGGTCTTCAGATCCGGGCCGGCGAGGAACAGCACCACCATGTTCTCGTTGATCTGTCCGTCACTCGGCGGGAAACTGGGTGCGTCCCAGTTCATCACCCAGACGCTTTTGTCGGGGTGTGTAGCCAGGTAATCCAGCGCAGCATTCAATGACGTGAAGCCGGCATTGCCGTGTCCCGATGTCACGTGTATATCGGGTGGCGTATCGCGGCTCCAAAGATCTTTTGCGGATGGATTCCCGATCTCGTAAGCATTGACCATTTCATCGCGCAAAAACGTTCCAGCAAGCGCCGGATCCAGACGAGCATTCGGAATGGCAAGCTCGACGCGAATACCAGCCAACTCCCGCCATTCATTTTTATTATCAGATTTAACCGTATAAAAATAATCCGAGCTTGTCACGTAATGCGTACGAAACAACACAAGAAGCTTACGAATATACTTCTTATAAAACCCCGCAAACGACTCACTGCCCCGCTGTCCGTCCGCCACAATGGAAATTGCTTGCAACGACGAATATTTTTGGGGGTTCGTCCGAACCATATCGTCGTTGCTGTTCGGCTTGACCAGCCCGAGCGTCCAAAGCAACTGCCACTCAGTCGGATAATCACGGCGCTGCAGCGGATTGAGCCATTCAAGGCCCACAACCTGGGCAACGAACGGCACGGCGGATGCCCCGTCGACGGCGTGCGCTGATGTGGTGTTCATCTCCGCACGTACCGGCAAGGCCAACAGGATGGTCGCCGCCGCGATCACAACGGACCCGGCGCGTCTGACAAGCGTAAAACGGGACATGAAGATTCCTAATCGAGCCGATCGGCAAAGCGTTGGCTGCCGATCCCGCGGCACCGGAGCCCGTCGGAACCGGAGCGCCGTCTTCATTCCAGATGGAAAGGCCCTCGCGGCAACCGGCCCGGCAACTCATTCCCGCCCGGACGACACCAGACTCGAAATCAGCGTCGCGCCACACGATGTCTTGTGACCATCGAATGCGGCGGGCTTGCCGTCGACGATCACCTGCGGATCGCCTTCCGCGATAAAGCAGGCCTGATGTCCCGAGATCGGGCAGACACAGGTATCGCCGAGCCGAGCGACCGGCCGCCCCATCACCTCACTGACCGCACTACCGGTCACAACCTGGCCGCCGTGGCTCGTCGCATCGCCGACCCGAATGATTCCGCGCACGCGCGCTCCTTATTCCGAATAGCCTTGCGACGTCGGACGCGCGTCGAGACGCCGGCCCCACCAAGGCAAGTACGCGTTGTTTCCGCCGCGAGCGCGGAACCAGTCCTTGCTTGCATCGATCGGCGTCAGCTTCGAAGGCGCGACCACCACTACCGCTGTCGGGTGCTCCGCGTCGGTCGTTCCTGCTACGAGCACGTTTCCGCCGAGGTGATTCGCTCGGCCGATCGCCAGCGCCACATCGGTCAGCGCTGCGCCGGCGCCCATGTCACCAAGCAACGCCGATGTATTGAAGGTCTGCGTACGGAAATCGTATTCCGGCAGTACTTCCGTCAGCGTCTGCGACAGCGAGGCGATCCGTGTCGATGCAGCGTCGCTGCCCTTGCCCGCGTCGTGCACGATGTAATTCACCGACGAGGCTGACACGCCTGCGTTGCTCGCCGCCGTTTCGATCGTCGACTTCCATGCCTGCACCGCACGGCTCGCGCCTTGCTTCGCCTCGAAATCCTTGACGTTGCTTCGTGCAGCTTTGCCGATCCAGGCAAGCGGCTCACGCTCGGTCTTCAGATCAGGGCCAGCGAGGAACAGCACCACCATGTTTTCGTTGATCTGTCCGTCCTTCGGCGGAAAATTAGGCGCGTCCCAGTTCATCACCCAAACGCTTTTGTCAGGGTGCGTCGCCAGATAATCCAACGCCGCGTTGAGCGACGTAAAGCCGGCGTTACCTTGCCCCGACGTCACGTGAACATCGGGTGGCGTATCGTGGCTCGAAAGATTTTTCGCGGACGGGTTACCGATTTCAAAGATGTTGACGATGCGATCCCGAAGATAGGACCCGGCCAACTCAGAATCAATTCGACCAGAAGGGACTGCCAGCTCGACATGCATTCCGGCCAACTCTCGCCACTTCCGTTGCTCGTTCGGGCTGACGGTATAAAAATAACCTTCCCCAGTAAAATACGGCACCCGGAAAAGTAGCAGCAGTTTATCGACATATTTCTCGTAAAAACCGGAAAACGATTCGCGTCCGCGACGACCGTCTGCAATGATAGAAATTGACTGCAACGTTGAATATTTATTCGGATTCGTTCGAAGCATATCATCGTTGATATTCGGCTTGACCAGTCCGAGCGTCCACAATATTTGCCACTCCGTTGGATAATCCCTGCGTTGAAGTGGATTCATCCACCCTAGCCCTACGACCTGCGCAACGAAGGGCTTGGACAAGCCCGCTCCAGCGATCGAAGCTGCCTTATCGGTCGACGACGCGGCGACCGCGCGTGGGGTTGCAATCAACGTAGCAAATGCGAACACCATGATTGCCACGAGCCCGGGGATGAGCACCAGTCGTTTCATCAGATTACCCATACTTAATAACTCTCCCGCCGGCTTGCCGGACGAAATCAATATCAAAAACGATGCTCCTAAAGCAAGGAACAATGCAAGACCAGCAACCCCGACACGGCGCGGCCAAGTTGCAATGACCGCTCTCATAATTTCCTCGCCAGCTTCAGGAAAAGCCCGCCATCTCGTTCATCATGTATCTTTGATGGCATCTTTGCGTGCTCGTCTTTTTTTGCCCATTCATGCAAATAAAAGCCGCCACATTTTCCGGTGTTTATATAATCAGCCAAATTAGAATTCGGACCATTCTTATCTGCATCACTGGCAAATCGCCAATCAGCTTGAATTCTTGCGTCCTCAAAGTCATCTTCGGTCAGATAACAAAGGCCAATCGCCACATCATAGGCCAGTGCCTTTTCAGCATGCTCCTTGTTGGTCATGATGGTCGAATGGTTGGTGGGGTTATTCTTGTCCCCTCCGTTCAGAATTGCGAAGATCTCCTTGTTTCTCCACTCGGTGTAGTCAGCGCTCGCGGCGGCCGGATTGTCCTCTCCGATCACTTTACCTGCCTCGTCGACCCAGTGGCGATTCCCTGATCTCCGCGCTTCCATCCGGAGAATGGAATGATCCTCGTATCGCTGCGCAGCCTCGGATGCTGCGTCGCCCTGCGCTTTCAGCGCGTCGCCCTCGGGAGTCGCGAATTTTTCTGACTTTTTGTCGAAGGTGTCGTATGGATCGTCATCTCGCTTGTTCTCCTTGTTGGCATCGAGCCCAGCCGATGGCGGATCGTAGCCCTCGTTGAAGGCTCCTTCTTCGAGCCGTTTCCCGTCCGCAGCGCATGCGCCCGATGGCTTGCCAAAGCGCAACGCCTTTGGAAAGAAGCGCGTTTCCTTGTCGAGCATCGGTGCTGTAATCGGAATTTCCCATTTTTCCGGCGGCAGGGCATTAACCTCCATGTCCGACAAGTTGAACAGGTAAAGGGCCGGGCTCGTTACAAACGTGAAAAACTTCGCGATCCACCCTTCATTGGAATGCATGCCTCGCGCAAACCCGTACCGCGCGGGCGGTGATGGCGGATACCAGAAACCCTCCGTTTTGTTCGTGCTGCTACGCCAGTCATCCTCCCAATACCGGTATAGCTTGTTGTCACCGCCGACTTCGAAATTCGACGCGAACACACGTTGCGAGAAAACACCCCACGCATTTGTCGCACTGATCTCTTCGATACTCATGCCGCGCCAGCCGATCCCTTGAACGGTCAGGGCTGAGATGACCTGATCATGCGGGCAGCAGTACAGCGTTACTCTTCCGTAGGTGTTTGTTCCATACAATCCGTGCGCCTCCCGGTCCTTGGCTGCGCTATACGGCTTCCCCCCACACTTCGACGGTCTTGCGTTTTCCATCGCGCGATCGAGATCCTCCGCTGGCATCTCCAGATCGGCCCGAGCGCGCAGGATATCGAAGTACTCCCTCAGCGTCTCCTTGCGTGCGACATAGGTCTCGCGCCCCACATGCCCGTTCTTGTCGCGTACCCCGCGCTGTGCCCAGGTATCGGTGAAGTTGCTCTCCACGAGGCTGTACGGGGGATTGGCAAGAACGTAAGTGTCTGCGACGCAGCGTCCTTTCTTGCCCCACTGATCCGTCACCTCGGGCAACCGGTCACCAAGGAATGCAGCGGCGAGCCCGATCATGTTTCCCTGGCTGTGGCACACGATCGTGATCGGCACGTCGGCCTGCCGCTTGCGGATCGATTCGACCAGGCGCGCAAGTCGCAGTGCACCGAGCACGCCGTAGGCGCGTGACGGTGTCGAATAGATCTTGCGATTGCCGATGGAGTTCATATGCTGGACGGTCAACCACAAAAAAAGTCGGTCGTTCAACCCGTCGTTCCATAGATCCGGCAGACTTGTACACCCGCCCGCGAACGGCCCGCCACCCCAATAATTGTTCTCGTTGAGCATGATCTTGTCGCCATACTCCTTCAACTCCTCAGCATTCGCGGAATAGCCCCACCGGAAATGAATGACGGGCGAAAAGGACGGATCGGGCTTGATATACGTCTGCGAGGACATTTCCGGATTCAGAAATCCGTCAGGCGTCAGGCTGTCAATGTAGCTGACCGGCGTCATCTGCCCGGCCACCGGCCCATGCTGGAACAGCTGGTCGTCATACCGTCCCATGCGCCGGTTCAATCCAGCGCACAGCCCTTCCTCGGCGTCCTTGAACCATTCCCCTTCGGAATTCACCCCGTGAACGAAAATGACGACACCCGGCAGCGGCATCTGCATCACGCATTGGAGATCGTTGCGATTGAACAGCGTCGTCCCCGCTCCACCGCCCACCGCCATCTGCGACGGGTCATCCGTCGACGTCTGTCCGCCCGGGTTCTGCGAAAAGTTGTAGTTGAACATGTTGTTTTTCTTGAAGACTCAGCTCAGGTTCGCGACTTGAAGAAGCGAACCGCCAGTTGCTCGAACTGATCGCTGCTGACCGGCGCCAGCTTGCCTTCCGCGTCGGTATTCCCCTTGATCAATTCGCCCGATGCCTTGCGCACCTCGGCTTCCATCCCTTCGACCGGTTGCCCGTCGGTAGCCCTGACCAGCTTCGGCACCCGTCCCAGCGAACCTTGATCAAACTTCGGGAAATCGGTGCTCATGCTCGCCGGGCCGGCCCACGTATGCGATGCGGACTTGACGGTGAAACTTCCCGGACATCCGAGCTCGATATCCCCGCCATGCAGCTTCAAATACGCGCCGCCCGACGTCACGAACACGACCTGCTCGCTGGCCATGCCCGCGAGCTTGCCGCCCGCCGCCGTCATCTGGATGTTTTTCGCGGAATCGATCTGCGTATCGTCGTTCTGGCTCTGCAGCGCCACCTTCCCCTGGTTGGCGATCGCCGAAACGCCTTCGCTGTGCGCGAACATCGCCACGCCGTGCCCGGCCTGAAGGTTGATCCGCTGCCCGCTCGTGTACTGAAGATGATTCTGCGCAACGACATCGACGTTGCCGCCCGCATGGGTCGTGACCGTCTTCGGCGTCGCCATGCTGATGCCGGCCGGCGCGGTGATCCCGATCGCCGCCATCGATGCGCCCGAGGAGTCGCCGCCGCCGGACGGTTCTCCATTCGGCCAGCCTTTCACTGTAGTCATGAGCGTGTCGTGCGGCTGCGTATCGGGCGCCACGCCCTGATGCTGGCCTGCATAGTCCCCGAGGCTCTTGAACAGTTCGACGCATTCCTGCATCAGTTGCAGATACTCGTCCCGCGCCAGGTGGCCGTCGCTCGCACGCAGCCGTTCCCAGGCCGAAATCAGCATCGCCTTGCCGCTGCGAATCGCCACGTGCGCATCGCTGCGCAACTCGGCGCCCTCGCCGCGCCCCGTACCCTGGCCGTTGTCGCGCGGCTGCGTCAGATAGCCGAGGTTCAGCTGGCTATGCGCATGCTCGCTCGCCAGCTGGCTGCTGATCTGCCCCGGCGTATCGTCGAAGCGGATCTGGTTGTACCGCTGCCCCTTGATTTCCTTCGTCTTCGTACCGGACAGGTAACGGTTGCCCGGCAGCGCGCCGGTGTGACTGAAGGTCGCCGGCATGTTCGGCCCGTTGGCCAGCACGCCCATCACGACGAGCCGGTCAGGGTCGCCGCCGATATGGCCGATCAGCACCTCCATGCCGACGCGCGGCAAAGTATTCGCGCCAAAGCTCGGCCCGGCGAGCGCGCAAGCGACACGCACCGGCGCGCTGTCGGTCGGCGTGCCGCTCGTGCCGGCGCCCTGCGCATGCGCGTGATCGCCCGCGTTCAGCCCCTGGATCTGCACCCGGATGCGGCCCATTTCATCGCAGAACACTTCTTCCCCGTCGGGTCCGACGACGACGGCCGTCATCGGATGCACGGCCGGCAGGTCGACATGGGGATCGTAAGCCGGGGTCAGCGGCACACCGCGCCGCACGCACGAGAACGTGTTCTCGTAGCGCCTGTCGTTTTCATCGCCCGGCGTGCTGCTTACGTCGGTCGGCACCGCGTTGAACAGCACGCGGCTTGCCGCGAACAACGACTGTGCGCGCTCGTTCAGTTCCTTCGGCAGGTTGTTCCGTACACGGTGATGAAGCGACGTGACGACGAACTGCCGCTGCTCGGCCGGCAATGTGTCGAGCTGCGGATGCTCGGCAAGCGCAAACCAGTGGCCGACGGCCAGGTCGCGCACATTGCTCACGCCGTCGACGGATTCCGCGCGCAGTTCGTGCGCAAGCATGCGGTCCTTGCCGATCCGGTCGAGATCGGCCGACGAATTTCCCGCGTGCGGAATATCGATGACGCTGTCGGCCAGCAAATGCCCGAGATCGTTGCCGCCGTCGCCCTGGTCGACGATCGTCGCCTGTTCGGTTTGCGACATCCGGCCGGTCTTGTAATCCCATGTCGGCCGGACGATCTTGCCCGGAATCAGGCTGCGGCTCGTCGCCCACAGCGTGATCGAGTCGCGCTCTTCGGTGGCGGCATCACGGTGATAGCGAACGGTACCGGCAACCGTCTCGGGCAACTTCATCGAGTCGTCGGCAAAGACCAGCGTATGAACCGGCGTGTCGTTCGCGTTGCCGTTCGCCCGCTCACCGGCCTTGCCTGCCTTGACGAAGACGGTCGCACCGTCGCGCCGCAGCAGCCGTCGGATGAAGTGCGCGTCCGACTCGTTGACCTGCCGCGTGAGTTCGCGCGCCGGGTAACGTTCGCCTTGCAGGCCGGACAGGTCGAATTCAAATGCGCCCGCCAGCGCCGAGCTGCGCTGGCGCCACTCCTGGAGCAGCACGCCGAGGATGTCGGGCAGGTTCTTGGTGCGGAACAATCGCGAATTGGTTCGCCGCTCCATCACCGACAGCACGTCGCGAATCGTCAACTGGTAGCAGGTGAGCGAACCGTCCGACTGTCCGGTGCGGACGTCGGTGACGATGCCGTTGATGGTATGGAGACGCCCGCGATCGGTCGTCATCTCCACGGAAACCGGTAGCCCGATGAAGCTGCGGATCGGGAGATCGGCCCGAGCGGACACGCAGGTCAGATGCCCCTCGATGCCCGTCATCAACCCTTCCCGGATATCGGCATACTGAAGCGCGAGCACCTGCTCGAGCGTCTTCTGGGCTGGCCCCCAGTTCATGCGAACCGGCCGATTGTTCTGATCGACCACCCCGGACGCAAATGCGCGTAGCAATTCGGCTGTATTCACAGCATGACTCTCAGGATTTTGTTTTACTTCGTTGTTCGTCGGGAAATCACGCCCGCTGGTCCGTCCTGGGAGTGCCACCCGCCTGTTTTTTCGCGAGCATATCAAATTTGTCAGCCGAGTGACGAAATTTTGAAAGGATTTAGAGCGCTTTGTACAATGCTTCTAACCAGATTTAAAATTTCACAATCTTTCGAATTGATCACGCCTCGTCCGGCGACACCCGATCGTCGTCATGACGCCGCGCCGGCAGGCACTTGCCGCATACCTAGCCGTGGCAGCACGAACGGCACCGATCGGTCACGAATCGTGAAATCCCACCGTCCTTCGATGTCCACGAACGTCGCGCTGAAATGGCGGTCGTCGGCCCACGTCATGTCGTCCAGATGGCACGACGCGTACATCGCGCCGACCGTGCGCCGCGCGAGTTCCTTCAACGGATTCTTCGACAGGAGCGTGAACGTGACGGCCTCCTCGAACAGGCAGTCGTAGTCGGTGACGAGCAGATAGGCGTCCGGCGTCTCGAACTGGCGAAGCAGCACATAGCCGGAAACGGTGAGGCCGCAACGTTCGCCGTTCACGAGCACGTGCGTGCGCGACGGCCACGTTTCATACGGACCGTCGTGCGTTTCGAGCGTGAAGCGCTCGATCGGCTTCATCGTCGAGCCAGTTGGTGAAGGTCTGGTTCCCGATGCATCGCCGCGTCAGCTCGCGGCCTTGCGATACAGCGCGACGTAGCCCGCGAGCATCAACAGCAGCGACCCGCTGACACGGTTCAGCCACTTCTCCCCCGCGGCCTTCCACACGCGCACCGAATGCACGCCGAGCAGTGCATAGCCGGTCATCCCGACGACGTCGATCGCGACGATCGTCGCCGCAAGGATCGCGTACTGCGGCGCGATCGCACGCGACCGGTCGACGAACTGCGGCAGCAGCGCGGACATGAACAGGTAGTACTTCGGGTTGCTCATCGCGACGAAAAAGCTCTTCAGGAACGCGGTCCGGCGATCGGGCGTCGCGTGATCGAGCGCCTGCGCAGCGGTGGAACCGCCGGAAGACAGCAGCATCCGCACGCCGACATAGGCGAGCCACGCCGCACCGGCCAGCTTCAGCGTGACGAATGCCGTTTCCGACGCGTCGAGCAGCATCCCGAGACCGCACCCGACCAGCGCAACGAGCACGACATCGGCCGTGACAGCCCCCAGCATGCCAACCATCGCGTGACGCAATCCGTACCGCGAGCCGTTGCTCATCGCGAGCAACACCGTCGGGCCGGGCGTCGCGACGCCGACGGACAGGATCACGGCAAAAGCGAGCAAGGCGGACAGCGACATGGCGGGGCGTTCCTGTTGAACGAAGGGCTGGAAAATGCAGGCGGACTGAACATGATCGCATGATGGCGCGACCGTCCGCTCGACGGTTGTCTGGCGGGCCGCCGACCTCGCGCCCCGTCCGATTTGCATGGCTCGTCGGACGGGGTGGCGGACCGCCCCCAGAGTTTGCTATACTCTCGGTCTTCCGGAGAGATGGATGAGTGGTTTAAGTCGCACGCCTGGAAAGCGTGTATAGGTTAATCGCCTATCGGGGGTTCGAATCCCCCTCTCTCCGCCAGTATTCAAAAATGCCCGCGCCAGCGGGCATTTTCGTTTCCGGAGAGAGGCAGGCCGATAGTTCGGATTGCGCGGGGGATTCGAAGGGATTCTCTCGCAAGCGAATCCGCGGCCCGCGCTCGTGTCGACGAATCACCCTTCCTCCGCCGGGACATCAGCAAAAACGGGCCGCTCGGCCCGTTTTTCATGTCTGCCCGCCAAAGCGTCCGTCGATCGCGAGTGCGGCGACCGTTGGCGGCGCCCATGATGCGCTCTTGCAGCGTCGATCCCCCCGTCCAGCGCAAACTCGCCCGCCATCGCACGCTTCGCATCGATTTCCGCCACCCTGCATCGAGCGCGGGCGCGGGCGCGGGTCATGCAATTCAAAGCATTTTGATCGCTCGTTTGTCTTGCTCAGCCTGAAAACGTTCCAACCCATCCGTCATTCGGAATGGAATAGCGATCGCATATCCGCGCCGCAGTTTCTCGGAAACTCAAATTCTCCGGCATGCGACCGTTAAAATGACGTCCCGATAAACAATATGAACGCGTGTAGAGACCATGAAAAATAAAAAACGTATGGCGATCGCCGGAATCGCAATAGCCGCGGGCGTGGCGTCCAGTTATGCGAGCCCGTACATCACCCTGTATCAGATGCGATCGGCCCTGGCCGACAACGATGCCGACTCTTTTTCTTCCCATGTCGATTTTCCATCGATGCGAGAAAGCCTCCGTGCGCAACTCATAACCATGATGCACGCGAAAATGGCGAACTCCCCCGAGATGAACGGTAATCCATTCGCCGATCTGGGAATGGTGATGGCGATGGGTTTCGTGAATCAGGCCATCGACACGATGGTTACGCCGGCGGGAGTCATGACCATGATGGCCCAGGGACCGGCCAAGCCCGCGCACGTCAGCGTGCCGGCGTCCTCTCCCGAACCATCGGAAACGGCCCATGCGGGGTCCGGAAGTGACGCCGCACCGCAAACAACGAGCAGCAAGCCGAAGGCCGACTATTCGGTCGGCTACAAGAACTGGTCGACCGTCACCGCAACTGCGCGAAAAGGAACGGACGACGAGGTGACATTCATCCTCAAGCGTGACGGCCTCTGGTCCTGGAAGCTGAGCGCAGTCAATCTGCCGATCGACAAGTTCGGTTTGAACTGATTACCAGGAAGCGAACCGAACCCGGCAACTCAGCGCGGACGGTCCGCTTCCTCGTTTGGGCCGAGCCTGCGACGGGCAGCAAATCGCGAACACCACACGCTGAAGATGTGTATTCTCCTGACGATATCCAGGGTTTCATCACCGCGAGTCAGATCCATGCGATTGAGTCCACGGTTCGCCATGATGGCTATTGCTGCGACGATGCTGTCAGCTTGCGCGACGGCATTTTCGCCCGCGTCGATCAGCACCACCATCGCGGTGACCGCTCCCCCACCGCTCGAGAAATCGCTGCGCGACGGCGGATCGTCGACCGACCTGTCGGTCATCGGTCAGCCTGCATCCCAATTTCGCACGCTTCTTTCCGTTCGCGAATGCGCCGCCGGCAAATGCGCAGCGGGAATTGCCAAGCCGACCCTCGCGGTCACGGTCCAGCGCGTGTCCGAGGGGCAGGCAGCGATCCGCTTCTCGGTCAACGGAGAAATCGGCAGCAGCCAGACGCTGACATCGCAAGCCGGGAACGCCACGTCGGAAGTGACCATGTCGATCCCGTCGGGCGTAACGCCGATCAACGACCAATTTGCCGTCGATCGGGTCGCGACGATCAAGGTTGGCGAGTTCCGCCACGTGGCCTTGCCGCATGGCATCCGTGCCTACGTCTGCGTCGCCATCCCGAACGCCAAAGGCGTGACGGATGGAAGCTGTGATTTCAGCCGGGTGCGGACGACCAAGGGAGCCGAACTCGGCATTTCAGCGCTCTGACCCACCCGTCAAGGCGCCGACACGGACGGGGCGGCACTTGAGCAATGCCGAACGACACTCGCGTCACGGATGCCGGATGTAATCCACCAGCGCCAGCGTGTACTCATCCGGCCGCTTGTCGCACAGACTCACGACGATCGCCACCGCGAACCCCGCCGGCACCCCGAACACGCCTGAACTGATCGGCTCGATCCCGAACCACGTGCGTCCCGCGAACCCCGTCAACTGCGTGAAGTACGGATAGGTCGACACGATGTAGTACACGCACACGGCGAGCCCGGTCACCATCCCCGCGATGGCACCACGCGTCGTCGTACGCTTCCAGAACACGCCGAGCACCAGCACCGGAAAGAAGCTCGAGGCCGCCAGCGAGAACGCGGCGCCGACGAGAAACAGGATCTTCCCCGTATTGAGCGACGCAACATACGACGCGAACAGCGCGACACCGAGCAGCAGCACCTTCGAGATCGTCACGCGCCGCTGGCTCGATGCATCGGGCGCGACCATGCAGTAGTAGACGTCGTGCGACAGCGCGTTCGCGATCGTCAGCAGCAACCCGTCCGCGGTCGACAGCGCCGCGGCGAGCGCCCCGGCCGCGATCAACCCCGACACGACATACGGCAGCCCGGCGATCTCCGGCGCGGCCAGCACGACCATGTCCGGCTGCATCTGGATTTCCGACCAGTGCACGATGCCGTCGCGAATCACCTCGACGACGCTGATCAGGTCGGGTTCGAAGTGATGCCATTGCGTGACCCACGCCGGCAATTCGGCGAACGGGCGCCCGACGAGGTTCGCGAGGATCTCGTACTTGATCAGCACCGCGAGCACCGGCACGCTCAGGTAGAACAGCGCAATGAAGAACAACGTCCAGCCGACCGAGCGCCGCGCCGACGCGACCGACGTGGTCGTGTTGTAGCGCGTCAGGATGTGCGGCAGGCTCGCGGTGCCGAGCGACAGGCACAGCAGCAGCGCGAGGAAATTCCGTTCGCGCGGCTTGCGTTCGTCGTCGCTCGCGGCGGGAAACGGCTCGTGCATCGGCACGGGCGGCTCGGCCCGGGCGAGCAGATCGTCGCGCGCCTGGGTCCACGCGACCCGCGCTGCCGCCGGATCGCGCGGGAAGTCGGCCAGTTCGCGCTCGCGCTGGCTGATCTCGCGCAGCGGCCCGTTGTGGCGCCGCAAATCGGCCAACTGGTCGGCGAGATGCCGGCGCGCATCCGCATAGGATGCGGGCAGCCGGTCGAGCCGCGTCTGGATATCCGCGGCTTGCTTGCGATACGCGTCGCGCACCTCCTGCTCGTCGAACGCATCGCGCACCTGCGCCTCGCGCGCCGCGACCCGCTCCATCAGCTTGCCGTAATTGAACTGCGGCACGGGGCCGAGCCCGTTCTTCATCGCGATCAGCGACACCGGAATCAGGATGGCACTGATCAGGATGATGTACTGCGCGACCTGCGTCCACGTGACCGCACGCATCCCGCCGAGAAACGAACACACGAGAATGCCCGCGAGCCCGCAGAAAATCCCGATCGCGAAATCGACGCCGATGAAGCGCGTCGCGATCAGGCCGATGCCCTGGATCTGCGCGACCAGATACACGAACGAACACAGGATCGCCGCGCCGGCCGCCAGCGCGCGCACGGCCGTGCTCGAAAAGCGCGTGCCGAGAAAATCGGGAATCGTGTAGCGCGCCAGCTTGCGCACATAAGGGGCGAGCAGGAACGCGACGAGGCAGAACCCGCCCGTCCAGCCCATCACGTACGCGAGCGCGTCGTAGCCGGTCGCGTAGAGCGAGCCGGCCAAGCCGATGAACGACGCGGCCGACAGCCAGTCGGCCGCCGTCGCCATCCCGTTGAACGCGGACGGCACGCGCCGCCCGGCCACGTAGTATTCGACGAGATCGGACGTGCGCGACAGCAGCCCGATCACCGCATACACGGCGATCGGCACGAACAGGAACACATAGCCGATCCAGACGCCGGAGCCGGCCGCGCGCTCGATGCGCCACATCAGCAGCACGAACCCGAGAAACCCCAGCGTGTAGAGCGCGTAGGCGCGGATCAGTCGGCGCGTCAGCATGAATCAGCGCCCGCCGTTCGCAAGGCCGGCGCGTGCCGCATGCTCGTCGTACGCACGGCGCAGCGTGCGGTCCGCGCGTTGCATCAGTCCGATGTAGACGACGATCAGCACGAGATACACGAGAATCGCGCCCTGCGCGCCGACGTAGAACGGCAGGCTGAACCCGGCGAAACGGATACCGGCAAGGGCCGGCGCGAAGAACGGCACGATGAACGATACCGAAAAGCCGATCACCATCAGCACCGCGATCAGCGCGACGTTGAAGCGCCAATAGCGCGCGTGGGCCCGCGCGAGCGGCTCGGGAACGGGAGGCGGCGCGGCAGGCGCGGGACGGGTCGGAACGGTCATGCCGTTATGTAACAAAAAGCCCCTGCGCGGGCAATCGGGATTGCCGCGCAGGGGCTCGTGCGCGCGATGCGCAACCGGTACGATCAGCGCACTTCGGCGAGTTGCTCGAGGATGGCCGGGTTCTCGAGCGTGGACGTGTCCTGCGTGATCGCCTCGCCCTTCGCGAGCGAACGCAGCAGGCGCCGCATGATCTTGCCCGAGCGCGTCTTCGGCAGGTTGTCGCCGAAGCGGATGTCCTTCGGCTTCGCGATCGGCCCGATCTGCTTGCCGACCCAGTCGCGCAGCGTCTTCGCGAGCGCCGCCGCTTCCTCGCCTTCCGGACGCGAGCGCTTCAGCACCACGAACGCAACCACCGCCTCGCCGGTCGTATCGTCCGGACGGCCGACCACCGCGGCTTCGGCCACCAGCTCATGCGAGACCAGCGCCGATTCGATTTCCATCGTGCCGAGCCGGTGGCCCGACACGTTCAGCACGTCGTCGATCCGGCCCATGATCGTGAAGTAGCCGGTGTCCTTGTCGCGCACGGTGCCGTCGCCGGCCAGATACAGCCGGCCGCCGAGCTCCTCGGGGTAGTAGCTCTTCTTGAAGCGCTCCGGGTCGCCCCAGATCGTGCGGATCATCGCCGGCCACGGGCGCTTGACGACGAGGATGCCGCCCTGCCCGTTCGGCACGTCCTGGCCGGTTTCGTCGACCACCGCGGCCATGATGCCCGGCAGCGGCAGCGTGCACGAACCGGGCACGGTGGGCGTCGCGCCCGGCAGCGGCGTGATCATGTGGCCGCCCGTCTCGGTCTGCCACCACGTGTCGACGATCGGGCAGCGCTCCTGGCCGACGTGCTTGTGATACCACATCCACGCTTCCGGATTGATCGGCTCGCCGACCGTGCCGATGATGCGCAGGCTCGACAGGTCGTAGCTCTTCGGATGCACCTTGTCGTCGGCCTCGGCCGCCTTGATCAGCGAGCGGATCGCGGTCGGCGCCGTGTAGAACACGGTGACCTTGTGGTCGCCGATCATCTTCCAGAAACGGCCGGCGTCCGGGTAGGTCGGCACGCCCTCGAACACGACCTGCGTGCCGCCGCACGCGAGCGGGCCGTAGGTGATGTATGTATGGCCCGTGACCCAGCCGATGTCGGCCGTGCACCAGAACACGTCGGTGGGCTTCCAGTCGAAGGTCCACTTCATCGTCTGCGCGGCCCACAGCAGGTAGCCGCCCGTGCTGTGCTGCACGCCCTTCGGCTTGCCGGTCGAGCCCGACGTATACAGGATGAACAGCGGATGCTCGGCGCCGACCCATTCCGGCTCGCACTGGTCGGATTCGCCGTCCGTCAGTTCGTGCATCCACAGGTCGCGCCCGGCGTGCCAGTCGATCTTGCCGCCGGTGCGGCGATAGACGATCACGCTCTTCACGGCTTCGCAGCCGCCCAGCGCGAGCGCTTCGTCGGCGATGCTCTTCAGCGGCAGCGTCTTGCCGCCGCGCGCCTGCTCGTCGGCCGTGACGAGCGTCGTCGCGCCGACGTCGACGAGCCGCTCGTTCAACGACTTCGCGGAGAAGCCGCCGAACACGACCGAGTGCGTCGCACCGATACGCGCGCACGCCTGCATCGCGACGATGCCTTCGATCGACATCGGGATATAGATGACGACGCGGTCTCCCTTGCCGATTCCGCGTTTCTTCAGCGCATTCGCGAAACGCGACACGCGCGCGAGGAGATCCGCATAGGTGACGCGCGTGACGGTGCCGTCGTCGGCTTCGAAGATCACCGCGACGCGCTCGCCGTTGCCGGCTTCGACGTGACGGTCGAGGCAGTTGTACGACGCGTTCAGCTCGCCGTCGTCGAACCACTTGTAGAACGGTGCGTTCGACTCGTCGAGCACCTTCGTGAACGGCTTGTGCCACGCGAGGCCCTCGCGCGCGAGGCGCGCCCAGAAGCCTTCGTAATCGTTCTCGGCCTCGGCGGCGAGCGCACGATAGGCCGGCATGCCGGAAATGGTCGCCGCCTGTTCGAGCGCCGCGGGCGGCGCGAACTGACGGGTTTCGTGAAGAACCGATTCAATCGCAGACATCGACAACCCCTTGGTGAACATGAATCCTCTGCATGGCGGCGCGATCGTGCGCGCCGCGCGTCTTGGCCGGCGCATGCGCGCCGCTGTCTCCTACCCACCCATCACGCACGGCCCGAAAGCCTCGGCGCGATGCTGCGCCGCACCACGCCGCACGATGGCGACCGGCCGGCCCGGCAGTTTCCACAATAAGCGCTCCAACTTACCCGTCACTTACGCGGCACGGCCGATTCGCCCACCGGACGGCGCCGCTTGCGGCTTTGCGCTGCAACGAGCGCGACCCTACAATCCTAACTGAACTCGCCTTCCGGATTCCAGCTTGAATCGCTACGCTTTCTTTCTCGTGCTGTCGATGCTGTTCGTCGGCAGCAATGTCGGTATCGGCAAATCGATCGTCGTCTTCGTTCCCGTCGCCATCCTCGCCACGCTGCGCTTCGTGATCGCGATCACCGTGCTGTGGCCGCTGTTCAGCCCCGTAAAGATGCGCGCCGTCAAGCGCGGAGAATGGCTGAACCTGTTCCTGCAGGCATTCTTCGGCACCTTCATGTTCACGCTGCTGATGTTGAACGGCGTGCAGCGCACGAGCGCGGTCGCGGCCGGGGTGATCACGAGCACGATCCCGGCGATCGTCGCGCTGTTCGCGTGGCTGATCCTGCGTGAAAAACCGAACGGTCGAGCACTCGTGTCGATCGCGCTCGCGATCGCCGGCGTCGTGACGATCAACCTCGCGAACGGCAACGCGGCCGGGCACGGCACGTCGTCGCTCGCCGGCAACCTGCTGATCCTCGGCGCGGTGTGCTGCGAATCGATCTACGTGATCCTGTCGCGCCGCCTCACGCAGACGCTCGCGCCGATCGACATCTGCGCGTACACGCACCTGTTCGGCCTGTGCCTGATGCTGCCGCTCGGCGCGACGGCCATGTGGCATTTCGATTACGCGAGCGTGCCGGCCGGCACCTGGGCGCTCGTCATCTGGTACGGGCTGTCGGCCAGCATCTTCTCGTTCTGGCTGTGGATGAAGGGCATCCGGCACGTGCCGGGCAGCCTCGCCGGCGTGTTCAGCGCAGTGCTGCCCGTTGCCGCCGCCGCGTATGGCATCGCGTTCCTCGGCGAGCGCCCGACGCTCGCGCACGGCATCGCGCTCGCGTGCGTCGTCACCGGTATCGTGCTCGCGAGCCTGCGCGGCAAACGCGTGCCGGCTGCCGCTTCCTGATCCGTCCCCGGCACTGCCGGCGCGTCGCTGCAGTCGCGCCGGCCGACGCGTTACAATAGCGCGCCTTTTTCAAGATTGTCCCCGATACCTGCGCACCGCGCCCCGACTGTCCACCATGTCTGCCCCGCATTCGCCCGGCCGCCCCGCGCGTCGCCCGCTTCGCCCGCTTCCGGCGCTGATTTTCATGAGCCGCTGGCTCCAGGTTCCGCTTTACCTCGGCCTGATCGTTGCGCAGGCCATCTACGTGTTCCTGTTCCTGAAGGAAGTGTGGCACCTGCTGTCGCATGCGACGAGCCTCGACGAAATCAGCGTGATGCTCGCCGTGCTCGGCCTGATCGACGTGGTGATGATCTCGAACCTGCTGATCATGGTGATCGTCGGCGGTTACGAAACGTTCGTGTCGCGCCTGGGCATCGAGGGCCATCCCGACGAGCCCGAGTGGCTCGACCACGTGAACGCGGGCGTGCTGAAGGTCAAGCTGTCGATGGCGCTGATCAGCATTTCGTCGATCCACCTGCTGAAGACGTTCATCAACCCCGATCAGCACACGATGCACGCGATCATGTGGCAGGTGATCATCCACGTGTCGTTCCTCGTGTCGGCGCTCGTGATGGCGTGGGTCGACCGCCTGACGACGCACACGCATCCTGCTCATTTCCACGAGCCGCACGCCCATGACGCGAACGCGCATGCGCCCGCGGCGACCGTGTCGCGCAAGCCGGCCGAAGCAGCCGCAAACGCCTGAACGCATTCCCCACAGTCCCCACAGAGTCTCAGCCATGACCGTCATCAAACAGGAAGACCTGATCCAGAGCATCGCGGATTCGCTGCAGTACATCAGCTACTACCATCCGCTCGACTACATCCAGGCCCTCGGCCGCGCGTACGAGCTGGAAGAGAGCCCGGCCGCGAAGGACGCGATCGCGCAGATCCTCACGAACAGCCGCATGTGCGCGGAAGGCCGTCGCCCGATCTGCCAGGACACCGGCATCGTCACGATCTTCGTGAAGGTCGGCATGGACGTGCGCTGGGACGGCGCGACGATGGGCCTCACCGACATGATCAACGAAGGCGTGCGCCGCGGTTACACGCACCCGGACAACGTGCTGCGCGCGTCGATCGTCAATCCGCCGGAAGGCGCCCGCAAGAACACGAAGGACAACACGCCGGCCGTGATCCACTACGAGATCGTGCCGGGCGACAAGGTCGACGTGCAGGTCGCGGCGAAGGGCGGCGGCTCGGAGAACAAGTCGAAGTTCGTGATGCTGAACCCGTCCGACTCGATCGTCGACTGGGTGCTGAAGACGGTCCCGACGATGGGCGCCGGCTGGTGCCCGCCGGGCATGCTCGGCATCGGCATCGGCGGCACCGCCGAGAAGGCGATGCTGATGGCGAAGGAATCGCTGATGGAGCCGATCGACATCCAGGAAATCATCGCGCGCGGCCCGAAGGACTGGGTCGAGGAACTGCGCGTCGAGCTGCACGAGAAGGTCAACGCACTCGGCATCGGCGCACAGGGCCTCGGCGGCCTCGCAACCGTGCTCGACGTGAAGATCATGGCGGCACCGACGCACGCGGCGTCGAAGCCCGTCGCGCTGATCCCGAACTGCGCGGCAACGCGCCACGCGCACTTCGTGCTCGACGGCTCGGGCCCGGCCAAGCTTGAAGCGCCGTCGCTCGACGCATGGCCGAAGGTCAACTGGGAACCGAATACCGAAACCAGCAAGCGTGTCGACCTGAACACGCTGACGCCGGAAGAAGTCGCGAGCTGGGCGCCGGGCCAGACGCTGCTGCTGTCGGGCAAGATGCTCACCGGCCGCGACGCCGCGCACAAGCGTATCGCCGACATGCTCGCGAAGGGCGAGAAGCTGCCGGTCGACTTCACGAACCGCGTGATCTACTACGTCGGCCCGGTCGATCCGGTGCGCGACGAAGTGGTCGGCCCGGCAGGCCCGACGACGGCCACCCGCATGGACAAGTTCACCGAGACGATGCTCGCGCAAACCGGCCTGATCTCGATGGTCGGCAAGGCCGAGCGCGGTCCGGTCGCGATCGAGGCGATCAAGAAGCACAAGGCGGCCTACCTGATGGCCGTCGGCGGTGCCGCTTACCTCGTGTCGAAGGCGATCCGCGGCGCGAAGGTGCTCGCATTCGAAGACCTCGGCATGGAAGCCATTTACGAGTTCGACGTGCAGGACATGCCGGTGACGGTGGCCGTCGATTCGTCGGGCACGTCGGTGCACCAGACCGGTCCGAAAGAGTGGCAGGCAAAGATCGGCAAGATCCCGGTCGCAGCCGCTTAAGCGCGATCGAACGAAAGGCCGGACGGGAGTCCGGCCTTTTTACTTCTCATTCTCATTATTGTGTCCAGCCGGTTATTCAAGGCTGATTCTCATTACACGCAAAAGGCAGGCCCGACAAGGCTTTGACGCTTGGCTTTTCGCGTTCGAGCGATTATCGTTCGGTTTCTGAAGCCCCACTGAACAAGGATCAAGCCATGCAAGGCGACAAGAAGGTCATCGAATATCTGAACGCGCAGTTGAAGAATGAACTCACGGCGATCAACCAGTACTTCCTGCATGCACGCATGTACAAGCACTGGGGCCTCGACAAGCTCGGCAAGCACGAGTACGACGAGTCGATCGGCGAAATGAAGCACGCCGACTGGCTGATCGAGCGCGTGTTCATGCTCGACGGCCTGCCGAACCTGCAGGACCTGCACAAGCTGCTGGTCGGCGAGGAAACCGAAGAGATCCTGAAGTGCGACCTGAAGCTCGAGCAGATCTCGCAGTCCACCTGCAAGGAAGCGATCGCCTACTGCGAATCGGTGCGTGACTACGTGTCGCGCGAGATCTTCGAAAAGATCCTCGACGACACCGAAGAGCACATCGACTGGCTGGAAACGCAGATCGACCTGATTGGCAAGGTCGGCCTGCAGAACTACCAGCAAACGATGATGGGTTCGCCGGAGTAAGCGCTCCGCCCTTCCCGCCATCGCGTCCCGCCCGTTCATGTCGACATCGTCCGTTCTCGCTGCGACGGCCTCGACGGTTGCCCCCATCGGCATCTTCGATTCCGGGCTGGGCGGCCTGTCGGTGCTGCGCGCCGTGCGCACGCAATTGCCCGACGAATCGTTCATCTACGTCGCCGATTCGCATCATGCGCCGTATGGTCCGCGCGACGAGGCATTCATTACGGAGCGCACGCTGGCGATCGGCGAGTGGCTGGCCCGCGAAGGGGCGAAAGCGCTCGTCATCGCGTGCAACACCGCGACCGCGCGCGCGATCGCAGCGACCCGCGAACACCTGTCGATGCCGCTCGTCGGCGTCGAGCCCGGCATCAAGCCGGCTGCGGCCGTGTCCGCGAGCGGCGTCGCGGGCGTCCTCGCCACCCAGTCGACGCTGAACAGCCCGCGCTTCCAGGCGCTGCTCGACCGCTACGGCGCCGGCCGCCGCTTCATCTGCCAGCCCGGCCACGGGCTCGTCGAAGCCATCGAGCGCGGCGACACGGATTCGCCCGCATTGCGTGCGCTGCTCGACAGCTATCTGCAGCCGATGCTCGACGCCGGCGCCGACACGCTGGTCCTCGGCTGCACGCATTACCCGTTCTTCACAGAAACGATTCGTAACCTTGTCGGCGACCGCCTGACGCTCGTCGACACCAGCGATGCGATCGCGCGCCAGCTCATGCGGGTGCTCGACGAACGCAACCTGCGCGCGCCGGCCGGCACGCGCGCCGCGGCGCCCCGCTTCTGCTCGACCAGCGACGGACGTCAGCTCCAGGCGCTCGCGTCGACGCTGCTCGGCTTAGCTGCGCCGGTCGAATCCGTCACCATCCCCTCTCCGAGCGCGCGCGCCTGCGCGAGCGTCTGATACGGCCCGGCACGCTGTCTTCCGCGTGCCGCTCCCGCCCGTCGCCGTTTCAAGGGTCCGATGACCTTAAAAAAAGCCCGACCCAGGCTTGTCAACGCCCACAAAATTAATGATAATAATTCGCATTAACGTTAGCTATCGCAACTCATCATGATCGTCTGCGTGTGCAAGTCTGTTTCCGATCGCAAGATTCGCGCGTCCCTCGCAGAGGGCGTGAACTCTTTCGATGAACTCCAGTTCGAACTCGGCGTGGCCACGTGCTGCGGCAAGTGCGAGGAGTCCGTACGCGACCTCATGGCCGAGCAAGGCGTCTGCGCGAGCCGGTGCGGTGTCGAGCATCACGCTCATCCGATCCCGGTCACGTTTTACGAACGCAAGGCGGCCTGACCGGCACCGAGTGTGCGCATGCGGCCCAGGCCGCATTTTTTGTTTTGACCGTCAGCAAGCCACCGTCTGCGCGAGCCAGCGGCTTACCTGCCAAGGAGCCAGTCATGGAATTGCTGATCGGATTTGTGACCACCGTTTGCATCTCGCTGCTGATCTTCCGCAAGTGATGCCGATTCACCCGCCGCGCCCCGGGTGCGACATCGTTCTTTCAAGCTAACATGCAGGCTTCGCATTCCGCTCCTGCCGGCGTCTTGCCGGTTGCACCACGTATGAATCCCCGAGTGATCGTCGTCGCGGTCGGTGTGCTTGCAGCACACGCGATCATGCTGACGGCCGCCTGGCTCCATCGCAACGCGCCGCCGCCTCCGAAGGAGATCGAAGTTCAATCGATCACCGCCCAGCTCATTCCGCCTGCCCCTCCTGCGCAGCCGGTCGCCGTCCAGTCGGCTGCGCAACAGCCCACGCCGCCGAAGCCCGCGCCGCGCGTGAAGCCGAAGGTCGAGCCGAAGCCGGTGCAGAAAGCGGTCCCGACGCCTCAGCCGGTCTCGCCGGAACCGTCGCCGACACCCGCGCCGGCGGCCGTCGCACCGACACCGGCCCCCGCCGCGCCGGCGCCTGCGCCAGCTGCAGCACCCGGTCCGGCTCGCGAGACGATGCAGGTC
Organism: Burkholderia metallica; assembly: GCF_001718555.1. Classification (NCBI taxonomy): domain Bacteria; kingdom Pseudomonadati; phylum Pseudomonadota; class Betaproteobacteria; order Burkholderiales; family Burkholderiaceae; genus Burkholderia; species Burkholderia metallica. The sequence continues at coordinate 2,553,384 of NZ_CP013401.1, forward strand.
GGCGCACCGAAGAACGTATCGGCGCTCACCTGCAATTTCGTGAAGCCCACCTATCCGTCGATGTCGCGCCGTCGCGGCGAAACGGGCACGGCCTACGTTCACTTCATCATCGGCGTGACGGGCAAGATCGAAAGCGTCCAGCTGCAGAAGAGCAGCGGCTATCCGCGTCTCGATGAAGCCGCGCTCGAGGCGACGCGCGCCAGCACCTGCCCGCCGTATATCGAGAACGGTCAGGCGATCCGCGCCGCCCATACGCTGCCCTTCAACTTCACGCTTGACGACTAACCCGTCAAATTCGGTAGATTCAAAGGAAACAAGAAAATGCAAAGCTACGGTATCGCGCACGTCTGGGCGCAAGGTGATTTCGTCACGCGCGCCATTGCGATCACGCTGCTCGTGATGTCCGTCCTGTCGTGGATCGTGATCGTCATCAAGGGCTGGAACGTGATCCGCCTGAACCGCCTGACGAAGAACGCCGAACAGGCGTTCTGGCATTCGGACAACTTCGACGACGGCATCAAGAAGCTCGGGCTCGCCGCATCGACGCCGAACGACAACCCGTTCCTCGCGCTCGCGCTGTCGGGCAAGGAAGCCGCCGATCACCACCATCAGACGCAGCCGCACCTGCACGACCGCATGGACGTGTCCGACTGGGTCACGCGCTGCCTGAAGGACACGATGGACGAAGGCATCTCGCGCATGCAGAGCGGCCTCGCGATCCTCGCGTCGGTCGGCAGCACGGCGCCGTTCGTCGGCCTGTTCGGTACCGTGTGGGGGATCTACCACGCACTGCTCGCGATCGGTGCAACCGGCCAGACGTCGATCGACCAGGTCGCGGGCCCGGTCGGCGAATCGCTGATCATGACGGCCTTCGGCCTGTTCGTCGCGATCCCGGCCGTGCTCGGCTACAACGCGCTGACCCGTGCGAACAAGGGTGTCGTCAGCAAGCTGCGCCGTTTCGCGCACGGCCTGCATGCCTACTTCGTGACGGGCGCAAGCCTCGCGTCGTCGTCGACGCGCGACGGCCTGCGTCTCGCGACGCGCGCCAGCTGAGACGAGGTGAACCATGGCCATGAACACCGGTTTCAGCGACGATGACGACGATGCAGTGATGAGCGAGATCAACATGACGCCGCTCGTCGACGTCATGCTCGTACTCCTGATCATTTTCCTCGTGACGATCCCGGCGATGCAGCATGCGGTGAAGATCGACCTGCCGCACGCCAGCAGTCAGCCCGTCGACGAAAAGCCGCAGACGGTCGACGTCGCGATCCAGGGCGACGGCACGATCCTGTGGGACGACCACACGGTCACGCGCGAACAACTGCAGGCACGCATCGCGGAAGCCGCGAAACGCACGCCGCAGCCGGAGTTGCACCTGCGCGCGGACCGCAAGGTTGCCTACGAGCACGTCGCGGAAGTAATGTCGGATGCGCAGGCAGGCGGCCTCACGAAGCTCGGCTTCGTGACGGAACCGGCCGCGAAAGCGAAGTAACGAACGCGATCCGACGCGCAGGCCGCACCTGCGGCCCCATGCAAAGTAAAAGGCCTTCATCGCCAGATGAAGGCCTTTTTTCATGCGCACGCGGGCGCCTTCGGGCGGCGGGCTCTTTGGCGGTATCGGTTGCGCCTCGAGCAACGCAAATGCGACTCTGCCGTGGTCTGCACGGACTGCGCGTTCTGCCCTATCTGGCTCACAATATATGCGGCCACCTGATTTCGCTCAGAACTTCCTTCACGAAATGGGATTTCAATATAGGCCCGCCCGCGCACGCATTCAAGGTTCCGGCGATTGAAACTTGCGATTGCAGGCGACGCTTCAATGACAAAACAAATTTGCCTCGTCGCGTGCGACGTGTTCAGGTCGCCGAAGCATCGGCCGCCGCTTCCTTCTTCGCACGCTCCGGGCAACCCGGCTCCTTGTACGCGCCGTGATCGAGCTTCTCGACCAGATAGTCGACGAACGCACGCACCGCAGGCGGCATGCCCTGCCGCGACACGAACACCGCATACAGTTGCGGCACCGGCAGCGTCCAGCCCGGCATCACGGGCGACAGTTGCCCCGCGCGCAGCGCGTTGCCATACATCATCTCCGGCAGTGCCGCGATGCCGAGGCCATCGAGCACGGCTTCGCGGATCGTCATCAGGTCGGCCGTCACGAGCCGCGGGTCGTGTTCGTGCACGTGCCGCGTACCGTCCGGCGCGATCAGGTTGAACACGTGCCGCCCGTCGACGCTCGGCGTATCGAGCGTTTCGAATCCGCTCAGGTCGTCCGGTACCAGCGGCGGCGCATTCTGGCTCAGCAGGCTCGGCGCCCCGACCAGCAACTGCTCGGTGCGCCACAGCGGCCGCACGACGATGTTCGCATTCTGCGGCGGCTCCGAGCGCACGCGCAGCGCCACGTCGACCGAATCCTCGAACAGGTCGATCACGCGATTCGTCACGCGCACGTGCACCTTCACCTCGGGGTAGCGGCGCAGGAATTCGGGCAGGATGCGCGACAGCATCGTCTGCGATAGCGTGACGGGCACGCTGACGCGCACCGAGCCGCGCGGCGACGAACGCAACTGCTGGACCGCGTTCATCGCCGCCTGCGCTTCGGCCAGCATCGCCTGGCAATGCTGGTAGAACAGTTCCCCTGCCTCGGTCAGCGCGAGCTTGCGTGTGGAGCGCTGCAGCAGGCGCACGCCGAGCGCCGCCTCGAGTTCGGTCAGGCGCCGCGACAGGCGCGATTTCGAGATGCCCAGCACGCGCTCTGCGGCCGAGAAACCGCCATGTTCGACGACCTGCGAAAAGTACATGAGGTCGTTCAGGTTATGTGCATCGATATTCATCTCATCGTTCCAATTTCAGAACAATCCATTGCGAACCGTCGCGAATCGAGCGGTAAAACGCCCAATATAATAGCGCCATGTTTCAAAAATAACGCTATTCCGTTCATTTCGAGGGTATCCGCATGACGACCGCTCGCTCGCTTGACCGCACGTATCCCGCCCTTCGTACCACCGAAGGCGGCGGCTTCGTGGTTCATCGCCCGTTCCCGACGCGGCTGCTGATGGATTTCGATCCATTCCTGCTGCTCGATGAAATGGGCCCCGTCGACTACGCGCCCGGCGAAGCCAAGGGCGCCCCCGACCACCCGCATCGCGGTTTCGAGACCGTGACCTACGCACTCGACGGACGCTTTCGCCATCGCGACTCGTCCGGCCATGCCGGCACGCTCGGCCCGGGCGACGTGCAATGGATGACGGCGGGCGCCGGCGTCGTGCACAGCGAGATGCCGGATCCGGAATTCGCGCGCACGGGCGGCCGCTCTCATGGCTTCCAGCTGTGGGTCAACCTGCCGCGCCGCGACAAGCTGATCGCGCCGCGCTACCAGGAGATCCCGTCCGACCGCATTCCGACCGCGACGTCGCCGGACGGCCGCGCGCGCGTACGCGTCATCGCCGGGGAAGCATTCGGCGTCCGGGCGGCGATCGAGACGCGCACGCCGATCCTCTATCAGCATTTCACGCTGCAGCCGGGTGCAACGGTCACGCAGAGCGTGCCGGCCGGCTATCGCGTGTTCGCCTATCCGATCGACGGAACGGGCCTCTACGGGCCCGACAGGCAGGCGGTGGATGCACGGCACATGGTCGTGTACTGCGACGACGGCGATACGGTCGCGTTCGCCGCCGGCGACGCGCCGCTCGACCTGCTGCTGATCGGTGGCGTTCCGCTCAACGAGCCGATCGTCCGCTACGGCCCGTTCGTGATGAATACCGAGGAAGAGATCCGGCAGGCGGTCGTGGACTACCAGACCGGTCGCATGGGCTGCATCGAAGCATGACGCACGGACGGGCGCGCACGTGCCGCGAAACCGCCCGTTTTGCGTCACAATAACTTCTTGAACCACGTGGCCGCTCGCCATCAGAAGGAACCCGTCCCCTTGAACTTCGAACACCTGATCCAGATCAACTCCGACGATCCGGCCGTGCCGCCCCTCACCCGCGACCAGCTCTGGGAAGGTCTCGTGTTGCGTGCCGAACAGCCGCAACTGTTCGTGCTCGGTCTCGACAGTTGCGTCGTCCTCGAGCGCACGGATACGACGCTCGAGCGTGAGCTGCACTACGGTCACGCGACCGTGCGCGATCACGTCACGTTCACACCGAACCAGCAGGTCCGCTACGACATCCGCGCCGCCGACGGCGAGATCGGCGGCTCGCTGACGATGACGATCGAAGAACGCGACGATCACGCGCTGTTCCTGCGTTTCGAATACCAGACGACGCTCGTCGTCACGGACGACAGCGAAGACGCGCGCCAGACACACGGGATCGTCAAGGAGGCGTACCGCACGTCGGACATCGATACCGTCCGCCTGATCCGCGAGTACGCGCAGGGCCGCAAAGACCCCGATCCGCTGCACTGATCCCCGGCGGCCTGCGGGCCGCCCCTTTGACTCAAGCTATCAAGTTCGACACTTCGATCGATAAAGAGTTTTTGTAAATGGGAATAGTTATCATTTAGAATTCATTCCATCGTATCGACAGTCACCGATCAAACCGAATGACCGACACCATGCGCCCGACCACGCTGACCCTGCGCCGCACGACCGGCACCGCGGCCAGCAGCCGCCAGAAGACGGCAGCGGTCACCACGCCGGCGAAACCTGCCGGCAACCGCGATGCAGGCACGCGGGTCGTCAATAGCGACTCGCTGTTGCAAGGCCAGAGCCATATCAGCATCGCGCATAACGGAGAGACTTATCAGTTGCGCGCCACGCGGCTCGGCAAGCTGATCCTGACGAAGTAACGACAGCGTATTGTGGGGACCACCTCCCTGAGAGGTGTTGGGCAGTAGCCAGCGTAACGGCGTGCACGCGAGATCTAGACCCCTTCGTGCAACACACTCAAGCAGCCGTTGCAGCAAGCCAAGCCACTTTTTTTGGTTCTCGCACAAGGTAGAAAAAAAGCGGCACGTCGATGGACGTGCCGCTTTTTGTTTGGGCGGCCCATTCGTCAAGCGCGCCGCCCGGGTTCGTTACCGCGTCGATACATGATCGTCGGTGCGGCCCGCAAGCCGCATCAGAAACGTCAGAAACCCCAGAACATCAACCACCATGCGCTGTCGACGACGGCAAGCCCGACGGCGAACCACGCGAATGCCGCGATCCGGCGCGGCCACGCCGCATAGCGCCCCGTCACTTTCCACGCGAGCCACGCACTCCATGCGTTGGCGCCGACCAGGATCGCGATGCGCACGTCGGTCGCCCAGCCGAGCGGGACATGTTCGGCGCGCAGCAGCGACAGCGTCGTGGCCGACAGCCCGAGGAACACGCCGGCACCCGCGATCGGGATCAGCGCCTGCGCGAGATGATGCAGCCGCACGCGATCGAAGCGGCCGAGCATCAGCGTGGCGCCCGCCAGCAGCACCAGCAACGCGGTGCCGTACACGAGCCCCGTCCCGACGATGTAGCTGACGACCAGCCCGCCATCGAGCCAGGAGAACACGTCGTTGCGATCCGGATAGTGCGTGAGCAGGAACCACGGCGCATTGGTCTCGAGCGGCCACGTGATGTCGTGGTCGATCAACCAGCCCGCGAGCCATTGCTTGATTTGCACGAACCACGGACTGACGGTCCAGTGGAACGCGCCGATCGCGACGCCAAGCAAGCCGTACAGGATCAGCGCGGTATCCCACGGGTTCGCCTGCTGCGCACCGAGGTTCACGACTTCGTCGGACGGCGAGCGCAGCGACAGCGAGATCGCATCGCGATGCCCGCTGCAGCGGCCGCACATGTGGCAGTCCGCCGCGCCCTTCATGTTGCGCAACGGCACGAGCGGCGCGCAGTTGATCGGAATCACGCGATGGCCATGCTCGCCGTTCTTGTACGAACGGCGCCATGCGTCCTCGTCGACCTTGTAGCGCATCGGCGCGAGCCGCGCGAGCAGCCCGAACACGCCGTTGACCGGGCACAGGTACTTGCACCACACGCGCTTCTCGCGGCCGTACAGCACGCCGATCACGATCGCACCGACGGTCGAGCCGCCGAGCACGAACAGCACCGCGAGCGGGTACTGGTACACGCTCACCATCTGCCCGTAGATCGTCGTGAGCCCGAATGCGACGAACGGCCAGCCGCCCCACCGCATCCAGCGCGGGATCGCCCCCCCGCGGCCGAACTTGCTCGCGAATTCGGTGAGCGCACCTTCCGGGCACAGCACCCCGCACCAGACCCGGCCGAGCATCACCATCGACAGCAGTACGAACGGCCACCAGATGCCCCAGAACGCGAACTGGGCGATGAGCGTGAGGTTGTTCCACAGATGCGCGGAATCGTCCGGCAGCGGCAATACTGCCGGCACGATGATCAGGAACGCGTAGACCGCGACGACGATCCACTGGATCCCGCGGATCAGCGCACCGTGGCGCTGCATCCACTGCCCGGCCTGTGCAAGCCGGCCCGGCTTGGCTGCGGCGACGACGCTCATGCCGCGCGGCCCGCGGCAACGGCCGGACGACGGCTCGCGCGCTTCATCAACAGCCAGACCACCGCCCAGTACACCGCATAGGCAACCAGGTTGGTCAGTGCGGGGTGCGCGCGATAGCCGGTCAGCGTCGCGACGAGCGAGCCGAACGTACCCGAGTCATCGAGGATCGCCGACGTATCCCACACCTGTGAGATGCCAAGCGGCAGGATTTCCTTGTCGATCAGCTTGTCGACGCCGGTCTGGAACAGGCCCGCGCCGAGGAACAGCAGCATCACTTCGGTGACGCGGAAGAAATGCCGCCACGAGAAATACTTGCCGCCGAGCTGCAGCAGATAGAACGTGAAAAACGCCAGGCCGAGGCCGATCACGACCGCGAGCATCTGGCTGCCGTCGACGTGGCCCGACTGGCCGAAACCGAGGCCGTACAGGAAGATCACCGTCTCGCTGCCTTCGCGCGCGATCGCGAGCGCGACCAGCACCGCGACGCCCCACCAGTTCGAATCGCGCGTGCTCTGCTGCAGCGATTGCTCCATGTCGCGCTTCAGCGTGCGGCCGTGCCGGCGCATCCACAGCACCATCTGCACGATCAGCACGCATGCGATCAGCACCATGGCGGTCTGGAAGTAGTCCTGCGCGTCGCCGGACAGCACTTCGGTGAAACCCACGAGCGCGGCACCGAGGCCGACGGCCATCAGCAGGCCGACGCCGACGCCGGCCCAGAGAAACGGCAGGCCGCGGCGCGCGTCGTCGTCGCCGTTTTTCAGCCATGCATAGAGAATGCCGACGACGAGCAGCGCTTCGACGCTCTCCCGCCAGACGATGAACAAGATCTGACCCATCGATACCTCCGGACGCGCGGGGCAAGGGGCTTGTGCGCCCGCGCGCAGATAAAACGCGTTACTTCGCGACGATCACGCCCTGTGCCTGCTGGTGGAAATCGTCGAAAAACTTGTACTCGCCCGGCGACAGCGGGGCGACGACCACGAACGAATCGGCGCCCGGTGCGAGCACCTTCTCCTTGCGCAGCTGCACGCTCTCGAATTCGGCGGCACCCTTGCCGGTGTTCTTGATCTCGATCTTGAAACGCTGGCCGGCCGGCACTTCGATGCGGGCGGGATTCAGCTTGCCGTCCGTCATCTCGAGCTTGAACGTCGGCAGATCGGCAGCGTACGCCGCGCCGGCAAGCCACAGCGCAGCGGCTGCGGCAACGATTTTCTGGGGAATTTGCATTCTGGATTCTCTACGCCGACGGCGCGCCGAAGCGCGCCGTCCGTCATGCCACCGATCAGTACCCGCCCTTCTTGCCGATACCGGCGAACGGGAAGTCGTATTCGAGCGTGATGGGCTTGAACCACGGGCCCACGCCCGTTTCCTTGTCGACGTGGCGGCCGAACGCCATGTGGCCCGACTGCATCGGCGGCTTGACGGTCATCGTCAGGTGGTACTTGCCCGGGCCGGCCAGCTTCACGTTGTCGCCGTAGTGCGGGCCGTCGCTCGCGACCATGCCCATCAGGTCGCCTTCAGCCTTCCACTTCGTATCGCCCTGCTTCGTCAGCTTGTACGTGACCTGCAGGTACGGCATCCAGTCGCCTTCAGCGAAACCCGTCGGGTTGTTCTTGACCGCATGGATATCGGCCTCGAGGTGGATGTCGGAATCCGACGCCTTGCGCATCATCCCTTCCGGGTCCATCGTGATCGGCTGCAGGTACACCGCGCCGATTTCCATGCCGCCCTGGATCTGCTGCTTGCCGATCGGATACTCGGCAGCCGAGGCCGACATCGCGGCGAGCGCCGCCGCTACCGCAACCGTCGTGCGGATGAACGAAGAACCCAACATGGACACTCCTTGTTATTTGTCTGACTATCTTGACGACATGCGGACCGCCGCCGGGGCCGCCCGCTGGAAACACTAACGCGACGAAGAACGTTAATGCGAACTATTCTCAATAATTGCGAAGTTTAGCACCGAACCTGTCTCGGAACAAACGAAGACCCGTGTAAACCCCTGATCCGACAAGGCTTACAGGCTCGTTACCAATCGATTTCTGTGACGTTTGGAAAGATTTACCGGCCGCCGCTGATGTGGTCGCCGACATTCGCGCCGAACACGCGCTCGCGCAATACCGCAAGCTGGTCGCGGGTCGCGGCGGCCTTCTCGAATTCGAGGTTCTTCGCGTAGTCGGCCATCTGCTTCTCGAGGCGCTTGATTTCCTTCGCGAGTTGTTTTTCCGACATGTCCTCGAATTTCGCGCGCGCCTGCGCTTCCTTCAGCTCCGCGCGCGCCTCGTCGGCGTTGTAGACGCCGTCGATGATGTCCTTGATCCGCTTCACCACGCCGCGCGGCGTGATGCCCATCTGCTCGTTGTAGGCGATCTGCTTCGCGCGGCGCCGCTCGGTCTCGCCGATCGCGCGCTTCATCGACTCGGTCATGTTGTCCGCGTAGAGGATCGCCTTGCCGTTCACGTTCCGCGCGGCACGGCCGATCGTCTGGATCAGCGAGCGCTCCGCGCGCAGGAAGCCTTCCTTGTCCGCGTCGAGGATCGCGACGAGCGACACCTCGGGAATGTCGAGCCCTTCGCGCAGCAGGTTGATCCCGACCAGCACGTCGAACGTGCCGAGCCGCAGGTCGCGGATGATCTCGACGCGCTCGACCGTGTCGATGTCGCTGTGCAGGTAACGCACCTTGACACCGTGATCGGCGAGAAACTCCGTGAGCTGCTCGGCCATGCGTTTGGTCAGCACGGTGATCAGCACGCGCTCCTCGGCCTTCACGCGCGCGTTGATCTCGGCCAGCACGTCGTCGACCTGCGAGCTCGCCGGCCGGACTTCGATTTCCGGGTCGACGAGCCCCGTCGGCCGCACGACCTGTTCGGCGATCTGCCCCGTCACGCGCTTCTCGTAGTCGGCCGGCGTGGCCGACACGAACACGACCTGGCGCATCTTGCGCTCGAACTCGGGGAACTTCAGCGGCCGGTTGTCGAGCGCCGACGGCAGCCGGAACCCGTAATTGACGAGGTTTTCCTTGCGCGCGCGGTCGCCGTTGTACATGCCGTTCAACTGGCCGATCAGTACGTGCGATTCGTCGAGCAGCATCAGCGCATCGGGCGGCAGGTAGTCGACGAGCGTCGGCGGCGGATCGCCGGGCGCGGCGCCCGAGAAATGCCGCGAGTAGTTCTCGATGCCCTTGCAGAAGCCGAGCTCCTGCAGCATTTCGAGATCGAAGCGCGTGCGCTGCTCGAGGCGCTGCGCCTCGACGAGCTTGCCGTTGCTGTGAAAGAACTCGAGCCGCTCGCGCAGTTCGTCCTTGATCGTTTCGACCGCGCGCATCACGGTGTCGCGCGGCGTCACGTAGTGCGACGACGGATACACGGTGAAGCGCGGAATCTTCTGCCGCACGCGCCCCGTCAGCGGGTCGAACAGGTGCAGCGTCTCCACTTCGTCGTCGAACAGCTCGACACGCACGGCCATTTCCGCGTGTTCGGCCGGGAAGATGTCGATCGTGTCGCCGCGCACGCGGAACGTGCCACGTTGGAAATCCTGCTCGTTGCGCGTGTACTGCATCGCGATCAGCCGCGCGATCACGTCACGCTGGCCGAGCTTGTCGCCGGTGCGCAGCGTCAGGATCATCTGGTGGTATTCGGACGGGTTGCCGATACCGTAGATCGCCGAGACCGTCGCGACGATCACGACGTCGCGGCGCTCCATCAGGCTCTTCGTCGCCGACAGCCGCATCTGCTCGATGTGCTCGTTGATCGACGAGTCCTTCTCGATGAACAGGTCGCGCTGCGGCACGTACGCTTCCGGCTGGTAGTAGTCGTAGTACGAGACGAAATACTCGACCGCGTTGCGCGGAAAGAACTCGCGGAACTCTGCATAAAGCTGGGCCGCGAGCGTCTTGTTCGGCGCGAACACGATGGCCGGGCGGCCGAGCCGCGCGATCGTGTTCGCCATCGTGAAGGTCTTGCCCGAGCCCGTTACGCCGAGCAGCGTCTGAAACGACAGGCCGTCCTCGACCCCTTCGACGAGCGTGTCGATGGCGGTCGGCTGGTCGCCTGCGGGTGGATACGGCTGGTAGAGCTGGAACGGCGACCCTTCGAAGGTCACGAATTTCGATTCGTCGAGCGCGTCGCCGGTTTCGGCGTGATGTTCGGACATGGAATGCGGCCGGAGCGAGGGCAAAGAAAGCATTCTAGCGCTTCGCGGCGTCGCGAACTGCTGTCGGCTCCTGACGCGCGGCGGCCGTCCGCGATCGCGGTTCCCGGCCCAATTTCGCCGCCGAAACGCCGCCCCGGCCAGCGCGAATTCGCTACAATGTCAGGCTGCTGCGCTTTCCGGTGTCGTGCCTGCCCGCGCGCGGCGCGCTCCGCGCCCGCCCCGCCCGTTGAAAGCCTGACCCTCTTTTCACTACTGCCGAATCATCATGTCGCTCTTCTCCGCTGTCCAGCTTGCTCCCCGCGACCCGATCCTGGGCCTGAACGAAGCCTTCAACGCCGATGCGCGTCCGACCAAGGTCAACCTCGGCGTCGGTGTGTACACGAACGAAGAAGGCAAGATTCCGCTGCTGCGCGCGGTTCGCGAAGCGGAGAAGGCGCGTGTCGAGGCCGGCCTGCCGCGCGGCTACCTGCCGATCGACGGGATCGCCGCTTACGATGCGGCCGTGCAGAAGCTGCTGCTCGGCAACGACTCGCCGCTGATCGCGGCAGGTCGCGTGGTCACGGCCCAGGCGCTGGGCGGCACGGGCGCGCTGAAGATCGGCGCCGATTTCCTGCGCACCGTGAACCCGAACGTGAAGGTCGCGATCAGCGATCCGAGCTGGGAAAACCACCGCGCGCTGTTCGAAGCAGCCGGCTTCGAAGTCGTTGCCTACCCGTACTACGACGCCGCCACCAACGGCGTGAACTTCGAAGGCATGCTGTCGGCGCTGAACGGCTATGCGGCAGGCACGGTCGTCGTGCTGCACGCGTGCTGCCACAACCCCACCGGCGTGGACCTGACCGAAGCCCAATGGCAACAGGTCGTCGACGTCGTGAAGGCGCGCAACCTCGTGCCGTTCCTCGACATGGCCTACCAGGGCTTCGGCGAGAACATCGAGGCCGATGCCGCCGCCGTGCGCCTGTTCGCCGCGGCCGACCTGAACGCATTCGTGTCGTCGTCGTTCTCGAAGTCGTTCTCGCTGTACGGCGAGCGCGTCGGCGCACTGTCGATCATCACGTCGAGCAAGGAAGAAGCGACGCGCGTGCTGTCGCAACTGAAGCGCGTGATCCGCACGAACTACTCGAACCCGCCGACCCATGGCGGCGCCGTGGTCGCGGCAGTGCTCGCGTCGCCGGAACTGCACGCTGCGTGGGTGCAGGAACTGGGCGAAATGCGCGATCGCATCCGCGCGATGCGCAACGGTCTCGTCGAGCGCCTGAAGGCAAGCGGCGTCGATCGCGACTTCAGCTTCATCAACGCACAACGCGGGATGTTCTCGTATTCGGGCCTGACCTCGGCGCAAGTCGACCGCCTGCGCGACGAGTTCGGCATCTACGCGGTCGGCACGGGCCGGATCTGCGTCGCCGCGCTGAACACGCGCAACCTCGACGCAGTCGCCAATGCGGTCGCAGCCGTCCTGAAGTAAAGCGACGCCAGGCAGTCGCCATCACGGCGCTGCCCCTGCCGACATGAAAAACGCGCTCCCCGGAGCGCGTTTTTTTGCCGTTCGGCACAGCGGGCGGCGACACCGCCCGCAGTCGCGTCACTGCATGAACCAGCCGTGGCTGACGACGAACGACTGGCCCGTGAGCGCCGCGCTCGGGAACGCCGACAGGAACAGCACCGTCTGCGCGACGTCCTGCACCGTCGTGAACACGCCGTCCACCGTATTGCCGAGCATCACCTTCTTCACCACTTCCTCTTCGCTGATCCCGAGCTCCTTCGCCTGCTCCGGAATCTGCTTGTCGACCAGCGGCGTGCGCACGAAGCCCGGACACACCACGTGCGAGCGCACGTTGTGCTTCGCGCCTTCCTTCGCCAGCACGCGGGCGAGACCCAGCAGGCCGTGCTTGGCCGTCACGTATGCCGACTTCAGCGGCGACGCTTCGTGCGAGTGCACCGAACCCATGTAGATCACGACGCCGCCGCGATCGTCCTTGTACATGTGCTTGAGCGCGGCCTTGGTCGTCAGGAACGCGCCGTCGACGTGGATCGCCTGCATCTTCTTCCAGTCGGAGAACGAGTAGTTCTCGATCGGGTTGACGATCTGGATGCCCGCGTTCGACACGAGGATGTCGACCGAGCCGAACGTGGCGGCCACCTTGTCGATGCCGCTGTTCACGGCATCCTCGTTGGTCACGTCCATCGCGACGCCGATCGCCTTGCCGCCGGCCTTGACGATCTCGTCGGCGACCGCATTGGCGCCGTCCTGGTTCAGGTCGGCGATCGCGACGGCCGCGCCCGCTTTCGCGAGCTCGAGTGCGATTTCCTTGCCGATGCCGCTCGCGGCACCCGTGACGACTGCGGTCTTGCCGTTCAGATCTGCTGCCATGTCCGTCTCCTCCCGTTGTCGGATCGATAAAACGAGCGCCCGCCGCCTCCGCTGCCATCTCGCGATCGTGGCGGCGGGCCAGCCGCCATTGTGCACGATCGGCCCCGCGGTTCGCGCGCAAAACGTCTAAGCTTAAGGTCGGTTCCGTCACGCAGGAGATTCGCATGCACTATCGACGGCTAGGCCGCTCCGGCCTGCAGATCAGCGCGCTTTCGCTCGGTTCATGGGTGACGTACGGCAATCAGGTCGACCAGCGGGTCGCCCGCGAATGCCTCGCCGCGGCACGCGACGCGGGCGTCAATTTCTTCGACAATGCCGAGGTGTACGCCGGCGGCAAATCCGAGGAAATCATGGGTCACGCGCTCAAGTCGCTCGACTGGCCGCGCGTCAGCTACATCGTGTCCACGAAGTTCTTCTGGGGGCTCGCCGAAGCACCCAACCAGTATCACACGCTGAACCGTAAATACCTGTTGAACGCGATCGACGGCTCGCTGCGCCGGCTGCAGCTCGATTACGTCGATCTCGTCTATTGCCATCGCCCCGATCCGAACACGCCGATCGAGGAAACCGTCTGGGCGATGAGCGACATGATCGTGCGCGGCAAGGCGCTGTACTGGGGCACGTCGGAATGGCGCGCCGACGAAATTCGTGCCGCTTGCGAGATCGCCGAACGGCATCACCTGCACAAGCCGGTCGTCGAGCAGCCGCAGTACAACCTGTTCCACCGTACGCGGGTCGAGCAGGAATATGCGCGGCTCTACGACGACTACGGCCTCGGCCTCACGACCTGGAGCCCGCTGGCATCGGGCCTGCTCACCGGCAAGTACCGTAACGGCGTGCCGCCCGGCAGCCGGGCGCAGTTGCAGGGTTACGACTGGATGCGCGAGCGCCTGACCGATCAGGCCGCCAACGATATCGTCGAACGACTCGGCGAAATCGCAGCCGAGCTCGGCTGCAGCACGGCCCAGCTCGCGATCGCGTGGGTGCTCGCGAATCCGCGGGTGAGTTCGGTCATCACGGGCGCGTCGCGGATCGAGCAGATCGGCGACAACATGCGCGCGCTCGACGTTGCCGCCAAACTGACGCCGGAGGTGAAGCAACGCATCGAGGAGGTGGTCGGCGATGCGTACGAGTAAGGCGATGCGCGGCCACTCGCGTACAATACGCGGCCCGCATCGGCGCCCGACCTGACGGCCGTGCACGATCGACCGCATTCATCGATTCACCTTTCGTTTCAGGCAGCCCGCCATGCTCAGTTATCGTCACGGTTTTCACGCAGGCAACCACGCGGACGTGCTCAAGCACGCCGTCGTCGTCCAGCTGCTGCGCTACCTGAACAAGAAAGACAAGTCGTACTGGTACGTCGACACGCATGCCGGTGCCGGCGTGTACTCGCTGCGCGACGGCTACGCGGCGAAGACGTCGGAATTCGACACCGGCATCGGCCGGCTGTGGAACGAAAAGAATTTGCCGGAAGCGCTGGGCGACTATGTCGACGAAGTCCGCGCACTGAACGACGACGGCGAACTGCGCTTCTACCCCGGTTCCCCGTACATCGCATGGCGATCGATGCGCGAGCAGGACCGCATGCGCCTGTTCGAAATGCACACGACGGAAATCGACGTGCTGCGCCACAATTTCCGCGATGCGGGGCGACGCGCAATGATCTTCGCAGGCGACGGTTTCGAAGGCATCAAGGCGCTGCTGCCTCCGCCGCCGCGCCGCGCGCTCGTGCTGATCGACCCGTCCTATGAGGACAAGAAGGATTACGCGCGCACGGTCACGTGCTTGACGGAGTGTCTGAAGCGTTTCGCGACGGGCTGCTATGCGGTCTGGTACCCGCAGGTGACCCGGACGGAATCGCAGCGTTTTCCCGAGCAGTTGAAGCGCCTGCAACCGAACAACTGGCTGCATCTGACGCTGACGGTGTCGAATCCGCCGACTGACGGGCTGGGTCTCTACGGCAGCGGGATGTTCATCCTGAATCCGCCGTATACGCTCGCGCAGAGCATGAACGAGGCACTGCCCTACCTGGTCGAGAAGCTCGGACAGGACAGCGGCGCCCGCTACCAGATCGAGCACCGCGGCAACTGATCGGGCGACGAGCCCTTACGGCTGAAGTCTCGGCGCGAGCCTCGGCGGGCTGGACGGCTGCCCACCCCACGCGGGGACATTGATATACGGCGCGACGAACAGCGGAACCGACGTGTTCGGCACCTGCCCTGCCGGAGCCCGCATGCCCGCCGGCTCGACGATCGGCTCGGATGACAACGGTGCGGTCTGCAGCACCAGCCCGCCCTTGCCGTCCTGGATACCCCGTTGCGTATCGAGAACCAGCGGTTTGGACGACGTCGCGGCTACGGCCGCGAGTCCATGGACAAGCACCGCCGCGCCCAGAACGAGACGCGCGCGGGCACTACGACGCACATCAAGACGCAAACGCATGATCGTGTCCTTCAAGGTGAAAAGCAGGTCGATACCATAGCGCTGCCCTGATGATTGCGCCAGATCCGGCGCACAAAAAAACAAAGCCCCGTCAATACGGGGCTTGCTTATCGTTCGGTACCACGCGGCACCTGACGGCGACTCCGATTACAGCGAGTAGCCGTTGGTTTCCAGCGAGCGGATGCGGCTTTCGAGCTGGACGATGTCCGACGACGTGGCCAGGTAGGCCTCGCGACGTTCACGTTCTGCGGATTCAAACCAGTTGCTCAGCTTTTCGACGATGTAGGCGATCATGACGTTCTCCAAGGAAGGGGGACCCCTGGTGAATCGGTATTCAGGGATTTCCCGTATAGGGTTATCCCGAATTATAGCGATGCCGCACCAAGATGCTAGTGAAATACTTGCATGGCAACCATTCCCAATCGGAATGACCGAGCGCCGATATCGCGTAAGCCTTTGATTTTTATGGAAATCGAATTGAGGCCTGTTTCGGGCCTCGAGCATACGCACTAATTTGGTTCGCCGACGGGGTCGGACAGGCGCGCCAAAATCGGGCATTCCGGCCGCCCGTCACCATGGCAGTGCGCAGCGAGATTGGCCAGCGTGTCGCGCATGTCGCTCAGTTCGGCGATGCGTTTGTCGAGTTCGGCCACGTGCTCGAGGGCAATCGCCTTCACTTCGGCACTCGCCCGGGAACGGTCTTGCCAGAGCGTCAGCAGCTTGCGGATGTCTTCGACGAGAAAGCCGAGGCGTCGCGCCTGACGGATGAAGCGCAGGATATGGATTTCATCCGCGCCGTAGATCCGGTAGCCGGCGTCGGTACGTTTGCTCGGTGCAAGCAGGCCGACCTGTTCGTAGTACCGGATCATTTTTGCGCTGACCCCGGATTCGCGCGACGCGTCGCCGATATTCATTCCCGCTCTCTCCATCAAGCCCTGATTTCGAACTTGCACGTCGACGCGTGCAATCGCCGATGGCACTTCGATCGTATCAAATCGCCCGGTTTCTCGTTCCGGGTGAGGTTTGACTGCAGAATTGCAGTCGAGTGATCCGGCATATGTGCCGGAGAGACATGATGAATGGGCACCCTTCTCGCTCGCGCATGCATTTCTGCCGCGCAAATGCAAAAACCCCCGCCTTTCGGGCGGGGGTTTCTGGCTTAGGGAGCCTGACGATTACCTACTTTCACACGGGAATCCGCACTATCATCGGCGTAGAGTCGTTTCACGGTCCTGTTCGGGATGGGAAGGGGTGGGACCGACTCGCTATGGTCATCAGGCAAAGAGGGTTGTTCTGCTGGCTTGGCCAACAGAACCAATCTGGGAAGAAGCAGTAATTTTGAGTTGTGTGTATCACACACGAGAATCCAACCAGTCCGACGCGCTGTAATCAGCGCGAGACAGACTTGTTATAGGATCAAGCCTTACGGGCAATTAGTATCAGTTAGCTGAACGCATTACTGCGCTTACACACCTGACCTATCAACGTCCTGGTCTCGAACGACCCTTCAAGGGGATCTAGTCCCCAGGGATATCTCATCTTAAGGCGAGTTTCCCGCTTAGATGCTTTCAGCGGTTATCTCTTCCGAACATAGCTACCCGGCGATGCCACTGGCGTGACAACCGGTACACCAGAGGTTCGTCCACTCCGGTCCTCTCGTACTAGGAGCAGCCCCCTTCAAATATCCAACGCCCACGGCAGATAGGGACCAAACTGTCTCACGACGTTTTAAACCCAGCTCACGTACCTCTTTAAATGGCGAACAGCCATACCCTTGGGACCGGCTACAGCCCCAGGATGAGATGAGCCGACATCGAGGTGCCAAACACCGCCGTCGATATGAACTCTTGGGCGGTATCAGCCTGTTATCCCCAGAGTACCTTTTATCCGTTGAGCGATGGCCCTTCCATACAGAACCACCGGATCACTATGACCTGCTTTCGCACCTGCTCGACTTGTCGGTCTCGCAGTTAAGCACGCTTATGCCATTGCACTATCAGCACGATTTCCGACCGTACCTAGCGTACCTTCGTACTCCTCCGTTACGCTTTGGGAGGAGACCGCCCCAGTCAAACTGCCTACCATGCACTGTCCCCGACCCGGATCACGGGCCAAGGTTAGAACCTCAAACAAACCAGGGTGGTATTTCAAGGACGGCTCCACCGAAACTAGCGTTCCGGTTTCATAGCCTCCCACCTATCCTACACAGATCGGTTCAAAGTCCAATGCAAAGCTACAGTAAAGGTTCATGGGGTCTTTCCGTCTAGCCGCGGGTAGATTGCATCATCACAAACACTTCAACTTCGCTGAGTCTCGGGAGGAGACAGTGTGGCCATCGTTACGCCATTCGTGCAGGTCGGAACTTACCCGACAAGGAATTTCGCTACCTTAGGACCGTTATAGTTACGGCCGCCGTTTACCGGGACTTCAATCAAGAGCTTGCACCCCATCATTTAATCTTCCGGCACCGGGCAGGCGTCACACCCTATACGTCCACTTTCGTGTTTGCAGAGTGCTGTGTTTTTATTAAACAGTCGCAGCCACCAGTTTATTGCAACCCCTTCACCCTCCCAGCGCAGGCTGGTCAAGCTACAAGGGCGTACCTTATCCCGAAGTTACGGTACCAATTTGCCGAGTTCCTTCTCCCGAGTTCTCTCAAGCGCCTTAGAATACTCATCTCGCCCACCTGTGTCGGTTTGCGGTACGGTCATCGTTAGACTGAAGCTTAGAGGCTTTTCTTGGAACCACTTCCAATTGCTTCGCTCCCGAAGGAGCTCGCGCCACACCCTTGAATTACGCACCCGGATTTGCCTAAGTGCCTTCTCCAATGCAGCGACCGGGACTTCCAACACCCGGACAACCTTCCGCGATCCGTCCCCCCATCGCATCTAACAATGGTGCAGGAATATTGACCTGCTTCCCATCAGCTACGCATTTCTGCCTCGCCTTAGGGGCCGACTCACCCTACGCCGATGAACGTTGCGTAGGAAACCTTGGGCTTACGGCGAGGGGGCCTTTCACCCCCTTTATCGCTACTCATGTCAGCATTCGCACTTCCGATACCTCCAGCACCCTTTACAAGGCACCTTCGCAGGCTTACGGAACGCTCTCCTACCATGCGAGCAAAGCTCGCATCCGCAGCTTCGGTATATAGCTTAGCCCCGTTACATCTTCCGCGCAGGACGACTCGATCAGTGAGCTATTACGCTTTCTTTAAAGGGTGGCTGCTTCTAAGCCAACCTCCTGACTGTTTTAGCCTTCCCACTTCGTTTCCCACTTAGCTATATTTGGGGACCTTAGCTGGCGGTCTGGGTTGTTTCCCTCTTGACACCGGACGTTAGCACCCGATGTCTGTCTCCCGTGATTGCACTCTTCGGTATTCGGAGTTTGCTATGGCGGGGTAATCTGCAATAGACCCCCCAACCATGACAGTGCTCTACCCCCGAAGGTGAGACACGAGGCACTACCTAAATAGTTTTCGGAGAGAACCAGCTATTTCCAGGTTTGTTTAGCCTTTCACCCCTATCCACAGCTCATCCCCTAACTTTTCAACGTTAGTGGGTTCGGACCTCCAGTACGTGTTACCGCACCTTCATCCTGGCCATGGATAGATCACCTGGTTTCGGGTCTACGCCCAGCAACTGAACGCCCTATTCGGACTCGCTTTCGCTACGCCTGCCCTATACGGTTAAGCTTGCTACTGAACGTAAGTCGCTGACCCATTATACAAAAGGTACGCCGTCACCCCTTACGAGGCTCCGACTGTTTGTATGCATGCGGTTTCAGGATCTATTTCACTCCCCTCCCGGGGTTCTTTTCGCCTTTCCCTCACGGTACTGGTTCACTATCGGTCGATCACGAGTATTTAGCCTTGGAGGATGGTCCCCCCATCTTCAGACAGGATTTCACGTGTCCCGCCCTACTTGTCGCACACCTAGTTCTTTCATACTGTTTTCGCCTACAGGGCTATCACCTGCTATGGCCGCACTTTCCAGAGCGTTCGGCTAACAATACAAATAAAGAGTGCAAGGCTCATCCCATTTCGCTCGCCACTACTTTGGGAATCTCGGTTGATTTCTTTTCCTGCGGTTACTTAGATGTTTCAGTTCACCGCGTTCGCTTCACATGGCCTATGTATTCAGCCATGGATACTCCAAAAGGAGTGGGTTTCCCCATTCGGACATCTACGGATCAAAGCTCGTTTGCCAGCTCCCCGTAGCTTTTCGCAGGCTACCGCGTCCTTCATCGCCTGTGATCGCCAAGGCATCCACCACATGCACTTGTTCGCTTGACCCTATAACGAGTCTGTCTCTCGACAGCCGCTACAGGTTGAGTTCTCGCGTTGTGCCGTATTCCAAATTGAGTCAAACATAGAGTTCGAATCATCTTGAGATACATCGATACAATCACAACCCGGATAGTTTCCACGTCCATCTCAAGACGCTTCCGCTATCCAAATTACTTACTTCTTCCAGATTGTTAAAGAACGACAGCCGATACGTACTACGTATCACTCTGACTGGCTCAATCGCCAATGCAAAATTCTCGGTTCAATGTCTGAACCAAGCCCTTAGCGTTGGTGATTGGTGGAGGCAGACGGGATCGAACCGACGACCCCCTGCTTGCAAAGCAGGTGCTCTCCCAGCTGAGCTATGCCCCCATGTACAGAGAACTTCAGGGTACTACCGCCAGACAATGGTGGGTCTGGTTGGATTCGAACCAACGACCCCCGCCTTATCAAGACGGTGCTCTAACCGACTGAGCTACAGACCCCTGAGTCTGTCTTTAAATTTACAGCCGATAAGCGTGAGCGCTCAACTTTGCGAGAAGCTCTGGAAAGGAGGTGATCCAGCCGCACCTTCCGATACGGCTACCTTGTTACGACTTCACCCCAGTCATGAATCCTACCGTGGTGACCGTCCTCCTTGCGGTTAGACTAGTCACTTCTGGTAAAACCCACTCCCATGGTGTGACGGGCGGTGTGTACAAGACCCGGGAACGTATTCACCGCGGCATGCTGATCCGCGATTACTAGCGATTCCAGCTTCATGCACTCGAGTTGCAGAGTGCAATCCGGACTACGATCGGTTTTCTGGGATTAGCTCCCCCTCGCGGGTTGGCAACCCTCTGTTCCGACCATTGTATGACGTGTGAAGCCCTACCCATAAGGGCCATGAGGACTTGACGTCATCCCCACCTTCCTCCGGTTTGTCACCGGCAGTCTCCTTAGAGTGCTCTTGCGTAGCAACTAAGGACAAGGGTTGCGCTCGTTGCGGGACTTAACCCAACATCTCACGACACGAGCTGACGACAGCCATGCAGCACCTGTGCGCCGGTTCTCTTTCGAGCACTCCCGCCTCTCAGCAGGATTCCGACCATGTCAAGGGTAGGTAAGGTTTTTCGCGTTGCATCGAATTAATCCACATCATCCACCGCTTGTGCGGGTCCCCGTCAATTCCTTTGAGTTTTAATCTTGCGACCGTACTCCCCAGGCGGTCAACTTCACGCGTTAGCTACGTTACTAAGGAAATGAATCCCCAACAACTAGTTGACATCGTTTAGGGCGTGGACTACCAGGGTATCTAATCCTGTTTGCTCCCCACGCTTTCGTGCATGAGCGTCAGTATTGGCCCAGGGGGCTGCCTTCGCCATCGGTATTCCTCCACATCTCTACGCATTTCACTGCTACACGTGGAATTCTACCCCCCTCTGCCATACTCTAGCCTGCCAGTCACCAATGCAGTTCCCAGGTTGAGCCCGGGGATTTCACATCGGTCTTAGCAAACCGCCTGCGCACGCTTTACGCCCAGTAATTCCGATTAACGCTCGCACCCTACGTATTACCGCGGCTGCTGGCACGTAGTTAGCCGGTGCTTATTCTTCCGGTACCGTCATCCCCCGACTGTATTAGAGCCAAGGATTTCTTTCCGGACAAAAGTGCTTTACAACCCGAAGGCCTTCTTCACACACGCGGCATTGCTGGATCAGGCTTTCGCCCATTGTCCAAAATTCCCCACTGCTGCCTCCCGTAGGAGTCTGGGCCGTGTCTCAGTCCCAGTGTGGCTGGTCGTCCTCTCAGACCAGCTACTGATCGTCGCCTTGGTAGGCCTTTACCCCACCAACTAGCTAATCAGCCATCGGCCAACCCTATAGCGCGAGGCCCGAAGGTCCCCCGCTTTCATCCGTAGATCGTATGCGGTATTAATCCGGCTTTCGCCGGGCTATCCCCCACTACAGGACATGTTCCGATGTATTACTCACCCGTTCGCCACTCGCCACCAGGTGCAAGCACCCGTGCTGCCGTTCGACTTGCATGTGTAAGGCATGCCGCCAGCGTTCAATCTGAGCCAGGATCAAACTCTTCAGTTTAAACCTGTTACTGTTTTCGGTTCGGTTAAGAACCGGTCGCTCACTCAAAGCTGACAGGAATATGAATTGCTTCATAAACCTGACTTACTTTAGTGTGAGACTCTTGATACTTTCGCTATCTGATCCGAAGATCAGCTCGCTTTCATCAAGCGCCCACACTTATCGGCTGTTAATTTTTAAAGAGCATTTCTGCGAGAAACCTGAAGTTTCTCAGCAGCGCTGCGTTTTCAGCAGCAGAGAAGCGAGATTATGAACCGTGTTTCGCAGCGCGTCAACAACTTTTTACATCAGATCGTTGCGACTGCGGGGCTCAACTTCCAGGCCAGCCGTGCGCTCCAGACTCCAGCGCTCCACCCACCCTGCTTCCCTCTTCCGCGCCGCGTTTCCGTTCGCGCGAAAGAGGCGTGATTGTAGGTAGCTCGCGGCATTCGCGCAAGGGGTTGGCGTAACTTTTTCACAAAAGCCGCGATTTGGCCGACCGTCCATGCCTCGGCACGAGACCGCTTATCGCGCAAAGAACGGACTAGAATGTGAGGTTCTTCGCCTCTTTCTATATACGTCTTTAATATGCGCCAGCGAATCGCCAAACGCCTCCCCCCCGATGCCGACAAACTGGTCGGTCTGTCGCTCGCGCTCTTCGCCTCGGGCAGCCGCATCGAGGATCGCTTCTGGGAAGCGAAGCTCGACGCGCTACTCGCGAAGATTGTCCGCAACGGCAACCAGACCACGCTCGACGCCGCGCTCGACCATCTTCAGCAGAATCATCCCGACGCCTATGGCGCGCTCGCCGACATGGCCGAGACGCACAGCGAGTCGATGGTGATCGAGCACGACGGCCAACCGTTCGATGCGCTGCTGGTCGCCGTCCCGGTTCTCGCATGGACGCGCTACATGATCCCGTCGGGCCCGCTCAAGGGAGATGTCGCCGAAGCGCTGCGAACCCACCTGCAGGCTCACGTCCTCGCGAACGGCACCCTCGTCGGGCTTGCCCCGTTCCTCTACAGCATCGACCAGCTGCCGCGACACCACGTCGAAACCTACCGACTGGCCCAGCAACTCGCGCATGCGGCGATCGGCCAGCACACGCCCAAGCTCGGCTTCGGCGACCTGCCCGAAACTTCGCCGATCCTGGCCGACCCGCGCTTTCTGCTCGCCGTCGTCGCCGCCCCCGTCGGCGCACCGCTGTTCCGCTGGCAGGAAGAAGAAAACGGCAGCCGAATCGAACGTGGCCAGTGCCTCGAGCAATGGACGGCCCAGGGCGGTCCGAACCTGTCGATCGCCCTGCCCGGCTGCGAGTTCGAATGCCTGCTTCCGGACGCGTACTACTCGGCCTGCCGGGATGCGGACGAACGCATCCGTCCGCACACGGTAAGAACGGCCATTCGTTATCTTTTCGACACACTTGGTGCGGCACCGCAAGAGCTGCGCGCGGTGGTCGCGGGCTTCGGCGAACGACGTATCGACGAGTACCGTGTCGGCTTCACACGACGCGCCAGCAACGACGTCATTTACGGCGTCGTATGGCCGCTCTACGGCCGCGAAAACGGCGACGTGTCGACCGACAGCGCGACGCTCGAGGGCGAAGCACCGATCGAAGGACCGCTCGAAGAAATCGTGAACTTGCTGAAGGAATGCGGTGTAACCGACGTCCGGCGGCACGCGGGCCGTTTCGAACCCGAATATTGCGATGACTGCGGCGTGCCGCTCTATGCCGATCCGCTCGGCGAAATCGTCCACGCGGAAATGCCGGAAGACGCGTCACCCGCGCAGCCGCACTTCCACTGACCCCCGCACCGCAGGCCCCACGTCCTGCCGGTCCGAAGCCGCTCACGGTTCCCGCCGGAGCGGCTTTTTTCTTGCCCGTCATCCAGCCGCCCGAAATTTCATACTTTTCCTAAGCCTTTCAGACAAGCAGACATCGTGTAAGGTCTTTGTCATTATCAAACCCAACGCATGCCAGACGGCAGATCAATGGCTCACATGATGGAGGTTGAATATGCGGTTCCTGATGCTCAATTCAGACGCCGAGCGGCGTGACGGACTGAAGGCCCTGTTGCGACAGATCGACCGTCACGCCAGCGTCAACGATGCGGCCGACAGTTTCCAGGCGCGCAGTCTGCTGCGCAATCAACGTTTCGACCTGGTCGCGATCGACTGGCTCGACGTCGGCCGGCTCAGCGAACTCCAGGCGCTCTGCAGCGCATGCTCGCCGACACCTGTCGCCGTCCTGGTCGACGAAACCTCGCCGGAAGCCATTCAGCGCTTCTTCAACTACGGCGTCTCGGGGGTGATCCCGCATTCCACGCGGCCGCACCTGATCGTGCGGGCGCTCGAAATCGTGTTGCTGGGCGGGCACTACATCCCGCCGATCGCGCTCCGTCTGCTGCCATCCACTGCTGCGGCGCGCTACGATGCCCATTTCCAGACGCTCGCCGAAACCCTTCCCCGCCGACCGCTGGGCAGTCTCCTGTCGCCGCGGCAAGCGCAGATCATGCGCTTCGTCCACATGGGCAGCACCAACAAGATGATCGCCCGTACGCTCGGCATCAGCGAAGGCACCGTGAAGATCCACCTCGCCAGCATCTTCCAGCAGCTCGGCGCCACCAACCGCGCCGCCGCGGTCGCGATCTACAACGGCTGGCTGTCGCCCCATCTCGAGATGCTGCTGGCGAACCGCAACCGCCTGCGCAAGCCCACCATCGGCGAACGCGGCCCGGTTCCGCTGCGTGCGCAACGGAACGATCGTCCGTACCCGTTGCCGGCCTCGATCGACGGCGCGCAGGACCTGCCGGTCGCCGCCGAGCCGCCGGCGCGGTTCCGGCGCGAACGCTAGGCAAACAGTCTCGATATTGCGACGGTCGGCGTGTGCGGATTCCCACCTTTCATGCTCAACGAGTAATATGGACGCATGGGTTTTCTTTTCACACCGCTTCCGCTCTGGGTTGGCATCGGCGGCTGGATCGCCGCCGTGGCCCTGCTCGCGCTCGCGATCTGGAATCGTCCCTTCGTACGCCTGCAGGACGCCACGCTCCAGCACGTGTGGCTCGCGCTCGTCACCGCCATTGCCGTCCTCTGGGCGTCGAATGCGTGGCTCGAAGATGGCATCGTCATGCACCTGCTCGGCGCGACGCTGCTCGTCACACTGTTCGACTGGACCCTCGCACTGATCGCGATGGGGGCGATCACGGCAGTTGCGGCGATCATCTTCGACGCGCCCTGGCAGGGCATCGGCCTGACCTATCTGGTCTACGGCGCGCTGCCGGTCGGCGTGTCTGCATTGCTGCAGCGCGCTGCGCTTGCATGGTTGCCGCACAATCTCGCGTCGTTCATCACCGGCCAGGGATTCCTGTCGCCCGCCATCGCAATCCTCGCTGTCGCAGCCGCCGCGGCCGGTGTCCAGCTCGCGCTCGCGGATGGCGTTCCCGTCGTGATTCCCGCCGGCTATCTGCTGAACACCGCACTGCTCGCTCTCGGCGAAGCGTGGTTCACCGGGATGGCGACGGCACTCATCGCCGTCTATCGTCCCGCATGGGTGACGACCTTCGACGTCCGGCGCTATCGCCTCGGCGGCCCGCGCGCCTGAATGGCCTTCTTGCGGCGGCGCCGTCATCCCGTGCCGGCGGCCGCTCAGGCAGTACGGCAGAATGCGGCGTCTACTGCCGGGCGACTTTTTTACGCTAAGATTGAACTCCGGTTCTTCATCGGGCATCTATATGTGCCCGATGTCTCATTCGCTCCTCACCAATAACCAGATGGACAGCTCTCCTGCGTCGCTCCGGATTATCCGGGCGCTCGGCAAGCTGGCAGCCTGTATTGCAGGCCTGTCACTTGCGCTTCCGACACCGGCATTCGCCGACCTGCTCGACCAGCGCTCCGAACTGATCAACAAATTCGTCAACGAAATGCATGCCGATCCGCTCGCCGCCGATTGTGCAGCGCACGGCAGCTTCATCGCCAGCACGTCGTCGGCCTTCGACCACGTCGACTTCGCGCCAAATGCATTCGACAGCGGCAACGCGACGATCACGCCGTGGAACGACTCGTTCGACCAGGGCAAGCAGCGCGTGAAGGTCGACAATATCGTCACGGTCGACGGACTCGGCATCCACAGCAACGGCAGCGACCCGACGCCGCTGAAATTCCGATGCGGCTATGTCGGTCAGCAAATGCTCGCGTTCAGCTGGAACGACCCGGTTCCGCCGCTGAAGCCGCGCGTCGAACGCTCCTCGTCCTCGACGAAGAAATTCAAGGGCAAGTCGCACCGCGGCAAGGGCAAGGCAAACGCTTCGGGCCGCACCGGCAGCAAGAAAGCCGTCGCGACGAAAAAATCGAGCAGCCCGAAGAAGGCCGTGAAGAAGAAATCCGCGAAGAAGTCCTGATACGACGAAGCGGCATCGACAGAAGCAAAAAAGCCGGCGCATCCTGAGATGCTCCGGCTTTTTTCATACGGCGACCCGTGGCTTACGCAAACGTGTCGACGTGCACCAGGATCGCCGCCAGCATCGCCGCGCCAAGCGCCGCGCTACGCTCGCCGTTCCAGCCGACTCGCTCGTCGGGCAGGTTTGCGTTGTCCTTGAACGGCATCTCGAGCGTCAGCGACAGGCAACCGAACTGATGGCCGATGTACTTCGACGCGAGCTTGAGCGCGTCTTCCTTGTACTTGCTCGCCGCATAGCCGTGTTCGGTCTGGAAGTCGGGGCTCGCGACCTTGAACGCTTCGATGAACGCGGTTTGCTCCTTGCCCTGCTGTTCGGTAAAGCTCGGCAGCATCTCCGATCCGGCAACGAACACGTACGGCAGATCCTCGTCGCCGTGAATGTCGAAGAACATGTCGCAGCCGATCGCATGAATCGCATCGCGCACGGCCAGCACCTCGGGGCTGCGCTCGGCATCGGGCGCCATCCACTCGCGGTTCAGGTTCGCGCCTGCCGCATTGGTGCGCAGGTTGCCATGCACGCTGCCGTCCGGGTTCATGTTCGGGACGATGTGGAACGTCACGCGGTCGTACAGCTTGCGCGCGACCGGATCGCCGGCCCAGTCACCCCATCCGGCCAGCCGCTTGACGAGGCCCTCGACGAACCATTCGGCCATCGATTCGCCCGGATGCTGGCGCGCGATGATCCACACCTTCTTCTTCGGCGCACCGTCGGTCTCCGGCGTACCGAGCGTCAACAGCGACATCGGACGGCCTTCGACCGTACGGCCGAGTTCGGTCACGCTCGCCTGCGGCAACTGCTGGACCGCGCCGAGAAATGCCGCGTGACGCTCTTCCGAGTACGGTTCGAAATACGCGTAGTAGATGCTGTCGAATTCCGGCGTATGGTCGATGGTCATCGTCTTGCCGTCGAACGTCGTCGGCACCCGGAACCAGTCGACCCGGTCATAGCTCGCCACCGCGTTGTAATTGCGCCAGCCCGACGGATACGCACATTCGGCAGCATTCTCGAACGTCATCACGCAGCGCTCGCCGCGCGCGCCCGTCAGGCGGTAATAGAACCATTGCGCGAATTCCGAGCGGTTGTCGCCCCGCACGCGCAGACGAATCGCGTCAGGGCTGTCGCATGACACGACGTCGATTGCGCCCGCGTCGAAATTGCTGGTGATCGAAAGGGCCATCTGTCTCTCCTTGGGCGACCGGAACAGGCGGTGTAGCGCCGGCCCGGCCTCATGCATGCGCCGGCCGTCTCGTGAACGGCCGGCAGGGTCACTCGCCGACTCGCCGGCGATATACGTAAGTGGAATCGTTCGATGCAGCCGAATCGAACGCATAGCCTTCCAGTGCAAAATCCTTCAGCGCCTTCGGGTCGGCAATCCGGTTCTCGACGATGAAACGCGCCATCAGGCCGCGCGCACGCTTCGCATGGAAGCTGATGATCTTGTAGCGGCCGCCCTTCCAGTCCTCGAACACCGGCGTGATGACGGGCGCGGCCAGCAGTTTCGGCTTGACCGACTTGAAGTATTCGGTCGACGCGCAGTTGACCAGCACGCGCGCCGCACCGCTGCGCGTTTCGAGCTGTTCGTTCAGCGCCCGCGTGATGCGGTCGCCCCAGAACGCGTACAGATCCTTGCCGCGCGCGTTCGCGAAGCGCGTACCCATCTCGAGACGGTACGGCTGCAGCAGGTCGAGCGGACGCAACAGCCCGTACAGGCCCGACAGCACGCGCACGTGCTGCTGCGCATAGTCGAGATCGGCGGACGACAGCGATCTGGCGTCGAATCCTTCATATACGTCGCCGTTGAACGCCAGCACGGCCTGCTTCGCGTTGGCCGGCGTAAAGGTCGGCGACCAGTCCGCATAGCGCTGGAAATTCAGGCGCGCGAGCGGATCGGAGATATCCATCAGCGTTGCGATGTCCTGCGGCGAAAGCTTGCGCAGGCCGTCGATCAGCTCGGACGCGTCGTCGACGAATGCAGGCTTCGTGTAAGACTGGACGTGCGCGGGCGTATCGTAGTCGAGGGATTTGGCGGGAGAGAGAACGATTATCATAGAGGCTCGCTGGCACGCCGTGCCTTGCGGTCAGACGAAAACCACCGATTGTAACGAATGACCCGCTCTCTCGCCCCGCATGCCGCGCATCGCGTCGTGCTCGACTCGAACGTCTGGATCGACATTCTCGTATTCGACGACCCCGCCACGCGCCCGATCCGTGCCGCGCTGGAACGCGGCACGCTTGCCGCCGTGATCGACGCCCGCTGCCTGACCGAACTCGAGTACGTGCTGGATTATCCGCAGTTCCAGTCCCGCGCGATCGACAAGGCGGCCGCGCTCGCGACCGTCGCCCGCCTGACGAGCCTCGTCGAGCCGCCGGCCGCCGACGCCGACGCGCCGCCGCTGCCGAAATGCAAGGACCGCGACGACCAGAAGTTTCTCGAACTCGCCCGCGCCGCGCAGGCCGAGTGGCTCGTGTCGAAAGACCGCGCGCTGCTCAAGCTCGCCAAGCGAACCGCACGCGACTTCGGCTTCCGGATCGCGCAACCGGCCCCCTTTGCCGAGGCCTGCGCGCTCGACGCCACGCCGGCCTGACGCACGCAACCTCACCCGACTTCGACCGTATCGATGAACGCTCCTTCAGACATGCCAACGACTCCCGTTTTTCCTTCGCGCCTGCCGAACGTGGGCACGACGATCTTCACGGTCATGAGCGCGCTTGCCGCAGAAAAAGGCGCCGTGAACCTCGGCCAGGGCTTTCCGGATTTCGACTGCGACCCGCGCATCGTCGATGCGGTTGCCGCTGCGATGCGCAACGGGCACAACCAGTATCCGCCGATGGCCGGGGTCGCACCGCTGCGCGAAGCGATCGCGGACAAGATCGCGCAGGTCTACGGCCGGCGTTACGATCCGGCGACCGAAATCACCGTCACGGCCGGTGCGACGCAGGCGCTGTTGACGGCGATCCAGTGCGCGGTGCATCCGGGCGATGAAGTGATCGTCATCGAACCGACCTACGACAGCTACCTGCCGTCGATCGAACTCGCGGGCGGCAAACCGGTGTTCGTCACGCTGGAAGCGCCCGACTATGCGATCCCGTTCGACCGTCTGGCAGCCGCGATCACGCCGAAAACGCGCATGATCCTGATCAACACGCCGCACAACCCGACAGGAACCGTGTGGCGCGAGGCGGACATGCGCAAGCTCGAGGAGATCGTGCGCGGCACCCGCGTACTGATCCTGTCCGACGAGGTCTACGAACACATGGTCTATGACGGCGCGCGCCACGAGAGCGTCGCGCGCTATCCGGAGCTCGCCGCGCGCAGCTTCATCGTGTCGAGCTTCGGCAAGACCTATCACGTGACGGGCTGGAAGGTCGGCTACGTCGCCGCGCCTGCCGCGCTGACCGCGGAATTCCGCAAGGTCCATCAGTTCAACGTGTTCACGGTGAACACGCCGATGCAGATCGGGCTCGCCGACTACCTGCGCGACCCGGCGCCGTACCTGACGCTTGCCGACTTCTACCAGAAGAAGCGCGACTTCTTCCGCGCCGGCCTCGCGGGCACGCGCTTCAAGCTGCTGCCCTGCACGGGCACGTACTTCCAGTGCGTCGATTATTCGGCGATCAGCGACCTGCCCGAAGCCGAATTCTCGAAGTGGCTCACGTCGGAGATCGGCGTGGCCGCCATTCCGGTATCGGCGTTCTATCACGCGCCGCACGAATCGGGCGTCGTCCGATTCTGCTTCGCGAAGCGGGAAAGTACGCTCGCATCCGCGCTCGAACGGCTCGCCCGCCTGTAAGCCCCGCACGGGCGGCTACACGCCGCCCCGCGGGAGTTGCGCTTACGAACGCGCGGCGCTCGTCGCTTCGACATACGCCTTGCGCTCGGCCGCCACGCGCTGCGCGGCGGGCCGCTCGCCCACCTGTTTTGCATGGGCTTTCCAGTCGATGCCTGCGTCGAGCAAGAAATCGTGTCCGAATAGGGCTTTCGTCGCCATGCCGACGACCGGCAGATGGACCGAGGCGGCGATGTCCGCCAGGCCGAACGACGCGCCGAGCACATACGGCGAAAACTGCGTCATCCGCTTGAATGCATCGATCGCGCGCGGCAGGCGCTTCTCGACGTGCGCCTTCGTCCCATCGCTGACCTTGCCGCCGAAAAACGCCTCCGTATAGACCTCGCGCGCCGTCCATTCGAGATACAGCTCGAGCGTCTCGACCAGTTCGCGCACCTTCGCGGCCGCGAACGGGCTCGCCGGGAAAATCCCCTTCTCCGGATAGCGCGCCGCCAGGTACTCGATGATCACCTGCGACTCGAACAGCGCGCCTTCTTCGGTCTTCAGGAACGGAATCTTGCCGAGCGGCGAATCGGCGAGATGCGCCGGATCGCTGATCGGCAAACCGCACACCGACTCCTCGAACGGAATATCGTATTCGAGCAGGACGAACTTCACCTTGTTGTAGTAGTTGGACAACGGAATACCGCACAGCTGTAGCATCGGGTCTCCTTCCTTGCTGAAGCGCGGCCGCAACGATACCGGCCGCATCGGGATTCGTCGTGCTGAAAAGCACGTTCGTGCTAGTCTAAAGCAAGTTTTGCGTTCGTTCGTCACGACAACATTACATCCGCTGCGGCGTCGGTCGCATCAGTACGCGCAACCCGCACGGTGCCGCAGCCCCGCCATCCGATGGAGACACGCTCGCATGAGTGCTGAACTGCTGGCCTCGCGTCCGCCCGAGAGCGAATCGACGCTCGTCCTCACGCTATCCAATCCCGGCGCACGCAACGCGCTGCACCCCGACATGTATGCGGCCGGCGTCGAAGCGCTCGCCACCGCCGAACGCGATCCCGGGATTCGCGCGGTCGTGCTTACCGGCGCCGATCGCTTCTTCTGCGCGGGCGGCAACCTGAACCGGCTGCTCGACAACCGCTCGAAGGATCCGTCCTACCAGGCCGACAGCATCGATCAGCTTGCCGCGTGGGTGACGGCGATCCACGCGTCGACGAAGCCGGTGATCGCAGCGGTCGAAGGCGCCGCGGCCGGCGCGGGTTTCTCGCTCGCGCTCGCATGCGACCTGATCGTCGCCGCGCACGATGCGAAGTTCGTGATGTCGTATGCGCGTGTCGGCCTGACGCCCGATGGCGGCGGTTCGTGGTTCATCGCGCGCGCGCTGCCACGTCCGATCGCGGCCGAGATCCTGTTCGAAGGCAAACCCGTCGCGGCCGAACGTCTGCACGCGCTCGGCGTCGTCAACCGGCTCGCCGCGCCCGGCGCAGCGCTCACCGACGCGCTGGCATGGGCCGATGCGCTCGCCGGCATCTCGCCGAACGCACTCGCGCGCATCAAATCGCTGCTCGACGACGCGACGATGCAACCGCTCGACGCGCATCTCGGCACCGAGCGCGATCACTTCGTCGCATCGCTGCATCATGCGGACGCGCTCGAAGGCATCACCGCCTTTCTCGAGAAACGCCCGGCCCGCTACAAGCGCTGATCCGCCGCGCCTGCCGTCGAATCGACGCGTCGCCATCGCAGCGCCCCGATGCTGCACGGCGACGCTTCCGATCCCGACGACTCGAGATCGCTCCCGACGCCCCGCGACCCGACACGCACACACTCGCGCACCGGCGTCGGCACGCACGTTTCGGTCGCCAGCGAACCGCGTCGATCCATGCTCTAATGACCGCCTGTCGCGGCGCTGCGGGCGCCGTTTTCGCGCATGCAACGAAGGAGTTCACGATGATCGACGTCTATAGCTGGGCGACCCCGAACGGCCACAAGGTGCACATCATGCTCGAGGAAACGGGCCTCGCCTATCGCGTCCATCCGGTCGATATCGGCGCGGGCGACCAGTTCAAGCCGGAATTCCTGAAGATCAGCCCGAACAACAAGATCCCCGCGATCGTCGACCCGGACGGCCCCGGCGGCCAGCCGATCTCGCTGTTCGAATCGGGTGCGATCCTGATCTATCTTGCGGAGAAGACCGGCAAGTTCCTGCCGACCGATCCGGCCGCACGCTATGCGACGCTCGAATGGCTGATGTTCCAGATGGGCGGTGTCGGCCCGATGCTCGGGCAGGCGCATCATTTCCGCCTGTATGCGCCGGAGAAGATCGAGTATGCGGTCAACCGCTACACGAACGAGGCGAAGCGCCTGTACAACGTGATGGACAAGCGTCTCGGCGAATCCGAATATCTCGCCGGCGACGCGTACACGATCGCCGACATCGCGACGTTCCCGTGGACGCGTTCGTGGCAGAACCAGGGCATCGTGCTCGACGAATTGCCGAACGTGAAGCGCTGGTACGACGCGATCGCCGCGCGACCGGCCGTGCAGCGCGGCGTCGAAGTGCTCGCATCGATGCGCAAGGCGCTGCAGGACGACAAGGCGCGCGAGGTGCTGTTCGGCGCGACGCAATACACGAAGCACTGACGCGCACGTGACGGGCGGAGCGGCATCCGTGCATGCCGCTCCCCGCGTCAGAAGTAATGCAGCGTGATGAATTCCGCCGCACAGACCGGCACCGGCGCATCGGGCCCCTCGACCTGCATCGTCACCGACCACGTCACCTGCACACCGCCCCGTGCGGCCTCGGCGGTTTCCTTTACCGCGAACAGCGCACGCACGCGCGCGCCGACCGGCACCGGCTTCAGGAACCGTACGCGGTTCAGCCCGTAGTTCACGCCCATCTTCTGCTCGACCCGCATCGCGTCGTCCATCAACGCCGGAATCAGCGACAGCGTCAAGAACCCGTGCGCGATCGGGCCGCCGAACGGCGACTCGCGCCGCGCGCGTTCGGGATCGACGTGAATCCATTGACGATCGCCGGTCGCGTCGGCGAAGCCGTCGACACGACGCTGGTCGATCACGATCCAGCCGCTCGCGAGCGGCTCCGCGCCGACCCGCGCCTGCAGCGCCTGGGCCGATGCGATCAGCGGCAACGTCACGTCGGTCATGCGTGCGTGCCTCCCGGATCGCGCAGCCCGAAGATCACCTTGGTATGCACGGTGATCACCGTCTCGCCGGCGCCGTTCACGCCGACCCACTCCGTCGACACGATGCCGCGGTCGGGCTTGCTCTCCGACACGCGCTTGTCGTGCACCTTCTGATACATCGTGATCGTATCGCCGGCGCGCACCGGCTTGAGCCAGCGGATCGAGTCGATGCCCGGCGAACCCATGCTGGTCGAGTCCCGGCCGAGCTTCTTGATGAGCAGGCCCATGAACACCGAACACGTATGCCAGCCGCTCGCGACGAGCCCGCCGAAATGCGATGCCTTGCCGGCTTCTTCGTCGAGATGGAACGGCTGCGGGTCGTAGCGTTGCGCGAACGCCTTGATGTCGTCGGGCTCGAACGTGTAGCGGCCGATTTCGGTGGTGCTGCCCACCACCAGGTCTTCGTAACTGATGCCCACTGTGTGTCTCCTTGTCAGGCGCGCTCGCGCGTCGCCGTCATGCCGCGTCGGCCTGCGCGAAATCGGGCAGCGCCGCGATGCGGGCAAGATGATGATCGGTGTCGCCGAGCGTCGTCTCGATGATCGTCAACCGCTTGAACAGGTGCGCGGCGGCAACCTCGTTGGTCACGCCCATGCCGCCGTGCAGTTGAATGGCCTGCTGGCCGACGAAGCGCGCGGCGGCGCCGACGCGCGCTTTCGCGGCCGACACGGCCTTGCGCCGCGCATCGGCATCGCCGCTCGCGTAGCGTACGGCTGCGAGGTAGGTCAGCGAACGCGCCTGTTCGGCATGGATCAGCATGTCGACCATCCGGTGCTGCAGCGCCTGGAACCGCGCGATCGGCACGCCGAACTGTTCGCGCGTCTTCGTGTATTCGACCGTCGCGCGGTTGAGTTCGTCGAGCACGCCGACCGCTTCCGCGCACAGCAGGAACGTCGCGTAATCGGCGACCTGCTCGAGCGCCGCCGCATCGCGCGCGCCACCCGTCAGCAGCCGCGCCGGCGTTTCATCGAATCCGATCGTCGCGGCACGCTGGCCGTCGATCGTCCGGTAGTCGGCCACCTTCGCGTTCGCGGCATCCCGTTCGACGACGAACAGGCCAATGCCGCCGCCGTCGACGCGCGCGGGCACGATCCACGCATCCGCCTGCGCGCCGTGCTGAACGACCGACTTCGTGCCGGTCAGCCGGTACGTGCCGCCCTGCTCGCGCGCATGCGTATCGAGTTCGAACAGGTCGTAGCGCGCGTGCGGCTCGTGGAACGCGACCGCCACACGTTTGTGCCCCTGCGCGATCGCCTCCAGCAGCGCCGCATCGTCGCCCGCGCCGGAGCCGGCGATGCGCAGCGCCTCGACGCCGACCGCCGTGGCCCAGTACGGCTCGATCACGAGCGCGCGGCCGAGCTCCTGCATCACGACCAGCATGTCGACCGGGCCGCCACCGAAGCCGCCCTGTGCGTCCGGCACGGGCAGCGCGGTCAACCCCAGTTCGGCGAACGCGCTCCATTGCGTGGCGGACACGCCCGCGTCGCTGCGCACGATCGCCTGGCGCGCTTCGAAGCCGTATTGCTCGCCGAGATAACGGCGCAGCGCGTCGGCGAACTGCTGCTGCTCATCGGTAAAGCTGAAATCCATGGTTGTCTCCGTTCCCTGATCACAGCCCCAGAATCATCTGCGCGATGATGTTCTTCTGGATCTCGTTCGAACCGCCGTAGATCGACGTCTTCCGGTAATTGAAGTAGTACGCGGCAAGCGGCGCCGCATCGTCGTCGCCCGCGATACTGTGCTCGCGCCGGCCGTCGAGGAACGGTACGTCGAACGGTGCGGCAAGCGGGCCGATCGCTTCGACCATCAGCTCGGTGAGCGCCTGCTGCACTTCCGTGCCCTTGATCTTCAGCATCGACGCCTCCGGGCCCGGCCCCTTGCCGCTCGTCTCGCGGCTGACGACGCGCAGCACCGTCACCTCGAGCGCCATCAGCTCGACTTCGAGCGCCGCCACCTTCGCGGCGAAGACCGGATCGGCGAGCAACGGCTTGCCGTTCTTGCGCTGGTTCGACGCCACGCGCTTCAGGAACGCGAGCTCGCGCTTGGACGCGCCGACGCGCGCGATGCCGGTGCGCTCATGGCCGAGCAGGTATTTCGCGTAGGTCCAGCCGCGGTTCTCGTCGCCGACGAGGTTCTCGACCGGCACCTTCACGTCCTCGAAGAACACCTCGTTGACTTCGTGGTCCTCGTCGAGCATCACGATCGGGCGCACCGTGATGCCGGGCGTCTTCATGTCGATCAGCAGGAACGAAATGCCTTCCTGTTTCTTCGCGGCCGGGTCGGTACGCACGAGGCAGAACATCATGTCGGCATACTGGCCGAGCGTCGTCCAGGTCTTCTGGCCATTGACGATGTAGTGGTCGCCCTGGCGCTCGGCGCGCGTGCGCAACGATGCGAGGTCGGAACCCGAACCCGGCTCCGAATAACCCTGGCACCACCAGTCCGAGCCGTCGAGAATGCGCGGCAGATAGTGGCGCTTCTGCGCTACGCTGCCGTATTTCATCAATACCGGCGCGACCATCGATACGCCGAACGGCAGCACGGTCGGCGCACCGATCCGCGCGCACTCCTCGTCCCAGACGTGCCGCTGCGTCGCGTTCCAGCCGGGGCCCCCATATTCGACCGGCCATGCGGGCGCGGACCAGCCGCGCTGGCCGAGAATCCGGTGCCAGCTCGCGAAATCCTCGCGGTCGAGTCGTTTGTGATCGAGTACCTTGGCGCGCAGTGCGTGAGGCAGATTGGCCTCGAGCCAGGCGCGGACGTCGGCGCGGAACGCGTCGTCGGCGGGGGAATAGTCCAGATCCATGCGCAGTGCCTCCTGTCCGCAGCCGTCCGGCCCGGCAAGGACTCACTGCATACGTCATTGCAGCGGTTCTTTCAGCACGGCAGGAATCGGCAGCGGCATCACGTCGATGCCTTCTTCGGCCAAGGATTGCGCATCTTCGGGCGTCGTGACGCCACGAATGCTGCGCGCCGGCGCCTCGTTGTAATGGATGCGCCGCGCTTCCTCGGCGAAGCGCTCGCCCACGTTCTCGGTTTTCTCCAGCACCTCGCGCAGCGCACGCATCACCTGCGCCTGCAGTGCACGCGGATCGGCCGGCTGCGCCTGCGTCGCGCCCGACAGGTTCAGGCGCGGCGCCGACGGCAGACGGTTGACCTCGGTCGTTCCGCACACCGGGCATTCGACCAGCTTGCGGGACAACTGCGCTTCGAATTCATCGGCGGAAGCGAACCAGCCTTCGAACCGATGACCGTGCGGGCACTGTAAATCGAGGACCTTCATGCTGAATCAGGGCGTGTGACGAGTGTAGCGCAAAAAGCGGTTTTGTGAACGATCGTGCTAAATACTGATCGCGCGGCGCGAAGGCGTCGCGTCACCGGATTGTAACGCGGTGCCCCACCCGCCGCTGACGCCGCGCTCAGGGCGTCAGGACCTGCCCGAGCGGCCACGTGCCGGACAGCACCTTGTCGAGCCACATCGTGCCGATGATCGTCTTCACGTCGGAGATCTGGCCCGTGCGCACCCACTCCTGCAGGTCGGCCTGCGTCGCGGTGAAGGTCTCGAGGAATTCGCCTTCGTCGAGCTTGCGTTCGCCGGCCGTCAGCCCGCGCGCGAGATAGAGGTCGATGAATTCGGTCGAATAGGAAATGATCGGGTGAATGCGGGTCAGGAACACATATTCGCGCGCCGTATAACCCGTTTCCTCGCGCAGCTCGCGCACCGCGCATGCAAGCGCGCCTTCGTCCGGATCGAGCTTGCCGGCCGGGAATTCGGCCATCACCTTGCCGATCGGGTAGCGAAACTGGCTTTCCATCAGCACGCGGCCATCGTCGAACAGCGGGATCACCATCACCGCGCCCGGATGCTGGACGTACTCGCGCGTGGCCTTCTTGCCGTCCGGCAGGCGGACGGTATCGCGCTTGAGCTTGAGGAACGCGCCTTCGAAGATCGCCTCGCTTTCGAGGCAGGTTTCGGTCAGTGCGGCGTCGTGATTGGGTAGTTCGGCCATCGGGGGCTCCGGGAATGAGCGCGACGGCCAAGGGCCTGTCAGCGTCGTTTGACGAGATACTGGAACGTGAAGCCGGGAAACGCGAACACGACGAACAGACTGAACGTGATCGCGTAGAACTGCCAGCCCTGTTCGAAGCGGTTACCGGCACGCGACTCGAGCCAGAAGCCGAGCGCGCCGACGATGAAGTACAACACGATCAGCTCGCCGATCCGCACCCACGCACTCTTCTTCGCCGCGCCGAACGGCACGACGGCGAAGAGGCGTTGGTTCAGGAACGGCAGGTTGGCGCAGACGAGCGCCAACAGCACGATAAACCAGCCGGCTGCCGACATTACAGCGGCAGCGTGTGACGAATTGCCTGCAGGCAGGCCGTCAGCAGCGGGCTCGGGATCAGGCCGAGTACGACGACCGCCAGGCCGTTCAGCACGAGGATCGTGCGCTTGCAGAAGTCGCCCGAGATCGGCGTCGCATCCTGCGGGGCATCGAAGTACATCAGCTTCACGATGCGCAGGTAGTAGAACGCGCCGAACAGCGACGTGATCACGGCCAGCACGGCCAGCCACGTGAGGCCCGCATTGACGGTCGCCTCGAGCACCGCGAGCTTCGCGTAGAAGCCGACGGTCGGCGGGATGCCGGCCAGCGAGAACATCATGACCATCATCACGAACGCGAACACCGGGCTGCGCTTGTTGAGGCCCTTGAAGTCGTCGATCGTTTCCGCCTCGAAATCGCGGCGTGCGAGCAGCATCACCACGCCGAACGAGCCGAGCGTCGTAATCAGGTAGACGATCGCGTAGAACATCGCCGAGCTGTAGGCGTTCGCCGGCGCCGCGGCGTCGCCCTTCACGATACCCGCGAGCAGGCCGAGCAGCACGAAGCCCATGTTCGAGATCGCCGAGTACGCGAGCATCCGCTTGATGTTGCGCTGGACGATACCGGTGATGTTGCCGACGATCAGCGACAGCGCGGCGAGGATCACGAGCGCGGTCTGCCAGTTCTGCGCGAGCGGCAGCAGGCCCATCACCAGGAAGCGCAGGCCCCACGCGAACGCGGCAACCTTCGGACCGCCGCCGACGAACAGCGTCATCGCGGTCGGTGCGCCCTGGTAGACGTCCGGCACCCACATGTGGAACGGCACGGCGCCGAGCTTGAACGCGATACCGGCGACGATAAAGACCACGCCGAACATCAGCACGGCTGCGTCGGTGTTGCCGCCGACCGCCTTGTACACCTCGCCCAGCTCGAGCGAGCCGGTCGCACCGTAGAGCATCGAGATGCCGTACAGCACGAAGCCCGACGCGAGCGCGCCCAGCACGTAGTACTTCATCGCGGCTTCGCTCGACTGCGCGGCGTCGCGGCGCAGCGCGATGACCGCGTACAGCGACAGCGACATCAGTTCGAGACCGAGGTACAGCGTCAGGAAGTTGTTGCCCGACACCATCACCAGCTGGCCGAGCAGCGAGAACATGCCGAGCAGGAACACGTCGCCGCGGAACATGTCGCGATCTTCGAGGTACTTGCGCGAATAGACGAGCGAGACCGCGAAACCGAACGACACGACGGCCTTCATCATGCTCGCGAACGAGTCGACGACGACCATCTTCGAGAAGAAGTAGTACTGCTGCGGGTCGAGCGCCTGCACCGCGAACCACACGCCGGCGACGACCGACGAGACGACCGCGATCAGATAGGTCAGGCGGCGGCCGGAGGCACCGGTAAAGGTGTCGTTCAGCCAAGCGACGACGATGGCGGCCAACACCAGCGCGTCAGGCAACAGGACATTCATAGGAGCGTTTTGCATGATCTTGAGTTCCTCCGCTCGCGATTACTGCGCCAGCGGCAGCTTGGACTGCGCGACATGGGAGAGGAGGTTTTCCACGGAAACGTGCATCACGTCGGTGAAAGGCTTCGGATACAGGCCCATCAGCAGCGTGAACGCGGCGAGCACGGCCAGCATCAGGAATTCGCGACGGCCGATGTCCTTCAGCTTGGCGACGTGATCGTTCGCGACCGCGCCGAAGTACACGCGCTTGTACATCCACAGCGTGTAGGCCGCGCCGAGAATCAGCGTGAATGCCGCGCCGAATGCGATCCAGAAGTTGTACTGGACGGCAGCGAGAATCACCATGAACTCGCCGACGAACCCCGACGTACCCGGCAGGCCGCAGTTGGCCATCGAGAACAGCATCGCGAATGCCGCGAACTTCGGCATCACGTTGACGACGCCACCGTAGTCGGCGATCTGGCGCGAGTGCACGCGGTCGTACAGCACGCCGATGCAGAGGAACATCGCGCCCGACACGAAGCCGTGCGAGATCATCTGGATGATCGCGCCTTCGACGCCGAGCTGGTTGAAGATGAAGAAGCCGAGCGTGACGAAGCCCATATGCGCGATCGACGAATACGCGACCAGCTTCTTCATGTCGGCCTGCACCATCGCGACGAGGCCGATGTAGATCACCGCGATCAGCGACAGCGTGATCACGACGGGCGCCAGGAAGTGGCTCGCGTCAGGGGTGATCGGCAGCGAGAAGCGCAGGAAACCGTATGCGCCGAGCTTCAGCATGATCGCGGCCAGCACGACCGAGCCGCCCGTCGGCGCTTCCACGTGCGCGTCCGGCAGCCACGTGTGCACCGGCCACATCGGCACCTTCACCGCGAACGCGAGGAAGAAGGCAATGAACAACAGTATCTGCGGCGTCATCGCGATCTTCGCGTTCTGCCACGTCGCGAGGTCGAACGAATGCGTTTCCGTGTACAGGTAGATCAGCGCGACCAGCATCAGCAGCGAGCCGGCCAGCGTGTACAGGAAGAACTTGAATGCCGCGTACACGCGGTTCGGGCCGCCCCACACGCCGATGATGATGTACATCGGGATCAGGGTCGCTTCGAAGAACACGTAGAACAGCAGGCCGTCGGCCGCCGAGAATACGCCGATCATGATCCCGGACAGGATCAGGAACGCCGCGAGGTACTGCGCGACGTTTTCGGTGATCACTTCCCATGCGGCGATCACGACGATCACCGTGATCAGCGCGGTCAGCACGACGAACCACATCGAAATGCCGTCGACGCCGAGGTGATACGCGATGTCGAAGCGCTCGATCCAGGTCGACTTCTCGACGAACTGCAGCGCAGCCGTGCTCGAATCGAAGCCGGTGATCAGCGGGATCGTGACCGCGAGGCCGAGCAGCGAACCGATCAGCGCGATCCAGCGGGCCGTCCCCGGATTTTTGTCGTTACCCACCGCGAGCACGAGGAGGCCGAAAACGATCGGCAGCCAGATCGCGGTACTGAGAATCGGAAAAGCGTGCATTAAGTTGTCCCCCGCCTTATTTGCCGCCGAGCGTTACAAACAGGGTCAGGAGCCCCAGCATGCCGATGATCATGGCGAACGCGTAGTGATAGATGTAACCGGATTGGAGGAAGCGGATCACGCCGGCGAACCAGCCGATGAACCGGGCGCTGCCGTTGACGAGGCCGTCGATCACCACGACGTCACCCTCCTTCCACAGGCCGCGGCCGATCGCCACCGAACCGCGGGCGAACACCACTTCGTTGATCTTGTCCATGTAGTACTTGTTGTCGAGCAGCGTGTAGATCGGGCCGAACGCTCGGCGGATCGACGCCGGCAGCTCCGGACGCTTCAGGTACAGGAACCACGCGACGACTACACCGGCGAGTGCGAGCCAGACCGGCAGGCCCGACACCGAGTGCAGGCCCATGCCCACCCAGCCGTGGAACTCTTCGGCCATCTCGGCCAGCGCCGGATGGTTTTCACCGATGAAGATCACCTTGTCGAATGCAACGCCGTGCTGGAAGAAGTCGCCGAACAGCATCGGGCTGATCGCGATCGCACCGATGATGACCGACGGGATCGCCAGCAGGACCAGCGGCACCCACACGACCCACGGGGTCTCGTGCGGCTCGTGCGCGTGGTCGTCGTGACCGTGGCCATGGCCGTGATCGTCGTGGCCGTGCGCGGCTGCCATGCCCATCGGCGACTCCGGATGCTTCGGCTGGCGGAAGCGCTCTTCGCCGTGGAACACCA
This sequence comes from Burkholderia metallica, assembly GCF_001718555.1. NCBI lineage: Bacteria > Pseudomonadati > Pseudomonadota > Betaproteobacteria > Burkholderiales > Burkholderiaceae > Burkholderia > Burkholderia metallica. The sequence goes on from NZ_CP013401.1 coordinate 2,594,688, forward strand.
GGAAGTACATGCGGAACGAGTACAGCGCCGTGACGAACACGCTCGCGACGACCGCGAAGTACGCGAAGCCCGAACCCGGCAGGTGCGACAGCTTCACCGCGTCGATGATCGAATCCTTCGAGTAGAAGCCCGAGAAGAACGGCGTACCGATCAGCGCGAGCGAACCGACGAGCGACGTGATCCACGTGATCGGCATGTACTTGCGCAGGCCGCCCATGTTGCGCATGTCCTGGTCGTGGTGCATGCCCATGATGACCGAGCCGGCGCCGAGGAACAGCAGCGCCTTGAAGAACGCGTGCGTCATCAGGTGGAACACGGCGACCGGGTAAGCGGACACGCCGAGCGCGACGGTCATGTAGCCGAGCTGCGACAGCGTCGAGTACGCGACCACGCGCTTGATGTCGTTCTGGACGATGCCGAGGAAGCCCATGAAGAGCGCCGTGATCGCGCCGATCACCGTGATGAACGACAGCGCGGTATCCGACAGCTCGAACAGCGGCGACATGCGCGACACCATGAAGATGCCGGCGGTCACCATCGTCGCCGCGTGAATCAGCGCGGAGATCGGGGTCGGGCCTTCCATCGAGTCCGGCAGCCACACGTGCAGCGGGAACTGGGCCGACTTGCCCATCGCACCGATGAACAGGCAGATACAGGCGACGGTCAGCAGGCCCCAGTCGGTGCCCGGGAAGTGCAGGCTCGCGAGTTCCGCGCGCTTCGCAAACACTTCGCCGTAGTTCATCGACCCGGCGAACGCGAGCAGCAGGCCGATGCCGAGCAGGAAGCCGAAGTCGCCCACGCGGTTCACGAGGAACGCCTTCATGTTCGCGTAGATCGCGCTCTCACGCGTGAAGTAGAAGCCGATCAGCAGGTACGACACCAGACCCACCGCTTCCCAGCCGAAGAACAGTTGCAGGAAGTTGTTGCTCATCACGAGCATCAGCATCGAGAACGTGAACAGCGAGATGTACGAGAAGAAGCGCTGGTAGCCGTCTTCTTCCGCCATGTAGCCGATCGTGTACACGTGCACCATCAGCGAGACGAAGGTCACGACGACCATCATCATCGCGGTCAGCGAATCGACGAGGAAGCCGACTTCCAGCTTCAGCGAGCCGACGTTCATCCATTCGTAGACGGTCGCGTTGAAGCTCGCGCCGCCCATCACGTCGAAGAAGACTTTCGCCGACAGGAGGAACGCGATCATTACGCCGAGGATCGTGATCCGGTGTGCGCCCTTGCGCCCGACTGCGTTCCCGAACAGCCCCGCAATCAGCGAGCCGGCCAGCGGAGCGAGCGGAATCGCCAGCAGCAGGTTTTCATTGAGTGTCGTTGACATAACAGCGTTGCCTGAAATTAACCTTTGAGCTGATCGAGATCCTCGACATTGATCGTGTCGAGCTTACGGAACAGGGTCACCAGAATCGCGAGGCCGATCGCGGCTTCCGCTGCGGCGACGGTCAGGACGAAGAACACGAAGATCTGGCCGTGCACGTCGCCGAGGTAATGCGAGAACGCGACGAAGTTGGTATTCACCGCCAGCAGCATCAGTTCGATCGACATCAGGATGATGATGACGTTGCGGCGGTTCAGGAAGATCCCGACGATCGCGATCGCAAACAGGATCGCGCCGAGCACAAGGTAGTGAGCAAGAGTCAGCATGGTTTTCTTTTCCTCCGCTTAGCCGTTGGTGCCCGAACCGGCTTCGCTCTGCGCCGTTTCCGGCTGCGGCTTGTCCGCTTCCATCTTCACGAGGCGCACGCGGTCGTTGCGACGCACCTTGACCTGATCCGACACGCGCTGGCGCTTGCTGTCCTTGCCCTTGCGCTCGGTCAGCCCGATCGCGGCAATGATCGCGACCAGCAGCACGAGGCCGGCGATTTCAAACGCGAAGATGTAGTCGGTGTAGATCACCTTGCCGATCAGGCGCGTGTTCGACCAGTTGGCCATCTCGCCCGTCGCCATCGCGTGCACCGTCTGCGTGTCGCCGTAGCCGCGCCACAGGATCAGCGCGGTTTCGATCACGATGATCGCGCCGACCACGGTCGCCATCGGGACGAAGCGCTTGAAGTCGCGGCGCAGGTAGTCGATGTTGATGTCCAGCATCATCACGACGAACAGGAACAGCACCATCACGGCGCCCACGTAGACCAGCACCAGCAGGATCGCGAGGAACTCCGCTTCCAGCAGCATCCAGATCGCGGCGGCGTTGAAGAACGCCAGCACAAGGAAAAGCGCAGACGCCACCGGGTTGCGCGAAGTGATCACCTTCAGCCCTGATACCACCAGGAGCAGCGCGAAGATGTAGAACAGTACGGTCGTGAATTCCATGATTACCGGTTCATCGTTAGGCCATAGTCAGGCGCGGCTTGCGGGACGCCCGCACCCGTCGCGGCGGCTCGGCCCGTGCTCCGGGCCGGCACTGCAAACACAATCAACGATACGGCGCGTCGGCAGCCTTCGCCGCGGCGATGTCCTTCTCGTAACGATCGCCCACCGCGAGCAGCATTTCCTTCGTGAAATACAGATCGCCGCGCTTTTCGCCGTGGTACTCGAGAATCTGCGTCTCGACGATCGAATCGACCGGGCAGCTTTCTTCGCAGAAACCGCAGAAGATGCACTTCGTCAGGTCGATGTCGTAGCGCGTCGTGCGGCGCGTATTGTCCGCGCGCGTTTCCGATTCGATCGTGATCGCCAGCGCGGGGCACACGGCCTCGCACAGCTTGCACGCGATGCAGCGCTCTTCGCCGTTTTCATAGCGGCGCAGTGCATGCAGCCCGCGAAAACGCGGCGAGATCGGGGTCTTCTCTTCCGGGAACTGCACGGTGAACTTGCGCTTGAACGTGTAACGCCCGGTCAGCGCGAGCCCCTTCAGCAGCTCGGTCAGGAAGAAGGTCTTAAAGAAGTGTTGGATAGCCGTCATGATTTCGTCCGATCTTTACTTCACCCAGATGTTCAGCGGCGACATCATCCAGAAGCCGACCACGACCACCCAGATCACCGTGACGGGCAGGAACACCTTCCAGCCCAGACGCATGATCTGGTCGTAACGGTAGCGCGGGAACGTCGCGCGGACCCAGATGAACACCGACAGCAGTGCGAAGACCTTCAGCACCAGCCAGAAGATGCCCGGGATGAACGACAGGAATTCGAACGGTGCATCCCAGCCACCGAGGAACAGCGTCGCAGCCAGCGCCGAGATCACGATCATGTTGATGTACTCGGCGAGGAAGAACAGCGCGAACGCCATACCCGAGTAATCGATCATGTGACCGGCAACGATTTCCGACTCCCCTTCCACCACGTCGAACGGGTGGCGGTTCGTTTCGGCGATACCCGAGATGAAGTACACGACGAACGCTGGCAGCAGCGGCAGCCAGTTCCACGACAGGAAGTTCACGCCGTGGCCCGCGAAGAAGCCGTGCTGTTGCGAACCGACGATTTCCGACAGGTTCAGGCTGCCGGCCGTCATCAGCACCAGCACCAGCGCGAAGCCCATCGAGATTTCGTACGACACCATCTGTGCCGCGGCGCGCATCGCGCCGAGGAACGCGTACTTCGAGTTCGATGCCCAGCCCGCGAGAATCACCGCGTACACGCCGATCGATGAGATCGCCATCGCGTACAGCAGGCCCGCGTTCACGTTCGCGAGGACCGCTTCGGCCTGGAACGGGATCACGGCCCATACGGCGAACGCCGGCACGACGGTCATCACCGGCGCGATCAGGTACAGCCAGCGGCTGGCGGCGCTCGGCTGAATGACTTCCTTCAGCAGCAGCTTCAGCACGTCGGCGATCGGCTGCAGCAGGCCGCCGGGGCCGACGCGGTTCGGGCCGAGACGCACGTGCATCCAGCCGATCAGCTTGCGTTCCCACAGAATCAGGTACGCGACGCACAGCAGGATGACGACGGAGACGACGAGGATGCGCACGATGGCCCACACCGTCGGCCATGCGACGCCGAGAAGCTGGGACCCGCCCGCGTTGATCGTATCGAACAAGCTCATTTACGCCTTCTCCACCACCAGTTCACCGGACAGGCTGCCGAGCGCTGCGCCGGCAGGCGTCGCCGCCGACACGCGAACGACGGTCTCCGCAAGATTCGCGTCGCGCACGGCCGGCAACTGCACCGCACGCTCGCCCTGGCGCACGCGCACCGCGTCGCCTTCCTTCAAGCCCAGCTTGTCGAACAGCGCGGCCGGCAGTGCCGCGGCATTCGCCGCCTTCGCGGCGGCCGTCAGGTGCAGCGCACCTGCGCGGCGCACGAGCGCGTCGGCGTGATAGATCGGCACATCGGCCAGGCGCTCGAAGCCGCCGTTCGCGGCATTCGCGGCGGCGCGCGCCGGCGCGACCGACGTCTGGTTCGACAGGCGGTTCGCGACGCCGGCGTCGCCGAGCGCGGCGAGACGCACTTCTTCCGCGGTCTCGTATTCGAAGTTCGGCAGGCCGAGCAGGCTGCCGAGCACGCGCAGCACCTTCCAGCCCGGACGCGTGTCGCCGAGCGGGCGCACGACGCCGTTGAAGCTCTGCACGGTGCCTTCCGCATTCACGTACGTGCCGGCCGTTTCGGTGAACGGCGCAACCGGCAGCAGCACGTCGGCGTAGTCGAGGCCGTGCTTGAACGGCGACATCACGACGACCATTTCGGCCTGGTTCAGCGCGGCAAGCGCCTGCGCCGGATCGGCCGTGTCGAATTCCGGTTCGACGTTCAGCAGCACGTAGCCCTTGCGCGGCTGCGCGAACGCTTCGCGTGCGTTCAGGCCGCCTTCGCCCGGCAGTGCGCCGACGACGTGCGCGCCGACCGTGTTCGCCGCTTCGGTCAGGAAGCCGAACGTGGCGCCGGTGTTGTCGGCGATCCACTTGGCGACCGCGTGCAGCTTCGCGAATTCCGGATGACGGACCGCGACGTTGCCGAGCAGCACCGCGCGGCGTTCGCCGTTCGCGAGCGACTGCGCGACAGCCTGTGCGGCCGGCGATGCGGTGACGCCCGCGAGCGTGTCGGGCAGCGCGACGCCGCGCAGTTGCGCGACGGCCGCGGCGATGCCCGCCAGTTGGTCGAGCCATGCCGACGGCGCGGCAACAATACGCTGCGCGGTCGGGATCAGTGCGTCGTCACCGGTCGCGTGCAGGAAATGCAGCTTCGCGCCGTTCTTCGCGGCCTGACGCAGTCGGGCGGCGAACAGCGGGTGGTCGCGGCGCAGGAACGAACCGACGACGAACGCGGCATCCACGTTCGACAGGTCGGCGATCGGCATGCCGAGCCACGGTGCGCCGTCGACCGGCGCCGAGAAATCCTGCTGACGCAGACGGAAGTCGACGTTCGGCGTCTTCAGTTCGTTCGCGAGCTGCTTCACGAGGAACAGCTCTTCGGCGGTGCTGTGCGCGCTCGCGAGCATCGCCAGCGCGTTCGCGCCGTGATCCGCGGCGATGCCCTTCAGGCCCTTCGCGACGTATTCGAGCGCGGTCTGCCAGTCGGTTTCGATCCACTGGCCACCCTGCTTCAGCATCGGCTTCGTCAGGCGCTCTTCGCTGTTGAGGCCTTCGTACGAGAAGCGGTCCTTGTCCGAGATCCAGCATTCGTTGATGGATTCGTTCTCGAACGGCAGCACGCGCATCACGCGGTTGTTCTTCACCTGCACGACGAGGTTCGCGCCGACGGAATCGTGCGGACTCACCGACTTGCGGCGCGACAGTTCCCACGTCCGGGCGCTGTAGCGGAACGGCTTGCTGGTCAGCGCGCCGACCGGGCACAGGTCGATCATGTTGCCCGACAGTTCGGAATCGACCGTCTTGCCGACGAACGTCGTGATTTCCGAATGCTCGCCGCGGCCCAGCATGCCGAACTCCATCACGCCGGCGATTTCCTGGCCGAAGCGGACGCAGCGCGTGCAGTGGATGCAGCGCGACATTTCTTCCATCGAGATCAGCGGGCCCACGTTCTTGTGGAACACCACGCGCTTTTCTTCCGAGTAGCGCGACGACGACTTGCCGTAGCCGACCGCCAGATCCTGCAGCTGGCATTCGCCGCCCTGATCGCAGATCGGGCAGTCGAGCGGGTGATTGATGAGGAGGAATTCCATCACCGACTGCTGCGCCTTCACGGCCTTGTCGGACTGCGTGTGGACGATCATGCCGGCCGACACGGGGGTCGCGCAGGCAGGTACGGCCTTCGGCATCTTCTCGACTTCGACGAGACACATCCGGCAGTTGGCCGCAACCGACAGTTTCTTGTGATAGCAGAAGTGAGGAATGTACGTATCCGCCTTGTGCGCAGCCTGGATCACCATGCTGCCTTCGGGCACCTCGACCTTCTTGCCGTCTATTTCAAGTTCAACCATGATGGTGAATGGTCCTTAACCTATTTCCGCCCGTTCGCGCCTTCGCCCGACCGTGCGCTCAAATTCCGCAACCGGGTCCGCTTCAGGCTGCCGCCGCGTGCGCGTGGCCGCCGACCATGCAGTGCTTGTGTTCGACGTGGTACGCGAATTCGTCCCAGTAGTGCTTGAGCATCCCGCGCACCGGCATCGCCGCCGCATCGCCGAGCGCGCAGATCGTGCGGCCCATGATGTTCTCGGCAACCGAGTTCAGCAGGTCCAGATCTTCCTGGCGGCCTTCGCCATGCTCGATACGGTTCACGACGCGATACAGCCAGCCGGTGCCTTCACGGCACGGCGTGCACTGGCCGCACGATTCCTCGTAGTAGAAGTACGACAGGCGCAGCAGCGAGCGCACCATGCAACGCGTCTCGTCCATCACGATCACCGCGCCGGAGCCGAGCATCGAACCCGCCTTCGCGATCGAATCGTAGTCGAGATCCGTCTGCATCATGATGTCGCCCGGGATCACCGGCGCCGACGAACCGCCCGGAATCACGGCCTTGATCTTCTTGCCGCCGCGCATCCCGCCGGCGAGCTCCATCAGCGTCGCGAACGGCGTGCCGAGCGGCACTTCGTAGTTGCCCGGACGCTCGACGTCGCCCGACACCGAGAAGATCTTCGTGCCGCCGTTGTTCGGCTTGCCGATCTCGAGGTAATTCTGCGGCCCGATGGACAGCAGGAACGGCACCGCGGCGAACGTCTCGGTGTTGTTGATCGTGGTCGGCTTGCCGTACACGCCGAAGCTCGCCGGGAACGGCGGCTTGAAGCGCGGCTGGCCCTTCTTGCCTTCGAGCGATTCGAGCAGCGCCGTTTCCTCGCCGCAGATGTACGCGCCGTAACCGTGGTGCGCGTGCAACTGGAACGAGAATTCCGAGCCCATGATGTTGTCGCCGAGGAACCCGGCCGCGCGCGCTTCATCGAGCGCGGCTTCGAAGCGTCGATACACTTCGAAGATTTCGCCGTGGATGTAGTTGTAGCCGACGGTGATGCCCATCGCGTACGCGCCGATGGCCATGCCTTCGATCAGCGCATGCGGGTTCCAGCGCAGGATGTCGCGATCCTTGAACGTGCCCGGCTCGCCTTCGTCCGAGTTGCAGACGAGGTACTTCTGCCCCGGGAACTGGCGCGGCATGAAGCTCCACTTCAGGCCGGTCGGGAAACCCGCACCGCCGCGGCCACGCAGGCCCGACGCCTTCACGTCGGCGATCACCTGCTCGGGCGGAATCTTTTCTTCGAGAATGCGGCGCAGCTGCTTGTAGCCGCCGCGCGCAACGTAATCTTCGAGATGCCAGTTCTCGCCGTTCAGACCAGCGAGGATCAGCGGTTTGATGTGACGGTCGTGGAGGGACGTCATTTCGAGAGCTCCTCAAGCAGCTGGTCGATCTTGTCGCGGCTCATGAAGCTGCACATTCTGTGATTGTTCACCAGCAGCACCGGCGCATCGCCGCACGAGCCCATGCATTCGCCTTCCTTCAGCGTGAACTTGCCGTCGGGCGTGGTTTCGCCGAAGCCGATGCCCAGCTTCTGTTTCAGGTAGTCGGCGGTCGCCTCCGCACCACCGTGCGGGCCAAGCTGGCACGGCAGGTTCGTACAGAGCGTGATCTTGTGCTTGCCGACCGGTTTGAGCTCGTACATCGTGTAGAACGTCGCGACTTCCTGCACGGCAACGGCCGGCATGCCGAGATAGTCCGCAACGAACTGCATCAGTTCGGGCGACAGCCAGCCGTGCTCTTCCTGAGCAACGGCCAACGCCGACATCACGGCGGACTGTTTCTGATCGGCGGGATACTTCGTCAACGCTCGATCGATTTCCTTCAGGCCTTCAGCTGAGATCATTTTCAGACACGACTCTTTCAATTCCTACCGAACGAACAACCTGCCGCACACTGGGGTGCATGGACGGCAGACCTGGCGCTCACTCTGTTGACAGCTTGCGAAGCCGCGCCGGTTCAGCGCGCATCGCGTGTGACTTACCGCTCGCCGCCCGCTCGCGCGGGCGGCGCAACCATTAACGATCGATTTCGCCGAACACGATGTCCTGCGTACCGATGATCGTGACGGCGTCGGCGATCATGTGACCGCGCGCCATTTCGTCGAGCGACGCCAGGTGCGCGAAACCCGGTGCGCGAATCTTGAGGCGGTACGGCTTGTTGGCGCCGTCGGACACGAGGTAGATGCCGAACTCGCCCTTCGGATGCTCGACCGCCGCGTATGCTTCGCCTTCCGGCACATGGAAACCTTCAGTGAAGAGCTTGAAGTGGTGAATCAAGTCTTCCATGTTGGTCTTCATGCCGACGCGCGACGGAGGGGCAACCTTGTGATTGTCCGTCATCACCGGGCCCGGATTCTTGCGAAGCCACTCAATACACTGTTTCGCGATGCGGACCGACTGGCGCATTTCTTCGACGCGCACCAGATAGCGGTCGTAGCAGTCGCCGTTCACGCCGACCGGCACATCGAAATCCATGCGGTCGTACACTTCGTACGGCTGCTTCTTGCGCAGATCCCACGCGATGCCCGAGCCGCGCAGCATCGGGCCCGTCAGGCCCATCTGCAGCGCGCGTTCCGGGCTGACCACGCCGATCCCGACCAGGCGCTGCTTCCAGATCCGGTTGTCGGTCAGCAGCGTTTCGTATTCGTCGACGCACTTCGGGAAGCGCGTGAAGAAATCGTCGATGAAGTCGAGCACCGAGCCGCTGCGCGCTTCGTTCATCTTCGCGAGCGCCTTCTCGTTGCGAATCTTCGACGCCTTGTATTGCGGCATCGCGTCAGGCAGATCGCGGTAGACGCCGCCCGGACGATAGTACGCCGCGTGCATCCGGGCGCCGGACACCGCTTCGTACACGTCCATCAGGTCTTCGCGTTCGCGGAATGCGTACAGGAACACGGCCATCGCGCCGACGTCGAGCGCGTGCGCGCCGATCCACATCAGGTGGTTCAGCACGCGCGTGATCTCGTCGAACAGCACGCGGATGTACTGCGCGCGCTCCGGCACTTCGATGCCGAGCAGCTTTTCGATCGCGAGCACGTAGCCGTGCTCGTTGACCATCATCGACACGTAGTCGAGACGGTCCATGTACGGCACGGACTGGATGAACGTTTTGGATTCCGCGAGCTTTTCCGTCGCGCGGTGCAGCAGGCCGATGTGCGGATCGGCGCGCTGGATGACTTCGCCGTCGAGCTCGAGCACGAGGCGCAGCACGCCGTGCGCTGCCGGGTGCTGCGGGCCGAAGTTGAGCGTGTAGTTCTTGATTTCTGCCATGACGCCCCCTTAATGTTTCAGACCGCCATAGCGATCCTCGCGGATCACGCGCGGCGTGATTTCGCGCGGCTCGATCGTCACCGGCTGGTACACCACCCGCTTCTCTTCCGGGTCGTAACGCATTTCGACATAGCCCGATACCGGGAAGTCCTTGCGGAACGGGTGACCGATGAAGCCGTAGTCGGTGAGGATGCGGCGCAGGTCGGGGTGGCCTTCGAACACGATGCCGTACAGGTCGAACGCTTCGCGCTCGTACCAGTTCGCGGAGGTCCAGATGTCGACCAGCGACGCCACGATCGGCAGGTCGTCGTCCGGCGCGAACGTGCGCAGGCGCAGGCGCCAGTTGTTCGTGACCGACAGCAGGTGCGATACGGCCGCGAAGCGCGGACCGTCGTAGGCGCCGTCGCCGAAGGTCTGGTAGTCGACGCCGCACAGGTCGATCAGCTGCTCGAAACGGAGCTTCGGATCGTCACGCAGCGTCTTTGCGACTTCGAGGTAATCGCTCGCCTTCACGACGAGCGTCAGTTCACCGATCGCTTCGGTGAGGCTCACCACGCGCGCGCCGAGCGCGGCTTCGAGGTTTGCCTTGAGGGTCTCGATTTTGCTTGCCATATTGAGGGGACGCTCGGGGCTTTATTGACGGGCGATGGTATTGGTGCGGCGGATCTTCGCCTGCAGCTGGATCACGCCGTAGACCAGCGCCTCGGCCGTGGGCGGACAGCCCGGCACGTAGACGTCGACCGGCACGATCCGGTCGCAGCCGCGAACCACCGAGTACGAGTAGTGGTAGTAGCCGCCGCCGTTCGCACACGACCCCATCGAGATCACCCAGCGCGGCTCGGCCATCTGGTCGTACACGCGGCGCAGCGCAGGCGCCATCTTGTTGCACAGCGTGCCGGCCACGATCATCACGTCCGACTGACGCGGGCTCGGGCGGAACACCACGCCGAACCGGTCCAGATCGTAACGGGCCGCGCCCGCATGCATCATCTCGACGGCGCAACATGCGAGCCCGAACGTCATCGGCCACAGCGAGCCGGTACGCGTCCAGTTGATCAGCTTGTCAGCCGTCGTGGTGACAAACCCTTCCTTCAAGACCCCTTCGATACTCATTTGCTTTCCACTCCAGACGAGCGACCGAGCGTGGCCGCCCATGCAAACCGGCGATTAAACCCATCACTCCCAGTCGAGGCCGCCTTTCTTCCAGATATAGGCAAAGCCCAGCAGGAATTCGAGCAGAAAAATCATCATTGCGATGAAACCCGGCCAGCCGATGTCCCGGAGCGCGACGCCCCACGGAAACAGGAATGCGGTTTCGAGATCGAAGATGATGAACAGGATGGCGACGAGGTAGTACCGGACGTCGAATTTCATCCGGGCGTCTTCAAAGGCTTCGAAGCCGCACTCGTACGGTGCGTTCTTCTCGACGTCCGGCTTGTTGGGACCAAGGAGCTTGCCGATGCTGACCAGCGCTATACCTAAACCAGTGCCCACGAGGAGGAACAACAAGACGGGGTAATAGGCTGCGAGGTTCAAGGCAATCCTCTATCGGTTGGTTCTGAGCGTCCGGAGAATACCACTATCCGGCGGAAGGAATCATTTCGGAGTGCAGGCGATCGCAAGACAACCGCAAGCACACCCCAGAAATGAAAAATGCCAGCCACTAGAAGCGGCTGGCATTGAGTAACTTTGGTGCCGACGGCGAGACTCGAACTCGCACAGCTTTCGCCACTACCCCCTCAAGATAGCGTGTCTACCAATTTCACCACGTCGGCACTGCATGCAACTCGGGTCGTGTTGCTTGTTTCCCGCGAATCGCTTCAAGAATTAAATTCTAACCCGAGTTCCAGATTTGTTCAACGCACAAACGCGAAAAAATTAACTTTTTATTTCGGGACATCCTGGCCCGGCGCGCTCGCGGCCGACCCTGCGGCAGCGGATGCCGCGACGGCCGGCGCCGACGCTGCAGGCGCCGATGCCGGCGCGGTCGCGACCGCGCCCAACACGCCTGCCGACGGCGTGGACTTGTACGAACCGAGGTACGTGAGCGCGAGCGTCGCGACGAAGAAGATCGTCGCGAGAATGCCCGTCGTGCGCGACAGGAAGTTCGCCGAGCCCGTTGCACCGAACAGGCTGCCCGACGCGCCGCTGCCGAACGCAGCACCCATGTCGGCACCCTTGCCGTGCTGCAGCAGCACGAGACCAATCACACCGAGTGCAGACAGCACCTGCACCACAATAATCAGCGTCTTGAATAACAGCATCACACCCACCCGATTGGATCGGGCGACCGGACCGACCGGCCGCCGTCATGGTTCAATTCGATCGCGGACCGCTCAGCGCGCGGCCCGGCAGATCGCCAGGAAATCTTCCGCCTTCAGCGACGCGCCGCCGATCAGGCCACCGTCGATGTCCGGCTGCGCGAACAGCTCTTCCGCGTTGTCCGGCTTCACACTGCCGCCGTACAGCACGGACACGTCCGCCGCACCCTTTGCCGCGAGACGCGCACGCAGGAACGCGTGCACGTCCTGCGCCTGCGCCGACGTCGCGCTCTTGCCCGTGCCGATCGCCCAGACCGGCTCGTACGCGACGACGATGCGCGCAGCCTCTTGTGCGGTCAACACGGCCAGCACCGCGTCGAGCTGCGCACCGACCACCTGCTCGGTCGCACCCGCTTCGCGCTCGTCGAGCGTCTCGCCGACGCACACGACAGGCGTGAGCCCCGCCGCGAGCGCGCGCTGCGTCTTCGCCGCGACCGTCTCGTTGCGCTCGCCGTGATACGCGCGCCGCTCCGAGTGGCCGACGATCGCATAGCGTGCGCCAAATTCCGCGACCATCGCAGCCGCGACTTCGCCGGTAAATGCACCCTGCTCGTGCGCCGACACGTCCTGCGCACCCCAGGCGACACGGCCGCCGTCGAGCTGCGCCTGAACCTGCGCGAGATACGGGAACGGCACGCACACGCCGACCGACGTTTCGGCCGCCACCGCGCCCACGCCCTGCACCACTTCGTTCAGCAACGTCTGGTTGCCGGCCAGTCGGCCGTGCATCTTCCAGTTGCCGATCACACGCTTCGTTCTTTGTTTCGACATCGTGTCTGTCTCGTCACCGCTTGGTCATTGACGCGCCGGAAAACCGGCCGTCTGGTTTGATCTGGTGAAGCAAACCGGCGATTTTACTGCGCGCGGCTTGAACCGGTCAAACCGCGCATGTCAAGCCCGGCCGCACGGGCATCAGGCGTTCGTACCCCAATCGAGCACGATCTTGCCGGTGTGCTCGCTGCTTTCCATCAGCGCATGCGCCTGCGCCGCCTCCGCGGCCGGCAATACGCGATAGATCACCGGCTTGATGCGGCCGTCGGCGAGCAGCGGCCACACGCGCGCCTTCAGTTGCGCGGCGATCTGCGCCTTGAATTCGACCGGACGCGGGCGCAGCGTCGAACCGGTGATCGTCAGCCGGCGGCGCAGGATCTCGCTCAGGTTGACGTCGGCCTTCGCGCCGCCGAGCAGCGCGATCAGCACGAGACGGCCGCCATCCGCGAGCGCGGACAGTTCGCGCGGCACGTACGAGCCCGCCACCATGTCGAGGATCACGTCGACGCCGCGATCGTGCGTCAGCGACTTCACGACCTCGACGAAGTCTTCCGTCTTGTAGTTGATCGCACGCTCGGCGCCGAGCGCCTCGCACGCGCGGCACTTGTCGGCGGTACCGGCCGTCGCGAACACGCGAAAGCCGAGCGCATGCGCGATCTGGATCGCGGTCACGCCGATGCCGCTCGAGCCGCCCTGCACGAGCAGCGTCTCTTGGCCGCCACCCTCGCCCGCGCCGAGCTGCGCACGGTCGAACACGTTGCTCCACACGGTGAAAAACGTTTCGGGCAGCGACGCGGCCTCGATATCGGTAAGCCCGTCGGGCACCGGCAGGCATTGCGGCAGCGGTGCGACCGCATACTCGGCATAGCCGCCGCCCGCGAGCAGCGCGCACACGCGATCGCCGAGCTTCAGCCCGAACGGATTGTGCGCGGTGTCGGACAGATCGCCGCCGACGATCTCGCCCGCCACCTCGAGGCCCGGCAGATCCGACGCGCCCGGCGGCGGCGCATAGGCACCCTTGCGCTGGAATACGTCGGGCCGGTTCACGCCGGAAGCCGCCACCTTGATCAGCACTTCGCCGCGCTTCGGTTCGGGGCGCGGACGCTCCGCAAGCTTCAGCACGTCGGGGGCACCGAATTCGGTGATTTCGATGGCTTTCATGGTGATGGTCGCTCCAGGATCGGAATCGGGATCGGATGGCGCGCCCGCACGGGGCACGGGCGCCCGGCCGGCGCTGCTGCGCCGCACAACGATGCTACAGAAAAAACGGCCGGCACGCTTTCGCACTGCCGGCCGTTTTCACGCCTGTCCGCTTACTGCTGCGGCGGCGTGTCCGACTGCGACGTCGCCGCTGCTTCATTCAGCAGCGCCTTCGCCGACAGACGCACGCGACCCTTTTCGTCCGTCTGGATGACCTTGACCTTCACTTGCTGGCCTTCCTTCAGGTAGTCGTTGATGTCCTTCACACGCTCGTTGACGATTTCCGAGATGTGCAGCAGACCGTCCTTGCCCGGAATCAGGTTCACGATCGCACCGAAATCGAGCAGCTTCAGAACCGTGCCTTCGTACACCTGGCCGACTTCGATTTCCGCCGTGATGTTCTCGATACGCTTCTTCGCTTCGGCCATGCCCTCGCTGCTCGTGCTTGCAATCGTCACGACGCCGTCGTCCGAGATGTCGATCGTCGTGCCGGTTTCTTCCGTCAGCGCGCGGATCACCGAACCGCCCTTGCCGATCACGTCGCGGATCTTTTCCGGGTTGATCTTGATCGTGATCATGCGCGGCGCGAACTCCGACAGCTGCGTGTTCGCACCCGAAACCGCCGACGTCATCTTGCCGAGGATGTGCATGCGGCCTTCCTTCGCCTGCGCGAGCGCGACCTGCATGATTTCCTTCGTGATGCCCTGGATCTTGATGTCCATCTGCAGCGCCGTCACGCCCTGCTCCGTGCCGGCCACCTTGAAGTCCATGTCGCCGAGGTGATCTTCGTCGCCGAGGATGTCGGTCAGCACCGCGAACTTGTTGCCTTCGAGGATCAGGCCCATCGCGATACCCGCGACGTGTGCCTTCATCGGCACGCCGGCGTCCATCAGCGCGAGGCAGCCGCCGCACACCGATGCCATCGACGACGAACCGTTCGACTCGGTGATTTCCGACACGACGCGGATCGAGTAGCCGAATTCGTCGGCGCTCGGCAGGCACTTGACCAGTGCGCGCTTCGCGAGGCGGCCGTGGCCGATTTCGCGGCGCTTCGGCGAACCGACGCGGCCCGTTTCGCCGGTCGCGAACGGGGGCATGTTGTAGTGGAGCATGAAGCGCTCGCGGTATTCGCCTTCGAGCGCGTCGATGATCTGCTCGTCACCCTTCGTGCCGAGCGTCGCGACAACCAGCGCCTGCGTCTCGCCGCGCGTGAACAGCGCCGAGCCGTGGGTACGCGGCAGCACGCCGGTGCGGATCTCGATCGGGCGCACGGTGCGCGTGTCTCGGCCGTCGATACGCGGCTCGCCGTTCAGGATCTGCGAACGGACGATCTTCGCTTCGATGTCGAACAGCACGTTGCCGACAGTGGCCTTGTCAGCCGCAGCCGTACCGGCCGCCAGCGCGTCTTCCTCGAGCTTCGCCGACGTCGCTGCGTACACTTCCTTCAGCTTCGCCGAACGCGCCTGCTTGTCGCGCAGCTGGTAAGCGGCGAGCAGGTCGTTCTGCGCCAGCTCGGTCACGCGCGCGATCAGCGCTTCGTTCTTCGGCGCCGGCTGCCAGTCCCACTCGGGCTTGCCGCCTTCGCGCACCAGTTCGTGGATCGCGTCGATCGCGACCTGCATCTGCTCGTGGCCGAACACCACGGCGCCCAGCATCACCTCTTCCGACAGCTGGTCGGCTTCCGACTCGACCATCAGCACCGCACGTTCCGTACCGGCGACGACGAGGTCGAGGCTCGATGCCTTGATCTGGTCACGCGTCGGGTTCAGCACGTACGCGTTGTCGATGTACGCCACGCGCGCGGCACCGACCGGGCCGTTGAACGGCAGGCCCGACACGGCGAGCGCAGCCGATGCGCCGATCAGCGCGGGGATGTCCGCCGGGATTTCCGGGTTCACGGACAGCACGTGGATCACGACCTGGACTTCGTTGTAGAAGCCTTCCGGGAACAGCGGGCGCAGCGGACGGTCGATCAGGCGCGACGTCAGCGTCTCGTGCTCGGACGGACGGCCTTCACGGCGGAAGAAGCCGCCCGGGATCTTGCCGGCCGAATAGGTCTTCTCGAGGTAGTCGACGGTCAGCGGGAAGAAATCCTGGCCCGGCTTCGCCGACTTCGCGCCGACGACGGTTGCCAGCACGACGGTGTCTTCGACGTCGACGATCACGGCGCCGCTTGCCTGGCGGGCGACTTCACCGGTTTCGAGGCGCACCTTGTGCTGGCCCCACTGGAATTCCTTCACGACCTTGTTGAACATGGACATGGTTGCTCCTTTGAATTCATGCATTTCATTCGCCGCGCCGGCCATCCCGCGCGGCGGCGTCCCGACCGAATCACCCGGAGCAAGGTGTGTTTTTTATGCCATTCCAGCGCAGCGCTCGTGCAGCGTCGCGCTGGAATGACACAAACCCCACCCCGGTATCAGTCGTTGCGGCGGCCCCGCACGTACGTGCCGGACAGCCTGCGGTGCGTGTGACGCTACGCACCGCGCAAAAACAAAATGCCTGTATCAGCGGACTGACACAGGCATCTTGCTGGCGGCAATCGCCTCGATTACTTACGCAGACCCAGCTTCTCGATCAGTGCGCGGTAACGGTCGGCATCCTTGCCCTTGAGGTAGTCGAGCAGCTTGCGGCGGCGGCTCACCATGCGCAGCAGGCCGCGGCGGCTGTGGTGATCCTTCGCGTGGGTCTTGAAGTGACCCGTCAGTTCGACGATACGTGCGGTCAGCAGTGCGACCTGGACTTCGGGCGACCCCGTGTCGTTGGTACCGCGGGCGAACTGAGCAACGACTTCCGACTTCTTGATATCTGCAACAGACATGTGATTTCCTTTGATTCCTACTTGCTAACTGAACAGGCGGACACGGAAGAATGGCCGTGCCGTGACTTACAACCGGCGCGCATTGTAGCACAACTCCGCGCCGTTCTTGCCGCCCCTGTCACGGGCGCGTCATCGAGCACGTGGACGGCATCTCCGTGCGCCGCGCCGGCACCGCGAGCACCGTGCGGAAGCCGTAGCCCGACCCTTCGTTGTCGAAGCGCACGCCCGGCGTGCCGACCTTGTCCATCTCCATCACGTAAAGGGGCTGGATCAGCTGATGATCCTGCGCGCGCATCCGCGACGCGTGGAAGCCGTCGTCGAACGACAGGCCCTCGAGCGCACGCGCGACCGCGACGGGGTCGGCCGAACCCGCGCGGTTCATCGCCGCGGCCAGCATTTCGACCATCAGGCTCATCCGCCGCACCGGATAGTCGTCCTGCGCGGCCGGAAAACGGTTCCGGAACGCACGGTAGAACGCGTCGGATTTCGCGCCGCCCGCGTTCGGGTGCCAGTCCGCCACGGCCACGACCCGCCCGACACCGGCATCGCCGAGTGCCGCCGGCGCGCCGAGGCTGTTGCCGTAGAACGTGTAGAACGTTGTGTTCAGCCCCTGCTCGCGCGCCGCCTTCACGAGCAACGTGAGATCGTTGCCCCAGTTGCCGGTCACGACGGCGTCG
Organism: Burkholderia metallica; assembly: GCF_001718555.1. Taxonomy (NCBI): domain Bacteria; kingdom Pseudomonadati; phylum Pseudomonadota; class Betaproteobacteria; order Burkholderiales; family Burkholderiaceae; genus Burkholderia; species Burkholderia metallica. The sequence continues at coordinate 2,612,113 of NZ_CP013401.1, forward strand.
GCGCCGCTCGCGCGGATCTTCGCGATGTACGGCGAGAAATCCTTGATCCGGCCGATCGGGTGGAATTCGTCGCCCGCGATCGTCACGTCCGGGCGCCGCGCGGCCAGCGCCTGGCGCGCCAGCGTGCTGACGTCGTGGCCGAAGCTGTAGTCCTGGTTCAGCAGGTACACCTTGCGCAGCGCGCGATCGCGCGCCATCACGTCCGCGAGTGCGGCCATCCGCATGCCCGCATGCGCATCGAAACGGAAATGCCAGAAACTGCAGCGCGCGCCGGTCAGCGCCGGATCGTCGGCCGAATAGTTGAGGAACAGCAACCGGTTGTCCGGATCGCGCGCGTTCAGCTTGTCGAGCGCCGCGACGAGCGCGGCCGCGACGGCCGAGCTGTTGCCCTGCGTGACGAACCCGACATGGCGGTCCGCGGCCGCGCGCAGCTGCACGAGCGCCTCCTCGGGGCTGCCCTTGCTGTCGAGCACCACCAGTTCGAGCGGATGCGCGCCGTCGCGCAGTTTCACGCCGCCCGCGGCGTTGACCTGCTCGACGCCGAAGCGCAGGTTGCGCTCGACCGCCGCGCCCGCATTCGCGAACGGGCCCGACATCCCTTCGATCAGCGCGATCCGCACCGGCTCGCCGCCGGCAAACGCGGACGACACCAGCATCCACCCCGCGCTCAACGCGAGCGCGCACCGCTTCCACCCCTGCATCGGCCACCTGCCCTTCAATCTGCCCGAGAAGCGCGGATCATAGGCCGGCGCCCCCGCCGCCCGCAAGCGCGAGCGCGCCGGCGATCCGCACCGATTTTTTCCGGACGGCGCGCGAGCACGCGCCGTCCGTGATAAAACGGGACCTGTTTCCGTGTTCTGGAGAATCCCATGCGCATTCGCATTTCCGCGCACCTGCCGGTGCTGGCCGCCGGCGCCGCCGCGCTGCTGGCCGGTTGCGCGCAACCGTGGCAGCAATACCAGGCCGGCCAGGACGAGTCGGCGATCGTCGCTCGCATGGGCCCGCCGCGCGAGATCTACGACCTGCCCGGCGGCGGCAAGCGCCTGATGTGGCCGACCCAGCCGATGGGCGAAATCACCGTCGCGGCCGACGTCGACGCGGCCCACAAGATCGTCAACGTGCGCCAGGTGCTGCAGCCGAGCGAGTTCTATCGCGCGGAGATCGGCAAATGGACGAAGACCGACGTGCTCGTCAACTTCGGACGCCCCGTCGAGACGTCCTACTTCCCGCTGATGAAGCGCGAGGTGTGGACCTACCGGTATCTCGAGGACAACGTCTGGTACATGATGTACAGCTTCTACTTCGATCCGCAGGGCATCCTGCGCATCACGCAGAAAACGCCGGACCCGCTGCATGACCCCGATCGCCGCAACCTGTTCTGACCCATTACGCATTTACACGCAATTATCACGATGGCCATTCACACATCATTGCGTGAATGGCCATTTTCCTTTTTTCCGATTTTCCAATCGTTCGGCGAATACGACGGAAATCTTTTCCGATCGTTAACTTGCCGATGGCATTCCGCTGACATCCCCGTCATGCGGGCCTGCGCGCGGAAACAGGCATGCGCGATGCATGTCATGCGGCGAATTGGTGCATGCAATGCACTGCGCGAAGCCAATTTGAAACAATTTGTTTCAGCATACCCGAAGCGCTAGGGCATACCCCTAATATCAGTCGAAATCGAACCTTTCAATTTAGAAAGCATAACATCGCGTCATTTCCACCGAGATTCGTTTGGTTTTATCAAAAAGGAGTCCTCATGAATCGCCCCAAGAGCATGCTGGTTGCCAACATCGCCTGGGCCCGCGAAACGCGCGAACACACGCCCGGCTTCTTCGACGCGCTCGCGCGCGGCCAGAACCCGCGCGTGCTGTGGATCGGCTGCGCCGACAGCCGCGTGCCGGCCGAAACCATCACGCATTGCGCGCCCGGCGAACTGTTCGTCCATCGCAACATCGCGAACCTGTTCCATCCCGATGACGACAATTCCGCCAGCGTGCTCGAGTACGCGGTGCGCGTGCTGAAGGTCGATCACGTGATCGTGTGCGGGCACTACGGGTGCGGCGGCGTGCGCGCGTCGCTGCTGCCGCCGCCGTCCGACCTGCCGCACGTCGCGCGCCGCATCGCGCCGCTCTGCGCACTCGCGCGCCGCCATCGCGACACGCTCGACGGGCTAGACGACACGGCCGCCGCCGACCGCCTCGCCGAGCTGAACGTACTCGAGCAAGTACGACTGCTGCGCGCATCGCCGATCGTGCGCGGCCGCGAACGGCCGCCGCTCGTGCACGGCTGGATCTTTTCGCTCGCCGACGGCCGCCTGCTGGAACTCGATTCCGGCTACGCGGCGCAGTCCGCCGACGTCGAACCGGCGCCGGCCGCAATCGCCGCCGCGCTCGGCTGATTCATCCCCGCCCCAACGCCAATGAAATCGCCCCAACCATGAAACTGAACCCGCGCCTGTCCACCCTGCCGCGCGACATCGTCGCCGGCGTCGTCGTCTTTCTCGTCGCGCTGCCGCTCTGTCTCGGCATCGCCAACGCCTCCGGCGTCGAACCGTTCGCCGGGCTCGTGTCGGGCATCGTCGGCGGCATCGTCGTCGCGCTGCTGAGCGGCTCGTCGTTGTCCGTCAGCGGGCCGGCCGCCGGCCTCGTCGTGATCGTCGTCGAAGGGATCGCGCAACTCGGCAGCTTCTCCGCGTTCCTGCTCGCGGTCCTGCTGTCCGGCGTGCTGCAGTTCGGATTCGGCATGCTGCGCGCCGGCCGCTTCGCCGCGTATGTGCCGTCGCCCGTCATCAAGGGCATGCTCGCCGCGATCGGCCTGCTGCTGATCGTGAAGCAGATTCCGTTCGCGTTCGGGATCGGCGGCGCGGCCGCGCAATCGTTTGCGAACTGGCCGGGCCTGCCGGTCGCGTGGGCCGCGACGGCCGTCGCGCTCGCCTCGCTCGCGCTGCTGGTCGCATGGGACACGCCCGCGCTGCGCCGCTTCGCACTGGTGCGCGCCGTGCCGGCGCCGCTCGCGGTGGTCGTGCTCGGCATCGGCGCCACGCTCGTGCTGAGCGCCGTCGCACCGTCGGTCGCGCCGGGTGCCGCCCATCGCGTGACGCTGCCCGAACTCGGCTCGTTCGCGGCCTTCGCGGCGTCGCTCAAGCATGCGGAGCTGGGCCCGAACTTCGCGCAGCTCGTCAATCCGGACGTGTGGCGCGTCGCGATCACGCTCGCGGTCGTCGCCAGCCTCGAAACGCTGCTGAGCCTCGAAGCGGTCGAGCAGATCGACCCGAAGCGCCGGCCGACCCAGCCCGATCGCGAACTCAAGGCCCAGGGCGTCGGCAATCTGGTCGCGGGTGCGGTCGGCGGGCTGCCGATCACGTCGGTGATCGTGCGCAGCTCGGTGAACGTCCATGCGGGCGCGCAAAGCCGGATGTCGGCGATCGTGCACGGGATGCTGCTGCTCGCGAGCGTGTTCGCGCTCACCGGCCTGATCAACCTGATCCCGCTCGCGAGCCTGGCCGCGATCCTGATCCACACCGGCTTCAAGCTCGCGAAACCGGCGCTGTTCCGCTCGGTGATGAAACAGGGGCCGGCCGCCTTCGTGCCGTTCGCCGCGACGATCATCGGCGTGCTCTCGGTCGACCTGCTGTTCGGCATCGCGCTGGGCCTCGCATGCAGCGTGCTGGCCGTCGCCGTCGCGAACCTGAAGAGCCCCGTCACGCTCGCGCAGCACGACGACCACTTCCTGCTGTCGTTCCGCAAGGACGTGTCGTTTCTCGGCAAGGTGCAGGTGAAGCATCACCTGCGGCACATTCCGGACCGCGCGGCGGTGATCATCGACGCGACGCGCGCCGACTACATCGATCACGACGTACTCGAACTGCTCGACGCGTTCGTCGCCGATGCGCCGCGGCGCGGGATCGCGGTCGAGTTCCGCCGACGCAGCCCGGCGCCGCGCCCCGCTACGCGCCGGTGGCTGTTCCGTGCACCGGCCGCCGAATGAGCGGCGGATGAGCGCCGAATGAAAAAACGCCCCGGCGGCGCAAGGCCGCACGGGGCGTTTCGTTACTGCGCGGCGCGCGGCGCTTACGAGCGCTGCGGGTTGAGCTTGTCGTCCTTCGAATGCAGCTTGTTCAGCGCGGAGATGTACGCCTTCGCGGATGCGGCGACGATGTCCGGATCGGTGCCGACGCCGTTGACGATCCGCCCGCTCTTCGACAGCCGGACGGTCACTTCGCCCTGCGCCTGCGTACCGGTCGTGATCGCGTTCACCGAGTACAGCAGCAGCTCGGAACCGCTGCCGACTTCGCTCTCGATCGCATTGAACGTCGCATCGACCGGACCGTTGCCGCGCGCCTCGCCGGTCACTTCCTTGCCTTCGACCCCGAACACGACCTTCGCGTGCGGCTGCTCGCCCGTTTCCGAGTGCTGCGACAGCGACACGAACTTGAAGTGCTCCTGCTCGTGCGCGAACGCCGATTCCTCGGACACGATCGCGATGATGTCCTCGTCGAAGATCTCGGCCTTGCGGTCGGCCAGATCCTTGAAGCGCATGAACGCGGTGTTCAGTTCGGTCTCGCTGTCGAGCGACACGCCGAGCTCCTGCAGGCGCTGCTTGAACGCATTACGGCCCGACAGCTTGCCGAGCACGATCTTGTTCGCGGTCCAGCCCACGTCTTCCGCGCGCATGATCTCGTAGGTGTCGCGCGCCTTCAGCACGCCGTCCTGGTGGATGCCCGACGCGTGCGCGAACGCGTTCGCGCCGACCACCGCCTTGTTCGGCTGCACGACGAAACCGGTGATCTGCGACACGAGCTTCGACGTCGGCACGATCTGCGACGTGTCGACACCGACGTCGAGACCGAAGTAGTCCTTGCGCGTCTTCACGGCCATCACGATTTCTTCGAGCGACGTGTTGCCCGCGCGCTCGCCGAGACCGTTGATCGTGCATTCGACCTGACGCGCACCGCCGATCTTCACGCCGGCGAGCGAGTTCGCCACCGCCATCCCGAGGTCGTTGTGGCAGTGCACCGAGAAGATCGCCTTGTCCGAGTTCGGAATGCGCTCGCGCAGCGTCTTCACGAGGTTGCCGTACAGCTCCGGCACGCCGTAGCCGACCGTGTCGGCGATGTTGATCGTCGTCGCGCCTTCTGCGATCACGGCTTCCAGCACGCGGCAGAGGAAATCCATGTCGGAGCGGCTGCCGTCTTCCGGCGAGAATTCGACGTTGTCGGTGAACTTGCGCGCGAAGCGCACCGCGAGGCGCGCCTGCTCGAACACCTGGTCGGGCGTCATCCGCAGCTTCTTTTCCATGTGCAGCGGCGACGTCGCGATGAACGTGTGAATCCGGAAGCTTTCGGCCGGCTTCAGCGCATCGGCTGCACGCTGGATGTCCTTGTCGTTGGCGCGCGCCAGCGAGCAGATCGTGCTGTCCTTCACGAGACCGGCGATCGTGTGGATCGCGTCGAAATCGCCGTTCGAGCTGGCCGCGAAGCCGGCCTCGATCACGTCGACCTTCATCCGCTCGAGATGCTTCGCGATGCGGATTTTCTCTTCCTTCGTCATCGACGCGCCGGGCGATTGTTCGCCGTCGCGCAACGTCGTATCGAAAATGATCAGCTTGTCTGTCATGGGGGGCTCCAGGGCTTTTTATACGGAAGTCAAACGTAACGAGATCGCGCCACCGCTGGCGACGCTCAACAACAGACGAGGCTTGACGGAGGGCGGGAACGGTCAGCGCGGCAGGCGCGCCGAAGCTAGCGCACGTAGCGGCGCGCCGGCTAGAAGGAGGGAGAGGCGGGACGATGCGGTCATGCCGGTGACTATAGCGGCATTCCGCTGGGTGCGCAATCGGACGGCGCCCGGGTTTCCGGCGGCCCGGCTCGAACCGGGGACACATGAAAACGGCGGCCCGCAGGCCGCCGTTTCCGGGCAAAAAAACGCGCGTCAGTGATCGCGCTGCGACGAGCGCGCCGGATTCGCGCGCCCGCGGATGGCCATGTAGGCCCAGAACACGTAGCCGGACAGCCCGTACAGCACGAACAGGCAGAACAGCATCAACGGCGGGTCGGACGACACCAGCACGAACGCGACGACGACCAGCAGGATCGCCGCGAACGGCACGCGGTGACGCACGTCGAGCGCCTTGCCGCTGTAGAACGGCGCATTCGACACCATCGTCACGCCCGCATAGATCGTCAGCACGAACGCGACCCACGGCAGCCAGCCGAGCTTCATCGGCACGCGGTTGTCGGTGGCGAGCCACACGAAGCCGGCGATCAGCGCGGCGGCGGCCGGGCTCGGCAGCCCCTGAAAGAAGCGCTTGTCGACCACGCCGATGTTCGTGTTGAAGCGCGCGAGGCGCAGCGCGGCGCCCGAGCAGTAGACGAACGCGGCGAGCCAGCCCCAGCGGCCGAGATCCTTCAGCACCCACTCGTACATCACGAGCGCGGGCGCGACGCCGAACGAAACCATGTCCGACAGGCTGTCGAACTGCTCGCCGAACGCGCTCTGCGTGTGCGTCATGCGCGCGACGCGCCCGTCCATGCCATCGAGCACCATCGCGACGAAAATCGCGATCGCGGCGATCTCGAAGCGGACGTTCATCGCCTGCACGACCGCGAAGAAGCCGCAGAACAGCGCGGCGGTCGTAAACGCGTTCGGCAGCAGGTAGATGCCGCGCGTCTTCAGGAACCGCTGGCGCGCGGCGCGGCGGCTCTCGAGCGGTGCCTGATCGGACGCCATCACCTTGTTGCGGCGGAACGGGCGTGGCGTCTGGCCGGCGCCGTTGCGCGGCCGACGCGGTTTGAATGCGGCCATCGTGCGCCTCGCCGCTTACTGTTCGAGTTCGGCGAGGATCGTCGACGACGCGTAGACCTTCTCGCCGATCGACACCTTCGCGCGGCTGCCGAGCGGCAGGTACACGTCGACGCGCGAACCGAAGCGGATGAAACCGTAACGCTGGCCGCGCGACAGCGGCTCGCCGGCGCGCACGTAGCAGAGAATCCGGCGTGCGACGAGGCCTGCGATCTGCACGGCGGTCACGGTCTTGCCGCTCGCCGTCTGGATCACGACCGCATTGCGTTCGTTCTCGGTCGACGCCTTGTCGATCGCCGCGTTCAGGAACGCGCCCGGGAAGTATTCGACCTTGGAGATCGCGCCGTCGACCGGCGAACGCTGCGAATGGACGTTGAAGACATTCATGAACACGCTGATCTTCAGCGCTTCGCGGTTCGCGTACGGGTCCTGCGCGGTCTCGACCGCGACGATGCGGCCGTCCGCCGGGCACAGCACCGCGTTCGGCTGCGCCGGAATCGGGCGCTGCGGATCGCGGAAGAACTGGACGACGAAGACGAGCAGCAGCCAGAACGGCCACGCGAAGCCGAAGCCCCCGACGGCATGGATCAACAACGCGATGACGGCTGCAATCGCGATGAACGGCCAGCCTTCGCGCGCGATGATCGGATGAGGATAGTTCATGGATTCGTTCTGTGTTCGGTGAATTGCAAAGCCCGTAGCATAACAAAAGCCGCCCGGGGCACTGCTGCCTTCGGACGGCTTTTTGATGCCGACCCTCCACTCGAAGGGCCGGAACAGCACGCGGTGCTTAGTTCTTCGTCTGGTCGACGAGCTTGTTCTTCGCGATCCACGGCATCATCGCGCGCAGCTTCGCACCGACCTGCTCGATCTGGTGCTCGGCCGTCAGGCGGCGGCGCGACTGCAGCGTCGGCGCGCCTGCCTTGTTCTCGAGGATGAAGCTCTTCGCGTACTCGCCCGTCTGGATGTCGGTCAGGCACTGCTTCATCGCCTTCTTCGTCTCTTCCGTGACGATACGCGGACCCGTCACGTACTCGCCGTACTCGGCGTTGTTCGAGATCGAGTAGTTCATGTTCGCGATGCCGCCTTCGTAGATCAGGTCGACGATCAGCTTCAGTTCGTGCAGGCACTCGAAGTACGCCATTTCCGGCGCGTAGCCCGCTTCGACCAGCGTCTCGAAACCTGCCTTGATCAGCTCGACGGTACCGCCGCACAGCACGGCCTGCTCGCCGAACAGGTCGGTTTCGGTTTCTTCACGGAAGTTGGTTTCGATGATGCCCGCACGGCCGCCGCCGTTCGCCGCCGCGTACGACAGCGCGATGTCGCGTGCCGCGCCCGACTTGTTCTGCGCAACCGCGATCAGGTGCGGCACGCCGCCACCTTGCGAGTACGTGCCGCGCACGGTGTGGCCCGGTGCCTTCGGCGCGATCATGATCACGTCCAGGTCGGCGCGCGGGATCACCGCGCCGTAGTGGACGTTGAAGCCGTGTGCGAATGCCAGTGCCGAACCCTGCTTGATGTTCTCGTGCACTTCCTTCGCGTACACGTCGGCGATCTGCTCGTCCGGCAGCAGCATCATCACGACGTCGGCGCCCTTCACCGCTTCCGCGACTTCCTTGACCGACAGGCCGGCGTTTTCGGCCTTGCTCCACGACGCGCCGCCCTTGCGCAGGCCGACCGTCACGTTCACGCCGCTGTCCTTCAGGTTCAGCGCGTGTGCATGGCCTTGCGAGCCGTAGCCGATGATCGTGACTTGCTTGCCCTTGATGAGGGAGAGGTCAGCGTCTTTGTCGTAGAAAACGTTCATGATGGGTTCCTTCGCTAATTCAAAAATTCAACAATTCGTTCAAATGGAGTACTGCGGGCCGGGACATGACGGCGCACCCGGCGTGCCTGTCTGGCATCACACCTTCAGGATGCGCTCGCCGCGTCCGATGCCGGAGCTGCCGGTGCGCACGGTCTCTAGGATCGCGCCCGCGTCCAGCCCCTGGATGAATGCGTCGAGCTTGTCGCTCGCGCCCGTCAATTCGATCGTGTAGGTCTTTTCGGTCACGTCGATGATGCGGCCGCGGAAAATGTCCGCCATCCGCTTCATTTCTTCGCGCTCCTTGCCCACTGCACGTACCTTGATCAGCATCAGCTCGCGTTCGATGTGTGCACCGTCGGTCAGGTCCACCACTTTCACCACCTCGATCAGGCGGTTCAGATGCTTCGTGATCTGTTCGATCACGTCGTCGGAGCCGATGGAAACGATGGTGAGCCGCGACAGCGATTGGTCTTCGGTCGGCGCCACCGTCAAGGTTTCGATGTTGTAGCCGCGTGCGGAAAACAGACCGACCACGCGCGACAGCGCGCCCGGTTCGTTCTCCAGCAGGACGGAAATGATGTGTCTCATGTTCGCTTCTTCCAGAATGTGCCGTGTCGATTCACTCGCGCCGCGCGCCGCCGCGTGCCGCACCGCCCTTCGTGAAGGCGGCCGCCTCGGGCCGGGCGCGCGTCGCGCCGTTACAGATCTTCCGATCCGAGCAGCATCTCGGTGATGCCCTTGCCGGCCTGTACCATCGGCCAGACGTTTTCGGTCGGATCGGTCTGGAAGTCGAGAAACACGGTGCGGTCCTTCAGGCGCAGCGCTTCCTTCAGCGCCGGCTCCACATCCGAAGTCTTTTCGATCCGCATGCCGACATGGCCGTACGCTTCGGCGAGCTTCACGAAATCAGGCAGCGCATCCATGTACGAATGCGAATAGCGCTTGCTGTATTCGATCTGCTGCCACTGGCGAACCATGCCGAGATAGCGGTTGTTCAGCGAAATGATCTTCACGGGCGTGTCGTACTGCAGGCAGGTCGACAGTTCCTGGATGCACATCTGGATCGAGCCTTCGCCCGTGATGCACAGCACGTCGTCGTCCGGGTGCGCCATCTTGACGCCCATCGCTGCCGGCAGGCCGAAGCCCATCGTGCCGAGGCCGCCGGAATTGATCCAGCGACGCGGCTTGTTGAAACGGTAGAACTGCGCCGCCCACATCTGGTGCTGGCCGACGTCCGAGCACACGAACGCATTGCCGTCCGTCAGCTCCCATGCCTTCTCCACCACGTACTGCGGCTTGATGATCTCGCTTTCGCGGTCGTACTTCAGGCAGTCCTTGGCGCGCCAGCCCTCGATGTCCTTCCACCATTGCGCGAGCGCGTCGGTGTCGGGGCCGTGCTCGGCCGTCTGCAACTGCTCGATCAGTTCCTTCAGCACTTCCTTCACGTCGCCGACGATCGGGATGTCGACCTTCACACGCTTCGAGATCGACGACGGGTCGATGTCGATGTGGATGATCTTGCGCGGACGCGACGCGAAGTGCGCCGGATCGCCGATCACGCGGTCGTCGAAGCGGGCGCCGATTGCGATCAGCACGTCGCAGTGCTGCATCGCCATGTTCGCTTCGTACGTGCCGTGCATGCCGAGCATGCCGAGGAATTTCTTGTCCGACGCGCGATAGCCGCCGAGACCCATCAGCGTGTTCGTGACCGGATAGCCGAGCAGGTCCGCGAACTGGTTCAGCTCACGCGACGCGTCGGCGAGGATGATGCCGCCACCCGTGTAGATGTACGGACGCTTCGCCGTGAGCAGCAGCGACACGGCCTTGCGGATCTGGCCCGAATGGCCCTTCGTGACCGGGTTGTACGAACGCAGCGACACGTTCTTGACGGGCTCGTACTGGCACGGCGTCTTCGAGATGTCCTTCGGGATGTCGATCAGCACCGGGCCCGGACGGCCGGTGCGGGCGATGTAGAACGCCTTCTTGACGGTTTCCGCGAGGTCGCGCACGTCTTTCACGAGGAAGTTGTGCTTCACGCACGGACGCGTGATGCCGACGGTGTCGCACTCCTGGAATGCGTCCTGGCCGATCGCGGCGGTGGGCACCTGGCCGCTGATCACGACCATCGGGATCGAATCCATGTACGCCGTTGCGATGCCGGTCACCGCGTTGGTGACACCGGGGCCGGACGTCACGAGACAGACGCCGACATTGCCGGTGGAACGCGCATACGCATCGGCTGCGTGCACGGCCGCCTGTTCGTGGCGCACCAGCACGTGCTGAATCTTGTCCTGCTTGTAAAGCTCGTCGTAGATGTAGAGTACCGAGCCGCCGGGGTAGCCCCAGATGAATTCGACGTTTTCATCGGCCAGTGCCTTCATGAGCACGGTGCCGCCGATGGAGTCGCTATCGGGAGGGGAAAGGGGTTCCGACGTGGAGAATTCCGCGCTGGGCATGTTCATTTTGACCTTTCGAATTTTCGGCAAAAAATTGATCGGGTGCTCTCTGCCGGGCTTGTGGCTCGGGTTCAAGCGGCGCGTCCAGTTGAAGGGCAGGCTTCTTGGGCCAGCCTCAAATGAGACCATCACTTCATGTTGCGAATCGTTGACGATAGCGGGTCGCGAATGGGTCGTCAAGCAAAATATCCCGCAGCGCATCATGGGCGCCGCCCGGCACCCCGCCGCCGCGGCTCGCGCGCAACGTGCGGCGCCCGACCCGGTGCCAAGCGGCGCGAAAATTTGATAGCATCCGCGGGTTTTACGAAATTTTTCGCCCTTTTACACCACGCAGCGGTCCGCAGCGCATACCTTCACGGAATGGCATCAGACAAGGAACTCGCCGACTTTCTGGCGGGCGTCGAAAGGCGCGCGTTCAAGCAGGCTGCGTACGCCGTGCGTGACGACGATGCGTCGCTCGACATCGTGCAGGACGCGATGATCAAGCTCGCGGAGAAATACGGCGACCGGCCGGCGGCCGAGCTGCCGCTGCTTTTTCAGCGGATCCTGCAGAACGCGATCCACGACTGGTTTCGCCGGCAGAAAGTCCGCAACACGTGGGTCACGCTCTTCTCGTCGCTGAACAGCACCGACGACGACGACTTCGATCCGCTCGAAACACTCGAATCCGCGGACGACAACGCGGGCGTCGAAAGCAGCGAGCACCGCCTCGAACGAGAGCAGGTTCTGGCCCTGATCGACGAAGAAATCCAGAAACTTCCGGCGCGTCAACGGGAAGCGTTCCTGATGCGTTATTGGGAAGATATGGATGTCGCCGAGACTGCCGCCGCAATGGGGTGCTCCGAAGGGAGCGTCAAGACGCACTGCTCACGTGCCACCCACGCGCTGGCGCACGCGCTCAAGGCCAAAGGAATCACGCTATGAGCTCCGCTCCCGCAAATCGAGAACACGAATTCGCGCTGAAGGTGCGCCGCGCGCTGGACGAGCGCGCGGCCGCCCTGCCCCCCGCGACCACCGACCGTCTGGCCGTCGCACGCCGGGCCGCGCTCGCGCGCAAGAAGCCCGAAGCCGCGACCGCGCCGGTGTTCGTGCCGGCCTTCGCCGGCGCGGCCGGTGCGTACGGAACGACGCCCGCGGGCCGCCCGCAGGCGTCGTTCGCGCGCCGCCTGCTGCGCGCGTGGCCGCTGGCGCTGCTGCTCGCGGGGCTGGTCGGCATCGCGTACTGGGAAGACATGCAGCGCACCGCCGAACTCGCCGACATCGACGCGGCGATGCTCAGCGACGACCTGCCGCTCAACGCGTATCTCGATCACGGGTTCAACGCGTATCTGTCGCGCGCTCACTAACAGACAATAACGAGGGGATCGCACGGGTGAGTCAGAAGCGCGGCCTGGCCGTATTTTTCGGATGCGTCATCGCGATCGCCGTTTGCTACGTCGCCACGTACCCACGATTCCATCCGGCCCCCGCGACGACCACCGTCGCGGCTACCAGCCCGGCCGCGTCCGCACCGGCCGCGACCGGGCTGACCACCGAACTCCCGCCGCTACCCCTGCCGCTGCCCCTGCCAGCGGCCACCGGCCCGCTGTCGTGGGCGCGCCTCACGCCGGCCCAGCATGCGGCACTCGCACCGTTCGCCGACCAGTGGGACGGCTTCAGCGATGCCCGCAAGCGCAAATGGCTGAAGATCGCGTCACGTTTCGCGAAGTTGACGCCCGATGACCAGAAACGCCTGCAGGACCGGATGGCCGAATGGGCCAGGATGACGCCCGAGCAGCGCCGCGTCGCGCGCGAGAACTACCAGAGCGCGAAGGAGCTTTCCGCGCAGGCGCGCGAGCGCGCCTGGAAGGCCTACCAGCAACTCCCCGAAGAGCAGAAGCAACGTCTTGCGGCCGCGGAACGCCGCCGTCGGCCGAGCGTCGTCAGCGCACCGCCGACCGCCGCCGACCGCGACGTGCGCCGCCTCGTCAATTCGCACGAGCATCCGGCGAGCAGCGCCGCCGCACCGGCACCCGCGTCGGCCGCCGTCGCGCTGCCGGTGCCCGCGTCGGCGACGGCCGGCACCGCATCCGCGCCGGCCGCCGTCGCGCCGGTGTCGCCCGCCGACGCACCTTCGCTGTTCAAGGGTTCCTGAGCGGCCGTGGCGAACGCCCGCGCACCCGACACCCCGGCCGTCGCGCCGTCCGTGCGGCGGCGTCTCGCCGCGCTGCTCTACGAAGGCGTGCTGCTGTTCGGCGTGGTGTTCTTCGCCGGGCTCGCGTTCAGCCTCGCGACGCAGCAGCGCAACGGCCTCGTCCATCACAACCTGCTCGCCGCGTGGATCGCGCTCGTGGTCGGCACGTACTTCGTGTGGTTCTGGACGCACGGCGGCCAGACGCTGCCGATGAAAACCTGGCGGCTGCGGCTCGAATCGTCGAGCGGCCGGCCGCTGAGCGCGGGCCATGCGCTCGTGCGCTATGCGCTCGGCTGGCTGTGGTTCCTGCCGCCGCTCGCGCTGCATCCGCTGCTCGGCCTGTCGGTGCCCGTCACGCTCGCGCTTGCCGCCGTGTGGATCGTCGTGTGGGCCGGCGCCGCCCGGCTGCATGCCGGCCGCCAGTTTCCGCACGACCGGATCGCACGCACGCGCGTCGTCGCGATGCCACGCTGACGCACCGCATTCTCCTGACGAAAACCGCTCGCCGCGGCGCCCCCTGCCCGGCCCGAAAGCCGTTCCGGACAACGATCGGCCGTTCACTGCGGCAGATTACACAACGCCCTTTCATTCACTGCTAAACACCCTGCAGCGGTCGTAATAAGAACGTCTCGTGACTGTCACGGCACAGTCACGCCCGCATGGCGCAATGCCGGTAATGTCAACCGGCGCGAGTCATGCATGGGCCAGAAAACGTCTGCGACCTCCCTGTTCCGTCACCCGCTCGGCGCCCGCGCCGCAACCGCCTTCCTGTCCGGCTCCGCCGCCACCGACGGGCTGGTATCGCAAGAACCGCCGGTCGGGCATGCCACGCAGCATGAGGACCCCGATTCGTCCGCCCATCGCTACCGCACCATCTGGCTGTCCGACATCCACCTCGGCTCCAGCGGCTGCCAGGCGTCATACCTGCTCGACTTCTTGCGCCACAACGATTCGGAGTACCTGTACCTCGTCGGCGACATCATCGACGGCTGGCAGCTCAAGAAGGGCTGGTACTGGCCGCAGGCGCACAACGACGTGGTCCAGAAGATTCTGCGCAAGGCGCGCAAGGGCACGCAGGTCGTCTACATCCCCGGCAACCACGACGAAGGGGCGCGTCAGTTCTGCGACCTCGCGTTCGGCGACATCCAGGTGCGCGGCGAAGCGTTCCACACGACGCTCGCAGGCAAACGTTTGTGGATCGTGCACGGCGACCTGTTCGATGGCGTGATCCAGCACGCGAAATGGCTCGCGTACCTCGGCGACACGCTCTACACGCTGATCCTCGTGCTGAACCGCTGGTTCAACCGGATCCGCAGCCGGCTCGGCTTCCAGTACTGGTCGCTGTCGCAGTACCTGAAGCACCAGGTCAAGAACGCCGTCAATTTCATCTCGCAGTTCGAGACCGTGATGACCGACGAGGCGCGCCGCCGCGGCTGCGACGGCGTCGTGTGCGGCCACATCCACAAGGCCGAGATCCGCGACATCGACGGCGTGCTGTACTGCAACGACGGCGACTGGGTCGAAAGCCTGTCCGCACTCGTCGAAACGATGGAAGGCGAACTGAAGATCGTCTACTGGACGGTGATGCGCACCGCACCGTCGGAGACCACGTCGCGCAAGGCCAAGGCCACTGCCTGACATCCCCTTACTTACAGGACAAAGCCGCGATGAAGATCATGATCGTCACCGATGCGTGGGAACCGCAGGTCAACGGCGTCGTGCGCACGCTGAAGAGCACGGCGCGCGAACTCACCGCACTCGGCCATCGCGTCGAACTGCTGACGCCGCTGGAATTCCGCACGGTGCCGTGCCCGACCTACCCCGAGATCCGCCTGTCGATCCTGCCGTACCGCAAGCTGCGCGCACGCATCGATGCGTTCGCACCCGACGCGCTGCACATCGCGACCGAAGGCCCGCTCGGCCTCGCCGCGCGACGCTATGCGCGCGCGCGCAAGTTGCCGTACACGACCGCGTACCACACGCGCTTTCCGGAATACGTGCAGGCGCGCTTCGGCATCCCGCTCGCCGCGACCTACCGCTTCCTGCACTGGTTCCACGGCCCGTCGCTCGCGGTGATGGCGCCGACGCCGGTCGTCAAGCACGATCTCGAGAAATTCGGCTTCACGAACGTCGTGCTGTGGACCCGCGGCGTCGACCTCGACGTGTTCCGGCCGATGGAATCGAAGGTGCTCAATACCGCGCGGCCGATCTTCCTGTACGTGGGCCGCGTCGCGATCGAGAAGAACGTCGAGGCGTTCCTGCGCCTGGACCTGCCCGGCTCGAAGTGGGTCGCGGGCGAAGGCCCCGCGCTCGCGGAACTGAAGTCGCGCTATCCGGAAGCGAACTATCTCGGCGTCCTGTCACAGACCGAGCTCGCCAAGGTGTATGCTGCGGCCGACGTGTTCGTGTTCCCGAGTCGCACCGACACGTTCGGCCTCGTGCTGCTCGAGGCGCTCGCCTGCGGCACGCCGGTGGCCGCGTACCCCGTGACGGGCCCGATCGACGTGCTCGGAGAAGGCGGCGCCGGCGCGATGCACGAAGACCTGCAGGAAGCCTGCCTGGAGGCGCTGAAGATCGAACGCACGACCGCGCGCGCGTGGGCCGAACGCTTCTCGTGGCGCGCGGCGTCCGAGCAGTTCGCGTCGCATCTGAAGCCGCTGCCGAAGACTGCGTACTCGCCAGCCGAAGGTGCCGCCGTTTGAAACGAGACCTGAACGACAAGACCCCGCCCCCCGACGCCACGCCGCAACGGTACGCCCCGTTCGACGAGGAAGAGCCGCACGCCGACGCCGCGGACGTGCACGCGCACGAACCGCTCGGCCCCGACGATCAGTTGACGCCGCTGCCGCCGAACCCGTACAAACGCCACCGCGGCATCACGCGCGCGTGGTATGCGCTCAAGCATTCGCTGAACGGCTTTCGTGTCGCAATCCGCGAAGAGAGCGCGTTTCGCCAGGAGCTCACGCTCGCCGCGCTGATGCTGCCGATCGGCGCGTTCGCGCCGGTACCGGCCGCATCGCGCGCACTGCTGATCGCGTCGGTGCTGCTGGTGCTGATCGTCGAACTGCTGAACTCGAGCGTCGAGGCCGCGATCGACCGCATTTCGCTCGAACGCCACGAACTCTCCAAGCGCGCGAAGGATCTCGGCAGCGCAGCCGTGACGGTCGCGCTGTTCGCCTGCGTGACGACGTGGGGCTTCGTGCTCGGGCCGGTCGTCGCACGCTGGCTCGGCTTCTAGACGGCCCTCCCGGGCCCCCGGCACCGCACCCGCGTGCGGCGCTGCACCATGCGCCGCGCGGGGCCGGGAACACGAAATGCCCCGATGCGGCGAAACCCCGGTTTATAATCGTCCGCTAGACATAGAACAGCAACCCGCGCCGGACGAATCACGCAGCATCGATTGCAGCGCCCGCCAGTCCGGCACACACAGGGCCGGACGACATGGAAGCGAAACCTCCCCGCCGCACCCGCGAACGGATTCTCGAGTTGTCGTTGAAACTCTTCAACGAGATCGGCGAGCCAAACGTCACGACCACGACGATCGCCGAGGAAATGGAAATCAGTCCAGGCAACCTGTACTACCATTTCCGCAACAAGGACGACATCATCAACAGCATCTTCGCGCAGTTCGAGCAGCAGATCGAACGGCGGCTGCGCTTTCCCGAAGATCATCGTCCGACGATCGACGAAACCTGGTCGTACCTGCAGTACATGGCCGATTTCATGTGGACCTACCGGTTCCTGTATCGCGACCTCAACGACCTGCTCGCCCGCAACCGCACCCTCGAGACGCACTTCAAGCAGATCATCAGCCACAAGGTGCGCTTCGCGCGCGAGATGTGCGAGCTGCTCGTGTCCGACGCCGAGATGGTCGCGACGCCTGCCGAGATCGAGGTCATCGCGACCAACATGGCCGTCATTTCGACGTACTGGCTGTCGTACCAGTACGTGATGCATCCGCGCAAGTACAACGACCAGGACGCGATCCGCGAGGAACTGCACCAGGTCAGCATGCACGTGATCTCGGTGATGGCGCCGTACCTGCGCGGCCGTTCGCGCCAGCTGTTCGACGACCTGGTCTCCGGCAAGCTGCCGAAGCGCCAGTTCACCGACTACCTGCCGCCGCGCGACGGTTCGCCGCGCCCCGCCGGCAGCCCGGTCGCCGGTGGGCAAGCCCCCGCCAAGGATTCCAAGCAATGAAGGCAGTCTGTGTTTACTGCGGCTCGTCGCCCGGCGTGCGGCCGGTCTATGCCGACGCCGCGCGCGCGTTCGGCCGCGCACTCGTCGACGCGGGCCTCACGCTCGTCTACGGCGGTGGCCGGGTCGGCCTGATGGGCGTGATCGCCGACGAGGTGATGGCGGCCGGCGGCCGTGCGGTCGGCGTGATCCCCGAACTGCTGGTCGACAAGGAAGTTGGCCACACGGGGCTGTCGGAATTGCACGTCGTGCCCGACATGCACCATCGCAAGAAAATGATGGCCGACCTGTCGGACGCGTTCGTCGCGATGCCCGGCGGCGCCGGCACGCTCGAAGAGCTTTTCGAGGTTTACACGTGGGCGCAGCTCGGCTATCACCGCAAGCCCGTCGCGGTCTACAACATCGATTCGTTCTACGATCCGCTGATCGCGCTGCTGCGCCACACGGTCGACGAAGGCTTCATGCGTCCGGCCTATTTCGACGCGCTGTGCGTCGAATCGGAACCCGTCGAACTGATCGAGCGACTGCGTCGCTACCAGCCGCCCGCCCGCGACAAGTGGGCGCCCGACGCAGCCAAGTAACCGTCACCGGAACCCGCGCGCGATGACCGCCCCCTCCGACCGCAAGGCCGTCCTCATCACCGGCGCGAGCCGCGGCATCGGCCGTGCGACCGCCGTGCTCGCGGCCAGTCGCGGCTGGGACGTCGGCATCAACTACGCGCGCGACGCGGCGGCGGCCGAACTCACCGCTCGGGCGGTCCGCGACGCGGGCGGCCGCGCGTGCGTCGTCGCGGGCGACGTCGCGAACGAAGCCGACGTCGTCGCGATGTTCGACACCGTCGCGGACGCATTCGGCCGCTTCGACGCACTCGTCAACAATGCGGGCATCGTCGCGCCGTCAATGCCGCTCGCCGACATGCCGGCCGACCGGCTGCGGCGGATGTTCGACACCAACGTACTCGGCGCGTACCTGTGCGCGCGCGAAGCCGCGCGCCGGCTGTCCACCGACCGCGGCGGGCGCGGCGGCGCGATCGTCAACGTCTCGTCGATCGCGTCCCGGCTCGGCTCGCCGAACGAATACGTCGACTACGCGGGCTCGAAAGGCGCGGTCGACTCGCTGACGATCGGTCTGGCGAAGGAACTCGGCCCGCACGGCGTGCGCGTCAACGCGGTGCGCCCCGGCCTGATCGAGACCGAAATTCACGCGAGCGGCGGCCAGCCGGGCCGGGCCGCCCGCCTCGGCGCCACGACGCCGCTCGGCCGCGCGGGCGAAGCGCAGGAGATCGCCGAAGCGATCGTCTGGCTGCTCGGCGATGCCGCCTCCTACACGACGGGCGCGCTGCTCGACGTCGGCGGCGGCCGGTAATTCCGCACGGCAGCGCGTCAAAAAACGCAGCCCGAAGGCATCCGTCGTCACGACACCACAAATCTCCACAATTTCGTGACACAAACGGTAATCCGCCGTAACAAATCCATGGTCTACTAGCGGGCATTCAGACAGGTGGCCTGAATACCTGTCCGTTTCGTCTTGATATGACCCCAATCGGTCCTGCCCATGTCGCCGGACCGGCTCGACTCGACCCGAGACTCCTTTCATGCCTGGAACCGCAGCGCCCAGCCGGCGACGCACGTCTGTGCCCGCTCCGGCCCAGCTCACCCGCTCGACCGCCGATGCCGACGTCATTGCAACGCTCGACGCCAGCGGCACGCCTGTCGCCGCCCCGAGCCCCGCAGCCGGCGCCCCGCGCGAACGCTCGATCCTGCTCGGCTGGCGCGCATGGCTGTTCGTCGCCGCGCTGATCTGCGCATATACGCTGCCGGGCGTGCTCGGCCACGATCCGTGGAAGCAGGACGAAACCTACACGTTCGGCATCATCCAGCACATGCTCGAGACTGGCGATTTCGTCGTGCCGACCAATGCCGGCCAGCCGTTCATGGAAAAGCCGCCGCTTTACGCGTGGGTCGCGACCAGCCTCGCATGGCTGCTGCAGCGCGTGATGCCGCTGCACGACGCGGCGCGGCTCGCGAGCGCGCTGTTCGCGGCGCTCGCATTCGGCTTCATCGCGCGCGCGGCACGCGTCGCCAGCCGCGCGGACACCTGGTTCGACCTGCGCGTGATCGGCCCCGTCGTGTTGAGCGCGGGCACGCTCGTCGTCATCAAGCACACGCACGACATGTTGACCGACGTCGCGCTGTTCGCCGGTACGTCGATGGGCTTCTGCGGGCTGCTCGAACTCGTCACGCAGCACGTCGCGCGCGCGCAGCAGATGCGGCATGGGCTGCCGGTCCGGCCGTCGGGCCGCTGGGCCGCCCCGCTCTTCGGTGCGGGCGTCGGCATCGCGCTGATGACGAAGGGGCTGTTCGTGCCGCTCGTGTTCGCGGCCACGCTGGTCGGTACGCTGGTGGTTTATCCGGCCTGCCGCACCCGCGCGTTCGCGCGTTCGCTCGGCGTCGCCGCGCTCGTGTTCGCGCCGTTCGCGCTCGTGTGGCCGACCGCGCTGTTCCTGCGCTCCGAGACGCTGTTCATGACGTGGTTCTGGGATAACAACGTCGGCCGCTTCTTCGGTTTCTCCGTCCCCGAGCTGGGCGCGGAAAACGACAAGCCCTTCTTCATCCTGCGTGCCTTCCTGCTCGTGGGCTTCCCGGTCGCGCCGCTTGCGATCGTGGCGCTCCTGCGCGGTGCGTGGCGCGACTGGCGCACGCCGCGCGTCGCGCTGCCGGTGATGTTCGCCGGCATCGGGCTCGTCGTGCTGCACGTGTCCGCGACGTCGCGCCAGCTCTACATCCTGCCGTTCTTCGCCCCGCTCGCGCTGGTCGCCGCGCTGGCCATCGAACGCCTGCCGCGCCGGCTGCATCTCGCGTGGGATTACCTGAGCCGCATCCTGTTCGGCGCGACCGCCGCACTCGCGTGGGCAATCTGGGCCGTGATGGCCAATCCGGCCGCATCGCGCGCGGATCTCGCGCCGCTCGGCCGCTGGCTGCCGCTCGACTGGACCATGCCGATCGAGCCCGCGCTCGTGTCCGCCGCGCTCGCGCTGACGGTCGGCTGGCTGACGCTGCTGCCGAAGCTGCGCGCGACGGGCCTCTGGCGCGGCGCGCTGTCGTGGGGCGCGGGCGCACTCGTCGCGTGGGGGCTCGTGTACACGCTGCTGCTGCCATGGCTCGACGTCGCGAAGAGCTACCGCTCGGTGTTCGACGACCTGAACGCGCATCTCGCGCTCGAATGGAACGACGGCGACTGCATGGCGAGTCTGCACGGGCTCGGCGAATCGGAAGCGCCGATGCTGTACTACTTCTCCGGCATCCAGCACACGCCGATCGACGACGCCAGGACGACGCGCTGCACGTGGATGATCGTCCAGGGCGTACGGGCCGTCGATCCGGCGCCCGGCAGCGATTGGAAACTGTTCTGGACGGGCGCACGCCCGGGCGACAACGAGGAAATGCTGCGCGTGTACGTGCGCACGCCCGAACAGCACCTGCAGTAATACGGCGCGGCACGACGCGCTGTCGTGCCTGCCTTCATCCCGGGCGTGGAGCGGTCAGCACCACCGCCTGAAGCGCCGACCGCCGCCGGCATAGAGGCGCTCCCGCTCGCCAAGGTTGCCCGCACGACATCGCGGGCCGCCCCCTCCCCTCGTCACGCCGCTGCGCGCATCGTCAGAACGACGAACCGGGCTCGCGAAGAAACGCCGTCTCCTCGTCGCTCGATGCACGACCGAGGATCGCGTTCCGGTGCGGAAAGCGGCCGAAGCGCTCGACGACGGCCGCGTGCAGCACCGCGAAACGGTGATAGCTCTCGCATCCTGCCTCATCGCGAATGCCCGCGCACAGGCGCACGGCCTCGCGCTGGCTGTCGACCGACTCGTCGTGCTCGAACGGCAGATACGCGAACGCACGGTGATGCCCGCTCGGCAACTGCGCGTCCCAGCCGGCCGCGACGACGCGGCGCGCGAGCGCGAGCGCCTTCGGATCGGCGGCGAACGCGCGCGGCGTGCCGCGATGGATGTTGCGCGAAAACTGGTCGAGCACGACGATCAACGCCAGCGCCCCCAGCGGCGAGTCGGCCCAGTGATCGCATGCGCCGTCGCACGCGGCGTCGAGCAGTGCGCGGTAGCGCGTGCGCAGCACGTCGTCGAACGCGTCGCCGCCGTTGAACCAGACCTTGCGGTTCTGTCCGAATTCGGCCGAGCCCGGCTCGCCGAACCAGAAATCCAGGATCTCCCGCGCTTGCGGATCGAGCGTCGGCGCGCCCGCGGGGCTGAGGTCGATCGTCATGCAAACTCCAGTACGAGGCGCCGGGTACGCGCGCTCTTCTTTTCCAGTTTCGCGACCCGCAGTTCGCCGATTTCGGACGTGTTGCGCACATGCGTGCCGCCGCACGGCTGCAGGTCGACCTCGTCGATGCGCAGCAGCCGCACGCGGCCGAGGCCCATCGGCGGCTTCACGCTCATCGTGCGCACGAGCTCCGGCCGCTCGGCCATCTCGTCGTCGGTGATCCATTCGGTCGTGACCGCGTGCGCGCCGGCCACGAGGCCGGCGAGGCGCCGCTCGACGTCGTCGCGATCGATCGCGTCGGACGTCGCGAAATCGAGCCGCACGTAGTCTGCCGTCACGCTGCAGCCGTCGACCGCGTACGGCAGCACCGCACACATCAGGTGCGCGGCCGTATGCAGGCGCATGTGCCGGTAGCGGCGCAGCCAGTCGATCTGCGCGACCACGCGCGTGCCGGGCGCGAGCGCCGCGACGCTCGCCTCCTGCTCCGGTGCGGGCACGTGCACGGCGTCGTCGGGCGTCGCGCCGTCGAATTTCGCCTTGCGCGTATCGGCAATCGCAATCGTGCTGCCGTCGGGCAGCGTCAACGTGCCGGCATCGCCGGCCTGGCCGCCGCCGAGCGGATAGAACACGGTGCGGTCGAGCCGGATGCCGTCGTCGCCGACGGCCAGAACGACCGCATCGCATTGCTTGAGGTACGCGTCTTCGCGAAACAGCGCTTGGGTCGTCATCGGGCGAGCCTCGTATCGATGGAGGGGAAGCGGCTAGTGTCGCGCCGCGTGGTAAGCGCGCCCAGACGCAGATCGTCCCGCGCGCGGGCAGCGGCGTACCGGTCGATCAACCGGGCCGGTTGCGCATCCAGTCGGCCGTGTCGTAGAACGAATGCATGAGCCGCTCGCGCAGCGGCTCGGGCAGCCCGATGTCTTCCATCGCCCACGCCATGCAGCGCAGCCACTGGTCGCGCTCGACCGACGCGATCGGGAACGGCAGGTGCCGCGCGCGCAGCCGCGGATGGCCGAAGCGGCTGATGTAGTGATCGGGGCCGCCGAGCCACCCGCACAGAAACCAGAACAGCTTGTCGCGCGAACCGTCGAGCGACGCCGGGTGCAGCGCGCGAATCTGCGCAAACTCGGGCTCGAGGTCCATCAGGTCGTAAAAGCGGTCCACCATGTCGCGCACGCGGGCTTCGCCGCCCACGAGTTCGAACGCCGTCGGCTGCGACGGCGCATCGTCATTCACATCGGTCATACGGATAGTCGGAAAACGGAATCGTCAGGGCCGCCGGCGACGCTCATGCGTCGCGCAGCGACTGCAGCGCGGGGCGCCGCAACACATTATGCAGGCTCAGCCAGCCGGCCGCACCGGCGCACGCGACGCCGGCCGCGATGCCGGCCGGCACGAGCCACGGATCGACGGCCAGTTGGAAGTCGAATACGCGCGACGCGAGCACCCAACCGACCGCGATCGCGCCCGCGGACGCCAGCGCACCGGCCAGCGTGCCGACCACGATGAATTCCGCGCGCTGCACCGCATTCACCTGCGCGCGCGACGCGCCGAGCGCGCGCAGCAGCGCGGCCTCGCGCACGCGTTCGTCGCGCGTGCCGGCCAGCGCGGTGTACAGCACGAGCACGCCGGCCGCCAGCGTGAACGCGAACAGGAACTGCACGGCCCCGACCACCTGCAGCATCATCCGCTGCAAATGCGCGAGGATCGGCGCGACGTCGATCGCGGTCAGGTTCGGGTAGCGCGCGATCAACGGATCGAGCAGCGCGGCGTTCGATGCGGGCAAATGGAAGCTCGTCAGGTACACGGCCGGGAAATCCTTCAGCACCGGCGGCGGCATCAGCACGAAGAAATTGACGCGGAACGAGCCCCAGTCGAGCTTGCGCACGCTCGTGACGGGCGCGTCGACCGTGAGCCCCGTCACGTCGAAGCGCAGCACGTCGCCCGGCTTCACGTTCAGTGTCTTCGCGAGGCCGGCCTCGATCGAGATCTGCGGCGTGGCCGCGGTGCCGAACCAGTTGCCGTCGACGATCCGGTTGTCGGACGGCAGCTCGGTCGTATAGGACAGGTTGAATTCGCGGTCGACGAGCCGGCGCGCCTCTTCGGACGGGTACGCGTCCGGATTCACCGGCTTGCCGTTGATCGCGACGAGGCGGCCGCGCACCATCGGTGCCGGCACCGCGTCGCGCACGCCGTGCGCGGCCAGATAGGCGGCGACGTCGTCGCGCTGGTCGGGCTGGATGTCGATCAGGAACTGGTTCGGTGCATCGGGCGGCGTCGATTGCCGCCAGCCCGCGACGAGGTCGTTGCGCGTGATCGCGATCAGCAGCAGGCACATCAGGCCGAGCGCGAGCGCGGTGATTTGCAGCGCGCTGGCCGTACCGCGCCGGTGCAGCGACGCGAGCGCGTAGCGCCAGCCGACGCCCGCGGCCACGCGTGCGTTGCGCACCGCGCGCGCGGCGGCGAACAGCACGAGCCGCGCGATCAGCGCGAAACCGACCAGCGCGCCGGCGAAACCGCCCGCGACGATCAGCCCGAGCTTCAGGTTGCCGGCAGCCGCGATCAGCAGCCCCGCGAACAGCACGACGCCGATCGCATACGCGGCCCACGCGGTGCGCGACGCGTCGCCCCACTCGCGCCGCAGCACGCGCACCGGCGGCACACGCGTGAGCGGCACGAGCGGCGGCAGCGCGAAACCGAGCAGCAGCACGAGCGCGGCGCCCATGCCGATCAGTGCCGGCCACAGCGTGGGCGGCGGCAGCACCACGTCGATCAGTCCGCCGAGCGCGGCCAGCAATGCCCAGTGGCCGCCATAGCCGAGCACCGCGCCGGCTGCGCCCGACACGATGCCGATGCCGGCGAATTCGAACGCGAACAGCGCGCCGAGCGTGCGCCGGCTCACGCCGAGGCAGCGCATCGTCGCGCAGCCGTCGAGGTGGCGCCGCATGTAGCGCTGCGCGGCCATCGCGATCGCGACCGCCGCGAGCAGCGCGGTCAGCAGCGCGACGAGCGTCAGGAAGTGACGTGCGCGATCGAGCGTCTGCCGTACCTGCGGCTGGCCTTCCTGCAACGACTCGAGGCCGACGCCGCGCAGTTTGCCGCCGTCGACGCGCGCATGCGCATACGCTTCGAAACGCGCGACGGCCGGTGCGGCGCCGGCCACCAGCAGCCGGTACGTGACGCGGCTGCCGTAGCCGGTGAGCCCCGTCGCGGCGAGTTCGTCCGCGCGCATCATCAGCCGCGGCGAAAAATTGACGAACGAAAAGCCGCGATCGAGCTCGCGGGAAATCGATGCGGCGACCTTGAACGTGCGCAGCCCGACGCGCACCGTATCGCCCGCCTTCAGGTGCAGCGCATCGAGCAGCGCCGGGTCGGCCCACACGGTGCCGGGCGCGGGAATCTCCGCGGCCTTCTGCGCGGTGGCGGCGCCGGCCGGCACGATGTCCACCGCGCCGCGCAACGGATATCCGGGCGACACGGCCTTCACGGCTGCGAGGCGCGACGGCGCCGCGTCGGTTGCCTGCCCGCCGGTGGCGGACGCGATCATGCTCGGGAAGATCGCGGTCGTCGCGGTACGCAGGCCGAGCGCGCGCGCCTGCCGATCGAACGACGGATCGACGGGGCGATCGGCCCGCACGACGAAATCGGCGCCGAGCATCTGGCGCGCATCGCGCTCGAGCCCCTGGCGCAGCCGGTCGGCGAGGAAGCCGACGCTCGTCAGCGCCGCGACCGCAAGCACCAGCGCGAGCACGAGCAGCGTCAGTTCGCCCGCGCGCCAGTCGCGCGCGGTCATGCGCGCTGCCTGGCGGATCAGGTCGCGCAGGCCGAAGCGGCCGGCATGCGCACGGGCTTCATGACCGGATTGCCCGGCCGGCGGCGGCGCCGCGTGTTGCGCCTCCTTCAATCGCGCTTCCCCCCGATCGAGTTCAGCCGCGAGACCATGTGGTTCGCCATGCCGCGAAAACCGCCCGAAACGCCGCGCCACAGGCGCGGGAGCGCCCACGCGGAAGCGGCGATGAACGCGGCGAGCAGCACGAGGAACGCGAGCGGAACGAAGAACGCGAGCACGAGCCCGCCGACCACGAGGCCGTCCTCGGTCGACGAGGCGATCCAGTTCGAAATCGGTTCGGGAGACAGGTTGATCATCGCGCGCGTGCCGGCCTTCGCCACGTGCGCGGCGCCGGCAAGCGAGCCGCCGGCGAGCCCTGCGACCGCGAGCATGGTCGGATCGGCATGGCCGAGCGCGCCGGCTGCGAGCACGGCGCCGGCCGGAATGCGGATGAAGGTGTGCACGGCATCCCACAGCGAGTCGAACGCGGGGATCTTGTCGGCAAGGAATTCGGTCACGGCGAGCACGGCCGCGGCGCCGATGACCCAAGGCGACATCAGCACGGCCAGCGTGTCGGGCAGATGGAGCCAGCCGAACCGCGCCAGCACACCGGCGATCAGCACCGTCAGGTACAGGCGCAGGCCGCTCGCCCACGCGAGCCCCGCGCCGAGCGAAATGGCTTCGATCATGGCCCTCTCCTTGCACTTTCCGTGCGCTTTGCCGATTGACCGGATCGGGTCGGACAGACAGGCCGCGCGGCGCGTGGCGACCGGCACCGCGTGCCGCGAGAAGCACGGCGGTATTCAGGCCCGAATACGTTCCATTATAGACAGGCTCGGCGGGCGGCCGGCGCAATTACGCGGTGCGGCACCCCGGGCGCATGCGCGCCCGGGTGCGTTCGTCAGGCAGCCGACGACAGCTTGAGGCCGATCAGCCCCGCGACGATCAGCGCCGCGCTTGCGATGCGTGCGACGGTCAACGCCTCGCCCAGCATCACGATGCCGAACACGAACGCACCGACCGCGCCGATGCCCGTCCACACCGCGTATGCGGTGCCGAGCGGCAACTGGCGCATCGCGATCGCGAGCAGCCCGAAGCTGGCCAGCGCGGTCACGACCGTAAACACCGACGGGCCGAGCTTCGTGAACCCGTCCGACGATTTCAAGCCGGCCGCCCAGGCCACTTCCAGCAAACCGGCAATCAACAACCATACCCACGCCATCTCGACGTACTCCGTATCGGATGGGGCCGTCCCCGTTGAAGCGAATGACCCGGGGTCGTCCCCGGGCGGCGCCGAGTATAACAAGATGCTTACGAACGCGGCGCCGGCGGCCGGCCAGGAGACGGCCGGGGGCGATCCGGCGCGCAATCAGGGGCGCAATCGGCCGGACCGGTCAGTTCGATACGCGCTTCGGCGTGGCGCCGCCGACGCAGCGGTCGTCGCGGTACAGCGCCCACTCCTCGCACACGCGGCCGTCCTTGAACACGCACATGCCGGCCTGCCCGCTCGGCAGGTTGCGGATCGTGTGGCGGCCGCCGAGCTTCGCGCAATTGACCGACGCGGGATTGGCCATCGCCTGCTGGGACGACGACGGTTGCTGCCCGGGCGGCAGCGGTTGGGCGAACGCGCCGGACGCGAGACTGTCGCGCCGGCGCAACCGTGCGCCGCAGCGGCACAGCGACGCGCGTCACGCCGCGCCGACGAGCCGGTAGCCGACGCCCGTCTCGGTGACGATGTACTCGGGCTGCGCCGGGTCGCGTTCGAGCTTCTGGCGCAGGTGCGCCATGTAGATGCGCAGGTAGTGATGGCTTTCGACGTGCGACGGCCCCCACACGTCGCGCAGCAGCTGGCGGTGCGTGAGCACGCGCCCCGCATGGCGCACGAGCGTCGCGAGCAGCCGGTACTCGAGCGGCGTCAGGTGCACGATCTCATTATCGCGCCACACCTGGCGCAGCGCGAGATCGACGATCACGGTGCCGAAAGTTACCTTCGGCGACTCGTTCGCACCGCCCTGGTTGCGCCGGCGCAGTTGCGCGCGAATCCGCGCGCGCAGTTCGGATACGCCGAACGGCTTGGTCAGGTAATCGTCGGCGCCCGCGTCGAGCGCGGCGACCTTCTCCTCCTCCTGCGTGCGCGCGGACAGCACGATCACCGGCACTTCGGACCAGCCGCGCAGTTCGCGGATCACGTCGAGGCCGTCGGTGTCGGGCAGGCCGAGGTCGACGATCACGAGATCGGGCTTGCGCGTCGCCGCGTCGATCAGCCCCTGCTTGCCCGTCTCGGCCTCGAACACCGCGATGTCCTCCTCCTCGAGCGCGGCGCGCACGAAACGGCGGATCTGCTTTTCGTCCTCGATCAGGACGACGGTCAGGCTGGGTTCACTCATGGTCTGGCAATGATTCGGATGGTGACGATGCACCCGGCACATCGGGTTCGTCGTCGGGTACGGCGGGCGCGGCCGGCGGCGTCTCGACCGGCAGCGTGAACCAGAAGCGCGCGCCCGTCACGTGGCCGTCGGGCGCGGTGCGATTGAGCGCGCCGATTTTACCGCCGTGCGCCTCGACGATCGCGCGGCAGATCGCAAGGCCGAGGCCTATGCCCGGCGTCGCCGATTCCTTCTCGCCGCGCGTGAACTTGTCGAAGATGCGCGTTTCCATCCCGGCCGGCAGGCCCGGGCCGTGATCGTCGACATGCACGCGCACGAACGGCTGCCCGTCGTCGGACACGCGTTCGGCGCCGATGTCGAGCGGCGTATCGGGCGGCGTGTACTTCGCCGCGTTCTCGAACAGATTGGTGAACAGCCGTTCCATCAGCACCGCGTCCATCTGCAGCAGCGGCAGGTCGGCGGGCAGCGCGACGCGCGCGGGATGGCGCGCGAGCACGCGCTTGCATGCGGCGAGCGCGGCGCCGACGGTTTCCTCGAGCAGCGACCACTGGCGCTTGAGCTGCAGGCTGCCGGCCTGCAGCCGCGCCATGTCGAGCAGGTTCGTGACGATGCCCGTCATGCGCAGCGCCTCGTCGTGGATCGCGTCGACGAGTTCGCCCTCGCGCTGCGCGACGCGTTCGGCCGCCGCAGCGTCGCCGCCCTGCGCGGTCGCACGCCCGTTCGCGAGCATCGACGAGAAGCCGACGATCGTCGTGAGCGGCGTGCGCAGGTCGTGCGAGATCGCCGACAGCAGCGAGTTGCGCAGCCGCTCGGACTCCATGTTGACGAGCGCATCGCGCGCGATCTCCACGTAGTGAACGCGTTCGAGCGCGAGCGCGATCTGCGCGGCGAACGCGTCGAGCATCCGCTGTTGTTCGGGCACCTCGAGTTCGCGCGGCTCGCGCGATGCGACCGCGAGCACGCCGCGCGTGCGCATCGGCGCCTTCAGCGGCAGGTACAGCGCGGCCGTCGCGGGCAGCGTGTCGGTGCCGCGCCCGGCCGGCTTCTGCTGGTCGTACACCCACTGGCCGACGTCGCTGTCGAGATCGGCGCCCGTCAGCGTGACGGCCGCGTCGGGCTCCTCGATCTTCTGCCGCACCTTGTCCGCGCTGTCGGGCAGCAGGAACGCGACGCGCGCGCGGAACACCTCGCCCACGTGCCGGCTGCCGATCTCGACGATCTGCTCGGTCGTCAGCGCCGCGCCGAGCTCGCGCGCCATCGCGTAGATCGCGCCGGTGCGGCGCTCGCGGCGCTGCGCGACGCTCGCCTGCCGCGTCAGGGTCGACGTCAGGTGGCTGATCACGAGCGACGTCAGCAGCATCCCGAAGAAAGTCAGCAGGTATTGCGTGTCGCTCACCGAGAACGACATGCGCGGCGGCACGAAGAAGTAATCGAACGCGGCCACCGACAGGAACGACTGCAGCACACCCGGGCCGCGCCCCAGCCTCACGGCCGAGAACACGACGCCGAGCAGGTACAGCATCACGAGGTTCGTCAGGTCGAGCCGCTCGGACACGAGGCTCGCGAGAACGGTGATCGCCGCGCAGATCGCGGCCGCATACACGTAGTGGCGCGGCGGCGAGCGGTGCGTGCCGAACTGCGCGAACGCATTGCGCCAGTCGCGCGCCCGCGCATCGAGCGGCGCGGCGCGCGCCTCGTCGCTCGCGGTCGCACGGATCAGCATCAGGTCGACGTCGCCCGCGCGTTCGGCGAGCTGTTCGCCGAACGGCCGCGCGAAGCGGCGCATGAGCCCGACCTTCGGCGAGCCGCCCGCGACGAGCTTCGACACGTTGCGGACCTTCGCATAGCCGATCAGCGCGGCGACCGCGTCGGCGCCGGCGAGCGTGGCCGTCTCAGCGCCCAGCTCGGCCGCGAGCTTCAGCGCGTCGAGCGTGCGCTGCCGCTGCGCGTCGGGCAGCCGCTGCAGGCGCGGCGTCTCGACGTACACGGCGATCCAGTCGGCCTTCAGGCTCGCGGCGAGCCGGGCGGCCGCGCGCACGAGCGTCGGCGCCTCCGGGCCCGGCCCGACGCACACGAGCAGCCGTTCGCGCGCCTGCCAGATGCGCTGGATCGAGCGGTCCGCGCGGTATTCGCGCATCTGCGCGTCGACGCGATCGGCCGTGCGCCGCAGCGCCAGTTCGCGCAGCGCGATCAAGTTGCCCTTGCGGAAGAAGTTGCGCACCGCGCGCTCGGCCTGCTGCGCGAGATAGACCTTGCCGTCGCGCATCCGCTCGAGCAGCTCCTCGGCCGGCAGGTCGACGAGCGTGACTTCGTCGGCCGCATCGAACACGCGGTCAGGCACGGTCTCCCACACGCGGATGCCGGTGATCGCGCCGACCACGTCGTTCAGGCTTTCGAGGTGCTGGACGTTGACGGTCGTATACACGTCGATGCCCGCGTCGAGCAGTTCGTACACGTCCTGCCAGCGCTTCAGATGTCGCGCGCCCTGCACGTTCGAGTGCGCGAGTTCGTCGACGAGGATCAGTTGCGGCCGGCGTGCGAGCGCGCCGTCGAGATCGAATTCGGCGAGCGTGCGGCCGCGATAGTCGATGCGCGCGAGCGGCAGGACGTCGAGGCCGTCGAGCAGCGCAGCGGTTTCGCCCCGCCCGTGGGTCTCGACGATGCCGACGACGACGTCGACGCCTTCCTGCAGGCGCTGGCGCGCGGCCTGCAGCATGGCGTAGGTCTTGCCGACGCCGGCCGAAGCGCCGAAGAAGATCTTGAGCTGGCCGCGCCGCTGCTTTTCTTCGTCGCGCTGCAGCTTGTCGAGGAGTTGGTCTGGATCGGGACGATTCATGCGTCGGAAAGGCGGAGCGCACGGATGCGCGCGTGTACGAGCATTGTTGTGCCAAATCGCCGCAAAAGGCAAAGACGGCGCATGCGCCGTCGGGAAAAGGAGCGTCCGGCGCGAAGCGGGCCGCGCCGGACGCCGGTCAGCGCGCGCCCGATCAGTGCGCGGCCTGCGCCGCGTCGAGCGCAAGGTTCAGCTTCAGCACGTTCACGCGCGGCTCGCCGAGCACGCCGAACTGGCGGCCCGTCGTGTTCGCGGCGACGAGCTGCGCGACCGCGTCGGGCGCCAGGTTGCGCGCCTTCGCGACGCGCTCGACCTGGTATGCGGCGGCGGCCGGCGTGATCTCCGGATCGAGGCCGCTCGCCGAGGCCGTCACGAGGTCGACCGGCACCGGCTTCGACAGGTCGGTGCCCGCGTCGCGCAGCGCGGCGATGCGCCCCTTCACCTGGTCGGCGAGCGACGGGTTCAGCGGGCCGAGGTTCGAGCCGCCGGAGCCGCTTGCGTTGTACGGCATCGGCGACGTGGCCGACAGCCGGCCCCAGAAGTACTTCGGCGCGTCGAACGGCTGGCCGATCAGTGCGGAGCCGACCGGCTTGCCATCCTTCTCGATCAGGCTGCCGTTCGCCTGCGACGGGAACACCGCCTGGCCGAACACGGTCATCACGGCCGGGTAGGCAAGGCCCGTCACGGCGGTCAGGACGGCAAAGATCACGACGAGCGGACGAATCAACGTTTTCATGAGGTTTCCTTCAAATACGGCCGGCTCACGCCCAGCCGAGCGCGGCGAGCGTCATGTCGATCAGCTTGATGAACGGGAACGGCAGCAGCACGCCGCCGAGGCCGTAGACCAGCAGGTTGCGGCGCAGCAGCGACGCGGCGCCGAGCGGCCGGTACGTGACGCCCTTCAGTGCGAGCGGAATCAGCGCGACGATGATCAGCGCGTTGAAGATCACCGCCGACAGGATCGCCGACGCCGGCGACGTCAGGTGCATGATGTCGAGCACGCGCAGTTGCGGGTAGGTCGTCACGAATGCGGCCGGGATGATCGCGAAATACTTCGCGATGTCGTTCGCGATCGAGAACGTCGTCAGCGAGCCGCGCGTCATCAGCATCTGCTTGCCGATCTCGACGATCTCGATCAGCTTCGTCGGGTTCGAGTCGAGGTCGACCATGTTGCCGGCTTCCTTCGCCGCCTGCGTGCCGGTGTTCATCGCCACCGCGACGTCGGCCTGCGCGAGCGCCGGCGCGTCGTTGGTGCCGTCGCCCGTCATCGCGACGAGACGCCCCGCCGCCTGGTGCTCGCGGATCGTCGCGAGCTTGGTTTCCGGCGTCGCTTCCGCGAGGAAATCGTCGACGCCCGCCTCCGCCGCGATCGCGGCAGCCGTCAGCCGGTTGTCGCCCGTCACCATCACGGTCTTGATGCCCATCTTGCGCAACTCCGCGAAGCGCTCCTTGATGCCGCCCTTCACGATGTCCTTCAGCTCGATCACGCCGAGCACGCGCGCCGCGCCTTCATGCAGGTCGGCCACGACGAGCGGCGTGCTGCCGCGGCGCGCGACGTCGTCCACCGCGCGGCGCACTTCCTCGGGGAAGCGGCTGCCGCGCGTTTCGACGTAGTGGCGGATCGCGTCGGCCGCGCCCTTGCGGATCTCGCGCCCCGGAAGATCGACGCCGCTCATCCGCGTCTGCGCGGAAAAGCCGAGGAACGTCGCGTGGAGCTGCCCCATGTCGCGCTGGCGAATGTTGAAGCGCTCCTTCGCGAGCACGACGATGCTGCGGCCTTCCGGCGTTTCGTCGGCGAGCGACGACAGTTGCGCGGCATCGGCCAGCGCTTCCTCGGTCACGCCCGGCGCCGGCACGAACGTCGACGCCTGGCGGTTGCCGAGCGTGATCGTGCCGGTCTTGTCGAGCAGCAGCACGTCGACGTCGCCGGCCGCTTCCACCGCGCGGCCCGACGTCGCGATCACGTTCGCCTGCATCATCCGGCTCATCCCGGCCACGCCGATCGCGGACAGCAGCCCGCCGATCGTCGTCGGGATCAGGCACACGAGCAGCGCGACGAGCGCAGTGATCGTCACCACGTGGCCGGCCTTCATCGCTTCGACCGAGAACATCGAGAACGGCAGCAGCGTCGCGGTCGCGAGCAGCATCACGATCGTCAGCGCGACCAGCAGGATCGTCAGCGCGATCTCGTTCGGCGTTTTCTTGCGCTTCGCGCCTTCGACCATCGCGATCATCCGGTCGAGGAACGCCTCGCCGGGGTTCGCGGTGACCTTCACGACGATCCAGTCGGACAGCACGCGCGTGCCGCCCGTCACCGACGAGAAGTCGCCGCCCGATTCGCGGATCACCGGCGCGGATTCGCCGGTGATCGCCGATTCGTCGACCGATGCGACGCCGTCGACGACCTCGCCGTCGGCCGGGATCACGTCGCCGGCCTCGACCAGCACGACGTCGCCACGACGCAGGTCGGACGCGGTGGTGATGCGGATCGGCGACTTCGGATGCGGCTCGTTGAGCTTCTTCGCCATCACGTCCTTCTTCGCGCTGCGCAGCGATGCAGCCTGCGCCTTCGAGCGCCCCTCGGCGAGCGCTTCGGCGAAGTTCGCGAACAGCACCGTGAACCACAGCCACAGCGCGATCGCGAGGATGAAGCCAGCCGGTGCCTCGGCCTGGCCGGCGAGCGCCGCGATCCACAGGATCGTGGTCAGGATGCTGCCGACGTACACGCAGAACATCACCGGGTTGCGGAACTGCGTGCGCGGCGTGAGTTTCTTGAACGAGTCCACGATCGCCGGGCGCAGCAGCGCCGGATCGAACATGGACCGTGTTGCGGAATGTTGAGTCATTGCGATCTCTTCAAGCTCTTCAGTCTTTTCAATGTGTCGCCATGCGGACGCGCATCACGCGCCCAGCCACATCATCAGGTGCTCGACGCCCGGGCCGAGCGCAAGCGCCGGCACGTAAGTCAGCGCGCCCACCAGCAGCACGGTGCCGAGCAGCAGCACGACGAACAGCGGGCCGTGGGTCGGCAGCGTGCCGCTCGTCACCGCGATGCGTTTCTTCGCGGCGAGCGAGCCGGCGATCGCCAGCACCGGCACGATCGTGCCGAAGCGGCCGAACCACATCGCGATCGCGGTCATCCAGTTGTAGAACGGCGTGCCGACCGTCAGGCCCGCGAACGCGCTGCCGTTGTTGTTCGCGGCCGAACTGAACGCATAGAGGATTTCCGAGAAGCCGTGCGGGCCCGGGTTCGCGATGCCGGCCTTGCCCGCATCGGCGAGCACGGCGATCGACGTGCCGACCAGCACGAGCAGCGGCGTGAGCAGCACGACGATCGACACCATTTTCATCTCGTACGACTCGATCTTCTTGCCGACGTATTCCGGCGTGCGGCCGATCATCAGGCCGGCGACGAACACCGCGAGCAGCGCGAACACGAGCATCCCGTAGAGGCCCGAGCCGACCCCGCCGTAGATCACTTCGCCAAGCTGCATCAGCAGCATCGGCACGAGGCCGCCGAGCGGCGTCAGCGAGTCGTGCATCGTATCGACCGCGCCGCACGACGCGGCCGTGGTCGCGACCGTGAAGATGCCGGTCTGCGCGATCCCGAAGCGGGTTTCCTTGCCTTCCATGTTGCCGCCCGGCTGCAGCGTGTTCGCCGACTGGTCGACGTGCAGCGCGGCGAACGTCGGGTTGCCGCCCTGCTCGGCGCTCACCTCCACGCCGACCGCGATCGTGAACGCGACCGTCATCGCCGCGAGCACCGCGATGCCCTGGCGGCGGTCGCCGATCACGCGGCCGAACACGAGGCACAGCGCGGCCGGGATGATCAGGATCGAGAAGATCTGCAGGAAGTTCGCGAACGGCGTCGGGTTCTCGTACGGGTGCGCGGAATTCGCGTTGAAGAAGCCGCCGCCGTTGGTGCCGAGCATCTTGATCGCTTCCTGCGACGCAACCGGACCCATCGCGAGCGTCTGCTTCGTGAGCGGGGTCGGCACCGTCACCGGGTTGCCCTTGTCGTCCTTGACCGGGTTGCCCTGCGCGTCGAGCTTCGGCGCCGCGTAGGTGCTCGCCTGCAGCACCGGCACGTCCTGATACGCCTTCATGTTCTGGATCACGCCCTGGCTCATCAGCAGCGCGGCGACGAGCGCGGCCATCGGCACGAGCACGTACAGCGTCACGCGCGTGAGGTCGACCCAGAAGTTGCCGATCGTCTGAGCGGTGTGGCGCGCGAAGCCGCGGATCAGCGCGATCACGACGACGATGCCGGTCGCGGCCGACAGGAAGTTCTGCACGGTCAGGCCGAGCATCTGCGCCAGATAGCTGACCGTCTGCTCGGGCGTGTAGTCCTGCCAGTTCGTGTTGGTGACGAAGCTCACGGCCGTGTTGAACGCGCCGTCGACCGTCATCGCGCCGAATTGCTGCGGGTTGCCGGGCAGGAAGCCCTGCAGGCGCAGCAGCCCGTAGAGGAACAGCGCGCCGAGCGCATTGAACGCGATCGTCGCGATCGCGTACTGCTTCCAGTTCATCTCGCTGCCGGCGTCGACGCCGGCGATGCGGTACAGCACGCGCTCGAGCGGGCCGAACACGCGCACGACGCGCGAGCTGCCGTCCATCACCGCGCTCAGGTAGCGCGCGACCGGCACGGCCGCCGCCAGCAGCACGGCGATGAACAGCAGCGTCTGCAACAGGTTGTTCGCGTTCATTCGATGTCCTCCGCGCGCAGCAGCGCAAAGACGAGATACGCGAACAGCAGGGCCGTCGATGCGCCCGCCAGCCAAAGCATCCAGGTCATGCTCGCCCCCCGCGACCGTATTGCACGAGCTTGTCGCAACCTGCGACCAAACCCAGGATCAGCGCGGTGAAAAGCACCAGGGCGCCGATAAATACCGCATCCATTTTTATGTTCTCCGTCGTCGAAGTGAGACGACTAGAACCTTATGGGAACGCACGTAAAGGGCGGGTCAAAGGTATCGGGGCGGATATAAAAAACGTGTAAACGCGGGAATCGGGTGCTGCGGCGGGAATCGGAGGCGGGAGGCGGAAAGCGGAAGGCGGGACGGACGGCGCGAAGGCGCCGTCCGGAAAAAGCGCGTGCCGGCATGGCGCCGGCGCGCAGCAGGCAGATCAGGGAATCAGAATCGTCGAGCCGGTGGTCTTGCGCGCCTCGAGATCGGCATGCGCGCGACCGACTTCGGCGAGCGGATAACGCTGGTTGATACTCGTCTTCACCTTCCCCGACAGGATCACATCGAACAGCTCGGCGGCCGCGGCTTCGAGATCGGCGCGCTTCGCGATGTACGAGAACAACGTGGGCCGCGTGAAGAACAGCGAGCCGCGCGACGAGAATTCCTTCGAATCGATCGGCGGCAGCGGGCCCGACGCGCTGCCGAAGCTGACGAAGTAGCCGAGCGGCGCGAGGCAGTCGAGCGAGCCGATGTAGGTGTCCTTGCCGATCGAATCGTAGACGACCGGCACGCCCGCGCCGTTCGTGATCTCCTTCACGCGCTGCGTGAAGTTTTCGCGCGTATAGACGATCGGATGATCGCAACCGTGCGCCTTCGCGAGTTCGGCCTTCTCGTCGGAGCCGACCGTGCCGATCACCGTCACGCCGAGCGCCTTCGCCCACTGGCACACGAGCAGACCGACGCCGCCGGCCGCCGCATGGATCAGGATCGTGTCGCCGGCCTTCACCGGATAAGTGCGGCGCAGCAGGTAGTGCGCGGTCAGGCCCTGCAGCATCACCGATGCCGCGTCGTCGTAGCTGATCCCGTCGGGCAGCTTCACGAGCCGCTCGGCCGGCATCACGCGCTCCTGCGCGTATGCGCCCGGCGGCTGCCCGACGTACGCGACGCGGTCGCCCGCCTTGAGCGCGGTCACGCCTTCGCCGACGGCCGTCACCTCGCCCGCCGCCTCCATCCCGAGGCCGCCGGGCAGCGGCTGCGGATACAGGCCCGTGCGGAAATATACGTCGATGTAGTTGAGGCCGACCGCGTGCTGCTTCACGCGCACCTCTCCGGCTTTCGGTTCGCCGACCTCGACGTCGACCCACTTCATCACGTCCGGGCCGCCCGGCTGGTCGTATCGGATTGCTTTCGGCATCGTTTCGCTCCTCATTTGTCTGGAATCTGGAAATCCGGTCCGGCGAATGCATCGACGTCGCCACTGCGCGATGCGTGCGAGCGCGGGTCGCAGCGGACGATTCTCGCGCGTCGTGCGCGGTCGTGCAGCGCGTCGTCGCAATCCCTTCACAGTGGTAGGGTTTTCGCGGGAAACGGAATTGCCGAACCAAGTACGCGGGCGAGGCTCGCGGCGTCGAACCACTCGCAGCGATTTGATCGAAATCGCGCCCAATGATGGTCGTCACACTTCCACACGTTTAAATCGTCGCCTTTCGAGTCAGACGAATTCTCGTTCTGTCCGCGATGACCGGACCTGACTGCCACCCTGGGTCTGCGCCTGGCAGCCGGCAGGCGACAAGTCAAATCCGGAGAAATCGATTCGGAAGTGCTCGGCGATCTCAGGAAACGGCCACGAGATGCGCTGAAGGCCAGTGCGGCAGCCTTGGTCGCCCCTGTCTTGCGACAAAAATACCCGTGTCGTTAGCACACGTCCTGCATGTTGCGCGCCAGATCGTCGAGCAGCATCCGCGCGGTCGCGACGTTGGTCGCGACCGGCACGTCGTGCACGTCGCACGCACGCACCAGCGCGGTGATGTCGGGGTCGTGCGGCTGCGCGGTCATCGGATCGCGCAGGAACACGACGATGTCGACGCGGCCGTCGGCCAGTTCCGCGCCGATCTGCAGGTCGCCGCCGAGCGGCCCCGACAGCTTGCGCTCGACTTCGAGCCCGTGGGCAGCGGCGATCCGGCCGCCCGTCGTGCCGGTCGCGACCAGCCGGCACTGCGCGAGCGTCTCGCGATACTGGCCCGCGAGCGCGACGATCTCGTCCTTCTTCGCGTCGTGCGCAATCAATGCGATGCGGGGTTTGCTCATCTCCGGTTCCTTCGTCGTTCAGTGGTTGTCGTCATCGTGAATGGCGCGGTGCGCGTAGCGGCGTCAGAACGTGCCCGGATACGCGCCGCCGTCGAGCAGCCAGTTCTGCCCGGTGATGTACCCGGCGTGCACGCTGCACAGAAACGCGCAGGCCGCGCCGAATTCGGCGCGCGTGCCGAGGCGCCCGGCCGGGATGTCCTTCGTACGACGTGCGCGCATCTCGTCGACCGACACGCCCTGCGCCTTCGCCGACGCGGCGAGCGTCGTCGCGATCCGGTCGGTGTCGAACAGCCCCGGCAGCAGGTTGTTGATCGTCACGCCCTGCCCCGCGACCTTGCGCGACAGCCCCGCGACGAAGCCGGTCAGCCCCGAGCGCGCGCCGTTCGACAGCGCGAGCACGTCGATCGGCGCCTTCACGGCCGAGCTCGTGATGTTGACGATCCGGCCGAAGCCGCGCGCGATCATCCCGTCGACGGTCGCGCGAATCAGCTCGATCGGCGTCAGCATGTTCGATTCGAGCGCGCGGATCCAGTCGTCGTGCGAGAAGTCGCGAAAGTCGCCGGGCGGCGGGCCGCCGGCATTCGTCACGAGAATGTCCGGCTGCGGGCACGCGGCGAGCGCGGCCGCGCGGCCGTCCGGCGTCGTGATGTCGCACGCGACCGCCGTGACCGACACGTTCGCGCCGGCGCGGATCTCTTCCGCGGTTTCCTCCAGCGTGTCGCGCGTGCGCGCGACGATCACGAGGTTCACGCCCTCGGCGGCCAACGCTTCCGCGCAGCCGCGCCCGAGCCCCTTGCTTGCCGCGCACACGAGCGCGGTCTTTCCTTCAATGCCGAGATCCATCGTCGCTTTCCTGGTGGCGCGCGTACCGGCGCAGCCCCGCGTGACCGCCGGCGGGCGGGCGAACGGGCGTGCGCGGCACGCGGATTGTCGTGAGACGTCGATAATATCCGGATCGCGCGGCGCGCCTTGGTAAAATTGCGGCCATAAGCGATGGCCGGCCCGTGCCCGCCGCCGCCCCCGATCCCCTTTTGCCGCCAAGGCACCCCGTCATGAAACAGGACAGCCGTTTCCCGAACCTCTTCATCACCGATCATCCGCTGATCCAGCACAAGCTCACGCACATGCGCGACAAGGACACGTCCACGCGCACGTTCCGCGAGCTGCTGCGCGAGATCACGCTGCTGATGGGCTATGAGATCACCCGCAACCTGCCGATCACGACCAAGCGGGTCGAAACCCCGCTGGTGGCGGTCGACGCGCCGGTGATCGCGGGCAAGAAGCTCGCGATCGTGCCCGTGCTGCGCGCGGGCATCGGGATGTCGGACGGCCTGCTCGACCTGGTGCCGTCCGCGCGCGTCGGCCACATCGGCGTGTACCGCGCCGACGACCACCGCCCGGTCGAATACCTGGTGCGCCTGCCGGACCTGGAAGACCGCATCTTCATCCTGTGCGACCCGATGGTCGCGACCGGCTACTCGGCCGTGCACGCGGTCGACGTGCTCAAGCGCCGCAACGTGCCGGCCGCGAACATCATGTTCGTCGCGCTGGTCGCCGCGCCCGAGGGCGTGCAGGTGTTCCAGGACGCGCACCCGGACGTGAAGCTGTTCGTCGCGTCGCTCGACTCGCACCTGAACGAGCACGCGTACATCGTGCCGGGCCTCGGCGACGCGGGCGACCGCCTGTTCGGCACCAAGAACTGAGCACCTGCACGGCCGCGCGACGCGCGGCCTGGCCGTTCGGCCATGTGCGGCGGCCCCGATCCGGCGGTCGCCGCGTGATAAAATCTCGATCCACTCGACACGCGCGGCCCCGCGGCTTCATGCCCGCCGACACGGCCGCCGATTCAACGACACACTGAAACAATCGCCCGCGCTGCGCGCCCGGGCACGGAGAAAGGTATGGCTGGTCATTCGAAATGGGCCAACATCAAGCATAAGAAGGCAGCGGCCGACGCGAAGCGCGGCAAGATCTGGACCCGTCTGATCAAGGAAATCCAGGTGGCGGCGCGCCTCGGCGGCGGCGACGTCACCTCGAACCCGCGCCTGCGTCTCGCGGTCGACAAGGCGGCCGACGCGAACATGCCGAAGGACAACGTCAAGCGCGCGATCGATCGCGGCGTCGGCGGCGCGGACGGCGCGAACTACGAAGAGATCCGTTACGAA
Source organism: Burkholderia metallica (assembly GCF_001718555.1). Classification (NCBI taxonomy): domain Bacteria; kingdom Pseudomonadati; phylum Pseudomonadota; class Betaproteobacteria; order Burkholderiales; family Burkholderiaceae; genus Burkholderia; species Burkholderia metallica. Next base: position 2,652,041 of record NZ_CP013401.1, read on the forward strand.
GGCTACGGCATCAGCGGCGCGGCGATCATCGTCGACACGCTGACCGACAACCGCACCCGCACGGTCGCGGAAGTCCGCCACGCGTTCTCGAAGTTCGGCGGCAACATGGGCACCGACGGCTCGGTCGCGTTCATGTTCGATCACGTCGGCCAGTTCCTGTTCGCTCCGGGCACGTCGGAAGACGCGCTGATGGAAGCCGCGCTCGAAGCCGGCGCGAACGACGTGAACACGAACGACGACGGCTCGATCGAAGTGCTGTGCGACTGGCAGGAATTCTCGAAGGTGAAGGACGCGCTCGAAGCCGGCGGCTTCAAGGCCGAACTCGCCGAAGTGACGATGAAGCCGCAGAACGAAGTCGAGTTCACCGGCGACGACGCGGCGAAGATGCAGAAGCTCCTGGACGCGCTCGAGAACCTCGACGACGTGCAGGACGTGTATACGAACGCCGTCATCGTCGAGGAATGATGTGCCGGCCGCCGTGCTCCTGTCGCGGCGGCGGCCCGACCGAATCCGCGGCCGGCGCGCCTGAGCGTGCCGGCCGCCCTGTTTTCTAGTCTGCGGGGAATCCCATGAAACTACTCGTCGTCGGTTCCGGCGGCCGCGAACATGCGCTGGCGTGGAAGCTCGCGCAGTCGCCGCGCGTCCAGATGGTCTACGTCGCGCCCGGCAATGGCGGCACGGCGCAGGACGAGCGCCTGAAGAACGTCGACATCACGGCGCTCGACGAACTCGCCGATTTCGCGGAACGCGAAGGCGTCGCGTTCACGCTCGTCGGGCCGGAAGCGCCGCTTGCGGCCGGCATCGTCAACCTGTTCCGCGCACGCGGCCTGAAGGTGTTCGGCCCGACCCGCGAAGCCGCGCAGCTCGAAAGCTCGAAGGATTTCGCGAAGGCGTTCATGAAGCGCCACGGCATCCCGACCGCCGAGTACGAAACGTTCTCCGACGTGGCCGCCGCCCACGCGTACATCGACGCGAAGGGCGCGCCGATCGTCGTGAAGGCCGACGGCCTCGCGGCCGGCAAGGGCGTCGTCGTCGCGATGACGCTGGAAGAAGCGCATGCGGCCGTCGACATGATGCTGTCGGGCAACAAGCTCGGCGACGCCGGCGCGCGTGTCGTGATCGAGGAATTCCTCGACGGCGAGGAAGCGAGCTTCATCGTGATGGTCGACGGCAAGCACGCGCTCGCGCTGGCTTCCAGCCAGGATCACAAGCGCCTGCTCGACGAGGATCGCGGCCCGAACACGGGCGGCATGGGCGCGTATTCGCCCGCGCCGATCGTCACGCCGCAGATGCACGCACGCGTGATGCGCGAGATCATCATGCCGACGGTGCGCGGGATGGAGAAGGACGGCATCCGCTTCACGGGCTTCCTGTATGCGGGCCTGATGATCGACAAGGAAGGCAATCCGCGCACGCTCGAGTTCAACTGCCGGATGGGCGATCCGGAAACGCAGCCGATCATGGCGCGCCTGAAGAGCGATTTCTCGAAGGTCGTCGAGCAGGCGATCGCAGGCACGCTCGATACGGTCGAGCTCGACTGGGACCGCCGTACCGCACTCGGCGTCGTGCTGGCCGCGCACGGCTATCCGGACGCGCCGCGCAAGGGCGACCGCATCAACGGGATCCCGGCCGAGACCGAACAGGCGGTCACGTTCCATGCGGGCACGACGCTCGACGGCGACAAGCTGACGACGTCCGGCGGCCGCGTGCTGTGCGTGGTCGGCCTCGCCGATTCGGTGCGCGAAGCGCAGCAGCATGCGTACGACACGATCAACCAGATCAATTTCGAAGGCATGCAGTACCGCCGCGACATCGGCTTTCGCGCGCTCAACCGCAAGAGCGCTTGACGCCGCCATCGCCGCTTAGCCGCTGCGCGGCGGCGGCCACTCTGCCGGGGTTCGATAGAATGCCCGGCAGAGGCTTTTTTTACGGCCCCCGCTTCGGGCGGGAGCACCCAGTCCAGACATGACCGATTCGACCTACGACGTGGCGCGTGTGCGCACGTACCTTCAGGGCCTGCAAACACGCATCGCCGACGCGCTCGGCGCGCTCGACGGCACGCCGCTCGCCACCGACACGTGGCAGCGCGAGCCGGGCGAGCGCCTGCGCGGCGGCGGCTGCACGCGCATTCTCGAAGGCAGCCGCGTATTCGAACGCGCGGGGATCGGCTTTTCCGACGTCGCGGGCGATGCGCTGCCGCCGTCGGCGAGCGCGGCACGCCCGCAGCTCGCGGGCCGCGGCTTCGAGGCGCTCGGCGTGTCGCTGGTGCTGCACCCGCGCAACCCGTACTGCCCGACCGTGCACATGAACGTGCGGATGCTGATCGCGACGAAACCGGGCGAAGCGCCCGTGTTCTGGTTCGGCGGCGGCATGGATCTGACACCCGTTTACGGTTTCGAGGACGACGCGCGGCATTTCCACCAGACCTGCAAGGATGCGCTCGACCCGTTCGGCGTCGAGCTCTACCCGCGCTTCAAGAAATGGTGCGACGAGTATTTCTTCCTGAAGCACCGCAACGAGATGCGCGGCATCGGCGGGATCTTCTTCGACGATTTCTCGGAGCCCGGTTTCGAACGCTCGTTTGACATGATGCAAAGCGTCGGCGACGCGTTCCTGCAAGCGTACCTGCCGATCGTCGAGCGCCGCGCGACGCTGCCGTACGGCGAGCGCGAGCGCGACTTCCAGGCGTACCGCCGCGGCCGCTACGTCGAATTCAACCTCGTGTTCGACCGCGGCACGCTGTTCGGCCTGCAAAGCGGCGGCCGCACCGAGTCGATCCTGATGTCGATGCCGCCGGTCGCGAACTGGCGCTACAACTGGCAACCCGAGCCGGGTTCGCCTGAAGCGCGCCTGTACAGCGACTTCATCGTGCCGCGCGACTGGGTCTGACCCTGCCTCAACACAAGGACGCGTTTCTGAACACCACCGCCCGCCCCGCCCCGCTGCCGCGTCGTATCGGCCTGCTGGGCGGCACTTTCGACCCGATCCACGACGGCCATCTCGCGCTCGCGCGCCGGTTCGCCGCGCTGCTCGACCTGACCGAACTCGTGCTGCTGCCCGCCGGACAGCCGTACCAGAAGCGCGACGTGTCGGCCGCCGAGCACCGGCTCGCGATGACGCGCGCGGCCGCCGGCTCGCTGTCCGTGCCGGGCGTGACCGTGACCGTCGCCACCGACGAGATCGAGCATACCGGCCCGACCTACACGGTCGAGACGCTCGCGCGCTGGCGCGAACGGATCGGCCCGCACACGTCGCTGTCGCTGCTGATCGGCGCCGACCAGCTCGTGCGCCTCGACACGTGGCGCGACTGGCGCAAGCTGTTCGATTACGCGCACATCTGCGTGTCGACGCGCCCGGGTTTCGACCTGGGCGCGGCGCCGCCGGACGTCGCGCAGGAAATCGCCGCGCGGCAGGCCGGCTCCGACGTGCTGAAGGCCACGCCGGCCGGCTGCCTGCTGATCGATACGACCCTTTCGTTCGACATCGCCGCGACCGACATCCGCGCGCACCTGCGCGAATGCATCGCACGCCATGCGCAAATGCCCGACGCATCGGCCGAACATGTGCCGGCCGCCGTATGGGCCTATATTCTTCAACATCGCCTCTACCATTCCTGATTCCATGGATATTCGCAAACTGCAGCGCGTGATCGTCGACGCCCTCGAAGACGTCAAGGCGCAAGACATCAAGGTGTTCAACACCAGCCACCTGACCGAACTGTTCGACCGCGTGGTCGTCGCCTCGGGCACCTCCAACCGCCAGACCAAGGCCCTCGCGTCGAGTGTGCGCGACAAGGTCAAGGAAGCCGGCGGGGACATCGTCAGCTCCGAGGGCGAAGACACCGGCGAATGGGTGCTCGTCGACTGCGGCGACGCGATCGTGCACATCCTGCAACCGGCCCTGCGCCAGTACTACAACCTCGAGGAAATCTGGGGCGACAAGCCCGTGCGGATGAAGCTCGGCGGCGGCAAGGGCAACGGCTTCGCGACGGCCAGCGAAAGCGACGGCGACGAGGACGAAGAAGAAGCCGCGCCCGCCCGTCCGGCACGCAAGACGGCCGCCCGCCGCCGTTGAGCGCTGGGTCGTTACACGTGTCCCGATGAAGCTTTTCATCCTTGCGGTCGGCCACAAGATGCCGGGCTGGATCGCATCCGGCTTCGACGAATACACGAAGCGGATGCCGCCCGAGCTGCGCATCGAGTTGCGCGAGATCAAGCCTGAACTGCGTTCGGGCGGCCGCAGCGCCGAAAGCGTGATGGCGGCCGAGCGGCAGAAGATCGAGGCCGCGTTGCCGAAGGGCGCGCGCGTCGTCGCGCTCGACGAGCGCGGCCGCGACTGGACCACGATGCAGCTCGCGCAGGCGCTGCCCGGCTGGCAGCAGGACGGCCGCGACGTCGCGTTCGTGATCGGCGGCGCCGACGGCCTCGATCCGGAACTGAAAGCGCGGGCCGATACGCTGCTGCGCATCTCGAGCATGACGCTGCCGCACGGAATGGTGCGCGTGCTGCTCGCCGAACAGCTTTACCGGGCGTGGAGCATCACGCAGAATCACCCCTACCACCGCGCATGACGTGTCGTCCTCGAGACGCGCGCCGCGCGCGCACACCGAGATAACGACACCATGCCGTCCAGCACGCCCCCCGCGCTTTTCCCGACCCTTTACCTCGCTTCGCAAAGCCCGCGCCGCCAGGAGCTGCTGCAGCAGATCGGCGTGCGTTTCGAGCTGCTGCTGCCGCGCCCCGACGAAGACGCCGAGGCGCTCGAGGCCGAGCTGCCCGGCGAAGCCGCCGATGCCTACGTGCGGCGCGTGACCATCGCGAAGGCCGAGGCCGCGCGTGCGCGCCTCGTTGCGAGCGGCAAGCCGGCCTCGCCGGTGCTGGTCGCCGATACCACCGTCACGATCGACGGCGCGATCCTCGGCAAGCCGGCCGACGCCGACGACGCGCTCGCGATGCTCACGCGCCTCGCGGGCCGCGAACACGCGGTGCTGACCGCCGTCGCCGTGATCGATGCCGACGGCAAGCTGCTGCCGCCCGCGCTGTCGCGCTCGTCGGTGCGCTTCGCGGCAGCGTCGCGCGACGCATACGCACGCTACGTCGAATCGGGCGAGCCGTTCGGCAAGGCCGGCGCATACGCGATCCAGGGGCGCGCCGCCGAATTCATCGAGCGAATCGACGGTTCCCATTCAGGTATCATGGGTCTGCCCCTTTTTGAGACTGCCGCGCTGCTCCGCACCGCGCGCGTCGCCTTCTGAACCCACCATGAACGAAGAAATCCTGATCAACCTCACGCCGCAGGAAACGCGGGTCGCACTCGTGCAGCAAGGCGCGGTGCAGGAGCTTCACGTCGAGCGCACGCTGTCGCGCGGGCGGGTCGGCAACATCTATCTCGGCAAGGTCGTGCGCGTGCTGCCCGGCATGCAATCGGCGTTCATCGACATCGGCCTCGAACGCGCGGCGTTCCTGCACGTCGCCGACATCTGGCATCCGCGGCTTGCGGGCGAGCCGCAGTCGGGCGCGCCGCACCAGCCGATCGAGAAGATCGTGTTCGAGGGCCAGACGCTGATGGTCCAGGTCATCAAGGATCCGATCGGCACGAAAGGCGCGCGGCTGTCGACGCAGGTCAGCATCGCGGGCCGCACGCTCGTCTATCTGCCGCAGGAGCCGCATATCGGCATCTCGCAGAAGATCGAGAGCGAGGCCGAACGCGAGGCCGTGCGCGCGCGCCTGACCGCCGTGATCCCGGCGGACGAGAAAGGCGGCTACATCGTGCGCACGATCGCCGAGGATGCGACCTCCGACGAACTCGCCGGCGACGTCACGTACCTGCGCAAGACGTGGGCGACCATCGTCAGCCAGGCGCAGCGGCTGCCGGCGACGAGCCTGCTGTACCAGGATCTCGATCTCGCGCAGCGCGTGCTGCGCGATTTCGCGAACGACGACACGACGCGCATCCAGGTCGATTCGCGCGAGACGTACCAGCGCCTCGCGGAATTCGCGGGCGAGTTCACGCCGGCCGTGAGCCCGAAGCTGCACCACTACACGGGCGAGCGGCCGCTGTTCGACCTGTACAACATCGAGACAGAGATCCAGCGCGCGCTGTCGCGCCGCGTCGACCTGAAGTCGGGCGGCTACCTGATGATCGACCAGACCGAGGCGATGACGACGATCGACGTGAACACCGGCGGCTACGTCGGCGCACGCAACTTCGACGACACGATCTTCAAGACCAACCTCGAGGCCGCGCACACGATCGCGCGGCAGCTGCGGCTGCGCAACCTCGGCGGGATCATCATCATCGACTTCATCGACATGGAGAATGCCGAGCATCGCGACGCGGTGCTGTCCGAACTGAAGAAGGCGCTGTCGCGCGACCGCACGCGCGTGACGGTCAACGGCTTCTCGCAGCTCGGGCTCGTCGAGATGACGCGCAAGCGCACGCGCGAATCGCTCGCGCACGTGCTGTGCGAGCCGTGCCCGACCTGTCAGGGCAAGGGCCAGGTGAAGACCTCGCGCACCGTGTGCTACGACATCCTGCGCGAGATCCTGCGCGAATCGCGCCAGTTCAACCCGCGCGAATTCCGCGTGATCGCCGCGCAACAGGTGATCGACCTGTTCCTCGACGAAGAGTCGCAGCATCTCGCGATGCTGATCGACTTCATCGGCAAGCCGGTGTCGCTGCAGGTGGAGTCGAATCTGAGCCAGGAGCAGTACGATATCGTGCTGATGTAATGTTCCGCCATCCGCCGCAGGCAACGGCGCGCGGCGCTTCGATGCGGTGCCCGGGCCGCCCGCGCATATCGCGCCGGCACGCGCCGCCGCCCTTTCTACCGACCCTTTTCGCATTTACTGCACACCATGAGCCAACGCCACAACCGCCGGCAGCGCAAGAAACTCCACATTGCCGAATTCCAGGAGCTCGCGTTCAACGCCACCGCCCACTACCGCAACGAACTGTCCGATCTCGAACGCGGCCAGCTGATCGACGCGTTCATCGACTTCGTCGAAGCGAACGGGCTGCTGACCGTCGCGTCGGCGGACGAAGGCATCGGCGCGTACGTGATTTCCGGCGCGCCGCGCGGCACGACGACCGACGCCGACCGCGAACTCGTGCGCGGCTGGCTGGCCGCACGGCCGGAACTGACCGACGTCAAGGTCAGCGAATTCACCGATGCGTGGTACCCGGACGCCTGAGTTTCCGGTTTCTCCTGCTTCGTCCGGCGCACGCGCCGGACGCACTCGCGGCGTGCCGGGCACCCGGCGCATGGCTCCCGTCACCCCGCCGCCCCACCCCGCCATCCCTTCCTTTTTCCCGACAGTCCGCCTTCAGCACGCCACTGAAATCGGACCTGAAAGCAAGACACGTTAAAATCCCACCTCGCGTGGTGCGCCGCCCGCACCCGCCATCCATCGCCAGCCGCGTGCCCTCGGGCCGCCCCCGACCCATGGAGTGAGTGTCAATGAGCGGCGGACCTCCGTTTCCCGCATCCCGCAAGTCGTTGCCGTCCTCGACGGTCTTCCTGATCCTCGCCGCCGCCGCGCTGCTGTCCGGCTGCGGGCTGCTGCCGGTCCAGAACCCGCCCGCGCCGATCAGCGAGGCGCTCGTCGAGCCCGTCGAGGAGACCGCCGGCGAACCGCTGACGATACCGCCGATGCCGGCGCCGACGCACCCGGAGGAACCGGAAGCGCCGAAGAAGCCGCATCGCGAAGTCACGCGGCCGAAGCCCGTGCAGCGCCCCGAATCGCCGACACCGCCGCCCCCGCCACCGCCGCCGATCGTCGCGACGCGCCCGCTTGACCGCACCCAGATCCATGCGCTGCTCGACAGCGAAGTCGCGCGTCGCAACGGCAAGGTGATCGGCCGCGCGGTCGACATGGTGACCGACGCGAGCGGCAAGCCGCGCGAGATGATCGTCAATCTGCAGGGCTTCATGGGCGTGGGCGACCGCAAGGTCATCTTCCCGTGGAACGTGTTCCGCTTCACGCCGGGAGGCAAACAGGAGCCGATCGTGCTCGACGTGCCGTCGGGCGACCTGCCGCCGGCCGCGCGCCCCAAGGCCGTGCCGCTGTCCGGCACGGCCGCGGCCTCGCCCGCGACGCGGCTGCAGATGCTCGACAGCGACGTCGAACGCCCGAACGGCACGAAGATCGGCCGCATCGTCGACGTGCTGATCGACCGCGCCGCGCAGCCGCAGGCCGTCGTGCTCGACCTCGGCGGCCTCGTCAATACCGACCGCCGGTCGATCGCCGCGAGTTGGGGCGCGCTGCGCTTCGTCACGCGCGACAAGGCGCTGCGCCCGCAACTCGACCTGAACGACGCACAGATCAAGGCATCGCCGCCCTACACGGCCGACAAGCCGATCGTCGCGGTCTACCCGCCCGTTGCTCCGGCACCGGCTTCGTCTGCGAGTGCGACCCGATGACGATCAAGCATTCCGTCAGCGTACGCAGTCTGCGGTCCCTCGACTGGCTCAACTTCTTCGTTGCAAACGTTCAAACCGGGTTCGGTCCGTTCATCGCGTCCTACCTCGCGTCGCACAAGTGGACGCAGGGCGAGATCGGCATGGTGCTGTCGATCGGCACGATCAGCGCGATGGTCAGCCAGGTGCCGGGCGGCGCGGCCGTCGATGCGCTGAAGAACAAGAAAGGCGCGGCCGCATGGGCGATCGCGGCCATCATTCTGTCCGCGGTGCTGCTCGCGTCGAGCCCGACGATCGTGCCGGTGATCGCCGCCGAGGTGTTCCACGGCTTCGCGAGCTGCATGCTCGTGCCGGCGATGGCCGCGATCTCGTTCTCGCTCGTCGGCCGTGCCGACCTCGGCGACCGGCTCGGCCGCAACGCGCGCTGGGCGTCGATCGGCAGCGCAGTCGCGGCGGGCCTGATGGGGCTCACCGGCGAATACTTCTCGGCGCGCGCGGTGTTCTGGCTGACCGCCGTGCTGGCGCTGCCCGCGCTGTTCGCGCTCGCGATGATCCAGCCGACGCACGAGGTGATCCCGCAGTCGTCGAAACCCGACGATCACGCCGACGAAGCCGGCGAGCGCGAAACGCTGCTCGAACTGCTGCGCGACCGCCGGATGCTGATCTTCGCGGCGTGCGTCGTGCTGTTCCACCTGTCGAACGCGGCGATGCTGAACCTCGCGGCCGGCGAAGTCACGGCCGGCATGGGCGAGAACGTGCAGCTCGTGATTGCCGCGTGCATCATCGTGCCGCAGGCGATCGTCGCGATGCTGTCGCCGTGGGTCGGGCGCTCCGCGCAGCGCTGGGGCCGCCGGCCGATCCTGCTGCTCGGCTTCTCCGCGCTGCCGGTGCGCGCGCTGCTGTTCGCGGGCGTGAGCAGCCCGTACCTGCTGGTGCCCGTGCAGATGCTCGACGGCATCAGCGCGGCCGTGTTCGGCGTGATGCTGCCGCTGATCGCGGCCGACGTCGCGGGCGGCAAAGGCCGCTACAACCTGTGCATCGGGCTGTTCGGCCTCGCCGCCGGGATCGGCGCGACGCTCAGCACGGCCGCGGCCGGCTACGTCGCCGATCACTTCGGCAATGCCGTCAGCTTCTTCGGGCTCGCGGGCGCCGGTGCGCTCGCGGTGCTGCTGGTCTGGCTCGTGATGCCTGAGACGCGTGTCGAGAACGGCGACGCGGCCGCGAACGAGCCGGCCGCCGCATCGCCCGAGCAGGCACACTGACGCCCGCGCGCCGCCGTTACGCGCTCCTTGGCCAACGCATGATGGATACGATCAGGACACTCAACGAAGCCCGCCAGCAGATCCAGCAGTCGATCTTCGATCTCTTCAAGGGACTGTCGTTCGGCGAACGGCTCGCGCAAGGCGCACTGATGGCGCTGCAGGCCGTGTGCGGCGCGTGCCTCGCGTATGCAATCGGCCGCGCGATGCATTCCGAGCAGGCCGTGTGGGCGTCGATCACCGCAATCGCCGTGACGCAGCACAACTACTCGGACACGATGTCGCTGTCGCGCGACCAGTTCGTCGGCGCGATGGTCGGCGGGTTGCTCGGCTTCGCCGGCGCGGCGCTCGGCGGCGACCGCCTCGTCGCGTACGCGATTACCGTCGCGGTCGTGATCGTCTGCTGCTGGTGTCTGAACGTCGGCAGCGCGGCCCGGCTCGGCGGCGTGACCGCGACGATCGTGCTGCTGTTTCCGGGCAACGGCCCGCTGTGGGACATTCCGCTGATACGGCTCGGCGAGGTGACGCTCGGCACCGTGTGCGCGCTGGGCGTGTGCTGGGTGATGTCGAAAATCGAACGCCGCTGGTTCCGTCACGCAGCGGCAAAATAACGCGACGAACCGGCTGCGCGACGCGCATCGCGACCTCGCGATGCGCGTCGGGCGATCGGGCGGGTCAGTCGCCGATCCGCAGCACGATGCCGGAACCGATCTGCACCAGCAGGTGATCGCCGCCGACGCCGACCCATTGATAGCCGCGCGGCGGCGGGCTCAGGTGATAGCCGCGCCAGTCGTCGATCACGTACTGGCGATCGCGGAACTCGGGCGGAAGCCGGTCGCCTCTGTGCCACTCGCGGCGCGGCTGGTCGGCCCAGCGCGGGGGTACGTCGTCCTCATGATGCATCTGGCCGGGCGGCATGCGTTTCGGGCCGTGGCCGTGCTGCATGCCGCGGCCGCCGTGGTCATCGTGGTTGTCGTGGTCCTGCGCCATCGCGGCCGGCGCGGCGAAACCCGCCGCGATCAGCGCGGCCAGCATCATCCCGTGCATCTTCTTCATCGTGCCTTCCCTCCGTGTTGTCACGTCGAACGAAACCACCTGAACTACCCGATGAAGACTAGCACACGGCATCGCGCGGCCGCATCACCGCGCAGATGCCCCCTCGTTACGCCGCCTGCTGCTGGTACTGGATCCGGTGCAGGTGCGCGTAGAGGCCGCCGTGGCGCAGCAATTCGTCGTGACTGCCCTCTTCGACGATCTTGCCGGCCTCGAGCACGAGGATGCGGTCCGCACGCTCGATCGTCGACAGCCGGTGCGCGATCACAAGCGTCGTGCGGCCTTCCATCAGCCGTTCGAGCGCGGCCTGCACGTGGCGTTCCGATTCCGAATCGAGCGCCGACGTCGCTTCGTCGAGGATCAGGATCGGCGCGTCCTTGTAGATCGCGCGCGCGATCGCGAGCCGCTGGCGCTGGCCGCCGGACAACCGCATCCCGTTGCCGCCGACGAGTGTGTCGAGCCCGTCGGGCATCGCGGCAACCGCATCGGCGAGGTTCGCGGCCTCGAGCGCGGCCTGCACGCGTGCGCGGTCGGGCGTCTGGCCGTACGCGACGTTCGCGGCGATCGTGTCGTTGAACAGCACGACGTCCTGGCTGACCATCGCCATCTGGCTGCGCAGCGCATGGAGATCGTAGTCGGCAACCGGCACGCCGTCGACCAGGATCGCGCCGCCCGTCGGGTCGAAAAAGCGCGGCAGCAGGTTCACGAGCGTCGTCTTGCCGCTGCCGGACGGGCCCGCGAGCGCGATCATTTCACCGGGCGCGACCTTGAACGAGATCCGGTCGAGCGTCGGCCGTTCGGCCGCGCCGTAGTCGAACGACACGTTGCGGAACTCGATCTCGCCGCGCGCATGCGGCAGCAGCCGGCCGCCGCCCTGCGGCTCGGCCGGCTCGTCGATCAGCCCGAAGATCAGCTCGGCGGCCGTCATCCCGCGCTGCAGCGGCTGGTTGACGTCGATCAGGTGCTTGAGCGGCGAGATCACCAGCAGCATCGACGTGACGAACGCGACGAAGCCGCCGACCGTCGTCTGGTCGTTCGACGACTGCACGACCGCGATCGTGATCACGACCGCAAGCGCGATCGACGCGAGGAACTGCGTGAGCGGCTGCGCGAGGCCGCCGGAAATCGTCATGCGCATCGCATAGCCGCGCAGGCGCTTGCTCATCTGCGTGAAGCGGTCGGTCTCGTACGCTTCGCCGTTGTGCACCTTGACGACCTTGTAGCCGCCGACCGTCTCCTCGACGATGTACGACAGCTCGTTGGTCAGCGTCTGGTGTTCGCGGTTCAGGCGGCGCAGGCGGCGGTTGATCTTGCTGACGAGCCAGCCGATGCCCGGCAGGATCACCGCGACGATCAGCGTGAGCCGCCAGTTCAGGTAGAACAGGTAGCCGAGCAGGAAGATCACCGTCAGCGAATCGCGCACGAGCGTGACCATCACGCCCGTCAGCACCGACAGGATCTGGTTGACCTCGAACACGATCGCGTTGATCACCGTGCTCGCGGTTTCGCGCTGAAAGAACGACGCGCCCGTATGGATCATCCGCTGGAACATCTCGAGCCGCAGTTGCAGCAGGATGCGGTTCGACACGTAGTTGAGCAGGTAATTGGATGCGTACTGCGACACGCCGCGCACGAGCGCGAGGCCGATCACCGCGATCGGCACGTACCATTTCGCGCGGTCGCTGCCGTGCGCGCCGAAGCCGTGATCGAGAAGCGGCTTGAGCAGCGCCGGGATACCGGCCTCGGTGGCCGCGACGACGCCCATCGTCATCACGGCGAGCACGACGATGCCGATCAACGGCCGGATGTACGGCCACAGGCGCTTGAGGACCGTGACCGGCGAGGTGCCCGTGCCGTCCATCGGTTTGCGAAGAGTGTTCTGGGTTTCCAAGGCGATCCTTCTTGAGCCGCGAAGCGGCGCCCGGGCATGGCCGCCCGGGATTGCGCCCTTGTCGGGCGGGTGCCGAAAAGGGCTCAACATTATAGCCGCACCGCCCCCGCCGGCACGGTCATGACCGGTGCAGGCGGCGGCCGGGCCACGGGTATACTGCCGCTCACCGTTTTCTCCGCCTTTCCGACGATTTCATGGCTGAACCCACCCTCGGCGTCGCCCTCATCGCCCTCAACGCGTCCGCGCGGCTCGCGCAGTGCCTTGACGCGCTGTCGTTCGCCGACGACGTCGTCGTCATCGACGGCGGCAGCACCGACGATACCGTCGCGATCGCGCAGGCGCACGGCGCGCGCGTGATCGTCGAGCACGACTGGCCGGGCTTCGGCCCGCAGAAGAACCGCGCGCTCGACGCACTCGACACCGACTGGATCCTGTCCGTCGATACCGACGAAGTCGTTACCGCGGAACTCGCGCAGTCGATCCGCGACACGATCCGCACGCCGGCCGCGCAGGTTTATGCGGTCGACCGGCTGTCCAGCTTCTGCGGCCAATGGATTCATCACAGCGGCTGGTATCCGGACTGGATCCCGCGCCTGTTCCGGCGCGGCGCCGCGCGCTTCTCGGACGACCTCGTGCACGAGCGCCTCGTGTTCGACGGCGCCGCGCAGCGCCTGTCCGGCAAGCTGATGCACTATTCGTACGAGGATTTCGAAACGGTCGTGCGCAAGCTCGACGCGTATTCGACGGCCGGCGCGCGCCAGCGGCGCGCAGCCGGCCAGCGCGGCGGCTTCGGCAAGGCGCTCGTGCGCGGCGCGTGGGCGTTCGTGCGCACCTACCTGCTGCGGCGCGGCTTCCTCGACGGTCGCGCGGGCTTCATGATCGCCGTGTTCAACGCGGAAACCGTGTACTACCGTTTCCTGAAGCTCGGCCACGAACGGGCGCGCTGAGCGAGCCCACGGCACGCGGCCGGCCCGGCGTTACAATGCCGGGCTGCCCGCGCCGCGCGCCGCCCGCCACGACGACCACCGAATCCGACCGCCATGTTCTCCATCATCATTCCGACCTGGAACAACCTGCCGTACCTCAAGCTCGTCGTCGACAGCCTGCGCCGCCACTCCGCGTACGACCACCAGATCATCGTGCACGTGAACGACGGCTCGGACGGCACGCTTGACTGGGTGCGCAGCGAAGGCATCGAACACACCGCGTCGCCGACCAACATCGGCATCTGCCACGCGGTGAATTGGGCCGCCGCGCGCGCCACGCGCGACTACGTCGTCTACATGAACGACGACATGTTCTGCTGCCCCGGCTGGGACACGGCGCTCGTACGCCGCATCGAACAGATGCCGACCAACCTCTTCATGCTGTCGGGCACGATGGTCGAGCCGGTCGACACGCGTAACCCGTGCGTCGTGGTTAGCAATTTCGGCCGCGACGCCGAGCAGTTCGACGCGGCTGGCCTCGTCGCGGCGGCCCCGAAGCTCGTGCGCGCGGACTGGCTCGGCTCGACCTGGCCGCCGACGCTCGTGCACCGCGACTGGTGGAACCGGATCGGCGGCTACAGCAGCGAACTGTCGCCCGGCATGAGCAGCGACAACGACTTCTCGATGAAATTCTGGGATGCCGGCTGCCGGATCTTCGTCGGCGTCGGCGATAGCCTCGTCTACCACTTCCAGCAGAAGAGCACGGGCAAGATCGTCAAGAACGACGGCCGCCGCCAGTTCCTGAACAAATGGGGCATGACCCAGGCGACGTTCGACCGCTACTACCTGCATCGCGGCGAGCCGGTCGGTACGCAGATCGCGCTCGACACGCCGGTTGTAGAAGGTCGTCTCAAGCGTGCCCTGTTGCGCTCGCGGATCAAGCGCGCATTCAGCTGATCGGACCCCGAAAACCGCACGGAAACGCCCCCTGCTTCGCGTATACTCTGCGCCGTTCGTCCCGGATCTCCCGCCGGGGCGCGCGGCGCGCAGCACGCTGTCCGCAAGCCGCATTCGTTCATTCGACAGGTTCCGATGCTTTCGTTTTCCGCTCCCGCCTCGCGGCGCCTGACCGCCGCCCGTGCCTTTGCCGTCGCCGCACTCTGCATGGTGCCCGTCTCGACCGCGCTGACCAACGTGTTCTGCGGGCTGTTCGCCGCCGCGCTCGTGATTTCCCCCGAATTCTGGCGCGACCTGCGCTCGTTCGTCACCGACCCGGCTTCGCTCGCGGCGCTGCTGATCCTGGCCGCGCTGGCCGCGAGCGTCGCCTATACGGTCGCGCCGCACAACAAGGCGTGGAACTGGGTCGCCAAGTACGACAAGCTGCTGCTGCTGCCGTTCGCCGTGCTCGCGTTCCGTCATTCGAACTGGGCGCCGATCGTGCGGCGTTGCTGGTTCGGCACGCTGTGCGTGATCCTGCTGCTGTCGACCACCAATTATCTCGGCCTGACCGCGATCGGGCCCGCGCACGCCACCGAGCTGCCGCTGTCGCGCGCCTGGGTGTTCAAGAACCACATCGCCGCCGGCATGTTCGGCGCGCTGCTGTTCTACCAGGCGGCCGACCTTGCGCTCGCGGCCCGCACGGCGCTGTCGCGCGCCGCGTATGCGGGCGTCGCCGCGTGGTCGCTCGTCAACGTGTTCGTGATGCTGCAGGGACGCACCGGGCAGGTCATCGCGCTGCTGCTGATCCTCGTCGTCGCGGTGCGTTTCGTGCTGCTGCTGCGCCGCCAGTCGGCCCTGCGCGCGGGGCTCGCCGCCGGCGCATTCGCGCTGGCCGGCATCGCACTCGTGGTCGCCGCATGCACGGTCCACAACGGCCGGCTCGTGAAGGTCGTATCGGAAGTGCAGCAATATCGGCAGAGCGATGCGGTCACGTCCACCGGCCTGCGCCTCGAGTGGTACAAGAAGGGGCTCGAGCTGTATCGCCAGCGCCCGCTGATCGGTTACGGTGCGGGCGGCCTCGAGTCGGAGTTCGAGAAGCTGACGGCCGGCAAGACGGCAGCCGAAGGCCAGCTCACGTCGAACCCGCACAACGAATATCTGCTGATGGCCGTGCAACTCGGCACGCTGGGCCTCGCGCTGTTCGTCAATCTGATCGTGCAGATCGCGCGCGGCAGCCGCGCGCTCGATCCGCGCTCGCGGCACCTGCTGCTCGGCTGGCTCGCGATCTTTGCGATCGGCAGTCTCGCGAACTCCCTGCTGCTCGATTTCGCCGAAGGGCACCTGATCGTGCTGCTGGCCGGCATCCTGCTCGGCTGCGGCGCACGCTCCGAAGCACTGCCGCGCGAGACGTCTGCGATCCGCCGCAGCGCGTAACACGCCAGGGTCTGTGCTCCGCCGGCGGTCGCCTTCAGCCGCTGCGGACCGCACGCGCTTCGACGGAAACGGGTGGCTCGTCGCGGCGCCCGCCGCGCCCCACCTGCCGAAAACGCGCGGTTGCCGCGCGTCAGGCCGAGCCGGTGCGATGCAGTCGCGACGTATCGACGACGGCTTCGGCCGGCCCCTGCGGATTCAGTCCGAGCATCTCGGCCGCCGCGGCTTTCACGCGCTGCGCACCGAGATTGACGAGGCAGTCGCTGCGGCTGTCGACCTTGCGCTCGCAGCCTTCGTGCCGGCACGGCACGCAATCGCCCTCCCCCTGCAACAACCAGACGTTCCCGTGACGCCCCGAGCCGCGCAGCGGCCACGGATTCTCGGTGGCCGGCCAGTGCTGCGGCCACGGCCCCCAGCGCACGGGATCGGACGGCCCGAACAGCGCGATCGTGTCGGTGCCGGTCGCGGCCGCGACGTGTGTCGCGCCGGTGTCGGGCCCGATGAAGAGGCGCGCGCGCCGCACGAGTTCCGCACTTTCGCCGAACGTCAGGCGACCGACCAGGTTCAGCACGTCGCCGCCCGCTTCGGCCGCGATCTGCTCCGCATACTCGCGCTCGCTGTCGGCCGGCCCGCCCGACAGCGCGACCGCGAAGCCGTGCCCGCGCAGCCAGCCGATCATTTCGACCCAGCCGTCGAGCCGCCATTGCTTGTAACGGAACATCGGATACGGATGCAGGACGACCAGCGGCCTGCCGTCGCGGATCGCCGGCGACTCGGCGAGCCACGCATCGAAGCGCGCGCGCCGCGCCGGATCGTCGCCGATGCCGGGCGCGACGACCTCGGACACCGGCTCGATGCCGATCACGGGAGCGAGCGCGAGCGTGCTGACGACCGTATGCGCGGATTCGTGGTGATTGATCGCGATGCCGTTGAGCATCATTCGCGTGAGCCATGTCACGCGGTTCGGATCGACGAGGCCGACCCGCTTGCGGCCCGCAAACCAGCTGTAGAAACGCGGCCGGTCGGAGCTCAGCGCCGCGCACGCGAGATCATAGCGGCGCCACATCGACAGCGCGTCGCGCAGCCGCTCGCGGAATCCCGCACGTTGCGCGACGACGATCACGCGCCGCACGTCCGGATTGTGCTCGAGCACGCCCTCGGTGCCGCGAAACACCAGCATGTCGATCTGTGCATCCGGCCAGCGGGCCTTCAGCGAACGGACGAGCGGTGTCGTCAGCAGCACGTCGCCGATACGGCGCGGCGCGGCGACGAGAATGGTTTTGGGCGGGCGGGCGGAAGAAAACAGGGCCACGACGATGGGGGTATCCGGCTGGCTGAACAAGGCTGGCAATTTACAGGATTTTGCAGCAACCGGCGCGGCATCGCGAGTCGGCCGTGCGGGTGGACTGATGTGGCCCTGGGCGCGGGGGCATCGGTTTCCGGTTTTCCGTCGCCGTCCCCCCTTCCTCTCCCCCCGTGCACGATGCGCCGTGCGCCGCTCACAAATTACCGATCACCGGTCGCCACCAGTGCAGATGCAGGTGCAGGTGCCCAGCCGGTGCGGTACGCAATGCCTGCGACGCCCGTGAAATTAGGAAGCGACTGTCATGACCGCGGGCGCAGCGACAGCCGGCCGCGTACGCGCCGCGTCGGTCAGCGGCTCGTCGCGACGGATGGCCTGCGGCAGCAGGTGACGCACCGCCCGCTCGACCGCATCGACGCCGATCGCGTCGACGGTCGCGCCGGCGCGCAGGATCACGTGCGGCACACCGATCGGATGCCAGCGCAGGTATTTCTCGGGACGGTCCTCGAACAGCGCGGCGACCGGCACGCCGAGCGCCGACGCGAGATGCACGGGGGCGCTGTCGGCCGAGACGATCGCATCGAGCAGGCTCGCGGCAGCGACCAGCTCGGCGACCGACGACGGCGCCACATGACGCGCGCTCACGTCGCGCCACGCGTCGTCCTCGGGGGCATGGCCGATGGCCGGATCGCGGAACACGATGACGTCGGCGCGCGGCACAAGCCGCTCGGCGAGGTCGCGCCAGCGGTCCATCGGCCAGCGTCGCTCGGCCGCCTTGTTCGTCACGAACAAGCCGACGCGCGGCTTCGTGCGCGCGCCGAGCAGCCGATACCACGCGTCCTGCAGCGAACGGTCCGGATGAACCGACAACGCGAGGCGGTCGAGATCGGCGCGGCCGAGTTCGGGCACGAGCCGGAAACCTGACAGCGCCTCGTGGCACATCGGTCGCCGCGCGACGTGCTCGGGCTTGCGATCGTCGAATTCGGTCTCGGCATCGTGCCAGCGGCAGTCCTTCGCGCCGATCTGACGCGCGAACTGTATGCTGCTGCGATGCATGCCGCCGTTCGGCACGACCACGAGGTCGAACCGCAGGCGACGCAGGCGGCGCACGAGCCGCGCCCGGTCGAAAAATGCGCGCATCCGCCCGGGACGGTCGTTGCGCTCGCATTGGCGGCTGTACACGTAGGTGTGGATCACGTCCACGTCGGGGTTTCCGGCCAGCGCGGCCGCGTTGTAGCGGTTCGCGACCACATGCAGCTCCGCGTCGGGCCAGCGCGCCTTCAGCGCGCCGAGAAACGCCGTCGTGCAAAGCATGTCGCCCAGAAAATCAATCCGGATCACGAGGATCCGCTGCGTCGGGTTCCCATTGGCCATGGTCGTGTGGTGACTGTCAGTTTTTTATCGTCGCGACGGGCCATTCCCCGCTATCCGGTTCCGGGCCGGCCCTGTCGCATGTCGCCGCTCGCCGCACGGATACGCCCCCGTTCATGTGCGCGATCCGGGCGCCGCCCGCCCGGAAAAGACGATCGACACCGCGTGCGTGCGGCCAGCGCCGGATTGTATAGCGTCCCGATGACCCGCCCAAGACCCGCTTGGCGAGAAGATGAAAAAAGGCCCGTCGCACCGCACGATGGCGATGCGACGGGCCGCATGGCGCGACAGCCGTCCGGTGCGGGCGCGCTCAGTACGTGATTTCGACGACGCTGCCGTCGAACGCCGCGCGCAGCTCCGCGAGCAGCACGTCGCTCGGCTTCACGCGCCACGCGTCGCCGAGACGCATTTCACCTTGTGCCCGCGCGTTGCTGTAGTGCACCTGGACCGCGAGCCCGTTCGGCAGAGGCGCCTGCGGGCGGCGACCGCCGTCGCGCCCGCCGCCGCGCGGCGCGGGTGCTTCGACCATGTTCGCAGCCGCCGGATCGTCCTTCGACACGTGCGACTCGAGCACGCGGCGCAACACGGCCGCGTCGGCGTTGCCGTTCATCGTCAGCCGCACCGCCTGCGCATAGCGGCTGCGCGCGCGTTCGAGATCCATCACGGTATCGGCTGTGAAGCGGATGCCGCCCGTGAACGCATCGTTGCGTGCCTGCCCCTGCACGATCAGCAACTCGTCTTCCTTGAACAGCGCCTTGTTGGCCTCGAACTGCTCGTTGAAGATCGTGATTTCACACTGGCCCGTGCCATCGTCGAGCAGCGCGATCAGCATCTTGCCGCGCTGGGTCATCTGCGTACGCAGCGACGCGATGATGCCGGCCACGAGCTTGTCGCGCCCTTCCTTCAGGTCGCCGAGCTTCTGCCGCACGAAGCGGCGCACTTCGTCGCGATACGCGTCGAACAGGTGGCCGGACAGGTAGAAGCCGAGCGCGCCCTTTTCTTCCTGCAGGCGGCGCTTGTCGTCCCACGCGGGCTCGTCGACGAGCGCATGCGCGTGCGGCGACTCGGCGCCCATGTCGAACAGGCCGGCCTGCATCGCGTTCGCCTCGGCCTGGTCGGCCGCTTCCATCGCCAGCGGCACCGACGCGATCAACTGCGCGCGGTTCGGATTCAGCGAATCGAATGCGCCGGCGCGGATCAGCGCCTCGACCGTGCGGCGGTTGACGACGCGCCGGTCGATCCGCTCACAGAAGTCGAACAGGTCGGTGAACGCCTTCTCCTCGCGCGCACGCAGGATTTCCTCGATCGCATTCTGGCCGCTGCCCTTCACCGCGCCGAGGCCGTAGCGGATCGTGCGCGAGCGCTTGCCGTCGGCTTCGGCAACCGGCTCGAAGCGGTAATGCGACTGGTTGATGTCCGGCGGCAGCACGGTGAGATTGTTCATGACGCAATCGTCGAACAGGATTTTCACCTTGTCGGTGTCGTCCATCGCGAGCGTCATGTTGGCCGCCATGAATTCGGCCGGATGATGCGCCTTCAGCCACGCGGTGTAATACGCGAGCAGCGCATAGGCGGCCGCGTGCGACTTGTTGAAGCCGTAGCCCGCGAACTTCTCCATCAGGTCGAAGATCTCGTCCGACTTCTCGCGCGTGAGGCCGTTCTTCGCCGCACCCTCGGCGAAGATCTCGCGGTGCTTGACCATCTCCTCGGGCTTCTTCTTGCCCATCGCGCGACGCAGCAAGTCCGCGCCGCCGAGCGAGTAGCCGCCGATGATCTGCGCCATCTGCATCACCTGCTCCTGATAGACCATGATGCCGTAGGTCTCTTTCAGGACGGGTTCGACGCGCGGATCCGGATACTCGACCTTCTCGCGGCCGTGCTTCCGCGCGCAGAAGCTCGGAATCAGATCCATCGGGCCCGGACGATACAACGACACGAGCGCGATGATGTCCTCGAAGCGGTCGGGCTGCGCATCCTTCAGCATGCCCTGCATCCCGCGGCTTTCCAGCTGGAACACCGCGACCGTGTTGGCCTTCTTCAGAATCTGGAACGACGCGGGATCGTCGAGCGGCACCTGCGCGAGCGACCAGTCGGCCTTCGACGGATCGAGGCGGCGGATGAAGCGCTCGGCCCAGTCGAGGATCGTCAGCGTCGTCAGACCCAGAAAGTCGAACTTCACGAGGCCGACGGCTTCGACGTCGTCCTTGTCGTACTGGCTGACCACGCCGCCGTCGTCGCCCTGCGTGTACAGCGGGCAGAAATCGGTCAGCTTGCCCGGCGCGATCAGCACGCCGCCCGCGTGCATCCCGACGTTACGCGTGAGGCCCTCGACGCGCTGCGCGAGGTCGAGCAACTGATGCACTTCGTCCTCGTGGTCGTAGCGCTCCTGAAGCTGCGGCTCCTCCTTCATCGCGTCGGCGATCGTCACGTGCTTGCCCGGCTTGAACGGGATCAGCTTCGCGACGCCGTCGGTGAACATGTAGCCGAGGTCGAGCACGCGGCCGATGTCGCGCACGGCCGCCTTCGCGGCCATCGTGCCGAACGTCGCGATCTGCGACACGGCGTCCGCGCCGTACTTCTCCTTCACGTACTGGATCACGCGGTCGCGGCCGTGCTGGCAGAAGTCGATGTCGAAGTCGGGCATCGACACGCGTTCCGGGTTCAGGAAGCGCTCGAACAGCAGGTTGTAGCGCAGCGGATCCAGATCGGTGATGCCGAGCGCGTATGCGACCAGCGAACCGGCGCCCGAACCGCGGCCCGGGCCGACCGGCACGCCGTTGTTCTTCGCCCAGTTGATGAAGTCCGCGACGATCAGGAAGTAGCCCGGGAAACCCATCTTCGTGATGGTCCCGCACTCGAATTCGAGGCGCTTGTAGTACGTTTCGCGCTGCGCGTCGCGCTCCGCCTCGACCGGATACAGCTGCACGAGCCGGGTCTCGAGCCCTTCCTTCGACAGCTGGACCAGGTAGTCGTCGAGCGACATGCCGTCCGGCGTCGGGAACAGCGGCAGTTTCGGCTTGCCGAGCTCGAGCTTCAGGTTGCAGCGTTTCGCGATTTCGACCGTGTTCGCGATCGCCGACGGCAGGTCGGCGAACAGCGCGACCATGTCGTCCTGCGTGCGGAAATACTGATCGGTCGTGAAGCGCTTCTGGCGCCGCGGGTTCGCGAGGATGTCGCCTTCCGAGATACACACGCGCGCCTCGTGCGCGGTGAAATCGTCGCCAGTCATGAACTGCGTCGGATGCGTCGCGACGACCGGCAGCTTCAGCGCCGCGGCGAGCGTCGCGGCCTGCTGGATGTACGCCTCGGCGCCCGGCTGGCCATAACGCTGCAGCTCGATGTAGAAACCGCCCGGGAACACCTTCGCCCAGCGCTCGGCGTGCCGGCGCGCGGCTTCTTCGTTGCCCGCGGCCAGCGCAAGCCCGATGTCGCCCTGTTGTGCGCCCGACAGCGCGAGCAGCCCCTGCGCAAGCTCGCCTTCGAGCCAGCTCGCATCGAGTTCCGCACGGCCGCGGTACTGGTTCGTGAGCCACGCCTTCGACAGCAGCTCGCAGAGATTCAGGTAGCCGACCTTGTCCTTGACAAGCAGCAGCAGCCGCGACGGCTTGTCGCGGTCGTCGGGATTGGCGATCCAGACGTCGCAGCCGGCGATCGGCTTGACGCCCTTGCCGCGGGCTTCCTGGTAGAAACGGACGAGGCCGAATGCGTTGCCGAGATCGGTGAGCGCGAGCGCACCCTGACCGTCTGCGGCCGCTGCCTTGACGATGTCGTCAATGCGCACGATGCCGTCGGCAATCGAGAATTCGGAGTGAACGCGAAGATGGACGAAGCGAGGATCTGACATGGGCGCTATTGTAGCCGCCCCGCCGCGCAGGCTGCCCAAAAAATCCCCGCGCTGGCCATTCGGCCGATGGGCGCGACCGCACGTCGCGCGACCGGCCGAATGGCCGGGTGCCGGCTTGGGCGCCGTTTGCGGGATAATACGGTTTTTCGAATCAACGCCCCGGCTTCGCACCCTTTTTTGCGGGCCGCCGTGCGGTCGTTTTCCCGTCGGACCATCATGACCATCGTCAACCTCGCCGCCTACCACTTCGTGTCGCTCGACGCGATCGAGCAATGGCGCCCGCTCGTCACCGCCCGCTGCAACGAACTCGGCCTGCGCGGCACGATCCTGCTCGCGCCGGAAGGCATCAACCTGTTCGTCGCGGGCACGCGCGACGCTGCCGACGCGTTCATCGCGTACATCCGCCACGATCCGCTGTTCGAAGGCAAGTTCGCGTCGCTGCAGTTCAAGGAAAGCCTGTCCGACTCGCAGCCGTTCCGCCGCATGCTCGTGCGCCTGAAGCGCGAGATCATCACGATGAAGAAGCCGGCGATCAAGCCGGAGCTCGGCCGCGCGCCGTTCGTCGACGCACGCACGCTGAAGACGTGGCTCGACCGCGGCCACGACGACGCGGGCCGCCCGGTCGTGATGCTCGACACGCGCAACGCGTTCGAGGTGGACGTCGGCACGTTCGACGACGCGCTCGACTACCGGATCGACAAGTTCAGCGAATTCCCGGACGTGATCGACGCGAACCGCGCCGACCTCGAAGGCAAGACGGTCGTGTCGTTCTGCACGGGCGGCATCCGCTGCGAGAAAGCCGCGATCCACATGAAGGAAATCGGCATCGAGAACGTGTACCAGCTCGAAGGCGGGATCCTGAAGTATTTCGAGGAAGTCGGCGGCGCGCACTATCACGGCGACTGCTTCGTGTTCGACTACCGCACCGCGCTGAACCCGCAACTCCAGCCCACCGAAAACGTCACGTGTTTCGCGTGCCGCGCGGTCGTCACGCCGGAAGCGCAACAGTCGCCGAGCTACGTGCCCGGCAAGTCGTGCCCGGCCTGCGTACCGGCAGCCAGCGCCGCGTAAGCGCGCGTTGCCCCGCGCCCCGATGACCGCCTACCGCGGCCGCTTCGCGCCGTCGCCCACCGGCCCGCTGCATTTCGGCTCGCTGGTCGGCGCGCTCGCGAGCTGGCTCGATGCGCGTGCGCACGGCGGCACATGGCTCGTGCGCATCGAGGATCTCGACGGTCCGCGCACGGTACCCGGCGCGGCCGACGACATCCTCGCGACGCTCGCCCATTTCGGCATGACGCCCGACGAGCCGCCCGTCTGGCAAAGCACGCGCGATGCGGCCTATACGTGCGCGCTGGATCGGCTCGTCGCGACCGGGCTCGTCTATCCGTGCGGCTGCACGCGCAAGGAAATCGCCGATTCGCTGCGCGCCGCGCACGAGCGCCACACGACGCTCGCGTACCCGGGCACCTGCCGCACCGGCCTGCACGGCAAGCCCGCGCGCGCGTGGCGGCTGCGCGTGCCGGACGGCGACGACGCGATCGTCACGTTCGACGACCGTTGGCAGCACACGCAATCGCAGAATCTCGCGACCGAAGTCGGCGATTTCGTGCTCAAACGTGCGGACGGGCAATGGGCATATCAGCTCGCGGTCGTCGTCGACGATGCCGACACACGCGTCACGCATGTCGTGCGCGGCGCCGACCTGCTCGACTCCACCGCGCGCCAGATCCACCTGCAGCACTGCCTCGGCGTGCCGACGCCGCAATACCTGCATGTGCCCGTCGTCGTCGACGAAAACGGCGAAAAGCTCAGCAAGCAGACGGGCGCGACCGCGCTCGAACGCGACGATCCGCTGCCGGCGCTGCACGCCGCTGCCGCACATCTGGGCCTCGCGCCTGACGGCGCACCCGCCGCCACGACGCTCGATGCGTTCTACGCAGCCGCAACGGCCGCGTGGGCAGCGCGTTTCGGCCCTCAGGCCGGCTAACGCCCGCAGCGAGCGGATTGTGCGGCGATCGGCCGGCGGGCGGGCAGCGGCCGAGTGCCGCCTGCGTCGCTCACGACCCTATTCCCCATCCCGTCGCGCCCCCAATGAAAAACGGGCGCACGCTCGTCGCATGCACCCGTTTTTCCTGCAGCGCTCGCGCGCCGCACCGTCACGTCCGCCGGGCTTATGCCGACGGCTTGCGCGGCATCCCGAACCCGCCGAGCAGCGCGGCGACCTGACGCTTCGGCCCCTTCTTCTCGGGCTGCTGCGCAGGCTGCGCGTCGTCCTGCTGCTTCGCCGGCGCCGACGGCTCGTACGGCTTCAGGAAGAAATCGTCGACCGGCGCTTCGTGGCGACGGTGATGACCGCGCTCGGAGCCGCCCGACCGGCGCCCCGACGCACCGCGATGTTCGTCGCGATCGCGGCGGCCGCCGCGTTCGCCACTTCGTTCACTACCGCGCTCGCCGTTGCGATCGCCGCCGCGCTCGTCGTGACGGGCGCGCGCCGGCTTGTCGAGCGTGAGCGTCTGCATTTCGAGCGGACGCTTGATCAGCTTCTCGATATCGGCGAGCTGCTTGCGCTCGTTCGGGCTGCACAGCGACAGCGCGTCGCCCGTCGCCCCCGCGCGGCCGGTACGGCCGATCCGGTGCACGTAGTCTTCCGCGCTGAACGGCAGATCGAAGTTGATCACGGCCGGCAGCTCGGCGATGTCGAGGCCGCGCGCGGCCACGTCGGTCGCGACCAGCGCCTCGATCTCGCCGCGCTTGAACGCGTCGAGCGCCTGCATCCGCTCGAGCTGCGTCTTGTCGCCGTGAATCGCCGACGCGACCACACCGTCGCGCTCGAGATTGCGCGCCAGCCGGCTTGCGCCGATCTTGCTGTTGCAGAACACGATCACCTGCTTGAGCCCGCGATCGCGCAGCAACTGCACGACGGCTGCGTGCTTGTCGCCTTCGGCGACGTCGTAGACGATCTGCGTGACGTTCGCGTTCGTCGAGTTGCTGCGTGCGACTTCGATCGTCTGCGGGTTGCGCAGGTACGTCGACGCGAGCTTCTTGATTTCGCCGGAGAAAGTGGCCGAGAACAGCAGCGTCTGACGCTCCTTCGGCAGCAGGTTCAGGATGCGCTGCAGATCGGGCAGGAAGCCCATGTCGAGCATCCGGTCGGCTTCGTCGAGCACGAGGATCTGGACCTGGCCGAGATTCGCGGTCTTCTGCTGCACGTGGTCGAGCAGGCGGCCGGGCGTCGCGATCAGGATCTCGACGCCGCGGCGCAGTTCGGCCATCTGCGGGTTCATGTCGACGCCGCCGAACACGACCGCGCTGCGCAGCGGCGTGTGCTTCGCATACGCGTGCACATTCGCGGCGACCTGGTCGGCGAGTTCGCGGGTCGGCGTGAGAATCAGCGCACGCACCGGGTGGCGCGCCGGTGACGCGCTCGTGTTGGCCTGCGGCAGCAGGCGCTGGATGATCGGCAGCGAGAAGCTCGCGGTCTTGCCGGTGCCCGTTTGCGCGGCGCCCATGACGTCGCGGCCGGCGAGCACGACCGGAATGGCCTGCGCCTGGATCGGCGTCGGCGTCGTATAACCCTGCTCCGCAATGGCTTTCAGGATATCGGCGGCAAGGCCGAATTGATCGAAGGTTGCGTCGACGGGCTGGGCGACAGAATCGGACATGGTGGCGTTTCGCTCAAAAGGCGCGGCGGGGACATCGTGCGTCAGGCCGGCCGGGCCTGCGCTCATCACAATTCGGAAATAGACGGAGCCGCGGCGCGCCGCGCGGCGCCGCTCTGGCGCTTGGGACCGGTTCAATGCGAACGCTGGACGCCAGGCCGTGCGGACTCCGTTCGGCGCGAATGCCGGCGGAAAGGGCCGTATTGTAGCACTGCGCGGCCATGTGTCCGTGACAACGCCGCGAACGGACGCAACGGCGGTTCGCGCGGCGGGTCCGGGCAGGCCCGCGCGACCGGCGGACGGCCCGGTTGGACTATGCCGATCGGCTGGTGGGAAATTTCAGGGGTTCGATCCCGGGACTGCCCGCTTGCTGCCGCCCGCGCGTCCCGCGGACAGGGCCGGGAGCCGTTCACCGCCCCCGGCAGGCACGCCCCCGCGCGTTCTGCGACAGCTGGACGACAGTGTCGGCGAACTCGCAGCCGAGCGACAGCCTGAGCCAGACGCTCAGCCCTTCTTCTTTTTCTTCTCGACCTGGACGCAATCGCCCAGCAGCGGCGGCGAATTCTGGTCGGCGATCTCGTCGCGCAGCGTCGCCTCCTTGCCCTTCGTCCACCACGTATAGCGGCCGGCCTGGTAGCGCGCGCCCGACGCCGACACCGTATCGACGAACAGCATCTGCTTCCCGTTGACCGGCACGAGCGCGAAGCTCTGGCCATTGCCCGCGAGCCAGTACGACACCCGCACGGGCTGCTTCTGGTTCGCGCACTGGTAGACGGTGAACTGGCGCGAATCGGCGTCGATCTCTTCGACGGTCAGTTGCGCGGCATGCGCGACGGAAACGGCGGTGCCGGCAAGCGCGAGCGCGGCAAGGGTTTGGCGAATCATGCAGGTCCTCTCACGAGACGGGTGGAAACGCGCCCTCGCGGGGCGCGCAATTCGTTATTGTTGGCAATCGCGCGGGTGTCGCGCTCACGGATCGATGACGTCGGCACACGCGTCCGTCGGCGCGGCCGCGACATGGCCGACGAGCGGCACGATCTTGAGCCCGGCCGAGGCCACCCGGCACGGTGCGGCCGCGAGACCGCAACCCGCGAGACTCGCGACGAGCGCCAGCGCGGCGCCCAGCTTTCCGATACGCAGCCAGATCGGCGCCATCGTTTTCTCCAGATCCTGGTGAGGTCAGCGCGCCGACACGGGCCGGACGGCCGCCGCGGCGCGCCGCGCGCGTTCACGGGCTTCGTCGACGGTCGCGCCGGTCGCCAGTGCGACGCCCATGCGCCGCTTCGCGAAACTTTCCGGCTTGCCGAACAGGCGCAGGTCGGCGCCCGGCACCGCGAGCGCGTCGCGCACGCCTTCGAACGCGATCCCGCGCTCGTCGAGCCCGCCGTAGATCACGGCCGACGCGGCCGGCGTACCGAGCGCCGGATCGACCGGCAGCCCGAGAATCGCGCGGGCGTGCAGCTCGAATTCCGACTGGCGCTGCGACGCGAGCGTGACGAGCCCCGTATCGTGCGGCCGCGGGCTCACCTCGGAAAACCACACGTCGTCGCCGCGCACGAACAGCTCGACGCCGAACAGCCCGCGCCCGCCGAGCGCCTCGGTAACCTTGTGCGCGATTTCGCGCGACTTCTCGAGCGCCGCCGCACTCATCGGCTGCGGCTGCCACGACTCGACGTAGTCGCCCGCGACCTGCACGTGGCCGACCGGCTCGCAGAAATAGGTGCGCGTGGCATTCGTCGCCGGATCGATCGCACGCACGGTGAGCTGCGTGATCTCGTAGTCGAAATCGACGAAGCCTTCGACGATCACGCGGCCGTGGTTCACACGGCCGCCCGCCATCGCGTAGTCCCACGCCGGCTTAACGTCGGCTTCGGTCTTCACGACCGACTGCCCCTTGCCCGACGACGACATCACGGGCTTCACGACGCACGGCATGCCGATCTTCGCGACGGCCGCGCTAAACGCGTCGAACGAATCCGCGAACGCATACGGCGACGTCGGCAAGCCGAGCTCCTCGGCTGCCAGCCGGCGAATCCCTTCGCGGTTCATCGTGAGCTGCGTCGCGCGTGCGGTCGGGATCACCTCGGCAAGACCGGCCGCCTCGATCGCCGCGAGCGCGTCGGTCGCGATCGCCTCGATCTCGGGCACGATCAGGTGCGGCCGTTCGGCCTCGACGAGCGCGCGCAGCGCGGCGGCGTCCGTCATGTCGATCACGTGCGCGCGGTGCGCGACCTGATGGCCCGGTGCGTCCGGATAGCGGTCGACCGCGACGACTTCGACGCCGAGCCGCTGCAACGCAATGATGACTTCCTTGCCGAGTTCGCCGGCGCCGAGCAGCATGACGCGCGTGGCCGAAGGTGAGAGCGGCGTACCGAGCCGCTGACCGATCTGCATGTGATTACCCGCTTCTGGTGGAGGACGAAAACGGCTTCGATGTTAACACGCGCGACGACCCCGGTTTGACGCGTTTGCCCGCGCCGGCGCGCGGCCGCGGGCCGCCCGCGAGCGGCCTGCGAACGTTTTCACGCGCGAAGTGTCGGCTCGCCTGCCGCGGGGCGGGTGCGTTACTCTTACGCCTTGATCAGAATCCGATGAGGAACGAGGCTCATGTCCCACCTGTTCGCGGCCGCACGCGCACGCACCGGCCTGCTTCGCCCGTTGCGCGCGCCGCTCAGCGCGCTGACGCTTGCCACGCTTCTCGCCGCCTGCGCGATGCCGACCCACCCCGATTCCGCCGCCCCCGCGCCCGACCCGTACAACCCGGCCGCCGTCCAGCTGCTCGACGACACGAGCTGGGAACTCACCAGCTGGCTGAACGCCGACGGCACGCAGCGCGCAATCCCGCACGGCGACAACGGCGAGCCGATCAAGCTCGCGCTGTCGACCGATTCGGGCGTCCGGCGCGCCAGCGGGTTCTCGGGCTGCAACCGCTACATGGGCACCTACGCGATCAAGAACGGCCTGCTGAGCTTCGGGCCGCTCGCCGGCACGCGGATGGCCTGCCCGAATACGCTCGGCGGCCAGCTCGAAGCCGCTTACCTCGACGCACTCGCCCACATCGACAAGACCGGCGTGCAGATGCGCGAGCCGAAGCAGTTGCAGATCGTGACCGCTTCCGGCGCGACGCTGACCTTCACGCACCGGAGCCCCTGATGCAACGCGCGCGCGAAGGCCGACCGACCGCCTTCGCGCAGCGCGCCACGCGCGTGTACCGCGCACACGCGTCGCGCGGCGTGAATCGGATGCACGCCGCGTTAGAGTCTTGTTCGCCGGCCGGTTAAACTCGGCGGGTCGCGCCCCGCGCGCCCCTCCCCACTCCTGTTTCAAAGCATGCACACGGTTGTCTTCGGCTGGTTCGGCATCTCCGCCGTCTGGTTCCTCCTTCTCTTCTGGCGTCTCGTGCAGGCGATGCTGCCCGGCGGCGGCGGGCTCGCCGGCCGCGGCTCGATCCGCCTGTGGCTCGGCTTCGCCGCCGTGTTCGTCGCGAGTTGCACGCTCACGAGCCCGCTGTCGGGCCCCGACACGAACGCGCTCGGCCATGCGTTCTCGGCAGGCTTCGCCCGCGTGCTCGGCCCGATCGGCACGCCGGTCGCCATGGTCGTGCTGTTCTTCGCCGGCCTGCCCTGGCTGACCGGCATCGGCTGGCGGCAGTTCGCCGCGTGGGTCGACACGTCGTTCGGCGTCAAGCTGTCGCGCGACGGCGGTGACGACGATGCGCGCGGCATCGCCGACCTGCCGCGCAGCGCGCTGCATCGCGACGACGACATCGTCCAGCCGACCACCGCACATACCGTCAACTCGATGGCGCCGCGCCGGAACGGCCGGTACTCGCGTCCGACCCTGTGGAAACCCGACCCGCAGCCGCGGCCGAAGCCGCGTAGCAGCACGCCGCCGCGCCCCCACGTGGAACCCGTCGCGCCGTCGGGCTGGTTGAAGCCGACCGCGCCCCAGCGCATGCCGACGCCCCCCGCACCGATCCCCCCGGCCAGCGCGATGCCACCGCCGACGACCGGCAGCACCGCCAGCCTCGCGCGCGCGGCAGCGAACGCGCAAGTCCCGCGCCCCGATCCGGCCCCGCTTCCCGCCGGATTCGAACCCGTCCGCCCGCGGCCGACCGCCGTGCGGCCGACCACCGCCGCGTTGAAGCCGACCCCGCCCCGCACCACCGTCGCGCCGCGACCGGCCGCCGCGCAGCCGCCACGCGCGCCGGTGCGCCCCGCCGTGAGTGCCGGTTCGACCAGCCTGCCGCCGGATGCCGCACGTCGTCGTCCGGCGCCGCAAACGCCGGCGCGCGCGCCGCTCTATGCGTGGAATGAAAAGCCCGCCGCACCGATCACGCCAGCGCCGAGCGTGCACGACACACTGCGCTCGATCGAAGCCAGCACCGCGCAATGGGCGACGCTGGGCGGTGCGCAGTCGGCCGACGCAGCACACGCAACGGCCGCTGCCGCAACCGCGGCCGGTGTGGCCGCGGCGGCAGCCGGCAGTGCCGCGCCGGTATCGGCGGCCGTGTCGACCGGGATCGCGTCCGCGACCCACGGCCTCGCGGCGCATGACGCGCGTGTTCCGCCCGCGCAAGATGCAGCGCCGGCGGTTGGCGACAATGCACCGATCGTGCTCGACACGTTCATGCCGGCAGCGTCCGTTGCCCCGGCACCGGTTGGCGATGCGGGCACCGTGGCGTCCGACGACGTCACGCCGCATGCGCTGTCGAATACCGTCGTCGACGATGCCGCTTTCCCGCATCGCGCCGACGACGAGATGCGGCACATCGACGATGCCGCTGCCGCGCCGGCATCGGATCTCACGTCCGCACCGTCGTTCGACGCGCCCGTCGACCTCGCGCCGTGGGACGACCTCGCCAGCCAGCCGGTTTCCGCATTCGACGCATCCGCGTGGAACCCCGTCGCCGGGTCATCGATCGACGTGACGGGACCGGAACCGGCCAATGCAGCCGCTGCGCAACCCGACGCGATTCACGACAGCGTCGTGAGTCGCCCGCCTGCATCGCTCGATAACGACGACCAGTCCAACGCGCAACCGGCTCCCGCAATCGATCGCGCGATATTGGACCGTGAGCGGCACGGCATCGCCGAAGCGCACGCCGACGTGAAACCGATAGGAAACACCGTGCCGTTCGCAGCCCTCCCCTCTTCGGCGGGCGCCGACAGGACATCGCGCACGCATGCCGAAACCAGGCCGTTTGCGGCAGCCCCGGTAGCGGCTTCGTCGGGCTCGGCATCGGGCGCCGCCACGCCGGATACGGTGGAACGGCCGGCAATCGCTCAGGACGCCGCGCCAGCGGGATCGACGTGGACGCCATCGACCGCGCAACCTGCCACGACGAATACCGCCGTCGCAGCGGAACTGCCGAAATCGCCGGTCACGGCTCAACCGTTCGCCGCCGTGCAAACGGCTTCGGCTGCCGGTGCTTCGCCGCTTGCAGGCGCCGCCCAAGATTCGACCGCGCAAGCACCTGCATCCGCATCGAGCATGGCGCCTGTCACCGCTACGTCTTCTTCGGATGATGTGACCGGCGCTGTATCCGCTTCGCTTTCGCGACCGAACGCATCGATATCGACCGTCGCATCCGTCGCGCCGGCATCCCCCATCGGCGTATCCGGCGGTGCGTCGGCTTCGCTTTCGCAACCGGCGGCTTCGACACCGATCGCTGCATCTGTCGCGCCGGTGAACGTTGCGAGCACGACTTATGGCTCGCTCCCCCGCACCTCGACGTCGGCCCCGTCCGCCCCGTCCGTTACACTCGCCGTGACGCCGTCGACGGCCGGCACATCGGCTTCGCCCTCCGCTTCGACCGCGTCGGCAACCGCCGCGGCGACGCCCGTGCATGTCGTACCGGGCGCGATCACCGCACCGTCTTCCGCGCCCGCCTCGATGCTTCAAGTCAATCCGGCAACCTCATCGACAGGTACCGCATTCGGCACGTTTCGCACATTCGGCGCCACCGACGCCGCTGCATCGCAGCCGGCCGCGTCCGACTCGACGGCAACGTACTCCGGCGCAATCGCACCGACCGCCACAACCACGGCCGCGGCGACTCCGGCACAACCGGTCGCAGCGTCGCCCGTCACTCCAGCCGGCTCGCTGACATCCTTCGGCGCAACCGCAGCGACACAGCCCCCGTCGATCGCATCCGCCCCTGCGGCACTCGCGGCCACGACGTTCGCGTCCTCGGCCGCCACGGCCGCGTCGCCGGCAAGCGGGTTCGTACCGAACTTCTCCACGGCATCGGCAGCTCCGTCGACCGTCGCCCCGCTGCAACCAGCGGCATCGATCCCCGGCGCGAACCTGTCGGCCTCGACCGCGGTCACGTCCGCACCGACGACCCCGGTTGCGCTGCCGGACGCAGCACCGGCCACCGCGACGTCCATCCCGGACGCAACCGCCGCTGCGGCCCCCGCCACGCCCGCGATCCAGCCGCGTCCGAACGCGTTCGAATTCCACGCGCCCGCGTCGTTCAACGTCGAACTGCCGACGCTCGACCTGCTCGAGCCCGCGTCCGACGACATCGAAATGATCACCGACGAACACCTCGCGCAGACCGCGCAGGTAATCGAACAGCGGCTGCAGGAATTCAAGGTGCCGGTGACGGTGGTCGGCGCATCGGCCGGCCCGGTCATCACGCGCTTCGAGATCGAGCCCGCGCTCGGCGTGCGCGGCAGCCAGATCGTCGGGCTGATGAAGGACCTGTCGCGCGGCCTCGGCCTCACGTCGATCCGCGTCGTCGAGACGATTCCCGGCAAGACCTGCATGGGCCTCGAACTGCCGAACGCGAAGCGCCAGATGATCCGCCTGTCGGAAATCATCGAGTCGCGCCAGTACCAGCACTCGGCCTCCCAGCTGACGATCGCGATGGGCAAGGACATCACCGGCCATCCGGTCGTCACCGATCTCGCGAAGGCGCCGCACATGCTCGTCGCGGGCACCACCGGCTCGGGCAAGTCGGTCGCGATCAACGCGATGATCCTGTCGCTGCTGTACAAGGCGACGCCCGAGGACGTGCGGCTCATCATGATCGACCCGAAGATGCTGGAGCTGTCGGTCTACGAAGGCATCCCGCACCTGCTCGCGCCGGTCGTCACCGACATGAAGCTCGCGGCGAACGCACTGAACTGGTGCGTCGGAGAAATGGAGAAGCGCTACCGGCTGATGTCGGCCGTCGGCGTGCGCAATCTCGCGGGCTTCAACCAGAAGATCCGCGATGCGCAGGCGAAGGAAAAGAAGATCGGCAACCCGTTCTCGCTGACGCCAGAGGACCCCGAACCGCTGTCGACGCTGCCGCTGATCGTCGTCGTGATCGACGAGCTGGCCGACCTGATGATGGTCGCCGGCAAGAAGATCGAAGAGCTGATCGCGCGCCTCGCGCAGAAGGCGCGCGCGGCCGGCATCCACCTGATCCTCGCGACGCAGCGTCCGTCCGTCGACGTGATCACCGGTCTGATCAAGGCGAACATCCCGACGCGCGTCGCGTTCCAGGTGTCGTCGAAGATCGACTCGCGCACGATTCTCGATCAAATGGGCGCCGAATCGCTGCTCGGGATGGGCGACATGCTGTTCCTGCCGCCGGGCACCGGTTATCCGCAGCGCGTGCACGGCGCGTTCGTCGCCGACGAGGAAGTGCACCGGATCGTCGAGTACCTGAAGCAGTTCGGCGAGCCGCAGTACGAGGAAGGGATTCTCGACGGCCCGGCCGCCGACGGCGCGACGCAGGACCTGTTCGGCGATGCGCCGGACGCGGAGGCCGATCCGCTGTACGACGAAGCGGTCGCGTTCGTCGTGCGCACGCGGCGCGCATCGATCTCGTCGGTGCAGCGGCAGTTGCGCATCGGCTACAACCGCGCCGCGCGCCTCGTCGAGCAGATGGAAGCGGCCGGGCTCGTGTCGTCGATGGGCATCAACGGCAGCCGCGAGGTGCTCGTGCCGGCCGCGGCCGACTGAGTGCGGCGGCCCGGGCGGCCGCCGTCAACCGGCACGGGCGCACCGGGAAACCGGCCGCCGCGTAAAACAACGGGGTGCTGCATCGGCAGCACCCTTTTTCGTTTACTGCACCGGCACCAGCTTGAAATCGACCGGCTTGCCGACCGCCACCTTCTGCGGATTCGGGCCGAGCTGCCCGGTTTCGACATTGCGGCTGAACACGTAGAACGTATCGCTGTCCTGGTTGCCGACGATCAGCCATTTGCCCGTCGGGTCGATCAGGAACTCGCGCGGCGTCTTGCCCAGGCTCGACTGGCGGCCGACCTGCTTCAACCGGCCGTCGGCCTGGTTCACCGCATAGATCACGAGGTCGTTCGCGTCACCGCGGTTGCTCACGTACAGGAAGCGGCCGTCCGGCGACAAATGGATCGCGCCGCCGCCGACCTTGCCCTTGAAGCCCGGCGCGCTCATCGGCAGCGTCTCGATCGGCGTCAGCTTGCCGTCGTGGTAGCCGAACACCTCGACCGACGCGTTGAGCTCGCTCGTCACGTACGCGTACCGGCCGTCGGCGCTGAACACCAGGTGGCGCGGGCCCGAGCCGGCCTTCACCGGCGTGTAGCGCGTGTCGGTCGGGCCGATCAGCCCGCGGCTGCCGTCCACCGTGTAGCGGTAGCCGTAGATCTTGTCCGCGCCGAGATCCTGCACGAACAGGTAATGGCCGTCCGGCGAAAACACCGTCGAATGCACGTGCGCGCCGTCCTGGCGGCCCTTCACGGGCCCCGTGCCTTCGTGGTGCACGCTCAGCACGGCCTGGCCGACCGCGCCGTCCTCGCGCAGCGGAAACACCGCGAAACTGCCGCCCGGATCCTTCGCGACCGAGTAGTTGGCCGTCACGAGGTACTTGCCGTCCGGCGACAGCGCGAGATAGCAAGGATCGTTCCCTTCCGACGACACGCGGTCGATGAAGCTCAGCGCGCCCGTCTTCGCGTCGAAGCTAAACGCGCTGATGCCGCCGCGCTGCGTCGCCGGCCCGTCGTCGCCGGGCAGTTCGTTGACCGCGTAGACGGTGCGACCGTCGCGGCTCGGCAACAGGTAGGACGGATTGACCGTCTTCGCCGACGACACCGATGCGACGCTGCCGGTTTTAGTATCGAAGCGGTAAACATAGATGCCGTCGCTGCCTCCGCCCGTATAGGTGCCGACGAGCAGGTTGTAGACGCCGTCGGCCGGCGCGGACGATTGCTGCGCAAATGCATGGGTCGCGGACAACGAAAGCACGATCGCGAAACCTTTCATCCAGTGAGCGAGCCTAAGCGGGAACCCTCGTGTCGAAGCGCGTGCGTCACGCTCGCGTAAACGGTTGGGCATTGAATCCTCCTTGCGTCGAGTCGCTTCAAGTGTTGAG
Organism: Burkholderia metallica; assembly: GCF_001718555.1. NCBI lineage: Bacteria > Pseudomonadati > Pseudomonadota > Betaproteobacteria > Burkholderiales > Burkholderiaceae > Burkholderia > Burkholderia metallica. The sequence continues at coordinate 2,687,479 of NZ_CP013401.1, forward strand.
ATAGGACGAAACGCCGGCTGTTCATGCGCTCCGCCGCCCGGCCGAGTATACGGGGCGCGACGCCAGCGCGTGAAGCCTGGACACCGCCGTCCGCATTGTGAACTCGAATACCCAAGGATCGCCTGCCCATGCCTGCCCTGATCGAAGACTACGCCCTCGTCGGCGACGGCCACACTGCCGCGCTGATTGCAAAAGACGGCTCCGTCGACTGGCTGTGCTGGCCCCGCTTCGATTCGGGCGCCTGCTTCGCGGCGCTTCTCGGCACCCCCGAGCACGGCCGCTGGCTGCTCGCACCGGCCGCCGACGCCGCGATCACGCACACGACCCGCCGCTATCGCGGCGACACGCTGATTCTCGAAACCGACTACGAAAGCGCCGACGGCGCCGTCACCGTGATCGACTTCATGCCGCCCGGCAATGGCTGGTCCGAACTGGTCCGGATCGTCGTCGGCCGCCACGGCACGATGAAGATGCGCATGGAGCTCGTGTTGCGCTTCGACTACGGCTTCTCGATCCCGTGGGTCACGCAGCTGAGCCGCGAGGACGGCATGAAGGCGATTGCGGGCCCCGACACCGTCGTGCTGCGCACACCGGTGCCGCTCACCGGCAAGAACCTCCATACGCTCGCGGAATTCACGGTGAGCGCCGACGAGCGCGTGCCGTTCTCGCTCGGCTATGCGGCGTCGCACCTGCGGCTGCCGCCCGCGCGCGATCCGCTGTCGATGCTCGCGCGCACCGAGAACTACTGGCTCGAATGGTCGGGCCGCTGTCAGGTGCAGGGCCGCTACGCGGCCGCGGTGCGCCGTTCGCTGATCACGCTGAAGGCGCTCGCTTACGAGCCGACCGGCGGCATCGTCGCGGCGCCGACCACGTCGCTGCCCGAGAAGATCGGCGGGAACCGCAACTGGGACTACCGCTACTGCTGGCTGCGCGACGCGACGATCACGCTGCTCGCGCTGATGCGCGGCGGCTATTACGACGAGGCGCGCGCGTGGCGCACGTGGCTCGGCCGCGTGATGGCAGGCTCGCCCGAACAGATCCAGATCATGTACGGGATCGCCGGCGAACGCCGGCTGCCGGAAATGGAGCTCGACTGGCTGCCCGGCTACCAGGATTCGAAGCCGGTGCGGGTCGGCAACGGCGCCGCGAACCAGCTTCAGCTCGACGTGTTCGGCGAGGTGATGGCCGCGCTGCACCTCGCGCGCGTGGGCGGCCTGCAGGCGGACGACACGGTCTGGTCGGTGCAGTGCGCGCTGCTCGACCATCTCGAGAAGATCTGGCAGGAACCCGACGAAGGCATCTGGGAAACGCGCGGCGGCCGCCGCCATTTCACGTTCTCGAAGGTGATGGCGTGGGTCGCGTTCGACCGCGCGATCAAGTCGGCGGAAATGTTCCGGCTGCCCGGCTCGCTCGACCGCTGGCGCGCGCTGCGCGACCGGATCCACGCCGACGTCTGCAGCAACGCGTGGCACGAAGGCAAGCAGGCGTTCGCGCAGAGCTACGGCAGCGACGAGCTCGACGCGAGCGTGCTGCTGATGCCGCTGCTCGGCTTCCTGCCGCCGGAAGACCCGCGCATCGTCGGCACGGTCGACGCGATCGAGCGGGAATTGCTGCACGACGGGCTCGTGATGCGCTACCGCACGACCGAGTACGACGACGGCCTGCCGCCCGGCGAAGGCACGTTTCTCGCGTGCAGCTTCTGGCTGGTCGACAACTACGCGCTGCTGGGCCGGATCGACGACGCGCACCGCCTGTTCAGCCGGCTGCTAGCACTGTCGAACGACCTCGGATTGCTCGCGGAAGAGTACGACCCGGTAGCCGGGCGGCTCGTCGGCAACTTCCCGCAGGCGTTCTCCCACGTGGCGCTGGTGCATACCGCGATGAACCTGATGCACCACGAAGACGCGATGGCGCGCGCAGCCGGCCAGCCCGCGCCGGCCGTCGCGACAGGCCGCTGAGCGGGGCGCGAGCGGTATGGTCAGAGATCGTCAAATCGCAAAACTTTGATGAAAAATCGGGGAAATGTTGCATTGCACCACCGATCGTTGTCCGATATGATCGACGCGATTGTCCGGCTGCAGTGCATCATGGCCGGTCGCTGACCCACACGGCACGCCGCGACGCCCCACGCCGCCCTTGCGCACCGTCCCCCACGCGGGAGTAGTCTGCATGCTTTACCAACTGCACGAATTCCAGCGCGCCATGTTGAGCCCGCTGACGGCCTGGGCCCAGGCCGCGTCCAAATCGTTCGCCAATCCGTCCAGCCCGTTCTCGTTGATGCCGGGTGCGCCGCGGATGGCCGCCGCCTACGAACTGATGTACCGGCTCGGCAAGGATTACGAGAAGCCCGAGTTCAACATTCACCAGATCGTCAAGGACGGCCACAACATCCCGATCGTCGAGCAGACGATCATCGAGAAGCCGTTCTGCCGGCTGTTGCGCTTCAAGCGCTATTCGGACGACGCCGACGCCGTCACGCAGTTGAAGGACGAGCCGGTCGTGCTGGTCTGCGCCCCGCTGTCGGGCCACCACTCGACGCTGCTGCGCGACACCGTGCGCACGCTGCTGCAGGATCACAAGGTCTACATCACCGACTGGATCGACGCGCGGATGGTGCCGGTCGAAACCGGCCCGTTCCACCTGCACGACTACATCGCGTATATCCAGGAGTTCATCCGTCACATCGGCGCGCGCAACCTGCACGTGATCTCGGTGTGCCAGCCGACGGTGCCGGTGCTCGCGGCGATTTCGCTGATGGCGAGCCGCGGCGAGGACACGCCGCTCACGATGACGATGATGGGCGGCCCGATCGATGCGCGTCGCAGCCCGACGTCGGTGAATTCGCTCGCCACCCAGCACTCGACCGCGTGGTTCGAGAACAACGTGATTCACACGGTGCCCGCGAACTATCCGGGCGAAGGCCGCCAGGTGTATCCGGGCTTCCTGCAGCACACGGGCTTCGTCGCGATGAACCCGGAGCGGCACGCGCAATCGCACTGGGATTTCTACCAGAGCCTGCTGCGCGGCGACGAGGACGATGCCGAAGCGCACCGCCGCTTCTACGACGAATACAACGCGGTGCTCGACATGGCCGCCGAGTATTACCTCGAGACGATCCGCGTCGTGTTCCAGGAATTCCGGCTCGCGGAAGGCACGTGGGATGTCGAAGGCGAGCGCGTGCGGCCGCAGGACATCAAGCACACCGCGCTGATGACGATCGAGGGCGAACTCGACGACATCTCGGGCAGCGGCCAGACGCACGTCGCGCACGAGCTGTGCACGGGCATCCCGCAAGACGATCGCCGCAGCCTGACCGCCGAAAAATGCGGTCACTACGGGATTTTCTCGGGCCGCCGCTGGCGCACGATCATCTATCCGCAGCTGCGCGACTTCATCCGCGAGCATGCGCCCGAGCAGAAGCACGGCGCGACGAAGGACGTCCCGGACGCACCGGCGGCAACGACGATCGCTGCCGTGCCGAGCGCCAGCCCGCAGGCCGAAACGACGCGCGTCGCCGCGGCGAAGCGCACCCGCGCGAAGGCGCCTGCCAAGGCCGCCGCAGCGGCGCCCGCCAAGCCCGCACCGGCCGCCAAGCGGGCCGCCGCCGGCCCGCGCGCAAAAGCCTTGCGCACGCGCAAGGCCGCCTGACGCGCGTCGCGCTCCGACGCAAAAACGCCGCCGTTGCCTGCGCACGGCGGCGTTTTTGCATCCGGCGACCGCTTCAGCGCGGCCCGCGCGTCAGCGCCGCAGCAAATACGCGAGCAGCACCTCGGTGTTCATCCGGACCATCTCGGCGCGCTCGTCGGTATCGGTGAAATCGCGGCCGAGCGTCGCGGCGAGCGTGAAGCGGTTCGACACGATGTAGTAGCCGAGCCCCGACAGCGTCACGTAGAAGCGCAGCGGATCGACGTCGGCACGGAACAGCCCGGCCTTCTGGCCGCGCGTCAGCACGTTGCCGAGCTTCGCGACGATCGGCGACATCATCTCGCGGATCCGCGTCGACTTGTGCAGGTAGCGCGCTTCGTGCAGGTTCTCGTTGTTGATGAGCCTGAGCAGCTCCGGATGGTCGCGGTAGTAGTCCCAAACGAAATGCGCGAGCCGCGTGACGGCTTCGACCGGCGCGACGCCGTCGAGATCGAGCACGCGCTCGGCCTCCGTCAGCGCGGAGAACGCGTGTTCGAGCACGGCGGTGAACAGCTGCTCCTTGCTGCCGAAGTAGTAATAGAGCATGCGCTCGTTGGTTTCGGCCCGGCGCGCGATCTGGTCGACGCGTGCGCCGAACAGCCCTCCACTCGCGAACTCTTCGGCCGCCGCCATCAGGATTCGACGGCGAGTACCTTCAGGATCTCTTTTGATTTTTGGCTGATTCATGGTGGCGTTTTGCTATGTGAGCCGCGTGATCCGGACCGACACCCCCACCGCCTTGGCGCCGGCCGCCCTGGAACGGGCGCGCCGCGGACGGCCGCCCTCCTGCTGAGCCCCTGCAAAAAAGCGGTTCGATTATGCGCACAGACGGCGTCCAGCGCAATGCGGGAAATCGGCGATAATCGAGCTTTGGCAAACCTTTCCGGCCGCGCCCGACGCGGCCGAGAGCCATTCGGCGCCGCAGCGCCCGTAGTCACCGTGACCGATTCCAGAACACTCGCAGATCGCATCGAAGATCTGCTTCCCCAGACGCAATGCACGAAGTGCGGCTATAACGGCTGCCGTCCGTACGCCGAGGCGATCGCCTCCGGCGACGCGAACTACAACCAGTGCCCGCCCGGGGGCGCCGAAGGCATCGCGCGCCTCGCGAGCCTGCTCGGCAAACCGGTGATCCCGCTGAACCCCGTGAACGGCAGCGAGCATCCGCGCGCGGTCGCCTTCATCGACGAAAACCTGTGCATCGGCTGCACGCTGTGCATCCAGGCGTGCCCGGTCGATGCGATCGTCGGCGCACCGAAGCAGATGCACACGATCATCGCGTCGCAGTGCACCGGCTGCGACCTGTGCGTGCCGCCCTGCCCGGTCGACTGCATCGCGATGCTGCCGGTGACCGGCGATCGCACCGGCTGGGACGCATGGTCGCAGGTGCAGGCCGATGCCGCGCGCGAGCATCATGACCTGCGGCTCGCGCGCCAGCGCCGCGAACGCGAGGCCGCCGAGGCGCGCGCCGCGGCACGTCGCGCGGCCAGCGCCGCGAAGCCGGCTGCCGCGCAAGCGGAAGCACCGTCCGGCGCGCCGGCCGCGGACGACGCCGAAGCGAAGAAGCGCGCGATCATCGCCGCCGCGCTCGAACGGGCGCGCAAGAAGAAGGAAGAACTGTCCGGGCAAGGCGCCGGGCCGAAGAACACCGAAGGCGTGAGCGCAGCCGTCCAGGCACAGATCGATGCGGCGGAAGCGCGCCGCAAACGGCTCGCCGAACAGCAGGCGCAGCGCGACGCCGACGCGGCGGACGCGGCTCGCACCGACGAAGAGAACGACGCAGGCAACGACGGCCCGGGCGGCCCGTCCGCCCCGCCCGACCAGAACGCTCCATGAACGCCAGCAAACGACGCGCGATCTACGAAACGCTGCAGAGCCTCAATCCGCATCCGACCACCGAACTCGAATACTCGACGCCGTTCGAGCTGCTGATCGCGGTGATGCTGTCTGCCCAGGCGACCGACGTGTCGGTCAACAAGGCGATGCGGAAGATGTTTCCGGTCGCGAATACCCCGCGACAAATCATCGCACTCGGCGAGGAAGGCGTCACCGAGTACATCAAGACGATCGGGCTGTACCGGACCAAGGCGAAGAACGTGGTCGCGACGAGCCGGATCCTGCTCGACCGCTACGACGGCGAGGTGCCGGCCGATCGCGAAGCGCTCGAAGGGCTGCCGGGCGTCGGCCGCAAGACCGCGAACGTCGTGCTGAACACCGCGTTCGGCCAGCCGACGATCGCGGTCGACACGCATATCTTCCGCGTCGCGAACCGCACGGGGCTCGCACCGGGCAAGGACGTGCGGGCCGTCGAGGCCGCGCTCGAGAAGTTCACGCCGAAGGAATTCCTGCAGGACGCGCACCACTGGCTGATCCTGCACGGGCGCTACGTGTGCAAGGCCCGCAAGCCCGAATGCTGGCATTGCGCAATCGAGCCGCTGTGCGAATTCAGGCCGAAGACACCGCCGCCGAACGAGTGACGCGCAGCCGCGGCCGACCTGCCGCGGGGACGGCCCCGTACCCGTTGTTCGGACGCGCGATGCACGCGCCGTCGGCTGCCATTCGGCCCGTCAGTCGCGGCTGCCACAACGCGACGCGGAGTCCGCCGCGCCACGCCCCCGCTTTCCCGTTCCGGGCTACGCGTTCGACGTCGCCGTCGCGTCGTCGGCGGCCGCGCCGCCCGCGCGCACCAGCGCCAGCACGGCCACCAGAATCGCCACGCCGCCCGCCCACTGCAGCGGCGACAGCGCTTCGCCGAACAGCAGCGCCGCGAGCGCGACCGTCACGACCGGTTCGAGCGTCGACAACATCGACGTGCGCGCGGCCCCGAGCCGCTCGAGCCCGGCAAAGAACGCGAGCATCGCGGCCACCGTCGACACGAGCGCGATCGCGAGCATCGACGCCCAGCCGCCGGCCGTCGCGGGCCAGCGCGGCGGCGCGCCGAACATCGCGGTCCGCACCAGGGCGATCGCCACGAGCGTCGCGGTCGCCGACAGACAGATGATCGCGGTGGTCGCGAGCGGATCGACGCCCCGCGTCGCCTTCGCGCCCCCGACGATGTACAGCGAATAGATCACCGCAGCGGCCAGCGCGAGCGCGATCCCGAGCGGCTCGCCGTGGCCGCCGCCGACCATCAGCGCCGACCCGGCGACGCACAGCACGAGCGCGACGGCCTTCGCGCGCGTGAGGCGCTCGCCGAGCCACCATGCGGCCAGCAGCGTGACGAAGGCCGGGTACAGGTACAGCAGCAGCGCGACGAGGCTCGCCTGCGCGTGCTGCAGCGCGCTGAAATAGCAGAACGACTGCCCGACGTAGCCGAGCGCACCCATCGCCACCAGCGGCGCAAGCGCGCGAGCGCGCGGCCATGCGACCCGGCGATGCCGGGCAATCGCGGCGAGCACCGCGCCGCCGATCGCGAAGCGCACGATCAGCAATCCGAGCACGTCGACGCCGCCCGCATACGCATAGCGGCCGAAAATCGCCATCGCGCCGAACGCGGCGGCGGACAGCGCGACGTAGAGCGTGCCCTGCAGGGCGGCGGACGACGGGCGGGAAGTGGCGGTCATGACGGAACGGGTGCGAAAGGCGTGGCGACGGAAATCGTCGGAGTGTAACGGCGCGGCGGCGGCGAGCCTAGCCCGCGCTTACCCGTTCCCCGACGCCGGCAGCGGAGCGGGGCGACCGGCCGGCGCGGCGCACGTACGCCGGCTGCATTGCGCCTCCTGCCGCCGCACCGCCGGCTCCGCCCCACCGTCAGCGCCGTCCGCCGACCCGGCGTACAATGCGCGACGCGGCATCACGCCGTCCGAATCACGACGTTTCCCCACCATGTTCAATCCAAGCCGCGACGAAGTGCGTCGCTTTTTCACCGAGACCTGGCGCAAGCAGCGCGCGGGCGAGATCCTGACGCCGCTGGAAGCGATCGCGGCCGACTGGATCGTCGAGCACCCCGAATATCACGACGAGCTCGCCGACGCCGACGGCGCCGCCGCGCGCGAGTACACGCCCGAGGAAGGCCGCACGAACCCGTTCCTGCACCTGTCGATGCACCTCGCGATCAGCGAACAGCTGTCGATCGACCAGCCGCCCGGCATCCGCGCCGCGCACGACAAGCTCGCGGCCAAGCTCGACTCGACCCACGACGCGCAGCACGTGATCATGGAATGCCTCGGCGAGACGATCTGGGAAGCCCAGCGCACGAACACGCCGCCCGATACCGACGCGTACCTGCAGCGCATCCTGCGCCGCGCATCGCGCGACTGAGCGCCGCGGCGCTCGCCCGGTCCGACGGCGCCGCGCGGACAAAAAAATACCCCGCCGCGGCGGGGTATTTTTGCTGCGCAGGGCGTCCGTCGGACGCGTCGCGCTTACTTCTTGAACACGAGATCGGTCTCTTTCAGCGACTCGATGTAGGCCGCGATGTCCTTCATGTCGTTGACCGACAGGTTCTGCACCTGCGCCTGCATGATCGCGTTGTTGCGACCGAGCAGCGGATTCGTCAGGCCCATCTGGTACTGGCGCATCGCCCATACGAGGTAGTCGGCGTGCTGGCCGGCGAGGCGCGGATATTCGGCGTTGATCGGCTTGTTCATCTGCGCGCCGTGGCAGGCGGCGCAGTTGTGCGACTCGACCAGTTCCTTGCCCTTCACGGTGTCCGCGGCGTGTGCGGTACCGATCGCGAGGCCGGCCGCCAGTGCAACCGCCGCCGTCTTGAATGCGTTGTTCATGAATGCTCCTGTCCCGCCGCAGAGATCGGCGGCGCGCGCTTTACTTGTAGGGGTTGTCCTTCGAGTCGGCCTTCTGGGACGCGTAGTACGCCGCCAGATCCGCGATGTCCTGGTCCGTCAGCGAGCCGGCGATCGCATTCATCGACGGGAAGTGACGATCCTTCTTGCGATAGGCCTTCAGCGCGTTCTCGAGATATTGCTGGTTCTGGCCGCCGAGGACAGGCACCCGGTAGACCTCCGGGTACGCCGCGCGGTAGTCCTGGATGCCGTGGCAGCCGATGCACATGGCGACCTTGCTCGCCCCGTCCTTCGGGTTGCCGACCACACCGGCCGCCTGCGCGCTGCCCGCGAGCGCCACGAGCGCTGCGACAACGACGTGTTTGCCGACGAATTTGTTCATAGCTCTTGTAACCTAGCTTGAGGGGAAACTGGCGCCGAAGCGGCAACGGCCCGCGCCGTTTTGCTTATCGGATCGCCACGCAGGCCAAAAAAAACGGCCAGATTGTACCGCGTCGGCGGGGAATGCGTCCATAAGGCGCCCCGCCACAATCCCGCAACGATACGCGGGCGCGGTCCAACCCGACAGCCCTTCTGACTTATACTGGGTTTTTTTCCCCGATTGAGAAGAGCGCCGCCATGCGTTTCGAAGGGTCCTCGCACTACGTCGCCACCGACGATCTGAAGCTCGCGGTCAATGCCGCGCTGACGCTGCAACGCCCGCTGCTGATCAAGGGCGAGCCCGGCACCGGCAAGACCATGCTCGCCGAGGAAGTGGCCGCCGCGCTCGACATGCCGCTGCTGCAGTGGCACATCAAGTCGACCACCAAGGCGCAGCAGGGCCTGTACGAATACGACGCCGTGTCGCGGCTGCGCGATTCGCAGCTCGGCGACGCGCGCGTGAAGGACATCTCGAACTACATCGTCAAGGGCGTGCTGTGGCAGGCGTTCGACGCCGAGCACCCGAGCGTGCTGCTGATCGACGAGATCGACAAGGCCGACATCGAATTCCCGAACGACCTGCTGCGCGAACTCGACCGGATGGAATTCCACGTGTACGAGACGCGCGAGACGGTCCGCGCGAAGCACCGCCCGCTCGTCATCATCACGTCGAACAACGAGAAGGAGCTGCCCGACGCGTTCCTGCGCCGCTGCTTCTTCCACTACATCCAGTTTCCCGACCCGGCGACGATGCAGAAGATCGTCGCCGTGCACTTCCCCGACATCCGCGAAGAGCTGTTGCGCGCGGCGCTCGAGAGTTTCTTCGAATTGCGCGGCGTGGCGGGCCTGAAGAAGAAGCCGTCGACGTCCGAACTGCTCGACTGGCTGAAGCTGCTGCTCGCCGAGAACATCCCGGCCGACCAGTTGCGCGGCGTGGACGCGAAGCAGATCGTGCCGCCGCTCGCCGGTGCGCTGCTGAAGAACGAGCAGGACCTGAGCCTGCTCGAACGGCTCGTCTACATGAACCGGCACAACCGGTAACTCCTCCTCACCCGCGAAGGCCCGGCCATGCTGCTCAATTTCTTCTACGCGCTGCGCGCAGCCAAGCTGCCCGTCTCGGTGAAGGAATACCTGACGCTGCTCGAATCGCTGAAGGCCGGGCTGATCTCGCCGTCGATCGACGCGTTCTATTTCCTCGCGCGAATGACGCTCGTCAAGGACGAGCAGTATTTCGACAAGTTCGACCAGGCGTTCGGCGCGTATTTCCACGGCGTATCCGCGCTGCCGTCCGAAGCGTTCGACATTCCGCTCGACTGGCTCGAAAAGCGCCTCGAGCGCGAGCTGTCGCCGGAGGAAAAGGCGCAGATCGAGGCGATGGGCGGGCTCGACAAGCTGATGGAGCGCTTGAAGGAACTGCTCGACGAGCAGAAGGAGCGCCACGAAGGCGGCAACAAGTGGATCGGCACCGGCGGCACGTCGCCGTTCGGGCACGGCGGCTACAACCCGGAAGGCGTACGCATCGGCGGCCCGTCGAACGGCAACCGCACTGCGGTGAAGGTGTGGGAAGCACGCGCGTATCGCGACTACGACGATTCCGTCGAGATCGGCACGCGCAACATCAAGGTTGCACTGCGGCGGCTGCGCCGCTTCGCGCGTGAAGGCGCGGCCGAGGAGCTCGACCTGCCCGGCACGATCCGCAGCACCGCCGCGAACGCGGGCTGGCTCGACCTGCGGATGGTGCCCGAGCGCCACAACAACGTGAAGGTGCTGATGCTGCTCGACGTCGGCGGCTCGATGGACGATCACATCAAGCGCACCGAAGAGCTGTTCTCGGCCGCGAAGGCCGAATTCAAGCACCTCGAGTTCTACTACTTCCACAACTGCGTGTACGACCATCTGTGGAAGAACAACCGCCGCCGCCACTCGGAACGCACCGCGACGTGGGACGTGCTGCACAAGTTCACGCCCGACTACAAGCTGATCTTCGTCGGCGATGCCACGATGAGCCCGTACGAAGTGCTGCAGCCCGGCGGCTCGGTCGAGTACAACAACCCGGAAGCCGGCGCCGTGTGGCTGCGCCGCCTCGCCGACCAGTTCCCCCACCATGCATGGCTGAACCCGGAGCCCGAGCGGCTATGGGAATACCGGCAGTCGGTCGCGGTGATCCGCGACCTGCTCGGCCATCGCATGTATCCGCTCACGCTCGCGGGCCTCGAAACCGCGATGCGCGCACTCAGCAAGTAACCACAGCCCCCCAAGACTCAAAGGCCGCGTCCGAGCGGCTTCCCCCGGAGATAGCATGAACCCCTCGCCCACCGCGAGCGCCAGCCGCGTCGGCGGCCGCCGCTTTTTCGCCGATACGTCCGTCTCGGCACTCGTCGCCGGCTTCGTCGCGATGATGACCGGCTACACGAGCTCGCTCGTGCTGATGTTCCAGGCCGGCCGCGCCGCCCACCTCACCGATGCGCAGATCTCGTCGTGGATCTGGGCGCTGTCGATCGGCATGGCGCTGACGACGATCGGCCTGTCGCTGCGCTTTCGCGCGCCGGTCGTGGTCGCATGGTCGACGCCCGGCGCCGCGCTGCTGATCGCGTCGCTGCCCGGCGTGCCCTACCCCGAGGCGATCGGTGCGTTCGTCGTCTGCGCGGTACTGCTGACGGCCGTCGGCGTGAGCGGGCTGTTCGACACGCTGATGCGCAAGATTCCGGCCGGCATCGCCGCCGCGCTGCTCGCGGGCATCCTGTTCGAAATCGGCATCGAGATCTTCCGCGCCGCGCAGTTCCAGACCGCGCTCGTGCTCGCGATGTTCTTCACTTACCTGATCGTCAAGCGGTTCGCGCCGCGCTACGCGATCGTCACGACGCTGATCGTCGGCACGGCCGTGGCAGGCGGGCTCGGCCTGCTCGACTTCAGCGGCTTTCACGTCGCGTTCGCGAAGCCCGTGTTCACGATGCCCGCGTTCTCGATCGCGTCGATCGTCAGCATCGGCATTCCGCTGTTCGTCGTCGCGATGGCGTCGCAGAACGTGCCGGGCATCGCGGTGCTGCGCGCGGACGGCTATCAGACGCCGTCGTCGCCGCTGATCGCGACGACCGGCCTCGCGTCGCTGCTGCTCGCGCCGTTCGGCTCGCACGGCGTCAATCTCGCGGCGATCACGGCCGCGATCTGCACGGGCCCGGAAGCGCACGAGGATCGCGCGAAGCGCTATACGGCCGCCGTGTGGTGCGGCACGTTCTATCTGATCGCCGGCATCTTCGGCGCGACGATCGCCGCGCTGTTCGCGGCGCTGCCGAAGGCGCTCGTCGTGTCGGTCGCCGCGCTCGCGCTGTTCGGCTCGATCATGAGCGGCCTCGCGAACGCGATGCAGGACGTGAAGCAGCGCGAAGCCGCGCTCGTCACGTTCATGGTCACCGCGTCGGGCCTCACGCTCCTGTCGATCGGTTCGGCGTTCTGGGGGCTCGTCGCGGGCATCGTCACGCAGGTGATCCTGAACGCGCGCCGCCCTGCGTGACGCGGCGCCGCGCCCGTCGCGGCGGGCGTGCCGCACACCAAAACGTGCTCGACACGAATCGGGCCTAAAATGATGGATCGGAGGCGGCGCCCGGCGCCGCTTCGCTTCGCCGCCGCGCTCGCGCGGCCCGTGAGAACCCGGCGCCTTGCGCCCTTCTTCCGAATCGCCATGACTACCGCACTCGACCAGCTGAAGCAGTACACGACCGTCGTCGCCGACACGGGCGATTTCCAGCAGCTTGCGCAATACCAGCCGCAGGACGCGACCACGAACCCGTCGCTGATCCTGAAGGCGGTCCAGAAGGACGCGTACAAGCCGATCCTCGAGAAGACCGTCCGCGATCATCGCAACGAAAGCACCGATTTCATCATCGACCGCCTGCTGATCGCATTCGGCACCGAGATCCTGAAGCTGATCCCGGGCCGTGTGTCGACCGAGGTCGACGCGCGCCTGTCGTTCGATACGCAGCGCTCGATCGACAAGGGCCGCGAGCTCATCAAGCTGTACGAAGCAGCCGGTATCGGGCGCGAACGCATCCTGATCAAGCTCGCGTCGACGTGGGAAGGCATCCGCGCGGCCGAAGTGCTGCAGAAGGAAGGGATCAAGTGCAACATGACCCTGCTTTTCTCGCTCGTGCAGGCCGCCGCCTGCGCGGAAGCCGGGGCGCAGCTGATCTCGCCGTTCGTCGGCCGCATCTACGACTGGTACAAGAAGCAGGCCGGTGCGGAGTGGAATGAAGAGAAGGACGGCGGTGCGAACGATCCCGGCGTGCAGTCGGTGCGCCGCATCTACACGTACTACAAGACGTTCGGCTACAAGACCGAAGTGATGGGCGCGAGCTTCCGCACGACGAGCCAGATCACCGAACTCGCCGGCTGCGACCTGCTGACGATCAGTCCCGATTTGCTGCAGAAGCTGCAGGACAGCAACGAGACCGTCACGCGCAAACTGTCGCCGGAAGCGCTGCAGGACAAGCCCGCCGCGCGCGTCGCGATCGACGAGGCCGCGTTCCGCTTCCAGCTGAACGACGACGCGATGGCGACCGAAAAGCTCGCCGAAGGCATCCGCGTATTCGCTGCGGATGCGGTGAAGCTCGAGAAGCTGATCGACTCGCTGCGCTGAGCCGCGCACGCGTCAGCGGCTGTCAGCAACACTGGCAACAGCCGTCAGCACGCACGCCGCATACGGCCGCGAACGTCCTGTTCGCGGCCGTTTTTATTTTTCATTCCATCGTCAAGCACGCGCACTACAATCCACGTCACGGGTGCGTCGGCCGCCTCCCGAGGCCCGCTTTCCCAGTCAGTCTTGCACGACGCCGAGCCCGCGGAAGCGCTGGCCGGTTCCCCCACTACAGGAGACAACGATGCAAGTTCAACCGTACCTGACGTTCTACGGTCGCGCCGATGAAGCCCTTCAGTTCTACGAAAAGGCGCTCGGTGCGAAGACGATGTTCAAGATGCACTTCAAGGACGCGCCGCCGAATCCCGACTACCCGATGACGCCGGAGATGGCCGACAAGGTGATGCATGCGAGCTTCACGATCGGCGACTCGATGATCATGTGCTCGGACGGCGACTGCAGCCAGCCCGGCGGCGGCGTGCACGCCGGCTATTCGCTGTCGCTGAACCCGGCGACGGTCGACGAAGGCCAGAAGCTGTTCAATGCGCTCGCCGACGGCGGCGAAGTGACGATGCCGTTCGGCAAGACGTTCTGGGCGCTCGGCTTCGGGATGGTGAAGGATCGCTTCGGCGTGCACTGGATGGTCAACGTCGAGGACCTGTCTCAGCGCGAGGACCTCGCGCAGCGCGCGAAGGGCTGACGCAAGAAAACGCCCGCCACCGCGAGGTGGCGGGCGTTTCTCCGTCGCAAGCCGTCCGTCTCAGCTCTCGACCACGTCGAGATAGTCCTCCGGCCGCGTGCGATCCTCCGCATGCGCCATGCCCATCACGCGCACCAGCACGCTCACCACCACCGCCACCACCAGGTTCACGACCAGCGACCATACGGCTGCGTAGCCGGGAATCGCGACACCGAACAGGTGGATCGTGAAGATCGAGCTGGCGAGCTTCAGCGAAATCGCCATCCACGTGCCGCACACGATGCCTGCCGCCCAGCCGGCCAGCAGGCCGCGATGGTCGAGCACGCGCGTATAGAGGCCGAGCACGATCGCGGGCAGCGTCTGGATGATCCAGATCCCGCCGAGCAGTTGCAGCTGGATTGCGTAGGTCAGCGGCAGTCCGAGGATGAACGCGACCGCGCCGACCTTCACGATCAGCGACACGAGCTTCGCGACGTGCGTCTCCTGGTCGTGCGACATGTTGCGGTTCACGAACTCGCGGTGGATGTTGCGCGTGTACAGGTTCGCGGCGGCGATCGACATGATCGCCGCCGGCACCAGCGCACCGATGCCGATCGCCGCGAACGCGACGCCGACGAACCACGACGGGAAGTATTCGAGGAACAGCGCGGGCACCGCGAAGTTCGGGCCGAACGCCTTGAAGTACGGCGCGTACTGCGGCATGTCCTTCACGCCCGACGCGAGCGCCATGTAGCCGAGCAGCGCGAGCAGGCCGAGCACGAACGAATACGCGGGCAGCATCGCCATGTTGCGACGGATCGAGTTGCCCGACGACGACGACAGGATCGCCGTGACCGAGTGCGGATACAGGAACAGCGCGAGCGCCGAGCCGATCGCGAGCGTCGCGTATGCGCTGTAGCCGTTCAGGCTCATCGCGTCGGGCGCCTTCAGCAGCAGTTTCGCGGGCGGCACGCTCGCGAAGATATGCCCGAAGCCGCCGAGCTTCGCGGGAATCACGACGACCGCCGCGGCGATCGTGATGTAGATCAGCACGTCCTTCACGATCGCGATCATCGCCGGTGCGCGCAGCCCCGACGTGTACGTGTACGCGGCGAGGATCGCGAACGCGATGATCAGCGGCAGGTCGCCGACGAAGCCGGTCGTGTCGAAGCCGAGCGCGCCGATCACCACTTCGATGCCGACGAGCTGCAGCGCGATGTACGGCATCGTCGCGACGATGCCCGTGACCGCGATCGCGAGCGCCAGCATCCGGCTGCCGTAGCGCGCGTTGACGAAGTCGGCGGCCGTCACGTAGCCGTGCCGCTTCGCGATGCTCCACAGCTTCGGGAACACGACGAACGCGAACGGATAGATCAGGATCGTATAAGGCAGCGCGAAGAAGCCCATCGCACCGGCGCCGAACACGAGCGCGGGCACCGCGACGAACGTGTAGGCCGTGTAGAGGTCGCCGCCGAGCAGGAACCACGTGACGATCGTGCCGAAGCGGCGTCCGCCGAGGCCCCATTCGTCGAGATGGGCGAGATCGCCGCGCCGCCAGTTCGCGGCCAGGAAACCGATGATCGTGACGCCGATGAACAGCAGGACGAAGACGAAAGTAGCGCCGAGATTCATTGCGCACCTCCGTGCGGGCCGCTCGCCTTCCACGCGTTCTTGGTCTTGAAGTACACGAACGCGGTAATCACCGCGCTGATGAAGACCCAAAGCAGCTGGTACCAGTAGAAAAACGGAAAACCGAACAATTGCGGTTCGATCTTGCTGTACGACGGTACCCAGACCATCGCGATCAGCGGCAGTACCAGCAGCCAGAGCCAGCGCTTGGCGGCCCGGTTGGCGTCGGCATCGTGAGCCATGACGTCTCCTCTTCTTTCCCGGTTATCGATCTTGTTGAGCGGGTACGGCGCCGAGAGGAGCGCAAAACGGGTAGGCTGCGGCTCCCCTGGCTTCGCGCCAGTATAGGAGCCGCGAGCACGCGGTCAAGCAGGGGCGAACCCGAGGTGATCCGCCCCCTGTCGCGTGGTTGCACCGGCCTGTCGCCGGTGCATGCGGCGTCAGATCGCGAACGCGGTGTCGCGTGCGCCGGTCGTTTCTTTCAATGCTTTCACCCACTTGCGCGCGGGCAGCTTCAGCGTGTCCTCGATCAGCTTCGCGCGGGCGTCGAGCTGCGCGAACGGCACGTCGAGCGCGGGGCCCGAGAAGGCGATCGCGATCCGGTTGCCGTCGTGCACTTCCGGCAGCGCGATCACACGGTGATCGAACGCGGCGTTCAGGTGCTTCATGTTGCGCACGAAGCTCGGGTGATCGCCGAACAGGTTGATCGTCGCGATGCCCGCGTCGGCGAGGCAGCCGCGCACCGCGCGGTAGAACGACACGCTGTCGAGCACCGGACCGCGCGCGGTCGCGTCGTACAGGTCGATCTGGATCGCGCCCGTCGTGCCGCGATTGGCCGGGTCGTTGACGAAGTCCCATGCGTCGGCTTCGTGCACGGCGAGGCGCGCGTCGTCGGGCGGCAGTGCGAACATCGTGCGCGCGGCGACGATCACGGCCGGGTTCAGCTCGACCGCCTCGACCTTCGCGTGCGGCAGGAAGCGGTGCGAGAACTTGGTCAGTGCGCCGGTGCCGAGCCCGAGCTGGACGATCCGCTCGGGCGTTTCGAGGAACAGGAGCCACGCCATCATCTGCTGCGCGTATTCGAGTTCGATATGCAGCGGCTTCGAGATCCGCATCGCGCCCTGCACCCATTCGGTACCGAAGTGCAGGAAGCGCACGCCGCCCTCTTCCGAGAACGTGACGGGCGCAAAGCGCGGCTTGCGCGGCGCTTCGAGCACCGGCACGTCGTCGTGTTCGTCGATGTCCGGGCGGCGCTTCACGCGCGGCGGCTGGAGCTTTTCGGAGCCGTTGTACGCGGACGGCTTGCTGCGCTTGGACGCGCGCGCTTCGGCGGACGCGCGCTTGATCAGTCGGGTCATGATTGAATCTCGCTGGGTGAGGCTGGTTTTCGCGGACGAGAGGATAGCATTCGCGCGTCGCGGCAGCGGGAAAGCGGATACGCGCACGCCGCCGCGCGCTCCGCGCGACGTGCGACACGCGCATCCTCCCGCCGTTAATTGAACCGCCGCCTCCTGCGTGAACAGGCCACACCGCTACGCAGCGTATGCTGCCGATGCAGTACCGGTTCGTCGTTCACGCGCCCGACAACCGCCCCCTCCGGCATTGATCCATTACGACAGCCTCTATCGAACGGCTGAATTGTCCCGAGTCCCCCGCGACGCAAAAATGCGAAGCAACGGCCGCAAGCCGGGCCGTCGCACCTGCGTTTGCCTTCAACACCTCGGTCCGGGGCCTCGGTGCTCAACCCACGTCTGCCGCCAGCATTCACCGCCCGTGTCACGCCTGACGCCGCGAATCGCCCACTGACGGAACGACCGTGTACGAACGGCATGGCGGGTTGCTTTGTGCCCCTTGAAAATATACCCAAATGGGAATAAATTCGTCGATGGATCCGTACACCAAACCGCTCTACTGGCTGGGCTCGGCGCGCAAAGACCTGAAAGCGATGCCCGAAGCCGTGCAGGACACGTTCGGCTATACGCTGTATCTGGCCCAGACGGGGCGAAAGCACGACCAGGCCAAGCCGTTGAGCGGATTCGGATCGGCAGGCGTGCTCGAGATCGTGGAATCGGAAGACCACGGTACGTACCGCGCCGTCTACACGGTAAAGCTCGGCAACAGCGTGTACGTGCTGCACTGTTTTCAGAAGAAATCGGCGAGCGGCATCGCGACACCGAAACCGGACCGCGATCTGGTGCGCGAACGGCTGAAAGCCGCCGAAGCACACGCAAAAGGAGCAAGGCGATGACCGAAATCGAACCGGGCAGCGGAAACGTCTACGCTGATCTGGGCATGCGCGATGCGGACGAAATGCGGGTGAAAGCCCAGCTCGCCGCCAAGATCGCGGAGATCATCAAGTCACGACGGTGGACGCAGCAGCATGCGGCCCGGTTGCTCGGCATGACGCAGCCGAAGCTGTCGAACATGCTGCGCGGGCAGTTTCGCGGCGTGAGCGAAACGAAGATGCTCGAATGTCTGGCGAAGCTCGGGCGCGATGTGCGGATCGTCGTCGGGCCGGACCGTCATTCGGAAATCGCGGGGCACATCGAAGTCGTATTCGCCGCGTGACGTTCACCTCCCGCCCCTAGCGCGGGAGCGACTGCCGGCCATGCCGCCGGCAGTGCGTGACGGCTCAAAGGACGATTCGACGCCACTGCTCGAGCTTCTGCTCGAACGACAGCATCGCATTCGCCGGGCTCGACGAAGGCAGCACGAGCGTCTCGTACCCGGCTTGGCCGATCACGTCGGCAAAGCGCCCCGCCGTCTTGCCGTTGAAACACACGCGCCTGAGCAATGGCGCATGCTCGCGCAGCGAGTCGAAATCGTTCGGCTTCGCATTGCGGATCGCAGAATCGAGGCTGCCCTGGCGATGGCACGCATCAAGTACGTCCCAGATGCCGATGCCGTGCGTCAACACGCGCTCGAGACGCGCGTCATAAGCCAGCTCGTGCAGCCCGGGCTCGCCCAGCACCGCCCCCAGCAACCGCCAGAACTGGTTGCGCGGATGCGCGTAATACTGCGCGGCGTCGAGCGACGCTTCGCCCGGAAAGCTGCCGAGGATCATCGTGTGCGTATTCGGCCCGACGACCGGCGGAAAGCCCTGCAGCATCAGTTGCCCTCGCTCGGCCCGCCTGAGCGCGGCCCGTCGCCATGCGCATCGAGATGACGCCACAGCGCCGGCAGCATGCACTCGGTGACCATCAACGGCTTGCCGTGACGCTGGAACACCGAACGCCGCGCGACGAACGCGTGCGGTGCGCGCGCCCCGCCAAGCGCATGCGACGCAAGCGCATACAACGGATGGCCGGCGATCACGCGCCGGCTGACGAGCGCCGAACGCTCGACCTGCGGATCGCTGTACAGCAGCTCCGCCAGCGGCCGCGTGCGCAGCCGCCGCATCGCCTGCCACACGCCCTTGCTGGCCGCGAGCGGCGCGATGCTGTGCGCGGCGACGTACGGCGTACCGTCGACCGACAGGATCACCTCGCGCACCCACATCGGCGCGCGCGGCGAACTGGCGAGCGCGTCCGGCTCGTCGAACCACGGGGAGTCGACGGCCTCGCGCGTCACGCGCACGTTCACGCGGCCGAGCCGTGCGAGGTGCGCGGTCAGCGATCCGCCGCGCGTCAGCCAGTCGCGCTGGTCGAGCGTGCAGCCAGGCCGCGGCGTCTCGCGCCAGCCGGCCCGAGCGCCGTCGAATCGCATGCGTGCGTTCACGCGGCGCGCGACAGCAGCAGCGCGTTGGTCCGCTTCACGAAGCTCGCCGGATCGTCGAGCATGCCGCCTTCGGCCAAGAGCGCCTGATCGAACAGCAGATGGCACCAGTCGCCGAAATCGGCGCTGTCGGCGTTCAACTGCTTCACGAGCGCATGCTCGGGGTTGATCTCGAGGATCGGCTGCATCGCCGGCGCGTTCTGGCCGGCCGCCTTCAGCATCCGCTGCAGGTAGCCGCTCATGTCGTTGTCGTCCGCGACGAGGCACGACGGCGAATCGGTCAGGCGGAACGTGACGCGCACTTCCTTCACCTTGTCGCCGAGCGCTTCCTTCATCTTCTCGACGACCGGCTTGATCGCCTCGCCCGCCTGCTCCTGCGCCTTCTTCTCCTCGTCGTTCAGCTCGCCGAGATCGAGGTCGCCGCGGGCCACGCTCGCGAGCGGCTTGCCGTCGAATTCGTGGAGGAACGACAGCATCCATTCGTCGACGCGATCGGTCAGCAGCAGCACCTCGACGCCCTTCTTGCGGAACACTTCGAGATGCGGGCTGTTCTTCGCGGCCTGCCACGTGTCGGCCGTCACGTAGTAGATCTTGCTCTGCTCGGGCTTCATGCGCGACACGTAGTCGGCGAGCGACACCTCCTGCGCGTCGGTGTCGCCGTGCGTCGACGCGAAGCGCAGCAGCTTCGCGATGCGCTCGCGGTTCGCGTGATCTTCACCGACGCCTTCCTTCAGCACCTGGCCGAACGCGCTCCAGAACGTCTTGTACTTCTCCTTGCCTGCATCGTCTTCCGCGTTCGCGAGCTCTTCGAGCATCGACAGCGCGCGCTTGGTCACGCCTTCGCGGATCGCCTTCACGTCGCGGCTCTCCTGCAGGATCTCGCGCGACACGTTCAACGGCAGATCCGCCGAATCGACGACGCCCTTCACGAAACGCAGGTATTGCGGCAGCAGTTGCTCGGCGTCGTCCATGATGAACACGCGCTTCACGTACAGCTTCAGGCCGCCGCGGTAGTCGCGGTTCCACAGGTCGAACGGCGCGTGCGACGGCACGTACAGCAGTTGCGTGTACTCGCTGCGGCCCTCGACGCGGTTGTGCGTCCACGTGAGCGGATCCTGGTGGTCGTGCGCGATGTGCTGGTAGAACTGCGTGTACTGCTCGTCGGTGATGTCGCCCTTCGAACGCGTCCACAGCGCGCTCGCCTGGTTGACGGTCTCGTCCTCGTCCTTCAGGACCATCTCGCCCTTTTCCTGATCCCATTCTTCCTTCTGCATCAGGATCGGCAGCGCGATGTGGTCGGAATACTTCTGGATGATCGACTTCAGGCGGTGCGACGACAGCAGCTCGTCCTCGCCTTCGCGCAGGTGCAGCGTGATCGTCGTGCCGCGCTGTGCGCGCTCGATCGCGTCGATCGTGAAATCGCCCTCGCCCGCGCTTTCCCAGCGCACGGCTTCGCTCGCCGGCAGGCCCGCGCGGCGCGTCTCGACGGTGATCTTGTCCGCGACGATGAAGCCCGAGTAGAAGCCGACGCCGAACTGGCCGATCAGTGCCGCATCCTTCTGCTGGTCGCCGGACAGCTTCGTGAAGAATTCCTTGGTGCCCGAACGCGCGATCGTGCCGAGGTTCGCGATCGCTTCGTCGCGGCTCATGCCGATGCCGTTGTCGTCGATCGTGATCGTGCGCGCGGCCTTGTCGTAGCCGATGCGGATGCGCAGGTTCGGATCGTTCTCGTACAGCGCGTTGTCCGCGAGCCCTTCGAAACGCAGCTTGTCGGCCGCGTCGGACGCGTTCGACACCAGTTCGCGCAGGAAAATTTCCTTGTTGCTGTAGAGCGAATGGATCATCAGGTGGAGGAGTTGCTTGACCTCTGCCTGAAAGCTCATCGTTTCATGTGCCATGGATGCTGTTTCCTCTTACTTGAACTTGGATGTTGTGGCGCAGACGGTCGGCGCGCGATGCCGCGAGGCCCGCGAACGGCCGACCGCCCGGTGCCGGCGGTTCGCGCGCCTATCTGGGGGTGGCGCGTGCGATTTCAAGAGCCGGCGCGCCGCGTCACGACGCGCGCCGCACGGCCGAGTCGATATAGCGTGCGAGAAACCCCTGCAGCGCCGGATCACCACAGTTCGCGACGTTGAAGCGAGTCCACGTCGACGGCGACTGCTGCGGCGAAAACAGGCTGCCCGGC
This sequence comes from Burkholderia metallica, assembly GCF_001718555.1. Taxonomy (NCBI): domain Bacteria; kingdom Pseudomonadati; phylum Pseudomonadota; class Betaproteobacteria; order Burkholderiales; family Burkholderiaceae; genus Burkholderia; species Burkholderia metallica. Next base: position 2,709,162 of record NZ_CP013401.1, read on the forward strand.
GTCAGCAGAAAACCCGCCTCGTGCGCGGCGGCCGCGAGCGCGTCCGAATCGACGCCCGTGTCGGCCCACAGGAACATCCCGGCCGCCGGCATCGTGAAGAGCCGAAGCCCCGTGCGCTCGAGCATCCGCGCGGTCTTGTCGCGCACGCCGTCGAGGCGCGCGCGCAGCCGCTCCACGTGGCGCCGGTAGTGCCCTTCGGTCAGGATCTTGTAAAGCACGCGCTCGTTGAGCTCGGGCGTCGTCATCCCGACCAGCATCTTCTGGTCGGTGAGGGCCTTCGCGATCTCCGGCGCGCACGCGACGTAGCCGACCCTCAGGTTCGCCGCGAGCGTCTTCGAATAGCTGCCGAGATAGATCACGCGCTTCAACTGGTCGAGGCTCGCGAGGCGCGTGGCCGGGTAGCTCGGCGGGCACAGGTCGCCGTACACGTCGTCCTCGACGACGAGGAAGTCGTACGCCTCCGCGAGCTTCAGGATCCGGAACGCCTGCGCGGCCGACAGCGACGTGCCGGTCGGGTTCTGCAGCACCGAATTGATCACGAGCATCTTCGGCCGCCACATCTGCACGAGCGTCTCGAGTGCATCGAGATCGGGGCCGTCCGGCGTGTACGGCATCCCGACGAGTTGCGCGCCCTGCGCCGCGAAGCGGCCGAACATCTGGAACCAGGCCGGATCGCCGACGATCACCGCATCGCCCGGCTTCACGTAGATCCGCGCGATCAGGTCGATCGCCTGCGTGATCCCCGACACCATCACGACCTGTTCGGGCTTCGCGCCGATCTCGACTTCGGCGAGGCGCGTCTGCAGTTGCTGGCGCAGCGGCAGGAAGCCCTGCGCGGTGCCGAAGCCGAGCATCTGCGCGCCGGACTGGCGCCCGAGCGCACGCAGCGCGCCGGTGATCAGTTCGCCGTCGAGCCAGCGGCCCGGCAGATAACCGAGACCCGGCCCCTTTTCCGGGCTGACCGTGTGCAGCATGTTGCGCAGCAGCCAGACGACGTCGATCGTGTTGTGCACCGGCGCGGCCTCGGCCACGCGCGCGATGCCGTCGGCCGGCTGCGGGCCGGCGGCCGTGCGCTCGCGTACGTAGAAGCCCGAGCCGCGCCGCGAATCGAGATAGCCCTGCGCGACGAGCCGCTCGTACGCCTCGACGACGGTGAAGCGCGATACGCTCTTGTCGAGCGCGAGCTTGCGGATCGACGGCATCCGCATGCCGGGCCGGAACACGCGTTCGTCGATGCGTCGCCGCGCCCACTGGACGAGCTGGTCGACGAGCGTGAGCGTGGCCGTGTCGTGCGGCGCGGGAATCTGGGCGAGTGGGACGGTGGACATGGGCGGGGGCTCCAACTGTACCGAAGGCTATCGCGCCGATTGTACCGTTACTGTGCCGGTAGCGACGATTACAGTTGACCGAAATGGCGAGCGTGCGGCCGCCGTTCGGCCCCGCCGCACGTGGCGCCGCGCCTGCCGGCCTGCATCGCAGCCTGCTTCGTGGGCGGTACGCCGGCCGGTCCGGCCGCCGCCCGGCGCCGCGCCTGCCCACCGTGACACTTTCGCTTCCCGACCGACGTTCATGCCAGCCCGTTCCCTGACACTCGACCATCTCGTGATCGCCGCGCGCACGCTCGACGAAGGCGTCCGCCATGTCGCCGACGCACTCGGCATCGAACCGGCCGGCGGCGGCCGCCACCCGCTGATGCGCACCCACAATGCGCTGTTCGGCGCATGGGGCGGGCTGTACCTCGAAGTGATCGCGATCGATCCCGACGCACCGGCGCCGAACGATGGCGCCGAGCCGCCGCGCGCGCGGCTGTTCGCGCTCGACGATCCGGCCATGCACGCGCGGCTCGCCCAAGGGCCGTTTCTCGCGCACTGGGTCGCGCGGGTCGACCGCCCGCGCCAGCTCGCGCTGTGGCAGCGCCAGTACCCGGCCCGCATTCCGCCGGTCGTCGCGATGCGGCGCGGCGATTTCGGCTGGGGCCTCACGGTGCCCGACGACGGCGCGTTCCCCGCGTGGCAGGGTGCCGGCGACGGCCTCCTGCCGTCGCTGATCCAGTGGGACAGCGCACGCCACCCGGCCGAATCGCTGCCGGGCGACGGCGTCGCGCTGAAGGCGCTCAAAGGCGCCCATCCGCGCGCGGATGCGATCCGCGAGCAGCTCGACTGGCTCGGCGCCGCCCATCTGCTCGACCTCGAAGCCACCGACGGCCCGCCGGCACTGGTCGCCGAATTCGACACGGCGCACGGTGCCCGCACGCTGCGCTGAACGCCCCGCCGCCTTACCGCTTTCAACCATCCCGCAATACGGAGACACCCACGACATGAATTCGCGCGAAACCCGGGGCATGCTGCTCGGCCTCATCGGCGTGATGATTTTCAGCCTCACGCTGCCGATGACGCGTATCGTCGTCTCCGAACTCAATCCGCTGCTCAACGGGCTCGGCCGCGCACTCGCCGCCGCGGTGCCGGCGGGCCTGCTGCTGTGGTGGCGCCGCGAGCCGCTGCCGACCCGTGCGCAACTGAAAAGCCTCGCGATCACGTCGGCCGGCGTAATCATCGCGTATCCGGTGTTTTCCGCGTGGGCGATGAAATCGGTACCGGCCTCGCACGGCGCGGTGGTCAACGGCCTCCAGCCGCTGTTCGTCGCGCTGTACGCGGCGTGGCTGTCGCACGAGCGGCCGTCGAAGGCGTTCTGGGCCAGCGCGGTGGCCGGCAGCGCGCTCGTGATCGCGTTCGCGCTGCGCGACGGCGGCGGCACCGTGCAGACCGGCGACGCGCTGATGCTCGTCGCGGTCGGCATCGGCGCGCTCGGCTATGCGGAAGGCGCGCGCCTCGCGCGCCAGATCGGCGGCTGGCAGGTGATCTGCTGGGCGCTCGTCGTGTCCGCGCCGTTCCTCGTGCTGCCGGTCGGCTGGCTCGCGTGGATGCAGCATGCCGCGCATCCGGGCCCGCTCGCGCTGCGCACGTGGCTCGCGTTCGGCTACGTGACCCTCTTTTCGCAATTCATCGGCTTTTTCGCGTGGTACGCGGGGCTCGCGATGGGCGGCATCGCGCGCGTCGGCCAGGTGCAGTTGCTGCAGATTTTCTTCACGATCGCCTTTTCCGCGCTGCTGTTCGGCGAAACCGTCACGTCGTCGACGTGGCTGTTCGCGGCCGCGGTGATCGCCACCGTGGTGCTCGGGCGCCGCTCGGCGGTCGCTACGGCCGCGCAACCGGCTCGCGCCGGCTGAACAGGTGCGCCATAATGGACGTTTTGCCTGATCGGTTTTGCCCACCCGGCCGCGAAGGCCCGATCGCGCTCGTGCCTGTCTACCCGGCAGCATCGAGGCGATTTGCCCGAACGACCTTTCTTGACTGACCACGATATCCGAACGAGGAGACTATGAATCCGAGCGACCTGCATCCGCCGCACTGGCAGCTTTCCGAACGCGCCCGCAAGCTGACGAGCTCTGCGATCCGCGAAATCCTGAAGGTCACGGAACGCCCCGAGGTCATCTCGTTCGCCGGCGGCCTGCCCGCCCCCGCGACGTTCCCGGCCGAACGCATGCGCGCCGCCGCCGACCGCGTGCTGCGCGACGCGCCGGCCGCCGCGCTCCAGTACAGCGCGACCGAAGGCTACCTGCCGCTGCGCGAATGGATCGCCGAACGCTACGGCGTGCGCGTGTCGCAGGTGCTGATCACGACCGGCTCGCAGCAGGCGCTCGACCTGCTCGGCAAGGCGCTCGTCGATCCGGGCAGCCCGATCCTCGTGGAAACCCCGACCTATCTCGGCGCGCTGCAGTCGTTCTCGCTGTACGAGCCGCGCTACGTGCAGGTGCCGACCGACGAGCAGGGCCTGCTGCCGGAAGGCCTCACCCCCGAACTCACGCAAGGCGCGCGCCTGCTGTACGCGCAGCCGAACTTCCAGAACCCGACGGGCCGCCGCCTGCCCGTCGAGCGCCGCCGCGCGCTCGCCGCGTTCGCGCAGTCGAGCCCGTTCCCGGTGCTGGAAGACGATCCGTACGGCGCGCTGAACTACCGCGGCGAACCGCTGCCGACGATGCTGTCGATGGCGCCCGATCACATCGTGCACCTCGGCACGTTCTCGAAGGTGCTCGCACCGGGCCTGCGGATCGGCTACATCATTGCGCCCGAGGAGCTCCACTTCAAGCTCGTGCAGGCCAAGCAGGCCACCGACCTGCACACGCCGACGCTCACGCAGCGCATCGCGCACGAAGTGATCAAGGACGGTTTCCTCGACGAGCACATCCCGACGATCCGCGAGCTGTACAGCGCGCAGTGCGACGCGATGCTCGCCGCGCTCGCGCGCCACATGCCGGAAGGCGTCACGTGGAATCGCCCGGAAGGCGGGATGTTCATCTGGGTCGACCTGCCCGCGCAGATCGACAGCATGAAGCTGCTCGCCGCGGCCGTCGACCAGCACGTCGCGTTCGTGCCGGGCGCGCCGTTCTTCGCGGACAACGCGCAGCAGAACACGCTGCGCCTGTCGTTCGTCACGGTGCCGCCCGAGAAGATCGAGGAAGGCGTCGCGCGCCTCGGCAAGCTGCTGCGCGAGCGCCTCTGATCCCCTTTTTCCTGTCACGACTCTCTACGAGGAATCGAATACATGGCTAACGTCTACGACAAACTGAAGTCGCTCGGCATCGAACTCCCGACCGCCGGCGCACCGGCCGCCGCCTACGTGATGAGCGCGCAGAGCGGCAACACCGTCTACCTGTCGGGCCACATCGCGAAGAAGGACGGCAAGGTCTGGGCCGGCAAGCTCGGCGCGGATCTGCAGACGGAAGACGGCAAGGCGGCCGCCCGCTCGATCGCGATCGACCTGCTCGCGACGCTGCACGCGCACACCGGCGATCTGAACAAGGTCACGCGCATCGTCAAGCTGATGAGCCTCGTCAACTCGACGCTCGACTTCACCGAACAGCACATCGTGACGAACGGCGCGTCGGAGCTGATCGCGGAAGTGTTCGGCGACGCCGGCAAGCACGCGCGCTCGGCGTTCGGCGTCGCGCAGATCCCGCTCGGCGCGTGCGTCGAGATCGAACTGATCGCCGAAGTTGCGTAACACGGGCACCGAAATGCCCGGCCGGCTCGTGCGCTTCAAGCAGGTCGACGTGTTCACGTCGGTGCCGTTCAAGGGCAACGCGCTCGCGGTGGTGTTCGACGCCGATTCGCTCGACGACGACGCGATGCTCGCGATCGCCCGCTGGACGAACCTGTCGGAAACGACGTTCGTCTGCACGCCCACCGATCCGGAAGCCGACTACCGCGTCCGGATCTTCACGACGGAGGGCGAACTGCCGTTCGCCGGCCATCCGACGCTGGGCACCGCGCATGCGTTCCTCGAAAGCGGTGCGCGGCCGCGCACGCCGGGCCGGCTGGTCCAGCAGTGCGGCGTCGGCCAGGTCGCGCTGCGCGAGCAGGCCGACGGCTGGGCGTTCGCCGCACCGCCGGCACGCGTCACGCCGCTCGACCGGTCGGACTACCCGGCGCTGGCTGCGGCGTTGCGCAGCGATGCGATCGACCTGGGCGCCGAGCCCTGCGCGGTCGACAACGGCGCGCCGTGGCTGGTCGTGCGGCTGACGTCGGCGGACGCCTGCATCGGCCTGTCGCCCGATCCGGTCGCGCTGGAAGCGCTCACGCGCCGCTACGGCGTGGACGGCCTCGCGGTCTACGCGCCGCACGCCGAAGGCGGCCCCGCGACGTTCGAAATCCGCTGCCTGATGACGGGCGGCACCTTCGGCGCCGGCGAGGATCCCGTCACCGGCAGCGCAAACGCCGCGCTGGCCGGGCTGCTGACGCGGCAGTCGCGCCGCCCCGGCCCGTCGTATACGGGCCGCCAGGGCACCGCGATCGGCCGCGACGGCCGCATCTTCGTGAACTATGACGAAGACGGCACCACGTGGATCGGCGGCCAGGTCGTCACGGTCGTCGACGGCACCTTCCTGTCACCCGCGTGACATTTTCGCGATGGGCGACGGCGCCGGCCCGTCCGGCGCCCCCTACGCTTCGCCCAGCTATCGCAAAAACGTTCCAGCCAGTAATATCGGGCCTAATCCGTTGTTTCGGAGGTCTGTCCATGGTTGCGTGTCCCGCGAACGAACAGACGTCGGGACAACCCCAACCATAGCCGGCCATCCCGACGGATGGCGCACGCGAGCAGGACGCCACCCTCTTCGATGAGCTCCGCCCGGTCCAACCACACGCCGCCGAACCGGCCGCTGCGCGCGCCGCGCAAATCGCGCCGGCGTGCGCTATTTGCGATCCCGCTGCTCGGGATGCTGGCGCTTGCGCTGCTGTGGGCCGTGATCATCGCGCGTCTGTCGGTGGAAAAGGACAGCGCGTACAAGGAGGCGGCGGCTTCCGCTGCGATCCTGTCGTCCGCGCTCGAGCAGCATACGGTCAAGGCGATCCACCAGGTCGACCAGATCACCCGCTTCGTCAAATTCGAATTCGAGAAGTCGCCCGCCCGCTTCAATCTCGCGAGCGCCGTCGAGAAAGGTGTCGTGCCGAGCGACACGCTGATCCAGGTGTCGCTCGTCAACGCGAAGGGCATCCTGTTCGCGAACACGGCCGAGCTGCACCCGCAGCCGATCAACCTGTCCGACCGCGAGCACTTCAAGGTCCACCTCGCGCACAACGACGATCGCCTGTTCATCAGCAAGCCGGTGCTCGGCCGCGTGTCGAGCCACTGGACGCTGCAGATGACGCGACGCCTGAACAACCCGGACGGCAGCTTCGCGGGCATCGTCGTCGTGTCGGAAGACCCGAGCTACTTCACGAACGATTTCTACAACAACGCGGCGATCGGCAAGGAAGGCGTGATCGCGGTCGTGTCCGATACGGGCGGCGTGCTCGCGCGGCGCACGGGTTCGGTCAGCAACGCGCCCGGCGCGTTTTCGGCATCGGGCGTCTACCCGATCGCCGAGCGCGTGACGGGCACGATCATCGATCCGATCGACGGCGTGACGCGCATCGTGTCGTACCGCCACCTCGACGGCTACCCGCTCGCGGTGATGGTCGGGCTATCGCAGACGGAAGAATTCGCGGACTACTACCACACGCGCAACGTCTACCTGCTGATGACGAGCTTCATCACGCTCGCGATGCTCGCGTTCTTCGGCGTCGCGACGGGCCTGATCGGCAAGCTGCTCGGCCGCGAGCGCGAAATGACGCAGCTCGCCGAATACGACCTGCTCACCGGCCTCGCGAACCGCTATGCGACGCTGCGCGGGCTGCGCAACGACGTGTCGATGCCGGCCAGCCTGTCGCGGCTCGGGCTACTGTTCATCGATCTCGACAACTTCAAGACCGTCAACGACACGCTCGGCCACAACGCCGGCGACATCGTGCTGCAGATGACCGCGTCGCGCCTGTCCGATGCGGTCGGCGACGAAGGCTCGCTCGCGCGCATTGGCGGCGACGAGTTCGTCGTCGTGATGAAGGGCGATGACGTCGAGCGGCGCGCGGTGCGGCTCGCCGAAGCGATCATCCGGATGTTCGGCGAACCGTTCGACGTGCGCGGCAGCTCGTTCGTGCTGCACGCGAGCATCGGCATCGCGCTGCACACCGTCGCGAACGAAAGCGAAATCGACCTGCTGAAGAAGGCCGATCTCGCGATGTACAGCGCGAAGGACGCCGGCAAGAACTGCTATCAGTTCTATGCGCCGCACCTGTCGCACCGCGCCGACCACCTGATGCGCTGGGAACAGCAACTGCGCGTCGCGCTCGCCGAGGGGCAGCTGTTCCTCGCGTACCAGCCGAAGATCGACCTCACGCATCGCCACATCACCGGCTTCGAGGCGCTCGCGCGCTGGGATCACCCCGAGCACGGGATCATCTCCGCGAACGAATTCATTTCGATCGCCGAATCGACCGGCCTGATCGTGCCGATCGGCGACTTCGTGATCCGCACCGCATGCGAGCAGATCGCGCGCTGGCGCGACGAGGGCCACGACACGCTGACGCTCGCGGTCAACATCTCTCCGGTGCAGTTCTGGCGCGGCGACCTGATCGAGACGATCTCGCGCACGCTGCAGGAAACCGGCATCGACGCGAACCGGCTCGAGATCGAGATCACCGAAACCGCGATGATGGAATATCCGGAGCTGGTGTCCGAGAAGATCGTCGCGCTGAAGAAGCTCGGCATCCGGATCGCCCTCGACGATTTCGGCACCGGCTATTCGTCGCTGTCGTACCTGCACCGCTTCTCCGTCGACACGCTGAAGGTCGACCGCTCGTTCGTGCAGGCGATCCCGAACGATCGCAGCGTCTGCGTGATGGTGTCGTCGATCGTGCATCTCGCCCGCTCGCTCGGCCTGACCGTCGTCGTCGAAGGCACGGAAACCGAGGAGCAGATCACGTGGCTGTCCGCGCTCGGCGACGTCGAGGCGCAGGGCTTCCTGTTCTCGCGCCCGGTGCCGGCCGACGCGATTCCCGCACTGATCGCGCGCTTCGGCGTGCGCGGCGACGCGCCGAACGTGATCGCGCACCGCGCGACCGGCAGCACCGGCGCGTGAGCGCAACGCGGCCGTGGCTGGCGCGGCGTGCATCGTTTCGTTTTCCGATCCGATTGTTTAGTTCATGAACTAGCGTTTTCGCGCATGGCAGTGTCACGATGCGCGGCGGACAATCGGGAGGGCCAACGTGCCGGCGGGCCGCCGGCGTGGCCACACGCGAGAGATCGGGCCCCGTGCCCCCACCACTAATATGACAACCGTCGAATTCGAAGCGCCCGCCGACGTCGAACGGGCGCGGGCTTCCCTGTGGCAGCTGTTCAAGGTCGTCGCCAGCATTTCGGCGGTCTCGTGGGGCGGGCTGTCGATGATGGCGCAGCTCGAGCGCCACTACGTGGAACGGCTGCGGCGCATCGAGCCTCACGTATTCGGCGACCTCGTCGCGCTTGCGTGGCTCGTGCCGGGCCCGGTCGGCTGCAACGTGGCCATCCAGGTCGGCCAGTTGCTGCACGGCCGCATCGGCGCCTGGGTCGCCGGCATCGCGAGCGTGCTGCCGTTCTCCCTGCTGATGACGCTGTTCGCGATCTTCTATCGCACGCCGTTCGTGCGCTCGCTGGCCGTGCCGATGCTGATCAATCACTTCGGGATGGTGCTCGCCGCACTGATCGGCGTCACGTGGGTCAAGCAGTTGCGCTCGCTCGCGCGCACGCGGCGCGAACAGCTGATCGCCGCGCTGTCGACGATTCTGCTCGGTTTCGCCCATAATCCGGCCGCTTTCGTCGGCATTCTGTTCGCGGCATTCGCGGCCGGCTGGCTGACGGGGCCGCCGCAACGCGACGCGGTCGACGTCACGCTGTCCACCCGCGACCGCAACCTGCTCGTGCTGCTCGGCGTGCTCGTCACGCTGTTCGCGGTCCCGCTGCCCGGCGATTACCAGGCGACGCTGCTGTGGCCGCGTCTCGCCGGCGCCGGCATGACGCTGTTCGGCGGCGGCTTTTCCGCGCTGCCGGTACTCAAGACGCTGTTCGTCACGCCGGCCACCGGCATCTCCGATCACGACTTCACGCTGGCGTTCGCGCTGTCGCCCGTCGCGCCGGGGCCGCTGCTGAACGTCGTGCCGTTTCTCGGCTACCTCACCGACGGCTGGGTCGGCGCGCTGCTCGCGACGGCCGCGCTGTTCATCCCGTCGGGGTGCCTCGTCGTGTTCGCGCAGAAGCACCTGTTCCGGCTCAAGCGCCATTCGCGCTTCGAGCACGGGATGCGCCTGCTGCGTGCGGCGACCACGGGGTTTCTCGTCGTCGCCGTGGTGAGGATCCTGCACCGCGAGCCGGTCGACCCCGTTTACTGGCTGACGGGCGCGTTCGCGACGCTGTGCTTCGCCCGCTTCAAGGTGCCCGTCTATGCGGTGTACGGCACGGTCGCGGTTGCGTGCGGCGTGTGGCTGTGGGCCGCCGCGCACTGACGGACGACGGCCGCCGCCCCGCCGGGCGCGGCCGGCATTCGCCCGTCTCGCCCGTCTCGCCCGCCCTCACCCTGCGTGCACCGCGACCCGGCGCGCGATCCAGCGCGCGCGCAGCGCGTCGTACGCGAGATTGAAGCAGAACGTGTAAGGCAGGAAGAACAGCACGATGCCGAGGTCGAGCAGCAGCGCCTCGACGAGACTCACGTTCAGCCACCACGCCGCAACCGGCACCACCATCGCGACGAGGCCGAGCTCGAACAGGACCGCATGTGCGATCCGCATGCCGAGCGTGCGCGTGCGCCCCGCACGGCGCTCGACGCGGTCGAACAGCGTGTTGAACGCCATGTTCCAGGCCATCGCGATCAGCGACACCATCACCGTCAGTACGCCGACGTGCGACACCGGCATGTCGAGCAGCCACGCGCCGATCGGCGCGCACAGCGCGATCGCGACCAGTTCGAACGTCAGCGCATGCAGCAGCCGTTCCGTCACCGTTTTATTGACCTGTTTCATGATGCCCTCCGATTCGTGTACTTCGTTCATGACGGCCATTTTGATCGGCACGACCGTATTAATCCAGTTTAATATCATCGGTTTTACCGATATATCGCCGCCCGGAGCGCCGCATGCGCCATGCCCCCGAAGCCCTGCTCGCATTCGCCGAAGCCGCGTTGCTCGGCTCGTTTACGGCTGCCGCGCGCAAGCTCGGCAAGCGCCAGTCGACCGTGTCGGAGGCGATCGCGAACCTCGAGATCGATCTCGGCGTGCAATTGTTCGACCGCTCGACCCGCGCGCCGACGCTGACCGACGCCGGGCGCGCGCTGCTGCCGCAGGTCCAGCGTGCGCTCGAAGCCGGCGCGGCGATCGACCGCACGGCCGCGCGGCTTGCACGCGGCGAGGAAGCGCGTCTGACGCTCGTCGTCTCCGATACGTACCAGTCGAAGCGCTACGAAGAAACGTTGATGGCGCTCGAACAACGCTTTCCTGCGCTCGAGCTCGAATGCCAGATCGCGGAGCACGAAGACGTGCTCGACCTGATCCAGCAGGGGCGCGCGCAGCTCGGGCTGATGGCCGCGCGGGCGGCCTACCCGGCCGATATCGGCGCGGCGACGATCGCGGAGGAGTCGGAGATCGGCCTGTTCGTCGGGCGCACGCACGCGCTCGCCGAATACGGGGACGCCGACGTGCCGCACGCCGCGCTGCGCGATGCGCGCGAACTGCGCCTCAATACCTATGTGAAAACGGAAGGCCGCGGCGGCGACGATCGAATCGTCGTCGGCACGCAGCACTGGCTGGCGCCGAGCTACCTGATGCTGCTGGAGATGGCCGTGCTGGGGTTCGGCTGGGCCGAGCTGCCGCGCTGGATGGTCGACCACTTCGCGCGCGATCGCCTGTGCGAGCTGCGTGCGCGCGGCTGGCCGCGCCGCGTGCGGGTCGATGCGGTCTGGTCGCGCAACCGGCCGCTCGGCCCGGTCGGCGCATGGCTGCTCGATGCGATGCTGGCCGCGTAGCGGCACGTACCGATGCGCCGGCGGCTGCGGGCCGGCCGGCGCCGACCGGTCAGAACCCGCGCGACAACACCGCCGCGCCGATCGTGACGACGCCGAGCACGAGGTTCACGAGAACGAGCAGGCGCACCGTATTCACCGCGCGCGCGCCGTCCGGCCACTTCTGCGCCTGCACCGCCCGGCGGATGCGCGGGAACAGCGCGAAGCGGATATGTCCGAAGATCAGCATCATCACGACGCCGAGCCCGGCCATCGCATGCAGCGACCACGTCGCGTGCGCGCCACCGAATTCCACGAGCAGGAAACCGCCGGACAGCAGGATCACGATCACGGCGCCCGACACCCAGTTGAAGAAACGGCCGAACACGCCTTCGATCAGCGGCAGCCGGAGCTGCGGCGCCAGGTCGGACAGCGCCGGACGCAGGCAGAAGTTGGCGAAGACCATCCCGCCCACCCACACGGCGACGGCCAGCAGATGAAGAAACAGCGCGACGGCGACAGCATGGGACATGACGGCAATCCTGTGAGGAGTGGGGTGCGGCGAGCGACCGCGTCGCACGCGGCATCGAGGCGTGTTCGACCGGATTGTCGCCGCGCGGTTCAGACCCCAGGCGCGATTTCACACTATTTTGCAAGTTCCGCATGACAGCGCCACGCTTGCTTACCCGAATGCCCCTCCCAAAAGCAAAGGCCGCACGTCCGCCGAAGCGGAAGTGCGGCCTTCGATGGCGTCCGAGCCGGACGGTCGATCGTGCGCGGCGTCAGCCGAGCAGCGGACGCAGCTCGCTGACGACCTTGAGCTTCGTCTCCGGCGTGCGACCCTTGCGGGCGCGCTTGCCAATGTGCGGCGCAAGCCCCGCATACGACAACGTCTCGTCCATCGTCTTGCCGCCGCGGCCGGTGCCGATCAGCACGACGCCCGCCGGATCGATCGCCAGCGCCTGCACGAGCGTTTCCTTGTCGTCGAGCGCCATCAGGATCACGCCGCGACCGCCGCCGGACAGCGTCTTCATCTCGTCCATCCCGAACACCAGCAGACGGCCGCCGCTCGACAGGCACGCGACCTGCGTCGCGTTCGGCAGCACCGGCATCGGCGCGAGCGGCACCGCGCCCGCGTCGATCGTCATGAACGACTTGCCGGCCTTCACGCGGCTCACCATGTCGCCCACTTTCGCGAGGAAGCCGAAGCCGTTGCTCGACGCGAGCAGCAGTTGCTGATCGGCCGGCGCCGCGTAGTAGTGCATCAGATGCGAGCCCGATTCGAGCTCGATCAGCGACGTGACCGGCACGCCGTCGCCGCGCCCGCCCGGTAGCACCGACACGTCGACCGAGTACACGCGGCCGCTGCTGCCCCATGCGATCAGGCGATCGGGCGTGCGGCACTGGAACGCCGCGTACAGGCTGTCGCCGGCCTTGAACGAGAAGGCCGCCGGGTCGAGCCCGTGGCCCTTCAGCGCACGCACCCAGCCCTTCTGCGAGACGACCACCGTCACCGGCTCGTCGACCACCTTCGCCTCGAACGTCGCGCGCTTTTCCTGCTGGATCAGCGTGCGGCGATCGTCGCCGTACTGCTTCGCGTCGGCCTCGATCTCCTTGATCATCAGCCGCTTCATCGCGCTTTCGTTCGCGAGCAGTTCCTCGAGCTTCGCCTTCTCGTCGCGCAGCGTTTCGAGTTCCTTCTCGATCTTGATCTTCTCGAGCCGCGCGAGCTGGCGCAGCCGGATTTCGAGAATGTCTTCCGCCTGGCGATCGGTGAGGCCGAACGCGCTCATCAGCGCGGCCTTCGGTTCGTCCGCCTCGCGGATGATCCGGATCACCTCGTCGATGTTCAGGAAGACGATCATCCGCCCTTCGAGGATGTGGATGCGGTCGTCGACCTTCGCGAGACGATGGCGGCAACGGCGCGTCATCGTCAGCTGGCGGAACTTCACCCACTCGTCAAGGATCGTCAGCAGCCCCTTCTGGCCCGGCCGGCCGTCGGCGCCGATCATCACGAGGTTCAGCGTCGCGTTCGATTCGAGGCTCGTGTACGCGAGCAGCGTGTTCACGAATTCCGTCTGGTCGATCGTGCGCGACTTCGGCTCGAACACGAGCCGCACCGCCGCTTCCTTGCCCGACTCGTCGCGCACCGCGTCGAGCAGGTCGAGCATCGCCTTCTTCGTGTTGAGCTGCTCGGGCGTCAGCGTCTTCTTGCCGAGCTTGAGCTTCGGGTTCGTCAGCTCCTCGATTTCCTCGAGCACCTTCTGGCCCGACGTGCTCGGCGGCAGCTCGGTGACGACCAGTTGCCACTGGCCGCGCGCGAGATCCTCGATCTTCCAGCGCGCGCGCACCTTCAGGCTGCCGCGGCCGGTTTCGTACGCCGCCGCGATTTCAGCGTCGCTCGAGATGATCTGGCCGCCGCCCGGGAAATCCGGGCCGGGAATCAGGTTCATCAGCTCCGCGTGCGAGAGCTTCGGATTGCGGATCAATGCGACCGCCGCCGCCGCGACTTCGCGCAGGTTGTGCGACGGAATTTCGGTGGCCAGGCCGACCGCGATGCCCGATGCGCCGTTCAGCAGCACGAACGGCATGCGGCTCGGCAGCGTCTTCGGCTCCTCGAACGAGCCGTCGTAGTTCGGCATGAAGTCGACCGTGCCCTGGTCGATCTCGTCGAGCAGCAGCTTCGCGATCGGCGTGAGGCGTGCTTCGGTGTATCGCATCGCCGCCGCGCCGTCGCCGTCGCGCGAGCCGAAGTTGCCCTGCCCGTCGATCAGCGGGTAGCGCAGCGAGAAGTCCTGCGCGAGACGCACGAGCGCGTCGTACGCCGACTGGTCGCCGTGCGGGTGATATTTACCGAGCACGTCGCCGACCACGCGCGCCGACTTCACCGGCTTCGCGTCCGGGCCAAGGCCCATTTCGTTCATCGCGTAGAGAATCCGGCGCTGCACCGGCTTCTGGCCGTCGCACACGTCGGGCAGCGCGCGGCTCTTCACGACGCTGACCGCGTAGCTGAGGTACGCCTGCTCCGCGTAGTTGCCGAGCGTCAGCGCTTCGGCATCCGGTGCGTCGGACCCGGCGAAGAGATCGGAAGTATTGTCGTCCATCTGAATTCCGTATTCGTAAGTGGCGTGAGGCCGGGCCGGGCGTCATGCCCGGCCGCGCAGGTGCTCCGCTTAGATGTCTGCTTCGACGTCGTTGCCCTTTTCCTCGAGCCAGCCGCGCCGCGCGGCTGCCTCGCCCTTGCCCATCAGCATCGTCATGCGCGCGACGGTCGCCTCGTAGTCGAGCTCGCCGAGCTTCACCGGCATCAGCCGGCGCGTGTCGGGGTTCATCGTCGTGTCCCACAGCTGCTCGGCGCTCATTTCACCGAGACCCTTGAAGCGGCTGATGCTCCATTGCGTCTCGCGCACGCCGTCCTTGCGCAGCTTGTCGAGGATCGCTTCGAGTTCGCCTTCGTCGAGTGCGTACAGTTTCTGCGCGGGCTTCTTGCCGCGTGCCGGCGCGTCGACGCGGAACAGCGGCGGACGCGCGACGTACACGTTGCCGCGTTCGATCAGTTGCGGGAAATGCTTGAAGAACAGCGTGAGCAGCAGCACCTGGATGTGCGAGCCGTCGACGTCCGCGTCCGACAGGATGCAGATCTTGCCGTAGCGCAGGTTCGACAGGTCGACGGTGTCGTCCGGGCTGTGCGGATCGACGCCGATCGCGACCGAGATGTCGTGCACTTCATTGTTCGCGAACAGGCGGTCGCGCTCGGTTTCCCACGTGTTCAGCACCTTGCCGCGCAGCGGCAGGATCGCCTGGTATTCCTTGTCGCGGCCCATCTTCGCGGAGCCGCCCGCCGAATCGCCTTCGACGAGGAACAGCTCGTTGCGCGCGATATCTTCGGTCTCGCAGTCGGTCAGCTTGCCGGGCAGCACCGCGACGCCCGAGCTCTTGCGCTTCTCGACCTTCTGGCCCGCACGCGTGCGCGCCTGCGCCTGCTTGATCACGAGCTCGGCGAGCTTCTTGCCGTGCTCGACGTGCTGGTTCAGCCACAGTTCGAGCGCCGGGCGCGAGAACGACGACACGAGCTTCACCGCGTCGCGGCTGTTCAGGCGCTCTTTGATCTGCCCCTGGAACTGCGGATCGAGCACCTTCGCGGACAGCACGAACGACACGCGCGCGAACACGTCTTCCGCGAGCAGCTTCACGCCCTTCGGCTGCAGGTTGTGCAGTTCGACGAAGCTTTTCACCGCCTGGTAGAGACCGTCGCGCAGGCCGGATTCGTGCGTGCCGCCGGCCGGCGTCGGGATCAGGTTCACGTACGACTCGCGCACGAGCGAACCTTCCTCGCTCCAGGCGACGACCCATGACGCGCCCTCGCCCTCGGCGAAGGTTTCGTCGGTCGAGCGCGCATCGGCGAAGCGCTCGCCTTCGAACAACGGGATCAGCAGCTCGCTGCCGTTCATCTCGTCGAGCAGGTAGCCGCGCAGGCCGTCTTCATATTTCCACGTCTGGCGCTCGCCGGTCTTCTCGTTGACGAGCACGACCTCGACGCCCGGCAGCAGCACCGCCTTCGAGCGCAGCAGGCGCTGCAGCTCGCCGAGCGGCAGGTTCGGCGAATCGAAATACTTCGGATTCGGCCACACCTGCACGCGCGTGCCCGACTTCTTCTCGCCGCGGCCCGCGCCTTGCGTCGTGAGCGGCTTCACGACGTCGCCGTCGGCGAAGCCGAGCTCCGCAATCTTGCCGTCGCGCCAGACCGTCACGTCGAGGCGAGTCGCCAGCGCATTCGTCACCGACACGCCGACGCCGTGCAGGCCGCCCGAGAACGTATAGGCGCCGCCCGCGGCCTTGTCGAACTTGCCGCCCGCATGCAGGCGCGTGAACACGATCTCGACGACCGGCACGCCCTCTTCGGGGTGCATGCCGAACGGGATGCCGCGGCCGTCGTCCTCGACCGAGACCGACTGGTCGGTATGCAGCGTGACCGTGATCTGCTTGCCGTGGCCGCCGAGCGCCTCGTCGGACGCGTTGTCGATGACTTCCTGGATGATGTGCAGCGGATTCTCGGTACGGGTGTACATGCCGGGGCGCTGCTTGACCGGCTCGAGACCCTTGAGCACCTTGATCGATGCTTCGCTATAGGCCGCGCTGGGTTTCTTCGTTGACATAGGCGCTGAATTTCGTCATTCATCGGGACGTTGTCCACACCTCGTGTGGATAACGTCGTGGACAAAACGTTGAGTTCCGTAAAAAAGCGAATCGAAACAACGGTGTGCTTGGACTGCTCCGAAAGCGGGCGCGCGGCGTGCGCTGCGCTGCCCGGGACGCGCGGTATTTTACTGGTTCCGCGTGGCGCGCCAGTTGCGCAATCGCGCGCGACGGCCGCACCCCGCGTCACGCGAATTATGCGGGCTTGCGCTTCGCCTCGAGCGTTTCCCACCGTTCGAGCGCGGCCAGCAACTCGTCGTCGATCGCCGCGAAGCGCTCGGTCAGGCGCGTGCCTTCCTGCGGATCCTTCGCGAAAATCGCACCGTCCTCGAGCTGCGCATTGATCGTCTTCTGCTCCGCTTCGAGCGCGGCGATCTTCTCCGGCAGCGAATCGAGTTCGCGCTGCTCGTTGAACGACAGCTTCACCGTGCGCTGCGCGTTGCGGCCCGCGGCGCTCTTCGCCGGCTCGTCCTTCACCGGCGCCGCTTCCTTGACCGCGCGCTTCGCGGCTTCCTGCTGCGCGAGCTGCTCCGAGCGCTCGCTCTGGATCTGCCAGTCGGTGAAGCCGCCGACGTATTCACGCCACTTGCCGTCGCCCTCGGCCGCGATCACCGACGTCACGACGTTGTCGAGGAACGCGCGATCGTGGCTGACGAGCAGCACCGTGCCGTCGTAGTCGGCCAGCAGTTCCTCGAGCAGTTCGAGCGTCGGGATGTCGAGGTCGTTGGTCGGTTCGTCGAGCACCAGCACGTTGGCAGGACGCGCGAACAGGCGCGCGAGCAGCAGCCGGTTGCGCTCGCCGCCCGACAGCGACTTCACCGGCGAACGCGCGCGCTCCGGCGCGAACAGGAAATCGCCGAGATAGCTCATCACGTGCTTGCGCACGCCGCCGATCTCGACCCATTCGCTGCCGGGGCTGATCGTATCCGCGAGGCTCTTTTCCTGGTCGAGCTGCGCACGCATCTGGTCGAAGTACGCCACCTGCAGGTTCGTGCCGGTGCGCACCGTGCCTTCGTCGGGCTTGAGTTCGCCGAGGATCAGCTTGAGCAGCGTGGTCTTGCCCGCGCCGTTCGGGCCGATGAAGCCGATCTTGTCGCCGCGCATCACCGTCGTCGAGAAGCGATCGACCACCGTGCGGCCGCCGTAGCGCTTCGTCACGTCGGTCAGCTCCGCGACGATCTTGCCGGACTTCTCGCCCTGCGCGACGTCGAGCTTCACGTTGCCCTGCGCGTTGCGGCGCTCCGCGCGCTCGTTGCGCATCTGCACGAGCCGCGCGATGCGGCCGACGCTGCGCGTGCGGCGCGCTTCGACGCCCTTGCGGATCCACACTTCTTCCTGCGCGAGCAGCTTGTCGAACTTCTCGTTTTCCACGCGTTCGACTTCGAGCTGCTGCGCCTTGCGCGTCTGGTACGCGGAGAAATTGCCCGGGTACGACAGCAGCCGGCCGCGATCGAGATCGACGATGCGCGTCGCGACGCGGTCGAGGAACGCGCGATCGTGCGTGATGAACAGCAGGCCCGCGCGCTGCGCGACGAGCAGCTCTTCCAGCCAGCGGATGCCGTCGAAGTCGAGGTGGTTGGTCGGCTCGTCGAGCAGCAGCACGTCGGGCTGCAGCACCAGCGCGCGCGCCAGCGCGACACGCTTCTGCATGCCGCCCGACAGCGCGTCTACGGGCGCGTCGACGTCCGCCAGGCCGATCTGCGCGAGCGTCATCGACACGCGCGTGCGCCAGTTCCACGCGTCGTGCGCATCGAGCGACGACTGCAGCGCGTTCATCCGTGCGAGCAGCGCATCGTGTTCGGCGCCTTCCGGGATATCCGCGAGGCGGTGCGCGATCGAATCGTATTCTTCGAGCAGTTCGCGCGTGTGGGCGAGCCCGGACGCAACCGCGTCGAACACCGTCGCGCCCGGCTCGAATTCGGGCTCCTGCGGCACATAGACGGTCACGAGCTCCTGCTGGCGCGTGACCAGCCCGTCGTCGGGCTTCGCGAGGCCGGCGACGATCTTCAGCAGCGACGACTTGCCCGCGCCGTTGCGGCCGATCAGGCCGACGCGCTCGCCGGCTTCCAGCGAGAAGTCCGCGTGATCGAGCAACGCGACGTGACCGAACGCGAGCTGCGCGCCGGTAATGGAATAGAGCGACATGGGGAGACGGCGAAGAGAGAAATCGGAAGCGCCCATTGTACCGGGCGCGGAGGCAGGCACCGGCATGGCTGGATGGACGGAGCCGGCAAAGGGAACGAGATGCCAGTTGGAACGCGCTTTTGGCGGCAATCCTGGGGCGTCCGTCGAAGCACCTCGGCGCGATGCGATTCGTGCACCGCGTGCGCCCGGCTTCCGGTAGCGGACGCCGGGCGCAGGTTCCGGGCAAAGGGCTCGCGCCGGCCGGATGCCGCGGCCGGCCGATCGACCATTGCGCGCCGGACGCGTCGGGCGCCGGCACGCGCCAACATGTGATTACTTCACGTTGATCTTGATCGTCGAGCTCATTTCCGGGCCGTACGAACGGTGCGCGCCGTCGCCGAACTGCAGCGTCAGCGTGTGCGGGCCGGGCGGCAGCTTGAGGTCGGTTTCGGTCTGCGCCTTGCCGAAGTGCAGCGAGCGTTCGGTCGCGGGGATCACGTCACCCTTCGGGACCGGCTGTCCGTCGATCAGCAAGTGATGATGACCGGTGTTCGGCGTCATGTCGCCGGCGGGCCGCAGGTCCATCCCTTCGACCCCGAACTTCACGTGCACCGGGTTCGACACCGTCGCGCCCTCGCTCGGCGCTTCGAAATACACACGCGCCTCGGCCCGCGCGAGCGTCGACACGGCCATCGCCGCCACGCACACCGCGCCTGCGATCCACTTTTTGTTCAGCATCGCGTTCTCCTCATGATTGAACAGCCCCGGAAGCATACACCGCACGGACGGCATCGGTATTTCGGTTGCGTTGTTCGCGATGCGTACGTTTAGTCGGTTTAAAACGACGTTGCGCAGTCGTTCGAAGAAATTCCGGTACCATTGCGCCTTTCGTCCGCCGGCCGAGCCGCGGACGGCATGACCGGATTTTTATTTTTTCCTGAGCGTTATGAGCGAAGTAACCGAATACCAGAGCTGGGTCTGCCTGATTTGCGGGTGGGTGTACAACGAAGCGGAAGGGCTGCCCGACGAAGGCATCGCGCCCGGCACCCGTTTCGCCGACATTCCCGCCGACTGGCGCTGCCCGCTGTGCGACGTGGGCAAGGAAGATTTCGTCGTCGTCGATTTCTGATTCGCCGATTGGCTGATTGGCTGATTTCCGATCGCGGCTGAGTACGCGATCACGCGCGTCGGCGTGCATTCCGCCCCGCCGTTGCGCCGCGCGTTTGCTATACTCTGCGCGCTGTCCACACCGCCGTCCGGTTCGCGTTTTTTGCGCGATTGCCCGGATAGGGCTCTCCCCGTAGTTCAATGGATAGAACAAGCGCCTCCTAAGCGCTAGATACAGGTTCGATTCCTGTCGGGGGGACCAGTCGAGTTCCAAACCATCCCCAAGATTCACAAGAAATCGCCCGCTCAGGTCCGTCTGGCGGACATCTAGCTCCCTTCATTACCCAACGTTGCTCAGTGACAGCCGGAGAAAGTGTCGGTGTTTTTGTTGGTATCAGCCGATACCAACAACACGGATACCAACACTCCGGCTCACTGACGTGCAGGTATGGAACGCAAAGGCCGGCGCGGCCCCGTACACACTCACGGACAACAACGGGATGTTCTTGCTCGTCCAACCGAACACTGCGAAGTAGTACCGCTTGTAGCGCGCCAGATGGCACACGCCGAACGCAATCCTGCAACACTGGAGGCGGGCTTCTCTCGTTCTAGCGTTAGCCGCGGTGCCGCACGCTTCAACCTAGCGGCCGACGAACGGAGATGCCGCAACCGCCCACATTCCAAGAAGAATCAGACACTCAATGGCGAACATTATTTGGTCGTATGTATTGCGAAGCGCTGAGCGCATCGCATAAACGACGTAGATCAAGGTAAAGAGGGGGGTCACGACCCACGTGGCAGCGGTAAACAAAAGGAAGCCCGCCGTGCCGGGTGCAAAAATTCCGCTGTGAAATCCGCCTGCCTCGACATACCAGTACGCAAAGCCGATCCACGGAAGCCACAGTCCGATGAAGGTCGCAATAGCGAGCGTTATCGCACCCGATGAAGGCCCAGATTCAGCGCGCTCGATATCTTGTGATTCGTTCATAGGGTCGTTAGCTCGCTCAGTGAGCCCTGCGCGGATTCTCGCGGAGATAGGTGGCCATAGCCTCGGCGGCTCGCGGATTCTCCGGAAATTGAGTCCGATTCCTGTAGCGGGATGATATCGAGATTCCGTCACGGCAGCGAACAGGCGGCGCTCTGTCAATGCGACATGGCTATGCCCTGCGCAAGCGGTGGCGAGTTCAAATGCGCACAGCTACGGCATCTCCCGTACTACCTCGACGTTCGACACCCAACCGCCCCCGTCGTCGGGCCGAAGGACCACGGCCCCCTCCCTCCGCAGACGAAATAAAGCAGTTGCCTGACAGCGATGCGCGTATGATGGGTTGACCAGAGCACCCAATTGTAGATTGACCGCTCGGCCTCTCCCCAAGTCTGCGTGGCGCCCTGCCGGCGCGCCACATTTGCCCCTTACACCCCACCCGTCGCGCCGTGCAGCAGCACGGTTCGAGATCGGCTCGCGCGTCGTCGAATGAACGCAAGGGCGCTCGAGGAGCAGCAAGTCACGATAAAAATCATCAGAAGGCGGCAAACATGAGCTGGTACTGCGAAGCGGAACGCGAAATACTGCATATCAGGCGAGCGATCGGGCTACTTGAGCAAGCGCAGCATGCGTTCGTCAACAAGTCGTCGGTAAACGATCCCGCGTACTGGAGAGTCAAGCTCAACAAGCTCCGCACGCAATCCGTGCGAAACAGGATCCTCGAACTCCAGGTGGACGAGCTTCTAGCCCGCCTCGCACTGATCCAGGATCCGCACTGCCGCAAGTAGGCAACGGCTCCTTCAACGCTTTCCGGTTGCACTCGCATTCCAGGGAACCGTCCGAATGCGCCGTTTCCAAGATTCGGAGAAACATCATGATTGACGCCAACCCTAGCAATACGTTTCGGCACCTCCCCCTCTCGCCCGAGCAAGACGCGGAAATCCGGCACTACATCAAGAAGAAGGAGCAAAGGGGCGAACCGTGGGACACGCCCGAGCTGACGATGATGCTCGAAGACATGCTCTCCCCTCCGCTCACCGACGACGAAGAGCCGGAGCCGACTGTCGAGGAAACGAAACTGGCCTGCGAATATGCACTGGCTTCCGTCAACGAAGCCATGGAATCCGTATCGGCCAGTGAAGAACGACTCGCATCGATGGAAACCGAGGAAATGAAGCACCCTCGACGATAGGGCATTGCCGACGTCCATGTGCCCTGTCCGCGACTTGACTGTCGCTAGCGACGCTCCATCGTGGATACCGGTAAAAGAAGTGCGCATCGGTCGCCTGTTCGGGGACCCGCCCTCCTCATGGTCTCATCCACGTTCCCACGATCAAATACCGCAACGACGGCCGCAAAAAACGACTCACGTCGAAGCAGATCGGGAAACGTCGGCAGTCGCCCCACGAACCAGACCATCGCGCTTGTTAATGGTGATCCGCTGGTTCCGTTCGAAACAACTCAACAGATCGATTGACTCTCCACCTCAGCCCAAGTACACTTCGCGCCGCGGGGTGGAGCAGTCTGGCAGCTCGTCGGGCTCATAACCCGAAGGTCGTAGGTTCAAATCCTACCCCCGCAACCAATACCCGAAGCCCGCTTTGCGAAAGCAAGCGGGCTTTCTACTTTCCGGATGCGCTGCGACCGACATGCGCACCGCCTGCCGACAGCGCACACGCATCGCAGAACCTTCAGCGCCGGTCTGCCCTGCGACACACGATCGCATCCCGCCCGATCGCCACGGCCACGCGCCACACATTGCGTAGAATTCCGAACCTTCTTCAGCATCCGGACTCTCGCCATGATTCGAACAATCGCGGCGCTCGCCGCGCTGTCAGCGCTGACCGGCACGGCTATCGCCGCCGATATCGTCACCGCGCCCGCGACACAGCGCTACGTCAGCCCCGGCATCGCCAACATCACGACCGCAGCCGCACCGCGCACGGAAGCCCCCTCCGCCGACTCACGCTGCCGTGAACTGGCCGCCGGCATCGACGCCGTCACGCACGCCCCTGACCGCGGCCAGAAGGTCGTGCGCGGGATGGGCCCGGACGGCAAGCCGCGCAGCGAACTGCGCGCCTACGACAAGCGGGCCGACCTGGAAACCGAGCATCACCGGCTCGGCTGCCGATAACGAACGCAACGCCGCCCGGTCGAATCACGCCGGGTGGCCGCGCGTTCACGCGTTCGCACCACCGTCGATCGTCAACCCGGTCCCGTTGATCGACCGCCCTTCCGGCCCGACCACGAACGCGACGAGCCCCGCGACGTCATCGGCCTTACCGTACTGCGGAATCGCCATGCGCGAACGCTGCGCATTCGCATGGTCGCCATCGGCCGGATTCATGTCGGTATCCGTCGACCCCGGATGCACGATATTGACCGTGATGCCGCGCGGGCCGAGATCGCGCGCGAGCCCCTGCGTCCAGCCGATCAGCGCGGCCTTGCTCGCCGCATAGAGGCTCATCCCCGCATCGGGCACGCGCGTGGCAAGGCAACTGCCGGTCGACACGATGCGCCCGCCCTCCCCGAGATGCCGCGCCGCCGCCTGCGACGCGACGATCACCGCGCGCACGTTCACGTTCAGCGTCGCGTCGATATCGTCGAGCGTGAGGTCGTCCAGCGCGCCGGCCCGGAAAATCCCCGCGTTGTTGACGAGGATGTCGAGGCCGCCGAACGCGTCCGCCGCACGATCGACCGCGTCGCGCACGGCCACCGGATCGGCGCTGTCGGCCTGGATCGCAACGGCACGGCGGCCCAGCGCCTCGATGCCGGCGACGACGGCCTGCGCCCGCTCGGCCGATTTCTCGTAGGTAATCGCGACGTCCGCGCCATCGGCTGCCAGCCGTTTCGCGATCGCCGCGCCAATGCCGCGGCTGCCGCCCGTGACGAGTGCACGCTTGCCCTGAAGTCGGTTCATGTCGATTCCTTTCCTCATTTATGTAACGACCGACACAGAATGTGGCAAGTTGCGCGGCACAGTCAATTGATTTATTTTATCGATCGATACAGATATCAACGAAGGAACGGACGCAATGGCTGAGCGGGGCCGACCGAGAAGCTTCGACAAGGAAGCGGCGCTGGATCGCGCGATGGAGGTGTTCTGGCGTCTCGGCTACGAAGGCGCGTCGATGACGGACCTCACGAGCGCGATGGGGATCGCGTCGCCGAGCCTGTATGCGGCATTCGGCAGCAAGGAAGCGTTGTTCCGGCAGGCGCTCGAGCACTACCGCGCAACGGAGGGACGGGAGATCTGGGGCGGCGTCGAGCAGGCAGGCAGCGCGCACGACGCCGTGCGGAACTACCTGATGGATACCGCGCGCGTGTTCACGCGGCGCTCGAAGCCGGCCGGCTGCCTGATCGTGCTGTCGGCACTGCATCCGGCCGAGCGTTCCGATACGGTTCGGCAAACGCTGATCGCGATGCGTGAGCGCACGGTGGAGAATCTGCGCGAGCGCCTCGAGCAAGGCGTGGCGACCGGCGAAATCGCCGCGCAAGCGGACCTCGACGCGATCGCGCGGTATTACGTCACGGTCCAGCAGGGCATGTCGATCCAGGCGCGCGACGGGGCCAGCCGTCGCGATCTCGAGGCCGTCGCGCAAGCCGCGCTGGCCGCATGGCCCGCGCTCGTCGGCAAGGGCAGCGCATAGCGGCAGCACACCGCCGCCGCGCGCCGCGCGCCGCCGCTTCCGCTTCCGCTTCCGCTTCCGCACGTTACTGCTTTACCGCGTGCTGCACGTCCTTCGACGCATGCCACACGCGATAGCGCACCTCGAAGCCGTCCGGCACATAGACGACGAGCGGCAGGCGGCTGTTGTAGCGCAGCAGCTGGCCATCGGCGCGCACCTGCACGAACCGTTGCTGCGGCGCCTGGCCCGGGCATGCCATCAGCGTCGATGCCGGCCCCTTCACGTCGGTGAGCTGGTAGTACGTATAGCCCCAGCCCTTCACGTCCTCCGCGGTCAGCTCGCCGCCGAACCACTGCTGGTTGCAGTCGGTCTGCAGCGTCTTGCCGATCATCAGCTCGACGCGCGCATCGCCTTCGTTCTCGAGCGCAGGCAGCGCGATCACGACGCGCTGCTGGCCGGCCGCTGCCTGCGGAAACATCTTGATCGACTCGGCCGGCACGGCGGGCGCCGACGCAGGCGCGGCCACGCAGGCGGCGGCAGTCGTCACGCAGAAAGCGGCCAGCACGGCCCGGATCGCGAATTTCATCGATGTACTCCCCAAAAACAAATGAGCCCCGGATGCTAACACTTTCGTCTCATGACCTTACTGCACTGTAATTTGACGACACAATTGCAAACAGCTGGCAATCCGCTTGCGCGGTACTTATAGGGGAATCAACGGAGAACATCATGCTGAAGCTCATTGCTGTCGCCGGCGTCGCCACCCTGCTGGCCGGCTGCGTCGTCGCCCCGGACGCCGGATACGGCTACGGGCAGCCGTACTATTCGTCGCCGGGTTACGCGTACAGCCCGTCGCCCGTGTACGGCACGGTCAATATCTGGGGCGGAGGCGGCGGACGCGACTGGGATCGCGGTCGGCGCGAC
Organism: Burkholderia metallica; assembly: GCF_001718555.1. NCBI lineage: Bacteria > Pseudomonadati > Pseudomonadota > Betaproteobacteria > Burkholderiales > Burkholderiaceae > Burkholderia > Burkholderia metallica. The sequence continues at coordinate 2,734,528 of NZ_CP013401.1, forward strand.
CACCACTGGGACGGCGACCGCGGCAACCGCGGCAACGGCTGGGGTCGCGGCGGCGGACATCGCGGCGACTGGAACGGAGGCGACGGGGGCAGCGGAGGCGGCGGCCATCGCCACTGACGCACGCAATTGCAACCGTTTGTATCCGCGCACGGCCCGCCGGTGGCGCACCCGGCATGCGGAAGTGCGGACCGCCGCGCACAAGACAAAGGCCCTCGCATGAAGCGAGGGCCTTTTGTCGTCCGGTGCGGCAATGCGAACGTCGGCGGGACGCCGACCGTTCACACGCCGTTCGCCCGCGCGCTTACCAGCCGGCCGGCTGCGCGTAGCCACCGGACACGGGCGCGCCGCACACGTACGCACGCTGGTAGCGGTCGTAGCAGTAGTTCGGGCCCGCGTCCTGGTACTGCGCCTGCTGGTAGGTCGGATACGCAGGCTGCTGATACGCGGGCGCCTGGTAATACGTCGGCGGCTGATAGGCGGGTGCCTGGTACGCGGGCGCCTGATACGCGACGGGCGGATTCATCGCGGACGTCACGATCGCGCCCAGCACCGCCCCGCCGATCAATGCGCCGATGACGGCACCGCCGTCGCGGCCATGCGCGGACGCGGGGCCCGCCACGGCAAGCGAACCGGCGAGGACACACACTGCGGCAATTTTTTTCATGATGCACTCCCACGCGTAGTGGTACTGGATGCGATGCATTGTGGCGGCATGCGGCCGTAATAGATGCAGCAAGTGGTAACGCGCGATTACCGCGATCACGCCCAACGAAACGCGGCGCCGCCATGCTACGATTTTCGGCACATAGGAGACGCCGTCATGCAGCCCGAAACCGCCCGCCGTTTCGATACCGAATTCGCGCCGCGCATCGCGCAGGCGATCGCCGCCTTCTTCGCCGATCACGTACTGACCGACGTCGTCCCGTACGGCGGCCACGGACATCCGACGCGCGTGCAGATCCGCAGCGCGCCGCACGAGCACGTCAGCGGCTTCGCGCATCCGCTGAACCTCGAACTGACCTGGGATACCGACGAAATCGAGCGGCTGATGGAGCCGGACGGCCCGCAGCGCTTCGAGCACTACCTGGCCGCGCTGCCGAAAAAACTCGGCGCATGGCAAAGCGCCCGCGACATCGATCTCCTGTCGCGCACGCAGGCCGATCCGCTCGTGCGGCTCGGCGGCCTCGACTTCGAAGGCTGAGTGCCGGCGTCGCGCAATGCGGCCCGGTGATACACTCGACCGGCCCCGCTCCGGTGCAGTCGCGCCGGCCGGGCCGCCGATCGCCGCCTCCACCCTTTCGCATGGTTGCGCATGCAACCGGCAACCGGGCGCGCGGACAACCCTGCATCTGCTCCCGTCATGAATGCCGATACCGGCCTGCCGCTTCCGCAACGCTACTGGGCGATCGTCTGTGTCGCACTGGGCATCACGCTCGCCGTGCTCGACGGCGCGATCGCGAACGTCGCGCTGCCGACCATTGCGCGCGACCTGCACGCGTCCGACGCCGCGTCGATCTGGATCGTCAACGCTTACCAGCTCGCGGTCACGATCACGCTGCTGCCGCTCGCGTCGCTCGGCGAGCGCATCGGCTATCGCCGCATCTACATCGCCGGCCTCGCGCTGTTCACCGCGGCGTCGCTCGGCTGCGCGCTCGCGGGCTCGCTGCCGATGCTCGCCGTGATGCGCGTGATCCAGGGGTTCGGTGCGGCCGGCATCATGAGCGTCAACGCGGCGCTCGTGCGGATGATCTACCCGTCGTCGATGCTCGGGCGCGGGCTGTCGATCAACGCGATGGTGGTGGCGCTGTCGTCGGCGATCGGGCCGACGGTCGCATCCGCGATCCTGTCGGTTGCGTCGTGGCCGTGGCTGTTCGCGGTCAACGTGCCGATCGGCATCGCCGCGGTGCTCGGCAGCGTGCGCGCGCTGCCGTCCAACCCGCTGCACGATGCGCCGTACGATTTCCCGAGCGCGCTGATGAACGCGTGCGTGTTCGGGCTGCTGATCACGGCCGTCGACGGGCTCGGCCACGGCGAAGGCCACGCGTACGTCGCGGCCGAGCTGGCCGTCGCGTTCGTCGTCGGCTACTTCTTCGTGAAGCGCCAGTTGTCGCAGCCGGCGCCGCTCCTGCCCGTCGACCTGATGCGCATCCCGATGTTCGCGCTGTCGATCTATACGTCGATGGCGTCGTTCACATCGCAGATGCTCGCGTTCGTCGCGCTGCCGTTCTGGCTGCAGCACTCGCTCGGCTTCTCGCAGGTCGAGACGGGCCTCTACATGACGCCGTGGCCGCTCGTGATCGTGTTCGCGGCGCCGCTCGCGGGCGTGCTGTCGGATCGCTATTCGGCCGGCATCCTCGGCGGAATCGGGCTTGCGCTGTTCGCGGCCGGGCTGCTGTCGCTCGCGACGATCGGCGCGCACCCGGGCACCGTCGACATCGTGTGGCGGATGGCGCTGTGCGGCGCGGGCTTCGGGCTGTTCCAGTCGCCGAACAACCGCGCGATGCTGTCGTCGGCGCCGCGCGAACGCAGCGGCGGCGCGGGCGGGATGCTGAGCACCGCGCGGCTCACCGGGCAGACGCTCGGCGCCGCACTCGTCGCATTGATCTTCGGGCTCGCGCCCGATCGCGGGCCGACGATTGCGCTCTATGTCGCCGCGGTATTCGCGGCGGTGGCCGCGGCCGTCAGCATGCTGCGCATCGCTTCGCCGCGGCCGGACGCGGCAACCTGACGGCGCCGCGCGTCGCGCGCCGCTGGCGGACGCCCGCGCGTCATTCGGCGTCGAGCGCGTCCGTCACGAAACGCACGCGCGCCTGCACGCTGTCGCGGGGCAGTTCGACCAGCCGGTAGCCATAGGTCGTGTAGCACTCGACCATCGCGTCGTAGGTACGCAGGGCTTCGGCGAAATCCTGCCTGCGCTCGGTGTCCTGCGTATAGATGTCGGGCCACGGCGGCGCGATGAACACGCGCGGGTGATAGCGGAAACGGCGGGCCGCGGCTTGCGCATGCGCGGGCACCGGCAGCCCCGTCAGCCGCAGGTAGCCGATCACGTCCGGCACGCCGCGATCGAAGAACACCGGCCCGCCCGCATGCCGCGCGAGCTCGTACGAGCGCATCTCCCAGCTCAGCATCAGCTCGGCGAACGCTGCCGGGTCGCGCCACGGCAGCGCCCGCCCGTCGATCGCCATCTGGTCGCGGATCACGCCGCGCCCGGCCTCCTGCGAGCGCGCGAAGCCGGCCTGCTCGAGCGCATCGAGCAACGTGCTCTTGCCCGAGCCAGGGCCGCCGGTCACGACGAAGAAGCGGCGCGCGGCATCGTCGTCCGTGCCGGGCGCCTGCCCGAATTCACGCATGCGCAATCCGCCGGCCGGCGCGCCGCGTGACCGACGCGGCCGCCGCGACACTGCGCAGGTCGGCGACGAACGTATCGCGCCAGACCGACAGGTCGTTTTCGCGCAGCCGCGCGAGGTTCTCCTCGTGGCGCGCCTGCCGCTCCGCGAGCGGCATCGACAGCGCGCGCTCGAGCGCGTCGGCCATCTGCGACAGGTCGTACGGATTGACGAGGAGCGCGCCGGTCAGCTCGGCCGCCGCGCCCGCGAACTCCGACAGCACGAGCACGCCCGGATCGGCCGGGTCCTGCGACGCGACGTACTCCTTCGCGACGAGGTTCATTCCGTCGCGCAACGGCGTCACGTAGCCGACCTGCGACATCCGGAAGAACGCCATCAGCAGGTTGCGCTCGTACTTGCGGTTCAGGTACTGGATCGGCGTCCAGTCGAGCTGCGAGAAGCGGCCGTTGATGCGGCCGGCCTCGCCTTCGAGCGTTTCGCGAATGTCCTGATAGGTCTTCACGTCGGAACGCGTCGGCGGCGCGATCTGCAGCAGCGACACACGTCCCTGCCAGCCCGGCGCGTTCGCGAGCATCCGCTCGAACGACTGGAAGCGCTCGACGAGCCCCTTCGAATAGTCGAGGCGGTCGACACTCATCACCAGCTTGCGGCCGTCGAGTGCCTCTCGCAGCATCTTCACCGGCTTGCGTGTGCCGTACTGGACGGCCGCCTGCGCGATCGCATCGGGATGCACGCCGATCGGATAGGCGGCGACCTTCACGACGCGACCGTGCGCGTGCAGCATCCCGTCGTCGCTCGCCGCACCGATCCCGCGCCGCTCGATGTAGTCGGTGAACGCCTGCTTGTCGGCCTCGGTCTGGAAACCCGCGACGTCGTACGCGCACATGAACTTCACGAGTTCCTCGTGCGGCGGCACGAGGCGCAGCATGTCGGGCGACGGAAACGGAATGTGCAGGAAGAAGCCGATCGGGTTCGTCACGCCGAGCTCGCGCAGGTAATGCGCGAACGGCAACAGGTGGTAGTCGTGCACCCAGATCAGGTCGTCGGGGCGCAGCAATGCGGCGAGCTGCTTCGCGAGCATCGCGTTCACGCGCAGGTAACCCGCATACTCCTGGCGATCGAAGCGCGCGAGATCGCCGCGGTAATGGAACACCGGCCACAGCGTCGCGTTCGAAAAGCCGCGATAGTACTGGTCGTAATCGCGCCGGGTCAGCCCGACCGTCGCATAGGTGACGTTACCGTCGCGCTGGATCGCGGGCTCGGCGTCCTGCGCGCCGACGATCTCGCCGTTCCAGCCGAACCAGACGCCGCCCGTCTCCTTCAGCGCGTCCATCACGCCGACGGCCAGGCCGCCCGCGCTCGGGCGCGTGTCCTCGCCGGCGGCGACACGGTTCGATACCACGATCAATCTGCTCATGCGGCGTTTCCTCCTCGATTCGATTGGCTGGCGCGCGGCGCGCGCCAAGGCGGGCACGGCTGCCCGAAGGCGGCCGTGCGGCGATTCAGACGTGAGCGATGCAGGTGTGAAAGGCAGCGGCGCAATACGGCGGCAACGGCATCAGGCGTCCTGCTCCTGGCCGAGATCCCGCTGATAGTCGAGCCCTTCCGGGCGGGCGCCGCCCTGGTTGTGATCGCCGTCGGACGGTGTTTCGCCGGGCGCATCGGCGAGCGGGGATGCGGGCGCGTCGGGCTGCGGACGCGTGCGGTCGGCCCTGGCGTCAGCCGGGCGAGGCGAAATCCGTTTCGAACGGCGCATGGCAGGGTGTCTCATGTGCGGCGCGGCCCGAGGCCGTCGTAGAAACATTCCATAGCTAAGGAGTCTAGGTCGCTTCCTTGCACGCCGAGGTAACAATTACCTTCAATTTGTAACGTTTCGACCCTTCTCCGTTCATCTATTCGACAATAACGCCGCGCGCACGCGCGGCATCCCGTCCGGCGATTTGTCAAAGCTTTGCATTTTTCCCCTGACAATTGCGAAACAATGACGCGACATGACGGCGTGCATGCGACGCCGCTCACCCAGACAGGACTTGCACTCAGGGATGAACATTCGTTTCGAATCGCCGCGCCGGGCCACGCCGGTGCGCATCGTGCTGGCCGTGATCGCCACGACCGCACTGCTGTCGGGCTGTAACTCGCTGTACAGCGAAGGCGCGACGGCCGGCGCCGGTATCGCGGGCGCTGCGATCGCCTCCAAGGTCACCAACAACGCCGCCGTCGCGACGGGCATCGGCCTCGGCGCCGTCGCCGGCGCGCGGGCAGGCGTCCAGTACACGCAGCGCGTCGCCCACCGCTACACGCAGGAACAGATCGCGAAAGCCGCCGGCCCGCTCGACGTGGGCGGCGTCGCCCCGTGGTCGACGCACCACTCGTTCCCGATCGAGGACGACGAGCAGGGCCGCGTGACGGTCAGCCGGATGATCAGCGTCGGCCCGCTCGACTGCAAGGAAATCGTGTTCGCGGTCGATACGCCCGCGAAAAACGACAAGGCCGCGCAATCGGCGTTCTACGTCGCCACGATCTGCCGCGACGGCCCCGTGTGGAAATGGGCATCGGCCGAACCGGCGACCGAACGCTGGGGCGCGCTGCAATGAGCGTCGTGATCCGTATCGCGGCCGTCGGCGCGCTCTGCGCGGCGGCGGCGACGCTGTCGGGCTGCGGATCGGTCGGCGCGGCGAGCGGCGCCCTCGCCGGTGCGGCGACGGGCCTCGTCACCGCGAATCCGGCGGTCGGCGTCGGCGTCGGCATTGCCGTCCAGGCGGCGACCGACGAAGCCGTCAACCGCACGATGAAGCAGCTTCACCAGAACCAGCAGGACGCGATCGCGAAGACGGCCGGCAGCCTCGCCGTCGGCGAAGTGAAGCCGTGGAAGGTGAAGAACACGCTGCCGCTGGAAAACGGCGAAGGCGAAGTGCGCGTCACGCGCGCGTATTCGTCGGCGCTCGCGCTGTGCAAGGAATTCGCGTTCTCGGTGAAAGACGGCGACAAGGCCGACTGGTTTTTCGCGAATGCGTGCCAGCAAGGCACGCACTGGAAGTGGGCATCGGCGGAACCGGCGGTCGACCGGTGGGGGAATCTGCAGTAAGGGGGCGGTAGGCATCACGTTGCCCCGGACTTTTTTGCGTTCGCTTCGCCGACGCACCCGGCACCCGTTGCCGACGCCACGGATGCGCCGCGATCACATCGACTAGATGCGGTCGCATGAAACCGCGGATCGGACATTCGGGCCTTCCGCGCCCGAATGTCCCGCCGGGATCAGGACTCGACGTCCTCGAGACTGAAAATCTCGGTCTGGTCGTTGTACGAGAAGATCTCGCCGTAACGGCCCCAGTCGATCACCGCGTCGAGCGTCTCCTCGGCGGCACCGTCCGACAGGAAATCCTCCAGCTCCTGCTCGAAGCGCACGCGTGGCGCGCGATGGCCCGGCCGCTCGTTCAGCACCTTCTTGATCCGCGCGGCGAGCGGCACGTGCTTCAGCAGGTGATCCGCGAACATCAGCTTGCGCTCCTGCGTGCCGAATTCCGCGAATACGCGCCCCGGCGGCGTGAGGAACACGTCCCCTTCCCGCACGTCCGCGAAGCCGAGGTACTGCAGCACTTCGGCGATCGGGAACAGATCGTCGACCTCCAGATGCAGCGTACGCGCGATTTCCGGCATGTCGGCGCGGCCGTGATACGGCGCCATCGCGAGCGTCTCGATCAGGCCGGCCATCAGGTTGGTCGACACCTGCGGCAGCCAGCTGCCGAGTTCGAGCCCCTTCTTCGTCGCCTCGTTGGTCTGGCGCGCGGTCATCTTCGCGTAGATGTCGTCGACGAGCTTGCGAAACGCCGGGTCGAGCCGGTTGCGAGGATGCTTGAACGGCACCTTGATCTCGGCGATCACGCGGCCCGGATTCGACGACAGCACGAGAATCCGGTCGCACATGAACACCGCTTCCTCGATGTTGTGCGTGACGATCAGCACCGACTTGATCGGCATCCGGCCCTGCGTCCACAGATCAAGCAAGTCGGTACGCAGCGTCTCGGCCGTCAGCACGTCGAGCGCGGAGAACGGCTCGTCCATCAGCAGGATCGTCGGGTCGACGACGAGCGCGCGCGCAAAGCCCACACGCTGGCGCATCCCGCCCGACAGCTCGCGCGGGTACGCGTTCTCGAAGCCGTCGAGACCGATCAGGTCGATCGCGGCCAGCGCGCGCTCGCGCCGCTCGCGCGCGCCGACGCCGAGCGCCTCGAGGCCGGCTTCCACGTTCTGCAGCACGGTGAGCCACGGGAACAGCGCGAAGGTCTGGAACACCATCGCGACGCCTTCAGCCGGGCCGCGCAGCGGCTTGCCGAGGTAAGTCACTTCGCCGCCGGTCGGCTCGATCAGCCCGGCGATGATCCGCAGCAGCGTCGATTTGCCCGAGCCGGACCGGCCGAGCAGCCCGACGATCTCGCCTTCGCGCAGCGACAGGTTCGCATCGTCGAGCACGAGCAGTTCGCCCTGCGTCTTGTTGAAGCCGCGACAGACGTGATCGACGCGCAGGATTTCTTCACCGAGGCGCGGCGGCTGGTTCGTCTGAACGGGGGCGTTTACAGCATTCGGATTGTGCATCGCGTTTCGCTCTCAATCAGTCTCAGTCGAGTCGCAGCTTCGCTTCGGCGAAGGCGTACAGCGGGCGCCACAACAGGCGGTTGAACAGGGTGACGAACAGGGACATCACGGCGATGCCCAGGATGATCTTCGGAAAATCGCCGGCGGCGGTGGTCTGCGCGATATACGCGCCGAGGCCGTGCGCCTCGATCCGCGTATTGCCCCACTGCACCGCTTCCGACACGATGCTCGCGTTCCACGCGCCGCCCGACGCGGTGATCGCGCCGGTCACGTAGTACGGGAAGATGCCCGGCAGGATCGCCTGGCGCCACCACTGCCAGCCGCGGATGCGGAAATTCGTCGCCGCTTCGCGATAGTCGTTCGGGTAGGACGTCGCGCCGGCGATCACGTTGAACAGGATATACCACTGCGTGCCGAGCACGATCAGCGGCGACAGCCAGATGTCCGGGTTCAGGTGGAAGCGCGCGATCACGATCACGAACACCGGGAACAGCAGGTTCGCAGGGAACGCGGCGAGGAACTGCGCGAGCGGCTGCAGTTTCTCGGCGAGCTTCGGGCGCAGCCCGACCCACACGCCGATCGGCACCCAGATCACCGATGCGATCGTGATCAGCACGACCACGCGCAGCAGCGTGATGAGCCCGAGCACGAGCACGTGGCCGACCTCGGCCATCGTCACGCCGGTCGCGACGAAGCTCACGACGCGCCACACGATATAGGCCGTGCCGAGCAGCACGAGCACCGCCCATGTGATGTCGACCGTGCGCGACGCCTTCTTCTCGACCTTCGGCAGCGTGAAGCGCATCGCGCCCGACAGCGGCAGGCGCAGCGGAATCCGCGCGGCCTTCGCGAAAAACCATCCGGCCGGCACGAGCAACTGATGAATCAGGCGCGTGCGGCGCACGAGGTCGAGCAGCCACGATTGCGGCGCGTCGCCCGACGCGGTGTTTTCCATCCGGAACTTGTCGGCCCACGCGATGAGCGGGCGGAACAGGAACTGGTCATATGCGAGGATCACGACGGTCATCGTGAGGATCACCCAGCCGATCGCACCGAAGTTCTGGTCCGAGATCGCCTGTGCGAGATACGCGCCGATGCCCGGCAGCGTGATGGTGTGGTTGCCGACGGTAATGGCTTCCGACGCGACGACGAAGAACCAGCCGCCCGACATCGACATCATCATGTTCCAGATCAGCCCCGGCATCGAGAACGGCACCTCGAGCTTCCAGAAGCGCTGCCACGACGTCAGGTGGAAGCCGCGCGACACTTCGTCCAGATCGCGCGGCACCGTGCGCAGCGACTGGTAGAAGCTGAATGTCATATTCCACGCCTGGCTCGTGAAGATCGCGAAGATCGCCGCGAGCTCGGCGCCGAGCACGCGGCTCGGGAACAGCGCGAGGAAGAACGTGACGGTGAACGAAATGAAGCCGAGCACCGGCACCGACTGCAGGATGTCGAGGATCGGGATCAGCACCATGCCCGCGCGGCGGCTTTTCGCGGCGAGCGTGCCGTAGATCAGCGTGAACGCAAGCGACGCGACCATCGCGGCGAGCATCCGCAGCGTGGTGCGCAGCGCGTATTCGGGCAGGTTCGAAGGATCGAGCGAGATCTTCTGCGTCTGCAGCGTGCCGATCGGCGCCATCGTTTCGTGGAAACCGACGACCGCCATCGCGATCAGGCAGATGATCAGCGGAAACGCGATGAAATCCCACCGATTCGGCAGGACGCGCCACGCGGACGCGTTGGCGGTCCGGTTCGGATTGAAGAATCCGACGTCCATCAGGCGCCCTCCCCGGTAAGGCCGAACGAAGCCGGCAGTCGATGTTGATTCATGGCAAAGCGCACGGGTGCGGTAATTCGATTGACTGACGATCGCGCGCGAGCGCGATGCGCCGTGCGTGCATGCGCTGCCGCGCCCCGGACGAGCCGGCCTGCGACGGCACGACACTACACCAACCTGTATTTCAGGTACAACCGTCCGGGACCGGCGCCGGCGGCGCACGGATCGTGCCTGGCGCGCAAGCGGGCGTCGGAGGCGTGGGTCGAGCAACCCGGCCGCGGTCCTTCGGCCGGCAGCAGGCCCGAATTATGCCGTGATCCGGCCCGGCCGGGAACCCGCCAGCCGCAAGCGCGCGCAAACCCTGTCGGACGTCACCAGCCGGATACGACTAAGCGGGTATGATCAGGGCTGGCCCTTGGGGCCTGTTGCGCGCGTTCCGATGGCAACGGGCCCTCGGGATCGATCGACGAGCGGGAGGAAAGGGAATGGCAGGAAACTTGGTGATCGTCTGCCGCGATCAGGATGCCGACGCGTTCTACGAATTGATGCAGGAGTACGGGTCGTTCCAGACGCGGCTGTCGTCGACGGCATGGTACCTGAATATGAACGTCGTGCCGGAATCGCTGCAGGAGGAAATCCTGGAGCGCCTCGGCCGGTATACGACCGTCTACATCTTCGAGGCCACCACCGTGACCTACAACACCATCGACAGCAACGCGGCCGAGACGCTCGGCACGCTGTTCGGCGAATGATGCCGTGCGGCGCCGGCCCGGCCGGGCCGGCGCCGCATCCGCTCATGCAGCCTGGGCGTGGGGCTCGTCCTTCGGCACGACCTCGAACGGGAACGTCATCGCGACGCGCAGGCCGCCTTCGGGACGGTTGCCGATGTCGCACGTACCGCCCAGCCTGAGGACGAGCCGTTCGACGATCGCGAGCCCGAGCCCGCTGTGGCCGTTGCCGCCGCGCGCGGGATCGAGCCGCACGAACGGCCGCGTCGCAGCCGCGAGGTCGCGCGGCGCAATCCCGCCGCCGCTGTCGCTGACCGACAGCACGTAGCCGGTCGGCGTACGCGACGTCTCGACGAGCACGGGCGGCGCACCGTACGCATGCGCGTTGTCCAGCAGGTTCGACAGGATCCGGTCGAGCGTGGCCGTCGGCAGGCGGAAGCCCGGATCGGCGTCGAGCCGGGTCTGGACGGTCGGCGCATTCGGCGCGACCGCGCGATAGCTGCGGGCGATCCGCTCGCATGCCTGGTCGACCGGCACCGGCTCGCTGCGGTCGGACCCGCCGTGCGCAAACGCCAGAAACTGGTCGACGATGTGCGACATCGAATCGACGTCGCGCACGACGCCGTCGCGCAACCGGACGTCGTCCATCATTTCCGCCCGCAGCCGCATCCGCGCAAGCGGCGTGCGCAGGTCGTGCGCGACGCCCGCCAGCATCACCGCCCGGTCGCTCTCGGCCTGCGATACCTGCTCGACCATCTGGTTGAAGCCGTGCGTGAGCTGGCGCAGCTCACGCGGGCCGCGCTCGCGCAGCGGCGGCACCGGCTGGCCGCGGCCGAAGCGCGCAACCGCGCGCGCGAGCGAACGCAGCGGCTGCTGCAGCTGCCAGGCCGCGAACAACGCGGCGATCACGCCGGCCGAGAAGATCGTGCCGAGCCACAGCAGCATCCGGTCGAGCGAGCGCGGCGGCCGCAGCGGCTGCACGGGCACCACGATCCAGTTGCGATCGGTCGGCTCCTTCACCCACAGCACCGGCGGCCGGCCGGGCGCGCCGATCTCGACGCGCGTGCCGGGCGGCATCCGCTCGCTCACGTCGTCGCGGAACCGCTTGAGCGGCGCCGGCAGGTTCGACGGATCGCCGTTCGGCACGTCGGCGCTGTCCGGCGCCACGAGCCTCACCCGCGACGGCAGCGGCTGGTCGGGCGTGCGCTCGACGTGCTGGCGCACCGCGTCGACCAGGAACGCGGCCTCTTCGACCGCGTAACGCGTCTGCATCTGGCTGCGCTCGAGCCGCATCGCGAAGAACCACGCGAAGTGCGACAGGAGCAGGACACCGATGACGAGCAGCGCGAGCCGCCCGAACAGTGAATCAATGGGTTTGCGCATGGGCCTCGCCGTCGGGCACGAACACGTAGCCGCGCCCGCGGACCGTCTGGATGAAGCGCGGCGTCGACGGATCCGTTTCGAGAATGCGGCGCAGGCGCCACACCTGGACGTCGATGCCGCGATCGGTGCCGTCGTACTCGGGGCCGTGCAGCAGCTCGAGCAGCCGCTCGCGCGTGAGCGTGCGCAGCGCATGGTTCACGAAGATCTTCAGCAGCGCGAACTCGCTGCTCGACAGCGTGGCCGGCTTGCCGTCGACGGACAGCGTACGCGCCTGGAAGTCGAGCACGAAGCGGCCGAACGCGAACGGCTCGCGCTGTTCGGGCGCCGCCGCCGACGGCGTCGCCCGACGCCGGCGCAGCACGGCCTGCACGCGCGCGAGCAGTTCGCGCGGGTTGAACGGCTTGCCGAGGTAGTCGTCCGCGCCGAGTTCGAGGCCGACGATGCGGTCGACGTCGTCCGCGCGCGCGGTCAGCATGATCACGGGGATGTCGTCGCCTGCCGCGCGCAACTGGCGCAGCGCGGTGAGGCCGTCGACGCCCGGCATCATCAGGTCCAGCACGATCAGGTCGGGCCGCTCGCGCTCGAGGCGCTTCTCGAGCGTCGCCGCGTCGTGCAGCACGGACACTTCCATCCCCTGGCGCACGAGATAGTCGCGCAGCAGGTCTCGGAGTTCTTGGTCGTCGTCGACGATGAGGATCTGGGTAGTCATGGCTCGAAGTTTACCGCGCGAGGGCGGAGTCGAAGAACGAAACAAAGGGACGAAAGGGTTACTGCGGGTTACCGCGCAAGGGAACTGTAATGCACGGTAACCCAGCCACCGCCCCGCGTAACACCGGCCGGAGCCTGCATCGCTAATCTGCGTCTTACCGGATGCGGTACACGGCTTTCCCGGCACCGCATCGCCGGACCCTTTGGATACAAGGAGTTTCTGAAATGTATAAGAAGACTTCCCGCGTGGCCATCGCGGCCGCCACCGTGCTCGCTCTCGCATTCGGCACCGCGCATGCGGCGCAGCCAGACGACATGCCGCCTCCGGGCGGCCCCGGCGCCCACCACATGCACGGCGGCCACGACGGCGGCCCGTTCGGCGTGATCATGAAACTGCACGACCAGCTGAAGCTGAACGCGTCGCAGGAACAGCAATGGCAGACGGCCGTCAACACGATGAAGCAGAACCGCGACACGATGCGCAAGAGCCGCGAGCAGATGCGCGAGCAGCTCAAGGCGCAGCAGAACCAGCCGATCCTCGACCTGAACGCGCTGCACTCGGCCCGCCAGCAGGCCGAAGCGCAGAACGCGCAGCTGCGCGAGCAGACGTCCGCCGCATGGCTCACGTTCTACAACGGGCTGAACGACCAGCAGAAGACCACGGTCAGCACGGCGCTCAAGCAGCAGTTCGCGAAGATGGAGCAGCGCCACGAGAAGATGAAGGCGCGCTGGGAGCAGCACCGCGCGGCCGCCAAGGGCGCGTCGGCACCGGCGCAGTAAGCCGGCAGGCCGCTCCCGGAGCGGCGTCGAAGGGGACGCGGGCATCGGCCCGCGTCCCCTTTTTCGTGTCAGGCGACGTCGAGCAGCAGCACCTCGGCCGCCCGGCCGCGCGCGAACGCCACCGCGTCCACGCCGCCGATCCGTACGCCGTCGCCCGCGGCCAGCGCGCGGCCGTTCACCTCGACGTCGCCGCGTACCACGTGCACGTATGCGCGGCGCCCGGCCGGCAGGTCGAACGCCGTCGCTTCGTCGCCGTCGATCAGCCCCGCGAAGATGCGTGCGTCCGCACGCACCGGCAATGCACCGTCGCCGCCGTCCGGCGCCGCGACGAGCCGCAGCCGCCCGCGCTTCTCGTGGTCGGCGAAGCGCGTCTGCGCGTAGCCGGGCCGGCCGCCCGCCCCGGCCGGCGCGAGCCAGATCCGCAGCAGGCGCAACGGCGCGTCATGCGACGCGTTGGTTTCGCTCAGCATGACGCCGGTGCCCGCGCTCATGCGCTGCACGCCGCCCGCGCGGACGATCGCGCCGTTGCCGAGGCTGTCGCGATGTCCCAGCGCACCGTCGAGCACGTAGGTGACGATTTCCGCGTCGCGGTACGGCCGCATCCCGTAGCCGCGGGTCGGCGCGATGCATTCCTCGTTCAGTTCGCGCAACGCGCCGAACGCCGACGGCCCGCTCCGGCCGGACCCCAAGGGAAAGCTGTGAAGGAATTCGTGCCAGCCGTGGCTGCGCTGGTCGCGATCGGCGGCGCGGCGGATCTGGAACATGGGACGGACACTCCGTGACGTGCGTTGTTCTGGTCTGCCGTCACTGTATGGGTGTGCCAATCGCGCCACAATCCGCCGTCTGCGCACCGCATCGTTGCACGTGTGCATGCAATCCATGCAATGTCCATTGCAAATACACCGATTATCGCAACGGCCGGGTCAATACGTCGAAGAATCCGTCGGTCGGCCCGGATTGCCGGTTTCCGGGTATCGCGTTCGGGTAAAATACCGCCCTTTTGGCGTTCGCCGTTCCGGCGGCCGCCATCGCCAGAGCGCCGTTCGGCGATTTTTGGCCGTCTAGAATACGCCGCGGCGCCCGGTCCGACCGGCCGCGAGCGCTCCCGGAAAGTCAGCAACAGAAGGATGGAAATGAAGAAGGCCGCCCTGTGCGCCGCCGTCGCCCTCGTGGCGGGCAGCGCCTTCGCGAAGGAGTGGAAGACCGTGCGGATCGGCGTCGACGCCAGCTACCCGCCGTTCGAGTCGACCGCGCCGAGCGGCGAGATCGTCGGTTTCGACGTCGATCTCACGAAGGAAATCTGCAAGCGGATCAACGTGAAATGCGTATGGGTCGCGCAGGATCTCGACGGCATCATCCCGGCGCTGAAGGCGAAGAAGTACGACATCATCGTGTCGTCGCTGACCGTCACCGACAAGCGCCGCGAGCAGATCGACTTCTCCGACAAGGTCTACGACGCACCGGCGCGGATGATCGCAAAGGCCGGCTCGCCGCTGCTGCCGACGGTCGCGTCGCTGAAGGGCAAGCGCGTGGGCGTCGAGCAGGGCTCGACGCAGGAAACCTACGCGAAGGCGTACTGGGAGCCGCAGGGCGTGACGGTCATTCCTTACCAGAACCAGGACCAGGTCTATACCGATCTCGGCTCGGGCCGCCTCGACGCGACGCTGCAGGACGAACTGCAGGCCGACTACGGCTTCCTGCGCACGCCGCGCGGCAAGGGCTTCGCGTTCGCCGGGCCGGAAGTGAAGGATCCGAAGACGATCGGCGACGGCACCGCGATCGGGCTGCGCAAGGACGATACGGACCTGAAGCTCAAGATCAACAAGGCACTGGCCGACATGCACAAGGACGGCACGTACGACCGGCTGTCGCACAAGTACTTCTCGTTCAGCGTCTATTCGGCTTCGGCCCGGTAAGCGCCGAAACGAAGCAGCAACGGACGCGGGGGCGGCCCCGTGTCCGCGCAGTACAGGCAGTCGACCACGCGCCGCCCGCCCCCTTGCCCGCCGTTCGCGCGGCGGGCTCGCCCGGCACCGATGCCGGGGCGGACGGTCATGATACGCACGGGGCGTTCCGCGCAGCTTGGCGGGCGCGACTTTCGCGGCGCACCGCGTGCGCCCCAAGGGACCACACCAGGGACCACATATGTTTCTACAAGGCTACGGCCCGCTGATCCTCGCTGGCACCTGGCAAACCGTCAAACTGGCGGTGCTTTCGCTTGCGCTGTCGTTCCTGCTGGGCCTGCTCGGCGCGGGCGCGAAGCTGTCGCGCAACCGCTTCACGAACGGCGTCGGCACCGTCTACACGACGCTGATCCGCGGCGTGCCCGATCTCGTGCTGATGCTGCTGCTGTTCTACAGCCTGCAGATCTGGCTGAACATGGCGACCGACGCGCTCGGCTGGGACCAGATCGACATCGACCCGTTCCTCGCCGGCGTGCTCGTGCTCGGCTTCATCTACGGCGCGTACTTCACCGAGACGTTCCGCGGCGCGTTCCTGTCGGTGCCGCGCGGCCAGCTCGAGGCCGGCAGCGCGTACGGGATGACGAACTGGCAGGTGTTCACGCGGATCATGTTCCCGCAGATGATGCGCTTCGCGCTGCCCGGCATCGGCAACAACTGGCAGGTGCTCGTGAAGTCGACCGCGCTCGTGTCGATCATCGGCCTCGCCGACGTCGTGAAGGCATCGCAGGACGCCGGCAAGGGCACGCTGCGGTTCTTCTTCTTCACGCTGATCGCGGGCGCCGTCTACCTCGCGATCACGACGATCTCGAACTTCGTGCTGATGTGGCTCGAAAAGCGCTACTCGACCGGCGTCCGCAAGGCTGACCTATGATCGAACTCATCCAAGAATACTGGCGCAACTATCTGTACACCGACGGCTATCGCATCACCGGCGTGGCGATCACGCTGTGGCTGCTGGTGGTGTCGATCGGCCTCGGCTTCTGCCTGTCGGTGCCGCTCGCGGTCGCGCGCGTGTCGAAGAAGAAGTGGCTGTCGGGCGCCGTGTGGCTCTACACGTACGTGTTTCGCGGCACGCCGCTCTACGTGCAGCTGCTGCTCTGCTACACGGGCCTCTACAGCCTGCAGGCCGTGCGCGGCACGCCGATGCTCGACGCGTTCTTCCGCGACGGGATGCACTGCACGCTGCTCGCGTTCACGCTGAACACCTGCGCGTACACCACCGAGATCTTCGCGGGCGCGATCAAGGCGACGTCGTACGGCGAGATCGAAGCCGCGCGCGCGTACGGGATGTCCACGTTCACGATGTATCGCCGCGTGATCCTGCCGTCGGCGCTGCGCCGCGCGCTGCCGCTGTACAGCAACGAAGTGATCCTGATGCTGCACGCGACCACCGTCGCGTTCACCGCGACCGTGCCGGACATCCTGAAGATCGCCCGCGACGTGAACTCGGCAACCTACATGTCGTTCCATGCGTTCGGCATCGCCGCCCTGCTCTATCTGGTGATCTCGTTCACGCTCGTGTGGCTGTTCCGCCAGGCCGAGCGCCGCTGGCTCGCGTATCTGCGCCCGCAAGGCAAGTAAGTTTTCGCAGGACTATTGATGAATTCCCAGACTCAGAAGCTTTTCGTCGACGATCTGCACAAGCGGTACGGCGACAACGAGGTGCTCAAGGGCGTATCGCTGAAGGCGAACTCGGGCGACGTGATCAGCGTGATCGGCTCGTCCGGCTCCGGCAAGAGCACGATGCTCCGCTGCATCAACTTCCTCGAGCAGCCGAATGCGGGCCGCATCTTCGTCGACCGCGAGGAAGTGCGCACCGCGCTCGACAAGACCGGCGCGCTGCGCGCGGCCGATACGAAGCAGCTGCAGCGCGTACGCACCAAGCTGTCGATGGTGTTCCAGCACTTCAATCTCTGGTCGCACATGAACGTGATCGAGAACGTGATGGAAGCGCCCGTGAACGTGCTCGGCATTCCGAAGAAGGAGGCCGAGGAGCGCGCGCGCCAATACCTGGAGAAAGTCGGCCTCGCGCCGCGCGTCGAGAAGCAGTATCCGTCGCACCTGTCGGGCGGCCAGCAGCAGCGCGTGGCGATTGCGCGCGCGCTGGCGATGCACCCGGACGTGATGCTGTTCGACGAGCCGACGTCGGCGCTCGACCCGGAGCTGGTGGGCGAAGTGCTGAAGGTGATGCAGAAGCTGGCCGAGGAAGGCCGCACGATGATCGTCGTCACGCACGAGATGGGTTTCGCGCGCAACGTGTCGAACCACGTGATGTTCCTGCACCAGGGCCGCGTCGAGGAAGAAGGCGTGCCGTCCGAGGTGTTCGCTCATCCGAAGAGCGAACGCCTGCGCGGGTTCCTGTCGGGCAGCCTCAAGTAACGCACGCCGCACGGACGGGCGCCCGCGGTTCGCCGCGCGGCGCCCGTCTTGCGTTTACGCGGCGCTCACCGGCGCGCTGTCGGCGAACGCGCGCAACTCGTCGCCCGCGAGCCGGTAACGCACCCATTCGCTCTGCGGCGCCGCGCCAACGCGCTCGTAGAAACGGATCGCCGGCTCGTTCCAGTCGAGCACGCTCCACTCGAAACGCCCGCAGCCCGACTCGACCGCGATCCGCGCGAGCGACTTCAACAGCCGCAGCCCGGCGCCCGCGCCCCGAAAGCGCGGCGACACGTACAGATCCTCGAGATACAGCCCCTGCCGGGCGAGCCACGTCGAATACGAGAAGAAATACACGGCGAAGCCGGCCGGCTCGCCGTCGACCTCGCACATCAGCGCGCGCGCCGGCGAGCCGTCGCCGAACAGGCTGCGCTCGAGCGACGCGGGTGTCGCAATCACTTCGTGTTCCGCCTTCTCGTAGATGGCCAGCTCGGTGATGAAACTCAGGATCTGCGGCACGTCGGCGACGGTGGCGGAACGAATGTCGATTTGCACGGTGTGAGCCCTCCTCCGGCCCGGACTTGAAACGGAACACGGCGCCGCGCGGTCGTGCTGGCGCCCATCAGATCGTCATGCTACGTTCATGCCGCACCTGCAGGAAGTGCAGTTTCTTCATCCAGACCTGAACATGATGCATCCCGATCTGCGCCGACTCGACCTGAACCTGCTGCTCGTGTTCGACGCGCTGTACCGCCACCGGTCCGTCGCCGCGGCCGCGCACGAGCTCGCGCTGAGCCCGTCCGCGCTGAGCCACGCGCTCGCACGGCTGCGCGACGCGATCGGCGACGCGCTGTTCGTGCGCCTCGGCAACGAGATGCAGCCGACCGTGCGCGCCGACGACATCGCCACCTGGGCGGGCGACGCGCTCGATGCGATGTCGAAGGGGCTCGCCCGCGCGCGCCGCTTCGATCCCGCGCAAAGCGACCGCACGTTCGTCTTCGCGGCGACCGACTACACGGCATTCGCGGTGCTGCCGGCGTTTCTCGCGCGCATCCAGCACGTCGCGCCGCAATTGCGGATTCGCGTCGTGCATTCCGACCGGAAGATCTCCGTCGACGAACTCGCGGCCGGCCGCATCGATTTCGCGCTCGGCTACCACGAGGAATCGGCGGCCGACACGCCCGGCATCGAAGACTTCGACTGGTTCTCCGACGACTACGTCGTGATCGCGAGCACCGCGCATCCGGACATCCGCCGGCGACTGACGCTCGACCGGTACCTGGCGGCACGCCACGTGGTCGTCACGCCGTGGAACGAGTCGCGCGGCGTGGTCGACCACGTGCTCGACCGCCTCGGCCTCGCGCGGCAGGTCGCCGTGCAGTTGCCGAGCGTGCTGGCCGCGCCGTTCGTGATCGCGGAATCCGCGCTGCTGATGACCGTGCCGAACCGCGCCGCGCAGGTGCTGCGGCACGCGGCGCCGATCCGCATCTTTCCCGCGCCGTTCGAGATTCCGCGCTACACCGTGAAGGTCTACTCGCACGCGAAGCATGCGCGCACCGATGCGCATCGCTGGATTCGCGCGCAGTTGCTCGACGCGAGGCCCCGGCCAGCCTGACCGACGGCCGCCCGCACGCCGCATCGTGTGCGTCGGCGGCAGGCGCGACAGGCCCCCGCGAACACCCGCCGGCAACCGCAGAATCATTACGAATTACTTACCAATTTCACCCGTCTCGCGCTTACGCCGGCGCCCCGGCAACGTCAATAGTGGCAATCCTTGACCCCCGTTTGCGAAATTCGTGTCTTCCTTGCGGGACAAGGGTTTTCCGTTAATTGCAAACCCTCGGCGCACCGGTTGTGCACCGTGTTGCATGGCAATTTGGCGACAGGTGTTAGTCAAACAACGATTTCCATCGCCACAAAATTGTATTTTTGCTAAATTAGTAACCAAAGTAGCAAAACGAAGTTCGTGAAATGTAGTTTAGCTTCACGACACTACAAGGAGACCCCGCAGGCCGACCCGGCTGCGCGGGACCGCTCAACGGTTTTCCGTCCGCTTGCCCGCGTGCTGCGCTTACCGGCCCTGCACGAGGTCTCCCTGGTTATCCCGCTTTTGCCCGGCGCTCGCGCTCCGGGCATCTCGTGCAGTCTGGGTTGACTTTTTGACAGGGTATGGAGGAGATGATGAAGAAAGCTTTGGTCGCGGCCGCGCTGATGGCTGCTGGGGTGGTGACGGCGCACGCGCAGAGCAGCGTCACGCTGTATGGCCGCCTGGATGCCGGCATCGAGTACATGAACGGCCTGCAAAACGGCCACCAAGTGCGCGCGGAAAGCGGCGACTGGGGCACGAGCCTCTGGGGCTTGAAAGGCACCGAGGACATCGGCGGCGGCAACAAGATCCTGTTCCACCTCGAAGGCGCGTTCAACACGATGACGGGCGGCTTCAGCGGCTCGATCTGGGATCGTTACGCGACCGTCGGTATCTCGAACGATCGCTACGGTACGCTGCTGCTGGGTCGTGAACTCGCGATCGCCAACGGCGTGTGGGACTTCGACCCGTTCGGCCAGTCGGCCTGGTCGACGGCCTCGCTCGTGCGCGGCCGCAACTGGAACAAGACCAGCAACAACGTGTCGTACCAGTCGCCGCAGTTCTACGGCCTCGACTTCTACGGCCAGTTCTCGTTCTCGAACTCGACCAGCTTCAACGGCAACACGACGGCCGGCCAACCGGGCCGTGCAGCCGGCGCACAGATCACCTATACGAATTCGCTGTTCCAGTTGCGCGGCATCTACGACGAAACGCGCGACAGCAACGGCCGCTTCTCGGACGTGTTCAACTACTCGCGTGAATATTTCGCGGGCGTGAACGTGTTCCTCGGCCAGTTCAAGGTTCAGGCGGCCTATCAGGCATCGCGTGCGGACGGCAGCGGCGGCCCGGCAGTCAACGCCGGCGTCACGGGCACGCAGCAGGTCTGGGGCGGCGTGACGTGGCAAGCGACGCCGGCAGCGGCGCTGATCGCAGCCGCGTATCACGTGAACGCGAACCACGGCGGCGGCAACGCGAACATCTACACGGTCGGCGGCTCGTACAACATCTCGAAGCGCACGCTGTTCGACCTGCAGGTCGCGACGGTGCGCAACAGCAAGACCGCGAACTTCGGCCTGAACGCAAACGGTGCCGGCACGGCCGTGTCGACGGGCAACCCGAATCCGGGCGGCAGCCAGACCGGCGTCTATGCCGGCATCCAGCACCTGTTCTGATCAGGCGCTCCGTCCAAAGAACGATTCGACAACACTTTCCACGCTGCTGCGAGAGGCGCGTATCGGTGCGGTACCCAACCGGGTATCCGCACCGTTTTTTCTTGGCGGGCCGGCTTTGCGCGCGACCCGTTGGCGAATGCGGCGCTCAGACGGCCGCTTCGTTCTCTTCGCCGGTGCGGATGCGGATCACGCGCTCGACGTCCGACACGAAGATCTTGCCGTCGCCGATCTTGCCGGTGCGCGCCGCGCCGATCACCGCGTCGATCACCTGGTCGACCTGCGCTTCCGCGACGACCACCTCGATCTTCATCTTCGGCAGGAAGTCGACGACATATTCGGCGCCGCGATACAGCTCGGTATGCCCCTTCTGGCGGCCGAAGCCCTTCACTTCCGTCACGGTCAGGCCCGTGAGACCCACTTCGGCGAGCGCTTCGCGGACTTCGTCCAGCTTGAACGGCTTGATGATGGCGGTGATGCGTTTCATGGTGGTTGTCCCCCAATGCTCGTTTGGATGAAAAATCGCGACCCCGATTGTAAGCCTGCGCGCCGCATGCGGCCCAGCACCGCTCAATCGAGCCGTTCGGTGAAACGTGACGTGATCGGGTAGCGCCAGTCGCGCCCGAATGCGCGATGCGTGACGCGGATGCCGATCGGCGCCTGGCGGCGCTTGTATTCGTTGATCTTGATGAGCCGCGTCACGCGTTCGACGTCGGCGCCCGCATAGCCGGCCGCGACGATCTCGGCGAGCGGCCGGTCTTCTTCCATGTACATCCGCATGATCGCGTCGAGCACGTCGTACGGCGGCAGGCTGTCCTGGTCGGTCTGGTTCTCGCGCAGCTCGGCCGACGGCGCGCGGGTGAGGATCCGCTCGGGGATCACGTCGCGCAGCCCGTAGTCGGCCGTTTCGTTGCGATAGCGGCAGAGCCGGTACACGAGCGTCTTCGCGATGTCCTTGATCACCGCGAACCCGCCGGCCATGTCCCCGTACAGCGTGCAGTAGCCGACCGCCATCTCGCTCTTGTTGCCGGTCGTCAGCACGATCGAGCCGAACTTGTTCGACAGCGCCATCAGCAGCGTGCCGCGGATGCGCGCCTGGATGTTCTCCTCCGTCGCGTCTTCCGCGCGGCCCGCGAACTCGTCGGCAAGCGACGCGCGGAACGCGTCGAACATCGGCGCGATCGCGATCTCGTCGTAGCGTACGCCGACGCGTCGCGCCATTTCCGCCGCGTCGGTGGTCGAGATGTCGGCCGTGAAACGCGACGGCATCATCACCGCGCGCACGCGCGCGGGCCCGAGCGCATCGCACGCGACGGCCAGCACCAGCGCCGAATCGACGCCGCCCGACAGCCCGATCAGCGCGCCCGGAAAGCCGTTCTTGCCGATGTAGTCGCGCACGCCGGTCACGAGCGCGCGGTACACCTGCGCCTCCGTCGACAGCTCGGGCGCGATCGCGCCCGGCAGCGGCCGCGCGCCGTCGAATTCGACGATCGCGTGCCCTTCGTCGAACTGCGGCATCTTCGCGACGAGCGCGCCCTGCGCGTCGAGCACGAACGACCCGCCGTCGAACACGAGTTCGTCCTGGCCGCCGACGAGGTTCACGTACACCATCGGCAGCCCGGTTTCACGAATGCGTGCACGCAGGATGTCGATGCGCACCGCTTCCTTGTTCATGTGGTACGGCGAACCGTTCGGAATCAGCAGCACCTGCGCGCCGGCCGCCTTCGCGATCTGCGCGGCCGACGCATGCCACGCGTCCTCGCAGACGATCACGCCGTATTTGACGCCGTTCAGCTCGAACACGAGCGGCTCGGCATCCGTCGCGAAGTAGCGCTTCTCGTCGAACACCTCGGCGTTCGGCAGATCCTGCTTGCGGTAGGTGCCGACGATCTCGCCGCCGACGATCAGCGACACCGCGTTGTAGGTATCGGTGGGCGGCACGCCGCGCTCGATCGGGCGGTTTGCATTACCATCGACGGCTGGCGCGTGCGCGCCCGCGCCGCGTAGCGGATGGCCGACCAGCACCGCGAGCCCGTCGAACGCCTTCAATGCCTCGGCGAGCGTGTCGAGTGCGGCGGCGGCCGCGGCGTAGAACGCGGGCCGCAGCAGCAGGTCTTCCGGCGGATAGCCGGACAGCGCGAGTTCGGGCGCGACCATCAGCTGCGCACCATCGTTGTGCGCGGCGCGGGCGGCCGCGACGATCCGCGCGACGTTACCGGCGAAGTCGCCGACGGTGACGTTGATCTGGGCAAGAGCGAGTCGGGTCTTCATGGCGGGATCGGCGCAGCCCGGCGGCGCGCCCTGAACGGCTGACGAAATCGTCCCGGTGCGGCCGCGCAGGCTCGCGCATCCGGCGACACAGAACGGTACGGATTCACGCTTGAAACACGAACGCATCGATTATCGCACGGGCATCCTGTCGTCCCCCGCGGAAGTGCCGGCCGACGAATGGAACGCGCTGCTGGCGCGCGACGCGCAGCCGACGCCGTTCCTGCGCCACGAATTCCTCGACGCGCTGCACGTCGCGCGCTGCGCGGTCGACGATACCGGCTGGTCGCCGCACTTCGTCACGCTGACCGACCCGCGCACCGGCCGCCTCGCGGCCGCCGCGCCCGTCTATGCGAAGCAGCATTCGTACGGCGAATACGTGTTCGACTGGGCGTGGGCCGACGCGTACCAGCGCAACGACCTGCCGTACTACCCGAAGCTGCTGTGCGCGGTGCCGTTCACGCCCGTGCAGGGCACGCGCCTGCTCGCGGCCGACGACGACGCGCGCCGGCGGCTCGCGGCCACGCTGCTCGCGTTCGCCGAGCAAAGCGACGTGTCGTCGCTGCACGTGCTGTTCCCGACCGGCGACGAGGCGCGGCTGCTCGAATCGATGGGGATGATGCTGCGCGAAGGCGTGCAGTTCCATTGGATCAACGACGGCTACCGCCACTTCGACGACTTCCTCGGCACGCTCGAGCAGAAGAAGCGCAAGAACATCCGCGCGGAGCGGCGCAAGGTGCACGACGCGGGCGTGACGTTCCGGCGGCTGACCGGCGACCGGATTACCGACGCCGACTGGCGCTTCTTCTCGCGCTGCTACCGGCAGACCTATCGCGAACACTTTTCGAGCCCGTACCTGAACCTCGACTTCTTCCGCGCGATCGGCGCGACGATGCCCGAGAACCTGCTGCTCGTGATCGCGGAAGCGAACGGCCAGCCGATCGCGAGCGCGCTCGCCGTCTACCGGCGCGGCGAGCACGGCGGCGGCACGCTGTACGGCCGCTACTGGGGCGCGCTCGAGCACGTGCCCTGCCTGCATTTCGAAACGGCCTACTACCAGTTGCTCGAATTCTGCATCGAGGCCGGGCTCGACACGTTCGAAGGCGGCGCGCAGGGCGAACACAAGCTCGCGCGCGGTTTCCTGCCGACCGTCACGCACTCCGCGCACTGGCTCGCGCATCCGGCATTTTCCGATGCGGTCGCGCGCTTCCTCGAACGCGAGACCGAGCACATCCACGCGTACGTCGACGAATTGCGCGAACACGATCCGTTCCGGCGCGGCACCGAATAACGACGCCGGAACGGCGAAGTTTTCGTTGATCCTCCCGAATCGATCTGTTGTACTTGTTACCCTCCAGCGTCCCAGTCCAAAAATCGACCGGTCACCACGCCTGACCGGCAGAAGCAGCACTTGACCTCTCGCAGCGGGTGCAAACCCGAAGGTCATGGAGACAGACATGGAGTTACGACAGAAATCGGTATCCGTCCGGATCTACCGGCAGGTACTCGACGACATGCGCCGCAACGGCGTCGACGTCGCGCCGCTGTATGCGACGCTCGGCATCGGCGCGGCCGATCTCGCCGACGACGCGCGCCGCATCCCCGGCGACCGGCACGTCGCCGCGATGCGGCTGGCGAGCCATTGGCCGATGTCCTGGCACCGGCCGCCGCCGCAGGTCGCGTCGTGGCTCGCGCCGTTCCCGGAGCTCGCCGGCATCACCTGCAACGCCGCGACGCTGCGCGACGCGCTGCAAGGCTACCTGCGCTACCGCGAGCTGATCGGCAACGTCGACTGGGTGTTCGCGCAGGAAACCGGCGACGCGATCGCGCTCGAGTACGTGAACGAGGGCGACGGCCGGCCCGCCAGCAGCGCGTTCGCGAATTTCGCGATCCTCGCCGCGCTCGCGCGCCTGTACGATCCGCACGTGCAGGTCGACGAAGCCGCGTTCGCCGGCCGCGCGTTCGCACCGAGCGCCGCACTGCGCGACCTCCTCGGCGCGGCAGTATCGTTCGATGCCGCACACAACCGCATCGTGCTGCGCTCCACGCGCCTCGACACGCCGTTCGAGCGCTACAACGCGCCGCTCGCGGACATCCAGCGCCATGCGGCCGACGCCGCGCGCGAGCGCGTGCGCGCCCGCTCGTCGTTCGGTTCGTCGGTCGAGCAATGCGTGCGCGACTGGCTGCGCCACGCCGACGACGCCGACGTGCCGTCCGACACGCTGATGGAGCACGTGTGCACGCACTTCGCGATGTCGCGCTGGACGCTGCGCCGGCGGCTGCATCGCGAGGCGGTCGGGTTTCATGCGCTTGTCGCCCAGGCACGGCTCGGCGAAGCGCGCGACCTGCTGCTGAACACGCAGTTGCCGATCGGCGAGATCGGCGTGCGGGTCGGCTTCCGTTCGACGAGCGCGTTTACGCGCTTCTTCACGCGCGAACTCGGCGCGGCGCCGAGCCGCTTTCGCGACGGGCACGGCGAGCGGTGGCGTTGAAGGGCGCTTTTTCTGAGACACTGGCGGCTTCGCATCCCGCCGCCCTGCCATGTCCTGGTTTCTGTATCTGATCGAATGCGCCGACGACAGCGTCTACACGGGCATCACGACCGACGTTGCCGCGCGCTTCGACGAGCACGCATCCGGCAAGGGCGCGCGCTACACGCGCTCGCGCAAACCGCGTGCGGTGCTCGCGTCGTTTCCGCTGCCCGACCGGTCGAGCGCATCGCGCGCCGAATACTGGGTGAAACGGCTCACGCCTGCACAAAAGCGTGAACTGGCGGCCGGGTTGCGCACGCTCGAATCGGTGCTGCCGGTGGTGCCGATCGTCGTCGAGAGCGAAGATGCGGTCGAACCGAAGGCCGGTGCGCGCGGGCGGAAGAACGCGAAAAACGACCATGTCGACGGCGCGGTGAAAGCCGTTGAGACCCGCAAACGCACGCAGAAGGCCGGGCAAGCCGAGAAGGTCGGCAAGTCCGCAAAGGGCGCCACGCCGCCCGGCGCGACAAAAGCGGCGCCGGCCGCGAAGCGCACGAAGGCCACCGGCGATGCGGCCGCAACCCAAACTTCTTCGCGCGATACGCCGGCAAGAAAGACCAAGCCGGCCGCACCCGCTTCGTCGAAAAGAAAAGCGCCGGTAGCCGGCGGCAAACCCGTCCCGAACAAACGCGAAGCCGCGGCGCCCGCAACCCGCCGACGCCCGCCTGCCGCTCGAGCCGCCGACGCCACCGAGGCCGCCGTCGCCCCGCCGCGTCGCGCGAAGCGCTCGAAGGACGCGCCGCACACCGCCGCACCGCCCGCATCGGTATCGGCACCGGTGCCCGCGCGCGCCGCCGCGCGTAAACAAACGCCGCGCACAAAACAAAACCGCGCGGCCTCCTGACGAGACACGCGCGGTTTGCGTTTCGCACGAACCGGCCGTCGGCCGGCGTGGCGCTTACTTCTTGTAGTTCGCTGCGCCGTCGGCGATTTCCTTGTGCGCGGCTTCGATGCCGGCCCAGCCTTCGACCTTCACCCACTTGCCCTTCTCGAGCGCCTTGTACTGCTCGAAGAAGTGCTTGATCTGGTCCTTCAGGTACTCGGGCACGTCGTCGATCGACTTCAGGTTCGCCGTCATCGGGCAGACCTTGTCGTGCGGCACCGCAACCAGCTTCGCGTCGACGCCCGACTCGTCGGTCATCTGCAGCATGCCGAGCACGCGCGAACGCACGATCGAGCCGGCCAGCAGCGGGAACGGCGTGATCACCAGCACGTCGACCGGATCGCCGTCGCCCGACAGCGTCTGCGGGATGTAGCCGTAGTTCACCGGATAGCGCATGCCCGTGCCGATGAAGCGGTCGACGACGAGAAGGCCCAGTTCCTTGTCCGCCTCGTACTTCACCGGATCGCTTTGCGCGGGAATCTCGATGATCACGTTGAAATCTTGCGGCAGGTCCTTGCCGGCCGGAACATGATTGAAGCTCATGAGCACTCTCTGTAGGTCGATGGGAATTCGGGACAGGGCGCCGCGGCCGATACATCGCCGCACGCATCCCCCAAAGGAATGCGCCATTATAGCCAATCGACCGGTGGCGTCCGGATGACGATCGGCGCGATAATCGTTCCGGATGTCCGGCCACCGAACACGACGCAGCGTTCCCCCGCATCGGCGCGCCAGCGCGATGGCGCGTGACGCGAAGACAGGAGCAGGCATGGAAGAGGCGAAGCACTTCATCGCGGGCGAATGGACGTTGCCCGCGCAACTGGAAACCATCGCGGTCGTCGATCCATCCGACGGCCAGCCGTTCGCGTCGATTGCCCGCGGCACGGCGCCCGACATCGAGCGCGCGGTCGCCGCGGCCCGCGACGCCTTCGCCGGCCCGTGGGGCGCCGCGAGCGCCGCCGAGCGCGGCCGCGTGCTGATGCGGCTGTCGGCGCGCGTGGCCGATTCGATCGACGCACTCGCCGAGATCGAGGCGCGCGACACCGGCAAGCCGCTGAAGCAGGCACGCGCCGACGCCGCCGCGCTCGCGCGCTACTTCGAGTTCTACGCGGGCGCCGCCGACAAACTCCACGGCGAAACCCTCCCCTATCAGGCCGGCTACACGGTGCTGACGGTGCGCGAGCCGCACGGCGTCACCGGCCACATCGTGCCGTGGAACTACCCGATGCAGATCTTCGGGCGCAGCGTGGGCGCCGCGCTCGCGGCCGGCAACGCATGCGTCGTCAAGCCGGCCGAGGATGCGTGCCTGTCGCTGCTGCGCGTCGCCGAGCTGGCCGCGCAGGCCGGGCTGCCGGCCGGCGCGCTCAACATCGTCACCGGCTACGGCCATGAAGCCGGGGCCGCGCTCGCACGCCATCCCGGCATCGACCACATCTCGTTCACCGGTTCGCCGGCCACCGGCAAGCTGGTCACGCAGATGGCGGCCGAGAACCACGTGCCCGTCACGCTCGAACTCGGCGGCAAGTCGCCGCAGATCGTGTTCGCCGACGCCGATCTCGACGCGGCGCTGCCCGTGCTCGTCGCGGCGATCGTGCAGAACGGCGGCCAGACCTGCTCGGCCGGCAGCCGCGTGCTGATCGAGCGCGCGGTGTACGAGCCGCTCGTCGAGCGGCTCGCCACCGCGTTCAACGGGCTGCGGGTCGGCCCGAGCCGCGCCGATCTCGACTGCGGCCCGCTGATCAACGCGAAGCAGCAGCAGCGCGTGTGGGATTTCCTGTCCGACGCGCAGCACGACGGCATTCCGATGGCCGCGCACGGGCAGGTCGTCGCCGACGCGCCCGAAAGCGGCTTCTACCAGGCGCCCGCGCTGCTGCGCGACGTGCCGCCGTCGCACCGGCTCGCGCAGGAGGAAGTGTTCGGCCCCGTGCTCGCCGCGATGCGCTTCGTCGACGAGGACGAAGCGGTTGCGCTGGCCAACGGCACGCCGTACGGCCTCGTCGCGGGCATCTGGACGCGCGACGGCGCCCGCCAGATGCGTGTCGCACGGCGCCTGCGGGCCGGCCAGGTATTCATCAACAACTATGGCGCGGGCGGCGGCGTCGAGCTGCCGTTCGGCGGCGTCGGCCACTCGGGGCACGGCCGCGAGAAAGGCTTCGAGGCACTGTACGGCTTCACCGCGCTGAAGACGATCGCGATCCGGCACGGCTGAGCGCGCGGCCGGCAACACGCGGCCGGCAGCGCCCGGCCGTGTATGCCGAACCACGACGACATTCCTATCCAGTCCAGCACAGGAGACACACCATGCGGTTGAGCGGCAAGACGGCGATCGTCACGGGCGGCGGCTCGGGGTTCGGCGAAGGCATCGCGAAGACGTATGCGCGCGAAGGCGCGAACGTCGTCGTCAACGACCTGAACGGCGCGGCAGCCGAGCGGGTCGCGAGCGAGATCGCGCTCGCGGGCGGCAAGGCGATCGCGGTGGCCGGCGACGTGTCGAAAGAGCACGACTGGCATGCGCTGCTGCAGGCCGCGCTCGACGATTTCCACGCGGTGCAGATCGTCGTGAACAACGCGGGCACCACGCACCGCAACAAGCCGGTGCTCGACGTGACGGAGGCCGAATTCGACCGTGTGTACGCGGTCAACATGAAGAGCCTGTTCTGGTGCGTGCAGACCTTCGTGCCGTACTTCCGCGCGCAGGGCGGCGGCGTGTTCGTGAACGTCGCGTCGACGGCTGGCGTGCGCCCGCGCCCGGGCCTCGTCTGGTACAACAGCACGAAGGGCGCGATGATCACCGCGAGCAAGTCGCTCGCGGCCGAACTCGGCGCCGACCGCATCCGCGTGAACTGCATCAACCCCGTGCTCGGCGAAACGGCGTTGATGACCGAATTCATGGGCTGCGAGGATACCCCCGAGAACCGCCGCCGCTTCCTGGCGACGATCCCGCTCGGCCGTTTCTCCACACCACAGGACATCGCGAACGCGGCGCTTTACCTCGCGTCCGACGAGGCCGAATTCATCACCGGCGTGTGTCTCGAAGTCGACGGCGGGCGCTGCATCTAGTCGCATCGGGCAGACACGACAACCACGCATTGCTTCGCACGAAACCGGACCGGGGCGCCGCTGCCTCCGGTCCGGCCTACAACAAGGTCAGCGGCGCACGAGATCCAGGTAACCGCTAACGCGCCCACTTCGATCGACAGGAGACAACATGGCAACATCGACGCAGTCGCTGCCGGGCTCGTCCGGCGCATTCGAGGAAGCAACCTACCGCAAGGTGTCGTGGCGGCTCGTGCCGCTCCTGCTGCTGTGCTACGTGGTCGCGTATCTCGACCGCGTCAACGTCGGATTCGCGAAGCTGCAGATGGCGAGCGACCTGAACCTCAGCGACACCGTCTACGGGCTCGGCGCCGGGATCTTCTTCTTCGGCTATTTTCTCTTCGAAGTGCCGAGCAACATCATCCTGCACAAAGTCGGCGCGCGCGTGTGGATCGCGCGCATCATGGCCACCTGGGGCGTGATCTCGATCCTGACGATGTTCGTCACGACGCCCGCGATGTTCTACGTGATGCGCTTCCTGCTCGGCGTCGCCGAAGCGGGCTTCTTCCCCGGCGTGATCCTCTACCTCACCTACTGGTATCCCGCCCACCGGCGCGGCCGGATGACGACGTTCTTCATGACGGCCGTCGCGCTGTCCGGCGTGATCGGCGGGCCGATCTCGGGCTTCATCCTGAAGGCGTTCGACGGCGTGAGCGGCTGGCACGGCTGGCAATGGCTGTTCCTGCTCGAAGGCATCCCGTCGGTGCTGGTCGGGGTGGTCGTGTTCCTCAAGCTGGACGAGCGGATCGCGAAGGCGAACTGGCTGACCGACGACGAAAAGGCGCTGCTCTCGCGCAACGTCGAGGCCGAGGAAGCAACGAAGGAAGACCCGCCGCTCGGCGCCGTGATGGCGAGCCCGCGCGTGTGGCTGATGGCGCTGATCTACTTCTCGTTCGTGATGGGGCTCTACGGCGTCGGCTTCTGGCTGCCGACGATCATCAAGGCAACGGGCGTGACCGACACGTTCACGATCGGCCTGCTGTCGGCGATTCCGTATGCGGCCGCGGTGGTCGCGATGATCCTGATCGCACGCAGCGCGGACAAGCACCGCGAACGCCGCTGGCACGTCGCGATTCCGGCCGCGATCGGCGCGATCGGGCTCGTGCTGTCGGTGATCTGGGCGCACCAGACCGCGCTCGCGATGCTCGGCCTCACGCTCGCGACGATCGGCATCCTGACCACCCTGCCGCTGTTCTGGAGCCTGCCGACCGCGTTCCTCGGCGGCACCGCGGCCGCGGCCGGCATCGCGATGATCAACTCGATCGGCAACCTCGCCGGCTTCCTGAGCCCGTACATGATGGGCTGGCTCAAGCAAGCGACGGGCGCCAACGATTCGGGCATGTACATGCTCGCCGGGTTCCTCCTGCTCGGCGGGCTGCTCGCACTGTCGGTGCCGAAGCGGCTGGTCGACAAGTAAGGCGGGGCGCATAGCGCCCCCGTCGACGCCGACCGCGCGCGACGCCTTCGCGTGAATGCGCGCCGTGGATCGCGGGGTTCGGCCGCACGTCGAAGCGATTCCCGTGTTCGACGACGGCATGCCGCACAAGCTCGGCACGCAGCGCACCGTGCGGTGCGGCGGCTCGCAGCGAACAAAAAAATGCCCCGAAGGCCGATTGGCGTTCGGGGCAGCTTGCGCGGCGCCGCGGCGGACGCCGCTACCGGAGGCGTCGAACCGCGTCAGACCACCGTAATCGCGAGCGCGCTTTCGCGGTAATGCTTCGCAGCCTTGTCGGTTTCGCCGAGATGCTCGAACAGGCGCGCAAGCGCGCGATGCGCACGCACCTTCAGCGCGTCGTTGTCGGCCAGCTTCAGTGCCGATTCGAGGAACGACTGCGCCTTGCCCCACAGCTGCTGCTGCTGGCACAGGCGGCCGAGCGCGAACAGCAGGTCGGCATCCTCCGGGTGATCCTTCTTCCACCCTTCGGCCTTCTGGATCAGCGGCAGCGCATCGGCGCCGGCCGTATCCGGGTAACGGCGCAGCAGGCGCGCATCCCAGTTGTGCGCGAGCGCGTCCTCGACGATGCGGCGCGCTTCGTTGCGGCGCTCGAGCGGCACGAGCAGCTCGGCCGCGAGATCGGCGAGACGCGGCGACTGACGCTCGACCGGCGACAGCGACTGCCACACCTCGAGCAGCGCATCCGGGTCGTGCCGGCGTTCGCGCAGCAGGTTTTCCGCCGCCTGCTGGCGCAGCCGCACGGCCGCCGCCGGATGCAGCGCCTCGCGCTTTTCGAGCGCCTTCGCGAGCTTCAGCACCTCGGCCCAGTTCTTCAGCTGCTGCTGCGCACGCAGCGCGACCTGCTGCGCATGGATGCGCTTGCCGCCCGCCTGCAGGTCGGCCAGCGCGGCGAGCGCGCCGTCGGCGTCGCGCGCGTCCGCGCGCATGTCGGCCGCGGCGAGCAGCCGTGCATCCTGCCATTCGGGCGCATCGACCTTCGACAGCCAGTCGTCGCGACGCGTGTACTCGTGCATCCGGTGCGCGGCGGTGGCCGCGACGAGGCTCGCCGCGCCCTGGTTCGCATCGACCGCCAGCGCTTCACGCGCAGCCTTCTCCGCACGCGAGAAGCGGCCCGCGTACAGGTTCGCGATCGCGTCGCGCAGCGACGCCTGCGCCTTCTCGTTGCGCGAACGCGCCCGGTACGCGGCGACCCGCTGCGGCATGCGCCAGATGTTGCGCACGATGCGCAGCAGCGCATACAGGACGATGAACAGCACGACAATGGCGATCACGAACAGGTTCAGCGACACGTCGACCCGGTACGGCGGATAGACGAGCAACACCTGCCCCGCGTCGAAGCGGCCGACGGTGGCGAGCGCAGCGGCGATCGCGAACAGGACCGCGAGCCAGATGATTCCTCGAAGCGTCATCGTTACCCCCGGCTCTTGAACTGCTGAACCGCGTTCAGGCTCGTGTTCAGGTTCGGCACCGCGACCGTCAGCGATGCACCGTCAACCTGCTTGAGCAGATCCTCGACGGTCTGCGTGTCCTTCGAAGCCTGGTCGAAATACTTGCCGAGCGACGCCTGCGCGGCGTGCAGGTCAGCCTTCATCGCGCCGTCGTTGCGCGCGAGCAGCGACAGGCGTGCGCTCAGCAGGCGCAGCTTCACGTTCTCGCGCACGAAGTAGCCCTGGTCGGGCGACGCGAGCATCGCATCCGCGTTGTCGATCCGGCGCACCTGCACGAGCCCCTTCAACTGCTGGCCGAGGCCGGCCGAGAAGTCGTGCCACCACACCTTCCAGCGCGGCTCGCCGCCCACGGCCGACGACGCGGCATCGGCCGGCGCGGCCTTCGGCGCCGCGTGCGGAACGATCGCCTCGCCGGACAGCGGCAGCGCGTCGATCTTGCCGATCGCGTCGTCGAGCTTGATCGCAAGCCCCGTGAGGTCGGCCGCCGGCGCGGCCTTCAGCTTCTCGATGTCCTGCGCGAGCGCCTTGCGCACCGTGACGGCCTGCGCGCTCTGCGACGTCGCGAGGCGTGCGTCCGCGTTCTGCAGCGCGATCAGCGCGAGCTGCGTGTTGCCGGTCAGTTGAAGCTGCTGGCTCGCGCTCGACAGCATCTGGTCGACTTCCTCGAGCATCCACGCATCGCGGTTGCGCGACAGGTCCTGGTATTGCTGCTGCAGCGCCTGCTGCGCGCTCTGCGCGTCGGCGAGCTTGCCGTCGAGCTGCGCGAGCTGCGTGTCGACCTGATGCGTGCTTGCGAGCGCCTGCTCGGTCTTCATGCGCGTTTCGGCCGTTTGCGCATCGAGCGCCTTCTGGCGCGCGACGAACGTGCCGTCGAGCCGGTCGATCTTGCGGTTCAGCGCATAGCCGCCGACGCCCGCCGCGCAGCCGAGCACGACGACGACGAACCACAGCACCGCGCTGCCGCCGCGGCGCGCGGGCGGTTCGGCGCCCATGTAGGCGGGACGGGACGGCGGCGCGGATGCAGCGGCCGGCTGGGAAGCGACGCTTTTGGAATCGTTGGTATCTGTCATGCGTTTAGTCACCGGTGCGGCTGTCGCCGGTTGGACGGCCTCGTCGGCCATCGTTCGAAACGCGCGGACGATGCGCTCATCGCCCGCGCCGGTCAGCGTAATCCTATCAAAACCCAATGCACGCGCGGTCTGCTCGATCCGCGGATGCGGCGTGACGAGCCGCGCGTGCTTCAACGCGTCGATCTCGATATCGTTCAGGTGGGTCCGCGCGAGCTCGTGAAGGTTGCGCACGCCCTCCGAGCTCGTGACGAGCCATGCGTGCGGCGCGCCGGCGAGCAGCGCATGGACGCGCTCCCATGCGCCGACGCGCGGCTCCGGCACGACGCGCCGGTACGCGGCCACGAGCGTGACCTCCGCGCCGGCTTCGCGCAGCCGCTCCGCGAGCCATTCACGGCCGCCGTCGCCGCGCACGATCAGCACGCGCTTGCCCGCGAGCGCCTGCGCGTCGCCGAACGCGGCCTCGATGCACGCGAGGAGGCTTTCCGAATCGTAATGGGGGACGCCGCCGTCGGCCGGCGCCTGCGGCGCGATCACGCGATGCGCGGGC
The DNA here is from genome assembly GCF_001718555.1 of Burkholderia metallica. Lineage (NCBI taxonomy): Bacteria > Pseudomonadati > Pseudomonadota > Betaproteobacteria > Burkholderiales > Burkholderiaceae > Burkholderia > Burkholderia metallica. The sequence goes on from NZ_CP013401.1 coordinate 2,768,741, forward strand.
GCCGCGATACCGTGACGCGCGAGCGCCGCGACGCTGCCGGGCCCGACCACGCCGACCGGCAGCGCATTCGGCCAGATCGCGCCGTACTGCGCGAGCGCGCGGTCGATCGCGTTCGGCGACACGAAAATCACCAGCGCGTAGTCGGCGAGCGCCGCGAACGCCGCATCGAGCGGCGCCGGATCGTCGACCGGCGCAATGTCGATCAGCGGGAATTCGAGCACGTCGCAGCCGGCCTCGGCCAGTTGCGACGCGAGTGCGCCGGACTGGCCGTCCGGGCGCGTCAGGACAGCGGTGAACGCGCGCGCGCCGCCCGCCATCAGGCGTCGCCCTTGCCGGCGGCCGACGAGCCGGCGAGCAGCGCGTGGACGATGTCGAGCGCGCCTTGCGCTTCGAGCTCGTCGGACACCGCGCGGCCGAGCGCGAGCGCATCGGCGACGGTCATGACGGCTGCGCACGCTTCGGCCGTCAGCACGCGCTTGCCGTCGGTCGTCGACACGCGGCCCGTCAGGTACAGTTCGCCCGCACGCCACACCGCATGCGCGGCGAGCGGCACCTCGCAGCTGCCGCCGAGCGCGCGCGACACCATCCGCTCGGCCTCGACCGCGAGCGCGGTCTGCGAATCGTGCAACGGCGCGAGCCACGCGGCGACGTCGCTGCGGTGCGATGCGACCTCGATGCCGAGCGCGCCCTGCCCCGCCGCAGGCGGGCTCGCCTCGACGTCGAGCAGCGCGCGGATGCGCGTTTCGAGGCCGAGGCGCTTCAGGCCGGCGGCCGCGAGGATGATCGCCGCGTAGTCGCCGCGATCGAGCTTCGACAGGCGCGTATCGAGGTTGCCGCGCAGCGGCAATACTTCCAGATGCGGATAGCGCGAGCGCAGCATCGCTTCACGGCGCAGGCTCGACGTGCCGACCACGGCGCCGGCCGGCAGCGCGTCGAGCGACGCGTAGTCGTTCGACACGAAGGCATCGCGCGGGTCCTCGCGCTCCATGATCGCGGCGAGCGAGAAGCCGTCGGGCAGCGCCATCGGCACGTCCTTCAGCGAATGCACGGCGAGATCGGCGCGGCCGTCGGCCAGCGCGGCCTCCAGTTCCTTCACGAACAGGCCCTTGCCGCCGACCTTCGACAGCGTGCGATCGAGAATCTGGTCGCCGCGCGTCGTCATCCCGAGGATTTTCACGTCACAAGCTGGATATAATTTGCGCAGCGCATCACGCACATGTTCGGCTTGCCACATCGCCAGGCGGCTCTCGCGCGAAGCAATCGTCAACGTCGCGGGCAGCCGTGCCTGTTGCGGCCCGGCCGCAGGGGTCTCGGAATTCATTGCTGGAACATCGAAGGACGGGATTGAAGATCGAACAATGGTAGCACGCACGCCCCTGCCCGCCCGGGCCCGGAGCCTGCGCCCGGCCTGCCGCCGAGCGGGTCGCGGCGCCGATGTGCGGATGTGCCGCACGTAGCTGGTTGCTTGACCGCAGTTTCGCAGTTTCCGCAGTTCCTTTTGACTCGAGCTTTCCCAAGGAAACCCATCGTGAAGTCTTCCGGATCGGCGCGTACGGCGCGCCGCAATGCTGCCCTGTCCTCCTCCGACGCCTCGACGGACACCGTCGCCACCGCCGCGAACGGCCGTGCGAAAACGGCAACGAAACCGAAAGACCCGATACGTCAGACAAAACGCGCGACGAAAACCGCCGGCCCGGCAGCCCGCACCGCGAAGCCCGGCACGCGCACGCGTGAAGACAAGGACGGCCCGCTGTTCGAGGACATCCGCTTCCTCGGCCGCCTGCTCGGCGACGTCGTGCGCGAGCAGGAAGGCGATACGGTATTCGACGTCGTCGAGACGATCCGCCAGACCGCGGTCAAGTTCCGCCGCGAAGACGACAACGAAGCCGCGCAGACGCTCGAGAAGAAGCTGCGCAAGCTGACGCCCGAACAGACGGTGAGCGTCGTGCGCGCGTTCAGCTATTTCTCGCATCTCGCGAACATCGCGGAAGACCGCCATCACAACCGCCGCCGCCGCATCCACGCGCTGGCCGGCTCCGCGTCGCAGCCCGGCACGGTCGCGTACGCGCTCGAACAGTTGAAGACGACCGGAAACGCGTCCAAGCGCCTGCTGCAGCGCTTCTTCGACGATGCGCTGATCGTGCCGGTGCTGACCGCGCACCCGACCGAAGTGCAGCGCAAGAGCATTCTCGACGCGCAGCACGACATCGCGCGCCTGCTCGCCGAGCGCGACCAGGAACTGACGAGCCGCGAGCGCCAGTACAACGAAGCGATGCTGCGCGCGCGCGTGACCGCGCTGTGGCAGACGCGCATGCTGCGCGACGCGCGCCTGACGGTCGGCGACGAGATCGAGAACGCGCTGTCGTACTACCGCGCGACGTTCCTCGACGAGCTGCCCGCGCTGTACGGCGACATCGAGGCCGCGCTTGCCGAGCACGGCCTGTCCGCACGCGTACCTGCGTTCTTCCAGATGGGCAGCTGGATCGGCGGCGACCGCGACGGCAACCCGAACGTGACCGCGACGACGCTCGACGAGGCGATCAACCGCCAGGCCGCGGTGATCCTCGAGCACTATCTGGAACAGGTGCACAAGCTCGGCGCCGAGCTGTCGGTGTCGAACCTGCTCGTCGGCGCGAGCGATGCCGTGAAGGCGCTCGCGGCAGCGTCCCCCGACCAGTCGCCGCACCGCGTCGACGAGCCGTATCGCCGCGCGCTGATCGGCATCTACACGCGGCTCGCCGCCAGCGCGCGCGTGCGTCTCGGCGAAGGCACGGTGCCGGTGCGCAGCGCGGGCCGCGGCGCGCCGCCCGTGCGCGCGGTCCCGTATGCGGATTCCGAAGCGTTCGTCGCCGATCTGAAAGTGCTGACCGCGTCGCTCGACGAGCACCACGGCACGTCGCTCGCCGCGCCGCGCCTCGCGCCGCTTGTGCGCGCGGCCGAAGTGTTCGGCTTCCATCTCGCGAGCATCGACCTGCGCCAGAGCTCCGACATCCACGAAGCGGTGGTCGCCGAGCTGTTCTCGCGCGCGGGCGTCGAAGCCGACTACGCGGCGCTCGCCGAGGAAGACAAGCTGCGCGTGCTGCTCGCCGCGCTCGCCGACCCGCGCCCGCTGCGCTCGCCATACATCGAATACTCGGCGCTCGCGCAGAGCGAGCTCGGCGTGTTCGAGAAGGCACGTGAAGTGCGCGCGCAATTCGGCGAACGCGCGGTACGCAACTACATCATTTCGCATACGGAAACCGTCAGCGACCTCGTCGAAGTGCTGCTGCTGCAGAAGGAGACGGGCCTGCTCGAAGGCGCGCTCGGCGTGCCGGGCGGCGATGCGAAGAACAGCCTGATGGTGATCCCGCTGTTCGAGACGATTCCCGACCTGCGCGACGCCGCGCGCATCATGCGCGAATACTTCGCACTGCCGGGCATCGACGCGCTGATCGCGCACCAGGGCGCCGAACAGGAAGTGATGCTCGGCTACTCGGACAGCAACAAGGACGGCGGCTTCCTCACGTCGAACTGGGAGCTGTATCGCGCGGAGCTCGCACTGGTCGACCTGTTCCGCGACCGCAAGATCACGCTGCGGCTGTTCCACGGCCGCGGCGGCACGGTCGGCCGCGGCGGCGGCCCGACCTACCAGGCGATCCTGTCGCAGCCGCCGGGCACCGTGAACGGCCAGATCCGCCTGACCGAACAGGGCGAGGTGATCGCGAGCAAGTTCGCGAACCCGGAAATCGGCCGCCGCAACCTCGAGACGGTCGTCGCCGCGACGCTCGAGGCGACGCTGCTGCCGCAGAACAACGCACCCGCGCAGCTGCCGGCGTTCGAGGCCGCGATGCAGACGCTGTCCGATTCGGCGATGGCCGCGTACCGCGCGCTCGTCTATGAAACCCCGGGCTTCACCGACTACTTCTTCTCGTCGACGCCGATCACCGAGATCGCCGAGCTGAACATCGGCAGCCGCCCCGCGTCGCGCAAGCTGCAGGACCCGAAGCAACGCAGGATCGAAGACCTGCGCGCGATTCCGTGGGGCTTCTCGTGGGGGCAGTGCCGGCTGCTGCTCACGGGCTGGTACGGCTTCGGCAGCGCGGTGAGTGCGTATCTCGACGGCGCGCAGGACGACGCCGAACGCACGAAGCGCGTCGCGCTGCTGAGGAAGATGAACAAAACCTGGCCGTTCTTCTCGAACCTGATGTCGAACATGGACATGGTGCTCGCGAAGACCGATCTCGCGGTCGCGTCGCGCTATGCGCAGCTCGTGTCAGACCGCAAGCTGCGCAAGCACGTGTTCGAGCGGATCGTCGCGGAATGGGAGCGCACGTCGCAGGCGCTCGCGGAAATCACCGGGCACGAAGGCCGCCTCGCGACCAACCCGCTGCTCGCGCGCTCGATCAAGAACCGCTTCCCGTATCTCGATCCGCTGAACCACCTGCAGGTCGAGCTGATCAAGCGCCACCGCGCGGGCGATACGAACGCGCGGCTGCGCCGCGGAATTCACCTGACGATCAACGGAATCGCTGCCGGCCTGCGCAATACGGGCTGATCCGCGGGCGGCGCGGTGCGATACCGCGCCCCGCCGCATCGTGAAAGCCGCGATACGCCACCGTTCCCATGGTGTGTATCGCGGCTTTTTTCATGCGCGGGCGGCACCGTGCCCGCGCATCGCACACTCAGTGCGCGTCGATCAGCAACGCGTCGTGTTCGAACGAACCGTCGGGCTGCACCGCGTAGTAGCCGCGCACCTCGTCGGGCGCATGCGCCCACAGCGCGCGAATGCCGGTCACGCTGTCGGCCGGCGTGCGGATGCGCGCGACCCAGGTGTCGAAATCGATCGGCAGGCGCCAGCGGCTGTGCACGTGCGCGTCGAAACCGGCTGCGCGGAACATCGCGAGCCATTCGTCCGCGCGGTAGTCGCGCACGTGCGATGCGTCGCGCAGCACTTCGGCGGCCTGCAGGTAGGTATCGAGGAGCGGATGGTCGTTCCCGGCGATGTCGATCATCATCACGCGGCCGCCCGGTTTCAGCACGCGGCGCACCTCGGCGAGCGCCGCGCGCATGTCGTGCCAGTGGTGCGCGCTCATCCGGCTCACGACCCAGTCGAAGGTCGCCGTGTCGAACGGCAGATGCTCGGCCGGGCCTTGCTGCGTACGGATGTTGGCGAGCCCGCGCTCGCGCGCGGCGGCGTCGACGGTCGCGAGCATCTGCCCGGCGAGATCGTAGGCGACCACGTCGCGCACGTGCGGCGCGACCGCGAAGCTCGCATGGCCGGCGCCGCAGCCGAGATCCAGCACCGCGGCATCGGGCGTCGCGCGCACCGCGTCGGCGAGCGTCTGCAGATCGGCGCCCGTCGCGTGGACCGTGCTCGTCAGATAGGCGGCGGCCGTCGTGCCGAATGCGTCGGCGACCTGCTCGTGGTGTTTCATCGTTCGCTCCTTTCGTGGCTGCAGCGTGCCGAAGTGGGCCGGTGTGGGCACCTCGGCGCGCGTTCCGGCCCGCTGCAACGCGTTTTGTGGGACGCCCGCTGCCCCTGCCAGCGCGCGAGACGCTACAATAGGCCCGCATCTGTACCAGTACAAGTTAAGCAGTTATTCTGGTATTCGATACACCTGTCTGATCGTTGCCGCGTCCCCGCTTCCCTTTCGCCGTTTCCGCATGAACCAGCCGTCCTCCGCCCCCGTCCCGCCGCTCGACGCCACGCCCGCCCGTGCGCTCGGCGACTTCATCCGCGCCCACCGCGAGCGGCTGTCGCCGCAGGCCGTCGGCCTGCCGCCCGGCCCGCGCCGCCGCACGCCGGGGCTGCGGCGCGAGGAAGTCGCGCAACTGTGCGGCGTCAGCCCGACCTGGTACACGTGGATCGAACAGGGCCGCCCCGTGTCGGCATCCGCCGACGCGCTCGCGCGGATCGCCGTCGCGCTGCAACTGTCGAAGGCCGAGCGCGCGTACCTGTTCGAGCTGGCCGCGCAGCGCGACCCGGCCGAACCCGACGTCGCGGGCGGCGACCTGCCGCCGACGCTCGCCGCGACCGTCGCGGCCATCGCGACGCCGGCCTACGTGCTCGACCGGCAATGGAACGCGCTCGCATGGAACGCACCGGCCGCCGCACTCTTTTCCGGCTGGCTCGACGGCGAGCACGACCGCAACCTGCTGCGCTTCACGTTCATGTCGCCAGCCGCGCGCACGCTGATCGTCGACTGGGAAACCCGCGCGCGGCGGCTCGCGGCCGAATTTCGCGCCGATTCGATCCGCCACCTGGGCGATGCGCCCACGCGTGCGCTGATCGACGCGCTGAGCGCCGGCAGCGACGCGTTCGCGCAGTACTGGGCGTCGCAGGACGTGTTCGAGCGCGAAGGCGGCCTGCGCGAATTCGACCATCCGGCCGACGGCCGCCTCGTGTACCAGCAGATCACGCTGAAGCCCGCGCACCGCGAAGACCTGAAGCTGGTCGTGCTCGTACGCGACTGAGCGGGCCGGCGGGCCGCCGCGAACGGCCGCGCGCCGCGGCGGGCAGGCCCGCGAATGTTAGAATCGCGGGATTCCCTCGGCGGCGCACGCCGCCCAACATCCCCCTTCGAAGAATCGCCATGACGTCCCAACTGCACAAAAAGGGCGAGGCCTGGTCGGCCCGCTTCTCGGAACCGATGTCGGAGCTGGTCAAGCGCTACACGTCGTCGGTGTTTTTCGACAAGCGTCTCGCGCTCGTCGACATCGCCGGCTCGCTCGCGCACGCGAACATGCTCGCTGCGCAGAAGATCGTCAGCGCCGACGACCTGGCCGCGATCGAACGCGGGATGGCGCAGATCAAGGGTGAAATCGAGCGCGGCGAATTCGAATGGCAGCTCGACCTCGAAGACGTCCACCTGAACATCGAGGCGCGCCTGACCGCGCTGATCGGCGACGCCGGCAAGCGCCTGCACACGGGCCGCTCGCGCAACGACCAGGTCGCGACCGACATCCGCCTGTGGCTGCGCGGCGAGATCGACCGCATCGGCGGTCTGCTGAACGACCTGCGCGGCGCACTGCTCGACCTCGCGGAGCAGAACGCCGACACGATCATGCCGGGCTTCACGCACCTGCAGGTCGCGCAACCCGTCACATTCGGCCACCACCTGCTCGCGTACGTCGAGATGTTCTCGCGCGACGCCGAGCGCATGCGCGACTGCCGCACCCGCGTGAACCGCCTGCCGCTCGGCGCGGCCGCGCTCGCGGGCACGAGCTACCCGATCGACCGTCACGCGGTCGCGAAGACGCTCGGCTTCGACGGCATCTGCGCGAACTCGCTCGATGCGGTGTCGGATCGCGACTTCGCGATCGAATTCACCGCGGCGTCCGCGCTCGTGATGACGCACGTGTCGCGCTTCTCCGAAGAACTCGTGCTGTGGATGAGCCCGCGCGTCGGCTTCATCGACATCGCCGACCGCTTCTGCACCGGCAGCTCGATCATGCCGCAGAAGAAGAACCCCGACGTGCCCGAGCTCGCGCGCGGCAAGACGGGCCGCGTGAACGGCCACCTGATGGCGTTGCTGACGCTGATGAAGGGCCAGCCGCTCGCGTACAACAAGGACAACCAGGAAGACAAGGAACCGCTGTTCGACACGGTCGACACCGTCGCCGACACGCTGCGGATCTTCGCCGAGATGGTTGCCGGCATCACCGTGAAGCCGGTCGCGATGCGCGCGGCCGCACTGCAGGGCTTCTCGACCGCCACCGACCTCGCCGACTACCTGGTGAAGCGCGGGCTGCCGTTCCGCGATGCGCACGAAGCCGTCGCGCACGCCGTGAAGATCTGCGACGACCGCGGCATCGATCTGGCCGACCTGACGCTCGACGAAATGAAGCAGGAGCTGCCGAACGTCGCGCACCTGATCGGCGAAGACGTGTTCGGCTACCTGACGCTCGAGGGTTCGGTCGCAAGCCGCAACCATCCGGGCGGCACCGCGCCCGACCAGGTGCGTGCGGCCGTCAACGCGGCCCGCGCCGCGCTCGGCCAGTAAGCCCGCTGTCCCGGACGGACGCCTTCGGCGTCCGTTTTTCATTCGGGCGGCCATCGTGCCGCCCGTCGCCTGCCCCGCTTCCCGCATGCCGCCGATGACCTTTTCCGCCGCGCTCTTCGACATGGACGGCCTGCTCGTCGATTCCGAGCGGACCATCATGAACACGTGGATCGACGTGTCGAACGCGCACGGCGTCACGCTGACCGTCGCCGATTACCTGCAGATCGTCGGGCGCTCGTTCGCCGAAGGCCAGGTCATCCTGGCGCGGCTGATCGGCCACCCCGACACGTTCGACGCGGTGCGCACCCGCGTGCGCGAGCAACTCGCGTCGCCCGAACCGCATCCGAAGTTTCCGCTGAAGCCCGGCGCGTTCGCGCTGCTCGACGCGCTCGCGCAGGCCGGGATTCCGTGCGCGGTCGCCTCGTCGTCCGCGTGCGACGTGATTCGCGCACGGCTCGACGCGGTCGGCGTGCTGCCGTTCTTCCGCGCGATCGCGGGCGGCGACGAAGTCGCGCGCGGCAAGCCCGATCCGGCCGTCTACCGGCTCGCGGCCGAACGCCTCGGCGTGCCGGCCCGCGCATGCGTCGCGTTCGAAGATAGCGACTTCGGCGCGCTGTCGGCCGCGGGGGCCGGCGCATCGGTCGTCACCGTGCCCGACCTGAAGGCGCCGACGCCCGAAATCGTCGCGCTGAGCCTGCACGTGCTCGCGTCGCTCGACGATGCGGTTGCGCTCGTGCCGTCGTGGTTCGGCCGCCTCGATACGCAGCAGCCCGCGTAAGCGCGTCGCGCCGCTCCCGAATGCAAACGGGCACCCGACAGGGTGCCCGTTTTGCGTGACGCCGTGATCGCGACCGTCGCGGCCCGGCGCTTACTTGTTGCCGGCCGTCTCCGACAGCCGTTTCATCGTCGCGATGCGCGCGCCGATCAGGTCGACGCGGCCGTCCTCGCCGACGAGCGGCGCCGTCGCATCGCGGAACCCGATCCACGCACGCTGCGCGCGCACGAGCGTCGCAGCCGAATGCGCCGGCATCTTGCGGCGCAGCTTCTGGTAATAGCGGTTCAGGTCGAACAGCGCGTGCTCGCACGCGGCATCCTGTTCGCACGGCCGCACGCGACGCACGGCCGGATCGTGCGGCGCCGGCTTGCCGGTCGGCAGGGTCGCGCCCCGGGCCGCGCCCGGGCCGCCCTGCGCGCCGCTCGTGGCCGCGACCGGCACGGCGGCAGGCGGCGGCGCATAGCGATCCGCTGCACTGCGCAGCGCCAGCGCGCGATCGCGCACCGGCTGCAACTGCAGATCGGCACTCGACATCGCGTACGCGGTGCCGCGCGTCGTGTCGTACACCGCCTTCAGCAACTGCACTTCGTCCTTGCGCCACGTCAGCCAGCGGCGCTGGCTGTCCTGCCAGCCGCGCTTCGCGTCGGCCGGCGCATCTTTCAGCAGGCGCTGGTACGCGCCGTCCATCACGGCCTGCCACTGCTGCTGCGCTTCGCCCATGCACTGGATCTGGCCGGCCGGCGACGACCGGTCGCGCCGCGCGAGGCATTGCCGCATCGCGACGTCGATCGGGTCGGCCGCGGCGACTTCCGCGTGCGCGGCCCCTGCGCCCGCCAGCCCCGCCGCCCCTGCCGCCCAGACGACGAGCGCGGCCAGCGCCGCGCGCATCGCCCGGATTCGTCCATGCGCCGCCATCAGTCGCGCACGCAGTCGACGAAGTACTCGACGCGGCCGTTCACGTCTTCCGCGACGAGGCCGTGGATGTCGGTGTGGAAGCCCGGGAAGCGTTCGTTGAAGTCGCGCGCGAACCGCAGGTAGTTCACGATCGTCTTGTTGAAGCGCTCGCCCGGAATCAGCAGCGGAATGCCCGGCGGGTACGGCGTGAGCAGGATGCTCGTCACGCGACCTTCGAGCTCGTCGAGCGGCACGCGGTCGATCTTGCGGTGCGCGAGCTTCGCGAACGCGTCCGACGGCTTCATCGCCGGTTCCATGTCCGACAGGTACATCTCCGTCGTCAGGCGCGCGATGTCGTTCGCACGGTACACGTCGTGGATCTGCGTGCACAGGTCGCGCAGGCCGACGCGCTCGTAGCGCGGATGCTGCGCGACGAATTCCGGCAGCACGCGCCACAGCGGCTGGTTGTTGTCGTAGTCGTCCTTGAACTGCTGCAGCTCGGTCACCATCGAGTTCCAGCGGCCCTTCGTGATGCCGATCGTGAACATGATGAAGAACGAGTACAGGCCGGTCTTCTCGACGATGATCCCGTGCTCGGCCAGGTACTTCGTGACGATCGCGGCCGGAATGCCGGTCTCGCCGAATTCGCCGTCGACGTCGAGCCCCGGCGTGATGATCGTCGCCTTGATCGGGTCGAGCATGTTGAAGCCTTCCGCCAGCGGGCCGAAGCCGTGCCAGTGGTCGTTCGGCTTCAGCATCCAGTCCTCGCGCGAGCCGATGCCTTCTGCGGACAGGTTGTCCGGGCCCCACACGCTGAAGAACCAGTCGTCGCCGTACTCGGCGTCGACCTTGCGCATCGCGCGGCGGAAATCGATCGCCTCGGCAATCGATTCCTCGACGAGCGCGGTACCGCCCGGCGGCTCCATCATCGCGGCCGCGACGTCGCACGACGCGATGATCGCGTACTGCGGGCTCGTCGACGTGTGCATCAGGTACGCCTCGTTGAAGCGGTGCTTGTCGAACGTGCGGTTCTCCGAATCCTGCACGACGATCTGCGACGCCTGCGAGATGCCCGCGAGCAGCTTGTGCGTCGAGTGCGTCGCGAACACGAGCGCCCCCGTGCGCGGCCGGCCGTCGCCGATCGCGTGCATGTCGCGGTAGAACGGGTGGAACGTCGCGTGCGGCAGCCACGCTTCGTCGAAGTGCAGCGTGTCGAGCAGGTCGCCGAGCAGGTCCTTGATCATCTCGACGTTGTAGACGACGCCGTCGTACGTGCTCTGCGTGATCGTCAGGATGCGCGGCTTCATGTCCGGGTTCGCGCGCAGCGCCTCGCGCGCGAACGGGTTCGCCTCGATCTTCCTGCGGATGTTCTCCGGCTTGAATTCGTCGCGCGGGATCGGCCCGATGATGCCGAAATGGTTGCGCGTCGGCGTGAGGAACACCGGAATCGCGCCCGTCATCGTGATCGCGTGCAGGATCGACTTGTGGCAGTTGCGGTCGACCAGCACGATGTCGCCCGGTGCGACCGTCGCATGCCAGACGATCTTGTTCGACGTCGACGTGCCGTTGGTCACGAAGAACAGGTGGTCCGCGCTGAAGATGCGCGCCGCGTTGCGCTCGGACGCCGCGACCGGGCCCGTGTGGTCGAGCAGCTGGCCGAGTTCGTCCACCGCGTTGCAGACGTCCGCGCGCAGCATGTTCTCGCCGAAGAACTGGTGGAACATCTGGCCGAGCGGGTTCTTCAGGAACGCGACGCCGCCCGAGTGGCCCGGGCAGTGCCACGAGTACGAGCCTTCGTCCGCGTACTTCACGAGTTCCTTGAAGAACGGCGGCGCGAGCGAGTCGAGATAGACCTTCGCTTCGCGGATGATGTGGCGCGCGACGAACTCCGGCGTGTCCTCGAACATGTGGATGAAGCCGTGCAGTTCGCGCAGGATGTCGTTCGGCAAATGGCGCGACGTGCGCGTCTCGCCGTACAGGAAGATCGGGATGTCCGCGTTGCGGCGGCGCACTTCGGTGACGAACGCGCGCAGCTCGATGATCGCGGTCGCGAGCTCGGGCAGTTCGCCGTCCGGGCCGGTTTCGCCGAGCATGAGTTCGTCGTCGTCGATCGACAGGATGAAGCACGACGCGCGGCTCGACTGCTGCGCGAACGACGTCAGATCGCCGTAGCTCGTGAGGCCGAGGACTTCGACGCCCTCCTTCTCGATCGCTTCGGCCAACGCCCGGATGCCGGAGCCCGAGATGTTCTCGGAGCGGAAATCTTCGTCGATGATGACGACGGGGAAACGAAACTTCATGGGCGATTCTCCAAAAAGAACGACCGCGGCGCGTCACGCGCAGCGGTCACCCGGAAACTGGTGAGACGTTATGCAACCAGATCAGGTTTTCGGCAGCGTGACACCGCGCTGCCCCTGATACTTGCCGCCGCGATCCGCGTACGACACGTCGCACACTTCGTCGCTTTCGAAGAAGAGCACCTGCGCGACGCCTTCGTTCGCGTAGATCTTCGCGGGCAGCGGCGTGGTGTTCGAGAATTCCAGCGTGACGTAGCCTTCCCACTCGGGTTCGAACGGCGTCACGTTGACGATGATCCCGCAGCGCGCATAGGTCGACTTGCCGAGGCAGACGGTCAGCACGGTGCGCGGGATGCGGAAATATTCGACGGTGCGGGCCAGCGCGAACGAGTTCGGCGGGATGATGCACACGTCGCCCTTGAAATCGACAAACGAACCCTCGTCGAAGTTCTTCGGATCGACGATCGTCGAGTTGATGTTCGTGAAGATCTTGAATTCGTCCGCGCAGCGGATATCGTAGCCGTAGCTCGACGTGCCGTAGCTGACGATCCGGCGGCCGTCCTCGGACGCGCGAACCTGATCGGGCACGAACGGCTCGATCATCTTGTGTTCTTCGGCCATGCGCCGAATCCATTTGTCGGACTTGATGCTCATGCGAGCCTCCGCCGGGCCGTCCCAAGGAAGCTGGCCGTCCCTTCGGGGGACAGCGAACGAAGTGAGCGTTGGGGTCGTTGCATATTCGGGGCGCCAGGAAACGCTGCGTGACAGTCGGGAAGGGCCGCTCGCGCGAGGCAGCGGCCGGGAAAGGCGCACATTTTACGCGATCATCGGCCTGCGCACGCGGCGGCCGTCAACGGATCACGCCGCAGGCCAGCGCCGGCCCCGCGCCGTGCTGCGCAAACGCGGGGTCGCTCGCGTCGCGGTGCACCAGCACCGCGCGGTTCATCGCCGAGCGCACGCCATCGAGGGCCAGATCGGGCGCGACGATGAAGCCGGCCGCGACGCCGTTCGCGTCCGCATGGATGTTGCCGAGATCGCCGGCGACGCGCGCACCGGCGCGCAGCCGGTCGGCGGCCGGCGCGAACACCTGGCCGGCGCTCGAGCCGTCGCCCGCGTTGCAGTCGCCGCGTTCGTGCACCTGCAACGCGTGATCGGTGTTCGGCGGCAGGCCGGCCAGGTTGTAGGTGACCTGCACGCCGTCCGGACGCTCGACGAACGTGACCGCGCCGCGCGCCTGCGAGCCGACCGTCGGCTGCAGTTGCGCGTCGGCCCGTTTTTCGTGCGACGAGGAAAAGGAGGTGCAGCCGGCCAGCAGGCCCAGCGCGGCGGCGGCCAGCAGCGCGTACCGCACGCGGCCGGCGCGCACGCCGTGATGTCGTTGTTTCATTCGATCCTCATGCCGGCTGACGGCCGTTTGACACGGCGGCCGCGCCGGGCAGGTAAAGGGACCCGGGAAAAGTCGCCATGATACCGCGCCTCGCGGCGCCGTAAACAGCGTTGAGGCCCCGCCCCGCAAGGGTTTTACGTATTTTGAACAACGATCGACGGGAACTTCGACGTCATGTCGCGCGCGCGCTCGGCAATCGCGAGCGCCACGCCGCGCGCGATGTCGCGGTAGCGGCGCGCCAGCGCGCCCCCGGCATCGGCCACGACCGTCGGCGTGCCGCTGTCGGCGCGCTCGCGGATCGCGATGTCGAGCGGCAGGCTGCCGAGCACGTTCACGCCGTAGTCCTTCGCCATCCGCTCGGCCCCGCCGGCGCCGAAGATGTGCTCCTCGTGGCCGCAGTTCGAGCAGACGTGGATGCTCATGTTCTCGACGATGCCGAGGATCGGAATCCCGACCTTCTCGAACATCTTCAGGCCCTTTTTCGCATCGAGCAGTGCGATGTCCTGCGGCGTCGTGACGATCACCGCGCCGGTGACGGGCACGCGCTGCGCGAGCGTGAGCTGGATGTCGCCGGTGCCGGGCGGCATGTCGACGATCAGGTAGTCGAGCTCGCGCCAGTTGGTCTGACGCAGCAGCTGCTCGAGCGCGGAGGTCGCCATCGGGCCGCGCCACACCATCGGATTGTCTTCGTCGATCAGGAAGCCGATCGAGTTCGCCTGCAGCCCGTGTCCGACGAGCGGGTTCATCGACTGGTTGTCGGGCGACTCCGGCCGCTGGCCGTGGATGCCGAGCATCGTCGGCAGCGACGGGCCGTAGATGTCGGCATCGAGAATGCCGACCGACGCGCCTTCCGCGGCCAGCGCCAGCGCGAGGTTGACGGCGGTCGTGCTCTTGCCGACGCCGCCCTTGCCCGATGCGACCGCCACGATGTTCTTCACGTTCGGCAGCAGTTTCACGCCCCGCTGCACCGTATGCGCGACGATCTCCTGCGATACGGCGACACGCGCGTCGCGCACGCCGGCCACGGCCTGCAGCGCGGCGGTGACGCGTGCGCGCACGTCGTCGTGCTGGCTGCGCGCGGGATAGCCGAGCACCACGTCGAGCGTGACGACGTCGCCGTCGATCGCGACGTTGCGCACGCCCTTGTTCGCCGCATACGGACGGCCCGTATTGGGGTCGACGACAGCCGCCAATGCGGCGTCGACTTGTGCCCGGTCAATGCTCATCGAAACTCCATGAAAACGTTTTTCTCCCACGCAAACGTCAAAAAATATCAAATTACGCTGCGAAAATCGGGAAAAGTGAAAGAATCTGTTGCACGCCATTGCGCGAACGCGCGACCCGGCGCACTCTTCGCGTGCGGCATGCTATGGGGCCAAATCGGCCGCTAACCGCCTATATTGTAGAGGCTGACGCGTCGCACTGTCCCAACAGCTACGCTGACGGACAGGACATGCGGCCGCCTCGGCGGCTGCCGCGCATGCGGGCCCACCCTCCTTTTTCGGGTGGCCCGCGCCGGAAGCCGTAACTGTTGTTGTCGTCGTTGTCGACTCGTTCAACCAAGAGAGGAATCCAAGATGAACATGAAAATCGCGACTCGCCTTTCCGTCTTTGCACTGGCCGGCGCACTGCTGGCAGGTTGCGCCACGCAGCAAGGCTCGAACACGGCCGTCGGTACCGGCACGGGCGCGGCGCTGGGCGCAGGCATCGGCGCACTGGCGGGCGGCGGCAAGGGCGCGGCGATCGGCGCAGGCGTCGGCGCGCTGGTCGGCGGCGTGACGGGTTACAACTGGCAGGCGATCAAGAACAAGCTCGCGCCGTCGGCAGCGCAGACGGGTACGCAAGTGACCGAGCAGCCGGACGGCTCGCTGAAGCTGAACGTCCCGAGCTCGGTGACGTTCGCGACGAACCAGTACGCGATCACGCCGGCCTTCACGCCGCTGCTGAACGACCTGGCGACGACGCTGAACCAGAACCCGCAGGTGACGGCATCGATCGTCGGCTACACGGACAGCACGGGCTCGGCGCAGCTGAACCAGACGCTGTCGCAGAACCGCGCGCAAAGCGTCGTGAACGCACTCGCGCAGCGCGGCGTGAACGGCGCCCGCCTGTCGGCGCAAGGCATGGGTGCATCGAATCCGATCGCGGACAACGCGACCGAAGCCGGCCGCGCACAGAACCGCCGCGTCGAAATCTACCTGCGCGCCGCGCAGGCGCAGTAAGCGCACGACGAGGGGAAGGCGCGGGTCTCGTGCCCGCGCAGCCCCGCCGGGCAAGGCTTTCGGCGGGGCCGGTAACAAATCGAAAAAATTTTCGAACTTCTGTCGCAGGCCGTGGTCAGTATTTACGGTACGCGGCTGGTGTTGCCGGCGCGTCACCATTCTCCTCTTGTCGTTGTTGCTCCGGGGCCGTATCCGCCCCGGTTTTTTTTGCCCGCAATTTTCGTGCTGCATCGCAGCACACCGCCGCCGGGCATGCCCTCCGTGCGGCCCCGTCCCTTCCGGCGTCCGGTCCGCGGCGCCCGCCCGCCGCGCCGGCACGCGCCCCTGCTAGAATCGCGGTTTCCCGTCGTTTTTCCGCCGTTCCTCTACAGACCCTATGTCCGCATCCGACTTCACTTCCGTGCAGGCTGCGGCGCCGCAAGGCGGCCGCCAGATCCTTGTTACGTCCGCACTGCCCTATGCCAACGGGCAGATCCACATCGGCCACCTGGTCGAGTACATCCAGACCGACATCTGGGTGCGGACGCTGCGAATGCACGGCCACGAGGTCTATTACATCGGCGCCGACGATACGCACGGCACGCCGATCATGCTGCGCGCGGAGAAGGAAGGCCTGACCCCGAAGCAACTGATCGAGCGCGTGTGGACCGAACACAAGCGCGACTTCGACAGCTTCGGCGTGTCGTTCGACAACTTCTACTCGACCGATTCGGACGAGAACCGCGTGCTGAGCGAGAAGATCTACGTCGCGCTGCGGGAAGCGGGCTTCATCGCCGAGCGCGAGATCGAGCAGGCGTACGATCCCGTCAAGGAAATGTTCCTGCCGGACCGCTTCATCAAGGGCGAGTGCCCGAAGTGCCACGCGAAGGATCAATACGGCGACAACTGCGAAGTGTGCGGCTCGACCTACCTGCCGACCGAACTGCTGAACCCGTATTCGGTCGTGTCGGGCGCGACGCCGGTGCGCAAGACGTCGAAGCACTACTTCTTCCGCCTGTCCGATCCGCGCTGCGAAGCGTTCCTGCGCGAATGGGTGAGCGGCCTCGCGCAGCCCGAAGCGACCAACAAGATGCGCGAATGGCTCGGCGACGCCGGCGAAGCCAAGCTCGCCGACTGGGACATCTCGCGTGACGCGCCGTACTTCGGCTTCGAGATCCCGGGCGCGCCCGGCAAGTATTTCTACGTGTGGCTCGACGCGCCGGTCGGCTACTACGCGAGCTTCAAGAACCTGTGCGACCGCAACGGCATCGATTTCGACGCGTGGGTCCGCCCGGGTTCGAACACCGAGCAGTATCACTTCATCGGCAAGGACATCCTGTACTTCCACACGCTGTTCTGGCCCGCGATGCTCGAGTTCTCGGGCCACCGCACGCCGACCAACGTGTTCGCGCACGGCTTTCTGACCGTCGACGGCGCGAAGATGTCGAAGTCGCGCGGGACATTCATCACCGCGCAGAGCTACATCGACACGGGCCTGAACCCGGAATGGCTGCGCTACTACTTCGCCGCGAAACTGAACGCGACGATGGAAGACATCGACCTGAACCTCGACGACTTCCAGGCACGCGTGAACAGCGATCTCGTCGGCAAGTACGTGAACATCGCGAGCCGCGCGGCGGGCTTCCTGATCAAGCGCTTCGACGGCCGCGTACAAGATAGCGCGATGAACCATCCGCTCGTCGCGAAGCTGCGCGATGCGATTCCGCAGATCGCCGCGCACTACGAAGCGCGCGAGTACGGCCGCGCGCTGCGCCATACGATGGAGCTCGCGGACGAAGTGAACGCGTACGTCGACGGCGCGAAGCCGTGGGATCTCGCGAAGGATCCGGCCAATGCGGTCGCGCTGCACGAAACCTGCAGCGTGAGCCTCGAGTCGTTCCGCCTGCTGTCGCTCGCGCTGAAGCCGGTGATGCCGCGCGTGGCCGAAGCGGTCGAGGCGTTCTTCGGGATCGCGCCGCTCGCGTGGGCCGATGCCGCGAAGCCGCTGTCGTCGGCGCAGCCGATCAAGGCGTACCAGCACCTGATGACGCGCGTCGATGCGAAGCAGATCGACGCGCTGCTCGCCGCGAACCGCGATTCGCTGCAGGCCGAGGCCACCGGTGCGGCCGCCGCGAGCGCGAATGCCGCGAAGGATGCGAAGAACAAAGCCAAGGCGAACGCGAAGCCGGCCGTCGTGAACGGCGCCGACGACGCCCCCATCTCGATCGACGATTTCGCGAAGATCGACCTGCGCATCGCGAAGATCGTCGCGTGCCAGGCGGTCGAAGGGTCGGACAAGCTGCTGCAGCTCACGCTCGACGTCGGCGAGGAAAAGACCCGCAACGTGTTCTCGGGCATCAAGTCCGCGTACCAGCCCGAGCAGCTCGTCGGCAAGCTGACCGTGATGGTCGCGAACCTCGCGCCGCGCAAGATGAAGTTCGGCCTGTCCGAAGGGATGGTGCTGGCCGCGTCGGCTACCGACGAGAAGGCCGAGCCGGGCCTCTACATCCTCGAGCCGCACAGCGGCGCGAAGCCCGGGATGCGCGTGAAGTAAGCCGAACGCGCGACCGCCTGCACGAAAAAAATCCCCGCACGTTTCGTGCGGGGATTTTTTATGGCTGCTCGGCGCGCCGCCCGCGCGCGCCGTCGCTGCCGAACCAGCGATCGAAGCGCCGCGTGTAGTTCAGATCGACGCCCTGGAACGTGCCGCCGTACGCGGACACCGACCAGAAACGCGTGAGGTTGATCGTCGCCTTGAACGCGTTGCTCGCCGACTGCAGGCCCTGCTCGAAGCCGAGCACGAACCGCTCGTTGATCGCCTTCGACACGAGTACGACCTGCGGATCGGTCAGGCCGACTTCGCTGCGGCCGACCGACACCTCGTCGAGACCGAACGTCTGCGCGACGCGCTTGCCGGTCACGCTGCCGAGCAGCCCGAGCGCGGCCGTCATCGCGCCCTGCTGGCCGACGTTGTTGCCCTGGTCGGTGCCGTGCCCGAACAGCAGCCACGACAGCTTTTCGTTGTCCGTGACGTTCGGCTCCGACACGAGCTTGACCGTCAGCGACTGGATCGTGCCCGTCACCTGCACGCCGGCCTCGACCTCCTGGTTGCGCCGCATCGCGAGAATGTTGACGCCCGGGTTCGACACGGGGCCGTTGAACGTGAAGAAGCCGTTCTCGATCGCGAGCTTGCGGCCGAACGACGTGTACGTCGAGCCTTCGGTCACGCGCACGTTGCCGACCGCGCGCAGCGGCACGCCCGGCGCGCTCATCACGGTGATTGTGCCGCGCAGCCCGAGATCCGCGCCGTGGCCCTTGAAGCGGAAGTTGTTGCCGAGGCCGATGTCGATGTTCGCGCGCGGCGCGAGCGACGACGCCGGCTTGTCCGCGACCGGCTTCGGCTTCGCGGCCGCGGTGCCGGTCGGCGTGTCGCCGCGCACCGTGCCGCCCGGCTGCAGGATCACCACGTCGTCCGACAGGTGCGGCGCCGACTCCTCCGGCAAGTCGAACAGCGCACGGTCGACGACGAACTTGCCGTCGATCGACAGCGCGCCGCGCGGCCCGTCGTTCGCGACGGTCGCCTTGCCCGACAGCGACAGCTTGCGATCCGGCGCCGCGAACAGTTCGAGCTTGTCCGCGACGATGCTCGCGGTCAGGTCGGGCGCTTCGCCGTCGAGGCGCACGCGGCCGAGCGCGCGCAGCGTACCGTCGCCGCCGTGGAATTCGACCTGCTGGAATTCGACGAGGTTGTCCGACAGCTTCACGCGCACGATGCCGTCCTTCAACTGCACACCCTGGTCGATCAGCGTCGCGGACAAATCGTCGCCCGTCAGCATCCCCGACAGGTTCGGCTTCACCGGCGTGCCCGCAACCGTCAGCTTGAGCGCCGCGCGCCCGCCGAGCAGGTAGCTCGGCCCGAACAGGTTGCCGGTCGTCTTCAGCGCCGGGATGTCGGCGTCGATGCGGCCCGACAGCGGGCCGTCGTCGACCACGCCGAACACGCCGTCGCGCAGCGCGAACGGCACCGTGACGTTCGCGTCCAGGGTGCCGATCCGGCTCGCCTTCGCGAGCGCCGTCACGTTGAGCCGGTTGCCGGGCGTGAAGTTCGCGCGCGCGGTGAGGTCGGTCAGCCCGAGCGACGCGATGCCGCGCCCGCTCTCGATCGTCACGTCGCCGCCGCGGCGCTTCACCTGCACGTAGCCCGTCGCGTTCGCGCCGAGCGAGAAATCCCAGTCCGCATCGAGCACGACGTCGGTCCGCACCGGCGGCCGCTGACCGGTCAGCTCCTGTCGAACTTCGAAGAATCGCGCGACCGACGCGCCGCTGACGGAACCCGCCGAGCGCATCTGGCCGTGATCGAATACGAACGACTTCAGGTCGATCGCCGCGCCTTCGAGCGTGAGCCGCGTCGCGCCGAGCGTCACGCGACCGGCGCCGGCCGACACGGTCAGCGGCGACTGCAGCGCGACGGCCGGCGTGCCGCGGTTCGCCAGGCGCGTCACCGTGCCGTCCCAGCGCATCCCGTCGCGGTTCTCGACCACGCCGCCGTTCGCCGCGAGCGTCAGGTCGACCACGCGGCCGCCCGCGATCCCGAGCGCCGACGCGTCGAGCGTGTGCTTCGCGCGCGTGCCGTCGAGGTTCGCGCGCAGCGATTTCAGCTGCAGCGAACCGAGCGCGATGTCGGACGCGTCGGCCGTGAACACGAGCGCGCCGTGTGCGCCGTCGCGGATGTCCGCGCGACCCTGTGCGGCGCCGATCCGGTTCGAGCCGACGACCACGTGCTCGGCCTTGTAGGTGGCCGTCACGTTCGGGTGCGCGAAGCTGCCGGTCAGGTCGCCCTGCGCCTGCACGAGCCCTTGTACGCCGAAGCCGAGCCGGTCGAGCTGCGGCGCGTCGACGACGAAGCGCAGCCGGTCGCCGGGCGCGCCGAAGCTGCCGCGCAGGTCGACGTGATTGCCCGCGATCGACAGGTTCGCGTTGCTCGGCAGGATGCGCGAGCCGGCGAGCTGCACGACGCCGGCGCCGGTCAGCGGCACGCCGTCGTACAGGCTGTCCCCGAGCTTGAAGGTCGCCTTCGTCGACACCTGCGGCGCGAACGCGCCCGATGCCGTCAGCGTGCCCGACACGCGCGTCTCGCCGCGTCTGGCCGGCGCCTTGGCACCCTTGACCGCATTGGCGGCCGCCTTGCCGCCGCTCGCCTGCGGCGCATTCATCGCGGCGAGCAACAACGGATCGAACGCCGTCAGCGTCGCCTTCGCGTCGTAGCTCGAATGCGCATCGTGACGGAACACGCCCGTCAGGTCGATGCGGCCCTTGCCCGCTGTCACGCGCGCGTCGCTCAGCACGGTCTGCTGCGGCGTCAGCGCAACCTTCGCGCGTGCGCCGAGCGCGAGCTTCGGATCGTTCAGGTTGAAATCGACGGTCGTCACGTCGCCCGCGAGCGTCACGCCGAGCGGGCCGGCGAGACGCATCGGCCGCAGCTCGGCGACGAACGCGTTCAGGTCGAGATTCGCGACCTTCAGGTCGAAGCGGCCCTTGCCGCCCGCCAGCGTGCCGTTGCCCGTCACGCTGCCGTCGCGGATCAGCTTCAGCGCCAGATCGTCGATCCGCTGCGCGTGCGCGTCGAGATGCACGTTCGCGTGCGCATCGATCACCGGCAGCAGGTGCTCGCCGAGCGTGCCGGGCTTCGCATTGACGATCGACACCGGGCCCGTCACCGCGAAACCCGTCGCGCGCGCGGCGCCGGCCGGCGCGCTCACCGGTGCGAGTTCCGCGCGCACCGCGAGGTCGGCGGCCGGCGCACCGGGCGCGAGCGCCTGCGGGTTCACGTGATCGAACGCGAGCGACGCGCGCGTGAGCGGCACCGCGCCGAACGGCGCGGCCTCGACGTGCGCGCGCCCGTTCAGCTTCATCCCGCTCGCGTCGACTTCGGCGACGAGCGCTTCGAGCGAGCCCGACACGCGCGCCCGCGCATCGACCGGCTCGTCGGACAGCTTGCCCGCATAAGTGGCTTCGCCCGTCAGCGCGAACGGCTTCACGCCGTCGAGCTTCGCGCGCGCGGTCAGCGCACCGTACGGCGTGTCGACACCGTCGAGCACGAGCTCGTGGTGGCGGCCGTCGCTGCGCCCGTTCAGTGCGATGTGGTCGAGCTGCGTCGTCGAGCCGCCGTCGTGGATCGCGAGACGATCGACGCGCAGGTCGTCGATCCGCAACTGCAGCGGCAGGCTCAGGTCCTGCGGCGTCGTAGCCGGTGTCGACGGCCCCGGCGCGATCCGCACATCGATCGTGCCGGCGCGAAGATACACGATGGACAGACGCCACGGCGCGCGGGTCAGCGCCCAGCGGCCGTCGAGCCGGTCGATGCGGACTTCGGTGCCGGTGCCGTCGGGGCTCGTCCACGCAAACCCGCGCAACCGCACGCCGGTCGCAAGCGATCCGCCTTCGAGCGTGCCCGCGAGCCGCGCGCCGAGCACGCGCTCGGCCGCCTGCCATGCGAGCCGCGTGCCGCGCTCGGTCGTCGCCGCGCCCAGCACGAGCGCGGCCGCCACCACGACGAGCAGCACGACCGTCGCGAACGTCCACGCGACGAAGCGCCCGATGCGCGCGACCGGCCCGCGGCGCGGCGCACGCGGCGGCGCGTCGGGCGCGCCGTCGGGCAAGTCCGGATCGGGAGGCGGCGGCGTGTCGTTCGGGTCCTTCGTCATGCGGTTCGTCGTCGGTGAAGCGGTACGGTCAGAAAGCGATGCCGAGCGTCAGGTACGGGCGCACGCTATGGTTGCGCAGCCCGTACGCGACGTCGACGTTGATCGGGCCGACGGGGCTGCGCCAGCGCGCGCCGACGCCGACACCCGGGTAGAACACGCGTTCGCCCCACGCATCGGTGGCGGTGCCGATGTCGAAGAACGTCGCGGCGCCCCAGTCGCGGTTGAACCAGTGCTGGTATTCGGCGGTGCCCGTCATCAGGTACTTGGTCGGCAGCACGGAGCCGTCGACGCTGTTGCCGATGCTCTGGTAGCCGTAGCCGCGCACCGAGTTCGAGCCGCCCGCGCGGAACAGCAGCGACGCCGGCACGCCGGTCGAGCTGCCGCCCGTGAATACGCCGCCGAGCTCCGCGCGGAACACGAACAGGTCGCGCTTGCCGACCGGCAGGTACTGCTGGCCGCGCGCATAGCCGCGGATGAAGCTCTGGTCGGTCAGCACGCCCTTGACCGCGAAGCCGGCCTCGGCGTGGATCAGGTTGCCCGAGCGCGGGAACAGCGGATCGTCGACGTTGCGGCGCGTCCATGCCCATTGCGGCACCAGCGCACGGCTCGTGGTCGGCCCCGCGCCGTTCTGGTCGAGCCGGTCCTGGTAGTACATCAGCGAATACGAATAGTCGATGAACTGCCCGGTGCGCGTGCGCTGCACGCCGACCCGCGCGCTGTAGATGCGCGTGTCCGACACGTTGGTGTTCGTGTACGACGCGAGCACGCTGTTGGTCCAGCCCTTCTCGCCCGGCGGCATCGACAACTGGACCTGCCCGTATTGCTGGATCTGGTCGAGCCGGCCCGATACGGTGAGCGGCCACGCGGCGCCGAACGTGTCGAGATACGTATAGGAGCCCTGCACGTGCGGGCCGGTATCGGTGGCGAAGCCCACGCCGCCGCGGATGTTGTTGTACGGGAACTCGCTGACCTTCACGTGCACGGGCGTGAGCTCGGGCTTCGACGTATCGTCGCCGACGTCGATCGCGACGCTCGCGTAGTAAGGCGTGTTCTGCAACTGGCGCTGCAATTCGGTGATCCGCTGCACGTCGTAGATCTCGCCTTCCGACAGCGGATTGACGTTCGTGACGATCTTCTCCGGATAGCGCCGCACGCCGTCGACATCGACCTTGCCGATCGTAAACGTCGGGCCGCTGTCGAACGTGACCGCGAGCATCGCACGCTGCGTGCCCGGGTCGATGCGCGCCTCCGACGACGCGATCTTCGCGCCGAGATAGCGGCGCGCCTGCAGTTGCCTGAGCGCGGCGCTCTTCGCGTCGTCCCAGTCGGACTGGGTGAACGGATCGCCCGGCTTCAGCGAAAACGCGAAGCGGGTCGCGGCTTCCTGTTTCGGATCCTCGGTGTCGACGGGCCCCTTGAAGGTCAGGTCGACCGTCGACACGACGGTCTGGTTGCCCGGATCGACCGCGATGCGCACGTCGCGCTTGCCGTCGCGCGTGCGCACGTCGGTGCGCACCACCGGCGAGAAATAGCCGGCCGTCGCGGTCAGGTCGCGCACCTGCTGCGGCGTGGCGGTGACGAGAAAGTCGAACTGGTCGTCGCTGATGTCGTCGCGCTTCGCGAAGCGCGCGATATCGAGATGGGCCTTGAGCAGCTTGCGAATCGCGCGCGGCGCGTCGATGTCGACGTCGTATTTCGCATGGGCCGGCAGCGCGAAGCACGCGGCAAGGCAACCCGCGAGGGCCGCGCGCGCGGCGCGCGCCGCGGCGGCGCGATGGCGTTCCACGCGCGGACCCGCGTCATGTGCCGTGCGTGCTTGCTGATTCGACTGCCCCGCCAAATATGACCTCGCCCTCGGTTGTCACGGTTTCGTGGAAAACCCTGTATTTGACCACAGGGTGCCGGCGTCAAAGCTTAATGTTTGTAAACCGCCGCACCGGTGCTGCACCGGCCCGCGGATTCGACGCGCGATTGACGCCGGCCGTTCCCGCGATGCGGTAAAATCCCGCCATCGTGAATCCGGCGCATCGTGCGCCGCCCGAAACGGAAAATCCAGCCATGCCGTACCAGTCCGATGTCACGCAGTTCCTGAACCAGCTCAAGCAGCAGAAGCCGACGCTCGAGGAAGAGCAGCGCAAAGGCCGTTCCCTGCTGTGGGACAAGCAGCCGATCGACCTCGAAGAGCGCGCCGAGCAGCAGGAATCGCGCGTGAAGCAAACGTCGTACGTCTACTACCAGAACTTCTGACGACGTGAGCGCCGCCGACGAGGCCAGCGCCGCCCGGCAGGACGACGCGATCGCCGCGCCCGCGGGCGCCGATTCGACGCCCGACACGGTCGACGGTGTCGCGGCGTTCGCGCGCCTGTACGGCGAGCCGCTCTTCAAGCTGCCGCAGGATCTCTACATCCCGCCCGATGCGCTCGAGGTGTTCCTCGAGACCTTCGAAGGCCCGCTCGACCTGCTGCTCTACCTGATCCGCAAGCAGAACTTCAACGTGCTCGACATCCCGATGGCGCAGGTCACCGCGCAGTATCTGGGCTACGTCGACCAGATCCGCACGACGAACCTGGAGCTTGCGGCCGAGTACCTGCTGATGGCCGCGATGCTGATCGAGATCAAGTCGCGGATGCTGCTGCCGGTGAAGAAGGCCGACACCGGCGA
Organism: Burkholderia metallica; assembly: GCF_001718555.1. Classification (NCBI taxonomy): domain Bacteria; kingdom Pseudomonadati; phylum Pseudomonadota; class Betaproteobacteria; order Burkholderiales; family Burkholderiaceae; genus Burkholderia; species Burkholderia metallica. Next base: position 2,793,642 of record NZ_CP013401.1, read on the forward strand.
GGAAGCCGAGGATCCGCGCGCCGAACTCGTGCGCCGCCTGCTCGAATACGAGCAGATGAAGCTCGCCGCTCAGCGGCTCGACCAGTTGCCGCAGCTCGGCCGCGACTTCCTGCGCGCCGAAGTCTACATCGAGCAGAGCGTCACGCCGCGCTTCCCCGACGTGAATTCGGACGACCTGCGCGCCGCATGGGCCGACGTGCTCAAGCGCGCGAAGCTCGTCCAGCATCACAAGATCTCCCGCGAGGAGCTGTCGGTGCGCGAGCACATGAGCCTGATCCTGCGCCGGCTGCAGAACGCGCGCTTCATGGAGTTCGCCGAGCTGTTCGACACGTCGCGCGGCGTGCCGGTCGTCGTCGTGAACTTCATCGCGATGCTCGAACTCGCGCGCGAATCGCTCCTCGAGATCACGCAGGCCGAGCCGTTCGCGCCGATCTACGTGCGTCTCGCGTACCTGCCCGCGTAACGGCCGCATAACGCCCGCGCCCGCCCCTTCCCGTTCTCCCGACTCATCCCGGCATACCCGCCGCTTCACCACGGGCCGGCGCAGCCGCGCGGGTCGTCGCCGGCACGCCCGGCTAAAAAGTGAACGATCGTTCTCTTTTCGATGCGTTTGGCGGCCAAATCCTCTACAATCCGCCGACGCCCGATGCGCCGCCCGCGCGCCGGCGTTCTCCGCTTCGACCCCGACGCCGCTGCTGCGGCGCCAACGCGCGCATGCGCGAGGAAACCGCTACCCGATCATGAAAGTCATCAGCTCGATCCAGGAACTGCGCGACCAGTTGCGTGGACAGAACCGCACGGCGTTCGTGCCGACGATGGGCAACCTGCACGAAGGGCACCTGTCGCTGATGCGCCTCGCGCGCCAGCACGGCGACCCGGTCGTGGCGAGCATCTTCGTCAACCGGCTTCAGTTCGGCCCGAACGAGGATTTCGACAAGTATCCGCGCACGCTCCAGGACGATATCGAGAAGCTGCAGAAGGAAAACGTGTACGTGCTGTTCGCGCCGACCGAGCGCGACATGTACCCGGAACCGCAGGAGTACCGCGTGCAGCCGCCGGACGATCTGGGCGGGATCCTCGAAGGTGAATTCCGGCCGGGCTTCTTCACCGGCGTGTGCACGGTCGTCACGAAGCTGATGGCCTGCGTGCAGCCGCGCGTCGCCGTGTTCGGCAAGAAGGACTACCAGCAGCTGATGATCGTGCGCCGCATGTGCCAGCAGCTCGCGCTGCCGGTCGACATCATCGCCGCCGAAACCGTGCGCGACGGGGACGGCCTCGCGCTGTCGTCGCGCAATCGCTACCTGTCGGCCGACGAGCGCAGCGAAGCGCCGGAACTCGCGAAGACGCTGCAGCGCATCCGCGAAAGCGTGCTCGGCGGCGAGCGCGACCTCGGCAAGCTCGAGGACATGGCCCGCACGCATCTGTCCGGCCGCGGCTGGGCGCCCGACTACATCTCGATCCGCCGCCGCGCGAACCTGATCGCGCCGAACGCGGCCCAGCTCGAAGCAGGCGAACCGCTCGTCGTCGTCGCGGCCGCGAAGCTCGGCGCGACGCGCCTCATCGACAACCTGGAAATCTGACGGGCCGCCCGCCCGCGCCTCTCACGACGCATCACGGAGACACCATGCAGCGCCACATGCTCAAATCGAAGATCCACCGCGCGGCCGTCACGCACTGCGAGCTGCACTACGAAGGCTCGTGCGCGATCGACGAAGACCTGCTCGAAGCCTCGGGCATCATCGAGAACGAACGGATCGACATCTGGAACATCAACAACGGCGAGCGCTTCTCGACGTACGCGATCAAGGGCGAGCGCGGCAGCGGGATGATCTCGCTGAACGGCTCGGCCGCGCGTCGCGCGCAACTCGGCGACCTCGTGATCATCGCGGCGTTCGCGATGGTCGACGAAGCCGAACTGCAGGCCGGCTGGAAACCGAGGCTCGTGTTCATCGACGACGGCAACAAGATCAAGGGCCATCGCGATCACGTGCCGACGCAGAACTGGACCTGACCCGAGCGCCCGCCCGCGCCCCGGTGCGCGGGCGCGGCAGTGCCGCCGACGGTCGAAGGGCCGGATTCCGCGCGACGGGATCCGGCCCTTTCTCGTTTTATCCTGCGCAGGCCCGGCGGCCGCGCGATCACGGCGCCTTGGCGGCCCGCTCCGTCTTCTCGGGCTTCGGCGCCCGGCGTTCGGCCCATTCCACGATCGGCCGCCACTGTTCGAGATCCTTCTCGACCCGGCTCTTCGCGACGTCCCACAGCGTGAGGCCGTGCGCGGCGATCTGCACGTAGTTCTGCGTGTCGCGCACGTAGCCGAGCACCGGCAGGCCGAGCCCTTCGACGAACCGGTGCAGCTGGTCCGACGAGCGCGTGCGCGCATCGACCCGCATCCCGACGATCCCGACCTCGACGCTGCCCTTGCGCACGGCCTTCTCTCCGGCGAGGCGCTCCAGAAACTGCTGCGTGGCGAGAATATCGAACATTGACGGCTGCAGCGGCACGATCACCTTGTCGGCCAGTTGCAGCGCGACGTTGAGCCGGTTGCCGTGCAAGCCGGCAGGCGTATCGATCACCGCGTATTCGAGGCCGCGCGGCGGCTTCGTCGGCGCGTCCGGATCGAGCGCCCATGCCTCGATCGCCGGCAACCCGTGCGGCCGCAGGTCGAGCCACGCATGCGCGGACTGCTGCCGGTCCAGGTCGGCGAGCGCGACCCACGCGCCCTGCGCCGCGAAATAGCCGGCAAGATTGGTGGACAGCGTGCTCTTCCCCACGCCGCCCTTCGGATTCGCCACCACGATCACCGTCATGAATTCCCCCGAAAAAGCCGCGCGGCGCCCGCCGCATGGCAGGCGCCGCTCGATTGCGGATACAGGGAGCGATGATATCGGCAAACGGGGGGTCACCGGAACGGGTTGCGCCGTGCCGACGCGCTCGACGGTTGGTCAGGCACGCTGAACCGCCGCCTCCCGTGCGCCGAGCGCGAACGCCCCGCCGCCCAGCAGCGCCTGCACCGCGAGCGTGACGGCCCAGAACGCCGGATATTCCCAACCGCCGTGCGGCGACGCGAAGCTCCAGCCGTTCGGCAGATGCGTGGCGGTCGCGCCAAGCATGAACGGCAGCAGCACGAGCGCGGCGACGCGCACCCGGAAGCCCGCGAGCAGCGCCAGCCCGCCGGCCAGCTCGACGAACGTCGTCAGGTACGCGAGCCAGCCCGGCAGGCCGATCGACGCGAAGAACTGCGCGGTGCCGGGCAGCGTGAAGACGAACACCTTCTGCGCGACGTGCGCGAGGTACAGCACGCCGAGTGCGACGCGCAGCAGCGTGGCGGCGAAATCATTGTAGCGATTGGGGTTCATGGCGAATTCCTTCGAATGAGTGGAGTGAATGGACTGCACTCTATTCGAATCGATTCGGTCGATAAACGCGTCGATTCGCTTTCACTGATTCCTTAAAGGAATGAATCGGAGCGTAAAAAGGGGCATGACCGATCATGCCCCTCGATCGTTAGTAGCCGCTCTTGCCTTGCGCGGCGTCGCCCGAACCGGACTGGCCGCCGCCCGGCGCGTACGAATCGCACGCGTGCGCGATCGCCGACGCGCCCAGCAGCGCCGCGAGCAGCACGGTCCACCACCATCGAGCCTTCATCGTCGTACTCCTCCGGACGGACCTCCGCCCTCCTGTGTTGTACGCGGTTCGGCGGAAAAAGCGAGGACGGCCCGGCAACCGGTCAACGAAACTCGGCGGACAGCGCGTCGAGGTCGAGATGGCTCGCGAACGTGTCGGCCAGCCGTTCGAGCGATGCCTCGCGCAGTGCCGGGTAGTCGATGCGTTGTGCGCCGTCGAGGCCGGCCCATGCGAGCAGTGCGGTGCACGCGTCGGGCGCGTCGAACAGCCCATGCACGTAGGTCGCGAGGATCTGGTCATCGGCAGACACCGCGCCGTCGCGGCGGGTGCCGCCCTGCGCGGCATCGGCGGCCAACGTCAGTGCGGGCGACGCGAGCGCGGGCCCGCGCGTGTCGCCCATGTGGATCTCGTAGCCGCGCACCGCGGCCCCGCCCGGCAGCGCGAGCTGCCCGGTCACGTTCTTCAGCGTCTTGTCGGGCTGCAGCGTCGTGTCGAAATCGAGCAGGCCGAGCGCCGGCACGCTGCCGGGCGCCCCTTCGAGGCCGAGCGGGTCGTCGAGCGTGCGGCCGAGCATCTGCATCCCGCCGCAGATGCCGATCACCTTGCCGCCGTAGCGCAGATGGCGACGGATCAGCGTGTCCCAGCCCGCGTCGCGCAGCCATGCGAGGTCGCGCTGCACGCTCTTCGAGCCGGGCAGGATCAGCAGGTCGGCATCCGGCACCGGGCCGCTCTTCCAGTACGTGAATTCGACCTGCGGATGCGCGCGCAGCGGATCGAAATCGGTGTGGTTGCTGATGCGCGGTAGCGCCGGCACGACGACGCGCAGCACGCCGGCGTCGCCGCGTGCGGCCGCGCTGCGCGCCTGCGCGGGCAGCATGTCCTCGGCGTCGAGCAGCAGGCCGTGCAGGTACGGCAGCACGCCGAACACCGGCTTGCCCGTCTGCGCGCGCAGCCAGTCGAGCCCCGGTTCGAGCAGCCTGATGTCGCCGCGGAAGCGGTTGATCACGAAGCCGCGCACGCGCGCGCGCTCGCTGTCCGACAGGCACGCGAGCGTGCCGACCAGGTGCGCGAACACGCCGCCGCGGTCGATGTCGGCCACCAGCACGACGGGGCAGTCGACGCGCTCGGCAAAACCCATGTTCGCGATGTCGCCGTCGCGCAGGTTGATTTCGGCCGGGCTGCCGGCGCCCTCGACGATCACCGTGTCGTAACCGGCGCGCAGGCGCGCGTACGACTCGAGCACCGCGTCGAACGCGACCGGCTTGTAGTCGTGATATGCGCGCGCGTCGAGGTTCATGCGCGCCTTGCCGTGAATGATCACCTGCGCGCCGCGATCGCTCGTCGGCTTCAGCAGCACGGGGTTGAAATCCGTATGCGGCGCGACGCCCGCTGCGAGCGCCTGCAGTGCCTGCGCGCGGCCGATCTCGCCGCCGTCGGCCGTCACCGCGCTGTTGAGCGCCATGTTCTGCGGCTTGAACGGCGCAACGCGCGCGCCGGCGCGGCGCGCGAGCCGGCACAGGCCCGCGACCAGCGTGCTCTTGCCCGCATCGGACGTCGTGCCCTGGATCATCAGCGTGCCGCGAAGCCGCGGTTCGGGTGCATTCATCGTGTCAGGATCGTCGCCAAGCAAAGGCCGCATTATCCCCCGCGCCGCGATGCCCGCGCCGTTACAATCACGCGATGATTCCGCACGACCTCACCTTCGTCCTCGGCGGCGCGCGCTCGGGCAAGAGCGCGCACGCCGAGCGGCTCGCCGCCGACAGCGGCCGCCCCGTCACCTACATCGCAACCGCGACCGCCGCCGACGACGAATTCGCGCGACGCATCGCGCACCATCGCGCGCGCCGGCCGGCCGACTGGGGGTTCGCCGACGCCCCCGTCGACCTCGCCGGCACGCTCGCACGGCTCGACGATCCGCAGGCGTGCCTGCTCGTCGACTGCCTGACGCTGTGGCTCACGAACCTGCTGTGCCCGGCCGACGGCGAACCGCTCGACGACGCGCAATACGCCGCACAGGCCGACCGGCTCGAACACGCATTGCGCGGCGCGCGCGCGAAGGTCATCGTCGTCAGCAACGAGATCGGGCTCGGCGTCGTGCCGCTCGGGTCGGTCACGCGCCGCTACGTCGACGAACTCGGGCGCCTGAACCAGCGCGTCGCCGCGCTCGCGACGCACGTGACGCTGCTCGTCGCCGGGCTGCCGCTCGACCTGAAGCCGGGAGCGCCGTCATGCTGATGCTGTCGCTGCCCGTCGTCGCGATGTTCGCGGTCGCGGCCGCGATCGTCGACCGCGCGATCGGCGAACCTGCCGGCTGGCATCCGCTCGTCGCGTTCGGCCGCATGGCCGCACGCATCGAAGGCGCACTGAACACCGGCCGGCGCGGCCGCGTGGTCGGCGTCGCCGCGTGGATCGCGGCGGTCGTGCCGCCGGTCGCCGTCGCCGCATGGCTCGCGGCCGCGCTGCCGTGGCCGCTCGCGGCCGCGCTGCACATCGCGCTGCTGTGGTTCGCGCTCGGCGCGAAAAGCCTCGCCGACCACGTCGCGCCGATCGCGGCCGCGTTGCTGCGGCATGATCTCGGCGCCGCCCGCGCGCTGACCGCGCGGATCGTGTCGCGCGACACGAGCGATGCGGACGAAGGCGCGCTGTCGCGCGCGGCTGTCGAATCGGCACTCGAGAACGGCAACGACGCGATCTTCGGCGCGCTGTTCTGGTTCGTCATCGCGGGCGGCCCCGGCGCGCTGCTGTTCCGGCTCGCGAACACGCTCGACGCGATGTGGGGCTACCGCACGCCGCGCTTCCTGACCTTCGGCTGGGCCGCCGCGCGCCTCGACGACGCGCTGAACTGGATTCCCGCGCGCCTCACGGCCGCGAGCTACGCGCTGCTCGGCGACACGGCCGCCGCATGGCGCTGCTGGCGCACGCAGGCACGCCACTGGGACAGCCCGAACGCAGGCCCGGTGATGGCTGCCGGCGCCGGCAGCCTGAACGTGCAGCTCGGCGGCCCGGCCGTCTATCACGGCGAAATCGAGGATCGACCGGCGCTCGGCACCGGCGCGGCGGCAAGCGCCGTCCACATCGTCGCCGCGCTGTCGCTCGTCACGCGCACGCTGGCCCTGTGGCTCGCGCTGCTGGTCGCGAGCGGCGCACTCGTCATGGCCACCCATCATGTCTGATACCCGCATCGCGCACGGCGGCAACCTGCACGAAGCCGCCCGCCGCCACGGCATTCCGTACGACGCGTGGCTCGACCTGTCGACCGGCATCAATCCGGTCGGCTACCCGGTCCCGCCCGTCCCGGCCGACGCATGGCGCCGCCTGCCCGACGACGGCGACGGCCTCGCAGCCGGCGCCGCGCAGTACTACCACGCACCCGACCCCGCGCACGTGCTGCCGGTGGCCGGCAGCCAGGCCGCGATCCGCGCGTTGCCCGCGTTGCTGCCGCCCGGCGACGCCGGCGTCGCCGCGCTCGCGTACGGCGAATACGCGCCGGCCTTCGCGCGCCACGGCCATCGCGTCGTCGCGCTCGACATCGGCATGGATACGCTGCCTGCCGCGTTGCGCCACGTCATCGTCGGGAATCCGAACAATCCGACCGCCGAGTGCGTACCGACCGGGCGCCTGCTCGGCTGGCATGCGCAACTGGCGGCGCGCGGCGGCACGCTGATCGTCGACGAGGCGTTCGCCGATACGGGCGCGACGCCATCGCTCGCACCGCGGGTCGACCTCCCCGGCCTCGTCGTGCTGCGTTCGGTCGGCAAGTTCTTCGGGCTCGCCGGCATCCGCGCCGGCTTCGTGCTCGCCTGCCCCGACCGGATCGTCGCGCTGCGCGACATGCTCGGTGCGTGGACGGTCGGCGGCCCCGCCCGCCACGCGGTCGCCGCCGCATTCGCCGATCGCGCATGGCAGGCCGCCGCGCGCGAACGGCTCGCGGCCGACGGCGAACGGCTGGCCGCGCTGCTGCGCGCGCACGGCTTCGCGGTTCGCGCGACACCGCTCTTCAGCTGGACCGACGATCCGCGCGCCGCGGCGCTGCATGCGGCGCTCGCGGCACGCGGCATCTGGACGCGGCACTTCCCGACGCCGTCGAGCGTCCGTGTCGGCCTGCCGGGCAGCGAAGCCGAATGGCAGCGCCTGGGCGACGCGCTCGCACACTGCGTGCCGCTGCTGCGACAGGAATCCGCATGAATGCGCGCATGATTCGCCGGCTCGCGCCGGTCGCGATGCTGACCGCTCTCGCTCACGCACCGCTCGCCCACGCCGATGTCGCGGCGCGCGACGACACCGGCAATACCGTCACGCTGGCGGCGCCCGCGCAACGCGTGATCAGCCTCGCTCCGCACGCGACCGAACTGATCTACGCGGCCGGCGGCGGCGCGAAGCTCGTCGGCACCGTCACGTACAGCGACTATCCGCCCGCCGCGCAGGCCATACCGCGCGTCGGCGACAACAAGGCGCTCGACCTCGAGCGGATCGCCGCGCTGAAGCCCGACCTGATCGTCGTCTGGCGGCACGGCAACGCCGAGCGGCAGACCGACGCGCTGCGCGCGCTGCACATCCCGCTGTTCTTCAGCGAGCCGAAGCATCTCGACGACGTGTCGTCATCGCTGCGCCGGCTGGGCACGCTGCTCGGCACGCAAGCGGCTGCCGATGCGGCCGCGGCCGCCTATGCGCGCGACATCGCAGCGCTGCGCACGCGTTACGCGGCGAAAGCGCCCGTGACGATGTTCTTCCAGGTATGGGACCGGCCGTTGATGACGCTCAATGGCGCGCACCTGATCAACGAGGTGATCGAGCTGTGCGGCGGCCGCAACGTCTTCGCGTCGCTCAAGCCGCTCGTGCCGACCGTCACCGACGAGGCCGTGCTCGCGGCGAATCCGGAAGCGATCGTGACGACGAGCGCCGGTGCGACCCGTTCGAACGAACCGCTGCCGAGCCTCGCGCGCTGGCGCGCTTGGCCCGCGCTGACGGCCGTCGCGCGCAACAACCTGTTCGCGATCGACGGCGATCTGCTGACGCGGCCGTCGCCGCGGATCGCACAGGGCGCGGCCGCGCTGTGCGAAGACCTCGATACCGCACGGACCCGGCGGCAGGCGCGCTGATGTCCGGCTGCTTGCGCGTTCGTCGCGCGCCGGTGCATGCTGCGCCCAGTGCACGACGCGAGAGCTGCTACACGCAGCGTCGTTCGCATGCTCGCGCCGTTGCGCCTATTCGTCCCAGTGCACGACGTCCCACGTTCGCGTGTCGCCATCCGCGCGCAGCCAGACGATACCGCCGGTCGGCACGGGCCGCGACAACAGCGTATCGAGCGGCACGCGCAGGACATGCGATGCAAACGCGCGGATCACGCCCGCGTGCGTGACCGCCCATTGCGGGCGGCCGAACCGCGCCACCGCATCGGCCTGCCGCGCGATCCGCGCGGCGAACCGCGCCACGCTTTCGCCGCCATGCGCGCACGCATGCATCAGGTCGGCCGCCCACGCGTCGAGCGCCGCGCGGCCGATATCGTCCCAGCGTTGCAGTTCCCACGCGCCGAAATCCATCTCCTGCCAGCCCGCATCGCACCGCAGCGGCACGTCGCATGCGTGCGCGAGCCGTTCGGCCACCGACGCGCAGCGTGTCAGCGGGCTCGTCCAGACCTGTTCGGGCAGCGGTGCGCGGCAGGCCGACAGGCGCTCGCGCACGGCCTGCGCGCCGGCGCCGGCCGAGGCGGCGAGCGGCACGTCGCTGCGTCCATAGCAGATGCCCGGCTCGACGCCGACGGCCGGATGACGGATCAGGACGACGTCCATCCGAGCACCACGAGATAAATCGCCAGTTCGCACAGTTGCTGCGCGAAGCCGAGACAATCGCCCGTATAACCGCCGATCCGCTTCACGAAATAGCGGGCGGCCCACGCGCGCACGAGCACGAGCGCGACACATGCGACGACACCCATGCGCCAGTCGGGCCAGAACAGCCACGGCAAGCCGAAGAGCGCCGCGACGCACGCCGCGCGTGCGCCCAGCCGTTGCGCGACCGGTTTCGCCTTGCCTTCCGGCCGCACGTAGTCGAGCGTCATCAGCAGGCTCACCGCCGCCGCGCGGCTCGCCGCGTGCGCGGCGATCATCGTCCATGCGGCGCGCAGCGGCAGCATCGACGCAAGCGCCTGCCACTTCAGTCCAAGCGAGATCACGAGCGCGACCGCGCCGAACGTGCCGATCCGCGAGTCGTGCATGATGCGCAGCACGTCGTCGCGCGTATAGCCGCCGCCGAACGCATCGCAACTGTCGGCCAGGCCGTCCTCGTGAAAGGCGCCCGTTGCGAGCAGCGTGGCGGCCATCGACAAGCCGACCGCGATCGACGACGGCAGCGCGCGCAGCGCGACGAGATAGACGAGCGCGCCCCATGCGCCGACCCATGCGCCGACGAGCGGGAAATAGCGTGCGGCCTGGTCGAGATCGCCTGCCGCATAGCCGATCGAGCGCGGCACGGGCACGCGCGTGAAGTAGCCGAGCGCGACGAAGAAGTAGCGCAGTTCGGCCTTCACACCGCGCGCGCGATCAGGCGTCACGATTGTCGACGCCGGCGGATTCGAAGCTCGCCATTTCCGTGAGGAACGCGGCCGCCGCGCGCACGAGCGGCAGCGCGAGTGCTGCGCCGGTGCCTTCGCCGAGCCGCAGGTCGAGCGCGAGCAGCGGCTTCGCGCCGAAATGTTCGAGCATGCGCCGGTGGCCGGCCTCGTGCGACGTATGCGAGAACACGCAGTAATCGCGCACGCCGGGCGCGATGCGCTCGGCGACGAGCAGCGCGGCGGTCGCGATGAAGCCGTCGACGAGGATCGTCATCCGCGCGCTCGCGGCCGCGAGATACGCGCCCGTCATCATCGCGATCTCGAAGCCGCCGAACGTCGCGAGCACGTCGAGCGGCGCGATCGCGTGCGAGTGCTTGACGAGCGCGCGGCCGAGCACCGCGCGCTTGTGCGCGAGGCCCTGATCGTCGAGGCCCGTGCCGCGCCCGACGCAGGCGTCGATCGGCACGCTCAGCAGGCGGCTCATCAGGCACGCGGCCGACGACGTGTTCGCGATCCCCATCTCGCCGAAGCCGATCACGTTCGTGCCGAGCGACGCATGCAGGCGCACGCGCGCCGCGCCGGCGGCGAGCGCCGTCATCGCGTCGTCGCGCGTCATCGCCGGCTCCATCGCGAAGTTGCGCGTGCCGCGCGCGACCGGCAGCGACACCAGCCGGTCGGACAGCGGCAACGGCGACGCAACGCCCGCATCGACGATCTCGAGCGTGCACTGCGCGACACCCGAGAACGCGTTGATCGCCGCGCCGCCCGCGAGGAAGTTCGCGACCATCTGCGCGGTCACCGCTTGCGGATAGGGACTCACGCCCTCGGCGGCAATCCCGTGATCGCCCGCGAACACGATCATCACCGGACGCTGCACGACCGGCCGCTCGGTGTGCTGGATCAGGCCGATCTGCAGCGCGATCGCCTCGAGGTGGCCGAGGCTGCCGGGCGGCTTGGTCTTGTGGTCGATCACGTGCTGCAGGCGCTTGCGCAACGCGTCGTCGAGCGGCGCGATCGCGGGCGGGAAAGGGGTCGGGGTCGTCATCGAGAAGCCGGGTCGTTGGCGCGGCAGGCGCCGCGCATCGAAAAAGGAAACGTCATTGTCGCTCGGGCCACGCCGGCAGCAGCGCATCGCGGCCGTTCTCGCGGATCAGCACGAGCGGATAGCCGAACGCATCGCTCGCGCGCTCGGGCGTCAGCACGTCGTGCACCGGGCCGGCCCACGCGTGGCCGCGGCCGTCGAGCAACAACGCATGCGTCGCGAAGCGCCGCGCGAGATTCAGATCATGGCATGAGAACAGCACCGTGCGCGGGCCCGTGTCGAGCCACGCGGCCAGCGCGCTCAGGCAACCGATCTGGTGATGCAGGTCGAGATGCGCGAGCGGCTCGTCGAGCAGCATCAACGGCGCGTCCTGGCACAGCGTCGCAGCCAGCGCGACGCGCTGCCGCTCGCCGCCGGACAGCGACAGCACGTCGCGCGACGCGAGCGCGCTCAGGTCGAACGCCGCCAGCGCGTCGCGGGCGGCCGCGCGGTCGCCGTCGCGCTCCCAGCCCCAGCCGCCGAGATACGGAAAGCGGTTGAGCAGCACCGTGTCGAACACGGTCGCGCTGAAGGCGTCGTGCAGTTGCTGCGGCATCAGCGCGCGGCGCTGCGCAAGCTGCGCGGGCGGCCATGCGGCCAGCGGCCGGCCGTCGATCTCGACCTGTCCGCCGGCCGGCGGCTGCAGCCCCGCCAGGGTCGCAAGCAGCGTCGTCTTGCCCGCGCCGTTCGGCCCCGCGACGCACCAGATCTCGCCGGGACGAAACGCCCCGTTGAAGCCGTCGAGCAGCGTGCGCGCGCCGGCCTTCAGCGTCAGGTCGACGGCCGCGTAACTCGTCGGGCCGCCGGCAGCGGCAGGCAGTGCGGCGCGCGTCATCGCATCGGTCTCCTCAACAACATCCACAGGAACACCGGCACGCCGATCAACGCGGTCATCACGCCGACCGGCAGTTGCGCGGGCGCGATCGCGGTGCGGGCGAGCAGGTCGGCCGCCATCACGCCGCCGCCGCCCGCGAGCATCGCAGCCGGCAGCAGCATCCGCTGGTCGTTGCCGAACGCGAGCCGCAGCGCGTGCGGCACGACGAGGCCGACGAAGCCGATCGTGCCGGCCGTCGTCACCGCGGCCGCGGCGGCCAGCGACGCGACGAGATAGATCCGCACGCGCAGCCGCGCAACGGGCACGCCGAGCGCGAGCGCGGTCGCGTCGCCGCGCAGCAGCACGTTCAGTTGCGGCGCGGCCGGCAGCGCGACGCAAGCGGCCAGCAACAGCGCGCCCCACGCGAACCACGGCGCGCTCACGCCGTTCAGGTCGCCCGTCAGCCAGAAGATGATTCCGCGCAGCCGTGCATCGGGCGCGAGCGACAGCAGCAGCGTGACGAGCGCGCCCCACCCTGCCGCGATCACGACGCCCGTGAGCAGCAGCCGCGGCGATGCGTCGCGCGCGTCGCCGCGCCCCAGCTCGCGGCGCGCGAGGCCGAGCACGAGCGCGACCGACACGAGCGAGCCGGCGAACGCCGATGCGTCGACGAGCCACCATGCGCCGCCCGCGATCATCGCGACGAGCGCGAAGCCCGCCGCGCCGCCCGACACGCCGAGCACGTACGGCTCCGCGAGCGGATTGCGCAACAGCACCTGCAGCAGCGCGCCGGCCAGCGCGAGCAACGCGCCGCATGCAAAGCCCGCGAGCGCGCGCGGCAGGCGCAGCGTGCGGACGATGTCGGCGAACAGCGCGTCGCCGCCATGCGGCACGAGCGACGCGAGCGCCTGCCACGGCGACATCGGTACGCTGCCGATCGACAGCGACGCGACGAACAGCAGCGCGACCGCGGCGGCCAGCGCGCCCCAGATCGCGGCGGCGCGTGCGGCGCTCATGCCGCGCACGCCGCCGCCCACGACGTGCGGCGCGCGCGCTTGCGACGGGCGGCCGGTCGTGACGTGAACGTCGCGCGGACGATTGGGGTCAGCATCGAAGAAGATTCCGTGAAGCGTGGCGCGCCCCGCCTCCCCGCGGGCCGCGCGTCATGAAGCCCGTGCGGGCTCCCCGTCTCGGCCGGTATCCGGGCTGGCGGCGGTCCGGCTCGCCTTCCCGCGCGATGACGCGCAGTGGCCCGCGTCGCGCGTACGACACCTGTACGCGAAACGCGCCCGAGCCGGCCTGCGTCACCGGACGCGGCCGCTTACCGTTGCGGGGGCAGCGCAGGTTGGCGGGCGTCCGGCGCCCACACCCTGCTTCCCGTTTAACCGCGCGTTGCACGCGCGAGCACCGAGGCGGCGCCAGTTTAGGAGCGGGTCGCGCGAGCGTCAAGGAAGCGTCCGGACACGCACGGCAAGCGCCGATTCGCGGCAAGAAGCCGGGGTGTTACGACTGGAAACGTTACAGATGTCGGATTGCGCGTTATTCCGCGCTAAAATGCTGGGTCTTTAGAGGACGCAGCAAATGCTCAACGAACTCGAAACCCTATCTCAAAATATTGGCCGTCTGATTTCGCTGAACAAGCGCTATCACTCGGAACGGCTCGCGCTCGAGGAGCAGGTCGCGCAAATGCGCGCGGAAGCGGACGCCGTCCGCGCGGAACTCGAGCAACTGCGCGACGAGCGCAATGCGCTCGCGGCCGAGCGCGACACGCTGTCGGCGAAGATCGACGACGCCCAGGTGAAACTGAACGCGATCCTCGAAAAACTGCCGCGCTCGAAAAGCGCGGAGCAGGCCGACAACCAGCTCGACCTGCTGGATGCGCAGGCGGGTGCGGATGGCGATGACGCGGCCAGCCACGGAGAACATGCATGAGCACCAAGCAGATCGAAGTCTCGATTCTCGGTCAGGCCTATCGGCTCGCCTGCTCGGCCGAGACCGAAGCGGCGCTGCTCGAAGCGGTCGCGCGTGTCGACGCCGAAATGTCGAAAATCCGCTCGAACAGCTCGGTGCGCGGCACCGATCGCATCGCCGTGATGGCGGCGCTGTCGCTCGCGTCCGAATTGCTGCGCCTGCAAACGAGCGTGCGGCACGGTGAAGCATTTCCGGCGGAGGAAATCCGTCGTACAATGCACCAGATGAACGAACAGCTCGGCGCGGTGCTCGCACAGCACGAAACCCAGTAACGTTTCAGTCGATGCGTCGATTCCCCTTGATCTCGGCGATCAACGGTGGTCAAATTGGCGCATCGAATCACAGTTCAGTCAGCTTCCCTGCCTGGTTCGCCAAGGTCATATATTCCTTGAACCAATGCCATGTGCACGGTTGCGGAAATTTGTAGCACGGGCGCGCGCGTCACTCTGTCTGATGTACCCGAAGTGCTGCTAACTGCGACCAATTCTGAACCTCAGGTTCAGGATGCCGGCCTAGCGGCCAAGGCGGGGGCCTATCCAACGGCATCGGGCGGAGCCCGGTGCCGTTTTCTTTTGTAGCAGCCCTTTCTGCGTCGATCACGATCCATGCAATACTGGCTGATGAAGTCCGAACCGGACGAAGCAAGCATCGATGATCTCGCCAACGCACCGCAGCGCTCGCTGCCGTGGACCGGCGTGCGCAACTATCAGGCGCGCAATTTCATGCGCGACACGATGAAGATCGGCGACGGCGTGCTGTTCTATCACTCGAGTTGCGCCGAGCCGGGCATCGCGGGCCTCGCCGAAGTGTCGTCGACGCCCTACCCCGATCCCACGCAGTTCGATCCGAAAAGCCCCTATTACGATCCGAAGTCGACCCACGAAGCGCCGCGCTGGCTGCTCGTCGACGTGCGCTACGTGAAAAAATCGCCGCTCGTGCCGCTCGCCGCGCTGCGCGAACACGACGAACTCGCCGACATGCGCGTGCTCGCACGCGGCAACCGGCTGTCGATCACGCCGGTCACGCGCGCCGAATGGCGATTCATCACCGAAAAGCTGATGAAGTAGGCGCGCGCCAAAGGTCAAATCTGGTCAGTACGCCCCATCGCCGTGGAACTCGCGGCCCATTCGCGCGGCCTAAGCAACCGCTGTCGGCCGATCGGGCCGGCTGTCGTTCTTTTCGTCGCGCGGGTCGCCCGCGTCGTGTACGCGCGATCCGCGTGCACGCCCTCGCACAAGGAGTCCAACAATGACCAAGAAATCCGCACTCGCGCTGTCGCTCGCCCTTGCCGCCGCCGTGCCCGTCGCGCTGACGCTCGCGTCGCCCGCCGCGCACGCGCAGGCCGCGAATCCGCACTTTCCGGAGCCGGCGGGCGTGCTGTCGCTGTCGTCGCAAGCCAGCGCCGACGTGCCGCAGGACATCATCCACATCACGCTGTTCTACGAACAGCAAGCCAAGGATCCGGGCAGCCTCACCGCACAGCTGAACCAGCGCGCCGATGCCGCGCTGTCGCAGGCGAAGGGCGTATCGGGCGTCACCGCGCACACGGGCGCGTTCTCCGTCTATCCGAGCACCGATCGCGACGGCAAGATCTCCGCATGGCGCGGCCGCACCGAAGTTGCGCTCGAATCGCGCGATTTCGCCGCGGCGTCGAAGCTCGCAGGCCAGCTGTCGAATCTGATGCAGGTCGCGAACGTCGAGTTCTCGCTGTCGCCCGAAGCCCAGCGTGCGGCCGAACAGAAGCTCACGACCGAAGCGATCAAGTCGTTCCGCGCCCGCGCCGACGAAGCCGCGAAGGCATTCGGTTACAGCAGCTACACGATCCGCGACGTGAACGTCGGCAGCGGCCGCAACGTGCAGCCGTACACGCGCATGATGGCGATGGCCGCGGCGCCGATGGACAGCGCCAAGATGAGCGCACCGATCGCGGTCGAAGGCGGCAAGGCCACCGTGTCGGTCACCGTCAACGGCTCCGTGCAGATGAAGTAACGCACGTCCCGCAGCAGTCCGAAATGAAAACGCCGGCCCGAGGGCCGGCGTTTTTTTATCGACTGCAGGTTGCCGATGCACGCGCCGATCGCGCGTGCATCGGCATCGCATCATGCAGCGGCGTTCGCCGTGCGGCGGCGATACGCCCAGACCATCAGCGCGACACCCGCGAGGATCATCGGCAGCGACAGCCACTGCCCCATCGACAGACCGAGCGCGAGCAGGCCGAGGAAGTCGTCGGGCTCGCGCGCGAATTCGACCGTGAAGCGCGCGAGACCGTAGCCGATCAGGAACAGCGCGGACACGGCGCCCATCGGCCGCGACTTGCGCGCGAAGAAGAACAGCGCGAAGAACAGCACGATGCCCTCGAGCGCGATTTCATAGAGCTGCGAAGGATGGCGCGGCAGCATCTGGTATTGCATGAACACGTCGGCGAGATGCCACTTCTCGACGAGTTCCGGATGCTTCGGCAGCCACGCCGCATCGTCGCGCATCGCGCCCGGGAACAGCATCGCCCACGGTGCCGTCGGGTCGGTCACGCGGCCCCACAGCTCGCCGTTGATGAAGTTGCCGAGTCGGCCGGCTGCGAGGCCCGTCGGCACCATTGGCGCGACGAAATCGGTGACCTGCAGCCAGTGGCGCTTGCGCTGCCATGCGAACAGCACCATCGCGAGCGTCACGCCGAGAAAGCCGCCGTGGAACGACATGCCGCCTTCCCACACCTTGAACACGTCGAGCGGATGCGAGAAGTAGAAATCGGCCTTGTAGAACAGCACGTAGCCGAGCCGGCCGCCGAGCACGGTGCCGAGCACGCCGTAGAACATCATGTCGTCGATGTCCTTCGCGGTCCAGCCCTGCGCGGCCACATGCGGCAGCTTCAGGCGGATCCGGCCGACGACGATCGCCGCGATGAAGCCGACGAGATACATGAGCCCGTACCAGCGCACGGCCAGCGGCCCGAGATGGATCGCAACGGGGTCGAAATTCGGGTGAATGATCATGGGTTAGCGAAGAAGTTTTCGAATGCGGTACGGCCGTCGCACACGCGCCGCACCGCGCGTTGGACGGCACCGGCGCGGCATCGTTCACGTCACGTGCCGAGCGCCTGCTCGCGCACGATGTCGATGAAGCCGGCCAGCACGGGGCTCACGTCGCCGGTGCGCCACACGAGGCCCGTCTCGACGACCGGCGCATGACCCGCGAGCGGCCGGTAGACCACGCCGGTGCGCCGCAGGTTACGCAGCGATTGCGGCACCAGTGCGACGCCCATGCCGGCCGACACGAGGCTGACGATCGTCTGCATCTGGATCGCCTCCTGGCCGATGCGCGGAGTTTCCCCCGCCGCGCCGTAGCAGCCCGTAATGATGTCATAAAAGCCGGGCGCCAAACGACGCGGAAAGATCACGAGCGGCAACGCGGCGACCTCGGCGAGATGAACGGGCTCGTCGTCGGGCGCGTCGCTCGCCGCCGCCGGCATCGCCACCACCAGCGGTTCGCGCACGACGGGCAGGTACGACAGCGCGGCCGCGTGGCGCGGCGGCACCGGCGGAATGACGAGCCCCGCGTCGCTGCGGCCGGCGACGATATCGTCGATCTGCACGTCGCTAGTCGCCTCGGTGAGCCGCAGCCGCACCTGCGGATAGCGCGCGCCAAACGCCCGCAGCAGCGCAGGCAGCAGCCCGTAATCGGCGGTCGACACGAACGACAGCGACAGCGAGCCGGCCTCGCCGCGCGCGAGCCGTCCCGCGAGCGGCGGCAACGCATCGGCCAGCTCGAGCAGCCGGCGCACGTCGGGCAACAGCGCCGCGCCGACCGCCGTCAGCGCCACCGAACGCTTGGTGCGCACGAACAGCGCGACGCCGAGCGTGTCCTCGAGCGCGCGGATCGCCTGCGACAGCGGCGGCTGCGTCATCGACAGGCGCTCGGCCGCGCGGCCGAAATGGCGCTCGTCGGCGACGGTCGTGAAATAGCGCCATTGACGCAGGTCGGGCGTCGGATCGGCCATGCAGTTCTCATTCGGAAAACGACTTAATAAGCGACAAATAATATATTGGACATCCCAATCCGGAAACGCCATTCTTGAACGATCCGAACCGGCGCGCCGTTCCCGGCGTCGCCCAGACAACGATGGAGTCCCCCATGGCTTACAACCGCCGCTCGCAGCACATCACGCAAGGCGTGGCCCGTTCGCCGAACCGCTCGATGTATTACGCACTGGGCTACCGGAAGGACGATTTCGACAATCCGATGATCGGCATCGCGAACGGCCATTCGACGATCACGCCGTGCAATTCCGGCCTGCAGCGCCTGTCCGACGCGGCGGTGGCGGCCGTGAAGGCGGCCGGTGCGAACCCGCAGATCTTCGGCACGCCGACGATTTCGGACGGCATGTCGATGGGCACGGAAGGGATGAAGTATTCGCTGGTGTCGCGCGAAGTGATCGCCGACTGCATCGAGACCTGCGTGCAGGGGCAGTGGATGGACGGCGTGGTGGTGGTCGGCGGCTGCGACAAGAACATGCCCGGCGGCATGATCGCGCTCGCGCGCCTGAACGTGCCGGGCATCTACGTGTACGGCGGCACGATCCGCCCCGGCAACTGGAAAGGCCGGGATCTGACGATCGTGTCGTCGTTCGAGGCGGTCGGCGAATTCACCGCGGGGCGGATGTCGCAGGAGGATTTCGAAGGGATCGAGCAGAACGCCTGCCCGACGTCGGGCTCGTGCGGCGGGATGTATACCGCGAACACGATGAGTTCGTCGTTCGAGGCGCTCGGCATGTCGCTGCTGTATTCGTCGACGATGGCGAACCCCGACCAGGAGAAGGTCGATTCGGCCGCCGAATCGGCGCGCGTGCTGGTCGAAGCCGTGAAACGCGACCTGAAGCCGCGCGACATCATCACGAAGGAATCGATCGAGAACGCGGTGTCGGTGATCATGGCGACCGGCGGCTCCACGAACGCGGTGCTGCACTATCTCGCGATCGCGCACGCGGCCGAGGTCGACTGGACGATCGACGATTTCGAGCGCATCCGCCGGCGTGTGCCGGTGATCTGCGACCTGAAGCCGTCGGGGAAGTACGTCGCGACCGACCTGCATCGGGCCGGCGGGATTCCGCAGGTGATGAAGATCCTGCTCGACGCCGGGCTGCTGCACGGCGACTGCATGACGATCACCGGCCGCAAGATCGCCGACGAGCTGAAGGACGTGCCGGGTGTGCCGCGCGCGGACCAGGACGTGATCTTCCCGATCGACCGCGCGCTGTACAAGGAGGGCCACCTGGCCATTCTGAAGGGCAATCTCGCGGAAGACGGCGCGGTCGCGAAGATCACCGGCCTGAAGAACCCGGTGATCACGGGCCCCGCACGCGTGTTCGACGACGAGCAGAGCGCGATGGACGCGATTCTCGGCGACCGGATCCGCGCAGGCGACATCCTCGTGCTGCGCTATCTCGGCCCGAAGGGCGGCCCCGGCATGCCGGAAATGCTCGCGCCGACGTCCGCGATCATCGGCAAGGGACTCGGCGAATCGGTCGGCTTCATCACGGACGGCCGCTTCTCGGGCGGCACCTGGGGCATGGTGGTCGGCCACGTCGCGCCCGAAGCGTTCGTCGGCGGCACGATCGCACTCGTGCAGGAAGGCGACTCGATCACGATCGACGCGCACCGGCTGCTGCTGCAGTTGAACGTCGACGACGCGGAACTCGCGCGCCGTCGCGCCGCCTGGCAACCGCCGGCGCCGCGCTACACGCGCGGCGTGCTCGCGAAATTCGCGGCGCTCGCGCGGCCCGCGAACCAGGGCGCCGTCACGGGTTGACGCGGGCGCGCCGCATCATGCGCCACCGGCAAACATGGCCGCCGGGGGAACGCGCAAAACGTGCGTTCCCTTTGCTTTTATAATGCGCGGACCATGAAGCCGGCCGTCCCCGCCGGCGGAGAACCGCATGAAACACACGATATTGCGCGTCCTGCTCGCCGCGCTGCTGATCGGCAGCGCGGCGGCGGCGCGCGCCGACCACGCCGACGGGCTCGCGCTCGCGCAGCACAAGAACTGCATGGCCTGCCACGCGATCGGCAAGCCGCTGATGGGCCCGTCGTTCCACGACATCGCCGGCAAGTATGCGGCGCGCGTCGACGCCGTCGACTACCTTGCCCAATCGATCGTGAAAGGCAGCGTCGGCGTATGGGGCAGCGTGCCGATGCCCGCCAATACGCAATTGACGAACGCCGAAGCGCACACGCTCGCGCAATGGGTGCTGTCGGTGCGCTGAGGCGAGTGCCCCCGGGCGGACGGAAAGAGTCGCTACCGCCGTGCCGGTTTCCGCCGACAGGCAACCTTGACCCTGGCCAACCGGCACTTCGCCGGTCCTTGTTAGAACCGCGCCCCGTTTTTCATCGGAACGACCGCGCGCTCAACCGGAATGACCGGCTCGGCGGCGTGCAATCTCTTCGTCGACCGCGTCGCGAACCCAATCCATGACCTCGGTTTCGAGCGCCAGCGCCACCTCACGCGTGATCTGGCCGACCAGCCAGGCCGAATGCTCGTGCAGCGCGTCGCGGCAGCGAGCCTCGATCGCGTCGCGCCCTTCCCCGGTCAGATAATTCGTCAGTCGATTGCGCAGACGCTCGGCGACGTGCTGCGCATCTTCCGGCGTCAGCCCGGCTGCCGCCGGTGCGTCCGGCTGCGGCGGCACGGCTGCCGGAACGAGGGCCGCCGACACGTGCGCTTCATGCGGATGCGCGGCCGCCTCGTGCGCGATCTCGGCGAACGCGTGCTGCCGCCCATCGTCGCCGGCCAGCGACGAGCGCAGCGGCGCACGCATCGCCGCCGAATCTTCGGCGACCACATGCTCCGCTGCACCCGGTTCTGCCGGCGCATCGGTCTCGCCCGTCGACGCCGCGGCAGCCGTTGCGACGTCGCCCGGCACTTCGACGGCCGGCACGTACGGCGTCGGCACGGGCTCGACCACGACGGAATCGGGTTCGAACCCGCTTTGCATCGAATCGCCCGGCGCCGCGGTCGCGGCATGCGGCGGTGCGATCACGTCGGTGAGCACTGGAATCGCCGCGCCGGCCGGCGACTGCGGCGTGTGGGGCGCAGGCGCGCGCGCCGGCACCGGCTTGCCCGGCACCAGCACGTCGGTCAGTGTCGGGATCGAGGATGAATCGGCTTCTGTCACGGGAACACTCCACTGCGCCGGCGGTTGCGGCTAGCTGCCCTGCTTGTAGTTGTTCAGCGCGTAGCCGCGGTCGCGGTAGAACCGGTAGCGGTCGCGGCCCGCGGCCAGCTCGTCCGGCGCATTGCCGACCACTTCGAGCAGGCGCTCGAAGCGGGCGAACTGCGCGGGCACGGCCGCGCCGAGGTTCAGCAGCACGTGATGATGCGGTGCACGATCGAGATCCGCGGCCAGCACGATCGGCGTGTCGGCGGCATGCTCGCTGTCGACACCGCAATGCGGGATGAAATCGAGCGGCGAGAACGTCCAGAGCCGCTCGTCGAGCGCGCGCAGGCGCGCGGGCTCGGCGAGCACGACGACCGGCTGCCCGGCCTGGTAGGCCTTGCGCAGCAGCCGGCACGCGTACGCGAGCGAATCGCCGACGTTCGAGTGGAAATCGATCCGCGTCATTGCCCGCGCACCCGCAGCGTCGTCGACACCGCCATCACTGGCCGGCGCGGTCGATCAGGAACTGCGCGAGCAGCGGCACCGGACGGCCCGTCGCGCCCTTCGCGGCACCACCCTTCCATGCGGTGCCCGCGATGTCGAGGTGGGCCCACGGATAGCTGTCGGTGAAGCGCGACAGGAAGCACGCGGCCGTCACGGCGCCGGCCGGGCGCCCGCCGATGTTCGCGAGATCCGCGAAATTCGACTTCAGCTGATCCTGGTACTCGTCGTCGAGCGGCATGCGCCAGGCCGGGTCGTTCGCCTCGCGCGACGCGTCGAGCAGTTCGCCCGCGAGCGCGTCGTTCGTCGAGAACAGGCCGCTGTTGTGGCCGCCCAGCGCGATCACGCACGCGCCCGTCAGCGTCGCCACGTCGATCACCGCGGCCGGCTTGAAGCGCTCGGCGTACGTGAGCGCGTCGCACAGGATCAGACGGCCTTCGGCGTCGGTGTTCAGCACCTCGATCGTCAGGCCCTTCATGCTGGTGACGATGTCGCCCGGCTTCGTCGCATTGCCGCCCGGCATGTTCTCGCAGGTCGGCACGATCGCGACGACGTTGATCTTCAGGCCCATTTCGGCGACCGCCCGGATCGTGCCGAGCACGGAACCGGCGCCGCACATGTCGTACTTCATCTCGTCCATGCCTTCACCCGGCTTCAGCGAGATGCCGCCGGTGTCGAACGTGATGCCCTTGCCGACCAGCACGACCGGCGCGGCCTTCGCGGCGGCGCCCTGGTAGTGCAGCACGATGAACTGCGGCGGCTCGACCGACGCGCGCGCGACCGACAGGAACGAGCCCATCTTCAGCGCCTGGATCTGCTTGAGCCCGAGCACTTCCGCCTTCAGGCCCCAATCCTTCGCGATCTTCTTCGCGGTGTTGCCGAGGTAGGTCGGCGTGCAGACGTTGCCCGGCAGGTTGCCGAGGTCGCGGGTGAGATCCATCCCGTTCGCAAGCGCGACGGCCTGCTTGACCGCGACCTTCGCGGCCTTGTCGTCGGACGGATCGACGCTGAACACGACGCGCTTGAGCGTGTGCGACGCCGGTTCCGGCTTGCTCTTCATCTGCGTGAAGCGGTAGGTCTCGTTGCGCAGCGCGAGAATCGCCGCGCGCACGCCCCAGTCGGAGCTGCGCTCGTCGACCGGCAGCTGCGCGAGCGTGAACGTGACCTGGACGACCTTGGTCGCCAGCAGCGCGCGCCAGGCGGCCGTCACCGCATCGTTGTAGGCTTTCTGATTGAAAGCATCCTGCTTGCCGAGGCCGACGAGCAGCACGCGCGACGCGCCGATGCCCGATACTTCGTGCAGGAACAGCGTCTTGCCGCGCTTGCCGTCCATGTCGCCGGCCTTCACCACGCGCGAAATCAGCCCCTTGGTGGCCGTGTCGATGTCGAGCGCCGCGCCCGAGAGGGTTTGCGCCTCGAAAATGCCGAGCACGATGCAGTCGGACTTCCCGGTCAGGAACCCCTTGGCCTCGCCTTTGCTCCAATCACAGCCTTTTATGCTAAAGTCCATCGCGCTTGTCCTCGGATAAAATCTGGGCTAAGGATGAAAGCCGCAATTATCCGCTATTTTTCCCGTGGCGGCGCGAGCGCTCCACCACGCGTGCGCCGCCTCCCGCCCTCTTCTCATCAAGAATGATCTTCGAACGCTCCCTCCAGCGCGAGCTTGCGTATACGGCTGGCGCCGTGTTCATGGTGCTGCTCACGATCATGCTCACGACGATGATGATCCGCATCGTCGGCTATGCCGCGTCCGGTGAAATCGATCCGCGGGACGTCCTCGTGCTGATCGGCCTCACCGTGATCGGCTACCTCGCCGTGATGCTCGTCGTCACGCTGTTCGTGTCGATCCTGTTCGTGCTGACCCGGTGGTACCGGGATTCCGAAATGGTCGTGTGGCTCGCGTCGGGCGTGAGCCTCACGCGCCTCATCAAGCCGATCGGCGTGTTCGCCACGCCGATCGTGCTGCTGATCGCGTTCTTCGCGTTCGTCGGCTGGCCGTGGTCGAACCAGCAAAGCAAGATGATCAAGGCGCGCTTCCAGCAGCGCGACGAAATCTCGCTGCTCGCGCCGGGCCAGTTCCGCGAGTCGGCGTCGAACCACCGCGTGTTCTTCATCGAGAAGATGACGCCGGACCAGAGCAAGGTGCAGAACGTGTTCGTGACCTCGACCGAGAACGGCAAGGTCAACGTGGTCGTGTCGCAGACGGGGCACACCGAAACGCGCGACGGCAGCCGCTTTGTCGTGCTCGAGGACGGCCGCCGCTACGACGGCACGCCCGGCCAGCCGAACTTCAAGATCATGGAGTTCGAGCGCTACGGCGTGAAGATCACGAGCACGCCGGTCACCAACGTGCAGACCACCAACAGCACGCCGACACCCGACCTGCTGCGCAACCCGACGAAGGACAACCTCGCGGAATTCGCGTGGCGCGCGGGGCTGCCGCTGATCGCGATCAACCTGATGGTGCTCGGCATTCCGCTGTCGTACCAGAACCCGCGCCGCAGCCGCACGATCAACCTCGTGATGGCCGTGCTGATCTACCTCACGTACTCGAACCTGCTGAACGTCGTGCAGTCGCAGATCGAGCAGGGCAAGATGTCGTTCGGCGTCGGGCTCGTGGGCCTGCACCTGATCGTCGCGGCGATCGTCGCGTTCATCTTCTGGTTGCGCGTGCGCAATCGTCCGCTGTTTACACGCGCGCTGTTCGGCCGCTCGGGAGCATGATCGATGCGGCTCTATGAAAAATACTTCGCGCGGCAGATCTACGTCACGTTCGTCTTCATCCTGTTCGCGTTCTCGGGCCTGTTCTTCTTCTTCGACCTGATCAGCGAACTGAACTCGGTCGGGCACGGCAACTACAAGTTCGGCTATGCGGTACTGCGCGTGGCGCTGCAGACGCCGTCGCGCTTCTACGAAATCATCCCGGTCGCCGCGCTGATCAGCGCGATCTACGTGTTCGCGCAAATGGCCGCGAACTCGGAGTTCACGATCTTTCGCGTATCGGGCCTCGCGACCAACCAGGCGCTGCGCTCGCTGCTGAAGATCGGCGTGCCGCTCGTGATCGTCACCTATCTGATCGGCGAATTTGTCGGCCCGTACGCCGACCAGCTGTCCGAACGCGTGCGGCTGCAGGCGCTCGGCGCGTCGGTGTCGTCGAACTTCCAGTCGGGCGTGTGGGTGAAGGACACGCTCGCGGCGCGCGAAAACGGCGAGCAGGTCACGCGTTTCGTGAACGTCGGCAGCCTGTCGCCCGACTCGACGATCAGCAACGTGCGCATCTACGAATTCGATTCGAAATTCCAGCTGCGCAACGTGCGCATCGCGCAGACGGGCCGCTACGAGCCGCCCGGCCACTGGCTGCTGAAGGGCGTCACCGAGACCGAACTGACGCCGATCAAGCCGATCAGCGGCCAGCCGGCCGACGCGCTGAACCCCGTCTACCGGTCGCAGCAGGTGTCGCTGCCCGAATACCGGCTGCGTTCGGACCTGACGCCGCAGATCCTGTCGGTGCTGCTCGTGTCGCCGGAACGCATGTCGATCATCAACCTGTTCCGCTACATCCAGCACTTGCGCGAGAACCAGCAGGACACGCAGCGCTACGACATCGCGCTGTGGCGCAAGCTGCTGTATCCGTTCGCGGTGTTCGTGATGCTCGTGCTGTCGCTGCCGTTCGCGTACCTGCATACGCGTGCGGGCGTGGTCGGCGTGAAGGTGTTCGGCGGCATCATGCTCGGCATGAGCTTCCAGCTCCTCAATACGCTGTTCTCGCACATCGGTACGCTGAACACGTGGCCCGCGCCGCTCACCGCGGCGACCCCGGGCCTGATCTATCTCGCGCTCGGCCTGTTTGCACTCAAGTGGGTCGACCGGCACTGAGCGCCGCGTCACGACGGAGGCTTCGACATGCATTCGCACGGCATCGTCCTGTTCGGCCACGGCGCCCGCGACCCGCGCTGGGCCGAGCCGTTCGAGCGGCTCGCCGCGCGGCTGCGCGGCGCCGGCTCCCCTGCGGCCCACGTGTCGCTCGCGTTCCTCGAACTGATGACGCCGTCGCTCGCTGACGCCGTCGCAGCGCAGGTCGCGGCCGGCTGCGCGCGCATCACCGTGGTGCCCGTGTTCTTCGGCCAGGGCGGCCATGTCCGCCGCGACCTGCCGCAACTCGTCGACGCATGCCGCGCCGCGCATCCGGGCGTCGAGATCCGCTGCGCGACGGCCGTCGGCGAAGACGACGGCGTGCTCGACGCGATTGCACGCTACTGCATCGACCAGCTCGGCGACGACGCGTAAGCCACGCGATCGCGGCCCACAAAGAAAAAGCGCCGGCTTCCGCCAGCGCTTTTTTCGTTTCGGACGCCGGCAGGCGCCCGCTCAGGCCGCATTCCGCAGCGTATCGCCCGCTTTCGCCTGCCCGGCGCGCTCGGCGAACGCGTCGCCGATCATCAGCAGGCTCGGCTCCGCGGGATCGAGCCACGCCTGTGCATCGCCTGCCGCCATCTGCGCGAGCGTCAGCGTCAGCGTGCGCTCGCGCGCGGTGCTGCACGCCTCGACGATCGCCACGGCGGTGGCCGGCGCGCGGCCTGCGTCGATCAGTTCCTGCGCGATGCCGGGCGCGCTGTCGCGGCCCATGTAGTAGACGATCGAGTCAGCGCGCGCGGCCTCGCGGATCTCGTCGCTGCCGGGTGCGCGGCTGTGCGTCGCGAACGCGACGCTGCGCGACACGCCGCGCAACGTCAGCGAACGCTTCAGCGTCGCGGCGCCGGCCAGCGCCGCGGTGATGCCCGGCACGACCTCGTAGTCGATGCCGGCCGCTTCGAGCGCGCGCATTTCCTCTTCGGCGCGACCGAACAGCATCGGGTCGCCGCCCTTCAACCGCACCACGCACGCGTACTCGCGCGCCGCATCGACGATCTGCTTGTTGATGAAGTGCTGCGCGGTCGAGCGCTGCCCGCAGCGCTTGCCGACCGCGATCCGGCGCGCATTCGGCGCGTAGTCGAGCATCGCGGGCTCGACGAGCGCGTCGTGCAGCACGACGTCCGCCTGCTCGAGCAGCCGCGCGCCGCGCACCGTGATGAGGTCGGCCGCGCCCGGCCCTGCTCCGATCAGATACACCTTGCCCATGTTTGTCGCTTCGCCTTCCAGCGGGCGTCGGCTCCGGCCCGCGCCGCCGCGAAGCGGCGCGGTTGCCCGGTTACGCCGAGAACGCCCGGATCATCCCTGCGGCGACCGTATGATGCGTCGCCTCGTCGATCAGCACGAACGCACCGGTACCCGGGTGCGCGTCGTACGTGTCGCACACGATCGGCTTCTGCAGCGTCAGCGCGACGCGGCCGATGTCGTTCATCTTCAGTTCCTGGCGGTCGGTCGCGTGCGACAGCGTGTGCACGTCGAGCACCTGCTTCACGCCGCCGATCTTCGCGAACACCGTGCTCGTGGTCTGCTTCAGCAGGTACTTGCGCTGCGGCGACAGCGGCGTCTCGTCGAACCAGCACAGATCGGCTTCGAGCTTCTTCGCCGGCTCGACCGGCTCGCCGGACGTGACGAACATGTCGCCGCGCGACACGTCGACGTCTTCCGCGAGACGGACCGTCACGGTCTGGCCCGCGAACGCGTGCTCGACCGACGCGGTGCCGCCCGGTACCGGCGCGATGATCTCGGCGACCGTCGCCGTGCGGTTCGACGGCAGCACGACGATTGCGTCGCCGACCTTCACTTCGCCCGACTCGATCCGGCCCATGTAGCCGCGGAAATCGTCGGCCGAGCTGCCGTCCTGGCGCGCGACCCACTGCACCGGGAAGCGCAGCGCGTCGTGCGCCTGCGTCTCGACCGGCAGCGATTCGAGCACGTCGAGCAGCGGCTCGCCCGCATACCACGGCATGCGCTCGCTCGCGCCGACGATGTTGTCGCCCTTCAGCGCCGACACCGGCACGAAACGCACGTCGGTCAGGCCGAGCTGCTTCGCGAGCGTGACGTACGCATCGCGGATCTCGTTGAAGCGCGCTTCGCTGTAGTCGACGAGGTCCATCTTGTTGATCGCGACGATCACGTGCTGCAGCGCGAGCAGCTTGACGATCGCGCTGTGGCGCTTGGTCTGCGGCAGCAGGTCGGCGATGCCGTTCTCGACCGTCACGCGCGTCGCGTCGATCAGGATGATCGCCGCGTGCGCGGTCGATGCGCCCGTCACCATGTTGCGCGTGTACTGCTCGTGGCCCGGCGTGTCGGCGATGATGAACTTGCGCTTCGCGGTCGCGAAGTAGCGGTACGCGACGTCGATCGTGATGCCCTGCTCGCGCTCGGCTTCGAGGCCGTCGGTCAGCAGCGCGAGGTCGAGCTCGTCGCCGACCGTGCGCTTGTTCTTCGCGCGCGACAGCGCGGACAGCTGGTCGGACAGCACGGCCTTGCTGTCGTACAGCAGGCGGCCGATCAGCGTGCTCTTGCCGTCGTCGACGCTGCCCGCGGTGATGAAGCGCAACACGCCGAGGTCTTCGGTGTTCTCGATGATGCTCATGATGTGAATGTCCTCGTGACTCGTGTGCTTCAGAAATAACCTTGCTTCTTGCGCTGTTCCATCGCGGCTTCGGATGCCTGGTCGTCCATCCGGGTCGCGCCGCGCTCGGTGATCTCGGTCACCGCCGTCTCGGCGATGATCTTCTCGACGTCGTCCGCGTCGCTCTCGACCGGGCACGTGCAGGAAATGTCGCCGACCGTGCGGAAGCGCACCTGCGCGAGTTCGCTCGTCTCGCCGTCACGCATCGGCGTGAGCGGCGTGACGGGCACCAGCAGCCCGTTGCGGCGCACGATCTCGCGCTGGTGCGCGTAGTAGATCGACGGCAGTTCGAGGTTCTCGCGCGCGATGTACTGCCACACGTCGAGCTCGGTCCAGTTCGAGATCGGGAACACGCGCAGGTGCTCGCCCTTGTGCAGGCGCGCGTTGTACAGGCTCCACAGTTCCGGGCGCTGCGCCTTCGGGTCCCACTGGCCGAATTCGTCGCGGAACGAGAAGATCCGCTCCTTCGCACGCGCCTTCTCTTCGTCGCGGCGCGCGCCGCCGATCAGCGCCGTGTAGCCGTGCTGCTCGATCGTCTCGAGCAGCGTGACGGCCTGCGCGGCATTGCGCGAATCGGTTTCGCGGCGCAGCACGACCGTGCCGCGCTTGATCGAATCCTCGACGTGGCCGACCACCAGCTCGGCGCCGAGTTCTTTCGCACGGCGATCGCGGAAGTCGATCACTTCTTCGTAGTTGTGGCCCGTGTCGATGTGCACGAGCGGGAACGGCAGCGTCGTCTTGC
Organism: Burkholderia metallica; assembly: GCF_001718555.1. Taxonomy (NCBI): domain Bacteria; kingdom Pseudomonadati; phylum Pseudomonadota; class Betaproteobacteria; order Burkholderiales; family Burkholderiaceae; genus Burkholderia; species Burkholderia metallica. The sequence continues at coordinate 2,822,616 of NZ_CP013401.1, forward strand.
GGTTCGCGCCGAGGCCGAACGCCTTCAGCGCCAGATGCAGCACGACGACCGAATCCTTGCCGCCCGAGAACAACAGCGCCGGCTTGCTGCATTCGGCGACCAGTTCACGCAGGATGTGGATCGACTCGGCTTCGAGCCAGTCGAGGTGGCCCATGCGGCTGTCGGCGCCGGTGGGCGGGGCAAAGGCGGATTGCTCGAGCGTCGTGCTCATGATTTCAGTCCTTCTCTTCTGGGTTCGTGCCGCCCGCTGTCGCAGGCGGCGCAATATTCAGTTTCTTGTCGGCTTTCAGTGCGCGGCGCCGGCTTCGGCATTCGCGGGAATCGGCGTGATCGTCGTGATGTGCAGCCCGCATTCCTTCGTGTCGCGCGACTCCCACCACCAGCGGCCCGCGCGGCTGTCCTCGCCGGGGCGGATCGCTCGCGTGCACGGCTCGCAGCCGATGCTCGGGTAGCCGCGCGCATGCAGCGGATTCACCGGCACGTCAAACGCGTCAAGGTACTCCCACACGTCGCTTTCCGTCCAGTCGGCGAGCGGGTTGTACTTCGCGATCCCACGCGCTTCGTCCTGCTCTTCCTCGTGCAGCTCGGCACGCGTGACCGACTGCTCGCGGCGCTGGCCCGTGACCCACGCGCCGACGTCGGCGAGCGCGCGGTTCAGCGGCTCGACCTTGCGGATGTGGCAGCACGACTTGCGCAGCTCGACGCTCTCGTAGAACGCGTTCAGGCCGTGCTCGGCGACGTACCGGTCGACCGCGTCCTGCTGCGGATGAAACTGCTCGATCTCGTAGCCGTAGCGTTCGCGCACGCGGTCGATCATGCCGAGCGTTTCCGCGTGCAGGCGGCCCGTGTTCAGCGAGAAGATGCCGATCCGCACGCCCTTCGACAGAATCGCGTGCGTCAGCAGCATGTCTTCGGCCGCGAGGCTGCTTGCGAACTTCACCTTGTCGTGACGGGCGCCGATCTGCGCGAGCAGCGCGTCGAGGCGCTCGACCTTCGCGGCGAGCTCCGGCGTCAGCGTGGTGGCGGTCGCGGTGCTCATGCGCCCACCTTTGCTTCGGACGTCGCTACGTCGGCCGACGCGGCACGGCGGCGGAACAGCGGTTCCGGCTGGTCGAACGCGCCCTGATAACGCTGCGTGAATTCCGTGAACGCGTTCAGCGCGTCGTGGATGTCCTTGTCGGCGCGCACCGCGAACGCGTCGAAACCGCAACGCGACATGTACAGCAACTGGTCGCGCAGCACGTCGCCGATCGCGCGCAGCTCGCCCGTCCAGCCGTGGCGCTCGCGCAGCAGGCGCGCGATGCTGTAGCCGCGGCCGTCCGCGAAGCGCGGGAAGTCGACCGCGATCAGCGCGATCGCGCCGAAGTCGGCCACGAGATCGGCCGGTTCGCTGTCCGGCGCGAGCCACACGCCGAGCTCGTCCTTCGTCTTCGCGGCGACGAGCGCCGCGCGCTCGGCCTGCCACAACGCGAACGGCACCAGCACCTTGCCGGCCGGCAACGCGTCGACCGCGGGCAGCGCGCCGTCTTCCGCCGCGCGCACGACCTGCCATGCATCGTCGATCACTGCACGGTTCTTGATAATCGAAGCCATCTGCTAGTTCCTTCTACCCGGTTGGTTACGCGTTCACCGTCTGGCGCGCCGCATACACGCGCTCCTTGAACGGCGCGATGCCGATGCGATCGTACGTGTCGACGAAGCGCTCGCCGTCGACGCGCGATTCGACGAACGTGTCGATCAGCTTCGCGATCACGTCGGGCACCTCTTCCGCCGAGAACGACGGCCCGATCACGCGGCCGAGGCGCGCGCCGTTGCGGCCCGTGCCCTGCTCGCCGCCGAGCGACACCTGGTACCACTCGGCGCCGTCCTTGTCGACGCCGAGGATGCCGATGTTGCCGACGTGGTGGTGACCGCACGAGTTCATGCAACCGGAAATGTTCAGCGACAGGTCGCCGAGATCGTACACATAGTCGAGATCGTCGAAACGCTGCTGGATCGCCAGCGCGATCGGGATCGACTTCGCGTTCGCGAGCGAGCAGAAGTCGCCGCCCGGGCACGCGATGATGTCGGTCAGCAGGCCGATGTTCGGCGTCGCGAAACCGGCCGCCTTCGCCTTTTCCCACAACGCGTACAGGTCGCGCTTCTTCACGTTCGCGAGAATCAGGTTCTGCTCGTGCGACACGCGCAGCTCGCCGAACGAATACGCGTCGGCCCAGTCGGCCACCAGGTCCATCTGCTGGTCGGTCGCGTCGCCCGGGGCGACGCGGTGATCCTTCAGCGACAGCGTGACGGCCGCGTAGCCGGCCACCTTGTGAGGCGCGACGTTGCGCTCGACCCAGCGCGCGAACGCCTTGTTCTCGAGCAGGTGCTGTTCGAACGATGCGTCGGTGTCGGCCAGCTTTTCGTAGACGGGCGGCTGGAAGTACTGCGACACGCGATCGACTTCCGCCTGCGTGAGCGTCGACGGGCCGTCCTTCAGGTGCTGCCACTCTTCCTCGACCTGCTGCGCGAACTTCGCGGGCGACAGCGCCTTCACGAGAATCTTGATGCGCGCCTTGTACAGGTTGTCGCGGCGGCCGTACCGGTTGTACACGCGCAGCACGGCTTCGCAGTAGGTGAGCAGGTGCTGCCACGGCAGGTCTTCCTTGATCACCGCGCCGATGATCGGCGTACGGCCGAGGCCGCCGCCCGCGAGGATGCTCGCGACCACCTCGCCCTGCGCGTTCTTCTTCAGGTACACGCCGAGGTCGTGGATCTGCACGGCCGCACGGTCGTCCTTCGAGCCCGACACCGCGATCTTGAACTTGCGCGGCAGCCATGCGAATTCGGGATGGAACGTCGACCACTGGCGCAGGATTTCCGACCACGGACGCGGATCGATCTCTTCGTCCTGGGCCACGCCGGCGAACTGGTCGGCCGTGATGTTGCGGATGCAGTTGCCCGACGTCTGGATGCCGTGCATCTGCACCGACGCGAGCTTCGCGAGGATCTCGGGCGTCTCTTCGAGCTTGATCCAGTTGAACTGGATGTTCGAGCGGGTCGAGAAGTGGCCGTAGCCGCGGTCGTGTTCGCGGGCGATGCGCGCCAGCATCCGGAGCTGGTCGCTGCGCAGGTTGCCGTACGGAATCGCGATGCGGTGCATGTACGCGTGGCGCTGCATGTACAGGCCGTTCTGCAGGCGCAGCGGGCGGAACTCGTCTTCGCTCAACTCGCCCGACAGCCGGCGGCGCACCTGATCGCGGTACTGCGCGACACGCTCGTCGACGATCGTCTGGTCGTATTGGTCGTACTGATACATTCGGGGACCCCAGGGTTTTCGTGGTGACCGCGCGACGTCCTAGCCACGTCGCGCCCGAATCTCCGTTCCGCCGCGTCACACCCGCCATCCGCGGCCGGGTGGATTGCTAATGACGAAAACAGATATCCATATTTGAAAAACTCCGGTGAATCGTAATAAACTCGCCTTATATTTCAAACGACTAAAAAATTCTGTTGATATGCGGAAGGGTTATAAATGAACCTGCACCAATTTCGCTTCGTGCGCGAGGCCGTCCGGCAGAATTTCAATCTCACCGAAGCCGCCAAGGCGCTCTACACGTCGCAACCGGGGGTGTCGAAGGCGATCATCGAGCTCGAGGACGAGCTGGGCGTCGAGATCTTCACGCGGCACGGCAAGCGCGTGCGCTCGCTCACCGAGCCGGGCAGGATCATCCTCGCGTCGGTCGAGCGGATTCTTCAGGAGGTTGAAAGCCTTAAAAGGGTCGGGAAAGATTACGCGGCGCAGGATCAGGGCAACCTGACCATCGCGGCGACCCACACCCAGGCCCGCTACTCGCTGCCCGCCGCGATCGCCGAATTCAAGAAGCGCTTCCCGAAGGTGCATCTGTCGATCCTGCAGGGCAGCCCGACGCAGGTGGCCGAGATGGTGATCCACGACCAGGCCGATCTCGCGATCGCGACCGAGGCGATCTCCGACTACAAGGAACTCGTGTCGCTGCCCTGCTTCCAGTGGCACCACGCAGCCGTCGTGCCGGCCGATCACCCGCTGCTCGAACGCAAGCCGGTCACGCTCGACGATCTCGCGCAGTACCCGCTGATCACGTACGACGACGCGTTCGCAGGCCGCAAGAAGATCAACCACGCGTTCGCGCTGCGCGGGCTGTCGCCGGACATCGTGCTCGAGGCGATCGACGCCGACGTGATCAAGACCTACGTCGAACTCGGCCTCGGCGTCGGGATCATGGCCGACATCGCGTTCAACCCGGAGCGCGACCGCAACCTGCGGCTGATCCCGGTCGGCCACCTGTTCGGCAGCAACGTGACGCGGGTCGCGCTCAAGCAGGGCGCCTATCTGCGCAGCTATGTGTATACGCTGGTCGAACTGCTGTCGCCGACGCTGAACCGCAAGCTGATCGAACAGGCGCTCAAGGGCGAATCCGAATCGTACGAGCTTTGACCTGCAGGTATAAACACAGGGGCGCATATCGCGCCCCTTTTTGCTGCCCGACGGAGATTCCCGCATGACGCTTCCCGCCCTGTTGCGCCGCGCCGCCGGCGCCGCCCTCGTGCTGGCCTGCGCGGCCGCGCACGCCGACCTGAAAGTCGGCGTCGACCTGTCGTCGACCGGCCCCGCCGCCGCGATCGGCATCACGAGCAAGAACGCGATCCTGATGTGGCCGAAGACGATCGCCGGGCAGCCCGTGCAGGTGACGGTGCTCGACGATGCGTCCGACCCGGGCACCGCGGTGCGCAACATCCGCAAGCTGGTGGACGAGGATCACGTCGACGTCGTGGTCGGGCCGAACATCACGCCGGCCGCGCTCGCGGCGCTCGACGCGGTGGCCGCCGGGCAAACGCCGATGATCACGCTGGTCGGCTCCGGCGCGATCGTCGAGCCGCAGGAAGGCGCGCGGACCTGGGCGTTCAAGATGGCGCAGAGCGACCGCGCGATGGCCGACGTGATGACGCGCTACATGGCCAACCACGGCGTGAAGACGGTCGGCTTCATCGGTTTCGCGGACAGCTACGGCGACAGCTGGCTGAACGAGTTCACGCGCTTCGCGGAGCTGCGCAAGATCCGCGTCGTCGCGACCGAGCGCTTCAACCGCACCGATGCGAGCGTCACGGGCCAGGCGCTGAAGCTGATCGCCGCGAAACCCGACGCGATCCTGATTGCCGGCTCGGGCACGCCGGCCGTGCTGCCGCAGCGCACGCTGATCGAACGCGGCTACAAGGGCCCGGTCTACCAGACGCACGGGATCGCGACGCCGGAATTCATCAAGCTCGGCGGCAAGGACGTCGACGGGACGCTGTTCCCGACGCAGCCGGTGGTCGTGGCGCGCACGCTGCCGGCCGACCATCCGGCCCGCAAGGCGGCGCTCGCGTTCGTCGACGCGTACGAGGCGAAGTACGGCGCCGGCACGGTCACGCAGTTCGCGGGCGATGCGGCGGGCGTCTACCCCCGCCTCGCCGACGCGGTCGGCCGTGCGCTGAAGACCGCGCAGCCCGGCACGCCGGCGTTCCGTGCGGCGCTGCGCCGCGAGCTCGAACGCGCGCACGAACTCGTCGTGCCGAACGGCGTCGTCAATACGAGCGACAAGGATCACGTCGGGCTCGACCAGCGCGCGAGCGTAATGGGGGCCGTCAAGCAGGGCCGGTTCGTCTACCTGAGCCAGTAACGCGCGCGGCCGGCATCCGGCAGCTTGCCCGGCGCCGCGATTTCGGACATAATCCGCGTTTCGCCGCGCACGGTCGCATGCGCGGCCACGAACAAGCCCAGGTGGTGAAATTGGTAGACGCAGGGGACTCAAAATCCCCCGCCGCAAGGCGTGCCGGTTCGATTCCGGCCCTGGGCACCAGCATGCTCGCAGCGTAAAGCGCTGCGCCTCCGAAACCCGCGCAAGCTCGCCGCTTCGCGGGTTTTTGTTTTTCCGCCCGCACTGCAACGCGTGCCCTGGCGCAGCAGTCCAACCGTCATGAGAAGGCACGGCTCGGAGGCACGCGATGTCCATCCGCATGCGTTCATTCCGGCTCTGGCGCCGCGGACTCGCCGTGGCGCTGGCGCTGCTCTTGCTGGGCGGATGCGACGTCCTGACCGCGCCGCCCGTCCCCGACTGGCCGGGCCCGCACGCACCCTATCCGTTCCCGGACAACATCCCGCATCGCACCGAGTGAATCGCCGACACGGCCGGCCGCCCCGGCTCAGCCCGTCAGCTCCCGCACGAAATCGAGAAACACGCGCACCTTCGCGGAAACAAGTTGGGACGCGTGGTGATACGCGTAGAGCGGAAACGTCTCGTCCGTCCATTCCGGCAACAGCAGCACCAGCCGCCCGTCGGCGAGGATGTCGCGCGCATAGAGTTCCAGCAGCTGCGCGATCCCCGCGCCGGCAACGCACGCACCGAGCAGCATGCCCGTATCGTTGACCATCAGCCGGCCGGCGGCGTCGAACGGCACCACCTCGTTGCCGCGATGGAATTCCCATTCGAACGGGCGCCCCGTCACCGGGTCGCGGATCAGCACGCAGCGATGCCCGTCCGCGAGATCCCGCGGATGCCTCGGCTCGCCGTGACGCGCGACATAGGCCGCCGACGCGCAGGTGAGCACGCGCGTTTGCAGCAGCAGCCGCGCACGATACGACGACGGTTCCGGAACGCCGAACCGCACGGCCACGTCGAAGCCGTCGGCGACGAGGTCGCCCATCCGGTCGCGCACGCTCACCTCGACGGACAGCTCGGGAAAGCGGTCGAGAAACTCCGCCATCCTCGGCGCCAGCACGTAGTGGCCGAAGGTCGCGTCGACGTTGACGCGCAGCCGCCCCCTGACACGCGCCTTCGACTGGCCGGCATCGATCGCCGCGTCCTCGATGCCGGCCAGCAGCGGCGCGACCGCTTCATAGAAGCGCCGGCCTTCATCGGTCAGCGTGATCGCGCGCGCCGTCCGGTTGAAGATCCGGATGCCGACGCGCTCCTCCAGCCGGGCGACGGCCCGACTCACCGCCGGCTGCGTCAACCCCATCGCCTCGCCGGCACGCGCGAAGGTGCCGGCCTCGATCACCGCGGAGAGCACGCCGATACCGCTCAAAAGCCTGCTGTCGAATGCCATGAGACATACTTTTCGTCATTCTTGATCTGATCATTATTCATTATTTTTATTGATCGAGACAGCCTACATTTGTCCTGTCGCCGGATCGCCCGGCACTCACGAATCAAGGAGCAGGACATGAGCACATCGGAACGGGTCGCCGTCGTCACGGGTTCGTCGCGCGGCATCGGCGCGGAAATCGCCCGCCGTCTGGCGCGCGACGGATTCAAGGTCGTCGTGAACTATGCCGGCGGCGCCGGCCCGGCGAAGGCCGTGGTCGACGCGATCGCCGCCGACGGCGGCACGGCCGTCGCGATCCAGGCGGACGTCGCCGAGCCGGCGGCCGTGGCCGCCCTGTTCGATGCGGCCGAGCAGGCGTTCGGCCGTATCGACGTGGTCGTCAACAGCGCGGGCGTGATGAAGCTCGCGCCCCTCGCCGAATTCGACGACGCCGCCTTCGACCAGACCGTCGCGATCAACCTGAAGGGCGCCTTCAACGTCAGCCGCGAGGCGGCGAAGCGCGTGCGCGAAGGCGGCCGCATCGTCAACCTGACATCGAGCGTGATCGGCATGCGGCTACCGACCTACGGCGTGTACATCGCGACCAAGGCCGCGGTCGAGGGCATGACGCAGGTGCTCGCGCAGGAAATGCGCGGCCGCGGCATCAGCGTGAACGCGGTCGCACCGGGGCCGGTGGCCACCGAGCTGTTCCTGCAGGGCAAGAGCGCCGAACTCGTCGACCGGATGGCGAAGCTGAACCCGCTCGAGCGCCTCGGCCAGCCCGCGGACATCGCCAGCGTCGTCGCGTTCCTCGCCGGCCCCGACGGTGCATGGGTCAACGGCCAGATCCTGCGCGCCAACGGCGGCATGTGCTGAGCCACCGCCTGCGACGACCCTCTTCCGCCGCGAGATGGGCAGGAGCATCGGCCTCGCCAACCTGCTCGCGGCCCGCGTCGGCGGCCGATCCGCGATGCGCCGGCCGCGTCGGCGCGCATCAGCCGTGCTCGCAGAACCCGAGGATCGCGTCGGCGACCGCCGCCGGCGCCTCGCGCTGCGGAAAGTGGCCGACGCCGTCCAGCACCTGCCGCTCGTAGCGCCCCGCAAAGAACCGCTCGCGCCCGGCCGAACCGTCCGGATGATTGCAGGTGTCCGCGCCACCGTGCAGCACGAGCGTCGGCAGCGCGAGCACCGGCGCGGGATTCAGCCGCGCATCGTCGTCGGCATAGGCCGGCGCGCCCGGTGCGAATCCCCACCGATGCCGGTACGAATGCAGCACGACGTCGATCCAGTCGGGCCCGTCGAATGCCGCGGCGGCCGCGTCGAAATCGCCGTCGCGATACCAGCCCGGCGGCGACCACGTATCCCACATCAGACGGGCGAACGCGCGGCGATCGTCGCGCAACGCCTGCTCGCCGCGCGGCGTCGCCATGAACCAGTGATACCAGTAGTTGCGCGCCTGCAGCAGCGACAGCGGCTGCCCGGGATCGTTGGTGCCGTACCCGACCGACAGCATCACGAGATGCGACGCGGCGCCGTCGCTCAACCCGCACGCGTTCGCGGCCGCCCGCGCGCCCCAGTCGTGCCCGACCAGCACGGGCCGCTCGATGCCGAGCGCGGCGACGAAGTCGAGCAGGTCGCGTCCGAGCGCCGCAAGCTGACCGCTGCGCGGGATCGATGCGTCGCGAAAGCGGGTCGGCGCAAAGCCGCGCAGCGCGGGCGCCAGCACGCGGTAGCCGCGCGCGGCGAGCGCCCCCGCCACCGCGCTCCAGCCAATCGGGCTGTCCGGCCAGCCGTGCAGCAGCACGGCCACGCGCTCGCCGCGCGGGTTCCATTCGAGATAGGCAATGTCGAGCGACGCAGTCGTCGCATGCGCATAGGTCGTCATCGTGCACTCCGTCGGGTCGTCCGAGTGCACGATGGTAGGCCGACCTATCATCACGATTCACGGAGTATTATGGTTCATTCTTCGAGTATTGCGTTGAATTGATCCATGGAACCGCTGACCGATCCCGCGTCGACCGCGCTCGACATCACGCTGCTGCGCACCTTTATCGAAGTCGTCGACAGCCGCGGATTCGCGCCGGCCGCGGAGCGGCTCGCACTGACGCCGTCCGCCGTCAGCGGCCACATCAAGCGGCTCGAACAGGCGGCCGGCGCGGTGCTGCTCGCGCGCACGACACGCCGCCTCGCGCTGACGCCGGCCGGCGACACGCTGTACGCATACGCACGCAACATCGTCGACATGGAGCGCGAAGTGCGCGCGAAGCTGCGCGGCGCGCCGGCGCACGGGCCGCTGCGGGTCGGCGCATCCGAGGATTTCGCCGGCGCGTGGCTGCCGCACGTGCTGCGCACGTTTCGCGATCGCCACCCGCGCACGTCGATCGAGCTGAAGGTCGGGATCACCGCGTCGCTGCTGCGCGAGCAGACGCTCGGCCGGCTCGACGTCGTGTTCGGCAAGCAGTGCCGGCAGGTCGATACGCCGGGCGAACTGCTGTGGGAAGAGCCGCTCGTGTGGGCATTCGCATCGGACCGCACGCTCGATGCGGGCGGCGACGTGCCGCTCGCGCTGTTTCCGCAACCGTGCGTCTATCGCGAAGCCGCCGTCGCGGCCCTCGCCGCCGCGCTGCGGCCGTTTCGCGTGCTGTTCGAGAGCGGCAGCATGGCCGGCTGCGTGTCGGCCGCGCTCGCGGGCTTCGCGGTCACCGCGCTGGCGCGCAGCCAGCTGCGCGACGGCCTGCGCGAATGCGGGCCGCAGGACGGTCTGCCGGCGCTGCCGGCCGCGCGCTTCTATGCATTCGCGGCAAAGCCGGACGGCGCCGGCGCGGCATTGATCGACGCGGTGCGGGAAACCGGGCGCAGCCGGCGGTTCGGCACGCTGCCCGGCTGAACCTTGCGCGACGACACGCGGCGCAAACCGGCCGTGCCGGTCAGGCGCCCTCGCCGCCCTTCGTCAACGCGCTCGCCATCAGCTCCCCGAACCACTCGACGAACGCATTGAGCCGGCGCGAACGATGGCGCCGGTGCGGATACACGGCCGACACGTCCATCGGCGCGGCGCGGTGGCCGGGCATCACGTCGACGAGTACGCCGCTGTCGAGCAGATGCGCGACGTCGAAGCGCGGAATCTGGATCAACCCCATCCCGGCGATACAGGCGGCGATATAGGTTTCGGCGTTGTTGACGATCACGCGGCTCGGCAGCGCGAGCGTCTGCCGCTGGCCGTCCGTGCAGTATTCCCAGTCGAGTTCGCGCCCCGTCGTCGGCGACGCATAGCCGATCGCCCAGTGTCCGTGCGCGAGCGCATCCGGATGGTCGGGCACGCCGCATTCGCGCAGGTAGTCGGGGCTCGCGCAGTTGATCAGCGTGAACTGCCCGAGCGGCCGCACGACGAGGCTGCTGTCCGCGAGCCGCCCGACGCGGATCGCGCAGTCGACGCCCTCCTGCACCAGATCGATCGAACGGTCGGTCGAGCCGAGCGACAGTTGCAGCTTCGGGTAGCGGCGAAACAGCGACGGCAGCGCGGGCGCCACCACGCGGCGTGCAATCCGGCTCGGCACGTCGACGTTCAGCCGGCCGATCACGTCGCGCTCGCGGCGGCGGAACAGGCGATCGAGGTCGTCGGCTTCCGCGAGCAGACGCCGGCCGCGTTCGACCAGCAGCGCGCCGTCGGCGGTGAGTTGCACCTGGCGAGTCGTGCGATGCAGGAGCCGCGTGCCAAGCGCCGTCTCGAGCTGCTGGACGGCCGCCGACACGGTTGCGCGCGGCACGTCGAGCGCGTGCGCGGCCTTGATGAAGCTGCCCATCTCGGCAACCTGCAGGAAGATTCTGACCTGATCCAGCTTGTCCATCGGCGGGGAGCGGGGGTTCGGACGATCGTCGTCGCCGCCGGCCGTCGCGCGTCGCGGCGGTGCCTGACGGCACAGGAAAAACGGGCGCGCAGCCGCGAGGCCGGGCGCCCGTCCATTGTCCACGCAAACGCGCCATTACGGTACGCCGCGCGGCCCGTTGTGTGGCGGTTACTTGGTCGTGTAGCCGCCGTTGATCAGGATCGTCTGGCCGGTGATCCACCAGCCGTCGGTGACGAGATGGCGGATGAACGGCACGACGTCCTCGATGTCGGTCAGGCCCGTCTTGCTGAACGGCGACAGCGCGGCGGCCGTCTTGTGATACGCGACCGCATCGGCGCCTTCGGCCGGATAGAAGAACGGCGTGTCCATCGGGCCCGGGCCGACGGCCGTCACCGAGATCCCGCGCGCACCGTATTCCTTCGACGCCGCGCGCGTGAAATGCTCGACCGGCGCCTTCGATCCTTCGTAGGCCGCATAGAACGGCGTGAACGCGCCGAGCAGCGACGTCACGAGCGTGACGAGCTTGCCGTGATCCTCGAGGTGCCGCCCCGCTTCCTTGATGAAGAAGAACGCCGACTTGCTGTTGACCGCGAACATCTCGTCGTACTCGGCCTCGCTGATCTCGGTGAACGGCTTCTTCAGCACCTTGCCGACCGTGTTGATCGCGATGTCGATCTTGCCGAAGCGCTGCTTCGCATCGTCGAACAGCTTTTCGACTGCGGCGGCCGTCGTCAGGTCGCCCTGGAACGTCGCGGCTTCCGCGCCGGCCGCGCGCACCGCGGCGGCCGTCTCCTCGGCCTGCGCGTGCGATGCGGCGCTGTTGTAGTGGATCGCCACCGCCTTCGCGCCGTGGCTCGCCAGGTCCCGGGCGATCAGGCCGCCGAGATTCTTTGCGCCGCCTGCGATCAGGACGACCTTGTCTGCCAGCGTATGAGTGGCCACGGTTGACTCCTTTTTTCGTTGAACGAAGCTAGGAGTGTAGGCACGCGCGACGCACCGGTCAGCCAGTCGCGGCTGGATGGATTATCCAGAAAAACGACCCAATCGAAGCCGCGCAAAGTAGCGTGCCGCACCGACAACCGCGCCCGAATCTGCGATGAGTCGCCTGCGCGAATGCCGGCCGGCTCAGCGCGCGTACAGCGCAGCGTCGATCTTGCCGAGCAGCCACTGCATGCCGGCCAGATGCTGCTGGTCGTGGCTGCACAGGTAGTGAAGGAGCCCGCGCACGGTCAGCGAACCGTAGCCGTCGAACCTGCCGGTGCGCGCGAGCTGTTCGGGCGTGAGGCGCGACACGAGATCCAGCGTCTCGCGCCGCGCGTCGCGGATCGCCGCGAGTACGTCGGACGCATACGCGTCGTTGTAGCGGCGCTCGATCGCGAGCGCGTCGCCGTCGATCGACACGAGCAGCGGATCGTCTTCGTCGAGCATCCGCCGCAGCCGCACGTGATAGCCGTCGATCTCGATGTCGCGCACGTGGCACAACTGCCCGAGCGGCGAGAAGTGTTCGCTCGGGATCCCGGCCCAGTCGTCGGGCGTCCAGCGCGCGTAGCCGTCGGGGACGGCCGCGAAATGGGCTTCGAGCTGACGGGGGAAATCGGCGAGTGCGTCGAGCGTCGTCGGATTCATGCGGGACTCCCTGTCGGATAGGGGCGGCGGCAGCCCTGGCACGGGCCTGCCGGCGCCGTTGCGTCACTTCACGGTGAAGCCGTACGCGCCCTGCGTGCGATGCCCGTCGGTCGCGACGGCCACCCATTTCACCGTGTAGGCGCCCGCGCCGAGCGCGGTGAGCGGCACCGTCATCCGCTTGCGATTCGACGCGTCGACGCGTGCCCGGCCGTCGGACACCGTCTTGCCGCCGCCGTCGACGACGACGATCGAGCTGAACGCCGGCTCCAGCGGCTCGGTGAAGTCGATCGTGACGGCGGCCGGTGCGGCGGCCGCCACCGCACCCGCGGCCGGGTCGCTCTTCGCGAGGTGCGCGTGTGCGAACGCGGCCGACGAGAGGGTCGCGGCGGCGATGACGGCGGCGGCCTGGCGGCCGAACGGGAACGAAGCGAAAGGCATGGACTTTCCGTGAAAAATGAACGGGCGCCGCGCCCCCGCGCGGCGTACCGGCAGCTTACCAGTGCAGGCGGGTTCATGCCGACCCTCCGCCGCCGCTTGATAGAATGCGCGCGCTATGGATCTCGAAAGCATTCTCTACACCCAGGGCTTCGGCTCGCGCCGCCAGTGCCGCGGCCTGATCGAAGCGGGCCGCGTCGCCGTGGCGGGCGCCGGCGCGACCGACCCCGACGCCGCGTTCGACACCGACGGCCTCGTGTTCTCGGTCGACGATACCGCGTGGCCGTTCCACGCGCGCGCGTATCTCGCGCTCAACAAGCCGGCCGGCTACGAGTGTTCGCGCGATCCGCAACACCACGCGAGCGTGTTCAGCCTGCTGCCCGCGCCGCTCGTCGCGCGCGGCGTGCAGTGCGTCGGCCGGCTCGACCAGGACACCACGGGCCTGCTGCTGCTGTCCGACGACGGCCAGTTCGTGCACGCGTACACGTCGCCGAAGCGCAAGGTGCCGAAGACCTACGTCGCGACCGTGCGCCACCCGCTCGACGACACGCAGCTCGCCGCGCTGCGCACCGGCGTGCAGCTCCACGGCGAGCCGAAACCGATCGCGGCGCTCGCCGCCGACGCGCGCGACACGCACACGCTCGCGCTGACCGTTCTCGAAGGCAAGTACCACCAGGTCAAGCGCATGGTCGCGGCGGCGAGCAACCGCGTCGAAGCGCTGCATCGCGAAAGCATCGGCGGCTTCGCGCTGCCTGACGACCTCGCACCCGGCGCCTGGCGGTGGCTCGACGACGCCGACCTTGCTGCCCTGCGCAAGTAAGGGAAAATCCGCACGACCGTTCGAGGTTCGACCGCATCTCGACCGCAGGTTCCCCCGCTATACTGAAATCACAAGCTGTACGAGCAGCGATGCAGGGGAGACATCATGAACGCCAACCATACTTTCGAGCTGTCGTCGGTGATGATCGCGTTCGCGGTCATCGGTGTGATCGTGATCGGCGGGCTGCTGGCCGCGATGCACATGAAGCACAAATATCATCCGAACCTGATTGGCGCGCTGATCGGTGCGCTGCTGTGCTTCCTGCTGATCGAGGCGTTACCGGCGCTCACCTGACGCGCTGCCCGGCGCGAGCGTTTGAAGGAAATCGTCTACGGTCGGATAGCGCAACGTCACGCACAATTCGGCCTTGAGCCGTGTGTTGGACAGGCGTCGCGACTCGCGCATGAACGACAGCAGCGTCGGTTCGAGCTGACGCTCGGCGTCCGCACGGCTGATGCGCGGCGGCTTCGGCAGGCCGAGCGCCTGCGCGACCCGGTCGAAATACTCCCCCATCCGCAGTTCGCTGTCGTCCGACGCGTGCACGGCACGCGCCGGCCTGCCGCGTTCGGCCGCACGGCGCAGGATCGCCGCGAGATCGTCCGCGTGGATGTGGTTCGTGTAGACGTCGTCGGCCGGCTCGAGCGCCGGCGTGCCGCGCTCGAGCCGCGCGACCGGCAGACGGTTCGCCGCGTAGATGCCCGGAATGCGCACGATGCGCGCGGACAGCACGCCGCGCACCGTCGCCGCCCGCAGTTGCCGCTCGGCCGACACGCGCCGGAACGCACGCGGATTCGCGGGGCGCAGCGGGTGCGTTTCGTCGATGCGGGCCCCGCCGCAATCGCCGTATACGCCCGTCGTACTGGCGTAGACGAGCGTCGGCGCGCGAAGGCCGTCGGGTACAATACGCGCTCCCCGAACGGGCGCACCGGCCTGTCGGGTCGCGACGCGCAGCGTTCGAAGCCGGCCGATCGCCGGCGCCGGCGGTGCCGCCGGCCGTCGCGCGGGCATGCACGTTGCGGCGATCAGCGCACGCGTCCGGCGGTCGTCGCGCCCGTCGGCCTGCGGCGGCGCGAGATGCAGGATCGTGCGGGCGAGGCCCGCGACGCGGTCGAGCGTCGCCCGGCGATCGAGGTCGCCGACGATCGGTGTCGCGCCCGCGGCGCGCAGTTCGTCGCGGCGGGCCGGGTGGCTCGTCAGCGCGAAGATCCGCAGGTTGCGGCGCGTGTCGCGCCATTGCGCGACGCAGCGCATGCCGACGTCGCCGCAGCCGACGATCAGTGCGCGCGGCCGGCGCAGGATTCGAGTCGCGATCATGTTGGTTGCGAAATCAGTAGCCGCCGTTGCGCGACGCGCAACGGGCTTGCATTGTAGCTGCCGTGCTCGACATGCACGGTCCCCCACATCTTGTTCTAGTTTGGTTCTATGGCATTCAACGTCACTCTCAAGCAAAGCGGCCGGCAATTCCAGGTCGAGTCGGACGAAACCGTGCTGGCCGCCGCGCTGCGCCAGAACGTCCACTTGCCGTACGGCTGCAAGAACGGCGCGTGCGGCTCCTGCAAGGGCCAGATCGTGTCGGGCCAGATCGAACAGGGGCCGCACGCCGCATCGGCGCTGTCCAACGACGAGCGCACGCGCGGCCTCGCGCTGCTGTGCTGCTCGAAGGCGCAATGCGACCTCGAGATCGACGTGCGTGAAATCGCCGGCGTCGACGGCGTGCAGGTCAAGAAACTGCCGTGCCGGATCGCCGCGCTCGAGCGCAAGGCCGACGACGTGATGGTCGTGCGGCTGCAACTGCCCGCCAACGAACGCCTGCAGTATCTCGCGGGCCAGTACGTCGAGTTCATCCTGAAGGACGGCTCGCGCCGCAGCTACTCGATGGCGAACGCGCCGCACGAGGAAGGCCCGATCGAGCTGCACATCCGCCACATGCCGGGCGGCAAGTTCACCGACCACGTGTTCGGCGCGATGAAGGAGCGCGACATCCTGCGCTTCGAAGGCCCGCTCGGCACATTCTTCCTGCGCGAAGATTCCGACAAGCCGATCGTGCTGCTCGCGTCGGGCACGGGCTTCGCGCCGATCAAGGCGATCATCGAGCACGTGAAGCACATGGGCATCACGCGCCCGATGACGCTCTACTGGGGCGCGCGCCGCAAGAAGGACATCTACCTCGGCGAGCTGGCCGAGCAGTGGGCGCGCGAAATCCCGAATTTCAAGTACGTGCCGGTGCTCTCCGAGCCGGACGCCGGCGACCAGTGGACGGGCCGCACGGGCTTCGTCCATCGCGCGGTGATCGAGGATCTGCCCGACCTGTCGGGCCACCAGGTGTATGCGTGCGGCGCGCCGGTGATGGTCGAGTCCGCGCAGCGCGACTTCACGCAGCACCACGCGCTGCCGGCCGACGAGTTCTACGCGGACTCGTTCACGAGCGCCGCCGATCTCGCGCATCCGGTCTGAGCGCCGGGTGCGAGCGCGCCCCGCTGCGCGCCGCCGTGTCACATCCGTGGCATCGCGGCGGTTTACAGTGGGGCGCGGGATGCCTTATGCTTGCGCACATGAACTGCTTCCTGTCCGCCCTTCGACGTCGCCGCTCGCCGCTCCGCCCGGATGCCGCAGGCTCGTCACGGACTCGCGCGTAACCTCCACACTGCTTCACCGGTTACGCACAAGCTGTTCGAACCCATCAGCCACGGCCTTCCGTGGCTTTTTTATTGCCCGTTTCCCTTTCAACGTCCGCTGGAGTCTGCTGCCATGCCCCTAAACGATTATCCGATCGACTCGCTGATGTACATCACGAACCGCCCCGACATCGTGTTTACGCACGGCAAGGGCTCGTGGCTCTACGATCACACCGGCAAGCGCTATCTGGACTTCATCCAGGGCTGGGCCGTCAACAGCCTCGGCCACTGCAACGACGGCATCGTCGAAGCGCTGAAGACGCAGGCGGAAAAGCTGCTGAACCCGTCGCCGGCGTTCTACAACGAGCCGATGGCGAAGCTCGCGGGCCTGCTCACGCAGCACAGCGTGTTCGACAAGGTGTTCTTCACGAACAGCGGCGCGGAGGCGAACGAAGGCGCGATCAAGCTCGCGCGCAAGTGGGGCCGCAAGTTCAAGAACGGCGCGTACGAGATCATCACGTTCGACCATAGCTTCCACGGCCGCACGCTCGCGACGATGTCGGCGAGCGGCAAGCCGGGCTGGGACACGATCTACGCGCCGCAGGTGCCGGGCTTCCCGAAGGCCGAGCTGAACGACATCAACTCGGTCGAGAAGCTGATCACCGACAAGACCGTCGCGGTGATGCTCGAGCCGATCCAGGGCGAAGGCGGCGTGATTCCGGCCACGCGTGAATTCATGCAGGCGCTGCGCGCGCTGACGAAGCAGCACAACCTGCTGCTGATCGTCGACGAAGTGCAAAGCGGCTGCGGCCGCGCGGGCACGCTGTTCGCGTACGAGCTGTCCGGCATCGAGCCGGACGTGATGACGCTCGCGAAAGGCATCGGCGGCGGCGCCCCGCTCGGCGCGCTGCTGTCGAAGGCCGACGTCGCGGTGTTCGAGGCCGGCGACCAGGGCGGCACGTACAACGGCAACCCGCTGATGACGGCGGTCGGTTATTCGGTGATCTCGCAGCTCGTCGCACCCGGGTTCCTCGAAAGCGTGCGCGAGCGCAGCGAATACCTGAAGCGCAAGCTGCTCGAGCTGTCGGAGGAGCGCGGCTTCGAAGGCGAACGCGGCGAGGGCCTGCTGCGCGCGCTGCTGCTCGGCAAGGACATCGGCCCGCAGATCGTCGAGAAGGCGCGCGACATGCAGCCCGACGGCCTGCTGCTGAACGCCGCGCGGCCGAACCTGCTGCGCTTCATGCCCGCACTGAACGTGACGACCGAAGAAATCGACCAGATGATGGCGATGCTGCGGTCGATTCTCGATACGCTCTAAGGAGACCCCGCCGATGGATGCCGCCGCCGATGCCGCCGCAATCCGCCCGTTCGAGCGCGCCGACACCGAGGCCGTGCTCGCGGTCTGGCGCGACGCGTTCCCGCAGTACGAAGACGCGGACGCGCCGCCGCACCGCGATCCGCTGCGATCGATCGAGCTGAAGCTCGCGACGCAGCCGGAACTGTTCTTCGTCGCGACCAGCGGCGCACGCGTGGTCGGCACGCTGATGGCAGGTTTCGACGGGCATCGCGGCTGGCTCTACTCGTTCGGCGTATCGAACGACGCGCGTCGGCTCGGCATCGGCCGCGCGCTGATCGCGCATGCGGAACGCGCGCTCGCCGCGCGCGGCTGCCTGAAGATCAACCTGCAGGTGCTGCCCGGCAACGACGATGCGTGCCGCTTCTACGCGGCGCTCGGCTACCGCGTCGAGGAACGCATCTCGTTCGGCAAGACGCTGCCGGCCGCTTGAAGCAAAGGCCGGCAGCCGCACACCTCAGCGCGTGATCGGCCCCGCGCCCGGCAGCGGATTGCCGAGCGCGTCGGTCGGCACGGCCTGCTGCTCGAATGCGGCGAAATACGCGGCCCACTGCGTGTCGCTCACGCGTACGATCAACGCGCCGTCCTGCCAGATGTCGTTGTGATCGTTGTGGTCGTCGCCCGCGCGGTGCAGGTAGTTGGGGCCGATCGAACCCTGGTTCATGTGCGTATCGTGGATGCCGTTGCCTTCCGCATACGAGCGGCCGAACACGACGACGTCGAGCCCCTGCGACTGCGCATCGTTCACGAGCCGCAATAGCGACGGGATCGGCTCCGCGTGCTCGGTGCCGTCCATCACGGCGCTCGCGCGCCACGCGCCGGTTTCGTTCAGGATGTCGCTGCGCAGGTAATCGAGCGCGGGCAATGCAGTCTGCCCCGTCAGGTCCGTATAGCCTTCGGCCGCGGCCGCGAGCGTCTGCGTGATCGGGTGGTGGAAATCGTAGACGAGCTTGTAGTTCAGCAGGTCGTCCGCGTCGTTGGTGCCGACGTTGATCGCGACGTCCCAGTCGCCGCCCGGCAACGCGAGCGTCAGATGGACGTGATACTGGGTCTCGCTGCCGTGCTGCGAGCCCTTCAGCTTCGCCACCGATGTCACCTTCGCCTTCACGAAACCGTAGTCCAGACTCATGCGTGCTCTCCGTGTGCCGATCGGCCGTCGATGCTACACGGCCCGTGTGTCGGTTTGCGGGGGACGGGCGTCGGGCGACCGCCCCCGGCATTCCCGCGCCGCGTACGCGCCGCAACAGTCCAATGGAGTCGCACCCACCCGAACAAGTTCGCACCGAATTGCACGGCACGAAAAAAAAGCTGTCACGGCATCCCGTGACAGCTTTTCGAAAGCCCCGGTGCGACGCGCGCGGCACATGCCGCCACGCGTCACCGGGCCTGATCGTTCACCCGATTACTCGCCCAGATACGCGGCACGCACCTTCGGATCGTCGAGCATCTGCTTCGCATCGCCTTCCATCGTGACCATGCCCGAATCCATCACGTAGCCGCGGTCGGCCGCCTGCAGCGCGAGGCGCGCGTTCTGCTCGACGAGCAGCACCGTGATGCCCTCCTTCGAGATTTCACGCACCACTTCAAAGATCTTCTCGACCATGATCGGCGACAGGCCCATCGACGGCTCGTCGAGCAGCAGCAGCTTCGGCTTCGACAGGATCGCGCGCGACATCGCGAGCATCTGCTGCTCGCCGCCCGACAGCGTGCCCGCGAGCTGCGTCGCCCGCTCCTTCAGGCGCGGGAAGAAGCCGAACATGCGATCGACGTCCTTCTTGATCTGCTCTTTGTCGTTGCGCAGGTACGCGCCCATCTGCATGTTCTCGACGATCGACATCCGCGCGAAGATCCCGCGGCCTTCCGGCACCATCGCGAGGCCGCGCTTGAGCAGCTCGTGCGACGGCACGCCCTTGATCGACTTGCCGTCGTACTCGATGTCGCCCGCCGAATAAGCCTTGAGACCCGTGATCGCCTTCATCGTCGTGGTCTTGCCTGCGCCGTTCGCGCCGATCAGCGTCACGAGCTCGCCCTGACGGACTTCCATGTCAACGCCCTTGACGGCCTGGATGCCGCCGTAGTTGACCTGCAAGCCCTTGATTTTCAACATTGCCGCTGCCATCAGTGCACCCCTGCGCCGAGATATGCCTCAATCACCTTCGGATTCTTCTGCACGTCCTGCGGCAGACCCTCGGCGATCACCTTGCCGTAATCGAGCACCGTCATCCGGTTGCACAGCCCCATCACGAGCTTCACGTCGTGCTCGATCAGGAGAATCGTGCGGCCGTCCGAGCGGATCTTGTCGAGCAGGCGCGTGAGTTCGACCTTCTCGGTCGCGTTCATCCCGGCCGCCGGCTCGTCGAGCGCGAGCAGCTTCGGGTCGGTCGCGAGGGCCCGCGCGATTTCCAGCCGGCGCTGGTGGCCGTACGACAGGTTGCGCGACGTGTAATCGGCGTACTGCAACACGCCGACGTACTCGAGCAGCTCGATCGCGCGTTCCTTGATCTCGCGCTCTTCCTGGCGTTCGGCCGGCGTCTGGAACACCGCGCCGAGCAGCCCGTGCTTGGTGCGCACGTGGCGGCCCACCATCACGTTCTCGAGCGCCGTCATCCCGCCGAACAGGCGGATGTTCTGGAACGTGCGCGCGATGCCGGCCTTGGCCACCTGGTGCACGGCCGTCGGCGTGTAGTTCTCGCCGTCCAGCTTGAAGTCGCCGGAGTCCGGCGTGTAGAGGCCCGTGATCACGTTGAAGAACGTCGTCTTGCCGGCGCCGTTCGGGCCGATCAGCCCGTAGATCTCGCCTTCGCGGATCTGCAGACCAACGTCGGACAGTGCCTGCAGCCCGCCGAAGCGCTTGTTCACGCCCTGCACGGACAGTCGGATTTGCTTGTCGCTCATGTGTATATCCCCTTGTCCGTCGGTTAGGCGCGCACCGGCTTCTTGCTGTTGCGCTTCGCCAGCTTCGCGATCCTGTCCTCATGCTTCGGCGCGGGCCACAGGCCTTCCGAGCGGTACAGCATGATGACCACCATCGCGAGGCCGTACAGCGCCTGACGGATCACTTCCGTATCGACGACGTCATGACCGAACAGCGCGTGCTGCAGCGGGCTCATCGTCGAGCGCAGGAATTCCGGGAAGACCGCGAGCAGCACCGCGCCCAGGATCACGCCCGGGATGTGGCCCATCCCGCCGAGCACCACGCACGCGAGCACGACGATCGATTCCCAGAACGTGAACGACTCGGGCGACACGAAGCCCTGGAACGCACCGAACATCGCGCCCGACAGGCCGCCGAACGACGCGCCCATCGCGAATGCGAGCAGCTTCACGTTGCGGGTATTGATGCCCATCGCCTTCGCCGCGATTTCGTCTTCGCGAATCGCCGCCCATGCGCGACCGATACGCGAGTGCTGCAGGCGTGTACACACCCAGATCACCAGCAGCGCGCACAGCACGAACAGGTAGTAGTACATGTAGACCGACGGCAGCTGGAAGCCGAAGATCGAATGCGTCTGCGACAGGTTGAAGCCGCCGACGTGCACCGGATCGATGCCCGTGATCCCCTTCGGGCCGTTGGTGATGTTCACCGGACGGTCGAGGTTGTTCATGAAGATCCGGACGATTTCACCGAAGCCGAGCGTCACGATCGCCAGGTAGTCGCCGCGCAGGCGCAGCGTCGGCGCGCCGAGCAGGATCCCGAAGGTCGCCGCCAGCGCCATCGCGATCGGCACGATGATCAGGAACGGGATGTGCAGCCCGTTCGGCGCGAGCGCCGCGATCCACTCGAACTGCGACGTCAGGTGCGGCGAGCTCAGCAATGCCGCCGTGTAGGCGCCCACCGCGTAGAACGCGATATAGCCGAGGTCGAGCAGGCCGGCGAAGCCGACCACCACGTTCAGGCCCAGCGCGAGCATCACGTACAGCATCGCGAAGTCGAGCACGCGGACCCAGTAGTTGCCGCCGGCCGAGCCGATGATGATCGGCGCGGCGATCACGAAGGCGGCGGTCAGGATGCCGATGATGACGGTCTTGGCGGTATTGCGCTCTTCGACGAGCGACGTCGAGGATTCGATCGGTTGAATGGATGTCATGTTGTTTGCTCCCTTCCGTTACGCGCGATCCGCGACACGTTCGCCCAGCAGGCCGGACGGACGGAACACCAGCACGATGATCAGCACGATGAAGGCGAACACGTCCTGATAGTTGCTGCCGAATACGCCGCCCGTGAGGTTGCCGATGTAGCCGGCCCCGAGCTGCTCGATCAGGCCGAGCAGCACGCCGCCGACCATCGCACCGCCGAGGTTGCCGATCCCGCCCAGCACCGCGGCCGTGAATGCCTTCATGCCGGGGATGAAGCCCATGTAGAAGTGCACGTTGCCGTATTCGGATGCGATCATCACGCCGGCCAGCGCGGCGAGCGCGGAGCCGATCATGAACGTCGCCGAGATCACGAAGTTCGGGTTCACGCCCATCAGGCTCGCGGTGTTCGGGCTTTCGGCGATCGCGCGCATCGCACGGCCGAGCTTGGTCTTGTGCACGAGCAGGAGCAGGCCGCCCATCACGATGAACGCCACCGCGATGATGACGATTTCAGTGACCGAGATCACGGCGCCGGGCGTCGTGTCGGTCGCCTTGATCACGTTGATCGGATCGGTCGGCAGCAGTTGCGGGAACGGCAGCGGGTTGCGCGACCAGATGATCATCGCAGCGGTCTGCAGCAGGATGGACACGCCGATCGCGGTGATCAGCGGCGCGAGGCGCGGGGCGCGACGCAGCGGCCGGTACGCGACCCGTTCGATCGTGAATCCGACGAACGCGCAGACGACCGCGGCGATGCCCAGGCCGATCGTCAGCGTCGCGACGTTGCCGAGTCCGGGGAAATGGTTCTGCAGCACGGTGATGGCCGACAGCGCGACCATCGCGCCGATCATCAGCACGTCGCCGTGCGCGAAGTTGATGATGCCGAGAATGCCGTACACCATCGTGTAGCCCAACGCGATGATGGCGTAGACACTGCCGAGCACCAGCCCGTTGAGAACCTGCTGGACGAAAATATCCATTTAAAGCTCCTTGGCCCGTGCTGCCGGAGGACGTTGCGCCCCGCGGGTAAGCGAGGAATCGCGCCTTCTCGGCGACACTGCGGGTACTAGTCGATACCGGTAAGGGTGGATCGTCCCGGCGCGCGCCGCCCGGCCTGTACGGCCGGACCTGCCGCCGGAGCGGATACAAAAACGGCACCGCACTGTTCCGGTGCCGTCATGAGTCCCGTCGCTAAATCGTCACGACATCGAGGACGGTGTTCGTGGCCTCCTTGAAGTCGTGAAGCAGCATGCCGAGACGGCCATCGTCCGGTTGCCCGGCATCCGTGCCTTGTCCCGTCCGGTGCGAGGCAAGCCCCGCACCCGAACGGATCGGATTCCGTGCCGCGCTGCGTGGCGACGCACGGCGAACGCAACGCCCGACATTCGTCAGGACTGCGTCGGAATCCATCGTACGAACCAGGCTGCGCGCCGCGGCACGATTGCCCGCGGCGACGCGCTGTTTCGTCGAATCGAAATGAAAGAGGGGCGACGACATCGGCACGCTGCGCGCATCGCCGGGCGCCATGGCCGGCATGCGTCGATCGGCACGCCCGCTCGCCGTCACGCCGCGACCGGCGGCTTGCGGTATTGCAACCTGCGTACTCGCTGCCTGATCGTTCGCCAGGCCCAGCGCGTGGATTTCCTCGATCGCCAAACGTGCCCCGTTTTCCTTGTCCTTGCCCCATTGCGCGATGCGGCCCGCGAACGATGCCGCACGTCCGGTTCCGGCGACGCGCACGCCCCTGGCCGACGGTGCCGCGAACACCGCAGCCTCCCTGGCCGCCCGGTCGTCGCTGTTTTTGCTGCAGCCGGCAAGCATTGCAACCGGTGCGGCGACGGACACGGCGTAAGCCAACTTCACATGCATCGAATGGTCTCCCGCGCCTTGCCAAAACCCGATTTCAAAGCCATTCCGGCCTGAAAACGGGCGCATTGTAACTCCATTTATAGAACGCCAATAAACCTGATTCGATGGGGTTTTCCTGCATTGCAACCAATTTTGAGAAACGCTTTCGAACAGCCAGAGCAACCGGGTTGCACCTTGAGTACGAATAATGGTTGCGATTGCAATTCCGACAGACAAAAAAAAGCGCGCCGGGAGGCGCGCTGCGGTGTTCCGTGGGTGCGATGCGTCAATCAGGCGGCGGGCGGCAGGTTCAACCCGCGCGGCAGCGGAAACGACACGTTTTCCTCGATGCCGTCGAGCGCACGGACGTTGCGCACGCCCAGCTCGCGCAGCCGCGCGATCACGGCCTGGGCGAGCACTTCGGGCGCCGACGCGCCGGCCGTCACGCCGATGCGGCGCTTGCCCGCGACCCATGCCGGATCGATCTGGTCGGGCGCATCGACCATGTACGCGTCCACGCCGCGCTTCTCGGCCACTTCGCGCAGGCGGCTCGAATTCGAGCTGTTCGGGCTGCCGACGACGATCACGACATCGCACTGCGGCGCCATGAACTTCACCGCATCCTGGCGGTTCTGCGTCGCGTAGCAGATGTCCTGCTTCTTCGGCTCGCGGATCTTCGGATACTTGGCCTTCAGCGCCCCGATGATCTCGGCGGCGTCGTCGACGGACAGCGTCGTCTGCGTGACGAGCGCGATGCGCTCGGGATCGGCGAGCTCGAGCTTCTGCACGTCCTCGACGCTCTCGACGAGATGCATGCCGCGCTCGACCTGCCCCATCGTGCCTTCGACTTCCGGATGGCCCTTGTGCCCGATCATGACGATGTCGACGCCGTCCTGACGCATCTTCGCCACCTCGACGTGCACCTTCGTGACGAGCGGGCAGGTTGCGTCGTAAATGCGCAACCCGCGCACGTCGGCCTCGTCGCGCACGGCCTTCGACACGCCGTGCGCGCTGAAGATCACGGTATTGCCGGCCGGCACTTCCTCGAGTTCCTCGACGAAGATCGCGCCTTTCTTCTTCAGATCCTCGACCACGTACTTGTTGTGGACGATCTCGTGACGAACGTAGATCGGCGCGCCGTGCATCGCGATCGCGCGCTCGACGATCTCGATCGCGCGATCGACGCCTGCGCAGAAACCGCGCGGCTGGGCCAGCAGGATTTCGGCATCGGCTGCGACGGTCTGGCCGGACAGTGTATCGGTGGTGCTCATGATTACAGGATTCCGATGATTTTCACTTCGAACGTGAGCGCTTGGCCCGCGAGCGGATGATTGAAGTCGAACAGCGCCGAGGTTTCGCCGACTTCCTTCAGCACCCCGGCATATCGGCCGCCGTCCGGCGCGTTGAACTCGATCAGCTCGCCCGGCGTGAAATCGTCGCCGACCATCCCGTTCTCGCGCAGCGTCGACAGCGTCACGCGCTGGAGCATGTCGGGATTGCGGGGACCGAACCCCTGTTCGGGCGATAGCCGAAAAGTCGAGTGGTCACCGACCCTGAGCCCGAGCAGAATCTGTTCCAGCGACGGCGCCAGCTGCCCCGCGCCGAGCAGCAGCGTGGCCGGCTTGTCGGCGAAGGTGTTGACGATGTCGGCGCCGTCGGCCAGTGCCAGCCGGTAATGCAACGTGACGTGGGAACCGGGCTTCACTTCGGATAGATCGATGAGGCTCATGAATTACTCGTTCGGTCGGCGCCCGATACGGCCGATAGGCCCGGCGCAAAGCCAATATTGTAAGTCACCTGAGCGCGCAAGGCGGAAAGTGCGACGACGTCGCGCACACTGCCCGCCGCCAATGGAGTTTCGAGCATGCTGTCATCCTGCCTTGCTGTCCCCCTGCCGCCCGTCGAATGTCGCGACGCCGCCGATCCGCCCGCCGCGCCGTCCGGCCGCGTGATCCCGATCCGCCGAAGCAAGCGCCGTCCGGGCAACTGGCGGCCCGAGCGGCCGCGCGAACGATTGCTGGAGCGCGGGCCGGACGCCCTGACCGACGACGAACTGATCGCGCTGCTGCTCGGCACCGGCAAGCCCGGGCACGACGTATTCGTCACCGCCCGCGCGCTGGTCGCGCAGTTCAAGACGCTGCGCGTGCTGAAGGAGAAAGCGCGCGAGAAGAAGCAGATCGATTCGCCCGGCGCGGTCGAGGACTATCTGCGGCTGAAGATCGGCGCGCGCCCGCACGAAGTCTTCGCCGCCGTCTACCTCGATGCGCGCCACTGCGTGATCGACATGGAAGAAATCACGCGCGGCTCGCTCACGCGCATGGCGGTCTACCCGCGCGAAATCGTGCGCCGCGCGATGGTGCACAACGCCGCGGCGCTGATCGTCGCCCACAACCATCCGTCGGGCGCGGTGCAGCCGAGCGCGGAAGACCGGCGCCTGACCCGCGTGCTGCACGATGCGCTCGCGCTCGTCGACGTGCGGCTGCTCGATCACGTCGTCATCGGCACCTGCGATACTTTTTCGTTCGCACGGGCCGGTTGGCTGTAGACTGTGCGGTTGCGGCCCGTCCGACGGCGCCGCAACGGCGAAGCGAAATTAGGTTTGATTTTTCTGAACTTTTTCTGCTAGAATCGCCGTCTGTCTTTTTTCCAACCAGTTCTAGCCATCGAAGGGCCTTGTCTGTATGGGCTTCGGCGTTCTGAGTGCAGCCATGGATCACGTGGCGGTGCGATGGAACCTTCATCGGCGATCGAACCCCGAATTTAGCGTATTAGGAGTGCTCTCATGGCACGCGTATGCCAAGTAACTGGGAAAGCGCCGATGAGCGGCAACAACGTTTCCCACGCCAACAACAAGACGAAGCGCCGCTTCCTGCCGAACCTGCAAAACCGCCGGTTCTGGGTAGAGAGCGAAAACCGCTGGGTGCGCCTGCGCGTCTCGAACGCCGGCCTGCGCCTGATCGACAAGAACGGCATCGATTCCGTGCTCGCTGACCTGCGCGCACGCGGCGAAGCCTAAGCCCAAGGAGCACAATCATGGCAAAAGGCGCACGCGACAAGATCAAGCTCGAGTCGACCGCTGGTACGGGTCACTTCTACACGACCACGAAGAACAAGCGCAACATGCCGGAAAAGATGGCGATCAAGAAGTTCGATCCCGTCGTCCGCAAGCATGTGGAATACAAAGAAACCAAGATCAAGTAATCTCCGGTTTCTGCCAGCCTGACGGCGACCGAAAAGCCCCGCACATGCGGGGCTTTTTGTTTTGCGCGCACGCTCCGGCGCGACGCGGTATGCTCTCCCCTTTCCGCGGCCACGGCCGCCGGAATGCACAAGACAAAAGCGTAACGATGGAGATGCAGCATGAAATTCGACGTGGCGATCGTCGGCAGCGGCCTGGCAGGGCTGTCGGTCGCACTCAATCTGGCCAGCACGCGACGCGTCGCGCTGATCGCGAAACGGTCGATGATGGAGGGGGCGAGCGATAACGCGCAGGGCGGCATCGCGGCCGTTCTCGATTCGGCCGACAGCATCGAGAACCACGTCGACGACACGCTGGTCGCCGGTGGCGGCCTGTGCGACGAAGGCGCGACGCGCTACATCGTCGAGCACGGCCGCGAAGCGATCGAATGGCTGATCTCGCAGGGCGTACCGTTCACGAAGGACGATGCCGCCGAACTCGGCTTCCACCTCACGCGCGAAGGCGGCCACAGTCACCGCCGGATCATCCATGCGGCCGACGCGACCGGCCATGCGGTGCTCGCGACGCTGTCGGCGCGTGCGCGCCAGCATCCGAACATCACGTTCTTCGAGAACCACCACGCGATCGACCTGATCACGTCGGACCGGCTCGGCCTGCCCGGCCGCCGCTGTCACGGCCTGTACGCGCTCGACGTCGACAACGACCGCACGATCACGATCGAAGCGCCGCATACGGTGCTCGCCACCGGCGGCGCGGGCAAGGTCTACCTGTACACGACGAATCCCGATACCGCGACCGGCGACGGCATCGCGATGGCGTGGCGCGCGGGGTGCCGCGTGTCGAACATGGAATTCATCCAGTTCCACCCGACCTGCCTGTTCCATCCGTATGCGAAATCGTTCCTGATCTCGGAAGCCGTCCGCGGCGAAGGCGGCCTGCTGAAGCTGCCCGACGGCACGCGCTTCATGCCCGCGCACGATCCGCGCGCCGAGCTTGCGCCGCGTGACATCGTCGCGCGCGCGATCGACTTCGAGATCAAGAAGCGCGGGATCGACTGCGTGTATCTCGACATCAGCCACCAGCCGGAAGCGTTCCTGCGCGAACACTTCCCGATGATCCACGCGCGCTGCCTCGAATTCGGCATCGACATCGCGAAAGAGCCGATTCCCGTCGTACCGGCCGCGCACTACACGTGCGGCGGCGTCGTCACCGACCTCGCCGGGCGCACCGATCTCGCGGGCCTGTATGCGGTCGGCGAAACGTCGTACACCGGGCTCCACGGCGCGAACCGGCTCGCGAGCAACTCGCTGCTCGAATGTCTGGTGATCGGCCGCGCGGCGGCCGAGGCGATCGAGGCTGCCGGTTTCGATGCCGAAACGCCCGCCGCGCTGCCCGCGTGGGACGAAAGCCGCGTGTCGGATGCCGACGAGGAAGTCGTCGTCGCCCACAACTGGGACGAGCTGCGCCGCCTGATGTGGAACTACGTCGGCATCGTGCGCACCGACAAGCGTCTCGAACGTGCGAAGCACCGGCTGTCCCTGCTGCGCGACGAGATCCACGAGTATTACGCGAACTTCCGCGTGACGCGTGATCTGCTGGAACTGCGCAACCTCGTCGACGTGGCGACGCTGATCGTGAAGAGCGCACACTCGCGCCGCGAAAGCCGCGGGCTGCACTACAGCCGCGACTGGCCGAACTCGCTGCCGAAGGCCCTGCCGAGCGTGCTCACGCCACGTACGCGTCGCTGAGCCGCACGCCCTTCCCGGCTGCGGCCGCACAGGAAAAAAGCCGTTGGCGTTTGCACGCCAACGGCTTTTTCGTCTGATCGACGGGGCGCGGTCAGTCGACGATTCGCATCGAGTAATCCGTCGCGCGCACGTCCTTCGTCAGCGCGCCGATCGAGATGCGATCGACCCCGGTTTCCGCGAATGCACGCACCGTATCGAAATTGACGCCGCCCGACACTTCGAGCACCGCCCGGCCGTCTGCCACGCGCACCGCTTCACGCATCATGTCGAGCGTGAAGTTGTCGAGCAGCACCGACTGCGCGCGATGCGCGAGTGCGGTTTCGAGTTGCGCGAGCGTCTCGACTTCGATCTGCACCGGCACGCCGGACGCCAGCGCGAACGCCGCGTCGAGCGCCTCGCCGACACCGCCGGCCGCTGCGATATGGTTTTCCTTGATCAGGATGCCGTCATACAGCGCGAGACGCTGGTTCTCGCCGCCGCCGACGCGCACTGCGTACTTCTGCGCGAGCCGCAGACCCGGCAGCGTCTTGCGCGTATCGAGGATCTTCGCGCGCGTGCCTTCGACGCGATCGACGTAACGGCGCGTCGCGGTCGCGACACCCGACAGCAACTGCAGGAAATTCAGCCCGTTGCGCTCGGCGGTCAGCAGCGCGCGCGCCGGCCCTTCGAGTTCGCAGACGGTCGAATCGGACGTCATCCGGTCGCCTTCGCGATAGCGCCATTGCACGACGATCGCCGGATCGATCCGGGCGATCACGGCCTCGAACCACGGCACGCCGCACAGCACGGCCTCCTCGCGCACGATGATGCGTGCGCGACGGCGTTCTCCGGCCGGGACGAGCCGCCCGGTCTGATCGCCGGTGCCGACATCTTCCGCGATCGCATCGGCCACGTTGCGCGCGATGGCGTCGTCGAATGCCGCGCCGTATTGCTTGCGAACGACGTCGAACAGCGGGGAGACGGCGTTGCTCATGCAGCCCCCACGTTCGCAAACAGTTGCTGGTCGCGCTGCAGATCGCCGCTCGCCTGCACGCGCTTCTTGTGCGCGGCCGCGAAGTCGAGCATGCGGTCGATCGGCAGGCGTGCGCGCTCGCCGATCGCGGGATCGACGAAGATCTCGTTGTGACCGCGTTCGAGCACGTCGGCGAGGTTCGCGAGGCCGTTCATGGCCATCCACGGGCAGTGCGCACAGCTCTTGCAGGTGGCGCTGTTGCCGGCCGTCGGCGCGGCGATGAAGGTCTTGCCGGGTGCCGCGAGCTGCATCTTGTGCAGGATGCCGAGATCGGTCGCGACGATGAAGCGCTTCGCGTCGAACTTGACGGCCGCATCGATCAGTTGCGTGGTCGAGCCGACCACATCGGCCTGCGCGACGACGTTTTCCGGCGATTCGGGGTGGACGAGCACCTTCGCGTCCGGGTACTCGGCGCGCAGCAGATCGAGTTCGATGCCCTTGAACTCGTCGTGCACGAGGCACGAGCCTTGCCAGAGCAGCATGTCCGCTCCGGTTTTCTTCTGGATGTAGCTGCCGAGATGGCGATCCGGTGCCCAGATGATCTTCTCGCCGCGCGCGTGCAGGTCGGCCACGATTTCGAGGCCGATCGACGACGTGACCATCCAGTCCGCGCGCGCCTTCACGGCGGCGCTGGTATTCGCGTAGACGACGACGGTGCGGTCGGGATGCGCATCGCAGAACGCCGAGAATTCGTCGACCGGGCAGCCGAGGTCGAGCGAGCAGGTCGCGTCGAGGTCGGGCATCAGGATCCGCTTGTTCGGGCTCAGGATCTTCGCGGTTTCGCCCATGAAGCGCACGCCGGCGACGACGAGCGTCTGCGCGTCGTGATCGCGGCCGAAGCGGGCCATTTCGAGCGAATCGGCAACACAGCCGCCAGTTTCGTCGGCCAGTTCCTGCAATTCGGCGTCGACGTAGTAGTGTGCGACCAGTACGGCCCTTTCACGCACGAGCAATGCCTTGATGCGCGCCTTCAGCGCGGCACGCTCTTCGGCGGACGGTGCGTCGGGCACCTTGGCCCATGCCTGCCCCACGCCGCATACGGTCCCTGCTGCGACGGGCCGGTCATACTCGACGGGTTTGATCGTCGATTGCATCTCCATATCTCCTGTCGACCGGAGTTAGTGCTTTAGCACTTACTCAGGCCCCATGCTTCGCGGTCGACCCGAGTTAGCGCTTCAGCGCTTACTCCGGTCCCATCCCCTGAACACACACCGGAACAACACTGCCGCATTGCCCCAATGCGTCATACGAATCCGGCCCTGCCGATTACCCTTCAAAAAACCGGCGGACCCAATAAAAAAACCCCGCCAACGCGGGGTTTTTGACGTCCTTAGATTCTAATCGATTTCGAATCAGGCGTAGCGGCGCAGGCGCGTCGCGAATTCCTGCAGCGCCTTGATGCCGCTTTGTTCTGCGCGATGGCACCAATCCTGCAATTGCGCGAGAAGCTGTTCGCGCGAGGCGGTCGAACGATCCCAGATCGCGGCGAGATCCTGGCGCAGCTGGAAATACGTATGCAGCTTCTGGCTGTTCGCGAAGATTTCCGGCAGCAGCTTCTTCTGCGGCTCGTCGAGGCCGTCGGCATCCTTGTGGAACCACTTGCGCGCGCCGCGCATCAGCTGGTACTTCTCGCCGCCGATTTCCTTCAGGTGAGCGAGCTCCTGACGGTACGCACGCTTCACGGCCTTGCCGTAGCTCGCCATCACTTCATAGCGGTTCGACAGCACGGCCTGCAGCGTTTCCTGGTCGAGCACCGTCTTCGGCTTGTTCAGGCGAGGCGTGGGCGCGACCTTCTTCACCTTCGCGAGACCGAACGCCGACATGATGCGGATGTACATCCAGCCGATGTCGAACTCGTACCACTTGTTGGACAGCTTCGCCGACGTCGCGAACGTGTGGTGGTTGTTGTGCAGCTCTTCGCCGCCGATCACGATGCCCCACGGGAACAGGTTCGTGCTCGCGTCGGCCGAGTTGAAGTTGCGATAACCCCAGAAGTGACCGAAGCCGTTGACGACGCCGGCCGCCCAGAACGGAATCCAGACCATCTGCACGGCCCACACGGTGAGACCGAGCACGCCGAACAGCGCGACGTCGATCACCATCATCAGGCTCACGCCGAGGATCGGGTACTTCGAATAGACGTTGCGTTCGAGCCAGTCGTTCGGCGTGCCGTGACTGAACTTGCGCATCGTCTCTTCGTTCTTCGCTTCCGCGCGATACAGCTCGGCGCCTTCGAGGAACACCTTCCAGATGCCGCGCGTCTGCGGGCTGTGCGGATCTTCCTCGGTCTCGCACTTCGCGTGGTGCTTGCGGTGAATCGCGGCCCACTGGCCGGTCAGCATGCCGGTCGTCATCCACAGCCAGAGGCGGAAGAAGTGGCTCGCGATCGGATGCAGTTCGAGCGCGCGGTGCGCCTGGCAGCGATGCAGATAGACCGTCACGCCGATGATCGTGACGTGCGTGACGGCCAGCGCGAACAGCGCGACCTGCCACCACGAAAAATGCAGGAGCCCGTGGGAAAGAAAATCGAGCAGGGAATTCAACAAGGCAGTTACCTGTGATGAGAGCGACGCCGGCCCGCGCCAAGCGTCATAAAAATGAAAGCATACCGCGTGTAGACCGGAATTTTACTTCAACCGTTCCAAGTCTTTGTAAAAAATGAACATTTTCTTGCCCTGACGCAACCGGAACAGTCCACGGGCGGACTCGAAAAGGCCCGCGATCCGGTTCCGGTCGCGGGGTCGAACCATTTGACGGTCGATACGCATTACGCAGCGGGCGCACGTCCGTCCAGCGCACCGTTGCCGGCCGGCGCCGGGTCGCGCGGTTCCGCCGCGTTCGCGGCTGGAAAACCGTCCGGCAACCCGACCACGCGCACTTCGCGCTGCGGAAACGGAATCGAGATCCCGTGCTCGCTGAACAGCCGCCAGATGTTGCGGTTCACGCTCGAACGCACGCCCGACGTGCCTTTCGCCGCATCCTCGATCCAGAAGCCGAGCTCCAGGTCGATCCCGTCCGCGCCGAAACTCGCCAGATACGCGGTGGGCGCAGGCTCGGCCAGCACGCGCGGCACATCCTTCGCGGCATCGGCGAGCAGCGCGAGCGCATGTTCGACGTCGCTCGTGTACGCCACCTGTACCGCGACCTTCGCATAGCCGCGCGTCAGGTACGACGACTGGTTCTGCACGACGTCGGTGATCAGCTTCTCGTTCGGGATCAGCGTCTCGTTGCCGTCGAGGCCGCGCACAACCGTGTAGCGCGTGCGAATCTGCGTGACGACGCCCTGCAGTCCGCCGACGCTGATCGCGTCGCCGAGCCGCAGCGAACGGTCGAGCAGGATGATGAAGCCCGACACGTAGTTGCTCGCGATCTTCTGCAACCCGAACCCGAGGCCGACACCCACCGCGCCGCCGAACACGCCGAGCACCGTCACGTCGATACCGACGAGCGACAGCCCGATCAGGATCGCCGCGAACACGAGCAGCGCGCGGCCGACCCGCGACAGTACGACCTTCAGGTTCGCGTCGAGCGTGCTCGCGCGCGTGAGGCGATCTTCAAGTACCGAGCCGAGCCACATCGCGACCATCAGCGTCACGCACACCCACAACGCGCCGGAAATCACCGACAGCAGCGTGAGGTGCGCATTGGCGACACGGAACTGCACGCTGTCGAGCCAGCCGAGCACGTCGCGCTGGATGCCGAGCACGGTCAGCACCATCGCGGCCCACACGACGGTCGACACGATCTTCTCGACGATCGACAGCCACGCATGCGTGTGGCCGTCGCGCGCGAACACGCGCCGCGCGAAGAAGAACAGCACGTAGATCAGCCCGATGCCGAACAGCGGCACGAGCGCGAGCGACAGCAGCGACGTCGACATGAACGGGTCGAACGCGAGCTGCGCGACGCCCACGAACACGCCGCCGAACAACGGGAACAATGCGCGCTTCAGGCTTTGCGCACCCGCGCCGGGCGCGCGCCCGGCCGCCCGGCGGCGGGCATCGATCCGGCCGTGCACGAAGCGCGCGGCCACCCATGCGAAGCCCAGCGCGCCGACCAGAATCGCCGCCTGCCAGATCATCACCGGCTGGTGGAAGTCGCGGATGACCAAGGCCAGCCGGTGCGACAGCAGGCGACTCTGCAGATTCTCCATCGTCCGTGCGGCCCGTCGTTACTGCGCGGCGCGCCGTTCGAGCACCGCGGCGAAGAAGCCGTCGGTCGCGTGCCGGTGCGGCCACAGCGACAGGTAGTCGCCGGTCTCGAGCGCGATGCGCTGGTCGTCCAGCACCTTCTGCGCCGGCACCAGCACGAACTCCGGATGGTCGGCCAGGAACTGCTCGACGACTCGTTCGTTCTCCGCGTCGAGCACGCTGCAGGTCGCGTAGACGAGCCGGCCGCCCTTCTTCACCAGGCGTGCGGCGCTCGCGAGGATCGACGCCTGCTTCGGCGTCAGCTCGTCGATCGCGGTGCGCGTCTGGCGCCACTTCAGGTCCGGGTTGCGGCGCAGCGTGCCGAGGCCGCTGCACGGCGCGTCGACCAGCACGCGGTCGATCTTGCCGGCGAGCCGCTTGATCTTCGCGTCGTGCTCGCTGTCGATCAGCACCGGGTTCACGTTCGACAGCCCGCTGCGCGCGAGCCGCGGCTTCAGCTTCGCGAGGCGCTTTTCCGACACGTCGAACGCATAGAGGCGCCCGGTCGAGCGCATCATCGCGCCCAGCGCGAGCGTCTTGCCGCCCGCCCCCGCGCAGAAATCGACGACCATCTCGCCGCGACGCGGCGCGACCAGCGAGCACAGCAGCTGACTGCCTTCGTCCTGCACCTCGATCGCGCCTTCCTCGAACAGCTTCAGGCGCGTGAGCGCCGGCTTGCCGACCACGCGCACGCCGAACGGCGCGAACGGCGTCGCGCCCGCCTCGATGCCGCTCACGCGCAGCGCTTCGATCACCTGGTCGCGGGTCGCCTTCTGCGCGTTGGCGCGCAGGTCGAGCGGCGCCGGATAGTTCAGCGCGGCGGCGAGCTGCGCGAGCTCGTCGGCATCGAAACGGGCCGACAGCGCCTGGTGAATCCAGTCGGGCAGGTTCGTGCGAATGCGCACGGGCAGGCTCGCCGGATCGATCTTCGACACGTGCTCGAGCCATGCCGACTCGGTGTCGGACAGGAACGGCTTCAGCGCATTGCGGCCGACCGTCTGCATCAGGCCGAGCAGCGTGAGGCGTCGCGCCGGCGTACCCGTGCCGCTCTCGGCCAGGTGCGAAAACTCCATCTTCCGGCGCAGCACCGCGAACACGGCCTCGGCGATCACGCCGCGCTCGGCATGCCCGAGCTTCGGGTGCGCGCGGAAGAAGCGGCTCGTCGTCGCGTCGGCGGGGCCGGCAAACTTCAGCACTTCGGCCAGCAAAGTCTCGGTCTGGCCGATCAGGAATCCGTGCAGCTTCATACGCCCTCACTCGTTTCGGTATGCGGTTGATCCGCGAAAATCCAGCGCGCCTCTTCCGGCGCGACCACAGCACGGCCGTTCTCGAGGCGCAGACGCCCGTCGACGAACCAGCGGACCGCACGCGGATACAGCACATGCTCGACGCTCAGCACGCGCTGCGCGAGCGCCGCCGCGTCGTCGCCCGCGCGCACGGGCACCACGCCCTGCGCGACGATCGCCCCGCTGTCGAGCTCGGGCGTGACGAAATGCACGCTCGCGCCATGCAGCGCGACGCCCGCGTCGAGCGCCTGCTGGTGCGTGTGGATGCCCTTGAAGCTCGGCAGCAGCGACGGGTGGATGTTCAGCAGCCGGCCTTCGTATCGTCTGACGAATGCGGGCGTGAGGATGCGCATGAAGCCGGCGAGCACGACGAGATCGGGCGCGAAGCGGTCGATCTCGTCGGCGAGCGCCGCGTCGAAGCTGTCGCGGCCGTCGAACGACCGGTGGTCGACCACCGCCGTCGCCACCCCGTGCGACGCGGCAAAAGCCAGCCCGGCCGCATCGGGCCGGTTGGCGATCACGGCGGCAATCTCGGCCGGCCAGCGTTCGTGCGCGCACGCGCGGACGATGGCCTCCATGTTGCTGCCGCGACCGGAAATCAGGATCACGAGTTTTTTCATCCGCGAATTTTACCATTCGCCCCCGCGTTTCCCGCCTTCTCGGCCGCCGGCCCGCCCGAACGTTTATAATCTTCTGCTTTGCGGCATCCCACCGCCCATTCCCCGACGCTGCATCCGCTATCGTGAAAGTCTTCCGCGGCCTGCCCAACGCCGAGAGCCGCGCCCCGTGCGCGCTGACGATCGGCAACTTCGACGGTGTCCATCGCGGCCACCAGGCCCTGCTCGCGCGCGTACGCGCGGCAGCGGACGCGCGCGGCCTGCCCGTGTGCGTGATGACGTTCGAGCCGCACCCGCGCGAATTCTTCAACCCGGCCGGCGCGCCGCCGCGCATCGCGATGCTGCGCGACAAGCTCGAGGCGCTGCGCGATCACGGTGTCGACCGCGTGGTCGTCGAGCACTTCAACCACACGTTCGCGAGCCAGTCGCCGCAGGCGTTCGTCGAACGCACGCTGGTGAACGGGCTGCACACGCGCTGGATTATGGTCGGCGACGATTTCTGCTACGGCGCGAAACGCGCGGGCACCTTCGACACGCTGAAGGCGGCCGGCGAGCAATACGGCTTCGAGGTCGAGCAGATGGGCACGGTGGCCGGCAGCGACGGCACGCGCATCTCCAGCTCGGGCGTGCGGGCCGCGCTCGCGGCCGGCGATCTCGATGCGGCCGCGCAGGCGCTCGGCCACGGCTATGCGATCAGCGGCCACGTCGCGCACGGGCTGAAGCTCGGCCGCGACCTCGGCTTCCCGACGCTGAACCTGCCGATCGCGCACAAGCGGCCGGCGCTCGCGGGCATCTTCGTCGTGCAGGTGCACGGCCTCGGCCCTGCCCCGCTGCCGGGCGTCGCGAGCCTCGGGCTGCGCCCGACCGTCGACGATTCGGGCCGCGTGCTGCTCGAAGTCCACCTGCTCGACTGGCACGGCGATGCGTACGGCAAGCTCATCCGCGTCGAATTCCTGCAGAAGCTGCGCGACGAGGCGAAATTCGACGATCTCGAAGCGCTGTCGCGCGCGATCGCGCTGGACGTCGCGAATGCGCGCGCTTACTTCATCGAGCGCGCCCGCGCGCCGGGCAGCCGCGCGACGGGCTTCTCGACGTCGGCCACCGACCGAATTAGCTGATCCGGACAGCGGCGCCCGGCGCCGCACGCTCGCGCCGCTCACCGGCGCGCATCCCCGATTCACGACGCTCGCGCGTCCCCCCGATTTAGATAGCGATCCCATCATGAGCAACAAGAAAGCCGATTCGAAACCGCAGGCCAAGTATCCGGTCAACCTGCTCGACACGCCGTTCCCGATGCGCGGCGACCTGCCCAAGCGCGAGCCGCAGTGGGTCAAGGAATGGGAAGAGCGCGGCATCTACGACAAGATCCGCGCGGCCAGCGCAGGCCGCCCGAAGTTCATCCTGCACGACGGCCCGCCGTATGCGAACGGCGACATCCACCTCGGCCACGCGGTCAACAAGATCCTGAAGGACATCGTCGTCAAGTCGCGCAACATGGCCGGCTTCGACGCGCCATACGTGCCCGGCTGGGACTGTCACGGGATGCCGATCGAGATCCAGATCGAGAAGCAGTTCGGCAAGTCGCTGCCGGCCGCCGAAGTGATGAGCAAGGCGCGCGCGTACGCGACCGAGCAGATCGAGAAGCAGAAGGTCGGCTTCAAGCGCCTGGGCGTGCTCGGCGACTGGGCGAACCCGTACAAGACGATGAACTTCGTCAACGAGGCGGAAGAAATCCGCGCGCTCGGCAAGATCATCGAGAAGGGCTACGTGTATCGCGGGCTGAAGCCGGTGAACTGGTGCTTCGACTGCGGCTCGGCGCTCGCTGAAGCGGAAGTCGAGTACAAGGACCGCACCGACCCGACGATCGACGTGATGTTCGCGTTCGCCGAACCGGAAAAGACCGCGCACGCATTCGGCCTGCCGGCGCTCCCGCGCGCCGAGGGCGGCATCGTGATCTGGACCACCACGCCGTGGACGATTCCCGCGAACCAGGCGCTGAACCTCCATCCGGAAATCGTCTACGCGCTGGTCGATACCGAGCGCGGGCTGCTGATCATCGCCGAAGAGCGCGTCGAAGCCTGCATGACCGACTTCAAGCTGACCGGCCGCGTCGTCGCAACCGCGCCGGGCGTGAAGCTCGCGAACCTGCGCTTCCACCACCCGCTCGCGTCGGCCCACCCCGGCTACAAGCGCACCGCGCCCGTCTACCTGGGCGACTACGTGACGACCGACACGGGTACCGGCGTCGTGCACTCGTCGCCCGCGTACGGTATCGAAGACTTCATGTCGTGCAAGGCGCACGGGATGACCGATTCGGACTTCATCAACCCGGTGATGGGCGACGGCCGCTATATCGAATCGCTGCCGCTGTTCGGCGGCCTGTCGATCTGGGATGCGAACCCGAAGATCGTCGACGCGCTGAACGCGGCCGGCTCGCTGCTGCGCAGCGAGAAGTACACGCACAGCTACATGCACTGCTGGCGCCACAAGACGCCGATCATCTACCGCGCGACGTCGCAGTGGTTCGCCGGCATGGACGTGACGCCGCGCGACGGCGGCAAGACGCTGCGCGAAACGGCGCTCGAAGGCGTCGACGCGACCGCGTTCTACCCGTCGTGGGGCAAGCAGCGCCTGTTCAGCATGATCGCGAACCGTCCCGACTGGACGCTGTCGCGCCAGCGCCAGTGGGGCGTGCCGATGGCGTTCTTCGTGCACAAGGAAACCGGCGAACTGCATCCGCGCACGCTCGAGCTGCTCGAGGAAGTCGCGAAGCGCGTCGAGCAGTCGGGCATCGAGGCGTGGCAGTCGCTCGACCCGCGCGAGCTGATCGGCGACGACGCGAACCTGTACGAAAAGAACCGCGACACGCTCGACGTGTGGTTCGACTCGGGCACGACGCACTGGCACGTGCTGCGCGGATCGCACAAGGATCAGCTTCAGTTCCCGGCCGACCTGTACCTCGAAGGCTCGGACCAGCATCGCGGCTGGTTCCATTCGTCGCTGCTCACGGCGTCGATGATCGACGGCCGCGCGCCGTACAAGGGCCTGCTCACGCACGGCTT
This sequence comes from Burkholderia metallica, assembly GCF_001718555.1. Lineage (NCBI taxonomy): Bacteria > Pseudomonadati > Pseudomonadota > Betaproteobacteria > Burkholderiales > Burkholderiaceae > Burkholderia > Burkholderia metallica. The sequence continues at coordinate 2,861,436 of NZ_CP013401.1, forward strand.
CACGGTCGACGGCGAAGGCCGCAAGATGAGCAAGTCGCTCGGCAACGGCATCGACCCGCATGAAGTCGCGAACCGGCTCGGCGCGGAAATCATCCGCCTGTGGATCGCGTCGACCGACTACTCGGGCGAGCTCGCGATCTCCGAGGAGATCCTGAAGCGCGTGACCGAAGGCTATCGCCGCATCCGCAACACGCTGCGCTTCCTGCTCGCGAACCTGTCGGACTTCGACTTCGCGCAGCACGCAGTGCCGGTCGACGAATGGCTCGAGATCGACCGCTATGCGGTCGCGTTCTCGCAGCAACTGCAGACGGAACTGCTCGGTCATTACGAGAAGTACGAATTCCACCCGGTCGTCGCGAAGCTGCAGACGTACTGCTCCGAAGACCTCGGCGGCTTCTACCTCGACGTGCTGAAGGACCGCCTGTACACGAGCGCGGCCGATTCGCGCGCGCGCCGTTCCGCGCAGACCGCGCTGTACCACCTAACGCACGGGCTGCTGCGCGTGCTCGCGCCGTTCCTGTCGTTCACGGCGGAAGAAGCGTGGAAGGTGTTCCAGCCGGCCAGCGACACGATCTTCACGGAAACCTACTACGCGTATCCGGAAGTCGACGGCGCAGCCGCGTTGATCGACAAGTGGGCGCTGCTGCGCGACGTGCGCGGCAACGTGACGAAGGCGCTCGAGGAAGCGCGTACCGCGAACCGCATCGGTTCGTCGCTGCAGGCCGAAGTCGCCGTGCATGCGAGCGGCGCGCGCTACGATGCGCTCACGAGCCTCGGCGACGACCTGAAGTTCGTGCTGATCACGTCAGCGGCGACGGTCGTGAAGGTCGACGACGAAGCGCAGGAAAGCGTCGACGTGGCCGCGTCGACGTACCAGAAGTGCGAGCGCTGCTGGCACTACCGCGCAGATGTCGGCGCGCACGCCGATCATCCGACGCTGTGCGGCCGCTGCTTCTCCAACCTGTTCGAAAACGGCGAAACCCGGAGCGCTGCCTGACCATGGCGAAAACCCTGTCGAAACCCGCCAGCGGCGCACTCGCGCCCTGGCTCGGTATTTCGCTGATCGTGATCCTGTTCGACCAGTTGTCGAAGATCGCGATCCTGAAGACGTTCGCGTACGGCGCGCAGCATGCGCTGACGTCGTTCTTCAATCTCGTGCTGGTGTACAACCGCGGCGCCGCGTTCGGCTTCCTGTCGACCGCGAGCGGCTGGCAGCGCTGGGCGTTCACCGCGCTCGGCATCGGCGCGACGCTCGTGATCTGCTTCCTGCTGCGCCGCCACGGCCAGCAGCGGCTGTTCAGCCTGTCGCTCGCGCTGATCCTCGGCGGTGCGCTCGGCAACGTGATCGACCGGCTCGTCTACGGCCACGTGATCGACTTCCTCGATTTCCACGTCGGCGCGTGGCATTTCCCGGCGTTCAACCTCGCCGATTCCGCGATCACGGTCGGTGCGGTGCTGCTGATCTACGACGAACTGCGTCGCGTGCGCGGCTCGCGCTAAGCGCGCATACTCGGCGTCGACGGCCGGCTTCGCGCCGGCCGTTCCGTTTGACCCTTGGAGGCCTGAGTTGGCACACGCAGAACTCGCAGGAAAACACCTCGTTCTCGGCCTGACGGGCGGCATCGCCTGCTACAAGATCGCCGAGCTCACGCGGCTGCTCACGAAGGCCGGCGCGACCGTCCAGGTCGCGATGACCGAAGCCGCCACCCAGTTCATCACGCCCGTCACGATGCAGGCGCTGTCGGGCCGGCCCGTCTATACGAGCCAGTGGGACGCGCGCATCGACAACAACATGGCGCACATCGACCTGTCGCGCGAAGCCGACGCGATCGTGATCGCGCCCGCATCCACCGATTTCCTCGCGAAGCTCGCGCACGGGTTCGCGGACGATTTGCTGTCGACGCTGTGCGTCGCGCGCGATTGCCCGTTGCTCGTCGTCCCCGCCATGAATCGCCAGATGTGGCAGAACCCGGCCACGCAGCGCAACGCCGCGCAACTGCGCGCGGACGGCGTGTCGGTGCTCGGCCCGGATTCGGGCGCGCAGGCGTGCGGCGAAGTCGGCGACGGCCGCATGCTCGAGCCCGAGGCGATCTATGAAGCGATCGTTGCGCACTTCGCGCCGAAGGTGCTCGCGCATCGGCGCGTGCTGATCACGGCCGGGCCGACGTTCGAGCCGCTCGACCCGGTGCGCGGCCTCACGAACCGCTCGAGCGGCAAGATGGGCTTCGCGCTCGCGCGCGCCGCGCAGCAGGCCGGCGCCGACGTGCATCTCGTCGCCGGGCCGGTCGCGCTCGACACGCCGTGGGGTGTGTACCGCCAGGACGTGCAGACGGCCCGCCAGATGTACGACGCGGTCATGCATGCGGTCAACGACGCCGACATCTTCATCGCGGTGGCCGCGGTGGCCGACTGGCGCGTCGAGCAGCCCGCCGAGCACAAGATCAAGAAGACGGCCGATCGCAAGATGCCCACGCTCGCATTCGTCGAAAACCCCGACATCCTCGCGTCGGTCGCCGCGCTGCCCGATCCGCCGTTCTGCGTCGGGTTCGCGGCCGAAAGCGGCGACCTCGACGTGCACGGCGACGAGAAGCGCAAGCGCAAGAACGTGCCGCTGCTCGTCGGCAACCTCGGCCCGCTGACGTTCGGCCGCGACGACAACGAAGTCGTGCTGTTCGAGGCCGCCGGCCTCACCCGCCTGCCGCGCGCCCCGAAGGACGCACTCGCGCACACGCTCGTCGCGGAAATCGCGAAGCGCCTGCCCGACAATCGCCTGATCTGATCACCCGTGCGGCGGCGCTTGCCGCCGCCCCTTTCCCGACCGATTCGACGATCGCATGAAACTCGACCTGAAGATTCTCGACGCGCGTATGCGCGACTACCTGCCCGCCTACGCGACCACCGGCAGCGCGGGCCTCGACCTGCGAGCGTGTCTCGACGCGCCGGTCACGCTGCAGCCGGGCGAAACGACGCTCGTGCCGACGGGCCTCGCGATCCACCTCGCCGACCCCGGCTATGCGGCGCTGATCCTGCCGCGCTCGGGCCTCGGCCACAAGCACGGGATCGTGCTCGGCAACCTGGTCGGCTTGATCGACTCCGACTACCAGGGCCAGTTGATGGTGTCGACGTGGAACCGCGGCCACACCGAGTTCGTGCTGAACCCGTTCGAGCGCCTCGCGCAGCTCGTGATCGTGCCGGTCGTACAGGCGCAGTTCAACATCGTCGACGATTTCGCCGAGAGCGATCGCGGCGAAGGCGGCTTCGGCAGCACCGGCCGTCACTGAACGGCACACGCAAAAAGGGACCTCGCGGTCCCTTTTTTTCGTTCACGTCATTCGCCGGCTGCACGCGCGATCCGCGTCGGCACCGGTTCGCCGCGCCGCGCGTGCGCGATGCTCGCGTAGATCACCATCGCGACCAGCACGCCGAGCAGCACGGCCGACGAACCGATCGTGCCGAGCGCCAGGCCGCCCTTCGCAACCGGTTTCGTCAGCAGATCGCCGACCGTCGCGCCGAACGGGCGCGTGAGCACGAACGCCGCCCAGAACAGCAGCACGCCCGAGATCCGCGTGACATAGTGCGCCAGCACGATCGCCGCGAGCAGCCCGCCGATCAGCAGCGCACCACCGCCGAAGCCGAGCCCCGAGCTGTCCGCGAGGAAGTCGCCGAGCGCGGTGCCGAGCGTATTCGAGAAGAGAATCGCGATCCAGTACAGCAGCTCGACCTTGCGCGTGCGGATCAGGTCGACCGACAGCGATTCGCCGCTCAGGCGCCACACCGCGAAGATTGCCAGCAGGATCGCGACGAGGATCGACGAGCCGGCTGCATAGCCGAGGCCGAGCGTGCGGTCCATGAAGTCGGACATCGTCGTGCCGGCGGTGCTCGTCGCGACGATCACCGCCCAGTAGATCGCCGGGCGATAGCGTGTCGTCCTGAGCTGGGCACCCAGCGTCGCGAGGAAGAAACCGAACAGCAGGATCGAGCTCACCGCGTAGCCGACGTTCAGCGTCATCGACAGCAGGTCGCCGCCGGTTTCGCCGAGCGTCGTCGCGCAGATCTTCATGATCCAGAACGCGAGCGTGATTTCGGGAAGTTTGTTCATTCAGACCCCTTGCAGGAAAGCGGCCGGCCGGCGAGTGCCGGCCCGCCTTGCAGACAGGATCGAATGTAGTCGCTGCGTGCTTAACGGAACCTTAGCGGTCGTGAAACCCCGCCGCGGGCGGGCGCGCCGCCACGGTCAACGGGCATGTTCGTGCCGGTAATGCAGCGCATACGCGAGCGTAAGCAGCACCACGAACACGACGCCGACCACCATCGTCATCCGGAATTCGCGCGTGAATGCGGTCGTGAACAGGATCGCCGCGACGAGCGCCGCACCGAGCAGGCTGCCGAACGGGTGGCCCCACATCCGGAACGCGAGCGCCGGGCCGCGGTACTGCGAACGGAAGCGCAGATGCGTGACGAAGATCATCAGCCACGTGAACAGCGCGCCGAACATCGCGATCGCCATCATCACGGTGAACGCGGTGTCGGGCGCCAGCGCGACCAGCACGGCCGCGACCGCGACGCCGCTCGTCGAGATCCACAGCGCCGCGCGCGGCACGCCGTTCGTGCCGAGCCGGCCGAACACCGCGGGCGCGAGCCGTGCGCGCGACAGGCTGAACATCATCCGCGTCGTCACGTAAAGCTGGCTGTTCATCGCCGACAACGCCGCGATCAGCAGCACGAAGTTGATCACGCCCGCCGCGTACGGCACGTGCGTCGCGGCCATCACCTTCACGAACGGGCTTTCGTCGGTGCCGGCCTGCGTCCACGGCACGATCGCCAGCATCAGCGCGAGCGTCAGCAGGTAGAACAGCACGAGCCGGAACACGGTCGAGCGGAACGCACGCGTGACCGCATGCTGCGGATCGCGCGCCTCGCCGGCCGCGATCGCGACGGCTTCGATGCTCATGTAGCTGAAGATCGCGACGATCACCGCGACCCAGGTGCCCCACGGGCCCTTCGGCATGAAGCCGCCGTGCGCGGTGTAGTTCGCGAAGCCGATGCCCGATGCGGCCGGCGCCGACCACACGAGATAGGCGCCGAGCACGATGAACACGACGATCGCCGCGATCTTCAGCAGCGAGAACGCATACTCGACCGTGCCGTACAGCGTGACGCTCGCGAGGTTCACCGCGATCAGCAGCGCGGAGAAGCCGATCACCCAGTACCAGCCGGGCACGGCCGGGAACCAGTACTTCATGAACACGGCGATCGCGCTGATCTCGGTGCCGATCGCGAACACGACCGCGAACCAGTACGCATAACGTACCAGGAAGCCCGCAAGCGGGCCCACGTAGTGCTCGGCATACGCGCCGAACGAGCCGGCCGTCGGATGCGCGACCGTCATTTCCGCGAGCGCGCCCATCAGCAGCAGCGCGATCAGTGCGCCGATCGCATAGGAAACGAGCACGCTCGGGCCGGCGAGCCCGATCGCGAACCCGCTGCCGAGGAACAGCCCCGTGCCGATCGCGCCGCCGATCGCGATCATCGCCATCTGCCCCGACGTCAGCGCGTGGCGCAATCCTTGTTCGCGCGCGACGATATCGTCGAACGACCGTTGTTGTTGTGTCACCGCGTTACCACTCCCCTGCACCACCATCGCGCCACCGGCGCCGGATAAAACGAAACGGCGCGGAGAACTTCCCGCGCCGTTCGCATGAACAACGAATTATCGCTTACTCGACTTCGACCGTCTCTTCGTTCGGCTTGTGCGGCGGATTCGCCAGCTTGTCGAACGACAACTGCACCTTGTCGTTTTCGTCGACGTCGACCGTCACGTGACCGCCGGTGAGGAGCTTGCCGAACAGCAGCTCGTCGGCCAGCGCGCGACGGATCGTGTCCTGGATCAGCCGCTGCATCGGCCGCGCGCCCATCAGCGGGTCGAAGCCGTGCTTCGCGAGATGCTTGCGCAACGCGTCGGTGAAGAGCGCGTCGACCTTCTTCTCGTGCAACTGTTCCTCCAGCTGGATCAGGAACTTGTCGACCACGCGCATGATGATTTCCTCATCGAGCGAGCGGAAGCTGATGATCGAATCCAGGCGGTTGCGGAACTCCGGCGTGAACAGGCGCTTGATGTCGGTCATCTCGTCGCCCGTCTCGCGGCGCGTCGTGAAGCCGATCGTCGCCTTCTGCATCGACTCGGCGCCCGCGTTCGTCGTCATGATGATGATGACGTTGCGGAAATCCGCCTTGCGGCCGTTGTTGTCCGTCAGCGTGCCGTGGTCCATCACCTGCAGCAGCACGTTGAAGATGTCCGGATGCGCCTTCTCGATTTCGTCGAGCAGCAACACGCAGTGCGGCTTCTTCGTGACGGCTTCGGTCAGCAGGCCGCCCTGGTCGAACCCGACGTAGCCCGGCGGCGCGCCGATCAGGCGGCTCACCGCGTGACGCTCCATGTATTCCGACATGTCGAAGCGGATCAGCTCGATGCCGAGCGTGAACGCGAGCTGGCGCGCCACTTCGGTCTTGCCGACGCCCGTCGGGCCGGAGAACAGGAACGCGCCGATCGGCTTGTCCATCTTGCCGAGGCCCGCGCGCGCCATCTTGATCGACGCGGCGAGCGCGTCGATCGCCGGATCCTGGCCGAACACGACGCTCTTCAGGTCGCGGTCGAGCGTCTGCAGCTTGCTGCGATCGTCCTGCGACACGCTCTGCGCCGGCACGCGCGCGATCTTCGAGATGATTTCCTCGATCTCGCTCTTGCCGATCGTCTTCTTCTGCTTCGACTTCGGCAGGATGCGCTGGGCCGCGCCCGCTTCGTCGATCACGTCGATCGCCTTGTCCGGCAGATGACGGTCGGTGATGAAGCGCGCCGACAGTTCGGCCGCGGCCGACAGCGCACCCGACGAATACTTGACGCCGTGGTGCTCCTCGAAGCGCGACTTCAGCCCGCGCAGGATCGCGACCGTCTGCTCGACGGTCGGCTCCGTCACGTCGACCTTCTGGAAGCGCCGCGACAGCGCCGCATCCTTCTCGAAGATGCCGCGATATTCGGTGAACGTGGTCGCGCCGATGCACTTGAGCGTGCCCGACGACAGCGCCGGCTTCAACAGGTTCGACGCGTCGAGCGTGCCGCCCGATGCGGCGCCCGCGCCGATCAGCGTGTGAATTTCGTCGATGAACAGGATCGCGTGCGGACGCTCCTTCAGCTCTTTCAGCACCGTCTTCAGACGCTGCTCGAAATCGCCGCGATACTTGGTGCCCGCGAGCAGCGCGCCCATGTCGAGCGAATAGACCTGCGCATTCGCGAGGATGTCCGGCACTTCGCCGCGCGTGATGCGATACGCGAGCCCTTCGGCGATCGCGGTCTTGCCGACCCCGGCCTCGCCGACGAGCAGCGGATTGTTCTTGCGGCGACGGCACAGCACCTGGACCACGCGCTCGACCTCGGGCTCGCGACCGATCAGCGGATCGATGCGGCCGTCCTTCGCCATCTGATTCAGGTTCTGCGTGAACTGCGCGAGCGGCGTTTCCTTCTGCGCATTCGCGTCTTCGCTTTCCGCGTTCGCGTCGGCCGACTTCGCGGCTTCGCCGCTGTTCGTCTTCGCGATGCCGTGCGAAATGAAGTTCACCACGTCGAGACGCGTGACGCCCTGCTGCTGCAGGTAGTACACGGCATGCGAATCCTTCTCGCCGAAGATCGCGACCAGCACGTTCGCGCCGGTGACTTCCTTCTTGCCGTTCGACGTCGACTGGACGTGCATGATCGCGCGCTGGATCACGCGCTGGAAACCCAGCGTCGGCTGGGTATCGACATCGTCGGTACCCGGGACGGTAGGTGTGTTGTCGTGGATGAAATTGCGCAGGTTCTGACGCAGGTCCTCGATGTTTGCCGCGCACGCGCGCAACACCTCGGCCGCCGTCGGATTATCCAGCAGGGCCAGCAATAGATGCTCGACCGTAATGAACTCATGGCGCGCCTGACGTGCTTCCATGAACGCCATGTGCAGGCTGACTTCCAATTCCTGGGCAATCATGCTTCCTCCATCACGCACTGCAGCGGATGCCCGGCCTGCCGCGCATGGGTAACGACTTGCTCAACCTTGGTCGACGCGATGTCCCGCGTATAGACCCCACATACCCCTCGCCCTTCACGATGGACCTTCAGCATGATCTGCGTGGCCGTCTCGCGATCCTTCTTGAAATACTCCTGGACCACCATCACGACGAATTCCATCGGCGTGAAGTCGTCGTTCAGCAGCACCACCTTGTACATCGAAGGCGGCTTGAGCTTCTGCTGCTTGCGTTCCAGGACGGTACTGTCCTGCTTGTCCGGGATAATCGCCATACACCCATTCTAAACAACTCGGACAGGCCCGCAATCCTGCCATTACCCGACCGACCGGCCGGCGCCCTCCCCGGAAACCCGGAACACGCGATCTTCTTCGTGCCATACGAAAGCCGGCTGCGGTGCCGGCTTTCACGCGTGGCGCGGAACACGAACCGTCAGGGGAACCGCACCGGAACGTCATATCCGCATCCAGTATCCCACAAGCCGGGACGACTCGAACGCGTGTCACTCGAGCCTGGTATATGAGCCGATTATGCGGCTTTTCAAGCCCTCGCGCTTGGCCGCGTGCTGCGAAGCAAAGCCGGAAAAACCCTGAAAATGGGTTCTTTACAACGGCCCTCTAAACGTCTAAAAATTCCACTTGACACTCCAATAAAGAGCGCCAACAATCAAGCTGGCACTTTTTTCAATTTGCCGGTTGGCGAAATGAAAGAGGCCGAGGTGAGCTTGTGAGGGGGGAACGGCTGCATTTCCGGTCGTTTAGCTTTTCGAGCGTGCTCGTGGTAAGTAGCAGCGACTGTGTGACAGGGGAAGTAGGAAATGGCAACTGGTATCGTTAAGTGGTTCAACGACGCGAAGGGCTTCGGTTTCATCACTCCCGACGAGGGCGGTGAGGATCTGTTTGCGCACTTTTCGGCTATCACCATGAATGGCTTCAAGACGCTGAAGGAAGGCCAGAAGGTGAGCTTTGACGTCGTCCAAGGGCCGAAGGGCAAGCAAGCGTCGAACATCCAGGCCGTATAAGGCACCGGATATCAGACGAAGAAACCCGGTGCATTGCGCCGGGTTTCTTTTTTTCGAGGCCGGCCAATCGATTATCGATTGGCCGGCCTTTTCGTTCAATCCCGATAATTGAACACGTATTGTCTCGTCGCACGCGCAGATCGCATACTCGTCCGGCACGTGAAACATAATCACCACTTCGTTACACGACTTTCAGCGTGCCCATCATGCCGAGATCCTCGTGTTCGAGAATGTGGCAATGAAACATGCGCTCGCCGGGCATGTCCTGCGTGACGAGAATCGACACGGTTTCACCGCTGCGCACGTTCACGGTATCGCGCCATGCGCGGAACGGTTCGCTCGTGCGCGAACCGTCCGCTGCGCGCTCGATCACCTGGAACTGCGTGCCGTGCAGGTGGAACGGGTGATCCATGTCGGTGCCGTTGCGGATCGTCCAGCGCTCGACGTCGCCGCGGCGGCTCGTCAGCGTCGCGCGGTGCGCCGCGTAGGTCTCGCCGTTGATCGTGAAACGCATGCCCGCCGGGCGCCCGTGCGCGCCGCCCTTCATCATCGCGTCCATGTCCATCTCTTCGCCGAACGCGACCTCCTTGTGCGCGACCGGCTCGCCCAGCGGCGGCACCGCGCGCAGGGTGGCCGGCAGCACGCGGGGAGCGGCCGGCGCGAACGCGACGTCCGCCAGGGCCAGCGCCGGATCGGGCGGCAGGCTGCCGTGCCCGTCGTCGTGCGACATCGACATCTTGCGGCGGTCGTATTCGGCCGCCTGCAGCACCGCGTGCGACGCATGATCGCCGGCGCGCACCAGCAGCTCCGCACGTTCGCCCGGCGCGATCAGCAGCGACGTGACGCGGCGCGGCGCGGCGAACAGCCCGCCGTCGGTGCCCACATGCTCGAACGCGCGGCCGTCGTCGAACGCGACGCGCAGGTAGCGCGCGCTGCACGCGTTCCACACGCGCCAGCGCTCGTCGCCGGCGACGTCGATCCGCGGCCGGCGTGCGCCGTTGACGAGCACGAACTGACCTTCGCGGCCGTTCATCCAGTCCATCATGTCGTTCGGGGCGATCGTGCCGTCGCGCGCAAGCTTCAGGTCCGACACGAACAGGTTGCGCTCGGGCCAGCCCGCCAGCGGATCGTCCGCGGCGCGCACGACGAACGGGCCGGCCAGCCCGCGGAACACCTGCTCGGCCGTCATCATGTGCGGATGCGGGTGGTACCAGTAGGTGCCGGCGCTCCCCTTCGGCAGCGTGAAGCGGTACACGCGCGACGCGCCGGGCGCGACGGGATCAGACGGGTTGCCGTCCTGGTCGGGCGGCACGGGCAGGCCGTGCCAGTGGATCGTCGACGGCTGCGGCAGCTTGTTCACGAACCTGATCTCGACCGTATCGCCCTCGCGCACGTCGATCAGCGGACCGACGACCGGGCCCTGCGTGCCCGCGCCGAACTGCCAGAACGTGGTCGGCCGAGCACCGCGCAGCATCGGGCGCGCCACCGGCTGCGCCACCAGCGTGGCCCGGAACGTGCCGGGCTCGCGGCTTTCGTTCGCGAGCGTGCGCAGCGCCGCGAGCGGCGCGCCGGCCGGCAACGCATCGGCGGCCGCGAGCGCGGCCGGCGCGGCCTTGCCGTGCGACCCGTGAGCCGCCATCCCCGACATGCCCGGCATGTCGTCCATCGAGTCCATGCCGGCGTGACCGGCATGCTGCGCCCACGCGGTGCGCGCGAACAGCGACGCGGCTGCGACACCGATGGCGCGCGACAGGAAGGTTCTCCGTATCATCTATCGTTCCTCGTTATCCATGCTGCGTCGCGCGGCCGATGCGACGCCAATGCCCGCGTCATCATAACCGCCGGCCCCTGGCGGGAAGCACCACCGCCGACCGAGCGGCGAAATGCCGCAGGACCCGCCCTTGCCGGCGCATCGAATTCGGCACGTCTCGACCGGCGGCGTCGATCCGCGAAGCACCCACTCACCCGCAACCGTAGCCGTCGTTCGACCCTGCCGCGTGCCCCCGCCGGCCGGTCGTCCGCCGCTTGCCGTTCAGCCCTCACCCTGCACCGGTCGCGTCCCCCGATCGCAAACCCGCCAATATTTCACGATGCGGAACAAATCACTACGTTATAAAAATTTGTGGTGCAGAGCACAAAATTCCCGTTTCGCGATGCCGAAAAACGTTCCGCAATACAAAACGAATGAAATAATTATTTGTTTTTAAACGAGAATTTTTGTTTAGTGAAGCCGTTCTACACGCACCATCCGAGCGGGTCGCGGACGTAGACTTTGTCCCATGCACTGACGCTTCGCCACGACGTTCGATACGGAACCCGGCGCAAGCAGCCAGTCGGGCCGCTGCCGGTCGAACCGGCAAACGGCACAACAGAATCGCTTGTGATCAGAAAGGGAGAACGGAAATGAAGGGATTTCGCTTTGGTTCAGCGCTCGGGTCGTTCTACATCCTGCCGGGTAACGGCGGCTGGGAAGCGACGTTCGGCAACGCCCTGCTCGGCGCATTCTCGTGCCCCGAAGTGGCAGCCGACCACATCTCCCGCGGCGACTGCGAGCAACTGTCCGAACTGGATACCGCGACGCTCGAAGTGCCGCACGAAATCGCCGAATGGGAAATCGTTCACGTCTGAATGACAAGCCGGAAACGAAAAACGCCCCGAACATCCGGGGCGTTTGTCTTTTGTAGCGGGCGGCAGGCAGCAATACCCGCCGCGCCGACACACGCATCGGCTCGCGCGATGGCGCGGCCCGCGTCAGGCGAGCGCGTCGACGATGCCGTTCAGCGTCGCGCTCGGACGCATTGCCTGGCTCGTCAGCTCGACGTTCGGGCGGTAGTAGCCGCCGATGGCCTGCGCGCTGCCCTGCGCGGCCGCCAGTTCTTCCAGAATGCGCGCTTCGTTGTCGGACAGCGCCTTCGCGACGCCTTCGAACTGCGCCTTCAGCGCGACGTCCTCGGTCTGCTCGGCCAGCGCCTGCGCCCAGTACAGGCACAGGTAGAAGTGGCTGCCGCGGTTGTCGAGGCCGCCGACCTTGCGCGCCGGCGACTTGTTCTCGTCCAGGAACTTGCCGGTGGCCTGGTCGAGCGTCTTCGCGAGCACGAGCGCCTTCGGGTTCTGGTACGCGTTGCCCAGGTGCTCGAGCGACGCGGCCAGCGCAAGGAATTCGCCGAGCGAATCCCAGCGCAGGAAGCCTTCCTCGACGAACTGCTGCACGTGCTTCGGCGCCGAACCGCCCGCACCCGTCTCGAACATCCCGCCGCCGGCCATCAGCGGCACGATCGACAGCATCTTCGCGCTGGTGCCGAGCTCCATGATCGGGAACAGGTCGGTCAGGTAATCGCGCAGCACGTTGCCGGTGACCGAGATCGTGTCCTTGCCCGCCCGGATGCGCTCGAGCGAGAAACGCGTCGCGTCGACCGGCGTCATCACGCGGATGTCCAGGCCGGTCGTGTCGTGATCCTTCAGGTAGCGTTCGACCTTCGCGATGATCTGCGCGTCGTGCGCACGTGCCGGGTCGAGCCAGAACACGGCCGGCGCGCCGGTCGCGCGTGCGCGATTCACCGCGAGCTTCACCCAGTCCTGCACCGGTGCGTCCTTCGTCTGGCACATGCGCCAGATGTCGCCCGATTCCACCGCATGCTCGAGCAGCACGTTGCCCGCTTCGTCGGTGACGCGCACGACGCCGTCCGCCGGAATCTGGAACGTCTTGTCGTGCGAACCGTATTCTTCAGCCGCCTGCGCCATCAGGCCGACGTTCGGCACGCTGCCCATCGTGACCGGATCGAACGCGCCGTGCTGCTTGCAGTCCTCGATCACCGCCTGGTACACGCCGGCGTAGCAACGGTCCGGAATCACGGCCTTCGCGTCGTACAGCTGGCCGTCCGGGCCCCACATGCCGCCCGAATCGCGGATCATCGCCGGCATCGATGCGTCGACGATCACGTCGCTCGGCACGTGCAGGTTCGTGATGCCCTTGTCCGAGTTGACCATCGCGAGGCGCGGGCGCACCGCGTATTCGGCCTTGACGTCGGCTTCGATCGCTTCGCGCGTGTCGGCCGGCAGGTCCTTCAGGCGTGCGTACAGGTCGCCGATCCCGTTGTTCGGGTTGAAGCCGACCTTCGCCAGCAGGTCTGCGTGCTTCGCGAGCGCGTCGCGGTAGAACACCGACACGAACTGGCCGAACAGGATCGGGTCCGAGACCTTCATCATGGTCGCCTTCAGGTGCACCGAGAACAGCACGTCCTGCGCCTTCGCGTCGGCGATCTGCGCTTCGATGAAGCTGCGCAGCGCCTTGCGGCTCATCACCGACGCGTCGATCACTTCACCGGCCTTCACGGCCGTCTTTTCCTTCAGCACCTTCTTCACGCCGTCGGTGGTCGTGAGTTCGATCTTCACGCTGCCGGCGTCGGCGATCAACGCCGACTTCTCGCTGCCGTAGAAGTCGCCTTCGCTCATGTGCGCGACGTGCGCCTTCGACGTGGACTTCCACGCGCCCATCTTGTGCGGATGCTTGCGTGCGTAGTTCTTGACCGACAGCGGCGCGCGGCGGTCGGAGTTGCCTTCGCGCAGCACCGGGTTCACCGCGCTGCCCTTGATCTTGTCGTAGCGGGCCTTGATCGCCTTCTCTTCGTCGGTCGACGCTTCGTCCGGATAGGCCGGCAGCGGGTAGCCCTGCGCCTGCAGTTCGGCGATCGCGGCCTTCAGCTGCGGCACCGATGCGCTGATGTTCGGCAGCTTGATGATGTTTGCTTCCGGCTTCAGCGTGAGCTGGCCCAGCTCGGCCAGATCGTCGGAACCCTTCTGCTCGGGCGGCAGGATGTCTGCGAATGCCGCGATGATGCGGCCGGCGAGCGAGATGTCGCGCGTTTCGACGGCGACGCCGGACGAGCGCGTGAAGGCCTTGACGATCGGCAGCAGCGAATAGGTCGCGAGCGCGGGCGCTTCGTCGGTGAGGGTGTAGATGATCTTGGGCGAAGTGGACATGGTCGATGCGTTGCTACGTGAAAATTGTGACTGGGGTGCGCCGGCGGTAACCGGCGGGGAGCGACCGGGTCGGTCGCGAAAGGGGCGCGCCGGCTCAGCCGGGCGAGGGTGTTGCGAGGGCCGTCATGTTCTACCTTGCAGGGCCGCGTGGCCGCCCCGCCAACAAACCTGCCATCCACGAAACGCTCCGGCGCCGGCAGTCAGCGCCGGGGCGGCCGGCAACCTGCCGGCCCACCCCGGAAGGGGTCTTACATGTTCTCGATCAGCACTTCACCGAAGCCCGAGCACGACACCTGCGTCGCACCTTCCATCAGGCGCGCGAAGTCGTACGTGACGCGCTTCTGCAGGATCGACTTCTCCATCGCGGCGATGATCGTATCGGCTGCTTCCGTCCAGCCGAGGTGGCGCAGCATCATTTCCGCCGACAGGATCTCGGAACCCGGGTTCACGTAATCCTTGCCCGCGTACTTCGGCGCGGTGCCGTGCGTCGCTTCGAACATCGCGACCGAATCCGAAAGGTTCGCGCCCGGCGCGATCCCGATGCCGCCGACCTGCGCAGCGAGCGCGTCGGAAATGTAGTCGCCGTTCAGGTTCAGCGTGGCGATCACGTCGTATTCGGCCGGGCGCAGCAGGATCTGCTGCAGGAACGCATCGGCGATCGAATCCTTGATCACGATCTCGTTGCCCGTCTTCGGGTTCTTCACGCGCATCCACGGGCCGCCGTCGATCAGCTCGCCGCCGAATTCCTTCTGCGCGAGCGCGTAGCCGGCGTCACGGAACAGGCCTTCCGTGAACTTCATGATGTTGCCCTTGTGCACCAGCGTGACCGACTTGCGATCGTTGTCGATCGCATACTGGATCGCCTTGCGCACCAGACGCTCGGTGCCTTCGGTCGACACGGGCTTGACGCCGATCCCCGAGGTTTCCGGGAAGCGGATCTTCTTCACGCCCATCTCGTCCTGCAGGAACTTGATGACCTTCTTCGCCTGCTCGGAGCCCGCGGCCCATTCGATGCCCGCGTAGATGTCTTCCGAGTTCTCGCGGAAGATCACCATGTCGATCTTTTGCGGCTCGCGCACCGGCGACGGCACGCCCTTGAAGTACTGCACGGGGCGCAGGCACACGTACAGGTCGAGTTCCTGGCGCAGCGCGACGTTCAGCGAACGGATGCCGCCGCCGACCGGCGTCGTGAGCGGCCCCTTGATCGACACCACGTATTCCTTCAGCACCTGCAGCGTTTCGTCCGGCAGCCACACGTCCGGACCGTACACCTTCGTCGCCTTCTCGCCCGCGAAGATCTCCATCCAGTGAATCTTGCGCTTGCCCTTGTACGCATGCGCGACCGCCGCGTCGACGACCTTGATCATGACCGGCGTGATATCGAAGCCCGTACCGTCGCCTTCGATATAGGGAATGATCGGCTGATCGGAAACGTTGAGCGAGAAGTCCTTGTTGACGGTGATCTTGTCACCGCCTTCCGGAACCTTGATGTGCTGATACGGCATGATCGACTCCAGTGACGTGGCTGAGCAGGTGATGCTGGTCGAAGCTGCGCGCGCGGCGGGGGCGCGGCATGGCCACCCCGTGACGGCAACAGCGAGCCGCTATTCTAGCGCCCCAACCGGGCACTTCGGCACGAAGCGCGGCACTGCGTATCAAGACCCCACTTATGTCTTATATAAGACAGAGGACTTGCCGTTCCGTATTATGCATTAAGATTCCGCCATTTGCCATAGACCGCCCGCCCCCGCTTCCCGCGGCACGCCGGACGGCCGCTCCGCCATGAACCTGATCGCCCTCAACAAGCCGTTCGGCACGATTTGCCAGTTTTCCGCGCACGAGACGCGCCCGTCGCTCGGCGACTGGGTAAAAACGCCCGGCGTGTACGCGGCCGGGCGGCTCGACGCGGACAGCGAAGGGTTGCTGCTGCTCACCGACGACGGCGCGCTGCAGGCGCGCATCGCCGAGCCGCGCCACAAGCTCGTCAAGCGCTACTGGGCGCAGGTCGAGGGCGCGCCCGGCCCCGCCGACCTGAAGGCGCTCGCCCGCGGCGTCGATCTCGGCGACTACGTGACGCGTCCATGCCGCGCCGAATTCATCGAGCCGCCCGACACGCTGTGGGCACGCACCCCGCCGATCCGCTACCGTGCCGCGATCCCGACCACCTGGATCGAACTCGCGATCACCGAAGGCAAGAACCGGCAGGTGCGCCGGATGACGGCGGCCGTGGGCTTCCCGACGTTGCGCCTGGTGCGCGTCGGCATCGGCGCACTGGATGTATTCGCGCTCGGCATTGCACCGGGCGAAACGATCGCGCTGCCGCCGCGCGCGCCGTGGGACGGTTTCGCGGCCGCCGGATGACGCAGGCGAGACACGCGAATTTTTCGTCATCTTTTTCGTCAACCGCCCGCGAAGATCGCGCGTTAAACCACGCAGATGCCAACCTTAGCTATCCGGCATTGGCAGCCGAACCCGTGTTTGCGTCACGAAAGCGACGTTTTTCTCGAATACGATTCGGCGCCCGCAGCGCAATGAGAAATTTCTCGAAGCGTCTGTCAACCGAAAGGTGGATGGCACCGTTAGACGACATGACTCCTATTGCCGGGTCATTTGGTTAATTAACTAAAGCTGAGGAACACAACATGAACAAACTGATCGCCGCTCTGGTCGCTGGCCTCTTCGCAACGGCTGCTTTCGCACAAGCATCGGCTCCGGAAGCTGCTCCGGCTGCTGCTGAAGCTGCTTCGGCACCGGCTAAGCACGCTGCCAAGAAGCACCACGCAGCCAAGAAGCACCACAAGGCATCGAAGAAGGCTGCAGCAAGCGACGCAGCAGCACCGGCAGCTGCTTCGAACTAAGTAAGCTTGCTGTAATAACGCAGTCAAGAACACGCAGTTCTGCCGTTCTTACGGCGTTGAAAGGCAGATCACCGCAAGGCGATCTGCCTTTTTCTTTTTTGTGCCTGCCGGCACGCATCGCGTACCATGCGGGTCTTGCTTTCCAGACAGGAGCCCAGCTGTGTCATTCTCCCTTCGCTCGTCGCTCGGCCGCCTCGCGCGCGCCGCTGTGTTCCCCGCCGCGCTCGCCGTCCTCGCGCTCGGCATGCAGGCCGCCGGCGCGCAGGTGCCGCCCGGCGCGAAGCAGCCGAGCGAATTCCCGCGCGTGAAGCTGCGCGCCGGCATGTACGTGATCGACGCGGCCGTCGCCGCGAACGACCCCGATCGCGAACAGGGGCTGATGTACCGTTCGCAGCTCGCGCCGAACGAAGGCATGCTGTTCGTGTTCAACGAGAACGCGGTGCACTGCTTCTGGATGAAGAACACGCTGATTCCGCTGTCGATCGCGTTCATTCGCGCGGACGGCACGATCACCGACATCGACGAGATGAAGGCCGAAACGACCGACAACCACTGCCCGCGCAACAACGGCGTCTATGCGCTCGAAATGAGCAAGGGCTGGTTCGCGGCGAAGGGCATCAAGCCCGGCATGAAGCTCGAAGGTCTGCCGCAGGCCCAATAACGGCCCTCGCCGCGGCGTCGCGCCGCGTATCGACCTAAGCCGGCTGCCCGTTGGGCGCCGGCTTTTTTGTCGCCCGTCGTCGGCGGCGCCCGGCTTGAATCCACCGTTGTCGGCCGCATCTGCAAAAGCCACGCGCAAGCGCTATGCTTGAAGTCTCGCTTGTTCCAGTCCGGGCCGGCCCAGCCGGCCCGCTTACGATCCGAACCTAAGGAGGTTCACGTGCCCCGCAAAACCCCCATCGAGCGCTATCGCAATATCGGGATCAGCGCTCACATCGATGCCGGCAAGACCACGACGACCGAGCGCATCCTGTTTTACACCGGCGTGAGCCACAAGATCGGCGAAGTGCACGACGGCGCGGCCACGATGGACTGGATGGAACAGGAGCAGGAACGCGGCATCACGATCACGTCGGCGGCGACCACGGCCTTCTGGAAGGGCATGGCCGGCAACTATCCGGAGCACCGGATCAACATCATCGACACCCCCGGGCACGTCGACTTCACGATCGAGGTCGAGCGCTCGATGCGCGTGCTCGACGGTGCGTGCATGGTCTACGACTCGGTCGGCGGCGTGCAGCCGCAATCCGAAACCGTGTGGCGCCAGGCGAACAAGTACAAGGTGCCGCGCATCGCGTTCGTCAACAAGATGGACCGCGTCGGCGCAGACTTCTTCCGCGTGCAGCGGCAGATCGGCGAGCGCCTGAAAGGCGTCGCCGTGCCGATCCAGATTCCGATCGGCGCGGAAGATCATTTCCAGGGCGTCGTCGATCTCGTGAAGATGAAGGCGATCGTGTGGGACGACGAAAGCCAGGGCGTGAAGTTCACGTACGAGGAGATCCCCGCGAACCTCGTCGAACTCGCACACGAGTGGCGCGAGAAGATGGTCGAGGCTGCCGCCGAAGCGAGCGAGGAACTGCTCGAGAAGTACCTGCACGACCACGAATCGCTGACCGAGGACGAGATCAAGGCCGCGCTGCGCAAGCGCACGATCGCGAACGAGATCGTGCCGATGCTGTGCGGCAGCGCGTTCAAGAACAAGGGCGTGCAGGCGATGCTCGACGCGGTGATCGACTACCTGCCGTCGCCCGTCGACGTGCCGGCGATCCTCGGCCACGACTTCGCCGATCCGGAAAAGCCGGCGGAACGTCATCCGAGCGACGACGAGCCGTTCTCGTCGCTCGCGTTCAAGATCATGACCGACCCGTTCGTCGGCCAGTTGATCTTCTTCCGCGTGTATTCAGGCGTCGTCGAATCGGGCGACACGGTCCTCAACGCGACCAAGGACAAGAAGGAACGGCTCGGCCGGATCCTGCAGATGCACGCGAACGAGCGCAAGGAAATCAAGGAAGTGCGCGCGGGCGACATCGCGGCGGCCGTCGGCCTGAAGGAGGCGACCACCGGCGACACGCTGTGCGATCCGGCCAAGCCGATCATCCTCGAGAAGATGGAATTCCCGGAACCGGTGATCTCGCAGGCCGTCGAGCCGAAGACGAAGGCCGACCAGGAAAAGATGGGCCTCGCGCTGAACCGCCTGGCACAGGAAGATCCGTCGTTCCGTGTGCAGACCGACGAGGAATCCGGCCAGACGATCATTTCGGGGATGGGCGAGCTTCACCTCGAAATCCTGGTCGACCGGATGAAGCGTGAATTCGGCGTCGAGGCGACGGTCGGCAAGCCGCAGGTCGCGTATCGCGAAACGGTGCGCACGACGGCGTCCGACGTCGAAGGCAAGTTCGTCAAGCAGTCGGGCGGTCGCGGTCAGTACGGCCATGCGGTGATCACGCTCGAACCGAACCCGGGCAAGGGCTACGAGTTCCTCGACGAGATCAAGGGCGGCGTGATTCCGCGCGAATTCATCCCGGCCGTCGACAAGGGCATCACCGAAACGCTGAAGAGCGGCGTGCTCGCGGGCTATCCGGTCGTCGACGTGAAGGTGCACCTGACGTTCGGCTCGTACCACGACGTCGACTCGAACGAAAACGCGTTCCGCATGGCCGGTTCGATGGCGTTCAAGGAAGCGATGCGCCGCGCGAAGCCGGTGCTGCTCGAGCCGATGATGGCGGTCGAGGTCGAAACGCCCGAGGACTTCATGGGCAACGTGATGGGCGACCTGTCGAGCCGACGCGGCATCGTGCAGGGGATGGAGGACATCGCGGGCGGCGGCGGCAAGCTGGTGCGCGCCGAAGTGCCGCTCGCGGAGATGTTCGGCTATTCGACGTCGCTGCGTTCGGCCACGCAGGGCCGCGCGACCTACACGATGGAGTTCAAGCACTACGCGGAAACGCCGGCCAACGTGTCGGAAGCCGTGATCAACGCGAAAGTGAAGTAAGCAGCGGCGCGCTCGCAAGCAAGGCCCGTCCGGTTCCGGACGGGCCTTTTTCGTTGGCGCGCGCTCCGCGCTTCGTCCACGCGCCAATTTTTGATCGGCATGCCCGGCTTTTTTTCGCGTGCCACAATACGTCGCGATTCGCCAGATGGAACCCTCCCGATGCCGCCCACCCCTGCCCTGCGCCGCCTGCTGATCCTCTATGCCGGCCTGATTGCCGCGAACGCCGCCGTCTGGCTATGGGCGCTCGCCGTGTTGCGCGATCATCCGCTGCTGCTCGGCACCGCGGCGATCGCATACGGGCTCGGGCTGCGTCACGCGGTCGACGCCGATCACATCGCCGCGATCGACGTCGCGACGCGCAAACTGATGCAGGAAGGCCAGCGCCCGGTGAGCGTCGGGCTGTTCTTTTCGCTCGGCCATTCGACGATCGTGATCGCCGCGACGCTCGGCATCGCGCTGACCGCGTTCGCGCTGCGCGACCGGTTCGATGCCTTCCGCGAGATCGGCGGCACGATCGGCACGGCGGTGTCGGCCACCTTCCTGCTCGTGCTCGCGTGCGTGAACCTGATGATCCTGCGCGACGTGTGGCGCCGCTATCGCGGCACGCGCGGACACGGACACGGACACGGGCACGATCGCGCGCATGTGCACCGGCCTGCCGGGCTCGTCTCCCGGCTGCTGCGTCCGCTGCTCCGGTTCGTGTCGAAGAGCTGGCACATGTATCCGGTCGGCGTGCTGTTCGGGCTCGGCTTCGATACCGCGACCGAAATCGGCCTGCTCGCGATCGCCGCCGCGCAGGCGAGCCAGGGGCTGCCGGTCTATACGGTCATGCTGTTTCCCGCGCTGTTCACCGCCGGCATGACGCTGATCGACTCGACCGACAATGTGCTGATGATTCACGCGTACGGCTGGGCGATGGACGATCCGCAGCGCAAGCTGCTCTACAACGCGAGCATCACGTTCGTGTCGGCGGCCGTCGCGCTCGCGATCGGCGGCATCGAAGCCGCCGGCCTGCTGGCCGACAAGCTGTCGCTGACGGGGCCCGTGCGCGACGCGCTCGATGCGCTCGGCGAACGCTTCGGCTCGATCGGCTACGGCATCGTCGCGCTGTTCCTCGTCTGCTGGATCGCGTCGATCCTGTTCCATCGCTGGCAGCGCGCGGCCGACGCGCCCGCGCGCTGAGCACGCGCCGCGCGCTTCCCGCGGCGCGGCACCCTTCGGCGCATTCAGAGCATTTCGAGCGCGCGCTTGCTGCGCGGCGGGCGGAAATACGCGTCGAGCTGCGCGTGCTCGTCGTCGGTCAGCACCAGGTCGAGCGCCGCGCGATTGTCGCGCACGTGTTCGAGCCGCGACGCCTTCGGGATCGCGAACACCCCGGGCCGGGCCAGCACCCACGCAAGCGCGACGCGCATCACCGACACGCCGCGCTGCCGGGCGATCTCGTCGAGCGGCGAATGCTTCGGCAGCCGCCCGTGATCGACCGGGCTGTAGGCCATCGCCGGCATCCGGTGATCGGCCAGCCACGGCAGCAAGTCGAATTCCGGGCCGCGTCGCGCGATGTTGTACAGGATCTGGTTGGTCGCGCACGCGCCGCCGCCGGCTTCGTCGACGAGCTCGGCCATGTCGGCCGTATCGAAGTTGCTGACGCCCCAGTGGCGAATCTTGCCCGCGCGCTGCAACGCCTCGAAACCCTCCACCGTTTCGGCGAGCGGCACCGAGCCGCGCCAGTGCAGCAGGTACAGGTCGACGCGGTCGGTGCGCAGGCGCTTGAGGCTCGCTTCGCACGCCGCGACGACGCCGCGCCGGCTCGCATGGTGCGGATAGACCTTGCTGACGAGGAACACGTCGTCGCGCAGGCCCGCGAGCGCGTCGCCGACCAGTTCTTCTGTCGCGCCGTCGCCGTACATCTCGGCCGTATCGACGAGCGTCATCCCGAGCGAGATACCTTCGCGCAGCGCGGCGATCTCGTCCGCGCGCCGGGCCGGGCGCTCGCCCATTTCCCACGTGCCGAGCCCCAGCTTCGGAATCGTCTCGCCGTCCGGCAGGACGACCGTGGCGATCGTGTCTGTCATGCGTTCCTCGTTGCGGATTCGTGGCCGCGCACCGCGGCCCTGGCAGGGAATACGACGCATCAGTGTAGTCAATCGGCACGCGATTCACCTATTGCACGGCAAAAACCGGCTATAACGGCGCGACGCGATGACTTAGAATGGCCGCAACCTGATCGATACCCATTCCATGAAGGCATCCACGGACGACCGCTGGCAGGACCTGCGCCCCGACCCCGACAACGACACGCCGCTCTACCTGCAGCTCGCCCGCAAGCTCGGCGACGCGATCCACGACAACCGCTGGACGGCCGGCGAAGCGTTGCCGTCCGAGCGCGTGCTGTCCGACGCGCTCGGCGTATCGCGCATCACCGCGCGCAAGGCGATCGCGCTGCTCGTCGAACAGGGGCTGATTCGCCGCACGCAGGGCGCCGGCAACTTCATCCAGCCGCGCTACGAGGATCCGCTGTCGCGGCTGTCGAGCTTCAGCGAAATGCTCGAGCGGCGCGGCTTCAAGCCGAGCTCGCAATGGCTCGCGCGCGAGATCCAGCCGGCGAACCGAGACGAAGTGATCCAGCTCGGGCTGTCGCCGGCCGCGTCGGTCACTCGCCTGAAACGCCTGCGCCTCGCCGACGGCATCGTGATGGCCGTCGAGAACTCGACGTTCCCCGCGACGCTGATTCCCGATCCGCAGGCGATCGCCGGCTCGCTGTACAGCTATCTCGAAGCGCGCGGCACGCCGATCGTGCGCGCGCTGCAGCATTTCCGCGCGGTCAACGCGACCGACGAGATCGCCGAACAGATGGGCATCGCCCCGCACGACGCGCTGCTGCTGATCACGCGGATCGGCTATACGTCGGACCAGCGGGCCATCGAACTGACCGATACCTACTGCCGCAACGACTACTACGACTTCGTCGTCGAACTGCGCAAGTAACTGTGCCGCACCGGCGGCGCTCACAGCCAGCGCGCGTCGTCGGTGCCGGGCGGCACGGGCGCTCGCGCAAGCGACGGCGGAGTCGCCGACAGCCGCTCGGCCGGCAGCACCGCGTCGAGTGTGCCGAACGGCGACGCGATGCGCTCCATGCGGTCGCGCACGTCCGCGAGCGCGAAATCGGGCGCCCGCAGGCCGTCCGGCAGGATGCCGAACGACTGCAGCCAGCGCCCCGTCTGCGCGAGCGACACGCGCACGTGCCAGCTTCCCCCTTCGCGCGAGCGCCGCGCGAGTGCGATCATCGCGCCGAACGCCGCCAGATAACCCGTTGCATGATCGAGCGCCTGGCACGGCAGGTGGCCCGGCGCATGCGCATGCGCGGCCTGCTGTTCCTGCCACGCGATCCCGCTCGCCGACTGCACGAGGCTGTCGAAGCCGCGCCGCTGCGCCCACGGCCCCGCATGCCCGTAGGCCGAGATCGACACGTACACGATGCCTGGCCTGAGCGCCGCCAGGTCTTGCGGCCCGAAGCCGCGCGCCGCGAGCGCGCCGGGGCGATACGACTGCACGAACACGTCCGCATCGCGTACGAGTGCGTGCAGCGTATCGACGCCGGCCGCATCGCGCAGGTCGATCCAGGTCGAACGCTTGCCGCGCCCGTTGTCGATCACGAGCGGCGCGATGTTCGGCAGGTGCGGGGCATTGACGAGCAGCGTATGCGCGCCGTACGACGCCAGCGTGCGGCCCGCGACCGGCCCCGCGATGATGCGCGTGAGATCGAGCACGCGCACACCGGCGAGCGCGTGGCCGGCTTCGCCGCGGCCGATCGGCTCGCGCGGCGCAGCGCCGATCCGCTCGACCTCGAACAGCGGCAGCGCCGCGATCGCGCGCGCCTGCTCGTGCGCCGCCCACTCGTCAGGTGTTCTGATCAATGCGGCGCACAGCCCGGCGTCGGCCAGCGCGGTCTCGAGCGCCGCGCCGTCCCGCGTACGGATCGCCGAGGCGACGTCGTCGCGCTGCGCATCGCAGCCGAGTACGTCGAGGATCCCGTGCAGGTGATGCGGGAAGTTCGCGTGCAACTGGATCCAACGGCCGTCGCGCGTGTCGTAGAAGCCCGTCACCGGATGACGCAGCGCCGGCGGCGGGCCGTCGTTCACACGCAGGTAGCGTTCGCTGCGGAACGCGACGAGCGCGTCGCGCACCGAGACGTCGACCGATTGCGCGACACCCGTGCGAAGCCGGTGGCATTCGGCCGCCGCGAGCCCGGCCGCCGCGATCGTCGCCGCGGCGAGCGTGCCGACCCGGAAGGTCGACGGCAGCGTCGGGTCGTGCCCCGTCACGGTCGCGCGGGCCAGCGCGCCGGGGTCGCCGCGTGCGAGCTTCCACAGATGCGTCAACGCGAGTTCGGGTGTCATGGCGAAACGGGCGGTGGGGAGACTAGATCGAGTCTAGGAGTCGCGACCGTCGCGAGCAATCGTGAATGTGCGGGTCGACCGGGCGTTCGCTCGACCCGCACGCGACGAAGCCGCGCGCGAATCATGTCGATCGCGCGAATCGCCGAAAGCCGCATGCCGGATCGCACCTGCGTTCGAACGATCCGCGAACGAACGGAAAGCCGATCCGGCCCCGATCACTACGTCGGCAGCGATGCGGGCGCGTGACGCCGGCCGTCGCGCCACGCGACGAGCGGCCGCCACCATGCGTGCGCGGCACGCGTGGCCGGCACCTCGAGCGGACCGAACGTGAACGTCGCGCCCTGCGCCCCGGCGCTGACCCAGACGCGCATGCCAGGCGCAAGCGTCAGCGAATCCCCGGCGCCGAGCCAGTGATCGTCGGGCCGGCCCTCGATCGTCACCCACACCTCGCCGTCGGCCACCTCCAGCGCGGTGCGATCGACGATCCGCCACCGACCGGCCGGCTCGTCGCCGTCGATCACGTAAATTCGCAGTTCGCGCATCGCAGCCTCCTGTCGCACGGGTCCGATGGCACCAGTATTCCGGACAGCGGCAGCACACGGACAGATACGGTTGCAGACACTTTCGACCGAACTGTACTGGTCACTCGACGAGGACGGGCGCCGGCCTGCCGGGCTTCGCGCCGAACCGGCACGATGCGATGGCTTTCCCTACAATGTCGGCTGTCCCGCGCCACCGCCCCCGCCCTCATGTTCCAGCGCCCGCCTGCCGCCGCCCCCGGCGAAAAAAACCTCACCGTGATGCTCTGGCTCGTCGCAACGGGCTTCTTCATGCAGACGCTCGACTCGACGATCGTCAACACCGCGCTGCCGTCGATGGCCGCGAGCCTCGGCGAATCGCCGCTGCGGATGCAGTCGGTCGTGATCGCGTACTCGCTGACGATGGCGGTAATGATCCCCGTATCGGGCTGGCTCGCCGATACGTTCGGCACGCGGCGCGTGTTCTTCAGCGCGATCCTGGTGTTCTCGCTCGGCTCGCTGCTGTGCGCGAACGCGCATACGCTGACGCAGCTCGTCGCGTTCCGCGTCGTGCAGGGCGTCGGCGGCGCGATGCTGCTGCCGGTCGGACGGCTCGCGGTGTTGCGCACGTTCCCGGCCGAACGCTACCTGCCCGCGCTGTCGTTCGTCGCGATCCCCGGCCTGATCGGCCCGCTGATCGGGCCGACGCTCGGCGGCTGGCTCGTGAAGATCGCGTCGTGGCACTGGATTTTCCTGATCAACGTGCCGGTCGGCGTCGCCGGTTGCATCGCGACCTTCTATTCGATGCCCGATGCGCGCAACCCGGCCGTCGGCCGCTTCGACCTGAAGGGCTATCTGCTGCTGACGATCGGCATGGTCGCGATCTCGCTGTCGCTCGACGGGCTCGCCGATCTCGGCATGCAGCACGCGGCCGTGCTCGTGCTGCTGATCCTGAGCCTCGCGTGCTTCGTCGCGTACGGGCTGTACGCGGTGCGCGCGCCGCAGCCGATCTTCTCGCTCGAACTGTTCAGGATCCACACGTTCAGCGTCGGGCTGCTCGGCAACCTGTTCGCGCGGATCGGCAGCGGCGCGATGCCGTACCTGATCCCGCTGCTGCTGCAGGTGAGCCTCGGCTACTCGGCGTTCGAGGCCGGGCTGATGATGCTGCCGGTGGCGGCGGCCGGGATGTTCTCGAAGCGGATTATCACGCGCCTGATCACGCGGCACGGCTATCGCAAGGTGCTGCTCGCGAACACGATCATGGTCGGCGTGATGATGGCGAGCTTCGCGCTGATGCGCGACACGGTGCCCGTCTGGGTGAAGGTCGTGCATCTCGCGCTGTTCGGCGGCTTCAACTCGATGCAGTTCACCGCGATGAACACGCTGACGCTGAAGGATCTCGGCACGGGCGGCGCGAGCAGCGGCAACAGCCTGTTCTCGCTCGTGCAGATGCTGTCGATGAGCCTCGGCGTCACGGTCGCGGGCGCGCTGCTCGCGACGTTCACGGGCATGCTGCGCACCGTGACGCCGAGCAACACGCTGCCGGCGTTCCATGCAACGTTCCTCTGCGTCGGGATCATCACGGCGGCTTCCGCGTGGATCTTCGCGCAGCTCGCGCCCGAGATCCGCAGCACCGCGCGCAAGACCGACCCGTCCGAGCGTACGTGATGCGGCACGCGCGCCGAACCGGGTCGGCGCGCACCATTGCGGTGCAGTGCGCCCCGCGATGCGGCCGCGGTATCGGCTGCCGCACCGGTCGCGGCGCCGGCGGCCCGAGCGCGACGCGCCGCCGCACGGCGTACGATGCCGTGCACGCTTCTTGCTGGCCTATTCTCTAGGTAAACTGGCAGTCTTCCTTCGGCCGACATCATGAGCATGATCGACATCGATCCCCCCGGCTTTCAGCCGCCCCGCCCCGTCGCCGGCGACGACGGGAACCGGCGCACCGTGCTGTACGGCGGCTACACCGTCTTCAGCGTGTTCCAGCCCGTTTTCTCGGTGTCGCACCGCCGGGCGATCGGCTATCACGCGTCGCTGCGTGCGCACGACGAGGAAAGCCGCCAGGTGGCGTCGCACGAGGTGTTCACGCAGGCGGCGCGGCGCGGCGACCTGCTCGAGCTCGGCCGGCTCGCCGAATCGCTGCATCTCGGCAACTTCCATGCGTTCGACAGCCATGACGAATGGCTCTTCCTGAGCCTGCATCCGGCCGCGCTGATGGACACCGTCTACAGCGACGCGCTGCTCGCGAACCTGAAGGCGCTCGGGCTGCCGCCGCACCGCGTGGTGCTCGAAGTGCCCGAGCAGGCGGGCGGCGAGACGCCACGCTACGCGGCGATCGTCGACGGGCTGCGCAAGGCCGGCTTCCTGATCGCGCTGGTCGGGTTCGGTGCGAAGCATTCGAACATCGACCGCGTGTGGCACCTGCATCCCGACATCGTCACGCTCGACCGCGGCATTCTCGCGCAGGCGAGCGAGCACTCGCATCTCGAACGCGTGCTGCCGGGGCTCGTGTCGCTGCTGCACGAATCCGGCCAGCTCGTCCTGATGGGCGGGCTCGCGACCGAGCGCGACGCGCTGATCGCGCTGGAATGCGACGTCGATTTCGTGCAGGGCCAGTATTTCGCGGGGCCGAGCGTCGACCCGGTGCAGCCGCAGGCTGCCGCGGGCTGCATGGATACGCTGTCGGCCGCGTTGCGGCTGCGCGTCGCGAAGCGCGAGCGCACGCAGGCGCAGCGGCTGGCGCCGTACGTCGCGGCGCTCGAGGAAGCGAGCCGGAAACTCGGTGCGGGCGAACCGCTCACCGATGCAGCGGCCGTCGTACTCGGGCTGCCCGAGACCGCGCGCTGCTTCCTGCTCGACGCGTCGGGGCGCCAGATCGGCGACAACGTGCTCGCGCGCGGCAGCGTCTCGCAGCGCGCCAAGCGCTTCCGGCCGCTGCTGCACTCCGAAGGCGCGAGCTGGGAACGGCGCCCGTACTTCATCGACGCGATGCGCGCGCCGGGCCGCGTGCACCTGACGCCGCCCTACCTGTCGATCAACGAGGCGCACCTGTGCGTGACCGCGTCGATCGCCGCGCCGGTCGCCACCGGCATGCAGGTGCTCTGCGTCGACATCAACTGGGAAGCGGCGCTCAACCGCGAGTGAGCGCGCCGCCGCGCCGCCGTCATGCGGCGGCGGCCTTGCGTACGATCAGCCGGTGGACGTGCTTGCCGGACGACGCGCTGACGACCTCGTGCTCGTCGATCACCTGCACGCCGGCGCCGAGCGCCGCGCGCATCCGTGCCGCATCCAGCGGCGTGTAAAGGCGGCCGCGCTCGTCGCGCAACGCGCCGTTTCCGGCTACTCGCCAGCTCAGGTACAACGTGCCGCCCGGCATCAGCAGTTCGACCAGCCGCGCGGCGGCCGCCGCCGCGTCGGCCTGTTCGAGATGCATGACCACCGTTTCGCACAGCACGTTGCGAAACGCGCCGGACGGCACGCCGGCCAGCGCGGGCAGCACGGCCAGCTCGAAAGTGAGGTCGGGATGGCAGCGCCGCGCCTCGTCGAGCAGCGTGGCGCTCGCGTCGTAGCCGCGCACGTCGAAGCCGCGCGACGCGAGCCAGGCCGTATCGCGCCCGGCTCCGCAGCCGATATCCGCGGTCGGCCCCGGCGAGAAGTGCTGCTCCAGCAGCGCGTACATGCCGTCGGGCGCGGCCTGCGCGTCGTAGGCATCGAAAGTCGGGCGATCCACCATGATGACGGCTCCGCATAGGCGTCGTATGACGCACTCCGCATCTTAGCCGCTGCTCGCCCCGTGCGGGTTCGCGCACGCTCCGCGCGACGGGCTGCGCCGCCCGCTATGCGGCCCGCACGTCGCCCGCGGGCGCCTGCGCGGTCAGTTCGGCCCACAGCCCATCGCCGCGCCAGGCCGGGCGCGCCGCCGCGCGTTCCGCGTCGTGCACGAGCGCGCACAGCCGCGCATTGACGGGTGCCTGCGCGCCGAAGCGCGCGGCCAGCCGCACGACCTCGCCGTTGATCCATTCGACTTCCGTCGCTCGCCGCGCCGCGAGATCGTCGGACATCGACGAACGCGCGAGCGGATCGATCGCGAGCATCCGGCCGCCGAGCACGCGAAACGCGGGATCGGGCAGATCGAGCACGGCCGGAATCCACGCGGCCGGCAACGGCGTCAGCCGCGCCGGCCGGATGGCAGCGCGCGTCAGCCAGTGCAGCGCCTCACGCTGCGCAAGCGCGACGCAGCGCCGGTACGCACGTTGCGCGAGTTCGTCGCGCAGCGGCAGGTTCGCGAGCGCGTTCACCGCATTGTTCAGGTTGAGCAGCAGCTTCGCCCACTGGACGGCCGGCATGTCGCGGTGCAACGCGAGCGGCAGCCCGGCACGCGCGAAGGCACCGGCGAACGGCTGCAGCGCCGGTGACGCGTCGGCCGCCAGCATGCCGGCCGAGCCCTGGTGAAACGCGCCGGGCGCGCGCTCGATCACGTTGAACGGCACCATGCCGGCCAGCACGGTGGCCTGCGGCAGCGCTTCACGCAGCGCGTCGGCGTTGTGCAGGCCGTTCTGGAAGCTGATCACGACCGTGCCCGGCCGCAGCACGCCGGCAAGCTGCGCGGCGGCCTCGCGCGTCGCGGCCGATTTCGCCGTCACGAGCACGAGCCGCGCGGTGGCCGCGGCCGCCGGATCGGTGGCAAACACGACGCCGGCCGGCGCGAGCGTCGCGCGATAACCGCGCTGGTCGGTCAGCGTCAACCCGTGCCGGCCGATCGCGTCGCCGATTCGCGCACGGCCGACGAGCGTCACGCCCGTGCCGGCCGCCGCGAGCCGGCCGCCGAGATAGCAGCCGACGGCGCCCGCGCCGAACACGCAGACCGGCGCATCAGACATGCGAATGCGCGCCGCCGTGCACGGGGCCGGCCCGCCGCTCGACTTCGCGGCGCACGTCGCCGCGCAGCCCCGCGAAGAACGCGACCTCGGCGACGACGAACAACGGCCCGACCATCAGGCCGATCAGATCGTCGACGAAAGCGGGCTTGCGTCCTTCGAACCAGTGGCCGACGAACTGCACGATCCAGCCGACGACGAACGCGCCGATGCCGGTCGCGAGCCATTGGGCGGTCGGCAGCAACGCGATCGTTTGCGCGGCCCACAGGCCGAGCGCGAACAGTACGGTCATCACGATCCCGAACCGCAGGTCCAGACGCAGGTAGAACACCGCGAACGCGACGGCCAGCAGCAGCGCCGGCGACAGCGCGACGCCGGCCGGCGTCCCGAGCGCCGGCCGCGACAGCAGCACCTGGACCGCAAAAACGATCATCGGAATGCCGACCAGATGCGTCGCGATGTTGCGCGCGTCGCGGTGGTAGGCCGCATACTGGGAAAGATGGTCTTCGAGCGTTTTCATCGTGTCTCCTGGCCGGTTATTGAGCGCTATGATGCGCGTCACGCCCGAGAACCTCTGTCAGCTACCCGACATCGCGTGTCCATGCCCTCTTCGCTCGCCCCGTACCTGCCGCAGATCGAAGCGAACCCGTGGTTCGCCGCGCTGCCGCCCGCGTTGCGTGCGGACCTGCTCGCCCGCGCGGCGCTGCGCCGGCTGCCGGCCGGCCATGCGCTGTTTCGGCGCGGCGACCCGCCGTGCGGGCTGTACGCGGTACTGGCCGGTTCACTCACGATAGGTGCGGTCGACCCGCAGGGCAAGGAAGCGCTGCTGACGGTGGCCGAGCCCGTAACCTGGTTCGGCGAAATCGCGCTGTTCGACGGCCAGCCGCGCACGCACGATGCGATCGCGCTCGACGACACGCTACTGCTGCACGTCCCGCAGGCCGCCCTGCTCGCGATCCTCGACGCGACACCGCAATACTGGCGGCACTTCGCGCTACTGATGGCGCAGAAGCTGCGCCTGAGCTTCCTGACCGTCGAATCGATGAGCGTGATGCCGGCCGCGCAGCGGCTCGCCGCCCGCCTGCTGATGATCGCCGACGGCTATGGCGGGATCAGCGCCGGCCGCACCCGCGTCCGGCTGTCGCAGGAAAAGCTCGCGGCGATGCTGTCGCTGACGCGGCAGACCACCAACCAGTTGCTGAAGGCGCTGCAGGCCGACGGCGTCGTGCGGCTGCACGTCGGCGAGATCGAGCTCGTCGACGTCGATGCGCTGCGGCGCGCGAGCGGGTTGCCCGACGGCATGCGCTGAACGCCGGGCCGCGAGTGCGGCGACGCCCGTCGCGCGGCCGCCCCGCCGTCGCCGCGTTGCGCTATCGTGGCGGCTCGTCCGTTCTTCCGCCTTCACCGCCTTGAGCACGTCGACCGCTTCCGCTTCCTCCCGCCATCCGTGGCCGGTATTCATCGCGTTCCTGCGGCTCGGCCTCACGTCGTTCGGCGGCCCGGTCGCGCATCTCGGCTACTTCCGCGCCGAGTTCGTCACGCGGCGCGGCTGGCTCACCGAGCGCACGTACGCGGATCTCGTCGGGTTGTGCCAGTTCCTGCCGGGGCCCGCGAGCAGCCAGGTCGGGATGGCGATCGGCCTCGCGCGCGCCGGCTACGCGGGCATGTTCGCCGCGTGGCTCGGCTTCACGCTGCCGTCGGCGTTGCTGATGATGCTGTTCGCGATCGGCGTGCATGCGAGCGGTGCGCCGATCGAAGCCGGTGCGCTGCACGGGCTGCGCATCGTGTCGGTCGCGGTGATTGCGCACGCCGTGTGGGGCATGGCGCGCACGCTGTGCCCGGATGCGCGCCGCGTCACGCTGATGGCCGCGGCCGCCTGCGTCACGCTGCTCGCACCGGCCGCGTGGACGCAGGTTGCCGTGATCGTCGCGGCCGGACTGGCGGGCCTCGTGCTGCTGCCGCAACCGGCGCGCGACGCGCACGATCCGTTGCCGCTGCACGTGTCGCCGCGCGCGGGTGTGCTGTGGCTCGCGTTGTTCGCAGCGCTCCTCGTCGTGCTGCCGTTCGCGGCCCGCGCGCTGCGCTCCGATACGCTGGCCGTCGTCGATGCGTTCTTCCGCACGGGGGCGCTCGTGTTCGGCGGCGGGCACGTGGTGCTGCCGCTGCTGCAGGCGGCCGTGGTCGCGCCCGGCTGGGTCGGCGATGCGGCGTTCCTGGCCGGATACGGCGTCGCACAGGCCGTGCCGGGGCCGCTGTTCACGTTCTCCGCGTTCCTCGGTGCGTCGCTGCGCAACCCGCCGAACGGCTGGCTCGGCGGCACGATCGCGCTGGTGTCGATCTTCGCGCCGTCGTTCCTGCTGGTGGCCGGCACCGCGCCGTTCTGGGCGCGCCTGCGCCGCAGCACGCGGATGCAGGCCGCGCTCGCGGGCGTGAATGCGGCCGTCGTCGGGCTGCTGCTCGCGGCGTTCTATCACCCGGTCTGGACCGACACGATCGCGGCGCCGCGCGATCTGGCCGCCGCGCTCGTCGCATTCGTCGCACTAGTGTTCTGGCGCGTGCCGCCGTGGGCCGTCGTGATCGCGAGCGCGGCGCTCGGCTGGGGGCTCGGCGTTGCGGCCTGATCCGGGGCTCGCAGCGCATATCCCGGTGACAAAAACAAAAAAGCCCTCGTTTCGAGGGCTTTTCTGCTAGTGCCGCGCGCCGTGGCGGCGCGCATGCGCCGGACTTACGCGAAGTTCTTCGCTGCGAAGTCCCAGTTCACGATGTTCCAGAACGCTTCGACGAACTTCGGACGTGCGTTGCGGTAGTCGATGTAGTACGCGTGTTCCCACACGTCGATCGTCAGCAGTGCCTTGTCGGCGGTCGTCAGCGGCGTCGCAGCGTTGCTCGTCGACACGATGTCGAGCGAACCATCCGCCTTCTTCACGAGCCATGCCCAGCCCGAACCGAACGTGCCGACTGCAGCCTTCGTGAACGCTTCCTTGAATGCGTCGTACGAACCCCACTTCGCGTTGATCGCGTCGCCCAGCGCGCCCGTCGGTGCGCCGCCGCCGTTCGGCGACAGGCTGTTCCAGAAGAACGTGTGGTTCCAGATTTGCGCGGCGTTGTTGAAGATGCCGCCCGACGATTTCTTCACGATCTCTTCCAGCGGCAGGTTTTCGAATTCCGTGCCCGGGATCAGATTGTTCAGGTTCGTCACATAAGCCTGATGATGCTTGCCGTAGTGGTACTCGATCGTCTCTTTCGAGATGGTCGGCGCGAGTGCGTCTTCAGCGTACGGGAGCGGCGGGAGCGTATGAGCCATGGCGATTCCTTCGTTGAGTATGTAGGGGGGCTTGTGTTGAATGCTGCCGAGCGTCCGATTGTAGGCGAGGACGAATAACCCCGCAAACTCACGGGCCATTTATCCGCGGTATGCGGAAAAGCGATGTTGGCGCAACGTCCGGCAGGACGAGCCGGACGATGCGCAGTATCCGTTCCTGTGCGCGACGGGTCCGTTGCGACAACCCGCATGTCGCGTTACACCGCTTGCACCGCTTGCACCGCTTGCACCGCTTGCACCGCTTGCACCGCTTGCACCGCTTGCACCGCTTGCACCGCTTGCACCGCTTGCATCAGATCGTATCGGACAACCGCGGCTGCACGTCGGCCAGCGACACGTCGGCCGAGCCTTCGGCGAGATGCACGGTCAGGCGGCGCTGCGGCTTCAGCGCGTTCGGCGTGCGCACCGCGCGGCCCGTCTGCGCATCGATCAGCGCCGCATAGCCGCGCTCGAGCGTGCGCTGCGGGCTCAGCACCTCGAGCCTCGCCGCACAGGCCGACACGCGGGCCGTGTCGCGTTCGTGACGGCGCTGCAAGGCCAGCGCAAGACGTTGCGACAGCCCCGCCAGCGCCTGGCGCGCCTGCGACGGATCGGGCCGCGCACGCTGCCAGCGCAGTTGCGCGAGCGCGAAACGCGCGCGCGCGTCGCGCACCGGCCGCGACGCCGCCGACGCCAGCCGCACCGCGAGCTGCTCGACGTGCGTGCGCTGCCGCTGCAGCCGCTCGGCCGGGCTCACGAGCCGGCGCGCAAGCCAGTCGAGCTGCTGCGCACGCTGCTCCAGCCGGCGCGCGATGCCGCGCGCGAGCGCACGCTGGCGCTCTTCCACCTCGCGCAGCAGCAGCGCGCGCTGCGGGCTCGCGAGCTCGGCCGCGCCGGTCGGTGTCGGCGCGCGCAGGTCGGCCGCGAAGTCGGCGATCGTGAAATCGGTTTCGTGCCCGACGCCGCTGACCACCGGCAACGCGCTCGCCGAGATCGCGCGCGCGAGCGCCTCGTCGTTGAACGACCACAGATCCTCGATCGAGCCGCCGCCGCGACAGACCAGCAGCACGTCGACCTCGCGGCGCGCATTCGCGGTCTCGACGGCCGCGACGAGCTTTTCGGCGGAACCGGCTCCCTGCACGGGCGCCGGATACACGATCACCGGAATGTGCGGCGCGCGGCGCGCGAGCGTGGTCAGCACGTCGCGCAGCGCGGCCGCCTGCAGCGACGTGACGATGCCGATCGCGCGCGGATGCGCCGGCAGCGGCCGCTTGCGCTCGGGCGCGAACAGCCCCTCGCCCTCGAGCTGCGCCTTCAGCCGCAGGAACGCTTCGTACAGGCGCCCCTGCCCGGTGCGCCGCACGGCCTCGACGTTGAGCTGCACTTCGCCGCGCGGCTCGTACATCGTGACGACCGCGCGCACCTCGATCCGGTCGCCTTCGCGCGGCGTGAATTCCGCGTATTGCGCGCGTCCGCGGAACATCACACAGCGCATCTGCGCCTGCTGGTCCTTGATCGAGAAGTACCAGTGGCCGCTCGCGGCGCGCGTGAAATTGGACACTTCGCCCGAAATCCACAGCAGCGGAAACGTACGCTCGAGCATCGTCGAAATCGAACGATTGAGCGCCGAAACGGGAATCGCTTCGTCGCCGCCGCGGGTGGCGCCCGGTGCGGCAAATGGGGAGTCGGAAGGCATGGACGGTCGGATGAATGCTGGCGGCGACACGATAGTCCGACATGCGCGCGGCGTCCAGCGCCGCACCGCGTGCGCGCCGATGCGCGAAAAGTGTCCACACTTTGGCAATCGTCGGCGTAAAACGCGGGAAAACCGCGTAAAAACCCAGACGATTTGTTGTAACGCATTGATTTTTATATATTTTTAAACCTTTCGGAATGATTCTCATCCGATTCGAGGCCCACCCGGCGGGCGTTTGACGCAATCGAACGGGGAGTTCTTCACAGAGTTATCCACAAGCCGTCATGATCCGTCCCCGCGGGCTGCGGCGGCCGGTCGCGCTTGCCGCGCCCGCCCGCGGCGCGCTAGAGTGCCGCCTTCCGCAGACCCCGCGGCATGCGCCGCCCAACGGAGAATCCGCCTTGACGAATCCGTCCCACGCCGCGGCGCACGACCTGCCGCGCCCGGCCCGATGAGCGCGCCCGACGGCCCGCTCGCGCGGCTCGAAGCGCGCCTGACGCGCGAATGGCAGCGCCGCGGCGCGCTCGCGTGGGCGCTCACGCCGTTCGCGTGCGTGTTCGGCCTGTGCGCGGCGCTGCGGCGCACCGCCTACGCGCAAGGCTGGAAGAAGCCGGTCGACGTCGGCGTGCCCGTCGTCGTGGTCGGCAACGTGACCGTCGGCGGCACCGGCAAGACGCCGACCGTGATCGCACTCGTCGACGCGTTGCGGGCGGCGGGTTTCACGCCCGGCATCGTGTCGCGCGGCTACGGCGCGAACGTGAAGGCGCCGACCGCCGTCACGCCCGCGTCGCGCGCCGCCACGGGCGGCGACGAGCCGCTGCTGATCGCCCGCCGCACCGGTGCGCCCGTCTGGGTGTGCCCCGATCGCGTGGCGGCCGCTCAGGCGCTGCGCGCCGCGCATCCGGACGTCGACGTCATCGTCAGCGACGACGGCCTGCAGCACTACCGCCTCGCGCGCACGGTCGAACTCGTCGTGTTCGACCACCGGCTCGGCGGCAACGGCTTCCTGCTGCCGGCCGGGCCGTTGCGCGAGCCGCTGTCGCGGCACCGCGACGCGACGCTCGTCAACGATCCGTACAGCGGCGCGCTGCCGCCGTGGCCCGACACCTATTCGCTCGCGCTCACGCCGGGCGCCGCATGGCACCTCGACCAGCCCGCGCTGCGCCGCCCGCTGTCGCAGTTCGCGCACGAGCGCGTGCTCGCCGCGGCCGGCATCGGCGCGCCGGAACGCTTCTTCGCGACGCTGCGCGCGGCCGGCCTCGCCCCCGCGACGCGCGCGCTGCCCGACCACTACGCGTTCGCCGACAATCCGTTCGTCGACGACGCCGTCGATGCGATCCTGATCACCGAGAAGGATGCAGTAAAATTGGGCGCTTCCTGGCGCGATGCCCGACTGTGGGTCGTCCCCGTCGAAGCCGCGCTCGACCCTCGCCTCATTGCCCTCGTTGTGGAGAAACTCCGTGGACGCTCGCCTGCTTGAAATCCTTGTGTGCCCTATCTGCAAAGGCCCGCTCCACTATGACCGTGCCGCGCAGGAGCTGATCTGCAATGCGGACAAGCTCGCGTACCCGATCCGCGACGGCATCCCCGTGATGCTGGTCGACGAAGCGCGCCAGACCGTCGAAGGCACGCCGGTCGACCCGGCCGGCCGCTAAGCCGCTCACCCCGATCCCGGCCCGAGCCGCGGCCCGTCCGCGGCCCGCGCGCCGAACCCCGCCGGGCGGCCGCACCAGACGCACCGCCCGCTTCGTTCTTCTCACCGCGCCGCCCCGATGACTCACCCGCAACCCTTCATCGCCGTCATTCCCGCCCGGCTCGCGTCGACGCGGCTCCCGAACAAGCCGCTCGCCGATCTCGGCGGCAAGCCGATGGTCGTGCGCGTCGCCGAGCGCGCGCGCGCAGCGGGCGCGCAGCAGGTGCTGGTCGCGTCCGACGCGCAGAGCGTGCTCGATGCGGCGCGCGATCACGGCTTCGAAGCGGTGCTGACGCGCGCCGACCATCCGTCCGGCACCGACCGGCTCGCGGAAGTCGCGGCGACGTTCGGCTGGAGCGACGACACCGTCGTCGTCAACGTGCAGGGTGACGAGCCGCTGATCGACCCCATCCTCGTGCGCGACGTAGCGTCGCACCTCGCCGCGCATCCGGCGTGCGCGATCGCGACGGCCGCCCACCCGATCCACGACGCGGCCGACGTGTTCAACCCGAACGTCGTGAAGGTCGCGCTCGACGCGCAGAGCGTCGCGCTGTACTTCTCGCGCGCGCCGATTCCGTGGAGCCGGGACGCGTACCAGCCGCACTGGCCCGACGTCGCGGCCATGCCTGCGCCGGCTTTGCCGGTCTACCGGCATATCGGCCTCTACGCGTATCGCGCGCGTTTCCTGCGCACCTATCCGACGCTCGCGCAGGCGCCGATCGAACAGGCCGAGCAGCTCGAACAGCTGCGCGCGCTCTGGCACGGCGAGCGCATCGCAGTGCTGATCACCGAGTCCGCGCCGGAAGCCGGCATCGACACGCCGGCCGATCTCGCGCGCGTGCAGGCCCTTTTTCGGCCGGCTTCAAAATAACCCGTGGCATAATCAGGCGATTGTGCGAGCCGCCCGCGACCAGCGCGTCCTCGCTTGACCCCGCCCGCGGCCCTGCCGGCAGCCGCGCGTCGCCCTAGCCGACGCGCCGCATCAGACCGGTCCGCCACGCGCCAGGCAAGCCCCGCGCCCGTCGTCGCCGGCGTTTTTTGCGTCTCGCCAGACGAATCTACATACTTGGAGATATCACCATGCGTTTGATCCTGTTGGGCGCGCCCGGCGCGGGAAAGGGCACCCAGGCAAACTTCATCAAGGAAAAATTCGGCATCCCGCAAATCTCGACGGGCGACATGCTGCGCGCGGCCGTGAAGGCCGGCACGCCGCTCGGCATCGAAGCGAAGCGCTTCATGGATGAGGGCAAGCTCGTGACGGACGACCTGATCATCGGCCTCGTCAAGGAACGCCTGAAGGAATCCGATTGCGCGAACGGCTATCTGTTCGACGGCTTCCCGCGCACGATCGCGCAGGCCGACGCGATGAAGGACGCCGGCGTCGCGATCGACTACGTGCTCGAAATCGACGTGCCGTTCTCGGAAATCATCGAGCGCATGAGCGGCCGCCGCACGCACCCGGCATCGGGCCGCACGTACCACGTGAAGTTCAACCCGCCGAAGGTCGAAGGCCACGACGACGTGACGGGCGAACCGCTGATCCAGCGCGACGACGACAAGGAAGAAACCGTCAAGAAGCGTCTCGAAGTGTATGAATCGCAGACCAAGCCGCTGATCAAGTACTACGGCGACTGGGCGCAGCGCGGCGAGGAAAACGGCCTGAAGGCGCCGCAGTATCGCAAGATCTCGGGCCTCGGCAGCGTCGAGGAAATCCGCGAGCGCGCGTTTGACGCACTGAAGTAAGCAGCGCGTCGCGCTCCCGCAAGCCGCCCTTTCCGGGCGGCTTTTTTTACGTTTGGAGAATGCGCACGGCCGTTCCGATGTCGCCGCCGCGCGACGGTGCCCCGTACAATCGGTCGGGTGCGGGCGCCGCCGCGACCGGTGTGCGGGCATTTCAACCGGTCGCGGCGGCATTGGCCCGGACAGCGGCTTTGCGTGGATGCGCAACCTGCGTTGAAGCGTGAGCGAAAGCCAAGCGCGTCGGCATGGGAGCACCCCGCGCTGACGCGCCAGGAGCGATCGACAAAGGAGACGGACATGGAAATTCGCGGCAACGTGTTTCTGATCACGGGCGGTGCGTCGGGCCTCGGCGCCGGCACCGCGCGGATGCTCGCGCAGGCAGGCGGCACGGTCGTGCTCGCCGACCTGAACGACGCGGCGGGCACGGCGCTCGCGACCGAGCTGGGCGGCCGCTTCGTGCACTGCGACGTGTCGCGCGAGGCCGACGCGCAGGCGGCCGTCGACGCCGCGACGCGCGCGGGCACGCTGCGCGGCCTCGTGAACTGCGCGGGCATCGCGCCCGCCGCGAAGACCGTCGGCAAGGACGGCCCGCATCCGCTCGACGTATTCGCGAAGACGATCAACGTGAACCTCGTCGGCACGTTCAACATGATCCGGCTCGCGGCCGCCGCGATGGCCGCCACCGCGCCGACCGCGGAAGGCGAGCGCGGCGTGATCGTCAGCACCGCGTCGGTCGCCGCGTTCGACGGCCAGATCGGCCAGGCCGCGTACGCGGCGTCGAAGGCCGGCGTCGCGGGAATGACGCTGCCGATCGCGCGCGACCTGTCGCGCAGCGGCATCCGCGTGATGACAATCGCGCCCGGCCTGTTCGAGACGCCGATGCTGCTCGGCATGCCGCAGGACGTGCAGGACGCGCTCGGCGCGATGGTGCCGTTCCCGCCGCGGCTCGGCAAACCGGCCGAATATGCGCAGCTGGTGCGCCAGATCGTCGAGAATCCGATGCTCAACGGCGAAGTGATCCGCCTCGACGGCGCGATCCGGATGCAGCCGAAATAAGCGCAAAAAAACGCCCGCATCGCGGGCGTTTCTACGTTCGGGCTTCCCGTGGCCGAGCGGCGGCGGCTCAGTCCTCGCCGTCGCGCTGCATCCGCTGCCGCAATTCGGACACCTGCGACTCGACGACGGTCGCGTCATCCGCGTCCGGCCGCTCGCCGAGATACTGCTCGAGATCCTCGAGCGCGGGGCGCAGGTAATCGAGCCGCGCATACGCGAAACCGCGGTCGCGGATTTCGTCGAGCTGCTCGGGCAACAGGATCACGAGCCGCTGCTGCACCGCGAGCAGCCGCTGCCAGCGCTCCGTCTGAAGATAGATCGTCTTCAGGTTGCGCAGCATCCGCGCGATGATCTCGCGGCTCGTCGCCGGCTGCAGCAGCGCGCGCAACGCGCTGTCGACCGCGCCGGCCGCACGCGCGACGTACGGCTCGAGCATCTCGACCATCTCCGCCTCGGACAGCGAATGGCCGTTGGCCGGATCGATGATCAGGTCGCCGTCCGGCAGCGTGACGCGCAGCAGGAAATGGCCGGGGAACGATACGCCGCGCGCCGGCACGCCGATCTGCTCGGCAAGCTCCAGATACAGCACCGACAGCGAGATCGGAATCCCGCGGCGCCGTTTCAGCACGGCGTTCAGGTGGCTGTTATCGGGGTCGTAGTAATCGTTGTGATTGCACGCGAAGCCGAGCTCGCGGAAGAAGAAGTCGTTCAGCGCGGCGACGCGGCCTTTCAGGTCCGTATCGTCGGCGAGCCGCCGGCTCAGCCGCGCCGCCAGCATGTCGAGTTCGGCCAGCGTGCCCTGCAGGTCGAGGTCGGGATACGCGTCCTGCGCCAGCGACAGCGCCGCTTCCGTGACGGGCAGACTGTCGTCGTCCGCCACGAGCGTGCTGAAGTAGTCGAGGACGCGGGTCATTGCGGTCGTCACTTGGCGCGCCTTCTGAAGTAAGCGTATTTGAAGCCCATCACCCACAACATACCGAAATATAGTGCAGCGAACAGCACGAGGCACGCGGCCATCAGCGCGATGCGATCGAGCGGCTGCGCGCGCATCCCGGTCCAGTCGAAGCTGATCGACAGCCAGTGCATCAGGCCGGCGAGCACGAGCGTCGCGCCGAACAACTGTACGAAAAAGCGCAGCCAGCCCGGCGACGGCTGGTAGATGCCGCGCTTGCGCAGCCCGAGGAACAGCAGCAGCGAATTCAGGCACGCGCCGACGCCGATGCTCAGCGTCAGGCCCGCATGGCCGATCAGCGGCACGAACACGTAGTTCGAGATCTGCGTGACGATCAGCACGCCAATCGCGATCTTCACCGGTGTCTTGATGTCCTGCTTCGCATAAAAGCCCGGCGCGAGGATCTTGATCAGGATGATGCCGACGAGGCCGATCCCGTAGGTCGCGAGCGCGCGCGCGACCATCGTGACGGTATGCGCGTCGAACTTGCCGTAGTTGAACAGGGTCGCGGTGAGCGGCGTCGCGAAGAAGAACAGCGCAAGCGCACTCGGCGCCGCCAGCAGGAACGTGACGCGCAGCCCCCAGTCGAGCAGCGCCGAATATTCGTGCGAATCGGCATCGACGTGCGCTTTCGACAGGCTCGGCAGCAGGATCGTGCCGAGCGCGACGCCGAGCAGCGCCGTCGGGAATTCCATCAGGCGGTCGGCGTAGTTGATCCAGGACACGGCGCCCTGCCCGAGCCGCGACGCGATGTTGGTGTTGATGATCAGCGACAGTTGCGCGACCGACACCGCGAACGTCGCGGGCACCATCTTCGCGAGCACGCGCTTCACGCCCGGGTGGCGCAGCGCGCGCAGCGGGCTCAGGCCGATCAGCGGCACCATGTCGATCTTCTTCAGGCCCGGCAGCTGCACGAGGAACTGCAGCACGCCGCCGACGATCACCGCCCACGCGAGCGCGAACACCGGCACCTTCAGGTGCGGCGCGACGAACACGGCCGCGGCGATGAACGCGACGTTCAGCAGCACCGGCGCGAACGCGGGCAGCGAGAAGCTCTTGTACGTGTTCAGCACGCCGGACGCGAGCGTCGTCAGCGAAATGAACACGATGTACGGGAACATGATGCGGGTCATCGTGACCGCAAGCGGGAACGCCTGCCCATCGCTGTGCAGGCCGGACGCGACCGCGAACACGACCCACGACGCGCCGGCGATCCCGACGACCGACAGCACGGCAAGCGCCCACGCAAGCACCGTGGACATCGCGTCGACGAGCGCCTTGGTCGCATCGTGCCCCTGCTGGTTCTTGAACTCGGCGAGGATCGGCACGAACGCCTGCGAGAACGCGCCTTCGGCGGACAGGCGGCGCAGCAGGTTCGGAATACGGAAGGCGACGTAGAACGCGTCGGTGTATTGACTGGCGCCGAACGCACGGGCGATCAGCGTCTCGCGGGCCAGACCGGTCACGCGCGACAGCAGCGTGAAGCCGCTGACCGTCAGCAGGGCTCGGAATAGATTCATGGGGCGCTTATTATACGGACGTTGCGTGGCCCGGCCAGCGGCCGATGCCGAAAAGCGCGCCCGCCGCCGACGCCCCGCCTGCCCGGTGTCACTTGAAACTTGTCACTCGATTGATTTTGTTGCTATAATCGCCGGTTTCTGGGCTCGTACATGCACGGCAACTGCCGTTTTCATGTCCCGGCCTCGGTTAAAATCACCGTTTTTTTATGCGCCCCTGGGCAATCGTTCTCAGGGGACGGATCGAAAAGCAGCGCTTGGCCGTCAGGCTCCAAGCTCTGGAAACAGGACAGGATAAGGAACCGTCATGGCTAACTCCGCACAAGCACGCAAGCGCGCCCGCCAGGCCGCGAAGGCAAACTCGCACAACTCGGCGCTGCGCTCGAAATTCCGTACCGCGATCAAGTCGGTTCGCAAGGCTGTTGAAGCCGGCGACCAGGCAAAGGCTGCCGAGCTGTTCAAGGCTGCCGTGAAGACGATCGACACGATCGCCGACAAGAAGATCGTTCACAAGAACAAGGCCGCTCGCAGCAAGAGCCGCCTCGCCGCAGCCGTCAAGGGTCTGCAGGCAGCAGCGTAAATCCGGTGCGCCCGCTCACGCGGGCGTTCCTGTTTCCTGCGATCGCAAAAAAGCCCGCCTAGGCGGGCTTTTTTGTTGCCTGTCGCCCGCGCATCCTGCGGGCCGGCGACCGTTGCCGGGGCGGGCGCGGCACGCGCGCGCCCCGGCCGGCATCACTTCTTCGCGTCGTAGTCGGGCAGTTCGCACGCCTCGGTGACGACGAGGTTGTTGTCCTTCGCGAAATTCAGCACGAAATCGAACGCCATCGGCTCGATGTCGCGCAGCCGGGAATCGAGGATCACGCATTTCAGGTCGCCGAGCATCGTCGGACGCACGTACAGCGAATACTTGAGACGTGCGTTCGGCCCGCTGGCCCCCGGCCCGAAGCAGGCCATCACACCGGCCAGACGTTCCGACCAGTCGCTCGGGCGAAACTTTTTCCCGTCTTTCGTGATGCCCTGGATGAAGAATTCGGTCGGAGGGGTTTCAGCCATGTGGTTACCCAAGTGACGGCCCGGCGATGTCCAGGCAACGGCGCCTGGATACGCGAACACAAAGCGGAAACGGACGGCGGCACGGGCATTCCGATATCCCGAAAACAGGACGTCGGCGCGCGCCGCCGGCGGACTGCACCGGATTTGTGCAGCGCACGGCTTGTGTCCGGCAGAGCGCGAAGCGGCTTGCCTGCCGGGCTGGAGAAAACTTTCGAATTATACCGCAGCGCGCCATTGCGCGTCGCCCCGACGCCCCTTCTCCCGCGCCGTGCGCCGCGCGCGGCGATCGTGCCCCGCTTCGCTCCCCGGCTCGTCAAAGCACAGAAAATCCTTTATGCTGCTTTGAGTTATCCACACCCGACGGCGGCGCCGTCCGGCTTCGCTGCCGGGTGAGACCCGCCGTATTTCGTTTCATGACCGCCAAAACCATTCGTCACTACCTGCAGTTCAAGGATTTCTCGCTGGAAGACTACGAGTACGTGCTCGAACGCACGGGTATCCTGAAGCGCAAGTTCAAGAACTACGAGACCTATCACCCGCTGCACGACCGCACGCTCGCGATGATCTTCGAGAAGAGCTCGACGCGCACGCGCCTGTCGTTCGAGGCCGGGATCTTCCAGCTCGGCGGTCACGCCGTCTTCATGAGCACGCGCGACACGCAGCTCGGCCGCGGCGAACCCGTCGAGGATTCCGCGCAGGTCATCTCGCGCATGGTCGACATCATCATGATCCGCACGTTCGAGCAGGAGGTCATCACGCGTTTCGCGGAGAACTCCCGCGTGCCGGTGATCAACGGGCTGACGAACGAATACCACCCGTGCCAGGTGCTCGCCGACATCTTCACGTACTACGAGCACCGCGGCCCGATCGCCGGCAAGACGGTTGCGTGGGTCGGCGATGCGAACAACATGCTGTACACGTGGATCGAAGCCGCGCAGATCCTCGGCTTCAAGTTGCGCCTGTCCACGCCGCCCGGCTACGCGCTCGACATGAAGCTCGTATCGCCCGGCAGCGCGCCGTTCTACGAGGTGTTCGACGATCCGAACGAAGCATGCAAGGGCGCCGATCTCGTCACCACCGACGTGTGGACCAGCATGGGCTTCGAGGCCGAGAACGAGGCGCGCAAGCAGGCGTTCGCCGACTGGTGCGTCGACGAGGAAATGATGGGCCACGCGAACCCCGACGCCCTTTTCATGCACTGCCTGCCCGCGCACCGCGGCGAGGAAGTGACGGCCGGCGTGATCGACGGCCCGCAGAGCGTCGTGTGGGACGAAGCGGAAAACCGCCTGCACGTGCAGAAGGCGCTGATGGAGTTCCTGCTGCTCGGCCGCCTCAAGCACTGACGCGCCGGAACGCATCCGCATAAAAAAGCGCCGATCGTCGTCGATCGGCGCTTTCCGTTTGGGCGCGCGGAAAGCGACGCGAAGGCGCCCGCGTTACAGGCAGACCGGTTCGGGCTCGAGCTCGACGCCGAATTTCGCGAACACGTCGTGCTGGATCGCCCGCGCCAGCGCCAGCACGTCGGCGCCCGTCGCGCCGCCGCGATTGACGAGCACGAGCGCCTGGCGGTCGTGCACGGCCGCCGCGCCCAGCGCGCGCCCCTTCCAGCCGCAGCGGTCGATCAGCCAGCCGGCCGCGAGCTTGACCTGCCCGTCCGGCTGCGGATACGACACGACCTCGGGCGCGCGGGCGCGCAGCGCATCGAACTGCGCGGCATCGATCACCGGATTCTTGAAGAAACTGCCCGCGTTGCCGAGCACGAGCGGGTCGGGCAGCTTCGCGCGGCGGATCGCGACGACCGCGTCGAACACGTCGCGCGGCGCGGCCGCGTCGGGCGCGATGCCGCGCGCGTCGAGCTCGCGCGTGACGTCCGCGTAGCCGAGCCGCGGCGTCCATTGCTTCGGTAGCCGGAACGTCACCGCCACGATCGCGAACCGGCCGCGCCCTTCCCGTTTGAAGAAGCTGTCGCGGTAGCCGAACGCGCAGCGCGCGGCGTCGAAGCGCTCGCTGCGCCCCGTCGCCAGTTCCACCGCGACCAGCGAGTCGAAATACGCCTTCATCTCGAGGCCGTATGCGCCGATGTTCTGGATCGGCGCGGCGCCGACCGTGCCCGGGATCAGCGCGAGGTTCTCGAGGCCCGCCATCCCGTGCTCGAGCGTCCATGCGACGAATGCGTGCCAGTTCTCGCCGCCGCCAGCCTCGACGTACCACGCATCGTCGTCTTCGCGCACGACGCGGCGGCCCGCGATCTCGTCGAGCAGCACGATGCCGTCGAAATCGCGC
The DNA here is from genome assembly GCF_001718555.1 of Burkholderia metallica. Classification (NCBI taxonomy): domain Bacteria; kingdom Pseudomonadati; phylum Pseudomonadota; class Betaproteobacteria; order Burkholderiales; family Burkholderiaceae; genus Burkholderia; species Burkholderia metallica. Next base: position 2,906,422 of record NZ_CP013401.1, read on the forward strand.
GTGAACACGACGTTGCTGCCGCCGCCGAGCACGAGCGACGGCAGGTTCGCGACGCGCGGATCGCGGTGGAGCGCCTCGAACTGCGACGCATGCGTGATGCGCGCGGCCAAGCGCGCGGTCGCGGCGATGCCGAACGTGTTGTGCGCGGCGAGCGGATGGTCGGGGAGCAGCGACAGGGCGGAATCGTCAGGGGGCATCGGCATTCGCGGTCACGTCCACCCGGGCGGCGCATGGCCGGCCTTGGGCAAACGGAGGGGCATCGGTAAAATGGCAAACAGTCCGCAATTATAGCGAGTGCCCGCGCGCGAGCCGGGTGCCCGCATCTCAAGGGAGGAATGCCATGCCATCGTTCGACGTCGTTTCCGAAGCGAACATGATCGAAGTGAAGAATGCCATCGAGCAGTCGAACAAGGAAATTTCGACGCGCTTCGACTTCAAGGGCTCCGACGCGCGCGTCGAGCAGAAGGAGCGCGAGCTGACGCTGTTCGCCGACGACGATTTCAAGCTCGGCCAGGTCAAGGACGTGCTGATCGGCAAGCTGGCCAAGCGCAACGTCGACGTGCGCTTCCTCGACTACGGCAAGGTCGAGAAGATCGGCGGCGACAAGGTCAAGCAGATCGTCACCGTGAAGAAAGGCGTGACGGGCGACCTCGCGAAGAAGATCGTGCGGCTCGTGAAGGACAGCAAGATCAAGGTGCAGGCAAGCATCCAGGGCGACGCGGTGCGCGTGGCCGGCACGAAGCGCGACGACCTGCAGAGCGTGATCGCGATGCTGCGCAAGGACGTGACCGACACGCCGCTCGACTTCAACAACTTCCGCGACTGATCGCCGCACGATCCGTCACGTCATGCCGCCGGGCCCCGCACATGCGGCGCGCCCGGTACGCGGCAAGCGCCGCGCTTTCTCAGGCTTTCCCGCCGTCCTGCGCGCCGCCGTCAGCGGCCGCCTTCTTCTTGTCGCCGATCCGGCTTTCCTGCCCCGCCAGCAGCTTCGAAATGTTGCCGCGGTGACGCCACACGAGCAGCACGCTCATCGCGAGCACGGCCCACGCGACCGGGTTGTGGCCCGTGCCGAACAGGAACACGTCGAACACCGGCGCGAACACGGCTGCCACCAGCGCCGCGAGCGACGAATAGCGGAAGAAGAACGCGACGATCAGCCAGGTCAGTGCGGTCGCGAGCCCGAGCACCGGATGCACGGCGAGCAGCACGCCGGCCGCGGTCGCGACGCCCTTGCCGCCCTGGAAGCGGAAGAACACCGGATACAGGTGGCCGAGGAACACGGCGATCGCGACCCACGCGACCGCGACGTCGGGCAGCCCGAAGTGCCGGGCAAGCCAGACGGCGATCCAGCCCTTGAACGCGTCGCCGACGAGCGTGAGGATCGCGGCCTTCTTGTTGCCGCTGCGCAGCACGTTGGTCGCGCCGGGATTCTTCGACCCGTACGAACGCGGGTCGGCCAGGCCCATCGCACCGCTGACGACGACGGCGAACGACACCGAACCGATCAGATAGGCAACGAGGGCGGCGAGCAGGATCTGCATGCGGAGGACTCTTCTTTCAACGTATCGGTAAAGGGACGGCTGCGCGCGGCACGCCGAAACGGCGCCCATTCTACCGAACGCGCGCGGCCTGCCACGAAGGTGAAACCCTCAGTCGACGCTCGCGCACTGTACGGCCTGTGCGCCGAGCAGCGACGTGAGCACCGCCGGCGCGAGGCTGACGAGGTAGCCGCGACGGCCGCCGTTCAGGTAGATCGTCGGCAGTTCGAGGATCGTCGCCTCGACGTAGACGGGCATCGTCTTGCGCGTGCCGAACGGCGACGTGCCGCCGACGAGATAGCCCGAATGGCGGTTCGCGACCTCGGGCTTGCACGGCTCGACGCGCTTCGCGCCGATCTGCCGCGCGAGGTTCTTCGTCGATACGGTGCGATCGCCGTGCATCAGCACGATCAGCGGCTTCGCGTGCTCGTCTTCCATCACGAGCGTCTTCACGACGCTGTGCTCGTCGACGCCGAGCTGGCGCGCCGACTCGCCGGTGCCGCCGTGCTCGACGTAATCGTACGGGTGCTCGCCGAACGCGACACCGTGGCGGCGCAGCAGCTGGGTCGCGGGGGTTTCGGACACATGCCTGGATTTGCTCATGGCGGCATTTTAAGGGCGAACGACCGGCAAGCGGGCGACGACGCGCGCGCCTGCGCCGGCGGTATACTCGCGGCCCGTTTTCCGCGGGGCGGCCCTCCGCCGGGCGCCCTGCTGCGTCGCCGCAACGATGCCGTCCATCATCATTGCGGACATCGCGAAGCGCTATTGCCCGAATGGCCGATTGTGGGCCACGCGCCGTCATGGCACGATCGTTCGCCAATCTCGTCAGCCGCCCGCCCCTTTTCTGGAGACGCCATGTCCTCGTCCGTCCGTTCCTCCGAGCCGCTCGACGTCGGTGCGCTGCTCGCCGCGCTGCCGCAGCGCATCGCCGACGTGCCCGCGCGCCGGGCCGCGCAGGCGCCCGCGCATCCGGCGCTGATCGAGGACGCGCGCCGCCTGTCGTACGGCGAGCTGGCGCAGGCCGTCAATGCGGCGGCCGTGACGCTCGCGAGCCTCGGCGTGCAAGGCGGCGACCGCGTGATGATCGTCGCCGAAAATTGCGTCGCGCAGATCGTGCTGCTGTTCGCGGCGGCCCGCGTCGACGCGTGGGCGCTCGTGTCGAACGCGCGGCTGTCGGCCGGCGAGCTCGACGCGATCGCCGCGCACGCGCGTCCGAAGCTGATCGCGTTCACCACGGATGCGTCGCCCGACGCGCGCGCGCACGCCGCGCGGCTCGGCGCCACGCCCGCCGGCGCGCTGCCGGTCGACATCGGCGCATGGTCGTATCGCGTCGACGCGAGCGCCCCCGCCGAACCGGTCGCCGCCGACGGCGCCGAACAATGCGCGGCGCTGATCTACACGACCGGCACCACCGGCACGCCGAAAGGCGTGATGCTGTCGCACCGCAACCTGCTGTTCATCGCGGCGACGTCGAGCACGCTGCGCCGCGTGTCGCCCGACGACGTCGTCTACACGGTGCTGCCCGTGTCGCACGTGTACGGGCTCGCGTCGGTTTGCCTCGGCAGCCTCTACGCGGGCGCGACGCTGCGGCTCGCGCCGCGTTTCTCGCCGGAAGCCGTGCGCGTCGCGCTCGCCGACGAAGGCGTGACGATCTTCCAGGGCGTGCCCGCGATGCACGCGAAGCTGCTCGAACACCTGCATACGCAGGGCCATGCATGGCGCGCCCCGCGCCTGCGCTTCGCGTATTCGGGCGGCTCGCCGCTCGACGCGAACCTGAAGGCGCGCGTCGAGCGCCTGTACGGCGTGCCGCTGCACAACGGTTACGGGATGACCGAAAGCAGCCCGACGATCACGCAGACGCCGCTCGACGCGCCGCGCACCGACAGCTCGGTCGGCGTGCCGATTCCCGGTGTGGAGATGCGGATCGTCGCGCCGGACGGCACCGACGTGCCGCCGGGCGAAGTCGGCGAGATCCGCGTGCGCGGCCCGAACGTGATGCTCGGCTACTACCGCAACGCGGACGCCACGCACGCGGCCGTGTCGCCGGACGGCTGGCTGAGCACCGGCGATCTCGCGCGGCAGGACGCGGACGGCGCCGTGACGATCGCGGGCCGCAGCAAGGAGCTGATCATCCGGTCGGGCTTCAACGTCTATCCGGTCGAAGTCGAACAGGTGCTGAACGCGCATCCGGACGTCGTGCAGTCGGCCGTCATCGGCCGCGCGGTCGAAGGCAACGAGGAAGTGCTCGCGTTCGTCGAGCGGGTGCCCGGCGCGAGCGCCGACGAAGCGGCCTTGCATGCGTGGTGCGCGCAACGGCTCGCGCCTTACAAACGCCCCGCGCACATCCGCGTGCTCGACGCGCTGCCCGCCGCGTCGACGGGCAAGGTGCTGAAGCACAAGCTGCGCGAGCTGGTCTGACGTCGGCCGGCCGCATGCGTCGGGCATGGCGCACGCATTGAAGCAGGTGCCGTGCCGCGCGAATGCATGCGCGCCGTGCGCTAACCGCGCGGATGGTGCTGCGCGTGCAGCGTCTTCAACCGCTCGCGCGCGACGTGCGTATAGATCTGCGTGGTCGAAATGTCGCTGTGGCCGAGCAGCAGCTGCACGACGCGCAGGTCGGCGCCGTGGTTCAGCAGGTGCGTCGCGAACGCGTGCCGCAGCGTATGCGGCGACAGGTGTGCGCGCACGTCCGCGTGCTGCGCATGGCGCTTGATGATGTTCCAGAACTGCTGGCGCGTCATCCCGTCGCCGCGCGCGGTCACGAACAGCGCGTCGGCCGCGCGCGCGCCGAGCAGCGCGGGCCGCGCATCGCGCAGGTAGCGTTCGATCCAGCCGTGCGCGACTTCGCCGAACGGCACGAGCCGCTCCTTCGAGCCCTTGCCCATCACGCGCACGACGCCTTCATTCAGGCCGACTTCAACCGTCTTCAGCGTCACGAGCTCGCTCACGCGCAGCCCGCTCGCGTACATCAGCTCGAGCATCGTGCGATCGCGCAGGCCGAGCGGCGTGCCGATGTCGGGCGCGCCGAGCAGCGCCTCGACCTGTGCCTCCGACAGCGTCGACGGAAACCGGGCGGCCTGTTTCGCGGACGTGATGCGCAGCGTCGGATCGGCGCTCGCGCGATGCTCGCGCACGGCCCAGCCGTAATAGCGCCGGAACACGGACAGCCGCCGGTTCGACGACGTCGCCTTGCCGTCGCTGCGCGCGGCGATGTAGCCCGTCACCATCGCCTCGTCGGCCGAGTCGAGCGACGCCTCGTGCGTCGCCGCCAGCCACTGCGAAAACAGCACCAGATCGCGCCGGTACGCGTCGAGCGTGTTGCGTGCGAGCCCGTGCTCGAGCCACAGCGCATCGCAAAACACGTCGATCGATGCGCGGCTCGCAAGCAGCGCGGGGGACGCCACTGCGGCATCGCCGCAGGCGTCAGCGGAAATCATCGATTCACTCATCAGTACGGCACGCCTTCGTGCGCCAGCAGCCAGCGCTTCACTTTCTGGTAATACCCGTTGTCGTCGTGGTTCGCGAAGCCGCCGAGGCCGCCCGCCGCGACGACGCGATGGCACGGGATCACGAGCGGGAAGTAGTTCGCACCGCACGCCTGGCCGACCGCGCGCGGCGCGCTGCCGATCCGCTTCGCGACCTGCCCGTAGGTCAGCACCGTGCCGGGCGGAATATCGCTGATCACGTCCCACACGCGATGCTGGAACGCGCTGCCGACGTCGGCGAGCGGCAGGTCGAAGCGCGCCGACGCACGCGCGAAATAACGTTCGATCTGCTCGACCGCGCGCTTCGCGAGCGGCGAGTCCGGATCGACCGACCTGATCGACTCGGGCAGATAGACGATCTCGCGCACCACCGCGGCATCGGTCCGGATGCCGACCTTGCCGAACGGTGCGTCGATGACTGCATTGAACATGGCCCTCTCCTGACCGATGGATGCGCGCGGCACCGCCGCGCCGACGACACTGTACGCCGCCTTCATGCGGCACGCAGCGCCCATTCGACATGCTCGCGCACGACCGGCGACGGATCGTCGGCCCGCGCGCGCAACGCGGCGACGATCGCGTCGCGCGCCTGCGGCGCGAGCCGGTCGGGCCCCGCGCGCAGCGCATTGCCGAGCCCGACCGCGAGATTGCGCAGCCAGCTTTCGTAGCCGATGCGGCGGATCGCACTGCCCTGCATCCGCGTATCGAATGCGTGCGCATCCCACGCGAACAGCTCGACGAGCGTCGCGCGATCGAGGCCGTGGCGCACGTCGAAATCGGCGACGGGCGCGGCCTGCGCGAACTTGTTCCACGGGCACACGAGCTGGCAGTCGTCGCAGCCGTACACGCGATTGCCGATCATCGGCCGCAGCGGCTCGGGGATGCTGCCTTTCAGTTCGATCGTCAGGTACGAGATGCAGCGGCGCGCGTCGACGCGGTACGGTTCGACGATCGCGCCGGTCGGGCATGCGTCGATGCAGCGCGTGCAGCTGCCGCAGTGCGCGCCGGGCGTCTCGGGCGCGGTGTCGGGCGACGTGTGCGCATCGGTCGGCAGCGGCACGTCGACGTAGATCTCGCCGAGGAAGAACAGCGAACCCGCGTCGCGCTGCAGCAGCAGCGTGTGCTTGCCGCGCCAGCCGACGCCGGCCTTTTGCGCGAGCTCGACCTCGAGCACCGGCGCCGAATCGGTGAACACGCGATAGCCGAACGCGCCGATCTCCTGCTCGATGCGCTCGGCGAGCGTCTGCAGCCGGTTGCGCAGCACCTTGTGATAGTCGCGGCCGCGTGCGTAGATCGACACGACGGCCGCCTGCGGATCGTCGAGCCGGGCCCGTTCGCGCGCGCGCCAGTCGTGCGGCGCGAGCGCACCGGGCGCGCCGTCGCGCGCGTCGGCAGCGAGCGTTTCGGCCGGCAGATAGGCGAGCCGCGCTGAGATCACGCGTCGCGTACCGGCCACAAGTTCGGCCGGCCGCGCGCGTTTCATCCCATGTTTGGCCATATAATCCATTTCGCCGTGGTATCCGGCTTCCAGCCAGGCGGCGAGGCCTGCTTCGGCATCCGAGAGATCGGTATCGCTGATGCCGATCGCCCCGAAACCCAATTCATGCCCCCACGCCCTGATGCGTGCGGCGAGCGCAGTCAACGCCGCATCGTCGAGCGCACACGGTGCCGCGCCTTCGGCACGAGTCGAAGGCCTGTCGGATGCGGCGAGTTCCGGTAATCGGTTCATCGCACTATTTTACGAGAATGCCAGCCACGTCCAGCCAACCGCCTCACGCCGCCACGTTGCCCGCCCCGCTCGAGCAGCGCGTGATCGCGCTCGCGGACGAAGCGGCGACCGAGGCCTTCGGCACCCGCTTCGCGCACGCGCTCGACGAGGCGCGCATCGCGCTCACCCGCGCGCATGCGTTCGACGGGCTGCAGATCCAGCTGGTCGGCGATCTCGGCGCGGGCAAGACGTCCGTCGTCCGGGCGATCCTGCGCGGCCTCGGCCACACGGGGCGCGTGCGCAGTCCGACCTACACGCTCGTCGAGCCGTACGCGCTCGAGCGCGACGATGGGGAACTCGAGGTCTATCACTTCGATCTGTATCGTTTCAACGATCCGGCCGAATGGTCCGACGCAGGCTTTCGCGAATATTTCAATTCCAGCGCGATCTGTCTCGTCGAATGGCCGCAACAGGCGGGCATGCTGCTCGGCGTACCCGATCTGGTTTTCTCGCTCGACGTGGATGGCGACGGCCGCGCCCTCACCGTCCGGGCGTACAGCGCTTCAGGAAAGGCATGTCTCGAAAGATGTTGATCAAACCGTTCCGCTCGATCGAATCGGCGGCCACCGCGACGCACAACTGGCGGCGCCGCCAGATCCTGTGCGCGGGCGCGTCGACGCTGGTGCTCGGCCTCGTCGCGCCGCGGCTCGCGCACGCATCGTCGGTGCTCGGCGTGCGCGTGTGGCCCGCCCGCGATTACACGCGCGTCACGATCGAATCCGACCAGCCGCTGCAGAATAGCCAACAGCTGCTGCAGGGTCCCGACCGTCTCGTCGTCGACCTGAGCGGCCTCGATCTCGACCAGGCGCTGCGCGACCTCGTGTCGAAGATCGCGCCGAACGATCCGCAGATCCAGTCGGTGCGCGTCGGCCAGTATCAGCCGCACGTCGTGCGGATGGTGTTCGACCTGAAAGGCTCGGTGAAGCCGCAGGTGTTCACGCTGCCGCCGGTCGGCACCTACAAGTACCGGCTCGTGTTCGACCTGTATCCGGCCGTCGCGCCCGATCCGCTGTCCGACCTGATCGCGCAGACGGAGCGCAAGGAGCAGGCGCTCAACGACAGCGCGCGCGCGCAGCAGATGCAGCCGCCGTCGACGCTGGCCGGCCCCGGCACGCCGCCGCCCGCCGCGAACGACAACAGCGACGCGTTCTTCCAGCGCTTCGCGCAGAACACCCCGGCCACGCCGCACACGCCGCCGTCCGGCGGCACGCCGTCGACGCCCGCGAAGCCGGCCGTCAAGCCGCCGCCCGTCATCGCGCGCCGCGACGACAGCGACGACGACGAAGGCGACACCTACAAGTTCACCGCCCCGAAATCCGGCAAGGGCGGCACGGTCCGCCTGCTGACGGTGGCGATCGATCCGGGCCACGGCGGCGAGGACCCGGGCGCGATCGGCGGCGGCGGCACCTACGAGAAGCACATCGCGCTCGACATCGCGAAGAAGCTGCGCGCGAAGATCGATGGCGCGCCGAACATGCGCGCGATGATGACGCGCGACGCCGACTTCTTCGTGCCGCTGAACGTGCGCGTGCAGAAGGCGCGCCGCGTGGGCGCCGACCTGTTCGTGTCGATCCACGCCGACGCGTTCACGACGCCGTCCGCACGCGGCTCGTCGGTGTTCGCGCTGTCCGATCACGGCGCGTCGAGCGCCGCCGCGCGCTGGCTCGCGAACAAGGAGAATTCGTCGGACCTGATCGGCGGCATCAACATCAAGACGCAGGACGCGGCCGTGAGCCGCGCGCTGTTCGACATGTCGACGACCGCGCAGATCCGCGATTCGCTGCGCTACGGCAACTACGTGCTGAAGGAAGTGGGCGGCATCAACAAGCTGCACAAGGGCTCGGTCGAGCAGGCCGGGTTCGCGGTGCTGAAGGCGCCGGACATTCCGTCGATCCTCGTCGAGACGGCCTTCATCAGCAACCCGGACGAAGAAAGACGGCTGAACGACGACAGCTATCGCGACCAGATGGCCGACGCGATCTTCCGCGGCATCAAGCGCTATTTCGCCGCGAATCCGCCGCTCGCGAAGAACCGGATGGCCTGACGGCCGTACCCGGGCGCCCCGCCGCCGGCACGCAGCGCGTGCCGGCGCGTCACGATGCCGCGAAGCGGCTCAGCAGTTTCCCGCCGAACACGTTCACCGCGAGCCCGCCCATCACGAGCGCGGTGCCGATCAATTGCAGGTGCGTCAGGTGCTCGTCGAGCAGCAACGCCGACGATGCGAGGCCGACGATCGGCACCAGCAGCGAGAACTGAGCGACCTGCGCGGCCGGATAGCGCGACAGCAGGCGGCTCCACAGCCCGTAGCCGACGAGCGTCGCGACGAACGCGAGATAGACGACCGCGAAGATCGACGCGCCGTTCAATCCCGCGAGCGCGGTCGCGATCCGCTGCGGCCCCTCGAACCACAACGACAGCAGGAAGAACGGCACCGGCGGCACGAGGCTCGCCCACACGACGAGCGACACGAGGTTCGCCTTGCCGACCTTCTTCGTGACGATGTTGCCGAACGCCCACATCGCGGCCGAGCAGATCGTCAGCAGGAAGCCCGCGAGCGTCATCGCGCGGCCGCCCTGCGCGGCGATCACGACGAGCCCGCCCGCGGCGATCGCGAGCCCGAGCAGGTTCTGTACGCGCAGCCGCTCGCCGAGGAACAGCATCGCGAACACGAGCGTGAAGAACGCCTGCGACTGCAGCACGAGCGACGCGAGACCGGCCGGCATCCCGACGTACATGCCGGTGAACAGGAACGCGAACTGGCCGAGCTGGATCGTCGCGCCGTACAGCACCAGCAGGCGCCACGGAATCTGCGGCCGGCGCACGAAGAACACCGCGGGCACGGCGGCAACCGTGAAGCGCAGCGCACCGAGCAGCATCGGCGGCATGCCGTGCAGGCCGACCTTGATCACGACGAAGTTCACGCCCCACGCCAGGATCACGACCAGCGCCAGCAGCAAGTCCTTCGGGGCCATCATCGGCGTCTCCTCGATTGTCGAATCGTTGTGCAAGATGCGCTCGCGCGCTGTCGCGTCGCGCCGGGCTCCCCGAGGCGGCCCTCCCCGACGGTGCGGCCTTCGGCTTCGGGACGCAAAACCCGCGCCAGCCCGGCGGCGTCCAGCGAAGCCCGTCAGTCTACCGGGTTTCGGCACCCGGCCCGATACCCGCGCGGCGCGCATGGAATCGGCGGCCGGCCAGTACAATGACCGGCATCCCCCGCCGCCTACAGGTTCCGCCATGACCGATTCGATCAAAGCCCTGCTGAAGCCGCACGTACGCGACATCGGCAACCTGCAGGTGCGCCGCACGCTGCCGGCGCTCGCCGCCCGCCTCGTCGGCCCGTTCATCTTCTTCGATCACATGGGGCCCGCCACGCTGCCGCCCGGCACGGGGCTCGACGTGCGCCCGCATCCGCATATCGGCCTCGCCACGGTCACCTACCTGTTCGACGGCGCGATCCTGCACCGCGACAGCCTCGGCTCGCGGCAGGAGATCGTGCCGGGCGACGTGAACTGGATGACGGCCGGCCGCGGGATCGTCCATTCCGAACGCACGCCCGACGCGCAGCGCGAGAACGGCCACACCGTGCACGGCATCCAGACCTGGGTCGCGCTGCCGCGCGCGCACGAGACGACCGAGCCGTCGTTCGAGCACCATGCGGCCGATACGCTGCCCAAGCGCACGGACGACGGCGTGTCGCTGACGGTGATCGCCGGCGATGCGTTCGGGCTGCGCTCGCCGGTCACGACGTTCTCGCGCACGCTGTACGTCGCGGCCGAATTCGCGGCCGGCGGCCGTCTCGAACTCGACGCGTCGCACGAGGAACGCGCGGTCTACGTGGTCGACGGCGCGCTCGCGATCGACGGCACGCCGGTGCCGGCCGAACAGATGGCCGTGCTCGCGCCCGGCGCGGCCGTCACGCTGACGAGCGGCAGCGGCGCGCGCGCGATGCTGCTCGGCGGCGACAGGATCGACGGCGAGCGCTTCATCGAGTGGAATTTCGTCGCCAGCAGCCGCGACGCGATCGAGCGCGCGAAGGCAGCATGGACGCGCCAGGAAATGGGCAAGGTACCGGGCGAGACCGAGTGGATTCCGCTGCCGGAATCGAAGCCGCGTTGAAAAAGAGGCGCGCCGCCCCCATCCTGACGACATTCGAACCGAAGAGAACGACATGGACACCACGCTTGCCACATTCGAGAAAGACGTGATCGAGGCGTCGCTGGACGCTCCCGTGCTGGTCGACTTCTGGGCGCCGTGGTGCGGCCCCTGCAAGACGCTCGGCCCGCTGCTGGAAAAGCTCGAAGCCGACTACGCAGGCCGCTGGAAGCTCGTGAAGGTCAACGTCGACGAGAACCAGGAACTCGCCGCGCATTTCCAGACGCGCAGCATCCCGCACGTGATCGCGTTCGCCGACGGGCGCCCCGTCGACCAGTTCGTCGGCGTGCTGCCCGAAGGTCAGTTGCGCGCGTTCCTCGACCGGCTGCTGCCGGCGCCCGAGGAAGCCGAGCGGCGTGCCGCGCAAGTCGCGATGGCCGAGCAGCGCTTCGACGACGCGCTCACGCATCTCGAGGCGGCACTCGCGCTGAACCCCGGCTTCGACGACGCCCGCCTCGACCTGATCGAACTGCTGCTCGCGAGCAACCAGGTCGACGCCGCACGCGCGGAGACCGAGCGCCTGTCGCCGCAAACCGTGCAGAGCGGCGACCCGCGCTACCAGGCGATCAAGACCCGTTTCGACGCACTCGAAGCCACGGCCGACCTGCCGCCGACCGATGCGCTCGAAGCACGCATCGCGGCCAACCCGGCCGATCTCGACGCGCGTTTCGATCTGGCGCAGAGCCTGATCGCGCGGCGTGCATATGAAGGGGCGCTGGAGCAGTTGCTGGAAATCGTCACGCGCGATCGCGCGTACGGCGACGATCTCGGCCGTCGCACGATGCTCTCGGTGTTCGAGCTGGCCGGCGATCGACCGGACCTCGTCGCCGGATGGCGACGCAAGCTGAGCATGGCGCTCAACTGAACTGACGCGGGGCCGGCCGGGCCGCAATGGCCCGGCTGCGGGATCGCCCGGCATGCGATACGGCGGCGCGCGTCACGCGCCGCGGCATCGGGCAACGCTCGTGCGTACCGCGCTCAGCCCGCGGCCTGCGCGGCGATCGCGCGCAGCGCATGGGCGGCGGCCGCGAAGCCGAAGCTCGCGGTCACGCACACGCTCGAACCGAAGCCCGCGCAGTTGAGCCCGGCGACGTGCGCGGCCGCGGACGGCTCGGCGCCGTCCTCGATATCGCACGCGGCGGCTTCCGGATAGATCAACGGCTCGTCCGAATACACGGCGCTGACCTTGAAACGCGCCTTCGGCCCGCGTGGAAAACCGTGCTGCTTGCGCAGCTGCGCGCGCACCTTCGACAGCAGCGGGTCCTGGATCGTCAGCGCGAGATCGTCGATGCGGATGCGCGTCGGGTCGAGCTGGCCGCCCGCGCCGCCGACCACGACGAGCGGCTGGCGCTTCGCGACGCACCACGCGATCAGCGCGACCTTCGTGCGCACGCTGTCGATCGCATCGATCACGTAGTCGAAACCGCCGCCGAGCAGCGCGTCGAAGTTGTCGGGCTCGACGAAATCCTCGACCCGGTTCACGCGGCATGCGGGATCGATCAGCGCGATCCGCTCGGCCATCGCATCGACCTTCGGCTTGCCGAAATTGCCGTCGAGCGCGTGGATCTGCCGGTTCGTATTGCTTTCCGCAACGTTGTCGAGATCGATCAGCGTCAGCGTGCCGACTGCGTTGCGCGCGAGCGCCTCGGCCACCCACGACCCGACGCCGCCGATCCCGATCACCGCAATGTGCGCGCGCTCGAACGCGGCGGCGGCCGGCGCGCCGTACAGCCGCGCGACGCCGCCGAAACGCCGCGCGCGATCCACGTCAAGCCGGATTTCCGGGGTCGGGGTAAGATCAGAGGAACTGAGCGGGGCGGTGTCGGCAGCGGCCATGGCAGCAAGGAAAACGTAAGTCGTGCAGCCCTCTATTCTGCCTGAACTCCCCGCTCGCACGCGCCACTGTGCACGCACGTTTCTCGCGCGTTCGCTACAATGGTTCCCGATTGAAGCGTTTGCATAACATGACGACTCTCGCCGATCTCCGCATCAATTACTCACGTGCTTCGCTCGACGAAGCCGATGCCGCCCCCGACCCGTTCGTCCAGTTCGACCGCTGGTTCAAGGAGGCGCTCGCCGCCAAGCTGCCCGAGCCGAACACGATGACGCTCGCGACCGTCGGCGCCGACGGCCGGCCGTCGGCACGCATCGTGCTCGTCAAGGGCGTCGACGATCGCGGGTTCGTCTTCTTCACCAATTACGAAAGCCGCAAGGGGCGCGATCTTGCCGCGCACCCGCAGGCCGCGTTGCTGTTCTACTGGATCGAGCTCGAGCGCCAGGTGCGCATCGAAGGCCGGATCGAGAAAACCAGCGCCGAGGAAAGCGACCGCTATTTCGCGTCGCGCCCGCTCGGCTCGCGCATCGGCGCATGGGCGTCCGAGCAGAGCGCCGTGATCGACAGCCGCGCCACGCTCGAAGCGCAGGAAAAGGCCGTCAGCGAACGCTACGGCGACGACCCGCCGCGCCCGCCGCACTGGGGCGGCTACCGCGTCGTGCCCGATTCGATCGAGTTCTGGCAGGGCCGCCCGTCGCGGCTGCACGACCGCCTGCTCTACACGCGCGACGCCGCGGCGGCGTCGGGCTGGTCGATCTCGCGCCTGTCGCCGTAAGCGCGGCGCCGGCGCACGCCGGTCGTGTCTCGTGTTGCATCCGGGCGCCCGCTTCGCAAGCGGCGGGCGCCGGTCAAGATACTTGGCTGTATTCGATTCAACGAACAAACGGAGAATCCAAATGTTCTGGGAAAAGAAGCTGGCACAGTGGGCGGACGAGGTACGGGCCAAAGCGAACATACCGGCGCGCCTCGTGCTGTGGAACGGCGACCAACTCGATTTCGGCACCTTCAGCGCGCCGCAGGTCACGCTGAAAGTGAACAGCGCGTCCGCGTTGCCGCTGCTGCTCGAACCGAGCCTCGACAATCTCGGCGAGGCGTACGTGAAGGGCAAGATCGACATCGAAGGCAAACTGTCGGACATCATCAACATCGGCTACTCGCTCGCGCGCAGCACGGTCACGAGCGCGAGCAAGCTGGCGCGCGTGAAGCGCTACTTCAATCACACTAAGAGCACCGACAAGAAGGCGATCCAGTATCACTACGACGTCTCGAACGAGTTCTACCAGCTGTGGCTCGACGAGAACATGGTGTACTCGTGCGCGTATTTCGAGAACGGCGACGAGGATCTCGCCACCGCGCAGATCAAGAAGATCGACCACATCCTGACGAAGATTCGGCTCGAGCCCGGCCAGCGCCTGCTCGACATCGGCTGCGGCTGGGGCGCGCTCGTGCTGCGCGCCGCGCAGAAGTTCGGCGCGCAGTGCCTGGGCGTCACGCTGTCGCAGAACCAGTTCGACCTCGCGACCGCGCGCGTGAAAGCCGCCGGGCTCGAGGACCGGATCGAGATCCGGCTGCAGGACTATCGCGAGATCGACGGCCAGTTCGATCGCATCACGAGCGTCGGGATGTTCGAGCACGTCGGGCGCAAGAACCTGCCGCTCTATTTCTCGCGCATCCACGACCTCCTCACCGACGACGGCATCGCGATGAACCACGGGATCACGTCGACCGATGCGGAAAGCGGCGAGACGGCGCTCGGCGGCGGCGAGTTCATCGACCGCTACGTGTTCCCGGACGGCGAGCTGCCGCACATCAGCCTCGCGCTGGAAGCCGCGCAGCGCGGCGGACTCGAAGCGATTGACGTCGAAAGCCTGCGGCGGCACTATGCGCGCACGCTCGACATCTGGACGGAAAACTTCGAAGCGAAGGCCGACGCCGCGCGACAACTCGTCGACGACGAAAAATTCCGCATCTGGCGCGTGTATCTCGCCGGCTGCGCGTATGCGTTCGAGCACGACGACGTGTCGATCTTCCAGATCGTGTGCCGCAAGGCCGGGCAGAGCGCGAAATCGCTGCCGTGGTCGCGGCGCTATATGTACGAACACACGCTGCCGCGCTAGGCAGCGCTTCACGCTGGGCATGCATGGGTGACGGCAGCACGCGGCGCAAGGCGCCGCCGGAACGACAGCACGACGACGACGCGCCGCACGCCGACGGGCAATTCGACCTGTTCGGCGTGCCGGCCGATGCCGCACGCACGTCGCCCGACGACGGCCCGCCTGCCGATAGCGGCGACGCGGTGATACCGGATACGCGCGACGGCGCGCCACCGGCACCGCGCGCCCGCTCGCGTTCTTCCGACGAAACACCGGCCGCCGCGTCCGGGCTGCTGTGGGACGAACCGCCGCCGCCCGCCGGGCCGCCGAAGAAAGGCCGGCGCCGGCGCGGCGTGCTGCCCGCACCGATCGCGCCCGACGTGGCCGATGCAGCGGCCGCACTGCCGCCGAACGTCCGGCTCGGCACGTCGTCGTGGTATTTCCCCGGCTGGGACGGCATCGTCTACGACGGCGACTTCGCGCAGACGAAACTCTCGCGCGAAGGGCTCGAAGCGTATGGCGCGCATCCGCTGCTGAAGAGCGTGAGCCTCGACCGGTCGTTCTACGGCCCGCTGTCGGTGGCCGACTACCTGCGCTACGCGCAGCAGGTCCCCGACGATTTCCGCTTCGTCGTGAAGGCGCCGGCCGCCGTGACCGACGCGGTCATCCGCGGCCGGCGCGGCGAACCGTCGGGGCCGAATCCGACCTTCCTCGACGCGGATCTCGCCACCCGCGAATTCGTGCAGCCGTGCGTCGAAGGGCTCGGCCGGAAAGCCGGCGTGCTCGTGTTCCAGTTCTCGCCGCTGCCCGATCAACTGCTCGCGCAACCGGCCGCACTGATCGACCGGCTCGCCGCGTTCTTCGCGGCGCTGCCGCCGTTGCCGCCGGAAGCCGACGGCCCCCGCTATGCGATCGAGATTCGCGACGCGAGCCTGCTCACGCCGCGCTTCATCCGCGCGCTCGCCGCACTCGGCGTGCGCTACTGCGTCGGCCTGCATGCGCGGATGCCCGACCCGCTGCGCCAGGCGGCCGCGCTCGCGCTGCTCGACGGCGACGCGCCGGGCCCGCTGATCGTGCGCTGGAGCCTGCACGGCGGGTTCAAGTATGAGCAGGCGAAAGCGAAATACGAGCCGTTCGACAAGCTCGTCGACGAGGATCCCGCCACGCGCTCGGCGCTCGCCGAACTGGCCGCGCGCTATGCGCTGGCCGGGCAGCCGGTGATCATCACGATCAACAACAAGGCGGAAGGCTCCGCGCCGCTGTCGTGCATCGCGCTCGCGCGCGAAATCGCCGCCGTGTGCGCGCAGTGGCGCAACGAGGCGGCGTAACGCGCGGTGCGGCCGGTCAGGCGCTCACGCGCCGCGCAGCGACTTCAGCCGGTGCGAGAACTTCTGGCGGAATTTCGCGAGCTTCGGCCCGATCACGACCGAGCAATAGCCCTGCCCCGGGTTGCGCGCGTAATAGTTCTGATGATAGTCCTCGGCCGGCCAGTAGTTGTCGTCGAGCGGCACGACCTGCGTGACGATCGGCTGCCCGAACACCTGCTCGCGCTCCAGCTCGCGGATCACGTCGAGCGCCGTGTCGCGCTGCGCGTCCGAGTGCGTGAACACGACCGAACGGTATTGCGTGCCGACGTCGTTGCCCTGCCGGTTCAACTGGGTCGGATCGTGCGTCGCGAAGAAGATCTCGAGGATCTCGCGATAGCCGATGCGCGCCGGATCGAACGTCACGTTGACGACTTCCGCGTGACCCGTGTCGCCCTCGCAGATGTCGCGATAGCCGGGATTGCGCATATGGCCGCCCGCGTAGCCCGACTGGACGGCCGTCACGCCGTCGACGTCGAGAAACACCGCCTCCGTGCACCAGAAACACCCGCCTCCCAACGTCGCGGTTTCAAGCATCTCGTTCACCATGAATTCAGTCCCTCGTTGATGTCGACCGCCGGCACGCATGCGCCGGCGCCACCCTTGCGTCTCGCCGCGGGCGACCCCGGAACGGGCCGCAACGGCACGTCGGCAAGTATCTCACTCGCGCGCGAACCTGACAGCTTGTACAGGCGCCGCGCGCGACCGGCCGCCGCTTTCTCGTCTACACTTAGGCACGCATGAGCACGGCGGTGAACCCGCCGTCTCGCGCAACGCGCCCGCTGCATGCCCACCCCTGATGCAAACACTCTCTGCCGGAGCATCGATATGCATGCCTTAACATACTGCATCCGCCTGACCCGCGCTGCAGCCGCTGCATCGCGGGCCGCCGCTTCGATCGCGCCGCCCCGCCGCCGTGCATCCGTCGCCCCCCGCGCGCAGCGACCCGGCGCATCGCGTTTGACCGCTTTCGCGATCTGACGCACGGCGCCGCACGCGTTGCAGACGCGTGCGTCCGCCTGCCGATCGCGCCCGCCGGCGCACTGCGCGCCGCGCGGCAACCACGGACGGTACGCCCGCAACGAACGGCCGTGCCGCCACGATCCGACACCATCGAGAGGGCATCACCATGAGCATGCGGCCTGACCCGACGTTTCACGCTTCGCCCGAGCTTGCGATGCAGGCGCCGGCGGAGGAATTTGCCTATACGTTGTTGTTGAGCCCCGATTTTTCCAGACCCGACGCGCTCGCCGTGATCGACGTGAAGCCCGGCTCGCCGACCTACGGAAAAATCGTGCATACGGTGACGATGCCGAACACCGGCGACGAGTTTCATCACTTCGGCTGGAATGCGTGCTCGTCGTCGCTGTCGCCGCTGACCGGCCATGCGTTCCTCGAACGCCGCTTCCTCATCATTCCCGGCCTGCGCTCGTCGCGCATCTACGTGATCGACACGAAGCCGCATCCGACGCAGGCACGCATCCACAAGATCGTCGAGCCCGACGAGATCTTCGCGAAGACCGGCTATTCGCGGCCGCACACCGTGCATTGCGGGCCCGAGGGCATCTACGTGAGCACGCTCGGCGGCGCGGGCAAGGACGGCACCGACGGCGCGCCCGGCATCTTCATCATGGATTGCGAGACCTTCGACGTGCTCGGCCGCTGGGAGATCGACCGCGGCCCGCAGGACAAGCATTACGACTTCTGGTGGAACCTGCCGCGCGACTACATGGTGTCGAGCGAATGGGCGCTGCCGCCGCAATTCGAGAACGGCATCGTGCCCGAGGACCTGCTCGCGAACAAATACGGGCACCGGCTGCATTTCTGGGATTTGCGCGCGCGGCGCAACGTGCAGACGATCGACCTCGGCGCGCAGCACCAGATGGCGCTCGAAGTGCGCCCCGCGCACGATCCGGTGCGCGAATACGGGTTCGTCGGCGTCGTGGTCGATACGACCAATCTCGAAGGCTCGATCTGGACCTGGTGGCGCGAAGACGGCCGGTTCCATGTGAAGAAAACCGCGACGATCCCGGCCGAGCCGGCCACGGCCGACGAGCTGCCGCCGCTGCTCCAGGGATTCGGCGCGGTACCGCCGCTCGTGACCGACATCGACCTGTCGCTCGACGACCGCTTCCTGTACGTGTCGTGCTGGGGCACGGGCGAAATGCGCCAGTACGACGTGTCCGACCCGCACAACCCGGTACTCGCGGGATCGGTGCGCATCGGCGGCATCGCGCGCCGGACGCCGCACTCGAACGGCCGCCCGTTCGCAGGCGGCCCGCAGATGGTCGAGATCAGCCGCGACGGCAAGCGCGTGTACTGGACCAACTCGCTGTATTCCACGTGGGACGACCAGTTCTATCCGGACGGCGTGCCGGCCGCGCAGGTGCTCGCGCACGTGGGGCCGGAGGGCGGGCTGACGCTCGCCGACGATTACTGGGTCGAGTTTCCCGACGGCTATCGCGCGCACCAGATCCGGCTCGAAGGCGGCGACTGCTCGACCGACTCGTTCTGCTATCCGTCGGTCAAGCGGTGAACACCGGCCTTCATGCCCAGGTCGCGCTGTGGGCGGCCGTACTCGCGAGCGGCGTGTATCACGGGCTCAACCCCGCGATGGGCTGGCCGCTCGCGGTGTCGAACGCATTGATGACGCGCCGCGGCGGCGCGCTCGTCGCGGCGCTCGGCTATCTCGCGCTCGGCCATGCGCTCGCGGTGTTCACGGTGATGCTGCCGTTCGGGCTGCTCGCCGCGCTGCTCGCGTGGCAGACGGCAATCCGGATCGGCGCGAGCGCGCTCGTGATCGGCTTCGGCGCCGTGCTGCTGATCCGGCGCCGGCATCCGCGTGCGCTCGCGCGCATTCCGCCCGCGCGGCTCGGCCTGTGGTCGTTCGCGGTCGCGATCGCGCATGGCGCGGGGCTGATGCTGGTGCCGATCTACCTGGGGCTCTGCGGGCTCGACCGTGATGCCGGCCATCGCGCGGCGGCCGCGCTCGTCGATACGCACCTCGGGATGGCGCTCGTCGTCGCGGCCGTGCATGCGGTTGCGATGATCGCCGCCGGCGGCGGGCTCGCGTGGCTCGTCTATCGCTATCTCGGGCTGAAGTTCGTCGCGCGGAGCTGGTTCAATCTCGACGCGGTATGGGCGTCGAGCCTGATCGTGACGGGTGCGCTGTCGCTCGGACTGGCGGCGTCGCGATAGCGCGGGGGATCGTCGGCAGATGCGGCGCGGCGGCGCCGGACGAAGCGGCGGCGGCGCCGGACGAAGCGGCGGCGGCGCACGAAATGGGTGGTGGACGCGTGGCGGAACGGCCCTGCCGGCGGCGTCTACGCGACGCATCCGGCCCCGCGCGACAGTGTTCGCTACCTCACCCTGCCCCCGCGATGCGCCGTCCGGCCGGGCCCGGCGGCGCCGATTCCGCTAAAATCGGGCCATGCGCATCCCTTCTCCTTCGACCGCCTTGTCGCCTTTCGTCCGCCGTGCCCGCTCCACCCGCGTCGCGCCGCGTCGGCCCGTCTCGTTCCGGATGGCCGCGCGATG
Organism: Burkholderia metallica; assembly: GCF_001718555.1. Classification (NCBI taxonomy): domain Bacteria; kingdom Pseudomonadati; phylum Pseudomonadota; class Betaproteobacteria; order Burkholderiales; family Burkholderiaceae; genus Burkholderia; species Burkholderia metallica. Next base: position 2,926,199 of record NZ_CP013401.1, read on the forward strand.
ATGAGCCACGCCAATCCGCCGGATTTCGACTCGGCCGCCTTCCGGCAGGCGCTCGGCCAGTTCGCGACGGGCGTGACGGTGATCACGACGCGCGCGCCGTCCGGCCAGCTGATCGGCATCACGGCCAGCTCGTTCAACTCGGTTTCGCTCGATCCGCCGCTCGTGCTGTGGAGCCTCGCGCACAAATCGGCGTCGACGCCGGTGTTCCGCGGCAACAGCCATTACGTGGTGAACGTGCTCGCGGCATCGCAGCTCGACCTGTGCAAGCGCTTCTCGACCTACAAGGGCGACCGCTTCGAGGGGATCGCGCATGCGGCCGGCAATTCGGGGATGCCCGTGCTCGACGGCGCGCTCGCATGGTTCGAATGCCACAACCGCAGCCGCTACGACGAGGGTGACCACGTGATCTTCGTCGGTGAAGTGGAGCGCTGCGGCGTGCGCGCGGTATCGGACACGACACCGCCGCTCGTGTTCCACGGCGGCGGCTTCCACGGCCTCACACCGCTTTGATCGCCCCCGTGCGCGCCAGCCCGACCGGCGCGCCGGCTTCGTCCTTCAGCGTCTGCAGCACGATGTTCGAACGGATGTCCATCACGCCCGGCGCCTTGTAGAGCCGGTTCAGCACGAAATCCGAATAGTGCTTGAGGTTGTGCGCGAGCACGCGCAGCAGATAGTGGCTCTCGCCCGTCACGACGAACGCGCCGACCACCTCCGGCCATTCGCGCAGCGCTTCCGCGAAACGCTCGTGCCATTGATTCTCTTCGTTGCGCATCGATACCTGCACGAACGCCTCGAGCTCGAAGCCGAGCTTCTCGCGGCTCAGGCACGCGCGATAGTGCTCGATCACGCCCTGCTCTTCGAGCAGGCGCATGCGGCGCAGGCAGGCGGATGGCGAAAGCGAAATGCGTTCCGCCAGGTCGAGATTGCTGATTCTGCCCTCTTCCTGCAGGACCGCCAGAATCCGGCAGTCGGTGGCATCGAGCGTGATCGCGTGCATTTTTGGTCCCCGTTTTCCCTCTGAGTCGAATTATCTGCCAATCCGGCGGATTGTCCATGTTTATTTCGCAAGCACTTTCTGCGAGCGTCCACCTATCATTCGAAGGATCGAGTCACCGAATCGTCATGCCATGGACACCCTCTGGGACATCTCGCCGCCCGTCAGCCCCGCCACCCCCGTGTGGCCGGGCGATACGCCGGTTTCCGTCGAACGCGTGTGGCGGATGGAGGCCGGCTCGCCGGTCAACGTCGCGCGCCTGACGCTGTCGCCGCACACGGGCGCGCACTGCGACGCGCCGCTGCACTACGACGCCGACGGCGCGCCGATCGGCGCCGTGCCGCTCGACACCTATCTCGGCCCGTGCCGCGTGATCCATTGCATCGGCGCGTCGCCGGTCGTGCAGCCGGCCGATGTCGCGCACGCACTCGACGGCGTGCCGCCGCGCGTGCTGCTGCGCACCTGTGCGCGCGCCAGCGTCGAGCAGTGGGACAGCAATTTCTGCGCGGTCGCGCCCGAAACGGTCGACCTGCTCGCCGCGCACGGCGTGACGCTGATCGGCATCGATACGCCGTCGCTCGACCCGCAGGAATCGAAGACGATGGATGCGCATCACCGCGTGCGCGCCCACCGGATGGCGATCCTCGAAGGCATCGTGCTCGACGACGTGCCGCCCGGCGACTACGAACTGATCGCACTGCCGCTGAAGTTCGCGACGCTCGACGCGAGCCCCGTGCGCGCCGTGCTGCGCGCGCTGCCCGCGCGTGCCGCCTGATTACCCCGACTGACGACCCAACATCATGATCAAGACCCGTGAAGACGCGCTCGCGCTAGACCGCGACGACCCGCTCGCCCCGCTGCGCAACCAGTTCTCGCTGCCCGACGGCGTGATCTACCTCGACGGCAACTCGCTCGGCGCGCAGCCGCGCGCATCGGCCGCCCGCGCGCAGCAGGTGATCGGCGCCGAATGGGGCGACGGCCTGATCCGCAGCTGGAACACGGCCGGCTGGTTCGCGCTGCCGCGCCGTCTCGGCGACAAGCTCGCGACGCTGATCGGCGGCGCCCCCGGCGAAACGGTCGTGACCGACACCATCTCGATCAACCTGTTCAAGCTGCTGTCGGCGATGGTGCGCCACCAGGCCGGGCGCGCGCCCGAGCGCCGCGTGATCGTGTCGGAACGCTCGAACTTCCCGACCGACCTGTACATCGCGCAGGGGTTGATCGAACAGCTCGGCGGCGACTACGAACTGCGGCTGATCGACGACCCGGCGGACCTGCCCGGTGCGCTGGGCGCGGACACGGCCGTCGCGATGATCACGCACGTGAACTACCGCACCGGCTACATGCACGACATGGCGGCCGTCACGCAGCTCGTGCACGACGCGGGCGCGCTGATGCTGTGGGATCTCGCCCACTCGGCCGGCGCGGTGCCGGTCGACCTGAACGGCGCGCGCGCGGACGGCGCGGTCGGCTGCACGTACAAGTACCTGAACGGCGGCCCCGGTTCGCCGGCCTTCGTGTGGGTGCCGCAGCGCCATCACGCGCATTTCTCGCAGCCGCTGTCCGGCTGGTGGGGCCACCGCGCACCGTTCGCGATGGAGCCGGGCTTCGCGCCCGACCCCGGCATCGCGCGCTTCCTGTGCGGCACGCAGCCGATCGTGTCGATGTCGATGGTCGAATGCGGGCTCGACGTGTTCCTGCAGACCGACATGCACGCGATCCGCCGCAAGTCGCTCGCGCTGACCGACGCGTTCGTCGGGCTCGTCGAAGCGCGCTGCGCGGGCCAGTCGCTGAAGCTCGTCACGCCGCGCGCGCATCACCAGCGCGGTTCGCAGGCGAGCTTCGAACATCCGCACGGCTACGAGGTGATGCAGGCGCTGATCGCGCGCGGCGTGATCGGCGACTACCGCGAGCCGTACGTGCTGCGCTTCGGCTTCACGCCGCTCTATACGCGCTTCGTCGACGTGTGGGACGCCGTCGAGACACTGCGCGACATCCTCGCCACCGACGCGTGGAAGGCGCCCGAGTTCGCCGAACGCGGCGCGGTGACCTGATCCGCTTCGCGCGGCGCCTGCAGCGCGCGCGCCGCACCCCCGTCATTCCAATCTGGAGAGCATCGTGAATTCTGGTCATATGCAGCCACCCGGCGGCGACGCGCCGGCGGGCTGCCCGTTCTCGGGCGCACGCGCCGCACAGCCGGCGCAAGCGGCACACGCGACGCACGAAGCGACGCACGTGCCCGGCGACGCCGGCTGGCACGACGCGCAGCTCGATTTCTCGAAGTCGATGAGCTACGGCGACTACCTGTCGCTGAATTCGATCCTCGACGCGCAGCATCCGCTGTCGCCCGATCACAACGAGATGCTGTTCATCATCCAGCATCAGACGAGCGAGCTGTGGATGAAGCTCGCGCTGTTCGAGCTGCGCGGCGCACTCGACGCAGTGCGCACCGACGCGCTGCCGAGCGCGTTCAAGATGCTCGCGCGCGTGTCGCGGATCCTCGAACAGCTGGTGCAGGCGTGGAACGTGCTGTCGACGATGACGCCGTCCGAGTATTCGGCGATGCGCCCGTATCTCGGCCAGTCGTCGGGCTTCCAGTCGTACCAGTATCGCCAGCTCGAATTCCTGCTCGGCAACAAGAACGTGCAGATGCTGCAGCCGCATGCGCACCGCCCCGACATTCTCGAACAGGTGCGCGCGACGCTCGAGGCGCCGTCGTTCTACGACGAAGTCGTGCGCCTGCTCGCGCGGCGCGGCTTTGCGATCGCGCCGGAGCGGCTCGAGCGCGACTGGACGCAGCCGATGCGGCACGACGAGACGGTCGAGGCCGCGTGGCTCGAGGTGTACCGCCATCCGCAGCAGCACTGGGAGCTGTACGAGATGGCCGAGGAACTCGTCGATCTCGAGGACGCGTTCCGCCAGTGGCGCTTCCGTCACGTGACGACGGTCGAGCGCATCATCGGCTTCAAGCAGGGTACCGGCGGCACCAGCGGCGCGCCGTACCTGCGCAAGATGCTCGACGTCGTGCTGTTCCCCGAACTCTGGCACGTGCGCACCACGCTGTAACGCGCGCCGCGCCCCCGGCGCCCGCCCGCCGTCACGACGACGTGCGGGCCAGTTCCTCCCCTTCGCGCGGCTGCACGGCCGCGCGCGACAGTCGCGGGATATGCCGTCGCACGACGAGCAGCGCGACGCAGACGATCCCCATCGCCGCCGCCAGCATCGTCAGGTAGGCCGTGGCGCCGCCCGCGGTGATCACGAGCGCGCCCGCGAACGCGCTGAGGATCGCGCCGAGCCGGCCGAACGCGAGCGCGCTTGCGGTGCCCGTCGCGCGCACGGCGGTCGGATAGATGTACGCACAGAGCGCATACATCGTCGATTGCACCGCGTTTACGAACAGCCCGTGCAGGCCGAGTCCGACGATCAGCCAGCCCGTATGGCGGCCGGCATCGACACCCATCAGCCACACCGCGCTCGCCGCGCCGCCGATGCTGCACAGCGCAAGCGGCCAGCGCGACCCCGCGTGCGCGATTGCCCACGCGCACAGCAATGCGCCGATCACGCCGCCGAGGTTGTACGCGGTGAGCCCCGAGCCCGCGACCGACACGCTCAACCCGCTCGCCGCGAGCATCGTCGGCAGCCAGCTGAACGCCGCATATACGGCAAGCAGGCACATGAAGAACGCGCACCACAGCGCGATCGTGTCGCGCGCGTGGCCGCTCGCGAACAGCGCGCCGAAGCCGCCGCGGCCGCCGGCCGCGCGGGCGTCCGTCATGTCGGTGAAGGTGGTGCCCGGCGCGACGGGCCGCCCCATGCGCGCGAGCAGCGCGCCGAGTTCCGGCCAGCGCGCGGGGCGACGCGCGAGATAGCGCGGCGATTCGGGCAGCGCGCGCACCAGCACGAAGCCGAGCACGAGCGGCAACGCGCCGCCCGCGAAGAACAGCCCGCGCCAGCCGTAGCGCGGCAGCACCTCGTGCGCGAACAGGCCGGCCAGCATCCCGCCGAGCGGCACGCAGACGATCGTCGCGGTCACCATCATCGTGCGGCGCCGCGCGGGCGTGTATTCGGCCGTCATCGTCGTGGCCGTCGGCAATGCGCCGCCGATCCCGAGCCCCGCGCAGAAGCGCAGCAGCGCGATCGCGGTGACGTCGGGTGCGAAGCCGATCGCGCAGGTCGCGATGCCGAACAGGAACACGCTGCCGATCACGGCGTGGCGGCGGCCGAAGCGGTCCGCGACGATCCCCGCGCACGCGCTGCCGATGCCCATCCCGATCAGCCCGGCCGCCACCGCCGGCGCGAACGCGCCGCGCGTGATGCCCCATTCGCGGATCAGCACCGGAATCGCGAAGCCGATCAACTGGCCGTCGAAGCCGTCGAGCACGATCGCGAGCGCGGCGAGCAGCACCACGCAGCGCTGCATCGTCGTGAACGGCCCGTCGTCGAGCGTCGCGCCGATGTCGACCGGCGGCGGCTGCAATCCGTCGCGCGTACTCATGCCCCCTCCCGTGCGCCGCACGCCGGCGGCAACGTGCGCGAACGGCGCGCGGCAAGACAACGGCATTCGATGGTTTTCATGGTGTCTCCGGTGGTCCGGGCTGGCGCGCTCGCGCATGCCCCGATCTCGTACTGCGCAGTCGGCCAGCGTCGACGCATCGGCGCCGGCTCCGGTGTCTCGTCCAACCTGTTTCGATCCAGTGCGCCGTCGCCTGCGCGCGACGCGCCCGTCCCGTCGTGCCGCGCACGCCGCGCCGCCGGCCCGATGCTCAGTCGAGCCGCGCGTCGATCAGCCGGACGAGCGCGAGCAGCGTCTCGGCATGCGGCACCGCGACGCCCGCTTCGCGCGCGGCCGCGACGACCTTGCCGTTGATCGCGTCGATTTCCGTGCGGCGGCCCGCGAGCACGTCCTGCAGCATCGACGGGCGATGGCCGCGATGCTCGCAAATCGCGTGCTCGACGTTGCGCGCGATCCTTTCGCCGTCGACCGCGATGCCCTTCGCGCGCGCGACGGCGGCCACCTCGGCCGCGATCGCGAGCGCGAGCCGCGGCCCGTCGTGATGGTTGCCGAGCTGGTTGACCGTACAGCCGGTCGCCGCGCACAGCGTGTTGAGCGCCGCGTTGAACGCGACCTTCTCCCAGATCGCGGCCCACACGTCGGCATCGAGCGTGCACGCGAGCCCCGCATGCGACAACGTATCGGCCACCGTCGCCGCAAACGGCCGCGCCGCGCCGTCAGCCGTCATCATGCGGATCGTGCCGGCGCCGTGCGAGCGCACGTGCGCGGGCCCCGCGGCGTCGGCCGGCCACGTCGTCACGCCGACCAGGATGCGTTCGAGCGGCACGAACGCATTCAGCGCCTCGACGTTGCCGAGCCCGTTCTGCAGCGTCAGTACGTGCGTGTCCGGCGTCAGCAGCGCGCGCACGCCGTCGAGCGCGGCACGCGTATGCAGCGATTTCGTGAAAACGATCAGCAGGTCGAACGATGCGCCTGCCTCCGCCTGCGCGGCTTCCGGCCGCACGGCCCGCAGCGTACGAACGCGCCGCTCGCCGCGATCGTCGTCGATGCGCAACCCGTCGCGACGGATCGCATCGAGATGCGCGTCGTTCACGTCGATCAGCGTGACGGCTTCGCCGCTTTCGGCGAGCCGCCCGCCGAACAGCGAGCCCATCGCACCCGCGCCCAGAATCGCGATTCTCATCGTCGGCGCCCTCGTCAGAACGGATAGTGGCGCGGCGCGGTCTGCACGGTGATCCAGCGCAGGTCCGTGAACGCGGCGATGCCGGCCTTGCCGCCGAAGTGGCCGAAACCGCTATCCTTCACGCCGCCGAACGGCATCTGCGCCTCGTCGTGCACGGTCGGGCCGTTCACGTGGCAGATGCCCGATTCGATGCGTGCGGCGACGCGCATCGCGCGCGCGACATCGCGGCTGAACACGGCCGACGACAGCCCGAACGCGTTGTCGTTCGCGCAGCGGATCGCGGCGTCCTCGCCGTCGACGCGCACGATGCCCTTCACCGGGCCGAACGACTCCTCCGCATAGAGGCGCATCGCCGGCGTGACACGGTCGAGCAGCGTGGCCGGATACAGCGTGCTGTCGGTCTTGCCGCCGCACACGAGCGTCGCGCCGTGCGCGAGCGCATCGTCGATCAGCGCGTTGCAGCGCTCGACGGCCTTCATGTCGATCAGCGAACCGAGCACGACGGGCCCGTTGCGAGGATCGCCGAGCGGCAGCGACGCGGCCTTGTCGGCGAGCTTCGCGACGAACGCATCGGCGACGCTCGAATCGACCACGATACGCTCGGTCGACATGCAGATCTGCCCGGAATTCGCGAACGCGCCGAACGCGGCCGCCGCGACCGCCGCGTCGAGATCGGCATCGTCGAGCACGACGAACGGCGCCTTGCCGCCGAGTTCCAGCACCGACGGCTTCAGGTGGCGCGCGCACGCTTCGGCGACGATCCGGCCGACGCGCGTCGAGCCGGTGAAATTCACGCGGCGCACGGCCGGATGCGCGATCAGCGCGTCGACGACGGCGCCCGCATCCTCGGGCGCGTTCGTCACGAAGTTCACGACGCCCGGCGGCAAGCCGGCTTCCTGAAGCGCCTCGACGATCAGCCCGTGCGTGACGGGGCACAGCTCCGAGCCCTTCAGCACGACCGTATTGCCGCACGCGAGCGGCAGCGCGAGCGCGCGCGTCGCGAGGATCACCGGCGCATTCCACGGCGCGATGCCGAGCACGACGCCGGCCGGCTGGCGCACGCCCATCGCGAGCGAACCGGGCACGTCGGACGGAATCAGCTCGCCGCCGACCTGCGTGGTCAGCGACGCGGCCTCGACGAGCCCGCTCGCGGCGAGCTGCACGTTGAAGCCGGCCCACAGTGCGGATGCGCCCGTCTCGGCCGCCATCGCCGCGACGAACTGCGCGTGCTTCGCTTCGAGTGCGGCGGCCGCCTTCAGCAGCAGCGCGCGGCGCGCGCCGGGGCCGAGCGCGGCCCAGTCGGGAAACGCACGGGCGGCTGCGTCGGCGGCCGCGCGCGCATCGTCGACGGTGGCCGCCGGCGCTTCGGACGCGATTTCGCCGTCGAGCGGGTTGCGGCGCACGAAGGTCGCGCCGCTGGACGAATGACGGCGTTCGCCGCCGATCAGCATCGATACGGTTTGCATGAACTCTCCGGAAAGACGCGCACCGCGCGTCAGGCAATATCGACTTCGACCACGACCGGCGTCGCCGCACGCAGCGCATCGGTCAGCGTCTCGCGGAGTTGCGCGGCCGCGCTCACGCGCACGCCTCGGCAGCCCATGCCCTGCGCGAGCGCGACGAAATCCAGGTTCGGCAGATCGGTGCCCTGCACGGGGTCGCCGGGGCCGAAGCCGAACACCGGCGCGAAATCCTGCAGCGCCGCGTAACGCCGATTGTTCAGGATCACGAACGTGATCGGCAACTTCAGCTGCGCGGCACTCCACAGCGCCTGGATCGAATACAGGCTCGAGCCGTCGCCGATCAGCCCGATCACGCGCCGCCCCGGCCGCGCGAGCGCGACCCCGACGGCGGCCGGCATCCCGTAGCCGAGCCCGCCGCTGTCCATCGTGTAGAACGTGCCGCTGTGCGTGAACGGCAGATGCGCCTGCATCACCGGCCGCGCGCTCGGCGCTTCCTCGACGACGATGTCGCGTGCGTCGCGCACGTCGGCGAGCGTCTGCAGCGCGAACGCGACCGACATGCGCTCGCCGTCGGCCGGCGGTTCGACGCGCACGTGCGGCGGCCGCGGCGCGGGCATCGGCCGCTCGGGCGGTGCCGGGCGTTCGAGCAGGTCGCGGGCGGCAAGCCGCAGGTTGCCGACGACCGCATCGCCCGACGGCGTCCACGCGGCGATGCCCGGATCGTCGACGAGCTGCACGAGCGTCGCACCCGGCGGCACGTGCGGGCCGAAGCCCTCGATGTGATAGGTGAACGCGGGCGCCCCGAGCGCGAACACGAGGTCGTGCCCGTCGAGCCGCGCGACGATCTTCTCGCGAATCGCCGGCAGGAAGCCGGCGAACAGCGGATGGTCCTCGGGAAAGCTGCAGCGCCCCGACATCGGCGCGACGTACACGCGCGCACGATGCCGCTCGGCGAGCCGCACGACCTCGTCCCACGCACCGGCGCGATCGACGGCCGCGCCGACCACGAAGGCGGGACGCCGCGCGGCGTCGAGCGCGTCGCCGAGCCGCGCGAGCGCGTCCGGGTCGGGCCGCACGACGCTGCTGACGGCGCGGCGCGGCAGCAGTTCGGCCGGCTGGTCCCAGTCGTCGACCGGGATCGACACGAACACGGGGCCGCGCGGCTCCTGCATCGCGATGCGGTACGCGCGCGCGATCGCGGCCGGCACGTCCTGCGCGCGCGCCGGCTCGATGCCCCATTTCACGTACGGCTTCGGCAGCTCGGCGGCCTGCGTCGCACCGAGGAACGGATCGAACGGCAGGATCGCCCGCGCCTGCTGGCCCGCGGTGACGATCAGCGGCGTGCGGTTCTTGAACGCGGTGAAGAGATTGCCCATCGCGTTGCCGACGCCCGCCGCCGAATGCAGGTTGACGACCGCCGCATTGCCGGTGGCCTGCGCATGGCCGTCGGCCATCCCGACCACGACGGCTTCATGCAGGCCGAGCACGTAGCGGAAATCGTCCGGGAAATCGCGGAACATCGGCAGCTCGGTCGAACCGGGATTGCCGAACACGCGGTCGATGCCGAATTGGCGGAGCAGATCGACGACCGCATCGCGAACGGTGATCGATGCGGCGGAAAGGGGCGGATGGCCGGACATGCTCGGGGGTCTCCTGGATCGCTTGGCGGTTTCCACAGTATCGAAGCGCAAGCCATTCTCGGATACTGTATTTTCTGCAAAAAGCCATACCGCTCCGACATGACTTTCGATCTCCGACAATTGCGCGCCTTCACGACGATCGTTGCGTGCGGCAGCCTCGGCCGCGCGGCCGACGCGCTGCATGTCACGCAGCCCGCGCTGAGCCGGATCCTGAAGCGGCTCGAAGACCAGGTCGGCGCGCCGCTGTTCGAGCGCCACTCGAAGGGCGTGCAGCTGACCGCGTTCGGCGACGCGTTGCTGCCGCATGCGACGCTGCTGCAGCACGAGGCCGAGCATGCGCGCGAGGAGCTCGACGCGATGCGCGGCTTCGCGAAGGGCACGATCAAGGTCGGCACGGTGGGCAGCATTGCGAGCCTCGTGCTGCCGGTCGCGGTGGGTCGCGTGCTCGACCGCTGGCCGAACCTGCGCGTCGAGATCCTCGAAGGCGTGTGGGACCGCCTCGCGGAAGGGCTGAACAAGCACGAGATCGATCTCGCGCTGTCCGCGCACGGGCCCGACACCGACGAGATCGTCGCGATTCCCGAATGCCGCTGGGAGGATCGCAGCCACATCGTTGCGGCGCCGCAGCATCCGCTGCGCGCGCTCGGCCGCGCGCCGACGCTCGCCGATACGCTGCACGCGCGCTGGGCGATTCCGCCGCGCGGCACCGCGCCGTTCGACCACATGCGCGCGACCTTCGACGCGCAAGGGCTTCCGCTGCCCGACATCGCGGTCGAAACACGCTCGGTGACGACGCTGAAAAGCCTCGTCGCGCATGCCGGCTTCCTGAGCTGGATGGCCGAGCCGATGTACGGCGCCGAGCAGCGCGCCGGCACGATCGACACGCTGCCGGTGCGCGAAGTCGTCGCGGTGCGCACGCTCACCGCGTTCCGGCGCCGCCACGGCATCCTGCCGGGGCCGGCCGGCAAGCTGCTCGACGAACTCGTCGCGTTGACCCGCGAAGGACGCTGACCGCGCGTCGACCACCGGCCGCCCGTTCGCCCGCCCTCCCTCCCGCCCGCTCCCTCCCGCCCGCTCCCTTCCCGCCCGGCCCGCCCGCCCGCACGCCGCAGCGCACCATCGAAAGGCCATTTTCCCGCCTTGACTTTCGCGCGCCCGAATACGATCATTCGCTCACACAACGAGCAAATGATCGTATTCGACAGAACAGTCTGGCACGAACAGGAGACACCGGATGAGCGCATCGCCCTCCGCCCGCACGCCCGTGCTGCTGCACATCGGCGCGGGCTCGTTTCACCGCGCGCACCAGGCGTGGTATCTGCATCGCGTGAACGCGGCCGTGCCGGCCGACGAGCGCTGGTCGCTCGCCGTCGGCAACATCCGCGACGACATGCGCGCGACGATGGACGCGCTCGCCGCGCAGCACGGCGCCTACACGCTCGAAACCGTCACGCCGCAAGGCGAACGCGCATACGAGACGATCCGCGCGATCACGCGCGTGCTGCCGTGGTCGATCGACCTCGCGGCGCTGATCGACGCCGGCGCCGATCCGGCCTGCCGGATCGTGTCGTTTACCGTCACCGAAGGCGGCTACTACCTCGACGAACACAACCGGCTCGACATCGCGAACGCCGATCTCGCCGCCGACCTGCAGGGCGCGCGCACGACTCTGTACGGCGCGCTCGCGGCGCTGCTCGCCGAACGCGTGCGGCGCGGCGCGGGCCCGCTCACGCTGCAAAGCTGCGACAACCTGCGCAACAACGGCGCGCGCTTTCGCGCGGGCATGCGCGAATTCCTCGAACGGCGCGGGCAGGCCGACCTGCTCGCGTGGTTCGATGCGCACGTCGCGACGCCGAGCGCGATGGTCGACCGCATCACGCCGCGCCCGACCGCCGACGTGCGCGAGCGCGTGCTCGCGGCCACCGGCTTCGACGATGCATGCCCGGTGATGGGCGAATCGTTCATCCAGTGGGTGATCGAGGACCGTTTCGCGGCCGGCCGGCCGCGCTGGGAGCTGGCCGGCGCCGAACTGGTGGACGACGTGCACCCGTACGAGGAAGCGAAGATCCGCATCCTCAACGCGACGCACAGCTGCATCGCGTGGGCCGGCACGCTCGCGGGCCACACGTACATCCACGAAGGCACGCACGACGCGGCGATCCGCCGCTTCGCGCACGACTACGTGACACAGGACGTGATCCCGTGCCTCACGCCGAGCCCGCTCGATCTCGCGCGCTACCGCGACGTCGTGCTCGAACGCTTCGGCAACCCGTACGTGCTCGACACGAACCAGCGCGTCGCGGCCGACGGCTTCTCGAAGATTCCCGGCTTCATCGCGCCGACGCTCGTCGAATCGTTCGCACGCGGCGCGGCGCCGGTCGCGACCGCGGTGCTGCCCGCGCTGTTCCTGCGCTTTCTCGAACGCTGGGCGCGCGGCGCGTTGCCGTACGCGTACCAGGACGGCGTGATGGACGACGGCGCCGCGCGCGCGATCGTCGCCGCCGCCGATCCGGTCGTCGCGCTGTGCGCGAGCCGCGCGCTGTGGGGCTCGCTCGCCGGCAACGCGGCGCTCGTCGACGCGCTACGCGCCGGGCTCGCGCGCGTCGATGCGTGGCTCGCGGCGCACTGACGCGCATCCGGGCGAACCTGCCTTGGCACGTGTGCGGCCGCGCGGCTAAAGTAGCGACTCCCCACTGACGGAACGGATCGCTCATGTATCTCGGCATCGACCTCGGCACCTCGGAAGTGAAGGTGCTGCTGCTCGCCCCGGACGGCACGGTCGTCGGCACGGCCGGCTCGCCGTTCACCGTGTCGCGGCCGCATCCGCGCTGGGCCGAACAGCATCCGGACGACTGGTGGCAAGGCACGCTCGCCGCGCTCGCGGCGCTGCGCGAACGGCACCGCGACGCGTTCGCGGCCGTGCGCGGCATCGGCCTCTCGGGCCAGATGCACGGCGCGGTGCTGCTCGGCCGCGACGATCGCGTGCTGCGCCCCGCGATCCTGTGGAACGACATGCGCAGCGCCGACGAATGCGCGCTGCTCACCGAACGCGCGCCCGATCTCCACGCACTGGCGGGCAACCTCGCGATGCCCGGCTTCACCGCGCCGAAACTGCTGTGGGTCGCGAAGCACGAGCCGGAAGTCTTCGCGGCAACCGCGTGCGTGCTGATGCCGAAGGACTACCTGCGGTTCCGGCTGACCGGCGCGAAAGTATCCGATCCGTCCGACGCGGCCGGCACGCTGTGGCTCGACGTCGCGCGCCGCGACTGGTCCGACGCGCTGCTCGCCGCGTGCGGGATGACGCGCGACCAGATGCCGCGCATCGTCGAAGGCAACGCGCCGTCCGGCACGCTGCGCGCGGACATCGCGCGCCAGCTCGGGCTGTCGGAGGCCGTCGTGGTGGCCGGCGGCGGCGGCGACAACGCGACGAGCGCGCTCGGCATCGGCGCGACCCATGCGGGCGACGGCTTCGTGTCGCTGGGCACGTCCGGCGTGCTCAGCGTGGTCGGCGACCGCTTCATGCCGAATCCCGCGTCGGCCGTGCACGCGTTCTGCCACGCGATTCCCGATCGCTGGCAACTGATGAGCGTCGTGCTGTCGGCCGCGAGCTGCCTGCGCTGGGTCTGCAAGCTGACCGGCACCGACGAACCCGCGCTGCTCGCCGAAGTCGAGGCGCTCGACGCCGACGCGCTCGCGACCGCGCCGCTGTTCCTGCCCTACCTGTCCGGCGAACGCACGCCGCACAACGACCCGTACGCGCAGGGTGCGTTCTTCGGAATGACGCATGCGACCGAACGCGCGCATCTCGGCTACGCGGTGCTCGAAGGCGTGACGCTCGGCCTCGCCGACGGCCTCGACGCGCTGCATGCGGCCGGCGTCGAAACCGACCAGTTGTCGCTGATCGGCGGCGGCGCACGCAGCGCGTACTGGGCGCAACTGATTGCCGACGCGCTGAACGTGCGCACGCGCCAGCACGGCGGCGGCGAAACGGGCGCGGCGCTCGGCGCGGCGCGGCTCGGCTGGCTGGCCGTCGGCGGCGATCCGCATGCGGTGCTGACCAAGCCGCCGGTGCGCGCCGAATACGCACCGGATGCCGGCCGCCACGCGCGGCTGCGCGAACGCCTCGACGCGTACCGCGCGCTGTACCGCCACGTGCGGCCGCTGTACGAACCGTCGCGCGCGCGGCTCGCGTAGGCGCCGCCCGCCGCGCGCACCGGCGCGTGGCCGCGCGCGCGACATGCGGTACAGTGGATGCCGTCATGCGGGCCGCCGGCCGGCCCGCGGGGCGGCCCCCCCAGCTCCAAACCGAATCGCTATCGTGTCCAAGTCCTCAGAAAAACTCGATCTCGCCACGCGTGCCGCGTGGCTCTACTACGTCGCGGGCGACACGCAGAACGAAATCGCGGAAAAGCTGCAGGTCTCGCGCCCGGTCGCGCAGCGCCTCGTCGCGTTCGCGGTCGAGAAGAACCTGATCCGCGTCCGTGTCGACCACCAGCTCGCCGACTGTCTCGATCTCGGCGCGCAGCTGTCGAAGCGTTACGGCCTCGCGATGTGCGAAGTCGTGCCCGTCGATGCCGATGCGCCCGATGCGATCGACCGCAAGCTCGCGGTCGCGGGCGCGCAGGTGATGGAGCGCTACCTGAACGAAACGCGGCCGATGGTGATCGCGGTCAGCAGCGGCCGGACGCTGAAGGCCGCGGTCGCGCAGATCGCGCAGATCGATCGCCCGCAGCACCGGCTCGTGTCGATGGTCGGCGCGATCGCGGCCGACGGGTCGTCGAACCGCTACGACGTCGCGCAGTACATCTCCGAGAAAACCGGCAGCAAGCACTTCCTGCTGCCCGCGCCGCTGTTCGCCGACAGCGACGCCGAGCGCGCGCAGTGGTGCAATCACCGGCTGTACCGGATCGTCGAGGCGCTGTCGGGCCAGGCCGACGTCGCGTTCGTCGGGATCGGCAACATCGGCCCGCACTGCCCGCTCTACGAAGACGGCTTCATCACCGAACAGGAGCGCGACGAAATGACCGCGCTCGGCGCGGTGGCCGAGCTGCTCGGCGTGCCGATCGACGCGCAGGGCACGCGGATCGCCGTGTCGACGAGTGCGCGCGTGACGAGCGTCTCGCTCGCCACGCCGCCGAAGCGCCCGACGATCGCGTTCGCCGGCGGCCCGAAGAAACGCGACGCGGTGATCGCCGCATTGCGCGGCGGCTGGCTGTCGGGGCTCGTCACCGACGAAACCTGCGCGCGCGCCGCGCTCGACGCGAAAGCGGCCTGACGCCGAAGCCGCGCACGGCGCACCGCGCGCGGCAGTCGAACGCTCAAGCCGCGTGCGGCACCGGAAACGCATGGCGGCGCGCACGCCACGCGCCGACCCACGCAGCCGCCAGCAGCGCGACGAGCACCCACGGAATCGCGCCCGCGCCGGTCGCGCCGAGCAGCATCCCGCCAGCGATGCCGCCGCCGGCGATCGCGAGATTCCACACCGTCACGAGCATCGACTGCGCGACGTCGGCTGCCTCCCCCGCCGCATTCGCGGCGGCCGTCTGGAACAGCGTCGGCGCGCCGCCGAATGCCAGCCCCCACAACGCGACGCCCGCATAGACGATCGCCATTCCGGAACCGGCGCCGAGCATCGCCGCCGCGACCGCGAACAGCGCGATGCTGGCAAGCGTCAGGCGTCGCTGCGCGGCGCCGATCCACGTGCCCGTCAGCGCGATGCCGACCAGCGACGCGATACCGAACACGAGCAGCACCGCATCGACCTGCGCCCCCATCCGCACGCCCGCGAGAAACGGCGCGACGTACGTGTACAGCATGTTGTGCGCGAGCACGTACGCGAACATCACGGTCAGCACCGGCCGCACGCCCGGCAGCGTCATCACGCCGAGCACCGGCTCGCGCGCGCCGGCCTGCTGCCCCGGGTAATCGGGTACGCGCAAGCGGATCCAGCCGATCAGCGCCAGCGCCGCGACCGTGATCCCCGCGAACGCGACGCGCCAGCCGAACGTCGCGCCGACCGCGGTGCCGGCCGGAATGCCGATCGACATTGCTGCCGGTATGCCGAGCATCGCGACCGCGATCGCCCGGCCGCGCAGCGACGGGTCGACCAGCCGGCTCGCGTAGCCCGCCAGCAGCGCCCACAGAAGCCCGGCCGACATCCCGGCGACGAAGCGCGCGGCCAGCGTGAGCGCGTAGTACGGCGACGCGGCCGTCACCGCATTCGACACGACGAACCCGGCGAGCGCCGCGAGCAGCAGGCCGCGCCGGCGCATCGCGCGCGTCGCGGCGACGAGCGGAATCGCCGCGACGATCGAGCCGAGCGCATACACGGTCACGAGCTGGCCGATCAGCGCCTCGGTCACGCGCAGGTCGACGCTCATCAGCGGCAGCAGGCCGGCCGGCAGCGCTTCGGTGAGCACCGTGATGAAGCCGGCGGTGGCAAGCGCGAGCAGGTTCGCGACGGGCAGGCGCGCGCGGCCCGGTGCAGACGAGCCGGCTGCAGAATCGGCAGCCCGGTCGGCACCCGACACGGAAACGGACGGGGAAGCGGATACGCATTCGCTCATGCCGCGCTCCGGTCGTCGACGCCATACACCGCATCGCGCACGTCGGTGACGATGCGCCCGTGCATCCCTTCGTACAACGTATTGGTCAGCGCGACGACCGTCAGCCCGGCCGCACGGTCGACGAACCACGCATGCCCGTATGCGCCGCCCCAGCGCCAGGTGCCGACCGACTCCGGCGACTGCGCGGCCGCCGGATCGCGCAGCACCGAAAAGCCGAGCCCGAAACCGAATCCCGGCGCATCCGGCAAGTCGTGCGCGCCCGGCTGCACCCGCGCCATCTCGTCGATCCAGCGCGGTGCGAGCCAGCCGTCGAGGCCCGTGCGCAGCGTATCGAGCAGCGTCAGGCAGTCGTGTGCGGTGCCGACCATGCCCGCGCCGCCCGATGGCCACGCGGTGGCATCGAACGCGCGCGCCGGCTCGAAGCGGATGCCGACCGTGCCGTCGAACACCGGCACGAGATCGTCGTCGGCCATCCGGCGCGGCGCGCCTGGCGTGCTCACGTAAGGCGTCGCGACGTGCGCGGCGTCAGGCGCGACGAATCCGGTATCGGTCATCCCGAGCGGCGTCGTGACGAGCGCGGCCACCGCCTGCGCGAGCGGGCGGCCGTCGACCGCTTCGATCAACGCACCCACCACGTCGGTCGCGAGCGAGTAGCCCCACGACGTGCCGGGCGCGAACTGCAGCGGCACACCGGCGATGCGCCGCACGTTCTCGGCGAGCGACTGGCTCGCGCGATCCATCCCGTCGGATACGCCTGCACGCGCATACGGGCCGTCGCCGTCCGCTTCGAAGAAGCGATAGCCGAGGCCGGCCGTATGCGACAGCAGATGCCGCAACGTGATGTTCACCGGCGTGCCGTCCGCAAGCGTCGGCGTGAACGCGGGCAACCAGCGCGCGACCGGCTCGTCGAGCCCGATGCGGCCTGCCGCGACCAGCCGCATCGCGGCGGCCGTCACGATCGGCTTCGACACCGACGCGAGCCGGAACACCGTGCCCTCGCGCATCGGCGTGCCGGCTTCGCGATCGGCCAGCCCGGCCGCGCATGCATAGCGCAATTCGCCGTCGCGGGCGACCAGCACGACCGCGCCGACCACGCGCGCGTCGGCCAGCGCGCGATCGAGCACGGCGTCGAGCCGCGCGCGCAGCGCGGCGTCCGGTTCTCCGCGGTGGGTGGTGACAGGCAGGGATGACATGGCGTGACCTCGAACGATGAAGGAACGCCCATCGTAGGGAGCCGACGCGTGAAGAAAAACCGGGGTAGAGTTCCGGACACTCCGGACATCGATGTCCGCAATCGGGAACCTGCATGGAAAATCTGGGCGGTTTCGTCGTATTCGTTCAGGTCGCGGAAACACGCAGCTTCGTCGCGGCCGGCCGCGCGCTCGGGCTGTCGGCCTCGGCGATCGGCAAGCGCATCGCGCGCCTGGAAGCGCGCCTCAACGTGCGACTGTTTCACCGCAGCACGCGCAGCATCACGCTGACGGCCGAAGGCGCGCGCTTTCTCGAACGGTGCCGGCGCGTGATCGCGGAGATCGACGCGGCCGAGCAGGAACTGACGCACAGCGCCGAAGCGCCGCGCGGGCGGCTGCGCGTGAGCCTGCCGACGATCGGCACGCTGCTGCTGCCGGTGCTCGCCGATTTCATGGCTGCGTATCCGGAGATCGAGCTCGACATCGATTTCAGCGACCGGCTCGTCGACGTGGTCGACGAAGGGTTCGACGCTGTGCTGCGCACCGGCCAACCGTCGGATTCGCGGCTGTCGTCGCGGCTGCTCGGCCATTTCCGCCAGCACCTCGTCGCGTCGCCCGACTACCTCGAGCGGCACGGCACGCCACTCACGCCAGCCGATCTCGCGCGGCACCGCTGCCTGCACTACCGCTTCCCCAGCAGCGGCCGGCTCGAGATCTGGCCGTTGCGCGCGTCGCGCGCCGGCACACCGCCGGAGGTGCCGGTATCGATGGTCAGCAACAACGCGGAAACACGGCTGTGCTTCGCGCTGCGCGGGCTCGGCATCGCATGCCTGCCCGAGTTTTTCGTACATGACGCGCTGGCCGACGGCACGCTGCGCACGGTGCTCGACGAACACGTCGAGAGCCGCACGCCGTTCTACGTACTGTGGCCGTCAGGCCGCCATCCGACGCCGAAGCTGCGCGCGTTCGTCGACTACGTGGCCGGGCACCTGCGCCTCTGAGCACCGCAGGCGCACGTGCCGACGCATCACGCTGCCTTCGCGTGCACGCTCAGCCGCCGGAACGCCTGCCCGTTTTCGTCGAACAGGTGGCAGTGTTCGGCGTCCGCGTGCACGCGCAGCGCCTCGCCGGTGCGGTACGTGTCGAGCGGCGGAATCCGCGCGATCAGCCCGTCCGGCGCGACCGCCGACTCCGCATACAGATACGCGGCATCGCCGAGCGACTCGACGGCCATCGTCTTCGCGGCCACGCCGGTAGCCGCCGTTTCGACTTTCAGGTGCTCGGGCCGCACGCCGACCGTCACCGCCGCGCCGCGCTGCAGCGCCGCCGCGTCCACCGCGACGCGCTGTGTCTCGCCGCTGTCGAAACGCACGAGCACGCCGCCCGCATCGACCGATTCGACCGTGCCTTTCAGGAAGTTCATCTTCGGCGAGCCGATGAAGCCCGCGACGAACAGGTTCGCCGGCGCGTGATACAGCGCGTTCGGCGTGCCGACCTGCTGCACCGCGCCGCCCGACAGCACGACGATCTTGTCCGCGAGCGTCATCGCCTCGACCTGGTCGTGCGTCACGTAGATCATCGTCGTCTTCAGCTCGTCGTGCAGCCGCGCGAACTCCAGCCGCATCTTCACGCGCAGCGCGGCGTCGAGGTTCGACAGTGGCTCGTCGAACAGGAACACCTTCGGCTTGCGCGTGATCGCGCGGCCGATCGCGACGCGCTGCCGCTGGCCGCCCGACAGCTGCTTCGGCTTGCGGTCGAGCAGGTGGTCGATGTGCAGGATCTTCGCGGCCTGCTTCACGGCCTGGTCGATTTCCGGCTTCTTCGCGCCGGCGAGCTTCAGGCCGAACGCCATGTTGTCGTACAGCGTCATGTGCGGATACAGCGCATACGACTGGAACACCATCGCGATGCCGCGCTTCGCGCTCGGCACGTCGTTGACCTTCGCGCCGTCGATCAGCAGCTCGCCGCTGGAAATATCCTCGAGGCCCGCGATCATCCGCATCAGCGTGGATTTGCCGCAGCCGCTCGGGCCGACGAACACGACGAATTCGCCGTCGGCGATGTCGAGGTTCACGTTGCGCAGCACTTCGGTGTCGTCGTAGCGCTTTGCGATGTTGCGCAGGAGCACGCTTGCCATGATCTGTCTCCGTTCGTTCGTGATGCGCCGCGTCGAATGCGGCGCGCAATCTTTCGGGGTGGCTAGTTCGGCAGCACCGCGCCGGTCGCCTGCCAGCGCGCGACGTAGCCGGGCAGCTCGTGCATGTCGTCGAATACGTGACGCGCGCCGATCCCGCGCAGCGCGTCGATCTGCGCGGCCGACGCATGCCCGCCGCCGACGAAGCCGAGCACGGTCATGCCGGCCGCGGCGGCCGCTGTGATACCGGTCGCGCTGTCCTCGACCACGAGGCACTGCGCAGGCGCGACGCCGAGCGTGCGCGCGGCCGCAAGATACACGTCCGGCGCCGGCTTCGGCCGCGCGACGGCGTCCGCGCAGAACAGCCGGTCGCCGAAGAAGCGCGCGAGGCCGGTGCGCGCGAGCGCCGCGTCGACGTACGCGCGGTAGCTGTTGCTCGCGCACGCCTTCGTCAGTTCGATCGCCGCCAGCGCCGCATCGATGCCGTCGACCATCGGCGCATTGACGGCCGCGTCCTCCACCGCCGCGCGGATGTCGGCGACGTCGTCGTTCGACAGCGTGCGGCCCAGCGCTTCGCCCGCGCCGGCCAGCACGCGCTCGATGCGCAGCCCGAGCAGCGGCATCACGGCCGGCCGCGCGTCGATGCCCGGCCAGCGCGCATTGAGCTCGCGCACGAGCACGTCGGCCGCCACCGCCTCGCTGTCGATCAGTACGCCGTCGCAATCGCAGATCAGGACGTTCGCCGTCATTTGACCGCTCCGAACGTGAGCCCGCGCACGAGCTGCTTCTGCGACAGCCAGCCGACGATCAGGATCGGCGCGACCGCGAGCAGCGAAGCGGCGGACAGCTTGGCCCAGAACAGCCCTTCAGGGCTCGAGTACGACGCGATGAACACGGTCAGCGGCGCCGCGTTCGAGCTCGACAGGTTGATGCTCCAGAACGCCTCGTTCCACGACAGGATCACCAGCAGCAGCGCGGTGGACGCGAGCCCCGGCAGCGCCATCGGCATCAGCAGGTAGACGATCTCCTGCCACGTCGACGCGCCGTCGATGCGTCCGGCTTCCAGGATGTCCTTCGGAATCTCGTTGAAGTACGTGAAGGTCATCCACACCGCGATCGGCAGGTTGATCAGCGTGTAGACGATCACGAGGCCCGATACGGTATCGAGCAGCCCGGCGTTCTTCCACAGCAGGTAGATCGGCACGAGCACGCCGACCGACGGCATCATCTTCGTCGACAGCATCCACAGCAGCACCTTCTGCGTGCGGTGGTTCGGGAAGAACGCCATCGCGTACGCGGCCGGCACCGCGAACAGCAGCGAGATCACCGTGACGCCCGCCGAGATCAGCACCGAATTCCACGCGAACGAGAAGTAGTTGCTGCGCGCGAACACCTCGCGGAAGCTGTCGAGCGTCGGGATGAAGAACAGCGTCGACGCATACGCCTGCTGCTCGGTCTTGAACGCGGTGATCGCCATCCAGAAGATCGGGAAGAACAGCAGCAGCGCGATCAGCCACGCGAGCATGCCGGGCAGCGCGCGCCGCACGAGGTCGAACACGGCCGGCGTGCGCCGGCCTTCCAGGGTCAGGTCGCTCATTTCTCGTACTCCCCCTTCAGGTTGCGCGCGAGCATCCGCACGAGGAAGAACGACACGACGTTCGCGACCACGACGGCAATGATGCCGCCGGCGGACGCGAGGCCGACGTCGAACTGCTGCAGGCCGAGCGCGTAGATCAGGTACGACAGGTTGGTCGTCGCGTCGCCGGGGCCGCCGCCGGTCGTCGTGTAGATTTCCGCGAAGATCGACAGCAGGAAGATCGTCTCCATCATCACGACCACCGCGATCGCGCGCTTCAGGTGCGGCAGCGTGATGTAGAAGAACATCGCGATCGGGCCCGCGCCGTCGATGCGCGCCGCTTCCTTCTGCTCCTGGTCGAGCGACTGGATCGCGGTGAACAGGATCAGGAACGCGAACGGCAGCCACTGCCACGCGACGATGATGATCACCGCGGTGAGCGGGTAATCGGCGAACCAGTCGATCGGCGTCATCCCGAGCGCGCGCATCGCGGTCGCGACGAGCCCGTACACCGGGTGCAGGATCATGTTCTTCCAGATCAGCGCGGACACCGTCGGCATCACGAAGAACGGCGCGATCGCGAGCAGGCGCGCGACGCCCTGCCCGTAGAACTTGCGGTCGAACAGTACGGCCATCAGCACGCCGCCGATCACCGTGATCGCGAGCACCGCGCCGATCAGCACGAGCGTGTGCCAGATCGCGGGCAGGAACGACGGATCGGTCGCGAGGAAGCGGTAGTTGTCGAGCCCGGCGAAGCCCTTCACGTCCGGGTTCAGCAGGTTGTAGCGCGAGAACGAATACCAGATCGTCATCGCGAGCGGAATCGACATCCACAGCAGCAGCACCGCGACGGACGGCGAGACGAGCCAGCTCGCGCCGCCGCGCGCGCGACGCGGCGCGCCCGGCGGCGACGACGCGTCGCCGACCGACGGCGCGTGAGCATGGCTCAGGGGAAGACGCAGGTGACGCATGATCGGAGTCCCTCCGGTTGATGCGCGGGCGCGAAAGCCTGCCCGCCTGTCAGCTTCGACGACGCGCACCGTGCGCCATCGCGCACGGTGCGGGCCGCGTTACTTCTTGTAGCCGGCCTGGCGCACCGCGCGATCGGCGGCGGCCTGCCCGGCGGCGAGCGCCTGGTCGACCGTCATCTGGCCGGCCACCGCACCCGCGATCGACTGGCCGACCACCGTGCCGAACGACTGGAATTCAGGAATCCCGACGTACTGCACGCCCGTGTACGGCACCTTCTTCAGCGACGGATCGTTCGGGTCGGCCGTCTCGATCGCCTTCAGCACGAAGTCCGAGAACGGCGCGGCGGCCTTGTACTCGGCACGCTGATAGGTCGACGTGCGCGTGCCAGGCGGCACCGACGCCCAGCCTTCGTCCTTGCCGACCATCTCGATGTACTGCTTCGACGTCGCCCACGCGATGAACTTGCGCGCGGCGTCCTGCTGCTTCGACGTCTTCGGCACGGCCAGCGCCCACGCCCACAGCCAGTGCGAGCCCTTCGGCGTGACGGCGACCGGCGCGGCCGCGAAGCCGATCTTGTCCGCCACCTGCGACTGCTGCTTGTTGTAGAGCATGCCGGCCGCGACCGCCGCGTCGATCCACATCGCGCACTTGCCGGAGGCCGTCAGCGTCAGGTTCTCGTTGAAGCCGTTCGAGCTCGCTCCCGGCGGGCCGTCCTTCTTCAGCAGGTTCACGTAGAACGTGATCGCCTTCTTCCATTCGGGCGACGTGAGCTGCGCATTCCAGTTCTCGTCGAACCAGCGCCCGCCGAACGTGTTCACGACCGTCGACACGTACGCCATGTTCTCGCCCCAGCCGGCCTTGCCGCGCAGGCAGATCCCGTAAGTGCCCTTCGCCTTGTCGGTGAGCTTGTCCGCGAATTCGGCGATCTGGTCGTAGGTCGGCTGGTCGGGCATCTTCAGCCCCTTCGCCGCGAACAGGTCCTTGCGGTAGAACGTCATCGAGCTCTCGACGTAGAACGGCAGCGCATACAGCTGGCCGTTGTACGACAGGCTGTCGCGCGCGGTCTTCACGATGTCGTTCAGGTCGTAGTCGGCAGGCAGGCCCGTGATCGGCGCGAGCCAGCCGCGCTTGCCCCACTGCGGCGCCTCGTAGGTGCCGATCGCCATCACGTCGAACTGGCCGCTGCCGGTCGTGATGTCGGTGGTCGCGCGCTGACGCAGCACGTTCTCCTCGAGGATCACCCAGTTCAGCTTGATGTCCGGGTTCGCCTTCTCGAACGCCGGCGACAGCTTCTTCAACTCGATCATGTCCGGGTTGTTCAGCGTCGCGATCGTCACCGTGCCGGCGGACGCGGCGCAGGCCGCCGTCGCGAGCGCGGCTCCGGCGAAACAGCGTGCGGCGGCATCGAGCATCTTTCGTTGCATGGCATGTCTCCTGTGTTTGTTCGAAGTGTCGTCGGTACTGCGTTTCGTTCGCGGCCCGTCATGCCGGCCGCTGCATTCCGCACGCGCGCGCGTAGTGCGCGATCACGTCGCGTATCCGGTGGCGCACCCACGCGCGCGGCTCCCTGGCGAGCCCGCCCGCGCGGCATGCCGCATACACGTCCGGCAGCCACTGCGCGACGAGCGTCTCCGGCACCGCCTGCCGTGCAAGGTTGTCGAACAGCTGCTCGACCGCGGCCGCGACGGCCGGCTGCAGCCAGTAGTAGCGGATCCGGTCGCTGTAGCTGAACTGGCGCGCGAGCCGCTGCTCGGTCTCGTCGCCGCGGTAGTACGGCGCCCAGTGCTCGGGCTGCGCGCGCATCGCGGCGTCGACCACGTCGCGCAACCGCGAGCGCTGCGCGGGCTCACCGATCAACGCATCCTCGATGAAGGTCAGCGCGAACAGCGCCTCGCGCAGCGCGAACGTCAGCGCGGGCCCGACCTTCAGCACCGCGAAGTGGTCGCGCACCAGCGCGGCGAGCGCGCCCTCGGTCTGGTAGTCGGTCGAATGCGCTTCGAACACGAGGCGCGGTGTCTGCAGGATACTCGCGCCGAGCGACGCGGCCTTCGCGCTGTCGTAGTCGAGCACGTGGCGATCGTCGAAGTCGACGCCCGGCTGCGCGACGATCGCGACGACGCGCGCCCACGCCGCGTCGAGCCCGGCCGCGGCGAACGCACGGCGGTGCGCGTCGAGCGTCGCCGCGATGCTGTCGGCGCGCGTGACCGCGATCCGCGCGATCGCCGCATCGCCGTCGCTGCCGCCGAGTTCGCCGCCCGGCGTCGGCACTTCGGTGCCGATCACGTAGACGGGCGCGATGCCGGCGCGCGCAGCCGCCTCTTCCGCCGCACGGCACAGCTCGGCCGCGCGCGCGGCGATCGTGCGATCGTCGAGCCGCGCGGGATCGTCCGCGCACGCCATGCTCGCATCGAGATGGATCTTTTCGAAGCCGGCCTCGACGTACGCGGCGACCATCGCGCCGGCTTCGCGCATCGCGTCGGCCGCGCGGCGATGCCGCCACGGATTCGGGCCGAGATGATCGCCGCCGAGCACGAGCGCCGACGGCGCCAGCCCGCAACGCGCGGCGATCGCGTCGACGTCGCGGCGGAAATCGGCGGGCGTCATGCCCGTATAGCCGCCGAGATGGTTCACCTGGTTGCAGGTCGCCTCGATCAGCAGCGGCGAACCGTCCGCGCGCGCGGCTTCGCACGCGGCTTCCAGCACGAGCCGGTGCGCGCTGCAGATCGAATAGATGCCGCGCTGCGCATCCGCGCGGTTCGCATCGAAGATCATCCGCAGCACGGCGTCCGCATGGGCGGTGCGCGGGCGTTCGGCGAAGGTCGTCAGGCCGGACATGCGACACCTCGTTCGGTCAGGAAACGGTCGATCTCGGCCGCGCTGCTGTTGCCTTCCATCGGCCCGCGCCGCGTGACCGCGATCGCGCCTGCCGCGTTCGCGCGGCGCAGCGCGACGTCGATCGGCACGCCTGCGACGAGGCTCGCGACCAGCGTGCCGCCGAAGCAGTCGCCGGCGCCGGTCGGGTCGATTTCGTCGACCGCGAACGCCGGCGCTTCGGCGCGATTCGCGCGGTCGAACGCGACGCTGCCTTGCGCGCCGCGTTTCAGCACGACGCGCTCGAGCAGCGGATGGGTCGCGAGCAGGCCCGCGATCGCGCGCTCGGCCGGCTGCGGTCCGCAGAAGAACGGCAGGTCGGCTTCGCTCGGCAGGAACAGGTGGCAGGCCGCGAGCATCTCGTCGAGCGCCGCGCGCATCGGCCGGAAGCTCAGCATCTCGGGGCGCACGTTCGGATCGAACGACACCTTCGCGCCGGCGCGCGCGGCCTCGATCACGCCGCGCTGCACCGCCGCGATCGCGGATTCGCTCGTCAGCGACGAGCCCATCACGTGGAAGTAGCGGCAGCCGTCGAACATCGCGGTATCGACGTCGGATGCATCGACGCACGCGGCCGCGCTGGTGGACAGGCTGAAGACGAAGCTGCGCGAGCCGTCGTCGCGATACGCGACGAATGCGGTGCCGGTCGGACGTGCGACGCGGCGGATGCGCGCGACGTCGACGCCGTCGCGTTCGAGCCGCGCGACGATCGCGTCGCCGAACGGGTCGCGGCCGACGCAGCCCGCATACGCGACGCGTGCGCCGAGCCGTGCGGCCTGGTCGGCGAAGATCGCCGGTGCGCCGCTCGGAAACGGTCCCGCGAACTGGCCCGGCGTATCGAAACCCTGGCCGCGCTCGGCGGCGACGAATTCCGCCAGCAGTTCGCCGGCGACGACGATCTCGGCCATCAGGCGACCCCTCCTCGAGCAACGGCGGCAGCCGCGGCGTGCGGCGCTGCCGCTGCGTCGCGCGCCGGCCGGCGGTTGGTGCGGGCGAGCGGCGCCATGTCAGCTCATCCAGTTGCCGCCGTCGACGTTCAGCGTCTGGGCGGTGATGTAGTCGGCATCGGACGACGCGAGAAACAGCGCGGCGCCCGTCAGGTCGCCCGGCACGCCCATACGGCCGAGCGGCACGGCTTCGCCGACGAGCCGCTTCTTCTCGCCGAGCGGCCGGTTCTCGTAGCGCGCGAACAGCGCGTCGACCTGCTCCCACATCGGGGTATCGACGACGCCCGGCGCGATGCCGTTCACGTTGATCCGGTGCGGCGCGAGCGCGAGCGCGGCCGACTGCGTGTAGCTGATCACCGCCGCCTTGGTCGCGCAATAGTGCGAAACGAGCGCCTCGCCGCGCCGTCCGGCCTGCGACGACATGTTGACGATCTTGCCGCCGCGCCCCTGCTCGACCATGCGCTGCGCGACCGCCTGCATCAGAAAGAACAGCCCCTTCACGTTGACCGCGAACAGCCGGTCGAACACGTCCCACGATTCGTCGAGGAGCGGGCGCATGTCGAACAGCGCCGCATTGTTGAACAGGATGTCGACGCCGCCGAAGCGCTCGATCGCCGTGGCGACGATGCGCTCGATGTCGTCGCGGCGCGTGACGTCCGCGGTGACGGCCACCGCGCGGCCGGGATTCGCCTCGATGAGCCGCGCGAGCGACCCGCCCGCCGGCTTCACGTCGACGAGCACGCAGCGCGCGCCCTCGTCCAGATAGCGTTGCGCGACCGCTTCGCCGATGCCGCTTGCGGCGCCCGTCAGGATCGCGACCTTGTCTTCCAGTCTCACTGGCTGTCTCCGGTTCGTTCTGCTTGACGACGGCTGGCGAGGTGAGCGAACGCTCGCCAGCCGATCAATTGCTCTGTTAGTGATCGAATGATCGGATACGCGATTCGCGCTGTCAAGGCGGCGTGACGGCTTTCTATGATGCGCCGCCGCACAACGGCGCACGGCAACGGGCCGCCGCGCGCGCCCGGCAAGGCGCAGCCCGCACGGTGCGGCGCGGTCGAATCGGCGATGAAAGGGACGGAGCGAGGCGGAAAGGGAATTCGCGCTGCACGGCGCGGCGATACGTTATATCATCGCCATACTTTGTTTCATCGCGCTGCTTCACGCCATGGCTACCTCATCGTCCAATGACGCCCGGCTGTCCCGGGCCGACGCATTCGCCGCCGAGCACGGGCTCGCGTGGACGCCGTTGCGCCGTCAGGTCTACGAACGCGTGCTGGCCGCGCAGCGCCCGATCGGCGCGTACGACCTGCTCGCCGAGCTCGAACCGCAGCGCGGCCGCGTACCGCCCACGACCGTCTATCGCGCGCTGGATTTCCTCGTCGAGCACGGCTTCATCCACCGGATCGAATCGAAGAACGCGTTCTTCGCATGCTGCGAGATCGGCGTGCCGCACGAAGGCCAGTTCCTGATCTGCGATTCGTGCGGCGACACCGTCGAGATTCCCGGCGGCGACCTTGCGAAGCAGTTGTCCGCGAGCGAGCCCGCGCACGGTTTCGAAGTCCACCACCAGGTCGTCGAGCTGAGCGGCCTGTGCGGGCACTGCAAGCACAAGCCTGCGCAGCGCTGACGCGTATCGCACGGCACCCGTACCGCCCCTTCCAACGAGGAGTTCCATGTCCATTGCCCTGAAGCGCGCGCCGCGGCGCGCCCTGTCGCCTGTCCGCTGGCTCGCCGCCGCCGTTGCCGCGCTGTCGCTCGCGGCGCCCGCGTTCGCGCAGGCCGCAACCGTCAACGTCGTCGCCGCCGAGAATTTCTACGGCGACGTCGCGTCGCAGATCGGCGGCAGCCACGTCGCGGTGACGAGCATCCTCAGCAATCCGGACCAGGACCCGCACCTGTTCGAAGCGAGCCCGAAGACGGCCCGCGCGCTCCAGCATGCGCAGGTCGTGATCTACAACGGCGCCAACTACGATCCGTGGATGAGCAAGCTGCTCGGCGCGTCGAAGCAGGCGAAGCGCGCGACGATCGTCGTCGCCGACCTGGTCGGCAAGAAGGCCGGCGACAACCCGCACCTGTGGTACGACCCGGCGACGATGCCGGCCGCCGCGCGCGCGATTGCGGCCGCGCTCGGCCGTGCCGATCCGGCGAACAAGACCGAATACGACGCGAACCTGCAGAAGTTCGTCGCGTCGCTGAAGCCCGTCGACGACAAGGTCGCCGCGCTGCGCGCGCAGTACAAGGGGCTGCCGGTCACGGCCACCGAGCCCGTGTTCGGCTACATGTCCGACGCGATCGGCCTCGACATGCGCAACCTGCGCTTCCAGCTCGCGACGATGAACGACACCGAAGCGAGCGCGCAGGACGTCGCCGCGTTCGAGAACGACCTGCGCAAGAAGCAGGTGCGCGTGCTGATCTACAACAGCCAGGCTGAAGAGCCGATGACCAAGCGCATGCTGAAGATCGCGCACGACGGCGGCGTGCCGACCGTCAGCGTCACCGAGACGCAGCCGGCGGGCAAGACCTTCCAGCAATGGATGGCCGCCCAGCTCGACGCGCTCTCGGCCGCGCTCGCTGCCGGCAAGCAATAAACGACCGTTAAGACATGACCGCAACCCCTCACGCCCTCGCCGTCGATCGCGTCACGCTCGAACTGGGCGGACGCGCGATCCTGCGCGACGTCAGCTTCTCGATCGAGCCCGGCGAATTCGTCGGCGTGCTCGGGCCGAACGGCGCGGGCAAGACCACGCTGATGCGCGCCGTGCTCGGGCTCGTGCCCGTATCGGCCGGCACGCTGTCCGTGGGCGGCGTGCCGGTCGCGCGCGGCAACGCGTCGATCGGCTACATGCCGCAGATCCGCAGCGGCCTCGCGAGCCGCCGGATGCGCGGCTACGACTTCGTCGCGATGGCCGCCGACGGCCACCGCTGGGGGCTGCCGCACACGAATGCCGCGACGCGCCGCGACGTCGATCGCGTGCTCGACCTCGTCGGCGGCCAAACGCTCGCGCGCCGGCCGCTGTCGGAACTGTCGGGCGGCGAGCGGCAGCGCCTGCTGCTCGCGCAATGCCTGCTCGGCAACCCGAAGCTGCTGCTGCTCGACGAGCCGCTGATCAGCCTCGATCCGAACCACCAGCGCGGCGTGGTCGAACTCGTGCGCAACGTGCAGCGCGAGCTCGGCATTACCGTGCTGTTCTCCGCACACGAACTGAATCCGCTGCTGAACGCGCTCGACCGCGTGCTGTATCTCGGCAACGGCGTCGCGGCGCTCGGCACCGTCGACGAGGTGATCACGAAGCCGGTGCTGTCGCGGCTCTACGGTTCGCCGATCGACGTGATGCGCGTGAACGGCAGGATCTTCGTGATGTCGGGCGACGTCGAGATCGAGAAGCACGACCACGAACACGAGGACGACGACGGCCACTCGCACGGCGGTGGCGGCGGCCACGGCCATCATCACCACGGACACGCTCATCCCGGGCATTCGCACGATGTTTGAATACGATTTCATGATCAACGCCTTCGCGGCGGCGGGGATCGTCGCGGTGCTCGCGGGCATCGTCGGCTATTTCCTGGTGCTGCGCGGGCAGACGTTCGCCGGCCATGCGCTGTCGCACGTCGGCTTCACCGGTGCGACGGGCGCGGTGCTGCTCGGCATCTCGCCGATCTGGGGGATGGTCGGCTTCACGCTCGCGGCGGGCGTCGGGATGGGCGCCCTCGGCGAAAGGCTCGCGGGCCGCGACGTCGCGATCGGCGTGATCCTGTCGGGTGCGCTCGGCTTCGGGCTGCTGTTCCTGCATTTCTATACGTCGTTCGCGACGCAGGTCACCGCGCTGCTGTTCGGCAACGTGCTCGCGGTGAGCCGCGACACGCTCGCGGTGCTCGCCGGCATCGGCGCAGTGAGCCTCGCCGCGCTCGCGCTGATCGCGCGGCCGTTGC
This sequence comes from Burkholderia metallica, assembly GCF_001718555.1. Taxonomy (NCBI): domain Bacteria; kingdom Pseudomonadati; phylum Pseudomonadota; class Betaproteobacteria; order Burkholderiales; family Burkholderiaceae; genus Burkholderia; species Burkholderia metallica. The sequence continues at coordinate 2,956,181 of NZ_CP013401.1, forward strand.
TGTTCGCGTCGCTGCAGCCCGAGCTGGCCGAAGCCAAGGGCGTGTCGCTGCGCGCGGTGTCGATGCTGTTCCTCGCGGTGTGCGCGCTCGCGGTGGCCGCGGCGACGCAGATCGTCGGCGTGCTGCTCGTGTTCACGCTGCTGGTCGGGCCGGCGGCGGCTGCGCAGAACGTGTCGACGCGGTTGTCGACCGGCGTGCTGCTTGCCGCGCTGTTCGCGTTGTTCGAAGCGTGGGCCGGCATCGTGCTCGCGTATCACACCGACTGGCCGACGAGCTTCTGGATCACCGCGCTGTCGGCGCTCGTGTACGGCGCGAGCTTGTTGCGGCGTCACTGATCGCCGCCTGGCAGATCATCGCCCGACGAAGTGAAAAACGCCGGCGTGCCCGAGGGCAGCGCCGGCGTTTTCTCATGCGCCCGCCATCGCGTGTGGCGAGGCTTGCGTCACCTGCTTCCCGTTTCTCTCACCGCACAAGCACGCTCGCGTGATGCGCGAGGTGATCGGCGATGAACGTCGAGATGAAGTAGTAGCCGTGATCGTAGCCCGGATGGCGGCGCAGCGTCAGCGGCTGGCCGGCCTTCGCGCAGGCGGCTTCGAACACGTCCGGATTCAGCTGGTTCGCGAGGAACTGATCGGCGAGCCCCTGATCGACGAGAATGCCTTCCGCGAACTTCGGCGCGTCCGCACGCGCGACCAGCTCGCTTGCGTCGTGCGCCTTCCACGCTTCGCGATCGGCGCCGAGGTAGCCCGAGAACGCCTTTTCGCCCCACGGGCAGCGCGTCGGCGCGGCGATCGGCGCGAACGCCGACACCGACCGGTACAGGCCCGGATGGCGCAACGCGAGCGTCAGCGCACCGTGCCCGCCCATCGAGTGGCCGAAGATCCCGAGCCGCGCGCCGTCGATCGGCAGCTCGGCCGCGACGAGTTCGCGCAGCTCGCCCGTCACGTACGACTCCATCCGGTAATGCGTCGACCACGGCGCTTCGGTCGCATCGACGTAGAAGCCCGCGCCGACGCCGAAGTCCCACGCATCGGTCTCGCCCGGCACGCCCGCGCCGCGCGGGCTCGTGTCGGGCATCACGAGCGCGATCCCGTGCTGCGCCGCGTATTGCTGCGCGCCGGCCTTGATCGCGAACGTCTCGTCGGTGCACGTGAGCCCCGCGAGATAGAACAGCGCCGGCACACGCCCCTGCGCGGCCTGCGGCGGCAGGTACACCGAGAACTTCATCGGCAGGCCGATGGCCGCCGACGCGTGACGGTAGAAACGCTGCTCGCCGCCGTGGCACGCATGCGAGGAAACGAGTTCGAGCATCGCGGTGCGCTCCCGGTCAGTACAGCACGACAGAACGGATCGACTCGCCGGCCTTCATCAGATCGAAGCCTTCGTTGATCCGCTCGAGCGGCAGCGTGTGCGTGATCAGGTCGTCGATGTTGATCTTGCCTTCCATGTACCAGTCGACGATCTTCGGCACGTCGGTGCGCCCGCGCGCGCCGCCGAACGCCGAACCCTTCCACTCGCGGCCCGTCACCAGCTGGAACGGACGCGTGCTGATTTCCTCGCCCGCTGCCGCCACGCCGATGATGAACGACTGGCCCCAGCCCTTGTGCGTGCATTCGAGCGCCTGGCGCATCAGCTTCACGTTGCCGACGCATTCGAACGAGTAGTCGGCGCCGCCGTCGGTCAGCTGCACGATATGGTCGACGACGTTCTCGACTTCGTTCGGGTTGATGAAGTGCGTCATCCCGAACTTCTTCGCGAGCTCGACGCGCTTCGGGTTGATGTCGACGCCGATGATCTTGTCCGCGCCGACCATCTTCGCGCCCTGGATCACGTTCAGGCCGATCCCGCCGAGGCCGAACACGACCACGTTCGCACCGGCCTCGACCTTCGCCGAGTACACGACCGCGCCGACGCCCGTCGTCACGCCGCAGCCGATGTAGCAGATCTTGTCGAACGGCGCGTCCTCGCGCACCTTCGCGACCGCGATTTCCGGCACGACGATGTAGTTCGAGAACGTCGACGTGCCCATGTAGTGGAACAGCGGCTTGCCGTCGAGCGAGAAGCGCGACGTCGCGTCGGGCATCAGGCCCTTGCCCTGCGTCGCGCGGATCTTCTGGCACAGGTTGGTCTTGCGCGACAGGCAGAACTTGCACTCGCGGCATTCGGGCGTGTAGAGCGGAATCACGTGGTCGCCCTTTCTCACGGTGCCGACGCCGGGGCCGACGTCGACCACCACGCCCGCGCCTTCATGGCCGAGGATCGCCGGGAAGATCCCTTCCGGATCGGCGCCCGACAGCGTGTAGTAGTCGGTGTGACAGATGCCCGTCGCCTTCACCTCGATCAGCACTTCGCCGGCGCGCGGCCCTTCCAGATCGACTTCCTCGATCGTCAGCGGCGCACCCGCCTTCCATGCAATCGCGGCTTTCGTCTTCATCGTGTGACTCCTGTCTGTGTGTGAGGTCGGCCCGGGTTGGCGCGTCAGCGCTCGTGTCGACCGGCGTGGGCGCGAGAACCGACGCCGGGCGCATGCTTCGCACCGGGTTCCATGCAAAGCTGTCGAAGCCGTGCCGCGCGGCGTCGCGCGCGGCACGGCGAAAGAATCGCGTGCTCGCCATGATCGCCGGTCCGGCCACGCATCGCGTGCGGGAAACGGTCGCCGGCTTGCCACGATGCGTCATCGCTGACGCAAAAGAACAAGTGCTCGAGTTTAAACGCCCGTCGTGAACCATGCATCCGTTCGCGCATACAGATCGACAAAGCGCGCACGGCGCGCGGCCAGCGCGCGATCGTCGCGCGGCTCGGCCACCGGCGACGCGGCCGGCGCCAGCGCGTGCAGCGCGTCCTCCCGCCAGTGCCCGATCGCGACGCCCGCGAGCAGCGCGGCACCGCGCGTCGCGGCGTTCGGGCAGTCGATCGCGTGGAGCGATGCGCCCAGCGCATCGGCCAGCAGCTGGCGCCAGCGCGGATCGACCGAGCCGCCGCCCGCGAGACGCAAGGTCGCGACCGGGTCGCGGCGATCGGCGTCGCGGATCGCATCGAGCCCGGCGCGCAACGCGAACGCGACGCCCTCGAACGCGGCGCGCATCATCGCGCCGCGCGTGTCGCCGAGCCCGAGACCGAGCCAACCGCCGCGCGCATCGGGGTTCATCCACGGCGAACGCTCGCCCGTCAGGTACGGCAGGAAGCACAGGCGCTCCGACGCATCGTGGGCAAACGCATCGTCGTACGCATCGGTCCACTGCGCGTAGCCGAGCCAGCCGCGCACCGCTTCGAGCGCCAGCCCGACGTTCTGCATCGCGGCCATCGTGTAATAGCCGACGCCGGCCGCCGCGCGATAGCGATGCAGCCCGCGCCGCGCGGGCGGCAGCGTGTCGGCGAGCACGACGATCTGGCCGCCGCTGCCCGTCGTCAGCAGCGCATCGCCGGCGGCGGCGAGCCCGCTGCCGAGCGCCGCGCATGCGGTGTCGGCCGCGCCCGTCGCGAGCGGCACGCCGGCCGGCAGCCCGAGCGCGGCCGCCGCGTGCGCGCCGAGCGCGCCGCAGCGCGCGGTCGACGCGCGAACCGGCGCGAAACGGTCGGCCGGCAGCCCGAGCGTGTCGATCAACGCGGTATCCCACCTGCCGTCGGGCGACGCCAGCGCGGTCGCACAGGCGTCGCTCGGATCGGCTGCGACGTCGCCGCCCAGCGCGATGCGCAGCCAGTCTTTCGGCTGCACGGCCCAGCGCGCGGCGCGCAGCGCATCGGGTTCGTGCACGGCCAGCCAGCGCAGCAGCGGGCCGGCCATGCCGGGCGCGACGGGATTCGGTGCGACGGGCAGACCGGCGGCGTGCCAGGCGGGCGCGTTCGCTTCGCGCACCGCGCGCGTGTCGGGCCACAGCAGCGCGGGCCGTACCGGTTGCCCGGCCGCGTCGATCAGCACGACCCCGTGCATCTGCCCCGAGAAGCCGATCGCCGCGACCTGCGCGCGCTCGTCGGCCGGCAATCGCGCGGCCGCGCGCACGAGCGCGTGCCACCAGGTATCGGGGGCGATCTCGGCCCAGCCCGGCCGCGGCGACGACAGCGCATAAGGTTCGCTCGCGACCGCGCGCTCGACGCCGTCGGCATCGAGCGTGACGAGTTTGACGGAGCCGGTGCCGAGGTCGATTCCGAGCAGGCGCATGACGTGTGGGCGAATTCGAATGAACGGATAGCCATGATAACGGGACCGCGATGCGCGCCCCGTTTTCTGTAGCTGTCGCGGCATGCTGGAACGGCCGTCGCCTGCCGGGTGTCACCCGGCTGCACCTTGCGGGCAAAGACGGCCGTTCGCGGGTTAACCCGGCACGATTTTCAGCAGGCACTTTTTGCCACTATGCGGCCCACCCGATACACACCATAAGGCGACCTATATTTGGCATGGGGGCCGGCGCTATTTTGAAGGGCTATAAAACCGGGGAACCTCACTCCTGCGGCAGCTTCCCGATGATCGACACCCTGTTCCATGCCGAATTGGCATATCGAACCAGCAAAGAGCGGAATAGTACCCAGCGCTCTTGTTGCATGGATTCATTCCGAATAACTTCGTATCACCCCGAAAACAAGATCATGGAGTGAGACAGATGCAATCGAACACGGTCCATCCGTGCGATGAGGTGCTGCCGACCGGCAAGCTGGTAACGCTTGGCCTGCAGCACGTCCTCGTCATGTACGCCGGCGCTGTCGCCGTGCCGCTTATCGTCGGCGCCGCGCTCAAGCTGCCGAAAGACCAGATCGCGTTCCTGATCAGCGCCGATCTGTTTTCGTGCGGCATCGCCACGCTGATCCAGACGCTCGGCCTGTGGATCTTCGGGATCCGCCTGCCCGTCATCATGGGCTGCACGTTCGCGGCCGTCGGCCCGATGATCGCGATCGGCACGAATCCCGGCCTCGGCATCCTCGACATCTTCGGCTCGACCATCGCGGCCGGCATCATCGGCATCGTGCTGGCGCCGATGATCGGCAAGCTGTTGCGGTTCTTCCCGCCGGTGGTGGTCGGCACCGTGATCGCGGTGATCGGGTTGTCGCTGATGGAAGTGGGCATCAACTGGGCGGCCGGCGGCGTCGGCAACCCCGAGTACGGCAGCCCCGTCTATCTCGGCCTGTCCCTGCTGGTGCTCACGCTGATCCTGCTGATCAACAAATTCGGCCGCGGCTTCATCGCGAACATCTCGGTGCTGCTCGGCATCGTCGCCGGCTTCGCGATCGCGTTCGCGATCGGCCGCGTGAATACCGACGGCGTCGCGCACGCACCGTGGGTCGGCTTCGTGATGCCGTTCCACTTCGGCCTGCCGCATTTCGACCCGCTGTCGATCGTGACGATGGTCACGGTGATGTTCGTCACGTTCATCGAATCGACCGGCATGTTCCTCGCGGTCGGCGACATGGTCGATCGCCCGGTCAACCAGGAGCGCCTCGTGCGCGGCCTGCGCGTCGACGGCCTCGGCACGCTGATCGGCGGCATCTTCAACTCGTTCCCGCATACGTCGTTCTCGCAGAACGTCGGGCTGATCGGCGTGACGGGCGTGAAGAGCCGCTTCGTGTGCGCGACGGGCGGCGTGATCCTCGTACTGCTCGGGCTGTTTCCGAAGATGGCGCAGGTCGTCGCATCGGTGCCGCCGTTCGTGCTCGGCGGCGCGGGCATCGTGATGTTCGGGATGGTCGCGGCGAACGGCATCAAGGTGCTGTCGAAGGTCGACTTCGTGAACAACACGCACAATCTGTTCATCGTCGCCGTGAGCGTCGGCATGGGGCTCGTGCCGGTCGTGTCGCCGCACTTCTTCTCGAAGCTGCCGCCCGCGCTCGCACCGATCCTGCACAGCGGCATCCTGCTGGCGTCCGCGTCGGCCGTGATCCTGAACATCGTGTTCAACGGCGTGAAAGGCGAAAAGGATGCGCGCTGCGACATCCGCCGCGCCGGACACGACTTCGACGGACGTCCCGTCGACGTGCATCACTGATCGCCACGCGCCGGGTGACGGCGCGAAGCGGTAACGAGAAACGCCACGGGGTGCCGTGGCGTTTTGTTTTTTGCGGGGATGGACAGGGAGGGATGCGCGGGTGAGCGTGCCGGGCGCGTGAAGGCTGGCCTCGGGTGTGTGGCGCGGGACGTCGATTGGTGGGGCGAATCAGTGTGGCTGGTGTGGTCGGCGTGGCTGGCGTGAGCGACTTCAGCGATGTCAGCGAACCGCGCGCATCGCTACGCCAACAATCTTCGCCCCGCATGATTCGGCAGCACAAAAGAAAACGCCACGGACTTTCATCCGTGGCGTTTTCGCTTCCGCATACAGCCGGTTCGAAAAACAGGCGCAATAAACCGCGCCTGCCCTCCTTGCGCTTACCCGTTCGTCGCGGCTGCCGACGCAGGCGCCGGTGCGGCCGCCTTGTCGTAGTCGACCGGCGCATCCGGCGCGCGCGGCGCTTCGCCTGCGCGCTGGATCCACCCGCCGCCCAGTGCGCGGTACAGGTCGACCAGGTTCGTCCAGCGTGCGAGACGCGCGCTGATCAGAGACTGCTGCGCCGAGTACAGATCCGTCTGCGCGGTCAGCACCGACAGGTAACTGTCGACACCGTTCTTGTAACGCAGGTCCGACAGGTCGAAACGTCGCTGTTGCGCATGCTCGTTGCGCTCGAGCGCCGCGATCTGCTGGTCGTACGTCCCGCGTGCGGCCAGACCGTCCGACACTTCGCGGAATGCCGACTGGATCGCCTTCTCGTAGTTCGCGATCTCGATGCGCTTCTGCACGTGTGCAAGATCGAGGTTCGCGATGTTCGAGCCGCCCTCGAAGATCGGCAACGCGATGTTCGGCGCGAACGACCATGCCGCCGTACCTGCCTTGAACAGACCGCCGAGCGTCGGGCTCGCGGTGCCGAATGCAGCCGTCAGCGAAATCTTCGGGAAGAACGCCGCACGCGCTGCACCGATGTTCGCGTTCGCGGCCAGCAGCGTCTGCTCGGCCTGCATCACGTCCGGACGGCGCGTGAGCAGATCCGACGGAAGGCCGGCCGGCACGTCCGCCAGCAGATTCTGCGCGTCGAGCGGCATGCCCGGCGGCAGATCGTCCGGCAGCGGCTCGCCGATCAGCAGCACCAGCGCGTTCAACGCCTGCGCGCGGGCTCGCGCCTGTGCCTGCTGGTTCGCGAGCGCCGTCTCGACGACCGTCTGCGCCTGGCGCAGCTCAAGTTCAGAGCCCGTGCCATTGTCGAACTGCAGCTTCGTCAGGTTGTACGAGTCCTGCGCCGTCTTCAGCGTATTCTCGGTGATCTTCAGCAGATCGTCGGTCGACAGCAGCGTCAGGTACTGGTCGGCCACCTGCGACACCAGCGAGATTTCCGACGCCTGCCGCGCATACGCGGTCGACAGGTACTGCGCGAGTGCCTGATCCTTCAGGCTCTGCACGCGGCCGAACAGGTCGAGCTCCCACGACGCCGAAAGCCCGACGTTGTAGGTGCGCGAGATGGTTGCCTGCCTTGTCGGCGAAACACCCTGCGGATAGCGCTGAATCGTGCCCGTACCGGTGCCGTCGAGCGTCGGGAACAGCCCCGCGCGCGTGATCTGGTACTGCGCGCGCGCCGCCTCGATATTCAGCACCGACACGCGCAGGTCGCGGTTGTTTTTCAGCGCGATCTCGATCAGCCGCTGCAGGCGCGGATCGACGAAGAACTCGCGCCAGCCGATGGCGGTCGCAGCTTGCCCGTTCGCGCTGCGCGCGCCGGCCGCACCCGGCTGCGTCGCGTAGACGCCGCCGGCCGGGTACGCCTGCGCGACGGGCGCGTCGGGCCGCTTGTAATGCGGCGCCATCGTGCAGCCCGTGGCAAAGAGCGCGACCGCGATTGCAGTCAAAGCGTGTTTTTGCATCATCACTGTCCCTTGTTGCCTTCGTCGCCGTTGCCCGGCTTCTCTTCGTGGTGCGAGTGCTCCTGAGCCAGGCGCAGCGCCTCGTCGACGTCTTCCTTCTCGCCGCTGAAGATCGCGCGGATCTTCACGAAGAACATCGGGATCATGAAGATCGCGAGGAACGTCGCCGTGATCATCCCGCCGATCACGCCCGTGCCGATTGCGTGCTGGCTGGCCGAACCCGCGCCGTTGCTGATCGCGAGCGGCATCACGCCGAGAATGAACGCGAGCGACGTCATCAGGATCGGACGCAGCCGCAGGCGCGCCGCTTCCAGCGCGGCCTCGATCGGCCCCATCTTCTCCGTCATCTGCAGTTCGCGCGCGAACTCCACGATCAGGATCGCGTTCTTCGCGGACAAGCCCACGGTCGTCAGCAGGCCGACCTGGAAGAACACGTCGTTCTCGAGGCCGCGCATCGTCGCCGCGAGCAGTGCGCCGATCACGCCGAGCGGCACCACCATGATCACCGAGAACGGGATCGACCAGCTTTCATACAGCGCCGCGAGACACAGGAACACGACGAGGATCGAGATCGCGTACAGGATCGGCGCCTGCGAGCCGGACTGGATTTCCTGGAACGACAGGCCGGTCCACGAGTAGCCGATACCGACCGGCAGCTTCTTCGCGAGCCCTTCCATCGCGGCCATCGCCTGACCGGTCGACTTGCCCGGTGCGGCCTGACCCTGGATTTCCATCGCCGACACACCGTTGTAGCGCTCGAGCTTCGGCGAACCGTACGTCCAGTGACCGGTCGCGAACGAGCTGAACGGCACCATCCCGCCCGACCCGTTGCGCACGTACCAGATGTTCATGTCTTCCGGCGTCATCCGGAACGGCGCATCCGACTGCACGTACACCTTCTTGATCCGGCCGTCGGTATCCAGGAAGTTGTTCACGTACTTCGACGCCCATGCGATCGAGAACGTCTGGTCGATCGCATCCGCGGTCACGCCGAGCGCGTTCGCCTTCTCGCGATCGATGTCGACCTTGTACTGCGGCGTGTCGTTCAGGCCGTTCGGGCGCACCCCTTGCAGCGTCGGATCCTTCGAGGCCATCCCGAGCAACTGGTTACGCGCGGCCATCAGCGCATCGTGGCCGAGACCGGCGTTGTCCGTCAGCTCGAAGTCGAAGCCGGCAGCCGTACCGAGTTCGGGAATCGACGGCGGGTTGAACGGGATCACGATCGCGTCCTTGTAACCCGCGTAGCGCCCGAACATCCGGCCGATCAGCGCCTGCACCTTCTGGTTCGCATGCTGACGCTGCGCGTAGTCCTTCAGGCGCACGAACACGAGACCGGAGTTCTGGCCGCGGCCCGCGAAGCTGAAGCCGTTGACCGTGAACGCCGATTCGACGATTTCCTTCTCGTCCTTCAGCAGATAGTCGGAAATGTTCGCGAGCGTCTTCGCGGTCGTTTCCTGCGTCGAACCCGACGGCGTCTGCACGATCACGAACATCAGGCCCTGGTCTTCATCGGGCAGGAACGACTTCGGCAGGCGCACGAACAGCAGCCCGACCGCGACGATCACGACCAGATAGATGATGAGCCAGCGACCCGAGCGCTTGATCACGTGGTGCACGCCGACGTGGTACTTGTCGCGGCTGTTGTTGAACGTGCGGTTGAACCAGCCGAAGAAGCCCTTCTTCTCTTCGTGATGCCCTTGCGGGATCGGCTTGAGGATCGTCGCGCACAGTGCCGGCGTCAGAATCAACGCGACGAGCACCGACAGCACCATCGCCGACACGATCGTCAGCGAGAACTGACGATAGATCGCGCCGACCGAACCGCCGGAGAACGCCACCGGCACGAACACCGCCGACAGCACGAGCGCCACGCCGACGAGTGCGCCGGTGATCTGGCCCATCGCCTTGCGGGTCGCCTCCTTCGGCGACAGCCCCTCTTCGGCCATCACGCGCTCGACGTTCTCCACCACCACGATCGCATCGTCGACCAGCAGGCCGATTGCGAGCACGAGGCCGAACATCGACAGCGTGTTGATCGAGAAGCCCACCATCGACATGATCGCGAACGTACCGAGCAGCACGACCGGCACCGCGATCGTCGGGATGATCGTCGCCCGCAGGTTCTGCAGGAACAGATACATCACGAGGAACACGAGCACGATCCCTTCGAGCAGCGTCTTGACCACTTCCTCGATCGACAGCTTCACGAACGGCGTCGTGTCGTACGGATACTTCACGACGAGGCCGTGCGGGAAGAACGGCGCCAGTTCGTCGATCTTCGCGCGCACGGCCTTCGCGGTGGCCAGCGCGTTCGCGTTGGTCGCGAGCTGGATACCGAGTGCCGCGGTCGGCTGACCGTTGTACTTCGTGTCGAAGTTGTAGTTTTCGCCGCCGAGTTCGATCTTCGCGACATCCTTCAGACGCACCTGCGAGCCGTCCTGGTTGACCTTCAGCAGGATGTTGCCGAACTGCGCGGGCGTCTGCAGCAGCGTCGATTCGGTGATCGTCGCCTGCAGCATCGTGCCCGGCTTCGCCGGCGTGCCGCCGATCTGGCCGCCCGCGATCTGCACGTTCTGCGCGCTGATCGCGGTGCTGACGTCGACCGGCGTGAGGCCGTAGTTCGTCAGGCGGTTCGGGTCGAGCCAGATCCGCATCGCGTACTGCGAGCCGAACAGCGTGACGGTACCGACGCCGTTCAACCGGCTGATCGGATCCTTCACGTGCGACGCCACGAAGTTCGCGAGGTCGTACTTGTTCATGCTGCCGTCTTCGGAGTTGAAGGCGAGCACCAGCAGGAAGCTGCTGCTCGACTTCGTCACCGACAGACCGAGCTGCTGCACGACCTGCGGCAGAACCGGCGTCGCGAGCGACAGCTTGTTCTGCACCTGGACCTGCGCGATGTCGGCGTTGGTGCCCGGCGCGAAGGTCAGCGTGATCGTCGCGTTGCCCGAGTCATCGCTGGTGGACGACATGTACAGGAAGTTGTCGAGACCGCTCATCTGCTGCTCGATCACCTGCGTTACCGTGTCTTCCACCGTCTTCGCGGAAGCGCCCGGGTAGTTCGCGGTGATCTGGATCGATGGCGGCGCGATCGTCGGATACTGCGAGATCGGCAGCGTGAAGATCGCCGCAACCCCGGCCAGCATCAGAATGATGGCGATCACCCACGCGAAGATCGGGCGATCGATAAAAAACTTTGCCATGAAACAGGCTCCCTGTTATTGCGCGCTCGAAGCAGCGGCAGCACTCGCCGGCGCGGCGCCCGATGCGGCAGCACCGGAAGCGGCAGCGGCGCCGGAACCGGCAGCAGCCGGCGCGGCGGTCGCAGCGGCACCCGATGCGGCGTCCGCCGCCGGTGCGAGCTGCGCGGGGACGGTCTTCACGGTCGCACCCGGGCGCACCTTTTCGCCGCCCTGCACGATCACGTGATCGCCCGCTTGCAGACCGCCTTCGACGACCCAGTTCTGGCCCTGCATGCCGGTCGTCTTCAGCGGACGCGGCTCGACCTTGTTGCTGGCGTTCACCACCATCGCGATCGCCTGGCCCTTCTGGTCATGCGTGACGCCGATCTGCGGCACCAGGAACGCGTTCTCGTTCACGCCTTCCTCGATCCGTGCACGCACGAACATCCCCGGCAGCAGCACGCGGCCCGGGTTCGGGAACACCGCGCGGATGGTGACCGAGCCGGTGGTCTGGTCGACCGTCACGTCCGAGAACTGCAGCTTGCCCGGCTCCGAGTAGGTCTTGCCGTCTTCCAGGATCAGCGACACCTTCGCCGCGCCCGGGCCGCTCGTCTTCAGGCGCCCGCTCTGCACGTCCTGACGCAGCTTCAGCCCTTCGAGGCTCGACTGCGTGAGGTCGACGTACACCGGATCGAGTTGCTGCACGGTCGACATCAGCGTCGCCTGGCTCGCCTGCACGTATGCGCCCGGCGTCACCTGCGAAATGCCGACACGGCCGGAGATCGGCGACACGACATCCGTGTAGCCGAGGTTGATCTGCGCGGTATCGACCGCTGCCTTGCCGGCCGCGACGTCCGCCGCGGCCTGGCCTTGCGTGGCCACCGCGTTGTCGTAGTCCTGCTTGCTGACCGCGTTCGCGGCCACCAGCACCTTGTAGCGCGCGACCAGTGCGTTCTGCGTGACGAGGTTCGCCTGCGCCTTCGCGAGCGTCGCCTTCGCGCTGTTCAGCGCGGCGATGTACGGCGCCGGATCGATCTTGTACAGGCGTTGACCGGCCTTGACGTCGGTGCCTTCGGTGAATTCACGACGCAGCACGATGCCATCGACCCGCGCGCGGACCTGCGCGACGAGGAAGGCGCTGGTGCGACCCGGCAGGTCGGTGTAGACCGGTACGGCCTGCGGCTGGACGGTGACGACGCCGACTTCCGGCGTTTGCGGCGGCGGTGCCGATTCTTTTTTCCCGCACGCGGCCAGGAAAACGGCGGCCGTCGCGACAGTGATTAAGCGGTATGGAACCCGTTCGACGCGCATGGAGCGACCTCTGTGTATAACCAATGGAATAAGTGCCGCACCCGACCGGAGCGAGCGCGACACGGATGCGCCTCACGGCGCAGATCGAACACCTGAATTACTGGACTGCTAGATACAGCAAGCGGCACGAAACCTCCGTGCCGACAGGTTGCCCCGCAACTGCGGACTTGGTACTTGGCGGGAATCAGCAGAGTGGGATATTAACTGATTGCCACTTGGGTCATTCGATCGTAGGGTGGTATTGTATATACATTCATGAATGTATGTAAAAAGCCCGTTTATGCCCCGCCGGCTGTCCATTCTTACAGATTGTTACCAGCCGCAAGCATAGCCAGTCTATATGACGGCGCCGAGGGTTGCAGACCCTATATTCACCTACGATCGATCCAATCAGGCCTGCACATGGTCAGACGTACCAAGGAGGAGGCGCTCGAGACGCGCAATCGCATTCTCGACGCCGCCGAGCACGTGTTCTTCGAGAAGGGCGTGTCGCACACGTCGCTCGCGGACATCGCGCAGCACGCCGGCGTGACGCGCGGCGCGATCTACTGGCATTTCGCGAACAAGAGTGAACTGTTCGATGCGATGTTCGACCGCGTGTTTCTGCCGATCGACGAACTGAAGCGCATGCCGCTCGACGCGCCGGGCGGCAATCCGCTCGACAAGATCCGCCAGATCCTGATCTGGTGCCTGCTCGGCGTGCAGCGCGACGCGCAGTTGCGCCGCGTGTTCAGCATCCTGTTCATGAAGTGCGAATACGTCGCGGACCTCGAGCCGCTGCTGCAGCGCAACCGCGCGGGGATGAGCGAGGCGCTGCACGCGATCGATGCGGATCTCGCGGTGGCGGTGCGGCTCAAGCTGCTGCCCGAGCGGCTCGATACGTGGCGCGCGACGCTGATGCTGCACACGCTCGTCAGCGGATTCGTGCGCGACATGCTGATGCTGCCCGACGAGATCGACGCCGAGCAGCATGCGGAAAAGCTCGTCGACGGCTGTTTCGACATGCTGCGCTACAGCCCGGCGATGCTGAAGGACGGCGACTGACCGCACGGCGAGCGTTCGCGCGCGGTGTTCGTTTCACCGGGCGGCGCGCCGGTTTCGTCCGCGCGCGGCCCGCCTCCTTGTCTTTCTGCCCGTTTCAGGCCGCCTTCGCGCGTTGCGCACGCGCCCGCCGGTTCGACGCGGCGACCGAATCGCGCTTTCGCATGGGTGCTCCGGCCAGTCCCGCGATCCACGCATCGGTCGACATCACGGCCGCGAAATTCGACTGGAACACCACCGTGTACGCACGGTGAATCTCCTCGGCGCTCGCCGCGCCGGCTTCGTTCTCGTACGGCAGCGCGCCCGTCGCGTCGTCCAGGTACTCGACGTTCAGCCCCGCATGCGCCGCGTGATAGACCGTCGACGCATTGCAGTTGTGCGTCATGTAGCCGGCCACCGCGAGCGTGTCGATCGCGTGCGCGTCGAGCCACGCGGCAAGGTCGGTCCCGGCAAACGCGCTGGCTTGCTTCTTCTCGATTCGATGCGCGAACGGCCGGTCGGCGACGACCGCGTGCAGCGCGACGCCACCGGTGCCCGGTGCGAAGACCGGCGCGCCGGCCGGCGCGACGTGCTGGACGACGATCACCGGCACGCCGGCCGCGTGCGCGGCATCGATCGCGCGGCCGATGTTCGCGAGCGATACGTCGAGCGGCGGGTATTCGATCGGCAGGTTGCCCGTCACGTATTCGTTCTGGACGTCGATCACGATCAGCGCGCGACGGGAAGCCGGATGAGCGGCGGAACGGGAAACGGAAGACGGGACGGCATTCGACATGGCGGGCTCCTGGTCCGGGAGCGCGGCCCCGCCCCGGAACGGGACGGCCAGCGGCGCGATGCGATGCATTGTCGGTGCGCATCGCGCATGCCGACAGTGGCCCGATAGCCATTCTTCGATAAAATCGGGCCATCGCGATTTCCGAGCCCGCCATGACCGCCGCCTCGTCCGCCCGGCCCGCCCTACCCGTTCCGACCATAGTCGCCGTGATCGCGTACGACGGCATCAGCCCGTTCCACTTGTCGGTGCCGTCCGTCGTGTTCGGCAACGAGCGCGATGCGGCCACGTCGCCCGTATTCGAGTTCCGCGTCTGCTCGGCCGAGCGCGGCCCGCTGTCGACGACCGGCGGCTTCACGATCACCGCGCCATACGGACTCGACGGGCTAGACGACGCGGACATCGTCATCGTGCCGGCCTGGCGCGATCCGGACGAAGCACCGCCGGACGTGCTGCTCGACGCCGTCCGCGCGGTCGCCGCGCGCGGCGCGCAACTCGTCGGGCTGTGCCTCGGCGCGTACGTGCTCGCCGCGGCCGGCCTGCTCGACGGCCGTCCGGCCACCACGCACTGGGCATGGGCCGACGACTTCGCGCAACGCTTTCCGCGCGTGAAGCTCGATCCGGACGTGCTGTACGTGGACGACGGCAACCTGATGACGTCGGCCGGCACGGCCGCGGGGCTCGACTGCTGCCTGCACGTCGTGCGGCGGCGCTTCGGCTCGGACGCCGCGAACCGGATCGCGCGCCGCCTCGTAATCCCGCCGCATCGTCAGGGCGGGCAGGCGCAATACGTGGCGCAACCGGTCGCCGCGCACCCGCGCGATGCGCGACTCGCAGGCCTGCTCGACTGGGTGCGCGCACACCTCGACGCCGCGCACAGCGTCGATTCACTCGCCGAACGCGTGCTGATGAGCCGGCGCACGTTCACGCGCCATTTCCGCCAGGCCACCGGCACGACCGTCACCGCATGGTTGCAGGCCGAGCGGCTGGCGCGCGCGCAGCATCTGCTGGAAACCACCGGGCAGTCGATCGATGCGATCGCGCAGGCGGCCGGCTACGGGTCGAGCGTGTCGCTGCGCCAGCATTTCGCGGGCGCGCTCGGCACGTCGCCGTCGGCGTATCGAAGGGAATTTCGCGGTGCGGGTGTAATGGCGGGCGCCGATGCGATGCGGTAACGCGGCGGGCGCACGTTGCCGGGAAACCGGCCGGCCGCTCAGCCGCCGTTGATCCAGCGCGCCGCGTAAAGCAGCAGCGCGACGAAGACGATCATCGCGGCCCACGCCCAGACGGGCACCGTGCCGGAACCGCGATGCGGGAGCGCACTGGCGGCACGCCCGGTCAACGCGCCGCCGAGATGCGGCGGCAGCGAGCGCTTGGTCGCGGCCACCAGCGCCGCCGGCCGCAGAAACACGTGCTGGCGCCGCGGCGCGGCCGAGCGCGCGCGATTCGGCGCGAGCCCGTGCTTCGCCTGGACGACCGCGCAGAATTCGCGGAAGAAATCGTCGGTCCATTCGCGCAGCGCATTTTCGATCTGCCGCCCGGGCAGCTCGGTGAGCGGCCCGCTCGCCGTCGCCCAGACCACGTACTCGATGCACGTGGCGTTCGCGTCGTCGTCCGGCCTCAGCACGAGTTCGACCTGACCGCGCAGCGCGCCGAGCCCGTCGGCCCGCGCCTTGAAGTTGAGCACGCGGCGCGGTTGCCCTTCCGCGTCGCCCTGCTCGGCCGCCGCATGCGCACGCACGTCGTAGCGGGCGCGCAGCGGGCCGAGCGCGACCGTGATCGTCAGCGCGAACGCGCCGGGCGCCAGCTTCACGAAGGATTCGCAATGGTCGAAGCTCGCGCGCAGCAGCGCGAGATCCTCGAACGCCTCCCGCACGACCGGCGGCGCGAGCGGTACGCGTAATGTGTCGTTCAGTTCCATGACGCCTCCCCGACGAACGCGCGCCGCATCAGGACGTCTCGACGAGGCTGTCGATCCGTGCAGCATCGAAGGCGACGTAGTTCGCGAGCGCGGACGCCCCCTCCTTCGGTTCCTCGTAACTCCATGCAGCGTTCTCGACCATGCCGTCTTCCGTCTGCAAGTCGAAATGCACGGCCTTTCCCCTGACCGGGCAGGCCGACGTGACGGCCGATTTCACGAGCCGACGCATGTTGACGTCCTTGCGCGGCAGGTAGTGGATGTCCGGCAGGCCCGTTTCGCGCACGGTCAGCGCGCCCTGCGAATCGGCGTACGTAATGCCGCGATGGATCACGCGCACGCGATGACGGTTCGGCACGATTTCGAGTCGAGGGTCGGCTGGATCGGACATCGTTTCTCCTTCGGGCGGCCGGCGGGCCGGGGGCAGGAAACGAAAAAGCCACGGCACGCGGCCGTGGCTTTCATTATGGGCGAAACTTCGTCCGATTGCGCGGCCCGGGCCCGGGCCGCACGCGGCGCGTTACTGCGCGCTCCACTGGAACGCGGCTTTCGCGCCGCCCTTGGCACCGACCGTGACGGCACGGGACTCGTCGCTACCCTGGTAGGACGCATGCACCGTGTAGCGCCCCGGCGGCAGTTTCACGAGCATGTACGGCCCGCGCGCGTCGGCCTTCAGCACCTCGGCGCCCTTGCCGTCGACGATCCGCACATGAACGTCGGCCAGGAACTCGCCGCCCTTGCCGGTGAAGCGCAGCGCCAGCGGCCACGCGGCTTCGTTGCGCTCGAACGCCGTCGACTGGTCTTTCCCGATACCGCCTGACACGAAGGACACGTCGCCCTGCTGGATCGCGTCGGGCAGACCGTCCGACTGCGCGTACGCGCCGGTCGCGCCGGCTGCGAGGCCCGCGGCCAGCGCCGCGGCGACGGCAAATCGGGACACGTTGCGTAGATATTGCATGGCTCTCTCCTTGGGGTCGGAACACATACAGCGCGCATCGTCGCGCATTCGAACGACGTCGGCGCCCGCCGCAGCCGGCATGGCCGGCCGCGGCCGCGACCGGTCAGCTCAGGTCGACCGGCACGAAGATCTGTGCATTATCGCGCTGGATCAGCAGAGCAAGACTGTTGCCCGCTCCCTTGACCGCGTCGCGCAGCTGCTCGGGGCTCGTGACCGGGCGACCGTTGACCGCGAGGATCACGTCGCCGGGCTGGATGCCCGCGTTGGCGGCCGGCCCGCTGGCCTGCTGCACGATCAGCCCGTGCGACAGGCTGTCGGCGCTGCGCTCCTGCGGCGACAGCGGACGCACCGCCACGCCCAGGCGCCCCTGCTCGACCGGGCCGCCGTCGTTCGACGCGAGCTTCGCGTCGGCCATTGCGCCGAGCGTCACGCTGATCGACTTCTTCGACTTGTCGCGCCAGATTTGCAGGTCGGCCGTCGAACCCGGCTTCAGGTTCGCGATCTGCGCGGGCAGCGACGTCGAATCGGCAACCGGCGAGCCGTTGACCGACAGGATCACGTCGCCCGGCTGCAGGCCGGCCTTCGCGGCCGGGCCGTTCGGATCGACCGAGCTGACGAGCGCGCCGTCGGGCTTCTGCAGTCCGAACGAGCTTGCGAGCGTCTGGTTCAGCCCCTGCACGGCGACGCCGAGGCGGCCGCGGCTCACGTGGCCCGTCTTCACGAGCTCGTCCTTCACCTTGATCGCCTCGTTGATCGGGATCGCGAACGACAGGCCCTGGAAGCCGCCCGTCTGCGAGTAGATCATCGAGTTGATGCCGATCACCTCGCCCTGCAGGTTGAACAGCGGGCCGCCCGAGTTGCCGGGGTTCACCGGCACGTCGGTCTGGATGAACGGCGTGTAGTTCTCGTCCGGCAGCGCACGCGACTTCGCGCTGATGATGCCCGACGTGACCGTGTTGTCGAAGCCGTACGGCGAACCGATCGCGACGACCCACTGGCCGACCTTGCTCTGCGCCGGATCGCCGATCTTCACGGTCGGCAGGCCGCTCGCGTCGATCTTCAGCACCGCGACGTCGGACTGCTTGTCGGAGCCGACGACCTTCGCCTTGTATTCGCGCTTGTCGGTCAGCTTCACCGTGACGACGTTCGCGCCGTCGATCACGTGCGCATTGGTGAGGATGTACCCGTCGGAGCTGATGACGAACCCGGAACCGAGGCTCGCGCTCGGCTGGTCGTCCGGCTGCGCGTCGCCGCCCATGCCCGGCACCTGGCCGTAGAAGTGCTTGAAGAACTGGTAGAACGGATCGCTCGGATCGATCGGCAGTTGCGGCTGCGGCACGCGCCGCGACACCTGCTTCACGACGTGCTTCGCGCTGATGTTCACGACCGCCGGACCATAGGTCTCGACGAGCCCGGAGAAATCGGGGATGCCGGTCTTCGCAGCTGCTTCGGCCGGCATCAGCGCGGCCGCCTGCGCGGGCGTGATGATCTGCGGATCGGCGCGGCGGGTGCCGGCCACATAGCCGGCGGACAGGGCGGCCGCCACGGCGACCGCGACGGCGCCGCGCGCAAGGAATCGGGTATTCATCGTAGGACCTCCTCTTTGTTAGGACGCAGCGTAACGACCCTGACTTAAAGGAGGCTTAATCCGCCTTAAGCGGGGCTTAAGCGACCGCCGGCGCGCGCGGCGCCGGCTTCAGGCCGATGCCGACGATTGCGGCGCCTCGGCCGGCATTTCGGCATCGCGGAACACGACGCTGACGAGCAGGCCGCCCGCGGCCGCGTCGCCGAGCGACACCGTCGCGCCCTGCTGCGCGGCCACGCGCTTGACGATCGCGAGCCCGAGCCCGCTGCCCGCCACGTCGGTGCGCGCCCGCGCCGAGCTGTCGCGGTAGAAGCGGTCGAACACGCGCTCGCGCTCGTCGGCCGGAATGCCCGGCCCGCTGTCGCCGATCTGCACGCATGCGCGGCCGGCCGCGTCGCGGGTCAGCGACACGTCGATGCGGCCGCCGTCCGGCGTGTACTTCACCGCGTTGTCGAGCAGGTTGCCGAACATCACGCGCAGCGCGCCGACGTCGGCGACGACGCTCGCCGCACGCGTTTCCTCGAAACCGAGATCGATGCCGCGCCGCTGCGCAAGCGGGGCGAGCGCGGTCACGCATTCGGCGAGCAGCGACTGCAGGTCGACCGGCTCGCGCATCGTCGCGCCATCCGGTTCGGCGCGTGCGAGCGCAAGCAGTTGCTCGGTGAGACGCGTCGCGCGCGACACGCCGTCCTGTAGATCCGCCACCGCCTCGCGGCGCGACGCGTCGTCCTTCGCGCGGGCGACGAGCTGCGCCTGGATCTGCACGGCCGCGAGCGGCGTGCGCAGTTCGTGCGCGGCGTCGGCCACGAACGCCTTCTGCGTGTCGAGCGCGGCCGACAGCCGCGCGAGCAGCCCGTTCAGCGCGCGCACGAGCGGCTGCACTTCGAGCGGCAGGCGCGCATCGGGCAGCGGATCGAGCGCTTCCGGCCGGCGCGCCTCGACCGCGCGCGTCACGCGGCCGAGCGGCGCGAGCCCGCGCCCGACGATCACCCACACGGCCGCGCCGAGGAACGGCAGCAGCACGATCAGCGGCCACAGCGTGCGCAGCGCGACGTTCGCCGCCAGCCGGTTGCGCACCGACACCGGCTGCGCGAGCTGCACGACGTTGTCGCCGACGATCGCACCGTACACGCGCCATTCGCCGCGATCGGTGCGCTCGGTCGAGAAGCCGAGCTCCGCGCGCGGCGCGATCGGCGCACGCGGATGCGAGAAGTACATCAGCACGCCGTTGCGATTCCAGATCTGGATCACGATGCCTTCGTCGCCGTTGGTGCGCGAGCCGAACACCTGCGAGAACGGCTCCGACGGCAGCGCCGCGGCGATTTCCTGCAGCTGGTAGTCGAACAGTTCGTTCGCCTCCGCGAGCGCCTGCCGGTAGATGAGCCAGCCCGCGATGCCCACGCCCGCGACGACGATCGCGAGCAGCCAGATCAGCAATTGATGACGAATCGACCTCACGCGTCAGCTTTCCTTGACGACCATGTAGCCGAGCCCGCGCACGTTGCGAATCAGGTCCGAGCCGAGCTTCTTGCGCAGTGCGTGGATGTAGACCTCGACCGTGTTGCTGCCGATCTCCTCGCCCCAGCCGTACATCTTCTCCTCGAGCTGGCTCTTCGACAGCACCGCGCCCGGCCGCGCGAGCAGCGCCTCGAGCAGCGCGAACTCGCGCGCTGACAGCGCGACGGGCGCGCCGTCGAGCGTGACCTGGTGCGAAGCGGGATCAAGCGTCAGCGCGCCGTGCCGGATCAGCGATTCGCTGCGCCCGGCCTGGCGGCGGATCAGCGCGCGCATCCGCGCGCCCAGTTCATCGAGGTCGAACGGCTTGACGAGGTAATCGTCGGCGCCGGCGTCGAGCCCCTTCACGCGATCGGCCACCGCGTCGCGCGCGGTGACGATCAGCACCGGCAGCGCGAGCCCGCGTGCGCGCAGCGTGCGCAGCACGTCGATGCCGTCGCGCTTCGGCAGGCCGAGATCGAGCAGCAGCAGGTCGTACGTCTCGCCGCCGAGCGCCGTCAGTGCGGCGTCGCCGTCCTGCACCCAGTCGACTGCAAAGCCGTCCGAGCGCAGCGCCTTGCGCACGCCTTCGGCAATCATTCGATCATCTTCGACAAGCAGAATCCGCATCGGGACAGGCTTCCATCGGGCAGTCGGACACGCCGACCATTGTAGCGCCGCGAACCCCGCACGCGGCACCGTGCAATGCAACAGAAAGGCGGATTGCAAGGGAGCTGTCCGGACTTGTCTCTACAATGTGCGCTTTGGCGCCGCGCGCGCCCTGCCCGAACGCCGTGCTTCTCCCGTATTTGCCCATGCCGATTTCCGATCTGTCCAACCGGTTCGCCCCCCGCGCCCGCGTCTGCCTGCGGGCCGCCGCCATCGTCGCCACCTGCACGGCCCTCGCATTCGCGCCCGCCGCGCAGGCCCGCAAGAAAACCCACAAGGAAGCGCACAAGACGGCCGTCGTGTCGCCGGCCGCGCGCGCGGCCGGCCTGCCGGCGTCCGTGCTCGTCGCGCTGCAGCGCGCGAAGGTGCCGGCGTCGGCGATGAGCGTCGTCGTCGAGCGCGTCGGCGATCCGGAGCCGCTGATCGCGTGGAACGCGAGCCGGCCGATGCTGCCCGCGTCGACGATGAAGCTCGTGACGACCTTCTCGGGCCTGTCGATCCTCGGCCCCGACTATCGCTGGCGCACGACCGCCTACACGGACGGCACGGTCGACCCCGACGGCACGCTGCAGGGCAACCTGTACATCAAGGGCACCGGCGATCCGAAGCTCGTGCCCGAAGAGCTGATCGACCTCGTCGACAAGCTGCGCAAGGCCGGCGTCAAGCGCGTGGCGGGCGGCCTCGTACTCGACAAGAGCTACTTCGCGGCGTCGACGCGCGATCTCCCTTCGTTCGACGACGACGCGAGCGCACCGTACAACGTCGGCCCCGATCCGCTGCTGTACGCATTCAAGGCCGTGTCGTTCACGGTCACCCCGGGCGACGACGGCAAGGTCGCCGTCGACGTGCTGCCGCCGCTCGCGAACCTGTCGATCGACAACCAGTTGGTCGAAGGCTCGGGCTCGTGCAGCGCGGCCGCCGCAGCCGCGCGCCCGACGCTGACGGCCGGCGGCGGGATCATGACCGCCTCGTTCGCCGGCGACTACCCGCTGCGCTGCGGCGCGCACACGACCAACCTCGCGATCCTCGATCACACGACGTTCTTCGCGCGCGGCTTCCTCGCACTGTGGCAGCAGGACGGCGGCACGATCGCGGGGCCGGTGAGCGAAGGCAAGGTGCCCGCCAACGCGCGGCCGCTCGCCGTGCATCACAGCCCGGTGCTCGGCAGCATCGTCTACGACATCAACAAGTTCAGCAACAACGTGATGGCGCGCAACCTGTTCCTGACGATCGGCGCGGTCGGCGGCAAGCCGCCCGCGACGCCCGAGCAGTCGAGCCGCGTGATCCAGGCGTTCCTGCAGAAGAACGGCATCGCGATGCCCGACCTCGTGCTCGAGAACGGCTCGGGCCTGTCGCGCGAAGAGCACGTGAGCGCGCTGTCGCTGGCCGCGCTGCTGCAGGCCGCGAACGCGAGCCCGGTCGCGCAGACCTTCGTCGATTCGCTGCCGATCGCCGGCATCGACGGCACGATGAAGAACCGCCTCACCAATGCCGGCGTGCTCGGCAACGCGCACATCAAGACCGGCACGCTGCGCGACGTGCGCGCGATCGCCGGCTACGTCGCCGGCGCCGACGGCCAGAGCTACATCGTCGTCAGCTTCATCAACAACGACCACGCGGAAGGCGCGCGCGCCGCGCACGACTCGCTGCTCGAATGGATCTACGCGGGCGAGCACTGACGTTTCCGGGCGACGCGACACGGCGGTGGTGCCGCGCCGTAGGTTCGCGTCGACTTTGCATCGGCCCCGGGCGGCCCGGCGCAGCGTGCCGCACCGGCGCTCGGTCGGGCGCGGCCTGCCGGCGCGTCCGCACACGGAATTCTGCCCTCCCGGTTTGAAACGCCCCCGGCCGCCGGCGCGCGACGCACCGCGCGCCAACCGTGCCCGTAAAACAGGGCCGCACCGCCCGGCCCCGCGCCGCGCGGCTTCCGTAGAAACCCTGTCCTCAGAGGGAACCCTCTACGCTGCCCCCTCGCCTAGCGCGTGGCGATTGCGTAGGCTGTTGGCCTGACTGATATCTACAACGGGCCATACGCCCGGCCTCACGGCTTGCAGGGGAAAGAAGGAGACACGCCCATGCGATTCGACGTCGAATTGCTTCTGCTCGCGCTGGCGCCCGTCTTCCTGCTGTGCATCGCGTGGGAGGCCTGGCACCTCGCCCGCACTCGTGCGCAGGACCACGTTTATGCGTGGCGCGACACGCTGTGCAACGCAGCGCTCGCGCTGATGCACCAGGGCGCCGACAAGATCGCGTGGCTGTTCGTGATTCCCGTCTACGCATACTGCTACCGGCACTATCGGCTGTTCACGTGGCAAGACGGCTGGCTGTCGTTCGCAGTGCTGTTCGTCGCGCAGGATTTCCTCTACTACGTGTTCCATCGCGCGAGCCATCGCGTGCGCTGGCTGTGGGCCGCGCACGTCGTGCACCACTCGTCCGAGCGAATGAATTTCTCGACCGCGTTCCGCCAGAGCCTCATGTATCCGGTCGCGGGGATGTGGGTGTTCTGGCTGCCGCTCGCGTTCGCCGGCTTTCCGCCGCAACAGGTGGTCGGCATCGTGCTGATCAATCTCGCGTTCCAGTTCTTCGTGCACACGCAGGCGATCGGCAAGCTCGGCTGGCTCGAATACGTGCTGAACACGCCGTCGATCCATCGCGCGCACCACGCGCGCAACCCGCGCTACATCGACCGCAATTACGCAGGCGTCCTGGTGATCTGGGATCGCCTGTTCGGCAGCTATGTGGAGGAAACGCCCGACGATCCGCCGCAGTACGGGATCGTCGAGCGGCTCGGCTCGAACAACCCGCTCGTCGCGACGTTTCACGAGTGGGTATCGATGGCCGGCGACGCGTTGCGCGTCGACGGCTGGCGCAACAAGCTGCGCGCGATTTTCGGCCCGCCCGAGTGGGCGAGCGCTTATCATGCGCTGATTGCCGAGGCCGCGAACCCCGATCCGCGCACCGTGCCGCCTGCGGCTGCGCGACACCAATAACCCGTTTCAGCCAACGGCCGCCGCGCAGCCCGGAACCGAGCAGGCACGCGGCAGATGAGAAACACATCAGGCCATATCTACGAGGAGATCGAACGATGCAGACACAACAACACGCACCCGCCCGCACCCGTCGGCGCATGCTGCGCACCGCGCAGGTCGCGATCGCCGGCGCCGCGCTCGCACTGCTCGCCGCATGCGGCGGCGGCGACGACAACAACAGCAGCAACGCATCGAACACGCCGCCGTCGGGCGTGAAAATGCAGGTCGTGTCGTTCGGCGACTCGCTGTCCGACGCCGGCACCTACTCGCAGATCAAGCTCGGCTTCGGCGGCGGCCGCTTCACGACCAACCCGGGCCAGGTGTGGACGCAGAACGTCGCGCAGTATTACGGCGACACGCTGCAGCCCGCCAACCAGGGCGGTTTCGGCATTCCGCTGCAGGCCACCGGCGGTCTTGGCTACGCACAGGGCGGTTCGCGCGTGACGCAACAGCCGGGCATCGGCCATGCGGATGCGAGCGTGCCGAACGCCGACTACGCGCAGGCGACCACGACGCCGATCGCAAGCCAGCTCGCGCAGTACCTGCAGCAGCACGGCAGCTTCAACGCGAACCAGATCGTGCTGCTGAACGGCGGCGCGAACGACATCTTCTATCAGGTCGCGGCCCTGCAGGCAGGCGCCATCACGCCGACGCAACTGCAGCAGAACATCGGCGCCGCAGCGCAACAGCTCGCGGGTCTCGTCCAGCAGATCGTCGCCGCCGGCGCGACCCACGTGTTCGTCTCGAACGTGCCGGATATCGGCGGCACGCCGCTCGCGCTCCAGGGCGGCACGCAGACGACCCTCACGCAACTGTCGATGCTGTTCAACGGCACGCTCGCCGCGACGCTGCAGGCACTCAAGGTCGACACGACCAAATACGTGCTGCTCGACACGTTCACGTGGCAGGACGGCATCCTCGCGAACTATCAGGCGAACGGCTTCAGCGTGTCGAACACCGACACCGCGTGCAACCTGAAGGCGATGGTCCAGGCCGCGACGCAATACGGCGTCGCGAACGCGACCGCATTCGGCTCGTCGCTGTTCTGCTCGCCGCAGACGTACACGGTCGCGAACGCGGACCAGACCTACATGTTCGCCGACACGGTCCATCCGACGACGCGCCTGCATGCGCTGTTCGCGCAGTACGTCGAACAGCAGATCGCAAAGTCCGGCGTCGGCAAGTAAGCAGCCGGCCACGCGCTCAAACGAAAACGCCCGACCGGTTCGCCGGTCGGGCGTTTTTCATTCCGGAAGCAGTCGGCTTCGTCAGTCGCGCGCTTCGAACGCGGCAGCCGCGCGGCCGAGGCGATCGTTGACCGCGATCCATTCGACGGTCTCGGGCAGCTTCTCGACGAGAATCCGCGCAACCTGCGCGCGATCGAGCGCACGCAGCATCCCGTATAGATCGCGCGCATACGCCTGCGGATCTTCCGGCGCCGCGACGAAATGCACGCCGTCGGCCTGCGCCCAACGCCCCGCGCGCGATGCGCGTGCGACGAGCGCGACACGCTCGCCATCGGTTTGCGCAGCCACAAGCAGCGGCTCGAGCGCGTCGAACGGCAGCAGCGCGAGCGGCGTGCGCGGCGCATAGTGCGCCTTCAGCGTGCCCGACGCGCGCGGTGCGGTCGCGTCGCTGCCGTCCGGCAGCCGCGGCGCGCGGCCGAGCACGTCGGCGATCTGCTGCGGCGTCACGTGGCCCGGGCGCAGCAGCGCCGGGAACCCGCGCGACAGGTCGAGAATCGTCGATTCGATCCCGACTTCCGATGCGCCGCCGTCGAGCACGTGAACCGTATCGCCGAATTCGTCGCGCACGTGCTGGGCGGTGGTCGGGCTCACATGGCCGAAGCGGTTCGCCGACGGCGCGGCCACGCCGCCATGCCCGCCGCGCCGTGCGCTGAACGCGGCCAGCAGCGCCTGCGCGACCGGATGCGACGGACAGCGCAGCCCGACCGAATCCTGCCCGCCGCTCACGGCGTCCGGAATGCGCGCATGGCGCTTCAGGATCAGTGTGAGCGGGCCCGGCCAGAACGCATCGATCAATGCCTGCGCATCGGCCGGCAACTCGTGCGCCCAGTAGCCGGGATCGCCGCCCGGCGGCAGGTGCACGATCACCGGGTGATTCGCGGGCCGCCCCTTCGCCGCGTAGATGCGCGCGACGGCCTCGGGATTCGCCGCGTCGCCGCCGAGCCCGTAGACGGTCTCGGTCGGAAACGCGACGAGCTGGCCCGCGTCGAGCAGCGCGGCGGCCGCGTCGATCTGCGCGCGCGTCACGGTGGTCGGGAGATCGATGGACATCGGCCCGCGCCTCAGTCGAGCGGCACGCGCAGCAACTGCGCGCACGCGTTGGCCGCGGCAACGGCTTCGTCGCGCGTTTCGGCCGTGAAGTTCACATGGCCCATCTTGCGGCCGACCCGCGCGTCTTCCTTGCCGTACAGGTGCAGGTGCGCGGTGGGCATCGCCGCGACCGTGTTCCACGGCGGCGTGACGGGATCCGCACCCGCCCCGTTCGGGAACCACACGTCGCCGAGAATGTTCAGCATCGCGGCCGGCGAATGCTGGCGCGGATTGCCGAGCGGCATGCGCGTCATCGCGCGCACCTGCTGCTCGAACTGGCTCGTTGCGCACGCATCGACCGTGTAGTGGCCGGAGTTGTGCGGGCGCGGCGCCATCTCGTTCGCGACGAACGACCCGTCTTCCAGCACGAAGAATTCGACGCACAGCACGCCGACGTAGCCGAGCGTATCGGCAATCCGCACAGCCGCCTGCTGCGCCTCCTCGACACGCGCGGCATCGGCGGCCGGCGCGGGCACGACCGTCAGCGCGAGGATGCCGTTGTGATGCACGTTCTGCGCGAGCGGGAAGGCGGCCGAGCGGCCGTCCGCGCCGCGCGCGATCAGCGCCGACACTTCGTATTTCAGCGGCAGGCGCTTCTCGAGCACGCACGCCACGCCGCCGAGCGCCGCATGCGCGTCGCGCACGTCCCGGGCGGTGCTCACGCGCACCTGGCCCTTGCCGTCGTAACCGAGGCGCGCCGTTTTCAGGATGCCCGGCAGCACCGCGTCGAGTGCTGCGTCGTCGAGCGCGGCGAGCGCCGCCGACGATTCGATCACGACGTGCGGCGCGACGGGCACGCCCGACGCTTCGATGAAGCGCTTCTCCGCGATACGATCCTGCGCGATCGCGACGCAGCGGCCGGCCGGCGCGACGAACGTCGTGCGCGCGAGGAAATCGAGGCTCGCGGCCGGCACGTTCTCGAACTCCGTCGAAACGGCTTCGCACAGGGCGGCCAGTTCGGCGAGCGCGGCTTCGTCGTCGTAGGCCGCGCGCAGGTGGCGGTCGGCGACCGTGCCGGCGGGGCTCGCCGGATCGGGATCGAGCACGGCGACGCGATAGCCCATCGACTGGGCGGCAAAGCAGAACATGCGGCCGAGCTGGCCGCCGCCGACCATGCCCAGCCACGCGCCGGGCAGGATCGGGGAAACGGAATCAGGAGTTGCGGTCATGTCAGTGGTCGGTCGCGGCGGGCGCTGCCCGCCGCAGTGGGGTGGGTCAGGCAGCCGCGACACGCGGCCGCCGGTGCGCCGTCATTCCAGCGGCGGCAGCACCATCGCGTGCGCGGCTTCGTTCTGGCGCACGCGGAACGCGGCGAGCCGGTTCGCGTAGTCGACCGAGTGGCCGGACAGGATCGACACCGCGAACAGCGCGGCGTTCGCGGCGCCGGCCTCGCCGATCGCGAACGTCGCGACGGGCACGCCCTTCGGCATCTGTACGATCGAGTGCAGCGAATCGACACCCTTCAGGTACTTGCTCGCGACCGGCACGCCGAGCACCGGCACCGTGGTTTTCGCGGCCAGCATGCCGGGCAGGTGCGCGGCGCCGCCGGCGCCCGCGATGATCGCGCGCAGCCCGCGCTCGCGCGCCTTCTCCGCATAGTCGAACATCTCGTCGGGCATCCGGTGCGCGGACACGACCTTCGCTTCGTACGGTACGCCGAATTCCTGCAGGATGGCGACCGCGTGCTTCATCACGTCCCAGTCGGAACTCGAACCCATCAGTACGCCGACGAGCGGCGCGCTGTGCGTGTGGGCAGTCTGAACTTCGCTCATGTGTTCCGTTCCCCGATCAGGCCAGCGTCTGGCCCGTGATGCGCTCGAGCGCTTCCTGGTACTTCGCGGCCGTCTTCTCGACCACGTCGGCCGGCAGCGCCGGTGCCGGCGCCGTCTTGCCCCACGGCTGCGCTTCGAGCCAGTCGCGCACGAACTGCTTGTCGAACGACGGCGGGTTGGTGCCGACTTCGTACTGGTCGGCCGGCCAGAAGCGCGACGAATCGGCCGTCAGCACTTCATCCATCAGGTACAGCTGGCCGTGGTTGTCGAGGCCGAATTCGAACTTCGTGTCGGCGATGATGATGCCGCGCGTCGCCGCGTAGTCGGCCGCTTCCTTGTACAGCTTGATCGAGATGTCGCGGATCGTCGCGGCCAGCTCGGTGCCGATGCGGCGCTCCGTTTCCTCGAACGTGATGTTCTCGTCGTGCTCGCCCATCTCGGCCTTCGCGGCCGGCGTGAAGATCGGCTCGGGCAGCTTCTGCGCGTTCTGCAGGCCTTCCGGCAGCGGCACGCCGCACACGGCGCCCGACGCCTGGTATTCCTTCCAGCCGCTGCCGGCCAGGTAGCCGCGCACGACCGCTTCGATCATGATCGGCTCGAGGCGCTTGACGACCACGGCACGCCCCTTCACCTGCTCGACCTCGTCGGCCGCGACCACCGCTTCCGGCGCATCGCCCGTCAGGTGGTTCGGCACGATGTGCGAGAGCTTGCCGAACCAGAAGTTCGCCATCTGGTTCAGCACGCGGCCCTTGTTCGGAATCGGCTCGCCCATCACCACGTCGAAAGCCGACAGGCGATCGGTCGTGACGATCAGGAGCTTGTCGTTGCCGACCGCGTAGTTGTCGCGGACCTTGCCGCGACCGAGGAGCGGCAGCGAACGGAGCGTGGATTCGTAGAGGGTAGACATCGTCTTTTCGCAGATAAGGAGCCAAACCAAAAGGGAAACGCCGTTCCCCGCGGCAGGCGGGAACGGCGGTCTTGCAATACGTCGGCAACCGCCCGGGCGACGGCGCCCGGGCGGTTGCCGGCCGGCCCTCGTTCGGCCGGACGGAACGGTTGCGGGGCCGGATCAGATCCCGGCCGGGCAGCCGCGCGTTCGCCCGATGCCACCATCGGGCGCGGCAATCGTACTACAGTCTCAGCGCACGACCTGCGCGAGCGCGCCGGACTTGTACTGCTCGGCGATCTTGTCGAGCGCCACCGGCTTGATCTTGCCGGCCTGGCCTTCGCAGCCGAACGCGAGGTAACGGTCGACGCAGACCTGCTTCGCCGCTTCACGTGCCGGCTTCAGGTAGTCGCGCGGATCGAACTTGCCCGGGTTCTCGAACAGGTAGCGGCGGATCGCGCCGGTGATCGCGAGACGCAGGTCGGTATCGATGTTGATCTTGCGCACGCCGTGCTTGATGCCCTCCTGGATTTCCTCGACCGGCACGCCGTAGGTTTCCTTCATGTCGCCGCCGAATTCGCGAATCTCGGCCAGCAGCTCCTGCGGCACCGACGACGAACCGTGCATCACGAGGTGCGTGTTCGGGATGCGTGCGTGGATTTCCTTGATGCGCTGGATCGACAGGATGTCGCCCGTCGGCTTCTTCGAGAATTTGTACGCGCCGTGCGACGTGCCGATCGCGATCGCGAGCGCATCGCACTGCGTGAGCTTCACGAAGTCGGCGGCCTGCTCCGGATCGGTCAGCAGCTGCTCGCGGGTCATCGTGCCTTCCGCGCCGTGGCCGTCTTCCTTGTCGCCCTTCATCGTCTCGAGCGAGCCGAGCACGCCGAGTTCGGCTTCGACCGTCACGCCGATCGAGTGCGCCATCTCGACGACCTTGCGCGACACGTCGACGTTGTACTCGTACGACGCGACCGTCTTGCCGTCGGCCTCCAGCGAGCCGTCCATCATCACGCTGGTGAAGCCGCTGCGGATCGCGGCCATGCAGACGGCCGGCGACTGGCCGTGATCCTGGTGCATCACGACCGGGATGTGCGGATACGATTCGACCGCCGCTTCGATCAGGTGGCGCAGGAATGGCTCGCCCGCATACTTCCGCGCGCCGGCCGATGCCTGCATGATCACGGGCGCGCCGACCTGGTCCGCCGCCGCCATGATCGCCTGGACCTGCTCCAGGTTGTTCACGTTGAAGGCCGGCAGGCCGTAACCGTGCTCTGCCGCGTGGTCCAGCAATTGACGCATTGATACGAGAGGCATTGTGGAACTCCTTGGAATGAAAACCGGTGCGCCCTGACGCCGGCGCGGCGCTCGCTCCCGGCGAGACCGGGATGGCGCGGCGCGGCTGAGCGTCGAATAGCGGCATTTTATCGCGAAGCGCCTCCGATTCCGACCGGCCGGTAGCGCCTGCTCGCAATTTGTTACGTTCGCACGGCACAATGCGGGCAAAAAAGAGAAAAAAAGCCGCGCGGGGCATGCGACCCCGCGCGGCTTTCGTCGAAAATCGGCGCCAGATCGTCTCGGGCGACCGTTTCGGGCCGGGCAACTGCCCGGCCGGTGCTCAATAGTGCTCGCCGACGCGCACGATCTTCAGCGTGTTGGTGCCGCCCGCCTGCCCCATCGGCTCGCCGACGGTCAGCACGACCATGTCGCCGTGCTGCACATAGCCCTGCTTGACGACGATTTCGAGCGCGGCCTGCAGCGCCGAGTCGCGATCGCTGTTGAAGTCGACGTGCAGCGGCGTCACGTTGCGGTACAGCGCCATCGTGCGCTCGCTGCCGACGCGCGGCGTCAGCGCGAAGATCGGCACGTGCGTGTAGTGACGCGACATCCACAGCGCGGTCGCGCCCGATTCGGTCAGCGCGATGATCGCCTTCGCGCCGAGGTGATATGCGGTAAACAGCGCGCCCATCGCGATCGACTGGTCGATCCGCGTGAACGTGCGGTCGAGGAAATCCTTGTCCAGCTCGACTTCTTCGGACTTTTCCGCCTCGACGCACACGGCCGACATCGTCTCGATCGTGACGACCGGGTACTTGCCGGCGGCCGTCTCGGCCGACAGCATCACCGCGTCGGTGCCGTCGAGCACCGCGTTCGCGACGTCCGACACTTCCGCACGCGTGGGCACCGGTGCGTGGATCATCGATTCCATCATCTGCGTCGCGGTGATCACGAGCTTGTTCGACTCGCGCGCCATCCGGATCATCCGCTTCTGCAGCGCCGGCACGGCCGCGTTGCCCACTTCCACCGCGAGGTCGCCGCGCGCGACCATGATGCCGTCGGACGCGTCGAGAATGCTCTGCAGCGCCGGAATCGCTTCCGCACGCTCGATCTTCGCGATCATCTTCGGCTTGATGCCGTACGGCGCGCCCGCGATGTTCGCGAGCTGGCGCGCCATTTCCATGTCGGTTGCGTTCTTCGGGAACGACACCGCCACCAGGTCCGCGCCGAGCGACATCGCGGTGCGGATGTCTTCCATGTCCTTCGCGGTCAGCGCCGGCGCCGACAGGCCGCCGCCCTGGCGGTTGATGCCCTTGTTGTTCGACAGCTCACCGCCCACCTTGACGATCGTGTGGATCTCGTCGCCGAGCACGCGCTCGACGGTCAGCACGATCAGGCCGTCGTTCAGCAGCAGCAGGTCGCCCGTGCGCAGGTCGCGCGGCAATTCCTTGTAGTCGAGCCCGACACGCTCGTCGTTACCCAGCTCGCAGCCCGCGTCGAGGATGAAGGCCTGGCCCGGCTCGAGCGTCGTCTTGCCGTTCTCGAACTTGCCGACGCGAATCTTCGGGCCCTGGAGGTCGGCCATGATCGCGATCTCGCGCCCGACCTTGCGGGCGGCCTCGCGCACCATCTCGGCGCGCTGGCGGTGATCGTCGGCCGTGCCGTGCGAAAAATTGAGCCGCACGACGTCGAGGCCCGCCTGCATCATCTGCAGCAGAATCTCCGGCGAACTGGAAGCCGGGCCGATCGTGGCGACTATCTTGGTGGCGCGCTGCATGAAACTCCTCATCTGGATCAAGGTGGATGCGCTGGGTGAAACGCTGCGAGAGCCGGAAGCGGCGGGCCCAGCGGCGGCCGCTCCGGGGGGCGTGCCGGTGCTTGCGCCCGGCATCGCTTTGTTCTGAATTTCGTGGTGCCGTGCGGCCGCGTCGCCGGCAGCCGCCGGTGCGCGCGGGGCGGTGTTCGCCCGCGCGGGCGCGCGTTTGCGCTTGCCCGCGCCGGCCGGCTGCTCCGCTTTCGCGGAGCGCGCGGCCTTCGTCACCCCTGCGCGCGCCGCCACGCTCAGGCCGCCCGCGTTTCGAGCACTTCCACCGCCGGCAGCTTCTTCCCTTCGAGGAACTCGAGGAAGGCGCCGCCGCCCGTCGAGATGTAGCTGACCTGGTCGTGGATGCCGTACTTCGCGATGGCCGCGAGCGTGTCGCCGCCGCCCGCGATCGAGAACGCGGACGATTTGGCGATCGCTTCGGCGAGCGTCTTCGTGCCGTTGCCGAACTGGTCGAACTCGAACACGCCGACCGGGCCGTTCCAGACAATCGTGCCGGCTTTCTCGAGCTGACTCGCGAGCGCCTTGGCCGTATCGGGGCCGATGTCGAGGATCATGTCGTCCGCTTCGATGTCGGCGACCTGCTTCACCGTGGCCGCGGCCGTCGGCGAGAATTCCTTCGCGGTGACGACGTCGGTCGGGATCGGCACCGACGCGCCGCGCTCGCGCGCTTCGTCGATGATCGCCTTCGCCTCGTTGACGAGGTCGGCTTCCGCGAGCGACTTGCCGATCGACAGGCCGGCCGCGAGCATGAACGTGTTCGCGATGCCGCCGCCGACGATCAGCTGGTCGACCTTGCCGGCCAGCGACTTCAGGATCGTGAGCTTGGTCGAGACCTTCGAGCCGGCGACGATCGCCACCAGCGGGCGCGCCGGGTTGCCGAGCGCCTTGCCGAGCGCGTCGAGTTCGGCGGCCAGGAGCGGGCCCGCGCACGCGACCGGCGCGTACTTCGCGATCCCGTGCGTGGTCGCTTCCGCGCGGTGCGCGGTGCCGAATGCGTCGTTCACGTACACGTCGCAGAGCTTCGCCATCTTCTGGGCGAGCTCGTCCGAATTCTTCTTCTCGCCCTTGTTCACGCGGCAGTTCTCGAGCAGCACGACCTGGCCCGGCGCGACGTTCACGCCGTTCTCGACCCAGTTCGACACGAGCGGCACGTCACGGCCGAGCAGCTCGGCGAGGCGCTTCGCGACCGGCGCGAGCGAATCTTCCGGCTTGAATTCGCCTTCGGTCGGGCGGCCGAGGTGCGACGTGACCATCACGGCCGCGCCGGCGTCGAGCGCGGCCTGGATGGCCGGCACGGATGCGCGCACGCGGGTGTCCTCGGTGATGTTGCCCTGGTCGTCCTGCGGGACGTTCAGGTCGGCGCGGATGAATACCCGCTTGCCGGCGAGCTGGCCGGCGGCGATCAGGTCGGTAAGACGCTTGACTTGGCTCATGTTGAACAGATTGAAGTGGTGGATGGGGAAAGGGGGTTCACGCTGGACGTGCGCGGGCTGCCGCGAAAGGGCGCCGGATGCGGCCGTGGCTGGCGGTTCGCATGACGCGCACGGGTAAAAAATCCTGAACGGGCATTCTAGCCGATCCATCCGGCAGACTGACCCGCGGGCGGCGAATTCCGCCTATTTGGGATCGCGCGCGGCGACGAACACATTGCCGCAACGCAACAATGCGCCGGCGCGAACGGCCGGCGCCCGGCGCACCTGAACGGCGGCTCATCAGAACACCAGGCGCAGCACTGTGAACACGAGCATCCCGACGACGATCGTGCCAAGCATGCTGCGCCGCCACAGAAACCAGCCGAGGCCGGCGAGCGCCGCGTAGAACGGATGGTTGGACAACGCGAACGACAGCCCGGCCGGCGTTTCGAGCACGTCGGGCAGCACGACGGCGACGAGCGCGGCGGCCGGCGCGTAGCGCAGCGCGCGCTGCGCGCGTTCGGGCAGCACCGTGCGTTCGCCGCCGATCAGGAACAGCGCGCGCGTGACGGCCGTGACGATCGTCATCCCGATGATGACGATCCAGATTTCCGTCGCGCTCATTCGACCTCCTTCTCGTGCACGGTTTCGGTGCGGATGCGTCGCCAGTCGGCCCGCTCGACGAAGAAATCGGCCGTGCAGCCGGCCGCCAGCGCGGCGAGCACCGCGAGCGGCAACGCGAGCCGGTACGGCAGGTCGAACGCGACGAGCGACACGACGCCGGCGACCGCGACGGCCGCGAGCGTCGAGCGGTTCGCGACGGCCGACACCATGATCGGGATCAGCGCGAGCGTGCCGGCCAGCTCCAGCCCCCAGCTCGCGGGAAAGAAGCTCGCGAGCAGGATGCCGGCGAGCGACGACACCTGCCACGACAGCCAGCTCGCGAGCGCCATCCCCCAGAAATACGCTTCCTTGCCGGGCACGTGGCCGTAG
Source organism: Burkholderia metallica (assembly GCF_001718555.1). Lineage (NCBI taxonomy): Bacteria > Pseudomonadati > Pseudomonadota > Betaproteobacteria > Burkholderiales > Burkholderiaceae > Burkholderia > Burkholderia metallica. The sequence goes on from NZ_CP013401.1 coordinate 2,990,515, forward strand.
GCGAAGCCCTGTTTCTGGAACAGCAGGTAGATCACGTCGCCGTTGAAATAGCCGATTGCGAGGCGCCGCCACAGCGGCAGGTAGGAAAAATGGGGCGCCAGCCCGGCGCTGAAGATCACGAAGCGCGTGTTGACCATCGCGGCCGTGAGCAGGATGGTCCAGATCGGCAGCTTCGCCGCGAGGAGCGGCAGCACCGCGAGCTGCGACGAGCCCGCGTAGACCAGCAGCGACATCGCGCTCGCCTGCCAGAGCGTCATCACCGATTTGCTCATCGCGATGCCGGTGACGAGCCCCCACGAGAAAATCGCCATCAGCGTCGGGGAATAGTCGCGCGCGCCCTGGATCAGCGCGAAGCGGTCGGTGGCGGATAGTCGAGCGAACATGGGAAGCGGGCCGCAGCGGGCGGTTCGCGGGCCGCCGGCGCCTCCTGCCGGTACGACCCGTCGTTATTGGAATCGGTACCGGGCGATTATAGCGCCGGCCCCGCGCCGACCGACCGGATCGCCTCCAAATGACGCTAAAATAAGCGTCTTTCCGGCTCAACGCTGCATACAACCCGCAGCACCTCACCGCTTCCCAGGAGAAATCTATGTCAATGGCCGACCGCGACGGCAAGATCTGGATGGACGGCAAGCTGATCGACTGGCGCGACGCCAAGATCCACGTCCTGACCCACACGCTGCACTACGGCATGGGCGTCTTCGAGGGCGTGCGCGCGTACAAGTCGGCCGACGGCAGCACCGCGATCTTCCGCCTGCCCGAGCACACCAAACGTCTGCTGAATTCGGCGAAGATCTTCCAGATGGACGTGCCGTTCGACCGGGAAACGCTCGAAGCCGCGCAGCTCGAAGTCGTGCGCGAGAACAAGCTCGAGTCGTGCTACCTGCGCCCGATCATCTGGGTCGGCTCGGAAAAGCTCGGCGTGGCCGCGAAGGGCAACACGATCCACGTCGCGATCGCCGCATGGCCGTGGGGCGCGTATCTCGGCGAGGACGGTCTCGCGAAGGGCATCCGCGTGAAGACGTCGTCGTTCACGCGCCACCACGTGAACGTGTCGATGGTGCGCGCGAAGGCATCGGGCTGGTACGTGAACTCGATCCTCGCGAACCAGGAAGCCACCGCCGACGGCTACGACGAAGCGCTGCTGCTCGACGTCGACGGCTACGTGTCGGAAGGCTCCGGCGAGAACTTCTTCCTGGTGAACAACGGCAAGCTGTACACGCCCGACCTGTCGTCGTGCCTCGACGGCATCACGCGCGACACCGTCATCACGCTCGCGAAGGACGCCGGCATCGAAGTGATCGAGAAGCGCATCACGCGCGACGAGGTCTATACGGCCGACGAAGCGTTCTTCACCGGTACGGCCGCCGAAGTCACGCCGATCCGCGAGCTCGACAACCGTACGATCGGCAGCGGCGCGCGCGGCCCCGTCACGGAAAAGCTCCAGTCGGCGTTTTTCGATATCGTGTCGGGCAAGAACGCGAAGTACGCGCACTGGCTGACGAAGGTCTGAGTGCGCCGCGCCACCGACTGCCCCACAAAAGAGTGATAAGAGAAAGTCTCATGAGTGAAATCAAGGAAATGCCGCTGGTCGAACTGACGGCCAAGGATCTTCCCGCGTACTGCCCGAACCCGGCCATGGCGCGCTGGAGCGCCCACCCGCGCGTGTTCATCGACGTGTCGCACGGCGAGGCACGCTGCCCGTACTGCGGCACGCGCTACAAGCTGCGCGACGGCGAGGTCGTCAAGGGCCACTGAGCCCCGGCGGCCGGGCCCGCAGGTTCGCAGGCCCGCCCACCCGCAAGGCGGCGCCGCCGGATTGCCGGCGCGCCGCCCTTCTCCATTCTGGCAACCCGAACGCGGCGCCCGAGCGCCGTGCTTCATTACGACATCGGAAGTCGACCTGATGCGTCGAGCGCTGGTTATCGCACCGAACTGGATCGGTGACGCATTGATGGCGCAGCCGCTTTTTGCGCTGCTGAAGAAACTCCATCCCCGCATCGCGATCGATGCGGTCGCACCCTCGTGGGTCGCGCCCGTGCTCGAGCGGATGCCCGAGATCCACGATGTCTACGCGACCGATCTCGCGCACGGCAAGCTGCAGCTGCTGCGCCGCTGGCAGCTCGCGAGCGACCTGCGCGACGTCGGCTACGACGCGGCGTACGTGCTGCCGAATTCGCTGAAATCCGCGGTGATCCCGTGGCTCGCGAACATCCCGCTGCGGATCGGCTACACGGGCGAACACCGCTACGGGCTGCTGAACGTGCGGCACGCGAACCCGGACAAATCGGGCGAACGCCCGCCGATGACGACCCACTACGCGGCGCTCGCGTACGCGCCGGGCGCGAAGCTGCCCGAGTCGATGAAGACGCTGCCCGCGCCGCGCCTCGACGCCGACCTCAACGAGACCGCGCGCGTGTCCGCACGTTTCAATCTCGACACGCGCAAGCCGCTCGTGGTGTTCTGCCCCGGCGCCGAATACGGCCCGGCCAAGCGCTGGCCGCCCGAACACTTCGCGTCGCTCGCGACGATCGTCCACCAGTCGTTCCCGTACACGCAGATCGTCGCGCTCGGCTCGCAGAAGGATGCCGCGGCCGCGCAGGCGATCGCCGACCACGCGCCGAACGTGCGCAACCTGTGCGGGCAGACGTCGCTGTCGGAGGCGTGCGCGCTGATCGCGCGCGCGAACGCGGTCGTCACCAACGATTCGGGGCTGATGCACGTGGCGGCCGCGCTGCGCCGGCCGCTCGTCGCGCTGTACGGATCGACCGATCCGCGCCACACCCCTCCGCTGTCGGAGCTGGCGAAGGTACAATGGCTGCATCTCGAATGCAGTCCCTGCTTCCAACGCGAGTGTCCGCTCGGCCATCTGAACTGCCTGCGCGAACTCGGTCCCGAGCAGGTATTCGGCGATTTGCGCGGCATGCTCGTCGGGCAGCGCTGACCCTGGCCGGCAGCGTCGCACGGCGCGCCGGGCAATCCGATTCACCGGTGTACGGCGGCTCCATCCGGGCCGCCGTGCTGAATACGGCGCGCGACGCGCGCGAGAGATAACCCCGATGCCACGTTTTGCCCGCCTCTTCGAAGCCGCCGCCGATACGCTGAACGCCTACTACCAGGCCGTCGCCGATGCCAATCTCGACGCGCTGCTGGGATTGTGGATCGACGAGGATTTCGCCAGCTGCGTATGGGCGGACGGCGAGCATCTGCACGGCCTCGACCAGATCCGCAGCGGGCTCGCGAACCGGCTCGCCACGCGCCCGGTGACGATCGAGCCGCTCGACATCCGCGTGTACGACAGCCTCGGCACGGTCGTCTATACGATCGCCGAAGCGCATCAGCAGGCCGACCTGACGGCCGAACCCGACATGGTTTTCGCCACGTACGTGATGATTCACGAGCGCGGCGAGTGGCGCATCGCGCATATCCACGCGAGCCCGATTCCCGAACAGGCGGCCGGACAATTCGCCGCGAAGATCCGTCATGGGCAGGGTCCGCTGCACTGACGAAAAGACGAAGCAACGCATACGCGGGGCGATCATGAGTACGGCTTCTCCGCCCACCTCGCCGCTCACCGGGGCTCCGGCCCCCGACGACGACCTACTGCGCTATCGCGCACCACGCTGGCTGCCCAACAGCCACGCACAAACCATCGTGCCCGCGCTGTTCGCGCGGCGCCCCGTCGTCGCCTACCGGCGAGAGCGATGGGAAACGCCCGACCACGACTTCATCGATCTCGACTGGGTTGCGCATCTCGACAGCGCGGCGCCGGCGCCCGATGCGCCGCTGTTCGTGCTGTTCCATGGACTCGAAGGCAGCTCCGGCTCGCACTACGCGCTCGCGATGATGGCCGCGGCGCGCGCGAAGGGCTGGCACGCGGTCGTGCCGCACTTCCGCAGTTGCAGCGGCGAGATCAACCGCCAGCCGCGCTTCTACCATCTCGCCGACAGCGCCGAAGTCGACTGGATCCTGCAACGGCTCGCCGCTCAGCATCGCGGGCCGCTCGTCGCGGCCGGCGTGTCGCTCGGCGGCAACGTATTGCTGCGCTGGCTCGGCGAGCATCGCAGCGACACGTCGATCCTGCAGGCGGCCGCCGCGATCTCGACACCGATCGACGTGCATGCCGGCGGGCGCGCGCTGTCGCAAGGCTTTGCGATGGTCTATACGCGCAGCTTCCTGAAGACGCTCAAGCGCAAGGCGCTCGCGAAGCTCGACCAGTACCCGGGGCTGTTCGACCGCGAAGCGATGCTGCAGGCGGTGACGATGCGCGACTTCGACGAGGTCGTGACCGCGCCGCTGCACGGTTTCGCCAACGCGGACGACTACTGGACCCAGGCGACGACCCGGCCGCTGCTGCCCGCGATCGACGTGCCGACGCTGATCCTCAACGCCCGCAACGACCCGTTCCTGCCCGAATCGGCGCTGCCGGGCCCGGCCGACGTGTCGCCGGCCGTCGAGCTCGACCAACCCGAGGCCGGCGGGCATGCGGGATTCATGACCGGGCCGTTCCCCGGCCGCCTCGACTGGCTGTCGGCGCGGGTGTTCGGCTATTGCTCGAAATTCGTCGACCATGGATGACATCGTCAGGCAGGCCCTCGCCAAATGGCCGAACGTGCCGCACTGTACCGGCTGGCTGCTGCTCGACCGGCGCGGCGAATGGCGACTGCGCGACGACGCGGCGCAGGCGGCCGGCGAGCTCGGCTCGCCGATCCGGCATGCGGCGCTGAACGCGTTCATCGGCCGCAATTACGAATGCGACGCGCAGGGCCAGTGGTTCTTCCAGAACGGGCCGCAGCGCGTGTACGTCGAGCTGGCCTATACGCCGTGGGTCGTCCGGCTCGCCGAGCGCGACGGGCAGCTCGCGCTCACCGACCAGACCGGCGCGCCGTTCGAACCGGATGAAGCATGGCTCGACGATGCCGGCGGCGTACTGTTTCACGCGGCCGGCACGCCGCCGCGCATCGCGGCGCTGCACGATCACGACCTCGGGCTGTTCGCCGATCACGCGGATTTCGATGCGGTGCCGCCCGTGCTGCGCTGGCGCGACGGCCGCGTGCTGCCGCTCGGCAGCATCGTCGGCGCGGACGTGCCCGCGCGGTTCGGCTACGTCGCGAGCCCCGCGCAGCGGGCCCGCAACACGGCCGACGGCGGCAACTGACCCGCAGCGGCCGCACCGGCGTGCGCCGTGCGCCGGCCGCTACCCGCGGCCGTTCTTCTCGTCTTCGCGTTCTTCCTTGTAGCGCGCCTCGAATTCCAGCAGCCGCGCGCCGATCATCGACTGCTCGTAGAACGACACGTCCTTCGCGTCGCGCGCTTCCTTCAGCTGGCGAATCGCCGACCGCCACGCGCCGTCGAGCGCGAGCTTCTCGGCGAGCGCGCGGCGCCGCGCCAGCACGTCGCCCTTGCCGTCGCTCGCCTTCGCGAGATAGTCCCACCAGTCCGGCTGCCCGGGGTCGGCCTGCGTCTGCGCGCGTGCCTGCGCCTGCGCGTCGGCGAAACGGCGCGCCGCGAGCAGCGCCTGCAGATGCGCGACGATCGCGGCGTGCGACGCCGGCCAGCGCCGCTGCGCGAGCGCCGCGAGGCGCACCGCGTCGTCCGCACGCCCCGCGCGGCGCGCGATGTCGGCGGCCAGCACGTCGAGGCTCGGCGAACTCGTCGCCGGATCGTCGTCGCGCCGCTCGCGCGCCTCGAACGCGGCGCGGGCCGACGCGAGTGCCTTGCTAGCCGCATCGTACTGGCCGAGCAGCGCGTTCGCGAGCGCGATGCCGTACCAGTTCGCCGCGACGTTCGGCGCCGTGCGATCGTCGATCTCGACCTGCATTCGGCGCGCCTCGGCCGCGATGTCGGTGGGCGCGCGGTTCTGCAGCACACGCAGCCGCGCGCGCACGAAGCCGTATTCGGGCGACTGACGCGGCTGCCGGTACGGCGCGCGGCGCGCGCGATCCTCCATGTCGGCGATCCGCTCGCCGGTCAGCGGGTGCGTGCGCGCATAGGCCGGCACGCCCGCATCGCCCATCGACGCGCGGTCGAGCCGCTCGAAGAAGCCCGGCATCCCGTACGGGTCGTAGCCCGCGCCCGCGAGCAGCTGGAAGCCGACGCGATCGGCCTCGCGCTCGGCCGAACGCGAGAAGCGCAACTGGTTGTCCACCGCATACGCCTGCCCGCCCACCGCGATCGCGCTGCCGAGGTCGCCGCTTCTCGCGAGGACGCCGGCCAGCACGCCGAGCAGCATCGTCGCGAGCGCCGTATAGCCGGTCTTCTCGTTCGCACCGATCATCCGCGCGATGTGCCGCTGCAGCACGTGCCCCATCTCGTGGCCGACCACCGACGCGAGTTCCGACTCGGTCTGCGTCGTGACGACGAGCCCGCTGTTGATCCCGATGAAGCCGCCCGGCATCGAGAACGCGTTGATCTGCGGATCGCGCACCGGGAACAGGTCGAAGTCCGGCGTATAGCCGCCGATGAAGCGCGCGGCCGCCGCGGCCGCGAGCCGCGCCGCCATCGCGTTCAGGTAGTCGCGCACGAGCCAGTCGTCGAGATAGTCGGGATCGCGCCGCACCTCGCGCATCACGCGCTCGCCGAGCCGGCGCTCGGCCTGCGGCGTCAGCGCACCGCCGGAACCGTCGCCGAGGTCGGGCAGCTCGAACGCGCGAAGCGGCGCGCGCAGGCTCGCGGCCGGCGCCGACGCTCCGCCCGCTTCCGAGAAGCGGCTCTCCGCGCCGCCGTACGTGCCGAACACGCCGGTTGCGATACCGGACGGCACGGTGGAGATCGACCGGGCGCCGTCGGCTGCCGGTTCGAGCGGCGGCGCGGATGCGCGCTGCGCATGGCCGCTCGGCGGCAACGCGAGCGCCGCCGAAAGCGACACGGCAAGCAACTGTTTGACACGCATGGCAGGATGAAAACGACGCCGTCCCGCGCGCCGGGGCGCGCATCGCGGCGTTTGGTCTGAATATTCGGGTCATTGTACCGGCGACATCGCGACTGTTCCGTGCGGGATGGGCGCCATCTGCGCGCCGGCGCCGTGAACGCCGCTGCTATGATAAGCGCCCGTTCAAGCGTGGCATCGGCGCGGGGAACCGGTAATTTCAGCACCCTGCCCGATCACCCTGCAGGATCGACGGACGTGCTCGCGCGAGCACGCCGTTCCACTGGAGCATCACATGTCAGGACTCACCCATTTCGACGCCGCCGGCCATGCGCACATGGTCGACGTCGGCGGCAAGCAGGAAACCCAGCGCATCGCGATTGCACGCGGCACGATCCGGATGCTGCCGGCCACGTTCGCGCTGATTCGCGACGGCAAGGCCAAGAAAGGCGACGTGCTCGGCGTCGCGCGCATCGCGGCAATCCAGGGCGCCAAGCGCACGGCCGACCTCATTCCGCTGTGCCACCCGCTCGCGCTGACGCGCGTGGCCGTCGACTTCGAACTCGACGATGCGCTGCCGGGCGTCCACTGCGTCGTGCAGGTCGAGACGTTCGGCCGGACCGGCGTCGAGATGGAAGCGCTGACCGCCGTGCAGGTCGGGCTGCTGACCGTCTACGACATGTGCAAGGCCGTCGATCGCGGGATGGTGATCACCGACGTGAGCGTGCGGGAGAAGCGCGGCGGGAAGTCGGGGGATTGGAAGGCGGAAGGTTAAGGCATTGTTTCGCAAAATTCGACGCTCTGCCCAATATTGCCGAATCATCACTTCCTGACGAAATCACTACAAATCTGACTTCTGACATACGAAAAGTCGATCCAATCCTGTCCAAGTTGGAGACAGGATATGGCGTCGATACGCAAAAGGGGTAACAAGTGGCAAGCACGGATATGCCGTGCGGGCTCGGGCCATCGCAGTTTGGCGATGTTGAAGCGGTACTACCATCCGTCAGCAACTGATTTAGCACATAAGCTCGGATAATGGCAGTGGCATGCAGCGTGGTGCATGAGTCTCATGCGCCACGCTGCATTTGGTGCAACGACGGCCTCCCGATCAAGAGGGACAGCCTGTCGAATGGCTATTTGCTTGCTGCTGTGGTCGTCGTCGACGCATCGAGAATGCCAGTGTTGATGACCTTGTCGACGAAATTCTCCATTGCGTTCGCGATTGCCTTCTGTCCGGCGTCCGCCAAAGCGTCGGCACCTACGCCGCAAGACCCATCTTGGCTCGAATGCCCTTGCCCCCGGAACGTCGTCGCAATCAGTTCCTTGCCAGCCTTGTCAGACACACGGGCACGAATGGCTATGTCTACGTTCGCATCTGCTGTCGGAACGAAGAAGCCGGGGGAGAAACGGACGCGCGGATCGAACTCGGCGAGATCGAACTTGAAAACCAGTCCGTCACCCAATGTGGGAATTGCACCGCCGTTCCTGACCGCATGAGGAAAAGCCGCCTCAACCGTCTTCGACAAGGAATTTTCGAGGGTCTCCCCGATATACATGGGGTATCGGTGAGCGCCGCACTGAAACCCCGGCTTCACTTCCTTCCCGGCAGTCGCAAGGTTGTCACTGAACACCACATACGCCTTGTCCTGCTTGACCTTGGTGCTCATTACTTCAGCAGCCCCTGATTGGGACGACACTTGCACGTTATAAGCACAACCCGAAAACAGACTAACCACCGAAAGAGCGGTTAGCGATTTGATCCATTGCATAGCATTCCCCGTAACTCATTAATTTTATAAACCATCCCGCTAAAGGAGACAGCTCGAATAGGTTAACGGCAGCAGTAGCCTCAATCTATAGGTGTTGTCGCCGAACACTGACTCTTGCAAAACGCGTGACAATCACATATCAGTGGTGGGACGCAGTGCAGAGACAAAGGTCGCCACTCAGCGCCACACGCCGCCATTCCATCCATGCCTACCACGAACGAAGATCGGTTATCCGCCACGCTCGATCAAACGGTTCAGTTCCACCGCACGGTCGCGGCACATATTGGCAACCTTGTTCCGGTAGAGGGCGAACGATTCGCCGCCTCCTTCCGAGCCGGACTCCTATCAATCGAACATTCGATGGGTGCGTTGATGCTCATTACCAGTGGGCTTCACGCGTCGGGATTCTCTACTTCGCCCACAATACGAATCTCTGATTCGAGGAATCTGGTTGCCGTCCGCTGCATCGGAGAATTGTGTGACCAAACTCAGTGCCCCCTGACTGAAGAGAATGCACAGCGGGCGAATGAAGGGTTGATGGTGGTCAACATGCTAAAGGAACTGAACACCAGCCACGCACCACGCCCCCTGCTTGAACAAGTGAAGAATTATCATGATGTCGCGTGGAAAGCCCTGAATAGCTACGCACATGGAGGACTTCAGCACAACGCGCTACCACCTTCGAGAAGTCACCAAGGGAGAACTTGACGCCAAGGATCCGGTCTTGCGCCGGACCGACTGGTTTGACCGTGCCTATGAGCAGATGCATGCCGCAACGGCTTCACTGCTTGGTCGAACTACGCCGAAGCCATCAGCACGGCGCGATCAAGAGACAGCAATACCGACGCCCAACGTGCCATTGTCTGCACCGTTGAAACCGGCAACGCCCAAGGTCTACGACATCGCGACGTGCGGCACGGCTAACGACGAGGTCGCCGCCATCCTTGCTGAAGTCCAGAAGGCCGGATACACGCTGACGAAACAAACATCGAAAGTGGCCGAATTCGCGACCCCTAGCGGTCAGACCATCTACTTGGTCAAGACCACATCGAGGATGAATCGCGCCAATCTGATGGTGCATCCCGGCCTGATGCCTGACGCGGTGACGGCATTGCCGGGAGTTGCATCGGTCAGCCACGAGCATCGTTTCCATTCGAACATGTCGCGGTTTCCGAAGCGGCTGAACCGTGGGGCGACCGAAACCGCGTGTGGCCGGCAAGTGAGCCTCGACACATTCGATGACCTTCCGCGCTTCCTTGCTGCATTTACTGATTGGACTATGCCAGCCGGTGCAAGGCGCTAAAGGTAACTGACTACGTCAATCGCCCCTCGCCGTCACGGTCAGTGCAGCAGCCGACGCCGGTATTGTTGTCCGGTTCGCTTTACATTCGTTCAGATACCTCGGTTCTACATAGGTCTTTCCGGTCGCATCTGGAACCACATGAACGCCGATTCGCCTGACGTACACCCTATTGATCCCGCGAAATGGAAGTATTCGCTGTCGTACTCTTTAATTTCGACGACTGATCGGAGAGATTCTGGTGACCGGGACAAAGCTGATAGCTGCACGAAAGGAATTGGCATTTGCAAAGAAGGCCCTGGACGAATTGAAGACCGCGAACGGGCCAGATACAGAAGCGCTGTTGACGACGGCCTGGACTATCACGGACGGCTACATCCTCAACTGCTGAATACTTCACCGCTACCGTGTTTCGCGGGCAAGTTGGTAGCAACTGGTTCGTCATGTCGTAGCACTGCGGTCACGATAAGATTGTGCGGACAACAACCAGCGGGGTTACCATGACCGACAAGACACTCGAACAGTTTGACCAAGCAATGCGCGGCATCTACGACGCCGCACGAAAACTGAAGCCGCCATACCACGCCACCTACTTCCTGCGTATGGTGGGCGAACACGGCGGCAAGGAGACTGCGAACCGACTGCTGGCGACGAACAGACCATCGGAAGGATTCACCGAACTCTTTCTCCGTGGACGGGAAAACCTCTGTCTGAGCGTCGAATATCTTGTCCTTCAGAAGCCGTGGCGCGATCTGTTCACGGAGGAACAGCTTGCGGTCGCGAGGAAACGACTGATCGAGGTTGAATGTCCGTTGCCAGCGGACGACCAATACTGATCACTTGCCGGCAACGAAATGACCTACAGATATTTCCTCGATGGCGTGGTCCATCCCGAACGAGCGCAGATACCCGATCACCACATCTCCGCTAAATTCAAGCACGTTGTATTCGGAGTTGATGCGAAAACTGACGTTCGGATTCTCATGAATCAGGTGGCTGTATGGGTCGAGACGGATGTCGAGTGGAACGCCTTGGACCTGCGCAACGCAGTCAGATACATGGTCCAGCTGGAAATGGACATTGTGGGTTTCCTTCTCGGCCACACCTACGATGTGGAAATACGGCGGGCCATCTGTCCGGAAGTCGGTCTCGACGTCGTTTTCGGCATCGACGTTCCTTGCATCGGCGAACTGCATCGTGGAGTCGATCTGCATGCCCGAATTGCAGCAATGCGTCCTAAGCTGCGAGGCGAACCGGGAGTCTTCCTTCATCGGTGCTTACGCGACCTTATCATCGCGATGAAGGAGCCGGACGATGTTGCCTTTCACTGCTACCGGGCCGTCGAATCGCTTCGCCACCACTGCATCGCTACTCGATCGCTGGACCCGAAAGACAAGGCAACTCAGTGGAAGACGCTGCGCGAGATTGCCGGGTGTGATGAATCGGCAACAAGGCTACTGGAAAAAGCAGCACAAGCGACCCGCCACGGAGAACCCCAAGTCGTTCCTGAGGCAGATGCAGTCGGACTACTGACGACGGCATGGGCAGTTGCGGATGGCTACATCCGCAACTGCTGACTCCCCCACTTGTCCGACGTTGCCTAGTCGATTCTCCGGTATCGCGCTGCTTCACCGCACTTCATCTGCATGGGGGATACAGGCGACAAAAATGTCTGAATGGACGGAAAGGGGCGATCGTGCGGGTCATTGATCCGCAATCGCGGACAGGTCATGGATTGGTGCGATATCAACTGTCGCACGTGCCAAGGCCGTAGGCCGCGATGATTGCAAGCGAAATTGGTTCATGAACGAGAAATTCGGCCAGACCTCATGGATTTCGCCGAGATAGGGAGCAATTGGATACCTACATGTTCGATCAATCAGCGGCAAATCCGGCAGTAATCAGATTTCATCAGGTCTTCATCGATGAACAAATCTGTTCGCCCGCTACGCGTCCGAACAACGTTGCCGCCCCTCGCTACGCGAGGATCGTCACGTCGAACTGATTTCTTCGGATCAGCAGGCAAGATTCCCCGTTCGAACGATAAAAAGCAGAAAGCACATCACCCATGACGAACCCCACGCTGAAATACGGCGCGCCGCTGCTGTGCGCGCTCCTGCTGCTGCCGGCCGCCGCCTTCGCTGCCGGCCGCTGCCCCGCCGCCGACACCGCGGCGCACGCGGCCATCGACGCGCAGCATCACGTCCAGCAGGTCCGCAATCCTCAAGGCGACGGCGGCGGCAACGTCGACGTTTCGCCGCCGCTGCGCGACGCGCTTCGTGCGTACAAGCAGGCGCTCGTCGGCGCGATCGATGCGCAGCTCGCGTGCAGCGGCGAACAGGTCGACCCGGCCGCACTGAAACGCACGCTCGCGACCGCGCTCGGCGTGCCGGCCCACCCTGCCCAGCCGAAAAACGGCGAATCGGCGTTCGGCCGCAATCCGGACGTCGACGTCGAACGCGGCGGCACGTCGCGCCCGTTGCTCTTCGTGCGCGCCGGTTTCGACATCGCGTGCGGCGACGACAACGTGCTGACCGCTTACGCATGGGAAAACGGCGGCTGGCGACGCGTGCTGCGCTGGCAGGCCGACGATTACAAGGACATCGGCGGCGCCTACGGCGGTGGCTTCTGGTTCTCGGCGCTGCCCGGCGGGCAGGTCGCGGTCGTCCACGGCACGCCGTGGTGCTCGTCGCGCTGGAGCCGGTTCGGCGCGGACGTTCTTGCACCGGCAAACGGCTCGACCGCGCAACGCACGCTGTTTCATACCGAACACGGCTACGTGCTCGACGACGACGCGATCCGGTTCAAGGTACGCTCCGACGGCTTCGAGATACGCACGACGGTCGGCTCGAAAGACAGCGAAGTGATGACGCGGCCGGGCATCTTCCGCTACCGCGTCGACGGCGCCACCGTGCAGCGTGTGCAGCCTGTTGCGCTCAACGGCCGCGATTTCGTCGACGAATGGCTGAAGGTGGACGATGCGCTGGCGCGCGAATGGAGCGAGCCCGCCGCCGCCGCGGCCGCGCTCAAAGGCCGGCAGGCGTTCGACAAGGCCAGCAAGGCGACCGATATCGGGTTTGAGTACGGCCCGGTGCGGAGCTGCTCGGACAGCAAGGACCGCTTTCAGGTCGAACTCGACCTGACGGGCAACACCGGGGAAACGGTCGCGCGGCACTACGCGCTGATTCGTCAGGAACGCAACGGGTTCACGCTGCTCGGGCTGAGCGCGACGGCCGAGCCGGCCTGCCGCGGCGCGAACCTGATGCCGCGGCGCTGAACGCCGGGCGCGTGCGCTCCGACGGCCGCACGCATCGACTGTCGCCGGCAATGTACGACGAAGCGGCCGGCAGCAAACGAAGCCCGCACGGGCGGGCCGCGCGCAGGCCGCGCCGCTCGCGTATCACTGGCCGCGCTGCGGCTCGAACACGAACGGTTGCGTCAGCAGGAACGGGTTCGCGGTCGCGCCCGTCTGCGCGCAGGTCGCGTGCGTCATCGCGTCGACGGCCGCGCGGTCGGCCGCCGCATTGCGGCTGCTCGTCGTCACGGTGACGTTCTGCGCTTCGCCGGACGTCGTCATCAGCGCACGCACGAGCACGGTCGCCTGGCGCGTGAGCGGTTTCGCGGTATCCGGATAGACGGCGCGCGGAATGTGGCAGGTCAGCTTGCTTTCCTGCGACGACGACAGCATCGCGCAGCCGGAAAACAGCATCGCGACAGCGGGCAGGATCAGGTAGGTCGAGCGAATGGCCATGGTCGAATATCGTTCTTCAGCACTGTTTCCGACGCACGCGCCGCGCACCGGGCAACGTCGCCCGGCCGCATCGCATGCATCACGCCGCGCCGCGGCCATCGGACCGGCGCCCCGTTACGGCCGCACGGCCGATCGATGTTCGGCCGCGATCCTGCGTGGCGGACCTCCCGGATGAACGGGGTGCCGCCCGTGTTTGCGTCCGCCCGGTCGCCATGCGGGCCGGCAGGCAGGCGCTTTCGCGCATTGTGCACGCACGACCCGCCCGGCGGCGGCAATTTGACAATGGTTGACGCGAATTGCCGCGTCTTGGGGCGGAATGCGTGTAATCCGCGGGGTAATCGACAGGTCGCCGGGTTCGCGGGATTCACCGGAGTCGCGCGGCGCGCTTGCGCCCCGCTCGCGCCGCTGCTTCCCCACGTCGCGGCACCTGCCGGAATTCCCCGTTCCGGCAAGCGCTGCGCGCATCAATCCGAATCGTCGTCGTCCTCGTCGTCGGCTGCATCGGCCGGCACTTCGCCGTATTTCGCGACGACCGCCGCCTTGAACGTCTTCAACGCCGGCTGCTGGTCGCACAGCTTGTACAGCGCCGCCAGTTGTTGCGGCCAGTCCTTCAACTCCTTTGCAAACACGTGCAGGCGCGCGACGGTGTCGAACGCATCGGCTTCACGTCCGGCCAGCGCCTGCAGCACCGCATAGCGGCGCAGCACCGTCTCGCCCGGCAGCAGCGCGATCGCGCGCTCGTGCGCGGCGAGCTTGACCGGAAGGTCGTCCGCCGAAATCGCGAGCAGCGTGGCCGCGCCGTAATCGCCCCACGCGCCGAACAGCAGCGACGGCGCATCGCGGTACTGCGCGGCCGGATCGCTGCCGTAATACAGCACTTCCGCGCGCTGGTAGTCGCGCAGCACGGGCACCGCCGCCAGCACGCCGCCGACCGACAGTACCGCGAACAGCCCGAAGGCGGCCCGCCCCGGCAGGATGCGCAGCGGCTTCACTTCGAGCAGCCCGATCACGAACATCGCCGGCAACAGGAAGAACATGTACTGCTGCGGATACTCGACCAGCGCATGCATCAGCAGGATGCCGATCAGCGCGAAACCGAACACGCGCATGCTCGACTGCGGCGCGCGCACCGCACGCACGAACCAGGTCACGAGCGCGACGACGAGCACGCCCAGGCCGACGAGGCCGGACTTCGCGAGCAGGTCGATGAAGATGTCGTGCGAGTTGTTCGCGATCTCGACACCGCCGAGCGTGCGCACGAGCGCGAACTGGTGCGACGGGAACTCGCCCCAGCCGACGCCGAGCAGCGGATGCTCGCGGAACATCGCGAGCCCGTACTTCCACAGCGCGAGGCGCGGTGCGATCTGCCCCGCGTCGCGCATCCGGTCGGCCGCGGATTCCGCGAGATTCAGGTGGTAGTGCACATTGGCCCAGCGCACCGCGACGTTCACCGCGACGAACGCCACCGCCAGCACGACCGGAATCAGCCACGCACGCTTATTGCCCGGCGCGCGGCGCGACTCGAGCCACGCCATCCAGAAGCCCGCGACGACCATCACCGCGACCTGCAGCCACGGGCCGCGCGACACCGTCAGCGCGAGACCGACCGACAGCACGATCGACAGCGCGAACCACGCCCATACCGCGAGCCGGCGCGTCTGCACGAGATACAGCGCACCCGCGAGCGCGAACGCGATGTAGCTGGCCAGATGGTTCGCCTGCGCCATGTTGCCGTACGGGCGGCGATCGACCGCGACGTTGTAGATCACGACGAACGGCGACAGCGCCGATTCGAGGTGGAACAACTGCACGATCTGGGTGCCGACCGCGAACACGCCGCCGACGAGCAGCGCGCCGGCCATCATCCGCGACACGGCCTCGGTCAGCCCGTCGCGCGCGAGCGCATAGCCGGCCTGCATCGCGACCAGTGCGGCGGCAAGATAGCCGACCGCCAGCCAGTTCATCGACGGCACTTTCAGCGGGATCAGCGCGACCTGCGCGATGAGCACCGCCGCGAACCCGAGCGGCGCGACGAACGCGGCCGGCGCGGCGAACGGCTCGGTCGGGCGACCCGTGCGCGCGAGCAGCACGACGGACACCCCCACCAGCAGATACAGCACCAGCGCGGAAAACTCGGAATAGAAGGTCGGAATCGGATACGTGTGATTCGTGATCGCATACGGCACGATCAGGGCGACAGCCAGCGCAACGAGCGGCAACGAACGGGAAAAAGTAGAAGGCATGAGCGAACCGGATGTCAGCAACCGGCGCACTATACAAAACTTTCCTCGCTCTGTGCGGGGCCGTCGCGCCGCGACCCGACGCGGCGCAGCCGCCCCGGCCGGCTGAAGCGGCAGGCGGGCTGCCCGCACCGCACGGCTGCGCCACCGTTCCGATCACGCACATTACGCACGGCACTCGGCCGGTGCGTACTTCGCAGGCAGCGTCGCGGCGTCAGCCGGCAGCGGCCCGGCCCCCGGCGCCGGCAGCGACGATGCATCCTTGCCGGCGGCGAAGCACTCCCACGCGATCGCACCGGCCTGCATCGCACCCTTTTTAAGCGCCACGCGCGCGGTGGGTGTGTCGGCCTTGTCGGGCGCGGACGGCACGAGCACCAGCGTATTGGCGTTGGCCGCAGTAACGCGCGCGGTGAAAGTGACCGTGATCTGGCCGGTCTCGCCGTCGATCGCGACGGATTGGACGTTGCGGGTCGCGGCCGGCGGGCTGTAGCCGCCGTCGAGGCTCGCGCCGCTCGCGGCGTTGTCGGCGACGGCAAGCCGCGCGGACGACGCGAGCGCGAGCCCCTCGCCGACCCGCGAGCGCGCGAGGTAATCCTGATACGCGGGAATGGCATAGGCCGCGATCACGCCGACGATCGCCAGCACGATCATCAGTTCGATCAGCGTGAAGCCGGCCGGCCGCCAGCGCGGCGACGGCCGGTTCGCGCGCCGCAGATCGGCGGCAACGCGACGGAACAGGGAAACGGAAAAGGCTTCGAACATGGCAGGCTCCGGAAACGAAAAACGCCTGCCGGTAGAGGCAGGCGTCTCGATCGTAGCCAGCGGGGTCCGAATCCGGCAGTCGGCCGGATGGCCAGTGTCAGTGCGCGCGCGGGGTACCGCTGCGGCGCCTGAGCGCGTAGCCGATCGCCACGACGAACAGCGCGCCCGCAATGCTCGCGCCGTAGAGCACCGGCTGCGTATCGAGCACCGCCCAGCGATCGCCGACCGGATCGTTCACGATCAGCCCGCCCGCGATCCAGCCGAGCAGCCCGGCGCCGAGCGCCACGACGATCGGGAATCGGTCGAGCAGCTTCAGCACCAGCGTGCTGCCCCACACGATGATCGGGACGCTGACGACGAGCCCGAAGATCACGAGCGGGATCCGGTGCGACGGATCGGCCTGTTCGGCCGCGCCGGCGATCGCGATCACGTTGTCTAGGCTCATCACCGCGTCGGCGATCACGATCGTCTTCACGGCGTCCCACAGCCGGCTGGCCGGCTTGATGTCGTCGTGCGCGTCGTCGGCCGGCGCCATCAGCTTGATGCCGATCCACAGCAGCAGCAGCCCGCCGCCCAACTTCAGGAACGGCACGTCGAGCAGCGCGACCGCGAACGTGATCAGCGCAACACGCAGCAGGATCGCCCCCGCGGTGCCCCAGACGACACCGCGCAGCCGCTGGTTCGCCGGCAGGTTGCGGCATGCGAGCGCGATCACGACCGCGTTGTCGCCGCCGAGCAGGATATCGATGATGACGATCTGGAATACGGCGCCCCAATGCAGCGACGTCAGGAATTCGAGCATGGCCGTGAGGACAGGACAGCGGCCGCTCGCAGGCGGCCCGGTTCATCGCCGGCACATGCGCGACGCATGCCCGGTGCTTACGAATTCATTGCGCGAGCATAACAAAAAACGCCGGCAATGCCGGCGTTTTCTGCAGGACGAACCCGGGGGAAATATTACAGCGCCTTCTTCAGCAGACGGCCCATTTCCGACGGGTTGCGCGTGACGGTAATGCCGCACGCTTCCATGATTTCCAGCTTCGCTTCGGCCGTATCCGCACCGCCCGAGATCAGCGCGCCGGCGTGGCCCATGCGCTTGCCCGGGGGCGCCGTGACGCCCGCGATGAAGCCGACCACCGGCTTCTTCATGTTGTCCTTGATCCACTCGGCGGCGTTCGCTTCGTCCGGACCGCCGATTTCGCCGATCATCACGACCGCATCCGTATCCGGATCGTCGTTGAACATCTTCATCACGTCGATGTGCTTCAGACCGTTGATCGGGTCGCCGCCGATGCCGACTGCCGACGACTGGCCGAGGCCGAGTGCCGTCAGCTGAGCAACCGCTTCATACGTCAGCGTGCCCGAACGCGACACGACGCCGATGCGGCCCTTGCGGTGGATGTGACCCGGCATGATGCCGATCTTCAGCTCGTCCGGCGTGATCGTGCCCGGGCAGTTCGGCCCGAGCAGCAGCGTCTTGCGGCCTTCGCGGCGCATGCGGTCCTTCACTTCGATCATGTCGCGCACGGGGATGCCTTCCGTGATGCAGATCGCGAGATCCAGATCGGCTTCGACCGCTTCCCAGATCGCAGCCGCTGCGCCTGCCGGCGGAACGTAGATGACCGACACGGTCGCGCCGGTTTCGGCCTTCGCTTCCTTGACGCTCGCGTAGATCGGAATGCCTTCGAAATCTTCGCCGGCCTTCTTCGGGTTCACGCCCGCGACGAATGCTTCGCGGCCGTTTGCGTATTCACGGCAGGCGCGCGTATGGAATTGACCGGTTTTGCCGGTAATGCCCTGCGTGATGACCTTCGTGTCCTTGTTGATCAGAATCGACATGTATTTTGACCTCTGTTCGATTGGCGTCGCGTGCCAGCCGCGCCGCCATGCGTATTCGATAGCGTTACTTGCCTGCGGCAGCCGCGACGACCTTCTGCGCAGCCTCTTCCATGCTGTCCGCCGAGATGATCGGCAGGCCCGAATCGGCCAGCATCTTCTTGCCGAGGTCTTCGTTCGTGCCCTTCATGCGCACGACGAGCGGCACGTTCAGGTTCACGGCCTTCGAACCGGCGATCACGCCTTCCGCGATCACGTCGCAGCGCATGATGCCGCCGAAGATGTTCACGAGGATCGCCTTCAGATCCGGGTTCTTCAGCATCAGCTTGAACGCTTCCGTAACCTTCTCGGTCGTGGCGCCACCGCCGACGTCCAGGAAGTTCGCCGGCTCGCCGCCGAACAGCTTGATGGTGTCCATCGTCGCCATCGCGAGGCCCGCGCCGTTCACGAGACAGCCGATGTTGCCGTCGAGCGAGATGTACGCGAGGTCGAACTTCGACGCTTCGATTTCAGCCGGATCTTCTTCGTCCAGATCGCGGTACGCGACGATTTCCGGGTGGCGGAACAGCGCGTTCGAGTCGAAGTTGAACTTCGCGTCGAGTGCGATGACCTTGCCGTCGCCGGAGACGTTCAGCGGGTTGATTTCGGCCAGCGATGCGTCGGTTTCCCAGAATGCCTTGTACAGACCTTGCAGGATCGCGCGCGCTTGCGGAATCGAAGCGGCCGGCACGCCGATCTTCGCGGCGAGGTCGTCGGCTTGTGCGTCGAGCAGGCCCGTCGACGGCTCCACGATGACCTTGTGGATCAGTTCCGGGTGCTTTTCGGCGACTTCTTCGATGTCCATGCCGCCTTCGCTCGAACCCATCAGAACGATCTTTTGCGAGATGCGATCGACGACGAGGCTGACATACAGTTCCTGCTTGATGTCGGCGCCTTCTTCGATCATCAGGCGGTTGACCTTCTGGCCTTCCGGACCGGTCTGGTGCGTGACGAGCTGCATGCCGAGGATCTGGCTCGCGTATTCGCGGACCTGCTCGATCGACTTCGCCACCTTCACGCCGCCGCCTTTACCGCGGCCGCCTGCGTGAATCTGAGCCTTCACGACCCAGACCGGGCCGCCGAGCTCTTCTGCCACCTTGACAGCGTCCTCCACCGAGAACGCCGGCTTGCCGCGCGGTACCGCGACTCCGAATTTCCGCAGGATTTCCTTACCCTGGTACTCGTGAATCTTCATGCGTGATTCCCTTCAGTCTGAGAGTTGGATGAAAAGTCGCTTAAGACGCTTCTTCGAATGATTTCCGTTCATTCCTTCGTGCTGCCATCACCGGGCACGTCCGGCCGGCTCGCGCCATACCAGCGCGGGTAATACTGCCGCACGACCTCGCCGTCGAACCGCAACGCCCGGCAGCGGCCGAGCTGGAAAGGTGCGTCGTCGTGCGCGCCGTCGTGATCCGGCCCTTCGCCGCCTTCTTCACGCACGTTCCACACCTCCCCGGCGAACGCCTGGATCGCTGCCGTCGGCAGCACCGCGCACAGTTCGGTGAGATGGGAGCAGCCTGCGACGCCGGCGAGCAGCCGGTTCGCATTGCGGCGGAAGTTGCGGAAGAGATTGAGCCCGATGAGGGCCCGATAGGCGGGAGAGGCGGATTGACAGTGACCGGGATAGGGAACCCATTCCGAAGACGCTTCGGCGTCGACGACATTGAGGTCACGATCGATAGTCACGCGCAGCCAGAGTTCGTGGATCGGCAGGCCCTGGGGCCGGATGCCCGACGCAAGCGCGACATCGCGCGGCTTGTGGTCGGTCAGGCAGGCTTCGATATCCCACAAGCCGTCGCCGCGCTCGTAAGCTTCCGCTCGGATTGCGCGTCGATGTCGCAACTGACGGGGCACGGGCTCGGGTAGCGGCATGCTGGAGGTTGAGGCCGAAGAGGAAAACCCACGGATTTTAGCATATTGGGTATTTGAGACAGTTGGACGCGACGGCGGGTATTCCCGCCTGTCCGGAAGGGGTTGCGTTGCAGCAAAATCGCGCGCCACGCGCGCGATCGGCGTGCTCAGTCGTCGATCGGGAAATCGTCGCCGACCT
The DNA here is from genome assembly GCF_001718555.1 of Burkholderia metallica. Classification (NCBI taxonomy): domain Bacteria; kingdom Pseudomonadati; phylum Pseudomonadota; class Betaproteobacteria; order Burkholderiales; family Burkholderiaceae; genus Burkholderia; species Burkholderia metallica. Next base: position 3,011,133 of record NZ_CP013401.1, read on the forward strand.
TCAGCAACTTCACGATGGTCGCGCTCGAGAAGCCGCGCGCGGCAAGAAAGCGCGCCTGCTTCGCACGCTCGGCCGGCGTTTGCGGCAGTGCACCGAATTTCTTGCGCCAGACGGCCTGCGCGCGCGCCCATTCGGTCTCGCGCAGCTGCGCATTCACCTCCTCGACGAGCGTGTCGCCCACCGCATGCCGCTTCAGCTCGCTGACGATGCGTGCGACACCGACACGCGACGCGCGACGATGCACGAGACTCTCGGCAAAGCGTGCATCGGACAGCCACCCTTCCTGCTCCAGCGCATCGAGCACGGGCTCGACGGATTCGTCTTCGCCGACGTAGGGCGCCAGCTTGCGCGCGAGTTCGGTGCGGCTGTATTCGCGCCTGGACAGATAGCCGAGTGCGCGCCCCTTCAACGACCGCTGCGGCTTCGATGATTTGCGCTCGCCGGCGCCGGCGGCTTCACCGGAAGCACTGCCGGCGGCAGCGCCCGATGCTCGACGCGTGCGGCGTGGATGCTGGCTGCTGCGTGTATAGACGTCTTCCCTGGCCGGCGCCGACGCATCGGGTGCGCGATCGCCCGGGAAGCTGACACCGGAAACACGACGGCGGGGGCGGTCGTGCGCGTCGAACGATTCATCGTCGTCGAACGGATCGGCCGGTGCGGCAATCTCAAACGAAACGAGGGCATCGTCGGATGCCCTCGTCGCGGTGCGGTTCGCGGCATCGCTGCCCGCGCCCCGCCGATCGGCGCCCGAGGATCCGGCTCGCCGGCTGGAGCGGCCTGCCGTTTCGGGCACGTCGCTCTCCTCCGGCTCGCCAGCCTGACCTCGGCGCCCGATCATCACTCTTCTTCGTCCATCGCCTCGGCTTCGTCCTCGACCACACCATCGGGCATGGTGACCACGCCAAGCGATTCGCGAATGCGGTTCTCGATCTCGCGTGCGATTTCCGGATTTTCGCGCAGGAATTCACGCGCGTTGTCCTTGCCCTGGCCGATCTTCTCGCCGTTGTAGCTGTACCAGGCGCCCGCCTTGTCGACGATTTTCGCCTGCACGCCGAGATCGATGATCTCGCCCTGACGCGAAATGCCTTCGCCATACAGGATGTCGAAGATCGCTTCGCGGAACGGCGGCGACACCTTGTTCTTGACGACCTTCACGCGGGTTTCGTTGCCGATCACCTCGTCGTTCTTCTTGATCGAGCCGATCCGGCGGATGTCGAGACGCACCGACGAATAGAACTTGAGCGCGTTGCCGCCCGTCGTGGTTTCCGGGTTGCCGAACATCACGCCGATCTTCATCCGGATCTGGTTGATGAAGATCACCAGGCAGTTCGTGCGCTTGATCGTGCCGGTCAGCTTGCGCAGCGCCTGCGACATCAGGCGGGCCTGCAAACCCGGCAGCGAATCGCCCATCTCGCCTTCGATTTCAGCCTTCGGCACGAGCGCCGCGACCGAGTCGATGACGATCATGTCGATCGAGCCCGAGCGCACCAGCGCGTCGGTGATTTCCAGCGCCTGCTCGCCGGTGTCCGGCTGCGAGATCAGCAGCTCCGGCACGTTCACGCCGAGCTTCGCTGCATATTGAACGTCGAGCGCGTGCTCGGCGTCGATGAACGCGGCCGTGCCGCCCAGCTTCTGCAGTTCGGCAATGACCTGCAGCGTGAGCGTGGTTTTACCGGACGATTCCGGACCGTAGATCTCGACCACCCGGCCGCGCGGCAGGCCGCCGACGCCAAGCGCGATATCGAGACCGAGCGAGCCCGTGGACACGACCTGGATGTTCTCGGCCGCCTCGGCGTCGCCCATGCGCATGATCGAGCCCTTGCCGAACTGCTTTTCGATCTGGGCAAGCGCGGCGGCCAGCGCCTTGCTCTTCTCGGCGGTCATCCCGGAGCCCTTCTTGCTATCTTCCATGAATCGTCCTTTGCTATGATGAGCAGCGTCTGTAAGAGGCGCGCCCGCTATCAAGCGCTGCCCACGAATGCAGACACTGTATAAAAAAACAGTGTTTTGTGCAAGCCCGCAATGCAGGCTGCGTTGTATACGAATAACTTCGGAGACAGCCGGCCGGCGCGAACGCCCTGCCGGCCATCGGTCAGCACCATGCGAATTCTCATCGCGGAAGACGACAGCATACTCGCGGACGGCCTCACCCGGTCACTCCGCCAATCGGGCTATGCGGTCGACCACGTGAAGACCGGCGTCGACGCCGATACCGCGCTGTCGATGCAGACCTTCGACCTGCTGATCCTCGATCTCGGGCTCCCGAAAATGTCCGGGCTCGACGTGCTCAAGCGCCTGCGCGCCCGCAATTCAAACCTTCCCGTGCTGATCCTGACGGCCGCCGACAGCGTCGACGAGCGCGTGAAGGGGCTCGACCTCGGCGCCGACGACTACATGGCCAAGCCGTTCGCGCTCAACGAGCTCGAGGCGCGCGTGCGCGCGCTGACCCGGCGCGGCGCGGGCGGCGGCCCGACCGTCGTGCGCCACGGCTCGCTCGCGTTCGACCAGGTCGGCCGGATCGCGTATGCGAACGATCGCGTGCTCGATCTTTCCGCGCGCGAACTCGGCCTGCTCGAAGTGCTGCTGCAGCGGATCGGCCGGCTCGTGTCGAAGGAGCAGCTCGTCGACCATCTGTGCGAATGGGGCGAGGAAGTGAGCAACAACGCGATCGAAGTCTATGTGCACCGGCTGCGCAAGAAGATCGAACCCAGCGGCGTACGGATCTCGACCGTGCGCGGCCTCGGCTATTGCCTCGAGAAAGTCGCGCCCGCCGCGCCGACCGACACGGCCGCGCCCCAGCCCGCGGTGGCCGGCACGCCGCTGCGCTGAACCCGGGCGTCGCCGCGATGGCCACGCCGGCCCATCCCCGCCAACCGACCGGCGCGCCGTCGTCGGCCGCCGACGAGGCGCGCGACGCGCGCTACGAAAACCCGTTCGCCCCGCCCGACGAAACCGATGAGCCCGAGGCGCCGCGCCCGCGCTCGCTGTTCGGCGAGATCCTCGACTGGATGCTCGCGCCGCTGCTGCTGCTGTGGCCGATGAGCATCGCCGTCACCTATCTGGTCGCGAAAACGATCGCGAACGGCCCGTTCGATCGCGCGCTCGAGACCAACGCGTACGTGCTCGCGCGGCAGATCCATCCGGTCAACGGCGTCGCCGAGCTGACGCTGCCGGAGCAGACGCGCGACTTCCTGCGCGCGGACAACGTCGACAGCGTCTACTTCCAGGTGCTCGGCACGCGCGGCGAGCTGGTCGCGGGCGAAGCCGACATGCCGCTGCCGCGCGACGAGGACCGGCCGCCGCCCGGCGTCGTCATGTTTCGCGACGACCTGCTGCGCGGCAACGACGTGCGCGTCGCCTATACGACGGTCGCGCTGCCGCGATCCGACAGCACGCAGCCCGTGCTCGTGCAGGTCGGCGAAACGCTCGACAAGCGCAACGCACTCGCGAACGACATCATCAAGGGCGTGATCCTGCCGCAGTTCGTGATCCTGCCGCTCGCGATCCTGTTGGTGTGGTTCGGGCTGTCGCGCGGGCTCGCGCCGCTCAACGCGCTGCAGGCGCACATCCGCGCGCGGCGGCCCGACGACCTGTCGCCCGTCGAGGCGCAGCGCGCGCCGCCCGAGATCGAGCCGCTCGTCACGTCGTTCAACGACCTGCTCGCCCGCCTCGAACAGAACATGGCGCTGCAAAAGCGCTTCATCGCCGACGCCGCCCATCAGATGAAGACGCCGCTTGCGGGCCTGCGCACGCAGGCCGAGTTCGCGCTGCGCCATCCGGTCCCGCCCGACGTGCAGCGCTCGCTCGAACAGATCGCGACCAGCTCCGAGCAGGCCGCGCGGCTCGTCACGCAGTTGCTCGCGCTCGCGCGCGCCGAGAACCGTGCGAGCGGGCTGACGTTCGAGCCGGTCGAGATCGCGTCGCTCGCGCGGCGCGCGGTGCGCGACTGGGTGCAGGCCGCGCTCGCGAAACGGATGGATCTCGGCTACGAAGGCCCGCCGGACGACACGCCGCTCGACGTCGACGGCCATCCGGTGATGCTGCGCGAGATGCTCGGCAACCTGATCGACAACGCGATCCGCTACACGCCGGACGGCGGCCGCATCACGGTGCGTGTGCGCGCCGAGCCCGCGACGCGGGTCGTGCATCTCGAAGTCGAAGATACCGGCCCCGGCATCCCGGCCGCCGAACGCGAGCGCGTCGTCGAGCGCTTCTACCGGATTCTCGGCCGCGAAGGCGACGGCAGCGGCCTCGGCCTTGCGATCGTGCGCGAGATCGCCACGCAGCACGGCGGCACGCTGACGCTCGACGATCACGTGTACCAGCACGCGCCGCGCCTCGCCGGCACGCTCGTACGCGTCAGCCTGCCGCTGACCGATACGCCCCCGGATTAACCCTGACGCGCACCGCCGCAGCACGCCGCAACAACGTCGAAACCGGCTACTTGCCGGACGTTGAAGGCACGATGGCTATACGAAGCAGACGATTCGGCGCGGGTTAACGTGCAGCCGTTTTGCCGGCGCGCGTCAGTCCGCCGTAAGTTTCCGTACCAATAATCCTCGACAGGCCCGCTTACCCGAGGCGGCCGCACATCTAAATCAAGGGACTTGGAGACGACTCATGGCAACCCTAGGCGGGCAAATTTCGCACTCGCCGATGACGGGCGAAGAGAAGAAGGTGATCTTCGCGTCGTCGCTCGGCACCGTGTTCGAGTGGTACGACTTTTACCTGGCCGGCTCGCTCGCGGCCTACATCAGCAAGAGCTTCTTCTCCGGCGTCAACCCGACCGCCGCCTTCATCTTCACGCTGCTCGGCTTCGCCGCCGGCTTCGCGGTGCGGCCGTTCGGCGCGATCGTGTTCGGCCGCCTCGGCGATCTCGTCGGCCGCAAGCACACGTTCCTCGTGACGATCGTGATCATGGGCGTCTCGACGTTCGTGGTCGGCTTCCTGCCCGGCTACGCGTCGATCGGCATCGCCGCGCCCGTGATCTTCATCGCGATGCGGCTGTTGCAGGGCCTCGCGCTCGGCGGCGAGTACGGCGGCGCGGCGACCTATGTCGCCGAGCATGCGCCGGCCAACCGTCGCGGCTTCTACACCGCGTGGATCCAGACGACCGCCACGCTCGGCCTGTTCCTGTCGCTGCTCGTGATCCTCGGTGTGCGCACGCTCATCGGAGAGGAGGCGTTCGGCAGCTGGGGCTGGCGCGTGCCGTTCGTCGCGTCGATCCTGCTGCTCGCGGTGTCGGTGTGGATCCGGATGCAGCTGAACGAATCGCCGGTATTCCTGCGCATCAAGGCCGAAGGCAAGACGTCGAAGGCGCCGCTGACCGAAGCGTTCGGCCAGTGGAAGAACCTGAAGATCGTGATCCTCGCGCTCGTCGGCCTGACCGCCGGCCAGGCCGTCGTGTGGTACACGGGCCAGTTCTACGCGCTGTTCTTCCTCACGCAGACGCTGAAGGTCGACGGTGCGAGCGCGAACATCCTGATCGCGATCGCACTCTTGATCGGCACGCCGTTCTTCCTGTTCTTCGGTTCGCTGTCGGACAAGATCGGCCGCAAGCCGATCATCCTCGCGGGCTGCCTGATCGCGGCGCTGACCTACTTCCCGCTGTTCAAGGCACTCACGCACTACGCGAACCCGCAGCTCGAACTCGCGACGCAGAAGGCGCCGATCTCGGTCGTCGCCGATCCGGCCACCTGTTCGTTCCAGTTCAACCCGGTGGGGACGTCAAAGTTCACGAGCTCGTGCGACATCGTGAAGAGCGCGCTCGCGAAAGCCGGCCTGAACTACGAGAACGTCGCGGCACCGGCCGGCACGCTGGCCGAAATCAAGGTGGGCGACACGGTGATCCCGGCGTATGACGGCAAGGCGGCCGACGCGAAAGCTCAGGGGGCGGCGTTCGACAAGACGCTCGCGTCGACGCTGAAGGCGGCCGGCTACCCGCCGAAGGCGGACCCGGCACAGCTCAACTGGCCGATGACGATCGTGATCCTGACGATCCTCGTGATCTACGTGACGATGGTGTACGGCCCGATCGCCGCGATGCTGGTCGAGATGTTCCCGACGCGGATCCGCTACACGTCGATGTCGCTGCCCTATCACATCGGCAACGGCTGGTTCGGCGGCTTCCTGCCGGCGACCGCGTTCGCGATCGTCGCGGCGAAGGGCGACATCTATTCGGGCCTCTGGTATCCGATCGTGATCGCGCTGGCCACCTTCGTGATCGGTCTGCTGTTCGTCAAGGAGACGAAGGACTCGAACATCTACGCGCAGGATTGATGCGGATGGCGGGCGGTTGCCGGTCCGAGGCAACGCGCCCGCGACGAGGCTGGAACGGGCCGCCGGCAACTTTTTTCACGGAAGACGGGAAAAGGTGTTGACAGCCCGGCGGGCGATCTGCATAATTCAAGTCTTCGGCGAATTAGCTCAGTCGGTTAGAGCGACGGAATCATAATCCGCAGGTCCGGGGTTCGAATCCCTGATTCGCCACCAAATGCGAGAGCCGCTGTTTCGAAAGGAACAGCGGCTTTTTCATTTGCTCCACCCGGAAAACGTCACATCGCATTGACCGTGTGGACCTCCCTGGTCGAATGCGACGACCAATCGGCCATCGTCAATCGCACACTTCCGGTTGAAATCGATCCGCGACTTGAGTTCGCCAACGCGAGCGGTCGCGTTGAATGGCCGCGGTTCCTTCTTTCGGGCTCGTCACGCGTCCCGACACCAGTGTCTGCACATGACCGGCGCCAGCAAGAACGGTTGAACACAGCAGCCATCCGTGACACGCGCTTTCAGTTCAGCACTAAAGTACCGGCCCGCGCTCTCGTGGCAACAATGATCGAGCCATTGATTTCGAGATCCGAGGGGATACGCAACCGATGCCGGCATCCCTCCGTAAAAAGTCGATCCACTCGCCGATGCCTGTATGCAGTGATACCGAACGGCGCAAAAGTTGATACCCCTTGCAACGACGCCCGGCACACAGCAGCATGAGCGCCACGCCGCGCTTAGAATCGGTACGTCCAAATTTCCGCTGCATCCGGGCATAACGTCGATGAAAAAACGCCTCGCATGCTTCCTGCTGTGTCTGACCGGCCTGGCACTCCCGCTCACGAGCCAGGCCGACCCTCTGCCCGACACCACCGTCGACGGCCTGCATTGGAGATTCGAGCAGTTGCACGATACCGGGCACGACGACGATTACGAAGTCGCCGCCCGCCGAGGCGAACAGGTCCTGATCTGGGACAACGGCAAGAACCGGCAAGCTTATGCGGAAGCCGTGTTCCTGCTGGTCTCCTCCTCCTACGATCAGGTGCAGCCGCTGGTGCAGCGCGTGCTGCAACGGACGAGCCCGGTACAAGCCAGTGCCAATAGCTGGCAGTTGCAGAATTTGCCGGACCCCTGGAGCCATGTGCTGTTGTCGCGCCGGCCGGACCTGCGCGCGGCCATCGCCGACCACTCTACGCTGCCAAAACTGCAGCAAGCGCTGCAACAAGGCGCGATCACCCGACAGGAACTGGACTGGCGCATGGATCAGGCACGGGCACGCGTCGACCGGCTGTTCCTAGGTTCCGACCTGCCAGCGTTGCAGACCACCTATGCCTTCTGGGAGGCCCGCCAGGACCACCGCGATGGCATCACCGGTCAGTACCGGAGTGCGCTGTTCCTCAGGGTGCAGGACGCCAGCGCCATATTCGGGCATCCGGCCACGGTCGTTCAGTTCGGTCGCATCGACTCCCGGCCCAACCCCGACTACAGCCTGTGGAAAGCACTGACACTTCAGGACCTGGACGTGTTCAGCGGCAACCGGACTCAATCCAGCAGGACCGGCATCTCCGTCGTCCCGGGCGACGTGTTCACGGCATTGACCGACGCGTTGTCCGCACTGCCGGCCAAGCTGGAAATCGCCACGTCGCCTGCTGCATGGCAGTTACCGTCGACACCGTCGATGCCGCCGCCCGCGATCAAGCTGGTTGTGCCGGACCAGAGCGCCCCCGCAATCAAGCCCTCAATCATCCGCTGGGACAAGTTCGTGACCGATCCGTCCCAACGCACGTTGCCGTACCCGCACGACATCCTCGGCCTACCGGATGGCAGCCTGCTGTTTAGCGCCCAGGTCGCCGACAACCGCGGCTGGAACGAGTATGTGTGGCGGCTGCACGCGGTCAACGGCGCGTTGCAGGCGGACGAAGTCTGGCACGGCCAGGATGGCCCCCGACGGATGATGATCAACGGCGACGGCAGCGCCGTCTGGTTCGACGGCCAGCCGGACACCAAGAGCAAGCCGTGCCTGTACCGATATGACATCGCGAGCCGCAAGGTCGATCGTCATGAAGTCGTCTGGCCGAGCGACACCGATTGGCGAGCTCATCAGATGAGCGATATGTACTGGATTCTCGACGACGATCTGCCGGCCAATTTCTGGCATGACCTCCGGGATAGCAAGAAGGACGCGAATCCGGTCGGCTCCCAGTTTCTGACCGTACAGCGCCCGGCGTCAGCGCCGCCGGGCACCGACAATCCATGGCCGTTCGTCACCACGCTGTCGTCGGTACGCCAGTCGCTGATGGACGAGATCAGCAACGGCAGCAATGCGCTGATCTGGCCCGTACGCTGGCGGCCTTCCGGAAGCTACTGGACGGAGGACTCGCAAGGGCTCGCCGAACTGGACGCCCGCACCGGCCGAGCGCTGCGTACGATTGCCTTACCCCAGCGCTTCGGCACGCCGGATTCCGTGAGCGCCGCCGGCATCGCGCAATGGGTGCCCAAGCCGCTCGGCTCACCGCAGGGTCAATGGATCGCGACAGGCTTTGTGCTGCTGCTCGACGACGACGGCAGCATGCCTCCTGCCATGAAGTACACCGGCACGAAACGGGCGCGCTTCGTCGGCATGCACGTGGTGGATCTCAAGAGCGGGCACGTGCTGTCGGCCCTGCTGGGCACTGCCAACGACCTCAAGGCTGCCGCCCGTTCTGCGAACGGACGCTTCCTTGCGATGGGCACGACCTACCGCACAGGCGGCTGGAAGCATCGCGTGACACTCTGGGACGTCGCACAGGGCCGCACGCCCGTGCAGCTAGACGCATCGTCGCTACCCAAAGACAGCGAGATCAAGGCGCTGGCCTTTTCGTGGGACGGTTCGGCGCTGTGGGCAATCGGCACGCGTGAACTGATGCTGTGGAAATTGCCCGCCGCGCTGCGCGATCGTGCGACGCGAGGCGCTGCTCCGGATCAATCCCACAATTGAAGCCGCGGCATCGACGCTGCGCTTCTCCTGGACGCCAAAACTGCGGGGCCGGCGACACAGAGCCCCCGGCCGCGCCCCGGCACTTCACGCCGCCACCGCCCCTCTCTGCAGCTTCGCCGCCTGCGCCTCCACCCGCCCCCGCCAGTTCTCCCCACCCTCCAGCGACGGCGTCGACTCGAACACCTCCGCGATCCAGTCGGCGAACACACGAACCTTCTGCGACAGATGCCGGTTGTGCGGATAGACGATCGAAATCGGCTTCGGCTTCGGATTGCAGTCCGGAAGCACCTCGACCAGCGATCCGTCGAGCAGGTTCGGCAGCACCATGAACAACGTCGGCTGGATCATCCCGAACCCTTCGAGCCCGCACGTCACGTAGGCATCCGAATCGTTGACCGTGACGCTCCCGTTCATTCGCACCTCGAACGGCTTGCCGTCGATCATGAACACCCACGGAATCGGCCGCGCGCCGTGGCTCGAACGAAAGTTCACCGCATGATGTTCGGCGAGATCGGCAATCTCGTGCGGCTCGCCGTGACGCGCGAGATAATCGGGCGACGCGCAGGTCACGCGCTTGAGCATCCCGATCCGCCGCGCGACCATCGACGAATCCTCGAGCGGCCCGACCCGGATCATGCAATCGATGCCCTCCTCGACCGGGTCCACGTAGCGATCGGAAAGCCCCAGTTCGAGCGTGATGTCCGGGTAGCGCTGCCGGAAAATCGACAACGACGGCAGCACGATGCGCCGCCCGAGCGAACTCGGCATGTGGACGCGCAGCACGCCGCTCGGCTTGCGGTTGCCGGTCTGGAAACTCGCGTCGGCCTCCGCGATCTCCGAGATGATCTTCATGCAATGCTCGTAGTACGCAGCACCTTCCGGCGTCAGCGACAGCCGGCGCGTCGTCCGGTGCATCAGGCGCACGCCGAGCAGCGCCTCGAGATTCTGGATGATGGTCGTCACCGACGCGCGCGGCATCGCGAGCGTGTCGGCCGCACGCGTGAAGCTGTTCGCGTCGACCACGCGGGTAAAAACTTCCATTGCCTGGATTCGGTCCATGCTGCCCCCCCTTCGAATCGCCAACGGAACAGAATAGAGCGCGCGACGGTCGCGGCACAAGCCCCCATCCATTGTTCTCAGATCCTGAATAGTTTCGGCATTTCGGACTGGAAAGCGTCCGGTTTACGTTCAGTCCCGTGCGACGCGCGTTCCGGCCCCGAGCACCGCCGCACGCGGCGCGTCACCGCACGAAGCGCTCGCGGTATCCCTGCGGCGACACGCCCAGCACGCGCACAAAGCAGCGTCGCAGCGTTTCCTCCGAGCCGAAGCCGCAACGCGCGGCGATCCGCTTGACGGGCCAGGCCGTTTCGCCGAGCAGGCGCTGCGCGGCCTCGACGCGAATCTGCTCGACCGCGCGCGCGGGCGTGCGGCCGGTTGCCGCGCGATAGTGGCGCACGAAGCTGCGCTCGCTCATGCGCACGCGCTCGGCCAGCGCGGGCACCGACAGGTCGGCCGTCAGGTGCTCGGCCATCCACGCATGCAGGTCGCCGAAGCGGTCGTCGGTGCGCTGCATCGACAGCATCGCGCTGAACTGCGCCTGTCCGCCCGGACGCTTCAGGAACACGACGAGTTCGCGCGCGACGTCGAGTGCGGTCGCGCGCCCGAGATCCTCCTCGACCAGCGCGAGCGCGAGGTCGATGCCGGCCGTCACGCCGGCCGAGGTCCACAGCGCACCTTCGCGGATGAAGATCGGATCGGATTCGACGCGCACGTTCGGATAGCGCGCCGCGAATTCGTCGCAGCGCGCCCAGTGCGTGACCGCGCGCCGCCCGTCGAGCAGGCCGGCCTCGGCGAGCAGGAATGCGCCGGTGCAGACCGACGCCACGCGCCGCGTGCGCGCCGCCTGCCGGCGCACCCAGCGCACCAGCCGCGCATCCTTCGATGCCGCGTGCACGCCCTTGCCGCCGGCGACGATCAGCGTATCGGGATGGCGCGCGGCCGCGCGCAGCGATTCCGCCATCACGACGAGGCCCGACGACGTTTCGACGGGCCCCGCATCGGCGGCGATGACACGCGGCGCATACGGCGCCGGCCGGCCGCGCTCCAGCGCGAGCTCGTTGACGGACGCAAACACCTGCAACGGCCCCGACACGTCGAGCAGCTGTGCACGGGGAAACGCGAGGACCAGGATCGAACGCGGAGCGGCTGGCATGACGATTGGCTGAAAACGTGGGTGATATGGCAATTTCGCCAAACACTACGCGCCTAGAATCGATCTGTCCATCCCGTGCCGGCAACGGTTCGCCCTCTTCCACCCGGAGTCTTCGCATGACCCTGCATATCGGTTTTCTCGTGTTTCCCGGCGTCCAGCAGCTCGATCTCACCGGCCCGCACGACGTGCTCGCGTCGCTGCCCGACGCAGCCGTCCATCTGGTCTGGAAGTCGCGCGATACCGTCGCGTCGAGCAGCGGGCTCGCGCTCGCGCCGACCTGCACGTTCGACGACTGCCCGCCGCTCGACGTGATCTGCATTCCGGGCGGGGTCGGCATCAACGCGCTGCTGCTCGACGCCGAGACGATCGCGTTCGTGCAGCAGCGCGCGGCGGCCGCGCGCTACGTGACGTCGGTCTGCACGGGCGCGCTGCTGCTCGGCGTAGCCGGCCTGCTGCGCGGGCGACGCGCGACGACGCACTGGGCGTTCCACTCGCTGCTCGAACCGCTCGGCGCGGTGCCGGTGCGCGAGCGCGTGGTGCGCGACGGCAACCTGATCACGGGCGGCGGCGTCACGGCCGGCATCGACTTCGCGTTGACGATCGCCGCGGAACTGGCCGGCGACGAAGAGGCGCAGGCGATCCAGCTGCAGCTCGAATACGCGCCCGCGCCGCCGTTCGACGCCGGTTCGCCCGACACGGCGCCGGCAGCGGTCGTGAAGCGCGTCACCGAACGCTCGGCGGCCGGCTTCGCGAAGCGCAAGGAGACGATCGAACAGGCACTGCGTGCGATGTCGCGCTGAATGCGAATGTCGGAAAAATCACTGGGAAGCGACGTGCATACGCGCCGGAGAACACCTCGATGAACATCATCCGGAGCGCCGCATTCACGGCGGATCGCGCGTGGGGCGCGCTCGACATCGCGAACCTGAACGGCATCACGGTCCGGCTGCACTGGACCGACCAGCCGTATCGCTGGCACGTGAACGATGGCGAGGAAGTGTTCGCGGTGCTCAATGGCCGCGTCGAGATGCGCTATCGCGTGGCGGGTGTCGAGCACGCGACGGTGCTCGAAACGGGCGACGTCTTCCACGCGACGGTCGGCACCGAGCACGTCGCGCATCCGCTCGGCGCAGCACGCATCCTCGTGATCGAGACCGAAGGCAGCGACTGACGGCGGGCGGCTGGGTGTCGATGCCGCGCGGATGACGAGCGCCCGCGTGCGGCAAGCATTAACCCGAGATCGTGCCGGTGGCCTGCGACGCGATCAGCTTCGGCTGCGGCGTGCACAGACACTGGCACAGGTCGTGTTCGAGCGCGACGACCTTGCCCATCACGGTCATCGTCCGCTCGCCGCCATCCGACACGATCACGCCCGGCGACTTGCACGCCGCGCAGAACACGGCTGCGCCGAGATACGCGAGTTCGCGTCCGTCGAACGACGAATTGGCGATCCCTTCGAGCACCACGCCGCCGTGGTCGGTGGTGTCGCCCTTCAGAATGAATTTGCGGCTCATGTTGTCGGCTCTTCCCTCGGAAACGCCGCGCCGCGCGGCAGCGAGCCGCGCGCGGGCAGTCGGAATCCACCCGTCGGTCGCGGGCGTCCCGCGAGCATATCACCGCTCGCCGCGACCCCACCCGTCAGAACTTGTGCCGTATGCCGATGCGCGCCTCGAACTGGCGGTCGTTCGCGGACGCGCCGGGGCCGTTGATCGCGGCCACCGCCGGCCGCCCCGTCGAGTCGGTGCCCGATGCGCGCTGATAGACGGCAGTCAGATAGACATCGGTGCGCTTCGACAGGAAGTAGTCGAGCCCCGCCGCGACCTGGTGATACTTCGCGCCGTCGCGGCCGTTCACGCCGCCGCCGCGCGTGTAGTCGTACGCGACGCCGCCGAACAAAAAGGGGGTGAACTGGTAGCGCACGCTCGCCTCGACATTGTTGAACACCGCGTTGCCGGACACGCCACCGGGGTTCAGGCCGGACGACGGGTCGCCGAGCTGGCGGAACGACGTATTCGTATACATCGCGCCGAGCGTTACCGCGCCGATCGCGTAGGTGCCGCCGGCCGCCGCGACCTGCAGCGTGCGCGCCGACGCATAGCCTGAATACACCGGCGACAGCATGTTGTTGCCGGGCACGCCGCCCACGGTCGGGGCCGGGCTGCCGGTCGTGCCGAAGAACGACACGTTCGGGTTGCGTGCATTCAGGTAGCCGGCCGCGACCACGAGCGGCCCGCGCGTGTAGCCTGCCGTCATCGACCACACCTGGTTGCGGGTCGCCGCGCCCGCGATGCCGCCGACCCCGTACATCGCCGCGAAGCGGAACCCGCCGTAATCGTTGCTCGTGAACTTGATCGCGTTGTTGGTCGAGTTCGCGTTGTTCACGTTGTCGAGATCGCCGGGGTGCGCAACCATGTAGCCGCCGAACAGCGCGGCGGCCTCGAGCGGCCCGAGGAAGTCGACGTTGGTGTCGTACTGCCGCCCGAGCGTGACGGCGCCGAACGGCCCCGCCAGCCCGACGAACGCCTTCTTGCCGAAGATCAGCCCACCCTGCCCGAGCTTGCCGGTGCTCGGATCGAAGCCGTTCTCGAGCGTGAAGATCGCCGTCAGCCCGCCGCCGAGATCCTCGACGCCGCGCAGCCCCCAGCGGCTCGCCTGCTGCACGCCGCCCAGCATCCGCAGCGCGGGCTTGCCGCTCACCGTACCGTTCGGGCCGGCCACCGCGAGGTTGCTCGTGTAGGTCAGCCCTTCGTCGATAATGCCGTACAGCGTCACGCTGCTCTGTGCGTGCGCCGCACCCGCGATCAGCGCGACACCCGCGCCAGCCAACAGCCGTTTGTTCATCGAAAGGTCTCCATTGCGCGGGTCGAATGGCAAAACGCAGGCGTGCGCGTCCCCCGCAGGCGCGCGGCCTGCTCCGGTGCGAACCGGAACGGTCAGCCGTGAATCGGGAAAGAAGGTCAGCGCATCGCGTCGGCGACGACCGGCGGCGGCGCCCAGCGGCGGCCGGCTGCAACTTCGTACGCGTGGCCGAACTGCAGCACGCCCCAGTCGTCGCGGTATCGGCCGACGATCTGCATGCCGATCGGCAGACCGGCCGCGCCAAAGCCGCACGGCACCGACAGGATCGGCGCCTCGGTCGACGACAGGTACCAGCACACGCGCATCCAGTCGATGTAAGACGCGCTTGCGGCGCTCATCCCATGCACGGGCGAGCGCAGGTCGACGTCGAACGGCATCACCTGCGTCGTCGGCAGCACGTAGAACGCGTAGCGCTGCATGAACGCGCGCATCCGCTCGAACAGCTGCGTCTTGCGCACGAACATGCGGCCGAGATCGGCAGCCGTGAGCGAGCGGTGCAGCTGGTATTCATCGTGAATCTCGGGCTTCAGCACCGCGCGCTGCGCGTCGTCGAGCCCGTCGACCAGCGTACCGATCATCCACGCGCGCTCGATACGGAACACGTCCTCGGCATCCGACAGATCGGGATCGTCGAATTCGACTTCGCAACCGAGCGCCGCGAACACGCGCGCCTGCGCGTCGACCACACGCCCGATCTCCGGATCGACCGGCACGCCGGGCAGGCCGCGCGACATCGCGATGCGCTTGCCGCGGAAGTCGCGTTCAAGCGGCAGCGCGAAGCGCGCACCCGGTTCCGTGAGTTCGGTCGCGGTCTCGCCGCTCGGCCCGGCGATCGCGGAGAGCAGCAACGCGGTATCGGCCACATCGCGCGCCATCGGCCCGTCGACGCCGAGCGTCGTCCAGCCGTTCAGGTCCGGCGCGCGCGGCACGCGGCCCGGCGACGGCCGCAAGCCGACGACGTTGTTCCATGCGGCCGGATTGCGCAGCGAACCGCCCATGTCGCTGCCGCAGGCAAGCGGGTTCATCCCGCATGCGAGCGCGGCGGCCGCACCGCCGCTGCTGCCGCCCGCGGAGCGCGTCAGGTCCCACGGGTTGCGCGTCGCGCCGAACACTTCGTTGAACGTATGCGACCCGGCGCCGAATTCGGGCGTGTTCGACTTGCCGATCATCAGCGCGCCGGCGCTCGCGCAGCGGCGCACGACGAGCGCGTCATGCCGCGGCACGTGATCGGCGAACAAGCGCGAGCCGTACGTCGTGCGCACGCCGCGCGTCGCGGTGAGATCCTTCTGCGACACCGGCAGCCCGTGCAGCGGCCCCTGCCATTCGCCGCGCATCCAGCGGGCGTCGATGTCGCGCGCACGGGCACGCAGCGTATCGGGATCGGCGACGGTCACGAGCGCGTTCACGCGCGGGTTGACCGCCGCGATCCGCGCGAGATGCGCGTCGAGCAGGTCGCACGCGCCGATCTGCCGCGTCTTCAGCAGGTCGAGCATCGTGCGCGCGGGCAGGTCGCACAGGTCGCCGGCCGCGACGTCGGCAGGCGGGGACGAGAACGAAACGGTGGCGTTCATACGATTCGGGGCGAAGGGGGAAGAAGGAAGCGGCAGCAGCGAGCGCAGTCGGTCACGCATCGCGATCGCTGCGATCCGACGCGAACGCGAGCGCGACGAGCGACAGCAGGCCACAGACGATCACGTACCATGCAGGCGCGGCCGGGTTGCCGGTCGCGCCGATCAGCCACGTGACGATGAACTGCGCGAAGCCGCCGAAGATCGATACGCCGCCCGCATACGCGATCGACAGCGCGGTCGCACGCGTGCTCTTCGGGAACAGCTCGGCGAGGATCACGCCGTTCGCGCCCGCATTGATCGAGTGCAGCGCGGCGAGCAGCATCACGACCGCATACAGCGTCGCGATCGACGGCACCGCGCGGATCAGCCAGAAGCCCGGCAGGATCAGCACGGTCAGCGCGATGCGCGACCACAGCGCGACGCGCCTGCTGCCGGTTGCGTCCGACAGCCGCCCGCCGATCGGCGCGGCAACGAACATCACGGCGCCGGACAGGATCCCGCACCACAGCGCGGTATCCATCGGCAGGTGCAGCACCTTGATCGCGTACGTCGACATGTAATACAGCACGATGAAATGCGCGGCCGTGCCGCCGACCACGAGGCCGAGCGCGGTCAGCACGGCGCCGCCGTCACGCCGCAGCACGGTGCGGAGCAGCGTCGACGAACGCCGCGCGGCCGCGGCCGGCGCGTGCTGCTCGAACGCATTGAAGCGCGCGCGCAGGTAGAGGCCGACCGGCGCGATCAGCACGCCCGCGACGAACGGCACGCGCCAGCCCCACGATTCGAGCGACGCCGTGTCGAGGAAATGCGACAGCAGGAAGCCGACGAGCGAGCCGGCCAGCGCCGCGGCGCCCTGGCTCGCGAACTGCCAGCTCGTGTAGTAGCCACGCTCGCCCGCCGGCGCGCGCTCGGCGAGCAACGACGTCGATACGCCGACTTCACCGCCGGCCGAAAAGCCCTGCAGCAGCCGCGCGAGCACGACCAGCACGGGCGCCGCGACGCCGATCTGCGCGTAGGTCGGCAGCACGCCGATCACCCCGGTGCCGACCGCCATCGTGACGAGCGTGAGGTTCATCGCGGGCAAGCGGCCGAAGCGGTCGGCGACGAGCCCGATCACGACACCGCCGATCGGCCGCGCGATGAAGCCGACGCCGAACGTCGCGACCGACATCAGCAATTGCTGCTGCGCGGACACCGCCGGAAAGAACAGTTTGCCGAGCAGCACCGCGAAGAAGCTGAACACGGTGAGATCGAAGAATTCGAGGCCGTTGCCGATCGTGACGGCAACGATCAACTGGCGATTGGACGGGGATGCGGCAGCGTCGCCGACATGCCCGCCGACCATGCTGTCCGCTTGAGGCGCCTTCATGAAGGTGTGTCTCCGTACTGGTTGTGCGTGTCGTGTGCGCGGCCCGTTCGACGGCCTGCGCATGCAGTCTAGGCATCCAAAATACGCAGCCCGGAGCGACATTTTTCGATCGTGATAACGCACGGTTATCACGTGCTTTCAATGCGGCGGCGAGGTGTAGGATACGAGCGTCCCCACTGCCGCCGCGCCCCCGCCACGCCGTGAAACACCACCAGCTCCGGGCGCTTGCCGCCATCGCCGAACACGGCAGCCTGCGCGCGGCCGCGCGCGCGATCCACCTGTCGCAACCCGCGTTGACGAAGGCGATCCGCGAACTCGAACTCGATCTCGGCGTGCCGCTCGTCACACGCAATGCGCGCGGCGCGCAGCTCACACGCTTCGGGCAGGCCATCTATGCGCGCGCGCGGCTGATCCTCGCGGAAATGCAGCACGCGCGCGACGACGTGATCCAGTTGTCGGGCGGCAAGGAAGGCGCGCTCGCGTGCGCGCTGACGCCGCTGATGTCGCTCGGCTTCCTGCCCGCCGCACTCGACGCGTTCCGCCAGCGGATGCCGACGATCCGCCTCGACGTGCGCGAAGGTTTTCTCGACACGGCGCTGCCGCGCCTGCGCGACGGCTCGCTCGACTTCGTGATCGCGATCATCGACGCGACACGGCTGTCGCCCGAATTCACGTTCCGGCCGCTGCTCGAATCGGAACTGATCCTGATGACACGCGCGAGCAATCCGCTACGCCACTGCACGTCGCTCGCGCAGCTGCAGGATGCGCAATGGATCCTCAACACGTCGCCGGAAAGCATCGGCCGGTTGCTGCAGGACGTGTTCGTCGCGCACGGCTATCCGGCGCCGCAGCCGATCATCGAATGCACGTCGTTCAGCGCGGCGTTTTCGCTGTCGGTGCACACCGACACCGTGTCGTGCGTGCCGAAGGGGTTCATGGAGATCGACTGGATTCGCGAGCGGATGGTCGCGATCGACGTGGAGGAAACGATTCCGGCCGTGTCGGTCGGCGTGCTCACGCGCCGCGATGCGCTGAATACGATCGCGTGCGACTACCTGATTCACTGCTTCGTCGAGGCCGTGCGCCGGCTCGATCGCGCGAAGCTGCTGTGGCGATAGCGGCGCGGCGCGCGAGATGCCGCCGCCGCGTGCGGTCGTTCAGACGAACAACGCGATACACAGCGCTGCACCGCACAGATACGTGCCGAGCGCGCCGACGAAACGCACCGGATTCGGATCGGCCATCGTCGGCCACGCGAGCAATCCGACCACGAGCAGGCAACGGCATGCGGTCGCCGCGACGATCAGCGCGAGAACCGTGCGCGACGGATCGTGCGCACCGAAATAAAGAAACAGCACCGCGAGAAACGGCGCGTATTCGGCCGTGTTGCCGTGTGCGCGCACGATCTTGTGCAACCCGTTCGTCGGGTCGGCCGCGCACCCGGAACCGGTGGTGCACCGGAAACGCGTGACGGAGACGACGAGCCCGAGCCCGAACAGCAGCAGTCCGAGCACGGCCGTGCAGACGAGTGCGACAGGATGGATCGGCATGGGACTCCCGGCGAAAGCGGAAATGCGCCGCACATCCGGCGATCGTACCCGCGGCCGACACGCACGGCTATCACGGAAACCCGCAGCAGCATCGCGCGCCGGACACAATTTTACGGTCGGGTTTCGATCCTAATTGTCGCTGCGTCGCCCCGCACGAAACCGGTGCATTGCCCGCCTGCCCGACCGTTCGGGCCTGCCCGCCGACACACCTGCCATACGGGTGCCCCGGCACGACACGCGCAAACGTTACGCTGCGACGGCATGCACCACCGCAACGCCGAGCGGGTTACAGCACGCCGCGGGCACACCCGTTGCATCGGCGCATCTCGGTAGTCGACCGCCCTTGGCAGCCGGCTGCGGAGGACTACACTAATCCTTAATGGGGTGCGGCCGGAGCCCGCGCCTTCAGGGAGACGCCGCCATGAATCGGCCGCTGAATCGTATCCTGCCGCGCGTGACCGGGCTCGCATCGGTCTGGACGTGGGTCAAGTGGTCTTTGCTTGCCGCGCTGCTGATCGCGGTGGCGATCGTCGCGCGGCTCGTGCAGACCGAGATCGAAACATCCCGGCTGCAGGCGCACTACCTGTCCGAGCTCACCCGCGACGTCGGCTACACGGTCGAGACGGGCCCGAGCGATCACATCCGCTTCCCCGCGAACGGCCCGTACGACGAGCGCCTCGGCTACGCGATGATGCCGGCGTTCCAGGAGCGGCTGCTCGCGCGCGGCTTCGTCGTCGGCAAGCAGGCGCGCGATTCGCAGCGGATGCTGTCGCTCGGCGATCGCGGCCTGTTCCTGCCATACGACGAGAAGGACCAGGCGGGGCTGAGGCTGTTCGACTCGACCGGCGCGCCGCTCTTCTCGACCGTATTCCCGCAGCGCGTCTACGCGGACTTCGACCGGGTGCCGCGCGTGATCGTCGATTCGCTGCTGTTCATCGAGGATCGCTACCTGCTCGACGCGAACGAGCCGAACCGCAACCCGGCGATCGACTGGGGGCGCTTCAGCCGCGCGGTCGCCGACCAGGCGCTGCACGTCGTCAACCGCCATCAGGCGCGCCCGGGCGGCAGCACGCTCGCCACGCAAATCGAGAAATTCCGCCATTCGCCCGAGGGCCGCACCGCGACGCCGCCCGAGAAGCTGCGGCAGATCGCGTCCGCGTCGGTGCGCGCGTACCTGAACGGCCCGCAGACGATGCCCGCGCGCCGCACCATCGTCATGCACTACCTGAACTCGGTGCCGCTCGCCGCGCGGCCGCACGTGGGTGAAATCACCGGCATCGGCGACGGCCTCGCCGCGTGGTACGGCCGCGACTTCGACGACGTGAACCGGATCCTGTCCGCGCCGACGACCGGCGACAACGTCGACGAACAGGGCAAGACGTTCCGCGAGGTGCTGTCGCTGATCATTGCGCAGCGCGCGCCGTCGTACTTCCTCAACCGCGGCTATCCGGCGCTGCAGAAGCTGACCGACAGCTATCTGCGGTTGCTGTCCAACGGCGGCGTGATCTCGCCCGCGCTGCGCGACGCCGCGCTCGCCGCGCAGATCGAACGCAGCGCGCCGCCGGCCGCCGCGCACGTGCAGTCGTTCGTGTCGCGCAAGGCCGTGACGTCCGCGCGCGCGTCGCTGCTGTCGGCGCTCGGGATCAGCGACCTGTATCAGCTCGACCAGCTGGACCTGCAGGCGACCAGCACGCTCGACAACGGCGTGCAGCAAGCGGTCGCCGAACGGCTCGCGCGGGCGTCGACGCGCGACGGCGCACAGGCAGCCGGCCTGTACGGATTCGAAATGCTCGCACCGAAGGACGATCCGTCGCACCTCACGTACAGCTTCACGCTGTACGAACGCCGCAACGGCGCGAACCTGCTGCGCGTGCAGACCGACAGCGTGAACCAGCCGTTCGACGTGAATCGCGGCGGCCGCATCAACCTCGGCTCGACCGCGAAACTGCGCACGCTGATCACCTACCTGCAGATCGTGTCCGACCTGCATGCGCGCTATGCAAACCTGTCGAACGCGGAGCTGGCCCGTGTGAAGCCCGACCCGATCGACGGGCTGTCGCGCTGGGCGCTCGACTACCTCGTGCACACGCGCGACCGCTCGCTGCAGGCGATGCTCGACGCGGCCGTCGAACGCAAGTATTCGGCGAGCCCCGACGTGTTCTACACGGGCGGCGGCGCGCAGGTGTTCTCGAATTTCGAGAAGTCGGACAACGGCCGCATCATGACGCTGCATACGGCGTTCGAGCATTCGGTCAACCTCGTGTTCGTGCGGCTGATGCGCGACATCGTCCACTACGAGACGCTGCAGGCGGCCGGCCCGTCGTCGTCGTGGCTCGGCGATCCCGCGCAGCGCCAGCATTACCTGCAGCAGTTCGTCGACGGCGAAAGCCAGGTCTACGTGAAGCGCTACTACACGCGCTATGCGGGCAAGGCGCCCGACGACGCGCTCGCGCTGATGCTGAAGGACGTGCGCAAGTCGCCGCCGAAGATCGCGACCGTGCTGCGCAGCGTCGCGCCGAACGCATCGCTCGCGTGGTTCGACGCGCAGATGCGCGCGCAGCTGAAGGGCACGCCGGCCGCGACGCTGTCCGACGACGATCTCGCGAAGCTCTACGCGAAGTACGCGATCGATCGCTTCAACCTCAACGACCGCGGCTATATCGCGAGCGTGCATCCACTCGCGCTGTGGACGCTCAACTACCTGCGCGCGCACCCGGCGGCATCGCTCGCGGACGTCCAGCGCGACAGCCGCGATGCGCGTTTCTACACGTACTCGTGGCTGTACAAGACGCGCTACCACGCGACCCAGGACCGCCGCATCCGCCGCATGGTCGAGCTGCGCGCGTACGCGGAAATCACGAAATCGTGGCGCGCGCTCGGCTACCCGTTCGCGGAAGTCACACCGTCGTACGCGGCCGCGATCGGCGCATCGGGCGACCAGCCCGACGCGCTCGCGAAACTGATCGGCCTGATCGCGAACGGCGGCCGGAAAGCGCCGACCGAGACGATCACGCGGCTCGACTTCGCGACGGGCACGCCGTACGAGACGCACTTCGTGCGCGCGGCCGCGCAGCCGCAGCCGATGCTGTCGCCCGAAATCGTCAACGTCGCGCACACGCTGCTGCGCGACGTCGTGCTCAACGGCACCGCACGCCGCCTCGCGGGCGGCTTCACGCTGCCCGACGGCAAGACGCTCGACGTGTACGGCAAGACGGGGACGGGCGACCAGCGCTTCAACGTCTATGCGCGCGGCGCGCGGCTGATCGAGTCGCGCAAGGTGAACCGCAGCGGCACGTTCGTGTTCGTGCTCGGCGACCGGTTCTTCGGGGTCCTGACGGCCACTGCGCACGAGCCGTACGCGGCGCGCTACGACTTCACGAGCGCGATGGCCGTGCAGTTGCTGAAATCGATGGCGCCGGCGCTCGCGCCGCTGGTCGAACGCCCGGCCGGCGCGCGCACCGCGGGCCCCGCCCCGCAGGCGGAAATGCCCGCGACGGGTGCCGCTGCCGCGCAACCGTCCTGACGGCCGCGCGAGCGGTCATGCGCGAACGCGCCGCTCAGTGCGAGCGACCGTCGTAGTGCGTGACCGGCAGCGCGTCGAGATCGACACCTTCCAGGCAGCGCGCATTGATCGCGGCCATCGCGTTGCCGTGCTGATCGACGCCTTCGCCGAACGCATGAATCCCGCAGCGCTTGCAGAAGCGGTGCTTGATCACGTGCTTGTTGAACATGTAGGTGGCGAGATTGTCGTCGGGCGTGAGGAGCGTCATGTGGTCGCGCGGCACGAACCACATCAGCGCGCCCTTGCGCTGGCAGATCGAGCAGTTGCACGCCATCACGCGCTGCAGGTCGCCTTCCGCCTCGAACTTCACGTCGCCGCAATGGCAGCTTCCGCGATAAAGCATGGTCGTCTCCCGTGCGGCCCGTGCGCGTCGACGGCACCCCGGCGGGATACCGTTGGCCGGGCCGATCCATGCGGGTACAGTAGCGCGCACGTGCACCGCACGCAATGTCCGGCGCCGCGCCGCCCACCCACACGCGCCGGCGCGCGTCAGGACATCTCGATCCGCGCGCGCGTCACCGCGAGCAGCGCCGCCATCGCGCGGCGCGCACCGTCCTCGTCACGCATGCGGATCGCATCGCTGACGGCCGTGTGCTCGGCGAGCGATGCGTTGTACACGTCCGCGCGGCGCGCGTTCAGGTGCAGTTGCGCCTCGAGCGTGCGATCGATCAGCGCGCCGAGCGGCACCAGCAGCTCGTTGCCGCCGGCCTCGAGCACGCTCAGGTGAAAGCGCAGGTCGGCGCGCACCCATTCGTCGACGTTGCGTGCGGCGGCCATCGCGCGCGCCGCGCCTTCGATCGCGTCGAACATTTCCGGCGTATGCATGCGCGCGGCCAGCGCGGCCGCATACGGCTCGACCATCTCGCGCATCTCCTGCAGCTTCAGCGCGAACGCGAGCGGCGGCGCGACGCGCGCGTACCAGTCGAGCAGGTCGGCGTCGAGCAGGTTCCACACGCCGCGCGGCCGCACGCGCGTGCCGATCTTCGGCCGCGATTCGACGAGCCCCTTCGACGTGAGCGTACGCAGCGCCTCGCGCATCACCGTGCGGCTCACGCCGTACATCTCCATCAGGTCGGGCTCCCTCGGCAGCAGCGACTCGGGCGGGTAGTCGCCGCGCAGGATCGCCGTGGCGAGCCGGAAGGCCGTCTGTCCATGCAGGTCGCGTCGAATGATCGTTCTCCGTTATGCCGGTGCCCGGGCGGGCCGGCTGCCCACTATCTGCACAATAATGCTATTAATACTATTTTTCTTCGGGCTGCGCTAGGATAACCGTGAAAGCACGCGACCGCGCGGCGCGCCCGATTGCCCGCGCCGGTCAACCCTGGAGACCCGCATCGTGAAAATCACCCGCCTCGAAACCTTCGTCGTCCCGCCGCGCTGGCTGTTCCTCAAGATCGAAACCGACGAAGGCATCGTCGGCTGGGGCGAGCCGGTCGTCGAAGGCCGCGCGCACACGGTCGAGGCCGCCGTGCAGGAGCTGGCCGACTACCTCGTCGGCCGCGATCCGCTGCTGATCGAGGATCACTGGCAGGTCATGTACCGCGCGGGCTTCTACCGCGGCGGCCCGATCATGATGAGCGCGATCGCGGGCGTCGACCAGGCGCTGTGGGACATCAAGGGCAAGCATCACGGCGTGCCCGTGCACGCGCTGCTCGGCGGCCAGGTGCGCGATCGCATCAAGGTGTATTCGTGGATCGGCGGCGACCGGCCGAGCGACGTCGCGAACAACGCGCGCGCGGTGGTCGAGCGCGGCTTCAAGGCCGTGAAGATGAACGGCTCCGAGGAGCTGCAGATCGTCGACACCTACGACAAGGTCGAGCAGGTGATCGCGAACGTCGCGGCCGTGCGCGACGCGGTCGGCCCGCACGTCGGGATCGGCGTCGACTTCCACGGCCGCGTGCACAAGCCGATGGCGAAGGTGCTCGCGAAAGAGCTCGACCCGTACAAGCTGATGTTCATCGAGGAGCCGGTGCTGTCGGAGAACGCCGAAGCGCTGCGCGACATCGTCAACCAGA
This sequence comes from Burkholderia metallica, assembly GCF_001718555.1. NCBI lineage: Bacteria > Pseudomonadati > Pseudomonadota > Betaproteobacteria > Burkholderiales > Burkholderiaceae > Burkholderia > Burkholderia metallica. The sequence continues at coordinate 3,035,518 of NZ_CP013401.1, forward strand.
CGAACACGCCGATCGCCCTCGGCGAGCGGCTGTACTCGCGCTGGGACTTCAAGCACATCCTCGCGGGCGGCTACGTCGACATCATCCAGCCCGATGCGTCGCACGCGGGCGGCATCACCGAATGCCGCAAGATCGCGACGCTCGCGGAAAGCTACGACGTCGCGCTCGCGCTGCACTGCCCGCTCGGGCCGATCGCGCTCGCCGCGTGCCTGCAGCTCGATGCGGTCAGCTACAACGCGTTCATCCAGGAGCAGAGCCTCGGCATCCACTACAACCAGGGCAACGACCTGCTCGACTACCTGCGCAACCCCGAGGTGTTCCGCTACGAGGACGGCTTCGTCGCGATCCCGCAGGGCCCGGGGCTCGGCATCGACGTGAACGAGGAGAAGGTGCGCGAGATGGCGAAGACGGGGCACCGCTGGCGCAACCCGGTATGGCGCCACGCGGACGGCAGCGTCGCCGAGTGGTGAGCGCGACGCGCGTCGCGCCAGGAATCGAATCGACCACGGCTGCCCGACGGGCAGCCGTTTTTGCATGCGCTGCGGTACCCGGCCCACGCCGGGCGCGCGACGTGATGCGACGCGGCGCAACGCCGACGTCGCGGCGCGACCGGCCGTCAGCCGAGGGCCGCGAACCCCGGCACGCTGAACGACAGCACGGCCGCCGCGACGAACACGCCGATCATCGTCAGCGCTTCGAGATGCAGGATGTTGCGGAACGTATACGCATCCTCGGTCGACGCGGTGCGGCGCAGGCGCGGCAGCGCCGCGAAGCGGTTCAGGCCGCCGAGCACGAGCGCGAGCGCGACGAGCAGCAGCTTCAGCAGCAACACGCGCCCCCACGTGCTGCCGTCGAGCGGCGCGAGCGACCCGCCGAGCCCGCGGATCGCATTGAGCGCGCCGGTGCCGAGCATGAAGACGACCGCGACGATCGACGTGCGCGACAGTTGCTGGCCGATGCGGATCAGCGCGCCGCGCGCGACCGACGATCCGAGCGCCGGCAGCACCGCGAGCCCGCCCGCGAGCACGAGGCCGCCCCACACTGCGGTGGCGAGCAGGTGCAGCGTCTGCACGCCGACTGCCGCGGACAGCGCGCCGGTGTCGGCCGCATGGCCGAGCGACGCCTTGCCGGCGGCGACCACGATCACCGCGAGCCACAGCACCGCGTGTGCCACCGGACCCTCCGGCTTCGCGAGCGCGACGATCGCGAGCACCACGGCGCCGGCGAACGCGACGCTCCATGCGAAGCCCGCATGCGTCTGCGTCAGCATGACGGGAATCGCGGCGAACGCGCCGCCGAGCCCTGCCCCGCTCATCGTCGCGGCCTCGTAGACGAGCCAGCCGAGATCGGCGAGCACCAGCGCCAGCGCCGCCGCGACCAGCGAATGTTGCGCGCGCAGCCATGCGGGGTGCGACGGCGCGACGACCGGCCGCGCGCCGTCCTTGCCGAGCCACGCCTTGAGCAGCACCGAGCCGACCGCCATCGCGAACGCGGCGTCCATCAGCGCCGCGAGCGCGACCTGACCGATCCACAAGCTGTCGAACTTCATCGCGCGCATCCTCCCGCAAGCGGCAGGCCGGCAGTGCGGCGGCAACGGGACGGACGGCATGAGGCAGGCAACGGCACGGTAGAAAACGTCATCGATGAATCCGGAAACGGGAGAAATGACTGGATCTGCGGCGGAGGCGGCGCCGCGCGACCCGCGAGTGTAGGTCTTCGATGGTGTAAACGCACGCCGGTTCACACGGGGCCGTCGCAATGCGCGTCAAATTGTCGCAAGTCGCAAACAGACAGGAACCGGTGACCTTTCGTCAAATAGCCGTCATTACCCATCGATGATAGAATGCCGCGTCGCAGCAGCCCGGCTGTCCTGCCGTCCATGCGCCGAGCCGATCGTAGCCCGGACAAGGTCCCCGACGAATAAACATGGAGTCTCGTGTGTCTTCAAGACGCCTCTTCCGTCCGCTGCTCGCCGTTCTGATGATCGGCGGCGCGGGCCTTATGAGCGCTGCCCAAGCGCAGACCAAGCCCACGGAGCAAGCGCACGCCCAGCAGGCGCCGCTCAAGGCACCCGATACCATGGCCGAGCGCGTGCGCGGCTGTACCGCATGCCACGGCGTCCACGGCCAGGGCACGGACAACGACTACTTCCCGCGTCTGGCCGGCAAGCCGGCCGAGTACCTGTACAACCAGCTCGTCAACTTCCGTGACGGCCGGCGCAAGTACCCGCCGATGAACTACCTGCTGACGTACCTGAACGACGACTACCTGCGCGAAATCGCCGAGCACTTCTCGGCCGAACGTCCGCCGTACCCGACGCCGGCGAAGCCGTCGCTGCCGGCCGCGACGCTCGCACGCGGCAAGCAGCTCGTCACGCAGGGCGACCCGTCCCGCAAGCTGCCGGCCTGCGTGGCCTGCCACGGCGCAGGGCTGACCGGCATGCAGCCGGCGATCCCGGGCCTAGTCGGCCTGCACGCCGATTACCTGAGCGCGCAGCTCGGCGCGTGGCGCTCGGGCAACCGCCATGCGAAGGCACCCGATTGCATGCACGACATCGCGTCGAAGCTGTCCGACGAAGACGTGACGGCCGTGACCGCATGGCTCGCCGCGCAACCGGCGCCCGCCAACCCCGTGCCGGCTCCGGCGCGTTCGATGAAGACTCCGCTCGCCTGCGGCAGCGAACCGCAATAAGGCAAGGGAGACAGACACAATGAAACGCAAGTCCCTGTTTGCACTCTCGGCCGTCGCGATCGTCGCGGCAGCCGCCCTCGTGCCGGTCCTGTGGCCGGGCAACGACACGCTGCACGGCGCTTCCGCCGTCGCGGCCACGCCGGCCGACCAGGCCGCGCTGATCAAGAAGGGCGAATACCTCGCGCGCGTCGGCGACTGTATCGCGTGCCACACCGTGCGCGGCGGCAAGTCGTTCGCGGGCGGCCTGCCGATGGCGACGCCGTTCGGCACGATGTACACGCCGAACATCACGCCGGACGACAAGGACGGCATCGGCAAGTGGACGTCGGACGACTTCTACCGCGCGATGCACACCGGCCGTTCGAAGGACGGCAGCCTGCTGTACCCGGGCTTCCCGTTCGCGAGCTACACGAAGGTCACGCGCGCGGATTCGGACGCGATCTACGCGTACCTGCGCTCGGTCGCGCCGGTGTCGGTGCCGAGCCGTCCGCACGAACTGAAGTTCCCGTTCAACAACCGCAACCTGCTGATCGGCTGGCGTACGCTGTTCTTCAAGGAAGGCGAATACAAGCCGGATCCGACCAAGTCGGTCGAATGGAACCGCGGCGCGTACCTCGTCGAAGGTCTCGGCCACTGCTCGATGTGCCACACGTCGATCAACATGATGGGCGGCCCGGTGAGCTCGGCGGCCTTCGCGGGCGGCCTGATCCCGCTGCAGAACTGGTATGCGCCGTCGCTGACGAACGACAAGGAACTCGGCCTCGGCGACTGGCACGTGCAGGAGCTGTCCGACCTGCTGCAAGCCGGCGTGTCGAACAAGGGCGCGGTGTTCGGCCCGATGGCGGACGTCGTGCACAACAGCCTGCAGTACATGACCGACGAAGATACGCGCGCGATGTCGACGTACCTGAAGTCGATCCCGCAGAAGGCTGAAGCGCCGAAGAACATGCAGTACGAGCCGTCGAAGCAGTTCGGCAACGCGCTGTTCGACCAGGGCAAGAAGATCTACGCGGACAACTGCGCGACCTGCCACGCCGAAACCGGCGCAGGCAAGCCGCCGGCCTATCCGCCGCTCGCGGGCAACCATTCGATCCTGATGGAATCGGCAGTCAACCCGATCCGCATGGTGCTGAACGGTGGCTATCCGCCGAGCACGTTCAAGAATCCGCGTCCGTACGGGATGCCGCCGTTCGCACAGTCGTTGTCGAACCAGGAGGTTGCGGCGGTCGTCACGTATATCCGTATGTCGTGGGGCAACAACGGTACGCCGATCTCGCCGCAACAGGTGAGCGACCTGCGTTCCGCGCCGCTCGACTAAGAAGCGGCTCACACAAACGGGGCGCGGCTGCGGGAAACCGCGGCCGCGCCCTTTTGCTTTTTGGCTGTTTTGCGATGTCGCATCCCGCGCGGGCCGCGCGAGACGTCGCCGATCATAAAACTCAAGAGTGGTATCTATGTCTTTCGAATCTCTCGGCCTGGCCGAACCGCTGGTCAAGGCGGTCAACGAGCTCGGCTACACGTCGCCGACTCCGATCCAGCAGCAGGCGATCCCGGCCGTCCTCGGCGGCGGCGACCTGCTCGCCGGCGCGCAAACCGGCACCGGCAAGACCGCCGGCTTCACGCTGCCGATCCTGCAGCGCCTGCACACGTTCTACGCCGAGCATCGCGGCGCGAAGCGCGCGGTGCGTGCACTGATCCTCACGCCGACGCGCGAGCTCGCCGCGCAGGTCGAGGAAAGCGTGCGTGCGTACAGCAAGTACCTGAAGCTGCGCTCGACCGTGATGTTCGGCGGCGTCAGCATCAATCCGCAGATCGATGCGCTCAAGCGCGGCGTCGACATCGTCGTCGCGACGCCGGGCCGCCTGCTCGACCACATGCAGCAGAAGACCATCGACCTGTCGGATCTCGACATCCTCGTGCTCGACGAAGCCGACCGGATGCTCGACATGGGCTTCATTCACGACATCAAGCGCGTGCTCGCGAAGCTGCCGCCGCAGCGCCAGAACCTGCTGTTCTCGGCCACGTTCTCCGACGAGATCAAGGCGCTCGCCGACAGCCTGCTCGACTCGCCCGCGCTGATCGAAGTCGCACGCCGCAACACGACCGCCGAAAGCGTCGCGCAGAAGATCCACCCGGTCGACCGCGACCGCAAGCGCGAACTGCTCACGCACCTGATCCGCGAGCACAACTGGTTCCAGGTGCTCGTGTTCACGCGCACCAAGCACGGCGCGAACCGGCTTGCCGAACAGCTGACGAAGGACGGCATCAGCGCGATGGCGATCCACGGCAACAAGAGCCAGTCGGCCCGCACGCGCGCGCTGGCGGAATTCAAGAACAGCACGCTGCAGGTGCTCGTCGCAACCGACATCGCCGCACGCGGGATCGACATCGACCAGTTGCCGCACGTCGTCAACTTCGACCTGCCGAACGTGCCGGAAGACTACGTGCACCGGATCGGCCGCACGGGCCGCGCGGGCGCGACCGGCGAAGCCGTGTCGCTCGTGTGCGTCGACGAGAAGCAGCTGCTGCGCGACATCGAGCGGCTGATCAAGCGCGAAATTCCGCAGGAAGTGATCGCGGGCTTCGAACCCGATCCGAACGCGAAGCCGGAGCCGATCCAGCAGCGCCGCGGGCAGCAGCCGCGCGGTGGCAATGGTGGCGGCGGCGGTGGCAACCGCCAGCCGCGTGCCGGCGGCTCAGGCCAGCCGGCCGCGAAGCGCGACGGCAACGCACAACCGAAGGCGTCGCAGAAGGCCGCGAAGCCGCGCACGCAAGGTAACGCCGGCGGCGGCGGTGCACGCCCGGCCGGCGGCGGCAACGGCGCGCGCCCGGCGAACGGCAATGCCGCGCACCCGAACCGCAACCGTTCGTCGCGCAGCGGCCAGCGCGGTCACTGAAGCCGCGCGGCCGCGCGCCGCAGGTGCTCGACCTGGCGTTGCCAGCGCGCGAGCACCGCGGCGCGGTCCCCTTCCAGCGTGAACGTGACGCCCGTCGCGAGACGCGCATAGCCGACCCGCTGCGCATCGCCGTGCGCGACCGTCGCAGCGAATCCGGCCAGGCCGCCGAAATCGCCTTCGAGCGGCGTCATCTTCAATTGCGCCTGAAAGAACGCCCCGTCGGCGACGAGCGTCAACGCGGCCGTGCGGCGCTGCGCGATTGCGCGCGCCGCGCGCGACTGCGGCCAGAGCGCCAGCAGCAGCGTATGCGCATCGTGTGCGTAGATCTCGCCGACGCCGAGCAGCGTGGTACGCAACTGGCCGTCGTCGGTCGCGACGATCAGCGACGCGGCGATATCGGCATGGCGCTCGAGTGCGGTGCCGTCGAACAGCGCGACGACGGCAGGGGGCCACGCGTCGAACGTCCATTGTTCGAGCGCGTGGCGATGGGTATCGGTCATGATGGCGTGGCCCCGATGAAAAGCGGACGAAGATGCCGCAGCATACGCGCGACGGGCCGCGCCGCGGCGCTCAGCGCAGGAACACGTGCCGCGTGATCTTCGTGAGCGGATAGTGGACGCCCGGCTGGATCTTCGCGGGCAGATCGAGCGGCTTGAGCAGCATCTTCACGCACATGTCGGCCGACAGGTTGCGCCGCACGAGCTTGCTGATGCGCGCGGCGCGCTCGCGGTTGTACTGGCTGTCGCCGATACGGTCCGGATAGCGAATCGCGAACACGTGGCGCAGCGCGATCTCGGAATCCTCGTTCTTGATTTCCATCACGCGGCGTGCGAGCGCGCCGAGCACCGCGAGCCGGCCGTTGCCTTCGAGCTGGTTGTACTTCTTGAAGAACTTGAAGAAGTGCTTGTAGTGACGCACTTCGTCCGTGCGGATGTTGTCGGTGATTTCCTTCAGCACGGGCTCGTCCGAGCATTCGTTGATCGCGCGATAGAGCGTGGCCGTGCCCGTCTCGACGACGCAGCGGGCGACCATCTCGAGCGCACGGGTCTTCTCGAACGCCTCGACCTTGCAGGTCTGCGAATATTCGGCGAAGAAATTCGCGAAGGCCGTATCCCAGTCGAACTCCGGCCACACGTGCGCGATGTACGCCTTCAGCGCGCGCCCGTGCTGCAATTCTTCGTGCTCCCATGCATTGTTCAGCCATGCGGAGACTTCCGGATCGTCGTTGAAGAACTGGCTCAGATTGCTCGTGTAGAGATCCGAGCCGCTTTCGATGAACGACGATGCGCACAGCAGCAACAACAGATCCTCGTTCGCGGCGGCACGCTGACGATCGATCCGGTTCAGGTCGATGTCCTCGATTCGCCACGGCATCACATGCGTCGTATTCGTGTCCATGGTGGTGCGCTCCCAGTCGTCGCGCGGGGGCCGGCCCATGCCTTCGGCACAGGCGCCGACCGACCCGCTGGCGGCGTTTTACTTGCGTTTATAGTGGATTGGTCCGGCCGAACCATGCTGGCATCTTAGCCGGACTTTGCCGTTCGTGCTCCCAAGCACTGACCATACCCGACAGGCGCAGTTCCGCGACGTCCGTTGCCGCTCGTTAGACGAGTCCTTCAAACCGCTTGCGCCCGTACGACGACGCGGCCCGCGGCAAACGAAACGGGCGGCCGTTCGGCCGCCCGCGAAGCGTGCAATGCAGGCCGGCGAAAGCCGGCGGCAACCGATCGAAAACCGGTCGGAAACCCGTCAGAAACCGGCCGCCAGACCGTCGCGCCGACTGTCGCTCGCGGCCACGTAGCCGCGCTCGGGATCGTCGTGGTCGAGCCGCCAGACGAACTGCCCCGAGCCGAAATCCATGTAAGAATCGTCAACCGACTTGATCGTATGGCCGCGCGCGGCCAGCGCGTCGACCGTCGCACGATTCATCGTCGCCTCGACGTCGAGCGTGAAATCGCGATTCACCTTCCAGCGCGGCGCGCAGCAGGCGGCCTGCGGCTGCTGGCCATAGCCGAGCATCCGCACGATGGTCTGCAGATGGCCCTGCGGCTGCATGTCGCCGCCCATCACGCCGAAGCTCATCACGGCCTCGGTGCGCCCGTTCACCTGTTCGGTGACGAACGACGGGATGATCGTGTGGAACGGCCGCTTGCCGCCCGCGACGACGTTCGGCGAAGCCGGGTCCATCGAGAAGCCGTACCCGCGATTCTGCAGCGCAATGCCCGTGCCGGGCACGACGAGCCCCGAACCGAAACCCATGTAGTTCGACTGGATGAAGCTCACCATCATCCCGCGCTCGTCGGCGGCCGACAGATAGATCGTGCCGCCCGCAGGCGGCCGGCCGGCCGCGAAGTGCGTCGCGCGCGCGGGATCGATCAGCTTCGCGCGTTCGGCGAGATACGCATCGTCGAGCATCTGTCCGGGCGTCACTTCCATCGCGCGCGGATCGGCGACGTAGCGATAGACGTCCGCGAACGCGAGCTTCATCGCCTCGATCTGCAGATGCTGCGAGTCGACCGAATCGACGGGCCAGTCGGTCACGCCCGCGTGCTCGGCGATCCCGAGCGCGATCAGTGCGGCGATGCCCTGCCCGTTCGGCGGAATCTCGTGAATCGTATGGCGGCCGAAGCGCCTGCCGATCGGCTCGACCCATTCCGGCCGGTACGCGCGCAGGTCGGCTTCGGTCAGCGCGCCGCCGCCTTCGCGCGCGAATGCCGCGATCTGCGCGGCGAGCGCGCCTTCGTAAAACGCGCGCGCGCCCTCCTTCGCGAGCGTGCGCAGCGTCTGCGCATGGCCCGGCAGGCACATGCGCTCGCCGACCTGCGGCGCGCGCCCGCGCGGCATGAAGGTGTCGGCGAAGCCGGGCAGCCCCTGCAGTTCGGGCACCGCCGCCGCCCACTTGTGCGCGACGATCGGCGACACCGCATAGCCGCGTTCCGCGATCTCGATCGCCGGCTCGAGCAGGTCCGCGAACGGCAGCGAACCGAACTTCGCATGCAGCGCCTCCCAGCCCGCGATCACGCCCGGCACGGTGACGGTATCCCAGCCGCGCGTCGGCTTGTTCGCGATGCCGTTGCCCGCGTCGCCGTGGCGCTTGCGGAAGTAGTCGACGTTCCATGCGGCCGGCGCCACGCCCGACGCGTTCAGCCCCGACAGCCGCTCGCCGTCCCACACGAGCGCGAAGGCGTCGCCGCCGAGCCCGCACGACACGGGCTCGACGACCGTGATCGCGGCCGCGGCGGCCAGCGCCGCGTCGACCGCGTTGCCGCCCTTCCACAGCATCCGCAGCCCGGCCTGCGCGGCAAGCGGGTGCGACGTCGACACGACGTTGCGCGCGAATACCGGAATGCGGGTCGTCGGATACGGGTTGTGCCAGTTGAAGCCAGTCATCGGTTCCACCTCGTCGAAAGCTGAATGAACGTGCCGGGCGCGCACCGCGTGCGCGGGCAATCCGCCATTGCAGCGCGATCGGAGAGATCGTACAAGTTCATTTGTTACATGAATCCATGCGAATTCCGCATGAATGGCGCGCGAGGCTGCCGGTCAGGCCGGCCGAACGCGGTTTGCGCCCTTACAATACCCGCTCCGTCTCACGACACGACCACCGAGCCATGACCCGAGATCCCCGCCTCACCCTCAACGCGCGCCAGCAGGAACTGCTCGAATGGGTGCAGCGCGACGGCTTCGTGACCGTCGACGATCTCGCCGCGCACTTCGCGGTGACGCCGCAGACGATCCGCCGCGACGTGAACTGGCTCGCCGACCTGAACCTGCTGCGCCGCTACCATGGCGGCGCGAGCCTGCCGACCAGCTCGGAGAACGTGTCGTACACCGCGCGCCAGCGGATGTTCCACGACGAGAAGCGGCGCATCGCGGCGCTCGCGGCGTCGCACATCCCGGACCAGGCGTCGCTGTTCATCAACCTCGGCACGACCACCGAGGAAGTCGCGCGCGCGCTGAACCGCCATCACGGGCTGCACGTGATCACCAACAACCTGAACGTCGCGTCGATGATGAGCGGCTACCCCGACTGCGAAGTGCTGATCACGGGCGGCATCGTGCGGCCGTGGGACAAGGGGATCGTCGGTGAACTCGCGATCGACTTCATCCGCCAGTTCAAGGTCGACTACGCGATCATCGGCACGTCGGCGATCGAGGCCGACGGCACGCTGCGCGACTTCGACACGCGCGAGGTGCGCGTGGCCGAGGCCATCATGCAGCATGCGCGCACGGTCTATCTCGTAGCCGACCACTCGAAGGTCGGCCGCCCCGCGCTGGTACGCCAGGGTCATCTGAGCCAGGTGCACGCGCTCTTCACCGACAAGCCCCTGCCGCCCGAGATGGCCGATACCGTGGCGGCCGCCGGCACTCAGGTGTACGTTGCGGAATGACGGTTGCGATGCTGCATCGCAACCCGAACTTCAAGTGAAATCAAGAAGTTGGCGGCGCGAGCAAACCGCTTGCGCGCGGCCCGGCTGTCAAACGGAAAATTAACGGGGCACGATTTGTCGTTGCCCGCGCGCTCGACTAGACTCCAGTTCCCCGGCCCGTTCGCCTGATCCGCCTGTGCCAGGGCGGAGCGAACCGCAGGCCGGCGAATACAGCTTTTCCCCCCAAGCCATACCCCGTGGGGTATCGCGCGTCGGCGGTTGCGCCGGCCGCGCGGGCAGCCCGATTGCCATGGAGAGAACGATGCTGAGTCCGCATGAATTCGCCACGCTATTGCTTGTGAAGGACGCGCCTGATCAGCGCGATATGGACAGGGATGAACTGGACACCCTGCTCGAACAGCAGCTCGTACGCCTGGAAGGGCTCGGCTCCGGGCGCAAATACTGTGTGACCGAGACCGGCGACGCCGCGCTGCGATCCATCAAATACCGCTATTCGTGAAATTCCGCTGTTCCTGACCTGACCGCGCGGCCGCTTCCGGCCGCGCGGTCGTTTCCGCTTTCCCGCCCGTTCACCGCGGCCGGCGTCAACCGCCGCGCAGCGTCGGATCGACCGCCGCCCGCCAGCTGATGGCCTGCGCCCGCGCGCCATTGAAATACTGGATCCAGCCGGCCCGCGTCGCCGCGTCGGGTGCCGCGTAGTGCGTCGAAAGTTCGTTTACGAACGCACAATAGTTCGCTTCGGTCAGCCCGCGATACCGTTTTGCCACGTACGCGTCGTACAGCGCCGAATAGACCGGCTGCGCGTCCGCGCCCCAGTCGCGCGCGGTGCCGCCGCACGACGTCTGCAGGTCGACGAACGACGGCGCCCGCCAGTTTCCGGCCAGCGGCGGCATGCCCGCGCTGCACCCCGCCAGAAGGACGGCGCACACGCCGGCCCACATCCCAATACGCATGATTCACCTCGCGAAACGGTCGATTCCGTCAGTATCGTCCGGGATCGTGCGACGCGCTACTGGCCCCGCTTTTTCGAACTTTACTTTTTCGATTTCGTTCGTTAAATTTCGAATTCGAACATTTTCTGTTCACCCATTTCCACCAGACGATAAGGACAGCAGGTGACCCAACCGAATCGCTACGATCTGCTCGTCGTCGGCGGCGGCATCAACGGCGCGGGCATCGCGCGCGATGCGGCCGGCCGCGGCCTGTCGGTCATGCTCTGCGAGCAGGACGATCTCGCGTCGCATACGTCGTCGTCCAGCACGAAGCTGATTCACGGCGGGCTGCGCTACCTCGAGTACAACGAGTTCGGGCTCGTGCGCAAGGCGCTGCAGGAGCGCGAGACGCTGCTGCGCGCGGCGCCGCACATCATGTGGCCGCTGCGCTTCGTGATGCCGCACATGCCGAACCTGCGTCCGGCCTGGCTGATCCGCATCGGCCTGTTCCTCTACGATCACCTCGCGAAACGCGAGCTGCTGCCCGGCTCGCGCGGCATCGACATGCGCCGCCATGCGGCCGGCGCGCCGCTGATCGATTCGATCAAGCGCGGCTTCGTGTACTCCGACGGCTGGGTCGACGATGCGCGCCTCGTCGTGCTGAACGCGATGGATGCGAAGGAGCGCGGCGCCGAGATCCTGACGCGCACGAAGCTCGTCAGTGCCGAACGCCGCGGCGACGAATGGGAAGCGCGACTGCAGCACGCCGACGGTTCGATCCGCGTCGTGCATGCACGCGCGATCGCGAACGCGGCCGGCCCGTGGGTCGGCGAAGTGCTGCACGGCGCGCTCGGGCGCGGCGCGCAGCACAGCGTGCGGCTCGTGAAGGGCAGCCACATCATCACGCGCCGCCTGTTCGATCACGATCACGCGTACATCTTCCAGAACCCGGACAAGCGGATCATCTTCGCGATTCCGTACGAACACGATTTCACGCTGATCGGCACGACCGACGTCGAATACACGAACGATCCCGCGAAGGTCGCGATCGATCGCGACGAGACGCAGTATCTGTGCGATTCGATCAACCGCTACTTCAAGCGCAAGATCTCGCCGGCCGACGTGCACTGGACCTACTCGGGCGTGCGCCCGCTGCTGGAAGACGAGAACGCCGCGAATGCGTCGGCCGTCACGCGCGACTACCGCCTCGAGCTGGACGACGGCGCGGGCGCGCCGCTGCTGTCGGTGTTCGGCGGCAAGATCACGACCTTCCGCAAGCTCGCGGAAGAAGCCGGCGACATGCTGTGCCGCGCGCTCGGCCGCGACGCGAAGACCTGGACGGCCGGCGTCGCGCTGCCGGGCGGCGACATCGCGAACGCGAAGTTCGACGCGTTCGCCGGCACGTTCGCCAAACGCCACCCGTGGCTGCCCGCCGCGCTCGCCCGCCGCTATGCACGGGCGTACGGCACGCGCGCGGAGCGCGTCATCGACGGCGCGACGTCGCTCGCCGACCTCGGCGCCGAAGTCGCGCCGGGCATCCACGACGCCGAACTGCGCTACCTGCGCGACGCCGAATGGGCGACCTGCGCACAGGACGTGCTGTGGCGCCGCTCGAAGCTCGGCCTGCACGTCGCGCCGGGCACGCTCGACGCCGTGACGGCCGCGGTCGACGCGTGGTTCGCCGCCGCGCACGCGCCGCACGCCTGAACCGAATGCAGTTGAAGTTGCTTGACCGACGTTGATTCACCGACGCGCCGCCCACATGCGGCGCGCATCACAACTAAGCCAGATCCACGGATGGAGATGAGAGACATGCAGGACCAGTACATCCTCGCGCTTGACCAGGGCACCACGAGTTCCCGCGCGATGCTGTTCGATCGCCAGGGCAATATCGTATCGATCGCCCAGAAGGAATTCGAACAGATCTACCCGCAACCCGGCTGGGTCGAGCACGACCCGCAGGAAATCTGGTCGACGCAAGCCGGCGTCGCCGCCGAGGCCGTCACGCGCACGGGCCTGAACGGCACGTCGATCGCCGCGATCGGCATCACCAACCAGCGTGAAACCACGATCGTGTGGGATCGCGAGACGGGCCAGCCCGTCTACAACGCGATCGTCTGGCAGGATCGCCGCACGGCCGACTTCTGCGATTCGCTGAAAGCGCAGGGCTTCGAGGCGAAGGTGCGCGCGAAGACCGGCCTGCCGATCGATTCGTACTTCTCGGGAACCAAGATCCGCTGGATTCTCGACAACGTGCCGGGCGCCCGCGAGAAGGCCAAACAAGGCAAGCTCGCGTTCGGCACCGTCGACAGCTGGCTCGTATGGAATTTCACGAAGCACGAACTGCACGTGACCGACGTGACGAACGCATCGCGCACGATGCTGTTCAACATCCACACGCGCGAGTGGGACAGCGAGCTGCTCGAGATGCTCGACATTCCGCGCAGCATGCTGCCGGAAGTAAAGGCGTCGTCGGAGATCTACGGCCACACGAAGACCACCGTGTTCGCGTCGAAGATCCCGCTCGCGGGCATCGCCGGCGACCAGCAGGCGGCGCTGTTCGGCCAGATGTGCACGCAGTCCGGCATGGTGAAGAACACCTACGGCACCGGCTGCTTCCTGATGATGAACACCGGCGACAAGCCGATCGAATCGAAGAACAACCTCGTCACGACGATCGCGTGGCAGATCGGCGACAACGTGCAGTACGCGCTGGAAGGCAGCATCTTCATCGCGGGCGCGGTCGTGCAGTGGCTGCGCGACGGCGTCGGCATCATCAAGTCGGCCGCCGAAATCGAAGCGCTCGCCGCGAGCGTGCCGCACACCGACGGCGTCTATCTCGTCCCGGCCTTCGCCGGCCTCGGCGCACCGCACTGGAACGCGCGGGCGCGCGGCTCGGTGTTCGGCGTCACCCGCGGCACGACCTCCGCGCACCTCGCGCGCGCGGCGCTCGATTCGATCGCATACCAGTCGCTCGACGTGCTGGCCGCGATGGAAGCCGATTCGGGCATCAGCATCGGCGAGCTGCGGGTGGACGGCGGCGCGAGCGCGAACGACCTGCTGATGCAGTTCCAGGCGGACCTGCTCGGCGTCGACGCGGTGCGTCCGCAGATCACCGAGACGACCGCGCTCGGCGCGGCCTACCTCGCGGGCCTCGCGATCGGCTACTGGAAGAACCTCGACGAAGTGCGCAGCCAGTGGCAGCTCGATCGCCGCTTCGCGCCGTCGATGGCGAAGGAACAGGTCGAGCGCTGCATGTCGGGCTGGCAGCGTGCGGTACGCGCGGCGAAGGCATGGGCCGACGACGCCCAGTAATCCCAAGCAATCCATACGAAATACAACAACACCGGCGGACCGCGCAACGCGCGAGTCCGCGATGACATACGAGAGACAACCATGTCACCTTATATTGCAGAGTTCATCGGCACCGCGATCCTCGTGCTGCTCGGCAACGGCGCGGTCGCAAACGTGCTGCTTGCAAAGACCAAGGGCAAAGGCGCGGACCTGATCGTGATCGTGATGGGCTGGGCGATGGCCGTCTTCGTCGCCGTCTACGTGACCGCGTCGTTCAGCGGCGCGCACCTGAACCCGATCGTCACCATCAGTCTCGCGCTCGCGGGCAAGTTCGCGTGGTCGAAAGTCGGCGGCTACGTCCTCGCGCAAATGCTCGGCGGGATGGCGGGCGCACTGCTCGTGTGGCTCGCGTATCGCCAGCACTTCGCGAAGGAAGCCGACGCGGACCTGAAGCTCGCGGTGTTCTGCACCGCGCCCGCGATCCGCAGCGTCACGCACAACGTGCTGACCGAAGCGATCTGCACGTTCGTGCTGATCCTCGGCGTGCTGTACCTCGCGTCGCCGCAAGTCGGCCTCGGCGCGCTCGACGCACTGCCCGTCGGCCTGCTCGTGCTCGGCATCGGCATCTCGCTCGGCGGCCCGACCGGCTATGCGATGAGCCCCGCGCGCGACCTGTCGCCGCGCATCATGCACGCGCTGCTGCCGATCCCGGGCAAGCGCGACAGCGACTGGCGCTATGCATGGGTGCCCGTCGTCGGCCCGCTGCTCGGCGGCGCCGCGGCAGCCGGCCTGTACCTGCACCTGCACGCGACGATCTGATCGCGGCCTGACCGAAACGCGCGGCACGCATCGCCGCGCGTTTCGCTTTCCTTCCTTCGCTCCCCCGCCGCTTCGTTTTCGCTACCGGTCGCTCGCGACCGAGACCAGCGACTTCAGCTTCACGTCCGTATCCGCCACGGCCGCCGGGTTCACGTCGATCCCGCGCTCGACCAGCATTCTCGCCACGCGCATGTCCTTGACGAACGCCGACGTGCGGCCGAAGCCGCTCGCGGCGACGAGCCGCGCACCGGCGTCGAAATGGAAATGGATTTCCGCATCGTCGCCGAACACGCGCGCGACCGACCGCTCGCCGAGCGCCGGCTCTCCGGCCACCTGCAACTGCGCGTCGTATTGATCCGACCAGAACCACGGCATCTCGCAATACGGCTCGTCGGCGCCGAGCATGTTGCGCGCGGCGACGCGCGCCTGGGTCTCGGCGCCGTGCCACGTCTCCTGCCGCACCGGTCGCCCCGACAACGCGCTCGGGAACACCGCGACGTCGCCGGCCGCATAGATGCCGCGCGCCGACGTCTCGAGCCGCGCATTCACGACGATGCCGCGCCCGACCGCGAGGCCGGCCTCGCGCGCCAGTTCGTCGGCCGGGTCGATGCCGATGCCGGCCACGACCGTGTCGGCGATCAGCGTGTCGCCGTCGTCGAGCACGACGGCCAGCGCGCCGCCCGCCGTGCGCTCGATCGCCACCGGCTTGCGGTTCACGCGAACGGCCACGCCCCGCCGTTCGTGCAGCGCGTGCACGCGCGCCGCGATCGCTTCCGGCACCGCGCGCCCGAGCAGGCGCGGGGCCGCGTCGAGCACCGTCACGCGGCAGCCGCGTTGGCGCGCCGATGCGGCGACTTCGAGGCCGATGAAGCCGCCGCCGATCAGCACGACCCGCGTATCGGGCACGAGCCGCGTGCCGAGCACCGCCGCATCGTCGAGCGTGCGCAACGCAAAGACGCCGTCGAGCGTCGCGCCCGGAATCGCGAGGCGACGCGCGCGGCCACCGGTGGCGAGCAGCAGCGCGTCGTAGCCGAACACGCGCCCACCCGACACGCGCACTTCGCGTGCGAACGGATCGATACGCTCGACCGTCGCGACGACCGGCTCGATGCGATCGGCCGTCCACGCGTGCGGCTCGCGCAACCGGCACTGCGCGGCGCTGCGTTCGCCGGTCAGCACTCCTTTCGACAACGGCGGCCGCTCGTACGGCAGGTGGGCCTCCGCGCCGATCAGCACGATCCGCCCGCCCCAGCCGGATTCGCGCAGCACCTGCGCCGCGCGGCCGCCCGCATGGCCCGCGCCGACGATCGCCATCACCCGGTCGTTCGTCATCGCGTCACACCTCGATCAGAATGCGGCCGCCCTCGATCTTCGCGCGGTACGTGCGCAGCTTCTCGCAGGCGGGCGCGGACAGCGGCCGGCCGTCGCGCACGTCGAAGCGCCCGTTGTGCTTCGGACATTCGATCACGTGGTCGATCACGAGCCCGTCCGCGAGATGCACGTGCTCGTGCGTGCACAGGCCGTCGCTCGCGAAGACTTCGCCGTCGATGCGGTAGATCGCGTACGTGCGGCCGGCATGGTCGAAGCGCGCGACGTCTTCGTCGTCGATGTCGTCGAGCGCGCCGGTGTCGATCCATTGCGTCATGTTGGGTGTCTCCTGGGTGGGAAGGTTCGGTGTCGGTCAGGCGCGCACGGCATCCGGCACGGGCCGCACGACGTAGTCGGACGGGTCGCGCGTCTGCCGGATCAGCGCCGGCACGATCTCCGCATACGCGGCCAGCGTGCTGCGGTACGGCGGCGGCATGTCGGCCTTCACGGCCTCGTGCAGCTTCGGCAGCGCGTGGAACGGCACCATCGGGAACATGTGGTGCTCGACGTGGTAGTTCATGTTCCAGTACAGGAAGCGGAACACGGGATTCATCATCACGGTCCGGCAGTTGCGCCGGTGGTCGAGCACGTTCTCGGGCATGCCCGCATGCTGGGTCAGGCCGAAATACAGGTACAGCCACGCGCCGTAGAGGCTCGGCAGCCCGATGTAGAGCAGTGGCAGGATCGTGCGCCAGTAGAGCGACGCACCGGCCACGACCGCATACACCGCGAGATGGATGCGCGCTTCGCGCACGACCTTCGGCCGTTCCGATTCGGGCACGTAGGTACGCTCCTCGTCGTCGAGCCGGCCGGTGAACGCGATCGCGAGCATCTTGCGCAGCTCGCCGGCCACATGCTTCAGCGCGACGACGTTCAGCGCGAGCGAGAGCCAGTCGGTCGGCTTCGGCGCGGCAATTTCAGGATCGCGCCCGACGACCAGCGTATCGGTGTGATGGCGCGCATGGCTCCAGCGCCATGCGGTCGCGCGGCGGAACACCTGAAACGACGCGACCTGATACAGCACGTCGTTCATCCAGCGCGTGCGGAACGC
The DNA here is from genome assembly GCF_001718555.1 of Burkholderia metallica. Taxonomy (NCBI): domain Bacteria; kingdom Pseudomonadati; phylum Pseudomonadota; class Betaproteobacteria; order Burkholderiales; family Burkholderiaceae; genus Burkholderia; species Burkholderia metallica. The sequence goes on from NZ_CP013401.1 coordinate 3,052,961, forward strand.
GGTGCCGTGCCCGCATTCGTGCCAGCGCGAATCGGCCGGGCTGCAGTAGAGGGTGCCGTACACGAAGAACGCGGGAATCGCCCACGCCGAATGCGCATGCCACGCCAGCCATGCGAGCACACCGCTCGCCGCGATCGCCGCGTACCAGATCAGCGTGTCGCGGATCGCGCGCGCATCGCCGCGCTGCATCAACTGCTTCATCAGCGGCCGCGGCACCGCGCACCGGTACCACGCGGCGTTGACGAGCCCGGCCGCGTGCGCGCGCTCGCCGGCGCCGCCGATCATCCGGTATTCGTGACGGCGCGCCGCCGTGCGGTCGTGCGCCTGGTCGTCGGTAAAGGCCACTCGTGTCTCCCTGGTTCTGGCTGCGTGAGAAGCGCGGCACGCGCTCCGGCATGGACTCGAAATTAGGCCCGCGGCCTCCCCCGCTCAATCGAAACGTTGACGAAATTTCGCCATCGCTTTAGCGTTCGTCGCATCGCCCCGTGCAGAGGGCGACATCCTCCAGGAGACGACCATGGCAGGCGAATCCGGGCCGCGCTGGCGCAAGCGCACCGCGCGCTTCGACGAGATCGCGGCGCTCGCCGGGGTCAGCACGACCACCGTCGACCGCGTGCTGAACGAGCGCGGCAGCGTATCGGCGCAGGCCCGCGAGCGCGTGGTCGCGGCCGCGCGGCAGCTCGGCGTGCCGCGCCAGTTGCCCGACACGCGGCACGGGCTGATCCACGTCGACGTGCTGCTGCCGGACACCGACGCACCGTTCTTCCGGCGGCTGCAGCAGGCGCTGCAGCGCTCGCTGCAGATGCTCGACCGGCGCGTGGTCGTGCACCGGACGATCCTGCCCGCCGCGGACGACGAGCGGGCCGCCGCGCTGATCGAACGGCCCGCGTACCGGCGCGCGGCGCTGATCGTCACCGCGCGCGACACGGCCCGCGTGCGCGACGCGCTGGCCGGCGCGATCGCGCGCGGCGAGACCGTCGTCACGATGGTCACCGACATCGGCGGCATCGACCGCGCGCACTTCGCGGGCATCGACAACTATCGCGCCGGCCGCACGGCCGGCTACTACATCGGCCGCCTCGCGGCACGCCCGGGGCGCGTGCTGCTGCTCGGCGGACGCATGGGCTACCGTGCGCACGCGGACCGGATGGCCGGCTGCCGCGACCAGCTCGCCGACGCGTTCGCCGCCGTCCGCTGCGACGACGCGCCGGTCGAGACGCTCGACCAGGACGACCGCTGCTACCGCGCGGTGACGAAGGCGCTGCAGGCGCACGACGACGTGGTCGCGATCTACAACAGCGGCGCCGGCTCGGCCGGCATCGAAGCAGCGCTGCGCAAGGCCGGCGCGACCGGCCGCGTCGTGTGGATCGGCCACGAGATGCTCGACGAGCACCGCGCGTTCATCGAAGCCGGCGCGATGGATCTCGCGATCGACCAGGACCCGGACGGCCAGGCAATTTCCGCGCTGCAGCACGTGCTGCATGCGTGCGGGATCGTGGAGCAGCCGCCGCCGGCCGACCCGGTCGAATTCCGCGTGTTCTGTCCGGCCAACGTGAGGACGAGCGCCTACCTGCCGGCCTGAGTCCCGCCGCCCGGCGCGCCGTCCGGAGCACCGTCCGCCGCGCCGCATGCGCATCGCGAAGAAATCGATCGCCGCATTGGCGATTTTTCGTCAACGTTTGTCATGCGGCGCGCGCCGCGCATCCGTACATTGGGCAGCCATTCCCATGACAACGGCGGACAGGAGACGATGGCTGAACCGATCCTCATCGGCGTGAACCTCGACGGCGTGCTCGAACACGACGGCCTGCCGTTGCCCGCGCCTGCCGAACGCTTCCGCATGGTCGCCGGCGCCGGCGTGTTCGACTACGTCGAAAAGAACCCGGTGCGCGGCGAGGACCTGTCGCCGTATTTCGCGCTGGTCGAGCGCCATGCGCTGCCGATTCGCGTAATCGGCGGCATCTGGCGCGCGGGCCGCGACGAAGCGCACGTCGCCGAGATCGTCGCCGCGGGCGCGCGCTTCGGCAGCACGGTGCTCAACTGCCAGCTCGACGCGCATCATGCCGACGGCCATCCGCTGTCCGACCGCGAGGTCGCCGATTTCTACCTGCGTGCCTACGAGCGCGGCGAGCCGGCCGGCTGCCTGCCGAGCCTGGAAGTGCACGTCGACATGTGGAGCGAGGATTTCGCGCGCGTCGCATGCGTCGCGCGGCATGTCGAGCAGGCCGGCGTGCCGTTCCGGATCACGCTCGATCATTCGCATCTGCTGTTCAAGCTCGGCAATCGCGCCGAACTCGCCGCATCGGGCCTGCACGACGCGACCGACGGCGGCCGCCGGATGCTCGACCCGGCGTCTCCCGACGCCGTCTACGCCGACTGGATCGCGCGCGGCTGGGTCGCGCATGCGCATGCGCGCAGCGTGACGCCGAACAATCCGGCCAATCCGTGGATGCGACGCGCCGACGGCCGGCTCGGGCGCGGCATCCAGTATCCGTTCGTCGCCCCCGCGCCGGGCACCTATCACCGCGCATGGGATGCGGCGGAACTCGACACGTGGAAAGCCGCGCTGCACCGGTTGCTGCAATCGCAGGTCCATACCCGGCCCGCACGGCTCGAACAGATCAGTTGCGAGTTCATTCCGTTTCCCGACTACGGCGGCGGCGCACGCTATTCGATCTTCGACAACAACGTCGCGTGCGCCCGCTGGCTGCGCGACACGTGGCACGCGCTCGCCACGCCGCCGGCGAACGGGCCGGCGGCGGACGTCGCGCACACCGGCACCTGATTCGCCCCCCGCCCCACTCGAAACCCGAGGACAGAACGATGACGCAGGCCTTTCATTTTTCGCTGAACCGGATGAGCGCACCGCGCTTGCCGCTCGACCGTTACGTCGCGCTGTGCCGGCGCCTCGGTGTCGACACGATCGAGATCCGCAACGATCTCGACGGCGTCGAGATCACCGACGGCACGCCGGCCGCCGCCGTGCGCGCGACGGCCGAAGCCGGCGGCGTGACGATCCTGACGATCAACGCGCTGCAGCGCTTCGAGCAATGGAGTGCCGAGCGCGCGGACGAGGCAACCGCGCTGGCCGACTACGCGGCGCAATGCGGCGCACGTGCGCTCGTGCTGTGCCCGACCAACAGCCGCGGCGACACGCACAGCGCCGACGCCCGTCATGCCGATCTCGTACGCGCATTGAAGGCGCTGAAGCCGATCCTCGAAGCACGCAACCTGCTCGGCTTCATCGAGCCGCTCGGCTTCGAGGAATGCGCGCTGCGCCGCAAGTCCGATGCGGTGAAGGGCATCTACGACGCGGTGGGCGAACAGGTGTTCCGGCTCGTGCACGACACGTTCCACCATCACCTGTCGGGCGAGGACATCTTCTTCCCGAACCTGACGGGCCTCGTGCACATCTCGGGCGTCGAAGAAGGCGACCTGCCGGTCGACCGGATGCGCGACGGCCATCGCGTGCTGGTCGGCGGCGCCGACCGGCTCGGCAATATCCGGCAACTGCGCGAACTGCTCGCGCGCGGCTACCGGGGCGCGCTCTCGTTCGAGCCGTTCGCGAACGAAATCGCCGAAGCCGACGACATCGAAGACCGGCTGCGCGCGAGCATCGACTACGTACGCGACGAACTGGCGGATCGATGATCGCCGCCACGGTGCGCGGCCACCCGCGCCGCGTGCCGGCGCAACATCACACAATCAACAGGAGAACGGAATGATCGAATTCGCGTTGTTCGGCGCGGGCCGGATCGGCAAGATCCACGCGGCGAATCTCGCGCGCCATCCGGGCGCGAAGCTGAAGTATGTGGTCGACCGGCATGCGCCGTCGGCCGACGCGCTGGCGCACGCGCACGGCGCGCAGGTGGCCGATGTCGAGCGCGCGCTCGGCGACCCGTCGGTGCAGGCCGTGGTGATCGCCTCGAGCACCGACACGCATGCGGACCTGATCGTCGCGGCGGCGAATGCGGGCAAGGCCGTGTTCTGCGAGAAGCCCGTCGACCTGAGCGTCGAGCGCGCGCGTGCGTGCGCGGAGGTCGTCCGGCGCAGCGGCGTGACGTGCATGATCGGCTTCCAGCGCCGCTTCGACCCGACGTTCGCGGCGCTGAAGGCGCGTGTCGAGCGCGGCGAGATCGGCGCGCCGGAAATGCTGGTCGTCACGAGCCGCGACCCGGGCGCGCCGCCCGTCGACTACCTCCGCAGCTCGGGCGGCATCTTCAAGGACATGCTGATCCACGACTTCGACGTGTTCCGCTGGATCCTCGGCGACGAAGCGCAGACGCTGCACGCGACCGGCAGCTGCCTGACCGATCCGGCCGTGCTGGCCGCGGGCGACATCGACTCGACCGCAGTGACCATCCGCACGCGGCGCGGCTTGCTGTGCCAGATCAACACGTCGCGACGCGCCGCCTACGGCTACGACCAGCGCTTCGAGCTGCTCGGCAGCAACGGCATGCTGCAGGCCGGCAACGTGCGGCCGACCGAGGTGAGCGCATGGCTCGCGGGCGGCATCGCGACGGACGTGCCGGAGCCGTTCTTCCTCGAGCGCTACCGGCATGCGTATGCGGCCGAGATCGCGCACTTCGTCGACGCGCTGCGCGACGGCACGCGAGTGCGCACGACGATCGACGACGGGCTCGCCGCGCTCGAACTGGCCGAGGCCGCGACGACGTCGTGGCAAACGGGGCGCGTGATCGAGCTGTAGCGGGAGCGGCGGCGAACCCCGCAAGCGGGCCGCCGCCGGCCGATCGGCGGCACGCCCGGGCGACACGCAGCAAGCACGCCGCCGCATCGGGAAAATTTGCCGAAGCGTCGCACGGCATCCACGTGAAAGCACGTATGATGGCGAATTGATCTGCATCGCCGACATTCCGCTTTTTCACCACCATGCTCGATCACCTCATCTGCGACTGCGACGGCGTGCTCGTCGACAGCGAAGTCATCGCCGACCGCGTGCTGCTCGACACGTTGTCCGCCACGTTCCCGAATCTCGATTTCGAAGCCGCCGCGAAGTCGGCGTTCGGCCAGCAGACGTCGCGCTTCCTGGCGGGCATCGAGTCCCGCTTCGGGATCGAGATGCCGGCCAACTTCATCGAGACCATCGAGCACAACATCGAGAGCGCGCTCGCGCAATCGCTCGCGCCGATCACCGGCGTGCGCGACGCACTGCTGAAGGTCACGCTGCCGGCGGCCGTCGTGTCGAACAGCCGGCTCGCGCGCGTGCGCAGCTCGCTGAAGCGCGCGTCGCTCACCGAAATCTTCGGCGATCGCGTGTTCAGCTCCGAGCAGGTGGCGCGGCCGAAGCCCTACCCCGACGTCTACCTGCATGCGGCGCGCACGCTCGGCGTCGCGCCGGAGCGCTGCATCGTCGTCGAGGACAGCGTGTCCGGCCTGAATGCGGCGCGCGCGGCGGGCATGAAGACGATCGCGTTCGTCGGTGCGAGCCACATCCCCGACAACTACGCGGACGCGCTGCGCGCGATGGGCATCACGCGGATCATGCGCGGGATGGACGAACTGCCGGCACTCGTCGAAGCCGGCATGCGCGGCGAGTTCGGCGACGTACAGTCCTGACGGGCACGCCGGCCCGGTCAGGCCGATCGGGCCGATCCGGCGTGCGCCGGTTCACGCACGCCGCGCCACGGGCGCGCGAACGCGCCCGCCTTGCGCGGGCCCGCGTTCCGGCCCGCCCTCCGTTTTCTCAGGCCGGTTCGCAGCAGCGCTCGCGCGCGGCGGCCAGCGCCTCGCGAAACTCGACGAGTTCCGCGATCGTCAGCATCGGCAGCCCGTGTCGCTGCGCGAAACGCTCGACATCGTCGCCGCGCGTCATCGTCCCGTCCGGATTCATCAGTTCGCACAGCACGCCGGCCGGCTTCAGGCCCGCGAGGATCGACAGGTCGACCGTGCCTTCGGTATGACCGCGGCGCGCCAGCACGCCGCCCGGTTGCGCGCGCAGCGGAAAGACGTGGCCGGGGCGCACGATGTCGTGCGGCTTCGCGCCGTCGGCGATCGCCGCGCGGATCGTCGTCACGCGATCGGCCGCCGACACGCCGGTATGCACGCCTTCGCGCGCCTCGATCGACACGGTGAACGCGGTGCCGTTGCGGCTCTCGTTGGTCTGCACCATCGGCGGCAGCTCGAGCGCGCGCACGGTATCGTCGGTCAGGCACAGGCACACGATGCCGCTGCATTCGCGGATCAGCAGCGCCATCGTCTCGGGCGTGATGCGCTCGGCGGCCACGATCAGGTCGGCTTCGTTCTCGCGGTCGTGGTCGTCCTGCAGCACGACCGCGCGGCCTGCGCGCATCGCGTCGAGCGCGGCGGCGATGCGCGGCGGCACCGGTTCGGAATCCAGCAACGGGAGATCGGCAAAGGCGTCGGCGGGCGCCGACGAAACGGACATCAAGGACATGTGAAACGCTCCTCGCAAATACGATTTGGGCGAAAAACGTTTCAGGGCATTGCAAACAGACAGAACGACAACCCGCTTCGCACGCATCGCGAAGCGGCCCTGGCGGACATGACTATCTGCACATCTTCTCTCATCCGGACTGTGACCGTCGGCTCTGGCATTCGACCAGATCTGCTGACCCCGCGCGGATGCGCGGGCGCTCGCGGGCTCGCCGGCTCAACGCCAGCCTACCGCCGGTGGGGAATTTCGCCCCGCCCTGAAGACGCACTGATTGCCGGACGGGACACCCCCGTCAGCGGCGGGCCAAGCATACAACAGCTGCGCGCGCGGCGCAGCGAACAGCCTCTAAAACCTTACTGACGACCCTGTCTAACGGCATCGTCCGAACGGCCGACGCACGCCGCGCGATCCCGTCCGGACGGCGGGTGCGCGAAGCGCGTACGTGCGGCCTGCGCGCTCAGCCGGCCGCGTGTGCCGCATGAGCCGCGTGCGCGGCATCGGGCACGAGCCAGCGCGGCGGCACCTCGGGGCTCACCGTCACGCGGAACGCGCGCGCCTCGCTGTCGCCCGGGTTGCGCAGGCTGTACGGCTGGTCGGCATCGAACACGATCGCGTCGCCGGTCGCGAGCAACTGGCGGCGGTCGTGCACGCTGACTTCCAGCGTGCCCTCGCTCACCACGAGATTGACCGTCGTGCCGGGCGCGCGGCGTACGCCGGGCTCGGTATGCAGCGGCGCGATCCGCAGTTCGTGGAACTCGGCCGCGGCCGGCTCGCCTTCCGGGTACAGCGCGCGTGCCGAGAAGCGGCCGTTCGAGCTGACGACGCGCGACGCGCGCTCGGCCGCCAGGTGCTCGAAGCCGTTCACCGCATGGCGGCGCAGGAACGCCGCGACCGACACCTTCAGTGCCGCCGCGATCTTGCAGAGCACCTTGATCGACGGCACGCTGCGCGCCGACTCGATCTGCGCGAGCATCGCGCGCGACACGCCGGACAGCCGCGCGAGCGCATCGAGCGACAGTTGCCGCTCGGCGCGCAAGCGCGCGAGGTTCACGCCGACGACCTGCTCGAGAACGTCGAGCGACGCGGACGCCCGCGCATCGGCGGCGTCGCCGGACTCGAAGGAAGACACGTCGCGCACGAGCGCCAGGGATGAAGACATAGCATTGCCTCCGGGCCGCTGCGCAGCCCTGCATATGGGGTAAGCCGGGATCGGAATCGGGTTGCGCCAGCCACGGCGCGTATCGAGACGCTATCACCCGGCATTGCGCGGGCAAACGAAGTTATCTTCACACCGTTATCAGCATCGCGGAGGAATGCGTTCCTCGCGAACGCTTTCCTGCCGCTATCGCGTCGTGCGGGCGTCGCTTGCTTCGCTCCTTGTTTCGCTGCCGGTTTCGCTGACTGCGTCGCCGCTCATTGCGCCGCCGGCGCTGCCCCGCGGGCCGGCCCGCGCGCGTCGAGCCGCATCGCGAACCCCGTGACGACGAGCGCCGCGAACGTGACCGCGACGGCCACCCACGGCAGCGCATCGAGCGCGAGGCCGTGTTCCAGCGCGAGCCCGCCGAGCCACGCGCCGCCCGCGTTGCCGACGTTGAACGCGCCGATGTTCAGCGTCGACGCGAGATGCGGCGCGCTCGCGGCCTTCTCGACCACGCGCGCCTGCAGCGGCGGCACCGTCGCGAACGCGGCGATGCCCCATACGAACACGGTGACGGCCGCCGCGACCGGCAGGTGGCTCGTCTTCGCGAACACGGCCATCACGGCCATCAGCGCGACGAGGATCGCGATCAGCGACGGCATCAGCGCGCGGTCGGCGAACTTGCCGCCGAGCGTGTTGCCGATCGTGAGGCCCGCGCCGAACAGCACGAGGATCAGCGCGACCGAACGCGGCGAGAAGCCCGACACCGTCTCGAGAATCGGCGCGATGTACGTGAACACGACGAACACGCCGCCGAAGCCGAGCACGGTCATCAGCAGCGCGAGCCACACCTGCGGCTCCTTCAGCACGCGCACTTCGTGGCCAAGGCCCACCGGCCCGCTGTCGTGGCGGTTCGGCACCAGCGCGGCGACGCCGCCGAGCGCCAGCGCGCCGAGCGCGGCGACGATCCAGAACGACGCGCGCCAGCCGAGCATCTGCCCGACGAACGTGCCGAACGGCACGCCGAGCACGTTCGACAGCGTGAGCCCCGTGAACATCAGCGCGATCGCGCTGGCGCGCTTGTCGGCCGGCACGAGCGACGCGGCGACCACCGCGCCGATCCCGAAGAACGACCCGTGCGCGAACGACGTGACGACACGCGCGACCATCAGCATCGTGTAGCCGGACGCGCTCGCGCACAGCACGTTGCCGACGATGAAGATCGCCATCAGCAACAGCAGCGCGGCCTTGCGCGGCATGCGGCTCGTCAGCACCGCGAGCAGCGGCGCGCCGACCGCGACGCCGAGCGCGTAGCCGGTGACAAGGAGACCTGCCGACGGCAGCGACACGGCGAGATCGTGCGCGACTTCGGGCAACAGGCCCATGATGATGAATTCGGTGGTGCCGATGGCGAAGGCGCTGATCGCGAGCGCCAGTAACGGAAGGGGCATGACGTTCTCCGGAAGGCGGCGGACGCGGCGCCCGGTCGGTGCCGCACCGCACAAGAAAGCGGGATGTGCGCGCATTGTCCCGAAGACGCCTATATTTGATAATTGGCGTGGCATTTGAACCATTTTCAAATAATTCTGGAAAATCGCATGGATCGACTGGGCGACATCCGGCTGTTCGTCGAGGCGGCGGAACTGGGCAGCCTGTCCGCCGCCGGGCGCAAGCTGAACCTCACGCCGGCCGCCGCGAGCGCGCGCCTCGCGAAGCTCGAGGCGGCGGTCGCCACGCGGCTGTTCGACCGGTCGACCCGGCAGTTGCGGCTCACCGACGAGGGCCGCCTGTACCTGAACGGCTGTCGGCAGGCGTTGCAGGCGCTCGACGACGCAAACGCGCTGCTGCAGGCCGGACGCAACGTCGTCGGCGGCCGGGTGCGGCTGTCGGCGACGTCCGATTTCGGCCGCCGCCGGCTGCTCGACTGGCTCGACGAATTCACCGCGCGCTACCCGGACGTGACGTTCTCGCTGACGGCGTCCGATTCGACGGTCAACCTGTGGCAAGACGAGATCGACCTCGCGATCCGCTTCGCCGCCCCGCCCGACGGCGCGCTGATCGCCCGCCGGCTCGCCGCGGACCGGCGCGTGCCGTGCGCGTCGCCGTCGTTTGTCGAACGCCACGGCCTGCCGCGCGATCCGCACGATCTGGCCCGCTTTCCGTGCAACGTGATCACGGTGGCATCCGGGCCGATGAACACGTGGCGCTTTACGCGCGGCGACGACACGCAGACGTTCACGGTGCCGCTCGCCACCGCGTTCGAGACCAACGACGGCGGGCTCGCCCGCGAATGGGCGCTGCGCGGGCGCGGCATCGTGCTGAATTCGATCTGGGACGTCGCCGACGACATTCGCACCGGGCGGCTCCAGGTCCTGCTGCCCGACTGGCGGCACCAGGGTCCGGCGCTGCACGCGATCTATCCCGGCAAGCGCTACATGGCGCCGCGCGTGCGCGTGCTGCTCGACTTCCTCGTCGAGCGCTTCGCGCGCGAGGAAGCCGCCCACGACGACCTGCTCAACGCATGCCGCTGACGGCCGACGCGCCGGCATTCGGGGGTCCGAACCTCGCAGCCGACGTCGCGCGGCCGCAACCCGCCGGCCGCCCGGTGCAGCGCGAAAAGCTATAATGGAAGGCTTTCCCGACGGCTTTTCATGCTTCGCGCGCGCAACTTGCGCGCCGCGCACGGCCGTCCCGATTCACTCTTGACGAGACGCCCCCAGGTCAACCACTGCGAACGGCGAACCCCCATGACCAAGAAAGTTTACGTAAAGACCTTCGGCTGCCAGATGAACGAGTACGACTCGGACAAGATGGTGGACGTGCTGAATGCGGCCGAAGGCCTCGAAAAGACCGACACGCCGGAAGACGCGGACATCATCCTGTTCAACACGTGTTCGGTGCGTGAAAAGGCGCAGGAGAAGGTGTTCTCCGATCTCGGCCGCGTGCGCGAGCTGAAGGAAGCGAAGCCCGGCCTGCTGATCGGCGTCGGCGGCTGCGTCGCGAGCCAGGAAGGCGCATCGATCGTGTCGCGCGCGCCGTACGTCGACCTCGTGTTCGGCCCGCAGACCCTGCACCGCCTGCCGCAGATGATCGACGCGCGCCGCGCGAGCGGCCGCGCGCAGGTCGACATCACGTTCCCCGAAATCGAGAAGTTCGACCACCTGCCGCCCGCGCGCGTCGAGGGGCCGAGCGCGTTCGTGTCGATCATGGAAGGCTGCTCGAAGTACTGCAGCTACTGCGTGGTGCCGTACACGCGCGGCGATGAAGTGTCGCGCCCGCTCGACGACGTGCTGACCGAAGTGGCCGGCCTCGCCGACCAGGGCGTGCGCGAAGTGACGCTGCTCGGCCAGAACGTGAACGCGTACCGCGGCGCGCTGACGGCCGGCTCGCCGGACATCGCCGATTTCGCGACGCTGATCGAATACGTGGCCGACATCCCCGGCATCGAGCGGATCCGCTACACGACGTCGCATCCGAAGGAATTCACGCAGCGCCTGATCGACACCTACGCGAAGGTGCCGAAGCTCGTGAGCCACCTGCACCTGCCGGTCCAGCACGGCTCCGACCGCATCCTGATGGCGATGAAGCGCGGCTACACGGTACTCGAATACAAATCGGTGATCCGCAAGCTGCGCGCGATCCGCCCGGACCTGTCGCTGTCGACCGACATGATCGTCGGCTTCCCCGGCGAGACCGAGGACGACTTCGACAAGATGATGGCACTGGTGCACGAGATGGGCTACGACACGAGCTTCTCGTTCATCTACAGCCCGCGTCCCGGCACGCCGGCCGCGAACCTGCACGACGACACGCCGCGCGAGGTGAAGCTCAAACGCCTGCAACATCTGCAGGCGACCATCGAGGAAAACGTCGCACGCATCAGCCAGTCGATGGTCGGCAAGGTCGAGCGGATTCTCGTCGAAGGCCCGTCGCGCAAGGACCCGAACGAACTCGCCGGCCGCACCGAGAACAACCGGGTCGTGAATTTCCCGGCGCCGCTCGCATCGCACCCGCGCCTGATCGGCCAGATGATCGACGTGAAGATCAACCATGCGTACCCGCATTCGCTGCGCGGCGAGCTCGTGCTCGTGAGCGACGACGCGAGCGCGGCCACCCACTGACCGATGCTCAACAGGAGCCCGACGCCACTTTGAAGCCGACCCAAGCACTGGAATTCGTCGCGCCGCGCGACGACAACGCGCGCCTTGCCAACCTCTGCGGCCCGCTCGACGAGAACCTGCGGCAGATCGAACAGGCGCTCGACGTCACGCTGTCGCGCCGCGGCCACCGGATCGCGATCCGCGGGCGCGGCGCCAAGCTCGCGCTCGCCGCGCTCGAGAACTTCTACAACCGCGCGCGCGATGCGCTGTCGGTCGACGACATCCAGCTCGCGCTGGTCGAAGTACGCCACACGTCCGGCAACGGCCGCCAGGACACGCTCGACGTGCGCTTTCGCGGCGATCCCGACCACCCGTTCGACGAGCCCGTCGTGCAGCTCGACGCCGGCGAGCCGGACGAGGAGCCCGCGCCGAAGCTGTACACGCGGCGCGCCGACCTGCGCGGCCGCACGCCCGCGCAGCGCGAATACCTGAAGCAGATCCTGTCGCACGACGTGACGTTCGGCATCGGGCCGGCCGGCACCGGCAAGACCTACCTCGCAGTCGCGTGCGCGGTCGACGCGCTCGAGCGCGACCAGGTCAAGCGGATCGTGCTGACGCGCCCGGCCGTCGAGGCCGGCGAGCGGCTCGGCTTCCTGCCGGGCGATCTCGCGCAGAAGGTCGACCCGTACCTGCGTCCGCTGTACGACGCGCTGTACGACCTGCTCGGCTTCGACAAGACGGCGAAGATGTTCGAGCGACAGATGATCGAGATCGCGCCGCTCGCGTACATGCGCGGCCGCACGCTGAACCACGCGTTCATCATCCTCGACGAAGCGCAGAACACGACGCCCGAGCAGATGAAGATGTTCCTCACGCGGATCGGCTTCGGCTCGAAGGCGGTCGTGACCGGCGATACGAGCCAGGTCGACCTGCCGCGCGGCCACAAGAGCGGCCTCGTCGAAGCGCAGCAGGTGCTCGGCGGCGTGCGCGGCATCGCGCTCACGCGCTTCACGAGCGCGGACGTCGTGCGCCATCCGCTCGTCGCGCGCATCGTCGAGGCGTACGACGAATTCCACGCGCAGCACCAGGACGGCTGACCGGCAGGCGGCCGCACGCCGCCCCGGCCAGACAGCCCGACCCGGCCCGCCAGACGGCGCGCCGGGCTTTTTTTCGCCTGCTTGAATTCGGGTGCGATCGGCCGTTTGGTGTATCCTCAACGCGTTCCAATCGCCGCACGCGTCATGAAATCCTCCCGTTCTCGCAAGTCCGGGCGCGCCCAGTCCGCCGCGCCCGCCTCCCCCCGCCTGTCGCTGTTCGATGCGAAGGGCAAGGCCCGGACCGTCGACGCGCAAGGGCTGCGAATCGACTTCCCGGACGGCCGCAGCCTGATGTTCGACCTGTCGGGCAGTTCGGGGGAAGCCGCCGTTGCGATCGTCGCGCAGCACAACGATCCGGCGATGCGCGCGAAGCTCGCGCTGCAGCCCGAGCACTACGACAGCGTGACGCTGCACGTGGGCGCCGAGCCGGCCCCGCGCGAGGACGAGGACGACACCGAAGACGCGCGGCGCGAACCGGTGCTCGACCTGTCCGTGCAGTACGGCGACGAAATCACGAGCGACGTGCGCAAGACGCTGCCCAAGCGCAAGCTGATCGCCGAATGGATCGAGCCGGCGCTGTTCGCGAGCGCGCAGCTCACCGTGCGCTTCGTCGGCGAGGACGAAGGCCGCGCGCTGAACGGCGGCTACCGCCACAAGGACTACCCGACCAACGTGCTGACCTTCGCGTACGACGCGGCGCCCGACGGCACCGTGATCGGCGACCTCGTGCTGTGCTGCCCGGTCGTCGAGAAGGAAGCGCACGACCAGGGCAAGCCGCTCGCGGCCCACTACGCGCACCTGCTGGTGCACGGCGTGCTGCACGCGCAGGGCTACGACCACGAGACGAGCGACGAGGACGCGGCCGAAATGGAAGCGCTCGAAGTCGACATCCTCGCGAAGCTGGGCTTCCCGAACCCGTACCAGTAAGCCGTCCGCACGATGCGCAACGCCGCGACGCTCCCGCCCGCCTACCCGCCGTCGATCGGCGCCGGGCGCCTGCTGACCGAAGACGAGCTCGCGGCGTCGCTCGCGCACACGATGCGCGACTGGGACGGCCGGCAGGATCTCTGGCTGTTCGGCTATGGCTCGCTGATCTGGAACCCGGGGTTGCCGACCGTCGCCGCCGTGCGCGGCAAGGTGCACGGCTATCATCGCGGGCTCTACCTGTGGTCGCGCGTGAACCGCGGCACGCCCGAACAGCCGGGCCTCGTGCTCGCGCTCGATCGCGGCGGCTCGTGCTCGGGCATCGCGTTCCGGCTCGCCGGCCCGACCGCGCAGCCGCACCTCGAAACGTTGTGGAAACGCGAGATGCCGATGGGTTCGTACCGGCCCGCGTGGCTGCCGTGCTCGCTGGAAAACGGCGAGCGGGTGAACGCGCTCGCGTTCGTGATGCGCCGCGACGCGCCGACCTATACGGGCAAGCTGTCCGATGCCGTCGTGAAGGCCGTATTCGACTGCGCGGCCGGCCGCTACGGCACGACGCTCGACTACGTGAGCCGCACGGTCGACGCGCTGCGTGCGAGCGGCATCCCCGATCGCGCACTCGAAGGGCTGCTCGCGCGATGCCGGTGACGCGTCACGGCGCCCGGCTTGCCGCCATGCACTGTCGCGCCATGCGCGCATTCGAACGAGGAGCATCGCCGATGAAACCGTCACGCTGGTCGCGTTGCAGGGTTGCCGCGCTGCTCGTCGCCGCGAGCGTCGCACTGTCCGGCTGCGGGATCCTCGGCTGCGGCGGCGCCGCGACCAACGGCGCGGCCGCCGGCGGCTGCTCGGCCGGCATGCGGTTCTGAACCGCGGCCAGGCTGCGCAACCCGCGTGCGGCAGAATGCCGCCGCCGCCCGCGTCGGCCGGGCGTTTTCCCGCGTCACCCTTTCCCGCCCCTCGCGCGCCCGTTTTTTTCCGCCGCTGCCCCGCCGGCCCTTTCTGGGATAGGATGGGCACGAGGACGACGTCGTGCCCGGCGCGGCCGTCCGCGAGCAGGCCCGCGCGAGCTGCCCACCCTGGCCGAGCGGCCGGCGTGACACGGTCGCGTCGTGCCCTTGGTGTATCCTTGCCTACTCCGTGACCGCGCGCCCCGGCATGACCCGGGCGCACCACCATGAACGATTCGTATCCCAGTCGTAAGCCAACCGACAAACCGCAAGAAAAGCGCTCGCTGCTCGAGCGCCTGACCGACTTCATCTCGCCCGAGCCCGAATCCCGCGGCGAGCTGCTGGAAATCCTCCAGGACGCCCACGAACGCAACCTGATCGACGCCGATTCGCTGTCGATGATCGAAGGCGTGTTCCAGGTATCCGATCTGTGCGCGCGCGACATCATGGTGCCGCGGGCCCAGATGGACGCGATCAACATCGCCGACAAGCCCGAGGATTTCATCCCGTTCGTCCTCGAAAAAGCGCACTCGCGCTACCCCGTGTTCGAGGAGAACCGCGACAACGTGATCGGCGTGCTGCTCGCGAAGGATCTGCTGCGTTTCTATGCCGAAGAGGAATTCGACGTGCGCGGGATGCTGCGCCCGGCCGTGTTCATCCCCGAATCGAAGCGCCTGAACGTGCTGCTGCACGACTTCCGCGTGAACCGCAACCACCTCGCGATCGTCGTCGACGAATACGGCGGCGTCGCGGGCCTGATCACGATCGAGGACGTGCTCGAGCAGATCGTCGGCGACATCGAGGACGAATACGATTTCGACGAGGAAGCCGGCAACATCATCTCGGGGCCCGACGGCCGCTACCGCGTGCGCGCGCTCACCGAGATCGAACAGTTCAACGAGACGTTCGGCACCGATTTCCCCGACGACGAAGTCGACACGATCGGCGGGCTGATCACGCATCACTTCGGCCGCGTCCCGCATCGCGGCGAGAAGCTGCAACTCGGCAACCTCGTGTTCGAGATCCAGCGCGGCGATGCGCGCCAGGTCCACGTGCTGCTGGTGCGCCGCAACCCGCTCGCCAGCCGTCGCGCCGAAACCTCGCACGAAGACTGACCCCCGCGCGCCAGCCGCGCGTTCCACAACCGCTCGCCCACTTTCGCTTCACATGGACGATCCGATCCTGTCCCGCCCGGCTGGCGGTCTTCTCGCGCCGACACCCGGCCGCGCGCTGCCGCGCTGGCACTACCCGGCCGCGCTGCTCGCCGGCGCCGCCAATACGCTCAGCTTCGCACCGACGCCGCATGGCGGCTGGCTGCAACTCGTCGTATTCGTCTGGTTTTTCGCGCAGCTCACGCGCACCGCGAGCTGGCGCAGCGCAGCGCTCACCGGCGGCGCGTTCGGCTTCGGCAACTTCATCACCGGCATCTGGTGGCTCTACATCAGCATGCACGTGTACGGCGAGATGGCCGCGCCGCTCGCGGGCGGCGCGCTCGTGCTGTTCGCGCTGTACCTGTCGCTGTACCCGGCGTTCTCCGCCGGGCTGTGGTCGTTCTGCGCGGGCCATGCGTGGCATCGCCGCACGCCCGACCCGCGGCCGTTCTCGCCGACCTGGCATGGCGCATTCGCGTTCGCGAGCGCATGGGCGCTCGGCGAATGGCTGCGCGGCACCGTGTTCACCGGCTTTCCGTGGCTCGCCAGCGGCTATCCACAGGTCGACGGCCCGTTCGCGGGCTTCGCGCCGGTCGCCGGCGTGTACGGGATTGCGTGGGTGCTCGCGCTGTTCGCCGCGCTCGTCGTGCAGGCGCTCGCCGCCGCGCGGCCGTCGCCGCTTGCCGAACCCCGCAGCGCGCCTGCACGCGTGCGCATCGCCGCGCCGGCCGGCATCGCGCTCGCGCTGATCGCGGCCGGTCTCGGGCTGTCGCAGGTCACGTGGACCGTGCCCGCGAACGCGCCGCTCACCGTGCGGCTGCTGCAGGGCAACGTGAAGCAGGACATCAAGTTCGAGGAAGCGGGCATCGACGCGGCGATCAAGATGTACACGCAGATGATCATCGAGAAGCCGGCCGACCTGATCGTCACGCCGGAAACCGCGATCGCGGTGATGATCCAGGAGCTGCCCGAACCGTTCGCCGTCGCGATCCGCAAGTTCAGCGACACGACGGGCTCGGCCGTGCTGTTCGGCGCGGTCGGCGCATCGGTGACCGAGGACGGCCACTACGTCGACTACACGAACAGCCTGTACGGCGTGACGCCGAATTCGCGCGACATCTATCACTACGACAAGCACCACCTCGTGCCCTTCGGCGAATTCATCCCGTGGGGATTCCGGTGGTTCGTCAACCTGATGAAGATGCCGCTCGGCGACTTCGCGCGCGGCGCGCCCGTGCAGAAGCCGTTCCTCGTGCACAACCAGCCGGTGATGGCCGACATCTGCTACGAGGACCTGTTCGGCGAGGAAATCGCCGCGACGATCCGCGACAATCCGCAGCCGCCGGGTGTGCTCGTCAACGTGACGAACCTCGCGTGGTTCGGCGACACGATCGCGCTCGACCAGCATCTGCAGATCGCGCGGATGCGCTCGCTCGAAACGGGCCGGCCGATGCTGCGCTCGACCAACACGGGGATGACCGCCGCGATCGATGCGCGCGGCCGCGTGCTCGGCCAGTTGAAGCCGTTCACGATCGGCTCGCTCGACGTGCGGATCGAAGGCACGAGCGGGTTCACGCCTTACGTGACGAGCGGCAACGTCGTCGTGCTCGCGGTGTCGTTCGTGCTGCTCGCGTTCGGCTTCACGTTCGGCCCCGGGCTGCGCCGCCGCAACGGCCGCAAGAACGGCGACGACCAGCCGGAATGACGCAACGCGAGGCCGCCGCGCAATGCGCGGCCGCTGTTGCATGCAGCGGCACGGCCGTCGCGAGCCGGCCGGGCGCTCAGGCCCGCGGGGACAAGTCGGCCGACTCGCCCGACACTGCCGACTGAAGCGGCTGCGCGGCCAGACGCCGCAGGTCGCGACTCACCGCCTCCATCACCGGCGCCCACGCGCCGAACGCCGCCTGCCGGTACAGCGTCGCGCTCGGATACCACGGGCTGTCCGTGCGTTCGAGCTGCCACGGCCAGTGCGGATTCACGTCGAGCAGCACCCACGTGCGCGCGCCGAGCGCGCCCGCCAGGTGCGCGACCGACGTGCACACGGTGATCACGAGATCCAGCGCACCGATGAACGCGGCCGTTTCGTCGAAGCTCGTCAGTTCCGCCGTGAAATCCTCAATCGCGAAGCCGGCCGCACGCGCGGCCTCGACATCGGCTTCCGCGCCCGGCTGCAGCGAATAGAACGCGGCGCCGTCGATTCCGCGGAACGCGTCGGCATAGCGCTCGAGCCCGACGCGCCGGAACGGATTGCGCTGGTGCCCCGCGCTGCCCGTCCACACGAGCCCGACCTTCAGCCGGCGCTCGCCCGCGAGCCGCGCGCGCCA
The DNA here is from genome assembly GCF_001718555.1 of Burkholderia metallica. Lineage (NCBI taxonomy): Bacteria > Pseudomonadati > Pseudomonadota > Betaproteobacteria > Burkholderiales > Burkholderiaceae > Burkholderia > Burkholderia metallica. The sequence goes on from NZ_CP013401.1 coordinate 3,071,060, forward strand.
CGCGTCGCGCGCGTGCGGATCGGCCCGCAGATACGGCACCGACGACGCGAGCGTCGACGCCTCCATGCCGAGCATCAGCGGCAGGCCGATCAGCGGGACTTCGTAATCGAAGGCGGGCAGCACGTCGACGCCGCCCCCCGCGCCGAACACGTCCGCATGCGCGCCGAGGCTGCGCTGCATCAACGTGCCGACCGCCGGAAACGTATTCCACGCGAGCCGGCCGCCTTCGCGATGCACGCGTTCGGCGAGCGGCACGACGTAGCGGCAGAACTGCAGCACGTCGCCGAGCCCCTGCTCGCCCCACACCAGCAGCGTCTTGCCGGCGAGCGGCTCGCCCTGCCAGCGCGGGCCCGGCAGCGCCGGCCGGCGGCCGCGCAACTCGCCCGCGCCGTCCCAGCGCGCCTCGTGGCCCTGCCAGCCGGCCGCGAAATTGCCGCGCACGAGCTGGATGATCGCCAGGTTGAAACGGTACGACGCGTCGTCGGGCGCCAGCTCGCACGCGCGCGCCGCATAACGCTCGGCATCGTCCCACCGCTGCGCCTCCTTCATCGCCATCGCGACGTTGTTCATCGCGAGCGCGTTGTCGGGCGCGAGCTCGACGAGCCGCGCCGCGCACGCGAGCGCGCCGTCCAGGTCGTGCATCGCGATCCGCGCGACGACGAGGTTGATCCACGCCTGCACGTCGCGCGGATCGGCCTGTACCGCCGCGTCGAGCAGCGCGACCTCTTCGGCACGATCACCGCCCGACAGCCGCAGCGCAATCGCGAGGTTGTTGCGCAGCGACGGCCGCCCGGCATCGAGCGCCAGCGCCGCGCGATAGGGCGCCACGGCATCCGCGTGACGGCCGGCCATCTGCAGCGCGTAGCCGAGATTGAAATACGCGGGCGCGCCAGGCCGCACGCGCGCCGCGCATTCGGCGAGCGCAACCGCGTCGGCCGTGCGCTGCCGCGCGACGAGCACGCCGGTGAGCTGCGCGAGCGCATCGTCATCGACCGCATGCAGGTGCGCGGCGGCGGCGAGCCACACGTCGTGCGTGGCGTGCTCGCCGCGCGCCTGCGCGTCGGCGGCCTGCCCGAGCAGCGCGAGGAAAGGCGGAAGCAGCGGAATGAGGATGTCGGTCGGATCGTCCATGCGGTCGGGTTCGGCAAGCGGTGGCGCGGCACGCGTCGCGCGCACCGCAATACGCGCATCTTAACGCCCGCGCGAAACCGTGCGACACCGTGCGGCCGCCACGTCGCGACGTGCCGCGCGCGGGCTGCCCGGCGTGCGTCGGCCGCGCCCGCGCACGCCGCTCGAACGAGGCGGGCGGTGCACCCGCCCGCGTTCCGGCCGCATCCGCCCGCCGATCCGGTAAAATTACGCGTTTCAGCACACTAACAAGCCGCGCCGCCGCGCGAGCCGACCCTCCGGGCCCCGCCCGGAGCGCCGCCCGCAACGGAGCGCCCGCGCCACGAAGGCTCTTCATGCTTACGTTTCAGCAAATCATCCTGACGCTGCAGTCCTACTGGGACAAGCAGGGTTGCGCCCTGCTCCAGCCCATCGACATGGAAGTCGGCGCGGGCACGTCGCACGTCCACACGTTCCTGCGCGCGGTCGGCCCCGAGCCGTGGCGCGCCGCGTACGTGCAGCCGTCGCGCCGCCCGAAGGACGGCCGCTACGGCGAGAACCCGAACCGCCTGCAGCACTACTACCAGTACCAGGTCGTGCTCAAGCCGGCGCCGGAAAACATCCTCGACCTGTACCTCGGCTCGCTCGAGGCACTCGGCTTCGACCTGAAGCAGAACGACGTGCGCTTCGTCGAGGACGACTGGGAAAACCCGACGCTCGGCGCGTGGGGCCTCGGCTGGGAAGTGTGGCTGAACGGAATGGAAGTCACGCAGTTCACGTACTTCCAGGAAGTCGGCGGCCTCGAATGCAAGCCCGTGCTCGGCGAAATCACGTACGGCCTCGAGCGCCTCGCGATGTACCTGCAGAAGGTCGAGAACGTGTACGACCTCGTGTGGACCGAGTGGGAAGAGCACGGCCCGAACGGCCCCGAGCTGCGCCGCCTGTCGTACGGCGACGTCTACCACCAGAACGAGGTCGAGCAGTCGACCTACAACTTCGAGCACGCGAACGTCGACCTGCTGTTCACGTTCTTCAACAGCTACGAGGCGGAAGCGAAGAAGATGATCGACGCGCAGCTCGCGCTGCCCGCGTACGAACTCGTGCTGAAGGCCGGCCACACGTTCAACCTGCTCGATGCGCGCGGCGCGATCTCGGTCACCGAGCGCGCGGCATACATCGGCCGCATCCGCGCGCTGTCGCGTCTCGTCGCCCAGGCTTACTACGACTCGCGCGAGAAGCTCGGCTTCCCGATGCTCGGCAACCCGCCGGGCGTGCCGGGCCTCACCACCGACGCCCAGGACGCCGCGCAGCCGGCATGGGTGCCGCCGCTCAAGGTCGAACGCAACATCGATCAGGTCTGACGAGACGAGATTTCATCCAAACATGACGCACAATCATCCCGCCCCCCTGCTCGTCGAACTGCTGACCGAAGAGCTGCCGCCGAAGGCCCTCGCGCGCCTCGGCGACGCATTCGCCGAAGGCCTCGCGCAACGCCTCGCCGCGCGCGACCTCGTCGACGGCGAACTCGTGTTCGAACGCTACGCGACGCCGCGCCGCCTCGCCGTCGTCGTGCAGAACGTGCGCGCCGTCGCACCGGAAAAGCAGGTCCGCGAAAAGGTCCTGCCCGTATCGGTGGCGCTCGACGCCGAAGGCAAGCCCACCGCGCCGCTCGCGAAGAAGCTCGCGGCGCTCGGCCACCCGAACCTGTCGATCGCCGATCTCGAGCGCGCGCAGGACGGCAAGGCCGAAGCGTTCTTCGTCAATTATTCGGCGGCCGGCGCGACGCTCGCCGACGGCCTGCAGGCCGCGCTCGACGAAACGCTCGCGAAGCTGCCGATCCCGAAGTTCATGACCTACCAGCGCCCGGACGGCTCCGACGTGAAGTTCGTGCGCCCCGTGCATCGCCTGACCGTGCTGCACGACGATCGCATCGTGCCCGTGACCGCGTTCGGCATCGACGCCGGCGATACGACGCTCGGCCACCGCTTCCTGTCCGACGGCCTCGTCGCGATCCAGCATGCGCACGCGTACGCCGACACGCTGCGCGACAAGGGCCGCGTGATCGCGCACTTCGCCGACCGCCGCGAAACGATCCGCACGCAGCTGAACGAGCATGCGGACGGCGACACGGTCGTGATGCCCGAAGCACTGCTCGACGAAGTGACGTCGCTGGTCGAATGGCCGGTCGTCTATCCGTGCCGCTTCGAGGACGAATTCCTGCAGGTGCCGCAGGAATGCCTGATCCTCACGATGCAGACGAACCAGAAGTATTTCGCGCTGACCGACGTCGGCGGCAAGCTGCGCTCGCGCTTCCTGATCGTGTCGAACATCGACACGAAGACGCCGGGCGAGATCATCGAAGGCAACGAGCGCGTCGTGCGCCCGCGCCTCGCCGATGCGAAGTTCTTCTTCGAGCAGGACAAGAAGAAGCCGCTCGCCGAGCGCGTGCCGCTGCTCGCGAACGTCGTGTATCACAACAAGCTCGGTTCGGCGCTCGCGCGCGTCGAGCGCCTCGAGGCGCTGGCCGGCGAGATCGCGCCCGCGATCGGCGCCGACGCCGCGCACGCGAAGCGCGCCGCGCGCCTTGCGAAGGCCGACCTGCTGACCGACATGGTCGGCGAATTCCCGGAACTGCAGGGCACGATGGGCACGTACTACGCGCGCCACGACGGCGAAGCCGACGACGTCGCGCTCGCATGCGCCGAGCACTACCAGCCGCGCTTCTCCGGCGACGCACTGCCGACCACGCCCGTGTCGACCGCCGTCGCGCTCGCCGACAAGCTCGAGACGATCGTCGGCATCTGGGGCATCGGCCTCGCGCCGACCGGCGAGAAGGACCCGTTCGCGCTGCGCCGCCACGCACTCGGCGTGCTGCGCCTGCTGCTCGAGAAGCAGTTGCCGCTCGACCTCGTGTCGCTGCTGCGCACGGCCCACGCGCGCTTCGAGGGCGTGCCGGGCGTCGCCGAATCGACCGATGCGATTCTCGCGTTCTTCATGGACCGCCTGCGCGGCCTGCTGCGCGAGCGCGGCTACTCGGCCGGCGAAGTCGACGCGGTGCTGAGCCTGAACCCGACGCGCATCGACGATCTCGTCGCACGCCTCGACGCGGTGCGCGAATTCACGCATCTCGTGGAAGCGGAAGCGCTCGCGGCCGCGAACAAGCGGATCTCGAACATCCTGAAGAAGTCGGAAGGCGGCGCGAACGGCGCGGTGCAGCCGGCCCTGCTCGTCGAGGCCGCCGAGAAGGCGCTGCACGAACAGCTCGCGGCCGTGACGCCGCACGTGCAGTCGCAGCTCGAGGCGCGTGCGTACACGGGCGCGCTGTCGGCGCTCGCCGCGCTGCGCGCGCCGGTCGACACGTTCTTCAACGACGTGATGGTCAACGCGGACGATCCGGCGCTGCGCGCGAACCGTCTCGCGCTGCTGTCCGCGCTGCATCAGCAGATGAACTGCGTCGCCGACATCTCGAAGCTCGCTGCGTAAGGGCCGAACGATGCCGACCAGCCCCAACCGAAAGCTCGTCGTCCTCGACCGGGACGGCGTGATCAACGTCGATTCGGATGCGTTCATCAAGACGCCCGACGAATGGATCGCGCTGCCCGGCGCCCTCGAGGCGATCGCCCGGCTCAACCACGCCGGTTATCGCGTGGTCGTCGCGACCAACCAGTCCGGCATCGGTCGCGGGCTGTTCGACATGGCCGCGCTCAACGCGATGCATCTGAAGATGCATCGCGCGGCGGCCGCGGTCGGCGCGCGCATCGACGCGGTGTTCTTCTGCCCGCACACGGCCGAGGATCACTGCGACTGCCGCAAGCCGAAACCCGGCATGATGCAGATGATCGCCGAGCGCTTCGAGCTCGATCCCGATCACACGCCGGTCGTCGGCGATTCGCTGCGCGACCTGCAGGCCGGCGTCGCGGTCGGCTTCCAGCCGCACCTCGTGCTCACCGGCAAGGGCAAGAAGACGCTCGCCGGCGGCAACCTGCCGCCGGGCACGAAGGTCCACGACGACCTGCGCGCATTTGCGCTCGATTTCCTTTCACACGAACACGAGTGATGCAGCCGCCGCGCGCATTCTCCCCAACGCCAGACTTCCGCCGATGCGCTTCATCCGCTCCCTGCTGCTGCTGATCTACTTCATCGTGTACACGGTGCCGTACGCCACCGCGTGCTTCATCGCCTTTCCGTTCATGCGCCCCGATGCGCGCTACTGGATGGCGGCCGGCTGGTGCAAGTCGACGCTGTGGGTCGTGCGCTGGCTGAACGGCATCCGCTACCGCATCGAAGGGATGGAGAACCTGCCCGACGGCCCGGCCGTGCTGCTGTCGAAGCACCAGTCCGCGTGGGAAACGCTCGCGTTTCCGGCGCTGATGCCGAAGCCGCTCTGCTACGTGTTCAAGCGCGAGCTGCTGTACGTGCCGTTCTTCGGCTGGGCGCTCGGGATGCTGCACATGGTCAACATCAACCGCAAGGAAGGCAAGAACGCGTTCACGTCGGTGATCCGCCAGGGCAAGAAGCGCCTGTCGGAAGGCGCATGGATGATCATGTTCCCGGAAGGCACGCGCACGCCGGTCGGCAAGCAGGGCAAGTACAAGACGGGCGGCGCGCGCTTCGCGATCGAAACCGGTGCGCCCGTCGTGCCGATCGCGCACAATGCAGGTCGGGTGTGGCCGCGCAACTCGTTCACGAAATTCCCGGGCGTCGTCACCGTGTCGATCGGCAAGCCGATTCCGAGCGAAGGGCTGACGCCCGATGCGTTGAACTCGCAGGTCGAAGCATGGATCGAAGCGGAGATGCGCCGGATCGATCCGGATTCGTATCGCCAGGCGGGCAATGCCGGCACGCGCGATGCCGCGCGTGCCTGACGTTCCCGGGTTGCAGCCGTTGCGTACGACAAAAAGAAGCGAACTGATGAAACAGCGTCCGCGGCCACGGCCTGCCGTCGTGGCCCTCGATCATCGCCAGATGGATCTGCCGCTCTTCGACGGGCCGGCCGCCGCACCGTCGGCGCCCGCCACGCCGCCGGCGCCGCCCGACGCTGCTCCCGCCGCGCCGCTCGATCCGCGCCCGGCGCCCGATCGCTCACGCGTGCGTACGTTCGCACTCGACAGCCGCGTGCTCGAATACCGGCTGAAGCGCTCCGCGCGCCGCACGATCGGCTTCACGATCGACGGCAGCGGGCTGTCGATCACCGCACCGCGCTGGGTCACGCTCGCCGACATCGAAGCCGCGATTTCCGAGAAACAACGCTGGATCTTCGCGAAACTCGCGGAGTGGAAGACGCGCACCGAGCAGCGCGCGCTGCCGCAGATCGACTGGCGCGACGGCGCGCAGCTTCCGTATCTCGGCAAGACGGTGACGATCGCGCTCGGCGCGGGCGCCGTCGCGTTCGATGCCGATGCGCTGCGGCTGTCGCTGCCGCTGTCCGTGCAGGCCGACATGCAGCAGATCAAGGATCGTGTGCAGGGCTGGCTGCAGGGCGAAGCGAAGCGGATCTTCGGCGAACGCCTCGCGGTCTATGCGGAGAAGCTCGGCGTCACGTATTCGATGTACGCGCTGTCGTCGGCTGCGACGCGCTGGGGCAGCTGCTCGAGCGACGGCAAGATTCGCCTGAACTGGCGGCTGATCCATTTCCCGATGTCGATCATCGACTACGTCGTCGCGCACGAGCTGTCGCACCTGCGCGAGATGAACCACAGCCCGGCCTTCTGGCAGACCGTCGAATCGATCTTCCCCGAGTTCCGCGAGGCGCGGCACACGCTCAAGCATCATCCGCCCGAGCTGCTGCCGTCGCTTTGACGCGCGGCTTCGCCGCCCACGAAAAAGGGCGCCGCGGGTTACCCCCGCAGCGCCCTTTTTTGCGGCCGCGGCGTACGTCGCACGCCGCGGCCCGGTTCACCCGGCGCTCAGTGCGCCTTCTTCTGGATGAATTCGATCTTGTAGCCGTCCGGATCCTCGACGAACGCGATCACGGTCGTGCCGTGCTTCATCGGGCCCGCTTCGCGCGTGACCTTGCCGCCTTGCGCCTTGATCCTGTCGCAGGCCGCGTACGCGTCGTCGACTTCCACTGCGAGGTGGCCGAAGCCGTTGCCGAGATCGTAAGCCGGCGTATCCCAGTTGTGGGTCAACTCGATCACGGTGCCCGTGCTTTCGTCCTCGTAGCCGACGAATGCGAGCGTGAACCTGCCTTCCGGATAGTCGTCGCGGCGCAGCACCTTCATGCCGAGCAATTCGGTGTAGAACTTGATCGAGCGGTCGAGATCGCCGACTCGCAGCATCGTATGCAGCAATCGCATGTGTTGTACTCCTGTGGGGACTTTCCAGAACCGGGAACTCTACCAGAGTCGGGTGAAATTCGCCGGGGGCGCCCAGCCGGGGGCGCCCAGCCGGGGGCGCCGAGTTGCGGGCGCTGGCGGCGCGTCCGGCCCGACGCGCAAAGCCGGTGCGCACTCGATACGCCCCATCCTCGCCGGCCGCTCCGCGCACCACACCGGGAAACCGCCCGATCGGACTCGCCCGGCTACCGCGCCGATCGGGTAACATCCGTCCACCTCGCACCAAAAACGGGCATGCGGCCCATCGCCCGAACGCGACCCCTTACCCTTCCCTACCGCCACACTACCGTGCGAAACCGCCGATTCGAGCGCGCCGGATGCGCCGCCCTCCCGATCCCGCAGCCGCCGTACCGAACCGGTGAGGTTCGCCAATGACCGCACGCGCCGCCGCCCCCGCGCGCCGCGCGCTCGACACCCGCGCCGTCGGCCTGATGCTGCTGCTGTGCGCGATCTGGGGCTTCCAGCAGGTCGCGATCAAGAGCACGAACGCCGCGATCGCGCCGATGTTCCAGGCCGGGCTGCGCTCGGTGATCGCGGCGCTGCTGCTGTGGGGCTGGGCCCGTTCGCGCGGGACGCCGCTGTTCCAGGCGGACGGCACGTTCGGCGCGGGCCTCGCGGCCGGTGCGCTGTTCGCCGGTGAATTCGTCTGCGTGTTCTTCGGGCTGACGCTGACGAGCGCGTCGCACATGGCGATCTTCCTGTACACGGCGCCGTGCTTCACCGCGCTCGGCCTGCACCTGTTCGCGCCCGGCGAGCGCCTGCAGCGCACGCAGTGGGCCGGTGTCGGCCTCGCTTTCGCCGGCATCGCGCTCGCCTTCGCGGACGGCTTCCTGAAGCCGCGCGCGCCCGGCGCCTCCGTGCTGGCGGGGCTTGCCGGCGACGCGCTCGGGATCCTCGGCGGCGCGATGTGGGCCGCGACGACCGTCGTCGTGCGCTCAACAGCGCTCGCACGGGCGAGCGCGAGCAAGACGCTGTTCTATCAGCTCGCGGTATCGGCGCTCGTGCTGGTCGCGCTTGCCGCGCTGTTCGGCCAGGTGTCGTTCGCGCACGTCACGCCGGTCGCGGTGGCGAGCCTCGCGTACCAGTCGGTGATCGTCGCGTTCGTCAGCTACCTGTCGTGGTTCTGGCTGCTCACGCGCTACAGCGCGTCGCGGCTGTCCGTCTTCACGTTCCTGTCGCCGCTGTTCGGCGTCGCGTTCGGCGTGCTGCTGCTCGGCGAATCGGTCGGCTGGCGCTTCATGTCCGCGGCCGCGCTCGTGCTGGCCGGCATCGCGCTCGTCAACGCGCCGCCGCGGCGGCGCGCATGACGCCCACGCGCAATCCGCGCGGGCCCACGCAATAAAAAACGGCTGCCTCGCAGGGCAGCCGTTTCGGCACACATCCGGTCCAGCTCGCGTAACCGGCGTCAGCCAGCCTTGCGCACCGCCGCGAGCGCCTGCGCGACGCCCACATATTCGGCCACGCTCACGTCTTCCGCGCGGCGTGCGAGATCGAAGCCGAGCGCGTCGAAATCGATCGTCTCGCGATAGTCGCCGAGCGTATTGCGCAGCATCTTGCGGCGCTGCGAGAACGCGGCGGTGACGATTTCGCCGAGCAGCACGGGATCGACGTCCGGCAGTTCGTGCGGTTCGTACGGAATCATCCGGACGATCGCCGAATCGACCTTCGGCGGCGGCTGGAACGACTCCGGCGGCACGTCGAGCATCTTCTCCATCACGTAGCGGTACTGCAGCATCACCGACAGCCGCGAAAACGCCTTCGTGCCCGGCTCCGCGACCATCCGTTCGACGACCTCGTTTTGCAGCATGAAGTGCTGGTCGATGACCGCATCGGCGAACGTCATCAGGTGAAACAGCAGCGGGCTGGAAATGTTGTACGGCAGGTTGCCGACGATCCGCAGCGACGGCTTGTCGCCGGGCGCCGCGAGCGAACGGAAGTCGAACGCGAGCGCATCGCCCGCATGCAGTTCGAGCAGCGCGCCGAAACGTTGCTGCAGCCGCCCGATCAGGTCGCGGTCGAGCTCGACCGCATGCAGCGGCGACTCGGGCGTCGCGAGGCGCGCGATCAGCGGCTCGGTCAGCGCGCCGAGCCCGGGGCCGATCTCGACCATGCGCTGGCCGCGCGCGGGGCCGATCGTCGAAACGATCGAATCGATCACGCCGTGATCGACGAGGAAGTTCTGCCCGAAGCGCTTGCGCGCGAAATGGCCTTGGTGCTGTCTGCTGTTCGACATCGACTCAGTAAAACGAAAAATACGACGAATGAGGTGAAGCCGCGCCGCGTCAGGCCGTGCGGCGATGGCGCGCCATCGTGACAGCCGTGTCGAGCGCGGCGATCATGCTGCCCGGGTCCGCGCGGCCCGTGCCGGCCAGATCGAGTGCCGTGCCGTGATCGACCGACGTGCGGATGATCGGCAGCCCGAGCGTCACGTTGATGCCCTCGCCGAACGTCGCGTACTTCAGCACGGGCAGACCCTGGTCATGGAACATCGCGAGCACGCAATCTGCGCTGGCGAGATGGCGCGGCTGGAACAACGTGTCGGCCGGATACGGGCCGCGCGCATCGATGCCCTGCGCGTTCGCGCGGGCCAGCGCCGGCGAGATCACGTCGATCTCTTCGCGGCCGAGATAACCGTTCTCGCCCGCGTGCGGGTTCAGGCCCGTCACGAGGATGCGCGGCGCGGCCAGGCCGAAGTCGCGCCGCAGGTCGCGATCGATGATCGCGAGCGTCTCGACGAGCCCGTCGATCGACAGTGCGGCCGATACGTCCTTCAGCGGCAGATGGGTGGTTGCGAGCGCGACGCGCAGCGGCTGCGGGCCGGTTCCGGCCAGCATCATCACGACACGCGGCGTATGCGTGCGCTCCGCCAGATATTCGGTATGGCCGGTAAACGGCACGCCCGCATCGTTGATCGTGCTCTTCTGCAACGGCGCGGTGACGATCGCATCGTACTGGCCGGCTAGCGCACCGTCGATCGCCGCGTCGAGCAGCCCGAGGACATAAGGGCCGTTCGCCGCGTCCAGCGTGCCCGCCCGCGCGGGCACCGCGAGCGGATGATGCGCGACCGACACCGGCCCGCCGCCGGCCGGCGTGCCCCACTCGGCGCCGACGGCCGCCGCACGCGCATCGAGCAGCGCCGCATCGCCGAGCACGGTGAAATGCGCGTCGGGCCAGCGCTGCGCGGCTTCACGCAGCGCCTGCACGGTCAGCTCGGGGCCGACCCCCGCGGGTTCGCCGGTCGTGATCGCGATCTGCAGCGCGGGCGTGGTCATCGAACGCTCGCTCAGTTCGCCGGGCCGACGCCGCCGATCTTGTACTGCACGTACGACGAGTCGCGCAGTTCGCGCAGCCAGTCGGCATACGCCTGCTCGGCCTTGCGCTGGCCGATCGCCTGACGCGCGATATCCATCTGCTGCTGCACCGAACCTTCCGCCTCGCGGCGGCTCAGCACCTGGATCAGGTGATAGCCGTATTCGGTACGGATCGGCTGGCTGATCTGGCCATCCTGCAGGTTGTTCATCGCACGCTCGAATTCCGGCACGGTCTCGCCCGGGCTGATCCAGCCGAGATCGCCGCCCTGCGACGCCGACCCGTCCTGCGAGTAAGTACGCGCGAACTTCGCGAAATCGCCGCCGGCCTCGACCTGGTTGCGGATGTCGGCCAGTTGCTGGCGCGCCTGGCCTTCCGACTTGCCTTCGCCCACGCGCAGCAGGATGTGGCGCACGTGCGTCTGGACGATCTTCGGTGCGGCGGCGCTCGCGCCCTGGCTCTGGCGGCGATCGACGAGACGCACGATCTCGAAGCCGTCCGGCACGCGGATCAGCGTCGGGTTGACCTCGCCCGGACGCAGCTTCGATGCGGCCTCGACGACGTCGGCCGGCAGCGCGCTCGGCGCCTTGAAGCCGAGGTCGCCGCCCTTCTTCGCGTCGTTCGCTTCCGAATTGTTCTTCGCGAGCTTTTCGAAATCGGCACCCGACTTCGCCTGCTGCAGCAACGCGTCCGCCTTCTTCTGCGCGGCTTCGATGTCGGCCTGCGGCGCGTTGGTCGGCGCCTTGATGAAGATGTGCTGGAAGCGCAGGTCCTGCTGCTGCGACGCGTTCGGCCCGCGCTGGCTCGCGATGTAGTTCGCGACCTCGGCGTCCGACACGGTGATCTTGCCGTCGACCTCGCGCTCGCGCAGCTTCGACAGCATCAGCTCGGTACGCGCGTCGCCCGTGAACACACTCCAGGGCACGCCTTGCGCTTCGAGACGCGCGCGGTACTGGTCGAGCGTCATGCCGTTCGCCTGCGCGAGACGCTGCAGCGTGGCCTGCACGGTCGCGTCGTCGATGCGGATCCCGTCGTCCTTGGCCTTCTGCACCTGGATGCGCTCGAGCACCATCTGGTTCAGCACCTGCGCGCGCAACTGGTCGGTCGGCGGCACGGGCGCGTTCTGCTGCTGCAGCCGGCGCGCGATCAGGCCCGCACGCTGGTCGAGTTCGCGGCCCGTGATCACGTCGTTGTTGACGACGGCGACGACTTCGTCGGCGAGCCGCGCACCTTGCGAACCGAGCGCCTGTGCCGCGGCCGGCGCGGCGGCGAGCAGCGCGGCGGCCGCAGCGAGGCTGGACACGACTGCCGCGAAACGAAGGGTTTTCTTCATTGCCACTGGAACTCCATTGAAATCGTGCTGACCGGTGCAGACAAGCCGGCGTTACTCGTAGTTGCTGAAGCGGGACATCGGCGGCGCCGGCGGCGGCAGCGGCGTATAGCCCGGCACCCCGGCACGGAACGCGGACACGAGGCCGTTGTCGACGGTCGACAGGCCCTTGAGCGTCAGCTGCATCATGAATCGCGTCGACGAGTTCTGCTGTCCCGACGAATTGATGCCGTTCGCAGCCCGTTGCACCCCGACCCCGAGCGCCCAGCAGTCCGCGTCGTATTGTAAGCCGACGAGACCGTCGACCACGCGATCGCCGGCGAGGTCGTAGTTGAAGCGGCCGATCGCATACAGGCGGCGCGTGAGCGGCCATTGCGCGGACACCAGGAACTGGTTGATCGGCTGGTTGTCGAGCGTGGTGTTCGATCGCGTATAGCGGTAGCCGACGTTGATCACGCGGCGCTCGCCCGGGCTGTAGCCGAAACCGACGCTCGACTTCACGAGCTGGTTGTTGTTCTGGTTGTACTGGAACGCCGTCTCCGACATGAAGCCCGAGCCGAGCTTCAGCGCGGCGCCGACGATCAGGTCCGAGTGGCGCGCCAGTACGGCGCTCTGCCCGGAATTCAGCGTGACGCGCTGATCGGCGAAGTAATACTGCTGCGCGACCACGAAGCGCGCACGCTCGTCGCCGGTGCGCGGATCGATGAAGCGCGACGTGAGGCCGGCCGTGATCCGGTTCGCATCGGCGATCCGGTCGTTGCCGACGAACGTGTTCGGCTGGTAGATCTCCGCGAGGCCGAAGTCCGATTCCGCGGTGTCGAACAGCGGCGCGTTCGACTGGTTGCGATACGGCGTGTACACGTAGTACAGGCGCGGCTCGAGGGTCTGGATGAAGTCCTGGCCGAACAGGCGCACCGAGCGGTCGAAGATCAGCCCCGAGTCGAAGCTCACGGTCGGGATCGACTCGGTGAAGCGCTTCGGGCTGTTCGGCGTGGTCGACGACAGGTAGTTCAGGTCGTACGACGCGAAGTGATACTGGACCTTCGGCACGGCGAAGTAGCCGGGGCCGTACACGCCGTACGAGATGTACGGGTTGAAGACGATCCGGTCACCCTGGGTCGCATCGGCGGTCGTGATGCGGAACCGCGAATAGTCGGCTTCCGCGCCGAAGTCGAAGCCGCCGACGTTGTACTTCGTGTACTTCACGTTCAACTGCGGCTCGCGGCTGTACGGCGCGATCGACGGCGGCAGCGTCTGCCAGTGCTGGTAGCGCGCGAGCACCGACCACGGGCCGTTGTTGTACGTGAGGCCCGCTTCCTGCTGGTACAGCGTCTGCGTCCCGTTGATGAACTGGTTCGACGAACCGAGATCCTCGGGATAGGTGTTGTCCGAGACCTTGTTGAAGTAGACGTAGCCGCCGAAGCCGCCGCCGAAGTTCTGCTGGTGCTGCCAGTAGATCGCGTAGCGATTGCGGTGCGCGAGCCGGTCATCCGGCAGGTAATTGGCCGTAAACGTGCCCGAATACGACGGCGACAGGTAGCGGAACGTCGCCTCGGCCATCACGCCGCGCCGCGAGATGATGCGCGGCGTGAGCGTCAGGTCGCGGTTCGGTGCGATGTTGAAGTAGTACGGCAGCGTCAGCTCGAAGCCGTTGCTCGAGTTCATCGAGAACGTCGGCGGCAGCAGGCCGCTGCGCCGTTCGCCCGACAGCGGGAACGTCATCCACGGGCTCGCGAAGATCGGCACGCCCTGGAAGAACAGCACGCCGTTGCGCGCGGTGCCTTCGTCGGCGCCCGTATCGAAGTCGAAGCGGCTGCCCTTGATGTACCACGCGGGGTTCGTCGAGCACTGGCACGCGGTGTAGGTGCCGTTGATGAACACCGAGCGCTCGTTGTCGACCATGTCGACGCGCTCCGCGCTGCCCGAGCCGCCCGTCACGTTGAAGTGATACTTCGGCGCGGTCATGAAGCCCTGGTTCGCCTCGATCTTCAGGTGCGCCTCGGGGCCCGCGAACGACGTGCCGGAATTGATCACCCGGACCTGGCCGTACGCATCGGCCATGTCGGTATCCTGATCGTAGTGGATCGCGTCGGCCTTCACGACGGCGTCACCGCGCCGCAGCTCGGCCGAACCCTTCGCGGCGAGATCCTGCTCGGCCGTCCCGCTCGTGTGGTCGGCGATCACGAAGGCGGCCGGCTTCGCGCCGTCCTTCAGCGGATGATCCTCGAGCTGGGGCGCGAGGCGCAGATCCCACGGCGAGTCGAGCGGCTGCGGTTGCGCGGCCGCGCCCGACAGCTGCGCGTACGACACGGCCGGCACGAGGCCGGGCACGGCCAGGAGCGCGAGCGCGAGTCGCCGTTTGCGCGGCGCCCCGTCACCGGGGATAACATTCGGGAATAGCGGTTTGGGCGGCATCTATCGTTTGGCGAATCGCCCCTTGTCAACCGCGCCGTCGCGGCACATTCGCGCGCGGCGGGCCGCGCCGTCGCACCGCGACTGCGGCTGAGCGCAAACCGGGGAGGCGATCGGGCGACGGCGCGACAGGCGGCGGGCCTGCTCGGCGCAAAGCTGACGCGGGGCGCGTCAAAAAAGTCGTGGGGTATTATATGGCAAGACGTTCCCCCCTCCTCCGAGTTTCATGACGCTCCCATCCGCCGCATCCCAGCCCGACGCCCGCCTCGACGCGCTCACCGCGTGGCTGCACCCGCTCGCCGAGCGCTTCGCGCTCGATCTGTCGACCCTCGCGCCCGCGTCGTCGGACGCCAGCTTCCGCCGCTACTTCCGAGTCGTATCGGCCACGAGCGCCGGCGGCACGCTGATCGCCGTCGACGCGCCGCCGCCCGAGAAGTGCCGTGAATTCGTACAGGTCGCGCAGTTGCTCGCCGCGGCCGGCGACCACGTGCCGGACGTGCTGGCCCACGATTTCGACGCGGGCTTCATGCTCGTGACCGATCTGGGCCGCACGTCGTACATCTCGGTGCTCGATCCGGCCGACCCGGCCGCCGCGCGGCCGCTGATGCGCGCCGCGCTCGACGCGCTGATCCGCTTTCAGCTCGCGTCGAAGCCCGACGTGCTGCCGCCGTTCGACGAGGCATTCCTGCGCCGCGAGATGGAGCTGATGCCCGAATGGTTCGTCGGCCGCCACCTCGGCAAACCCGTCACCGACGCGATGCGCGGCACGCTCGACCGCACGTTCGCGCTGCTGGTCGCCAGCGCGCACGCGCAGCCGCAGGGTTTCATGCTGCGCGATTTCATGCCGCGCAACCTGATGGTGTGCGAGCCGAACCCGGGCATCCTCGACTTCCAGGACGCCGTCTACGGGCCGCTGACGTACGACGTCGTGTCGCTGCTGCGCGACGCGTTCATCAGCTGGGACGAAGAATTCGAGCTCGACTGCTTCGCGTACTACTGGGAAAAGGCGAAAAAGGCCGGCCTGCCGGTCGACCCGGATTTCGGCGAGTTCTACCGCCAGCTCGAATGGATGGGGCTGCAGCGCCACATCAAGGTGCTCGGCCTGTTCCCGCGCATCAACTACCGCGACGGCAAGCCGCATTACCTGAACGACCTGCCGCGCTTCATTGCGTACGCACGCAAGGTCGCGCTGCGCTACCGCCCGCTCGTGCCGTTCGCGAAGCTGCTCGACGAACTCGAGGGCAACGCACCGGCCGACGTCGGCTATACGTTCTGATCGTTGCGACTCTCCTGACACCCGGCCGAACATGAGCAATACCCTGACCACGGCGATGATCTTCGCCGCCGGGCGCGGCGAACGGATGCGCCCGCTCACCGACACCCGCCCAAAGCCGCTGCTCGAAGCGGGCGGCAAGCCGCTGATCGTGTGGCAGATCGAGGCGCTCGCGCGCGCGGGCATCGAGACGATCGTGATCAACCATGCATGGCTCGGCGAGCAGATCGAGGCCGCGCTCGGCAACGGTTCGCGCTGGGGCGTGCGGCTCGCGTATTCGGCCGAGGGCGACGCGCTGGAAACGGCCGGCGGCATCGCGCAGGCGTTGCCGCTCATCGAACGCGACGGGCAGCCGGCCGTGTTCGCGGCCGTCAGCGGCGACGTGTACTGCGCGTTCGACTACCGGACGCTCGCACCTCGTGCCGGCCGGATGGCCGCGCTCGAAGCACCGGCGATGCACCTCGTGATGGTGCCGAACCCGCCGTTCCACCCGGCCGGCGACTTCGCGCTCGGCGACGACGGTCGCCTCGCGCTCGACGGCGCCGCGCGCTTCACGTTCGGCAACATCGGCCTGTACGACACGCGGATGTTCCGCGATCTTGCGCCCGGCACGCGCCGCGCGCTGACGCCGTACTATCGCACGGCGATCGAAGCCGGCCGCGCGAGCGGGGAACTGTACGAAGGTATCTGGGAGAACGTCGGTACGCCCGCGCAGCTCGGCGAGCTGGATCGAAGACTCAAGAGCTCTCGGCATTCAGCCTAATACATGCCAATTTGAGACAGTCAGACAACGGAGAAATGACAGTGCGCGTATACTAGCCACTTCCACCGAGGAAGCCTTCATGATTGTCACCCATCTCAAATTAAAAAATTGGCGCAATTTTCGCGAGGTTGACGTTCCCCTACGCGACCGGACCTATCTTCTCGGAGCAAATGCATCGGGGAAATCGAATCTACTCGATGCGTTTCGATTCCTTCGAGACGTGAGCAAACCACAAGGTGGAGGCCTACAAAAAGCCATTCACGATCGCGAAGGCATTCAAAAACTCCGCTGCTTACATGCGCGTAGAGATCCCGAAGTAAGCATTGAGGTCCACGTCGCCGAAAACGTCGACGATGTAAAGCCGATGTGGCGATATATACTCGGATTCAAGCCGGAAGGGAAAGGTGCACAACGCACTCTGATTTCAGTAGAGCAAGTATGGCAAGGCGAAAAGTGTGTTTTGAATCGTCCGGATGAAAATGACAAGAAGGACGCAGTTCGGCTAACACAGACCGCTCTCGAGCAAATTCAGGGAAATGCGAAATTTCGCGATCTTGCAGCATTTTTTGCAGAGACGACGTATCTCCATCTCGTTCCTCAATTATTGAAATATGGCGACAAAATCGGCGGCCAGCGTCTTGAAGAAGACCCCTTCGGCCAAGGGTTTCTCGAACGCATTGCGAAAACCCCAGAAAAAACACGTGATTCGCGTTTAAAAAAAATTGGCGCCGCCCTTGAATTGGCAGTCCCTCAATTCAAGGAACTTCGCTTCGCACCTGACAAGGTAAATGGCCGACCTCACCTAGAAGCAAAATACTCACACTATCGCCCCAATGCAGGATGGCAAAGGGAAGAGCAATTTTCAGATGGGACCCTCCGATTACTAGCACTTCTTTGGGTGCTGTTGGAAGGTGACTCGCTATTGCTGCTAGAAGAGCCGGAACTATCTCTAAATGATGCGATCGTCCGAGAAATTCCTCGTCTACTCCATCGTATCCAACGGGATAGAAAACGGCGCCCTCGACAGGTATTAATCAGCACACACAGCGAAGCGCTATTGAGCAACCCAGCTATTGATGGTCGCGGAGTTCTCCTACTTGAACCTGCACAGGAGGGAACCCGAGTCCGCCCTATCAATGCAAAGGAAGAATTTGCGCTTAAAAATGGCCTATCAGTGGCAGAAGTCGTACTACCCAAAACTCATCCCAAAGCAGCAGAACAATTGGGACTTTGGCAATGACGTGGCTTGTTATAGCAACCGAAGATGAAGTAAGCGAGCAAATCGGAAAGCGCTTAGCACAAGAGGCCGGCCTTGAGGTCGGTCTTTGTGTTGGGAAACAAGGGAATGGCTACCTCAGAAAAAGAATCCCGAATTTCTGCCAGATGGCCGACCAGCAACCGGTATTATTAATCACCGACCTTGATCAAATTGCACACCCCAAAACCCTGATAGCCGAATGGCTCGGCTCGAAGAAGCCGCCTAGAAATTTAATTTTCCGAGTCGCCGTACGTGAAATCGAATCATGGATACTTGCTGATCATGTAGCGATGCAAACGTTGTTAGGCGCAAAGGTGTCGAAACTCCCCCCATCGCCCGACGAATTAGCTGATCCCAAGCAAACGCTTTTAGCATTAGCACAGAAAGCAAATCGCGATGTGCGAGAGGATATGGTTGTTTCTCAAGGGAGCGTCTCCTCGCAAGGATTTGGCTACAACGCTCGCTTAAGTCAACTAATTGGCACAGTCTGGTGCCCTGAAAGGGCTGCAGGGCGTTCACCAAGCCTATCACGTGCTCGTGCCAGTTTGCGCAATCTCTCCTAAGCAGGTATAGCGCTAAAAGTCGACGTCCGACTCGGCAGCCGGGTGCTCAATTTGTTCCTGTCGCTGTTGCTGCAGCGCCCACATCTGCGCATACAGGCCGTCCGCGCGCACGAGTTCATCGTGGGTGCCGCGCTCGACGATCCGCCCGTGGTCCATCACCAGGATCTGCTGCGCGTGCACGACCGTCGACAGCCGGTGCGCGATCACGAGCGTCGTGCGATGCCGCGCGATCTGGTCGAGTTCGTGCTGGATCGCGCGCTCCGAGCGCGAATCGAGCGCCGACGTCGCCTCGTCGAACAGCAGCACCGGCGGATCCTTCAGCAGCGTGCGCGCGATCGCGACGCGCTGCTTCTCGCCGCCCGACAGCTTCAGCCCGCGCTCGCCGACCGGCGTGTCGTACCCCTTCGGCAAGCTCTCGATGAAATCGTGGATGTGCGCGGCGCGCGCGGCCGCGATCACCTCGTCGCGGGTCGCGCTCGGCCGGCCGTACGCGATGTTGTAGTAGATCGAGTCGTTGAACAGCACGGTGTCCTGCGGCACGATCCCGATCGATGCGCGCAGTGAATCCTGCGTGACGTCGCGGATGTCCTGGCCGTCGATCCGGATCGCGCCGCCCGCCGGCCGGTCGAGGTCGTAGAAGCGGAACAGCAGCCGCGACAGCGTCGACTTCCCGGAGCCGCTGTGGCCGACCACCGCGGTCGTCGTGCCGGCTTCGATCGTAAACGACACGTCGTGCAGGATCGGCCGCGCCGGTTCGTAAGCGAAATTCACGTGCTCGAAACGCACCTGCGCACCGGCGACCGCGAGCGGCCGCGCATCGGGCAGGTCGGCCACTTCCTTCGCGGCCGACAGCAGCCCGAACATCCGGTCCATGTCGGTGAGGCTCTGCTTCAGCTCGCGGTACACCACGCCGAGGAAGTTCAGCGGAATGTACAGCTGCAGCATGAACGTGTTGATCAGCACCAGATCGCCGAGCGTCAGCTTGCCCGCGAGCACGCCCTGCGTCGCGCGCCACAGGATGAACACGAGCCCGGTGCCGATGATCGCCTGCTGGCCGAAGTTCAGCACCGACAGCGAATTCTGCGAACGGATCGCGGCCTTCCGGTAGCGCTTCAGGTTCTCGTCGTAGCGCTGCGCCTCCCACTCCTCGTTGCCGAAATACTTGACCGTCTCGTAGTTGATCAGCGAATCGATCGCCCGCGAATTGGCGCGCGAATCAAGTTCGTTCATCGTGCGGCGGAAATGCGTGCGCCAGTTGGTGACCTTCACCGTGAACACGATGTACGTGACCAGCGCCGCGAACGTCACGTACGCGTAATAGGCCTCGTACTTGACCACGAAGAAGCCGAGCACGAGCCCGACCTCGACGAGCGTCGGCAGGATGCTGTACAGCGAATACGAAATCAGCTGCTGGATGCCGCGCGTGCCGCGCTCGATATCGCGCGACATGCCGCCCGTCTGGCGTTCGAGATGGAACCGCAGCGACAGCCCGTGCAGATGGCGGAACACCTGCAGCGCGAGTTGGCGCACCGCGCTCTCGGTGACCTTCGAAAACAGGATCTCGCGCAGCTCGGTGAACAGGGAAGTGGACAGCCGCACGAGCGCATACGCGACGACCAGCAGCCCCACGCCGCCCGCGAGCACGATGCCGGCCGACTGTTCGGCGCGGCCCAGCGCGGTGATCTGCTGGACGTAGGACAGGTGGTCGACGATGCGCTTCATCACGACCGGCACGCCCAGGTTCGCGACCTTCGCGCCGATCAGGCAGGCGAGCGCGAGCCCGACGCGCCATTTGTAGGTGGTCAGGTACGGCAGCAGCGACCGGATGGTCTGCCAGTCGTTGCGGGGCCCGGTGGGAGCCGGCGCGGGCTCGCCGGAAGCAGGAAATCGGCGCATGGGGGGAAGGATCGACGGCGGTGCCGGGCGCGTGCATCGGCGGCCGGCTCGCTCACTTTCTCGTACAATTTGCGAACGTTGTATTGTCGCAGAAGCCGCCTCGCGCCGCTGCCGGCGCCCTCGCCGGCCGCCTGCGCGCGGCGGCGCATTTATTACAGGATGAAAGCCCCCGCCATGACCGATTCGACCCTCGAACTTCCGCAAAAGCAGCCCGCGCTGCGCGTCGTCCCGCAACCGCACGACGCGAACGTCCACGGCGACGTGTTCGGCGGCTGGATCATGTCGCAGGTCGACATCGCCGGCTCGATCCCCGCGAGCCAGCGCGCGAACGGCCGCGTCGCGACGGTCGCGGTCAACTCGTTCGTGTTCAAGCAGCCGGTGTTCGTCGGCGATCTGCTGAGCTTCTATGCGACCATCACGCGCACCGGCAACACGTCGATCACGGTCGACGTCGAGGTATACGCACAGCGCATGCGCCTGATGGGCGAAGTCGTGAAGGTCACCGAAGCGACGCTCACCTACGTCGCGACCGGCCCGGACCGCAAGCCGCGGCAACTGCCGCCGCTCTAACGGGCGCGCGCCGCGCAGCGGCGCCCGCTACCTGCCCGCGACCACGTCAGTGCGTGGCCGTCAGCCCGAACTCCCGCATCGCGGGCACGAAATCGTGGTTCAGCGTCGGCTTGCGCGACAGCTTCACCAGCACGTAGCGCTGGAACGGCGCGAGCCGCTGCCACTGCGCGAGTGCGGGCGCCGTCAGCCCGGCCAGCGCGCTCTGCTGCACGAGCGACTCCGGCACGACGTCGGTCGCGCGCCAGGTCGGCTGGTCGTCCGGCTGGAACCACGTGGGTTCCAGATCCGCGTGCGTGCGCAGCATTTCGAACAGCGCGTGATCGAAGTTGGGTTCGATCGCGGTGTCGTCGTCGGCCGGAAAGCGCGCGAGCAGCTTGCGGTCCTCGAGCGGCAGCAACTGCCATTGCTCGAGCGAGATCCGCAGGCCGAAACGGTCCAGATTGAAGCGCACGATCATCGGGATGTACGTGAAGTTTTCCGACGAATCGTGTTCGAAGGCGAATAGCAGTGGAGCGTCGCTGAGTCCCATGATCGTTACCTGACGTGGCGGGTGCCGGCGCGGCCGGCTTGCCTGGGGTATTTTAGAACCTCTGCGCGCGGGCGGCGGATACGATTGCCGCCGCCCGCGCGCCGAATCAACGGGAGTGCTCGTGAATCCGACCGAATCCGGCGCCATGCGCGACGACGAACCGCGCGGCGCGATCGAACTGTCCGTGCGCCGCACGCGCGGAGGCGCCGTCGAAAACGCCCACGACTACGTGGGCCAGGAATGGCCCGTCGCGCTCGTCTTCAACGGCATCTCGCATGCGGTGATGATGTGTACGCCGTGCGACCTCGAAGCGTTCGCGGTCGGTTTCGCGATCTCGGAAGGGATCGTCGCGCGCGGCAGCGACATCAAGGACATCGACGTGATCCTGCACGCCGACGCGCCGCTGCCGCACGCCGAGGTGCACCTGGAGGTCGTCCAGCAGGCGTTCGCCGCGCTGAAGGAGCGGCGCCGCGCGCTCGCCGGACGCACCGGCTGCGGCGTCTGCGGGATCGAAAGCATCGACCTGCTCGACCTCGCGCCCGAACGCGTGCCCGATACGGGCTTTCTCGCGCGCCTCGCGCCCGACGCGCTCGCGCGCGCCGCGCACGAGCTGCCCGCGCATCAGGCGCTCACGCAACTGACCGGCGGCCTGCATGCCGCCGCGTGGTGCGACGCAACAGGGGCGATCCGGATGGCATTCGAGGACGTCGGCCGCCACAACGCACTCGACAAGCTGATCGGCTCGCTCGTGCTGTCGCGCGCCGATACCACCGACGGCTTCGTGTTCCTGTCGAGCCGCGCGAGCTACGAGCTCGTGCGCAAGGCGGCACGGGTCGGCATCCCGCTGGTCGCGACGATCTCCGCGCCGTCGTCGCTCGCGATCGAGATCGCGAAAGCGGCCGGCCTGCGGCTCGTCAGTTTCTGCCGCGCCACCGGCCACGTCGACTACGGCACGGCCTGACCGCGCGCGCGGATGCGCGCCGGCGGTGCGCTGCCCGCGCGCACGACTTCGTCAGTCGAACTGACGGAAATCCGGCTTGCGCTTCTCGAAGAACGCCGTCATCGCCTCGCGCGCTTCCGGCGCGCGCAGCATCGCCGAGAAGTGCGCCGCCTCCTCGGCCATCCGCGCGGCGGTAGCCACGCCGCCGGTATCCTTCAGCAGCGCCTTCGTCACGCGCAGCGATGCCGCCGGCAGCGCCGCGAGCTTCGCCGCCTGCTTCGCCGCGAACGCATCGAGCTCGGCCGCCGGCAGCACGCGGTTGACGATGCCGATCCGGTGCGCTTCCAGCGCATCGAACGCCTCGCCGAGCAACAGCTTCTCGGCCGCGATCTGATGGCCGGCCAGGCGCGGCAGCAGCACGCTCGATGCGGCTTCCGGGCACAGCCCGAGCTGCGTGAACGGCAGCGAGAACGACGCGGTATCGGCCGCGTAGACCAGATCGCAATGCAGCAGCATCGTCACGCCGACGCCGACCGCCAGGCCCGGCACCGCGGCCACGATCGGCTTGCTCGCGCTGCTGATCCGCGCCAGAAACTGGAACACCGGCGCCGTGTCGTCCTTCGGCGGCGACTTCAGGAAATCCTCGAGATCGTTCCCCGACGTGAAGTTGCCTTCGCCACCGCGCAGCAGGATCGCGCGAATCGCATTGTCTTCCTGGGCTTCGGCGAGGGCGTCCGCCATCGTCTGGTACATCGCCGCCGTCAGCGCGTTCTTCTTCGCCGGGCGCGCGATCGTGATCGTCATCACGCCGTCGGCGCGTTCCACTTGAATTTCGGCCACAACCGTCTCCTTTGACTTTCCTCTATCGGAATGAAAAAACGGTGCGCGAGCTCGTGGCCCGCGCACCGTCGTCGCTTTTCGTGCCGCTCCGCTTACAGGCGTTCGATGATGCCCGCGGCGCCCATGCCGGTGCCGACGCACATCGTGACCATCCCGTACTTCAGGTTGCGGCGGCGCAGGCCGTGCACGACGGTCGCCGCGCGGATCGCGCCGGTCGCGCCGAGCGGGTGGCCCAGTGCGATCGCGCCGCCCAGCGGGTTGACCTTCGACGGGTCGAGGCCGAGGTCGCGCATCACCGCCAGCGATTGCGCGGCGAACGCTTCGTTCAGCTCGATCCAGTCGAGATCGTCCTGCTTGAGACCGGCGGCCTTCAACGCGGCCGGAATCGCTTCCTTCGGGCCGATGCCCATGATTTCCGGCGGCACGCCGCGCACCGCGAAGCTCACGAAGCGTGCGAGCGGCGTCAGGTTGAATTCCTTCAGTACCTTCTCCGACACGACGAGCAGCGCGCCCGCGCCGTCCGACGTCTGCGAGCTGTTGCCGGCCGTGACCGAGCCCTTGTTCGCGAACACCGTGCGCAGCTTCGCGAGGCCTTCGAGCGACGTATCCGCGCGCGGGCCTTCGTCGAGCTTGATCTCGCGCGTCTTCACGTCGACTTCGCCGGTCGCGAGATTCGGGAAACGCTCGGTGATCGTGTACGCGGCGATCTCGTCGTTGAATTCGCCGGCCTGCTGCGCGGCGAGCGCCTTGCGGTGCGACTCGACCGAGAACGCGTCCTGGTCTTCGCGGCTCACCTTCCACTGCTCGGCGACGCGTTCGGCGGTCAGGCCCATCCCGTACGCGATGCCGAAGTCTTCATTGCGATCGAAGATGTGCGGCGACATCGACGGCTTGTTGCCCATCATCGGCACCATGCTCATCGATTCGCAACCGCCCGCGAAGATCGCGTCCGATTCGCCGACGCGGATGCGGTCGGCCGCCATCGCGAGCGCGGTGATGCCCGACGCGCAGAAGCGGTTGACCGTCACGCCGCCGACCGTCTGCGGCAGGCCGGCGAGCAGCGCGCCCATGCGCGCGACGTTCAGGCCCTGTTCGGCTTCCGGAATCGCGCAGCCGATGATCGCGTCCTCGATCAGCTTCGTGTCAAAGCCGGGCACCTGCGCGACCGCCGACTTGAGCGCGTGGACCAGCAGCTCGTCCGGGCGCGTGTTCTTGAAGACACCGCGCGGGGCCTTGCCGATCGGCGTGCGGCTGGCGGCGACGATGTATGCGTCTTGCAATTGTTTGCTCATTTGAGACTCCTTGCCTTATCCGCTCGCTCAGTTACGCACCGGCTTGCCGGTCTGCAACATGCCCATGATCCGTTCCTGCGTCTTCTGCGTACCGAGCAGCTCGACGAATGCACGGCGCTCCAGCGCGAGCAGCCACTGCTCGTCGACGAGGCTGCCGGCTTCGACGTCGCCGCCGCACACGGCTTCGGCGATGCGGCTCGCGATCAGGTAGTCGTGGTCGCTGATGAAGCGGCCGTCACGCATGTTGACGAGCGATGCCTTGATCGTCGCGATGGCCGAGCGGCCTGCGACCGGCACGTCCTTCGCGCGCAGCGGTGCGCGGTAGCCAGTGGCGGCCAGCGCGCGCGCTTCCTTCTTCGCGGTGTCGAGCAGTTCGAACACGTTGAAGACGATCGTGTCGGACGGCTTCACGTAGCCCATCGCGCGGGCATCGTGCGCGGACGCCGATACCTTCGCCATCGCCGCGTTCTCGAACGACTTCGTGACGAACTTCAGGATGTCGGTGGTCGCGTTCGCGGCCGTTGCCGCCTCCGCTGCGCGCAGCGCCGCTTCCTTCAGGCCGCCGCCCGCCGGCACGAGGCCGACGCCCACTTCGACGAGACCGATGTAGCTCTCGACGTGCACGACGCGCTTCGCGCTGTGCAGCATCAGCTCGCACCCGCCGCCGAGCGCGATGCCCGACACGGCCGCCACCACCGGCACGTTCGCGTACTTCACGCGCAGCATGCCTTCCTGGAACTTCTTCACGAACGGCTCGATGCCCTTCGCGCCGCCCATCATGAACGCGGGCATCGCTTCCTCGAGGTTCGCACCGGCCGAGAACGGGCCGCCCGGCGTGCCGAGCTTCAGCGACGTCGGCTGCCAGATCACCACGCCCTTGTAGTCTTTCTCCGCGAGCTCGATCGCCTGCACGAGACCGTCGATCACGCTCGGTCCGATCGTGTTCATCTTCGACTTGAACGACACGATCACGACGTCGTCCTCGCCCGCACGGTCGTCGACCCATGCGCGCACCGCATCGGTCTCGAACAGCGTCTTGCCGTACGTCTTCGGATCGGCACCGGCTTCGCCGAGGAGCGGCGCGCGGAACACCTGCTTGTCGTAGACCGCGAGGTCCGAGCGCGGCACGAAGCGCTTCGCTGCCGGCGCCCACGAGCCTTCGGCCGTGTGCACGCCGCCCTTTTCGGCGACCGGGCCTTCGAGCACCCACGTCGGCAGCGGCACGTTCGCGAGCGCCTTGCCGGCCGCGATGTCTTCCTGCACCCACTCGGCGACCTGCTTCCAGCCGGCGGCCTGCCAGCCTTCGAACGGGCCTTCGTTCCAGCCGAAGCCCCAGCGGATCGCGAGGTCGACGTCGCGCGCGTTGTCGGCGATCGATTCGAGATGCACGCCGATGTAGTGGAACACGTCGCGGAAGATCGACCAGAGGAACTGCGCGTGCGGATGGTCCGTCTCGCGCAGCAGCTTCAGGCGTTCCGCCGGCGGGCGCTTCAGGATGCGGCCGACAGTTTCGTCCGCCTTCGCGCCCGAATCGACGTAGGTGCCCGTCTTCGCGTCGAGCACCTTGATCGCCTTGCCTTCCTTCTTGTAGAAGCCGCCACCCGTCTTCTGGCCGAGCGCGCCCTGCTTCACCAGTTCGGCGAGCACGGCAGGCGTATGGTAGACCGGGAAGAACGGATCGTCGGCGAGGTTGTCCTGCATCGTCTTGATCACGTGCGCCATCGTGTCGAGGCCGACCACGTCCGCGGTGCGGAACGTCGCCGACTTCGCGCGGCCGAGGCGGCTGCCCGTCAGGTCGTCGACTTCGTCGAAGCGCAGGCCGAACTTCGCGGCCTCGGTGATCACCGCGAGGATCGAGAAGATGCCGACACGGTTCGCGATGAAGTTCGGCGTGTCCTTCGCGCGCACGACGCCCTTGCCGACGATGCTCGTCAGGAAGGTTTCGAGCTGGTCGAGAATCTCCGGGCGCGTATGCGCGGTCGGGATCAGTTCGACGAGGTGCATGTAGCGCGGCGGGTTGAAGAAGTGCACGCCGCAGAAGCGCGACTTCAGCTCGTCCGAGAAACCTTCGGACAGCTTCGTGATCGACAGGCCCGACGTGTTGGTCGCGAAGATCGCGTTCGGTGCGATGTGCGGCGCGACCTTCTTGTACAGGTCGTGCTTCCAGTCCATGCGCTCGGCGATCGCCTCGATCACGACGTCGCATTCGGCCAGCTTCGCGATGTCGTCCTCGTAGTTCGCTGCTTCGAGGTACTTCGCGTCGTCCTTCACGCCGAACGGCGCGGGCGACAGCTTCTTCAGGTTCTCGATCGCCTTCAGCGCGATCGCGTTTTTCGGGCCTTCCTTGGCCGGCAGGTCGAACAGCAGCACCGGCACGCGCGCGTTGATGAGGTGCGCGGCGATCTGCGCGCCCATCACGCCGGCGCCCAGCACGGCGACCTTGCGAATCAGGAAATTGCTCACGGGATGTCTCCGGATAGTGTCGTGCAGCGCGGGGGGTGAGGGCTGCACGGCGAAGTGAGTACCAGGAACCGTTGCGTTCGGGCGGCGCGCGCGGCGCGCCGCCCGAACTCGCGTCAGAACAGCGATTCGTCGACTTCCATCAGCGTCTTCGAACCGGCGCGCGCGGCGCGGATCGTCGACGCCGTCTCGGGCAGCAGGCGCGCGAAGTAGAAGCGGGCCGTCGCGAGCTTCGACTTGTAGAACGGATCGCCCGACGCTTCCTTGTCGAGTGCGAGACGCGCCATGCGCGCCCAGAAGTACGAGAACACCAGGTGGCCGACGGTGCGCAGGTACGGCACGGCGGCAGCGCCGACTTCGTCCGGGTTCTGCATCGCCTTCATGCCGATTTCCATCGTCAGCTTCTGCACCTTGTCGCCGATGTCGGCGAGCGGGTTGATGAACTCGGCCATTTCCGGCTTCACGCCTTCGGCTTCCGCGAATTCCGTCACGAGCTTGCCGAACTTCTTCAGCTTCGCGCCCATGTCGCCGAGCACCTTGCGGCCCAGCAGGTCGAGCGACTGGATCGAGTTCGTGCCTTCGTAGATCATGTTGATCCGCGCGTCGCGCACGTACTGCTCCATGCCCCACTCGGAGATGAAGCCGTGGCCGCCGTAGATCTGCATCGCGTGGTTGGTCGACTCGAACGCGTTGTCGGTCAGGAACGCCTTGATGATCGGCGTGAGCAGCGCGACGAGGTCGGCCGCTTCCTTGCGCACCGCTTCATCGCCGTGCGACAGTTCCTTGTCGATCTGCAGTGCCGACCAGTACGTGAAGGCGCGCGCGCCTTCCGCGTAGGCCTTCTGCGTGAGCAGCATGCGGCGCACGTCCGGGTGCACGATGATCGGGTCGGCCGGCTTGTCCGGTGCCTTCGGGCCCGTCAGCGAGCGCATCTGCAGGCGCTCCTTCGCATACGTGAGCGAGTTCTGGTACGCGACTTCCGTGAGGCCGAGGCCCTGCATGCCGACGCCGAGGCGCGCGGCATTCATCATCACGAACATCGCGTTCAAGCCCTTGTTCGGCTCGCCGACCATCCAGCCCTTCGCGCCGTCGAGGTTCATCACGCACGTCGAGTTGCCGTGGATGCCCATCTTGTGTTCGATCGAGCCGCACTTGATGCCGTTGCGCTCGCCCGGCTCGCCTGCCGCGTCGGGGATGAACTTCGGCACGATGAACAGCGAGATCCCCTTCGTGCCTTGCGGCGCGTCCGGCAGGCGCGCGAGCACGAGGTGGATGATGTTCTTCGACATGTCGTGCTCGCCGCTCGAGATGAAGATCTTCGTGCCGCTGATCGAGTACGAGCCGTCGCCGTTGGGTTCGGCCTTGGTGCGCAGGATGCCGAGGTCCGTGCCGCAGTGCGGCTCGGTCAGGCACATCGTGCCCGTCCATTCGCCCGTCACGAGCTTCGGCAGGTAGCGCTGCTGCAGTTCCGGCGCGCCGTGCGCGTGCAGGCATTCGTACGCGCCGTGCGACAGGCCCGGATACATCGTCCACGCCTGGTTCGCCGAGTTCAGCATTTCGTAGAGCGCGTTGTTCACGAACGCGGGCAGCCCCTGGCCGCCGTACTCCGGATCGCAGCCGAGCGCCGGCCAGCCGGCCTCGACGTACTGCTGGTAGGCTTCCTTGAAGCCGGTCGGGGTCTTCACGACGCCGTCGCCTTCATACGTGCAGCCTTCGCGGTCGCCGACCTGGTTCAGCGGGAACAGTACCTCGGAGCAGAACTTGCCCGCTTCCTCGAGGACCTGGTTGATCGTGTCGGCGTCGAGGTCCGCATGCTTGGGCATTTGCTTGACTTCGGCTTCGACGTTCAGAAGCTCGTGCAACACGAATTGCATGTCGCGCAGCGGCGCGGCGTACTGTCCCATGACTCTCTCCAAAGGTGGGCAAAACGGCTCGAGCTCCTGGCGGGCGGGTCACGCGCCGCTAACGGCTCTCGCTCTGATACGAAACAATCGTCTTTTCCAGCGCGGCCCACGTGAGGCGCACGGCGTCCGGCGAATGCAGGAAGCGGGCGTCGTGATGCAGGCCGAGCGTGAAGCTGTACAACTCGAAGAGCATCAGCTCCGGATCGGTATCCGCACGCAGATGGCCTTCTTCCTTCGCCTGCGAAATGGCACGCAGCATCGCGGCACGCCAGGCTGTCACGCTCGCGATCAACTGCTCGCGCACCGGGCTGTCGGGCCGGTCGTCGTACTCGACGGCACCGCTGATGTAGATGCATCCGGTCGTCACCTCCTGGATGCGCTTCTCCGTCCAGCGGGCCAGCATCGCCCGAAGGCGCGGCAAGCCTCGCGGCTCGCGCAGGCTCGGAAAGAACACCTCGTTTTCGAAACGATGGTGATACTCGCGCACGACCTCCACCTGCAGGTCTTCACGCGATCCGAAGTGCGCGAACACACCGCTCTTGCTCATCTGCATGCGCTCGGCCAGCAGGCCGATCGTCAGCCCCTCCAGCCCGTCACGGCTGGCGAGGTCCAAAGCAGCTTCAAGTATCGCGGCACGCGTCTGTTCGCCTTTTCGCATAGCAATTTCTGTAACCGTTCGGGGGTTCGAATAAAATCGAACGGCCGTACTATTATTGAGTGCGGCCGCTCGCGAAACAAGGAAATTATTAGAAACCGGTGTCTAACCGAGCCGCTATTTTGCGCGATTCCGGCGGGACCGGAGCGGCTTTTCCGCACGAACGTGCGGGCAGATTTTTGAAGCGAGCGCTTAAGTATTCGTCAGTCGTAACCGCCGACCGTCAGCGCCTTCATCACGACACGATACGCCGTATACGCGAGCCAGTTCAGCATGCGCTCGATGCGCGGGCGCGCGGCGAATCGTGCGGGATCGATTTCCCGACCGTCGGCGAACGCGGCCGTGATCGCATCGCGCAGTTCGTTCGTTACGGCATCGTAGCGCACCAGCACGACATTCGCCTCATTGTTCAGCATCAGGCTCAGCGCGTCCAGGTTCGACGAGCCGACCGTCGCCCAGTTGTCGTCGATCACGGCCACCTTGCCGTGCAGCATCGTCTTGTCGTATTCGGCGACGCGCACGCCCGCGCGCAGCAGCGCGTGATAGAGGAACGGCACGGCCGTATCGAGCGACGCGAACTCGTTGCGGCCGATCAGGATCCGCACGTCGACGCCGCGCCGCGCGGCGCCCGTCAACGCGCGGCGCAGCTTGCGCCCCGGCATGAAGTAGGGGTTCGCGAGCAGGATCTGCTGGCGCGCCTGGCCGATCGCCGCGAGATACGCCTTCTCGATCGCGCGACGGTTCACGACGTTGTCGCGCGCGACGAACGCGACGCTCGGCTCCGTCACGACCCTGAGCGCGCCGGCCTTGATCCACCGGTGGCTGCGCATCCAGCGCCGGAACATCTCGGGAAACGCTTCGCCGCCTTGCAGCCCGGCCGCGTATTGCGCGTACGGCTTGTGGCCGAACATGATCCGGTGCCACTGCAGCTCGAACGCGGCGCGCACGTCGGACACCGCGGGCCCCGCCATCTCGACCGCGAAATCCCAGCGCGGAAACGGCAGCGTCGCGCCGTTCTGCGCGTAGTCGTCGACGATGTTGATGCCGCCGCAGAACGCGACCGCGCGATCGATCACCGCGAGCTTGCGATGCGTGCGCGAGAAGCCGAAGCGGCCGAACAGGAAGCGGTTGTAGATGCAGTGCTCGACGCCGGCGTCGGCCCACGTGTCGAACAGCGGCAGGCGCGCGGTGCCGATGCCGTCGGTGATCACGCGCACGCGCACACCGCGCTGCGCCGCGCGGATCAGCGCGTCCGACACCGGGCGGCCGGCCGCGTCGTCGCAGAAGATGTAGGTTTCGAGCATCACCTGCTCGCTAGCTGCGTCGATCCGCTCGATCAGCGCCTGGAAGAATTCGCCGCCGGTCTCGCACAGCCGCACGGTGTTGCCCGACGTGAACGCGAGCCGCGACGCGGAACCGCGTTCCTGCAGGAACATCTGCCGCAATTGCGCGAAACGCTTGCGGGCTTCCGCCGTCATGCGGACGAGCCGTGCGGCGTGCGCGACAGGGCGACGCGCGCGGGCAGCTGCAGGATCGCCTCGGCGTTCGACGGCGAGAAGCAGCGCGCGGCCGCCTCGCGGAACGGCAGCCATGCGTAGTCGACGTGTTCGCGCGGCGACAGCGTCACGTCGACGCGATGCGGCACGCACAGGCCGAACCAGTGCTCGACGTTGCGCGTGACGCCCGGTGCATAGCGATGCAGGTATTGCGGATAGATCGTGTATTCGATCCGGTGGCGCCAGTCGACGAGCGCGCTGGCCGGTACGTCCGGCGTGCCGACGGCGATGCCGGTTTCCTCGACCACTTCGCGCGCGGCGGTGAGCGCGAGCGGCTCGTCGAGCGCGTCCTTCGAGCCGGTCACCGATTGCCAGAAATCGGGCTGGTCGGCACGCTTGATCACGAGCACATCGAGGTCCGGCGTGTAGATCACGACGAGAACGGATTCGGGGATTTTCGGCGGCTTCGTCATCTTCATTTCATGCAGCACGGGGCCGCGCGCCGGGCAAATGCTCCGAACGGGCGGCAAGTGCTGCGACTGTACCGCAAAAAACGAAAAAGGCGCATCGCTGCGCCTTTTTCAAGTGCGTCGTGTGCGCATGAACGCACACACGACCGGGTACGAAACGCGTTACGCCTTCGGCTGTTCCGGCTGACGCAGACGGATGTGCAGTTCGCGCAGTTGGCGCTCGTCGACCGGGCTCGGCGCCTGCGTGAGCAGGTCCTGCGCGCGCTGGGTCTTCGGGAACGCGATCACGTCGCGGATCGAATCGGCGCCGGCCATCATCGTGACGATGCGGTCGAGACCGAATGCGATACCGCCGTGCGGCGGCGCGCCGTACTGCAGCGCGTCCAGCAGGAAGCCGAACTTCAGCTGCGCTTCTTCCGCACCGATCTTCAGCGCGCGGAACACCTTGCTCTGTACGTCCTCGCGGTGGATACGCACCGAGCCGCCGCCGATTTCCCAGCCGTTCAGCACCATGTCGTACGCCTTCGCGAGACAGCGGCCCGGATCGGTCTCGAGGTACTCGAGGTGCTCGTCCTTCGGGCTCGTGAACGGGTGGTGCGCCGCGACGTAGCGCGCATCTTCGTCGTCGTATTCGAACATCGGGAAGTCGACGACCCACAGCGGCTTCCAGCCGGCCTGGACGAGACCGTTCGCCTTGCCGAATTCCGAATGACCGATCTTGAGGCGCAGCGCGCCGAGGCTGTCGTTGACGACCTTCGCGCGATCGGCCGCGAAGAAGATGATGTCGCCGTCTTCGGCGCCGGTGCGCTCGAGGATCGCCGCGATCGATGCGTCGTGCAGGTTCTTGACGATCGGGCTTTGCAGGCCGTCACGGCCCTTCGCCTTCTCGTTGACCTTGATCCATGCGAGGCCCTTCGCACCGTAGATGCGCACGAATTCGGTATAGCCGTCGATGTCGCCGCGCGACAGCTCGCCGCCCTTCGGCACGCGCAGCGCCGCGACACGGCCGTCCTTCGCGTTGGCCGGCGTGCTGAACACCTTGAAGTCGACGTCCTTCATCGCGTCGGTCAGCTCGGTGAATTCGAGCTGCACGCGCAGGTCCGGCTTGTCCGAACCGAAACGCGCCATCGCTTCCGAGTACGGCATCACCGGGAATTTCGCGTCGAGTTCGACGTCGATCGTCGTCTTGAAGATGTGACGGATCATGTCTTCGAACAGGTCACGGATTTCCTGCTCGCCGAGGAACGACGTTTCGCAGTCGATCTGCGTGAATTCCGGCTGACGGTCGGCGCGGAGGTCTTCGTCGCGGAAGCACTTGGTGATCTGGTAGTAACGGTCGAAGTTCGCGACCATCAGCAACTGCTTGAACAGCTGCGGCGACTGCGGCAGCGCGAAGAACTGGCCCGCGTTCACGCGCGACGGCACGAGGTAGTCGCGCGCGCCTTCCGGCGTGCTCTTCGTCAGCATCGGCGTTTCGATGTCGATGAAGCCCTGCTCGTCGAGATACTTGCGCGCTTCGATCGCGACGCGGTAGCGCAGGCGCAGATTGTGCTGCATCTGCGGGCGGCGCAGGTCGAGCACGCGGTGCGTGAGGCGCGTCGTTTCCGACAGGTTGTCGTCGTCGAGCTGGAACGGCGGCGTGACCGACGCGTTCAGCACGTTCAGTTCGTGGCACAGCACTTCGATCTTGCCGCTCTTCAGGCCGGCGTTGACCGTGCCTTCCGGACGGTTGCGCACGAGGCCCTTGATCTGCACGCAGAACTCGTTGCGCACGCCTTCGGCGGTCGCGAACATTTCCGCGCGATCCGGGTCGCACACCACTTGCACGAGGCCTTCACGATCGCGCAGGTCGATGAAGATCACACCGCCGTGATCGCGGCGGCGCTGCACCCAGCCGCACAGCGACACGGTTTGGCCCAGCAGGTGTTCGGTCACGAGACCGCAGTATTCAGTACGCATCGACATGATGTTTGCTTTCGTTCGGTTTGATCAACGGGCGCCGCAACGCGCGGCCCGGGCGATGATTCTTTACTTACAGCGGCGGCTCGACGGGGTGGCGTGCGGGCGCCGGAACCGGCGCCGGGGGCGCCACCACGCCCATCGAGACGATGTACTTGAGCGCCGCATCGACCGACATGTCGAGTTCGATGACTTCGCTCTTGGGCAGCATCAGGAAGAAGCCCGACGTCGGGTTCGGCGTCGTCGGGATATAGACGCTCACGTATTCTTCCGTCAGATGATTGAGCACGTCGCCGCCCGGCGTGCCGGTCAGAAACGCGATCGTATACGAGCCACGGCGCGGGTATTCGATCAGCAGCGCCTTGCGGAATGCGTTGCCGCTGCTCGACAGCAGCGTGTCCGACACCTGCTTGACGCTCGTGTAGATCGGCCCGACCACCGGGATGTGACGCACCACGGCGTTCCACCACGTGACGAGCTTCTGGCCGATGAAGTTCTGCGTGGCCAGCCCGACGACGAAGATGAACGCGAGCGTCAGCACCGCGCCGATCCCGGGCAGATGGAAACCGAGCATCCGCTCGGGCTGCCACGATTCGGGCAGCAGCAGCAGCGTCTGATCCATCGTGCCGATGATGAGGCCGAGCACCCACAGCGTGATCGCGAGCGGGACGAGAACCAGCAGGCCGGTCAGAAACACCGATTTCAGGGTCGTCTTTTTCATCATCTGCCGTCCATGAACCGCGCCGGCGGCGCGGGTTGGTCGCAGCCCGGCCGGGCCGCGACGGTCAACTGCTCGACGCGGGCGTGGCAGCCGGGGCCGGCGCGGCGCTCGTCGTCGTGCTTGCGGAACTGCTCTCTGCGGCCGGCGCGGCCGCGGCAGGCGCGGCTTCCGCCGGTGCGGCCGGCGCTGCGTCGCCCGTCGCCGGCGCGCTGGTGCCGCCCGAGCCGCCGCGGAAATCGGTGACATACCACCCCGAACCCTTCAGCTGGAAGCCCGCGGCCGTGACCTGCTTGCGAAATGCATCCTTCCCGCATTCCGGACACTGCGACAGCGGCGCGTCGCTCATCTTCTGGAGCACATCCTTCGCGAAGCCACACGCTTCGCATCGATAGGCGTAGATCGGCATGATATTTTTCCCACGAAAACTGGAAACGGCTTGCAAAACCTTGAATTATAGCCGAAACCCCGCCGCGCTCAGGCAATGGCCGAGACGCCCGCGCATCAGCGGCGGCGCCACGTGAGCCAGCGCTCGTGTCCGTCGAAAACGGGCAGCGAATCGGTCACGGGCATATCCTCGATCAGCTCGAAGTGCGGCGCGAGCAGCGCGTCGAGTTCGGCGCGCTCGATTCCGAACGGCGGCCCCTTCGGTTTCGACGTCAGGAAGAAATAGCCGGCGAGCAATCCGTCCGTGGGCAGCAGCTCGGCCATGCGGGCCGCGTAGCCGGCACGCATCGCAGGCGGCAGCGCGCACAGAAACGCGCGTTCGTACACCCACCGCACGTCGAACGGCGGCCGGTACGTAAAGAAATCGGCCTGCTCGACGACGCCCGCATGCACGCCGAGCTGCGCCTTCGCGGCAGCCACCGCCTGCGCGGCGAAATCGATCGCGCGCACGGGCCAGCCGGCTTCGGCCAGCCACCCGGCCTCCCGGGCGCTGCCGCAGCCGGGAATCAGCGCCGCGCACGGCTCGAGCCGATGCGCGAACCCGCGAAAACCGTCGGGCACGCCGCCGAATTCCCACGGCGTCACGCCGCGCTCGAAACGCTCGTCCCAGAACGACGCGTTGCCGGGATCGCGTGTCGCGAAATCGGCAGCGGCCGGCGTGGCGGGTTGCTTCGGATCGGACATCGCGCTGCTCCTTTCGGTCATGCGCCGTACGCGAGCGCGAGCAGCACGCGCGCGACGAGCGCCCCGACGCCGACCGCGAGGCCGAAGATCAGCAGCGCCTGCATCAGCCGGTTCGTCCGCTTCTGCTCGACGAGAATCTGGCGCATCAGCTCCTCGCTCGCGGCGCGCGGCGCGTCATGCCGCGCGGCCATCGCGTGATGGATCAGGCGCGGCAGTTGCGGCAGCGTCTTGCTCCACTGCGGCGCCTCGACCTTGAAGCGCTCGTACCAGCCGCGCAGGCCGATCTGTTCGGTCATCCAGCGCTCGAGGTACGGCTTCGCGGTCTTCCACAGGTCGAGTTCGGGGTCGAGCGAGCGGCCGAGCCCCTCGACGTTCAGCATCGTCTTCTGCAGCAGCACGAGCTGCGGCTGGATCTCGACGTTGAAGCGGCGCGACGTCGAAAACAGGCGCATCAGTACCTGGCCGAGCGAGATGTCTTTCAGCGCACGGTCGAAGTAAGGCTCGCATACCGCGCGGATCGCGCTTTCGAGCTCCTCGACGCGCGTTTCAGGCGGCACCCAGCCCGATTCGAGATGGAGCGTCGCAACGCGGTGGTAGTCGCGCTTGAAGAACGCGAGGAAGTTCTGCGCGAGGTAGTTCTTGTCGAAATCAGACAGCGCGCCGACGATCCCGAAATCGAGCGCGACGTAGCGACCGAACGTGTTCGGGTCGAGGCTCACCTGAATGTTGCCCGGGTGC
The DNA here is from genome assembly GCF_001718555.1 of Burkholderia metallica. Taxonomy (NCBI): domain Bacteria; kingdom Pseudomonadati; phylum Pseudomonadota; class Betaproteobacteria; order Burkholderiales; family Burkholderiaceae; genus Burkholderia; species Burkholderia metallica. The sequence continues at coordinate 3,107,008 of NZ_CP013401.1, forward strand.
ATGTCCGCGTGGAAGAACCCGTCGCGGAACACCTGCGTGAAGAAGATCTCGACCCCTTCGCGTGCGAGCTTCTTGATGTCGACGCCGGCCGAACGCAGCGTCTCGACCTGGCTGATCGGCACGCCGGTCATGCGCTCCATCACCAGCACCTGAGACGTCGAGAAATCCCAGAACATCTCGGGCACGAGCAGCAGGTCGAGGCCCGCGAAATTACGGCGCAGCTGGCTGCCGTTCGCGGCCTCGCGCATCAGGTCGAGCTCGTCGTGCAGGTACTTGTCGAATTCGGCGACGACCTCGCGCGGCTTCAGGCGCCGGCCGTCGGCCCACATGCGCTCGGTCCAGATCGCGATGTCGCGCATCAGCGCGAGGTCGGAATCGATCACGGACAGCATGTTCGGGCGCAGCACCTTGACGGCGACGGCCTTGCCCGCGTGCTGGCCCTGCTTCAGCTTCGCGAAATGCACCTGGGCGATCGACGCGCTCGCGACCGGCTCGCGCTCGAATTCGTCGAACAGCTCGTCCACCGGCGCACCGAGCGACTTCTCGATGATCCCGATCGCGACCGCCGAATCGAACGGCGGCACCTGGTCCTGCAGCTTCGCGAGCTCGTTCGCGAAATCGACCGACAGCAGGTCGCGGCGCGTCGACAGCACCTGGCCGAACTTCACGAAGATCGGGCCGAGGCTTTCGAGCGCGTGGCGCAGCCGGACGGCGGGCGGATCGGAATAGCGGCGGCCGATCGTCGTGATCCGCAGCAACAGCTTCACGCGCCGGTCGTCGATCCGGGACAGCATCACTTCGTCGAGACCAAAGCGGATGACGGTGTAGACAATCTTGATGAAACGGAAAATGCGCATGCCCTGCGGCCCTCAGTGCGCGCCGCGCGGGCCGGAGCCCGTGCGCGCGCCGATTTTTTGTTCGAGTCGCTCGACCCGCTTTTCGACCCGCGCGAGCGCATCGCGTGCGCGCGCCAGTTCGGCGTCGAAGCCGCCGAGCGACGCGCGCCGGACGACCTGCGGATTCTCGTCGAGCCAGTATTCGGCGACGGCATCGAGCACGTTGCGGCCGGTGCGGCGCGCGCGCGCGCCGGCGTCGCGCACGACCGTCGCGATCCGGTATGCGGCCGCGTCGCCGACCAGCTTCGCGAGATCTTCCTCCGGCTCCCAGCGCAGGTGCTCGGCCAGCTTCGCGATCTGCGTCGCGAACTCCGCGTCGCCCTCGATCTTCACGTGCTTCATCACGGCCGCCTGGCCGCCCTGCAGGAACGCGGCGACCGTGTCGCCAGCCAGCGCGATCGACACGTCGACCTGTTGCGCGTCGTGCGCGTCGACGGCCGACAGATAGCCGTCGGGCTGCACGAGCAGCGTGAGCGAAACGGGAGGCACGTCGATCCGGGCGGTCTTGCCCGCATACGGAATCAGGCGGTCGCGCGCCCACGATTCGCGGGCGAGCAAGTGATTGACGGCAGCAGCAAAAGGCTTGGCGGCAAAGGTCATCGGGCTGGGAAAGAAAAAACCCGCGCAGGCCGGGCGCCCACGCGGGTTTCTATTGTAACGTCGGATCGTCGGCAGACCGTGCCTCACCGCACACCCGGGCGGCAAGCGGTCGCAGTGCGGCGGCCGTCGCCCGGGTGCCCGGCGGCGCGGGCCGCCGGTCACGCTCAGTGCGTGTTGATCTGCTGGATGCCCGCGAGCAGCCAGCCCTGACCGCCCGACTTCGACAGGTTCCACACCTCGTCGAACGGCGCGGCCGACGCGCTCGCCGATTCGCGGATCAGGCCGTGGAAGCGCACGCTCGCCGACTGCTCGATGCCGCGATCCTCGATCGCGACCAGCTCCGCGTCGAGCTGCACGACGTCGGTCTGGTTCGCCTCGTTGCCGCGCGAATCGAGGTCGATCTTGATCTCGGCGAACATTTCAGGCGTCGTGAACTCGCGGATGTCGGCCAGGTTGCCCTGGTCCCACGCGGCCTGCAGCCGCACGAAATAGACCTTCGAGCTGCGCAGGAACGCTTCGGTGTCGAAACCGGCCGGCACCTGGAGCGGCGCTGCCGCCGCAGTCGCTGCCGCGCCCGTTGCGCCGCCGTCGAATACGCGTTGCGCTTCGTTCGCGTAGCTGCTGCCGCTACCCGCATAGTTGCTGCCGGTGTTGCCCTGCTGGAACGACGGGCTTTGCGAGTAGCCGCCCGACGACGACGCGGAGCCGCCAACCGAATATGCCGGCTCCTGCGGACGACGGCGGTTCATGAACTTGCGGATCAGCCAGATGCCGACCATCGCGAGCAGCGCGATCACGATGACGTTCGCCATCATGCTCGCGAATGCACCGCCCAGGCCGAAATGCGACAGCAGCGCCGCGATGCCGAGACCGGCGGCCAGGCCGGCGATCGGCCCGAGCCAGCGCGAGCGGTTGGGCTGCGCGGCCGGTGCGGGCGCGGCCGGATTCGCACGCTGCGCCTGCGACGGTGCGGCCTGCTGCATCGGCTGCTGCGCGGGCGGCGTGGCCTGGCGCTGCGTGACGCTGGAATTCTGGCGGCCGATGCTGCGCCCGCCGCCCATGCGCTTGGCTTCGGCGTCGAGCGATGCGAACGTGCCGGCCGTGAGCAGGCCGACCATCAGCAGCGTGCCGACCCGTCGAGCCCACGGCTTCGACGGCTTGCTACGGTTGAACAACGAACGCGATTCGGACATCAGCTTCTCCGGATGTAAGACAAATGTAGGGGAGGAGCCCCTCAATACTTGGCTCCCATGTGTAAAGCTACCACGCCACCTGACAAATTGTAATATTTCACCGCATCGAGACCCGCTTGTTCCATCATCGTCTTCAGCGTGTCCTGATCGGGATGCATCCGGATAGATTCCGCAAGATACCGGTAACTTTCGGCATCTTTCGCGAACTTGCTGCCAAGCCACGGTAATACTTTGAAAGAATACAGGTCGTACGCTTTTTTCAGCGGATCCCAGACTTTCGAGAATTCCAGCACCATCACGCGGCCGCCGGGCTTCGTCACGCGGCGCATCTCGGCCAGCGCGGCGTCCTTGTGCGTCATGTTGCGCAACCCGAATGCGACGGTGACCACGTCGAAGTAGTTGTCCGGAAAGGGAATTTTCTCCGCGTCGCACAGCAGCGACGGCGTCACGATGCCCTTGTCGAGCAGCCGGTCGCGGCCGACGCGCAGCATCGATTCGTTGATGTCCGTGTGCCAGACCTCGCCCGTCGGCCCGGCCGCCTTCGCGAACGACTTCGTCAGGTCGCCGGTGCCGGCCGCGAGATCGAGCACCTTGAAGCCGGGGCGCACGTTCGCCTGCGCGATCGTGAACGCCTTCCACGCGCGGTGCATGCCCGCCGACATCAGGTCGTTCATCAGATCGTAGTTGCTCGCGACCGAATGGAACACACCCGCCACTTTCTTCGCTTTTTCGTTTTCCTCGACGCTTTCGAAGCCGAAGTGGGTTTTGCTCATCGCGTTGATCCTCAGTAAATGGCAAGACGGCGCCGAGCGGGCGCCGTCGATTTCAGTGGCAGTGGCCGTGCGACGCGTTCGCCGCCGGCATCGGCGCGTCGCGCTCGACGCCCGCCGCCTTCAGTTTGTCGAAATAGTCGCGCCACAGCGCATCCTGCTGCGTGGCCATCTCGTACAGCAGGTCCCACGAGTAGATGCCGGTCGAATGGCCGTCGGAAAACGTCGGCTGCAGCGCGTAGTTGCCGACGCCCTCGAGCGCGGTGATCGTCACGTCGCGCTTGCCCGTCTGCAGCGTCTCCTGGCCGGGCCCGTGGCCGCGCACCTCGGCCGACGGCGAATAGACGCGCATCAGCTCGAACGGAATCCGGTAGCTGTCGCCGTTCGGGTACTGCAATTCGAGCACGCGCGATACCGCGTGCACGACGACGCCGGACGGAATCGGCGTCGTGGAAGTCAAACCGCTCATGGCTGCCTCGAATCGTTCATGCGTTGAATTTCCTCGCGAACCGCATTGTGCAGCAGCGAGGCCTGCGCGGCGCGCGTGCGCAAGAGCGCCTCGGACACGCCGCGCTGGCGCGGCGCCCACACCGGCTGCGGGAAATGGGCGTCGTTCGAGAAGCGCGGAATCACGTGCCAGTGCACGTGCGGCACCATGTTGCCGAGGCTCGCGAGATTCACCTTGTTCGGCTGCATCACGCGGCGCACGGCCCGCTCGACCGCGTAGACCACGCGCATCAGATGCGCCCGCTCGGGCTCGCCGAGATCGGAGAATTCGGCCACGTGCGCGCCCCAGATCACCCGGCAGAAACCCGGGTACTCGTGCTCGCCCGTCGCGAGGACGACACGCAGCGCATCGTCCCGCCAGAGCACATCGCCGCCGTCTTCACGGCAAAACACGCATTCCATCGTCGCTCCCATGTGGACGGGCGCCGGCATTGCCGCGCCGGCGCCCGCTCGTCCCGGCCCGGTCGGGCGGTCGTCATGTCCGCATTAGACCAGTACGCGCTCGATCCCGCCATTGTTCGCACGTGCGACATAATCGGCCATCCAGTTCTCGCCGAGCACCTGGCGCGCGATTTCGACCACGATGTAGTCGGCTTCGAGGTTCGCATCCTCGCTGTAGCGCGACAGGCCCTGCAGGCACGACGGGCAGCTCGTCAGGATCTTCACGTCCGGGCCGTTCGCGGCCGCCGGCGCCGGCGCGCGGCCGGCCACGACCGGGATGCTGCGCAGCTTCGCGGCACCCTTGCGGATTTCCTCTTCCTTGCGGAAGCGGACCTGCGTCGACACGTCCGGGCGCGTGACCGCGAGCGTGCCCGATTCGCCGCAGCAGCGGTCGTTCTTCTCGATCCGGTAGCCGTCCTTTTCCGTGCCCATCAGCTCGTTGACGAGCTTCACCGGGTCCATTGTCTTGATCGGCGTGTGGCACGGGTCGTGATACATGTAGCGCGTGCCCGACACGCCGTCGAGCTTCATCCCCTTCTCGAGCAGGAACTCGTGGATGTCGATGATCCGGCAGCCCGGGAAGATCTTGTCGAATTCGTAGCCGGCGAGCTGGTCGTAGCAGGTGCCGCACGACACGACCACCGTCTTGATGTCGAGGTAGTTCAGCGTGTTCGCGACCCGGTGGAACAGCACGCGGTTGTCGGTGACGATCTTCTCGGCCTTGTCGTACTGGCCCGAGCCGCGCTGCGGATAGCCGCAACACAGGTAGCCCGGCGGCAGCACGGTCTGCACGCCGGCTTCCCACAGCATCGCCTGCGTCGCGAGGCCGACCTGCGAGAACAGGCGCTCTGAGCCGCAGCCCGGGAAGTAGAACACCGCTTCCGAATCGACGGTCGTCGATTTCGGGTTGCGGATGATCGGCACGATCTTGTTGTCCTCGATGTCGAGCAGCGCGCGCGCCGTCTTTTTCGGCAGGTTGCCCGGCATCTTCTTGTTGACGAAGTGGATCACCTGCTCGACCACGGGCGGCTTGCCGGTGGTGGCGGGCGGGTGCTGCGTCTGCTTCGTCACGACCTTCTTCAGCATGTCGTTCGCGAAGCGCTGGACCTTGTAGCCGGCGCCCATCATCACGCTGCGCGCGATGTTGATCGTCTGCGGGTTGGTCGCGTTCAGGAAGAACATGCCCGCCGCATTGCCGGCATTGAATTTCTTCTTGCCCATCTTGCGCAGCAGGTTGCGCATGTTCATCGTGACGTCGCCGAAGTCGATCTTCACCGGGCACGGCGTCGCGCACTTGTGGCACACCGTGCAGTGGTCGGCCACGTCGTTGAACTCGTCCCAGTGCTTGATCGACACGCCGCGGCGCGTCTGCTCTTCGTACAGGAACGCCTCGACCAGCAGCGAGGTCGCGAGGATCTTGTTGCGCGGGCTGTACAGCAGGTTCGCGCGCGGCACGTGGGTCGCGCACACCGGCTTGCACTTGCCGCAGCGCAGGCAGTCCTTCACCGAATCGGCGATCGCGCCGATGTCGGACTGCTTCATGATCAGCGACTCGTAGCCCATCAGCCCGAAGCTCGGCGTGTACGCGTTGCGCAGGTCGGCGCCTTCGAGCAGCTTGCCCTTGTTGAAACGGCCGTTCGGATCGACGCGCTGCTTGTACGCGCGGAATTCGGCAATCTCGTCGTCGGTCAGGAACTCGAGCTTCGTGATGCCGATGCCGTGCTCGCCGGAAATCACGCCGTCGAGCGAACGCGCGAGCGTCATGATGCGTGCGACCGCCGCGTGGGCGTCCTGCAGCATCTCGTAGTTGTCGGAGTTGACCGGCAGGTTGGTGTGGACGTTGCCGTCGCCCGCATGCATGTGCAGCGCGACGAACACGCGGCCGCGCAGCACGCGCTTGTGGATCGCCTGCGCTTCGTCGAGGATCTGCTTGAACGCGCCGCCGTTGAAGATCGCGCGCAGCTCCGCGCGGATCTCCTGCTTCCACGAGATGCGGACCGTGCGGTCCTGTGTGATGTGGAACACGGTCGCGCCCGGCTGCTCGTCCGCGCGATCCGCGAATTTCTCGGCGAGCGCCTCGTAGCCGAGCTGCACGAGGTAGTGCTGCGCCTCGCGCAGCGGCTGGTCGAGCCGGTCGCGCACGAATTCCCAGCGCGCACGCACGCGCTTGAGCAGTTCCAGCGCCTGCTGGACACGGTCTTCCAGCAGTTCCGCGCTCGGGATCTCGTTCGCGTCGTCGGTCTTGCCGAGCGGCAGGTTGCCGCCGCGGAAGAACGTTTCGAGCGCGTCCACCAGTTGCAGCTTGTTCTTCAGCGACAGCTCGATGTTGATGCGCTCGATGCCGTCGGTGTACTCGCCCATCCGGTTCAGCGGGATCACGACGTCTTCGTTGATCTTGAACGCGTTCGTGTGCTTCGCGATCGCGGCCGTGCGGCTGCGGTCGAGCCAGAAGCGCTTGCGCGCCTCCGCGCTGACCGCGACGAAGCCTTCGCCGCTCTTGCCGTTCGCCATCCGGATCACTTCGGAAGTGGCGTGCGCGACCGCGTCGGCATCGTCGCCGACGATGTCGCCGATCAGCACCATCTTGGGAAATGCGTTGCGCTTGCTCTTGGTCGCGTAGCCGACCGCGCGCAGGTAGCGCTCGTCGAGGTGCTCGAGGCCCGCGAGGATCGCGCCGCCCTGCTTCGACGTTTCGAACAGGTAGTCCTTGATTTCGACGATGCTCGGGATCGCCTCGCGCGCCTGGCCGAAGAATTCGAGGCAGACGGTGCGCGTGTGCGCGGGCATCTTGTGCAGCACCCAGCGCGCGGACGTGATGAGCCCGTCGCAGCCTTCCTTCTGCACGCCCGGCAGGCCGGCGAGGAATTTGTCGGTCACGTCCTTGCCGAGCCCTTCCTTGCGGAACCGGCGCCCCTCGATCTCGAGCATCTCGCTCTTCAGCAGCTTCTCGCCCGGCGCATACGCACCGTCGAACCACTTCAGCTCGAAACGCGCGACCGCGATGTCGTGGATCTTGCCCTGGTTGTGCTCGTGGCGCGTGACTTCGAGCCAGTTGCCGTCCGGGTCGACCATCCGCCACCAGGCCAGGTTGTCGAGCGCGGTGCCCCACAGCACGGCTTTCTTGCCGCCCGCGTTCATCGCGACGTTGCCGCCGATGCACGACGCGTCGAGCGAGGTCGGATCGACCGCGAACACGTAGCCGGCCGCTTCCGCCGCCTCGGTCACGCGGCGTGTGACGACGCCCGCGCCGGAGAAGATCGTCGGCACCTTGTGCGCGACGCCCGGCAGTTCGGTCAGCTCGACCGCGCCGAGTTGCTCGAGCTTCTCGGTGTTGATCACCGCGGAGAATGGCGTGAGCGGCACCGCGCCACCCGTGTAGCCGGTGCCGCCGCCACGCGGAATCACGGTCAGGCCGAGTTCGAAGCAGGCCTTGATGAGGCCGGCGATCTCGGCTTCGCTATCGGGGGTCAGCACGACGAACGGGTATTCGACGCGCCAGTCGGTCGCGTCGGTCACGTGCGACACGCGCGACAGCCCGTCGAAACGGATGTTGTCCTTCTGCGTGCAGCGGCCGAGCGCCTTGGTGGCGCGGCGGCGCAGGTCGGCCATCTTCTCGAATTCGTCCGCGAACTCGTTGACCGCGCGCTGCGCGGCGGTTTCGAGCATCTCGACGCGCGACGCGCGTTCGCGGCCAGCGTCGTCGCGGTGCTCGGTGAGATCCGCGCTGCGGCGCTTGCCGATCTCGGTCAGGCGGTGGTTCAGCGCCTCGATCAGCAGCGCGCGGCGCTTCGGGTTGTCGAGCAGGTCGTCCTGCAGGTACGGATTGCGGCGCACGACCCAGATGTCGCCGAGCACTTCATACAGCATCCGCGCCGAGCGACCCGTCCGGCGTTCGGCGCGCAGTTCGTCGAGCACCGACCACGCCTCTTCGCCGAGCAGGCGGATCACGATCTCGCGATCCGAGAAAGACGTGTAGTTGTAGGGAATCTCGCGCAACCGGGGCGCGGGGTCGGCGGCGACGGCAGCGGCCGCGCCATTCGGATCGAAAACTTGTGGTGCGTTCATGTTCGGACGACTCGGAGGGCCGATACCCCGTGCACGGGCGTCGGCAAGCGCGTGGGCGCAATCTTGGGGAAATCTGTTCTGTTACCAGGCGCGCGACTGTCCTTCATGGGGCCGGAGCGGGCGTTGACTCGCCCCTCGTGGCCAGCGACAGGGCCTGGCGGCACTCGGAACCATCAGCACGATCGCGCGCGGCGCGCATGCCGCTCCGCCGCGGGGGTGGCTGCGCGCGGCGTCGGCTTCAACGGGGCGATCCGAGGGTGCCTCTGCATCTTCCGATCCTTGATTCAAAACGGAATTCTAACCCATGATCGGGCCATGCGTGACACGTCGGACAGGTCGTGGGGCTATCGCCGCGAGCCGCTCCAGGCCTGGCTCGGCGCGATTTCGCGCGACCATTCGCCGTCCGGCCGGTCGGTAACCGCGCGGTTAAACCGGCAAAAAGCGCCGCGCGAGCTCGCCGACGCCCGGCCGCGCGAGCGTGCGCTCGGCATGCCGCTTGCATGCGGGCGGACCCTTGGCGCTATCATTGACCCTTTACGGTCTGCATCCGCACTGCACGCGAGCGCCCATGGCATCCCACGATTACCTGAAGAAAATCCTCACCGCACGCGTCTACGACGTCGCGATCGAGACGGAACTCGAACCCGCCCGCAACCTGTCGGCCCGGCTGCGCAATGCCGTTTACCTGAAGCGCGAGGACAACCAGCCGGTGTTCTCGTTCAAGCTGCGCGGCGCGTACAACAAGATGGCGCACATTCCGCCCGAAGCGCTCGCACGCGGCGTGATTACGGCGTCGGCCGGCAACCACGCGCAGGGCGTCGCGTTCTCGGCGTCCCGGATGGGCATCAAGGCCGTGATCGTCGTGCCGGTCACGACGCCGCAGGTGAAGGTCGACGCGGTGCGCGCGCACGGCGGCCCGAGCGTCGAGGTGATCCAGGCGGGCGAATCGTACAGCGATGCTTATGCGCATGCACTCAAGGTGCAGGCCGAGCGCGATCTGACGTTCGTGCACCCGTTCGACGATCCGTACGTGATCGCCGGCCAGGGCACGATCGCGATGGAGATCCTGCGCCAGCACCAGGGCCCGATTCACGCGATCTTCGTGCCGATCGGCGGCGGCGGTCTCGCGTCCGGCGTCGCCGCGTACGTGAAGGCCGTGCGCCCGGAGATCAAGGTGATCGGCGTGCAGGCCGAGGATTCGTGCGCGATGGCGCAGTCGCTGGACGCGGGCGAGCGCATCGAGCTGAGCGAAGTCGGCCTGTTCGCGGACGGCACCGCGGTGAAGCTCGTCGGCGAGGAAACCTTCCGGCTGTGCCGCGAATTCCTCGATGGCGTCGTGACGGTCAATACCGACGCGCTGTGCGCGGCGATCAAGGACGTGTTCCAGGACACGCGCAGCGTGCTCGAACCGTCGGGCGCGCTCGCGGTCGCGGGCGCGAAGCTGTATGCGGAGCGCGAAGGCATCGAAAACCAGACGCTCGTCGCGGTCACGTCCGGCGCGAACATGAACTTCGACCGGATGCGCTTCGTCGCAGAGCGCGCGGAAGTGGGTGAAGCGCGGGAAGCCGTGTTCGCGGTCACGATCCCCGAGGAGCGCGGCAGCTTCAAGCGCTTCTGCTCGCTCGTCGGCGACCGCAACGTCACCGAGTTCAACTACCGGATCGCCGATGCGCAATCCGCGCATATCTTCGTCGGCGTGCAGATCCGCCGCCGCGGCGAATCGGCGGAGATCGCCGCGAACTTCGAGTCGCACGGCTTCAACAGCGTCGACCTGACGCACGACGAGCTGTCGAAGGAACACATCCGCTACATGGTGGGCGGCCGTTCGCCGCTCGCGCTCGACGAGCGCCTGTTCCGCTTCGAATTCCCGGAACGGCCGGGCGCGCTGATGAAGTTCCTGTCGTCGATGGCGCCCGACTGGAACATCAGCCTGTTCCATTACCGCAACCAGGGCGCGGACTACAGCTCGATCCTCGTCGGGTTGCAGGTGCCGCAGGCCGATCATGCCGAGTTCGAACGCTTCCTCTCGGCGCTCGGCTATCCGTATGTCGAAGAGAGCGCCAATCCGGCTTACCGCCTCTTCCTGTCGTAAAGGCTTCGTGCAATGAACCCCGAACATTCCCCGCTCGGCAAGGCCACCGTCTACGCCGCCCAGTACGATGCGTCGCTGCTGTTCCCGATCCCGCGCGCCGGCGCGCGCGAACAGCTCGGCATCACATCGGCGCTGCCGTTCTTCGGCACCGACATCTGGAACGCGTACGAGCTGTCGTGGCTCAATACGCGCGGCAAGCCGCAGCTCGCGGTGGCGACGTTCTACGTGCCGGCCGAATCGCCGAACATCGTCGAATCGAAGTCGTTCAAGCTGTATCTCGGCTCGTTCGCGCAATCGAAGTTCGACTCGATCGACGCGGTGCGCGACACGCTCAAGCGCGACGTGTCGGCCGCGTGCGGCGCGACCGTTTCCGTGCAGCTGGTATCGCCGCACGATTTCGGCAAGCTCGAGATGGACGAACTCGACGGGCTGTCGCTCGACCGGCTCGACCTCGACACCGACGTGTACGAACCCGATCCGTCGCTGCTGTCGGCCGCCGAGGACGAAGCGCCGGTCGAAGAGACGCTCGTGTCGGACCTGCTGCGCTCGAACTGTCCGGTCACCGGCCAGCCCGACTGGGGCAGCGTGCAGATCCACTACGTCGGGCCGCAGATCGATCACGCGGGCCTGCTGCGCTACATCATCTCGTTCCGCAATCACACGGGCTTTCACGAGCAATGCGTCGAGCGGATCTTCCTCGACATCCTGCATGCGTGCAAACCGGTGAAGCTCGCGGTGTATGCGCGCTATACGCGCCGCGGCGGGCTCGACATCAACCCGTTCCGCACGAACTACAACCAGCCGATGCCGGACAACGCGCGGACGGCGCGGCAGTGAGGGCGGCGGGCGGGTAAGGCCCAAACGAAACAGCCCGGTCGGGTTCAACCGACCGGGCCGCTTTACTGTACGCGGGGAAGCGCGGCCGCGTTACTTCGCCGGCGCCTTGTACGCAATACAATCGACCTCGACCTTGCAATCGATGACCATGCTCGACTGCACGCACGCGCGTGCCGGCGGGTGCTCGCCGAAGTACGACACGAACACCTTGTTGAACGACGCGAAATCGCGCGCATCGTCGAGCCACACGCCGCAGCGCACGACGTGCTCGAGGCCGTAGCCGGCTTCCTTCAGGATCGCGATCACGTTCTCGATCGTCTGCTTCGACTGCGTGACGATCCCGCCTTCGACGACCTCGCCGTTCACCATCGGCGTCTGGCCCGACACGTACAGCCAGCCGTCGGCCTCGACCGCGCGTGCGAACGGCATCACCTGGCCGCCCGTGCCCTTCGCTTCGCCTACGCCATATCGCTTCATCGTTTCACTCCTTGTTTTGTCGACCCGGGCACGCGCTTCAGCGCTGACCCGAGGCCCATGCAACGCACGGTTGCGGATGCGCGCGCCTGCAGCGGCGCGCACGGGAAGATCGGAACAACAGCCGCGTCCGGACTCAGAACGCAGCCTCGGCACTCACTGCCACGCGCTCGCCGCGCGCGACGAAACCGCCGGCGCGCTCGCCGGTCGGCTGGCCGTTCTCGTAAGTCAGCACGCCGTTCACCCACACGGCATCGATCCCGTGCGCGGGCTGCTGCGGCTTCTCGAACGTCGCGGCGTCGATCACGCGCGCCGGATCGAACAGCACGAGATCCGCGTGGTAGCCGACATGCACCTCGCCGCGCCGCGCGATCCCGTAGCGGCGCGCGGACAGCGACGTCATCTTGCGGATCGCCTCCTCGAGCGGCAGCAGGTTCGTGTCGCGCACGTAGTGGCCGAGCACGCGCGGGAACGCGCCCCACAGCCGCGGATGCGGCAGCGGATCGTTCGGCAGGCCGTCGGAGCCGACCATCGTCGCCGGGTGCGACAGGATCCGGCGCACGTCGTCCTCGGACATGTTGTGGTACACGGCGCCCGCCGGGCGGATACGCTGCGCGGCTTCCTGCTCGGTCACGCCCCAGTCGGCCGCGATCGCCTTCAGCAGCTTGCCCGCCACTTCCGGGTGCGGCTCCGACCACGTGATCGTGATGTCGATGTCGCCCGTCACCTGCTTCAGGTCGAGCGTCGACGAGCTGCGGCTGTACGGATAGCAGTCGCAGCCGACCGGCTGGTAGCGGCGCGCGCCGTCGAGCGATGCGAGCACTTCGGTGCTGCGCCCCCAGTTAGACGGGCCCGCGCACTTCAGATGCGAGATCACGACCGGCACGCGCGCATGCCGGCCGACCTGGTACGCCTCCTCCATCGCATCGAGGATCGCGTCGAACTCGGTGCGCATGTGTGTCGTGTACAGCGCGCCCGCATTCGCGAGCGGCTCGGCGAGCGCCATCACTTCCTCGGTCGGCGCGGCGAACGCGGAACCGTACGCGAGGCCCGACGACAGACCGAGCGCGCCGTTCGCGAGCGCCTCCTCGAGCTGCGCGCGCATGCCGGCGATTTCGCCGCCGGTCGCCGCGCGGTCGAGGCGATCCATCTGGTTGTTGCGTAGCGCCGTATGGCCGACGAGCGCCGCGACGTTCACGGCCGGGCGCGCGTCGTTCACGGCCGCAACGTAGTCGGCGAAGCTCGGGTATCGGAATGCGCTCCGCTCGCCGAGCAGGTTCATCGGGTCGGGCGGATCGCCCGCGAGCGTCACCGGCGACGCGCTGATCCCGCAGTTGCCGACGATCACGGTCGTCACGCCCTGCGAGATCTTCGGAATCATCTCAGGCGCGCGGATCACGTGCGTGTCGTCGTGCGTGTGCACGTCGACGAAACCCGGCGCGAGCGCGCGCCCGTTCGCGTCGACGACGTTCTCGGCCAGCCAGTTCGACAGGTTGCCGATCGCCGCGATCAGGCCGTTGCGAATCGCGACGTCGCGCGTGACGGGCGGCGCACCGGTGCCGTCATACAGCTGCGCGCCGACGATCAGCGTATCGGCGGCTTCGGGATGCGAATGCATGGTCAGTCTCCTACCGGTTGACGGTCTCCGCCGCCGCGGTGCGCATCGAGCGCGTGCTTGATACGGCGCAGCGATTCCCGGCCCGCATCGCCGAGCCGCAACGCGACTCCGGTGACGAGCACGTCGATCGCCATCATCATCGCGTAGCGCGATGTCGAGGGTTTGTAGATGAAATCGGTTTCGAACGCGACGACCGGGATCAGGTGGTCGGCGAGCTTCGCGAGCGGCGACGCCGGCGCGGTGATCGCGATCAGCTTCGCGCCGTAGCGCTTCGCGAGCCGGCAGCTTTCGAGCAGCTCGGGCACGCGTCCGCTCACCGACAGCGCGACGACGACGGTGTCGCGCGACAGCGTGGCCGCCACCATCCGCTGCAGCAAGCTGTCCTGGTAGCTCGCGACCGGCCGGCCGAAGCGCACGAGCCGGAAGCGCAGCTCGTCGGCGAGCGCGGTCGAGCCGCCGCCCTGCCCGTACACGTAGGTCATCTTCGCGCCGGCGAGCAGGTCGGCCGCTTCGTCGAACGACGTATTGCGCAGCAGCTGATGGTTATGCGCGAGCGCCACGCGGATCTCGTCGTAGACCACCGACGCGGGGCCCGCGTCGTCGTCCAGCGCGTCGTCGGACGGCACCAGAAAGCGCTGGCCGACGGCCACCGCCTGCGCGACGAGCACCTTCAGCTCGCGCACGTCGCGGCAGCCGACGGCCTTCGCGAAGCGCGTGACCGTCGCGACGCTGACTTCCGCGTCGCGCGCAAGCGCGCCGATGCTCGCGTGGGCGGCGCGCGCCAGGTCGGCGAGAATGAACGCGGCGACCTTGCGCTCGGCTTCGCGCAGCTCGGGCGCGCATTCGGCGATCCGCGCGACGATGTCGAGGACCGGCGGGGCAGCCGGAACCGGATGGGGTTCGGCCGCGAGCGGAGCGGACGGGGAAGCGGGCGTATTCATCTGCGGATAAGGGATGAAGCTGGATTGATGTTATTAAATAACATCACCGCGCCGATGCTACTTTCGGTACCATCTGCGTGTCAACTTCAGTGCAATGCATAGTGATGATGGAGCGGGATGACATGAAAGTTACAAACTATCAGGAAGCGACGATCGATCCGTTCGGCAAGGGTCTGGGCAATCTGCCGAGCGCGAGCGTGCCGCTCGGCGACGCCGGCCGGCTCGAATGGAACCTGCTCTCGGAAGACGTCAGCTTGCCGGCCGCCGTGCTGTACGAGGACCGCGTCGAACACAACCTGAACTGGATGCAGGCATTCGTCCGGAAATACGGCGTCAAGTTCGCGCCGCACGGCAAGACGACGATGGCGCCGCAACTGTTCCGCCGTCAGCTCGACGCCGGCGCGTGGGGCATCACCCTCGCGACCGCGCACCAGACGCAGGCCGCGTATCACGGCGGCGTGCGGCGCGTGCTGCTCGCGAACCAGCTGGTGGGTCGCCAGAACATGACGATCATCGCCGGGCTGCTGTCCGATCCCGATTTCGAATTCTTCTGTCTCGTCGATTCCGCGGAGAGCGTCGACCAGCTCGGCCGCTTCTTCGGCGACGCGAAGAAGTCGCTGAACGTGCTGATCGAGCTCGGCGTGCCGGGCGGCCGCGCGGGCGTGCGCGATGCCGCGCAGCGCGAGGCCGTGCTGGCCGCGATCGCGCGCTATCCGGACACGCTGAAGCTGGCCGGCATCGAACTCTACGAAGGCGTGCTGAAGGAGGAAGGCGAGATCCGCACGTTCCTGCAGGAAGCGGTCGCGCTCACGCGCGAACTGGCCGAAGCCGGCCGCTTCGCGCGCACGCCGGCGATCCTGTCCGGCGCCGGTTCGGCGTGGTACGACGTGGTCGCGGAAGAATTCGCGAAGGCGTCCGACGCGGGCTTCGCGGAAGTCGTGCTGCGTCCGGGCTGCTACCTGACGCACGACGTCGGCATCTACAAGAAGGCGCAGACCGACGTGTTCGCGCGCAACCCGATCGCGCGCACGATGGGCGAAGGGCTGCTGCCCGCGCTGCAGCTGTGGGCGTACGTGCAGTCGGTGCCGGAAGCCGACCGCGCGATCGTCGCGCTCGGCAAGCGCGACGCGGCGTTCGACGCGGGGCTGCCGGAGCCGGCGCGCCATTTCCGCCCGGGCCGCGACACCGCGCCGCGCGACGTCGCCGCCGCCGAAGGCTGGGCCGTCACCGGGATGATGGACCAGCACGCGTACCTGCAGATCCCGCCGGGCGCGGACGTGAAGGTCGGCGACATGGTCGCGTTCGACATCTCGCATCCGTGCCTGACGTTCGACAAGTGGCGCCAGGTGCTCGTGCTCGATCCGCAGTTCCGCGTGACGGAAGTCGTCGAAACCTTCTTCTGACGCAACTCGCGCGCCCCGCCCCGCCGCTCGCGCGGGGCGGCCGTCACGCGCGCTTCAAGCGGCCGGAGTACACTGCGCTTTCGTCCTCGGGGCCCCAGGCGGGCGTTGCACTCGCCTGCCGCAGCGGGCCCTCAACGCAGCTCCACTGGAGAAAGCCATGGCCGCGAAGAAGATCCTGTTCCTGACCGGCGATTTCGCCGAAGACTACGAAACGATGGTGCCGTTCCAGGCGCTGCAGGCCGTCGGCCACCACGTCGATGCAGTCTGCCCGGGCAAGCGCGCGGGCGACAAGATCAAGACCGCGATCCACGATTTCGAGGGCGACCAGACCTATACCGAGAAGCCCGGTCACCAGTTCACGCTGAATGCGGCCTTCGACGACGTCGACGCATCGCGCTACGACGCGCTCGCGATCGCCGGCGGCCGTGCCCCGGAATACCTGCGACTCGACCCGAAGGTGATCTCGCTCGTGCGCGAGTTCGCCGCGACCGGCAAGCCGATCGCCGCGATCTGCCACGCGGCGCAACTGCTCGCGGCCGCCGACGTGATCCGCGGCAAGCGCATCTCGGCCTATCCGGCCTGCGCGCCCGAAGTGAAGCTCGCGGGTGGCGAATATGCGGATATTCCGGTCGATGCGGCCGTGACCGACGCGCCGTTCGTCACCGCCCCCGCGTGGCCCGCGCATCCGGCCTGGCTCGCGCAGTTCCTCGCGCTGCTGGGCACGCGCATCGAGCTTTGAAGCCGGGTTGAATCGCGTCGAAACGAAATGAAGGGCCGGCGCGGCGCATCGCGACGCCGCGCCCTGCTCCGCGCGTCAGTGCGCGGCCGGCGTCGAACCGACGTCGGCGATCCGCGACTCCAGCATCGCCAGCGCGCCCGACAGCGCATTCAGCACGTCGTCCGGCAATTGCGCCATCGTCCGATCCAGAAACGCCTTGCGGCGCGGCAGGCATGCGTCGAACGCGGCGCGGCCTTCGTCCGTCAGCGTCACGTTGGTCACGCGATTGTCGCGGGCGTCGGATTCACGCTCGATCCAGCCGAGCGCGTCGAGCGACTTCAACTGGCGCGTGAGCGCGCCCGGATCGACGCGCAGCACTTCGACGAGCCTCTTCTGCGACGAATGCCCGCCCATCGTGTGCAATGCGACCATGATGCGCCAGCGCGGCATCGGTTGCCCGACGTGCGCCTCGAACGCGATCATGAACGCACGATACGTGCGTCCGAATTGCTGCAAGATCGCGACGCGGTCCTGTTCTTCCATGCGCTCAGTTCTACCCGTTCAATCGTTCAGTCGGCCGCGACATGCGGTTCGATCTTGTGCCGCAGCGCGATCGGCGGCACGCGGCGGCATTGCCACACCGACACCACGGCGACCACGGCCGCCATCGCGACGCCCAGGTGAATCGCGCTGACGAGCGACTCGCGGGCCGCTTCCATCAGCAGCGCGCCATTATGCCCGGCGCGCGTGAGCGCCGCGACAAGGCCGCCCTGCGCGGCACGATCGATCAGGATCTGCGGATCGGCGAGCTGCGCATGCAACTGCATCGCATGGTCGGCCGACAGCGCGTTGCGCACGCCGCCCGAATACATCTGGTTGACCAGCGTGCCCGTGAGCGCGGTACCGATCATCCCGCCGACCATCCGCAGCGACTGCAACAGCGCCGTTGCGATGCCGAGGTGCTCGCGGCCGGCCGTCTGCTGCGCGAATACGGTGAGGTTCGGCAGCACGAAGCCGAGCCCGATGCCGCCCGCGACCATCAGCGCCATCAGCACCCAGGTCGGCGTCGTGTGGGTCGACACGACGATGCCCGCGCATGCGATCGCGAACAGCACGAAGCCGACGTGCAGCATCGCGTTCGGATTGCGGATGCGCGTGACGACGCGGCCGTTCATGATGCTGCCGATCGTGATGAACACGACGAGCGGCGTGATCACGAGCCCCGCCTCCTTCGGCGACATCCCGAACCCGCCCTGGAACAGCAGCGGCGCGTAGAACAGCAGCGAGAACATCGAGAAGCCGGCGAGGATCGCGAGCACGAAGAGCGCGGACAGCGCACGGTTGCCGAACATGTCGAACGGCAGAATCGGCTGCGCGCAACGCTTCTCCCAATGCCACAGGCCGAAACCGGCCGCGACCGCGACGACGAGCAGCAACGACGCCCAGCTCGCGACACCGTACTTCGGCAGCCATTCGACGAACAGCTGCAGCGCGCCGAGCGACAGCGCGATCAGCAGCGCGCCCGGCCAGTCGAGCCGCATCTTGCGATCGTGCTCGACGTGGCGCAGGTGCGGCAGGTAGCGCCACACGAACAGCAGCGACAGCAGCCCGACCGGCAGGTTCACGTAGAACACCGAGCGCCAGCCGAACGACTGGGTCAGCACGCCGCCCAGCGACGGGCCGACCGCGTTCGCGATGCCGAACGCGGAACTCATCAGCACCTGCCAGCGCAGCCGCACGACGGAATCGGGGAACAGGTCGGGAATGCATGCGAACGCGGTGCCGACCAGCATCCCGCCGCCAATCCCCTGCAGCCCGCGCGCGAGCACGAGCATCAGCATGTCGTTGGCCATCCCGCACAGAACGGACGCGCCGGTGAACACGACGATCGACGCGATGACGAACGGCTTGCGGCCGTAATAGTCGCCGAGCCGGCCGAAGATCGGCACCGTGATCACGGAACTGAGCAGGTACGAGGTCGCGACCCACGCGTACAGGTCGAACCCGCGAAGCTCGGCGACGATGGTCGGCAGCGCGGTGCCGACGACGGTCTGGTCGAGCGCGACGAGCATGGTGACGAACGAAATCCCGATCATCGCCATCAGCGATTCGCGGAACGGCAGGACTTGCCCGCTCGAATGGTGGGCGGCAGTATGGACAGCCATTTTTTGTTGGCGCAACTTTTGACGAGTCAAACAATCTTAAAATTCTAGCATGCCGGAGTAATCTAGGCTGGCGACGGTCTAAAGCCTGTTCGAGCCAAGGAGAATGATGGAACCGATTTCAATCACCCCTGCGACGACGCTTTCGCAGGAGGACCGGGACGCGCTGCGGCGCGCGAAGCAGGTGCTGGAAAGCCCGTCGCTGACGATGAAGCTGACGGGCGTGCTCGGCGCGCCGGTCGAGAAAATGATCGCGCGGCTGCCCGACTTCGCGACCGGCAAGATCAACGATGCGACGCAGCTCGCGCTGCGCAAGTGCCTGAACATCGCGCTGCGCACGCTCGGCAAGCCGCAGACGCCGGATGCCGAGCCCGAGAAGCCGAGCAACCTGCTGCACAAGCTCGCGGTCGCGACGACCGGCGCGGCGGGCGGCGCATTCGGCTTTCTCGCGCTGCCGGTCGAGCTGCCGGTGACGACGACGCTGATCTTCCGCTCGGTGTGCGACATCGCGCGCAGCGAGGGCGAAGACCTGGGCTCGGTCGATACGCAGCTGCAATGCCTGGCCGTGCTCGGCATGGGCGGCAACCCGGACAAGCAGGAAGAGGACGCCGACCTCGGCTATTTCGTGCTGCGCGGCGCGCTCGCGCAGGCGATTTCGAAGGCATCGTCCGACATCACGACGAAGGGGATCGCCGCGCACAGCTCGGCGGCCGTGTTCAAGCTCGTGCAGACGGTCGCATCGCGCTTCTCGGTGCAAGTGACCGAACAGATGGCCGCGAAGTCGATTCCGGCGATCGGCGCGGTGCTCGGCGCGACGGTCAATACGCTGTTCATCGATCACTTCCAGCAGATGGCGCACGGCCACTTCACCGTGCGCCGGCTGGAGCGCAAGTACGGCTCGGTGGCCGTCAAGGCCGCCTATCAGGCGATCGACGCCTCGCCGGCGCGCTGAACCGCGCGCTCGACCGCAACCCGGCGCAGGAACGCGGCCGCGCGGTCGAGCGCGTCGCGTGCTTCCGGCACCATCGGCGCGTACAGCTGCCACACGTGCGGCATGTCCGGCCACACCTCGATCTCCACCGCCACGCCGGCCGCCTTCGCCTTCTCCGCGACGCGGCGCGAATCGTCGAGCAGCACCTCGGTGCTGCCGACCTGGATATACAGCGGCGGCAGGCCCGCGAAATCCGCGTAAAGCGGCGATGCGTACGGATTCGTCCCCGGTTCGTCGCCCAGGTACAGCTTCGCGGCCTTCGGCAATGCCGCGCCCGCGAACATCGGATCGGCGCCGTCGTTCGTGCGCAGCGTGGCGCCGGTGGCGGCCAGGTCGGTCCACGGCGAGAACAGGATCGCGCCGGCCGGCAGCGGCTCGCCGCGGTCGCGCAGAGCGACGAGCGTCGCGAGCGCGAGGCCGCCGCCCGCCGAATCGCCGCCGAGCACGATCGACTCGGGCGGCGTGCCGAGCGCCAGCAGTTGCCGGTACGCGGCCAGCGCGTCGTCGAGCGCGGCCGGAAAGCGGTTTTCGGGCGCCAGCCGATAGTCGAGCGAGAACGCGCGCACGCCCGCGCGCTTCGTCAGGCCGAACACGAGCGGACGGTGGGTCTTCGTCGAACAGAAGTAATAGCCGCCGCCGTGGAAGTACAGCAGCGTGCGGCCGGGCCCGCGACCCGCGCCCGCATCGGTGCGTTCGAGCCATTCGCCGCGCAGCGGCGCGTCGCCCGGGCCGTAGCACTCGCGCAGCCGGTAGCCCGCTGGCGCACGGCGCGGCACGATCATCCGCAGGTCGGTAAAGCGCCGCGCGCGGACCGGATCGAGCACCTCGCGCGTGGTCTCGGGACGGAACTGCCAGCGCAGCAGCCAGCAGGCGAACTTGCTTTGCCAACTCATCGGACGCACTCCGTAGTCGCAGTGTGACGATGGTACGTGCGATCGTTCCCGCACCGCTCGACAGGTGCCTCTATATCAAACGCCGGCACTCAGTTCGCCGGCATCACCTGGCCGCGGATCTCGCCGGCCGGGTGCTCCTTCGTATGGACGTTGAAGTACCACTTGCCGCCCATCAGGTCGGTGACCTGCGCGTCGGTGAGTTCCTTCGAGCCCTCGATCGGGCTCGCCAGCTCGTCCTTCGGAATCGGCACCTGCACGCCCGCGTTCTGGCCGACCGGCGCCGGCCCGTGGAAGTGCGCGGCGGTGGCCGGCCCCGTGAGGTGTTCGTAAGTGATTTTCCACCGCAGCAGGTGCGTGGCCGTGTCGTAGGTGGCCTCGACGTCGCCCGAACCCTTGGTGGCCGTCGGCGGCACTTCGCTCGACGGCTGGAGATTGGCGGACAGGCGCACCGTTTCGGCAGCGGCGCTGCCGGCGGCGAGCATGCCCGCGAGTAACGCGACCTGGAGCATACGCAGCTTGAGCATGGGCTCTCCTTGTACGACGTTGTACGCCGCCCGAACGGGGGCGCCACACATGATGGTAGTCGATCGCCGCCGCGCCGGCAGTCCGCCGAACGGCCATGCAGCGAATCGCCGCATCGCGCGCACGGCGGCCGGGTCGCGCGGCGAACGGTGCGCGCCGCATCAGTCTGCGTCGACCTGGAAGGGACCTTTGCAGCCGGATGACTGAATCCGCGCGCGACCTTTCGCTACACTCCGTCTCACAGTTGCTTGTTTCCTTCGTCCGAAGGAGTCTGCGAGTATTCACGCGGCCGCCCGGCCGCGTTTTTTTTGCGCGCGCCGCCAGTTACGGCCCGCGCCGTATCGGGCAGGACGAAACGGTCGCGCCGCCGGCAACCGCCCCGCTTCCCGTCACGCGCGATAGCCGGGATCAATGCGATCGACGATGCGCTGCAGTGCGTCGAACGCATCCTGCCCCGCCCCATGCTTCGGATCGAAATTCAGCGAATCGCGCACGCACCCTTCGAGCACGGGCGGTGCGATCGGCAGCGCGTCACCGATCGCATGCGTCGCGACCTGCACCTCGCACGCACGATTGAGCAGCCACATCAGCGAGAACGTCTGCGCGAGCGTCGCGCCGATCGTCACGGGCCCGTGGTTGCGCAACAGCAGCACGGGCCGCCCGCCGGCGCTCTCGACAATGCGCCGCCCTTCTTCGAGATGCACGGTAATGCCCTCGAAGTCGTGATACGCGACCTTCCCGTACAGCTGCGCCGAATAGAAATTCGAGAACGACAGCCCGTCGCGCGAACAGCAAACGGCCATCGTCGGCGTCGTATGCACGTGCATCACGCAGTGCGCATCGGGCAGCGCCGCGTGGATCGCGCTGTGGAACGTGAAGCCGGCCGGATTGATCGGCCAGTCGGAATGGCCGATCACGTTGCCGTCGATGTCGATCTTCACGAGGTTCGACGCACACACCTCGCGGTAATGAAGCCCGAACGGGTTGATCAGGAAATGCCCGTCCTCGCCCGGCACGCGCAGCGAGATATGGTTGTAGATCAGCTCGGTCCAGCCGAGATGGTCGAAGATGCGGTAGGCCGCCGCGAGCTGCACGCGCGCCTGCCATTCGGGTTCGGAGAAACGGGCGGGACGCGTGAACGGCTGGTTCGGGACACGTTGCATGGGTGAACTCCGGTTGCGGATGTGCGCGGCGCACGCGGCACGAGCCGCCGTGCGGCGCCACACCTGTCACAATGGTTGCGCGCACAACCATATCATCTTCCCCGCACCCCGGTAACGCGGGTTTAGCCGGAGCGCTTCCGGCCCCTTAAAGCTGGTCGTCCACCGGCAGCAGCATGAAGACGCCAGTCATCAGGTTGCGCATCAGGCCCGCGTGCGGATCGACGTGATAGACGGCCGTCTGGCCGTTGTCCGTGCCCGTCCATTCGAGTTCGGGTGACCCGCCGCCCGCCAGCGTGACGAGGCTCACGCGATAGCTTTCGTCCGGCTGCGTCACGCGCGCGAAGATCGTCGCGACCTGCTCGGCCAGCGTCGGGCTGTGGATCACGAGCGCCAGCTCGGTGTTCAGGTGCGCGGAGCGCGGATCGAGGTTCATCGAACCGATCACGAGGATCTTCCGGTCGATCACATACGCCTTCGCATGCAGGCTCGCGCGCGAGCGGGTTCCGAAGAGGCGCGGGCGCGGCCGGCCCGGCTGCGCCTTGAACTCGTACAGCTCGACGCCGTGCTGCAGCAGCGGCACGCGGTACGGCCCATAGCCGGCCTGCACGGCGATCGCGTCGGTCGCCGCGAGCGAATTGGTCAGGATCGCGACGCGCACGCCGCGCGCGGTCGTGTCGCCGAGGATCTTCACGCCCGCGTCGTGCGGCACGAAGTAGGGCGAGAACGCGAGGAATTCACGCTGCGCGCCGCGCATCAGCTCGACCAGGCGCTGCATCGGCGGGCTCACGTACGCGTCGGTCGGGCGCGCGATCTTGTCGGGCGCGTCCACCTTGAACTCGGCGGGCGCCCACACGAGCGCGAGCTCGTCGCGCGCGATCTGCTGCGCGAGCGGCGTCGCGTTCAGCGGCTTCGCGTTGTACGGCTCCGCGTTCTCGCGCCAGTGGCTGCGCAGCTCGTCGCGTGTCGCGTCGAGGTCCTTCGGGTCGAACGACTGGTGATTCAGCACACGCAGCGGATAGCTGCTCGCGCTCGACCAGTAGGTGTCGAAGCTCGCCGAGATGTCGTTCGTCACGGGGCCCGCGGCGAGCACGTCGAGATCGCGGAACTGCAGCGTCGGGCTCGCGCTGAAGTATTCGTCGCCAAGATTGCGGCCGCCGACGATCGCGAGCTGGTTGTCCGCGATCATCGCCTTGTTGTGCATCCGGCGCGTGAAGCTGTCGATCCGCGTGAAGAAGTTGGCCGTCCGCTCGACCATCCGCTGCTGCGACGCGCCGAACGGATTGAACACGCGGATCTCGATGTTCGGGTGGGTGTTCAGCGCGGCCATGATGCGATCGATGTCGCGGAAGTTCAGGTCGTCGACCAGCATCCGCACGCGCACGCCGCGATCGGCCGCGTACAGCGCCGCGCCAAGCAGCAGCTTGCCCGTCGTGTCCTCGGTCGCGATGTAATACTGCATGTCGAGCGTTTTCGTCGCGGCCCGTGCGAGCGCGATGCGCATCTGCAGCGCCTCGGCGCCTTCCGGCAGCAGCCGGAAGCCCGACTGGCCGGGGTGCGCGGCCTCGGGCGCGGCCAGCGCGTCGTGCAGCGGCGTCGCGGTGTCGGCGGGCAACGCGTGGGAAACCGGGCGATCGAGCGAGGTGGCGGGCGGATGCGTCGCGCACGCGGCGACGGTCGACAACAGCGCGCAGACGGCGAGCGCGCGGGCCGGGCGGTACGCAGCGCGCCACGACAGCGCGGCCGGCGCGCGCCGGATCAAAGACATGAACACGGAAGCTTCCTCGTCTGGCGGAACACAATGCCCGCATGCGCCGCGACGCGCGGCTCGCGCACGGTTCCGGCCGATTCTAGAGGGCGCCCGATGAACCGGTCAATCGCGCGGGCGGCCGGCGGCCTCGTCGCGTCGGGCGGCGCCGCCGCACTCGCCGACCTGGTCTCGGGGGTGGGCAGCGCGATCCTCGTGACCGCGCTGATCTCGGGGGCGCTGCTGCGGATGAAGCTGCGCGACGCGCTCGTCACGTTCGGCGAGACGCACAAGAAACAAGACCCCACGCCCGAAGAGCGTGGGGTCTTCATTTCGCCGGCCGGTCGCCCGCTTCGGCAGGCGACCGGTCGTGCGATCAGCTGCCCTTCGCGATGCGATCCTCGATGTGCTGCGCGCGGCTCGTCGACGACGGGTGCGAGCTCATCATCGAGCTTTGGCCGCCGTCGAGCTTCGCCAGCTTCTGGAACGCGGTGACGAGGCCCTTCTGCGGCATGCCCTTCTGTTTCATCAGGTCGAACGAGTAGTCGTCGGCCGCGCTTTCCTGCGTCTGCGAGAACTGCGCGTTGATGAACTTCTCGGTGATGTCGCCGAGCTGCGAGCTCGTCAGCGCCGCCACGCCGGGCGAAGCCGCACCGGCCGCGGTGCGCGCCGCGCTGACCGCGTAGGCCGTCTGCATCGCCTTCTTCGAGTGACCGAGTGCAACGTGGCCCATTTCATGGCCGATCACGCCGCGCAGCTCGTCGTCGTTCATCATGTCCATCAGGCCGCTGTAGACGCGCACGCAGCCGTTGCCCATCGCCCACGCGTTGACGTCCTTGGTCATGTAGACCTTGTAGTTGATCTTCTGGCCGTTCAGCGTCATGTCGCCGAAGCCCTTCATCACCTTGGTCAGACGCTTCGCGTACGCGCTGTTCGCCGGCGCGACCTTCGATTCGGCATCGCTCGACTTGCACGATTCGTTCGACAGTGCGGCGATGTCGGCATCCGACAGCGTCGCTGCTTTGTACAGGCTGGCCCCCGCCGACGTCAGGCTGTTCGCGTCAAGGCTCTGCACCCCGCCGCATGCGCTCAACAGAAACGCCACGCCACACGCTGCCACCGCTTTCTTGAGTTGCATCCCGTTATCCCTCGATAGTTGTATTTGGGAGCGGCGATTTTGCATAATCCGGCAGAAAATTACCAGATGTTTACATCAGATGACACCTTCATTACGGGGATGAAGCGACGTGCCGGGGCCAGATGGCCGACGAAAAACGGCGCAATCGCCCAGGCCGCGAGCATCGGATCGGGAAACGGGCCCGCTCAGGGGGCCGGTCGCGCCGCATCGCGCGCATTGCCCGACCCATGCGCGCGATGCGAGAGCGCTCGTCGACCGTGACGCGTCACGGCCGCGAAGCCGCCGTCAGCGCGCGCCGCGCATGCGGCGTGCCGGCCCGCCGCGCCCGCGCGCGAAACACCTGCCGTACGCGACGAGCCAGCAATCGCGATGATCGAAATTCCGCAGCAGCCGCGCGCGGCGCCGCTCGAGCCAGTGGAGCGCGACCGCCATCGTCAGCGCGACGGCCAGTGCCGTGCCGCCGATCACGAGTCCCATCCAGGTGTCGCCCATGCCTTCTCCGGAATGCGAAGCCGAAGCGGCGCGCCTGCCGCCGCCCCGGCACGGGATATTGCGGAACGCGGCCCGGCATGCGCGCGCACGCCGGCCGGGCCGCCGCGCGTCAGTGCATGTGCTGGCCGCCGTTGATCGCGATGTTGGAGCCAGTCACGAAGCCGGCCTCCTCGGAGCACAGGTACGCGACCAGCGCCGCGACTTCCTCGGGCTTGCCGAGCCGGCCCACCGGAATCTGCGGGAGGATCTTCGAGTCGAGGATGTCCTGCGGAATCGCCGTGACCATCTTCGTCGCGAGGTAGCCCGGCGACACCGTGTTCACCGTCACGCCCTTGCGCGCGACCTCGAGCGCGAGCGATTTCGTGAAGCCGTGCATGCCGGCTTTCGCGGCCGCGTAGTTGGTCTGGCCGACCGATCCCTTCGAGCCGTTCACCGACGAGATGTTGACGATGCGGCCCCAGCCGCGCTCGATCATGCTTTCGCAGACCGGCTTCGTCATGTTGAACACGGAATCGAGGTTCGTGCGGATCACCGCATCCCAGTTGACCTTGTCGAGCTTGCGCAGCGTCATGTCACGCGTGATGCCCGCATTGTTCACGAGAATGTCGACCGGGCCGACATCTCGCGCGATCTTCTCGATGCATTGCTGGCACGAATCGTGATCGGCCACGTCCACCGGATACGCATGAAACTCGCGGCCGGCCGCATGCATCTCGGTCAGCCAGCGATCCGCGCCGGTGTTGTTCGGCGAATACGTGACGACGACCCGGTGGCCCGCGTCGTTCAACCTGATGCTGACCGCTTCGCCGAGGCCGCCCATTCCACCTGTCACAACCGCAATTCGCTTAGTCATCCTATTAATTACCGACAAAAAAGTAATCGATGAAAGCGGGGCGACGGCATCGCACATGCTGCCGCCCCACCGCTTCGATGCGCAACCGCCCGCGTCGCGGACGCGGCACGCACCGGCACCTCGCGCTTGTTGTTGAATGCTTGTCGTGCGCGAAAACCGTTTCGCCGCACGTGCGGCGCTCACCGGCGCCGCACGTGCAGCGGACGTCAGACCCTGCTCACGCGCGCTCGACCGCGAGCGCGACACCCATCCCGCCGCCGATGCACAGCGACGCCAGCCCGCGCTTCGCATCGCGCTTGACCATCTCGTGCAGCAGCGTCACCAGGATCCGGCAGCCCGACGCGCCGATCGGGTGACCGATCGCGATCGCCCCGCCGTTCACGTTCACCTTCGACGTGTCCCAGCCCATCTGCTTGTGCACCGCCAGCGCCTGCGCCGCAAACGCTTCGTTGATTTCCATCAGGTCCAGGTCGCCCGGCGTCCAGCCCGCGCGCTCCAGGCACCGGCGCGAGGCCGGCACCGGGCCCATGCCCATCACGCTCGGATCGACGCCCGCGTTCGCGTACGCCTTGATTCGCGCGAGCGGCGTCAGGCCCAGCGCCGCCGCCTTCTGCGCCGACATCACCAGCACCGCCGCCGCGCCGTCGTTCAGCCCCGACGCGTTCGCCGCCGTCACCGAGCCGTCCTTCGAGAACGCCGGCTTCAGCCCCGCCAGCGATTCCGCCGTCACGCCGTGACGCACGAACTCGTCGGTCGCGAACTGCAGCGGCTCGCCCTTGCGTTGCGGAATCGACACCGGCACGATCTCGTCGTTGAAGCGCCCGGCCTTCTGCGCGGCTTCCGCCTTGTTCTGCGACAGCGCCGCGAACGCGTCCTGCTCTTCGCGCGTGATCCCGTATTCCTTCGCGACGTTCTCCGCCGTGATGCCCATGTGGTACTGGTTGTACACGTCCCACAGGCCGTCGACGATCATCGTGTCGACCAGCTTCGCGTCGCCCATCCGGAACCCGTCGCGCGAGCCCGGCAGCACGTGCGGCGACGCGCTCATGTTCTCCTGCCCGCCCGCGATCACGATGTCCGCGTCGCCCGCGACGATCGCGTTCGCCGCCAGCATCACGGCCTTCAGGCCCGAGCCGCACACCTTGTTGATCGTCATGCCCGGCACCGCGTTCGGCAGGCCGGCCTTGATCAGCGACTGCCGCGCCGGGTTCTGCCCGGAGCCGGCCGTCAGCACCTGTCCCATGATCACTTCGCTGACCTGATCGGGCTTCACGCCCGCACGCTCCAGCACCGCGCGAATCACCGTCGCGCCCAGCTCGGGCGCCGCAATCTTCGCAAGCGAACCGCCGAATTTGCCGACCGCGGTCCGCGCGGCCGATACGATCACTACTTCCGTCATGTCCAGTTCCTGCATCGAAATCAGTTCGTCGTTCTGACGCCGCCCGAGCCGGCCCCGGCAGGCGAGCCCATCCCGAGCCGTTCGGCGAGATGGCGGTCGCACGCCGTCGTCCGGCGCACGGCACCCGTTCGCACGGGCGGCACGCCGGCACGGTTCGCCGGTTCACCGGCGCCTTGCGGCAATCCGGACGTTCGCCGGACACCGCGCGGCACACGCGGCGTCAGGCGCCCTTCGGCGCCGCTCGATCGTGCCGCGCTCTCGTGCGACACGTGCTTGCGCGGCTACGCGATTACGCAGCCGATTCGCGTGAGGCCGCTGCGTCCTTGCGTGCGGCGGCAGCCGTTTGCTTCGCGCCGCGCGTGGCCGTTTCGCTGACCGCGTCGAAACCGCTCTGGGCGGCTTCGATCGCCTGGCCCGTCGCTGCGCGCACGGAGTCGGCCGCGGCGGTCGCCGCGGACAGCGCCGAGTTCAGCGCGGCCACCACCGGCGCCGAGCCGGCCGGCGCGTGCTTCGACAGTTCGCCCAGCACGTCCTTCAGGCGCTTGTCGTTCTGTTCGTATTGCGCTTGCGCGACCTTCGCCCATTCGGACTGCGTCGACACCGCGATGTCGAACAGATGACGGCCGTACGACACGACCTTGCCGGCCGCCTCCTGCGGCGCGGCGACCTGCTGCGCGAAGCCCGCGGCCGGGTGGCCGCTGTTGAACGCGTTCTTCAGCTTGTCCTCGTATTCCTCGAGCGCCGTCCGGGCCGCCTGCAGGTTGAGTTCGACGACAGCCTCGAAACCTTGGATCGCCGGACGGGCGATCGCAAACCACGCCGCGATACCGGATTGATAATCGGCGCTGAGTTTTTCGGGGGCAAATACGGACATCGGGCACGCTCCTGTTAGCTATGCGAGAGACGACGCAAAGAAATTGGAAGCCGGATCGACAGCAGGCCTCCTTATTGACTACCGACTACCCGTCACTTATTTGAGCACGGGAAGAGGAAGGCACCCATTCTAGATCGATTAATTGTCAATTAAATGGCATTAATAGTAGGTGTAAACCCTTATTAGACTCCGGAGTGCCCACCGAACCCAGCGATGCGCCGACGTCGCAAACGGGGGCGGCAATTCATTCTGCCCCGCAATGCCTTTTTACCTTTTTACAGGATAACGGTTCATGACGTCGGGCAACATTCACCAATTCATTATTCCGTTTATTAGAAAACCGGCGCACATTGAAAATGGAGCGGTCACTGATGTAATCGTTTTTTCTGGATTTATTATGAAATCGTTTTCGGTATTACTAATGAATAAATCAATAATCCGACGAATGACGGATTAAAATAAAAAAGGCCGCATCATGCGGCCGCGTATCCGTCGGGCGCGGGCCGGATCAGCCGGCCAGTTCCCGATGCAGCGCGAGGAACTCCTGCGCGAGCTTGTGCCCGGGTTCCAGATGGATCACCGGCGTGGACTGCTGATGCGACTCGCGGATCTTCACCGACGCCGACAGCTTCGACGCGAGCACCGGCAACCCTTCTTCGACGAGTTCGTCGACCAGCCGCTGCGGCAGGCTCGCCCGCGGCTGGAACTGGTTGATGACGATCCCTTCCACTTCGAGCGCCTCGTTGTGGTCCTGCTGGATTTCCTTCACGTTCTCGAGCAGCGCGTACAGCGCGCGGCGCGAGAAATCGTCGCAGTCGAACGGGATCAGGCAGCGCTCGACCGCGATCAGCGCCGAGCGCGTATAGAAA
The DNA here is from genome assembly GCF_001718555.1 of Burkholderia metallica. NCBI lineage: Bacteria > Pseudomonadati > Pseudomonadota > Betaproteobacteria > Burkholderiales > Burkholderiaceae > Burkholderia > Burkholderia metallica. The sequence continues at coordinate 3,136,663 of NZ_CP013401.1, forward strand.
TTCAGCGCGGGCGGCGTGTCGATGTATACGGCGTCGTACGCGTCGAGTTCGTTGAGCGCGTCGCGCAGCTTGTAGATCTTGTAACGCGATTCGAGCTTGCCGTGCAGCGTGTCGAGATCGGGATGCGCGGGCATCACGTCGAGCCCTTCGAACGGGGTCGGATGGATGAACGACGCGACGTCGACCGGACGGAAGTTGAAGGTCAGCGCGGTTTCGAAGAACCCGGCGGCGCCCGGCTGCGCGTCGGCCGCGGCGTCGCCGAGCAGGTAGCGCGTGGAGTTCGCCTGCGCATCGAGGTCGATCACGAGCGTGCGCAGCCCTTCGTTCGCGCTGATCGCCGCCAGGTTGCAGACGATCGTCGATTTGCCCACGCCGCCCTTCTGATTGAATACGACCCGCCGCATGGCGTCTCCTCGATCGAGAACGTCGAAAGGACAAGCTTAGCCGGTCAATAATGGCGGTCGCGTGACGCAGGTCGAATTGTGCGCAAACGGGCGCGATGTGTATCAGCGGCGCGTCACCGGCCCCGACACGTAGCGGTTGCCCGGCACGCTCCACCGCCACGGCAGGTCCGTGCCGACGCGAATCCCGATGCGCGGCCCGCCCGCCGGATCGACGGGTGGCGCGACGCCGTCGTCGACGATCGCGAACCCTTCGTGCGCGCCGATCAGGTCGACACCATCGTGCGCGCCGCCGATCCCCATCGCCTGGGTCAGCCGCGCGGGCCCCCGGCACAGGTCGCGATCGGGCGTCTGCGGCGGCCGTGCCGCGCGCATCCGTTCGAGCCCGTGCAACGGCTCGAGCGCACGAATCAGCACACCCGTTCCCGCGCCGTCCGGGCCGCACACGCAGTTGCAGCACCAGTGCATGCCGTAAGTGAAATAGACGTACAGGTGCCCGGGCGGCCCGAACATCGTCGCATTGCGCGGCGTCTTGCCGCGGTAGGTATGCGCGGCCGGGTCGATCGCGCCGACATAGGCTTCGACTTCGACGATGCGGCCGGCCCGCCCGTCCGCTGCCGCGAGGATCTTGTTGAGCAGTTGCGGCGCGACGTCGACGGCCGACCGGTTGAAGAAGACGCGCGGCAGCACGGCGCCCGGCCACCGGGGCGCGGTTTCACTGCGCCGCATCCTGTCCCTCGGGTTGAAGGCCGGCAACAGCCTGCACGTGCAGACGAAGCTGACGATATGCGGCGACCAGATCGTCGAGGCCGAACGCGAGGTTTCTGCCGCTCGGATTGGGCAGCACCCAGACGCCCGCCCCCTGCATGCGGGCCGGTTGCAATCCCCAGCCGACTTCTCGCTGCCCGGAAAGCGCTGCGTACGCCGCCTTGCCGAGAAAAGCGACGAAGCGCGGCCCGTAACGCGCGACCTTGTGTTCGAATTCCGCAGCCGCAGCAATGAATTCCGCGCGCGAAAGATGATCGGCACTCGCGGTCGGGCGCTTCACCACTGCCGTCAGGCCGCAGCGATATCCGAGTAGCGCGTGATCGTCCTGCGGCGAAATTTCCACCGGCGTGAAGCCCGCGAGATGAATCACGCGCCAGAAGCGGTTGTTTCTCCCCGCGAAGTGATGCCCGGTCGCGGCCGCGGTCAGGCCGGGGTTGATCCCGCAGAACAGCACGTCGAGATATGGAGCGATGAGGTCGGGAAGTTCGTCAGCCACGTTTTGCCTGGCATGCATGGACCATCTACGTAAACGGAAGAAGGCCCGAAGGCCCGGGCCAAGCGACTGGCTTGACACGGACATTCGGGCCCATCGTGATGCGCGGTGCCGGCTTGTCGATCAGAACGGGATATCGTCGTCCATCTCGTCGAAGCCGCCGCCTGCCGGTGCGCTCGGACGGCTTTGCGCGCCGCCGCCTGCACCGCCGCGCGCCGCGCCGCCGGCACGACCGCCGCCGCCACCGCCGCGCTCCATCTGCTCGCCGCGGCCGCCGCCACCACCACCACCGTAGCCGCCGCCGTAACCGCCTTCGTCACCGCCGCCACCGCCGCCGCCCGCACCACCGCGGCCGCCGAGCATCTGCATCTGGTCGGCGACGATTTCCGTCGAGTAACGATCCTGGCCGTCCTGGCCCTGCCACTTGCGCGTGCGGATGCGGCCTTCGATATAGACCGACGAACCCTTCTTCAGATATTCGCTGACGATTTCCGCCAGGCGGCCGAAGAACGCGACGCGATGCCACTCGGTCATTTCCTTGAAATCGCCGCTTGCCTTGTCCTTGTAGCGGTCGGTCGTCGCGAGACGGATGTTCGCAACCGCGTCGCCGCTCGGCAGGTAACGGACTTCAGGATCGGCGCCGAGATTGCCGACGAGGATGACCTTGTTGACGGATGCCATGTGTTTCTCCAGTAAATTCGATGCCGGGCCGCCCGCGCATGCTGCCGGTGCGGCCCGTCGGCCAGGCCGGCGAGCGCCGCCGGGCCTGCCCGAAACAGGTTCAGGCCTTGCGCGGCGGCGCTTTCATGTTGGCCGCGATTATAAGCCACGCGGCAACGAGCCCCGAACACGTGTAGAACACCGTATTGGCGCCACCGTGCTTCAGCAGCCAGCCGCCCACGATGCCGCCGAGCGCGAGCCCGATCGACTGCGTGGTGTTGTAGACGCCCGTGGCCGCACCCTTGCGCGAACCGGGCGCGAGCTTCGACACGAGCGACGGCTGCGACGCTTCCAGGATGTTGAACCCGAGGAAGTAGACGAACAGAATCGCCGCCACAATCAGGATGGTATGCGGCGCGCTGCCCAGCAGCAATTGGCCGATCAGGATAGCCAGGATGCCGCCGAGCAGCACCGGCTTCATCTTGCCCCGTTTTTCCGCGACGATGATCGCCGGGACCATCATCACGAACGCGAGCCCCATCACCGGCAGGTAGACCTTCCAGTGCGCGGCGACCGGCAGGCCGCCGTCGACCAGCAGGCGCGGCACGACGAGGAACAGCGCCGTCTGCGTCGCATGCAGCACCAGCACGCCGAAGTTCAGGCGCAGCAGCTCGACGTTGTGCAGCACCTCGGCGAACGGCGCGGGCACGTGCACGGGCTTCGCCGCGTCGGGCACGATCCACAGCACGACGCCGATCGCGAGGATCGACAGCACGCCGACGATCGCGAACAGCCCGCTCATCCCGACCCAGTGGAACACGATCGGCGCGCCGACGATCGCCACCGCGAACGACACGCCGATCGAGCCGCCGACCATCGCCATCGCCTTCGTGCGGTTCTGCTCGGACGTGAGATCGGCGATGAACGCGAGCACCGCGGACGACACCGCGCCCATCCCCTGGATCACGCGGCCGACGATGATCCACGTGATGTCGTGCGCGAACGCGGCGACGAAGCTGCCGAGCGCGAAGATCACGAGGCCCGTGGCGATCACCGGCTTGCGGCCGAACTTGTCGGACGCCCAGCCGTAGAAGATGTAGAACAGCGACTGCGTGACGCCGTAGGCCCCGAGCGCGATGCCGACGAGCAGCACGTTGTCGCCGCCCGGGATGGTTTTCGCGTAGACCGAGAACACCGGCATGATCATGAACAGGCCGAGCATGCGCAGCGCGAAGATCGCCGCGAGCGACGTGGTCGCGCGCAATTCGGGCGCGGTCATGCGGGAAGACGTGGCAGACGGATTGGACATCGGGAATGTATTTCGAATGATCGGAATGTCCGCCCGGCACCGGGCGGCGGAAGATCAGGACCAGCGGCCCGGGAGGCTTGGCGGGCGACACGTCGGGACAGGATTCAGGCAGCCCGCTGGCCGCCCGGAACCGCGCGGCGCGGCCGCTTTCCCGGCGCCGGCGCCACCTTGCTGCCACCTGCTGCTCAGGCTGGGGGCCCCAAACGACGGCCTCGAAAAGCCGTTATAGTAGCAGGTTTGGTTCCCTCCATTTTCGCCAGGTCATGGAACAGATCCGTATTCGTGGGGCTCGTACCCACAACCTGAAAAACGTCAATCTCGACCTGCCGCGCCACAAGCTGATCGTGATTACCGGGTTGTCCGGGTCGGGCAAGTCGTCGCTCGCGTTCGACACCCTTTATGCCGAAGGCCAGCGCCGCTACGTCGAAAGCCTGTCCGCGTATGCCCGCCAGTTCCTGCAGCTGATGGAGAAACCCGACGTCGACCTGATCGAAGGCCTGTCGCCGGCGATCTCGATCGAGCAGAAGGCGACGTCCCACAACCCGCGTTCGACCGTCGGCACGGTCACGGAAATCCACGACTACCTGCGACTTTTGTACGCACGTGTCGGCACGCCGTACTGCCCCGACCACGACATCCCGCTGGAAGCGCAGAGCGTGTCGCAGATGGTCGACGCGGCGCTCGCGCTGCCCGAGGAAACCAAGCTGATGATCCTCGCGCCCGTGGTCGCCGACCGCAAGGGCGAGCACGCCGAGCTGTTCGAGGACATGCAGGCACAGGGTTTCGTGCGCTTTCGCGTGCGCTCGGGCGGCGGCGCCGCGAACGAAGGCGTCGCGAAGATCTACGAGGTCGAGTCGCTGCCGAAGCTGAAGAAGAACGACAAGCACTCGATCGACGTCGTCGTCGACCGCCTGAAGGTGCGCCCGGACATGAAGCAGCGGCTCGCCGAATCGTTCGAGACGGCGCTGCGCCTCGCCGACGGCCGCGCGATCGCGCTCGAGATGGACACCGACCGCGAGTACCTGTTCAGCTCGAAGTTCGCGTGCCCGATCTGCTCGTACTCGCTGCAGGAGCTCGAGCCGCGGCTGTTCTCGTTCAACAACCCGATGGGCGCGTGCCCGGAATGCGACGGCCTCGGCCAGATCACGTTCTTCGACCCGAAGCGGGTCGTCGCGCACCCGTCGCTGTCGCTCGCGGCCGGCGCCGTGAAAGGCTGGGATCGCCGCAACCAGTTCTACTTCCAGATGCTGCAGAGTCTCGCGGCATTCTATGAATTCGACATCGACGCCGCATTCGAGGATCTGCCGGAAAAGATCCGGAAGGTGCTGCTGTTCGGCTCGGGCAAGCAAACGATCCCGTTCTCGTACATCAACGAGCGCGGCCGCACGACGATCCGCGAGCACGTGTTCGAAGGGATCATCCCGAACCTCGAGCGTCGCTACCGCGAGACCGATTCGGTCGCGGTGCGCGAAGAGCTGTCGAAGTACCAGAACAACCAGCCGTGCCCGTCGTGCGACGGCACTCGCCTGCGCCGCGAAGCGCGCCACGTGCGGATCGGCACCGGCGACCACGCGCGCGGCATCTTCGAGATCAGCGGCTGGCCGCTGCGCGACGCGCTCGGCTATTTCGACGGCCTGACGCTCGAAGGCGCGAAGCGCGAGATCGCCGACAAGGTGATCAAGGAAATCGTCGCGCGCCTCACGTTCCTGAACAACGTCGGTCTCGACTACCTGTCGCTCGAGCGCAGCGCAGAGACGCTGTCGGGCGGCGAGGCGCAGCGCATCCGGCTCGCGTCGCAGATCGGCTCGGGCCTGACCGGCGTGATGTACGTGCTCGACGAGCCGTCGATCGGCCTGCACCAGCGCGACAACGACCGCCTGATCGCAACCCTCAAGCACCTGCGCGACCTCGGCAACTCGGTGATCGTCGTCGAGCACGACGAGGACATGATCCGCACGGCCGACTACGTCGTCGACATGGGCCCGGGCGCGGGCGAGCACGGCGGCGTGATCGTGGCCGAAGGCACACCGAAGCAGGTACAGTCGAACCCGCAGTCGCTCACCGGTCAGTACCTGGTCGGCAAGCGCACGATCGAGTATCCGGACGAGCGGCTCGCGCCCGATCCCGAGCGGATGCTGCGCATCGTCGACGCGCACGGCAACAACCTGAAGCACGTCGATCTCGAGCTGCCGGTCGGCCTGCTGACCTGCATCACCGGCGTGTCGGGCTCCGGCAAGTCGACGCTGATCAACGACACGCTGTACCACGCGGTCGCGCGCCACCTGTACGGTTCGTCGGCCGAGCCGGCGCCGCACGAGGCGATCGAGGGCCTCGAGCACTTCGACAAGGTGATCAACGTCGACCAGTCGCCGATCGGCCGCACGCCGCGCTCGAACCCGGCCACGTATACGGGCCTGTTCACGCCGATCCGCGAGCTGTTCTCGGGCGTGCCGACCTCGAAGGAGCGCGGCTACGATCCGGGCCGCTTCTCGTTCAACGTGAAGGGCGGCCGCTGCGAATCGTGCCAGGGCGACGGCGTGCTGAAGGTCGAGATGCACTTCCTGCCGGACGTCTACGTGCCGTGCGACGTGTGCCACGGCAAGCGCTACAACCGCGAAACGCTCGAAGTGCAGTACAAGGGCAAGAACATCAGCGAAGTGCTCGACATGACCGTCGAGCACGCGTACGAGTTCTTCAGCGCGGTGCCGGTCATCGCGCGCAAGCTGAAGACGCTGCTCGACGTGGGCCTCGGCTACATCCGCCTCGGCCAGTCGGCCACGACGCTGTCGGGCGGCGAGGCGCAGCGCGTGAAGCTGTCGCTCGAACTCTCGAAGCGCGACACCGGCCGCACGCTGTACATCCTCGACGAGCCGACCACCGGCCTGCACTTCCACGACATCGCGCTGCTGCTGGAAGTGATCCACCGGCTGCGCGACCAGGGCAACACGGTCGTGATCATCGAGCACAACCTCGACGTGATCAAGACGGCCGACTGGGTGATCGACCTCGGCCCCGAAGGCGGCGCCGGCGGCGGCCAGATCATCGCGCAGGGCACGCCCGAGCAGGTCGCGAAGACGAAGGCGAGCTTCACCGGCAAGTACCTCGCGCCGCTGCTCAAGCGTTCGACCCGCAAGGTCGCGGCGGGCTGACGCCTCCCACCCGGCTCCCTTCCCGCGCGCGGCCGCCCGGCCGCGCGCCCCTTCGCGCACCGCGCGGCCGGCTTCCTCTCGTTTTCCCTTCTGCGTTTACACCATGCGCCAAACGGCCCCGTTGCGGACCATAATGGCGGCTATACTTTACGGTCGTAAGGTTCGCCGTACGCACCAATCCGGTGCAACGCCGGGCGAACACGGCTCTGCTGCGCATGCCGCGGCATGACACACGAACGACAGGAATCCACGATGGAGAAGCAACCAGACTCGTCGCGCGATGCGCAGAATCGCGAACCGCACCTGCGCAGCGTGCGGCTGACGAGCGACTTCAGCCTGCCGAAGCTGTCGGCGCTCGAAATCGGCAGCTATGTGTTCGCGATCCTCGCCATGTGGCTCGTGATCGAACTCAAGCTGCTCGGCGGGCTGCTAGCCGGCCTGCTCGTCTACCAGCTGATCCACACGATCGCCCCCGTCATCGAACGTCACACCACCAGCATGCGCGCGCGCTGGGTCGCGGTCGTGCTGCTGGCGATCGCGATCGTCGGCGCGCTGACGGGCCTGACGATCGGCATCATCGAACACTTCGAGCGCACGGTGCCGAACCTGCAGAGCCTGCTCGACCAGCTGATGCAGATCGTCGAGCAGACCCGCGCCCGCACGCCGGCCTGGATCGCGAACCTGCTGCCCGTCGACGTCGAGCAGATGAAGACGAAGGCCGCCGTGCTGATGCACTCGCACATGGACCAGCTCCAGCAAAGCGGCAAGAGCGTCGCGCGCGGCTTCGGCCACGTGCTGTTCGGGATGATCATCGGCGCGATGATCGCGATCGGCGTCGAGCACGGCAAGGTGCGCCGGCCGCTGTCGACCGCGCTCGTCACGCGCGTGTCGCGTTTCGCCGATGCATTCCGCCGCATCGTGTTCGCGCAGATCAAGATCTCGGCGATCAACGCGGCGTTCACGGGCCTCTACCTGCTCGTCGCGCTGCCGATCTTTCACCAGCGGCTGCCGCTGTCGAAAACGCTCGTGCTCGTCACGTTCATCGTCGGCCTGCTGCCGGTGATCGGCAACCTGATCTCGAACACGCTGATCGTCGCGGTGTCGCTGTCGGTCAGCATGGGCACCGCGATTGCATCGCTGGCGTTCCTCGTGGTCATCCACAAGCTCGAATACTTCCTGAACGCGAAGATCATCGGCGGCCAGATCGAGTCGCGCGCGTGGGAGCTGCTGCTCGCGATGCTGATCATGGAAGCCGCGTTCGGGCTGCCCGGCGTGATCGCCGCGCCGATCTTCTATGCGTACCTGAAGCGCGAGTTGTACCTGCTGCGGCTGATCTGAAAACGCCCGCACAGCCGGAATAAAAAACGCCGCGCCCCGTGAAGGGCGCGGCGTTTTCGTTTCGAGGCGCGCCGTGCGGCGCCCGGCGAATCAGCGGAACACGACAGTCTTCGTCCCGTTCAGCACGATCCGGTGCTCGACGTGCCACTTCACCGCGCGTGCCAGCGTCACGCATTCGACGTCGCGGCCGATCGCGGTCAACTGGTCGGGCGTCATGCTGTGGTCGACGCGCTCCACTTCCTGCTCGATGATCGGGCCTTCGTCGAGATCGGTCGTCACGTAGTGCGCGGTCGCGCCGATCAGCTTCACGCCGCGATCGAACGCCTGGTAGTAAGGCTTCGCGCCCTTGAAGCTCGGCAGGAACGAATGGTGGATGTTGATCGCGCGGCCGGCGAGCTGCTGGCACAGGTTCGGCGACAGGATCTGCATGTAGCGCGCGAGCACGACCAGATCGGCCTGGTGCTCATCGATCACTTCCAGCACGCGCGCTTCCTGCGCGGCCTTCGCGGCATCGGAGGAGCCGCCGATCAGCGGGAAGTGATGGAACGGAATGTTGTAGCTCGCGGCGAGCTGATAGAACTCCTTGTGGTTCGACACGATCGCCGGGATCTCGATCGGCAGCTGGCCGGTGCGATAGCGGAACAGCAGGTCGTTCAGGCAGTGGCCGATCTTCGACACCATGATCACGACGCGCGGCTTCACCGCCGCGTCGTGCAGTTCCCAGCGCATCGAGAATTGCTCGGCGAGCGGCGCGAATTCGCGGCGCAGCGTGTCGAGCGCGGTCGCGGCATCCGCGCCGCCGCCGTCCTGCTCGAAGTGCACGCGCATGAAGAACTCGCTGGTGCGGCTGTCGCCGAACTGCGCCGAATCGAGGATGTTGTTGCTGCGCTCGAACAGGAAGCCCGAGACCGCATGGACGATGCCGTGCCGGTCGGGGCACGACAGTTTCAAGATAAAGCTGTGATCGGTCGGCATGACCGCTACTCCCTTCGTTTCCGTATTCGTCAAATTGTCCGTTCGCGCCGCCGCGATCCGCGCGCGGCGCGCGGCACGTGTCACGCGGCCGGTGCGAACAGTGCGTCGATGCCGGCCGCGTCGGCCGCCGCAATCCAGCGGTGGCGCAACAGCGTGTCGAGCGTCGCGAGGCTTGCATCCATCGTCGCGCGGCCTGCGCGCAGCCAGCCGATCACCTCGGGCACGCCGGCCAGCAGGTGCTCGGCCACTTCGCCGTCCTGGTTGCGCGGCGCGAAATCGTGCGGCAGCGGCAGGTCGTACACGAAGATCAGTTCGGACTGCGTGCCTTCCGGCAGCGAGTTCAGCACCTGCACCGCGCGGCCCGCGATCGCGCGCGCCGCCAGTTCGGGCGGGATGCCGGCCTCTTCCCAGCACTCCTTCGCGAGCGTCTCGTGAACGCCCAGGCCCCAGCCGATGCCGCCGGCGACGACGTTGTCGAGCATGCCGGGGTCGGTCGCCTTGGTCTCGCTGCGACGGCCGAGCCACATCTTCGGCACGGACGCGGCGGGCGGCTCGCCCGGCGTAACCCCATATTCTACGATGCCGTTCACGTGCACCGCATAGGTCTGCGTGCCGAAGAAGCGCGACGCCGCGCGCTCGATGTACGCGAGCGGCGGATCGTCGAAGCGGTTCCGGATCGCGTAAATCTCGTCGCGCCAGCCCGGAATCGCGCCTTCGGCCGCGAGCGCGCCGATCGCACTGGCCAGCGCCATGCTGCGCGCATCCACCGAGTCGTAGCGCGCCGACAGCACGACGCGCTCGCGGCCCAGCTCGAACACGTCGGGCCAACGCGCGAGCTTCGCGACGTCCTGGCGGCGCACCCAGCCGACCGCCTGGCCGGCGATCTCGAAACGCAGGTGCGGGACCGGATCGAAGCGGCGCGCGGCCGCAATGCACGGAAACGTCATCGCGGTCAGTCCTTTAGCGCCACGCGAATGCCGATCGCGATGAACGTCGCGCCGGCGATCCGGTCGAGCCACACACCGGCCTTCGGGCGACGCTTCAGCCACGCGCCGATCATGCCCGCGCCGACGCCGAACAGCGAGAACACCGCGGCCGTCTGCAGCATGAACAGCGCGCCGAGCTCGAACATCTGCAGCGTCACGCTCTGCGCGCCGTGCGGATCGACGAACTGCGGCAGGAACACGACGAAGAACAGCGTGACCTTCGGATTCATCAGGTTGCCGATCACGCTCTGCCGGAAGATCGTGCCGAGCGGTTGCGGCGGGCGCGCGTGCGCATTCGAGAGCCCCTGGCTGCGCAGCGCCTTGATCCCGATCCACACGAGGTAGGCGGCGCCCGCGAGCTTCAGGATCTGGAACGCGACCGGCGACGAACGCAGCACGGCCGCGACGCCGAGCGCCGCGAGCGTCGTGTGGAACAGGATCCCGGCGGTGAATCCGAGCGCGGCGACGAAACCGGCCGCGCGACCCTGCGAGATACCGCGTGCGAGCACCTGCAGATTGTCGGGACCGGGCGCGAACGTGATCGCGACCGACGTGGCGAGAAACAGCATGAAGTTGGGCATCGTGACCTCGCTGCGAAGCGTGAACCGGGGCGGGTGAGCCGGGGCGGCGTTCAGTGGCCGGCGAATTCGGTAACGGTATAGACGGGCAGTCCCGCGTTGCGCAGCAGCGCCGAGCCGCCGAGATCGGGCAGGTCGATGATCGCCGCGCCTTCGACCACTTCCGCGCCGAGCCGCTGCAGCAGGTTGCGCCCCGCCATCATCGTGCCGCCGGTCGCGATCAGGTCGTCCATGATGATCACGCGGTCGCCGGGCTTGCATGCGTCTTCGTGAATCTCGACCGTCGCGCTGCCGTATTCGAGGTCGTACGATTCCGAGCGCGTCTTGTACGGCAGCTTGCCGACCTTGCGGATCGGCACGAAGCCGACGCTCAGCTCGTACGCGACGATCGGCGCGATGATGAAGCCGCGCGCGTCGAGGCCCGCGACGTAGTCGAGCTTCGCATCGACATAGCGTTCGACGAACAGGTCGACGAGGATGCGCAGCGCCTTCGGGCTCTGCAGCAGCGTCGTGATGTCGCGGAACATCACGCCCGGCTGCGGCCAGTCCGGCACCGTGCGGATCTGGCTGTGGATGAAGGCGACCGGATCGAGCGGCGCGCCCGACGACGAATGCGGCATGAAACTCTCCGAAAAAAACGGTGCGCGAAGATCGGGCACCGTTTCTGAAAATACGGGTCAGGTTATGAATCGCGACTCAGGCGGCCGCAGCCGGCGGATCGCGCCGATGGCGCGACAGCCGCTCCTCCGCGAGCGCGAGCGCCTCGGGCAGCCCGCGCAGCACGACGATGTCGCTCGCGCGCAGCTTGGTCTGCGGATCGGGTTCGACGCCGCGGATGCCGTGCCGGCGGATCGCCGTGACTTCCAGCCCGAGCGCATACAGCCCGAGTTCTTCCAGCGAACGCCCGACCGCGTCCGCGCGCGCATCGACCGGCACCGATTGTAGCCGCACCTGCTCGTGGTCGTCGTCGTCCGCGTCGTCCGCGCCGCGGAAATAGCCGCGCAGCAGGCTGTAGCGCTCGTCACGCATTTCCTCGACGCGCCGCACGACCTTGCGCATCGGCACGCCGACCAGCACCAGCGTGTGCGACGCGAGCATCAGGCTGCCCTCGACGATCTCCGGAATCACCTCGGTCGCGCCGGCCGCGAGCAGCTTCTCGAGATCGGCGTCGTCGACGGTACGCACGATCGCCGGCAGCGTCGGCTCGAGTTCGTGCACGTGATGCAGCACGCGCAGCGCGGACGGCGTGTTCGCATAGGTGATCGCCACCGCCGCCGCGCGGTGGATACCGGCCGCGAGCAGCGACTCGCGGCGCGCCGCGTCGCCGAACACGACCGATTCGCCGGCCGCCGCGGCCGCGCTCACGCGATCGGGGTCGAGGTCGAGCGCGACGTACGAAATGCCCTCCTGTTCGAGCATGCGCGCGAGGTTCTGGCCCGCGCGGCCGTACCCGCAGATGATCACGTGGCCGCGCTGCTTCAGGCTTTGCGTCGCGATCCGCGTCATCTGCAGCGACTGCTGCATCCATTCGGTCGACGACAGCCGCATCACGATCCGGTCCGCGTTCTGGATCAGGAACGGCGCGGCGAGCATCGACAGCAGCATCGACGCGAGGATCGCCTGCAGCAGCGTCGAATCGACGAGATGCCGGTCGAGGATCAGGTTCAGCAGCACGAAGCCGAATTCGCCGGCCTGCGCGAGCCCGATGCCGGTGCGCATCGCCACGCCCGGCGTCGCGCCGAACAGTCGCGCGAGCCCGGCGATCATCGTTCCTTTGAACAGGATCTGCCCGATGAAGAAACCGAACACGAGGAGCGGGTGCTCCCAGATCACGCGCGGATCGAGCAGCATGCCCGTCGTCACGAAGAACAGGCCGAGCAGCACGTCGCGGAACGGCTTGATGTCCTCCTCCACCTGATGGCGGAACGGCGTCTCGGAAATGAGCATCCCCGCGATGAACGCACCGAGCGCGAGCGACAGCCCGAAGCGGTCGGTGATGAACGCGGCGCCGAGCGTGACGAGCAGCAGGTTCAGCACGAACAGTTCCTGCGAGCGGCGCCGCGCGACGACGTTGAGCCAGCGCGTCATGAAGCGCTGGCCGATCACCAGCAGCAGCGTGAGCGCGATCACGATCTTGACGGCCGCGAAGCCGAGCGTGAGCGCGAGGTCCTTCGACGATTCGGCGCCGAACGCGGCAATCACGATCAGCAGCGGCACCACCGCGAGATCCTGGAACAGCAGCACGCCGAAGATGTTGCGGCCGTGCTCGGTCTCGATCTCGAGCCGCTCGGCGAGCATCTTCGACACGATCGCCGTCGACGACATCGCCAGCGCGCCGCCGAGCGCGATGCTGCCCTGCCACGTGATGTGCACCCAGTGCTCGAACAGCGTGCCCAGCACGAGCGCGAGCACGAGCGTCGCGACGACCTGCAGCAACCCGAGCCCGAACACGAGCCGCTGCATCGCTCTCAGCTTCGCCAGCGAGAATTCGAGACCGATCGAAAACATCAGGAATACCACGCCGAATTCGGCGAGATGCTCGGCGCGCTCGAGGTCCGCCGCGACGCCAAACGCGTGCGGGCCGACCAGGATGCCGACGGTCAGATAGCCGAGCATCGGCGGCAGGTTCAACGAGCGGAATACGACGACGCCCACCACTGAGGCCAGCAGCAGCAGCAGGGTCATTTCGAGCGGGGAAATCACAGGCGAAGCGTCCTCGTTCGTCGGGGCCACGGCAATGCGGGCGCGGGTGGTGGCGGTGGACGGGCACAATCGGACAAGTCCGAAGCCCGGCGCGGCGAACAAACGCCTTTGCTATACTCCGCGCATGATAGCGAAAATCAATGATGATCGGGCGCTCGCGCTCGCCCGCGACGTGCTCGACATCGAGGCGGACGCCGTGCGCGCGCTGCGCGACCAGCTCGACGGCGGCTTCGTCCAGGCCGTCGCGCTGCTGCTCGGCTGCCGCGGCCGCGTGGTGGTGTCCGGCATCGGCAAATCGGGGCATATCGCCCGCAAGATCGCGGCCACGCTGGCCAGCACCGGCACGCCGGCCTTCTTCGTCCACCCTGCCGAGGCCAGCCACGGCGACCTCGGGATGGTCACCTCCGACGACGTCTTCATCGGCATTTCCTATTCGGGCGAATCCGAAGAACTCGTCGCGATCCTGCCGCTCGTGAAGCGGATCGGCGCGAAGCTGATCGCAATCACGGGCCGCGCGGGGTCGAGCCTCGGCACGCTTGCCGACGTGAACCTGAACGCCGCGGTCTCGAAAGAGGCGTGCCCGCTGAACCTCGCGCCCACCGCGAGCACGACCGCCGCGCTCGCGCTCGGCGACGCGCTCGCCGTCGCGGTACTCGACGCGCGCGGCTTCGGTTCGGAAGATTTCGCGCGCTCGCACCCGGGCGGCGCGCTCGGCCGGCGCCTGCTCACCTACGTGCGCGACGTGATGCGCTCGGGCGACGACGTCCCGTCCGTCGGGCTCGACGCGACGCTGTCGGACGCGCTGTTCCAGATCACCGCGAAGCGCCTCGGCATGACGGCCGTGGTCGACGCCGGCGGCAAGGTCGCCGGCATCTTCACGGACGGCGACCTGCGCCGCGTGCTCGCGCGCGACGGCGACTTCCGCACGCTGCCGATCACCGAAGTGATGACGCGCGACCCGCGCACGATCGCGCCGGATCACCTGGCGGTCGAGGCCGTGGAACTGATGGAGCGCCACCGGATCAACCAGATGCTCGTGGTCGATGCCGACGGCGTGCTGATCGGCGCGCTGAACATGCACGACCTGTTTTCGAAGAAGGTGATCTGATGAGCGCGGCACTGACTGCGGCCGAACGCGCAAGCCGCGTGAAGCTGATGATTTTCGACGTCGACGGCGTACTGACCGACGGCGGCCTGCTGTTTACCGCGGCCGGCGACACGATGAAGTCGTTCAATTCGCTCGACGGCCACGGTGTGAAGCTGCTCGGCGAAGCCGGCATCGCGACCGCGATCATCACGGGCCGCCGCTCCGACATCGTCGCGGCGCGCGCGAAGGAAATGAAGATCGCACATCTGTTCCAGGGCGTCGAGAACAAGCTCACAGTGTTCGCCGACCTGATCGCATCGCTCGGCGTCGGCGCCGACCAGTGCGGCTACATGGGCGACGACTGGCCCGACCTGCCCGTGATGCTGCGCTGCGGCTTCGCGACCGCCCCCGCGAATGCGCACCCCGAGGTGATCGCCCGCGCGCACTGGGTGGCCGAAGCCCGCGGCGGCCACGGCGCGGTGCGCGAAGTCTGCGACGCGATCCTGCGCGCGCAGCGCCGCTACGACGCGCTGCTCGCAGCCGCCTGCGGAGCCTGACGGATGAACACGCATTTCCGCTGGACCCAGCTGCTGCCGCTCGTCGCGGTCGCCGCGCTCGCGGGCATCACCTGGTGGCTGCTGCAGGCCACGCTGCCGCCGCCCGGCGAGGGCGTCGCGCAGCCCAAGCGCCATACGCCCGACTATTTCGCGGAAAACTTCTCGGTCACCGAGCTCGACCAGTCGGGCTCGACCCAGTACCGGCTGACGGCCGCGAAGCTGATCCATTACGAAGACACCGAAGCCAGCGACCTGACCGATCCGGCCATGCGCGCATTCCAGCCCGGCAAGCCGGTCGTGACGACCACCGCGAAGCGCGGCACCGTCAACGGCGACGTGTCGATCGTCGACTTGTACGACGACGCGCGGATCCTGCGCGCGGCCGGCGGCGGCGATCCGCAGATGCAGGCCGATTCGCAGCATTTCCGGATCTTCGTCAATGACGATGTGATCCAGACTGAAAAGCCGGTTAAACTTCAGCGCGGCCTGTCGCTCGTCAACGCGACCGACGGCATGAAGTACAACAACGTCACCCGGGTCATCGAGCTTTACGGCAACGTGCGCGGCACGATTGCCGCGCAGGACGCATCCGGCGGCTCGAAAGGTCAACCCAAGTGACGCATCCCTCACGTGACTGCATGAACGAACCGTTCCCTCGACAGATTTCCGGCGGCGCTGCGCGCGCCGTCCGCGCCGCGCTCGTCGCGACGCTCGTGGCGCTCCCGCTGGCCGGGCTGGCGCCGCTCGCCCATGCCGAGAAGGCCGACCAGAACAAGCCGATCAACGTCGAGGCCGACAACCTGACCTATGACGATCTGAAGCAGGTCACGGTCGCGACCGGCAACGTCGTGATCACGAAGGGCACGATCATCATCAAGGGCGATCGCGTCGAAGTGCGCCAGGACCCGGAAGGCTATCAGTACGCGACCTCGTTCGGCAGCGGCAAGAAGCACGCGACGTTCCGCCAGAAGCGCGAAGGCCTCGACGAGTATATCGACGGCGACGCCGAGCGCATCGACTACGACGGCAAGCAGGACCTGACCACGCTGACCACCGCCGCGACCGTGCGCCGCCTGCAGGGCACGTCGACCGTCGCCGATACGGTGCACGGCAGCGTGATCACGTACGACGGCCAGCGCGACTTCTACACCGCGAAGGGCGGCAAGGACGTCGCCGCGCCGGGCAACCCGAACGGCCGCGTGCGCGCGATGCTGTCGCCGAAGAGCGGCGGCGCCGCGCCGCTGAACGGCGCGCCGGCGAAGCTGTCGCCGTCGACCACGATCCAGGGAGCGCCCGGCCAATGAACGCGCTACCGAACCGCCAGCCGGCCGGCACGACGAGCTCGCTCGTCGTCCGCAATCTGAAAAAGCGCTACGGCTCGCGCACGGTCGTCAAGGACGTGTCGCTCGACGTGAAGAGCGGCGAAGTCGTCGGCCTGCTCGGCCCGAACGGCGCGGGCAAGACCACGTCGTTCTACATGATCGTCGGCCTCGTGCCGCTCGACGCGGGCGAGATCTCGCTGAACGGCAGCTCGATCAGCCTGCTGCCGATCCACAAGCGCGCATCGCTCGGCCTGTCATATCTGCCGCAGGAAGCGTCGGTGTTCCGCAAGCTGACCGTCGAGGAAAACATCCGCGCGGTGCTCGAGCTGCAGCACGGCGACGACGGCAAGCGGCTGTCGAAGGACGCGATCTCGTCGCGCGCCGAGGCGCTGCTCGACGAGCTGCAGATCGCCCACCTGCGCGAGAACCCCGCGCTGTCGCTGTCGGGCGGCGAGCGGCGCCGCGTCGAAATCGCGCGTGCGCTGGCCACCAACCCGAACTTCATCCTGCTCGACGAGCCGTTCGCCGGCGTCGACCCGATCGCGGTGCTCGAGATCCAGAAGATCGTCAAGTTCCTGAAGCAGCGCAACATCGGCGTGCTGATCACCGATCACAACGTCCGCGAAACGCTCGGCATCTGCGACCACGCGTACATCATCAGCGACGGTTCGGTGCTCGCCGCCGGCGCACCGAGCGAAATCATCGAAAACGAAAGCGTGCGCCGCGTGTACCTCGGCGAACACTTCCGCATGTAACTCTCCCTCGTCGCTGGCTGCACCCCGCCCGGCGTCGCCGCGCGGGGCCGCGTGCCGCTTCGCGGCCATGCCCGCGGCCGGGCGGCGCGCCGCGCGTAATCGCGGATGGCTCAACGCGCCTGGGTCGTGGCAAACTGCCGGTATGACTCCCTCCTCGCCATGAAAGCCAGCCTTCAACTCCGCCTGTCGCAACATCTGGCGCTGACGCCCCAGCTACAGCAGTCGATCCGGCTCCTGCAGTTGTCGACGCTCGAATTGCAGCAGGAAGTCGCGATGGCCGTCGCGCAGAACCCGCTGCTCG
This sequence comes from Burkholderia metallica, assembly GCF_001718555.1. Classification (NCBI taxonomy): domain Bacteria; kingdom Pseudomonadati; phylum Pseudomonadota; class Betaproteobacteria; order Burkholderiales; family Burkholderiaceae; genus Burkholderia; species Burkholderia metallica. Next base: position 3,154,045 of record NZ_CP013401.1, read on the forward strand.
AGAACGACGACGAATGGATCGCGAGCCCGTTGCGGGTCGCGGCAGACGGATCGCTGATCGCGCAGACACCGCCCGCATCGAACACCGAGCCCGCCGCGACGAACGGCAGCAGTTCGTCGAGCGATCGCAACGAGCGCGACGAGCCGGCCGGCGCGGATGAATACGACGGTTACGCGTCCGGCGACGGCAACGACGGCCCGCAGTGGAACCTCGATGAATTCGGCCGCTCGAGCGGCGCGTCCGACGACGACGACCTCCCGCCGCTGCAGGTACAGGAAGCGGCGACGTCGCTGCGCGACCATCTGTCCGCGCAGTTGCGCGTCACGCAGGCCAGCCCGCGCGATCGCGCGCTCGTGATGTTCCTGATCGAGTCGCTCGACGACGACGGCTACCTGACCGCGACGCTCGACGAAGTGCTCGCCGACCTGCCGCCCGAGCTGGAAATCGACTGCGACGAACTGAACGCGGCGCTCGCGCTGCTGCACAGCTTCGACCCGGCCGGCGTCGGCGCCCGCTCGGCCTCCGAATGCCTGAAGCTGCAGCTGGTGCGCCTCGATCCGTCCCCGACACGCACGCTCGCGCTCGAGATCGTGTCGCAGCATCTCGAACTGCTCGCCGCCCGCGATTTCACGCGGCTGCGCAAGCACCTGAAGGCGAGCGACGACGCGCTGCGCGACGCGCACGCGCTGATCCGCTCGCTGGAGCCGTTCCCCGGCGCCGCCTACGGCAGGGCCGAGGCCGACTACGTCGTGCCCGACATCATCGTGAAGAAGGCCGGCCAGGGATGGCTCGCGGAGCTCAATCCGGACGTCGTGCCGCGCCTGCGGATCAACAGCCTCTACGCGAACATCCTGCGCAACAGCCGCGGCGATCCGTCGGCCGGTTCGCTCAAGCAACAGCTGCAGGAAGCACGCTGGCTGATCAAGAACATCCAGCAGCGATTCGACACGATCCTGCGTGTCGCGCAGGCCATTGTCGAGCGTCAGAAGAACTTCTTTGCGCACGGTGAAATTGCCATGCGCCCCTTGGTTTTGCGGGAAATAGCTGATACGCTGGGCCTACACGAGTCGACTGTCAGCCGTGTGACAACCGGGAAGTACATGCTGACCCCGTTCGGGACGCTTGAATTTAAGTACTTCTTCGGATCTCACGTTTCGACCGACACCGGTGGCGCCGCTTCGTCGACCGCCATCCGAGCCCTCATCAAGCAACTGATAGGAGCTGAAGACCCAAAATCGCCACTTTCGGACAGCCGCATTGCCGAGCTGCTGGCAGAACAGGGTTTCGTGGTCGCACGCCGCACGGTTGCGAAATATCGCGAAGCCCTCAAGATCCCGGCAGTGAATCTGCGCAAGTCTCTTTAAGCCTGCTGCCTGCCCGGCGGCAGGCGTGTTCCGGCCACCGCGCACACGGGGAACAGGCCGGGCGACCTGTCCGCGATATGCCGCCACGTGCGGCATGGGCAAGTCGACCGGAGCGCCGCCTCGATGCGGCCGGGTGGTCACTCGCTTGGAGAAGCACTATGAACCTGAAGATCAGTGGACATCATCTCGAAGTCACGCCTGCCATTCGCGAATACGTGATCACCAAGCTGGACCGGGTGCTACGGCATAGCGATCAGGTGATCGATGGCACTGTGATCCTCTCGGTCGACAACCACAAGGAAAAGGACAAGCAGCAGCGTGCGGAAATCAACCTGCACCTGAAGGGCAAGGACATCTTCGTCGAAAGCGCGAACGGTAACCTGTACGCGGCGATCGACCTGCTGATCGACAAGCTGGACCGCCAGGTCGTCAAGCACATGGAGCGCCTGCAAACGCACGCGCACGACCCGATCAAGCTTCAACCGTCGATCGACCAGATCGAACTGCCGCCGCAGTAAACTTCACTGCAGCACACACGTCGCCCGGTTCGCCGGGCGTTTTTTTTGCGACTGAGCGCAGTGGTGCAACCGGTCCGTCCGCGCTGCGCCACGCACGCGGCTGTGCTCTATAATGTTCCGGTTATCGCCGGGGGGCGTTGGATGCGGTAGCTGCGTTGCAGGTTGCCGATGCCACATGCCTTGATATCGCCGAACATGGAAAATCAGTCTGCCGCAGCAAGGAGACCCCAGGCCGCCCAACCGCCTGCCAACATGAATCGCCTAGCCAAAATCCTGCCCATAGAGAACGTCGTCATCGACCTCTCAGTCACCAGCAAGAAACGCGTGTTCGAACAAGCCGGGCTGATGTTCGAGAATCAGAACGGCATCGCCCGCAGCACCGTCACGGACAATCTGTTCGCGCGCGAGCGCCTCGGCTCGACCGGGCTCGGCGAAGGCGTCGCGATCCCGCACGGGCGCATCAAGGGCCTCAAGCACCCGCTCGCCGCGTTCGTCCGGCTCGCCGACGCGATCCCGTTCGAAGCCCCCGACGGCCAGCCGGTCGGCCTCCTGATCTTCCTGCTCGTGCCCGAGCAAGCCACCCAGCAGCACCTCGAGATCCTGTCGGAAATCGCGCAACTGCTGTCCGATCGCGACGCGCGCGAGCGTCTGCACAACGAAACGGATATCGCCGAGTTGCATCGCCTGCTCACTCAGTGGCAACCTTGAGTTGATCCGGGCGGTATATTTTCCCGTACGCGGCGGCACACGCCGCCGTTCAGGGCCGCCCGGCGCCGGCCCGGCATGGCGACGTCCGTCGCCGCGCGCACGCACCGGCTCATTGGAGTGACGAGAGTCATGGATACGTCCAGCATCAACGCCCAGAGCATCTTCGACGACAACGCGGCCACGCTGAAACTGAGTTGGCTGACGGGGCATGAAGGCTGGGAGCGCGGCTTTTCGGCCGACACCGTCGGCAATGCAACGTCGAGCGCCGACCTCGTCGGCCACCTGAACCTGATCCACCCGAACCGGATCCAGGTGCTCGGCGAAGCCGAAATCGACTACTACCAGCGGCAGACCGACGAAGACCGCTCGCGCCACATGGCGGAGCTGATCGCACTCGAACCGCCGTTCCTCGTCGTCGCCGGCGGCGCCGCGGCCCCGCCCGAACTCGTGCTGCGCTGTACGCGCTCGTCGACCCCGCTGTTCACCACCCCGATGTCGGCCGCCGCGGTGATCGACAGCCTGCGGCTCTACATGTCGCGCATCCTCGCGCCGCGCGCGACGCTGCACGGCGTGTTCATCGACATCCTCGGGATGGGCGTGCTGCTCACCGGCGATTCGGGCCTCGGCAAGAGCGAACTCGGTCTCGAGCTGATCAGCCGCGGCCACGGCCTCGTCGCCGACGACGCGGTCGATTTCGTCCGACTTGGCCCCGATTTCGTCGAAGGGCGCTGCCCGCCACTGCTGCAGAACCTGCTCGAAGTGCGCGGCCTCGGCCTGCTCGACATCAAGACGATCTTCGGCGAGACGGCCGTGCGGCGGAAAATGAAGCTGAAGCTGATCGTCCAGCTCGTGCGGCGCCCGGACGGAGAATTCCAGCGCCTGCCGCTCGAAAGCCAGACCGTCGACGTGCTCGGCTTGCCGATCAGCAAGGTCACGATCCAGGTTGCGGCCGGCCGCAACCTCGCGGTGCTCGTCGAGGCGGCCGTGCGGAACACGATCCTGCAGTTGCGCGGAATCGACACGTTGCGCGATTTCATGGATCGGCAACGACTCGCGATGCAAGATCCCGACAGTCAGTTCCCCGGCAAACTCGTGTAACCCGCACGCGCCGGCCACGCAACGCCGACGCGTCGAGCCGGTGCTATGATGAAACGTCAGGATTCTCTGCTTCCCATGCGCATCGTCCTCATCACCGGCATCTCCGGCTCAGGCAAGTCCGTCGCGCTGAACGCGCTCGAAGACGCAGGCTATTACTGCGTCGACAACCTGCCGCCGCACGTGCTCCCCGAACTCGCCCGCTACCTCGCCGAGGACGGAAAGCGTCGGCTCGCGGTCGCGATCGACGCGCGCTCGAGCGCATCGCTCGACGAAATGCCCGGCCTGATCCGCGAGCTGTCACGCGAGCACGACGTGCGCGTGCTGTTCCTCAACGCGAGCACCCAGGCGCTGATCCAGCGCTTCTCCGAAACGCGCCGCCGCCACCCGCTGTCCGGCTCGCTGTCGCACGACGCCGACGTCGGCCTGCTGTCGTCGCTCGAGGAAGCGATCGAGCGCGAGCGCCACCTCGTCGCGCCGCTCGCGGAGTTCGGTCACCAGATCGATACAAGCACGCTGCGCGCGAACGTGCTGCGCACGTGGGTCAAGCGCTTCATCGAGCAGAAGAACAACGACCTGATGGTGATGTTCGAGTCGTTCGGCTTCAAGCGCGGCGTGCCACTCGACGCCGACCTGATGTTCGACGTGCGCGCGCTGCCGAATCCGTACTACGACCACGAGTTGCGCCCGCTCACCGGGCTCGACCAGCCGGTCATCGCCTTTCTCGACGCACTGCCGATCGTCCACCAGATGATCGACGACATCCATGCGTTCCTGATGAAATGGCTGCCGCACTTCCGCGATGACAACCGCAGCTACCTGACCGTCGCCATCGGCTGCACGGGCGGGCAGCATCGTTCGGTGTTCATCGCGGAAACGCTCGCCGCGCGCCTCGCGCACGACGCGAACGTGATCGTGCGGCATCGTGACGCGCCAGTGGATGTCGACGCGTCGTCGCGGCTCGTCTCCGAGGTCGACCGACCCTGACGACGCCCGCCCCTTCATCGGCGCGCCATGTCCTCCCTATCGACCACCCTGATCGACCTCCCGCTGTTCCCGCTGCACACGGTGCTGTTTCCGGGGGGGCTGCTCCCGCTCAAGGTGTTCGAGGCACGCTATCTCGACATGGCCCGCGCGTGCCTGCGCGACGATGCGCCGTTCGGCGTGTGCCTGCTGAAGAGCGGGCCCGAGGTCGCGCAGGACGGCGCCGTGTCGGTGCCCGAGACCATCGGCTGCATGGCGCGCATCACCGAGTGCGACACCGGTGAATTCGGGATGCTTTATCTGCAGGCGGTCGGCACGCAGCGCTTCGAGCTGCTGTCGTATCGCGTCGAAAGCAACGGGCTGCTGGTCGGCATTGCGGAGCCGCTGCCCGACGACATCCCGCTCGAAGGCGAGCAGGCGCTCGCGCAGTTCGGCTCGTGCGCCGAGGTGCTCGAGCGCATCATCGACGCACTGAAGAAGAAGTCCGAACCGGGCAAGCTGCCGTTCGGCGAACCGTTCCGCCTCGACGACCCGAGCTGGGTGTCGAACCGTCTCGCGGAGTTGCTGCCGCTCGATCTGCGTGCGCGGCAGAAGCTGATGGAGTTTCCGGACGTCGGTGCGCGCATCGACGCCGTGCACCACGTGCTCGACCGGCACGGCTGGCTGTAGCGCGCCCGGGACCTTTCGCTTCGCGCGAGACATCCGGAAGCGGCATCCCGCGAGGGGCTTCCATCGGTTCGGGAAACACGGGTCGGCCCGGCGCTTTCCATAGCGCGCTCCTCAGCCTTGCCGCTTCGCGCCAGGTCATGGAGGCGGATCTCCCTCGGCATTGAAAACCCCAGGCATCCGAAGCCTCGTTGAAAGCGCGGCATGCGCCGCCCCTCCCCCTTCGTTACAGCAGCGGCCCGCTCAATGCATCGAGCAGCTTGCGCACGGGCGCCGGCACGCCATACGCGTCGAGCCGGCTCAGCGGCACCCACGCGGTATCCGCATCCCGCGCGCCCGCAGGCAGCCCGCCGCCGTCGGCGATGTCGCTCAGCCGCGGTTCGATCTCCAGCCGGAAATGCGTGAACGTGTGCGTGAGCGGCGCGAGCGGCACCGTCCCGCCGCCGCCGAAACCGCGCGCGAGTTCCGCGAGCGCGGCGTCGCCGTCCGCTTGCGGAAGGCTCCACAGCCCGCCCCAGATGCCGGTCGGCGGCCGCCGCTCGAGCAGCACGGCGTCGCCGTCGCGCAGCACGAGCATCCAGGTCCTGCGCGTCGGCACGGCCTTCTTCGGCCGCGCGGCCGGCAGTTCGCGCTGGCGGCCCGTCGATTGCGCGACGCAGTCGCCCGCGAACGGGCAGCGCGCGCAATCGGGCTTGCCGCGCATGCACAGCGTCGCGCCGAGATCCATCAGCCCCTGCGTGTACGCGCTCACGTCGGCCGGGTTCGCGGCGTCGGGCAACAGCGATTCGGCGAGCGCCCACATGTCGTTCTCGACGCGCTTCTCGCCCGGAAAGCCCTCGACGCCGAACACCCGCGCAAGCACGCGCTTCACGTTGCCGTCGAGGATCGTCGCGCGCGCGCCGTAAGCGAACGACGCGATCGCCGCGGCCGTCGAGCGGCCGATACCCGGCAGTTCGGCCAGCGCATCGGGCGTCGCCGGGAACGCGCCGCCGTGCTCGGCGACGACGACCTGCGCGCAGCGGTGCAGGTTGCGCGCGCGCGAGTAGTAGCCGAGCCCCGCCCACAGCGCCATCACGTCGTCGCTCGGCGCGGCCGCGAGCGCGGCGACGTCGGGATAGCGTTCGAGAAAGCGCGTGTAGTAGGGGATGACGGTCGATACCTGCGTCTGCTGCAGCATGATTTCCGACAGCCAGATCCGGTACGGATCGCGGGTGTTCTGCCAGGGCAGGTCGTGGCGGCCGTGCTCGCGCTGCCACGCGACCAGACGCGTGGCGAACGTGCGGTGCAGCGGCGTGACGGGGAACGGAGCGGGGGCGATGCGGGGCGGCTTCAAGTTATGTAATCGGGGAAAGGGGTTTCAACGCTGGCAGGTCGCACAGAAATAGGTCGACCGCTGGCCCTGCACGATCTGGCGGACCGGCGTGCCGCAGACGCGGCAAGGCAGGCCGGCACGATCGTAGACGAAGCAGTCGAGCTGGAAGTAGCCGCTTTCGCCGTTGCTGCCGACGAAATCGCGCAACGTGCTGCCGCCGCGCTCGATCGCATCGGCGAGCGTCGCGCGCACCGCATCGGCCAGCCGCTCGTAGCGCGGCAGCGAGACCTTGCCGGCGGCCGTCGTCGGCCGGATGCCGGCGCGAAACAGGCTCTCCGATGCATAAATGTTGCCGACGCCGACGACCATGTCGCCCGCGAGCAGCGCCTGCTTGACCGACACGGTGCGGCCGCGCGTGCGTGCGTGCAGCAGCGCGCCGGTAAAGGCCGGCGAGAACGGCTCGACGCCGAGGCTCGCGAGGAGCGGATGCGCATGCACGTCGCCCGCTTCGCGCGGGTGCCACAGCACCGCGCCGAAACGCCGCGGATCGCGGAACCGCAGCACGAATTCGTCGAAGATCCAGTCGATGTGGTCGTGCTTCGCGGCGACCGGCACGCCGGCCGCGGGCAGCACGCGCAGCGTGCCCGTCATGCCGAGATGGACGATGAACCAGCCCGCGTCGACCTCGAACAGCAGGTACTTGCCGCGGCGCTCGACGGCGAGCACCTCGCGCGCGCGCAATTGTTCGGCGAGCCCCGCCGGCACAGGCCAGCGCAGCATCGCGGTACGGACGTCGACACGCTCGACGCGGCGGCCCGCGACAAAGGGTTCGATGCCCCGGCGCGTGACTTCGACTTCTGGCAACTCTGGCATGTTTTACGGGTCTGAGACTGGATTACCGATCGTGCGTGTATTGTAGCGAGCGCGTTACAATTGGTTGAAACATCGAACGGATTTCCATGACCCTGCCCTCGAAGCTGCTTCAGAAGCGCCCCGCCGCCGTGCGCGGCGCGCGTGCCTTCCCGGTCCGTCGTGCACTCGGCGCCGCGCTGTTCGCCGCCTGGACCCTCACCGCCTTCCCGGCTCACGCGCAGGATCCGGCATCGGACGACGCGGAGTCGCAAGGCGCGTTCGAGCATGTGATGCCCGACGAGAAGAAAGATCTCCCGGGCGTGCCGCTGACGAGCCAGATCGTCTACCAGGTGCTCGCCGCCGAGGTCGCGCTCCAGCGCAACCAGCCCGCGCCGGCTTACCAGACCTACCTCGCGCTCGCCCGCGACACGCGCGATCCGCGCATGGCGCAGCGCGCGACCGAGATCGCGCTCGGCGCGCAGAGCCCGGCCGACGCGCTGTCCGCCGCGAACCTGTGGCGCCAGTACGCGCCGGATTCGAATCGCGCGTCGCAGGTCGACGCCGCGCTGCTGGTGCTCGCCGGCAAGCCGGCCGACGCGCAGCCGATGCTCGCGCGCGAGCTGGCCCGCGCGACCGGCGAAACCCGCGGCCCGGCGATCCTCGCGCTGCAGGCGCTGCTCGTGCGCGGCCCCGACCGCGTCGGCGGCCTCGCGGTGCTGAAGGACATGCTGAAGAACGACCTGAACCGGCCCGAAGCCCAGCTCGCGATCGCGCGCCAGCAGCTCGCGGTCGACGACAAGGACGGCGCCGCGCAGTCGCTGAAGCAGGCGCTGCAGATTCGCCCCGACTACCTGCCGGCGGCCCTGATGCTGTCGCAGATGGGGCCGGCGGAACGCGCGGCGGGCATCGTGTCGTTCGAGAAGTATGTTCAGCAGAATCCGAAGTCGCGCGATGCGCGGCTCGCGCTGTCGCAGCTCTATCTCGCCGACGATCGCCTCGACGACGCGCAGAAGCAGTTCGAAACGATGCGCAAGCTCGACTCGAAGGATCCGACGCCGCTGATGGCGCTCGCGCTGATCAAGATCCAGCAGAAGAAGCTCGACGAAGCGACCGCCTACCTGAAGCAGTACGTGCAGCTCGGCGACAAGCAGCCGAACCTCGACGTCGGCCAGGGCTACATCTACCTCGCGCAGATCGCGATCGACCAGAACAACGACGCGCAGGCGTCGCAATGGCTCGACAAGGTCGACCAGACGAGCCAGCACTACCTCCCCGCGCAAATCACGCGCGCGCAGCTGCTGCAGAAACAGGGCAAGACCGACGACGCGCGCAAGGTGCTCGACGACCTGCCGATCACGGATCCGCGCGACGCGGCCGTGGTCGCACGCACCGACGCGTCGATCCTGTTCACCGCGAAGCGCTATCCGGAAGCCGAGGCCCGGCTCGGGCAGGCGGTCCAGGACTTCCCGGACGATCCCGACCTGCGCTACGACTACGCGATGGCGGCAGAAAAAACCGGCCACTACGCGACGATGGAAAAACAGCTCCGCGAGTTGATCCGCACGCAGCCCGACAATCCGCAGGCGTACAACGCGCTCGGCTATTCGCTCGCCGACCGCAACCAGCGGCTGCCCGAAGCCAGCAAGCTGATCGACAAGGCGATGACGCTCGCGCCGAACGACGCGTACATCATGGACAGCCTCGGCTGGGTGAAGTACCGGATGGGCGATACGGCGGGTGCGGCGAAGGTGCTGCGGCGCGCGTACGAACTGCAGCCGAACGCCGAAATCGGCGCGCATCTCGGCGAAGTGCTGTGGAAGAGCGGCGCGCAGGACGACGCGCGTTCCGCGTGGCGCGCCGCGCAGAAGCTCGAGCCTGACAACGAGACGCTCGTACAGACGCTCAAACGCCTCCAGATCAACGGTCTCTGATGCAGATGGTCCCGACGTCTTCCCTGTCCTCGCGTGCGCAGCGCACGCTGGCCGCAGCCGGCGCGGCGCTCGCGCTCGCCGGCTGTGCAAGCACGCCGCCGTCGGCCAGCGTGCCGCCGGGCGCGGCGCTGCAGACCGCCACCACCCACGCTTACCACGGCCGCTTCGCGGTGCAGTACGACGACCGTCTCGGCAAGCAGCAGAACGTGTACGGCAACTTCGACTGGCAGGAGCACGGCGACGACGTGTCGCTCGAGCTGCGCAGCCCGCTCGGCCAGACGCTCGCGGTCGTGAAGTCGACGCCGCAGGCGGCGTCGCTCGAACTGCCGAATCGTCCGACGCAATATGCGCCGGACGTCGGCGGCCTGATGCAGAAAACGCTCGGCTTCGAACTGCCGCTCGCGGGCCTGCGCTACTGGCTGCTGCCGACGCCCGCCCCCACGTCGCCCGCGCAGACCGTGCGCGACCCGGCGGATGGCACACGCGTCAAGCAGATCCGCCAGGACGGCTGGACGATCGACTACCTTGCCTACGCGGATGCCCCGGCCACGGGCGTCAAACGCGTCAACCTCGTGCGTGCGACCCCGCCGCTCGACATCAAGCTCGTGCTCGATCAGTGAGCACGCGCGCCTAGTCCCGACATACGCATGACCGATTCGACCCGCTCGCTGCGCAACTGCCTTGCGCCCGCGAAACTCAACCTGTTCCTGCACATCACCGGCCGCCGCCCGAACGGCTATCACGATCTGCAGAGCGTGTTCCAACTGCTGAACTGGGGCGACACGCTGCACTTCACGCTGCGCGACGACGGTCGCGTCGCGCGTGTGACCGACGTCCCCGGCGTGCCCGAGGAAAGCGATCTCGTCGTGCGCGCCGCCAACCTGCTGAAAGCGCATACGGGCACCGCGCACGGTGTCGACATCGAGATCGACAAGTGCCTGCCGATGGGCGCCGGCCTCGGCGGCGGCAGCTCCGACGCGGCGACGACGCTGCTCGCACTGAACCGCCTGTGGCAACTCGATCTACCGCGTGCCGAACTCCAGTCGCTTGCGGTCAAACTCGGCGCGGACGTCCCGTTTTTTATTTTTGGGAAAAATGCGTTCGCGGAGGGTATCGGAGAAGAATTAGCTGAGGTAGAATTGCCGACTCGCTGGTTCCTGGTTGTGACGCCAAGCGTTCATGTCCCGACCGCTGAAATATTTTCAGATGAGTTGTTGACAAGAGATACGAAGCCCGTCACAATTGCTGACTTTCTTGCACAGCAAACCAGCGATGCGGGATGGCCAGATAGCTTCGGCCGGAACGATATGCAGGAAGTTGTAACAAGGAAGTACGCGGAAGTTGCGCAGGCGGTCAAATGGTTGTATAATGTGACCCCCGCGAGGATGACCGGCTCCGGAGCTAGCGTGTTTGCAGCGTTTCACAGCAAGCACGAGGCAGAAGCGGCGAAAGCCAAACTGCCCGCCAGTTGGAATGGCGCAGTTGCCGAGAGTCTGAACGAGCATCCGCTCTTCGCTTTCGCGTCATGAAGTTTTACTTTGTCGAATGGCCTACACGCGTTCGATGAAGTTGTCAGTTAAGTGTAGGGGAGTCGCCAAGTTGGTCAAGGCACCGGATTTTGATTCCGGCATGCGAGGGTTCGAGTCCTTCCTCCCCTGCCAAAAAATTTTCCCGCATTTCCCGCCCAAGCCTGAAGCAGGTGCACGATGAGCAGCCACAGCCATGATGGCCTGATGGTCTTTACTGGCAACGCGAATCCCGCGCTCGCCCAGGAAGTCGTCAAGATCCTTGGTATCCCCCTCGGCAAAGCAATGGTCAGCCGTTTCTCCGACGGCGAGATCCAGGTCGAGATCCAGGAAAACGTGCGCGGCAAGGACGTCTTCGTCCTGCAATCCACGTGCGCACCGACGAACGACAACCTGATGGAACTGATGATCATGGTCGATGCGCTCAAGCGCGCATCCGCCGGCCGGATCACCGCAGCCATCCCCTACTTCGGCTACGCCCGTCAGGATCGCCGCCCGCGTTCGGCGCGCGTCGCGATCTCGGCGAAGGTCGTCGCGAACATGCTGGAAATCGCCGGCGTCGAGCGGATCATCACGATGGATCTGCACGCCGACCAGATTCAGGGCTTCTTCGACATCCCGGTCGACAACATCTACGCAACGCCGATCCTGCTGGGCGACCTGCGCAAGCAGAACTACGCGGATCTGCTCGTCGTGTCGCCGGACGTCGGCGGCGTGGTGCGTGCCCGGGCACTCGCGAAGCAGCTCAACTGCGATCTCGCGATCATCGACAAGCGTCGCCCGAAGGCGAACGTCTCCGAAGTGATGAACATCATCGGTGAAGTCGAAGGCCGCACCTGCGTGATCATGGACGACATGGTCGATACGGCAGGCACGCTCTGCAAGGCCGCGCAAGTGCTGAAGGAGCGCGGCGCGAAGCAGGTATTCGCATACGCGACGCACCCGGTGCTGTCGGGCGGCGCAGGCGATCGCATCGCCGCATCGGCACTCGACGAACTGGTCGTCACCGACACGATCCCGCTGTCCGCCGAATCGCTCGGCTGCTCGAAAATCCGTGCGCTGACGAGCGCGAGCCTGCTGGCCGAAACGTTCTCGCGGATCCGCCGCGGCGATTCGGTGATGTCGCTGTTCGCGGAATCCTGATCGCGAATCGACTGAACCAAGCATGCGCAGAAAGCGAAGCGGCGACGCTTCGCTTTTTGCACAATCGGACGGGATAGACGAAACCCCGTCCGTTTCATCGGGGGCCGCCGTCTGACGGCCCCGTTTTACTGCCTGGTCGCGGGCAGCCATTGGAGAATCACATGAAAGTCGTCGCTTTCGAGCGCCAACAGCAAGGTACGGGTGCGAGCCGCCGCCTGCGCAACGCTGGCAAGACCACGGGTATCGTTTACGGTGGCGAAGCCGCTCCGCAAAAGATCGAACTCGATCACAACGCCCTGTGGCATGCCCTGAAGAAGGAAGCCTTCCACTCGTCGATCCTCGACCTCGAAGTGGCTGGCCAGTCGCAACAGGTTCTGCTGCGCGACGTGCAATACCACCCGTTCAAGCAACTGGTGCTGCACGTGGACTTCCAGCGCGTCGACGCGAAGAAGAAGCTGCACACGAAGGTGCCGCTGCACTTCCTGAACGCTGAAGTCAGCCCGGCCGTGAAGCTGTCGAGCGCGATCGTTTCGCACGTCGCGACGGAAATCGAAATCGAGTGCCTGCCGGCTTCCCTGCCGGAGTTCCTCGAAGTCGACCTGTCGAAGATCGAAGCCGGTCAGTCGCTGCACGCGAAGGACATCGCGCTGCCGAAGGGCGTCGCGCTGGTCGCGCACATCGATGCGGAAAATCCGGTCATCGCCTCGGCGACGATCCCGGCTGGTGCCGTGTCGGACGCAGCAGAAGGCGAAACGCCGGCTGCTTAAGCGGGCTGCCTACGCACCCCATCGATCCGTTTCACGAAACGGTCGACGCAACCCGCCGCGGCTTGCCCGGCGGGTTTTTCTTTTTCTGCGCCCAGGCGGCCGTTGCCGCCTTCGAAACGTCATGATCAAACTGATCGTCGGCCTCGGCAATCCCGGGGCGGAATACACCGCGACGCGCCACAACGCCGGCTTCTGGCTGATCGACCAGCTCGCCCGCGAAGCCGGCACGACGCTGCGCGACGAACGCCGCTTCCATGGCTTCTACGCGAAAGCGCGCCTGCACGGCGAGGAAGTCCACCTGCTCGAGCCGCAAACCTACATGAACCGCTCCGGCCAGTCGGTCGTCGCGCTCGCGCAATTCTTCAAGATCCTGCCCGACCAGATCCTCGTCGCGCACGACGAGCTCGACCTGCCGCCCGGCACCGTGAAGCTGAAGCTCGGCGGCGGCAGCGGCGGCCACAACGGCCTGAAGGACATCACCGCGCACCTGTCGTCGCAGCAATACTGGCGGCTGCGGATCGGCATCGGCCATCCGCGCGACCTGATTCCGGAAAGCGCACGCGCCGGCGCGAAGCCCGACGTCGCGAACTTCGTGCTGAAGCCGCCGCGCCGCGAGGAACAGGACGTGATCGACGCGTCGATCGAACGCGCGCTCGCCGTGATGCCGATGGTCGTCAAGGGCGAACTCGACCGCGCGACGATGCAGCTGCATCGCAACTGACCCACGATCGCACCGCGACGGTGCATCGAGCCGTCCGGCGTCGCCGGACGGCGACGTCGTGCGCATACATGCGGTAATCTGGTCGCTTTGCCCGACAGGAGCCAAACGGTGAGCCGTTACTGGAGCGACGTCGTTCAGCAACTCGTGCCTTACGTGCCGGGCGAACAGCCCGCGCTCGCACACCCCGTCAAGCTGAACACCAACGAGAATCCCTATCCGCCGTCGCCGCGCGTCGTCGCGGCGATCGCACGCGAACTCGGCGAGACCGGCGACACGCTGCGCCGCTATCCCGATCCGGTCGCGCGCGCGCTGCGCGAGACGGTCGCGGCCCATCACCGTATCGAGCCCGCGCAGGTGTTCGTCGGCAACGGCTCCGACGAGGTGCTCGCACACGCATTCCAGGCACTGCTCAAGCACGACCGGCCGCTGCGCTTTCCCGACATCACGTACAGCTTCTATCCGACCTATGCGCGCCTGTACGGCGTTCAGACGTCGATCGTTCCGCTCGCGGACGATTTCTCGATCCGCGTCGACGACTACCTCGACGACGCCGGTGGCGTGCTGTTTCCGAACCCGAACGCGCCGACCGGGCGCGCGCTGCCGCTCGCGGACGTCGAACGGATCGCGGCCGCGAACCCGTCGTCGGTCGTCGTGATCGACGAAGCCTATGTCGATTTCGGCGCGCAGTCCGCGATTACGCTGATCGACCGCTACCCGAACCTGCTCGTCGTGCACACGACGTCGAAGGCGCGCTCGCTGGCGGGCATGCGCGTCGGTTTCGCGTTCGGCGATGCGGCGCTGATCGACGCGCTGAACCGCGTGAAGGACAGCTTCAACTCGTATCCGCTCGACCGGCTCGCGCAGGTCGCCGCGCAGGCCGCGTACGAAGACACCGATTATTTCAACGCAACCTGCCGGCGCGTGATCGACAGCCGGGCGCGGCTCACGCATGCGCTCGACGCACTCGGCTTCGACATCGTGCCGTCGGCCGCGAATTTCGTGTTCGCGCGCCATCCCGCGCACGACGCGGGCGCGATCGCGGCGAAACTGAAGGAACGGGAAATTTTCGTGCGGCACTTCCGGCTGCCGCGGATCGACCAGCACCTGCGCATCACCGTCGGCACCGACGCCGAATGCGACGCGCTCGTCGCGGCGTTGCGCGAGCTGCTGGCCTGAAACGGAGGAACCGGCACCGGGCGGTGCCGATCCGAAAACGGGACGGGCGCGCAACTCGTCGACGCGCGCGCGTCACCGCCGGTCACGACGCGTCGTCGCCTTTCGCGGCAGTCAACGCGTGATACTTCTCCATCAACTGCGCGTGCGATTCGTCATGCTGCGGATCGCGCGGAATGCATTCGACCGGACACACCTGCTGGCACTGCGGCTCGTCGAAATGGCCGACGCACTCGGTGCACTTGTTCGGGTCGATCACGTAGATGTCCGGGCCCATCGAAATCGCGCCGTTCGGGCACTCGGGCTCGCACACGTCGCAATTGATGCACTCGTCGGTAATCATCAAAGCCATTCTGATCTCACTTCTTCAGGCCGACGGCCGGCTTCGCAACGAAACCGGCCGGCGCCGCGTCACGCGGCAGGGCCTCCTATCGCGGCGACTTTCTCGGTCAGCCACTTCTCGACGGACGGGAACACGAACTTGCTGACATCGCCGCCCAACTGCGCGATTTCGCGCACGATCGTCCCCGAGATGAACTGGTACTGATCGGACGGCGTCATGAACATCGTCTCGACGTCGGGCAGCAGGTAGCGGTTCATCCCCGCCATCTGGAACTCATATTCGAAATCGGACACGGCGCGCAGCCCGCGCACGATCACGCGCGCATTGTTGGTGCGGACGAAATCCTTCAGGAGACCGGTGAAACTCATCACCTTCACGTTCGGATAATGGCCGAGCACCTCGTTCGCAATCGTCAGACGTTCTTCCAGCGAGAAGAACGGCTTTTTCGCGCGGCTGTCGGCCACACCGACCACCAGCGTATCAAAAATGCTCGACGCACGCCGCACGAGGTCTTCGTGCCCGCGCGTCAGCGGATCGAACGTACCGGGATACACGGCGACTACCATGTCGCTCCTCCTGTCATCACGCAAACGGGATGGCAGCCGTGCGATGCACACGCCGCTGCCGAGATGGGCATGCGTCGCCTTTGCGGCGCGCCGCCTCGTATGGAACGCGCATTATTCATCATTTTCGCGCCGCAGCAAATGATAGTGAACCGCGCCGGCCTTGCCGTGCTTGACCACCTGCCAGCCGGCGAGCGCATCGTGCGCGGCCGGATCGAGTTCCGCGCCCGTCTCGACGTACAGCGCGCCATCGGCCGCGACGAGCGGCGCGGCCAGCGCGATCGCGCGCTCCAGCGCGGCCGGATCGCCGAACGGCGGATCGAGAAACACGACGTCGAACGCGCCCGGCGTGAGCCCGGCCGCGAGGCGCAGCGCGTCGGCTTCGGCGACCTCGACCGAACGGGCGCCGAGCTTGTCCTTGATCGCCCGAAGCTGCTGCGCGGCGCGCGGATGGCGCTCGACCATCACGACGCTCGCCGCGCCGCGCGACGCGGCCTCGAAGCCAAGCGCGCCGGTGCCCGCGAACAGGTCGAGGCAGCGCCGGCCTTCGAGATCCTGGCCGAGCCAGTTGAACAGCGTCTCGCGCACGCGATCGGGCGTCGGCCGCAGGCCGTCGAGATCGAGCACCGCGAGCGGCGTGCGTTTCCAGTCACCGCCGATGATGCGGATCGTGTGCGGCTTGCCGCGGCCGGAAGGGGCCGCCGGGCGGCCGGGAGAGGAACGGGACATACGGAATATCGACGACGGAGGGACCGGGTGCGCGCGGGGCGCACCGCTAAACAGGCGCACGTTACCACAGCGGCGGCGCGCACTGACGCGAGCGCCACGCCGCACTGATAAAATGCTCGGTTTCGGCCGCCGTGCGCCGCGCCCGCGCGAACGCAGAACGGCCCGTCCGGTGCCCGCCCCTGGCGGCGGCCCGCCCTCTTCCCGACGTCAGACCATGTTCAGCTTCTTCAAACGATTCAAGAAAACGCAGGAGCCCGATCCGGCGGAATCGCAGTCGGCCGATGCGCAGCAGCCGGACGAGCCGTCCGATGCGCCCACTGCCGCGCCTGCGGCCGACGTGCCGCAAGCGCCCGCGCAACCACCGGCGGCGCCGGCCGTCGTGATGACGGTCACGCCGACCAACGACGGCCGCGACGAAGTCGTCGAGACCGTCGAAATCGTCCCGCCGCCGCTGCAGGACGCCACCGCGAAGAAGTCGTGGCTCGCGCGCCTGAAAACGGGGCTCGCGAAAACGGGCACGAGCATCACCGGCGTCTTCGTCAACACGAAGATCGACGAGGATCTGTACGAAGAGCTCGAAAGCGCGCTGCTGATGTCCGACGCGGGCGTCGATGCAACCGAGTACCTGCTCGGCGCGCTGCGCGAAAAGGTGCGCGCGGGCCGCCTGACCGACCCGCAGCAGGTGAAGGCCGCGCTGCACGACCTGCTCGTCGAGCTGCTGACGCCGCTCGAGAAATCGCTGATGCTCGGCCGCGCGCAGCCTCTCGTGATGATGATCACCGGCGTGAACGGCGCGGGCAAGACGACCAGCATCGGCAAGCTCGCGAAACATCTGCAGAGCTTCGACCAGTCGGTGCTGCTGGCCGCGGGCGACACGTTCCGCGCGGCCGCGCGCGAACAGCTGGCGGTCTGGGGCGAGCGCAACAACGTGACGGTCGTGCAGCAGGAAAGCGGCGATCCGGCCGCGGTGATCTTCGACGCGGTCAGCGCCGCGCGCGCGCGCAAGATCGACGTGATGATGGCCGACACGGCCGGCCGCCTGCCGACGCAGCTCCATCTGATGGAAGAGCTGAAGAAGGTGAAGCGCGTGATCGCGAAGGCGCACGACGGCGCGCCGCACGAAGTGCTGCTGGTGATCGACGCGAACACCGGTCAGAACGCGCTCACGCAGGTCAAGGCATTCGACGACGCGCTCGGCCTCACGGGCCTGATCGTCACGAAGCTCGACGGCACCGCGAAGGGCGGGATTCTCGCCGCGATCGCACGGCAGCGCCCGGTGCCGGTCTACTTCATCGGCGTCGGCGAGAAGGTCGAGGATCTGCAGCCGTTCAGCGCGGTGGAATTCGCGGACGCACTGCTCGGCTGAACGCCGCCGGCACGCATCGCACGGGGCGCCTTCGGGCGCCCTTTTTCATGCGCGCCCGGTCATGCGTGCCCCGGGCGCCACGCGCTCATTCGGCGTCGGGCTGCGCGCCCGGCTCGGCGGCCTTGAACGCGTCGAGCGTCGACGCATGGTCGGCGATCCGCTGGATCGTCGGATAGCGCGTCGTGTCGATCGAAAAGCGGTTCGCGTTGAACACCTGCGGCACGAGGCATACGTCGGCGAGCGTCGGCGTGTCGCCGAAGCACAGCTTGCCGGTGCGCGGATCGCTCGCGAGACGCGTCTCGAGCGTGTCGAAGCCCGCCTCGATCCAGTGCCGGTACCACGCGTTCTTCGCGTCTTCGGGCACCTTCAGCGTGTGTTTCAGATACTTCAGCACGCGCAGGTTGTTGAGCGGATGGATTTCGCACGCGATCTGCAGCGCGACCGCACGCACATACGCGCGATCGACCGGCTGCTTCGGCAGCAGCGCCGGTTCCGGATGGGTTTCGTCGAGATATTCGATGATCGCGAGCGACTGCTGCAGCGTCGCGTCGCCGTCGATCAGCGTCGGCACGACCGCGTCCGGATTCAGCGCACGGTACGCGTCCTTCAGCTGCTCGCCGCCGTCGCGCAGCATGTGCACGGGAACGTAGTCGAACGGCAGCTGCTTCAGGTTCAGGGCGATCCGCACGCGGTACGACGCGGAACTGCGGAAATAGCTGTAAAGCTTCATGGGATGTCTCTCGTAGTCGTATTCGGCCGGCGACGGCACGGGCGCGGCGCAGCCGGCGCGCGCACCGCCGGGAACCAGAGTGTAGCGCGCCGCGATGCGCGGCCTCGCTTGCGCCGGCCGCACCCGTGCGATACTCGGGCATTCCTCACCGCTCACAGCGCGGCCCGATGCCGGCCGCCCGCCCCAACGCCCCGATGACCGCTTCCCACGATCCCGCCGCCGTTCCGTTCCCGTGCGCCCGCTTCATCAAGGAAATCGGCCGCGGCCCGAACGGCGCGCGCGCGCTGTCCGCCGAAGACACCTTCGAGCTCTACCGCGCGATGCTCGATGCGCGCGTGTCGGACGTCGAACTCGGCGCGATCCTGATCGCCTATCGGCTGAAGGGCGAATCCGCCGACGAACTGGCCGCGATGCTCGCCGCCGCGCAGGCGTCGTTCGCGCCGGTGCACGTGCAGGACTCGGCCTTCCGCCCCGTGTCGATCCCGAGCTACAACGGCGCGCGCAAGCAGCCGAACCTCGTGCCGCTGCTCGCGCTGCTGCTCGCGCGCGAAGGCGTGCCGGTGCTCGTGCATGGCGTCGAGCAGGATCCGGGCCGCGTGACGAGCGCCGAGATTTTCTCGGCGCTGTCGCTTCCGCCGTCGACGTCGCACGACGCGATCGAGGACATGCTCGCCGAGCGCCGCGTCGCGTTCGCGCCGATCGACGTGCTCGCGCCGCGCATCGCGCATCTGCTGGCGATGCGCAGGGTGCTCGGCGTGCGCAACTCGACGCATACGCTCGTGAAGATCCTGCAGCCGTTCGCGCCGGCCGGCCTGCGGCTCGTCAACTACACGCACCCGCCGTACCGCGACAGCCTCGCGCAATTGTTCCGCGACCATCCGGACGCCGCGCTCGGCGGCGCGCTGCTGGCGCGCGGCACCGAGGGCGAAGCGGTTGCCGACACGCGGCGCCAGGTGCAGGTCGACTGGCTGCACGACGGCGTGTGCGACACGCTGATCGAGGCCGAACGCTCGTCGACCGATGCGCCGCCCGTCGCGCTGCCCGAATCGCGCGATGCGACGACCACCGCCGCATGGACGGACGGCGTGCTGCGCGGCGAGCTGCCGGTACCCGACACGGTCGCCCGGCAGGTCGCGACGATCGTGCGGATCGCCCGCATCGCGCGCTGACGCCACACGCGCGATGCGGCCCCGCTTGGGCGTGCATTTGACAGGCGGGCGCATCCTGGCATAGAGTTGTCGCCATGCGTTCCTTTCCGAACACCCTCCGAATTACCTCCGGCCGCCTAGCGCGGTCGCTATCGCTACGACTAGCCTAAGGCTGTCGTAGCGCCGTGTGCTGTCCGCACGGTCCCTCCCAGCAGTTCCTCGCAGTACCCCTCTCGTAGTTTTTACAACCCGAAGTCGTCAGCACTCGTCCGTCTATCCGTCGGCCGATTCGCGAAGATCATCCGCATCCGCAGCGCGCGTACGTGCCGCGGAGCGAGGCAGCGCCAACCGTCGCCATGCCGCCCGTCTTCGCTCGCGACTTGAGACCCGAGGTCCAGAAGATGCAGCGCAATCCGCAAGACAAGTACCGCCCGTTCGAGCCCGTCCGCCTCAATGGCCGCAAATGGCCGTCGCGCACCATCGAGCGCGCGCCCGTCTGGATGAGCACCGACCTGCGCGACGGCAACCAGTCGCTGATCGAGCCGATGAGCATCGAGCAGAAGCTCGAATTCTTCGAGATGCTGGTGGCGATCGGGTTCAAGGAGATCGAAGTCGGTTTTCCGTCGGCGTCGCAAACCGACTTCGATTTCGTCCGCAAGCTGATCGACGACAAGCGGATTCCCGACGACGTGACGATCGAGGTGCTCGTGCAGGCGCGCGAAGACCTGATCGCCCGCACGTTCGACGCGCTCAAGGGCGTGCCGCGCGCGATCGTGCACCTGTACAACGCGGTCTGCCCGTCGTTCCGCCGTATCGTGTTCGGAATGTCGAAGGCCGACGTGAAGGCGCTCGCGATCGACGGCACGCGCATGATCAAGGAACACGCCGCCGCGCGCCCCGACACGCAGTGGACCTTCCAGTACTCGCCTGAAACCTTCAGCATGACCGAGCTGACGTTCGCGCGCGAGATCTGCGACGCGGTCGCGCAGACCTGGCGTCCGACCCGCGATCACAAGATGATCGTCAACCTGCCCGCCACCGTCGAAGCCGCGAGCCCGAACGTGTTCGCCGACCAGATCGAGTGGATGGACCGCAACCTCGCGTACCGCGACAGCATCGTGTTGTCCGTGCATCCGCACAACGACCGCGGCACCGCGGTCGCCGCGGCCGAACTCGCGCTGCTCGCGGGCGCCGACCGCATCGAGGGCTGCCTGTTCGGCAACGGCGAGCGCACCGGCAACGTCGATCTCGTCACGCTCGCGCTGAATCTCTACACGCAGGGCATCGATCCGGGCCTCGACTTCTCCGACATCGACGCCGTGCGCCGCGTCGTCGAACGCTGCAACCAGATTCCCGTGCATCCGCGCCATCCGTATGCGGGCGACCTCGTGTTCACCGCATTCTCGGGCTCGCACCAGGACGCGATCCGCAAGGGCTTCGCGCAGCAGCGCCCCGACGCGGTCTGGGAAGTGCCGTACCTGCCGATCGACCCGGCCGACCTCGGCCGCAGCTATGACGCGGTGATCCGCGTGAACAGCCAGTCCGGCAAGGGCGGCGCGACGTTCCTGCTCGAACGCGGGATGGGTTTCACGCCGACGCGCCGCGTGCAGATCGAATTCAGCCATGCGGTGCAGACGCTGGCCGACGCATCGGGCGAGGAAGTGACCGGCGACGCGATCTGCGCACTGTTCGCGCGCGAATTCTTCGAGACCGACGGGCCGGCAGCGCGCCACGGCCACGGCGCGCGTTGGCGGAACCGCGAGATCGCGGCGGCCGCGCCCGACGCCGATGCGGCGCCCGAGGACGCCGTGCGACGTTTCGCCGCGGCATTCGCAGCGGCCGCCGGCGCCGCGATCGACGTCGCGTCGTGCGAACACGCACGCACGACGGACGGCCGGATCGCGGTATCGGTCGGCTGCCGGATCGGCGATGCGCCGCTGCGGCACGGCGTCGGCCTGCACGCCGATGCGGCGAGCGCGGCGCTCGATGCGGTCGTCAGCGCGATCAACCGCTCGGCCTGGCACTGCGCGGACCGCCGCGCGGCAGCGTGACCGACGGCCTTCGACTCGGGGTTCAAACGTCAGCGAGCGGTGCGTGACCGCCCGTGCGCCGCGCGATCCGCGCCGCACGAGGCAGCAAAAAGCGGCTCAGAAGGCCGCTTCGGTCGGGACATGAAAAGGGGCGCCACGCGCGCTCATGTCTCGGTCGCGCACCGCGTCGCCTGCCACGCGAACAGGCTCCAGCGGCCCTGTTCGTGGGTATGGACGGACGTATAGGCAATCGGGAAGACCAGGCCGCCGTTGTTCGTTTCCATCTCGATCAACGCGCGCCCGGTGACGACGCAGGTTTCGCCGCCGACGGGCAGCACGTCCTGCGACTGGATTTCGATCTGGCGATAGCGGCGGCGGCCGGCGACGATGGCGTCGATGAACTGCTGCTTGGTTTCGCGTTTGCCGTTGGTGTGCACGAAGAACACCTTGTCCGACAACAGCGCGTCGAGCGCTTCGCCGTCCCCGTCCACCATCGCCCGGAACCGATCGCGCTCGAGCGCGCGGATCGCATCGACCACCTTCGCCATCGCCTGACTCCTCGGCAACGCGCACGCCGTGCGCGGGCATGCGGATCAGAAGTTGTACTGCACGTAGAACTGGTGGAAATTTATACCAGGATTCGGCTCTTTGATACCCGCGTTAGACACATGTTCAAAACGGTAGCCGACCTGATACTGTTGCCGTTGGCCGAACTGCACGCCTACTCCCGCGGTCGGCGCGAACTGGAACGCGGTCCCCATCGAGAAATGATCCGAGATCGTCGGGTGCGTCAGCAGCCGCACGCCGCCGCCGGCCTCGATGAACGGGCGGATCTCGCCGGCGCTCTTGATGAAGCGGAACATCGGCGTCACGCCGAATTCGCCGATGTTGCCGTGGACGTTGCCGCCCGTGTGCCAGTAAGCGGCGTGCCCTTCGACGACGAACGCGAAGTGCCAGCCGCCGATTTCCCACCAGTTCCAGCCCGGATCCCACACCACGCCCAGATCGGCCTTGTCGACCCCGCGGCGATCCGAAAAGCCGCCGCCCGCCTGAATGCCCCATCGATCCGCACATGCCGCCCCCGATCCGCCCAGCAGGGACGCAACCAGCATCGCTTGCAGCACAAGCCGGCTGCGGGGCCGGCGATTCTTCTTATTGTTCATCTGACACTCCAACTTGGGGGGTTGAATGGAGCCCGCGCTCCCGCCGGCTCAAGCGAACTGAATGGTATGGTAAAGGACTTTTCGGATCGGCATCACAAAGGGAAATAGCGTGCTTCCAAAACGACAAAAATGGAAATCGTCTACTGATTACCATCAGAAACAATGACTTACGGAACTTCGTGTCGCCCGCCGTGTCGCAGATTAGACTATCGATTCGACAAGCCCGATAGAAAAAACGGGAACTCCGATGCCCACGCGTGCTCTAAGGAATTAGCACTCGTCTTGCGGGAGTGCTAAGATGGCCCACGGAATCTCATTCGAGACCGGGGGTTTGTCCCTGATTCCAAAGGAGTTTTTAGTGAGCAACGCCCTGACCCTCCCGAACACCCTGAGCCCGACGCCGGCCAAGGCCGAATCGGCAGGCTCGCTGGCGCTCTCCGCCCACTCGATGTTGCCCGGCCAGCTCGGCAACATCGACGCGTACATCCAGGCCGTCAACCGCATTCCGCTGCTGACCGCCGAAGAGGAACGCCGGTACGCAACCGAATTCCGCGAGGACAACAACCTCGACGCGGCACGCCGCCTCGTGCTGTCGCACCTGCGGCTCGTCGTGTCGATCGCGCGCAACTATCTCGGCTACGGCCTGCCGCACGGCGACCTGATCCAGGAAGGCAACATCGGCCTGATGAAAGCGGTGAAGCGTTTCGATCCGGCGCAAAACGTGCGCCTGGTGTCGTATGCGATCCACTGGATCAAGGCCGAGATCCACGAGTACATCCTGCGCAACTGGCGCATGGTGAAGGTCGCGACGACGAAGGCGCAGCGCAAGCTGTTCTTCAACCTGCGCAGCCACAAGAAGAGCATGCAGGCGATGACGCCCGAGGAAATCGACGGCCTCGCGCAAGAGCTCAACGTCAAGCGCGAAGACGTGACCGAAATGGAAACGCGCCTGTCGGGCGGCGACGTCGCGCTCGAAGGGCAGGTCGAAGACGGCGAGGAGTCGTACGCGCCGATCGCCTACCTGGCCGACTCGCACAACGAACCGACCGCCGTGCTCGCCGCGCGTCAGCGCGATACGCTGCAGACGGACGGTATCGCGCAGGCGCTCGACGCGCTCGACGCACG
This sequence comes from Burkholderia metallica, assembly GCF_001718555.1. Lineage (NCBI taxonomy): Bacteria > Pseudomonadati > Pseudomonadota > Betaproteobacteria > Burkholderiales > Burkholderiaceae > Burkholderia > Burkholderia metallica. The sequence goes on from NZ_CP013401.1 coordinate 3,178,002, forward strand.
CAGCCGCCGCATCATCGAGGCGCGCTGGCTGCACGTCGACGACGACGGCTCGGGCGGCTCGACGCTGCACGATCTCGCGGCCGAATTCGGCGTGTCGGCCGAACGCATCCGCCAGATCGAAGCGAGCGCGATGAAAAAGATGCGCACCGCCCTCGCCGAATACGCGTAAATCGGTAACGATTCAGAGCGCCTCATCGAAAACCGCTGCCTGACCGGCAGCGGTTTTTTTTCGCCCGTTTTATCCGCCGTATATCCCTGAATTCTCCATTCGCTTCAACGGCCGTTTCCGCGCCGATTGATTGACCTGATTCGTCAGGTAATCGGTCGTTTTCCGGCCCCTTCCGCAAAACATTGATCTGCCTCAAGTTTCGGCCCGCGTTTCGCGACGGTCTGCCGCAGCGCAGCACTCGGCATCGGAAAGCCATCCTTTTAAAATTGGCATGTCAGGCGCAAAAGGATTAAAACAGCTTCACGGCCGTCACCAATCCGACGTAAAGTCGCCCCAAAATCCCGACCTAATCGATTCAGGATAATCGCCTTGATCTCGATCAATAAAGAGCCTGCGCCTCCCCCGCGGCCGGCCGGCACGATCGGCTGGCGCGCGCGCATCGCCGCGTGGGCACGCGGCCCGACCCTCGCCCGCGACATCACCCTGGTGCTGATCGTCAAGCTGATCCTCCTGATGTCGCTCAAATACGCATTCTTCAATCATCCGCAGGCCGAGCACATGGCGCTTGCGCCTGCCGCCGTCGCCGAGAAGCTGCTCTCGGTACCGGCGCCTGCACCCACCGAGGGAGACCACCATGATAAGTAGCGAAGTCGTCGATCTGTCGCGTCTGCAGTTCGGCATCACGGCGCTCTACCACTTCCTGTTCGTGCCGCTGACGCTCGGCCTGTCCTGGCTGCTCGTCATCATGGAAGCCGTGTACGTGATGACCGGCAAACAGGTCTACAAGGACATGACCCAGTTCTGGGGCAAGCTGTTCGGGATCAACTTCGCGATGGGCGTGACGACCGGCATCACGCTCGAATTCCAGTTCGGCACGAACTGGTCGTACTACTCGCACTATGTCGGCGACATCTTCGGCGTGCCGCTCGCGGTCGAAGGGCTGATGGCGTTCTTCCTCGAATCGACGTTCGTCGGCCTGTTCTTCTTCGGCTGGAACCGACTGTCGAAGGTCAAGCACCTGATGGTCACGTTCCTCGTCGCGCTGGGCTCGAACCTGTCCGCGCTGTGGATCCTCGTCGCGAACGGCTGGATGAACAACCCGGTCGGCGCCGAGTTCAACTATCAGACGATGCGCATGGAGCTGACGAACCTGTTCGACGTGCTGTTCAACCCGGTCGCGCAGGTGAAATTCGTGCACACGGTGTCGGCCGGCTACGTGACAGCCGCGATGTTCGTGCTCGGCATCTCGTCGTGGTATCTGCTGAAAAAGCGCGACACCGATTTCGCGCTGCGCTCGTTCGCGGTCGCGGCCGGCTTCGGCCTCGCGTCGACGCTGTGCGTGATCGTGCTCGGCGACGAGTCGGGCTACACGACCGGCGAAGTGCAGAAGATGAAGCTCGCCGCGATCGAGTCCGAATGGGAAACGCAGCCGGCCCCCGCGTCGTTCACGCTGATCGGCCTGCCGAACCAGGAAGAACAGCGTACCGACTACGCGATCAAGATTCCGTACGCGCTCGGCCTGATCGCGACGCGCTCGCTCGACGAACCCGTGGTCGGCCTGCGCGAACTCGCGAAGCACAGCGAGGAGCACATCCAGAGCGGGATGGTCGCGTACGGCGCGCTGCAGAAGATGAAGGAAGGCGACACGAGCGCGGCCACGCGCGAACTGTTCGACCAGCACAAGCAGTATCTCGGCTACGGGCTGATGCTCAAGCAGTTCACGCCGAACGTGGTCGACGCGACGCCCGAGCAGATCAAGGCCGCCGCGAGGAAGACGATCCCGCCGGTCGCGCCCGTGTTCTTCTCGTTCCGGATCATGGTGTTCCTCGGCATCCTGTTCCTCGCGACCTTCATTGCCGCGTTCTGGTTCTGCGCGCGCCGCGAACTGCTGCAGGACAACCGCCGCTGGTTCCTGCGCTATGCGGTGTGGGCGATCCCGCTGCCGTGGCTCGCCGCGGAATTCGGCTGGGTCGTCGCCGAGCTCGGCCGCCAGCCGTGGACGATCGCAGGCATCCTGCCGACGCATCTCTCCGCGTCGAGCCTGACGCCCACCGATCTGTACCTGAGCCTCGCCGGTTTCATTGCCTTCTACACGGTGCTGTTCGTCATCGAGATCAAGCTGATGTTCAAGTACGCGCGCCTCGGCCCGTCGTCGCTGCATACCGGCCGCTATCACCACGAACTCGCGGCCGCCAGCGAGCGCGCCCCGGCGTGAGCACGCACCCGAAACGGAACAAGGAATCGCTATGGACTACGCAACTCTCAAGCTGATCTGGTGGCTGCTCGTCGGCGTGCTGCTGATCGGCTTCGCCGTCACCGACGGCTTCGACATGGGCGCGACCGCGCTGCTGCCGTTCCTCGGCAAGACCGACGAGGAACGCCGCATCATCGTCAACACGGTCGGCGCGACGTGGGAAGGCAACCAGGTGTGGCTGATCACGGCCGGCGGCGCGATGTTCGCGGCCTGGCCGCTCGTCTACGCGGCATCGTTCTCCGGCTTCTACTTCGCGATGCTGCTCGTGCTGTTCGCGCTGTTCTTCCGGCCGGTGGGCTTCGACTACCGCAGCAAGCGGCCCGACCCGCGCTGGCGCGCGGGCTGGGACTGGGGCCTGTTCGTCGGCGGCTTCGTGCCGGCGCTCGTGTTCGGCGTCGCGTTCGGCAACCTGCTGCAAGGCGTGCCGTTCAAGTTCGACAGCGACCTGCGCGTGACCTACTACGGCGGCTTCTGGGCGCTGCTGAACCCGTTCGCGCTGCTGTGCGGGCTCGTCAGCCTCACGATGCTCGTCGCGCACGGCGCGGCCTTCATCAAGATGAAGACGGAAGGCGTGATCGCACGCCGCGCGTCGGTCGCGCTGCGCGTGGCGTCGTTCCTCGCGGTCGTGCTATTCGTGCTGGCCGGCGTGCTGATCGCGTTCACCATCGGCGGCTTCCACATCACGCACGCCGCGCCGACCGATACGGTCGCGAACCCGCTGCTCAAGGACGTCGCCGCCGGCTCAGGCCTGTGGCTCGCGAACTACGGCGAGTATCCGTGGATGATCGCGGCGCCCGTCGTCGGGATCGCGGGCGGCCTGCTCGCGCTGCTGCTCGCGGGCTCGAAGCAGGAAAAGACGGCGTTCTTCTGCACAGGCCTGATGATCGTCGGCGTGATCCTCACCGCCGGCTTCTCGATGTTCCCGTTCATCATGCCGTCGTCGCTCGACCCGCGCAGCAGCCTCACCGTGTGGGATTCGACGTCGAGCCACATGACGCTGCAGGTGATGCTGTTCGCGGTGATCGTGTTCCTGCCGATCATCCTGCTCTACACGAGCTGGGTGTATCGCGTGATGCGCGGCAAGGTCACGCACGAGGTGCTCGAAGAGAACAAGCATTCGATGTATTGATGCATTGAACCCGGGCCGGGGCGCGCATGCGCCCTCGCCCACCGTTTCGCAAGGAGTCGGATCATGTGGTATTTCAGCTGGATTCTCGGTATCGGCGTCGCGCTGTCGTTCGGCATCGTCAACGCGATGTGGCTCGAAGCGCGGCAGAAGACGCAACAGGCACCCGTACGCGCACGCCGCGACTGACGCGCGGCACGCGCGGCCGATCGCGCCGCCGGCCGGAACGAACCTCGCCTCGCGCGAGGTTTTTTTTCGTCCCGGGCGCCCGCGGCAGGCGCTTCATGTCGATGCCAATTTAGCGCCAGATTGATACCACTTGAATACCAATAAAAGGTTTCATAAGATCGTTGGACACGGCCGCTGACAGGCCGATTCCTTCTGGGTGGGGGAGACATGCGAATCCCGTCTGTGGCGCGCGTGCGCGCGCCGTTTCGCCGTCGGCGCGCGGCGGCCGGTTGCGCGTGGCCGACGCGCGGTGCCGCAATCGTTCGCGCCGGTCGGGCGAGCGCCTGTGCCGCTGGCCATGCCGCCTCGCCCGCAGCACTTGCGAGCGCCGCTGCATCCGCAAGCGCCGTTGCATTCGCCGCCGTGCACCGCCGATGAAGACGCGCACCCGCCCGCGCCGATCCGACCGGCACGCGTGCCCGCCTCCCGTTCCATAGCGCACGCCCCGGCGTGCAGATTGCGCGCAGTGCGGCCGCATCGCCCTGCGTGCCGGTATCTCCCGCAGCTCCACTGAAAGACCCGCTCGCAGCGACGTCGCCTCACGACGCCGCCATGCCCCCTTTTTTCTCAGGAGTTCGAATGAAGCGTACCCTGCCTTCCCTCGTTGCCGGCCTGCTGGTAGCGGTGCTGTCGCCCGCTGCGATCGCCGCGCAGCCGACGTCGGTCACCGCCGCCGCCCCCGTCGGCACCGCGCAATCAGCCACGCAATCGGCCGCGCAGGCGGCCAGTCTCGCGGCGCAGCTGTCCAACGGCCTCGCACTGCGCGTCGCCGTCGACAACAACCACGCGGCCGCGGCCGGCGTGCCGTGCGCCGATCTCGGCGCCGACGGCGCGGCCTGCGCGACGGGTCGCCTGATCCTGCAGAACCGCGGCCATCAGGTGATCGCCGACGGCGGCTGGAAGCTCTATCTGCACAGCATCCGCCGCCTGCTGCGGATCGACCGCCCCGGCTTCGCGCTGCGGCGGCTCACCGGCGACCTGTACGAATTGACGCCGCAGCCGGGCTCGGTGCGGCTCGCCCCTGGCGAGCGCATCGAGCTGCCGTTCGTCGCCGAATACTGGCTGCTGCGCTACAGCGACGTGATCCCGCGCCCGTACGTGGTCGTCGATGGCGCGCCGCCCGCCGTGCTCCGTTACAACGACACCGACGACGAGCTGCGCTATGTCGAATCGCTGCCGGCCGACGCGCAGAACAACTCGACCGGCAATGCGCCGCCCGTGGCCGCCCGGCCCGATGCACGCCGCGCGCTGCCGAGCGTGAAGCGCGAGCTGCCGCTGCCCGGTGCGCTCGACCTGCGCGGCGTCGAGCTCGCGCTGCCCGATCTGCGGGACGCGCAGGTCGCGGCGCTGCGCGATCGCGCGACGACACTCGGGCTCGACGGCGCGCCCGTGCCGGTGCGCGGCGTCGTCGCGCCACGCCGGCTGCCGGCCGACATCGCGACGCCGGGCGGCTACCGGCTCGCGATCGGGCCGCGCGGCGTGCTGATCGAAGGCTACGATCGCGCCGGCCTCTACTACGGCGTGCAGACGCTCTACTCGCTCGCGCCAGCCGGCGGCGGCCCGATCCCGGCGATGCTCGTCGAGGATGCACCGCGCTTCACGCATCGCGGGATGCACGTCGATCTCGCCCGCAACTTCAAGCATCCGGCGACGCTGCGCCGCCTGATCGACCAGATGAGCGCATACAAGCTCAACCGCCTGCACCTGCACCTGTCCGACGACGAAGGGTGGCGCATCGAGATTCCGGGCCTGCCCGAGCTGACCGAGATCGGCGGACGGCGCTGCCACGACCCGAGCGAGACGCGCTGCCTGCTGCCGCAACTCGGCTCCGGCCCCGACAATCGTTCGGGCGGCGGCTACCTGACGCGCGACGACTACGTGGCCCTGGTGCGCTACGCCGCCGCGCATTTCGTCGAGATCGTCCCCGAGATCGACATGCCCGCGCATGCGCGCGCGGCCGTCGTGACGATGGAGTCGCGCTACCGGCGGCTGCACGCGGCCGGCCGCGAGCAGGAAGCGAATGCGTACCGGCTGCTCGACCCGCAGGACACGACGAACCTGACGACGGTGCAGTTCTACGACCGCCGCAGCGACCTGAACCCGTGCGTGCCGGGCGCGCTCAATTTCGCGTCGAAGGTGATCCGCGAGATCGCGGCGATGCATGCGGACGCGCAGGCGCCGCTGCACATCTGGCACTACGGCGGCGACGAGGCGAAGAACATCTTCCTCGGCGCGGGCTTCCAGCCGCTGAACGGCACCGACCCGACCAAGGGCCGCATCGATCTCGCCGCGCAGGACAAGCCGTGGGCGCGTTCGCCCGCGTGCACGGCGCTGCTCCAGCGTGGCGAGATCAAGTCGATCGACGAGCTGCCGACGCGTTTCGCGCAACAGGTGAGCGCGGCGGTCAGTGCGAACGGCGTCGACACGATGGCCGCGTGGCAGGACGGCATCAAGCATGCGAATGGGCCGCAGGATTTCAGCACGCGCCACGTGATGGTGTCGCTGTGGGACACGATCTTCTGGGGCGCATCGGACAGCGCGCGCGACCTGAGCGGCAAGGGCTACCTGACGGTGCTCGCGCTGCCCGACTACCTGTACTTCGACTTCCCGTACACGCTCAATCCGCGCGAGCGCGGCTACTACTGGGGCTCGCACGCGACGGACGAGTACAAGGTGTTCTCGCTCGCGCCGGAGAATCTGCCGCAGAACGCGGAGGTGATGGGCGACCGTGACGGCAACACGTTCGAAGTGACGGGCACGGGCCCCGCGCCGCGCATCGAAGGCATGCAGGGCCAGGCGTGGGGCGAGGTGATGCGCAACGACACCTTCCTCGAATACATGACCTATCCGCGGCTGCTCGCGCTCGCCGAGCGCGCGTGGCACCGGGCCGACTGGGAGCTGCCGTATGCGGCCGGCGTGCGCTTCAAGCGCGGCGACACGCACCACGTCGACACGGCCGCGCTGCAGCGCGACTGGGCCGGCTTCGCGACGCTGCTCACGCAACGCGAATTGCCGAAGCTCGACCGGGCCGGGGTCGGCTACCGGAAGCCGACCTTCACGCTGACGAATCCGTGATCGGCTGAGCAACTGAACGGCTGAGCGGCTGATCCGCCGATCGGCGACACAGTCGAGCGATGCGCGATGGGCAAACGCATCGCGCCATCCTCCCCGCCAAAGAAAAACGGCTTGCGACGTATCGCAAGCCGTTTTCGTTTTACCGCCCGGCCGACCCCGCATCGGGGATCGAGCCGGCTTCATCGCGTCAGGCCGGTTGCGCGGCGGCCCCGCCGCCCGACGGCGGCAAGCGTGCGCCGAGCTGCTCGGCATAACGCGCGGCCGCGTTGCCGCAGACGATGTGGAACGTATCGAGCGACACCCATGCGACGTCGAGCGCACCGAGACGATCGCGATCGACCGCCGACGGATCGCGCACCACCACCCGCAGGCGCGTGGTCGCCACTGCGTCGAGCGACACGACGTTCGTCGCGCCGCCGAACACCGCGAGCCAGCGCGTCGGCTCCGGATCGAGCGGGCCGGCGGCCGCGCCCGTGACGGGCTGCGCGGCAACGGCCGGCGCCGTCGATGCCGCGGCCGCCGCGCCGCTGCCGATCGCGGCACGCATTTCGTCGGCGATGATGTCGGCCTCGGGCCCGATGATCACCTGCACGCTGTTGCCGCCGCGCTTGAGCACGCCGCGCGCGCCGATCGACTTCAGTTCCGGCTCCGACACCTTCTCCGGATCGACGACGGTCAGGCGCAGGCGCGTCGTGCACGCGTCGACGACCGACAGGTTGCCTGCCCCGCCGAGTGCGGCGATGTAGCGTTGCGCGCGCGGTGCGGCGGCAACCGCGGCTGCGCCCGCGGCCGGTGCGACGAAGCCGCCCGATGCGTACGATTCCGTGGCCGCGTCGGCCGATGCCGGCTCACGTCCCGGCGTGGCCATGTTGAACTTGCGGATGAAGAAGCGGAACAGCCCGTAGTACGCGGCGCCGTACGCGATACCGAGCGGAATCGCGATCCAGCCCTTCGTCGACAGCCCGTAGTTCAGCACGTAGTCGATCGCACCGGCGGAGAACGTGAAGCCGAGCTTCACGCCGAGAATCTGGCAGATCGCGAGCGACAGCCCGGTCAGCACCGCGTGGATCACGTACAGCACCGGTGCGAGGAACATGAAGCTGAATTCGATCGGCTCGGTCACGCCGGTCAGGAACGACGTGAGCGCCATCGAGAACAGCAGGCCGCCGACCATCGCGCGGCGTTCCTTCGGCGCTTCGTGCAGCATCGCCAGACACGCGGCCGGCAGGCCGAACATCATGATCGGGAAGAAGCCGGCCATGAAGGTGCCCGCGGTCGGGTCGCCCGCGAAGAAGCGGTGCAGGTCGCCGTGCACGATCTCGCCGCCGGCCGGCGGCGTGAAATTGCCGAACACGAACCATGCGAGCGAGTTGATGATGTGGTGCAGGCCCGTGACGAGCAGCAGCCGGTTCAGGAAGCCGAACACGAACGCACCGATCGCGCCCGCGGTCGTCAGCCACTGGCCGGCCGCGTCGATCGCATGCTGGATCGGCTGCCAGACGTACCCGAACGCGATGCCGAGTATCACGCACACCAGCCCCGTGATGATCGGCACGAACCGTTTGCCGCCGAAGAACGCGAGGTAGTCCGGCAGCTTGATGTCTTTATAGCGGTTGTACAGCAGGCCCGCGACCACACCCGCGATGATCCCGGACAGCACGCCCATGTTCAGCTTGGGATCGATGTCCTTCATGATCGCGGTTTCGATCAGATAGCCGATCGCGCCCGCAAGCGCCGCCACGCCGTTGTTGTCCTTCGCGAAGCCGACCGCCACGCCGATCGCGAACAGGAGCGGCAGGTTGTCGAAGATCGCACCGCCGGCGTCGGCGATCATCTTGATGTTGAATACGTCCGGCTGACCGAGCCGCAGCAGGATGCCGGCGACCGGCAATACCGCGATCGGCAGCATCAGCGCCCGGCCCAGGCCCTGTATTTTCAGAAACGGATTCCCGTTCATTCAGTCCTCCAATCCTTGTCTCATCGTTAATCGTCGTTAATCGTCGTTGACCTAATTGCTTTCGTCGTGAAACCGGTCGCGAACCTGCCGTCGACGCTCAGTCGAGCGGCCAGACTTCGCGGCTTGCTGCCCTTACCGCCTGTGCCGAATCGAGCGCGAGCAGATCCTGCGCGCGCTGACGGCACAACTGGTAATCGAGACGGCGCACCCGCGCCTTGATGCCCGGCACCGATACGGGGTCGACCGACAGTTCGGTCACGCCGAGGCCCACCAGGATCGGCACCGCGAGCGGATCGCCGCCGAGCGCGCCGCACACGCCGACCCACTTGCCGTGCTTCGCGGCGCCGCGCACCGCGATGTCGATCAGGCGCAGCACGGCCGGATGCAGGCCGTCGGCTTGCGCGGCCAGATCGGCCTGGCAGCGGTCCATCGCGAGCGTGTACTGCGTCAGGTCGTTGGTGCCGATCGACAGGAAATCCGCGTGCTGCGCGAGCTGGTCGGCCAGCAGCGCGGCCGACGGCACCTCGATCATCACGCCGACCTCGATCGGCTCGGTACGGCCCTGCGCGCGTGCGAATTCGTCGATGCGCTTTTTCAGGCGCACGAGCTCGCCCGCGTCGGTGACCATCGGCAGCAGGATGCGCACCGCGCCGAACGGCTTCACCGCGAGCAGGCCCTGCAACTGATCGTCGAGCAGGTCGGGGCGCACCTGCGCGAGACGGATGCCGCGCAGGCCGAGCGCCGGGTTCGGTTCGGGCGGCAGCGTCAGGTAGTCGACTTCCTTGTCGGCGCCGACGTCGAGCGTGCGGATGATCGCGGTGCGGCCCTGCAGCGCGTCGACGATCGACTGGTAGCTCTGCTGGTGTTCGACAAGCGTCGGCGCGGCCTGGCGATGAATGAACATCAACTCGGTGCGCAGCAGGCCGACCGCGTCGGCGCCGTTGTCGACCGCGGTATGCGCGTCGTCGAGCGTCGCGATGTTCGCGGCGACCTCGATCGCGCGGCCGTCCACCGTCGCGGCGGCTTCACCCGCCAGCTGCCGGTTCGCCTCGCGCACGCCGTCCAGGCGCTGGCGCTCGTGCCGCGCGCGCTCGACGTCGAGTGCGGTCGGTGCGTGTTCGAGCCGGCCCGCGCTCGCATCGACGACGACCTGCGTGCCGTCCGGAATCGCGTACAGCGCATCGCCGACGGCGACCAGCGCCGGAATGCCGAGCTGGCGCGCAATGATCGCCGCATGCGACGTCGCGCCGCCGCGCGCCATCACGAGCGCGGTCACGCGCTGGCGATCGAGCGACGACAGGTCGGACGGCGTGAATTCCTCCGCCGCGAGCACCGCTTCGTCGGGCAGCGCACGGGCGGCGCCGTTCGTGTGGCCGAGTGCGCGCAGCACGCGCTTCTCGATGTCGCGCAGGTCGGCCGCGCGCTCGGCGAGCAGTGCATCGTCGAGCTTCGACAGCGTGTCGATCTGCGTGCGGATCGTCGCGCGCCAGGCGAAGCCCGCGCTCTTGCCGAGGCTGATCAGGTCGCGCGCCGCGTCGATCAGCGTCGGATCTTCGAGCAGCACGCGGTGCACCGCGAAGATGCCCGCCTCGCCGACCGCGCCGCGCGCCGATGCGTTGCGCACCGTTTCGTCGAGTTCGGCGTCGACGGCCTTCAGCGCCTGGTCGAGCCGGCGGCTTTCCGCGGCGGGCGTGCCGGCAGCCTGCTCGGGCGGCACGATTTCCGCATCGTCGAGACGCACCAGCGTGCCGACCGCGATGCCGGGCGCCGCGCACACGCCCGCGAGCGTGTTCGGGTCGATGGGGGCGCCGAGGTTGCGCGCGATCGTCTGCGGCGCCGGCGAGCTCAGTCGCGCCGGCTTTTCCTCGACTTCGCCGTGCGCTTCGCGCAGCAGCTCGTGCTCGACCGCGTCGACGGCCTGTTGCGCGTGCGCGCCGCGGCCGACCAGTTCGACCGTCGCGCCTTCACCCGCGCCGAGGCCGAGCAGGCCGACGACGCTCGCGATCGACGCCTTGCGGCCGTCGAACAGCACGTCGACGGTCGCGTCGAACCCGCGCACGGCTTCGCGCGCCCGCGCGGCCGGCCGCGCATGCAGGCCGCCCGGCTGCGCCAGCACGATTTCGCGGCGCACTTCGTTCTGCGCGGCCGCGCCCGTTTGCGCCGCCTGGGTGGCCGCTTCGCCCTTCCCGCGCAACGCGAGCAGCGGCGTCTCGCCGGCCGTCGCGAAACCGCTCGCGCGATCGACGACTTCGAATGCGTCCGAGTTCGCGATCGCGATCACCGACACGAGCGAATGCGCGCTGCGCGCCACCGCGTCCTGGTCGAACTCGATCAACAATGCACCGGCTTCGACGCGCGCGCCGGCCTCGACGTGCGCGACGAAGCCCTGCCCGTTCAGCTCGACGGTGTCGATGCCGATGTGCAGCAACACTTCCGCGCCTTGCGGCGTCGTGATCGTCACCGCATGGCCCGTGCGCGCGAGATGCGACACGACGCCCGCGCACGGCGCGACGAGCCGGCCCGCGAGCGGGTCGATGCCGATGCCGTCGCCGAACATCCCGCCGGAGAACACCGGATCGGGCACGTCGGCCAGTGCGACGATCGGCCCCGTCAACGGGCTAAGCAGAACGATCTGATCGGGGGTGGGGTTCTTCAACTGGGACTCCTCGGCGCGTCTCATCGGCTGTCTCGGCTATCAGTGCGTTTCGGTGACTTTGTTCAGGTGGCGCGGCGTGTCGGGATTGCGGCCGCGCGCGACGGCGAGATCCGCCGCCATCACGTAAAACGAAAGAATGGCGGCGATCGGGTCGAGCGCCGCATGGGCGGACTGCGCCAGCGGCAGCACGGTGCCCGATACGCCGGGCGTGCCGGCGGGCGCCGCGAGCAGCACGGCGGCGCCGCGTGCGCGCATGTCTTCGGCGAGCTGCAGCAGCCCGGCCTGCTCGGGCCCGGGCGGCGCGAACACGAGCAGCGGATAGTCGCGGTCGATCAGCTCCATCGGGCCGTGACGGACTTCGGCGCTCGAGAACGCCTCGGCCTGGATGCCGGACGTTTCCTTCAGCTTCAGCGCGGCTTCCTGCGCGATCGCCAGGCCGAGGCCGCGGCCGATCACGATCATCCGCTCGACGCCGGCCAGCGCCGCAACGGCGGGCGACCAGTCGAGCCGGCCGGCCTGCGCGAGCACGTCGGGCAGGCCGCGCAGCGCGGTCATCAGCGCGGCGTCGCGCTGCCAGTACGCGACGATCTGCGCGGACAGCGACAGCATCGCGATATAGCTCTTCGTCGCGGCCACCGACAGTTCGGGACCGGCGAGCAGCGGCAACTGGTGTTCGCACGCGTCGGCGAGCGGCGACGGCAGCACGTTCACGGCGGCGACGGTGCGCGCGCCGGCTTCGCGCAGCGCGGCCATCGTATTGACGAGATCGGGGCTCTTGCCCGACTGGGAGAACGCGATCGCGAGCTGGTCCTGCACCTTCAGCGGCGCCTGCTGCAGCGTCGCGACCGACATCGGCAGCGACGCGACCGGCACGCCGAGGCGGCTCATCGTCAGGCTCGCGAAATAGTTCGCGGCGTGATCCGAGCTGCCGCGCGCGACCGTCAGCGCGACGGCCGGCGGGTGATCGAGCAATTGGCCGGCGAGCGCTTCGACGCGCGTGGTGTCGGCAATCTGCGCGGCGACGACCTGAGCGGACTCGCGCGCTTCCTTAAGCATATTCGACAATCGATTCTCCTTCGACGTAGGTCGCGGTGAGGTTCAGGTCGCGATCGAACACCGCGAGGTCGGCCCATGCGCCGCGCTCGAGGCGGCCGCGATCGGCGATGCCGAGGTAGTCGGCCGCATAGCGCGACATCCGGTTCGACACGTCGGCGATCGGCAGGCCGAGCGACACGAGGTTGCGCAGCGCCTGGTCCATCGTCAGCGTGCTGCCGGCGAGCGTGCCGTCGGCGAGCCGCACGCCGCCGAGGCATTTGGTCACGTGCTGGCTGCCGAGCCGGTATTCGCCGTCGGGCATGCCGGTGGCGGACGTGCTGTCGGTCACGACGTACAGGCGCGGGATCGCGCGCAGTGCGGCGCGAATCGCACCCGGGTGCACGTGCAGCAGGTCGGGAATGATTTCCGCGTATTCGGCATGCGCGAGCGCCGCGCCCACGAGGCCCGGGTTGCGGTGATGCAGCGGCGACATCGCGTTGAATAGGTGCGTGAAACCGCATGCGCCGTGCTTGAGCGCGGCGACCGCGTCGTCGTAGGTCGCGAGCGAGTGGCCGAGCTGCACGCGCACGCCGCGCGCGGCCATCTCGCCGATGATCTCGATGTGGCCGGCGATTTCCGGCGCGAGCGTGACGACGCGGATCGGCGCGATCGACAGGTACTTCAGCACTTCGTCGAGCACGGCCGACACGGCCGCGTCGGGCTGCGCGCCGAGCTTGCCGGGATTGATGTACGGGCCTTCGAGGTGCACGCCGAGCACGCGCGCGCCACCCGGCGTACGCGTGCGTGCGACGGTGCCGAGATTCGCGACGACCTGCATCAGTTCGTCGCGCGGCGCGGTCATCGTCGTCGCGAGCAGGCTCGTCGTGCCGAACTGCGCGTGCGTGCGCGCGATCGTCTCGATCGCATCGCCGCCTTCCATCACGTCGGCGCCGCCGCCGCCGTGCACGTGCAGGTCGATGAAGCCGGGCAGGATGTAAGGTGCGTCGTTCTTCGCCGGATCGACGGGCTTGCCGTCGAGCGTCGTGATGCGGCCGTTCTCGCTATCGAGCGAACCGTGAATCCAGCCGTCGGGGGTAAGGATGTTTCCAGTCAGCATGACGTTCTCTTGATGATCTGGTGACGCGGGCAACCGCGTCGTGATGTGCCAATCCGTGTCGTCGCTTCACGCCGGTCGCGCAGGCAGCGCGCGTCAGCGTTTCAGTTCGGCGACGAAGTCGTAGTAATCGTCGCGGCAATACGTTTCACTCACTTCGATCGCGCGCTGGTCGGCGCCGTAGCCGATCCGCGTGATCACCAGCAGCGCCGAGCCCGGCTTCACCGCCATCCATTTCGCGATCGCGTGAGTCGCGTTCGCCGCGCGAAAGTGCTGCAGCGCGCGCACGACGGTCATCCCGCGCGCTTCGAGGTATTCGTACAGCGACGCGCCGAGCGCCTGCGGGTCGGGCACCACCGCGGCCGGCAGCGTCGAATGCTCGACGGCCATCACGATGCCGTCCGCGCGGCGCAGCCGTTCGAGCCGCGCCACCGTCGCGCCGGGCGCGAGGCCGAGATGCGTGATCTCGTCGCGGCTCGCGGCGCGCAGCGTGCGCGACAGCCACACCGAATCGGGCACGAAACCGCGCTGCCGCATCTTCGCGGTGAAGCCGACGAGACGCGACAGCGGATCGGCGACGCGCGGCGTGATGAAACTGCCCGCCCCGCGCGCCCGCTTGATCAATCCCTGCTCGACCAGCAGCGCGAGTGCGCGACGGGCCGTGATCCGCGACACGCCGACCGACACCGACAGCAGCCGCTCCGACGGCAGCGCTTCGCCCGCCTGCCACGCACCCGCATGGATCGCGCTCGCCAGATTGCGGGCGAGCTGCAGATAGAGCGGCGTGTCGCTGAGGGGATCGGGCGCCAGTTCGGGCCAGCCGGTTTCCATGTGCCTCCGGGTGTCGGACGACGATCGCAGACCGTCGAAAGTGAGGGCATTATATAACCACCATAATACCAGTCAATGAACTGGTATTAGCCACGTAGGAATCGCCGAAAGCCTTGCCAGGCAAGCGTTTTAGTGCCGACAAACCCTTTGTTTACAACGAAGTGCGAGGTAGGGATTTACCCGAAGTGGTATGCAAGGGGACAGTTCCCCTGCGCGTTGCGGCCGTGTTTTGGGCAGGAATATGAGACCGGAATAGAACCAGTTGAGCCAACTGGTATGCCCGGCAGCAGCACGCGCATCCGCGCGAGGCATCAGTGGAATTCGCGGCTCGACGTGCGCAGGCCGCCGAGCAGCGGCGTCAGATCCTCGAAATGCTGCACGACCAGGTGCCTCACGTCGCTCGCGACCTGCCACACGCCGGACGCCGCGAGCAGCCGCGAATCGAGGGTTTCGCGGCGCTGCCGCGCGAGCAGCTCGGGCCGCACGATCAGGTTCACGCAGCCCGTCTCGTCTTCCAGCGTCATGAACATCACGCCTTTCGCGGTGCCCGGCATCTGCCGCGCGGTCACGATCCCGCACGCGCGGGCGAGCCGGCCGTCGGGGCGGTCGTGCAGTTCGGCCGCGGACGACAGCCGCCGCGCGCGCAGCGCGGGCCGCAGCAGCGCGACGGGGTGGCGGTTCAACGTGAGACCGGTGGTGTGATAGTCGGCGAGGATGTCGTCGGCTTCCGACGGCGCGCCGAGCGCGGGCCGCTCCGCTTCGTCGATCGGCGCGACGGCCAGCAGGTCGCGCTCCGGCGCCGCGGCGACGGCCTGCCACAACGCATCGCGACGATGGCCAGCGAGCGTCGCGAGCGCGTTCGCGGCGGCGAGCGCTTCGAGATCGCGGCGTTCGAGCTGCGCGCGGCGCGCGAGCGTGTCGACGTCGTCGAACGGGCCGGCGGTGCGTGCAGCTTCGATGCGGCGTGCGGCGGCTTCGCCAAGGCCGCGCACGAGCGACAGGCCGAGCCGCACGGCCGGCTGGCCGTGTGGCGGCGGCTGGTCGGGCAGCGCTTCGAGCGCGGCTTCCCAGTTGCTGTGCGTGACGTCGATCGGCAACACCTGCACGCCGTGGCGCTTCGCATCCTGCACGAGTTGCGACGGCGGGTAGAAACCCATCGGCTGGCTGTTCAGCAACGCGGCAAGGAAGATTGCCGGTTCGTGGCATTTGAGCCAGCTGCTCGCGTACGCGAGTTTCGCGAAACTCGCCGCGTGGCTTTCGGGGAAGCCGTAATCGCCGAAGCCCTTGATCTGCTCGAAGATCTGTTCGGCGAATTCGGGCGGATAGTCGCGCTCGCGCATCCCGTCGACGATCTTACGATGATATTGCTCCAGATTGCCCTTGCGCTTCCATGCGGCCATCGCGCGACGCAGTTTATCCGCCTCGCCCGGTGTGAAGCCGGCCGCGATCATCGCGATCTGCATCACCTGCTCCTGGAAGATCGGTACGCCGTACGTCCGTTCGAGCGCGGGCTTCAGGTCCTCCTTCGGATAACTGACCTTTTCGATGCCCTGACGCCGTTTCAGATAAGGATGCACGGCCCCGCCCTGGATCGGCCCCGGCCGCACGATCGCCACCTCGATCACCAGATCGTAGTAAGTCCGCGGGCGCAGGCGCGGCAGCATCGACATCTGCGCGCGCGACTCGATCTGGAACACGCCGATCGTGTCGGCGCGACAGATCATGTCGTAGGTCGCTTCGTCGTTCTGCGGAATGTGCTTCAGCGTGAACGGCTTGCCATCCGGTAACGGCGGCCCGCGCCACGCGGTACGCATGTCGAATGCGCGATGCAGCGCCGACAGCATGCCGAGCGCGAGCACGTCGACCTTCATCAGCCCGAGTGCTTCGAGATCGTCCTTGTCCCACTGGATCACGCGCCGCCCGTCCATTGCGGCGTTCTCGACGGGCACGAGCCGTGTGAGCTTGCCGCGGCTGATCACGAAGCCGCCCGAGTGCTGCGACAGGTGGCGCGGGAAATTGAGCAATCGCCCCGCCAGTTCGGCCCAGGTGCGAATCAGCGGCGTTGCGGGATCGAGCCCGGTCGACGCGAATTGCTGCAGCAGATCGCGGCTACCGTCGAACCAGCGATGCCCTTTCGCGACGCGATCGATCAGCATCGGATCGACGCCGAGCGCCTTGCCGGTTTCGCGCAGTACGCCGCGCGGGCGGTAAGTCGATACGGCGGCCGCGATGGCCGCGCGATCCTTGCCGTATTTCCTGTAGATATGCTGAATGACCTCTTCCCGGCGCTGGTGCTCAAAGTCGACGTCGATGTCGGGCGGCTCGCCGCGTTCCTCGCTGATGAAGCGCTCGAACAGCATCGTGCTCTGCTCGGGTTTCACCTCGGTGATACCCAGGCAGTAGCAGACGACCGAGTTCGCCGCCGAGCCTCGTCCCTGGCACAGGATGTTCTGGCTGCGCGCGTATTTGACGATGTCGTAGACGGTCAGGAAAAACGGCTCGTACTCCAGTTTCGCGATCAGGCCAAGTTCATACCTGATCTGCTTTGCCACTTTGTCCGGCACACCATTCCAATAACGTCGAGCGACCCCGGCCCACGTCTCCTGCTTCAGGTAACTGGTCGGCGTATGTCCGCGCGGCACGAGTTCAAGCGGATATTCATACTTCAACTCGTCGAGAGAGAAACCGCACGCATCGAGCATCGCGCACGTCTGCGCGATCTCGTCCGGCGCGAACAACAGTCCGATCCGCTGCCGCAAACGCAGATGCTGTTCCGCATTCGGCGCCAGCGCATAGCCGCATTCCGAAACCGACATCCCGATGCGAATCGCCGTCATCACGTCCTGCAACGGCTTGCATGAGCGCCTATGCATCGTCACGTCGCCGAGCGCGACGATGGGCACGCCGCGCCGTTTGCCGGCCGCACGAATCTCGTCGCGCTGCACACCATCCAGCGCGCGCTGCAGTTGCACGAGTCCGAGCCGTGCCCGCTCGCCGAAGGTCGCGCGAAACCACGCGACCTGCGCATCGAGTACATCGGCACGCACCGGATACGTGGGCACGAGAATCGCGAAGCAGTCGGACATGCCGCGCAAGTGCGCAAACTCGGCAGGCGGTGCCGACAGCATCCGCGACGTCAGCTTGTAAGTGCCCTTCGGCGCCTCCATCCGCCGCCACGAAATCAGCTCGGACAGGTTGCCGTAGCCCTCGCGGTTTTGCGCGAGCAGCACGAGCCCGAACGCGCCGGGGCCCGGATCGTGGCCGGGCGCGACCTCATCCGGCGTGACTTCGAAATACGACCCGATGACGAGCGGCAACCCTTTCGCCTTCGCCGCGACATGCATGCGCGGCGCGCCGGCGAGCGAGCATTCGTCGGTGATCGCGATCCCGCGATAACCGAGTTCGGCCGCACGCTCGACCAGTTCCTCCGCATGCGACGCGCCATGCAGGAACGAAAAGTTCGAACGGCAGAACAACTCCGCGTAATCGGGCAGCCAGCTGAATTCCGCAACCATCGCCACTCACCCGAACAGGCCGTGCAGGAACCAGCGCGGCTCGGCCTCGCTCCCTGCCCGCTCCTTGAACACCCAGTAGCACGCACCGGCCTCGTCCTGCGCGACGCAGTAATCGCGCGCCGCGAACTGATCGTCGAACCACCCGGCCTCGATCCGCTCCACCGACGACATCATCCTGAGCGGCGTATGAAAGACCGGCCGGTTCTCACGCATCAGCAACGGCAGCGGCTCGTCCAGCAGCCACGCGGGCCTCGGTGGCACCGCCGGCGGCCCGGCCGCCGGCTTGCCGGCCTGCGCATCGAGCGGCAGCCAGCGGTTCGCGGCCTCGGGCCGGTGATCGGCAACGGGTGCCGCGCGCAGCACGTTGTCCGCGCCGAGCCGCGCGACCAGCAGCTCGAACAGCCGCGCGCGCGTCTCGCGCGTGCCGCCCGGCTCGGGAAAGAGATCCTCGGCCGGCGGCGCAACCGATTCGACGCGCGTGGCTTGCAGACGCACCGCGATCACCGCGGCCGGCAACTCGACGCGCGCGAGCCGCTCGCCGAGCAGCCGCATGAAGTGCGCGTCGTCGCGCACGGGCGCGGCGAACGCGAGTTCGAGCGGCGTCGGCGGCACGGCCTGGCGGCCGCGCTCGTGCTCGAGATCGAACGTCATCGCGGCCAGCGACAGTTGCCGCGCGGCCAGCCAGCCGCACAGCTGCGCGACGAGCCGCCGCGCGGCGAACAGCACGGCTTCCGCGTATTCGACGCGCTCCGGCAATTCGAGCCGCACATCGAACACGGGCGGCACCGCCATCCATGCAAGCGGCTCGACCGCATCGCCGTACGCACGATCGAGCGCGGCCAGCAGCGCGGGACCGCAGCGGCGCTGCAGCCCCGCGCGCGGCAGGCCGCGCAGATCGGCGAGCGTGCGGCAACCGAGGCCGTCGAACCAGCCCGCATACGGGCGCGCATCGGGCAGCAGCACGCACGGCAGCCTGTCGAGCGAACGGACGAGCGAAGCCGGCCTCGCGATGCGGCGCCGGATGCGCGCCCGGGCCGACGTGCGCGCGAGCAGCCACGCGCCGCGCCCGGTCGGCGCGGCGGACAGGCGCGCCGCATAGCCGAGCGCCGCGAGCGTCGCGCGCACCTGGCGGCACAGCGACGGCAACCCGCCGAACAGCCGCAGGCTCGGGCCGACGTCAACGATCAGCGTGGCTTCGTCGTCGAGCGCGACGCACGGCGAAAAGCGCAGCAACGCGAGCGCGACCGCGCGCAGCGCATCGGCCTCGCGGGCGGGATCGCGTTCGACGAGCTGCGTGTGCGGGGCGAGCGTGAGCACGCCGCCGCGCTTCATGCCCGCGCGCACGCCCTGCCGGTGCGCGGCCGCGTCGGCGATCAGCACGACACCCTGCTCGAGCACCGCCCGGCCGGCGCCGCCAGCCTCGCCGTCAGACGGAGGCGCGACGCACACGTCGAGCGGCAGGCGCGGCAGATGGATGCCGAGCAAGACGCGCATAGCGGCTCTCCACGATGGGCGACGGCAGGTCGAGCACGAGCGGCTCGCTGCGTGCGGGGCCGCGCCGCTTGACGATGTCGAGCGACACGCCGCCCGGCACCGGGTACAGCGCGACGCGCAGCACGGCCGGCGACGGTTGGCGCTCGGCCGACAGCGGGCGCAGCATCACGAACAGCGTGTCGCCCGTGCGCGCGGCCGCGAGATGCAGCCGCCGCAGCGCGTCGGGCCGCGCGTCCTGCCACAGCAGCAGCGCGCCGCAGCAGCCGGTCTTGAGCGCCTGCTCGGCGGCCCACAGCGCATCCGTGCGGGTGCCGGCGCGCAGCCACAGCAGCGCGTCGGCCGGCACGCCGAGACTGGCGAGCGCGGTTGCATGCGGCGCTTGCGGCGGCGCGACGAGCGCGAGCGGACGCCGGGCGCTGACGGTGCGGGCAAGCGCGGGGGCGAGCAGCCGCATCTCGCCGCAGCCCGGCTGCGCGGCCAGCAGTTCGACGAGCCCGCCGACCGGCCAGCCGCCGCCCGGCAACTCGGCCGACAGCGGCGCGAAACCGGTCTCGATCGTGCGCGGACCGCCGCGCGCGAGCTGCGAGCCGCGCCAGAGCGATGGATGAAGGGATTCGGGAGAAATGGAGGATGCGAGCATGACGCCACCCACAACTGTATGGATATACAGTATATGGCAATGTGTGCACGTCGCACAGTCCTGGTACGAAACCGCTCTTTCGTCAGATCAAAGACCGGTGAAAAGCCGGCGAACTCACTCTGTTACGGCGCGTCGTTCCCGGCCTCGCCGGATCGCGCGGGCGAATGCCCGCCACGCCTTTGCGGCGCCGGGGCGACCCACGTGAACCGGATCGCGCAACCGGGCCGGATCGTGCCGAGCGGCCAGCCGGCACGATGCGCACATCGCACACCGCGCCGGCCCGCCCGCCGCCGTCAGCCGAGCAGCAACGCGTCGTCGTCGAGCTGCTCGTGACGCACCTTCTCGAACATCTGCAGCAGATCCGGCACGTCGAGCCCCTTGCGCGCGTCGCCCGACACGTCGAGCACGACCTGCCCCTGGTGCAGCATCACCGTGCGCTCGCCGTAATCGAGCGCCTGCCGCATGCTGTGCGTGACCATCATCGTCGTCAGCTTGCCCTCGGCGACGATGCGCGCGGTCAGTTCCAGCACGAACGCAGCCGTCTTCGGGTCGAGCGCGGCCGTATGCTCGTCGAGCAGCAGGATCCGCGACGGCCGCAGCGACGCCATCAGCAGGCTCACCGCCTGCCGCTGGCCGCCCGACAGCAGCCCGATCCGGTCGGTCAGACGGTTTTCGAGGCCGAGGTTCAGCAGCCGCAGCTTGTCGCGGAACAGCTCGCGCGACGGCCGGTCGAGCGCGGCACGAAAGCCGCGCCGCGCACCGCGCGCCATCGCGAGCGCCATGTTCTCCTCGATCGTCAGCGCCTCGCAGGTGCCGGCCATCGGATCCTGGAACACGCGCGCGACGAGGTGCGCGCGATCCCACGCGGCCTTGCGCGTGACGTCCGTGCCGTCGATCGCGATGCGCCCCGAATCGACGCGCTGGTCGCCGCTGACCGCATTGAGGAAGGTCGACTTGCCGGCGCCGTTCGAGCCGATCACCGCGACGAACTGGCCGTCGGGAATGTCGAGCGACAACCCGCGCAGCGCGCGCGTCTCGATCGGCGTGCCGGGATTGAACGTGAGTTTGAGATCGTGTGCGGACAGCATGTCAGGCCCCTCCGTTCTTGCGCGCAAACAGCTTCTTGCGCGTCGCCGGCAGCACAAGCGCGATCGTGACGAGCGCGGCCGTCACGAGGTTCAGATCCTGCGCCTTCAGACCGATGAATTCGCTGTTCAGCGCGAGCGCGATGAAGAAGCGGTAGACGATCGCGCCGAGCACGACGGCGAGCGTCGTCAGCACGAGCCGGCGCGCGGGCAGCAGCGTCTCGCCGATGATCACGGCGGCCAGCCCGATCACGATCGTGCCGATCCCCATCGAGATGTCCGCGCCGCCCTGCGTCTGCGCGAACAACGCGCCGGCGAGCGCGACGAGCGCATTCGACAGCGCCATCCCGGCGAGCGTCGCGCGGCCCGTCGCGATGCCCTGCGCGCGTGCCATCCGCGGGTTCGCGCCGGTCGCGCGCATCGCGAGGCCGAGCTGCGACGAGAAGAACCAGTCGAGGCCGAGCTTCGCGACCACGACGACGATCGCGAGCAGCGCCGGGCGCAGCACGTAGTCGGGCATCCAGTCGGGCTGCAGCACGGTGAAGAGGGTGGGCTCGGTGATGAGCGGCACGTTCGGCCGGCCCATGATCCGCAGGTTCACCGAGTAGAGCGCGATCATCATCAGGATACTGGCGAGCAGATCCATGATCTTCAGGCGCACGTTGAGCCAGCCGGTGATGAAGCCGGCCACCGCGCCCGCGACGATCGCGATGCAGGTCGAGCTGAACGGGTCGTAGCCGGCCGAGATCAGCGTCGCGGCGACGGCGCCGCCGAGCGGAAAGCTGCCGTCGACGGTGAGGTCGGGGAAGTTGAGGATGCGAAACGAGATCAGCACCCCGAGGGCGACGAGGCTGAAGATCAGGCCGATCTCCAGTGCGCCCAGAAACGAGAACAGAGACATGATGGGGAAATCCTGTTGCTTCCCGGCCTCACGTGTACGGCCGGGCGAAGCGAACGGGCGGCCCCGGGTGGGAGCCGCCCGTCCGGCGGTGTCGTTCGGGCCCGGATCGGGCCCGCAAGCGCGGCGGTCGGACCGCTTACATGCTTACTTGATGACCGTCTTCGCGTCCTTGAGCAGATCCGGTGACAGCGTGACGCCCTGCTTCGCGGCCGCGCCCGTGTTCGCGAACAATTCGAGGTTGCTGCTCGTCTCCGACGCGATCGCGCCCGGCTTCTCGCCCTTCAGGATGCGCGCGACGACCTTGCCCGTCTGGCGGCCGAGGTCGCCGTAGTTGATGCCGAGCGCCGCGATGCCGCCGCGCTTCACGCTGTCGGTGTCGCCGGCGACGAGCGGGATCTTCGCTTCGTTCGCGACCTTCACGAGCGCTTCGTACGCGGACACGACGTTGTTGTCGGTGTTCGTGTAGAT
This sequence comes from Burkholderia metallica, assembly GCF_001718555.1. Taxonomy (NCBI): domain Bacteria; kingdom Pseudomonadati; phylum Pseudomonadota; class Betaproteobacteria; order Burkholderiales; family Burkholderiaceae; genus Burkholderia; species Burkholderia metallica. Next base: position 3,200,550 of record NZ_CP013401.1, read on the forward strand.
CACGTCGACCTTGCCGATCAGGCTCTTCGCGGCCGGGCCGATGTCGACGGTACGCGGCGCGGCCGCTTCCTTCAGCGTCATCCCCTGCTTCGCGAGAATCTCCTTGAGCTCCTTCACGACGACGACCGAGTTCGCCTCGCCCGGGTTGTAGACCATGCCGACCGTCTTCGCATTCGGCACGACGCGCTTGATCAGCGCGACCTGGCGATCGAGCGGCAGCTTGTCGGATACGCCCGTCACGTTGGTGCCCGACGGGCCCCAGCCCTTCACGAGCTGCGCGGCGACCGGATCGGTCACGCCCGAATAGACGACCGGCACGCTCTTCGTCGACGCGACCACCGCCTGCGCGGCCGGCGTCGCGATCGCGACGATCACGTCGGGCTGGTCGCCGACGAACTTGCGCGCGATCTGCGCGGCCGTGCCCGTGTTGCCCTGCGCGCTCTGGTATTCCCACTTGAGCTTGTCGTCGCCGTAGCCTTGCGCCTTCAGTTCGGCGCGCACGCCGTCGCGGATCGCGTCGAGCGCGGGGTGATCGACGATCGACAGCACCTTGACGGTCTGTGCGTGCGCGGCGCCGGCCAGCGCGAGCGCGGCCACGCCGGCCGTGATCGAACGGATCGCGAAAGTCTTGAAACGCTTCATGGGTGTGTCTCCCCCGTATTGTGTCGGTTCTGGATGATGGATTCCCGCCGCCGTCGGACGGGCGCCGCCGCGCGTACGCGACGCGACGATCGGCCCGCGCACGCCCCGGGAAAGGGTGAGGCGGCGAACGCACGAGGATACCATTTCCACAGACCACCGCCTGACTTCCAGCTTTCGCGCGACGCGCCGGGCGCAGCCTCCCCGAATCGTCGCGAATGCGTCCAAAGCCCCGCCGGTGGCGGCACCGGCCCGAGCCGGCCAACGCGTCGGCCGCGCTCGCGACTTTACGCTATGCTGTCGGCCGACCCAATCCATCGGAGGGCAGATGAAACGGGGGATCCGAGCCGTCGCAATCGTCGCTGCCGCGCTGGCGCTGCCGGGCGCGGCGTTCGCACTGACCGACGGCAACGCGCAATACGACGACTGCATGCTCAATGCGCTGCGCGAAAGCCGCAACGGCGCGGCGGCCCAGTTGATCCAGCGCTCGTGCGATGCGCTGTACCGCAACAACGCGATGCTGCTGCCGCGCGAGCGGCGCTTTCACGAGTGCGTCGTGCAGTCGCTGCCCGGCGTGCGCGACAACTACGCGATCCAGCAGATCATGTCGATCTGCTCGCGGCGCGGCGAGATGTGAGCGGGGCTGAACGCGCCACACGAAAAAAAGGCCTGCACACGTGCAGGCCTTCGTTCGATCATCCGATCGCGTTCAGAACGACGCGACCATCGAGCCCTTGAACTGCTTCTTGATGAATTCCTTCACTTCCGGCGACTGGTACGCCTTGACCAGCTTCTTCACCCACGGCTGATCCTTGTCCTTCGCACGCACCGCGATCAGGTTCGCATACGGGCTCGTCAGCGACTCGAGCGCGATCGCGTCCTTGGTCGGCTGCAGGTTCGCGGCCAGCGCGTAGTTCGTGTTGATCACGGCCGCGTCGACGTCCGACAGCACGCGTGGCAGTTGCGCGGCGTCGAGTTCGGAGATCTTCAGCTTCTTCGGGTTGTCGGCGATGTCGAGCACCGTCGCGTTGTTGCCGCCCGTGCCGGCGCCCGCCTTCAGCTTGATCACGCCTTGCGTCTGCAGCAGCAGCAGCGCGCGATTCTCGTTCGACGGATCGTTCGGCACCGCGAGCTTCGCGCCTTGCGGCAGGTCCTTCAGCGCCTTGAACTTCTTCGAGTACACGCCGATCGGCGAGATGTAGGTCAGGCCCGCGCTGACGATCTTGTAGCCGCGCTGCTTCACCTGGCTGTCGAGGTAGGGCTGGTGCTGGAAGCTGTTCGCGTCGAGGTCGCCCGAATCGAGCGCCGCGTTCGGCTGCACGTAGTCGTTGAACTCGATGACCTTCACGTTCAGGCCTTCCTTCTCCTTCGCGACCTTCTGCACGAGCTGCCACACTTCCGAATCCGGGCCGGCCACGGTGCCGACCTTGATCACCTTGTCTTCGGCATGCGCGCCTGCCGACAGCGTCAGCGCTGCACCGGTGGCCAGCACGGAAAATACCTTCAGGAGACTGCGACGCTTCATCTGTTTCTCGCTTTCTTGCTTGACTGAAATGGGGCGCGATACGGGTATGCCCCGACTCGCAGGAAGGGCCAAATGGTGTCACAGGATCGGCGGGAAGTGAAATACATCCCGCTCATATGGGTATGCACCCCAGCGGTGCCGGCGAAGGCCGGACGACTCGGCCGTTAGTTGCGTTTGTGCGAGCCGCGCCCAAGGCGGTCGCCCCTTACGCCAACGCGCGGCCGGCGTGCGCCCCGGCGGCGCCGAACGCGGGGTCGCCCGCCTGCCCGCCGGCCCCGCGCGATGACAGGCCGTCGGCATCGCCGACCCGGAACGCGCCGACCGCATCGTGCAGCCGCGCGGCCTGCTCCTGCAGCGACGCGGCCGCCGCCGCGGCTTCCTCGACGAGCGCCGCGTTCTGCTGCGTCACCTGGTCCATCTGCGTGACCGCGCGCCCGACCTGCGTGATGCCGCTCGCCTGCTCCTCGGACGCCGCCGCGATCTCGCCCATGATGTCGGTCACGCGCGCGACCGCCTGCAGGATCTCGCCCATCGTCGTGCCGGCCTGGCCGACCAGCGTCGAGCCGTTGCGCACGCGCTCGACCGAGTCGACGATCAGCGCGCGGATCTCCTTCGAAGCCGTCGCACTGCGCTGCGCGAGCGAGCGCACCTCGCCCGCGACCACCGCGAAGCCGCGGCCCTGCTCGCCGGCGCGCGCGGCTTCGACCGCCGCATTCAGCGCGAGGATGTTGGTCTGGAACGCGATGCCCTCGATCACGCCGATGATGTCGGCGATCTTGCGCGAGCTGTCGTCGATCTCGCCCATCGTGCCGATCACGCGGTTCACGACGTCGCTCCCCGTGCGCGCGATCTCCGATGCGCTGTTCGCAAGCCCGCTCGCCTGCCGTGCGTTGTCGGCGTTCTGCTTCACGGTCGCGGTCAGCTGTTCCATGCTCGCGGCGGTTTCTTCCAGCGACGCGGCCTGCTCCTCGGTGCGCTGCGACAGGTCGTCGTTGCCGGCCGAGATCTGGCGGCTCGCCGACGCGATCGAGCCGGCCGACTGGCGAATCCCGCCGATCGTCGCCTGCAGCCGTACCTGCATGTCGTGCATCGCCGCCATCATGCTCGTGCGGTCGCCCGCGCGGACGGGCACCGGCTGCGTCAGGTCGCCCTGCGCGATGCGCGTCGCGAGCGCGGCCGCTTGGTCGGGCTCGCCGCCGAGGCTGCCGCGCACGTTGCGGATGATCACCAGCATCGCCGCGCTGATCGCGAAGCCGATCACGAACACCACCGCGAGGTGGCCGAGCAGCGTCCGGTAGTAGATAGTGTCGATGTCCTTCAGGAACACGCCGCTCGAGATGTTCCAGTCCCACGGCGCGAAACGCGTGACGTAGCTGATCTTCGGCACGGCGGTCTCGCTGTGCGGCAGGCGCCCGCGGTATTCGGCGAAGCCGCTGCCGGTTTCCTTCGCGGCGTTCAGGATCGTGACGAACAGCGGCTTGCCGTCCGGGTCGAGATAGTCGCCGACCTGCGTGCCGACCAGCTTGGGCAGCGTCGGATGCATCAGCACGACCGGCTTCGAATCCATCACGAACACGTAGCCCGAATCGCCGTAGCGCATCGCGGCCAGGCTCGCGAGCGCGTCGCGCTTCGCGTCGGCCTCCGGCAACGTGCCGTTCTGCGCGAGCGCGTGATACGCATTCACGATGCCGGCCGCCGAGTCGACGAGATTCGCGATGCCGGCCTTGCGTTCAGCGAGCATCGTCGCGCGCGTCTCGTATGCGCTCCACGCGCCGACGCCCAGGAGACCGATCCATACCAGCGCAAGCGCGAGCCACAGCTTGCGGTTCAAACTCATTCTGCTCATCTGCGTGCCCTTGTCGATGTCGATGCGCACGGTGCGCGCGAACGGCCTGCCGCGCGCAAACGCTTGCCCATTCATTTACGGCACCGAGGCTTACAACTTGAATACGCGCGATCGCGGCGAACCGGCCATCGACGCCCCCTCCCGCCGCGTGCCGGCGCGACAGCCCGCATCCGCTGTGCTACAAAGACCGGCCGACCGGCGCGCGACGCGCCGGCATCATTCCAGGGCCATCCATGTACGTCATCGACATCCACTACACCGCGTCGCTCGAGCGCATCGACGACGCGCTCGAACGCCACCGCGCGTTTCTGCAGCCGCAGTTCGACAAGGGCATCTTCATCGCGGCGGGGCCGAAAGTGCCGCGCGAAGGCGGCGTGATCCTCGCGGCCCGCATCGACCGCGACGAACTCGACGCGATCCTCGAGACCGATCCGTTCGTCACCGAGGGGCTCGCCACCTATCGCGTGACGGAATTCCGGATCACGCGCGCCGCTTCCGGCTTCAACGTGCCGGCGCTGCCGTAACGGCGCACCGGCGCATCACGCGCGCATGCCGACGCGCCGCCGGGCAGGCAGGCAGCGCATGCGGATGATGTGGGAAAAGAAACGTGACGGCGCGGGACGGCCGTCACGGGGTCGCCGGGCGGAGTGCCCGGCGGCGGCCGGTCAGTCGACCAGCAGCTTCAGGTCGTGAACCCACGGGCCGGGCCCCTGGCCGTCGCGCACGAACAGGCGCAGCTTGCCGTCGCGGTCGAACACGTAGCTCGCGGCCGTGTGATCCATCGTGTAGCTGCCGGGCGTCTTGCCGGGCACCTTCGCGTAGTACACGCGGAAATCCTTCGTGACCTTCTTGAGCTGCGCTTCGTCGGCCGGCCGCAGGCCGATGAACGACGGATCGAACGCGGGCACGTACTGGCCGAGCAGCGCCGGCGTGTCACGCTCCGGGTCGACGGTGACGAACAGCACCTGCACGCGCTTCGCGGCATCGGGCCCGAGCTGCTTCAGCGCTTCGGACAGCTCGGCCATCGTGGTCGGGCACACGTCCGGGCAGTGCGTATAGCCGAAGAACATCACGACGGCACGGCCCTTGAAGTCGGCGAGCGTGCGCACCTTGCCGGTCGTGTCGGGCAGCGAGAAGTCGTTGCCGAACTGCGTGTTGCCGGTGATGTCGAGATTCTGGAATTTCGGCGCGTTGTCGCATCCGGCGAGCAGCAGCGCTGCCGTGACTGCGCAGGCGAGCATCCAGCCTTGGCGCGCGCGGCGCCCGAACCGTGATTGGAGCATTGCGTTCAAACCGTGCGGTTACACGCCGAGCAGCGGGCGTGCATAGTGATCGACGAGCAGCGCGGCGAACAGCAGCGACAGGTAGACGATCGAGTAGCGGAAAGCCTTGCGGGCGAGTTCGTCCGAATAGTCGCGGTGGATCTTCCACGCATACGCGAGGAACACCGCGCCGAGCAGCACCGCGCTCGTCAGGTAGACGGCCCCGCTCATTCCGGAGATGAACGGCATCAGCGTCACGGCGAACAGGATCACCGTATACAGCAGGATGTGCAGCCGCGTGAATTTCTCGCCATGCGTGACGGGCAGCATCGGCAGCCCCGCGTTCTCGTAATCCTTGCGGCGATACAGCGCGAGCACCCAGAAATGCGGCGGCGTCCACACGAAGATGATCAGCACGAGAATCCACGCATCGCCCGGCACCGCGCCGGTGACCGCGGCCCAGCCGAGCGCCGGCGGCATCGCGCCCGACGCGCCGCCGATCACGATGTTCTGCGGCGTCATCGGCTTGAGCAGCAGCGTGTAGATCACCGCGTAGCCGACGAAGGTGGCGATCGTCAGCCACATCGTCAGCGGGTTCGTGAACGTGTAGAGCGTCCATGCGCCGACGCTGCCGAGCACGGCCGAGAACAGCAGGATCTGCGGCGTGGTGATCTCGCCGCGCGCGGACGGGCGCCACGCGGTACGGCGCATCATCGCGTCGATCTTCTGTTCGACGAGGCAGTTGATCGCGAACGCGGCGCCGGCCAGCAGCCAGATGCCGATCGTGCCGCCGATCAGCACGTGCCACGGCACCATGCCCGGCGTCGCGAGGAACATGCCGATCACCGCGCAGAACACCGCGAGCTGCGTGACACGCGGCTTCGTCAGCGCCATGTACTGCGAAAACCGGCTACCGGGCGATTGGGAGAGGGTGCTTTGCATGGGGACGGTCACGCCGGGGCGGCGTCGCGCGCAGGCTGCGCGACACGGCCGGGGCGGCTTGAAAGGATGCGAAAGTTTAACATGACGACGAGCAGCAGCAGGATCGCGGCCCCGCCGTTGTGCGCGACGGCGACCGGCAGCGGCCACTGCAGCACGATGTTGGTCAGGCCCGTCACGAACTGCAGCAGCACGACCAGCAGCACGCCGTTCGCGGGCCGCCGCAGCGACTCGAAGCGACGCATTTTCAGCGCGAACGCGACCAGGTACGCGACCACCACGAACGCGAACGTGCGGTGCGTCCAGTGGATCGCGACCAGCGCGTCCTGCGTGATGGCCTCGCCGTCCTTCGTCATCCCGAGCGCGCGCCACAGGTGGAAGCCGTGCTGGAAGTCCATCGGCGGGATCCACTGGCCGTTGCAGGTCGGGAAGTCGGTGCACGCGAGTACCGCGTAGTTGGTGCTCACCCAGCCGCCGAGCGCGATCTGCACGACCAGCAGCACGAGCGCCGCGAGCGCGGCCGCGCGATAGCGGCCGGCTTCGGGGTCGTGCGACGGCAGCGGCGTCTGCCGCGCGGCGAGCCAGCCGAGCGTGCCGAGCAGCGTGAGGCCGAGCAGCAGGTGGATCGTGACGATCACCGGCTGCAGCTTCATCGTGACCGTCCACGCGCCGAACGCGCCCTGCACGAGAATCAGCAGCAGCAGGCTCGTCGGCCACCACGGCGACACGTGCAGCGGGCGGCGACGCAGCCGCGCGGCCCATGCGATCACGACCTGCGCGATGATCAGCACGCCGATCGCCATCGCGAAATAGCGGTGGATCATCTCGATCCACGCCTTCGTCATGCTCACCGGCCCGGTCGGCATCGCCTGGTGCGCGGCCGTGATCGCCGCATGCGCGATGAACGGCGACGACGTGCCGTAGCAGCCCGGCCAGTCGGGGCAGCCGAGCCCCGAATCGGTCAGGCGCGTGAAGCCGCCGAACATCACGAGGTCGAGGGTCAGGAAGGTGGTGATCCACACCAGCTTGCGAAACTTGTCGTCGTCGGCCTTCACCCACACGTACGACAGCGGCAGCAGCGCGATGCAGAAGCCGATCAGGCCGAGTTGCAGTAGATACGACATCGGAATGGTGCCTCGTTCTCTTGCCTTAACCGATGCTCGACCACTTCAGCAGCTTCGTCACGTCCGACTTGATCTTGCTGGGATTCGGGTCTTTCGGGAAACGCATCATCAGGTTGCCGTTCGGGTCGACCAGGTAGATGTGGTCGCTGTCCTTCGTGCCGGCGTCGGCCGGCAGCCATGCGGCCACCGCGGCCGGATCGGCGACCAGCCGGCGCGTGTCCGGATAGGCATCGAGCACCTTCTGCGGCGTCGCGCCCGCATCGCTGCGCAGCCACACCATCGTGATCCGGTGCCGCTCGCCCGCCTGCGTGACGCGGATCTGGCGCATGAAATAGAGCTTCTTCGCGCATGCGTCGTCGCACGCGCTGCGATCGGTCATCACGAACAGCCACACGCCGCGCAGCGACGACAGCGGCACGGTCTTGCCGGTTTCGTCGGTCACCTGCAGATCCGCCGGAATCGGGCGCTGCGGCTCGATCAGCGTGCCGTAGTTGGTCGACCCGCCCTTCGGCTTGATCACGTAATAGGTGAAGTACGACGCGATCATCGGTGCGGCGCACACGAGACCCAGCAGCACGAGCATCCAGCGGCCGCGCTTGCGGGCCGCCGGCGACATCGGCGCAGCGGCCGAACCCTGACGGGGGGATTGCATGGACAAATCAGACCTCTCGAAACGAACCCGCGGCGCCGGCGCCGCGTCCCGGCATGGCGTTCACGCGCCGGCCGACTTCTTCGCCGCACGCCGCGCGGCGTACAGGCCGAAACCGAGCGCGGCCGCCGCCATCGCCCACCACTGAAACATGTAACCGTAATTGCGCTCGACGCCGGTCGTCGCCGCCGGCCAGTCGCGCACGAGCTTGTCGCCGTCGTCGCTCGTCTGCTGGATCACGAACGGCTGCAGCGGCAGCCCCGTTTCCTTCGCATACGCGGCGACGTCCAGGTTCTGCCGGATCTTCTGGTGCGCGGCCGACCCGCCTTCGCCCAGCTCGAACGCGCGCGACGCATCGGCGCGCGCGATGCCGACGATCTCGACGTCACCCGCGGGCGTCGCAAACGGCTCGATCGCGGTGCGATCGGCGATATTGCGCGGCAGCCAGCCGCGGTTCACGAGCACGACGCCGCCGCCCGTGAGTTTAAACGGCATCACGACGTAAAAACCCGGCTGGTCGTTATACGGCCGATTGTCGAGGAACACGGCATGCTCGGGCAGGAAGCGGCCCGTTGCACGCACGCGATGGAATTCGATCGACGCGAGCGGCATCGGCTGCGCGCCGACGTCGACGGGCGCCGCCTGCTCGTAGCGCGCGATGCTCGCCTGCAGCGCTTCCTTCTGGTGCGCGCGGTCGCGCTGCCAGAAACCGAGACGGATCGTGACCGCGACGACGACGAGAATCAGCAGCGCGGGCAGCCAGCGTATCTTCATCATGCGGCCCGCCCGGCACCTGCTGACAAGCGAAGTGCGATAATTATCCTCTTCCTTCCGAATTGCCGTCGTCCGGTTCGTGCCATGCACATACTCGTTCCCATCGCCTTCGTCCTCATCATTGCCAGCATGGGCTCGGCGCTCTACTTCATGATGCACGACCGCGGCCACACGAAACGCATGGTCTGGTCGCTCGCCACCCGTGTCGGGCTGTCGGTGTCGCTGTTCCTGCTCATCCTGTTCGCGAACTGGATGGGCTGGATCCATTCGACCGGCCTGCCGATCGGGCGTTGATCGCATTGCCGCCGCGGCCGCTGTGACATTTCGCCGCACAGCCGCGCCACCAAGCAAAAGCGCCGCCTGACTGAGTCGCGGCGGCGCCGGGTGGTGAAGGCCGGCAGCCACGCTGCCCGGCCGCCTCCAATGAAAACGGCCCGCGCATTGCTGCGCGGGCCGTTTTTCCATTTACAGCCAGTAGACGACGACGTACAGGCCGAGCCAGACGACGTCGACGAAGTGCCAGTACCACGCGGCGCCTTCGAATGCGAAGTGGTGATCGGGCTTGAAGTGGCCGCGGATCATCCGCACCAGCACCACCGCGAGCATCGTGCCGCCGAGGAACACGTGGAAGCCGTGGAAGCCGGTCAGCAGGAAGAACGTCGAACCGTACACGCCCGAGTTCAGCGTCAGGTTCAGTTCGTTGTACGCGTGGTAATACTCGAAGCCCTGCAGGAACAGGAAGCAGATACCGAACACGAGCGTCGCGGCCAGCCACGCGATCGCCTTCTTGCGATGATCGTCACGCAGCGCGTGGTGCGAGATCGTCAGCGTCACGCCAGACGACAGCAGGAACGCGGTGTTCAGCGTCGGGATCGGCCACGGGCCCATCGTCTTGAAGTGCCCGGCGAGCGCGGCGGGGCCTTCGTTCGGCCACACGGCGGAGAAATCCGGCCAGATCAGCTTGTAGTCGAGGCTGCCGAGCTGGTGCAGCGCGATTTCACGCGCATAGAACAGCGCGCCGAAGAACGCACCGAAGAACATGACTTCCGAGAAGATGAACCAGCTCATGCTCCAGCGGTACGACTTGTCGACGTTCTTGCCGTAGTGACCGCCTTCCGATTCGGCGATCGCGTCGCCAAACCAGTGATACAGCGTGAAGAGCAACCAAAGCAGGCCGAGCAGTGCCGTAAACGGCGCCCAGTCGTGACCGTTGATCCACAGCGCTGTCGATCCGAGCATGACCAGCAGGCCGATGGCCGCGCTGATCGGATGCTGCGACGGATGCGGCACGAAATAGTACGGGGTCTGGTTTTGACCGCTCATGCTTGATTCTCCACTTCAGTCCAATTTGTGTACCGGAAACCGCTCCGGCTTTATTTCTTGCGCGGCGTGACCACCACCGCGCCTTCCTGCACGCGCCGCCGTGGCGCCGCGCACTGCATTCTTTCGTGGCCGCGGGCGTCAGCCCACGACCGCACGCACGATCAGGATCAGCACCCCGATGAACACGCCGGCCGCCAGCAGCGCGACGATCAGCACGTGCAGCGGATTGAGCTGCGTCGCGTCGGCCTCCAGGTCGCGCCGCTTGCGCACCCCGAAGAACGACCACAGCACGGCTTTCAGCGCCTGGCCGAACGACCCGCCCCGCTTGACCTCCGTCATCGCCGCGCCTCCGTCGTCATGCGTCCGGCTTCGCCGCGCCCTGCGCCGCGGTCTTGCCCGGCGCGGGCGCCGGCGTGGCCGGCGTATTCAGCTCGAAGAACGTGTACGACAGCGTGATCGTCTTCACGTCCTTCGGCAGTTTCGGATCGATCACGAACACCACCGGCATCTTGCGCGACTCGTTCGCGGCCAGCGTCTGCTGCGTAAAGCAAAAGCACTCGATCTTCTTGAAGAACTCCGTCGCCTGCTTCGGCGCGTAGCTCGGAATCGCCTGCGCGACGACCGGCCGGCCCTGCCCGTTCGTCACGTCGTACACGATCGTCGTCAGCTCGCCCGGGTGCACGTCGAGGCTGTTGTGCTCCGGCTTGAAGCCGAGCGGCCCGCGCGCGTTCGCATCGAACTCGATCGAGACCGTGCGGCTGGTGTCGACCTGCGAGTTCTTCACCTCGCGCTCGCTGACGTCGCGCTGCACCAGGTTGTTGATGCCGGTGATCTGGCAGATCGCCCGATACATCGGGATCAGCGCGAAGCCGAAGCCGAACATCAGCCCGGCCACGACGAAGAGCTTCACCAGCATCGAACGATTGAACGCGCGATCGACGGCGCCCTCTTCCGGCTTCGACATACGACAACTTCCTCGCTACTGCGTCAGTTACTGCATCAGTGGGTGGACAGCCACCACTGCTTGATCACGACACTCACAAAAAAAACGGCGGCGATGACGAGCAGGATGAGACCGAGCCGCTTGTTGCCCGCGCGGATCTGCTCGGGCGTTCGTCTTTGTTGTGGATTCCGGGTCATCTGAAACTTCGCTGAAACCTCGATTCGGCGCCCGCCGCTGCCCGCCTGCTCGGCAAGCAGGCAGCGGCCGGGCGCACCGTAATACTTACTCGACGTGCGGCGGTTGCTCGAACGTGTGGAAGGGAGCCGGGCTCGGCACCGTCCACTCGAGGCCCGTCGCGCCGTCCCACGGCTTGTCCGACGCCTTTTCCAGCTCGCCGCCGCCACGGTAGGCCGGCAGCGCGACCGCGAACAGGAAGTACACCTGCGCGAGACCGAAGCCGAATGCGCCGATCGTCGCCACCTGGTTGAAGTCCGTGAACTGCGCCGGGTAGTCCGCATAGCGGCGCGGCATGCCCGCGAGACCGACGAAGTGCATCGGGAAGAACGTCAGGTTGAAGAAGATCATCGACGCCCAGAAGTGGATCTTGCCGCGCGTCTCGTTGTACATCCAGCCCGTCCACTTCGGCGCCCAGTAGTACCAGCCCGAGAACAGCGCGAACAACGAGCCGGCCACCAGCACGTAGTGGAAGTGCGCGACCACGAAGTAGGTGCCGTGATACTGGATGTCGAGCGGCGCCATCGCGAGCATCAGGCCCGTCAGCCCGCCGAACGTGAACACGAACAGGAAGCCGATCGCGAACAGCATCGGGGTTTCGAACGTCATCGAGCCGCGCCACATCGTCGCGAGCCAGTTGAACACCTTCACGCCCGTCGGCACCGCGATCAGCATCGTCGCGTACATGAAGAACAGCTGGCCGGTAACCGGCATGCCCGTTGCGAACATGTGGTGCGCCCAGACCATGAACGACAGGATCGCGATCGAAGCCGTCGCGTACACCATCGAGCTGTAGCCGAACAGCGTCTTGCGTGCGAACGCCGGGATCACCTGCGACACGATCCCGAACGCCGGCAGAATCATGATGTACACCTCGGGGTGCCCGAAGAACCAGAAGATGTGCTGGTACATCACCGGGTCGCCGCCGCCAGCCGCGTTGAAGAACGACGTGCCGAAGTGGCGGTCGAACAGCACCATCGTGATCGCGCCTGCCAGAACCGGCATCACGGCGATCAGCAGGTAGGCCGTGATCAGCCACGTCCACGCGAACATCGGCATCTTCATCAGCGTCATGCCCGGTGCGCGCATGTTCAGGATCGTCACGACGATGTTGATCCCGCCCATGATCGACGATGCGCCCATGATGTGGACCGCGAAAATCGCGAAGTCCATGCCCGGGCCCATCTGCGTCGACAGCGGTGCGTACAGCGTCCAGCCGGCGGCCGTCGCGCCGCCCGGCGCGAAGAACGAACCGACCAGCAGCACGGCCGCGACCGGCAGCAGCCAGAAGCTGAAGTTGTTCATCCGCGCGAACGCCATGTCGGATGCGCCGATCTGCAGCGGAATCATCCAGTTCGCGAAGCCGACGAACGCCGGCATGATCGCGCCGAACACCATGATCAGGCCGTGCATCGTCGTGAGTTCGTTGAAGAACTCCGGACGCATGATCTGCAGGCCCGGCTCGAACAGCTCGGCCCGGATGCCGAGCGCCATCACGCCGCCCGACAGGAACATGATGAACGAGAACAACAGGTACAGCGTACCGATGTCCTTGTGGTTGGTGGCGAACAGCCAGCGCCGCCAGCCGTGCGGCATTTCGTGCGCGTGGTCGTCGTGCGCGTGGTCCGCGGCTACGTCGTGCCCGATGCTAGACATGAGAATCTCCTAATGCGAATACGTCGACTAACTCAGCGACACGTCAAGCCGCCGGACCGATCTCGACACGCCGGGCTTCCTTCGCGTCCGCCCCGCCCGTGATCGTTTCCGGCTTTTTGAGAATAATGTGGTCTTCCGCCACGCCTGCTGCCTTCAGCGCGTCGCGCACGGCTTGCGCGCGATGCTTCGCCAGTTCGGCGTTCGCGTCGGCCGAGCCTGTCTTGTCGGTAAAGCCCGACAGCGCGAGCTTCGCGTCCGGATGTGCCTTCGCATAGTCGGCCGCGGCGGCGATCGCCGCCTTCGCATCGGCCGGCAGCGTGCTCTTGCCCGTCTCGAAGTAGATCGTCGACAGGGCGGCCGAGGCCGACGCTGCCGCCGGCTGCTCCGCGCCCGACGCAGCCTGCGCCGGCGCCGAAGCGGCTTGCTCCGGTGCGGCTGCCGCCGCGCCCGCCGCGTCTTCCGGCATCTTGCCGTTACGCGCGTCGGCCACTTGCTTCGGCTGCAGCAGGTCGTTCTTGTGGTTGCCCCACGAATTGCGCTCGTACGTGATGACCGACGCGATGTCGAGATCCGACAGCGACGCCCACGACGGCATCGCACCCTTGCCGTGCAGCACGCGCTCGACGTGGCCGGCGATCGGGCCGTTCACGATCGGGCTGCCGTCCATGGCCGGGAACGCGCCGAGGCCCTTGCCGCTCACCTGGTGGCAGGCCGCGCAGTTCGCCTTGTAGACTTCCTCGCCGTGCGCGACGAGTTCGGCCATCGTGTAGACCTTGTTCGGGTCGACTGCGGCGCTGGCCAGCTTGGCCTTCTGCGCGGTGACCCACTTCGCGTAGTCGTCATCCGACAGGACTTCGACGACGACCGGCATGTACGCGTGTTCCTTGCCGCACAGCTCGGTACAGAAACCGCGGAACGTCCCGACCTTGTCGGCCTTGAACCACGTGTCGCGCACGAAGCCGGGGATCGCATCCTGCTTCACGCCGAACGCGGGCACGTACCACGAGTGGACGACGTCGTTCGCGGTCGTGATGATGCGGATCTTCTTGTTGACCGGCACGACGAGCGGGTTGTCGACTTCCTGCAGATAGGTGTCGGTGATCGGCTTCTTGCCCATCACTTCGTCGCGCGGGGTGCTGAGCGTCGACAGGAAGCCGATGCCCTCGCCCGGGCCCTTCACGTAGTCGTAGCCCCACTTCCACTGGTAGCCGGTGACCTTGATCGTGAGATCGGCGTTCGTCGTGTCCTTCATCGCGACGACGGCCTTCGTGGCCGGCAGCGCCATCAGCACGACGATGACGAACGGCACGATCGTCCAGATGATCTCGACGGTCGTGCTTTCATGGAAATTGGCGGCCTTGTGGCCCTTGGATTTGCGGTGCGCGAAGATCGAATAGAACATCACGCCGAACACGCCGACGAAGATCACCGTACACAGGATCAGCATCATCGTGTGGAGATCGTAGAGCTCCTCGGCGATCTTCGTGACCGGCGGCTGAAAGTTGATCTCGTTGACGCGGGGGCCGCCCGGGCTATCACCGACCGCCAGGGCGGCACCGGCAAAGAGCAATCCGCTGCATGCCAGCACGCCCGTGAGGGCTCGCTTGATTGTTTTCATAGCATCCTTACCCAAAATTTCCATTCAAACCCTCCCCCGTCGCAAGCCGCCGGCCGGTACCCGGCCGGTGCCCGCGCCTCGTCAGCCGCAGCGCCTGAGCGATACGCGCAGTTCGTCGGCGAACTGCGCGCGCTTGTACTGCGCGAGATGCTGCCCGATTACGACGGTCTGCCCGCGCGATACCAGCCGAATCGGATCGCGTGGCGTCGCACCCGGCTCGACCCGCACCCAGCGCGGGTTGAATTCGATCTGCGTGAGCCGCTCCGCATCCATCCGCTCGATCACGAGCCGGTGCGGATACAGTCTGATGCGTTCGTAATCGACCGCATGGCGAGCATAGATCGCAAATGCGACACCCACAGCCAGCAACTCGATTCCGGTGAAGGGCATGACGAGCCAGGCCCCCCGCCACATCAGCAGTGTTGCGATCACCAGCGAGAAGCCCGCGAGCGACGCGTAAAACAGCATGAACTGGCGCGGCGACGCCGAACAATTGCGTTTCATGAGCCAGTCTTCGAGGACCGGCTCGTCGTTCGTCGTCTCCGCCAAAACCCTCGCTGCTCCCATCGCCGCCTCACGCGAATGGCATGCGATGCATGCCTGCATCGGACTCGTCGCCCCGTATTGCGGGGACCCCCGGGACGACAAGCTGACGCATTATAGGCGGGTTCAATGGCATCCACAAGCAAGCGACTATCGGCCCGCGAGCCAAGCGCGACAAGCTTTCCGGCCATTTCAGGCGCCAATTCGACCCCGCTTTGCGCTGCTAATTTCAGACATAACAAAACCCCTCTTTACCGCTCTACCGATTCTTCGGACGGCCCTTTCCGATGTCCTCGATGCGCACGATCCCGTGCCCTTCGGCGGTCGTGCGCGGCACGGCCTTCCACGCGTGGCCGTAGATCACTTCGAATGTGAGCGGAATCGTGCCGTCCTCGCGCCGGCGCGCGTCCAGCGCGTCGCCGAGCGCCGCGCGAAAGCGCCGCCCCGCGTGCTGCGGCGCCGTCCGCTCAAACGGATAGGCGCCCCAGCGGCGCACGTCGGCCAGCAGGGAATCGGGGGATTTGTAGGTGACGGTCAGCACTTCCTGGTCCATCACGGGAATCTCGAAGCCGCTCTCGACGAGCATGTCGCCGAGGTCGTGCATGTCGACGAAATCGATCACGCGCGCGGCGGGCGGCGCGATGCCGAGCGCCGCTTCGGCGTCCGCGCAGGCCGCGCGCAGTTCGCGCAGCGTGTCGGGGCCGAGCGTGCTGAACATCAGCAGCCCGTTCACCCGCAGCACGCGCTGCCATTCGGGCAGCACCGCGTCGGGGCGCGAATGCCAGTGGAGCGCGAGATTCGACCAGATCAGGTCGAACGCGCCGCCGGGGAACGGCAACGCGGCGAAATCGGCCTGCGCGACGCGCGGGCCGCGCTGGCCCAGCGCACGGCCGAGCGACGCCGGCAGCCAGCGGCGCCAGCTCGTCTGCTCGACCTCGCGCTGGCCGGCTCGCGCCAGCATCGTGCCGGACAGGTCGACGCCGAATACGGGCGCCTCCGGAAAGCGCGCGCGCAGCGCCGGCAGGTCGTCGCCCGGGCCGCAGCCCGCGTCCAGCACGGCTGTGGGGCTCACCTTGATGTATTCGAGGCGCTCGTTCATCCGCTGCGCGATCTCGCGCGGCAGGAACGCGACCGCATCGAACGTGGCGGCACGGCGGTCGAAGATCCGCCGCAGGCGCCTTGCGTCATTGGCCGGACGGCCGGTTGAAGTCGAAGCTGGGGACATGTCGGGCACACTGGCGAAGAGCCCGAAGTATACTCGCTCGCCCCGCGGGCTTCATTGAGGCGGGGTGTCAGGAGTGTTGCGATGATCCGTCGTTCCGCCCGACGCACGATGCGCGTCGCTTTGTCGCAGGTTGGTGCGCTGGCCGCGCGCGTCGCCGCGCTCGCGCTGCCGAATCGCTGCGCACTGTGCGGCAATTTGTCACACGCCGTGATGTGCAACGCTTGCGACGCCGCGTACTGGAACGAAGCGCGGCTGCGCTGCGACGTCTGCGCGCTGCCGCTCGGCGCCGGCCCATCGCGTTCGCAGCCGTCCCGCGGCATGCGCGCCGGCGCCCGCCGAGCGGCCGCCTACCGTTGCGACGCGTGCCGTACGGCGCCGCCGCCGTTCGATGCGACGCTGGCGCTGGCGGATTACCGCGCGCCGCTGGATGCGCTCGCGCGCGGCCTGAAGTTTCACCGGCAACTCGCGCTCGGCAGCGAATTCGCCGCGCGACTCGCGCGGTTGATCGACGATACGCCCGGCGCCGGCGGCTTCGACCTGGTCGTGCCGGTGCCGCTGTCGTCCCGGCGGCTCGTCGCGCGCGGCTATAACCAGGCGTGGGCGATCGCGCGCCCGCTCGCGCGGCGGCTCGGCGTGCGCGCGGATGCGGCGCTGCTCGCGCGCGTCGCCGACACCGCGCCGCAGTCGCGGCTCGACCGGCGCGCCCGGCACGACAACGTGACGGCGGCATTCGCGGTAACAAGTGCGGTCGCCGGCCGCCACGTCGCGCTCGTCGACGACGTGATGACGTCCGGCGCGACGCTCGAGGCCGCCGCGCACGCGCTGAAGGCGGCGGGCGCCGCACGCGTGACGAATCTGGTTGCGCTGCGCACCGCCAGGGATTAATTAGATAGAGAGGCCCGCCGCCCGTACACGGCGGCGGCCGTCACGAACCGGCCGGCCCGGAGCGCGCGTTGCGTCGCCCCGTCCGGCCCAGCCAGACAGAAACATGTTCAACGTCGTCCTCGTCGCCCCCGAAATTCCGCCGAACACCGGCAACGTGATCCGCCTGTGCGCCAACACGGGCGCGCGCCTGCACCTGATCGAGCCGCTCGGCTTCCCGCTCGACGACGCGCGGATGCGCCGCGCCGGCCTCGACTATCACGAGTATGCGCAGATGCGCGTGCACCGCGACTGGGACGCGTTCTTCGCGGCGGAAACGCCCGATCCCGCCCGGATGTTCGCATTCACGACGCGCGGCTCGGGCCGCTTCCACGATCACGCGTTCCTGCCGGGCGACTGGTTCGTGTTCGGCTCGGAAACGCGCGGCCTGGCCGCCGAACTGCTCGAACGCTTTCCGAACGAACAGCGCGTGCGCCTGCCGATGCGGCCGGACAACCGCAGCCTGAACCTGTCGAACACGGTCGCGGTGGTCGTGTTCGAGGCGTGGCGCCAGGCCGGCTTCGAAGGCGGCGCCTGACGCGCGAGCCACCCTGCCCGCGGCGCGGAACGCGGGATGCATCACGCCCGCGCGAGCCGCGCGCGATACAGGTCGTAGATGTCGGGGGAAAAGCACGCGAACACCACGCGTGCGAGATTCGGCGCCTGCGGCAGCATTTCGGCGACGGTGCCCACCGCGATGTCGACGGCGTCGCCCACCGGATAGCGATACACGCCGCAGCTGATCGCGGGGAACGCGATCGACGTCGCCGCCACCTCCTCGGCCAGCTCGATCGCGCGCCGGTAGCACGACGCGAGCAGTTCGGGCTCGCCGCGCCCGCCGCCGTACCAGACGGGCCCGACCGCATGGATCACGTAGCGCGCCGGCAGCGCGTGGCCGCGCGTGAGCTTCGCGTCGCCGGTCGCGCAGCCGCCGAGCGTGCGGCATTCGGCAAGCAGGCCGGGGCCGGCCGCGCGGTGGATCGCGCCGTCGACACCGCCGCCGCCGAGCAGCGAGCCGTTCGCGGCGTTGACGATCGCGTCGACATCGAGCGTCGTGATGTCGACGACCTGCGCATCGAGCGTGGTGGAATGGATCCGCAGCATGACAACCTCCCGGAACGCCGGAGACGGTTCAAGCGTAGCGCGCTTTGACGCCGCGCGCCCGCGGCGAACCCGGCGCCGGGCCGCGCTATTCGGCGCGCGCGTCGCGCCGCAGCAGGCCGCTGACCGCGTCGCGCGGCGCGATGCCGTCGAACAGCACGCCGCACACGGCTTCGGTGATCGGCATTTCGATCGACTGCGCGCGCGCGATGGCCAGCACGGCCTGCGCGCAGCGCACGCCTTCGGCCACGTGGCCGAGCGCGCCGAGGATATCGTTCAGCGTGCGGCCGGCCGCCAGTTGCAGGCCGACCGTGCGGTTGCGCGACAGGTCGCCCGTAGCGGTGAGGATCAGGTCGCCGAGGCCAGTCAGGCCCGTGAAGGTTTCCGCGCGACCGCCGAGCGCGACGCCGAGCCGCGACATTTCGGCGAGGCCGCGCGTGATCAGCGCGGCGCGTGCATTCAGCCCGAGGCCGAGGCCGTCGGCAATGCCGGTCGCGATCGCGAGCACGTTCTTCACCGCACCGCCGACCTCGACGCCGACCACGTCGTCGCCCGTATAGATGCGCATCGCGCCGTGATGGAACGCGGCGAGCGTGCGTTCGCGGCATTCGGCGGACGCGCTCGCCACCGTCAGCGCGACGGGCAGCGACTGCCCGACCTCGCGCGCGAAGCTCGGGCCCGACAGCACGCCGTTGCTCTGCTGTTCGGGCAGCTCGGCCGCGATCACCTGATGCGGCAGCAGATGCGTGTCGGCCTCGAAGCCCTTGCAGACCCAGACGACGTGCGCCGGCACGCAGCCGGCGTCGCGCATCGCGTGACACAGCGTGCGCAGCCCGGCCACGGGCGCGGCGATCACGCACAGCGCGTCGTCCGCGGCGCCATGCGCGAGCGCGGCGCCGAGATCGGCGTCGTAGCGCAGCGCGTCAGGCAGCGCGATGCCGTCCAGATAGCGGGAATTTTCGTGCCGGGCCTGCAGCCCGGCGATGAGCGCGGCGTCGCGCGCCCATAGAAGCGTGTCGTGCCGCGCGGCCAGATGGCCCGCGAGCGCGGTGCCCCACGCACCGGCGCCGAGAACGGCTACTTTCATACCCAGCACCGGTCCTCCGAGGGAATCGTCAGTTCAGCGTCGTGCCGTTCGGCGCGCCTGCGGCGGCGCCGGCTTGCTGCTGAAGCTGCGCGAGGCGCTGCTCGTACAGCGCCTGGAAGTTGATTTCCGCCAGGTGGATCGGCGGGAAGCCCGCACGCGTGATCGCGTCGGCGATGTTCGAGCGCAGGTACGGGAACAGGATCGTCGGGCAGGCGATGCCGACGAGCGGGTCGAGCTGTTCGTCCGGAATGTTGCGGATGTCGAAAATGCCGGCCTGCTTCGCTTCGATCAGGAACGCGACCTTGTCCTTCACCTTCGCGGTGACGGTACCCGACACGACGACTTCGAACACGCTTTCCGCGAGGCGGTCGGCCTTCACGTCGACCTCGACTTCAACCGAGGGCATGTCCTGCTCGAGAAAGATCGCCGGAGAATTCGGCTGCTCGAGCGACATATCCTTCAGGTAGACGCGCTGGATGTTGAAGAACGGTTGGTTTTCGACGTCGGACATGGTGTTTCCCTAAAAGTGGTGACGGGGCGGCCCGGCATGTCGCCGGCCGCCACGGATGAATCCTGCGCGCCCAAGCCGCGGCGCGGCCGGCGGCCATTCTGCCCTAATCAGGCTGCTTGCAGAAGCGGGAGGAGGCCGCCGTCGCGGTCGAGCTTCGACAGATCGTCGTAGCCGCCGACGTGCGTGTCGCCGATATAGATCTGCGGCACCGTGCGGCGCCCGGTGCGCGTCATCATTTCATCGCGGCGGGCCGGATCGCGGTCGATCAGCACCTTCTCGATCTGCTCGACACCGCGCAGCTTCAGCAGGCGCTCGGCCTGAATGCAATACGGACACACCTGCGTGCTGTACATCAAAACCTTGTTCACTTCGCCACTCCTTGTTTGACGACCGGCATCCCGGCCTGCTGCCAGGCGGCCACGCCGCCCTCGAGCACGTGCACCTCGGCGTAGCCCGCCGCCTCGACCTCGCGCGCCGCCTTCTGCGACTGCTGGCCGTTCTGGCAGACGAGCAGCACCGGCGTGCTCTTGTTCTTCGCGATCTGCGCAATTTTCGCGCCGATCTCGCCCGCCGCGACCTGGCGCGCCGACGGCAGATGGCCGGCCGCGAAATCGGGTGCGGCGCGCACGTCGATCACGACCGCGTTGCGGCGGTTGATGAGTTGCGTCGCCTCGGCGGCGGACAGGCCGCCACGGCCGCGGCGCAGCGCGGGCCAGGCCAGCAGGCCGCCGGATACCACCAGGATCGCGATAAGGGCCAGGTTGGTGTAATCGGTAAAGAACGTCACGGAATTCCGCCGGAAAAAGAGAAATCGGATGAGGACAATCCCGCCATTATAAAATAACCGTCTTGCGCGATGGCGGGCCCCCGGTCGGGTTCCGCGCGACGCGCCCCGCTTCCTTCACTACCGACCGCAAGATCCATGTACAAACTCGTTCTCATCCGCCACGGCGAATCGACGTGGAACAAGGAAAACCGCTTCACCGGCTGGGTCGACGTCGACCTCACCGAACAGGGTCGCAACGAGGCCTACCAGGCCGGCGAACTGCTCAAGGAGGCCGGCTACACGTTCGACATCGCGTACACGTCGGTGCTCAAGCGCGCGATCCGCACGCTGTGGCACGTGCAGGACAGGATGGACCTGATGTACCTGCCGGTCGTCCACTCGTGGCGCCTGAACGAGCGTCACTACGGCGCGCTGTCGGGCCTGAACAAGGCGGAAACGGCCGCGAAGTTCGGCGACGAACAGGTGCTCGTGTGGCGCCGCAGCTACGACACGCCGCCGCCCGCGCTCGAGCCGACCGACGAGCGCGCGCCGTTCAACGACCCGCGCTACGCGAAGGTGCCGCGCGAGCAGCTGCCGCTCACCGAGTGCCTGAAGGACACGGTCGCGCGCGTGCTGCCGCTGTGGAACGAGTCGATCGCGCCGGCCGTGCGCGCCGGCAAGCAGGTGCTGATCGCCGCGCACGGCAACTCGCTGCGCGCGCTGATCAAGTACCTCGACGGTATCTCGGACAGCGACATCGTCGGCCTGAACATCCCGAACGGCGTGCCGCTCGTGTATGAACTCGACGAGAACCTGAAGCCGATCCAGCACTACTACCTCGGCGACCAGGAAGCGATCGCGCAGGCGCAGGCCGCCGTCGCGAAGCAGGGCAAGGCGGGCTGACGCGCGCCGGCCGGGTGAGCCGGGTGAGCCGGGTGAGCCGGGTGAGCCTGGGATGCCGCGCCCGGCCCCGGCGGCGGCCCGGCCACCGCGCGAACCTTCGCGCCCCCGGTGCTGTCGAATCCGCTTTCGAACCCGCAGCGCACCCGGCGGTGCCCCGCCGGGCCGGCTCCGGACCCTTTCGACGCTTTTCGCGCCGTTCCACTGAGTCATCGGACGAACAGTTATACTTGTCCGCTCCATCCCCGCTACCGCCACGCGCTTCCCGACCGCACCAGATCTCTATGCGAATGAAATTGAAGAACATCGGCCTGATTGCCGCGGGCCTCGCCACGGGCGTGTTCGCCACGCTGCAGGTTTCCGCATCGGCCGAGCAGACCGCCACGGCGCCGCTTCCCCTCGACCAGCTCCGCCTGTTCGCGGAAGTATTCGGACAGATCAAGCGCGAGTACGTCGAACCGGTCGACGACAAGAAGCTGCTGACGGCCGCGATCAAGGGCATGGTGTCGAGCCTCGACCCGCACTCGTCGTTCCTCGACAAGACCGACTATGACGAGCTGCAGGAGCAGACGAAGGGCCGCTTCGCGGGTCTCGGCATCGAGATCTCGCAGGAAGACGGGCTCGTCAAGGTGATCTCGCCGATCGAGGACACGCCCGCGTTCCGCGCCGGCATCCGTCCGGGCGACCTGATTACCCGCATCAACGACAAGCCGGTGCGCGGCATGACGCTCGACAAGGCCGTCAAGCAGATGCGCGGCGAGCCGGGCACAAAGGTCACGCTGACGATCTTCCGCAAGAGCGACGACCGCACGTTCCCGGTCACGGTCACGCGCGCGATCATCAAGGTCCAGAGCGTGAAGATGAAGATCCTCGATCCGGGCTATGCCTACATCCGGATCACGAGCTTCCAGGAGCGCACGACGCCGGATCTCGCCGCGAAGCTGCAGGACATCGCGCGCCAGCAGCCGAACCTGAAGGGCCTCGTCCTCGACCTGCGCAACAACGGCGGCGGCCTGCTGCAGAGCGCGGTCGGCGTGGCCGGCGCGTTCCTGCCGCCCGACTCCGTCGTCGTGTCGACCAACGGCCAGATCGCCGATTCGAAGCAGGTCTACCGCGATACGTACGACAACTATCGCCTGCCGTCCTTCGACGGCGATCCGCTGAAGAACCTGCCGCCGGTGTTCAAGACCGTGCCGATGATCGTGCTGACGAACGCCTACTCGGCATCCGCGTCGGAAATCGTCGCCGGTGCGCTGCAGGATTCGAAGCGCGCGCAGATCATGGGCAAGACGACGTTCGGCAAGGGTTCGGTACAGACGGTGCGCCCGATGACGGCCGACACCGCGCTGCGCCTGACCACCGCGTACTACTACACGCCGAGCGGCCGTTCGATCCAGAACAAGGGCATCACGCCGGACGTGCCGGTCGATCAGTATGCGGACGGCGATCCGGACGACGTGCTCGTGACGCGCGAGGTCGATTATTCGAACCACCTCGCGAACACGCAGGATCCGAACGAGAAGAAGGAACAGGAAGATCGCGAGCAGCGCCGGATGGATCAGCTGCGCGTCCTCGAAGAGCAGAACGACAAGAAGACGCCGGAGCAGCGCCAGAAGGATCGCGATCGCAAGCCGATCGAGTTCGGCAGCGCCGACGACTTCATGATGCAGCAGGCGCTCAACAAGCTCGAAGGCAAGCCGGTCCAGGAATCGAAGTCGCTGCTCGCCGAGAGCACGAAGAATCCGGGCGGCAAGGCCGCTGCCGCGTCGAAGGCATCGGGCGCTACCGCAAAGCCGGCTTCCGCACCGAAGCCCGCGTCGGCACCGAAGTAAGCGCCGGCCGGCATCCGACGGGCCATCGCGGGAAGACCGCGATGGCCCGTTTTTCATGCGCGCCTAAAATAACGACACGTCCGCCCGCCTCGCCCACGACTCCCCATGAACGACGATCAACTCCTTCGCTACTCCCGTCACATCCTCGTCGACGAAATCGGCATCGAGGCGCAGCAGCGCTTTCTCGATGCGCATGCGATCGTCGTCGGCGCGGGCGGCCTCGGCTCGCCCGCCGCGATGTACCTCGCGGCATCGGGAGTCGGCACGATCACGCTCGTCGACGCCGACACGGTCGACCTCACGAACCTGCAGCGGCAGATCCTGCACGTGACGGCATCGGTCGGCCGCAGCAAGGTCGAATCGGGGCGCGACACGCTCGCGCAGTTGAATCCCGACGTGCAAGTGAATGCGGTCGCCGCGCGCGTCGACGATGCGTGGCTCGACACGCACGTACCGCGCGCGACCGTCGTGCTCGACTGCACCGACAACTTCGCGACGCGGCACGCGATCAACCGCGCGTGCGTCGCGCACGGCGTGCCGCTCGTGTCGGGCGCCGCGCTGCGCTTCGACGGCCAGATCAGCACGTTCGATTTTCGCGATGCGGCCGCGCCCTGCTATGCGTGCGTGTTTCCGGAAGACCAGCCGTTCGAGGAAGTCGCGTGCGCGACGATGGGCGTGTTCGCGCCGACCGTCGGGATCATCGGCGCGATGCAGGCGGCCGAGGCGCTGCGCGTGATCGGCGGCATCGGCAAGACCCTCAACGGGCGGCTGATGATGCTCGATTCGCTGCGGATGGAATGGACGACGATGAAAATCGCGCGCCAGGCCGACTGCCCCGTGTGCGGCGGCCGGCACTGACGCGCGACGCGCATGCGCCCGGCGGCGCATGCTTGGTGACACTTCGCAACATTTAACGGCGGCGCCGGAGCGTCAGGCAGCAGCGTCCGCCCGCGGCTCCGCGACCGACAGCCGCTGCAGCGCGGCCTGCACTTCCTCCGGCTCGAACGCGGCGAGCACGTCGGCCGTCGGCTTTTCGAGCGCCTTCAGGTGCGCGCGCAGGATCTCCTGCTTCACGACCAGCAACTGGCTCGGGTGCATCGAGAACTCGGTCAGTCCCATCCCGAGCAGCAGGCGCGTGAGCGCCGGATCGCCGGCCATCTCCCCGCACACCGACACGGATACGCCCGCGCGCTTCGCTTCGCGCAGCGTATAGGCGATGAGGTGCAGCACGGCCGGGTGCAGCGGGTCGTACAGGTGCGCGACCGCGTTGTCGGCGCGGTCGATCGCGAGCGTGTACTGGATCAGGTCGTTCGTGCCGATCGACAGGAAATCGAACCGCTTCAGGAACAGCGGCAGTGCGATCGCCGCGGCCGGAATCTCGATCATCGCGCCGATCCGCACGTTCGGGTCGTACGCGAGCCCCGCGTCGTCGAGCTGGCGCTTCGCTTCGCGGATCAGATCGAGCGTCTGGTCGATTTCCTGCGCATGCGCGAGCATCGGGATCAGGATCTTCACCTGGCCGAACGCGGACGCGCGCAGGATCGCCCGCAGCTGCGTGAGGAACATCTGCGGCTCGGACAGGCTCCAGCGGATCGCACGCAGGCCGAGCGCCGGGTTCGGCGCCGTTTCATAGCCTTCGTCGAGCGCCTCGAGCGGCTTGTCCGCGCCGACGTCGATCGTGCGGATCGTCACCGGCATGCCCTTCATCCACTCGACGGCCCGCTTGTACGCGGCGAACTGCTCCTCCTCTTCCGGCATCTCCTTCTGATGCATGAACAGGAACTCCGAGCGGAACAGGCCGACGCCGACCGCGCCGGCCTCGACGGCCGCCTTCGCGTCGTCGGGCAGCTCGATGTTCGCGTACAGATCGATCTTGGTGCCGCACAGCGTTTGCGTCGGCGAGAACTTCAGGCGCTGCAGCTTGCGTTGCTCCAGCAGCTTCTCGGACTGCCGGTACGAATATTCCTCGAGGACGATCGGCGCCGGATCGACGATCACGATGCCCTGGTCGCCGTCGACGATGATCAGGTCGTCCTGGCGGATCAGCGCGCTCGCGTGCTGCACGCCGACCGCGGCCGGAATGCCGAGGCTGCGCGCGACGATCGCCGTGTGCGACGTGCGCCCGCCGAGATCGGTGACGAATGCCTGGAACGACTGCGACTTGAACTGCATCATGTCGGCCGGCGCGATGTCGTGCGCGACGACGATCATCTCGTTCGTGCCGTTCTTGGCCG
Source organism: Burkholderia metallica (assembly GCF_001718555.1). NCBI lineage: Bacteria > Pseudomonadati > Pseudomonadota > Betaproteobacteria > Burkholderiales > Burkholderiaceae > Burkholderia > Burkholderia metallica. Next base: position 3,226,202 of record NZ_CP013401.1, read on the forward strand.
CGCGGTCGAGTGCCTGCGACGCGGACGGCGCGCCGGCGAGCGCCTTCAGCACGCGCTCGACCACCTGCTCGATGTCGGCCTTGCGCTCGCGCAGGTATTCGTCCTCGATGTCGTCGAAGTGGCGCGTGAGCAGCTCGAGCTGCTCGGTCAGCGCCCACTCGACGTTGTAGCGGCGCGTGCGGATCAGGTCGATGGTTTCCTGCACGAGCATCTCGTCGCTCAGGATCATCGTGTGGACGTCGATGAAGGCGGCGACTTCGCTCGGGGTGTCGTCGGTCAGGTCGGCGCGCAGCGCTTCGAGTTCGTGATGCACGACCTCGAGCGCCGTGCGGAAGCGCTCGACCTCGGCATCGATCTGGTTCGCGTCGACCAGGTAATGGGCGACGTCGAGCGCGGCCGGCGCGATCAGATACGCTCGCCCGATCGCGATACCACGTGAGACGGGAATGCCATGCAGCGTGAAGGACACGCGCACCTCCTCTGTACAAGTAAAGCCGCGGCACACTGCTGCGATGCGCTTATGACCCCGGTTAGCGATTATAAATTCCGCGACTCCCCGCTGGCTGCATGCACCGCAGCATTGCGCATTCCGCATCAATGCTTCAGACGAAAAAAATGCCGCGAAGATCGCGGCATTCCGGCTGAAAACGGCAACGATCCCGCGCGGCGATCACTGGCCTTCGCCGAACTTGTCGGCGATCAGCTTCAGCAGTGCGTCCATCGCTTCGCGCTCGTCGGGCCCTTCGGTCTCGATCGTCACCGTGCTGCCGATGCCCGCCGCCAGCATCATCACGCCCATGATGCTCTTCGCATTGATCTTGCGCCCGTTGCGTGTCATCCAGACTTCCGACTGGAAGTTGCCGGCCAGTTGCGTAAGCTTGGCCGATGCGCGCGCATGGAGCCCCAATTTGTTGACGATGGTGGTTTCTTGTTGAAGCATGATTCTCGGTCGGGTCGGTCGGGGCCGCCGGCGGCGCGCGTCGGCGGAGCGGTCTAAAACGGAAAACGGTGGCTCAGTGCGACTCGGTGCGCGGCTGCGGTTCGGGCGGAATCGGCGCGCATTGGCCGCAGCCGGTTTCGGACGGCGGCGGCGGCGTGCCGGCCGACACCTCGTGGACGCCCTTCGCGCCGCCGGACAGCGCCTTGTCGACCAGCTTGTCGAGCGGCACGGTGCGGTAGCAGACGGCCCGCACGAGCATCGGCAGGTTCACGCCCGCCAGCACCCGCACGTTGTCGATCTTGGCCAGCTGGCCCGCGATGTTCGCGGGCGTCGCGCCGTACATGTCGGTCAGCACGACCACGCCGTTGTCTTCCTTGAGCCGCGCGAGTTCCGCGTGCGCGAACGCCATCACCTGGGTCGGATCGCTGTCCGCCATCACGTCGATACAGCCGATGCGGGCAGGCACGCCGCCATAGATGTGCGCGATGCAGTCCCGCAGCGCGGTGGCGAGCGGGGCGTGCGCGATGATCAGAATCCCGGCCATGTCAGATCGCTCCCGGCCGCCCCTGGCGGGCCGACGCCCCGCGGCGGGGCAATGAGCGTAGCGAGTGTGGGGAACGTTTCATGTTCAGCCTTGCAACAGTGTCGGCCCGACCGCCGGGCCTTCGGTGCGCGATCGCGGCACCGGACAAGCGGGCATTGTAGCAGGCCGGTCAAGCTGCGCCGGCGACGGGGGACCTGCGCGGCCGCCGCCGGAGTTGCGCGGGAGACGGCCTACGCGGCCGCACGCTCCAGCGCGTCGATGAACATCGCGGCGACGTCGAAGCCCGTCTGCTCCATGATCTCGCGGAAGCACGTCGGGCTCGTGACGTTCACCTCGGTCAGCCAGTCGCCGATCGCGTCGAGCCCGACCAGCAGCAGCCCGCGCGCCGCGAGCACGGGCCCGAGCGTTTCGGCGATCTCGCGATCGCGCGCGGTCAGCGGCTGCGCGACGCCGAGCCCGCCCGCCGCGAGATTGCCGCGCACCTCGCTGCCCTGCGGAATCCGGGCGAGCGAATACGGCACCGGCTCGCCGCCGATCAGCAGGATGCGCTTGTCGCCGGCCTTGATCTCGGGGATGAATTTCTGCGCCATCACCGAGCGCGTGCCGTCGTGGCTCAGCATCTCGATGATCGAACCGAGGTTCATGCCGTCCGGCTTCACGCGGAACACGCCCATCCCGCCCATCCCGTCGAGCGGCTTCAGGATCACGTCGCCGTGCTCGGCGTGGAACGCGCGCAGCCGTTTCGCATCGCGCGTGACGAGCGTCGGAGCGACGAACTGCGGAAACTCGCCGATCGCGAGCTTCTCCGAATGGTCGCGGATCGACTGCGCTTTGTTGAACACGCGCGCGCCGGCGCGCTCGGCCAGCTCCAGCAGCCAGGTCGACGTCACGTATTCCATGTCGAACGGCGGATCCTTGCGCATCAGCACCGCGCCGAACGATTCGAGGCGGCGCGCGTCGACCGGGCCGGCTTCGTACCACGTCTCGCGATGCAGGTCGTCCGCTTCGCCGACGAACGTGATGCGCCGGACGTCGGCCTCGACGGCCGAACCCGTCCACGCGAGGTGGTTCGGCTCGCATGCGTACACCGCGTGCCCGCGGCGCGCGGCCTCGGCCATCATCGCGTAGGTGGAATCCTTGTAGATCTTGAAGCGCTCGAGCGGGTCGGCGATGAAGAGAATGTCCATGAGGTCCTGTACGTAGCGAAGGTCCGTTACACCTGGATGGCTTCGGGGTCGGTCTTTTCCAGTTCGATCGACGACGCGATCAGCGACAGCCGCGCGACCACACCGTACATGTAGAAACGGTTCGGCGGCGCGGCGCCCGGCTTGGCGCCCGCATCCGGCAGCGCGGTGTGCTCGAAGCCGAGCGGCACGTAGTGCATGCCGGGGGCGTTCAGGTTCTGGTCGCGCTCGCGGCCGCCGTGCGTGCGGTAGAAGCCGCCGACCACGTAGCGGTCGATCATGTACACGACGGGCTCCGCGACTTCGTCGCCGACGCGCTCGAACGTGTAGACGCCTTCCTGCACGATCACGTCGCGCACCGCGAGGCCGGCCTTCGACTCGGCCATCTGGGCGCGCTCGGCCTTCGACATGCGGCCGATCTCGGCCGCGTCGTGCACGGTCATCACGCCGCGCCCGGCGGTACCCGCGTCGGCCTTCACGACGACGTACGGCTTCTCGCTGATCCCGTATTCGCGGTACTTGCGCGCGATCTTCTTCAGCACGCCGTCGATCGCATCGGCGAGCGCCTGCTCGCCTTCATGCGCCTGCCAGTCGACGCCTTCCACATGCGCGAAATACGGATTCACCATCCACGGATCGACGCCGACCATCTTCGCGAACTTCTTCGCGACGTCGTCGTAGCACGCGAAGTGCGTGGACTTGCGGCGCACGGCCCAGCCCGCGTGCAGCGGCGGCAGCAGGTACTGCTCGTGCAGGTTTTCCAGCACGGCCGGGATGCCGGCCGACAGGTCGTTGTTCAGCAGAATCGAGCACGGGTCGAAATTCTTCAGGCCGAGGCGGCGCTGCGAACGTTCGAGCGGTTCGAGCACGATCTTCTGGCCGTCGGCCAGCGTGATCGGCGTCATGTCGGTGATGCTCGGGTCGAGCGAGCCGAAGCGCACGTTCAGGCCGGCCTGACGCATGATCGTCGCGAGCCGGGCGACGTTTTCGAGGTAGAACGCGTTGCGGGTCGGCAGCTCGGGAATCACGAGCAGGTTCTTCGCGTCCGGGCAGATCTTCTCGATCGCGGCCATCGCGGCCTGCACGGCGAGCGGCAGCACTTCGGACGGCAGATTGTTGAATGCGCCGGGAAACAGGTTCGCATCGACGGGCGCCAGCTTGAAGCCGGCATTGCGCAGGTCCACCGAACAATAGAACGGCGGAGTGTGTTCCTGCCATTCGAGCCTGAACCAGCGTTCGATCGCAGGCGTCGCGTCGAGGATCTTCTGCTCGAGTTCGAGCAGCGGACCGTTTAACGCGGTAACGAGGTGGGGAACCATGAATCACTCGCGAGCGGGAGAATGAAGATTGTAGAGCAATTGCCCTGCCCATTTGGGGATTGTTCCCGGCTTCGCAAGGGTTTTGAGGAAGTTTTCGGCTATTGACCCGATAGCGCGAAGGGTTATGCGCTCCCGCAGCGAATGACGGGAGAAAAAAAATGCCCGCCGGGTGGGGCGGGCCGAAGTCGCTGCGCTCATTCAGGGCGGGCGCCGTCGTCGCGGCGGCCCGCCGGTCATCCTTGTGACTTATTCGACGTGCTCGCCGTGCAGGATCACGTCGAGGCCTTCGCGCTCCTCTTCTTCCGACACGCGCAGGCCCATCGTCAGGTCGATCACCTTCAGCAGCACGAAGCTCAGCACGCCGCTGTAGACCAGCGTGATCACGACGCCCTTGGCCTGCAGCAGCAGGCTGCCGTCGGCGCCGCCGATGTCCTTGACCGCGAACACGCCGGTCAGCAGTGCGCCGAGAATCCCGCCCACGCCGTGCACGCCGAACGCGTCGAGCGAATCGTCGTAGCCGAGCTTCGACTTGAGCCACGTCGCCGACCAGAAGCACACGACGCCGGCCGCGATGCCGATCACGAGTGCGCCCGCCACACCGACGAAGCCGGCCGCCGGCGTGATCGCGACGAGACCCGCGACCGCGCCCGACACGATGCCGAGCACCGACGGCTTGCCCTTCGCGATCCACTCGGCAAACATCCAGCCGAGCGCCGCGCAGGCCGTCGCGACTTGCGTCGTCAGCATCGCGAAGCCGGCACGGCCGTCAGCCGCGACCGCCGAACCCGCGTTGAAACCGAACCAGCCGACCCACAGCATCGAGCCGCCGATCATCGTCAGCACGAGGTTGTGCGGCGCCATCGATTCGCGACCGTAGCCGACGCGCTTGCCGAGCACCAGGCACGACATCAGGCCCGCGATACCGGCGTTGATGTGCACCACCGTGCCGCCCGCGAAGTCGAGCACGCCGTCGGCCGACAGCCAGCCGGTCGGCTCCCACACCATGTGCGCGATCGGCACATAGACGATCAGCGACCAGAGCGTCATGAACACGAGCATCGCCGAGAACTTCATCCGGTCGGCGAACGCGCCGCAGATCAGCGCCGGCGTGATGATCGCGAACGTCATCTGGTAGACGAAGTAGACCGATTCCGGAATCGTCGTCGCGAGATGGCTGACCGTCAGCGTCGTCGCCTTGTCGCCCTTCACGTAGTTCATCCCGTGCAGGAACGCGCGCGACAGGCCGCCGATGAAGCCGTTGCCCGGCGTGAACGCGAGGCTGTAGCCGACCACCGTCCACAGCACCGTGATCAGCGCGGTGATCGCGAAGCTCTGCATCACGGTCGCGAGCACGTTCTTCTTGCGGACCATGCCGGCGTAGAACAGCGCGAGGCCCGGGATCGTCATGAACAGCACGAGCGCGGTGGAGGTCAGCATCCACGCGGTGTCGCCCGAGTTGATCTTCGATGAATCGACGGAGAACGGTGCGGTCGGTGCGGCGGGGGCGGCCGGTGCCGAAGCGGCGGCGGCAGCCGACGCGTCGGTGGCGCCCGAGGCCGGTGCGGCGGCAGCGGCGGATGCGTCGGTCGCGGCCGGCGCCGAAGCGGCCGGCGCGGCGGCCGCCGACGCGTCGGAAGCCATGGCGGCTGGCGCGGATGCAGCCGCGGCGGACGCCGCGTCATCGGCGAGCGCGGGGCCGACACCGGCCGCGATCAGCGAGCCGGCCATCAGCAGGGACATCAGAAGTTTGCGCATCTTGGTTTTCCTCTTCTCGCTTGTCTTGTCTGTTCTGTTACAGCGCGTCTGCGCCGGTCTCCCCGGTGCGAATCCGGATCACCTGTTCGATCGCCGTGACGAAGATCTTGCCGTCGCCGATCTTGCCTGTGCGCGCGGCCCGCTCGATCGCCTCGACCGCCTGGTCGACGAGATCGTCGGACACGGCTGCCTCGATCTTCATCTTCGGCAGGAAATCGACCACGTATTCGGCGCCGCGGTACAGCTCGGTGTGCCCCTTCTGGCGCCCGAACCCTTTCACCTCCGTCACCGTGATGCCCGAGACGCCAAGCGCCGACAGCGCTTCGCGCGTCTCATCGAGCTTGAACGGCTTGATGATTGCGGTAATGAGTTTCATGAAGTCCTCTCGCTGGGTTGTCCCGTCGAAGTGATTGGAATGTTGTAACGGACTCTTCTCAGCAACTCGCATGCCATGTCGGTTCGCGCACCGTTTCAAAAGGCTTCATCACGGGGTCGCATCGCGCGATGAAAGGTGCGGAAGCCCGGCCGAATGGCCAACGTGGCCCGGTTTGCTGGCGCGGCGAAAGGATCGTTGCTAGAGTGCACGCACGTCCCGGATCGCCGGGCCATTCACCCATGCGGGCGCCATGCCCGGAATTCGCGCCGTCGGCGCACCATTTCCGGTCATGCGTGCATCATGGGCACGTACGCAACTGAAGATGCACATTTTTTGTGCAAAGAAGGGGAATCACATGAAGCAACCCAGCGACGTTTTCAACGATCTGCAGTCGCGCGTCAGCGACCTGCTGAAAAACTCGCCGGCCAAGGACGTCGAGCGCAATGTGAAGGCCATGCTGTCGCAAGGCTTCTCGAAGCTCGATCTCGTCACGCGCGAGGAATTCGACACGCAGGCACAAGTGCTCGCCCGCACCCGCGTGCGCCTCGAGGAACTCGAAAAGCGCGTCGCGGAACTCGAGCAGAAGCTCGCCGCACCGCAAGCCTGACGCGCCACCCGGCCGCAAGGTCCGGGCGCGGGCCGCCTCGCGCGGCTCGCGCCCGCCGCCTCGAAATCCTGAAGCACGGGTGAACCGAAGCCGTCCACGCGCTTCGTCCATCGTTTTCCGCAGCACCGCAGCTCTTCGCAGCACCCCGTTCTTCGTAGCACCTCCGCTCTTCGCAGCACCCCGCTCTTCGCAGTCCCTCGTTCTTTTCCCGCGCCACGCCGGCAAGCGCGCACCGATTCCTCCGATTCCCGCGGCATGCGGCCCCGAACGGCCGTCGTCCGTCCGCCTCGCTTACAGGAGCCTCGCCATGTCGCTCGCCGTGGTGCGCAGTCGCGCGCCCGCCTCCGGCCGTGCGCCGGACGTCACCGTCGAAGTCCATCTCGCCAACGGGTTGCCGTCGTTTTCCATCGTCGGCCTGCCCGATCTCGAAGTGCGCGAAAGCCGCGAACGCGTACGCGCCGCGCTGCAGAACTGCGGCTTCGAATTCCCGGTGCGGCGCATCACCGTCAACCTCGCGCCGGCCGACCTGCCGAAAGAATCCGGGCGATTCGACCTGCCGATCGCGCTCGGCATCCTCGCCGCCAACGGCCAGATTCCGGCCGATGCGCTGGCCGGCCGCGAATTCGCGGGCGAGCTGTCGCTGACGGGCGCGCTGCGGCCAATGCGTGGCGCGTTCGCAATGGCGTGCGGGGTGGCGCGCGATCGGCAGGTTGCACAAGACGGCGCGGCTGCCGGTTTGCGCTCCGTCTCACCGTCCGGTTCGGACTCCGGTTCGGACGACGGCGGCCGCGTGGCCGGCCCGGCGCCGGGTGCCGCCGTCGCGTCGAAGGCCCCCGAGCTGTATCTGCCGCTCGAAAGCGCCGCCGAGGCCGCGCTCGTGCCGGGCGTCACCGTGTTCGGCGCGCCCGACCTGCCCGCGCTGTGCGCGCACCTCGCCGATGCGCCGGAGGGGCGGCTCACGCCGGTCGCGGCGCCGTGCCTCGACGGCCTGCCGGTGCCGGCCGCCCCCGATCTGGCCGACGTGGTCGGGCAGCGCGGCGCGCGCCGCGCGCTGGAAGTCGCGGCCGCGGGCGGCCATCACATGCTGATGATCGGGCCGCCGGGAGCCGGCAAGTCGATGCTGGCCGCGCGGCTGCCGGGCCTGCTGCCGCCGCTGACCGACGACGAGGCGCTGACGTCGGCGGCGCTCCTCTCCGCGAGCCGCCTCGGCTTCTCGCCCGCGCAGTGGCGCCGCCGGCCGTTCCGCGCGCCGCACCACTCGTCGAGCGCGGCCGCGCTGGTCGGCGGGCGCAACCCGCCGCAACCGGGCGAGATCACGCTCGCGCACCTCGGCGTGCTGTTCCTCGACGAACTGCCGGAATTCGACCGGCACGTGCTCGAGATGCTGCGTGAGCCGCTGGAGGCCGGCCGCATCACGATTTCCCGCGCGGCCCAGCAAGCCGACTTTCCGGCCGCGTGCCAATTGATCGCCGCGATGAACCCGTGCCCGTGCGGCTGGCATGGCGATCCGTCCGGGCGCTGCCGCTGCTCGCCGGATGTCGCCGCGCGCTACCTGCGCAAGCTGTCGGGGCCGCTCGTCGACCGCATCGACATCCAGATCGACCTGCCCGCGCTGTCGCCGGCCGAGCTGGCGACGCGCGCATCGGCCCCCGGCGAGCCGAGCGCCGCAGTGGCAGCGCGGGTCGCGCGGGCGCGCACGCTGCAGCTCGATCGGCAGGGCAAGACGAATCACATGCTGAGCGGCCGCGAGACCGACGACCTGTGCCGGCCGACCGACGAAGGCGAACGGCTGCTGCGCGAGGCCGGCGAGCGCTTCGGCTGGTCGGCGCGCGCGTATTACCGCGTGCTGAAGGTCGCCCGGACGATCGCCGATCTGGCCGGCGACCCGCTGCCGACGGCCGCGCAGATCGCGGAAGCGATCCGCTACCGGCGTGCGCTCACGGCGCTCTGAATGCCCTGGAAGGACAAAATCCGGCTGTCAAGACTTGACTTATGCACAATTCCACGAATCCGGCCCCGGATTGGAACGCGGCGGGGTCTTTGCGGCACGGAATCCGTATCTCCTTGTTTTGATTGACTTTTATCAAACCTCGAGCGGGCGGCCAAACGGGCCGGAAGGCCGTCCGGCGAGGCTCGGCGGGAAATCCGTGCTACTTGTCAACAAAGTTATCCACATGCGCTGTGGATAGTCGAAAAAACCTCGCAAAATCCGGCGACTAGCGTCGAAAGCTGCGAATGAACTTTCAGTTGTCACAGTGTGTCGGCGGCCGATGCCGGCCGCCGTCAGTCGAGTTTGAACGACCCGAAAAACTGCTCGAGCTGCTCCTGCGCGAGCGGCCCGTCGGCGATCACGACGGCCTGGTACGCATGCCGGCCGCGCGCGGCGAGGCGAGCGACGATCGTCTTGTGCGCGTGGTCGCCGCCAGCGGCCGCGCCCGCGATGCGCAGTTCGAGCCCGTTCACCGCGCCGCCGGCGGCGAGCGGCACGGGCACCGAAGCCGTCTGCGGCGCGCCTTCGAGGTTGCGGGACAGCCCCGCGCGCAGGAATTCGAGCGCCGCGCGGCGCGTGTCGTCGCGGTCGTCGGGCAGCGTCAGCGTGCCGACCGCGAACACCGCGCCGTCGACGTGCGCGGCCTGCATCCGCATCGGCATCGGCACGCCGCCGATCGCCACCGGCTGCTCCTCGACGGTCGGCTTCGCCGGCAGGTCGATGGTGTAGCCGGCGTCGTTGTGCAGCGTGCGCCAGTCGTACGACGGCGAGCACGCGGCCAGCGCGACGCTCGCGCACGCAAGCGCGGCGAAGTGTCGCAGTGGACAAAAAAGGGGGCGCAACGAAACGGTGACTTCCTTCGGCATGGCGTGGATCGGGCAGGCAAAACGCGCATTATCCGCCGAACGTGAAACCGGGGATGGGTGACCGCCGTCGGTGCGTAACCCGCATTCGCGCTAAAATGAGCGCCGAATTTCGATGTCCTTCGCTTTGATCCGCGTCATCGACCGACTCCGAGAGCACCAGATGAACACCACGCCTCCCGCCCGCCGCAGCGCCGGCCCCGTCCGCTACATCGTCGCCGCCGTCGTCGTCGCGGCGATCGTCGTCGCCGGCTTCTTCGCGTTCAACGGCAAATCCAGCGTGCCGGACGCGACGTTCACGCTGCTGTCGGGCCAGAAAGTCTCGACCGCCGGCGACCTGAAAGGCAAGGTCTATCTCGTCAACTTCTGGGCGACGAGCTGCGCGACCTGCATGCAGGAAATGCCGCAGATGGTCGAGACCTACAACCGCTTCAAGGGCCAGGGGCTGGAATTCGTCGCGGTCGCGATGAACTACGATCCGCCGATGTACGTCGCGAACTACGCGCAAACGCGCCAGCTGCCGTTCAAGGTCGCGCTCGACGACGGCAGCGCCGCGAAGCAGTTCGGCAACGTGCAGCTCACGCCGACGACCTTCGTCGTCGACAAGGACGGCAAGATCCTGAAGCGCTACGTCGGCGCGCCGCAGTTCGCGGAACTCGACGCGCTGCTCAAGAAGGCGCTCGGCAACGCGGCCTGAGCGCCGCGGCATCCGGATCGAAGGGCCGCATCCGGCGCCCTTCCCGTCACGACGGACCGCACGACCGGGCAACCCGGTTCCGCGGTCCGTCTGCTTTTCAGCGCTCGGTTTCGCCTTTCGCCGACAGCCCGTAGCGCTTCATCTTCTCGTACAGCGTCGCCTTGCCGACATGCAGCCGGTCGGCCGTCGCGGCGACCGCACCGCCCGTCTGGTTCAGCGCCTCGGCGATCACCGCGCGCTCGAACTGCTCGATGCGCTCCTTCAGCGTCTGCTCGTTGTCGGCCGCGTCGCCGCTTGCGCCCGTCTCCTGCGGCATGTCGGCCACGCCGAGCACGAAGCGGTCGGCCGCGTTGCGCAGCTCGCGCACGTTGCCGGGCCAGTCGCGCTGCATCAGGCTCGCGCGCTGCCGGTCGGTCAGCACCGGCGCGGGCCGCGCGTAACGCACGGCCGCATCGAGCATGAAGTGCTCGAACAGCGGCACGATGTCCTCGCGGCGCTCGGCGAGCGGCGGCAGCGCGATCGTCACGACGTTGAGCCGGTACAGCAGGTCGCGCCGGAACGTGCCGGCGGCGACGAGCTCGCTCATGTCGCCCTTCGCGGCCGCGACCACGCGACAGTTCACGCGGATCGGCTGGTTCGAGCCGAGCCGCTCCAGCACGCCGTCCTGCAGCACGCGCAGCAGCTTCACCTGCAACGCAAGCGGCATACTTTCGATTTCGTCGAGAAACAGCGTGCCGCCGGACGCGTATTCGAGCTTGCCGACGCGGCGCTTCGCGGCGCCGGTGAATGCGCCTGGCTCGTAGCCGAACATCTCGGATTCGAACATCGGCTCGGGCAGCGCGCCGCAATTCACCGCGATGAACGGCTTGTCGCGGCGCGGCGACAGCTCGTGCAGGCTGCGCGCGATCAGTTCCTTGCCGGCGCCGGTGTCGCCGTTGATCAGCACCGACGCGTCGGTCGGCGCGACGTTCGCGATCAGCTTGCGCACCTGCTCGATCGCCGGGCTGCGGCCGATGATGCGCGGCGCGACGACGTTCTGCCCGGCCAGCTCGCGCCGCAGCGCGTGATTCTCGAGCACGAGCTCGCGGCGCTCGAGCGCGCGGCGCACCGTCTCGATCAGGCGCTCGGCCGCGAACGGTTTTTCGATGAAGTCGTACGCGCCGTCGCGCATCGCCTGCACGGCCATCGAGATGTCGCCGTGCCCGGTGACGAGGATCACCGGGACGTCGGGCACACGCTCGCGGCATTGCGCGAGCACGTCGAGCCCGCTCGCGCCGGGCAGCCGGATGTCGCTGACGATCACGCCGGCGGTATCGGCGACGATCGCCTTCTCGGCCGCTTCGGCCGACTCGAAGCCGGCGACGTCGAAGCCCGCCAGCTGAAGGCTCTGCACGCTCGCCCGGCGAACGAGCGCGTCGTCTTCGATATAGATCACTTGCAGCCGGTTGGCCATCGTACTCACTTGCTCCTGACGGGCCGCGCGGCGGCAGCGCGCGCGGCGTCGTTGATACCGATCGTGCGCCGATCGGGCGGGCGGCGTGGCGCGCCTAGCGCGAGCCCGCCGGCTCGGACACGGAGTCCGGATGATGCGTGCGGGCGCGGCGCAGCGTCAAGACGAACAGCGCGCCGCCCGACGGCGCGTTGCGCGCGGTCAGTGCGCCGCCCGCGTCGCTCGCGATCGACGACGAGATCGCGAGGCCGAGCCCGAGCCCGCGCCCCATTTCCTTGGTCGTGAAGAACGGCTCGAACAGGCGCGGCAGCAGGTCGGGCGCGATGCCGCAGCCGTTGTCGCGCACCTCGACCGCGAGCGTCGCGGCCGACACCGCGATCGTCACCTCGATCGCGGGCGCCGCCACGCCGGCGACCGCGTCGAGCGCGTTGCCGAGCAGGTTGATCAGCACCTGTTCGAGGCGCAGATCCTCGCAGCGCGCGACGAGTTCCGGATAGTCGCGCGCCAGGTCGAGCGGCGCGTCGTGCGCGGGCGACACGGTCGCATCCTGCAGCGTCAGCGTGAGCGCGACGCCGCGCAGCCGCTCGGCGAGCAGCGACAGCACGCTGCGCAGCGCGCGCACGACGAGCGCCTGCTCGTTGCGCGGCTTCGCGCGGCCGACGAACAGCTTCAACTGGTTCGTGATCTTGCCCATCCGCTCGGTGAGCGCGGCGATCGCCTCGAGGTTCTCGCGCGCGGCCGCCTGCTCGCCGCGGTCGAGCAGCACGCGCGTGTTGTCCGAGAAGCTGCGCAGCGCCGCGAGCGGCTGGTTCAGTTCGTGCGTGATGCCGGCCGCCATCTGGCCGAGTGCGGCAAGCTTGCTCGCCTGGATCAGCTCGTCGTGCGCGGCGCGCAGCTCCTGCTCCGCGCGGATCCGGTCGCCGACTTCCTTCTGCAGTTGCACGTTCGCTTCCGACAGGTCGGCCGTGCGCTCCTCGACGCGCCGGTTCAGCTCCGCGTACGCCTGCTGCAGCAGCGCGCGGCCGCGGATCATTTCACGCACGCGCGCGCGGCGCATGCGCCAGTAGAACGCGAGCAACGCGACCGACACGAAGCCGAAACCCGTGACGATCGTCGCGTTGCGCGCATCGGCGTCGACGGGCGCGATCGGCGCGAGCGTGACGAGCAGCCAGTCGGGCTCGCCGATCCGGCGCTTGCTGGCGAGAAAGCGCGGCGCGCGCAGGCCCGGGCCCAGGCGCACGATTTCCGCATCGGCGCCGAGCACCTGCTCGATGCGCAGCGGCAGCGGCGTGACGGGCTGCTGCGCGTACTGGCGCGTCTCATAGATCGACGCGGCGACGGGGCCCGTGAGCGGGCGCAGCGTGTGGTACTTCCACGCGGGCACCGACGACAGGAACACGACGCCGTGGTCGTCGACGACGACGAGCGGCTCGGACGCATCGGCCCCCTGGAACCATTCGAGGTTGAGCTTGACGACGACGACGCCCGCGATTTTGCCGTCGCGCCACACCGGTTGCGAAATGTAGTAGCCGGGATCGCGCGAAATCGTACCGATCCCGAAGAAGCGGCCGACCCGGCCGTTCATCGCGTCGAGGAAATACGGGCGGAAACGGTATTCGATCCCGACGAAGCTGTCGGGCGCGCGCCAGTTGCTGGCGGCGACGCACAGGCCGTCCGCACCGATCACGTAGGTGACGGTGGCGTGCGCATGTTCGTTGAGATCTTCGAGATAGCGGTTGACGCGCGCGGTGTAGTCGGCGCGTTTCGGCTCGGCGAGCAGGTCCTGCACGTACGGGTGGCTGCCGAGCAGATAGGGCAGCGATTCGTAGCGGTCGAGCGTGCTCTTGAGCGCGTTGGTGGTGCGATCGACCCGCACCGCCGCGTTGCGCTGCAGCTCGGCGATGCCGCGCCGCCAGGTGATCGTCCACGTCAGCGTGCACGCCGCGGCGAGCGCGGCGGCAAGCACGACGAGAATGAGCAGACGGCGCGTCACGGTCGAGGCTTCCTGGCGATGCGGATCGCCTATTGTGTCATAGGCCTCAACCGCCCTGCCCCGAACCCCGCGGCCCGCGCCGCCGGCGGGCGGTACCGCCGCCTGCTCCTTCATCGCGTCAGACGCCGGCCGTCTCGGTCGGCGTGACTGCGTCGCGGCCGCTCAGCGCCTGGCGCAGCTTGTTGCGGTCGAGCTCCTTCTCCCACGCCGACACGACGACGGTCGCGACGCCGTTGCCGACGATGTTGGTCAGCGCGCGGCATTCGCTCATGAAGCGGTCGATGCCGAGGATCAGCACCATGCCCGACAGCGGGATCGTCGGCACGACGGCCAGCGTCGCCGCGAGCGTGATGAAGCCCGCGCCGGTCACGCCGCTCGCGCCTTTCGACGTCAGCATCGCGACGGCCAGCAGCGTGAGCTGCTGCATCCACGTCAGTTCGATGTTGGTCGCCTGCGCGATGAACAGCACGGCCATCGTCATGTAGATGTTGGTGCCGTCGAGGTTGAACGAGTAGCCGGTCGGCACGACGAGGCCGACGACCGAACGCGAGCAGCCGGCCTTCTCGAGCTTTTCCATCAGTTGCGGCAGCGCGGCTTCCGACGAGCTCGTGCCGAGCACGATCAGCAGCTCTTCCTTGATGTAGGACACGAAGCGGATGATCGAGAAGCCCGTGAAGCGCGCGATCGTCCCGAGCACAACCAGCACGAACACGACCGACGTCAGGTAGAACGTGCCGATCAGCTTGAGCAGCGGCACCAGCGAGCCGACGCCGTACTTGCCGATCGTGAACGCCATCGCGCCGAACGCGCCGATCGGCGCCAGCTTCGTGACGATGTGCACGATGCCGAACAGCACGCGTGTGAGGCCGTCGATGAAGTCGGTGACGACCTTGCCGCGCTCGCCGAGGTGCGCGAGCACGCTGCCGAACAGCAGCGCGATCAGCAGGATCTGCAGGATCTCGCCCTGCGCGAACGCGTCGACCATCGTGTTCGGGATGATGTGCAGCAGGAAATCGACCGTCGACTGCCCGTGCGCCTTCGCCGCGTACGACGCGACGGCCTTGCCGTCGAGCGTCGCCGGATCGATGTTGAAGCCGACGCCCGGACGCAGGATGTGCGTGGCCGCGAGGCCGAGCACCAGCGCGAAGGTCGACACGATCTCGAAGTACAGCAGCGCCTTGCCGCCGACGCGGCCCACCTTCTTCATGTCCTCCATGCCGGCGATGCCGGTGACGACCGTACAGAAGATGATCGGCCCGATCACCATCTTGATCAGCTTGATGAACCCGTCGCCGAGCGGCTTCATGTCGGTGGCGAGCGCCGGGTAGTAGTGGCCGAGGATCACGCCGACGATGATGGCGAAGATCACCTGCACATAGAGTACTTTGTAGAAGGGTTTCTTCTTCACGATGGTTCCTGCTGAAGTAGATGAGCCGGTGGAAACGGCGTCACGCGCGCAGGCGAATGCCAGGGGAGTCATTCGCCCGCGCGGCTGCCGTGCCGCAACAAGCGATGCCTCACGACATCCGGAGGGGGAGGAAGGCAGTGGTCATCGATTGTCTCCTGTGGACTCCGGTCGGCGCTTCGGCGCTTGTCGGGTCTCATGCAACGCTTGGTTTAATAGTCCGGCCGGGGGATGGCCGTGCGATTTATAACGCAAGGTCGATGCCAGGTTGCCGAAACCATTCAAGCCATTGTTTTCATTGTATTTCCCATAATGCGGCAGGC
Organism: Burkholderia metallica; assembly: GCF_001718555.1. NCBI lineage: Bacteria > Pseudomonadati > Pseudomonadota > Betaproteobacteria > Burkholderiales > Burkholderiaceae > Burkholderia > Burkholderia metallica. The sequence continues at coordinate 3,241,648 of NZ_CP013401.1, forward strand.
AAGGAAATCCGGAATTCCGGATTTCCGGACGCTATCCGTCCGGCGATCCGGACGGATAGGCGCGTTGATCGGACGAATCAGTGTCGCACGGCCTCGCCGGCCAGCAGGCCCGTCTGCGCGTAGAACTCCTGCCGCGCGAACGCGTCCCGCTCGCGCCGGGCCCGCTCGCCGCGATCCGCGAGCGAGCCTGCAACGATCCCGACGAACGCGAGCGGCACCGACACGAGCGCCGGGTTGTCGAGGAACACCGGCGCGTGCGCGTGGTGCAGCACGTCGACCCACACCGACTTCGACAGCACCGTGAGCGCGACCGCCGACCCGAGACCGAGGCCGCCGCCGAGCACCGCGCCGCGCGTCGTCATCCCGCGCCAGAAGATCGACATCGCGAGCACCGGGAAATTGGCGCTCGCGGCCACCGCCGCGACGAGCCCGACCATGAACGCGACGTTCACGTGCTCGAACAGGATCGACAGTCCGATCGCGACGGCCGACAGCGCGATCGTCGCCGCGCGCGAGATGCGCATCTCGACGCGCTCGTCGGGCTTGCCGCGCGCCCACATCTGCGCATACAGGTCGTGCGAGATCGTCGTCGCGCCGGCGAGCGTCAGGCCGGCGACCACCGCGAGGATCGTCGCGAACGTGACGGCCGCGATGAACCCGTAGAACCAGTTCCCGCCGACCGCCTGCGCGAGCTTCACCGCGACCATGTTCGAGCCGCCCAGCAGGTCGTGCGTGAGGTTGAACGTGCCGTTCGCGCCGAGCCTGAAGAACTCGGGATGCTGCGCGAGCAGCACGATCGCCGAGAAGCCGATCACGAAGGTCAGCAGGTAGAAGTAGCCGATGAAGCCGGTCGCGTAGAGCACCGACTTGCGCGCCTCCTTCGCGTTCGGCACCGTGAAGAAGCGCATCAGGATGTGCGGGAAGCCGGCCGTGCCGAACATCAGCGCGATGCCGAGCGACAGCGCGTTGGCCGGATCGCGGATCAGCTTGCCGGGCCCCATGATCGACAGCGCGCCCGGATGCACGGCCACCGCGCGGCGGAACATCTCGTCGACGCTGAAGCCGAATTCGGCGAGCGCGAGCACGACGAGCAGCGTCGCGCCGCACAGCAGCAGCACGGCCTTGATCACCTGCACCCAGGTGGTCGCGGTCATCCCGCCGAAGAACACGTACACCACCATCAGCACGCCGACGATCAGCTCGGCGGTGCCGTACGACAGGCCGAACAGCAGCTGGATCAGCTTGCCCGCGCCGACCATCTGCACGACGAGATACAGCACGACGATAGTCAGCGAATTCGCGGACGTCAGCAGCCGGATCGGCCGCTGCGCGAAGCGGTACGCGACGACGTCGACGAACGTGAACTTGCCGAGGTTGCGCAGCGGCTCGGCGATCAGGAACATCACGAACGGCCAGCCGACCAGGAAGCCGATCGAGTAGATGAGCCCGTCGAAGCCGAACATGAACACCATGCCGGACAGCCCGAGGAACGACGCGGCCGACATGTAGTCGCCGGCGATCGCGAGCCCGTTCTGCAGCCCGGTGATGCCGCCGCCCGCCGTGTAGAAGTCGCGTGTCGAGCGCGTGCGGCGCGCGGCCCAGCGCGTGAGCGCGAGCGTCGCCAGCACGAACGCGAAGAACATCCCGATCGCGACCGGGTTCAGTTCGACCTTGTCGGGCATCGGCCCCGCGACGGATACCGCACGGGCGGCGGCGGAAGCGAGCATGACGGGAACGGCCAGCGCGCGGGGCGCAATTGGGATACGTCGCATGTCGGTCTCCGTCACGGACGCTGCAGGAGCGCGTCGACGCGGCGGTCGAACGCACGGTTCGCGCGCAGCACGTAGCACGCGGTCAGGGCGATCGCGACCAGGATGATCGCGACGCCCACGGCGATCCCGACCGTCGTCGTCGCGCCGCGGTACAGCGGTGCCGCGAGCACGTGCGGCGCGAGCGCAACGAGCAGGATGAAGCCGTAGTACGTGGCGATCATCAGCGCCGTCAGCGTGAAGCTGAAGCGGCGCCGTGCGCGCACGAGCTGCTGGTAGTCACGGCGCGCCGTGACCGATTCGATGACGGAAAGCTCCATGGTGTCTCCTATATCGTCTCGTCGTCGCGAGAGTCGTGTCGTGGATGGCCGGCGCGTCTACCGATCCGCCCGCGCCGCGGCGGTGCAATGCGATTTGCTGCCCGTGCGTGGGCGTACGCTCAGACCACGCGATCCGCACGCAGCCGCGCGAGCTCGCCGGCCGACAACCCGAGCCAGCCGCCGAGCACCGCATCCGTATCGGCGCCGAGCACCGGCGGCGCACCGCGCACCGGCAGCCGCGCACCGTCGAAGCGATAAGGCGGCGCGAGCACGTCGACGCCGCCCGCGACCGGATGCGGCTGGCGCGTGACGAGCCCGGCTTGTGTCGCACGTTCCGACGTCAACGCTTCGTGCAGCCCGAGCACTTCGCCGCACGGAATCCCCGCGTCGGCGAGCGCGGCAAGCAACGTCGCGCGCGACCGGCGCGCGAGTTCGCCGCGAATCTCGGGCAACAGGTCGGCGCGGTTTTCCGAGCGGCCGAGGTTGGTCTTGTAACGCGCATCGGCCGCGAGGTCCGGCCGCTCGATCGCGTCGCAAAAGCGCGCGAACTGCGTGTTGTTGCCGACCGTGATCACGAGCGGGCCGTCGGCCGCGTCGAACACGCCGTACGGCACGATCGACGGATGCGCGTTGCCGTAGCGCGGCGGGTCTTCGCCCATCAGCAGCGCGTCGAGCCCGTAGTACGCGGTGATCATCAGCCCGCAGTCGAACAGCGCCATCTCGATGCGCCGCCCGCGCCCGGTCGCATGGCGTTCGTACAGCGCGGCGAGGATCGCCTGCGCCGAATACATGCCGGTGAACAGGTCGACCGCCGCGACGCCGAACTTCAGCGGCGGCTGGCCGGCCTCGCCGTTCAGCGCCATCAGCCCGGCCTCGCCCTGCACGACGAGGTCGTAGCCGGGCCGCGCGGCCTCGGCACCCGAACGGTCGTAGCCGGAGATCGCGCAATGCACGATGCGCGGATTCAGCTCGGCCAGTTCGTCGTAGCCGAGCCCGAGCTTTTCGGCGCCGCCGAACTTGAAGTTGTGCAGCACCACGTCGGCCTGCGCGGCCAGCTCGCGTGCGATCCGCCGCCCTTCGCCGGTCTGCAGGTCGACGCAGATCGACCGCTTGCTGCGGTTCACGCTGTTGAAGTAGGTCGTCTCGGTGTCGCCGATCCTCAAACCCCAGTCGCGCGTGTCGTCGCCGCGCGCCGGATGCTCGACCTTGATCACTTCCGCACCGAAATCGGCGAGCACCATCGCGCACCACGGGCCGGCGAGCACGCGCGAGAAATCCAGCACCTTCACGCCGGCCAGCGGCAACGCGCGCGGTTCGTTCGTCATCCTTGTCTCCTCCGTTCGCGCTTTGCGCCTTTACTGTTTCGACAGCGCGATGTAGCGCGCGAGATGGTGATCATCGTCGCCGAGCTGATGATCGATCATCACGAGGCGCTTCGCGTAGTGCGACAGCGGCAGCTCCCACGTCATCCCGATTCCGCCGTGCAGCTGGATGCTCTCTTCGGCGACGAGCGTGCCGATCCGGCCGATGCTGTACTTCGCCGCGGCGAGCGCGCGTTCGCGCACCACGCGCGGCGCATCGAGCTGCGCGGCCGCGTTGATCACGGCCGAGCGCGCCTGCTCGATTTCGAGCAGCAGATCGGCCATCCGGTGCTGCAACGCCTGGAAGCTGCCGATCGGCAAGCCGAACTGCTTGCGCGTGCGCAGGTAGTCGAGCGTGTACGCCTTCGCGACGTCCATCGCGCCCAGCGCCTCGGCCGACAACGCGAGCAGCCCGTAGCCGAGCACGCGTTCGAGCAGCTCGGCGCCCGCTTCGCCGTCGTGCGCGCCGAGCGCGGCATCGGCCGGCAGCGCGACGCGCTCGAAGCGCACTTCGGCCGCACGGCCGCCGTCGATCTTCCGGTAGTCGCGAAGCGTTACGCCCGGCGCGTCGGCCGGCACGACGAACAGGCCGATGCCGGCCGCATCGTCGTCGTTCCCCGACACGCGCGCGCTGACGACGAAGAACGCCGCCTGCGCGGCCTGGTCGACGACGCCCTTCGCGCCCGTCAGCACCCAGCCGTCGCCCGAGCGTTCGGCGCGCGTGCGCACGGTCGTCAGTTCGTAGTGCGAGCCGGGTTCGTCGTGCGCGAACGCGGCGCTCGCGCTGCCGTCGATCAGCGCGGCGAGCCGGTCGCGATGCGCGTCGCCGCCGGCGAGCGCCAGCGCGCGGCCTGCGAGCAGCGCGCCCAGGAACGGCTCGACGACGAGCCCGCGCCCGAGGCATTCGAACACCACTGCGATATCGAAGCCCGCGCCGCCGAAGCCGCCGTCGGCCTCGGCAAACAGCGCGCCGACCGCGCCGAGTTCGGCAAAGCGCTGCCACATCGCGCGATCGAAACCGTCGGCCGACTGCGCGATGCGGTCGCGCACCGGGAACGGGTACTGTTCCGCGATGAAGCGGTTCAACGTATCCGCCAGCATCCGGCGGTCTTCTGTGTGCTGGAAATCCATCGTCGCGTTCCTCGTTACAGCCCGAGCATCATCTTCGCGATGATGTTCTTCTGGATCTCGTTCGAGCCGCCGAAGATCGACAGCTTCCGGTTGTTGAAGTACTGCTGCGCGGCGCTTGCGGCGTCGTCCGGGCCGACCGGCTCGCCGTCGTAGTCGGCCTCGAGTGCTGCCTCGACGAACGGCTGCGCATACGGCCCCATCGCACGCCGCATCAGCGCGGTGATCTCCTGGCGGATCTGCGTGCCGCGGATCTTCAGCATCGAGCTTTCCGCACCCGGCGCGCCGCCGCCCGCGACCGCGGCCAGCACGCGCAGGTTGGTCGTGCGCATGTTCTCGAGCTCGATCTCGACCCGCGCGATGCGCGCCGCGAAGAACGGATCGTCCGCGAGCGGCCGGCCGTTCTTCGTGACCTTCGCGGCGACCGCGCGCAACCGGTCGAGCGCGGCCGTCGAGAAGCCGATCCCCGCGATGTTGGTGCGCTCGTACGTGAGCAGGTATTTCGCGTAGGTCCAGCCGCGGTTCTCTTCACCGACGAGGTTGGCCGCCGGCACGCGCACGTCGGTGAAGAACACCTCGTTCACTTCGTGCTCGCCGTCGAGCGTGACGATCGGGCGAACCTCGACGCCCGGCGTGTTCATGTCGATCAGCAGGAAGCTGATGCCTTCCTGCTTGCGCACGTCGGTCGCGGTGCGCACGAGGCAGAAGATCATGTTCGCGTAGTGGCCGAGCGTGGTCCACGTCTTCTGGCCGTTCACGATGTAGTGCTCGCCCTGCGCGTCGATGCCGCGCACCGCGCTCGTCTTCACCGCCGCGAGATCGGAGCCGGCACCCGGCTCCGAGTAGCCCTGGCACCACCAGTCGGTGCCGTCGAGGATGCGCGGCAGCCAGTGGCGCTGCTGCGCTTCGCTGCCGTACTTGATCAGCACGGGGCCGAGCATGTTCACGCCGAACGGCACGATGCGCGGCGCACCCGCGAGCGCGCATTCGTTGTCGAACAGGAACTTCTGCGCGACGCTCCAGCCGGGGCCACCGAACTCGCGCGGCCAGTGGCTCGCGAGCCAGCCGCGTGCGTTGAGGATCGCGTGCCATTCGCGCATGTCGTCGCGCGTGAGATGCAGGCCGCCCTTCACCTTGCGCGCGATGCGTTCGGGCAGTTCGGCTTGCAGGAAGCGCTGCACTTGCGTGCGGAAGGCTTCCTCTTCGGGAGTGAAATTGAGGTCCATCTTCGGTCCGTGGCGAATGCGGTGGGCAGTCAGTCGATGCGGTTCAGGCTCGCGAAATCCGCGCCGCGCGCGACGAGGTCGACGAGCAGCGGCGACGGCTTCCAGAACAGCGGGCCTTCCTTCGCGAAGGCGCGGATGTCGGCGAGTACGTTCGCGAGGCCGACCGTATCCGCGTAATGCATCGGGCCGCCGCGATAGCGCGGGAAGCCGTAGCCGTACAGGAACACCGCATCGACGTCGAGCGGGCGCAGCGCGATCTTCTCGTGCACGACGTTCGCGCCTTCGTTGATCATCGCGGCGAGGTAGCGGCGCAGGATCTCGTCGTCGCTGAACGTGCGCGGCGTGATGCCCTTCTTCGCGCGCTCTTCCGCGACGATCGCTTCGACTTCCGGGTCCGGCGTGCCGACGCGCGCGCCGTCCGGATACAAGTAGTAGCCGCGCGCCGTCTTCTGGCCGAACCAGCCGCGCTCGCACAGCCGGTCGGAAATCTCCACGTAGCGCGCACGCGGGTCGCGCGTCGCCGCGCGGCGCTTGCGGGTCGCCCAGCCGATGTCGCCGCCCGCGAGGTCGACGACCTGGAACGGCCCCATCGGGAAGCCGAATTCGCGCACCGCGCGATCGATCTGGTACGGCGACGCGCCGTCTTCCATCAGGTAGTCGGCCGCGGTGCGGTAGACCGCGAGGATCCGGTTGCCGATGAAGCCGTCGCACACGCCGGCGCGCACCGGCGTCTTCTTCAACTGCTTCGCGAGCGCGAACGCGGTTGCGACGACGTCGGCGTCGACGCGCGCCGGCACGACGATCTCGAGCAGCTTCATCACGTTGGCCGGCGAGAAGAAATGCAGGCCGATCACATCGGCCGGCCGGTCGATGCTCGCGGCGAGTGCGTCAATGTCGAGATACGACGTATTGGTCGCGAGCACCGCGCCCGGTTTGCACACGCGTGCCAGTTCGGCGAACACGGCCTGCTTCACCGCCATGTCCTCGAACACCGCCTCGATCACGACGTCGGCCTGCGCGAGCGCATCGTACGACGTGCTGCCCTTGAAGCGCGCGAGCCGCGCCGCGTGCGCGGCCGGCGTCATCCGCCCTTTCGCGACGAGGCCGTCGTACACCTTTTCGACATGTGCGCGGCCGCGCGCGAGCGATGCTTCGTCGCGTTCGATCATCGTCACCGGCAGCCCGGCATCGAGCGCCGCGACCGCGATGCCGGCGCCCATCGTGCCGCCGCCGACCACGCCGATCCGCTCGACCGGACGTGCGCTCGCGCGCCGCGCCTCGGGCGCCTTCGCAGCTTCGCGCTCGGCGAAGAACGCATGCACGAGGCCCGCGCGCTGCGGGCTGTCGATGCACTGCAGGAACAGGCTGCGTTCGAGCTTCATTCCCGCGTCGAACGACTGCGTGAGCGCGGCCTCGACCGCGTCGACGATCTTCGCGGGCGAGAACAGCCCGCGCGATTTCTTCGGCAGCTCCACGCGCGCCGCATCGATCGCGGCCTGCGCGGCCGCGCGGTCGGCGAGTCCCTGCGCATCGCGCGTGCGGCGCACCGGCGCGCCGAGCGACACCAGTTCCTGCGCGTAGGCGAGGCCTTCGGCGAGCGTATCGTCGCTGTGCGCGATGCGGTCGACGAGGCCGAGCGCGAGCGCTTCCTCGGCGCTCGCGTGGCGGCCCGTCAGCATCAGGTCGAGCGCGGCCTTCGCACCGATCAGGCGCGGCGCGCGCTGCGTGCCGCCCGCGCCGGGCAGCAGGCCCAGCGTCACTTCGGGCAGCCCGAGCTTCGCGCCGGGCACCGCGAGCCGATAATGCGCGGCCAGTGCGACTTCGAGGCCGCCGCCGAGCGTCGCGCCGTGCAGCGCGACCACGACCGGCTTCGCGCTCGACTCGATGTGCTCGCACACGTCGGGCAGCGACGGCGGCACGATCGGCTTGCCGAATTCGCGAATGTCCGCGCCCGCGATGAAGTTGCGGCCGGCGCCGACGATCAGCACCGCGCGGATCGCGTCGTCGGCCCGCGCGGCGTCGAGCGCGTCGGCGAGGCCGCGCCGGACGTCGGCGGACAGCGCGTTGACGGGCGGATGGTCGATCGTGACGACGAGCACCTTGTCGCGCCGCTCGCGCGTGACGGTGCCGGTGGAGCTGGCGGGGGAAGCGGGTGAGTTCATCGTGTCTCCTTGACGCGGCGGCCGGTGCGTCGACGCCGCCGCGTGGCTCGCTGCCACGGGCGCGGCGCCGGGGCACCGGCCCCGGTCCCGCGGATGCGGGACAAGATCCGGCCGTACGCCGGGCATGTGCTGATTCTCGATTGATCGAGATTCATTGACAATTCCCTCCCGCTTTTACAAGCTGTCAAGTCCGACTTGACACTGAAGGTGTCCGACCGCCATCGAGATTCATGAGCGGGACGGATCAGGAGACGCAACGCATGGACCTGAACGCGCTGACGCTGCTCGTCGAAATCCTCGATGCCGGCAATCTCAGCAAGGCCGCACAGCGGCTCAAGATGAGCCGCGCGAACGTGAGTTACAGGCTGAACCAGCTCGAGCGCTCGATCGGCCAGCAGCTCGTGCGCCGCACGACGCGGCGCATCGAGCCGACCGAGATCGGGCTGAAGCTGTACGAGCACGGCCGGCGCATCCGCAACGAACTGCTCGCCGCGCAGGAATCGGTGACGACGCTCGGCCAGGACCTGCAGGGCCGCGTGCGGCTGTCGGTGCCGAGCGGCTACGGGCAGATGGTGATGTCCGACTGGCTGCTCGCGTTCAAGCGGCTGCATCCGGGCATCGTGCTCGACGTCGTGTTCGAGAACCGCGTGGAAGACCTGATGCGCGACGAGATCGACATCGCGGTGCGCGTGATGCCGGAGCCGCCGCAGAACCTCGTCGCGCGCGACATGGGCGCGGTGCGCTACGTCGCGTGCGCGTCGGCCGCGTTCGCGGCCGAGCACGGGATGCCGGCGAGCCTCGACGCGTTGTCGGCGTCCCCGGTCGTCACCGCGACGGTGGTGGGCCGGCAGCTCAGGATCGCCGCGTATCTCGGCGACGAGCGCCACGAAGTGCTGCTCGAGCCCACGCTGATTTCGGAGAACTTCCTGTTCCTGCGGCAAGCGATCCTCGGCGGGATCGGCGTCGGCATCGTGCCCGACTACGTGATGCAGGACGACATCCGGCGCGGCACGGTCGTCACGTCGCTCGACGCATACCGGCTCAGCATCTTCGGCACGCACATGTACATGCTCTACATGCCGAACCGGCACCACACGCGCGCGACGTCCACGTTCATAGAGTTCATCCTCGAACAAGCCGGAAAGACCGGCCGGGGCGGGCCCGGCGCGCTGCGTCAGGGTTTCCTGTCGGGTGACAAGCCGCCGGCTGCGCGGTGACAATAGCGCGCCGGGGCGGGCAGCCGCGTTGCACCGGCACCGTCGCCTCCTTCGAATTCACTGCTGCCGAGGGTTCAATGTTCGACCGGATTCGTCCGCATTCGCGCTCCTGGACGCTGCTCGCCGCCGTCGCGCTCGTCGCGTTCAACGCCGGCTGCACGTCCCCGTCCACGCCGCCGTCGGGCGCAGTGGTGCCCGTCGCCGCCGCATCGGGCGCCGCCGTGCCGCTGCCCGGCTTCCACGCGCCCGAGCTGTCGTCCGGCTGGACCGACAAGCCGGGCTGGACCGCGCAGCACTTCATGATCGCGGCCGCGAACCCGCTTGCGACGCAGGCCGGCTACGAGATGCTGAAGGCCGGCGGCACCGCGATCGACGCGGCGATCGCCACGCAGATGGTGCTCGCGCTCGTCGAGCCGCAATCGTCGGGAATCGGCGGCGGCGCATTCATGCTGTATTTCGACGGCAAGACCACGCAGGCGTACGACGGCCGCGAAACCGCGCCGGCCGCCGCGACCGACCGGCTGTTCTACGGCCCGACCGGCCAGCCGATGAGCTTATACGAAGGTGTCGTCGGCGGGCGCTCGGTCGGCACGCCGGGCGTGCTGCGCATGCTCGACGCCGCGCACCGCGCGCACGGCAAGCTGCCGTGGCGGCGGCTGTTCCAGCCGGCGATCCGGCTCGCCGAGCACGGCTTCACGATCAGCCCGCGGCTCGCGACGCTGATCGCGAACGACCGATACCTGAAGAACGACCCGGCCGCGCGTGCGTACTTCTACAACGCGGACGGCACGCCGAAAGCGGCCGGCACCGTGCTGAAGAACCCCGCGCTCGCGACCGTGCTGCGCCAGGTCGCCGACCGCGGCGCGAACGCGTTCTACAGCGGCGCGATCGCGCGCGACATCGTCACGAAGGTGCGCAAGCACCCGACCAACCCGGGCCTGCTGTCGCTGCAGGATCTCGCGCGCTACAAGGCGAAGGTGCGTGCGCCGCTGTGCGCCGATTACCGGCGCTCGGTCGTGTGCGGGATGCCGCCGCCGTCGTCGGGCGGCCTCGCGATCGCGCAGATGCTCGGCATCCTCGAGGCGATGCCCGACTGGCAGCAGATCGGCGCGCAGAAGCCGGTGCGCAACGACGTCGGCTACGAGCCGACGCCGTTCGCCGCGCATCTGTTCAGCGAAGCCGGACGCCTCGCGTATGCGGACCGCGCGCGCTACGTTGCCGATCCCGATTTCGTGCCGCTGCCGGGTGGGAACTGGGCGAGCCTCACCGACAAGACCTATCTCGCGCAGCGCGCGCACCTGATCGGCGACAACAGCATGGGCGTCGCGCAGGCCGGCACGCCGCAGGGCGCGACGCTCGCGCTGGCCGACGACCGCAGCCCCGAGTTGCCGTCGACGTCCGACATAGCGATCGTCGACCGCTACGGGCAGGCGCTGTCGATGACGACCAGCATCGAGGACGCGTTCGGCTCGCGGCTGATGGTGCGCGGCTTCATGCTGAACAACCAGCTCACCGATTTCTCGTTCGTGTCGAACGACAACGGCCGGCCGGTCGCGAACCGCGTGCAGCCGGGCAAGCGGCCGCGCTCGGCGATGTCGCCGGAACTCGTGTTCGACAAGAAGACGAAGCAGGTGACGATGATCGTCGGCTCGGCCGGCGGCCCCGCGATCATCAATCACGTCGCGAAGACGCTGGTCGGCGTGCTCGACTGGGGGATGACGATGCAGCAGGCGATCGCGCTGCCGAATTTCGGCTCGATGAACGGGCCGACGCAGCTGGAGCGCGGCCGCGTGTCGGACGCGCTCGCCGACGGGCTGAAGGGCCGCGGGCACGACGTGCAGGTCGTCGAGATGAACTCGGGGCTGCAGGGCATCCAGCGGCTGAACGTGCAGGGGCAGACGGTGTGGTTCGGTGGGGCGGACCCGCGGCGGGAAGGAGTGGCGATGGGGGAATGACGGTGGCAGGCCGGGGCGGCGCGTAAACGTCGCCCGTATCGCCTGGGTTCCGTCACCCCCGCCCCTTCCACGGCACTACCCGCCGCTCGACCCACCGCATCGCGAGATCGAACAGCCACGCGATCGCGCCGATGATCAGGATTCCCATCACGACGATATCCGTGCGCAGGAAGCTCGATGCGTTGAGCACCATCTGCCCGAGCCCGGCCGTCGCGGCGACCATCTCGGCCGCCACCAGCGTCGTCCAGCCGAAGCCGATCGCGATCCGCAGCCCGGTGAGGATCTCCGGCAGCGCGGCCGGCAGCACGACGTGCCGCACGATCTGCGCGAAGCTGCCGCCGAGCGAATACGCGGCGTTGATCTGCTCGACCGTCGCCGCGCGCACCCCGGCGCGGGCGGCCATCGCGATCGGCGCGAAGCACGCGAGAAAGATCACGACGAGCTTCGCCGTTTCGTCGATGCCGAACCAGATCACGACGAGCGGCAGATACGCGAGCGGCGGCAACGGCCGGTAGAACTCCAGCAGCGGATCGAGCACGCCGCGCGCGACGCGGCTCACGCCCATCAGGATGCCGGCCGGCACGCCGATCGCCGTCGCGAGCGCGAACGCGCCGAACACGCGCGCCGCACTCCACAGCAGGTGCTCGGACAGCGGCAGCCCGCCCTGGATGCGGCCGTGCCACGCATCGACGAATGCCGTCCACACCGCTTCCGGTGCGGGCAGGAACAGCGGCGGCAGCCACTGGCGATGGGTGGCGACCCACCACAGCACGGCCAGCGCCGCGACCGTCGCCGTGCTCAAGGCCGCCGTCTTCCCCTCCCCCGGCAACCGGTAGCGATGTGACGGGCGCGCCGCATGCGCCGCGTGGCGCCGCTGCGTCGCGCGATCGTCCTGCCCGAACCCCGCAGCCGCGCGATCAGCTGCCCACGAATCCTGCGTGCTCATGTCGTCCTGCCTGTGCAAAGAACTGATCCGGCCATGCCCGACGGACACGCCCTGCCGCACCCATTCGCGCATCACGCGGGCACCTCGGCCGCCTCGTCGCGATGCAGGTACGCAATCAACCGCTCGCGCCACGCGATGAAATCCGGCGACGACTTCACCGCGCGCGCATCGCGCGATTCGACGTAGCGGCGCGCGAACGGCAGTTCGAAGGTTTCCGCGATCCGGCCGGGGCCGGGCGTCATCACGACCAGACGCGTCGCGAGGAACAGCGCCTCCTCGACATCGTGCGTGATGAAGAACACCGTCTTGCCGGTGCGCGCCCACACGTCGAGCACGAGCGCCTGCATCGTGCCGCGCGTCAGCGCGTCGAGCGCGCCCATCGGCTCGTCCATCAGCAGCACGCGCGGATCGCTCGCGAGCGCGCGCGCGATGCCGACACGCTGCTGCATCCCGCCCGACAGCGCGTACACGCGCGCATGCGCATGACCTTCGAGCCCGACCAGCGCGAGCATCTCCCGCGCCCGTGCTTCGCGCTCGGCCTTCGACACGCGCGCGAAGCGCAGCCCGAGCGCGACGTTGTCGAGCACGTCGAGCCACGGCAGCAGCGCGTACTTCTGGAACACGACGCCGCGGTCGGCGCCCGGGCCCGTGACCGGCACGCCGTCGACGCGCACGTCGCCGGTGGTCGGCGCGACGAAGCCGGCCATGCAGTTCAGCAGCGTCGTCTTCCCGCACCCGGACGCGCCGAGCGCGACGACGAATTCGCCGGCATCGATGCGCAGGTCGACGCGCGCGAGCGCCTGCGTGGTCGGCCTGCCGCGCTCGCCCGGATAGGCAACCGAAACCTGACGGACTTCCAGCGTACTCATGCTCAGGACTCCGCGATGCTCGCCGCGCTCAGCGCGCGGCCTTCTGCACGAACTGCGGATCGACGCCGGCCGAGTAGTCGGCGAGCACCGTCTGGATCGTGCCTTGCGATTTGAGGAACGTGGCGGTCGCCGCGAGCGATTTCGCGGCGCCCGATTGCGCACCGCCACCGAGCCACGTCGGCGACGCCTGCTCGGCCGCCGTCGGGAACGCGTAGAGCGCGAGGCTCGCGGGCACGTCCTGCGCGTTCGCGCCCGACACCTTCGCGACCGCCGCGACCTGCGGCGAGCCGACCTTCCACGCCGCCGCATGCGCGCGGTAGTCGGCATCGGCGGCTGCGAGCACCCTCACGAAACGCGTGACGAACTCGGGGTTCTCGCGCGCGAACTTGCGGCTCACGACGAAACCGTCGAAGGTCGCCTTGCCGCTCGCTTTCGCGACCTGGCCGGACGTCGTCAGCACGGTGCCCGACTGCTTGACCTTCGCGAGCACCGGGTCCCAGATATAGGTCGCATCGATGTCGCCGCGCGCCCAGGCGGCCGCGACTTCGGGCGGGCGCAGGTTGACGATCTTCACGTCGTTCGGATTGACGCCCGCCGCCTGCAGCGCGACCAGCGTATGGAAATGCGACGTCGACACGAACGGCACGCCGATCTTCCTGCCCTTCAGCGCCGCGACGCTCGTGACGCCCGAGCCGTTGCGCGCGACGAGCGCCTCGGCGTCGTTGATGTTGTCGAGCACCCAGAACAGCGAGATGTCGAGCCCCTGCGACAGCCCGGCCGCGATCGGGCTCGAACCGGCTTCGCCGAGCTGGACGGAACCCGACGCGAGCGCGCGGATCACGTCGGCGCCGCTGTCGAGCTTGCGGAACGTGACCTTGTAGCCGGTCGCCTTTTCGACTTCACCGCTCGCCTGCGCGTAGCGCCACGGCACGACCATGTCCTGGTACGCGATCACGACTTCGCGCGATTCGGCGTGTGCCGCGCCGAGCGCGGCCAAGGCGGTCAGCGCGACGACGGCGCGGCGGACGAAGCTGAAACGGGACATGCGGCTCTCCTTCGGAATGCGGGCATTGCTGCGGGAGAGCCGACTATAGGAGCTTTGCGCGCGGCGGGAGCGAACTTATCGTGCGAAGCTATCGATGCCGTTTCAGCTTTGCTTTTCACGTTCGACCGGATCGCGCGTCCGGTCGGATGGCGATTGTCGTGCGGCGGCGTGGATGGCCGCCGCACCAACGAAAAAGCCCGCATCGCTGCGGGCTTTTTCGGGTTCGTCCGACGACGAACGAAGCAACGGCGCTCAGACCACGCCGGCCCCGTGCGCCTGCAGATCGGCGTGATAGCTCGAACGCACCATCGCGCCGACGGCCGCGTGCGTGAAGCCCATCTTGTACGCCTCTTCCTCGTACATCCTGAACGTATCCGGATGCACGTACGCACGCACCGGCAGGTGGTGCTCGGACGGCTGCAGGTACTGGCCGATCGTCAGCATGTCGACGTCGTGCGCGCGCAGGTCGCGCATCACCTGCAGGATTTCCTCTTCGGTCTCGCCGAGGCCGACCATCAGGCCAGACTTCGTCGCGACGTCCGGATGCAGCGCCTTGAAGTCCTTCAGGAGCTTCAGCGAGTGCGCGTAGTCCGAACCCGGGCGCGCTTCCTTGTACAGACGCGGCACCGTTTCGAGGTTGTGGTTCATCACGTCCGGCGGCGCGGCGTTCAGGATCGAGATCGCGCGGTCGAGACGGCCGCGGAAGTCCGGCGTCAGGATCTCGATGCGCGTGTCCGGCGACTGCTCGCGCACTTCGCGGATGCACTCGACGAAATGGGCGGCACCGCCGTCGCGCAGGTCGTCGCGGTCGACGCTCGTGATCACCACGTACTTGAGCTTCAGCGCGGCGATCGTGCGTGCGAGGTTCTTCGGTTCATCCGCATCGAGCGGATCGGGACGGCCGTGGCCGACGTCGCAGAACGGGCAGCGGCGCGTGCACTTGTCGCCCATGATCATGAACGTCGCGGTGCCCTTGCCGAAGCATTCGCCGATGTTCGGGCAACTCGCTTCCTCGCACACCGTATGCAGGTTGTGCTCGCGCAGGATCGTCTTGATCTCGTTGAAGCGCGAGCTGCCGGTGGCCGCCTTCACGCGGATCCACTCGGGCTTCTTCAGCTTCTCGATCGGAATGACCTTGATCGGGATGCGCGCCGTCTTCGCCTGCGCCTTCTGCTTGGCGGTCGGATCGTAGGCAGCGGTGGCGGCCGAATCGGCCGGTGCGGGGGAAGCGGTAACGTCAGTCATTCGAATGTTGTTCCAGTGCGTGCGGCTTGTCGGCGGCTGCGGATGCGCCGTCGAGGTTGGCGATCAGACGGCGCACCAGCGTGCGGGCGACGTCGTTCCAGTCGGCGGCAACCTCGAGGCTCGCCATGTCGACGGTTTCCAGTCCGGCATAGCCGCACGGGTTGATCGCAAGAAACGGGCGCAGATCCATCTTCACGTTCAGGCTCAGCCCGTGATAGCTGCAGCCGTTGCGGATCTTCAGGCCGAGGGCCGCGATTTTCGCGCCCTCGTGCACGCCGGATGCCACGTAGATGCCGGGCGCGCCCGCCTTGCGGACCGAAGCGAGATTATACGCCGCGAGGGTTTCGATCACGGCCTCCTCGATCTTCGTCACGAGCGTGCGCACCATCAGCTTGCGCCGGCGCAGGTCCAGCAGCAGGTACGCGACGATCTGGCCGGGGCCGTGGTAAGTGATTTGCCCGCCGCGGTCGACCTTCACGAGCGGCACGCCGCTGTCGGCCACCAGCAGGTGGGCCGGGTCGCCGGCCTGGCCGAGCGTGTAGACGGGCGGGTGCTCGACCAGCCAGATCTCGTCGCCGGTGTCGGCCGTGCGCGTGTCGGTGAACGCGCGCATTGCGTCGAAGCTCGTCTCGTAGGTCTCGACGCCCCGCCACCGCACGGTGACCGGCGGGGCCGGCTGATCCGGAGACCCGGCGGGCGATGCGGAAACGGCGACAGGCGTGGACACGATGGAAACCGGCGAAACGGACATGGGCGGTAGTTTACCGAAAACCCGTGGGTCTCGCCGGCCTGGGGACGGGGACGGATCGCCGGTATCCGTCGGAGGAAATGACGGTCAGACGGTGCGCCATCCGTCATGGAGCAGCGCGGACAGCCGTTCGCGCAGCCGTGCCAGCCCGCCGAGCGCGACTTCCCGCGGCGGCCGCGACACGGAGAATGCCACGCACGTGCCCTCACGGCCTTCCGCGCTGAGCCACAGCCGCTCGCCGCGGCGCAGCTTCAGCGTTTCACCGTCGACCAGGAAGTAATCGTTGACGTCGTTGCTGCGCGTCGCCCACACCGGCCCGCGCTGCACCACCAGCCGCGTGCTGCGTTGCACCTTCATCGGCACGGTTTCGCCCGCGGGGATTTCGAACGTGATGCTTGAAGAAATTTCTTGCATGATCGACTCCGCCAATAAATGCTTCGATGGCTACAATCGTAGTCATTTCAAGGCGTCCGACAAAACGACCAATTTTCACGTCGATGTGAGGAAAATTAGCAAATGGACCTCCGCCAGCTCCCTGCGCTGAACGCGATTCGCGCGTTCGAAGCCGCCGCCCGTCACGAGAATTTCTCGCGCGCCGCCGACGAGCTGTACGTCACGCACGGCGCGGTCAGCCACCAGGTGCGCGCGCTCGAGGAGGAGCTCGGCGTGCAGCTGTTCACGCGCAACGGCAAGCGGCTGTGCCTGACCGATGCCGGCATGCGCTACGCGCAGCAGATCCGCACCGCGCTGATGGTGATCGCCGACGCGACCCGCGACGTGCGCGCGAGCGATCGCGACCGGCGGCTGGTGGTGTCGATGCTGTCGTCGTTCGCCGCGCGCTTCATCACGCCGCGCATCGGCACGTTCATCGAGCGGCATCCGGAAATCGACGTCGAACTGCAGTCGACCAACTCGCTCACCGATTTCGCGCGCGACGACGTCGATCTCGCGATCCGCTTCGGGAACGGCAACTATCCGGGGCTGCATGTCGAGCCGCTGTTCGACGAGGTGTTCTTTCCGGCCTGCGCGCCGACGCTGAACGGCGGCAAGCTGCCGCAAACGCCCGCCGATCTCGCGCACTACACCCTGCTGCGCTCGGACGACGAACTGTGGCGGCCGTGGTTCGACGCGGCCGGACTCAACACGCTGACGGAGCCGAAACGGGGGATTCTGTACCAGGATTCGTCGAACCTGCTGCTGGCCGCGATCGACGGCCAGGGCATCGCGCTGGTGCGCCGCTCGCTCGCGGTGCACGACCTGCTCGACGGACGCATCGTGCGCCTGTTCGACATCGACGGGCCGAGCCCGTGGCACTATTTTTTCGTGTGTCCGCCGCCGCTCCTGAACGCTCCGCGCGTGCAGGCGTTCAGAGCCTGGCTGCTTCAGGAAGTGGCCGAATACAAACGGCTGTGCGACGAGCTGGACGCGCGGCGCGCGGCGGGGAAGACCCCCGCCGAGTGCGCGCAGGAAGGAGGATGGCGGGCGCTCAGAGCACGACCTTGACCATCGGATGGCCGGTCAGTGCGCGGTAGATGTCGTCGAGCTGTTGCTGGCTCGTCGCCCGCACGGTGATCGTGAGGCCCGTGTAATTGCCGCCGCTCGATGCACGTTCCTCGATCTTCTCGACGTCGATCTCGTTGTCGTGAACGGCGACGACCTTGAAGATCGTGTCCTTGAACTCGGGGTGCGCCTTGCCCATGATCTTGATCGGGAAATCGCACGGAAACTCCAGCAGCGACTCCTTCCGGGTATCGATCGCGCCGGTCACCTCGATGGTTTTGGTCGGTTCGCTCATCATTTTCTCCGGGTTAGGTCAAACTGTTCAAACTCGCGCGCCTTCGCGCGCTGGTACGCGTCGTACAACGCCGCGAATACGGGGCCCGGCTTGCCGCCCTGCACGGGCAGATCGTCGAGCGACGTGACGGGCAGAATTTCCTTCGTGGCCGACGTGATCATGATTTCGTCCGCCGAACGCAACTCGACTTCGCTGATCTCGCGCGCGACGAACCGGATGCCGCACGCCTCGGCCAGCTCCTCGACGAGGGCGTAGCGGATCCCCTCGAGGATCTTGTTGCTGCGCGGCGGCGCGAGCAGCTCGCCGTTCTTCGCGATCCACACGTTCGACGACGAGCCTTCCGTCAGGTTGCCGTCGCGCAACTGCAGCGTCTCGAACGCATCGCGTTCGGCCGCATGCTGCGCCATCAGCACGTTGCCGAGCAGCGAAATCGACTTGATGTCGCAATGCAGCCAGCGGCGATCTTCCGCCGTCACGCAACGCACGCCCTTCGCGCGCTCGTCGGCGGACGGCAGGCGCAACGGGCTCGTCATCGCGAACACCGTCGGCACCGCGTGCGCCGGGAACGCGTGGCCGCGCTTCGCGACGCCGCGCGTCACCTGCAGGTAGACGAGCGCATTGCCGTCGCCGAGCCCTTCGGCGTTCGCCGCGACGACGCGCTCGATCAGCGCGCGCCAGCCGGCCGCGTCGTGCGGGTTGTCGATGCCGATCTTCTTCAGGCTGCGCGCGAGCCGCTCCAGGTGCTGCTCGATCCGGAACGGCACGTGCGCGCCGTCGTGCGCATAAACGGGCACGACTTCATACACGCCGTCGCCGAAGATGAACCCACGGTCGAGCACCGGCACCCGGGCTTCCGACAGCGGCACCAGTTCCTCCTGCGACGACACGCTGAGGTAGACGATCGGTTCGAATTCGGCTTGGCTCATGGTTATGACAGATGGGGATGAAGTCGTGAAAAGAAAGGCCCGTCGTGCTTACTTCTTCTTGCTGAACATCAGCAGGATCGAGTCCCAGATACGCCCGAAGATACCCGCTTCCGGCACGGCCTGCAGCGCGACGACCGGGAATTCGGACAGCGTCTTGCCGTCGGCGACGATCTTCACGGTACCGACCTGCTGGCCTTCCGCGAGCGGCGCGATCAGCGGCGCGTTGACGTCGACCTCGGTCTTGACCTTGTCGCCGAGGCCGCGCGGCACGGTCGCCCACTGGTCGCTCTTCACGCCGACCTGCACGGTGTTGTCCTTGCCCTTGTAGATGCGCGGCGTCGAGATCGCCTGGCCGCCCTTGAACAGGCGCACCGAATCGAACGCGCTGTAGCCGTAGTTCAGCATCTTCATGCTGTCCTGCGTACGCTCGCTTTCCTTCTGCTCGCCCATCATCACCGACACGAGGCGGCGCTGGCCGTCCACGCCCGGAATCGCGCGCTTCGCCGATGCGATCAGGCAGTAGCCGGCAGCCTGCGTATGGCCGGTCTTCAGGCCGTCGACCGTCGGGTCGAGCCACAGCAGACGGTTGCGGTTGCCCTGGCGGATGTTGTTGTACTTGAATTCCTTCTCCGAGAAGATGCTGTAGTACTGCGGAAAATCGCGGATCAGGTGCGCGGACAGCTTCGCGAGGTCGCCGGCCGTCGTGTAGTGGTTCGGGTCGGGCATGCCGTTCACGTCGGCGAAGTGCGTGCCCTTCATGCCGAGGCGCTGCGCCTCGTCGTTCATCATCGTGACGAACTGCCCTTCGCTGCCGCCGACGAGTTCGGCCAGCGCGATCGCGGCGTCGTTGCCCGACTGGATGATCATCCCGTACACGAGGTCGTGCACCGACACCGGCTTGTTCGCCTCGATGAACATGCGCGACTCGTCGCGGCCGACACGGCGCACCGCGTCGCTCGGCGTGACGATCTGCTCCATCGAGATCTTCTTCTTGTCGAGCGCCTCGAACACGAGGTACGCGGTCATCAGCTTCGTCAGCGACGCCGGCTCGACGCGTTCATCGGCATTGCCCGACGCGAGCACCGTGTTGCTGGTCGCATCGACGAGCACCCACGAGCGCGCATTCACGCCCGGCGGCGGCACCGCGCCCGGCATGTAGGTCGCGGGCGCGCCGGTGAACTGTTCGGCGGCGGCCGGCGCTGCATGCGCGGCCTTTGCCTTGGCGGCCGGCTTCGCCTCGGCGACGACGATCGTCGATGCGAGCGCGACGGGCAGCATCACGCCGAGCGCGACGTTGCGCGCGGCGGTGCCGAAGGCGATGGAGGAAGCGAGGGACTTGAGGCCTTGGGAAGACAGACGCATGATCGATTCAGGCTGATGGCAGAAAGTGCGGTGCGAAACGCGCAGGGTTGAACGGCAAGGCGGCGGGCGTTTCGGGCACTCGCCCGACTTCGTCGGGCGACGCGAAACGCGCCGGTTGGACTCGTGCGGGCGCGTTCGGTTCGCGGCCGTCGCGAGCGGGCGGACAGGCGGCGAACCGAGCGCCGCATGGGCCCAGCCGGGCCGCGGGCGACGCGGATTGCGGCCATTATACGTGGCCGCGCCTGGCGTTTTCGCGAACCTCGCGCCGGAGAGCCGCACATCGGCATCGCGCGCAGGGTGCCGGCAAGCCGCACGTCATCGCACGCGAAGGTGCGCGAAAGGCTTGTGCAGCCGAGGTGGAAGTGGGGGGCGCCGCACGCTGCGGCGCGATGTCGCGCGGGCGACGTGTGCTTTCGGCGCATGCCGGAAGGGCGGCGTGCGGGCGACGCAACGCGCGGGCCGCGGGCGCCCTGCCGGCACCCGCGCGCCGGCTAGCGCCACGCGTCGACGATGATGCGCTTGAGCACATGCAGCTTGCGATGCAGGAAATGCTCGGCGCCGGGGATCACGACGACCGGCAGCTCCTGCGGCCGCGCCCAGTCGTACACGGAAGCGATCGGCACCGTGTCGTCGGTTTCGCCGTGGATCACGAGCGTGTTCTCGGGCACGTCGGCCACTTGCCAGCGGCTCGCGGCCGTGCCGACGAACACCATCCGCTCGATCGTCTCGCCCGCGTCGCGCAACCGCTTCGCGACGTGCGACAGCACGAACGTGCCGAACGAGAAGCCCGCGAGCACGAGCGGCAGGTCCGCATACGCGGGCTGCGCGCGCATGTGCGCGAGCACCGCGAGCAGGTCGTCGGCCTCGCCGGTGCCGTTGTCGTGCACGCCCTCGGTCGCGCCGACACCGCGGAAGTTCGACCGGAACACGACGTAGTTCAGTTGCACGAGCGTGCGCGCCAGCGTCTGCGCGACCTTGTTGTCCATCGTGCCGCCGAACAGCGGATGCGGATGCGCGACGAGCGCGATGCCGCGCGGCGCCGCGCCGCCTTCGCGCACGGCGTCGGGCAGGTCGACCGCGATTTCGATCTGCCCGACCGGGCCCGCGATCAGCGATTTCTGCGTGTGAACGTTCATTCGGCCGGCCCGCTCAGATCTTCAGGCGGTCGACGACCTTGCCGTCGCGCAGATGCGATTCGACGATCTCGTCGATGTCGGCCTGGTCGACGTACGTGTACCACGTGCCTTCCGGATACACGACCATCACCGGCCCTTCCTCGCAGCGATCGAGGCAGCCGGCCTTGTTGATGCGAACCTTGCCCGGCCCCGCGAGGCCGAGCTCCTTCACGCGCTTTTTCGCGTATTCCTGCATGGTCTGCGCGTCGCATTGCGCGCAGCTTGGGCGTTCGGCGCCCGGGTCGCGCTGGTTCAGGCAGAAGAAGACGTGGTGCTGGTAGTAGGAATCCATGATGACGAGCGGCCCGGCGCGAGACCGTGCGGAAAGAGGGGCGATGGATTGCCGTTGCGCTGGGCGGCAACGGAGGATGCGGACGATTATAGCGAGCGGCGCACGCGGCTGCCCGCGATACGGCCGCCGCCGCGGCGCCCAAGCTGCCGTGTCAGCGCCGCCGAGCGACCGGCAGCCATGCGTGCTCGACGCGCTGGCCGAGCCAGATCAGCGCCGCGTAGGGCCAGATCCACGCGAGCCAGCGCGCGAGGCTGTTGAAATGCACGTAGCGGCCCTGCCGCCAGCCCGACAGCGTGAAGTCGAAGAACGGATTGACGGGCAGCAGGTTCACGAGCGCCACGCCGGCCAGCAGCGCGAGCGCCGCGAGCATCGCGCGCCAGGTCGCCGGCACGCGCAGCGCGACGAGCGCGGCCGCGAAGCCGAGCTCGATGCCGAGCCGCGCGCCGGGCGTCGCCCACACGACCACGAGGCCGGTGGCCGACTGCATGAACGTCGCCCCCGCCTTCAGCACGAGCGTCGCGACGACGAGCGCGATCAGGAGCCGGACCCGCGGCGCGCGCGGCCGCATCGCGAGCGACGCGATCGTCAGCGCGGCGAACAGCATCAGCCCGCCGAGGGCGGCCTCCCACCCGGAATCGGACAGCCAGCCGTCGACGCGCTCGGGCCATTCGCCCGCCTGCCACGCAGCCGGCAGCCACGCGAGCAGCGCTTCCTGCATCGACGCGTCGGCACGCTCCCACAACGCGGCCGGCCAGTCGCCGATGCCGAACAGGAACGGCGACGGAAACAGGATCGCGAACGGCCACAGCCCGGCGAGCAGCAGCGCGGTGGCGCCGTCGTCCTCGAACCACGCGAAGCGCAGCCGGCGCAGCGCCCCGCGATCGAGCAGCGCACCGGTGGCCGGCGCGGCGAGCGCCGCGCCCAGCAGTGCGCCGAGCGCATTGGCGCCGAGATCGAGATTCGACGCGACACGCGTCGGCAGGTACGTCTGCAGCGCTTCCATCGTGCCCGACAGCAGCACGCCGAGCCCGGCCGCGATCAGCGTCGCGGCCACGCCGCGCCGGCGCGGGTGCAGCGCGAGCACGGCGAGCGCGCCGAACGGCAGATAGCCGAGCACGTTCGTGACCACGTCGAACGCGGTCACGTAGCGCTGCATCGGCGCGAACAGGTAGTCGAACGGCCCGATGCCGAGCGACATCCAGCCGTGGAACGGATACAGCGACGCGTAGACGATGAGCGCCGCGTAAGCGGCACAGGCCTGCCGCGCGAGCGGCGATGCGCGAGGCGTGCCGGTCGCGCTCATCGCGGCTGCGCGGCACGCGTCACGGCGTGCCCGCGTATGCCTGCATGCCGGCCCACGCGGCGATCTGCGACACCAGCTCGTCGCTCGCCGCCGCGAGGGCACGGGCGCCGCCCGCCGCGTCGGGCGTGCTCGACGGCGCCCGCGCGACGAACGTGCGCTGGCCGAGCACCTTGCCGTCCTGCGTCAGCGTCGCGCGCGCGGTGACGGCGCCGTGGCTCTGCGACTCGCCGTCGAACACCTGTTCGAATTCGCTCAGGTCGACCTTGAGCGTCGGCGCGCGCACGCCGTCGGAGCCGTCGAGCACCGCGCCGCGCGACGACAGCGCGCCGCGCAGCCGCTGCGTGAGCAGTTGCGCGGGCGGCGCGGTCCAGCGGCTGTCGCGATAGACGGCCACGTGCTGCGCATCCGCGTACGCGAGGCGGTACGCGAACTTGTCGGAATCGAGCGCCTCGGGCGCAGCGACGTCGAGCACCTTCAGCGCGGGGCCCGAACCGGCCGTCACCACCGACGACGTGGGCCCGAGGTCGTAGCGGACGTTCGACAGCACCGCGCTGTTGCCGGCGCAGCCGGCCGCCAGCGCAAGCGTCAGCACGGCAACTGCGGACGCCGCCGGACGCACCGCGCGGTCAAGGATTCGTGGCATGGCGTGTTCCTGCATGATGTTTGCGGTTTCGATTGACGTCATGGCCGGCCGCTTCCGGCCGGACGATCGATGGCTGCTGCCGTGTGTCACTTCCCGGCCGTCGCACCCGGCCAGACGAAGCCCGCTTCGCCGGGCCCCGGCGCCGCGCCGGGCGAACCGAACAACAGACTGCGCGGATTGCGGCCGAGTTCACCGGCCACGTCCTTCAATTGCCGCGACGCGTCGCCGACGCTGTCGGCCAGCGCGTTGAAGCGCGGCAGCGTGTCGTACTGCACGCGCGCGTTGAGCGCGTTCAGCGTGACGCCGACCTGCTCGGCGGCCGTGCCGGCCTTGTTCAGATTCGACACGAGCGGCCCGTTCGGCTGCATCAGCGTGTTCGCCGACGCCATCGCGCGATTCACCTCGTGCATCGTTTCCGGCAGCGCGGTGACCGCCGGCCCGAGCTGCTTCGTCAGCGTCGCGGCGCCGTCGGCCGCGTGCTGCAGGCTTTCGGCGGTCGCGCGCAACTGCTCGCGCATCTCGGGCGACATCAGCGCGTTCGCGCTCTTCGCCGCCAGTTCGAGCTGCCGCAGCAGCACGTCGCCGCGCTCCTGGATCTGGTCGAACAGGCTCGGGCGCATCGGAATCTGCGCGATCGCCTTTGCCGACGACGGCAGCGGCGCCAGGTCGCGGCCCGTGTCCTCGAGCTGCACGAACGCGATGCCCGTCACGCCCTGGAAGCCGAGACTGCCGTAGGTCGACTGCGTGATCGGCGCGTCGTGGTCGACGAGAATGCGGATCCGGATCTGGCCCGGATGCGCGCGGTCGAAGCCGATCGACTGCACCTTGCCGACGTCGAGGCCGCGAAAGCGCACGGCCGCATCGGGAAACAGCCCCGTCACATTGGTGCGCGCGAGCAGGTCGTACGGCACGCGCACGGTGCGGTCGACGTTGAACCAGAACACGGTGCCCGCGATCGCGAGCGTCAGCGCGATCGTGAACAGGCCGGCCCAGAACGCATGTGATTTGTTTTCCATCAGAGGGTTCCTTGTCCTTGCCTGTTACAGCTCGACGCTCGACAGCGTCGGTTCGAGGGCCGCCTTCGGCAGCTTCGCGCGCCGCTCGGGCGGCAGCGCCTGCAATGCGCGACGCCCGCGCAGCCCCAGGAAATATTCGTGGATGAACGGATGGTCGACGTTCGCGGCTTCCTCGACGGGCGCCGCGACCAGCACCTTGCGGTCGGCCAGCACCGCGACGCGCGTCGACAGCGCGACCATCGTGTCGAGGTCGTGCGTCACCATCACGACGGTCAGCCCGAGCGTGCGGTGCA
Organism: Burkholderia metallica; assembly: GCF_001718555.1. NCBI lineage: Bacteria > Pseudomonadati > Pseudomonadota > Betaproteobacteria > Burkholderiales > Burkholderiaceae > Burkholderia > Burkholderia metallica. The sequence goes on from NZ_CP013401.1 coordinate 3,266,444, forward strand.
GCGTCGCGATCAGCTCGACGAATTCGTCCGACGCCTGCGGATCGAGGCCGGCCGTCGGCTCGTCGAGGAACAGCAGCTCGGGCTCGAGCGCGATCGCGCGCGCGATGCCGACCCGCTTCACCATCCCGCCCGACAGCGCGGCCGGCATCTTCGACGCGTGCTTGCACGGCAGCCCGACCATCTCGAGCTTCAGCATCACGATGTCGTGCAGCAGATCCGGCGGCACGCGGCCGAGCTCGCGCAGCGGCTGCGCGACGTTGTCGAACACCGTCATCGACGAGAACAGCGCGCCCTGCTGGAACAGCATCCCCGAGCGCGTGCGCATCAGCCGCGCGGTGGCGTCGTCGATCGTCGAGGTATCGTCGCCGAACACCTTGATCGTGCCCGAGGTCGGCCGTTCCAGCCCGAGGATCTGCCGCACGAGCGTGGTCTTGCCGGAGCCCGAGCCGCCGACGATCGACACGATCTCGCCGCGCCGCACGTCGAAGTCGAGCTTCTGGTGAATGATGTTGCGCCCGTAGCGCTTGGTCAGGTTGCGCACCTCGATCACGAGGTCGTCGGTATCGGCCGGCCGGGCGCCGACGGCCGCGGCATGCGCGGTCGTTTCGTTCGAAGCGTTCATCCGAGCCCCACGTTCTGGAACAGGATCGCGAACACCGCGTCGGCGAGGATCACGACCGTGATCGACGTGACGACCGACGTGGTCGTGCCTTCGCCGAGGCTTTGCGAGTTCGCCTTGATCCGGAAGCCGAAATGGCAGGCGACCAGCGCGATCAGCATGCCGAACACGACGCCCTTGCCGACGCCGATGTACAGGTTCGCGATCGGCACGACGCCCGGCAGCGAGCGCACGAAATAGTTGACGTCGATCCCGAGCACCAGCTTCGCGGCGAGCGCGCCGCCCGTCAGCGCGATGATGTTGGTCCACATCACGAGCAGCGGCATCGCGACGCCGAGTGCGAGCACGCGCGGCAGGATCAGCCGCAGCCCGTGCGGAATGCCCATCACGCGCATCGCGTCGAGCTCCTCGGTCACGCGCATCACGCCGATCTGCGCGGTGATCGCCGAGCCCGAGCGGCCCGCGACGAGAATCGCCGACAGCACCGGGCCGAGCTCGCGGATCACCGACAGCCCGAGGATGTTCACGATGTAGCGGTTCGCGCCGAACATCTGCAGCTGCTGCGCGGACAGGTAGCTGAGCACGATGCCGATCAGGAACGCGACGAGCGCGGTGATCGGCAGCGCCTGCGCGCCGGCGCTGTAGATGTTCGCCGAGGTTTCCTTCCACGGCATCGTCCGCGGGCGGCGCAGCACCGACAGCGCATCGAGGATCACGAGACCGAACAGCGCGATGCCGCCCTGCAGGTGTTCGCCGAACCGGAAGATCGCCTGGCCGAGCCGCGTGACGGGATCGACGCGCACCACGCGCTCGGGCGCCTCGCGCTGGCTGTCGAGCCGCTCGATACGCTCGAAGATCGTGCGCTGCGTGGCGCTCAGCGCGACGCCTGCCGGCAGCTTGCGGCCCCACACGCGCCACAGCGCCTGGCCGCCGACGTGGTCGAGCCGCTCGATGCCGGACAGATCCCATTCGCTCACGCGGGCAGACGCGACGCTCGCGACACGGCGCGCGACCGCGCCGCGATTGCGCGCGAGCGCGATGGCGGTCCACTGGCCGTACAGGCGCACCGTCTGGCCCTGGCCGCCGGCGTCGACCGACAGGCCGGGAGGAGTCTCGAAGTCCACGGGCAGGTTGTTTGCAAAAAGGTGACAGCGGCCATTGTAGCGAACCGCCCGCCCACGCGACGTGAGGATTTCCGCGGGGCGCCGGGCCGGGGTCGCACGGCCGTGACGCCGGGCCGGCGCGCCCGCCCCGGCTTCGCCCGAAACCCGCCGCCCCGTTGCCCGTTGCCGGTTTCGCCGCCTTTCATTCTTCCGTCACGTTTCCTTTCGATACTCTCACGCGCCGCACATCAGGCCGTCGGCGCCCCGCGCCGCCATTCGTCGCGACCTCGCATTTCAATAAACAGAACACCGAACAGGACAACCGATGCGTTTCCCGCTGCTTTCCCGCCGTCGCGTGCCGGCCCTCGCCGCGCTCGCCAGCCTCGCCTTCATCCTCGCCGCGTGCGGCGGCGACGACGTCACGTCGCCGCCGGTGACGCCGCCGGCGGCCCAGGCCCCGGTCGGCACGACGGCCACGCTCGCGCTGCTCGAGACGACCGACCTGCACACCAACGTGCTGTCGTACGACTACTTCAAGCTCGCCGCCGACAATTCGCTCGGCTTCGAGCGCGTGTCGACGCTGATCGCGCAGGCGCGCGCGCAGTACCCGAACACGCTGCTGCTCGACAACGGCGACACGATCCAGGGCACCGCGCTGTCGGACTACCAGGCGCTCGTGAAGCCGGTCGGCTGCGACCAGACGCTCGCGATCTACAAGGTGATGAACGCCGCGAAATTCGACGGCGGCGGGATCGGCAACCATGAATTCAACTACGGGCTGCCGTACCTGTCGCAGGTGACCGGCAACACGTTCGAGGTCGACGGCCTGCCGGCGCCGGCCCAGCAGAAGAAGTGCGCGGGCCCGAACTTCCCGCAGGTGCTCGCGAACGTGATCAGCGCGAAGACCAACGCGCCGCTGTTCACGCCGTACACGATCCTCACGCGCACCGTGACGGCGACGACGCCGGACGGCAAGACGGTCAGCGCGCCCGTGAAGATCGGCATCATCGGCTTCACGCCGCCCGCGATCATGAACTGGGACAAGCGCTGGCTCGACGGCAAGGTCTACACGACCGGCCTGAAGGAAGCCGCGGAGAAATACATTCCCGAAATGCGCGCGAAGGGCGCCGATCTCGTCGTCGCGATCTCGCACGGCGGCCTCGACAATTCCGCGTATTCGCCGACGATGGAGAACGGCAGCTGGTGGCTGTCGAAGGTGCCCGGCATCGACGCGATGCTGATCGGCCACTCGCACCAGGTGTTCCCGGACGCGAACAGCACCGTGTCGCAGTTCAACCTGCCGGGCGTCGACAAGGTCAAGGGCATCGTCAACGGCGTGCCGACCGTGATGGCCAACTACTGGGGCAAGCACCTCGGCGTGATCAAGCTCGGCCTGAAGTTCGACGGCAAGACGTGGAGCGTCGACAAGTCGCAGACGACCGTCGAGGCGCGGCCGATCCAGAACGCCGACAAGAGCTACGTCGCCGCCGATCCTTCCGTGTCCGCCGCGATCGCCGCCGAGCACCAGGCGACGATCGACTACGTGAAGACGCCGATCGGCTCGACCGACTACCGGATGAACTCGTACTTCGCGGATGTCGGCGATCCGGGCGCGATCCAGATCGTCAACGAAGCGCAGGCCGACTACGTGAAGACCTACATGCAGGCGAACCTGCCGCAATACGCGTCGCTGCCGGTGCTGTCGGTCAGCGCGCCGTTCAAGAGCGGCTTCGGCGGCGGCACCGACTACACCGACGTCGCGCCGGGCGCGCTCGCGATCAACAACGCGGCCGACCTGTACCTGTACCCGAACACCGTGTACGCGGTGAAGGTGAGCGGCGCCGACGTGAAGAACTGGCTCGAGACGGCCGCGAAGCGCTTCAACCGGATCGACCCGACCAAGGCGACCGTGCAGCCGCTCGTCAGCACGTTCCCCGGCTACAACTTCGACATGTTCACGTCGGCCGATCTCGCGTATGAAATCGACGTCACGCAGCCGGTGGGCAGCCGCATCAGGAACCTGACGTACAAGGGCGCGGCGATCGATCCGAACGCGCAGTTCATCGTCGCGACCAACAATTACCGGGCGAGCGGCGGCGGCAACTTCCCGGGGCTCGACGGCAGCAAGACGATCTTCGCGTCGCCCGATGCGAACCGCGACGTGCTGATCGCATTCATCAAGAAGCGCGGGGCGATCACGCGCGCGGCCGACGGCGCGCAGCGCAGCTGGCGCTTCACGAAGCTCGCGAGCTCGGTCGCGCACGTGCAGTTCGCGTCCGCGCCGAACCGCCTCGGCGACGCGGCGGCGGCCGGCCTGACCGGCATCACGCAGGTCGCGGCCGACGACGGCTCGGGCAAGAACCTCGCCACCTACGAAATCGACCTCACGCAATGAAACACGCGATGCAACCGATCCGGACGATGCGGCCGGCCGAAAGCGGCGCCGCCGCTGCCGCGCGGCGCCTGCTGCGCGCAAAACTCCCGCCGGCCGCGCTGCTTGCGGCGGCGGCCGTGACGGTCGCGGCCGTCGTCGCGGCGGCAGGCCTGCGCGGCGCCGGCCCCGCGCCGAGCGCCGCGCAGCTCGACGAGTGGCAGGCGATGGTCACGCAGGCGACCGAGCCGCATGCGCTCGCGCAATTGCGCACGCTCGCGCGCCGCGGCTCGGGCGCCGCGCAGGCGGCGCTCGGCATCGCGCTCGTCGATGCCCGCGAACCGGGGCTGCGCGACGAGGGGCGCGGCTGGCTGGAAACGGCCGCGACGGCGGACAGCCAGGCCGACGCGCCGGCCGCCCGGCGTGCGCAGCTCGCGCTCGGCAAGGCGTTGCTGCTCGGCAGCAGCGACATGCCGAAGGACTATGCACGCGCCCGTACGCTGCTCGGCGAAGCGGCCGCGCAGGGCGACCCGGCCGCCGCGTATTACCTCGGGCTGATCTATCGCAGCGGCTATGGCATCGCCGCCGATCCGATGCAGGCCGCGCACTGGTTCGAGATCGCGTCGCGCGCGGACATTCCGGCCGCGGACTTCATGCTCGCGAACGCGTACCGCGAAGGCAGCGGCGTGCCGCGCGACGAGGCGCGCGCGCTGGCGCTGTATCGCCGCGCCGCCGAGCACGAGCTGCCGGAAGCCGTACAGACGCTCGCGATGGCCTATCGCAACGGCGAACTCGGGCTCAAGCCCGACGCGGACGAATTCCACGCGCAGTGGATCGAGACCGCGCATGCGTTGAAGCATCCGGTCGTCGCGCCGTAACAGGTCTCCCGCACGCACGAGCACGCGGCGCGGACCGGCATCACACCGGCTGCATGACGCGCATGCCCCGACGCCGCGCGCATCGATCACCCGGCAACGGAATCGATCGCGGGGCGCGAGCGTGCGCCGGCACCATTGCTGCCTTCCGGCCGCTCCCCGTCGAGCGTTCGACTCGCGGCAATGCATTACCATGCAGCCTCACAATAAAACCTGAGAGAACTGCAACCATGTCCCATCGCCTTTCCAAGCTGGGTGCCACGGCCGTCGGCGCCGTCGCCATTGCCATTGCCGCCACTCCGCTTGCCGCACTCGCTGCGCCGCCCGCCCAACCCGACATCTTCGACGCCGCGCTTTGCAAGCCGCCGTTCACGTCGGACCTGATGGACTCGATCTACAACACCGCCAAGGCGGCCGATCCGAAACCGGACGAGTCGATGCTGGGCGCCGCGGTCTATCGCCTGCCGGAGCCAATCCACCGCGACGGCTTCACGACGCAGCACGTTGTGTTCGTCAGTACCGGGATCGGCGTGCTCGTGGACGGCGAGGTCGCCGACCAGCTCGCGAAACGCTACCAGCTCACTCTCGAGAAGGGCCACCTGCTGGGCGCATCGTCCGTCGGCTATTCGCGCCGGCTGACGGTCCGTGGCCCGGGCGGTGCGCTGATCCTCGTGTCGGCCCGCCAAGGCCCGGCGCTGAAGGGCAAGACGCTGCTGGCCTGCGAAATGACGTCCGAGGAGGACATCAAGGCGCTGGAGCGGATGGAAAGGCACTGAGCCGCGCGACGGCGCGCCGCCCGCCGTTCGCTTGCAGGCGGCAGCGCGCCGCCCTGCATATCGCACGCGTCGCCCAGAGCGCCCCCCCGCCCCCTGTCGCTACAATACGCGACATGAACGCCCCCACCTCCTCCGACACACCCGATTCCGGCGACGCGCACATCGCGCGCAGCCGGCTCGACGCGCACCTGGACGCCACGCCGCGTACTTGGCCGCTCGACATCGTCGCCGCCACCGGCTCGACCAACGCCGACGTCGCCGCCCGGCTCAAGGCGCTGCCGCGCAACGCGAACGCGCTGCCCGCGCCGCTCGTGCGCGTCGCGTTCGAACAGACGGCCGGGCGCGGCCGGCAAGGCCGCCCGTGGTTCGCGCAGCCCGGCAACGCGCTGCTCTGCTCGGTCGGCTGCATCGTGCCGCGCCCCGTCGACGCGCTCGGCGGCCTGAGCATCGCGATCGGCGTCGCGCTCGCCGAAGGGCTGGCCACGCTGCCGCTCGACGCCCGCTCGCGCGTCGCGCTCAAATGGCCGAACGACCTGCTGCTGACGGCCACCGAAGACGGCTCGCCGCGCATCGTCGGCAAGCTCGCCGGGATCCTGATCGAAACCGTCTGGACTACCGCCGACGCCACCGCCGTCGTGATCGGCTTCGGCATCAACGTGCGCGGCGCGGAAGCCGTCGCCGCGCAGGTCGACGCGCTGCGCGCGCGCGACGCGACGCTCGCGACCGGGCTGCCGCCCGCCGCGCTGTCGATCGCATGCGCATCGGCCAACCTCACCGACACGCTCGCCGCATCGCTGAACGCGCTCACACCCGCGCTCGCGCAGTTCGGCGCCGCAGGGCTCGCGCCGTTCGTGCCGCGCTGGCATGCGCTGCATGCGTTCGCAGGCCGTGAAGTCGTGCTGCTCGAACAGGGCGTCGAACGCGTGCGCGGCATCGCGACGGGCATCGACGCGACCGGCCAGTTGCTGCTCGACACGCCGGACGGCGTGCAGGCGATCGCGGCCGGCGACGTATCGCTGCGCGAAGCGCAATGAACGAGCCGTACCTGCTGATCGACGCCGGCAACAGCCGGATCAAGTGGGCGCTCGCCGATGCGCGGCGCACGCTCGTCGAAACGGGCGCGTTCGGCCACACGCGCGACGGCGGCGCCGATCCCGACTGGTCGAGCCTGCCGCGCCCGCGCGGTGCGTGGATCTCGAACGTCGCGGGCGCCGACGTGGCCGCCCGGCTCGACGCGCTGCTCGACGCGCGCTGGCCGGGCCTGCCGCGCACGACGATACGCTCGCGTCAGACCCAATGCGGTGTAACGAACGGCTATACGACGCCCGACCAGCTCGGCAGCGACCGCTGGGCCGGCCTGATCGGCGCGCACGCGGCGTTTCCGGGCGAGCATCTGCTGATCGCGACGTTCGGCACCGCGACGACGCTCGAGGCGCTGCGCGCGGAGGGCCGCTTCACGGGCGGGCTGATCGCGCCGGGCTGGGCGCTGATGATGCGCGCGCTCGGCACGCACACCGCGCAGTTGCCGACGCTGACCACCGACATGGCGAGCGGCCTGCTCGCGGGCGCGCAGGCCGAACCGTTCCAGGTCGATACGCCGCGCTCGCTGTCGGCCGGCTGCCTGTATGCGCAGGCCGGGCTGATCGAGCGCGCGTGGCGCGATCTCGGCGATGCGTGGCAGGCGCCCGTGCGGCTCGTGCTGGCCGGCGGCGCGGCGGACGACGTCGCGCGTGCGCTGACGGTCCCGCACACGCGGCACGATGCGCTGATCCTGTCCGGGCTCGCGCTGATCGCCGCGCAAGCGGCGGCCACGGAGGCGCAGGGTTGACGAAAAAGGCGCCGGCCCGCATCACGCTGACGGTGAAAGACGGGCGGCGCCACGACGGCAGCCCGCACGGTCGACGGAAGCAATGAAACAGCCGGCGATGCGGCCGGCCCGATTGAATGACGTAAATCACGTCAATGACGACGAGGAGTGTCGACGATGCTGCGCTGGCTGATCGCTGTTCTCTTTCTCGCCAACCTGCTTGCGTTCGTGGTGGCGCGTGGCGTGTTCGGGCCGCTGCCGGCGGCCGGCCCGCGCGAACCCGGCGTGCTGGCACGACAGGTGCGGCCCGATGCGCTGCGCGTGACGCCGCTCGCGCAGGCCACCGACCAGCCCGTCATCGGCGGCCCGATCGCGCCGCCGGCCGTCGCGGCCGAACCGCTCGCAGCATCGGCGCCCTGACGGCGCCGGGTCGCGCTCAGGACTGCTGCGCGCGCACCTTCTTCAGTAACGCGGTGGTCGAGCGATCGTGCTCGAACGGAATCGCCAGCGCGCGGCCGCCCCAGCCGCGCACCAGCGCCGATTCCGGCAACGCATCCATGTCGTAGTCGCCGCCCTTCACGAGAATGTCCGGCCGCACGGCCTCGATCAGCGACACGGGCGTCTTTTCCCCGAACGTCACGACCCAGTCGACGCTTTCCAGCGCCGCGAGCAGCGCCGCGCGGTCTTCCTCGCGATTGATCGGCCGGTCGTCGCCCTTGCCGAGCATGCGTACCGACGCGTCGCTGTTCACGCCGACAATCAGGCATGCGCCGAGCGCTTTCGCGTCGGCGAGATACGTGACGTGGCCGCGATGCAGGATGTCGAATACGCCGTTGGTAAACACGACGGGCGACGGCAGCGACGCGCGCAGCGCGACGAGGGCATCACGGGTGATCAGCTTGCGTTCGAAGGTAGCGGACATGATGGCGATCGGACGGAATGGGCAACGGCACACGCGGCGCACGGGACGTACAGCGTGCGGCGGCGCCAGATAAAAAGCCCGCCGGACCGGCCGGCGGGCTTCATGCATCGGATGCGAAGCGGACCGGGCCGGCGCTGCGGCCGGCGCGATGCGCAGGCTGCGGCGCCAGCCGAGACCGGCTTCAGGCCGGCTGGGCGGCCGACGACGGGCCGCTTTCGGCCTGCAGGCGGCTGGTCACTTCCTTGCGGTAGCGGTTCAGTTCCTGCGCGGTCGCGAACGTGCGCTCGAACAGGATCGACAGGTTGTGCAGGATACGTTCGACGACCTTCTTTTCCCACTCGCCGTCGAAGCGGATCTGCTCGTCGAGCCAGCGCTCGAGCCACTCCGGATCGGGCAGGCGCGACTGCACGGTGTCGCGCGGGAACAGCGCCTGGTTCACGTGCAGGTTGGTCGGGTGCAGCGGCTTCTCGGTGCGGCGCGCCGACGCCATCAGCACGCCGATCTTCGCGAACGCCGCACGCGCGACGTCGCCGCAGTTGTTCAGCGCCTTCTTCATGTAGCGCAGGTAAGCGCCGCCGTGGCGCGCTTCATCGCGCGAGATCGTTTCGTAGATCTGCTTGATGACCGGCTCGGTGTGCCAGTCGGCCGCGCAGCGGTACCAGTGGTTCAGGCGGATTTCGCCGCAGAAGTGCAGCATCAGCGTTTCGAGCGGCGGCGCCGGGTCGAACTGAAAGCGCACCGCGTGCAGTTCCTCTTCGGTCGGCACCATTTCCGGCTTGAAGCGGCGCAGGTATTCCATCAGCACGAGCGAATGCTTCTGCTCTTCGAAGAACCACACGCTCATGAACGCGGAAAAGTCGCTGTCGTGCTGGTTGTCGCGCAGGAACATTTCCGTCGCGGGCAACGCCGACCACTCGGTGATCGCGTTCATCTTGATCGTCTTCGCCTGCTCGTCGGTGAGCAGCGAAGCGTCGAACTTGTCCCACGGAATGTCCTTCTCCATGTCCCAACGGACAGCTTCGAGCGATCTGTAAAGTTCCGGATAAAGCATCGTGTTCATGATGGTCCCACCCCTGTTCTGCGCAATGCGACTTCTCTAAAACGTGACTGTTGCCGCGCAAGCACGCCGAGCGCACTTTTTGCAGCCAAGACTCTAATTTTACGCGGGAAACCGGCCCACCGGACGGGGATTCCTCGTCCGGCAGCCGGGCGGCCGCGTCGCCGCCGTTGGGCATGGCGCAACCCCGCTCCGTTCCGACGGAGCCGGCCGCGCTTGCCTGAGTGGGGGGCCGGCGCTGGCCGGCTCGTTGGCGCGCCCGTCCCCTGCCCCAGGCGGGTTCCCCGAAAGGTCCCGTGCGGATGCCGGATCGGCGGGCTGCTCGATATGGTGTATACGGCGGCGGCCATGATAGCACGCGTCCATGACGGTTCCGAGACGCCGGCCCGGTCACGCTCCGCCAACCGCGGTGCGGCGATCGGTCGCGGGCCACCGTCGCGAAAACGCAACCTTACAATGCCCCGAACGCATCAGACCCGTATTTCGCCGGTCGCGAGGCCGTCTTCCGGCGGCATGCCGGCGGCCGGCACGCTGCCGCCGTCCGCCCGCGCGATCCAGCCCGCCAGCGTGTCGCGCTGCGCGCGCCCGTCGCGGTAGCCAAGCTCGATCAGCTCGCGCGTGAACGCCTCCTCGAACAGCAGGTAGCTCGCGAACGACGCGCCGGCCGGCTGGCTGCCGCCGATCGCGCCGAGCAGCCCGCGCATCGTCGCCGGCATCTGCTTCAGGTGCTTCGCGGCGATCAGCTCGATGCGCTCGGACGGCGCGATCGCGAGCACGTCGACGTGCCGCCAGCCGCTGTCCACCTCGACCTGGTGCGGCAGGTGTTCGATCATCCGGTTGATGTGCTCGATGCGCTCGATGTCCGAGCCGATCGAGTCGAGGAACACGCTCGCGAGCACCTGCTGGCCGATCTGCGCGAGCGTCGGGTAGCCGCGCACCCGCCCGGCGCCGTTCGCGGCCGGAACCTCGGGCCGCGGGTCCGCCGCGCCGACCACGACGATCCGGTGCGCACCGAAGTGGATGGCCGGCGACAACGGCGCGATCTGCCGGATCGACCCGTCGCCGAAATATTCGATCTGGCCGTCGAGCACGAGCGGCACGGCCGGGAACACGAACGGAATCGCCGACGACGCGAGCAGGTGCGACGCCGACAGGTCGACGAGCCGCGCGGTGCGCTGCGCGCGCCGCCAGGCCTGAATCGGTTCGGCGGCCTGGTAGAACGTGAGGTGCCGCCCGCTCGAATAGCTGAGCGCCGTCACCGCGAGCGCGTGCAGCAGCCGCGCCTCGAGCATCTGTTCGATCCGGTGGAAACTCAGCTCGCGCTGCAGCAGGTGCGCGAGCGGCGTGTTGTCGAGCAGCCCGCGCGGCGAGCGGCGCGACGCCCAGCCGAAGGTCATCGTCGCGAGCCAGCGCGCGCCGGCGGCCGCGACGCCGAGCCAGTCGGTGCGATATACGTAGTCGGCGCGCAGCGGCTCCCAGAATTCGAGCAGGCGCCGCACGCCGTGGGAAAAGTCGTCCGCGTGGCTCGCGATCGACGTCGCGTTGATCGCGCCGGCCGACGAGCCGCACACGACCGCGAACGGCAGCGTGTGCCGCTGCGGATCGGCTTCGCGCGCGATCTCGGCCAGCGCCTTCAGCACGCCGACCTGGTAGGCGGCACGGGCGCCGCCCCCCATCAGAACGAGCGCGAGCCGCATGATCGACCTGCTACCCGCGCCGCGTCACGTCGAGCGCTTCGGCGGACGCGTTTCGGGCGACGAAGCGGCCGCCGCGCGCGCCGCGGCGGAACCGGCCGCGCCGGTCGCACCTGCCGCGCCGGTCGACTTCGCGCGCTTCGCGGCCGGCTTGCGCGGCGCGGCGGCGGCCGGCGCCGGCTTCGCGGCCGGCTCCGGCGCAGCGGCCGCGTCCGGCGGCGCATCGCCCGGCGCGGCGGGCTGCATGCCCGGCTGCGCCATCGCGAGGCTCGCCAGCTGGTTGAACTGCGTCTGCAGCAGGTTCCACCAGCCGGCCGGATCGAACGCCTGCTGCGCGGCGTCACCCGCCCCCTGCTCGGCGGACGCCGACGCGTCGGCATCCGGCTGCGGCGCGGCGTCCGGCGACGCCGACGCGTGTTTCGCCGCCTGCGCCGCCGCGACGGCCGCTTCCTCGGCCGCCGACATCGAGCTCTGCGCGAACGCGCCGAACGCCCGCAGCGTCGCGAGCGTCGCGCGCTGCACTTCGAGCGCCTGGATCGCGGACTGCAGCATCCCGAGATTGAGCTTCAGCCACTGCTCGACCGCGCGCAGATCGGTGATCCGCTTGTCGAGTTCCTCGACGCTCGTGAGCGGCGCCATCATGTCGGACATGCTCGACAGCGACGGCGGCAGCCCTTGCGTGGCGCCCGGAAACGACGTCATCCCGCCGAACGGCGACATCCGCATCATGTCCCACATGCGGTCCATCATGTCGGCGGGCTTGAAACCGGCAAAGCCGGTGAAAGGGTTGGAGCCGGGGGCATCGGTCGTCATAAGGACATCCTGGTTGACTGGGCGAGAACGAGGCGGCCGCGCTGCGTCGCGCACGCCGCCCGTGGTTCGATCATAGCGCCGGCGCGCGTCAGAACGGCGCGTCGCCGGGAAACTCGGGCGGCCGCCGCTCGCGCAGCGAACGGATGCCTTCGTGCACGTCGGGCCCGGCAAAGCCCATGAATTCGAGCGCAAGCGACGTATCGAAAGTCGGGCCTGCCGTGCGCAGCCAGTTGTTCAACGCGTACTTGGTCCAGCGAATCGCCGACTGCGAGCCATGCGCGAGCCGCTCGGCCACGTCGTATGCCTTCGGCAGCAAGTCGGCCGGCTCGACCGCGAGCGAGACGAGGCCGATCCGCTCGGCCTCCTCGCCGCTCACGGGCTCGCACAGCATCAGGTAGTACTTCGCCTTCGCCATCCCGCACAGCAGCGGCCACACGATCGCCGCGTGGTCGCCGGCCGCGACGCCGAGCCGCGTATGGCCGTCGATGATGCGCGCATCCTTCGCGGCGATCGAGATGTCGGCGAGCAGCCCCGCGACGAGCCCCGCGCCGACGGCCGGCCCGTGCATCGCCGACACGATCGGCTTGCCGCAGTTGATCACGTTGTAGACGAGGTCGCGCGCCTCGCGCCACACGCGGGCGCGCACGTCGAAATCGTTCGCCATGTCCTCGACGAGCGCGAGATCGCCGCCCGCCGAAAAGCCCTTGCCTTCGCCGCGGATCACCGCGACGCGCGTGTCGGGATCGCGGTCGACGTCGCGCCAGATGTCGGCGAGTTCGCGATGCATGCGCGCGTTCGCGGTCGCGAGGCCGCTGCGGTTCGCGCCCTCGCCGCTCATCACGATGTCGAGCACGCCATGGTCGCGGCGCGTCACCTTCAGTGCTTCGTAACCGCCGTACGCGGCGAGATTGGCCATGTGCTGCTCCTTGCTCGAGGCTTTCGAACCCTTGAATCGAGTGTAGCCAAGCCCGCGCGGGCAAACATCAGGCGAAACCCGGCGCGCGGGCCGGGCCCGGGTTTCGCGCAGGCGGAGCGCTGGGTGCTCCGCGCGACTTACGCCGCACCGTCGGGCGGCGCGACCGACTGCTCGATCGCACCGAAGATCGACTTGCCCGCCGCATCGAACATCTCGATGCGCACGGTGTCGCCATAGCGCATGAATTCGGTCTGCGGCGCGCCGTGCTCGATCGTCTCGAGGCAGCGCTTCTCGGCGATGCAGCAGTAGCCGCGCTTCGCGTCCTTGTTCGACACCGTGCCGGAGCCGACGATCGAGCCGGCACGCAGGTTGCGCGTCTTCGCCGCGTGCGCGATCAACTGGCCGAAGTGGAACACCATGTCGGTGCCCGCATCGGGCTGGCCGACCTTCCTGCCGTTCCAGTGAACGATCATCGGCCGGTGCACGCGGCCTTCGCGCCATTCGTCGCCGAGCTCGTCGGGCGTCACCGCAACCGGCGCAAAGGCGGTGGCCGGCTTGCTCTGGAAGAAGCCGAAGCCCTTCGCGAGTTCCGCCGGAATCAGGTTGCGCAGCGACACGTCGTTCACGAGCGTGACGAGCCGCACGGCCTTCAGCGCTTCGTCGGGCGACGCGCTCATCCGCACGTCGCCGGTGATCACCGCGACTTCCGCCTCGAAATCGATGCCCCATTCCTCGGACGGGCACACGACGTCGTCGCGGGCTCCGAGGAAATCGTCGCTGCCGCCCTGGTACATCAGCGGATCGGTCCAGAATTCGGGCGGCATCTCCGCGCCGCGCGCGCGGCGCACGAGCTCGACGTGGTTCACGTAGGCCGAGCCGTCGGCCCACTGGAATGCGCGCGGCAGCGGCGCCATGCAGTTGGCCGGATCGAACGCGAATGCGTTGCGCGCGCGGCCGTGGTTCAGCGCGTCGTACAGGTCGCGCAGCTGCGGCGCGTAGAACGCCCAGTCGTCGAGGACGCGCTGCAGCGTCGGCGCGATCGCGTCGGCGATCGCCGCGGTGTGCAGGTCGCGCGACACGACGATCAGCTGGCCGTCGCGCGTGCCGTCCTTCAGCGAAGCAAGTTTCATAGGGGGAATCTGCCGTTGTAGTGACGATGGAGGGAATCTATTTTACGATGGTGAATCCATGCGGCGCGCGACGATCGCGCCTGCCGTTTTCTCGCCGATTCCCGTCATTTTCGCCCATTCGTTGCCCATGCCCGCCAGCCCGCTTCCCGACGACGATCTCGCCGACTCCGACACCGACGACGCCGCTTCCGGCGAGCACGGCGAGAAGGTCCGTTCCGGCATCCAGTCGATCGAGGTCGGCTTCCGCCTGCTCGACGTGCTGACGAGCGAGCCGCGCGCGATGATGCTGCGCGACCTCGCGCAGCGCGCGGGCATGAGTCCTGCGAAGGCGCACCGTTACCTGGTCAGCTTCTCGCGGCTCGGCGTGGTGTCGCAGGATCCGGTGTCGGGCCGCTACGAACTCGGCGGCTTCGCGCTGCAGATGGGGCTCGCGCGGCTTGCACGCGTCGACGGCGTGAAGCTCGCGCGGATCGCGCTGACCGAATTCCGCGACCGGCTCGACCAGACGGTCGGCATCGCCGTATGGGGCAACCAGGGGCCGACGATCGTGCACTGGATGGAATCGAGCCACCCGGCGAAAGCGTCGCTGAAGCTCGGCGACGTGATGCCGCTGCTCGGCTCCGCGACGGGGCTGCTGTTCGCCGCGTACCTGCCGCGCAGCAAGACGGCCGCGATGATCGAGCGCGAACTCGCCGATACGCGCCGCTCGCCGCACCACGGCGGCCCGCGCACGCTCGACGAAGTCGATGCGGTGCTCGCCGACGTGCGCCGGCACGAAGCCGCGCGGGTCGAAGGGATGCTGCTGCCGACGATCCATGCGTTCTGCATGCCCGTGTTCGATGCGGTCGGCGAACTCGCGCTCGCGATCGTCGCGCTCGGCCAGGAAGGCTCGTTCGACATCGCGTGGGGCGGCGAGATCGACACCGCGCTGCGCGCATGCGCGCAAAAACTGTCCTACGAACTCGGCTATAGTCCCGACGCACGCGACGCCTGACGCGTCCGGCACCCGCGTCGTCACGCAGCGCGAACGCGCGGCGCATCCGACGGTCCGATTCCTGTGGCGCGCGCCCAAGCTCGCGCGAGCGCCCCGATCCTGTTCCGATGCCCATGCAGCCTGCCCGCTTCCGTCCGACTCACGCTTTGCCCCGCCGCTGGCTGCGCGTGGGCATTGCGCTCGTCGTCGTGCTGGTGCTGCATGCGCTTGCCGGGTTCTGGCTGATGCGCAACCGCGACGCGTTCACGCCGCCCGCGCCCGCCGAAGTCCCCGTGCAGATCGAGCTGCTGAAACCGCAACCGATCGAGCGCCAGCCCGCACCGCCCGCGCCGAAGCCGGCCGAGCCGCCGGCCGCGCCCGCACCGGCCGCCCCGAAACCCGCCGCACCGAAGCCGGCGCCCGAGCCGGTCCTCACGTCGACGCAGACGGCCGAACACGGCGAGCCGCCCGCTGCCGCATCGACGGCAAGCGGCGTGCCGGGCGCGTCGGGCGCGCAGGCCGCATCGGCCGCCGGCGCCGCCAGTGCTGCGACGCCGGGCCCCGCGACGCATGGCGTGAAGTTCGCCGCGCCGCCGTCCGGCGACCTGCAGTACGACACGTTCTACAACGGCATGCAGAACATGATCGGCACGATCCACTGGCGCACCGACGGGCGCACCTACGACCTGTCGGTGTCGATGCCCGTGCCGTTCGTCGGCCCGTTCACCTATCGCAGCGAGGGCCGTATCGACGCATTCGGCGTCGCCCCCGACCGCTACGTCGAGAAGCGCGGCAAGCGGCCGGAAGACATCGCAATCTTCAACCGCGAGATCCGGCAGGTCGTGTTCACGCGCACGCCGAACAACGCGCCGCTGCCCGACGGCGTGCAGGACCGCTTCAGCATGCTGATGCAGTTGTCTGGGCTCGTGCGCGGCAATCCGTCCGCGTACAAGCCGGGCGTCACGCAGCAGTTCTTCGTGATCGACAACAACAGCGGCGAGACCTGGCCGATCGCCGTGATCGGCGACGAGCAGGTGCAGACGCAGGCCGGCATCATCGGCGCGCGGCACTTCATGCGCTTGCCGCGACGCGACGGCGACACGCGCCGCATCGACATGTGGCTTGCGCCGTCGCTCGGCTGGCTGCCCGCGCGGCTCGTGCAGACCGAACCGAACGGCGCGCAGATCGAGCTGCTGTGGCACGGCCGGCTCGCGGCGCCGGGCGCGCCGTCCGACACGGAATCCGCCGGCGCCGCGCATGCACCCGCCGGCGCACCGGCGCCCGCCGCATCGGCCGTTCCCGCCGCGGAGCCCGCACAACCCGCGCCGCCGGCTGCCGTGCAGTCGCCGGCAACCCCGGCCGCACCGCCCGCGTCGTCGCCTGTCACATCGCCTGTCACACAGTGAACGCGCGGCCGGACGCACGCGATTCGGCAATTTCGACCGATTACAGATTTTCGTGAAATGGCCGATGACACTCTTTAACAACTATTTCCGTCCACCGAACGACAATAGGAAACGTTTCATAGATATCGGCTTCTAACCGATACACCCCATGCGAACGGGAACGGGGTGTGCAGCGCAAGCCCCTTGAAACCGGCAAGGCTTGCCCCACCTAGGGGACAATAAGGCCAGATGCCACTGCGAAGAGGAGTGCCGCCATGCAAATGATCTACAACAGCCCCAACTACTGCGTCGTCGAATTCGCGCCGCAGGTCGGCCACCACCTGATGAACGCCGGCGGATACGAAATCGTCGACAAGAACGCGCAGCGCGAAATCTTCATCGACGGCGAACTTGCCGAACGATTCCGCGCGCACGTGAAGCAGTTGATCGAGGATGAACCGTCGCTCGATGAAGTCGACGAATTCCTCGGACAATTCGACAGCCTGATGATGATGCCCGTCGTGCTGCACTGACGACCCGCGGCCCGGCGCCTCGTGCGGCCGGGCCATTCGCCGCGCATCGACGCGGCGCCGCGAGCACTCCGATCATGCCCCCGCCCGGTTCGCCGGCGGGGGTTTTCATTTGGCGGCCGGCCCGCGCGCCGCCAGGCCGGGCGACGCCCAGGCGCACCGGCTACAATGACGGTTTTCCCGTCTTCGCCGGTCCATCGCCCATGTCTGCGACTCCTCTCGCCGCTTCCGTCCCGCTCGCCGCGCCGTACACGCGCGGCGCCGCTCTGCCTGCGCTGCTGAAATCGCGCATCCTGATCCTCGACGGCGCGATGGGCACGATGATCCAGCGCTACAAGCTCGACGAAGCCGCGTATCGCGGCGAGCGCTTCAAGGATTTCCCGCGCGACATCAAGGGCAACAACGAACTGCTGTCGATCACGCAGCCGCAGATCATCCGCGAGATCCACGACCAGTACTTCGCGGCCGGCGCCGACATCGTCGAAACCAACACGTTCGGCGCGACGACCGTCGCGCAGGCCGATTACGAGATGGAAGATCTCGTCGTCGAGATGAACGTCGAATCGGCGAAGCTCGCGCGCGAATCGGCCGAGAAATACGCGACGCCGGACAAGCCGCGCTTCGTCGCGGGCGCGATCGGGCCGACGCCGAAGACGGCGAGCATCTCGCCGGACGTCAACGATCCGGGCGCACGCAACATCACGTTCGACGAACTGCGCGCGTCGTACTACCAGCAGGCGAAGGCGCTGCTCGACGGCGGCGTCGACCTGTTCCTCGTCGAGACGATCTTCGACACGCTGAACGCGAAGGCCGCCCTGTTCGCGCTCGACGAGCTGTTCGAGGATACCGGCGAGCGCCTGCCGATCATGATTTCGGGCACCGTCACCGATGCGTCGGGCCGGATCCTGTCGGGCCAGACCGTCGAGGCGTTCTGGAATTCGCTGCGCCACGCGAAGCCGCTCACGTTCGGCCTGAACTGCGCGCTCGGCGCGGCGCTGATGCGCCCGTACATCGCCGAGCTCGCGAAGCTGTGCGACACCTACGTGTCGTGCTACCCGAACGCGGGCCTGCCGAACCCGATGGCCGAGACGGGCTTCGACGAGACGCCGGACGTCACGTCGGGTCTGCTGAAGGAATTCGCGCAAGCCGGGCTCGTGAATCTCGCGGGCGGCTGCTGCGGCACGACGCCCGAGCACATCGCCGAGATCGCGAAAGCGCTCGCCGACGTGAAGCCGCGCCGCTGGCCGAACCAGTACAGCGACAACGCCTGACCCGACCGTCCCACGCCCCTCATCACTCGAATTCGCACCGCCATGACCGATCACATGATGCGCCTCGCCGGCCTCGAGCCGTTCAACGTCACGTCCGGGACGCTCTTCATCAACGTCGGCGAGCGCACCAACGTCACCGGCTCGAAGGCGTTCGCTCGCATGATTCTCAACGGCCAGTTCGACGAGGCGCTCGCCGTCGCGCGCCAGCAGGTCGAGAACGGCGCGCAGGTGATCGACATCAACATGGACGAGGCGATGCTCGATTCGAAGGCGGCGATGGTGCGCTTCCTGAACCTGATCGCATCGGAACCGGACATCGCGCGCGTGCCGATCATGATCGACTCGTCGAAGTGGGAAGTGATCGAGGCGGGCCTGAAGTGCGTGCAGGGCAAGGCGATCGTGAACTCCATCTCGCTGAAGGAAGGCGAGGACGCGTTCCGCCACCACGCGCACCTGATCCGCCGCTACGGCGCGGCGGCGGTCGTGATGGCGTTCGACGAAACCGGCCAGGCCGACACCTACGAACGCAAGATCGAGATCTGCACGCGCTCGTACAACTTCCTCGTGAACGAAGTCGGCTTCCCGCCGGAAGACATCATCTTCGACCCGAACATCTTCGCGGTCGCGACCGGCATCGAGGAACACAACAACTATGCGGTCGACTTCATCGAGGCGACCCGCTGGATCAAGCAGAACCTGCCGTACGCGAAGGTGAGCGGCGGCGTGTCGAACGTGTCGTTCTCGTTCCGCGGCAACGACCCGGTGCGCGAGGCGATCCACACCGTGTTCCTGTACCACGCGATCCAGGCGGGGATGGACATGGGCATCGTCAACGCGGGCCAGCTCGGCGTGTACGCCGACCTCGACCCGGAGCTGCGCGAGCGCGTCGAGGACGTGATCCTGAACCGCCGCGACGATTCCACCGACCGCCTGCTCGAGATCGCCGACAAGTTCAAGACCGGCGCCGCGAAGAAGGAAGAGAATCTCGAATGGCGCAACCAGCCGGTCGAGAAGCGGCTCGCGCATGCGCTCGTGCACGGCATCACGACCTTCATCGTCGAAGATACGGAAGAAGCGCGCGCGAAGATCGCCGCGGACGGCGGTCGGCCGATCAACGTGATCGAAGGGCCGCTGATGGACGGGATGAACGTCGTCGGCGACCTGTTCGGCCAGGGCAAGATGTTCCTGCCGCAGGTCGTGAAATCGGCGCGCGTGATGAAGCAGGCGGTCGCGCACCTGATCCCGTTCATCGAGGAAGAAAAGCGGCTGCTCGCGGAAGCGGGCGGCGACGTGCGCGCGAAAGGCAAGATCGTCATCGCGACCGTGAAGGGCGACGTGCACGATATCGGCAAGAACATCGTGTCGGTCGTGCTCCAGTGCAACAACTTCGAAGTGGTCAACATGGGCGTGATGGTCCCGTGCAACGAGATCCTCGCGAAGGCGAAGGTCGAGGGCGCGGACATCATCGGGCTGTCGGGCCTCATCACGCCGAGCCTCGAGGAAATGGCGTACGTCGCGTCCGAAATGCAGCGCGACGACTACTTCCGCGTGAAGAAGATCCCGCTGCTGATCGGCGGTGCGACCACGTCGCGCGTGCACACGGCCGTGAAGATCGCGCCGCACTACGAAGGCCCGGTGGTCTACGTGCCGGACGCGTCGCGCTCGGTGTCGGTCGCGTCGAGCCTGCTGTCCGACGAAGGCGCGGCGAAGTACCTCGACGAACTGAAGTCCGACTACGAACGCATCCGCGACCAGCACGCGAACCGCAAGCAGCAGCCGATGGTCACGCTCGCCGAAGCGCGCGCGAACAAGACCAAGGTCGACTGGGCGGGCTATCGGCCGGTGAAGCCGAAGTTCATCGGCCGCCGCGTGTTCAAGAACTACGACCTGAACGAGCTCGCGCAATACATCGACTGGGGCCCGTTCTTCCAGACCTGGGATCTCGCGGGCCCGTACCCGGCGATCCTGAACGACGAGATCGTCGGCGAATCGGCGCGGCGCGTGTTCTCCGATGCGAAATCGATGCTCGCGCGCCTGATCCAGGGCCGCTGGCTGACCGCGAGCGGCGTAATCTCGCTGCTGCCGGCGAATACCGTCAACGACGACGACATCGAGATCTACAGCGACGAATCGCGCTCGGAAGTGCTGCTCACGTGGCGCAACCTGCGGCAGCAGAGCGTGCGTCCGGTGGTCGACGGCGTGATGCGGCCGAACCGCTCGCTCGCCGACTTCATCGCGCCGAAGGAATCGGGCGTCGCCGACTACATCGGGATGTTCGCGGTGACGGCCGGCCTCGGCGTCGACGTGAAGGAAAAGCAGTTCGAAGCCGACCACGACGACTACAGCGCGATCATGCTGAAGGCGCTCGCGGACCGCTTCGCGGAAGCGTTCGCGGAAGCGATGCACGCGCGCGTGCGGCGCGAGCTGTGGGGCTACGCGAGCGGCGAGACACTCGACAACGACGCGCTGATCGCCGAGAAGTACTCGGGCATCCGCCCTGCGCCCGGCTATCCGGCCTGCCCCGACCACCTCGTGAAGCGCGACATGTTCGACGTGCTGCGCGCGGACGAAATCGGCATGAGCGTGACCGACTCGCTGGCGATGCTGCCGGCCGCGAGCGTGTCGGGCTTCTATCTCGCGCATCCGGACAGCACGTATTTCTCGGTCGGCAAGATCGGCCAGGATCAACTCGAAGACTACGCGCAGCGCATGGCGCTGTCGCTCGACGACGCGCGCCGCGCGCTCGCGCCGCAGTTGTAATCGCTCGGGGCGCGGCGGTCCCGCCGCGTCTTGCCGTCACGCGTCTCTGTCATGGGGCGCGCCGGCCGCCGCCGCCCGCACCGCTTTTCATCAGACAAAATAAAAAGCCCGCACGAAAGCGGGCTTTTTCTGCCTTTCGATCCTTTCGGACCGGCGGGGCGGGGGCTCAGAACCCCCAGTGCACGTCGGCCTGGCCGGCCTTCGCTTCGCGCAGCATCGTCAGGAACGGTGCAACGCGCTGCGCCAGGCTCGGCGGCACTTCGTGGTGCGCGTGGTCGGCTTCGTCTTCGTGGAAATGGCCGGCGTGCTCGGCGCGCTCCTGCTTCGCCTGCGCGACTGCGCCTTCCAGCTTCGCGATCGCGTGGTCCAGCTCGTCGTGCGTAATCACACCGCGCTCGCCCAGCTGCTTGCCGACGAGACCCAGCACATACACGGCGAAATCCTTCAGCACGTCGAGATCCTGTGCCGCCTTGCTCTTGAACGTAATCATGACAATTCCCTTTTCATCTTGTTGTGCCTGCGCGGCGAGGTTGGGGAACGCCGGCAGACCGGCGTCCGGCCTCGCGGACGCGGGCCGCCTGAGCGGCATATTAGCACCTGTTAAAATTCTGCGATCCCTGAAACGCGCGCTTAAAAAGCGCGCCGGCGGGCCGGCGTTTCCGGCCGCCACCAACGAAGCCTTCTACCAGCATGCTGCCAGCCCACAAACAGACCCTCGAAGCCCTGCTCGCGGATAGCGTCAAGCAGGTCGCACACGCGCTGAAAGGCGCCGACGCCGCGTTCGTCGCCCCGGCCATCACGCTGGAGCGCCCGAAGGTCGCCGCGCACGGCGACGTCGCGTGCAACGTCGCCATGCAGCTCGCGAAGCCGCTCGGCACGAACCCGCGCCAGCTCGCCGAGCAGATCGTCGCCGCCCTCACCGCCCAGCCGGGCGCGCAAGGGCTCGTCGAAGCCGCCGAGATCGCCGGCCCCGGCTTCATCAACCTGCGCCTGTCGGCCGCCGCGAAGCAGGCGGTGATCGCTGCCGTGTTCGAGCAGGGCCGCGCGTTCGGCACGTCGGATCGCGAGAAGGGCAAGCAAGTGCTGCTCGAATTCGTGTCGGCGAACCCGACCGGCCCGCTGCACGTCGGCCATGGCCGCCAGGCCGCGCTCGGCGACGTGCTCGCGAACGTGATCGCGAGCCAGGGCTACGCGGTGCACCGCGAGTTCTACTACAACGACGCGGGCGTGCAGATCGGCAACCTCGCGATCTCGACGCAGGCGCGCGCACGCGGCCTGAAGCCGGGCGACGCGGGCTGGCCGGAAGCCGCGTACAACGGCGAATACATCGCCGACATCGCGCGCGACTTCCTGCGCGGCGAAACGGTCGCCGCGTCGGACGGCGAGCCGGTCAAGGGCACGGGCGACGTCGAGGATCTCGACGCGATCCGCAAGTTCGCGGTCACGTACCTGCGTCGCGAGCAGGACATGGACCTGCAGGCGTTCGGCGTGAAGTTCGATCAGTACTACCTCGAGTCGTCGCTGTACAGCGAAGGCCGCGTCGAGAAGACGGTCGACGCACTGATCAAGGCCGGCATGACCTACGAGCAGGACGGCGCGCTGTGGCTGCGCACGACCGACGAAGGCGACGACAAGGATCGCGTGATGCGCAAGTCGGACGGCACCTACACGTACTTCGTGCCGGACGTCGCGTACCACGTGACGAAGTGGGAGCGCGGCTTCACGAAGGTGATCAACATCCAGGGTTCGGACCACCACGGCACGATCGCGCGCGTGCGCGCCGGCCTGCAGGGCCTGCACGTCGGGATTCCGAAGGGCTACCCCGACTACGTTCTGCACAAGATGGTCACCGTGATGCGCGACGGCCAGGAAGTGAAGATCTCGAAGCGCGCGGGCAGCTACGTGACGGTGCGCGACCTGATCGAATGGTCGGGCGGCGCGGCGGCAGGCCAGGAAGCGGCGCCCGACCTGATCGACGAAGCGACCATCACGCGCGGCCGCGACGCGGTGCGGTTCTTCCTGATCTCGCGCAAGGCCGATACCGAGTTCGTGTTCGACATCGACCTCGCGCTGAAACAGAACGACGAAAACCCGGTCTATTACGTCCAGTACGCGCATGCGCGGATCTGCTCGGTGCTCAGCGAGCTGAAATCGCGCTACAACGTCGACGTCGCGCAACTGCCGGGCGCCGACCTGTCGCAACTGACGAGCGCGCAAGCGGCGTCGCTGATGCAGAAGCTGGCCGAGTACCCGGACATGCTCACGCACGCCGCGAACGAACTGGCGCCGCACGCGGTCGCGTTCTACCTGCGCGACCTCGCTGGCGAATTCCACTCGTTCTACAATGCGGAGCGCGTGCTGGTCGACGACGAAGCGCCGCGCAATGCGCGCGCCGCGCTCCTCGCCGCGACCCGGCAGGTGCTCGAGAACGGTCTGGCGGTGCTCGGCGTGTCCGCGCCCGTCAAGATGTAACGCAGCAAGCGGCCCGACCGGGCAGCGAATGGCTGCGGCAGGAGCGCCCGCCGTCGGGTGCCCGCCGCAGCCTTTTCACGATTCTTTTTGCAGGTGACTCAAGCAATGGCACAACCACGCCGAACTTCGAAGCAATCGAAACAAGCCGGAGGGACATTTCTTGGAATCGTGCTGGGCCTGATCGTCGGCCTCGCAATCGCCGTGGTGGTGGCGCTCTACATCACGCGTTCCCCGTCGCCGTTCGTGTCGAAGGTCGCGCCGCCGCCGGCCGACAACGGCGCGAGCCAGCCGCAGCAGTTCGATCCGAACCGCGCGCTGCAGGGCAAGACGCCCGGCCAGCCGGTGCCGCAGGCCGCGCAGTCCGCGCCGCCGAACACCGCGCCCGGCCAGGCCGCGAACCAGACCCAGGGCGGCCTGCTGCCCGAACCGCAGATCGTCGAAGTGCCGCCGTCGGCCAACGGATCGAGCGGCTCGAACGACACCGGCAGTTCGGGCAAGCCGAGCGCGTCGAACAATGCGTCGTCGGGCAACGGCGTCGCCGTCGCACCGAAGCCGGCCGACAACACGCCGCCGCCGAAGAAGACGCAGCAGGCGCAGCAGCAACAGCAAGGCGGCGAGGACGACCTCGCACGCTTCGCCGCGCAGAAGCAGGCGCAGCAAGCCGCCGCGCAAAAGCAGCAACAGGCCGCGAACACGCCGAAACCGACGTCGTCGGCCACGGCCGCCGCGGCAGCGAAGCCGCCGACCGCAAACGACGCGAATACCGGCTACTTCCTGCAGGTGGGCGCGTACAAGACCGAAGGCGACGCCGAGCAGCAGCGCGCGCGCCTTGGCTTCCAGGGCTTCGAATCGAAGGTGTCGAAGCGCGATGTCAGCGGCGTGACGTATTTCCGCGTGCGGGTCGGCCCGTTCTCGAAGTTCGAGGATATGAACTCGGCCCGCCAGCGCCTGTCCGATGCAGGTGTCGACACGGCGGTGATCCGTTTCACGAAGCAGTAAGCAACCGGCCGAGCCCACTCAGAACCCGTTACGTCCCGTAACCCGAGCAACTGATTCGACGTTCACAACATGAAAAAACTGCTTAGCACGCTCCTTCTGTCCCTGGGCCTGGCCGCCGGTCTCGCGCAGGCTTCGCCCGCCGCACCGGTCGCCGGCAAGGACTTCGAGGTGATGAAGTCGCCGCAGCCGGTGTCCGCGCCGGCCGGCAAGGTCGAGGTGATCGAATTCTTCTGGTACGGCTGCCCGCACTGCTACGAATTCGAGCCGACGATCGAGGCCTGGGTGAAGAAGCAGGGCAACAACATCGACTTCAAGCGCGTGCCGGTCGCATTCCGTGACGATTTCGTCCCGCACTCGAAGCTGT
Organism: Burkholderia metallica; assembly: GCF_001718555.1. Lineage (NCBI taxonomy): Bacteria > Pseudomonadati > Pseudomonadota > Betaproteobacteria > Burkholderiales > Burkholderiaceae > Burkholderia > Burkholderia metallica. The sequence goes on from NZ_CP013401.1 coordinate 3,291,281, forward strand.
TCTACGCGGTGTCCGCGCTCGGCATCTCCGAGAAGGTCACGCCGGCGATCTTCAACGCGATCCACAAGCAGAAGAACTACCTGCTGACGCCGCAGGCGCAGGCCGACTTCCTGGCCACGCAAGGCGTCGACAAGAAGCAGTTCATGGACGCGTACAACTCGTTCAGCGTGCAGGGCGAAGTGAACCAGTCGGCCAAGCTGCTGAAGGACTATGCGATCGACGGCGTGCCGACGGTCGTCGTCCAGGGCAAGTACAAGACGGGCCCCGCTTACGCGAACAGCATCCCGGGCACCGCCCAGGTGCTCGACTTCCTCGTGAAGCAGGTTCAGGACAAGAAGCTCTGATCCCCGCCCGCGCGCCGGCATGACTACTCCGCTGAAGGTCTTCATCACCGGCGCATCGAGCGGCCTCGGCCTCGCGATGGCCGAGGAATACGCCCGCCAGGGCGCCATGCTCGCGCTCGTCGCGCGACGCACCGAGCCCCTCGATGCGTTCGCGCGGCGCTTTCCGAAGCTGTCCATCTCCGTGTATTCCGCCGACGTGCGCGACGCCGACGCGCTCGCGACGGCCGCCGCGTCGTTCATCGCGACGCACGGCTGCCCCGACGTCGTGATCGCGAACGCGGGCATCAGCCAGGGCGCCGTCACGGGCCAGGGCGATCTCGCGACGTTCCGCGACGTGATGGACATCAACTACTACGGGATGGTCGCGACGTTCGAGCCGTTCGTCGGCCCGATGACGGCCGCGCGGCACGGCACGCTGGTCGGTGTCGCGAGCGTCGCCGGCGTGCGCGGTCTGCCCGGCTCCGGCGCGTACAGCGCGTCGAAATCGGCCGCGATCAAGTACCTCGAATCGCTGCGCGTCGAGCTGCGGCCTGCCGGCGTCGGCGTCGTGACGATCGCGCCCGGCTACATCCGCACACCGATGACCGCGCACAACCCGTACCGGATGCCGTTCCTGATGGATGCCGACCGCTTCGCCGCCCGCGCGGCCAAGGCGATCGCGCGGCAGCACGCGTTCCGCGTGATTCCGTGGCAGATGGGCGTCGTCGCGAAGGTGCTGCACGTGCTGCCGCGCTGGCTGTACGACCGTCTGTTCGAGAAGGCGCCGCGCAAGCCGAAGGCCGGCACGCACTGACGCGCCGCGAGTGCCGGCCCGCGCGAAGCATCGCGGGCCGTCTATCCGCTTAACCCCTCTCCGCTTAACCCCTCTCCGCTTCACCGCCTCTCCGCTCCTCCACCTCTTCGCCTCACCACCTCTCCGTCGCAGCGCCCCTTCAAAGCGTCGATTCACGGCAGGCCCGAACCGCCCCCGGCACCCACTCTTCCCAATCCGCCGCCCCAACACCCGTTCCGTCGCGAACGCGGCCGTTTTTCGGTCAATTCACCGCGTTCAGACGCCTTTTTTCACGCGTCGCGCGCTTTGACGGTATGCTATTCGCCAGCCGCGCCGGCCCTGCCCGCTTCCGGGCCGCGCCCGCATCCCGTCACCGAGCAAAAAACACAAGCCACGTGGGAGATCCTATGCAGGTCAAGCTGTTCGCCGCGGCAACACTCGCCGCCGCCCTCGCCGCCCCCGGCCTCGCCGCCGCGAAGCCGCTCACCGTCTGCACGGAATCGAGCCCGGACGGCTTCGACGTCGTGCAATACAACTCGCTCGTCACGACCAACGCGTCGGCCGACGTGATCTTCAACACGCTCGTGTCGTACGACGAAGCCGCGAAGAAAGTCGTGCCCGCGCTCGCCGACAAATGGGAAGCGAGCGCCGACGGCCTCACGTACACGTTCCATCTGCGCCCGAACGTCGCGTTCCAGACCACCGACTATTTCAAGCCGGGCCGCGCGCTAAACGCGGACGACGTGGTGTTCACGTTCTCGCGGATGCTCGACGACTCGAATCCGTGGCACAAGGTGGCCGGCACGAGCGGCTTTCCGCACGCGCAGTCGATGGGCCTCGTGAAGCTCGTGAAGTCGGTCACGAAAGTCGACGACAGCACGGTGAAGTTCACGCTGAACGAGCCGAACGCGACCTTCGTGCCGATCCTGACGATGGGCTTCGCGTCGATCTACTCGGCCGAATACGCGGACCAGTTGCTGAAGGCCGGCAAGCAGGCCGACCTGAACGCGAAGCCGGTCGGCACCGGGCCGTTCGTGCTGAAGAGCTACACGAAGGACGCGCTGATCCGTTACGACGTGAACCCGACCTACTGGGGGACCAGGCCGAAGGTCGACCGGCTGATCTACGCGATCACGCCCGACCCGTCGGTGCGCCTGCAGAAGGTGAAGGCCGGCGAATGCCAGATCGCGCTGTCGCCGAAGCCGCAGGACGTGCTCGCCGCGAAGGGCGAAAGCGCGCTGAAGGTCGTGCAGACGCCCGCGTTCATGACCGCGTTCGTCGCGCTGAACACGCAGAAGAAGCCGCTCGACAACGACAAGGTGCGCGAGGCGCTGAACCTCGCGTTCGATCGCGCGACCTACCTGAAGGTCGTGTTCGACAACACCGCGACGGCCGCGAACAACCCGTATCCGCCGAACACGTGGAGCTACGCGAAGGGCGTCGCGCCGTACGCGTACGATCCGGCGAAGGCGAAGCAGCTGCTCGCGCAGGCCGGCTTCCCGAACGGCTTCTCGACGACGATCTGGACGCGCCCGACCGGCAGCGTGCTGAACCCGAATCCGAAGGTCGGCGCGGAGCTGCTTCAGGCCGATCTCGCGAAGATCGGCGTGAAGGCCGAGGTCAAGGTGATCGAATGGGGCGAGCTGATCAAGCAGGCGAAGCTCGGCCAGCATGACATGCTGTTCATGGGCTGGGCCGGCGACAACGGCGATCCGGACAACTACCTGTCGCCGCTGTTCAGCTGCAACGCGGTGAAGTCGGGCATCAACTTCGCGCGCTTCTGCGACGCGCAGCTCGACAAGCTGATCGCCGACGGCAAGTCGACCGCCGACCAGGCCAAGCGCGCGAAGCTGTACGAAGCGGCGCAGAAGATCATCCACGACCAGGCGCTGTGGATTCCGCTCGGCTACCCGACCGCGGCCGCGCTCACGCGCACGAACGTGAGCGGCTATCACGTGAGCCCGTTCGGGCGGCAGAACTTCACGACCGTCGCCGTGCAGTAACGCGCCCCCGCGCGTGGCGTGCAAGCGACGGTGCGTCGGGCCGTCGCTTGCGGCCCGCGCGCCGCGCTTGCTACACTGCGCGCGCATTCCTCATACCGGACGCCAGCCAAAGTGAACAACTAAGCCTTCCCGAAATGTTTTCGCCGCCGTGCCACGCACGCCGCGCGCGAAGGTCTTCACGCATTTTCGGAGGTGCTGATGGCTGCTGCCACGCCCACCGGCGCGCTCGTCGCGCTTCATCACGTTTCCTTGCGCTTCGACGACGGCGTCACGCTGTTCGATTCGCTCGACCTCTCAATCGATCGCACGCCGACCGGCATCGTCGGCCGCAACGGCATCGGCAAGAGCCGGCTCGCGCAGCTGATCGCGGGGCGCTGCGCGCCAAGCGCGGGGACGATCGACCGGCACACGCCGGTCGTCTACGTCGCGCAGCAGCATGACGACAACGCAGCCGCCGGCCCGCGGACCGTCGCGCAGATTGCCGCGCTCGATGCACCGCTCGGCGCGCTCGCGCGTGTCGCCGACGGTCGCGCGGAATCGCACGACTTCGACCTGATCGACGATCGCTGGGATCTCGCGGAACGGCTGCGCACCGCGCTCGACGCAGCCGGCCTGCATGACGTCCACGCCGACATGCCTGCGCACGCACTGAGCGGCGGGCAACTCGCGCGCGTCGCGCTCATCGGTGCGCTGCTGTCGGGCGCGGGCCTTCTGGTACTCGACGAACCGACGAACCATCTCGACGCGCAGGGCCGCGCATGGCTGCGTGCGGCGCTCGACGGCTGGCGCGGCGGCCTCGTGATCGTGAGTCACGACCGTGCGCTGCTCGCCGGCGTGCAGCGCATCGTCGAGCTGACGCCACACGGCGTGCGCTCATACGGCGGCAACTACGCGTTCTACCGCGCGCAGCGCGACGCGGAACAGGCGGCCGCGCAGTCCGCGCTGGACAATGCGCGCGCCGAACGCGGGCGCGTCAGGCGCAGGCTCGAACAGGAGCACGACACGATCCAGCGCCACGCGGCCGCGTCGCTGCGCGATGCGAAGACCGCCAACCTGTCGTCGGGAGCCCGTCAGCGCCGCAAGGGCGCGGCGCGCAGCATCATGGGGCAGGTCCGGGGCCATCAGAACGCATTCAAGACGTCGCTCGACGAACGCGTGCAGGAGACGGCCGCGCGCGTCGAAGCCGATGCGCCCGTGCTCGTGTCGCTGCCGGGCACCGAGGTCAGCGCGCGCCGCCAGCTGTTCACGCTCGACCGCGCGCAATTGCCGTGGCGCATCGCCGGCCATGCGGACACGATCACGTGGTCGGCCAGCGGCCCCGTGCGCATCGCGCTGACCGGCCCGAACGGCTGCGGCAAATCGACGTTGCTGCGGATGCTCGCCGGCGAGCTTGTCCCGCGTTCCGGCGCATGCACGACATATGTGAGCGCCGCGTATCTCGACCAGCGGCTCGCGCTGCTCGATTCCGATCGTTCGATCGTCGAGCAACTGGGGTTGCTCGACACGCCGCTCGCCGAAGGCGATCTGCGCAGCCGTCTCGCGCTGCTGCAGCTCGATGCGGCGCGCGCGACGCAACCGGCGCGGCGGCTGAGCGGCGGCGAACGCCTGAAGGCCGCGCTCGCGTGCGCGTTGTGGCGCGGCACGCCCGCGCAACTGCTGCTGCTCGACGAGCCGACCAATCACCTGGACCTCGAATCGGTGCGGGCGATCGAAGCGGCACTGGCCGGCTTCCCCGGCGCGATCGTCGTCGCGTCGCACGACACCGCGTTTCTCGCGGCGCTCGACCCGACGCACACGATGCAATGGCATCGCGACGGGTGGCGCTACGAACCCGTCGCGTGAGGAAAATGCGGCGGTGTCAGCCGGCGGTACGGAACCGCAGCACGCCGTCGTCGCCCTGCTCGCGCACGAGTTCGCCCGCGAGCCACAGCAAGTTCAGGTGCGCGAGCGCCTCGCCGAGTGCGAACGTCATCTGGTGAATGTCGAGTTCGCGACGGCGGAACATGATCGGCACGATGTCGGCCGCGCTCATCGGCTTCTCCGCGCATGCGACGCGCACTTCGGCCAGGCGCGCGTCGTGGTGGTCGCGCAGTTGCGCGATGCGCGTGCGCACGCCGCGGAACGGCTTGCCGTGCGACGGCAGCACCAGCGTATCGGGCGCCATCGTCTCGTAACGGCCGAGCGACTGCAGGTACAGCGCGAGCGGGTTCGCTTCCGGCTCGAGGTCGAACACGGATACGTTCGTGGAAATGCGCGGCAGCACCATGTCGCCGGAGATCAGCACGCCGTCCGCGTCGCTGTGCAATGCGCAATGTTCAGGCGAATGGCCGAAGCCGGTCACGACGCGCCACGTGCGCGCGCCGATCGTCACCGCGTCGCCTTCGCGCAGGCGCCGGTAGCGCGGCGGCACGGCCGGCACGAGATCCGCGTAGTAGCTGCGGCGGTTGCGCAGCTTGTCGAGCGCGGCCGGATCGGTGAGCCCGTGGCGCGCGAAGTGATCGGCCGCCGCCGCGCCGCCCGCGTTCGAGCCGTTGCCGGCCGCCATCAGGCAGCCGAACATGTACTCGCCCAGCGTCATCCACAGCCGCACGTTCCAGCGGCCCTTGTCGCCGCCTTCGCACAGCCAGTTCGCGAGGCCGAAGTGATCGGGGTGGCAGTGCGTGACGAGCACGCGCAGCACGGGCAACCCGTCGAGATGCGCGTCGAAGATCCGCTCCCAGTGCGCGCGGATCGCGTCCGACGAGATCCCGCAATCGACGATCGTCCAGCCGGCCTGCCCGTCGATCTCGTCGCGCAGCAGCCAGAGGTTGATGTGATCGAGCGAGAACGGCAGCGGCATGCGCAGCCAGCGCACGCCGGGCGCGACCTCGAACGTGTCGCCCGCGGCGGGCAGCGTGTCGGCGAAGGGATAGTCGAGTTGGTGTTCCAGTGCGTTCATCGGTGGGGCGTCTCGTCGTTATCGGTGCGAATGCGCGCCGGCGGCAGGCCGCGGCGGGCGGTGCGTCGATTCTATCGCCGTCGCGCGGAACGCGTGCCCGGCGCCTTTTCGCCCGTCAAAAAAAGTTCGTGCCAGAATCGGTCCCGTACCCGTATCTTTACGCGAAGATGCACCGAACGGCATCCAACGGCGGACAACCCGCCGCCTGGCGGCCAGCCGCGCCTCGCCGCAAAGTCCTTGAAACGCCCGCTTGGGCGCTAAAATGGCGAGTGCTTACAGCCCTCCCGAACGAGCCTGCACGCGATGAATCACTTCCCCAAACTGCTGTCCTCGCAGATCGGTTTCGACGTCGCCCAGACGATGCTCGAGAACTTCGACCGCCATTACCGGATCTTCCGCGAGGCGGCCGTCGAAGCGAAGACGCTGTTCGAGCGCGGCGACTGGCACGGGCTGCAGCGGCTCGCGCGCGAGCGGATCACGTCGTACGACGATCGCGTGAAGGAATGCGTCGAGGTGCTGGAAGACGAATACGACGCGGAGAACATCGACGACGAAGTGTGGCAGCAGATCAAGCTGCACTACATCGGCCTGCTCACGTCGCACCGCCAGCCCGAGTGCGCGGAGACCTTCTTCAATTCGGTGTGCTGCAAGATCCTGCACCGCTCGTACTTCAGCAACGATTTCATCTTCGTTCGCCCGGCGATCTCGACCGAGTATCTCGAAAACGACGAGCCGGCCGCGAAGCCGACCTACCGCGCGTACTATCCGGGCACCGACGGGCTCGCGACCACGCTCGAGCGGATCGTCACGAACTTCCAGCTCGAGCCGGCGTTCGACGACCTTTCACGCGACATCGGATGCGTGATGCAGGCGATCCACGACGAATTCGGCCACTTCGACGAAGCGCCGAATTTCCAGATTCACGTGCTGTCGTCGCTGTTCTTCCGCAACAAGAGCGCGTACATCGTCGGCCGCATCATCAACGCCGACCGCGTGCTGCCATTCGCGGTGCCGATCCGCCACGTGCGCCCGGGCGTGCTGGCGCTCGATACCGTGCTGCTGCGCCGCGACCAGCTCATGATCATCTTCGGCTTCTCGCACTCGTATTTCCTCGTCGACATGGGCGTGCCGTCCGCGTACGTCGACTTCCTGTGCACGATCATGCCCGGCAAGCCGAAGGCGGAGATCTATACGTCGGTCGGCCTGCAGAAGCAGGGCAAGAACCTGTTCTACCGCGACCTGCTGCACCACCTGTCGCATTCGAGCGACCGCTTCATCATCGCGCCCGGGATCAAGGGCCTCGTGATGCTCGTGTTCACGCTGCCGTCGTTCCCGTACGTGTTCAAGATCATCAAGGATCAGTTCCCGCCGCCGAAGGAAACGACGCGCGCGCAGATCATGGAGAAGTATCAGCTCGTGAAGCGCCACGACCGCCTCGGGCGGATGGCCGACACGCTCGAGTATTCGAGCGTCGCGCTGCCGCTCGCGCGGCTCGACCACGCGCTCGTGCGCGAGCTGGAAAAGGAAGTGCCGTCGCTGCTCGAATACGAGGACGACAATCTCGTGATCAAGCACCTGTACATCGAGCGCCGGATGACGCCGCTCAACCTGTACCTGCAGAACGGCAGCGACGCGGACGTCGAGCACGGCGTGAAGGAATACGGCAACGCGGTGAAGGAGCTGATGAAGGCGAACATCTTCCCCGGCGACATGCTGTACAAGAACTTCGGCGTCACGCGCCACGGCCGCGTCGTGTTCTACGACTACGACGAGATCGAGTACCTGACCGACTGCAACGTGCGCCGCGTGCCGCCACCGCGTAACGAGGAGGACGAGCTGTCCGGCGAACCGTGGTATACCGTCGGCCCGCACGACATCTTTCCGGAGACCTACGGGCCATTCCTGCTCGGCGACCCGCGCGTGCGCGCCGTCTTCATGAAGCATCACGCGGACTTTTTCGATCCGGCGCTGTGGCAGGCCAGCAAGGACAAGCTGCTACAGGGCGAATTGCCCGACTTTTATCCGTACGACACCGCGCTGCGCTTTTGCGCACGCTACCCCGCGCGCTTCGGCGCGGCGGACCGGAACGATGACGCGGGCGGCGCGCAGCGCGCCGCCTGACGCCGATTTACCGCACCGATAGCGACCGATTTCCGCCAACGGAATCCACACCGATGAACACCCAAGACAATCCGCTTTCACACCTGTTCGACAACAACGACGCGTGGGTCAAACGCAAGCTCGAGGACGATCCGCAATTCTTCGCGCGCCTTGCCGACCAGCAGGCGCCGGAGTATCTGTGGATCGGCTGCTCGGACTCGCGGGTGCCGGCGAACCAGATCATCGGCCTGCCGCCGGGCGAAGTGTTCGTCCACCGCAACATCGCGAACGTGGTCGTGCACAGCGACCTGAACTGCCTGTCGGTGATCCAGTTCGCGGTCGACATCCTGCGCGTGAAGCACATCATGGTGGTCGGCCACTACGGCTGCTCGGGCGTGAACGCCGCGCTGCTCAACCGCCGTGTCGGCCTCGCCGACAACTGGCTGCATCACGTGCAGGACGTGCGCGAGCGCCACGCGAAGCTGCTCGACGAATGGCCGGTGGGCGAAGCGCGCTACCGCCGCCTGATCGAGCTGAACGCGATCGAGCAGGTGGTCAACGTGTGCCGCACGACGATCGTCAACGACGCGTGGGCGCGCGGCCAGTCGCTCACCGTGCACGGGCTCGTGTACGGCGTGCACGACGGGCGGATGCGCAACCTCGGGATGGCCGTGTCGAACTTCGACGCGCTCGACGCAACCTACAAGCGCTGCGTGGCCGCGCTGACCGCCGGCGGCCAACACGCACCGGACAACGACATGATCGCGGCGGACGCCGCGCGGCTCGAAGGCGTCGCGCAGGCCGTCGTCGCCACGCTGAAGCCGTGCGACGACGCGAAGTAACGCCGGCGCGCGGCCGCGCGCCTTCGAACGGATCTGATCCCGGCGCCGCCATCGCGGCGGCGCCAAGCAAAGGAGCGACGGGCATGAAAACCGTATTGATCGTCGGCGCATCGCGCGGCCTCGGCCGCGAATTCGTCAGGCAATACCGGCGCGACGGCTGGAACGTGATCGCCACCGCGCGCGACGACGCGTCGCTCGACGCGCTGCGCGCGCTCGGCGCGAGCGCGCATGCGCTCGACATCACGCAGCCGGAGCAGATCGCGGCGCTCGGCTGGAAGCTCGACGGCGAGCGGCTCGATGCGGCCGTGCTGGTGTCGGGCGTGTACGGGCCGCGCACCGAGGGCGTCGAGACGGTCACCGCCGAGGATTTCGACGCGGTGATGCATACGAACGTGCGCGGGCCGATGCAGTTGCTGCCGATCGTGCTGCCGCTCGTCGAGGACGCGCGCGGCGTGCTGGCCGTCGTGTCGAGCCGGATGGGCAGCATCGCCGAGGCGACCGGCACGACCGGCTGGCTGTACCGCGCGAGCAAGGCCGCGCTGAACGACGCGCTGCGGATCGCGTCGCTGCAGACGCGCCATGCCGCGTGCATTTCGCTGCATCCCGGCTGGGTGCGCACCGACATGGGCGGCGCGCAGGCCGCGATCGATCCGGAAACCAGCGTGACCGGCATGCGCCGCGTGATCGCCGAATCCGGCGCGGACGTGTCGCAGGCCAACGGCCGTTTCTTCCAGTACGACGGTATCGAGCTGAGCTGGTGAGCGGCCGACAACCTTTCGTCGTTAATTCCCGTTTCGCATGATTTTGATCCGACCTGACGCGTGCCCGTGCGGCGGCGCGTCCCCCGCTCCCGCCGGCAACGCACCGGCGCCGCGCTACGCGGCCTGCTGCGGCCGCTTCATCGACGGCGGCGAAGCCGCGCCGAGCGCGCTCGTGTTGATGCGCTCGCGGTACAGCGCGTACGTGCTCGGCGCGACCGACTACCTGCGCGCGACGTGGGCCGCGCGCACCTGCCCGCCCGACCTCGACGTCGACCCCGCAGCGCCCGACGCGCCGCGCTGGCTCGGTCTCGCGGTCAAACGCCATACGCCGCTCGACGAACGGCACGCGGAGGTCGAGTTCGTGGCCCGCTACAAGGTCGGCGGACGTGCTTACCGGCTCCACGAGACGAGCCGTTTCGAGCGTGACGAACACGGTTTCTGGCGCTACGTCGACGGCGAAGTAAGTGAACGCTGACAAATAGTTGCTGTGTCAGACGCCGGGTAATTCCTGCATTGCACAACCCGAATTTGTCGGGCTACGATGGCCTCGTATTGGTCATGTTGCATGGCAGGGCTTACGAATGGCGTTCAGCAAGGTATTGGTGGGATGGATGGCGGCCTGCGCGCTGTCGGCCGCTCAGGCCGGTACGCTGCCGAACGCAAATACGGGGACGGGCGCCGGCGCCAGCGGGTCGCTCGCCCACGCCGAACGCTTCGACTACGGCGATTCGAACCTGCCGCCCGTCGCCGCCGACCTGAACGAACAGGTCCTGCGCATTCCGGCCGACGCATCGGGTGCCGTCACGCTCGAGGCCACGCTCTTCAAGCCGAACGGCCCCGGCCCGTTCCCGCTCGTCGTCTTCAATCACGGCAAGAACACCGGCGATCTCCATCTTCAGCCGCGCAGCCGGCCGCTCGCGTTCGCGCGCGAATTCGTGCGCCGCGGCTACGCGGTGATCGCCCCGAACCGCCAGGGTTTCGCGGGGTCGGGCGGCACGTACCAGCAGGAAGGCTGCAACGTCGGCAAGAACGGCCTCGCGCAAGCGGCCGACGTCGACGCGACGGTGCGCTACATGTCGCGCCAGCCGTATGTCGATGCGTCGCGCATCGTCGTCGCCGGCACGTCGCACGGCGGCCTCGTATCGGTCGCGTACGGCACCGAAGCCGCACCGGGCGTGCGCGGCATCATCAACTTCTCCGGCGGGCTGCGCCAGGACCTCTGCGACGGCTGGCAGCGCAACCTCGTCGACGCGTTCGACCAGTACGGCGCGCACACGGCCGTGCGGTCGCTGTGGCTGTACGGCGACAACGATTCGGTATGGACGCCCGGGCTCGTCGCGCAGATGCACGACGCGTACGTGTCGCACGGCACGCAGGCCCAGTTCATCGATTTCGGCCGCTACAAGGACGACGCGCACCGGCTGATCGTCGATCGCGACGGCGTGCCCGTGTGGTGGCCGGCCGTCAACGCGTTCCTCGCGCAGTTGAACCTGCCGACGTCGGTGCGCTACGCGGTCGCGAACCCGCACGAGCCGAAGGCGAGCGGCTTTGCGTCGATCGACGCGGTCGACGCAGTGCCGTACGTCGACGAAGCCGGCCGCGAAGGCTATCGCCGCTTCCTGAACCAGCATCCGAGCCGCGCGTTCGCGGTGTCGTCGGAAGGCGCATGGTCGTGGGCCGAAGGCGGCGACGACCCGATGGCGCTCGCGCTCGACAACTGCGCGAAGCAGGACGCGGGCGCATGCCGGCTGTATGCGGTCAACGACCGGGTCGTGTGGAACGCGACGCAGACGGCCGACAACGACGACGCCCACGCACGCGACACCGGTACGCCGGCGCTGGCTTCGCGCTAAACGCACGGCCGCATTTCCGTCCATTACCCGTCACGCCGACGCCATCGGGGCGTCGACAAGCGGGAAGCCTTCAAGCGGATGGTCTTCAACCTCGTCGTGAGCAACGACGAGGCCCTCGCTGCGCAACCACGGATCATCCACGCCTCCACGTCGATCAGGCAGCGCGAGACGCTCGATCTGTCGATCTCCCGCTGTCGCCGCACCCCACCCCTCTCATCATTCCCCATATTTCCGCGTCGTCGCGCACCGCCCGCCCCCACGATTTTTTTCGGTGGGGAAGGCTCACTCGAACGTCGTCATCTGCGGTCATTTCGGGATATCTGAACCGTACCGTTCCGAGCCGTCCCGATCTGCGCCGAACTCCCGCCCAGCAAGGCTTTGCGGCGTTTGTAACCGGTAGTGCAACGGGTCGCGGAACACGCTAATCTCAGCGCGTTTCGTGTCCCGCCGCGCGGCATCCCTTCGATGCCGCGCGGCCGTTTTGTCCCCCGGAGTCGCCTTGAGTACGCCAGCCACCGACGACTGGGTCGCGCGCAGCCTGCGCGCGGTCTGGCATCCCTGCACCCAGATGAAGCACCACGAGCGCCTGCCGCTCATCCCCGTCGCGCGTGGCGCGGGCGTGTGGCTGTACGACCGTGACGGCCGCCGCTACTTCGACGCGATCAGCTCGTGGTGGGTCAACCTGTTCGGCCATGCGAACCCGGACATCAACGCGGCGCTGAAAGCGCAGCTCGACACGCTCGAGCACGCGATGCTCGCCGGCTGCACGCACGAGCCCGCGATCGAGCTCGGCGAACGGCTGCATGCGCTCACCGCGCGCACGCTCGGCCATGCGTTCTTCGCGTCGGACGGCGCGTCGGCCGTCGAGATCGCGCTGAAGATGAGCTTCCACACGTGGCGCAACCGCGGCCGCGCGAACAAGCAGGAATTCGTCTGCGTCGCGAACGGCTATCACGGCGAAACGATCGGCGCGCTCGGCGTGACCGACGTTGCGCTGTTCAAGGACGCGTACGACCCGCTGATCCGCCATGCGCACGTCGTCGCGTCGCCCGATGCGCGCGGCGCGCTGCCGGGCGAAACGGCCGCCGACGTCGCCGGCCGCGCGCTCGCGGACGTGCGCCGCCTGTTCGCCGAACGCGGCGACCGGATCGCCGCGCTGATCGTCGAGCCGCTCGTGCAGTGCGCGGCCGGCATGGCGATGCACGATCCGTCATACGTGCGCGGGCTGCGCGCACTGTGCGACGAATTCGGCGTACACCTGATCGCCGACGAGATCGCGGTCGGCTGCGGCCGCACCGGCACCTTCTTCGCGTGCGAGCAAGCCGGCGTCTGGCCCGATTTCCTGTGCCTGTCGAAAGGCATCAGCGGCGGCTACCTGCCGCTGTCGCTCGTGCTCACGCGCGACGACGTGTTCGCCGCGTTCTACGACGACGACACGACGCGCGGCTTCCTGCACTCGCATTCGTACACCGGCAACCCGCTCGCGTGCCGCGCGGCGGTCGAGACGCTCGACCTGTTCGCGCGCGACGACGTGCTCGCGAGCAACGCCAGCAAATCGGCGACGCTGCGCGCGGCGCTCGCGCCGCTCGGCGCGCACCCGCAGGTGCGCCATCTGCGCGAACGCGGCACGCTGTTCGCATTCGACGTCGCGCTCGACGGCGACGCGGCGCGCGGCTTCTCGCGGCGCTTCTTCGAACGCTCGCTGGAACGCGAGCTGCTGCTGCGCCCGATCGGCACGACCGTGTACCTGATGCCGCCGTACGTGATGAGCGACGACGACATCGCGTGGCTCGCGCAACGCACGCGCGACACGCTCGACGCCACGCTGGAGGAAATCGGCCGATGACACGACCGCCCGCACACACGCTTCGTTCGCGGCTCCCCGACGGGGCCGCCGCTTCCGCAGGGACGGCCCGGCGGGACGCCGCGACGCACCCGCTGCTCGATACGCTGCAACGCGGCCTCGCCGATCTCGACGCGCAAGGGCTGCGCCGCGTACGCCGCACCGCCGATACCGCGTGCGATGCGCGCATGACCGTCGACGGCCGCGAGATCGTCGGCTTCGCGAGCAACGACTATCTGGGCCTCGCCGCGCATCCGGCGCTCGTCGCCGCGTTCGCCGAAGGCGCGCAGCGCTACGGCTCCGGCAGCGGCGGCTCGCACCTGCTCGGCGGCCATTCGCGCGCGCACGCGACGCTCGAGGACGACCTCGCGGCCTTCTCGGGCGGCTTCTGCGACGCGCCGCGCGCGCTGTACTTCAGCACCGGCTACATGGCGAACCTCGCCGCGATGACCACGCTCACCGGCAAAGGCGCAACGATCTTTTCCGACGCGCTGAACCACGCGTCGCTGATCGACGGGATGCGGCTGTCGCGCGCGAACGTGCAGGTCTATCCGCATGCGGATACGGTTGCGCTCGCCGCGCTGCTCGATGCATCGGATGCCGAAACGAAACTGATCGTCAGCGACACCGTGTTCAGCATGGACGGCGACATCGCGCCGCTGGCCAAGCTCGTCGCGCTGGCCGAACGCCACGGCGCGTGGCTCGTCGTCGACGATGCGCACGGCTTCGGCGTGCTCGGCCCGCAGGGCCGCGGCGCGCTCGCGGCCGCCGCGCTGCGTTCGCCGCATCTCGTGTACGTCGGCACGCTCGGCAAGGCGGCCGGCGTCGCAGGCGCATTCGTGATCGCGCACGAGACCGTAATCGAATGGATGATCCAGCGCGCACGCAGCTACATCTTCACGACGGCCGCGCCGCCGGCCGTCGCGCACGCGGTCTCGGCCAGCCTGAAGGTGATCGCGGGCGACGAAGGCGACGCGCGGCGCGCGCATCTCGCCGCGCTGATCGAACGCACGCGCACGCTGCTGCGCAATACGCGCTGGCAGCCGGTCGATTCGCACACGGCCGTGCAGCCGCTCGTGATCGGCAGCAACGACGCGACGCTCAAGGCGATGCGCGCGCTCGACGCTCACGGCCTGTGGGTGCCCGCGATCCGGCCGCCGACGGTGCCCGTCGGCACGTCGCGGCTGCGCGTGTCGCTGTCGGCCGCGCATTCGTTCGACGATCTCGCGCGGCTCGAAGCCGCGCTGATCGAAGCCAGCGAAGGCGCCGACGTCGCGCTCGAAACGGCCCCGCGGGAGGCCGCAGCATGACCGCCCCGCTCTCGCTGTTCGTCACCGGCACCGACACCGAAATCGGCAAGACCTTCGTATCGGCCGCGATGCTGCACGGCTTCGCGCGGCACGGCCTGCGCGCAGCCGCGCTGAAGCCCGTCGCGGCCGGCGCGTATGAACGCGACGGCGTGTGGCGCAACGAGGACGCCGACCAGCTCGACGCGGCCGCGAACGTCGTGCTGCCGCCCGAGCTGCGCACGCCGTTCCTGCTGAAAGCACCGGCCGCGCCGCATATCGTCGCCGCCCGGGAAGGCGTGACGCTCGACATCGACACGATCGCCGCGTGCCATCGCGAAGCGCTGACGCGCGCGGACGTGGTCGTCGTCGAAGGCGCCGGCGGCTTTCGCGTCCCGCTGAACGACACGCAGGACATGGCCGATCTCGCGGTCGCGCTCGGCGTGCCGGTCGTGCTCGTGGTCGGCGTGCGGCTCGGCTGCATCAACCACGCGCTGCTCACCGCCGACGCCATTGCCGCGCGCGGCCTCACGCTCGCGGGCTGGGTCGCGAATCACGTCGACCCGGCGATGTCGTTCCCCGACGAGAACGTCGCGACGATGCGCGACTGGCTCGCCCGCGAGCACGGCGCACCGCTGCTCGGCCGCATTCCGCACATGAGCCCGGCCGCCCCCGAATCCGCCGCGGCGATGCTCGACGTCGCCGCGCTCGTCGAGACGCTGCGCGCCGCGCAGCCTTGACCCCACCGAAACCGATCTCCCGATCCCCTCATCCCCGACCAGGACAGGAAAACGATATGACCCAAGCCCAGACTGCCGCCACCGTGCAACCCGACGCGATTCCCGTGGCCGCTCCGGCCGCGCCGCGCTGGCGCGTCGCCGACGTCGTCGCGCTGTTCGAGCTGCCGTTCAACGACCTGATCTTCCGCGCGCAGCAGGTGCACCGTGAGCACTTCGACGCGAACGCGGTACAGCTGTCGACGCTGCTGTCGATCAAGACGGGCGGCTGCGAGGAAGATTGCGGCTACTGTTCGCAGTCGTCGCACCACGACACGGGCCTGAAGGCCGAGAAGCTGATGGACGTCGACGCGGTGCTCGACGCCGCGCGCGCGGCGAAGGCGAACGGCGCGAGCCGCTTCTGCATGGGCGCCGCGTGGCGCAACCCGAAGGAGCGCCACATGCCCGCGCTGACCGAGATGGTGCGCGGCGTGAAGGAACTCGGCCTCGAAACCTGCATGACGCTCGGCATGCTGGAAGACGAGCAGGCGCAGGAACTCGCGAACGCGGGCCTCGACTACTACAACCACAACCTCGACACGTCGCCGGAGTTCTACGGCCAGGTGATCTCGACGCGCACCTACCAGGATCGCCTCGACACGCTCGATCGCGTGCGCGACGCGGGCATCAACGTGTGCTGCGGCGGCATCATCGGGATGGGCGAATCGCGCCGCGAACGCGCGGGCCTGATCTCGCAGCTCGCGAACCTGAACCCGTATCCGGATTCGGTGCCGATCAACAACCTCGTCGCGATCGAGGGCACGCCGCTCGAAGGCACCGCACCGCTCGACCCGTTCGAGTTCGTGCGCACGATCGCCGTTGCGCGCATCACGATGCCGAAGGCCGTCGTGCGCCTGTCGGCCGGCCGCGAGCAGCTCGACGACGGCTTGCAGGCGATGTGCTTCCTCGCCGGCGCGAACTCGATGTTCTACGGCGACCAGTTGCTGACGACGAGCAACCCGCAGACGCAGAAGGATCGCGCGCTGTTCGAGCGCCTCGGCATCCGCGCGAGCGACGCGGACGCGATGTCGGCGAACGCGTAAGCGCAGCGCCCGGCGGATTCGTCCGCCTCATCGAGAAGCCGGGATGCGTCCCGGCTTTTTTGTGCGCGCGTTGCGCGCCCACGGTGTCCTGCCGTTACTTGATCGCGCGCGTCACACGTGCGATGCCGCGCCGTCGAGCGCCGCGCGCACACGCTCGACGCGCGCTTCGTCGACGGGCGCGAGCACCTCGCCGCGCGGGCGCACGCCCGAGCCGAAATGCACGGCGCGCACGCCGGTCGCGCGGACGAAATCGCCGACCGCGTCGATCGTGAGCCCGGAGCCCGCCAGCACCGTGCACGTCGAGCCCGCCGCCTGCCGCACGAGCCGCGTGATCGTCGCGACCGCGTCGAGCACCGACGGATGGCCGCCCGACGTCAGCACCGACGTGACGGCCGGCACGCGCAGCAGCGCGTCGAACGCGGCGTTGAGGTCGCGCGACACGTCGAACGCGCGGTGGAACGTGAGCGCGCGGCCGTCGGCCGCGGCCGCGATGCGGGCCAGCGCGCCGAGATCGACGTCGCCGTGCGCATCGAGCGCGCCGAACACGACGCCGTTCGCACCGGCCGCGACGGCCGCGCGCACGTCGCGCTCGATCACGCGCAGATCGTCGGCGTCGTAGACGAACGACCGGCTGTGCGGGCGCACGATCACGTTGACGGGAATCGGCACGGCGGCCACGACGGCTTCGATCAGGCCGACGCTCGGCGTCAGCCCGCCTTCGGTGATCGCGGTCACGAGTTCGAGGCGGTCGGCGCCCGCACGGGCGGCGGCCTTCGCATCGCCGACGGTCGTGGCGATCACTTCGAGGAGTACGGAGGAAGCGGCGTTTCGGTTCATGGGCGACCCGCGAATCGTCTGGACAATTCGCGCATCCTAGCCGAGCCGCGTGACGGACGCCAGCGTGCCGGCCACCGCGCGGTCAGTCGCGCCGGCGGTCGCACTGGCAGCCGGCCGCTCGCCGCCTTCGGTGCATCCGGCGTTCAGCCGGCGCCGGCTTCGTCGTCGTCCCAGTCGATGTCGCCGCACAGCACGCGCTGCGCATCGCCGACACGCACGGCCACCGACAACGTCACGCACGGCTGCGCCTCGTTGATCGACAGGTACGGCCGCGTGACCTGCACGCGCCCCGGCTCGGCGATCGCCGAGCGGAAATACGGCCGGCGCAGCCAGTTCGCGCCCTGCGCATCCGCCAGCGGTGAGAAGCGCGCCTCGGCGAGCGCGCGGTCGGCGCGCAGCACGACGTTGCGGCCCGACTGACGGCCGTGCGCGTCGAGCAGGAAGCAGCGTGCGGCCGCGTCGAGCGCGAGGAAGTTCCAGCACACCTCGTCGAGCGGCTCGCCGGCCGCGAGGCGCTCGGCCGCGCGTTCGAACGCGCGCAGGTACGGCGCGAGCCGCTGCGCGTCGCGCCGCTCGCGCGCCTCGGTCTGCTGCCGGTAACGCTCGGTCAGTTCACCGATACAGCCCGTCGCGGCCTCACTGTCGGGCAGCCCCGGCGCCGGCCGGCCGAAGTAGTAGCCCTGCACGAAATCGGCCTCGCACGACAGCGCGATCTGCGCCTCGTGCTCGGTCTCGATGCCCTCGACGAGCACGAGCTTGCCGGCCTCGTGCAGCAGCGTCACGAGCCCGTGCAGGATCGCGGTGAGCCCGGTGCGGTGCGCCGCGTGCGACAGCATGATCCGGTCGAGCTTCACGATGTCCGGGTTCAGTTGCCAGATCCGCTCGATGTTCGAGTGCCCCGCGCCGAAATCGTCGAGCGCGATCAGGAAACCGTGCGTGCGGAATTCGCGCACGGCCTCGGCCAGCCGCTCGACGTCTTCCGCGCGCTGTTCGAGCACCTCGAGCACGACCCGGCGCGGCGGCATGCCGAGCCGCTTCAGGTTCGCGAGCAGCGCGGCCGCCTGGAACGGGTCGGTGAGTACGCCCGGATGCACGTTGAGGAACAGCCATTCGCGCTCGGCCCCGAGCAGCGTGAAGTTCTCCAGATGCAGCGCCTGCGCGAGCCGGTCGAGCTGCAGCAGTTCGCCCTGGCGCGCGGCTTCGCCGAACACGTCGAGCGGCGACACAGGGCGATCGAGCGCATCGTGCGCGCGCAGCAGCGCCTCGTAGCCCACCGCACGCTGGTGCGACAGGCTGAAAATCGGCTGGAACACGGTGGTGAGCGTCAGATCGCGGTGCTGCGTCGCCAGACGTTCGAAGCCGGAGCTCACTTCCCGCTCGAACCGGTACGGCGACGCGGCGGCCGGACGCTCCTGTTGCACGATCGTCATGCCTTCCTCCTGGTAGTGCCTTCGAACGCGGCGTCCGGCGAAGCGAACGGCGTGCGCAATGTCATGGTTGGACCCTCGGTTGCCCGGTCGACGCCGGACGGCTGGCCAACATCAAGCAAGCTCCGTGCAAGGTACCGAAGACCCATGCGCCGCGCGGACGCACCGGGCTGCCGCACCGGCGTGGCGCACGTCGCGCGCACCATTTTCGTGCGCGCGCACCGGCCGCTCGAACGCACCCGTCACGCTGTCACGCTACACTCCGTACGATCGTTTCATTCCCCGTATTCGCCGTATCGATGGAAATCGTCTTCACCGTCCTGATTTTGCTGCTGACCGTCGCGCTGTCCGGCGCCGTCACGCGCATCCTGCCGTTCCAACTGCCGTTGCCGCTGATGCAGATCGCGTTCGGCGCGATCCTCGCGTGGCCGAAGTTCAACCTGCACGTCACGTTCGATCCCGAAATCTTCATGCTGCTGTTCATTCCGCCGCTGCTGTTCGCGGACGGCTGGCGGATTCCGAAGCGCGAGCTGTACCTGCAGCGCCGCGCGATCCTGATGCTCGCGTTCGGGCTCGTGTTCATGACGGTACTCGCAGTGGGCTACTTCGCGCACTGGCTGATACCCGAGTTGCCGCTGCCGATCGCGTTCGCGCTCGCGGCCGTGCTGTCGCCCACCGACGCGGTCGCGCTGTCGGGCATCGCCGGCAAGGGCCGGATCCCGCCGCAACTGATGCACATCCTCGAGGGCGAGGCGCTGATGAACGACGCGTCGGGCCTCGTCGCGCTGAAATTCGCGATCGCGGCCGCGCTGACGGGCATGTTCTCGCTGCGCGACGCGTCGGTCACGTTCGTGATCGTCGCGGCCGGCGGGCTCGCGACGGGCGCGATCGTGGCGTGGGTGTTCAGCACGCTGTCCACGCGCTTCCTGAACGCCGAGCAGGAAGGCGACCCGGCGCCCGGCATCGTGATGACGCTGCTCGTGCCGTTCGCGGCCTACCTGTTCGCCGAGCACCTCGACCTGTCGGGCGTGCTGGCGGCCGTGTCGGCCGGGATGATGATGAACTACACGAGCTTCTCGCGCAAAAGCACCGTCGCGTCGCGCGTGCGCGCCGAGAGCACGTGGGCGATGATCGAGTTCGTGTTCAACGGCATGGTGTTCATCATGCTCGGGCTGCAGTTGCCGCACATCATCGGCCGCACGCTCGTCGACGCGCATCACACGAGCGACGCGCTCGTCGGCCGGATGATCTTCAACGTGTGCGCGATGATGCTCGCGCTGTATGCGATCCGCTTCCTGTGGGTCTGGCTGCTGCGCTGGTTCGCGAGCCGTCGCGCCGCGCGCCACGGCCTCGCGGGCACGATGGCCGGCATCCGCACGATCGCGGTGATGACGGTCGGCGGCGTGCGCGGCGCGGTCACGCTCGCCGGCGTGCTGTCGATTCCGGTCGCGCTGTCCGACGGCGTGCCGCTGCCGGGGCGCGACACGGCGATCTTCGTCGCGTCGGCGGTGATCCTCGGCTCGCTCGTCGTCGCGGTGATCGGCCTGCCGCTGCTGCTGCGCGGCGTGCGCTCGTCGCGCAACACGCTCGGCGACGAGGAACGCGCGGCGCGCGCGGCCGCGGCCCAGGCCGCGATCCGCGCGATCGATTCGTCGCACGACGCGATCTCGGCCGATCTCGACGAATCGGGCGCCGCGCGCTGCGCGGACATCTCCGCGCGCGTGATGGACCAGTACCGCCGCCGCCTCGCGACCCTCGCCGAGGACGGCCCCACGCCGCGCGCGGAAGCGAAGCAGACCGAAACGATGGAACTGCAGATGCGGATCGCGGCCGTGCGCGCGGAACGCTCCGCGCTGTACCGGCTGCGCAGCGAGAGCAGGATTTCCGACGAGACGCTGACCAAGCTGCTTCGCGAGATCGACCTGTCCGAAACCGCACTGTCCACGCGCAAGAAAGGCATTCTCTGACGGCCCGGCCGCGGCCGCAGCGGCCGCTCCAATGAAAAACGGCGACGCACCTGCGTCGCCGTTTTCACATCCGCCCGCGCGTGCGTTACTTCGCGACGACGACCGGAATCCCCTTCAGCATCCCCGCGCCCTTCATCTCGTCGAGTGCGTGCTGCACGGCCGCGCTCGTCGCCGCGTCGATGCCGAGCTGCAGCGCGAGTTCGCGCTCCGCGCGCTTCACGCCGGCCAGGTTGCGCACCTTCACGTGACCGAAGCCGCGCACGCGGGCGTGCAGGTCGGCCAGTTGCACGACCTGCGCGGCATTGCCGGCCGTCATCGCGGCGAACGCACGCGTGATCGTCGTTTCGTAGTCGTCGGCGAGCGCGCGCTCCATCTTCCGCTCGACGGTGCGGCCGAACGGATCGAGCCACGTGCCGCGCAGGCTGCGCACGCGCGCGAGCACGCCGAACACCGGCCACATCCACTGGCCGAACACGCGCTTTTTCGGCACGCTGCCGTCGCGGCCGGCCTTCGCGACCGTCGGCGGCGCCAGGTTGAACTTCACGCGGTAGGCCTGCCCCGGCACGCCTTCGAACTGCGCTTCGAGCGCCGTGCGGAACGCGTCGTCCGTGTACAGCCGCGCGACCTCGTATTCGTCCTTCACCGCGAGCAGCCGGTAGAACGTCGTCGCGACCGCGCGTGTCAGCGCGTCGTCGCCCTTCGCGCGCGCCGCGTTCACGAGCACCCGGTA
Organism: Burkholderia metallica; assembly: GCF_001718555.1. Taxonomy (NCBI): domain Bacteria; kingdom Pseudomonadati; phylum Pseudomonadota; class Betaproteobacteria; order Burkholderiales; family Burkholderiaceae; genus Burkholderia; species Burkholderia metallica. The sequence continues at coordinate 3,312,803 of NZ_CP013401.1, forward strand.
GCGCTCGACGTAGCGCGCGCCGCCGTATGCGTTCAGACGCGCTTCGCGATCGGCGATCAGCTCGGCGAGCGTCTCCGGTGCAGCATGCACGGCCACCGCGTGCCGCGCGTTCCACAACGCGTCGAGGCCCGCCGCGTCGCCGGCCGCCATCCGGCCGATCGAGAACGCGAGCTTGTTCATCGGCACCGCGACGTTGTTCAGCTCGATCGCGCGCATCATCGCCGCGAGCGACACCGGCACGAGGCCGAGCTGCCACGCGTAGCCGAGCATCAGGATGTTCGCGCCGATCGAGTCGCCGAGGAACTTCGCGGCGAGCGCCTGCGCATCGCAGCTCGACAGGTAGCCGTCGCCGGCCGCGTGATGCATCTTTTCGAGCAGCGCATCCGCGTGCAGGTTCGCATCGGGGTTCTGCACGAACGACGCGTTCGGGATCCGGTGCGTGTTGACGACGATGCGCGTGCGCTCGTGGCGCACCGTCTGCAGCGCCTCGGCGCTGGCGCCGACGACCATATCGCACGCGAGCAGCACGTCGGCCTGCTGCGTGTCGATGCGCACCTGGTTCAGCCACCGGTCGCTCGACGCGATCCGCACGAACGACAGCACCGAGCCGCCCTTCTGCGCGAAGCCCATGAAGTCGAGCACCGACGCGCTCTTGCCTTCGAGGTGCGCGGCCATGCTGATCAGCGCGCCCACCGTCACGACGCCGGTGCCGCCGACGCCCGTCACGAGCATGTCGAACGGCGCCGCGTCGAGATGCGTGGCCGGCACCGGCAGCGCATCGACGCGCGCGGCGAGCGCCGCTTCGTCGAACGCGGCACCGGCCGCCTTCTTCAGCGCCGCGCCTTCGAGCGTCACGAAGCTCGGGCAGAAGCCGTTCACGCACGAGTAGTCCTTGTTGCACGACGACTGGTCGATGCGGCGCTTGCGGCCGAGCGGCGTCTCGAGCGGCTCGACCGACAGGCAGTTCGACTGCACGCCGCAGTCGCCGCAGCCTTCGCACACCGCGTCGTTGATGAACAGGCGCTTGTCCGGGTCGGGGAATTCGCCTTTCTTGCGGCGGCGGCGCTTCTCGGCCGCGCAGGTCTGGTCGTAGATCAGCACGGTGACGCCCGGCGTCTCGCGCAGCTCGCGCTGCACGGTGTCGAGTTCGCTGCGGTGATGGAACGTCGTGCCGGTCGGGAACTGGCCGTGATGGCCGTCGTACTTCTCCGGTTCGTCGGACACGACGACGAAGCGCGACACGCCTTCCGCCTCGACCTGCCGCGCGATCTGCGGCACCGAGATGCTGCCGTCGACCGGCTGGCCGCCCGTCATCGCGACCGCGTCGTTGTAGAGGATCTTGTACGTGATGTTCGCTTTCGCGGCCACCGCCTGGCGGATCGCGAGGATGCCCGAGTGGAAGTAGGTGCCGTCGCCGAGGTTCTGGAACACGTGCTTCGTGTTGGTGAACATCGCATGCGCGGCCCAGTCGACGCCCTCGCCGCCCATCTGGATCAGCCCGGTCGTGTCGCGCTCCATCCAGGACGCCATGAAGTGGCAGCCGATGCCCGCCTGCGCGATCGAGCCTTCCGGCACCTTCGTCGACGTGTTGTGCGGGCAGCCCGAGCAGAAATACGGCGTGCGCTTCACCGCGTCGGCCTCGTTCGACAGGATCTGCGGCGCGACGAGATCGACGACGCGTTCGCGGCGGTCGAGCGCCGGCTTGTGCCGCGCGAGCCACTCGGCGAACACCGGCAGGATGCGCGACGGGCGCAGTTCGCCGAGCTCGGACAGCAGGCAGGCGCCGGCCGCATCGTGCTTGCCGAGCACGCGCGGGCGCGCGCCTTCCGTGCGGTTGTACAGGTAGTCCTTGATCTGCTGCTCGATGACCGGGCCTTTCTCCTCGATCACGAGCACTTCGGCGAGCCCGTCGACGAAGGTCTCGATGCGCGTCATCTCGAGCGGATACGACAGGCCGACCTTGTAGATCCGCACGCCGGCCGCGTCGAGGTCGGCCACCGTCAGGTCGAGGCGGCGCAGCGCTTCCATCAGGTCGAGGTGCGCCTTGCCGCAGGTGACGATACCGACGTTCGCCTGTGCGCTCGGTGCGATCCACTTGTCGATGCTGTTGGCGCGCGCGAAATGGCGCACCGCGTCGAGCTTCGCGGCGAGCCGCGCCTCGATCGTCAGGCTCGGCAGGTCGGGCCAGCGGTTGTGCAGGCCGCCGGCCGGCGGCGTGAAGCCTTCCGGCGCCGGCCAGCGCGTCTGCAGCGCGTCGAGGTCGACGGTGGAGCCCGACTCGACCGTTTCCGAGATCGCCTTGAAGCCGACCCACGCGCCCGAATAGCGCGACAGCGCCCAGCCGTACAGGCCGAATTCGAGCATGTCGGCGATGTTCGCCGGATTCACGACCGGCATGTGCCACGCGATCATCGCGAAGTCGCTCTGGTGCGGCATCGACGACGACACGCAACCGTGGTCGTCGCCCGCGACGACGAGCACGCCGCCGTGCGGCGACGAACCGTACGCGTTGCCGTGCTTCAGCGCGTCGCCCGCGCGATCGACGCCCGGGCCCTTGCCGTACCACATCGCATACACGCCTTCGACCGTGCGTTCGGGATCGGCTTCCACGCGCTGCGTGCCGAGCACCGCCGTGCCGCCGAGTTCCTCGTTGATCGCGGGCAGGAAGCGCACGCCGCCGGCGTCGAGCAGTTTCTTCGCCTTCCACAGCTGCTGGTCGACCATCCCGAGCGGCGACCCGCGGTAGCCGCTGACGAAGCCGGCCGTGTTCAGGCCCTGTTCGGCGTCGACGGTGCGCTGCATCAGCAGCAGGCGGACCAGCGCCTGCGTGCCGGTCAGGAAGATCCGGCCGCGCGTCGCGGTCAGGTTGTCGGTGAGGCGGTAGTCGGACAGGGAGGGCGTGCCGTCGACGGGCAGGCGGGCGGTCATGGGGGGTGTCTCCTGATTGTGCTGTTCTGGGCTGCGCACCGGCGCGTCGGGCGACGCCGGCCGGAGGCGGCTGGATGGCTCTATTTTTTCGCGGGGAGACGAGAAAGTTTTTTCTCATCTTGCTCGGCCAGCCCCGAAGTGAGAAAAACCGCGTAGGTTTCGGGAGGGAATTGAGAGAATTTTCGCGCGGGGTGGTGGGCGGCGGTTGGGCGGGATGGGCGAGATGGGTGGGCGCTTGCCTCGACATCGCGGGTGACGAGCGGGACGTCGGCCGCTGGTACGGCGGCGGGTGCTCGGGGCCCGTGCGACAAGGTTTCGGCGGGGAAGCGGCGGCGTGCTCACCGATGGAATGCACAGCGTTCGGAGTGATTGCGGGCGCGGGATGTCCACAATGCCGGGGCTGCCGGCCGAGCGGGCGATCGCGCTCACCGTTCGATCGCACAGGGTTTCGAGTCGCGTCGTGCGCCGGATGTCCACACCTCGATCTGTCCGCCGTTCATGCGGACGCCGACGCTCACCGTCGAAATTCACAGCGCGACGAGTCGATGCCGGCAGGAGATATCCACACCGCTGGATCGCTGCGTGGCCGCTGCGACGTTCGCGCTCAGCGTCCGGATGCACAGGGCCGTGAGTCGATTCGGCGGCAGGATATCCACATGGCCGTGCGGCCTTCGTGCGCGCCGTTGGGCAGTCGAGCGAGACGCCGGTATGGGTGTGCATATCGCCACCCGCGGACACTCAAAGCCCTGTGAATTTCGACGGTGAGTGATGGTACGGACTCGAACGAGGGTGCCGATTCTGGTGTGGACAGCCCGATCCGCGACGACTCTGAACACTGTGAATTTCAATGGTGAGCGAAGGTCCGCGCTCGAACAAGGGTGCCGAATCGGGTGTGGATCGCCCGATCCGCAACAACTCTCAACACTGTGAATTTCAATGGTGAGCGACGGCACGACGATCGAACCAGGGCACCGATTCGAGTGTGGACAACCCAACCCGAGAGCAGTCGAGACGCTGTGAAATTCAACGGTGAGCGTGAGCGCCCTGTCGCACGAAGGCGGCACTTCGGCGCGATCAGCCGCCCCGCAACCACGCTGCGCCCCGTGGCTCCGGATTCGCGCAGACGCGGCCGAGCCGCACGCACGCGCCCCTCACCGCTGAAATACACAGCAGGTCGACTGGCTTCGGCGACCGGCTATCCGCCTCGGTGCACGGGCTCGAACGGAACGCGCGATCGCGTGTGCGGTTAGAATGCGCAACCGCTCGAAGCGATGCCGAAGATCACGAACGGGCACGCCGCTCGATCGGCCACCGACGCTCACCATTGAAATACACAGCGCTGCGAGTGAATTCGGCTGCGAAATATCCACACCGCGATACACGCCCGGATGTATCGCCGATCCACGCGTGCCGTTAGAATGCGCGGCGCCTCGAATTCCCGCGCGACGCGCGCTCGACTCCCGGAAGTCCATACCAGGCAAGCCTCACCCGCAATCGGTCGCCGACGCTCACCCTTCGGAAGCACAGCATTTTTCGTCGTTCGGAGTCGCGGTTGTCCACACCCTGCATCACGCTCACCGATGAAAAGCACAGCGTGGCGAGTGATTTGAGGGCCGGGATATCCACAACCGACGCCGCGCAGGAATGTGCGGCCAGCGCATCGGCAATGTCGGCTCATGCATCTGCCCGCGAGCGGTGTCGAATGCCGGGAAGTCCCGCCGATGCTGGCTCCAGCGATACACTCACCGTTCGCATCCACAGCGTTTCGAGTGGTCGGCGGGGCCGGTTGTCCACATTCACGTCGCCGCTGAAGAGGCGCTCAGCCACCGTCACTCGGCAATCGATCGAATGATCCGCGCCGGATTTCCACCGACCAGCGTATTCGGCGGAACGTCCCGCGTAACGACCGAACCCGCGCCAACCACCGCGTTCTCGCCTACCATCACGCCGCCGATGATCGTCGCGCCGGCACCGATCCATACGTTCCGCCCGATCACGATCGGCTTCGCGACGACGAACTCGCGCCGCCGGGAAGGTTCGACGGGATGGCCGGACGTGATCAGGCTGACGTTCGGCCCGATCATCACGTCATCGCCGATTTCGAGCCCGCCGAGATCGTAGAACGTGCAGTTCTGGTTGACGAACACGTTGCGCCCGAGCTTCATGCCGGTACCGCCCGTCGCGTAAAACGGCGGGATCAGGACGAAGCGGTCGTCCACTGGCGTGCCGATCAGATCGCCGAACAACGCACGAACTTCGGCGGCATCGTCGAACGTCAGGCGATTGATCCGCGCAGTGATCGACATCGCCCGCTTGATCTCGGCCACCATCTCCGCAGATTCCGGCGTTCGTCCTGGAATGATTGTGGTGCGATCGTCGTTTGCCATGCGTGGAGCTCTCCGATTAATTCCATGTTTCGCGATGCGTCGGCGACCGCCGGCGGATGCCGTGTTGCCGTGTTGCCGTGCTTCCGTATGAGCCGACGCTGCCGGCTCCGCGATGCCATTCGCATGAGTCCGGCTCAAATCAAAATTGCAGGCGCCGTTCATAACTAGTATCAATATAACTAGTTATGAATAAACCTCCTTGCAACATAAGCCTTTGCCCCTCTTTCCGCCCGATCCACGCTCGACGTACCCCCATCCAACCATCGCCCGCCGCTTGCCATCGTCGACCGGCCGCCCCTGTCCGAACCTTCGGCGCTCGGGTACGCTTGAGCATCACCGGACCGACAGCTGCACCCGAACGCGGAGGCGCGATGAAGCTCTATTACTGGCCGAAGACCCGGGCATTCCGGGCGTTGTGGATGCTCGAGGAGCTCGGCGTGGTGTACGAACTCGTGCCGATCGACCTGCGCTCGCACGAACAGGGCAGCGACGCGTTCGTGCAGGTCAACCCGATGGCCAAGCTGCCCGCGCTCGACGACGGTAGCGTCCCGTTCGCCGAATCGGGCGCCGTGCTGCTCTATCTTGCCGACCGTTGTCCCGGTGCCGGGCTCGGCGTCGCGCCCGACGATCCGCTGCGCGGCCGTTTCCTCCAATGGATGTTCTTCACGCCGACCTGCCTCGAACCGGCGATGGCCGAAAAATTCACCGGCGCGTCGGGCAATCCGGTCGCGTTCGGCTGGGGCAACATCGCACGGGTGCAGCGCGCACTGGCGCAAGCGCTCGCCCATGATCCGTGGCTCGTCGGCGACCGTTTCACCGCGGCCGACCTGCTGCTCGCCAGCACGCTGAAAATCGCATTCGACGCGCATCTGCTGCCGCACGAAGGCGTGCTCGGCGACTACGTCGCGCGCGCCGAGGATCGCGACGCGTTCCGGCGCGCGGTCGCGATCGAACAGCGCGAGGCGGCCCGTCTGCTGCACGCTTGACGAGTAGACGCGTAATGCGCGAACGCGGGCGCAGGCGCCGCCCGACCACCCGCGCGCGCCATTACGCGGCCGGCCCCGACGCAGCGCCCGCATCGACCACCGCGCCCGGCGAGCCCCGTTCGTCGGTATCGACATCGACCGGCACCACGTCATGAAAATGCGTGTAGTCGATATGCGTGATGCCGTCCTCGTCGTGCATCAGGTCGACATAGCGGTGACGCCAGCGGATCTCGCCATGCGTCCACGAATGACGCGCCTGCATCACCTGCGCGGTCGTCTCGTCCGAGCCTTCGATCGTGATCAGCAACGACGCGTCGCGCGCGGCGAGCGATTCGGGCGTCTCGCCGAACAGCGCGCTCGATTCGTCGATCACGTGCATCAGGTTCCAGCCGAGCAGGAAGATCGGATGCTCGCTGCGCACGAGCGGCAGGTCGTGGATCTTGCGCAGCGTGTAGCCCTCGTGCGTGCCTTCGACGCGCATCAGCCGCAACTTCGCCTGCGCCTCGGCAATCACGTTCTGGCGTGCATTCGCGGCGCGCACCATCAGCGTCATCCGGCCGTTCAACGGCCGCACGACCGCATAGCGCGCGAACAGGATCTTCGCCTGCGGCCGTGAAAACCGCGCGAACACCAGCCCCGTGGCCATCGCGATGCCCGACATCCCGATGAAGATCTCGAGCGTCGCGACCAGGTGCGCATAGACGGTCTGCGGATGCATGTCGCCATACCCGACGGTCGCGAGCGTCTCGACGCTGAAAAAGAACGCGCCGCCGAAGCCGGCCGGCGACTGGTTCGCGATCGACGCGTGGCCGAGCAGGTAGAGCACCGCGAAGACGCCGTTGAGCAGCAGGAACAGCGCAGCGAGCGCCAGGAAGAAGACGGGCCAGCTCACCGTCAGCGCGCGGTGATAAAGGTCGCGCCAGCCGGGCGGCGGCATCCCGTACGCGACGACCGGGCGCGTGCCCGACCAGAGCTTGCGGCCACGGCCGCGGGGAGCTGGGGAGGACGAATCGACGTTCATCGCGCGGCGCCGGAAGCAGGGAGGCGATGAGCGTAGCACGCGCGGCGGCGGCCGGGTATGCGTGCCGGTTCGGAACGGGCTTCCGCCGCGCCGCCGGCTGCGCGGCGAAAAAAAACCGGCCGCGGAAGCGGCCGGCTGCGTCGTCAGCGTGCGGAGGCGCGCACGATATGCGCGCCGCTCACTTGCGGTCGACGATCACCTGGTCGAACGTGCCGCCGTCGGCGAAGTGCGTCTTCTGCGCGTTGGCCCAGCTGCCGAAGACCTGCTCGACGCTGAACGTCTTCAGCGGCTTGAATTCGGCCGCATGCTTCTTCAGCACGTTCGCGTCGCGCGGGCGCAGATGGTGCTGCGCGATGATCTCCTGCGCTTCCGGCGTATACAGGTAGTCGAGATACGCCTGCGCGACCTTGCGCGTGCCCTTCTTGTCGACGACCTTGTCGACGACGGCGACAGGCGGCTCCGCGAGGATGCTCGCCGACGGATACACGGCGTCGAACTGCGCGCCCGACGCGCCTGTGTCCATCAGCGCGACTTCGTTCTCGAACGTGACCAGCACGTCGCCGATGCCGCGCTGCGTGAACGTCGTCGTCGCGCCCCGGCCGCCGGAGTCGAGCACCGGCACGTTGCGGAAGATCGCCTTCTCGAAGTCGATCGCCTGCTGGTCGGTCGCGCCCTTCTGCTTCTGGAAGCCCCACGCGGCGAGATACGCATAGCGGCCGTTGCCCGACGTCTTCGGGTTCGCGATGATCACCTGCACACCCGGCTTCGCGAGGTCGCTCCAGTCCTTGATCGCCTTCGGGTTGCCCTTGCGCACGAGGAACACCATCGTGGTCGAGTACGGCGAGCTGTTGTCCGGGAAACGCGCGCGCCAGTCCTTCGGCAGCAACTGGCCACGCTCGGCGAGCAGGTCGATGTCGTTCGGCTGGTTCATCGTCACGACGTCGGCCTGCAGCCCCTGCAGCACCGACAGCGCCTGCGCGCTCGACGCGCCGTGAGACTGCTTGATCGCGACCGTCTCGCCGGTCTTCTGCTTGTACGCGGCGGCGAAGCTTGCGTTGATGTCCTTGTACAGCTCACGCGTCACGTCGTACGACACGTTCAGGATCGACGTATCCGCGTGCGCGGCCGTCGCCGCCACGACCAGCGCCGCCGCCGCGCCCGTGTGCAGCCAGCGACCGATCCCCTTCATGCTTGCCATCGTGATATGCCCCGTTTCCAGTGGTGGTGAATGTGCGTGACGGCACGCGTACGCGCTGTCATCCAAACGTAAGCGGGCATTCTAGCGGCCGCGCGCGGCACGCTTTCCAATCAGTCGTGGAAAGCAAATCTCGAATTCTGCTAAACGGCGGCGCGCGCTCGCGCGCGGATCGTAACCGGTGTTAAGATCGCCGCTCAGCCCACTTACGGTTCCTCCATGTCCGCTACCCTGCGCTCGCTTCCGATCCTCGCCGCCGTCGCGGCAGGTGCGCGCGCGGCCGGGCTGAAACTGAAAAAACGACTCCTCGACTGACGGGGACGTCGCGTCCCGTCAGGCGAATGCCGGACGGGATGCCCGCAGGTCGTTTCTCTTTCCTTGCTTGCACGCCTCGCTCCGGCCCTGCGCCGGCGGAACGGTTCCTTCCCACTCCGTTTCCATCATGAGGCTTTGCATGAACACACGTTTCGAAGGTATCTGGCTGCCGATCATCACGCCGTTCCATCACGGCGAAGTCGACCACGCCGCGCTCGCGCGGCTCGCGCGCCACTATGCGGCCGCGGGCATCGCGGGCTTCGTCGCGGGCGCGACGACCGGTGAAGGCGTGCTGCTCGACGCGCGCGAACAGGACGCGGTGTTCGCGACGCTGCGCGAAGCGGCGCCCGGGCTGCCGATCGTCGTCGGGCTGACCGCGAGCGCGACGCATCTCGCGGCGGCCCGTGCGCGCGAACTCGCGGCGTTGCGGCCCGACGGGCTGCTCGTCACGCCGCCCGTCTACGTCCGGCCGACGCAGGACGGCATCCGCCGCCACGTCGAGGCGATCGTCGACGCGGCCGACCTGCCGGTGCTCGTCTACAACATCCCGTACCGCACGGGCGTGAACGTCGAACTGGAGACGCTGCAGGCGCTCGCGCGCGACGCGCGGGTCGCGGGCATCAAGGAGTGCGGCGGCACGCTCGACCGGATGAGCCGGCTCGTGCACGACACGCCGCTCGCGATCCTGTCCGGCGACGACAACCAGAACTTCGCGGCGATGTGCGCCGGCGCACACGGCGCGATCGCGAGCAGCGCGCACGTGCTGCCCGAATGGCACGTGCGCATCCATGCGCTGCTGCGCGACGGCCGGCTCGCCGATGCACGGCGCCTGTCGGTCGCGCTGCAGCCGCTCGTCGCGGCGCTGTTCGCGGAGCCGAACCCGGCGCCGGTGAAGGCCGTGCTGGCCGCGCAAGGCTGGTGCGAGGACGGGCTGCGGCTGCCGTTCGTGCCGGCGAGTGACGCGTTGAGGGCGCGGCTGGCGGCGATCCGGGCGGCACTGAACGAAGTCGAGCCGGACATCGCAGCGGCATGAATCCCGTCGGCGGCCAAGACTGCGCACCCGTGCGCTGAGCCTGGGGTCGTGGGTCACGACCCACAAAAAGATGCGCGTATCGAGCAACAACCGCATCAGCGCCCTTCGAAAGCATCCAGCAGGTCATCGGGCAGCGGAGCGTCGAAATCGTCCGCGATCCGGGCCTGCCCTTGCAGCACGCCGAACCGCACGGGCGCATCGGCCGTCACGCGCCGATCGGCTGAAGCCCTGTCGCCGTGAATCGCGGCATCTGTCCTTTGACGCCGATCGACGTCGCTGCCGCCGGGTGTATTCGCGTCTTGCATGATGACCTCCGTTTCAAGTGAACCCCACTGTAATCAGGTTCACGCGATCGATCCATTCGACCGATCGGCAGAGGGCTTGCCGAACCGCACCGCAACCCACGGCGCAAAGCGAGCGTCTTGTCACGCCGCCAGCACCGCCCCCTCCGTCGCCTCCCGCACCGCCTGCTTCACGATCCGCGCGAGCCGATCGACGGTCGGCGTCGCCGACGACGTGCGCCGCAGCAGGATCAGCGGCAGGCTGGGCAGCGCCGGCAGCCCGCACGAAGCCGCATCGAGCACGCGCACCGACGCCGGCAGCCCGTAGTGCGAGCGCACCGTCAGCCCGAGGCCGGCCGCCGCCGCGGCCCATAACCCGGCGAGACTCGGCGTCGTGAACGCAACGCGCCAGGGCATGCCGGCGCGGTCGAGCGCGGCGGTCGCCGCGCCGAAGAACCGGCACGGCCGGTCGAACACGACGAGCGGCAGCGGCTCGCCCGGCACGGCCATCGCGCCGATGCCCGTTTCGCCGCGCGGCGCCTCCGTGTCGTCGGCCTCCGTGCCGCCGCCCGGCGTGCCGAAACCGCCCGCGCCCGGGCCCGCCGCGCCGACCCACTGCATCGGCACGTGCGCGATCGCTTCGCTGTCGACGCCCGCACGCGCCACCAGCGCCGCCGATGCCGGGTCGCCCCACACCAGCGCGAGATCGAGCTGGTTCGCGTCGAGCCGGTCGAGCAGGTCGGCATTGCGCGCGACGCGCGCCTCGATCCGCACCTTCGGATGCGCGCGCGCGAACCGCCCGAGCACGTCGGGCAAAATCGCCTCGCCGAAATCCTCCTGCAGCCCGACGCGCACCCAGCCGTCGAGATTCATCCCGCGCACCGCCGCGGCCGCCTCGTCGTTCAGCTCGATCATTCGCCGCGCATAGCGCAGCATCGCGTCGCCGGCGTCGGTCAGCGCCAGCCCGCGCCCGGCTTTCACGAACAGCGGCGTGCCGGCCTGCTCCTCGAGCTTGCGGATCTGCGCGCTCACCGCCGACGACGAGCGTGCGACGCGATCGGCCGCCTTCGCAAAACTGCCGAGATCCACGCCCGCGACGAGGCTGCGCAGCGCCGCCACGTCGAAGTTGGGCCGCACCCGTGCGGCATCGGCTTGCGCGAACGACTCGCCGTCGCCGCGCGGAACGTCTTGTCCGGACATCTCAACCATCCTATTTTATCGAACGATCCATCAAGAACTTTCCGATTTTCAGGATGAATGTAGGCCGCCAGACTGTCGATGTCAATTTCCAACCGGGCCTGCCGTCATGGATACCTCGTACGTCGCTTCCCCCTCCTCGCCCACCCGCGCTGCGCGCGGTCCCGCCCATCGCTGGCGCGTGCTGGCCGCCGGCGTCGCCGCGAACATGAGCTTCTCGGCGGCGGCGGCCGGCATTCCGACCACGGCCGTCTGGATGCGGACGGCGTACCACCTCGACAACCACGCACTCGGCCTCGTGCTCGGCGCGCTCGGCTTCGGCGTCGCGCTGTCCGAGCTGCCGTGGGGGATGGCCGCCGACCGCTTCGGCGACCGCCGCGTGCTGCTCGCCGGGCTCGTCGCGACGGCCGCGATGTTCGCGCTGATGGTGACCACGATCGTCCCGACCGCGCACGGCGTGCCGCCGCTGCTGCGCGTCGTCGCGGCGATGTGCTGCGTCGGGCTGCTCGGCGGCAGCGTGAACGGGTCGAGCGGGCGCGCGGTGATGCGCTGGTTCGGCGAGCGCGAACGCGGGCTCGCGATGAGCATCCGTCAGACGGCCGTGCCGCTGGGCGGCGGCATCGGCGCGGCGCTGCTGCCGTCGCTCGCCTCGCACCTCGGCTTTGCCGCGGTATTCGGCGCGCTGATGCTGCTGTGCGCCGGATCGGCGGCGCTGACCTGGCGCTGGTTGCACGAACCGCCCGCGGCCCCGGCCGTCGCGGCCGCCGCAGCCATCGCCGCGCCACGTGCGACCGGGCCCGCGCATCGTGCCGCCCCGCGCAGCCGCGGCCCGCTGACGAGCGGCCCCGTGTGGCGCATCGTGCTCGGCATCGGCGCGCTGTGCGCACCGCAATTCGCGGTGCTCACGTTCGCGACGGTGTTCCTGCACGACTTCGGGCGGCTCGGCCTCGCCGGCATCAGCACGGCGATGGTCGCGCTGCAGCTCGGCGCGATGGTGATGCGCGTGTGGAGCGGCCGCCATACCGACCGGCACGGCAACCGGCGTGCGTACCTGCGCGGTTCGGTGCTCGTCGCGGCCGGGTCGTTCGCGCTGCTCGCCGCGGCGACGGCCGGCAGCCCGGCTGTCCCGCTCGCGGCGATCGTCGCGATTCTCGTGTGCGCCGGCGTCTGCGTGTCGGCGTGGCACGGCGTCGCGTATACGGAGCTCGCAACGCTCGCGGGCGCCAACCACGCGGGCACCGCGCTCGGAATGGCGAACACGATCGTCTATCTCGGGCTGTTCGCGACGCCGCTCGCGATCCCGCCGCTCCTCGCGGCCGGTTCGTGGAGCGTGGTGTGGCTCGCGGCCGCGCTGGTCGCGGGCGCGACCTATCCGCTGTTCGCCGCGCGCTAGCCGCCGCGCTTGCGTCAGGCCGCTTCCCGCGCCAGCGCGCGCCGGGCGGCCGGTCGTTCGGCCTCGCGCTGCGCATGGGCGGTCCACGCGGGATGCCGCGTCATGTCGAGCCCGATCGCGACACCCCAGCGATACAACACGAACAGGAACGGATCGACGATCGAGTGGGCGCCGGGCTCGGCCCACATACGGCCGTCGGCCAGCGCCGCTTCGATCGTGTCGTTTGCGGCTTCGATCACGCCGCGCCCGTGCGTGCTGACGGCGCCGTGCAGCGCCGGATCGCCGATGAAGCGGCCCGGCCGCCACAGCGCGCCGTAGCCGACACCGTGCACCCAGCCGACCAGCCACGCGAGCCATTCGTGGCACCGCGCCTCGCGCAGCGAATCGCCGAGCGGCAGCAATTGCGCGTCGGGATGACGGCGCGCGAGATACGTGAGGATCGCCGGCGTTTCGGTCAGCACGCGCGGCTCGCCCGGAATCGCGAGCACCGGCACGCGCGCCTTCGCGTTGATCGCGAGATAGCGCGCTTCGAGATTCTGTTGCTGCCGCACGGAGACGATTTCGACGTCGAACGGCGCGCCGGTTTCCTCCAGGGCGATGTGGGCGGCAAGCGAGCAGGTGCCCGGCGAAAGATAGAGACGATATGCGTTCATGGTGGCGTGGCCCGACGGGCTGTGGGAGACGGAACCGAGTGTAGGAACGCGGGCCCGCGCGCCGCAAACGATGAATTGTCGTGCTCGGGCATTAGTGTTACTAATACCCGCATGCGACGCATCCACCTTCCTCCGCTGCAGACGCTGCGTGCGTTCGAGACCGCCGTGCGGCTGCAGAGCTTCACGCGCGCGGCCGACGCGCTCGCGCTCACGCAAGGCGCCGTCAGCCAGCACATCCGCGCCCTCGAGGCGCAGCTCGGCTATCCGCTCTTCACGCGCGAGCGCAACGGCGCGACGCCGACGCACGCCGCGCACGCGCTCGCGCTGCAGGTGCGCCAGGGCCTGAGCGTGCTCGAACGCGCGTTCGAGCCGGCCCTCGCCACGCGCAGCCGCCCGCGCACGTGCGACGTCACGCTCAACGTCAGCGTGCTGCCGAGCGTCGCCGAGCGCTGGCTCGCGCCGCGCCTGCCGCGCTTCTCGGCCGCGCACCCGCACATCGCGATCGCACTGCACCCGGAGGTCGCGCTCGCGCCGCTGCGCAAGCGCGACCGTATCGACGTCGCGCTGCGCTACGGGCCCGGCGCGTGGCCGGGCGTCGTCGCCGAGAAGCTGATGAACGAGACGATCTTTCCGGTCGCGAGCCCCGCATACCGCAATCGCGACGGCATCGCGCCACGCGCGCCGGCCGACCTCGTGCGCGCGACGCTGCTGCGCCATCCCGCGCAGCCGTGGGAACCGTGGCTTCAGGCCGCACGGCTCGACCTCACCGAATCCGCGCGCGCCCCGCGATTCACCGATGCGAATGCGCTGATCGACGCCGCGCTGAAAGGCCGCGGCGTCGCGCTCGCGCGCCGCTCGCTGATCGAACCCGAACTCGCGAACGGCTCGCTCGTGCGCGTGTCGACAGTGCGCGTGACCGACGTGTATGCGCACTACGTGGTGTGGCGCCCCGGCCATCCGCACGAAGCGGCCATCCGCACGTGGCTCGACTGGCTGCGCAGCGAGGTGCGGCGACGCACGCCGCGGCGCTGACGCAACGCGACCGGCTGCACACGGTCATCATGAACGGCGACGCTGCCGCATATGCGATCGCATCCACGTAAAAGCGCCCTGCCCGCATCCGCATCGGCAAATATTGCGTGCCGCCGATCGCGCGAAAGCACTTGGTCAGGATGTCGAAAGCATCGTGCGATCACGCGCCGGTCGCAAACGATTCACCGAAACGTCGCATCGCATCGGCATACTCGAAAACGTTTCCCGATCAGCCCGCCAGGAGAGAAGTCATGCATCGCGTTTCCGTCGTCGTTCTTTGTGCCGCCGCTCTCGTCGCCGCCTGCAGCGACGACGCGCCGCACGACGCACACGCGACCGACGCGTCGCAGCAGGCCGGCGCATCGGCCGGCTCCGCCAGCGCGTTCAACAACGATGCCGCCGCGAACCGCGCCGCGTCCGATGCCGCGCCGCTCGCGCCGCCCGTCGTGCACTACCCGCCCGATGACGACGACGACGCGAAGCCCGCGGCCAATGCGGGTGCGTCGAGTACCGCCGCGTCGTCGCCCGGCTGATCCCGCCGCTTTCATCCCCCGACCGCAGCAGAACCGAGGTGAAACAACATGACGTCATCGAGCCGCCGCCGTTTCCTGCATACCGTCGCACAATCCGCGGGCGCCGCCGTCGCCCTGAACGCCTTCCCCGAATCGATCCGCCGCGCGCTCGCGATTCCCGCCGCGCGCGGCACCGGCACGATCCGCGATGTCGAGCACATCGTCGTGTTCATGCAGGAGAACCGCTCGTTCGACCATTACTTCGGACACCTGCGCGGTGTGCGCGGCTACAACGACCGCTTCCCGATTCCGCTGCCGAACGGCAAGCCGGTGTGGTACCAGCCGTCGAAGGCCGATCCGTCGAAACCGGTGCTGCCGTTCCGGCTGAACACGCTGACGACGAGCGCGCAGTGCGTCGGCGATCTCGACCACTCGTGGTACAAGACGCACGCGGCGATCGACGGCGGCCGCTACGACCAGTGGCCCGCAAACAAGACCGACATGACGATGGGCTATCACGTGCGCGAGGACATCCCGTTCCACTACGCGCTCGCCGATGCGTTCACCGTGTGCGACCACTACTTCTGTTCGCTGCCGGGGCCGACGCACCCGAACCGTTCGTACCTGATGACGGGCACGGTCGATCCGACCGGCAAGTTCGGCGGCCCGCTGCTCGACAACAGCGACTATGTGGACGGCGACGGGCCGCCCGCGTACCAGCTGCTGTCGTGGACGACCTTTCCCGAGCGTCTCGAAGCGCATGGCGTGTCGTGGCAGATCTACCAGCAGGGCACGACCGGCAACGATCCGTACAACGGCAACTACGGCACGAACGTGCTGCAGAACTTCGCGAACTTCATCAATGCGAAGCCCGGTTCGTCGCTGTACCAGCGCGCGCAGACGGCGCGCACGCTCGACAACCTGAAGGACGACGTGATCAACGACCGGCTGCCGCAGGTGTCGTGGCTGTGCCCGCCCGCCGCGTTCTCCGAGCATCCGAAATACACGCCCGCGTACGGCGCGAACTACACGTCGCAGATCCTCGATGCGCTCACGTCGAACCCCGACGTCTGGCGCAAGACCGTGCTGTTCATCATGTATGACGAAAACGACGGCTTCTTCGACCACATCGTGCCGCCGCAGCCGCCGACGTCGGCCGCGCAGGGCGCGTCGACCGTGACGACCGACGGCGAGCTGCACACGGTCGTGAATCCCGGCCGCGGCGGCAGCTACACGGCCGACGGCCTGCCCTACGGCCTCGGGCCGCGCGTGCCGATGACGGTCGTGTCGCCGTGGACGAAGGGCGGCTTCGTGTGCTCGCAGGTGTTCGACCACACGTCGGTGATCCGCTTCATCGGCGAGCGCTTCGGCATCGACGAGCCGAACATCACGCCGTGGCGCCGCACCGTGTGCGGCGACCTCACCGCCGCGTTCGACTTCCGTTCGTCCGACGCGTCGTTCCCGCCGCTGCCCGATACCAGCCAGTACCGCTCGATCGCCGACCAGCAGTGCACGTCGCAGCCCGCGCCGACGGTGCCCGCGACGCCGTCGCCGGTCGACCCGCAGGAGCCCGGCGTGCGGCCCGCGCGTGCGCTGCCGTACGAACTGCACGTGAATGCGAGCATCGACGGGACGCGCCTGCGCATCGAGTTCGCGAACCGCGGCAACCAGGGCGCGCACTTCCACGTGTATGCGACGAACCGCACCGACGGCCCGTGGCGCTACACGGTCGGCGCGCGCCGCGTGCTGCATGCGGACTTCGACCTGACGGCGACGCACGGCGCGTACACGTTCGCGGTGTACGGGCCGAACGGTTTCGTGCGCGTGTTCTCGGGCAACGTGTCGGCCCCGGCCGTGCCGCATCGCAATGCGGCGCAGCCGGAAGTGAAGGCCGGCTACGACGTCGCGAACGGGAACCTGTACCTGAAGCTGCGCAACCATGGCGGCGCGCACGTCACGCTCTCGCTGACCGACAACGCATACGGCGCGCCGCCGCGGCAGGTCACCCTGCACGGCGGCGACGAACGCGTCGAGCAGTATGCGCTCGCGTCGAGCCACCACTGGTATGACGTCACGGTGAGCGACGGTGCGAACGGCACGTTCTCGCGCCGGTTCGCCGGCCACGTCGAGAACGGCCGGCCCAGTTACTCGGACCCGGCCGCCGTCAAGCCCGTCTCCGCCGTGTAAGCCCGGCGCCGCGGCGTGGCGCGGCCCTCGCCGTGCCGCGCGCGCCGCCTGCCCGACCCGTCAGATCGCGTGCGCGAGCGCGCGGTCGACGAGCGCGGCTTCGAAGCCGTCGTCCGTATCGCGAAAGCGCAGCGGCGCCGCGCAGTGGACGAGCGTGTCGATGAAATACTTCGCGCGCGGCCACGGCCCGAAGCCGGCCGCGGTGTTGATGTGCCCGGCGTCGCCGAGGTTCACGAACGCGCTGCCCAGGTGCTGCGCGAGCGTGCGCGCGTCGGCGAGCGGCATCCACGGATCGGTCTCGCTGCCGATCACGATCGACGGCACGGCGAGCCGGCGCGCGTCGAACGGCCCGGCGAACGTGAATTTCTTCGGACTGGCCGGCGCGACGAGCAGCACGCCCGCGACGTCGCCCGCATGCGGCCACTGCGCGAGCGCATGCGCGGTCGCGAGGCAGCCGAAGCTGTGCGCGGCCAGCACGAACGGGCCGCGTTCGCGGTCGAGCAACGCGCGTACCGAGCGCGCCCACCCCGCGAGATCGGGCGCGTCCCAGTCGTCCTGCTCGACGCGCAGCGAGCGCGGAAACTGCCTCTCGAGCCAGGTCTGCCAGTGAGCGCCTTCGCTGCCGTGCAGGCCCGGAACGGTCACGAGCCGCGGCGGCCATGCCGATTTGCTGCATGCGCGCATGATTGCCCTCGCTTGCCTGAAAACGGGATTCGATTGTGGCGCGGCGCGCCCGGCGGCCGAACCAATATTTTGTGCTTTGCTTTTGCGTGGCCCGGCGAGCGGGGGACGACCGCCCGCACCGGGCCGCCCCGCGTACCGGCGCGTTGCGCCGCGAAACCGTAGAATGTGGGCTTCCCGTCAGCTTCACACGGAACCGGGGCCGGGCGCCGACGCGCCGGGCGCCCGGTCGTCAGGAGACGCCCCATGTCCGCTACGCCCGCCGGCGCGCCGCGCCCGGCTTCTGTCGCCGTTCCCGCTGCGCGCGTCGCCCGCACGCGCGCCGTCGTCCGATGAAGATCCTGTTCCATTCCCCGCACCAGGAAGCCGCGGCGTGGCGCGACGAGATCGCGCAGGCGCTGCCGGAAGCCGAACTGCGCGCGTGGCAGCCGGGCGACACGGCCGCCGCCGATTACGCGCTCGTGTGGCGCGCGCCGCGCGAATTCTTCACGCCGCGCGACGGTCTGCGCGCGATCTTCAACCTCGGCGCCGGCGTCGACGCGCTGCTCGCGCTCGAGCGCGCGCATCCGGGCACGCTGCCGCCGCACGTGCCGCTCGTGCGGCTCGAAGATTCGGGCATGGCGCGGCAGATGGTCGAGTACGTGACGCACGCGGTACTGCGCTACCTGCGCCGCTTCGACGAATACGAAGCGCTGCAGCGCGCGCGCCGCTGGCAGCCGCTCGAACCGCATGCGCGCGCCGGCTTCACCGTCGCCGTGCTCGGCCTCGGCGTGCTCGGCACGCAGGTCGCGCTCGCGCTCGCCGCGCTCGGCCTGCCCGTGCGCGGATACAGCCGCAGCCCGAAGCAGCTCGACGGCGTCACGACCTTCGCCGGCGACGGCGCGTTCGATGCATGCCTGGACGGCGCGAAGGTGCTCGTCAATCTGCTGCCGAGCACGCCCGACACCGACGGCATCCTGTCGTCGCACGCGTTCGCGCGGCTCGCGCCCGGCGCGTATGTGGTCAACGTCGCGCGCGGCGCGCATCTCGTCGACGCCGACCTGCTCGACGCGCTGTCGAGCGGCCGGATCGCCGCCGCGACGCTCGACGTGTTCCATCGGGAGCCGCTGCCGGAAGACCATCCGTTCTGGCACGCACCGCGCATCACGATCACGCCGCACAGCTCGGCCGAAACGCTGCGCGACGAAGCCGTCGCGCAGATCGCCGGCAAGATCCGCGCGCTCGAGCGCGGCGAACATGTTGGCGGCATTGTCGACTACGCACGCGGCTACTGAACCGACAGACCAATCAGGAGACAACCATGACCTTCCCCACCTCCGTCAAGATCGTCGAAGTCGGCCCGCGCGACGGGCTGCAGAACGAGAAGACCTTCGTGCCGACCGACGTGAAGATCGCGCTCGTCGACCGGCTGTCGCGCGCCGGCTTGCGCAACATCGAAGCCGCATCGTTCGTGTCGCCGAAATGGGTGCCGCAGATGTCCGACGGCGCCGACGTGATGGCCGGGATCGAGCGCCGCGCGGGCACCGTGTACTCGGTGCTCACGCCGAACCTGAAGGGCTTCGAGAACGCGCTCGCCGCGCGCGCCGACGAAGTGGTGATCTTCGGCGCCGCGAGCGAGGCGTTCTCGCAACGGAACATCAACTGCAGCATCGCCGAGAGCATCGCGCGCTTCGAACCCGTCGCGAAGGCGGCGAAGGATGCGGGCGTGCGGCTGCGCGGCAGCGTGTCGTGCGCGCTCGGCTGCCCCTATCAGGGCGACGTGCCGGTCGCGTCGGTCGTCGACGTCGTCGAGCGCTTCGCGGCGCTCGGCTGCGACGAGATCGACATCGCCGACACGATCGGCGTCGGCACGCCGAAGCGCACGCGCGACGTGCTCGCGGCCGTCACGCGCGTGTTCCCGCGCGAACGCCTGTCGGGCCACTTTCACGACACCTACGGCCAGGCGCTCGCGAACATCTACGCGGCGCTGTTCGAAGGGATCGAGATCTTTCACGCGTCGGTCGCGGGCCTCGGCGGCTGCCCGTACGCGAAAGGCGCGACCGGCAACGTCGCGACCGAGGACGTGCTGTATCTGATGCAGGGCCTCGGCATCGACACCGGCGTCGATCTCGCGCAGGTCGTCGCCGCCGGCGACTTCATCTCGACCGCGATCGGCCGCGCCAACGTGTCGCGCGCCGGTCGCGCATTGCTCGCCAAGGCGCAGAGCGCGGCCGACGCCGCGAACTGCGCATGACCCCGGTATTCGACGGATTCCTCAACATGACGACACCCGCTTCATTCGATTCCCTCCCCGATTCCGCGCGACGCGTCGCGCTGCTGCTGCGCGAGCGCGGCCATGCGAAAGACATCGTGATGCTCGCGGAAACCGGCAAGACGTCGGCCGAGGCCGCGGCCGGGCTCGGCTGCTCGGTCGCGCAGATCGCGAAATCGATCCTGTTTCGCCGCCAGTCGGACGGCGCGCCCGTGCTCGTGGTCGCGAGCGGCGTCAATCGCGTCGACGAGAAGAAGGTCGCCGCGCAAGTGGGCGCGGTCGGCCGCGCGGATGCGAAGTTCGTGCGCGACAACACCGGCTACGCGATCGGCGGCGTCTGCCCGATCGGCCATCTCGTCGAACCGGTCACGCTGATCGACGCCGACCTGCTCGCGCTCGACAGCCTGTGGGCGGCCGCCGGTCATCCGCACGCGGTGTTCAACCTGTCGCCGAACGAACTCGTGTCGCTCACGGGCGCGCCAGTCGCGGACGTCGCGCTGCGGGAGCCCGCATGAGCGACGTGCCGGTGCAGGCCGGCACGGTCGGCTCGCCGTGCACCGACGTCTGCCGGATCGATCCGCGCACCGACTGGTGCGCGGGTTGCCTGCGCACGCGCGACGAGATCAAGGGGTGGCGCGCATCGGACGACGACGCGAGGCGCGCGTTGCTCGCGCAGCTCGATGCGCGGCGGCGCCTGCTCGCGCGGAGCGGCGCATAAAAAAAAGCCGTTCAGCCTGGCGGGCGAACGGCACGAGATCGGAATCCTGTGAACGTGATCAACGTCACAGCCCGCATCATACGAGCGACGCGACGGCATCGCATCGGGTGTTTCCCTACAACTTCTTACAGCATCTTTCACGCGTGCGGGCGCGCGGCTTTTCGCTCGCGCGATCCGTGCCGTCCATGCGTAGTATGCGTTCCCGACATGCGGATTCGACGCACCGCGGCTACGCGCCGCGACGCCCCGCGGCAGCGCCGAATCGCACGATCGTTTCAGTTCCCGACCGCCGCGCGACGCGCGGGCACGATGCGCCAGCCGAGATTCACGCCGGCCGCCGCGAGCAGGATCAGCAGCGCGCCGACCACCTGCGTCCATGCGAGCGTCTGGCCGAACGCAACGCGATCGACGACGATCGCGACGACCGGATAGACGAACGACAGCGCGCCGGTCATCGCGGTCGGCAGCTTCTGGATCGCGCCGTACAGCAGCACGTACATCAGGCCCGTGTTGACGACACCGAGCACGACGAGGTCGAGCCATTGCGCGGCGGTCGCCGGCAACGTGCCGAAGTGCGCGAACGGCGCGAGCAGCAGCACGCCGAGGCCGGCCTGCAGCAGCGCGAGCAGATGCGGCGGCGTGCCCTTCAGGTGCTTCGTGACGATCGACGAAATCGCATACAGGAACGCCGCACCGAGCGACAGCGCGACGCCCTCCAGATATTCGCCCGGCACCGCGAGCACGGCCGGCTCGACGCGCACCACGGCGACGAGCCCGACGAATGCGAGCGCGAGCCACGCGATCGTCGACGCGGAGATCCGCTCCCGGAACACAATCGCGCCGAGCGCGACGAGCATGAACGGCTGCGTGTTGTAGACGGCGGTCGCCATCGAGATCGACGCGCGCGAATACGCGGCGAACAGCAGCAGCCAGTTCGCGACGATCGCGACGCTGCCGAGCGTCGCCAGCGCGAGCATCCGCGGCGAGAACAGCGCACGGCGCAGGAAGCCGAACGCCGCGCATACGATCGCGAGCGTCGCGGCGCCGAACAGGCAGCGGAAGAACACGACGTTCGTCAGCGGCTGCTGCGACGACATCACGAGCCAGCCGATCGTGCCGGACATCATCATCGCGACGACCATCTCGGCGGCGCCGCGGCGGATTTCATTCGAAGCCATCGTGACCTCTGTTCAGAAGAGTGGATGACTTCGATTCTAGAAACTTGCTTTCGCGACAGCCACGGCTAAACTGAAGTAAATCGACCGATTCACCTTCGAAAGAAAAGCGATCATGCCGAAACGCCTTTCCCCGCCCGCCGTCGCGTCGCTCGACGCGACCGACCGCGCGATCCTCGCGGCGCTGGCCGACGACGCGCGCATCGCCACCAGCGAACTGGCCCGCCAGATCGGACTGTCGGCGCCCGCGACCGCCGACCGCGTGCGGCGGCTCGAGGCGCAAGGCGTGATCGCCGCGTTCACCGTCGAACTCGACCCGCGCGCGCTCGGCTACACGCTGCAGGCGATCGTCCGCGTGAAGCCGCTGCCGGGCCAGCTGCATCTCGTCGAGGAGATGCTGCGGCGGATGCCGGAATTCGTGGAGGTCGACAAGGTCACCGGCGACGACTGCTTCATCTGCCGGCTGTACCTGCGCACGATCGAGCACCTCGACGGTATCCTGTCGAAAGTGACGGAGCGCGCCGAGACGAGCACCGCGATCGTGAAATCGACGCCGGTGCCGCGCCGGCTGCCGCCGCTCGTCGAGGACGACGGCGCGCACCGCTGAGCGGCGGGCCGCGCACGCCGGCCAACCGCACGCTCAGGCGGCCGCGTCGCGCGCGTCGAAGAACGCGAGCAGTTCGTCGATCAGCGCGGCGGGCGCCTCTTCCGGAATGTAGTGCCCGCAGTCGAGCGCGCGGCCGCTGACGTCGCGCGCGACGCGGCGCCATTCGTCGAGCGGATCGAAGCAGCGGCCGACGATCCCGTTCTCGCCCCACAGCACGCGCAGCGGGCACGCGACCTTGTTGCCGCGCTCGAGATCCGCACGGTCGTGTTCGAGGTCGATCGTCGCCGATGCGCGGTAGTCCTCGCACATCGCATGCACGGCGCCCGGCTGCGCGAGCGCGGCGCGGTACGCGGCGAGCGCCTCGGGCGCGAACGGCGCGAGGCCGGCGGACCGGTTGCCCATCACGCGCTCGATGTACGCGTCGGTGTGCGCGCCGATCAGCGTCTCGGGCAGCGGCTCCGGCTGGATCAGGAAGAACCAGTGGAAGTACGCGGTCGCGAATGCGCGATCGGTTTTCTCGTACATCGCGAGCGTCGGCGCGATATCGAGCAGCATCATCCGCTCGACGGCGTCCGCGTGATCGAGCGCGAGCCGATGCGCGACCCGCGCACCGCGATCGTGTGCGCATACGTGGAAGTGCTTGAAGCCGAAATGCCGCATCACCGCGACCTGGTCCGCCGCCATCGCCCGTTTCGAATACGGCGCATGCTGCGCGTCGCTCGGCGGTTTGCCCGACGCGCCGTAACCGCGCAGGTCGGTGGCGATCACCGTGAAATGATTCGCCAGCGTCGCCGCGACGCGATGCCAGATCATGTGGGTTTGCGGATGCCCGTGCAGCAACAGCAGCGGCGGGCCCGCGCCTCCTTTGACACCGAAGATGTCGGTGTCCTGCACCCTCACGCGAAACGGTGCAAACGCCTCAAACGACATGGTTTGTTTCTCGTTGGTTTGTTATGGCGGCTATTTTAGGAGCGCGCGCGCATCTTCACAGCGCGGTAAGCACCGGAAACCATAGAAAGAGAACACTCACTCGATTGCCTGCACGCCGCACATTTTGTTAAGCTCGCGTAGAATCGCACGATCGTTCGTATTAATATGAACGAACGCGTTCGCAGCTACACTCAAATTACCGTTCGACCGCAACGCAGGGTATCGGCGTCAGGGCGCCGCCCCTCGAGACTGGAGACATCACATGGCCTTGCCCGCTGTCCTGCAGAACCTGACGCTGCCCGTCATCGCGTCGCCGATGTTCATCGTCAGCTACCCCGAACTCGTGCTCGCGCAATGCAAGGCGGGCATCGTCGGTTCGTTCCCCGCACTCAACGCCCGCCCGGCCGAACTGCTCGACGAGTGGCTCACGCAGATCCAGGCCGAGCTCGCCGACCACAAGGCGAAGCACCCGGACGCGGTGATCGGCCCGATCGCGGTCAACCAGATCGTCCACCAGTCGAATGCGCGGCTCGAGCACGACGTGCGCGTGTGCGTCGAGCACAAGGTGCCGATCTTCATCACGAGCCTGCGCGCACCGGCGCGCGAGATCGTCGACGCGGTGCACAGCTACGGCGGCATCGTGCTGCACGACGTGATCAACCTGCGCCATGCGCAGAAGGCGCTCGAAGCCGGCGTCGACGGGCTGATCCTCGTCGCGGCCGGCGCCGGCGGCCACGCGGGCACGACGTCGCCGTTCGCGCTCGTCGGCGAAGTCCGCAAGGTGTTCGACGGCCCGATCGTGCTGTCCGGCTCGATCGCGAACGGCGGCTCGATCCTCGCCGCGCAGGCGATGGGCGCCGACTTCGCATACATGGGCACGCGCTTCATCGCGACGCAGGAAGCGCACGCGATCGACGACTACAAGCACGCGATCGTGAACGCGAAATCGTCGGACATCATCTACACGAACCTCTTCACCGGCGTGCACGGCAACTACATCCGCGAGAGCATCGAGAAGGCCGGCCTCGATCCGGACGCGCTGCCGGAATCCGACAAGACCAAGATGAATTTCGGCAGCGACAAGACGAAGGCGTGGAAGGACATCTGGGGTGCCGGCCAGGGTGTCGGCCTGATGGACGACCTGCCGAGCGTCAGCGCGCTGGTCGAGCGCCTGAAGCGCGAGTACGACGACGCGAAGGCGCGACTCGGCATTCCGCGCTGACGGCGGCGGCGGCCATCGCGGCCGCCGGCACCGCGCATGCCGTCGGACATAAAAAAACGCGAACCGCAGCGGTTCGCGTTTTTTTCATCGTCCCGCCGCGGCGGGAACGGCACGCTCACACCGCGCGCTTCATCCGCGTGATCGGCAGCACGCGCAGGCGCGATTCGATCGACGGGCACAGCGACTGCCCTTCGAAACGCGCAGCCAGGAAGTCGACGAACGAACGTACCTTCGCGGACACGTGACGACGGCTCGCATAGACCGCATAGATCGGCGCCTCGTGCGGCGGCACCGCATCGAGCAGCACCGGCACGAGCCGGCCGGACTCGATGTCGTCGCCGACCACCTCGGTGCCGAGCAGCGCGATACCCGCGCCCGCGAGCACGGCTGCACGCAGCCCCTCGAGGTGATTCACGATCAGGTTGCCGTTCAGGTTCACGCGCGACGCGGCGGCCGCGTCGATCACCAGCGCGTCGAGCATCGTCGAATTCGAGTCGCGCCGCAGGTAGTTGTGATGCGCGAGATCGGCGATCGTCGCGGGCGTGCCGTGCTTTTCGAGATACTCGGGCGACGCGACCAGCAGGATGTGCGCGGTCGCGATCTGCCGCGCGACCAGCGACGACGATTTCAATCCGTTCGGCGCCGCGCGCACCGCGACGTCGTAGCCTTCCTCGATCAGGTCGACCACGCGATCGGACAACGTCATGTCGACGATCACGTCCGGGAACCGACCCGCATAGTCGGTGACGGCCTGCATCACGTGGCGCAATCCGAACGCGGACAGCGACGTCACGCGCAGCCTGCCTTGCGGCACCACGCTCGCGGCGCCGACGGCCTGCCCGGCTTCGTCGAGTTCCGACAGCGCCTGCACGAGGCGCTCATAGTATTCGCGTCCGGCCTCGGTAGGGGCGACGCGTCGTGTCGTGCGATGCAGCAGCCGCGCACCGAGCTGCTGCTCGAGATGCATCACGTGCTTGCTCGCCATCGCAGCCGACATCTGCATGCGTTCGGCCGCGCCGACGAAGCTGCCCACTTCGACGACGTAGCGAAACACATTCATGCTG
The DNA here is from genome assembly GCF_001718555.1 of Burkholderia metallica. Classification (NCBI taxonomy): domain Bacteria; kingdom Pseudomonadati; phylum Pseudomonadota; class Betaproteobacteria; order Burkholderiales; family Burkholderiaceae; genus Burkholderia; species Burkholderia metallica. Next base: position 3,338,571 of record NZ_CP013401.1, read on the forward strand.
ACGAGGGTATCCATCGAACTAGCTCGTAATGACGGGGAATGGTCCAATTACGAGATAGGGTAGCAAAGGCGAGGAAACAGAAAGGTCAAGAAAGGCAAAACGGCGCCGCGGGTGGCGGCGCCGTTGTGGCGGGAAATCATGCAGCCCGGCCGCGCTTTTCGCGCGCGGCCGGCGCGGCGCTCGCGCGTGCGCGTCAGAACTTCGCGCGGATACCGGCGCCGAACGTGTTGCCGGTCGACAGGCCGCTGATGTGATCGTTCATGTACGCAGCGTAGACGTCCGTGCGCTTGGACAGCGGATAGTCGTAGCCGACGGCCCACGTCTGGCGCGTCTGGTCGAGGCCGCCCGCATCGCGCGAGTACGCGTACGACGCCATCGCGTTGCCGACGCCGAGCGGCACCGACACACCGCCTTGCGCGGTGTTCACGTGCCAGCTGCCCGCGACCTGGTCGTTCTTCGTGTACATGTACTGGCCGAACAGCTTCACGTACTTCAGATCGTAGGTCGCGCCGACTTGCGCGATGCCCTGGCTCTTCATGCCGGCCACCAGCGCGCTCAGGTCACGCGGGCCGTTGTTGAAGTTCACGTACTGGTAGACCGCGGTCGCCGCGAACGGGCCGTTCGCGTAGTTGAACTGCGCGCTCCACTTCTTCGAGCCGTTGTCGCCGGCCTGGTTGCCGAGTGCGTACATCGCGCCGAAATTCAGGCCACCGAACGACGGCGACGTATACGACAGCGCGTTGTTCCAGCCCGAATCGCCCACCGCACCCTGATCGCTCGGGTAGGTCGGGAACGTGCCGAGGCCGAGGAACACGTGGTACACCATCGGCGAGAACGTGTACGAGTCGTAGAACGGGTTGAACAGGATCGTCGACAGGAACAGGTGCGTCGTCAGGCGCCCGGCCGTTACCGTGCCGTACGGCGAATCGATGCCGACGTACGCGTTGCGCGCGAAGAACGTGTCGCCCTGGAAGCGGCCGAACTGGCCGTTCTGTGCGCGGAAGAAGCTTTCCAGCGTGAAGATCGCCTTGTAGCCGTTGCCGAGATCCTCGGCGCCGTGCAGGCCCCAGTACGACGTCGACATCCCGCCGCCGCTCACGTTCCATGCACGGTCGCCGCCCGGGAACTTGGTGGCGCCGATCCATTCGTCGACCTGACCGTAGAGCGACACGCTCGATTGTGCATGGACGGGTGCGGCCGCGGCCACGCAGGCGGCCGCGGCGATCAGCTTGACGGACGTGCGCGACGCACGGCGAGCGAGTGCTTTCATGGGATCTCCAGGTTTTGTCGAATAGTCGATAGGTGGCGCGAGCGTTGTTGTTTGGAGCCGAGTGCTTGCGTCGTATGGGGCGCAGCCATCTTTACGGATCATTCGTCCGGTCAAAATTGCGCACGCTTATTGCGGGTATAGCGGCAGCATTAACTTCGCGGATTTGATCCATGGCCGGCTGCCCGCCGGCGGCCGCGCGTGCGCGCGGTCGCGCGGCAGGGCGGCGGCGTGGCGCACCCGAACCGGGCGCGAAAGATAGCGCAATGCGGCGGGAAAATCAGCGGAAATCTGTGCGCGACTGTGGCGAATTCGCATCAGCCGGCGGAGGGACGCGCGCGGGGGCGGTCAGTTTCGGTAGAACGGGGAGAAAAACGGCGAATGCGCAGGCTCTTCCTGCGAGCGGGGCGGCGGCATCGGACGGCCGCCGCGCTCCTCGTTGTAGCGCGCGACGTCGGCGCGGATCGAACCGGCGCGCAGCGGCACGTTGCCGCCGCCCGGCGGGCGCGGCATCTGGCGCGCGTCGGCACTGATCGGGCGATACGGGCTTTGCGCGGCGTAATGGCCGTACGACGGCGTCGGCCGCAGCCCCCAGCGGGAGCCGTAGCCGCTCACGCCGCCGGCACCGGCGGGAGGTGCGACGTGGCGCCAGACGGGCAGGCCGCCTGCCGGCTGACCGTACGCGCGTATGTCGCCGCCACCGAAGCCGTGGCCGCCGAACCCATGACCGCCATGGGGCGGCTGCGCGAGCGCGAGCGGCATCAGCAGCGCGCCGAGCACGCCTGCCACCCATCGTCCGATCTTCCGTTTCACCCGTTCCGTCATCGTTCAGTGCCTGTCCACGCCCGCCGCCGGCTCCTTTCGGCCGACCCAAGGCTTTCAGCAGTAATTTATGAGCGGGCCGAAAGCGTGTCGAGCCAAAAAGTGTTATGTCGCCGGCATCGGTGTAACACCATGTTACTGCTAGGTTTTTTCACTTCGACGCCCGCCCCGGACGGAACATTCTTCTGCCGATTTGCGCGTACCGGGGCCGATGTCGTGGCCGTTTTTTCATGCCACCGATTCATCAATCGATTCACACAATGAATTTGTGTAGTGAATCGCCAACCGGGACAATGGCGCCATCCGCGCGCGCGACGCGCGCCTCCGTCGTTTTCGAATCGAGTTCCCGATGGCCCGTCCCCGTTTTCTTCCCGACAATTTCACGCTCGCGCTCGTCGGCACCGTCGTGCTCGCGAGCTTCCTCCCCTGCCGCGGCCCGGCCGCCCACGCGTTCAACTGGGCGACCAACATCGCCGTCGGCCTGCTGTTCTTCCTGCACGGCGCGAAGCTGTCGCGCGAAGCCGTCGTCGCGGGCGCGACCCACTGGCGGCTGCACGCGGTCGTGCTGCTCAGCACGTTCGCGCTGTTCCCGCTGCTCGGCCTCGCGCTGAAACCCGTGCTGCAGCCGCTCGTCACGCCGACGCTGTATGCGGGCGTGCTGTTCCTGTGCACGCTGCCGTCGACGGTGCAGTCGTCGATCGCGTTCACGTCGATCGCGAAGGGCAACGTGCCGGCCGCCGTGTGCGCGGCCTCCGCGTCGAGCCTGCTCGGAATCTTCGTCACGCCGGCGCTCGTCGGGCTGATGATCACGTCGCAGTCGGCCGCCGCCGCGTCGCCGTGGAGCACCGTCGGCAGCATCGTGATGCAGTTGCTCGTGCCGTTCATCGCGGGCCAGTTGCTGCGGCCCGTGATCGGCGGCTGGATCGACCGCAATCGCGGCGTGCTGCGCTTCGTCGACCAGGGCTCGATCCTGCTGGTCGTCTACGTCGCGTTCAGCGAGGCCGTCAACGAGGGCCTGTGGCACCAGATCCCGCCGCGCGCGCTCGGCGGCCTGCTCGTGGTGAACCTCGTGCTGCTCGCGATCGCGCTGTTGCTGACCGCGTTCGTCAGCAAGCGGCTCGGCTTCAACCGCGCCGACCAGATCACGATCATCTTCTGCGGATCGAAGAAGAGCCTCGCGGCCGGCGTGCCGATGGCGAAGGTGATCTTCTCGGCGAACGCGGTCGGCGCGATCGTGCTGCCGCTGATGCTGTTCCACCAGATCCAGCTGATGGCGTGCGCGGCGCTCGCGCAGCGCTGGGGCGCGCGCGACATGAGCGGCGAACACGACGAGGGCGACGCGGCACGGGCGTCCGGCGCGTTGAACGCCGGCAAGCGCTGACGATCGGCGGGCGCCGGGACGGCCGCCGCGGGTGGCGCTGTCCTGGCGGTCGTGCTGTTCGCCGTTTTGCCTCCTGCCTTTCCGCAGCACCGCCTCCCGCCTCCCGCCTCCCGCTTCCCCGCTTCCCCGCTTCCCCGCTTCCCCGCCTTCCCGCCTTCCCGCCTTCCCGCCTTCCCGCCTTCCCGCCTTCCCGCCTTCCCGCCTTCCCGCCTTCCCGCCTTCCCGCTTTCCCGCCTTCCCGCTTTCCCGCCTTCCCGCTTTCCCGCTTTCCCGCTTTCCCGCTTTCCCGCCGTTCCGCCTCCTACCTTCGCGCTTTCCCTTCCCGCCGCACCGCTCTTCCGGCTGAGCCACCACGCATATCCGCCGCGATGCACCAGCAGCGCCCGTCGCGTCACGAAATCTTCATTCAATTCTCCGCCGGCGGTGCCGTTATGTCGGTCGTCCCGTCGATTCGGCCGCCCTCGCCCATGCCCCCGCCTCCCTCCGACTCCGCTGCCGCCAGCACCTCGCGCCTGATCGCGGATCGCGCGCTCGCCGCCGTCTTCCAGCCGATCGTCGATCTCGGGTCGGGGACCGTCGTCGGCTACGAAGGCCTGATACGCGGCCCGCGCGGCACCGACCTCGAACTGCCCGCCGCGCTGTTCGCGCAGGCCGCCCGCGAAGGCGAGACCATCGCGCTCGAACAGGCCGCCGCACGCACCTGCCTCGACGCGTTCGCGGCGCTCGGCTGCGACGGCAAGCTGTTCCTCAATTTCAGCGCGGGCACGATCCTGCAGCTCGCGCGCGAACGCGAGCGAGCGCGCCTGCTGCTGGGCCGCGCGCGGGTCGGCGCCGAGCGCATCGTGATCGAGCTGACCGAGCAGAACGCGTCGACGGACATCGCCCACATCGGGCCGGCGGTCGCGTCGCTGCGCGACGCCGGCATCCAGTTCGCGCTCGACGACTACGGCACCGCGAACGCGAGCATGAACCTGTGGCTGCGCCTGCACCCGGACGTCGTGAAGATCGACCGCTTCTTCATCCACGACATCGCCCGCGACCCGCTGAAGTTCGAAGCCGTGAAGGCGATGCAGCACTTTGCGCAGGCGAGCGGCGCGCAACTGATCGCCGAAGGTATCGAGAACGAGTGCGACCTGATCGTCGTGCGCGACATGGGCATCTGCTGCGTGCAGGGCTTCCTGCTCGGCCGGCCGAACGCGCAACCGTCGCCAGTCGTCGCGCCGGCCGCGCGCGACGCGATCCGCGCGCCGCACATCGCGGTGTTTCCGGGCGCGACGCGCACCGTGCGGCCGGCCGGCACGATCGCCGCGAAGATGCTCGTGCCCGCGCCGGCGCTGCCGCGCGACGCGACCAGCAACGACGTGCTCGACCTGTTCAACCGGATGCCCGACCTCCACGCGGTCGCGCTCGTCGAACGCGGGCGGCCCGTCGCGCTCGTGAATCGCCGCGGCTTCATCGACCGCTTCGCGCTGCCGTACCACCGCGAGGTATTCGGGAAGAAGCCGTGCCTGCAGTTCGCGAACGACGCGCCGCTGATGATCGACAACGCGACGACGTTCGAGCAGCTCGCGATGCTGCTCGCGAGCCACGACCAGCGCTATCTCGCGGACGGCTTCGTGATCACCGAACACGGCCGCTACGTCGGGCTCGGCACCGGCGAGAGCCTCGTGCGCGCGGTGACCGAGATGCGCATCGAGGCCGCACGCTACGCGAATCCGCTGACGTTCCTTCCCGGCAACATCCCGATCAGCGCGCACATCGACCGCCTGCTCCAGCGCGACGCCGGCTTTCATGCGTGCTACGTCGACCTGAACCAGTTCAAGCCGTTCAACGACCAGTACGGCTACTGGCAGGGCGACGAGGTGCTGAAGTTCGCCGCGACGGTGCTGGCCGGCGTGTGCGATCCGCAGCGCGACTTTCTCGGGCACGTCGGCGGCGACGATTTCCTCGTGCTGTTCCAGCGCGCCGACTGGCGCGAACGCGCCGCCGACGCGATCGCGCGCTTCAACGACGGTGCGCGGCTCTTCTACACGCAGGCCGACCGGCAGGCAGGCGGGCTGCGCGGCGAGGACCGCCACGGCAACCCGGCGTTCTTCGGCTTCGTGACGATGGCGATCGGCGTGGTCGGCGTGCCGGCCGGCGCGCACGGCGCCAAGCGCTACGGCAGCGACGAAATCGCATCGGTTGCCGCGCTCGCGAAGCGGCGCGCGAAGCAGCAGCCGGACGGGCTCGCGGTCGTCGATCTCGATGCGGGCCGCGCCGCGTTGCGCGATCGCGGCGAACCGCCGGCCGTCGCGATACGCTGAACGGTGGGCAGTGGGCGGTGGGCGGACATGGCGGCGCTCCTTGTAGCGGCGGTGCGCCTTCGCACGTCACGGGGCCGGGCCGTTCATTGTGCCCCGGGCTTCTCGGCTTCTCGGCTTCTCGGGCACGCGCCCTCTCGCGCTCCCGGACTCCCGGTTTCCCTGCTTCCCCGCGCCCCGCGCAAACCATCGGACATGCTGCGCAATCGCGCTGCCCCCGCCCGCTTACCGCCCACCTTCACCTTCGCCACACATCCTCAACCCAACCTTGCCTTTTTCGCGTTTTGTTTAGTATTTTTAGTAACGGCGTTTTCGCAGATTAGCGCTTAAAAACCCCGAATTTGCGGGTATTCCCCGCCTATCCGGCCCGAATTCCGCGATGTGTTTTACTATACAATCACTTTCACCCTAAACAAACCGGATCCCGAACGATGGGTACCACCATTCGCGATGTGGCGCGGGCGGCAGAGGTCTCGATCGGCACCGTCTCCCGCGCGCTGAAAAACCAGCCGGGCCTGTCCGAAGCCACGCGTGCGCGCATCGTCGAGATCGCGCAGCGGCTCGGCTACGATCCCGCGCAACTGCGGCCGCGCATCCGCCGGCTCACCTTCCTGCTGCACCGCCAGCACAACCGCTTTCCGGCCAGCCCGTTCTTCTCGCACGTGCTGCACGGCGTCGAGGACGCGTGCCGCGAGCGCGGTATCGTGCCGACGCTGCTCACGGTCGGGCCGAACGACGACGTGCTGCGCCAGATGCGCCCGCACGCGCCCGACGCGATCGCGGTGGCCGGCTTCATCGAGCCGGAAACGATCGAGGCGCTCGCCGCGACCGGCCGGCCGCTCGTGCTGATCGACCTGTGGGCGCCCGGGCTGCGCTCGGTCAACATCGACAACGCGACGGGCGCGGCGCTCGCGATGCGCCATCTGCTCGCCACCGGCCGCACGCGGATCGCGTTCATCGGCGGCTCGCCCGCGCACTACAGCATCGCGCAGCGCGCGATCGGCTACCGGCGCGCGTTCTTCGAGGCCGGGCGGCTGTTCGATCCCGCCTACGAAGTAACGATCGACGCGGGGCTCGACCCCGACACGGGCGCCGCGCGTGCGATGGAGCAGCTGCTCGACGCGCCGGGCCCGCGCCCGGAAGCCGTGTTCGCATACAACGACGCGGCCGCGCTCGCCGCGCAGCGCGTGTGCACCGCGCGCGGGCTGCGCATTCCCGACGACATCGCGATCGTCGGCTTCGACAACATCCCGGCCGCCGCGCACGCGAGCCCGCCGCTCACGACGCTCGCGGTCGACAAGGAGGCGCTCGGCCGCCGCGGCGTCGAGCTGCTGCTCGCGGAAGCGCCCGAGCGCACCGAGATTTCCCTGCCCGTCGAGCTGATCGTGCGGGCCAGCAGCCAGCCCGCCGGCTCCCCGGCACTCGATACCGCAACGGTCACCGAATCATGAACATGCCCCCGGTCCAACCCTGCACGGCCGCGCCGGCCGCCCACACGCAAGCCGCGCCGTTCGTCGCGAGCTTCCGCGATCCGTCGTTCCTGCTGTCGCACATCGAGGACACGCTGCGCTTCTACGCAACGAATGCGTTCGACCCGACGGGCGGCTTCCATCACTACTTCCGCGACGACGGCAGCATCTACAACCGCACGTCGCGCCACCTGGTCAGCAGCTGTAGGTTCGTCTTCAACTACGCGATGGCGTACCGGCATTTCGGCGACCCGCGTCACCTAGACTACGCACGCCACGGGCTGCGCTTCCTGCGCGACGCGCACTGGGACGATGAACTGCAAGGCTACGACTGGGAACTCGACTGGCGCGACGGTGCGAAGCACGCGACGCTCGACGGCTCGCGCCACTGCTACGGGCTCGCGTTCGTGCTGCTCGCGGCCGCGCACGCGACGATGGCCGGCATCGACGAGGCGCGCCCGCTGATCGCCGCCACCTACGAACTCGCCGAGCACCGCTTCTGGGATGCTGCTGCGGGCCTCTATGCGGACGACGCGACGCCGAACTGGAACGTGTCGTCGTACCGCGGCCAGAACGCCAACATGCACATGACGGAGGCGCTGCTCGCGGCGTACGAGGCGACCGGCCACCTCACCTACCTCGATCGCGCGGAAAAGCTCGCGACCCACGTCACGCAGCGCCAGGCCGCGCTGTCGGGCGGGCTCGTGTGGGAGCACTACCACGCGGACTGGTCGGTCGACTGGGACTACAACAAGGAAGACAGCTCGAACATCTTCCGCCCGTGGGGCTTCCAGCCCGGCCACCAGACCGAATGGGCGAAGCTGCTGCTGATCCTCGAACGGCATCGCCCGCTCGACTGGCTCGTGCCGCGCGCGGCCGAGCTGTTCGACGCCGCGCTCGCGCACGCGTGGGACGCCGATCACGGCGGGCTGTACTACGGCTTCGGCCCCGATTTCACGATCTGCGACCACAACAAGTATTTCTGGGTGCAGGCGGAAACCTTCGCGGCCGCCGCGATGCTCGGCGCGCGCACCGGCAGCGAGCGGTTCTGGGACTGGTACGACGAAATCTGGCGCTACAGCTGGGCGCACTTCGTCGATCACCGCTACGGCGCGTGGTACCGCATCCTTACCTGCGACAACCGCAAGTACAGCGACGAGAAGAGCCCGGCCGGCAAGACCGACTACCACACGATGGGCGCGTGCTACGACGTGCTGTCGACCCTCGCGCGTATGCAGCGCAGCGAGCCGACGCAATGAGCGGCGGCACGTTTCCGGCTTTCGTGTCGGCGGGCGACATCCTGACCGACATGGTGCGCGCGGGCGATGCGCAGTGGACGTCGGTGCCGGGCGGCGCCGGCTGGAACGTCGCGCGCGCGGTCGCGCGGCTCGGCGTGCCGAGCGCGCTCGCGGGCTCGATCGGCGAGGACTGCTTCTCCGACGTGCTGTGGCGCACGAGCGAAGCGGCCGGGCTCGACCTGCGCTTCCTGCAGCGCGTCGCACGGCCGCCGCTGCTCGCGATCGTCCACGAGACGCGCCCGCCCGCGTATTTCTTCATCGGCGAAGCGAGCGCCGATCTCGCGTTCGATCCCGCGCGGCTGCCGGCCGGCTGGACCGGCCACGTGAAATGGGCGCATTTCGGCTGCATCAGCCTCGTGCGCGAACCGCTCGCCGGCACGCTGGCCGCGCTCGCGGCCGAGCTGCACGCGCGCGGCGTGAAGATCAGCTTCGACCCGAACGTGCGCAACCTGATGACGGCCGCGTACCGGCCGACACTGGAGAAAATGGCCGCGCTGGCCGATCTGATCAAGGTGTCCGACGAGGACCTTCGGCACCTGTTCGGCGGCGACGGCCCCGACGCGATCGACGCGGTCCGTGCGCTGAACCCGCGCGCGGCGGTGCTCGTCACGCGCGGCGCGCAGGCTGCGACGCTCTACGCGGACGGCGACGTGCATGAAGCCCGCCCGCCGCGCGTCGAGGTGGCCGACACTGTCGGCGCGGGCGATGCGTCGATCGGCGGCCTGCTGTTCAGCCTGATGGCCGCGCCGCAGCGGTCGTGGCGCGAGCATCTCGTGTTCGCGCTCGCGGCGGGCGCCGCGGCGTGCCGGCATACGGGCGCGCACGCGCCGACGCTCGACGAGGTCGTCGCGCTGATCGAACGATGACGGAAAGGCGGTGACCGGCCCCGTTCGGTCACCGATTCGCCGCGCTGTACATGCTGCGCCGCAGTGCTACGATGAAGTGTCCTTTTGCAGGAGAGCACGATGGACACCAACACGTTCACGAAGGGTATCTACACGGCCAAGGCGCATACCCAGCAAGCGGGCAACGGGCAGTTCCAGGGTTACGTGATCCTCTCGCGGGACGACGGCGACGACACCGAGAACACGCGCTACGACGTCCACTCGACGAGCCCCAGCGAGGAAGAAGCGTTCGACGAGGCGAAGGCGCTCGCCCACCGGATTCTCGGCGAAATCGAGCTGTAGCGCGCGCCGCACCGGATGCGCGCCGGCGCGTCGGCGCGGCTCAGAGCAGCCGCGCCACCATCGACACCAGCATCGTCAGCACCAGCGTCGACATGAACGGGAACGGGTAGCGCCGCCCGCCGAGCGTCAGCGTGACGTCGCCCGGCATCCGCCCGATGCCGAGCTTGCCGAGCCACGGCCAGCAGCGCGTCAGGATCATCACCGCGACGAACGACGCCATCAGCCAGCGCAGCATGCCGGCTCCCGTCAGAGCGCGTGCGAGCGGTCGCCGCGCGCGAACGCGTCGAGCGTGCCGTCGATGCCGCGCGAGAACGCGATCACCTTGAACAACTCGCCCATCTCGGCTTCCGAGATCAGCTTCTGCACCGCGTTCGCGGCCGGCAGGAACGCGTGGAGGTCCGACGGATCGATCGCGGCCAGCGCGTCGGTGATGCCCGCGTTCAACAGGAAGCGCGCCTGCGACGTGTAGCCGAGCAGGTCGGCGCCGGTCGCGACGGCCGTTTCGTAGATGCCGGTGAATTCGACGTGCGCGGTGATGTCCTGCAGCCCCGGGTACAGGAACGGATCGTCGTGCGCGTGGTGGCGGTAGTGGCACATCAGCGTGCCGCGGTCGCGCTGCGGGTGGTAGTACTCGTGCGCGGGAAAGCCGTAGTCGACCAGCAGCACCGCACCGCGCCCGAGCATCGTGCACACGGTGCGGGTGAACGCAAGCGCGGCCTCGTGCGTTTCGGTCACGTAGCCGTCGTGCACATCGTCGAGCCCCGCGAGCACCGGCGGCAGACTGGCCGGCGCGGCCGGACGGTCGTCGAACACGAACGCGTGGCGCGCGTCGAGCGCGACGCCGCGCTCGTGCCACGCGCCGCCCGCCTTCGCGAACAGCCGCACCGGCATCGCGTCGAGCACCTCGTTGCCGACCACGACGCCGTCGAACCGCTCGGGCAGCGCGTCGAGCCAGCGCACCTTCGCGGCGAGCGCCGGGGCGGCGGCCGCGATCGTGTCGCGCTGCCGTTCGCGCAGCTCGCCGGACAAGTCGACGATCAGGTACGCGTCGAGTTCGACGCCGAGCGCGTCGAGCGCCGCGAGCAGCCCGGCCGCGAGCTTGCCCGTGCCGGCGCCGAATTCCATCACGCAACGCGTGCCGCTCGCCGCGAGCGCTTGCGCGACGGGTTGCGCCAAAGTTTGCGCGAACAGCGGCGACAACTCCGGTGCGGTGACGAAGTCGCTGCCGTCGTCGGCGCGGCGCCCGAACTTGCGCGCGCCGCCGCTGTAATAGCCGAGGCCGGGCGCATACAGCGCACGCTCCATGAAGCGATCGAACGGCAGCCAGCCGCCGGCCGCCGCGATCTCGTCGCGCAGTTGCGCGGCGAGGGTTTCGGACTGCGCGAGCGCGTCGGGGCCGGGAGCAGGTAAACTAGCGGGTTCGTGAGCTTTCGGGTTCATCCCGGCATTGTAAATGACCGTTTCAGCCGATACGTCGCCCCAACGCGTGGTGCTCGTCACGGGCGCCCTGGGCAGCGCGGCCGACGCCGCGTCGATCGGCCGCGCGCTCGCGACGGGTTTCGCCCGGCGCGGCTGGGACGTCGCGCTGCAGCGCAGCCCCGGCGCGCCGCACGCGGCCGCCGATGCGCTCGTCGCCGAAGTCGCGGCGCTCGGCCGCCGCGCGGTCGTGCTCGACGCCGATCTGGCCCTGGAAGCCGACGCCGCCGCGCTCGTCGCCGCGTGCGGCACGGCGCTCGGCCGGCCCGCGTGCGCGGTGTTCGTGAGCGCCAGCGCGGGCGCCGACGATGCCCACACGGTGGACGGCGCGGCGCTCGCCGGCGCACTCGCGCGCAACGTGACGGCGCCGCTCGCGCTGGCCCGCGCGCTCGCCGATGCGACGCCCGACGCCGCGCGCGAGCACGAAGCGCTGCGCGCCTGTGCGATCCACGTGCTCGACCAGGCGCTGTTTCACCCAGCGCCGGCGCAGTTGTCGCACGCGCTGATGCAGGCCGCGCTGAACCGCGCGACGTCGGCGCTGGCGCTCGCGCTCGCGCCGAAGGTGCGGGTGGCGGCGCTGGTGCGCGGCCACGCGCCGCACGCGGACGACATCGCGGCGGCCGCCTGCTATCTCGCGAGCGCGCCCGGCGTCACGGGCGCGACGCTGACCGTCGACGGCGGCGAGCACCTCGTGCCGCCCGCCGCCGGCCCGAATGAATGAACTGCGCGGCTCGCGCGGCCTGACGCCGCCGCCCGCCGCTTTGCGTGTGCGCACGCCAATTTGACTGGGACGACCATGTTTTCCGCTCTCCTGCACCCCCGCCTCGCGGATTGCCGCAGGCTCTACCTGCGCGACTACGAAGTGCACATCAACATCGGTGCGTTCGAACACGAGAAGCGCGGCGAGCAGCGCGTCGTCATCAACGTCGACCTGTTCGTGCCGCTCGCGCTGTCCACGCCCGTCGACGACCGGCTGCACGAAGTCGTCGACTACGACCTGATGAAGCAGAGCGTCGCGCAATGCGTGGCGCGCGGCCACATCCACCTGCAGGAAACGCTGTGCGACGCGATCGCCGCGCACCTGCTGGCGCACGACGCCGTGCGCGCGGTACGCGTCTGTACCGAGAAACCGGACGCTTATCCGGACTGCGACGCCGTCGGCGTCGAAGTCTTTCGCATCAAGGACGAGGAGCGCGCATGAACGCCCCCCACATGAACGACACGGCGGCCGCTGCCGCCACCCCGGACACCCCCGCCGCCCCGGCCGGCCGCCCGGCGCTCACGCGCCGCGAGCAGAAGGACGCGTACGAGAACAACAAGCTGTTCAAGCGCATCGTGCGCCAGGTCGGCCAGGCGATCGGCGACTTCAACATGATCGAGCAGGGCGACAAGGTGATGGTGTGCCTGTCCGGCGGCAAGGACAGCTATGCGATGCTCGACGTGCTGCTGCGCCTGCGCGAGCGCGCGCCGATCGATTTCGACATCGTCGCGGTGAACCTCGACCAGAAGCAGCCGGGCTTCCCCGAGCACGTGCTGCCGGAATATCTGAAGCAGGTCGGCGTGCCGTTCCACATCGAGAACCAGGACACCTACAGCATCGTCAAGCGGCTCGTGCCCGAGGGCAAGACCACCTGCTCGCTGTGCTCGCGGCTGCGCCGCGGGATCCTGTACCGCGTGGCCGGCGAGCTCGGCGCGACCAAGATCGCGCTCGGCCATCACCGCGACGACATCGTGCAGACGCTGCTGCTCAACATGTTCTACGGCGGCAAGCTGAAGGGGATGCCGCCGAAGCTGCAGTCGGACGACGGCAAGAACATCGTGATCCGGCCGCTCGCGTACGTGAAGGAGACCGATCTCGAGAAATACGCGGAGCTGCGCGAATTTCCGATCATCCCGTGCAACCTGTGCGGCAGCCAGCCGAACCTGAAGCGCGCCGAAATGAAGGCGCTGATCCGCGAATGGGACAAGCGCTTCCCGGGCCGCGTCGACAACATGTTCAACGCGCTCGCGAAAGTCGTGCCGTCGCACCTGATGGACACGACGCTGTACCCGTTCCAGTCGCTGCGCGCGAGCGGCGTTGCCGACCCGCAGGGCGACATCGCATTCGACGAGGAACCATGCGCGTCGGGCGACGACACCGCGGCGCCGGGCGGCGCGAAACCGATCTCGATCGTCCAGTTCGACGACCTGTAAGCAGGGCCGGAACGCTTGCCGGATCGGGGCCGCAAGCCCCCTTTCCGGCACTGTCGCCCCGCCGCGACAGGCCCGGAACGCCGGGGGCCGCATGCTAAAATGACCGGCTTCGAACTCCTCTTACAGCTGGCGCCATGAATATCGTGATTTTGGCGGCAGGCACCGGCAAGCGCATGCGTTCCGCGCTGCCGAAAGTGCTTCATCCCCTGGCCGGCAGGCCGCTCCTCTCCCACGTCATCGACACCGCGCGCACGCTGCAGCCGTCCCGGCTCGTCGTCGTCGTGGGTCACGGCGCCGAGCAGGTCCAGGCCGCCGTCGCCGCGCCCGACGTCCAGTTCGCGGTGCAGGCCGAGCAGCTCGGCACCGGCCATGCGGTGCGCCAGGCGCTGCCGCTCCTCGATCCCGCGCAACCGACGCTCGTGCTGTACGGCGACGTGCCGCTCACGCGCGCGTCCACGCTGCAGCGCCTCGTCGATGCGGCGCGCGACGGCCGCTACGGGATTCTGACCGTCACGCTCGACGATCCGACCGGTTACGGCCGCATCGTGCGCGACGCGGCCGGCTTCGTCACGCGCATCGTCGAACAGAAGGACGCGTCGCCCGAACAGCTGAAGATCGCCGAAATCAACACCGGCATCATCGTCACGCCCACCGCCCAGTTGTCGATGTGGCTCGGCGCGCTGAAGAACGAGAACGCGCAGGGCGAGTACTACCTGACCGACGTCGTCGAACTCGCGATCGAGGCCGGTTTCGAGGTCGTCACCGCGCAGCCCGACGACGAATGGGAAACGCTCGGCGTGAACAGCAAGGCGCAGCTCGCCGAGCTCGAACGCATCCACCAGCGCACGATCGCCGACGCGCTGCTCGTCGACGGCGTCACGCTCGCCGACCCGGCGCGCGTCGACGTGCGCGGCACGCTGCGCTGCGGCCGCGACGTATCGATCGACGTGAACTGCGTGTTCGAGGGCAACGTGACGCTCGCGGACAACGTGACGATCGGCGCGAACTGCGTGATCCGCAACGCGTCGATCGGCGCGGGCACGCGCATCGACGCGTTCTCGCACATCGACGGCGCGGAGCTCGGCGCGCACACCGTGATCGGCCCGTACGCGCGGTTGCGCCCCGGCGCGCGGCTCGCGGACGAAGCGCACGTCGGCAACTTCGTCGAGGTGAAGAACGCGGTGATCGGCCACGGCTCGAAGGCGAACCACCTCACGTACATCGGCGACGCCGACATCGGCGCGCGCGTGAACATCGGCGCGGGCACGATCACCTGCAACTACGACGGTGCGAACAAGTTCCGCACCGTGATCGAGGACGACGTGTTCGTCGGCTCCGACACGCAGCTCGTCGCGCCGGTGCGCGTGGGCCGCGGCGTGACGATCGCCGCCGGCACGACGATCTGGAAGGACGTGGCCGACGGCCTGCTCGCGTTGAACGAGAAGACCCAGACCGCGAAGAGCGGCTACGTCCGACCGGTCAAGAAGAAAAGCTGAACCTTTTGCGGGCGCCCGGCGGCGTCCGCGTCGACTTACAGGACTGACTCATTCATGTGCGGCATTGTCGGCGCAGTTGCGCAGCGTAATATCGTTCCGGTGCTGATCGAAGGATTGCGGCGCCTCGAATACCGTGGCTACGACTCGTGCGGCGTCGCCGTGCTCGAGCCGGGCGCACCAAAGCGCGCGCGCAGCGTCGCGCGCGTCGCCGATCTCGACGCGCAGGTGCGCGAGTCGCACCTCGAAGGCACCACCGGCGTTGCGCACACGCGCTGGGCGACGCACGGCGCGCCCGTCACGCACAACGCGCACCCGATCTTCTCGTCGAACGCGCTTGCGCTCGTGCACAACGGCATCATCGAGAACTTCGAATCGCTGCGCGAAGCGCTGCGCGCGAAGGGCTACGAATTCGTATCGCAGACCGACACCGAAGTGATCGCGCACCTCGTGCACAGCCTGTATCGCGGCAATCTGTTCGACGCGGTGCGCGAAGCGGTCGGCCAGTTGCACGGCGCGTATGCGATCGCCGTGATCCACAAGGACCAGCCGCACACCGTCGTCGGTGCGCGCCAGGGTTCGCCGCTCGTGGTCGGCCACGGCGACGGCGAGAACTTCCTCGCGTCCGACGCCCTCGCGCTCGCCGGCAGCACCGACCGCTTCACGTTCCTCGAGGAAGGCGACGTGTGCGAGCTGTCGCTCGACGGCGTGAAGATCGTCGACCGCCACGGCGCGCTCGCGCAGCGCGAGATCCGCGTGGTGAGCGCCTACGGCGGCGCAGTCGAGCTTGGGCCCTATCGCCACTTCATGCAGAAGGAAATCTTCGAGCAGCCGCGCGCGATCAGCGACACCGTGCCGCAAACCGAAGCGTTCGACGCGACGCTGTTCGGCGACGCCGCACCCGCCGCGTTCGCGGCCATCGACAGCCTGCTGATCCTCGCGTGCGGCACGAGCTACTACTCGGGCCTCACCGCGAAGTACTGGCTCGAATCGATCGCGAAGATCCCGACGCAGGTCGAAATCGCGAGCGAATACCGCTACCGCGAATCGGTGCCGAACCCGCGCCAGCTCGTGCTGGTGATCTCGCAGTCGGGCGAGACGGCCGATACGCTCGCGGCGCTCAAGCACGCGCAGTCGCTCGGCCACACGCATACGCTGGCCGTGTGCAACGTCGCGACGAGCGCGATGGTGCGCCTCACCGAAATGCAGTTCCTGACGCACGCGGGCACCGAAATCGGCGTCGCGTCGACGAAGGCGTTCACGACACAGCTCGTCGCGCTGTTCGTGCTCGCCGCAACGCTCGGCAAGCTGCGCGGGCACGTCGACGCCGCGCAGGAAGCGCAATTCCTGAAGGAGCTGCGCCACCTGCCGGCCGCTCTGAACAGCGTGCTCGCGCTGGAGCCGCAGATCATCGCGTGGTCGGAAGAATTCGCGCGCAAGGAAAACGCGCTGTTCCTCGGCCGCGGGCTGCACTACCCGATCGCGCTCGAAGGCGCGCTGAAGCTGAAGGAAATCTCGTACATCCATGCGGAAGCCTATCCGGCCGGCGAGCTGAAGCACGGGCCGCTCGCGCTCGTCACGGAAGCGATGCCGGTCGTCACGGTCGCGCCGAACGACACGCTGCTCGAGAAGCTGAAGTCGAACATGCAGGAAGTGCGCGCGCGCGGCGGCGAGCTGTACGTGTTCGCGGATGCCGACACGCAGATCGTCAACGACGACGGCCTGCACGTGATCCGGATGCCGGAGCATTACGGGCAACTGTCGCCGATCCTGCACGTGGTGCCGCTGCAACTGCTCGCGTACCACACCGCGTGCGCACG
This sequence comes from Burkholderia metallica, assembly GCF_001718555.1. Classification (NCBI taxonomy): domain Bacteria; kingdom Pseudomonadati; phylum Pseudomonadota; class Betaproteobacteria; order Burkholderiales; family Burkholderiaceae; genus Burkholderia; species Burkholderia metallica. The sequence continues at coordinate 3,355,280 of NZ_CP013401.1, forward strand.
CGGCACCGACGTCGACAAGCCGCGCAACCTCGCGAAATCGGTGACGGTGGAGTAACACCGGTCGCCGGGATGGCCCTGGCGGACTCGACCGAGCGGCATCGCGGCCCGGATGCTCCAGATCGTCGAGAAGCACGGGCTCGAGGTGTTCTCCTGCACGGCCGGCCGAACGCGGGCCGCAACGAATATGACGGAGAGACAATGGCAAGACTGATTGGATGCGGTTTGCTGGCGCTGACGTTCGCGTCGACGGGCTGGGCCGCCGAGCATTACGTCGAGGTCTGGAACCCGCCCGAGGCGCGGCAGCCGGCAGCACGCACGCCGGACGCCCGGACTGCGCCTGCCGCTCGCACGGGCGCCGACGCGCGCGCCGCGAAGGGCGTGGAGAAACATGCGAATGCCACCGCGAAGGCCGCGGTGAAGCCGCACAAGCGCCGCGTCGCGCAGGCCGTGAAAGCCGGTTCGAATCGTCCGCCCGCGGCCGGGAAGCCGGCCGCCCCGCGCCCCGTCGCGCAGCCCGCACCGGGGCGCCTGACGGTGATGCAGCCGGCCGCGCCCGCTGCGCCGCACGCGCTCGACTACGCCGCCATCCCGCGGCAATACACGCCGGACGGCAACGTGCTGCAGGTCGGCACGCACGGCCGCTCCGCGGAGGTGACTCGATAATGGAAGCGCAAACCTACCACGGCTACCAGATCTGGGGCCACGCGATCCTGCAGCAGGACGAGATCCTGCAGCCGGAGCGCTTTGCGGCGAGCGGCACGATCACGCAGCACAACAAGCTGGTGGAAGCGTCCGGCGTGCTCGGCGTGTTCGACACCGAGGACGACGCGCGCGAAGCCGGGCTCGAGTGGGCCCGCGCGTGGATCGACAGCCACCGCTGACCGCGTGGCCGCGTGCATCCGGCGTGCCGCCGCGCACGGGCGCTGGCTGCTGCGAACCGCAAACGAAAGAAGGGGCGTCCATGACGCCCCTTCTTTCGTTTTCAACCCGGCAATCCGGAACACTCGCCGGAACACTCACGCGACAGGCCGCGGCGGCCTCACCGCCACGTGCGGACGACCGACGAGCCGCGTCAGCACGAAGATCGCCACCAGCGTCGAGACGTACGCGGCGATCTGGATGCCCGCCGGCCGCGCCGTATAGCCGATCAGCGTATGCAGCGCCTTGCCGACGATGCTCGTCTCCTTCAGCAGCCACGACGTATCCCAGATCGTGTCGCCCCATGACGGCACGAGGCCGGCCGCCAGCAGGAAGCCGACGCACTGGCTCGCCATGCCGGCCGCCAGCAGCACGATCAGCCCGTTGGTGACGGAGAACAGGCGCTTCAGCGGAATCTGCAGCAGCCCCGCATACATCGCATAACCGAGCCCGGCGCCGCCGAGCACGCCGAGCAGCCCGCCGGCGATCATCTGCGGCGTCTGCCCGGGATCGCCCGCGGCGATGCCGTACAGGAACAGCACGGCCTCGGAGCCTTCGCGCAGCACCGCGACGCCGACCACGATCGCGAGCCCCGTCAGCGGCCGGCTGCCGGCCGCGACGGCCCGGCCGACTTCGCCCATGTGCTGCGCCATCTCGCGGCCGTGCCGGCTCATCCAGATGCAGTGCCAGGCCAGCATCAGCGTCGCGATGAACATCACGCCCGCGTTGAAGACTTCCTGCCCCATGCCCGACGCCCACTGCGAGATCACGTCGGCGAACGCCGCGATCAGGCCCGCGCCGATCACGCCGCCGACGAGCCCGCCGCCGACCCACCAGCCGCGCCGCGGCACGCCCTTCGTCGCGGCCATCACGATCGAGACGACCAGCGCGGCCTCGAGCACTTCACGGAACACAATCAGCGCGGTAGACAGCATGGCGGGATTCGCTTACTTGACGGTCAGGTGGGTCTTCGACTGCGCTTCGTGATACTCGTCGTGAAACTCGTAGGTGCCGGCCTTCAGCGGCCCGACCAGGATATCGGCCGACTTGCCGGCAGGAATCACCTTCTCGGCCTTGAAGTCGTCGCTCTCGAATTCCGCGGGCGTCGCATCGAGGTTCTTCACGACGAACTTCACTTTCTTGCCGGCCGGAATCGTCACGCCATCGGGCGAAAACTTGTGGTCCTTCAGCGTCAGGTTGACGACGTCGTCGGCAGCGAATGCGGTGGCGGCCGACGCGCCCAGCAGGGCCACGGTGAAACCCAGTGCGAAACGGTTCATGTGCGTAACGAAATGAAATATCGAAGGGCACTGATAGTAAGATCGATTCGCATTTCCCTATCGCGTACCCTTACTTCCTTTATGGAGATAGCGCTGCACAAGTATGCGTCGAGCCTTGCCGGACAAGGCGCTCGTCTCCGGAAGCCGGCGGCGCGCCGGCGTCAATCGGGAAAGATTCCGACTGACGCGTGCGACGGCCTTCCGATTCGTCTGACGTCACGTCGGCAGGCGATCTCGCCGCGCCGAGGCGGCAATGCATGTGTCTCGCTGCATGAATGCGCTTGACCTTCCCACCGTGGCAAGCTTCATGCTGGCGGTATTCGTCAATCGTCCACTCAGGAGAACACGATGGAATTCGAAGTCCAGGACATGACCTGCGGCGGCTGCGCCAACGCCATCACGCGCGCGGTGACGGCCGCCGATCCCGCCGCGAAGCTCGACATCGACGTCGCCGCGAAGATCGTCAAGGTCAAATCGGCGCAAGGCGCCGAACGCGTGCAGTCGATCATCGAAGCCGCCGGCTTCCACCCGGCGCTGCGCGCCGCATAACGCGCGCACACGGCGAACCGCGGGCACGCCGCCGTACTTGCGGCGCCGTGCCCGCGCCCGATTGCGCGTCAGCGCAGCCGGATCAGCGTCGACTTCAGCTCGGTGTACTTCTCGAGCGCGTGCAGCGACTTGTCGCGGCCGTTGCCCGACTGCTTGTAGCCGCCGAACGGGAAGTTCATGTCGCCGCCTTCGTCGTAGCAGTTCACCCACACGGTGCCCGCCCGCAGCCGGCGCGACACGTCGTGCGCGGTCGTCAGGTCCGATGTCCACACGGCTGCCGCGAGCCCGTACTCGGTATCGTTGGCGATCCGCACGGCCTCGTCGACGTCGTCGAACACGATCACCGACAGCACGGGCCCGAAGATCTCCTCGCGCGCGATCTTCGCATCCGGCTTCACCTCGAACACCGTCGGCTCCACGTAGAAGCCGCCCGTTTCCTGCTTCACGCGCGCGCCGCCCGTGACGAGCGTGCCTTCGCTGCGCCCGGCCTCGATGTAGCCGAGCACGCGCTCGAGCTGGATGCCGTCGACGATCGCGCCCATCGACACCGACGGATCGAGCGGATTGCCGGGCACGTAGGCGCGCGCGGCCGCGACGAGCTTCTCGATGAACGCGTCCTTGATGTCGCGATGCACGAGCAGCCGGGAGCCTGCCGTGCACATCTCGCCCATGTTGTAGAAGATCGCGCCGGCCGCGGTCCGGGCCGCGCGGTCGAGATCGGGACAATCGGGCAGCACGATGTTCGGCGACTTGCCGCCGAGTTCGAGCCACGCGCGCTTCAGGTTCGACTGCGCGGCGTACTGCATGATCAGCTTGCCCACCGCCGTCGAGCCGGTAAACGCGATGCAGTCCACGTCGCGATGCAGCGCGAGCAGCTTGCCCGGTTCGCCCGCGCCCGGCACGACGTTGAACACGCCGGCCGGGATGCCGGCTTCGAACGCGAGCTGCGCGACACGAATCGCGGTGAGCGGCGACTTCTCCGACGGCTTCAGCACGACGCTGTTGCCGGCCGCGAGCGCCGGGCCGAATTTCCACGCGGCCATCAGGATCGGGAAGTTCCACGGCACGACGGCGGCGACCACGCCCACCGGCTCGCGCGTGACGAGCCCGACCAGATGATGATCGGCCGGCGCGACCTCGCCGCCCACCTTGTCGATCGCTTCCGCGAACCATTCGACGCAGTACGCGGCGCCCGGCACGTCGACCGTCGTCGTGTCGCCGATCGGCTTGCCCGCATCGAGCGTTTCGAGCAGCGACAGCTCGTCGAGATGCTCGCGCATCAGCGCGGCCCAGCGCAGCAGCACCGCCTTGCGCGCACGCGGGTCGAGCCCGGCCCACACGCCCGCGTCGAACGCGCGGCGCGCGGCGGCAACAGCCGCGTTCACGTCGGCTTCGCCGCAATCGGCGACCTTCGCGAGCACGCGGCCGTCGATCGGGCTCACGCAGTCGAACGTCTTGCCGCCGTGCGCGTCGCGCGACGCGCCGTCGATGAATGCGCGCCCTTCGATTGCGAGCGACGCCGCCTTGTCCTGCCAGTCAGCCAAAGTCAACTTGTTCATCAGGATGCCTCAGTTTTTGGGCATTCGCGATGCGACGCGCCGCTGCGCGTGACGCGCAGCCGGCCGGCAGCGAATGCAGTGACGCGCGGGGCGAAGCTCAGAAGGTCGCCGGCGAATTGGCCGACACGACCTCGCAGATCAGGTCCGCGCTGGGATTGCGAAAACGGTGCGGCAAACGGCTTTCGAAGTAGTAGCCGTCTCCGGGGTCGAGCAGCCACGTCGCGCCGTCGACGGTCAGCTCGAGCCGGCCCGACACGACGACACCGCCCTCGTGCCCCGCGTGCACGAGCATCTCGGGCCCCGTGTCGGCCTCCGGCTGGTAGATCTCGCGCAGGATGCACATGTTGCGGTCCTTCATGCTCGCGCCGACCAGATGAAACGCGAGCGTGTCGTTGCCGAGGTTCGGCATCTCGTCGCGACGCGATACGACCGAACGCGATTCGACGAGCTCGAATGTGAAGAACTCCGCGAGACTCATCGGGATGCATTCGAGCAGCTTCTTCAGCGAGCCGACCGACGGGCTCACGCGGCCCTGCTCGATCAGCGAGATCGTGCCGTTGGTCACGCCGGCCCGTTTCGCGAGTTCGCGCTGCGACAGGCCATGCTTGTTGCGCACGAAACGCAGGCGCTCGGCGACTTCGGTGGACATCGATTCGGTTTCGGACACGATAAGTGCGATGACAAAGTGAAACGACGCGGTGGACGACCGTTGAATATTCTAATCACTTTATGCCGCGCATCAGCGGGGAAAACCCTGAAAGGCGTTCGAAATAATGAACACCTCGCGGATTATTCCTTTTGCGAATCTTTTGTTCGCACTGCTCGGGAAAGCCCTGATGCAGCACTGTTAAAAAACATTTGACGCCGTTTTTGGCTCGTATATGCTGGCTCTCAGGTAAGCGTCATCCAGCATTCATCGGCAGCAAAACGCGTTATTGCAACGCAAAAATTGATGCCCATCAATGTAAATAACGCGTAACCGGCGCCTTGATTATTTTAAACGCCCCGCGCGTCGAAACGGTCAGGTGTTCAATACTTTCAACAACCAGTCGAGTGTAATCGTGAGAGTCCGTGGCCCTCTGGTGAGGTGGGATCGAGGCGATGTGCGAAGTTTGCGCAGCGCGGCGCCCGCTTCCGACGGCAGTTGCGGCTGGCATAGTCCTCGCCTGCTTCACCTGTCGATCTACACCATCCTGTCCCGTCGTTCCGTTCGACGTCACAACGCCGTTTCCGCACGCGCATTCGTCGCCGTCGATACCGACGAAGTCGCGTCGCTGCTGCCGTAGCGCCTCTCCTTTCTTTACGTCGTTCGTTTCGTCTGCCGATTCGCCAACCGCATCGTCCATGCGGTGACGGCACGCGTGCGCGCATCCGTTGCCGCGTCGCGGTTCGTCGTAATTCGTCGCAATTCGCAATGAAACGAACGACGGCCTGATCGTCGCGCGCAGCGCGGATCGCCACGCCATCCCGTTGCGCCCATTCACCAGCGGCCCTGCGTCTCGCGCAAGGCTGCCGGGCCGTTGCACGCCGGCGTTTCGCCCCAGCCGGCAAGCCGTACGCAACGACCCTACGGATAACTGATTGACGTCATGGATAGAAGGAAACCTCTCGTCGGCATCACTGCCGACCACACGCAAATCGGTGCGCACGCGTCGCACACGGTCGGCGACAAATACGTCGCCGCGATCGTCGACGGCGCGAACGCGTTCGCGATGGTGCTGCCCGCGCTCGGCGAGCGCCAGTCGGTCGACGACGTAATCGACACGGTCGACGGCCTGCTGTTTACCGGCAGCTACTCGAACGTCGAGCCGCATCGGTACGGCGGCGAACCGAGCGCGCCCGGCACGAAGCACGACCCGGCCCGCGACGCGACCACGCTGCCGCTGCTGCGCGCGGCGATCGCCGCGGGCGTACCCGTGCTGGCCGTCTGCCGCGGCTTCCAGGAGCTGAACGTCGTCTGCGGCGGCACGCTGCACCAGCGCGTGCATGAAGTGCCGGGCCTCGCCGATCACCGCGAGGACGACGACGCGCCGATGGACACGCAGTACGGCCCCGCGCACGTCGTGCACCTGACGCCCGGCGGCAAGCTGCACGCGCTCGCCGGCGGCCGCGACGAAGTGCACGTGAACTCGCTGCACAAGCAGGGCATCGCGCAGCTCGGCTCCGGCCTCGCCGTCGAGGCCGTCGCGCCGGACGGCCTGATCGAAGCCGTGAGCGTCGTCGACGCACCGGCTTTCGCCCTCGCCGTGCAGTGGCATCCGGAATGGCGCCATGCGCAGGACCCGCTGTCGAGCGCGATCTTCCGCGCCTTCGGCGATGCGTGCCGCGCCCGCCGCACTGCCCGCACGCGCGCGATGGCCGCCGCCGCGCTCGCCTGAGCGCGCCGACCCAACTCACGAGAACAGACATGCAAGACATCGAAGATTTTCTGAAGCAGCACCGGATCACCGAGATCGAAGCGATCATCCCCGACATGGCCGGCATCGCACGCGGCAAGATCACGCCGCGCAACAAGTTCACGTCCGGCGAATCGATGCGTCTGCCGCAAGCCGTGATGGTGCAGACCGTCACCGGCGAATATCCGGGAGACGGCTCGCTGACGGGTGTGACCGACCCCGACATGGTGTGCGTGCCCGACACGTCGACCATCCGCCTGATCCCGTGGGCCGTCGACCCGACCGCGCAGGTGATCCACGACTGCGTGCACTTCGACGGCTCGCCGGTCGAGATCTCGCCGCGCTACGTGCTGCGCCGCGTGCTCGACCTGTACAAGGCGAAGGGCTGGAAGCCCGTCGTCGCGCCGGAACTCGAGTTCTACCTGGTCGACATGAACAAGGACCCCGACCTGCCGCTGCGTCCGCCGGTCGGCCGCACGGGTCGCCCCGAAACGGGCCGCCAGTCGTATTCGATCGAGGCCGTCAACGAGTTCGATCCGCTGTTCGAGGACATCTACGAATACTGCGAATCGCAGAACCTCGACATCGACACGCTGATCCACGAAGTCGGCGCCGCGCAGATGGAGATCAACTTCATGCACGGCGACGCGCTGTCGCTCGCCGACCAGGTGTTCCTGTTCAAGCGCACGGTGCGCGAGGCCGCGCTGCGTCACAACATGTACGCGACGTTCATGGCCAAGCCGATGGAAGACGAGCCGGGTTCGGCGATGCACGTGCACCAGAGCATCGTCGACGAGGAAACCGGCCGGAACCTGTTCACGTCGGAGGAAACCGGCGGCGCGACGTCGATGTTCTACAACTACCTCGCGGGGCTGCAGAAGTACACGCCGGCATTGATGCCGATCTTCGCGCCGTACATCAACTCGTACCGCCGTCTGTCGCGCTTCATGGCCGCGCCGATCAACGTGCAGTGGGGCTACGACAACCGCACGGTCGGCTTCCGCATCCCGCACTCGGGCCCGGCGGCGCGCCGCATCGAGAACCGCATTCCGGGCGTCGACTGCAACCCGTATCTCGCGCTCGCCGCGACGCTCGCGGCCGGCTATCTCGGCATGACGCAGCGCCTCGAGCCGACCGAGCCGCTCGTCAGCGACGGCTACGAACTGCCGTACCAGTTGCCGCGCAACCTCGAGGAAGGGCTGACGCTGATGGCCGCGTGCGAACCGCTCGGCGAGATCCTCGGCCACAAGTTCCTGAAGGCGTATTTCGCGCTGAAGGAAACCGAATATGAAGCGTTCTTCCGCGTGATCAGCTCGTGGGAACGCCGCCATCTGTTGCTGCACGTCTAAGCGCGCGCAACCGCCATACGGAATCACGGAGGAAACATGACTTACCGCAACGAATCTGCCTGGATCCAGCCGGCCGCGCCGGCCGCCACGGCCGCCGCGCCCCGCGCGACGCAGGCGCGCACGACCGCCGAATACCGCGCGCTCGACGCTGCGCACCACATCCACCCGTTCTCGGACATGGGCGCGCTGAACCGCGCGGGCAGCCGCGTGATCGTGAAGGCCGACGGCGTCTACCTGTGGGACTCGGACGGCAACAAGGTCATCGACGGGATGGCCGGCCTCTGGTGCGTGAACGTCGGCTACGGCCGAAAGGAACTCGCCGACGCCGCGTATCGCCAGCTGCAGGAACTGCCGTTCTACAACACGTTCTTCAAGACGACGCACCCGCCGGTGATCGAGCTTTCCGCGATGCTCGCGGAAGTGACGCCCGCCGGCTTCAACCACTTCTTCTATTGCAATAGCGGCTCGGAAGGCAACGACACCGTGCTGCGCCTCGTGCACCAGTACTGGCGCGTGCAGGGCAAGCCGCAGAAGAAGTACGTGATCTCGCGCAAGAACGGCTACCACGGTTCGACGATCGCGGGCGGCACGCTCGGCGGCATGGGTTACATGCACGAGCAGATGCCGTCGAAGGTCGAGCACATCGTGCACATCGACCAGCCGTACTTCTTCGGCGAAGCGCAGCCGGGCGAGACGCCCGAAGCGTTCGGCCTCGCGCGTGCGCAGCAGCTCGAAGCGAAGATTCTCGAACTCGGCGCGGAGAACGTCGCGGCGTTCATCGGCGAGCCGTTCCAGGGCGCGGGCGGCGTGATCTTCCCGCCGTCGACGTACTGGCCGGAAATCCAGCGGATCTGCCGCAAGTACGACATCCTGCTGGTCGCCGACGAAGTGATCGGCGGCTTCGGCCGCACCGGCGAGTGGTTCGCCCACCAGCACTTCGGCTTCGAGCCGGACCTGATCACGATGGCGAAGGGCCTGACGTCGGGTTATGTGCCGATGGGCGCGGTCGGAATCCACGAGCGGGTTGCACGGCCGATCATCGACAACGGCGAATTCAATCACGGCCTCACGTACTCGGGGCACCCGGTCGCGGCGGCCGTCGCGGTCGCGAACCTGAAGCTGCTGCGCGACGAAGGGATCGTCGAGCGCGTGAAGAACGACACGGGCCCGTACTTCCAGGCGCTGATGCGCGAAACCTTCGCGCGTCACCCGATCGTCGGCGAAGTGCATGGCCACGGCCTCGTCGCGAGCCTGCAGCTTGCCGAAGCGCCGGCCGAACGCCGCCGCTTCGCGAACGGCGGCGACGTCGGCACGATCTGCCGCGACTTCTGCTTCAACGGCAACCTGATCATGCGGGCGACCGGCGACCGGATGCTGCTGTCGCCGCCGCTCGTGATCTCGCGTCAGGAAATCGATGAACTCGTATCGAAGGCGAAAAAAGCAGTCGATGCAACCGCCCAGCAACTGGGTATTTCGTAACGGTTTTGCCTACAGGCGTGCGGCGGGCGCCGCACGCCGCCATCACTCAGGGGAATTCCACCATGCGTGCCTGCTATCTTCGCCAAGCCTGCTCCGTCGCCGCCCTCGCCGCCGCGGCCGCGTTCACGTCGGTCGCCAGCCCGTCGGCGCATGCCGACGAGCTGAACGTCTACAACTGGTCCGACTACATCGCACCGGATACGATCCCGAACTTCCAGAAGCAGACGGGCATTCACGTCAAGTACGACAACTACGACAGCGACGACACGCTTCAGGCGAAGCTGCTGGCCGGCAGTTCGGGCTACGACATCGTCGTGCCGACGTCGAACTACATGGCCAAGCAGATCCAGGCCGGCGTATACCAGAAGCTCGACAAGTCGAAGATCCCGAACCTCGCGAACCTCGATCCGCTGCTGATGAAGATGATCTCGGATGCCGATCCGGGCAACCAGTACGGCGTGCCCTGGGCGTACGGCACCGACGGCATCGGCTACAACGTACAGGCGGTGAAGAAGGCGCTCGGCGACAAGGCGCCGGTCGACAGCTGGGCACTGGTGTTCGACCCGGCCAACATGGAAAAGCTGAAGGGCTGCGGCGTGTCGTTCCTCGACCAGGCCGTCGACGTGTTCGCGGCCACGCTGCAGTACATGGGCAAGGATCCGAACAGCAAGAACCCCGGCGACTACCAGGCTGCATTCGAAGTCCTGAAGAAAGTCCGTCCGTACATCACCCAGTTCAACTCGTCCGGCTACATCAACGACCTCGCGAACAACGACGTGTGCGTCGCGCTCGGCTGGTCGGGCGACGTCGGCATCGCGCACCGCCGCTCGGCGGAGGCGAAGCGTTCGTACGACATCAAGTTCGCGAATCCGAAGGAAGGCGGGCTGCTGTGGTTCGACGTGATGGTGATCCCGAAGGATGCACCGCACCCCGAAGCCGCGATGAAGTGGATCAACTACGTGTCCGACCCGAAGGTCAACGCGGCGATCACCAACACGGTGTTCTACCCGACCGCGAACAAGGCCGCGCATCAGTTCGTCACGCCGGCCGTCGCGCAGGACCCGACCGTCTACCCGCCTGAAGACGTGCTGAAGAAGATGGTGCTGATGAAGCCGATGCCGGCCGACATCCTGCGCCTCGAGAACCGTCTGTGGGCGCAGCTGAAAACCGGCCACTGATCGCGATGCATGACGGCGGCGCAGGCATCGCGGTACGCCTGCCCGCCTGAGATTCGCGGACCTCAGTCCGCCCGCGCGCGCCGCGCGCCCTGTTCCATCCGGCACGAGCCGTTGTCCGCGAGTCGCGTTGCGCGCCTCGTGAGGGGACGCTCACGCCTGCAATCCGTGAAGAACGAATGGTGACTCCCATGCAATCGATACCCTCTTCCGCTGCTGCACGACAGACCCAACCGGCCGCGGCCCGGTCGCCGAACGACGCCTTCGTGCGCATCGAAAACGTCGTGAAGAAATTCGGCGACAGCACGGCCGTCGACAACGTGAACCTGACGATCGCGAAGAACGAACTGTTCGCGCTGCTCGGCAGCTCCGGCTGCGGCAAGTCGACGCTCCTGCGCATGCTCGCCGGCCTCGAAACCGCCACCTCCGGCAAGATCTTCGTCGACGGCGAGGACCTCGCGTCGCTGCCGCCGTACCGCCGCCCGGTGAACATGATGTTCCAGTCGTACGCGCTGTTTCCGCACATGACGGTCGAATCGAACGTCGCGTTCGGCCTGAAGCAGGAGGGCACGCCGAAGAACGAGATCAAGGAACGCGTGGCCGACGCGCTCGCGCTCGTGCAGATGAGCAAGTACGCGAAGCGCAAGCCGCATCAATTGTCCGGCGGCCAGCAGCAGCGCGTCGCGCTCGCGCGTTCGCTGGTCAAGCGCCCGAAGCTGCTGCTGCTCGACGAGCCGATGTCCGCGCTCGACAAGAAGATCCGCCAGAAGACCCAGCTCGAACTCGTGAACATCATCGAGAAGGTCGACGTGACCTGCGTGATGGTCACGCACGACCAGGAAGAGGCGATGACGATGGCCAGCCGCCTCGCGGTGATGAGCGAAGGCAAGATCGTGCAGATCGGCTCGCCCGGCGAAGTCTACGAATACCCGAACAGCCGCTTCTCGGCCGAATTCATCGGCTCGACCAACCTGTTCGAAGGCCGCGTGGTCGAGGACGAACCCGATCACATCTTCGTCGAGAGCGACGACCTCGAAACGCGCATGTACGTGAGCCACGGCGTGACCGGCCCGCTCGGGATGCCCGTCGGCATCTCGGTGCGCCCGGAGCGCATTCACGTGTCGCGCGAGAAGCCGGGCTCGAAACACAACTGGGCGCGCGGCGTCGTCACCGACATCGCGTACATGGGCAGCTACTCGCTGTACCACGTGCGCCTGCCGAGCGGCAAGACGGTCGTGTCGAACCTGTCGAGCTCGCACCTGATGAACGACGGTGCGCCGGCGTGGAACGACGACGTGTTCGTGTCGTGGTCGCCGGCCAGCGGCGTCGTGCTGACGCAGTGAGGACGCGATGATGACAAACCCTGCTTCCACGCCTTCCGCGCCGGTGTCGACGAGCGCCGCGGGCGCCGGCGCCGGCCGCGCGCGCCCGGGCCGCTTCGCCGCGCTGTCGCGCTTGTTGCCGTCGGGCCGCAGCGTCGCGATCGGCGTGCCGTTCCTGTGGCTCGCCGTGTTCTTCGCGCTGCCGTTCGTGCTGGTGCTGAAGATCAGCTTCGCCGACCAGGTGATGGGCATCCCGCCGTACACGTCGCTCGTCGAGTTCAAGGACGGCGTCGTGCACTTCGCGCTGCAGCTGTCGCACTACGCGTTCCTGCTGCAGGACGACCTGTACATCGCGACCTACCTCAGCTCGCTGAAGATGGCCGCGGTGTCGACGGTGCTGTGCCTGCTGATCGGCTATCCGATGGCGTACTACATCGCGCGCTCGGAACCGAACCGCCGCAACGTGCTGATGATGGCCGTGATGCTGCCGTTCTGGACGTCGTTCCTGATCCGCGTGTACGCATGGATCGGCATCCTGAAGGACGACGGCCTGCTGAACCACACGCTGATCGCGCTGGGCATCATCCACACGCCGCTGCGCCTGTACCACAGCGACGCGGGCGTCTACATCGGGATGGTCTATTCGTACCTGCCGTTCATGGTGATGCCGCTGTACGCGCACCTGGTGAAGATGGACCTGACGCTGCTCGAAGCCGCGTACGACCTGGGCGCGAAGCCGTGGGTCGCGTTCACGCGGATCACGCTGCCGCTGTCGAAGAACGGGATCATCGCCGGCAGCCTGCTGGTGTTCATCCCGGCGGTGGGCGAGTACGTGATTCCGGAGCTGCTGGGCGGCGCCGATACGCTGATGATCGGGCGCGTGATGTGGGATGAATTCTTCAACAACATGGACTGGCCGATGGCGTCCGCGGTGACGGTCGCGATGGTGATGCTGCTGCTGGTGCCGATGGCGCTGTTCCAGTACTACCAGGTCAAGGAACTGGAGGACGCGAAATGATCAAGCCGAGCAAACCGCTGTCGACGGGCGTCCTCGCCTTCGGCTTCCTGTTCCTGTACATCCCGATCATCAGCCTGGTCGTGTACTCGTTCAACGAGTCGAAGCTGGTGACGGTGTGGTCGGGCTTCTCGCTGAAGTGGTACGCGGCGCTGCTGGACGACGACGAGCTGCTGAACGCCGCGTGGCTGTCGTTGAAGATCGGGCTGATGACGGCCACCGCGTCGGTCGTGATCGGCACTTGGGCGGGCTTCGTGCTCGCACGCTTCGGCCGCTTCAAGGGCTTCACGCTGTACACGGGGATGATCAACGCGCCGCTGGTGATTCCGGAGGTGATCCAGGGTATCTCGCTGCTGCTGCTGTTCGTTGCGCTGGAGCAGATGTTCGGCTGGCCGAAGGGGCGCGGGATGGTGACGATCTGGATCGGTCACGTGATGCTGTGCGTGTCGTACGTGGCGATCATCGTGCAGTCGCGGGTGAAGGAGATGAACAAGTCGCTGGAGGAGGCGGCGCTGGATCTGGGCGCGACGCCGCTGAAGGTGTTCTTCGTGGTGACGCTGCCGCTGATCTCGCAGGCGCTGCTGTCGGGTTGGCTGCTGTCGTTCACGCTGTCGATCGACGATCTGGTGCTGTCGGCGTTCCTGTCGGGGCCCGGCTCGACGACGCTGCCGCTGGTGGTGTTCTCGCGCGTGCGGCTGGGGCTGAACCCGGAGATGAACGCGCTGGCGACGCTGTTCATCACGGCCGTGACGATCGGCGTGATCGTCGTGAACCGGATGATGATCATGCGCGAGCGGCGCCGCATCGCCGACATGAAGGCGGCGTTCGCGGTGGCGTGACGCGCCGGCCGCCTCTTCGCAGATAACAAGCACTGCAGACAAAGCAACACGCGCCGCCCCAGGGGGGGCGCGCGATTCGATTCCGATTCGACAGGTGCACGACAAGGAGAATCCGCAATGAAGAAGAAACTGATCTGCCTGCTGGTGGCCGGCGCGTTGCCGGGCATCGCGCTGGCCGGCTCGACATCCGCCGAGATCAAGGCGCTGCAGGCGCAGGTCGCGGCGCTGCAGAAGCAGATGAAGGCGATGCAGGCGCAACTCGCCGCGAAGCCGGGCGGCACGGCCGTCGCGACGTCCGGCGCGAGCGCCGGTACGGCCGGCGGCGGCAAGGTCGTCGCGGTGGCCGCCGATCCGGGTTCGCCGGATTACGGCAAGGCGCAGGCCACGCTGACCAACGACGAGGTCAGCGAGATGAAGCAGCAGATCGCGAACCAGCAACTGAAGGTCGATTCGCTGACCGACGCGGCCAGCACCGGCCCGCTCGCCGGCCTGTCGGTCACGGGCTACATCGACCCGACCTACATCTACAACCGCGCGGCCGGCACGTCGTCGTTCCTGTTCGCGAACCACGAGAACGCGTACAACTACTTCAACAGCACGTTCGGCGATCTCTACCTCGACATCAAGAAGACGTTCGGCGTCGGCCCGATGGCGCCGTCCGCGGAAATCACGCTGATGCCGAACCGCGGCAACGGCATCACGCTGCTGCAGAACTCGCGCGGCTCGATCACCGACAACCTGCTGAACACGGCGGTCATCAACGTGCCGATCACCGCCGAAACGACGCTGGTCGCCGGCCTGATCCCGAGCTTCGGCGGCTACGAGGTGCAGCAGTCGAACCAGATGCTCACGCTCACGCACAACCTGCTGTACGATTTCTCCGACCCGGGCAGCTACGTCGGTATCGGCGCGAACTACACGAAGGGCAACTGGGCGTGGAAGTTCTTCCTCGGCAACGAGCAGTACCGCACGTACGGGTCGGTCACGCAGACGGGCACCAACGCGCTCGGCGATCCGATCACCACCAGCAACAAGGTGCCGACCTTCACCGCGCGCGCAGACTACACGTGGTCGAGCGCGCTCGACCTCGGCGGGTCGTTCAACATCGGGCGCCAGACGCTCGCGAGCGCGATCGATGCGGACGGCACCGTCCACTACGGCCCGGGCGGCGCGGCGCCGAGCGGCTACGGTTCGTTCTTCTTCGGTGAACTCGACGCGACCTACACGCTCGCCGATATTCAGTACAACGCGGAAGTCGACTACGGTCGTCAGCAGCACGCGGCGTTCAACGGCGGGCTTGCGCAGTGGTACGGCCTGTCGCTGCTCGCACACCGCAAGTTCAACGCGCCGGTGGTCGGTCGGATGGGCGTGACGCTGCGCTACGACCTGCTCGCCAACTCGAAGAACGGCGGCGGCGGCGGCGGCATCGCGCTGAACGGCAACGGGATGGACCCGAGCAACGGCTTCGGCGTCGACGCGGACTGCCTCGCGATGTCGAAGGCCGGCGGCGGCCTGGGCTTCGAGTGCAAGGGCGCGGTGCGCCAGGACGTCGCGCTCGACCTGCTGTTCTATCCGACCCAGCAGATCACCGTGAAGGTCGAATACCGGCATGACTGGGCGAACAACAAGGTGTTCCTGCGCAACGACGGGTCGTACGGCAAGTCCAACGACCTGCTCGCCACGCAGTTCATCTATTCGTTCTGACGCGGCTCGCGCGGGACGCCGTGCCGCGCGCACGGCGTCCCGCGCCGTTTTCCGGGCGACTGCGCGCAGGATGCAGTCTTTTCGAGGGAGTGAGTTTCATGACGCAGTCTTTCACCCGCCGCGCCGATGCGCTCGCGCACGACTCGTACTACGAAGCGACGGCCGTGCGCCCCGCCGTGGACGACCACGCGGCCGGCGCTCCGGCGCTCGACGGCACGATCGACGTCGACGTCTGCGTGATCGGCGCCGGCTTCGCCGGCCTGTCGACGGCGCTCGAGTGCCGCGCGCGCGGGCTGTCCGTCGCGGTGATCGACGCGCAGCGGCCCGGCTGGGGCGCGTCGGGCCGCAACGGCGGCCAGGCGATCACCGGCTTCGCGAAGGATGAAGTGATCGAGCGGCAGCTCGGCGCCGACGGCGCGCGCGCCGCGTGGGCGCTGTCGCTCGACGGCGTCGCGCTGATCGCCGAGCGGATCGCGCGCTACGGGATCGACTGCGATTTCACGCGCGGCTACCTGACGGTCGCGACCAGGCCGCGCCGCGTCGACGACCTGCGCGCGTGGATGAGCGCCGCGACCCGGCGCTGGGGCCATCCGTCGCTGGCATGGCTCGACACCGGCGAGATCCGCGCGCGCATCGCATCGACGCGCTATCTCGCGGGCGTCTACGATCCGCTGTCGGGCCATCTGCATCCGCTCAAGTATTGCCTCGGCCTCGCCGATGCCGCGCGCCGCGAGGGTGTCGCGCTGTATGCGCACACGCCGGCGCTCGACGTCGTGCGCGGCGCGCGGCCCGTCGTGCGGACGCCGTCGGGCGACGTGCGCTGCCGCTTCGTCGTGTCGTGCTGCAACGCGGGCCCCGGCGGCGTGCTGCCGGCCGCGACCGCTGCGCGCATCGCGCCGATCGCGTCGTACATCATCGCGACCGAACCGCTCGGCCACGCGCGCGCCGACGCGCTGATCGCGCAACGCGAAGCCGTGTGCGACAACAACTTCTTCCTCGACTATTTCCGGCTGTCCGCCGACCACCGGATGCTGTTCGGCGGCCGCGCGAATTCGGCCGGCGCATCGCCCGCCACGCTCGCCGACACGATCCGGCGCCGCATGGTCGGCGTATTCCCGCAGCTCGGCGACGTGCGCGTCGACCACGCATGGGGCGGCTTCGTCGACGTCACGCGCAACCGCGCACCGGATTTCGGCGCGCTCGATCCGAACTTCTTCTACGTCCAGGGCTTCAGCGGGCACGGCGTCGCGCTCACCGGTATCGCCGGACGCGCGGTCGCCGGCGCGATCGCGGGCGACACGCGCGCGTTCGACCTGTTCGCGCGCTTGCGCCACCGGCGCTTTCCCGGCGGCGACGCATGGCGGCAACCCGCGCTCGAACTCGGGATGCTGTACCACCGCGTGCGCGAGCTGTTCTGAGCCCAACTTCTTCCGTTCTCCCGATCATGCAGACCTTCGCCAACCAGCCGCACGTCGCGTCCTACTACGCGGCGACCGCCAACGATACGACCCGCCACGCGCCGCTCGCCGGCACGACCGATGCCGACGTGTGCGTGATCGGTGCGGGCCTCACGGGCCTGTCCGCCGCGCTCAACCTCGCCGAGCGCGGCCATTCGGTGACCGTGCTCGAAGCGTCGCGGGTCGGATGGGCGGCGAGCGGCCGCAACGGCGGCCAGCTGATCGGCGGCTTCGCGTGCGACATCGACACGTTCGCGCAATTCATGCCGGAAGGCGACGTGAAGCGCATCTGGGACATGGGGCTCGAAACGCTGTCGCTCGTGAAATCGCGCATCGCGCAGCACGACATCGACTGCGCGCTGGTGCCCGGCTACCTGACCGCCGCGAACACCGCGCGCGACGCCGATGCGTTGAAACGCTGGCGCGACGAAGCCGCGACGCGCTTCGGCTACGACCGATTCCGCTTCGTCGAAGCCGACGCACTCGGCGACTACGTGCAGTCGGAGCGCTATTGCGGCGGCCTGTACGACCCGGACAGCGGCCACCTCCATCCGCTGAACTACACGCTCGGCCTCGCGCGCGCAGCGACCGAAGCGGGCGTGCGCATCCACGAGGACAGTTGCGTGACGCGCGTGCGCGACGTCGCGGGCGGCCACGTCGTCGAGACGGGCGGCGGCAACGTGCGCGCGCGCTTCGTCGTGCTCGCATGCAATACCTTCGTCGGCTCGGTCGCACCCGCATTGTCGAAGAAGATCATGCCGGTCGGCACCTACGTGATCGCGACCGAGCCGCTCGGCGACGCACGCGCCGCCGCGCTGATGCCCGCGCGCGCGGCGATTTGCGACAGCCGTTTCGTGCTCGACTATTTCCGGCCGGCGCCCGACACTCGGCTCGTGTGGGGCGGCAAGGTCAGCTATTCGACGCGGCAACCGCGCGACCTCGCGGCGGCAATGCGCGCGGACATGCTGAAGACGTTCCCGCAGCTTGCGGACGTGAAGGTCGACTACGCATGGGGCGGCTTCGTCGACATCACGATGAACCGCGCGCCGCACTTCGGCCGCCTCACGCCGACGACGTATTTCGCGCAGGGGTTTTCAGGGCACGGCGTGAACACGACCGCACTCGCGGGCAAGCTGATCGCCGAGGCGATCGACGGGCAGGCGAGCCGCTTCGACCTGTTCGACAAGATCCGCCATCGCGACTTTCCAGGCGGCGAAGCTCTGCGCACGCCGGCGCTGGTACTCGCGATGGGCTGGTACCGGCTGCTCGATGCGTTCGGCATGCATTGAGCGTGACGACACGTCGATACGTCGATACATCGATATGCAGATGCAAAAACAGCCGCGCACTTGCGCGGCTGTTCGAGCCGATGGCAGGACTTCGACGCGTCGGCCGCGTATCAGTCCGTGCCGTACTTCGGTGAGCGCGGCCCGTACAGCAACCCGTTCGGCGGCCCGGCCGACAGCAACCGGCTGCTCGTCAGCCCGGCCACGTCATGCGCTTCGTCGGTCAGCGAATGCGCGACCTGCTTGACGGCCGCCTGCACCAGCGCGCCGACGACCCCGAACGCATTGACGCTCATGTTGTTGCCGACTTCCTTGCCGGTCGCGCGACCGTCGCCCTGCCAGAGGACGTCGCCGGTCTTCAGGTCGACGAGCTTCGCCGATGCGGAGACGATCGTCGTACTGTCGACCACCTGATAGACGGAGCCGTACTGCGTGACCTTCGAATACAGCGCGGCGTCCGCGCCGAAGATTTCGCGCAGCTTCGCGGGCGACGTGCTCTGGATATCGGTCGCGTTCGTCAGGCCGTTCTGCTTGAACGTCTCGTCCATCACCGCGACCGGCACCACGTAATAGCCGGACTCCGCGAGCGGCTGCGTCATTTGCGACAGCACGCCGTAGGTCGCGCCGACGTCGGTAGTCTCGTTCACGGGCGGCAGCACGAGAATCGAGCGCGGCTGGCTCTTCTTGAACGCCGTGTAATCGGGGCGCTTCACCGGTTGCGCGCACGCGCTCAGCAGTGCGGCGATCGACAGCACGGACAACAGCTTGAATGAAAGTGTCTTGAACATGGCGGGCGCGTCACTCACTGTTTGACGGGGTTCGAATCGGCGGCCTTGCGGGCGGCGACCGTCTGGCCGGCGGCCGTCGGATTCGCGGCTTTCGAGTCACCGGCCTTCTTCTTCATCAGGAAATCCATGTACGGCGCGGACTCCGGGAACAGTTGCTTCTCGGCCTGCAGCTCCTGCCCGGCCTGCTGCATGTTGCCGACGCTCGCATACAGCATCCCGAGATGCGCATGGAACCCCGGCGGCGGCGTATGGCCCTTCGCGCGAATCTCCTGCAGCGCCTTTTCGAGTGCGTCGATCTGCTCCTGCGGCGACTTCTGCCCCTTGAAGTATTCGTACACCTGCGGCTGATAGCCGTTCCATTGATAAAGCGGCGGCGTGGTCGGCGCCGCGCAGCCCGCGAACAGCATGACGGCCGCCGTCGCCGGCAGCCAGATTCCCCGTTTCATGGTCTTGTCTCTTCTGGTTGATGTGATGATGAGTTCAGGCGGTACCGCACGCGCCCGTTACTTCGCCGCCTTCAGCGTACCGGCGTCGACCTGGTCGACGAGATGGTTCACGGCTTCCTGGATCGCGAGGTCCAGCACCTTGCCGTTGAGCGTCGAGTCGTAGCCGGCCGTGCCGCCGAAGCCGATCACCTCGCGGTTCGACAGGCTGAATTCGCCCGCGCCCTGGCTCGATGCGACGACTTCCGACGTCGTCGTGTCGACGATGTTCAGATTGACCTTCGCGTACGCGACCTGCGTCTTGCCGCGACCGAGGATGCCGAACAGCTGGTGATCGCCGACGTCCTTGCGGCCGAACTCGGTCACGTCGCCCGTCACCACGTAGTTCGCGCCCTTCACGGCCTGCGCCTTCTTCATGAAGCCGGCGTCCTGCCGGATCTCGTCGAGGTTCTCGCGGTCGAGCACGTTGAAGCGGCGGCTCTGCTGCAGGCGCGTGACGAGGATCGTCTTCGCCTGGCCGCCGAGGCGGTCGATGCCGTCCGAGAAGATGCCGCGCATGTAGCTCGAGCGGTTGTCGAACTTGCCGACCGCGATCGCGACGGGCTTGCCCGCATACGGCTTCTGCGCGCTGCTGACGGCCGGCACGTCGAGCGTGCGCGACGATTCGGTCGCGCAGCCGGACAACGCTGCGACGACCGCTGCCGCCACGAGGACGGTGCGTCGTGTCTGAATGTTCACTGCTGGTCTCCTTGGAGGGAAAGAGGGCGCCGAGCGGAGCCGCGGGCTCGCGGACGAGCCGGCGCTCGAAATGATTGCAGTGCGAACGGGCATGTGCGCGTCGGTGCGACGCGCGCACGCATTCGTCGCCGGGCTGGCGATCTCGACTACGGATGGGCGGGTGTAGGCAGCAGGCGCGCTGCAACCCGAAGCGGATGCGCGACGCGATACGCGACGGATGCGCGTGCGTGCTTGATTGCGTAATGCTCGTGATTGCGCTGTTGATCGCGCATGATCGACCCCCGGATATGATTTTTCGCGATCATATCAAGCCTGTTTATCGAGACGGGGTATCTTGATAATAGTTGACGATTTTCTTACTGATACGCAAAGCGCGACCGGATTCGCGCCAACCCGTTGCCGGACAGCGGTGATCCGGTATCCGAGCAGCGCACTTCGATAGTTTGATTTTTGCCGATACGCATCGCGCTCCGGTCGGACAATATCGAGATACATCGCGCGCAGCTCGACTTGCGTTGCCGATCACTTGAAAACGATCACCCGTATTAATCGGGCTTTTCCGCGCCGGTAAATCGCGCGCCGGCCGATTCCCGACCCGGCGATTCCGCGATCCGGCACATCACAGACGCACGCGCGCTGGCGCGCGCGTGCCCGCTTTCGCTAGCCGCCCACCTTCTGCCGCATCGTCACGAACTCCTCGGCCGCGGTCGGATGGATGCCGATCGTGTCGTCGAACTGCGCCTTCGTCGCGCCCGCGCGAATCGCGATCGCGATGCCCTGGATGATCTCGCCCGCATCGCGGCCGACCATGTGCGCGCCGACCACGCGCTGGCTGTCGCGCGCGACGACGAGCTTCATCAGCGTGCGCTCGTCGCGGCCCGACAGCGTATGACGCAGCGCCTTGAACGACGTGCGGTAGATGTCGACGTCGCCGTCGTACAGGTCGCGCGCGCTCGCCTCGGTGAGCCCGACCGTCGCGACCTCCGGCTGGCTGAACACGGCCGACGGCACGTACTCGTGATCGGCCGCGACGCGCGAGCCGCCGAACAGCGTGCGCGCGAGCAGCGCACCGTCGCGCGTCGCCACCGGCGTGAGCTGCGGCCGCGACGTGACGTCGCCGATCGCATGGATCGACGGCACCGACGTCGCCGAATACGCATCGACGGCGATCGCGCCGCGCGCGTCGAGCAACACGCCCGCCTGTTCGAGCCCGATCCCGTCGACGTTCGGCACGCGGCCGGTTGCATAGAGCACCGCGTCGTACGGCCCGTGGCGCGCATCGCCGACGCGCACGCTCAGCGTGCCGTCGTCCGCGCGCTCGATCGATTCGATCACCGCGCGCGCGTGGATCGCGACGCCCTGCTTCGTCATCTCGTCGGTCAGGAACTGGCGCACGTCGTCGTCGAAGCCGCGCAGGATCTTCTCGCCGCGATAGAACAGGTCGACGTGGCTGCCGAAGCCGTTGAAGATGCCCGCGAACTCGACCGCGATATAGCCGCCGCCGACCACCGCGATGCGCTTGGGCAATGCGGCGAGCGACAGCGCCTCGCGCGACGTGATCGCGTGCTCGATGCCGGGGCGCGACGGCAGCGACGGGCGCGAGCCGGTCGCGATCGCGATGTGGCGCGCGCGGAACCGGCGCTCGCCGATCGCGACCGTGTGCGCGTCGACGAGCGTCGCGCGCCCCGCGTGCATGTCGACGCCCGATTGCCGCAGCAGGTTGATGTAGATGTCGCTCAGCCGGTTGATCTCGCGATCCTTCGCGGCGATCAGCGCGGGCCAGTCGAGCGTGCCGGCACCGAAGGTCCAGCCGAAGCCCTTCGCGTCCTCGACTTCATGCGGATAGTGCGATGCGTAGACGAGCAGCTTCTTCGGGATGCAGCCGCGCAGCACGCAGGTGCCGCCGATCTGCTCTTCTTCCGCTATGCCGACGCGCGCGCCGTAGGACGCGGACATCCGCGCGAGCCGCACGCCGCCCGAGCCGGCGCCGATGACGAACAGGTCGTAGTCGAAATCCATCGCATTCCCTCATCGCAGTTCGGATGGAGGGACGATAGCAAGATTCCGGCAATCGTGCGGCGCACGGTGCAGGCGCGGCGCGTGCCCAATAAAAAACGGCGAGAGACAGGGGCCTCTCGCCGGTCAAACCGGCTGCCGGGTGTGCCATGCGTCACCGATCGACCGCATGCCCGACCTGCCGGCTGCGCGGCACCGGCCGGCCCGGGCGCGCGAAGGGCGCACCGAGGGCCGGCCAGCCGCCATGCTCATGCCTGCGACGTGTCGCTGCCGTCCGTCGCCTGCGTGTCGTCCGCCTGCTGCGGCTGCTCTTCCTTCTTCTCGAGCATGCCTTCGATCGCTTCCGCGCCCTTGAAGCCGGCGACGGCGGCGGCCGCCTTGGTCAGCAGGCCCGCATCCGGATCGAGCTTTTCCGCGCCTTCGACGGCGGCGATTGCGCCGGCGATTTCACCCACGGTGTTCAGGATACCCATCGTCATCCCCTTTCGAGAAAATCGTGACCGCATCGTCCCACGAAAAAAACCGGTGCACCGCGATTGTCATCGCCGGATACACAAGTTACGCACCAGGCCGGCCGCACTCGCCGAGCGTGACCGGAACGCCGCACGCGCGGGCCGCACGGCACGCAACGGGCGATGCACGCAGCGTAGCCGAAAGGCCATGCGCGCACTGTCAAAGTATGTTCTGGATTGCCGACGGATCGCTTACGGCGCGGGGCGCGCGCAATGGAGCATTCGCCGAATAGTCGTGCACGCGCATGACGGTCGCGCGACGAAAAAAAGAGGCGCCTCGCGGCGCCCCTTCGATGCATGCCGGACGACTGCCGGCACGTGCGTTCCGACGTTCGTCAGAAGATATTGCGCAGGCCGATCGCGATGCCGGTCTGGTTGCTGCGACCCGGCAGCTCGACGTTCGCCGCGCCGTTCGTCTTGTTGAAGTCGACGGTGCCGTAGACTTCCGTGCGCTTGCTCAGCGCGTACTCGGCGATGCCGACGACCGCGTAGCGGTTGCCGCTCGCGAGCGTGCCGTTCGTGGTCATCGCATTGCGCATGTGGTCGTAGTAGAACGCGCCCGTCAGCGTCAGCGGCGCGCTGACCTGCCAGCTCACGCCCGCGAACGGACCGTCGTCGATCCGGCCGGTGCTCTTCGCGACCGGAATCGTCTGCTGCGCGAGCAGGCTGTCGACGAAGCCGGTGTCGTCCTTCGAGCGCAGGTAGCCCGCGTAGATCTTCGCCTTGCTGAACGCGTACACGACGTTCGCGTGGTAGATCGTCTGCTTGCGCGCCGAGTTGTCGCTGTTCTGCTGCGCGCCGGCCGCGATGCTGAGCGGGCCCATCACGTACGACAGCGACACGCCCCACGCATTGCCCTTGCCGAGCGAACCCGGGATCTGGCCCGAGAAGCCGCCGGCGCCGGTCGATTCGTAGTTGGTGCCGGTCGAGTACATCGCCTTCGCGGTCAGGCCGTCGAACTTGCCCGTGTACTTGATCTGGTTGTCCGCATACAGGCCGCCGCCGAGTGCGACCGGCAGCCACGCGTTTTCGAGGTAGTTGCCGACCGTCAGAGGATCGTAGGTGTCCGACAGCAGGTCGAACAGCGGCGTCTTCTGGCGGCCGAGGGTCACCGTGCCGTACGGGCTCTGCAGGCCGACGTACGCCGCGCGGTTGAACAGGCGGCCACTGTCGGCGAATGCGCCGTTCTGCAGGTTCACGCCGCTTTCGAGGTTGAACACGGCCTTCAGGCCGCCGCCGAGATCTTCGGTGCCGTAGATGCCGAAGCGGCTGTTCGTGATCGCGCCGTTGGTCATCGACAGCAGGCCGTCGTTCTTCGCGTTCGCGTTCGTGAGGTAACGGATGCTGGCGTCGGCGACGCCCCAGAGCGTGACCGAGCTTTGTGCGGCCGCGTACTGGCTGGCAAATGCGAGCGCTGCGCCCCCTGCGATGGCTGCGAGTCGGGTGGTCTGCTTCATGAGCTTTCCTTTTTGTAGGTGTCTCCATTCATGGCCGGCCGCGTGCGCAGCCGGGTGGCGATCGCTCGCGTTCTTGGCGCGCGCGATGTGGGCTGAATCATATGACGAGTGCCATCGCTGAAAGAAATTGAAATGCGCGGTCACGGCGGAACTGTCGCCCGCGCACAACGCTGCGCGCGGCGGGCGGGCGCGGGCGCGTTCGGACGCCGCCCGGCAACGGGCGATCGCGCCGCTTACGGTGTGTCGGGTCTGAAAGGATCGCGCAGCCGACGCCGCGCGACACGCGCACACGCGCGGTATGCGCACAGCGGGCACGCGGCGCACGCAGCGACGCGCGCCACGCCTGGCGCGCTCACACCGCTGCCGGACCGCCGTCGGCCGTGTGCCGGCGCCACGCGCGCCGCACGATTTCCGCAAACGCGCCGACGAGCAGCAGCACCGCGCCCCACAGCGCGAGTTCCGGCACGAGCCGCGTCACGAGGCCGCCGACCACCGCGCCGGCCAGGAAACAGAAGCTGATCGTCGCGAGCAGCGCCGAGTCGTGCAGCGCACCCGCGTCGTAGCGCGGGATCAGCCCGACGAACAGCTTCTGCGCGGCGCGCCGCAGGTTGCCGGTGGTCATCACCGACGTGTACGACAGTTCCTCGAGATGGGTGAACGACAGCGTCTGCAGCGTCGCGACGAACGAGATGCCCGGAATCAGCCACGCACTCGACGCGCCGACGACGCCGCTCGCGGCCACGCCGAGAAACGCGATCTCGACGAGCAGGCTCGTGAACGCCGTGTGCTTCATCCAGCCGCGCTGCGCGGCGAGGCCGAGCAGGTGCGCGACGAACACCGCGATCACGAAGCCGCCGAGCGGCGGCACGTGATGCAGCGCGGCGGCCCATTCGCCGGCCGACAGGTTGATGCCGAGCAGCGCGACGTTGCCGGTCATCGTGTTCGCGAACACGTGCCCGTGGCCGACGTACGTGTACGCGTCGAGGTAGCCGCCGGACAGCGTCAGCAACGCGGCGACGGTGAGATTGCGGCTGGCGCCGTCGAGATCCATCGATCCTCCCGTGAAGATTCGCGCCAGTATGGCGCACGGGCGGTCAGTGTGCGCCGCTCACTGCCCGATGCCGGTGAGCCCGATCAGCGCACCGCCCGCGAGCAGCCACAGCGGATGGATGCGCGTGCGCCACGCGAGCACCGCGCACGCGGCCGTGATGCCCCACTGGATCGCGGTGCGGTTCGACGCTTCGGAGATCAGCACCGCGCTCGCCGCGACGAGCCCGGCCGTGACGGGCATCATCCCCTGCTGCACGTAGCGGCGCCACGGCCGGTCGCGAAAGCGCTCCCACGCATGCAGCGCGAGCACGGTGACGATCGACGACGGCCCGAACTTCGCGAGCGACGCGACGAGCAGCCCGCTCCAGCCGGCCACGTGCCAGCCGACCAGCGACACGATCATCATGTTCGGCCCGGGCGCCGCCTGGGCCAGCGCGAACAGCGCGGTGAATTCGTGCGCGCTCATCCAGTGATGGACGTCGACGACCTGACGCTGCATCTCCGGCAGGATCGTGTTGCCGCCGCCGAACGCGAGCAGCGACAGCTGGCTGAAGATCGTCGCGATTGCGATCAGCGTGTCGTTCACGGCCGGCCTCCGTGCTGCGTGTCGCGCGCCGCGGCCGGCGCCGGCTGCGGTGCGGGTGCGTCGCGGCGCCGCGACGCGAGCCAGATGCTCACGGGCGTCAGCACGAGCATCGCGGTCAACAGCGGAATGCGCAGCACCGCGATCGCGACGAACGCGAGCGCCGCGATGCCGGCTGCCGCGCGCGCATGCCGCAGCGGCTTCGCGACCTTCACGGCCATCGCGACGAGCAGCCCGGCGGCCGCGGCGGCGAGCCCCGCGAACAGGTGCTGCACGCGCGGATCGTTCTGCGTCTTCGCGTACAGCACGCCGAGCGCGACGACGACGAGCGTCGGCCCCGCGATCAGCCCGAGAATGCCGGCGAACGCGCCGGCGACGCCGCGAAAGCGCATGCCGACGGCCACCGACAGGTTGATCACGTTGCCGCCCGGCAGGAACTGGCACAGCCCGAGCAGATCGGTGAATTCGTCGGCGGAGAGCCACTTGCGCTCTTCGACGATGGTGCGCCGCGCGAACGGCAGCGCGCCGCCGAACGACATCAGGCCCAGCGACAGGAAACCGGTGAACAGCTCGGCGAGGCCGATGCGGCGCGGGGAGGCGGCAGGCGGGGAAGCGGATTGCATGGGGCTCCTTATCGAACGGTGACCCGAGGTTACCGCCGTCCGACCGGCCGGCAAAACGATTTTATCGGCGCGCCCTTGTGATCTAGAATCACAAGCATGGCACGCGATCTCCCGCCCTTTTCCGCGCTTCGGGCCTTTGAAGCCGCGGCACGACATGAAAGCTTCAGCGCCGCCGGCGACGAGCTGCATGTGACTCACGGTGCCATCAGCCGGCAGATCGCCGGGTTCGAGGCGTGGCTCGGCAAGCCGGTGTTCCACCGGTACGGCAAGCGCGTGAGGCTCACCGACGAAGGCCGCCGCTACCTCGACACCGTGCGCGCCGCGTTCGACAGCATCGCGCACGCGACCGAGCAGTTGCGCCACACGGGCGCAGCACGCGTGCTGCGCATCAACGCGCTGCCGACCTTCGCGATGAAATGGCTGCTGCCGCGCCTGTCGCGGTTCCAGCGCGACGTGCCGAACGTCGAGCTGAAGCTGTCCACGTCGAACGCGCCGCTCGATGCGCTCGACGGCTTCGACGTCGCGATCCGCCGCGGCCCCGGCCACTGGCCGAACTGCACGAGCGGCCACTTCCTCGACGAAAGCGTGATTCCGGTGTGCAGCCCCGCGTTGCTCAAGCGCGCGCCGATCTCTCGCGCGGACGATCTCGCGCGCCACGTGCTGCTGCATTCGGATACGCGGCCGGAAGGCTGGCGCGACTGGTTCGCGGCGGCCGGCGTGGCGATGAAGGGGCGCAAGCGGCAGTCGTTCGATCACTTCTACCTGGCGCTGCAGGCGGCCGTCGACGGCCTCGGCGTCGCGCTCGGCCCGTTGCCGCTGATCGACGACGAACTCGCGAGCGGCCGGCTCGTGATGCCGCTGGAAGGGCCGCGCATCGCGACGCGCAGCTACTGGTGGATCGCGCCGCGCGCGCCGGCCGACGATCCGCTCGTCGCACAGTTCTGCGCGTGGCTGCAGACGCAGTCGAACGTCGGCGCGTAGCGCTTCGACGTTCGCCGCGGAAAACGACGCGGGCGGCAACGCACCGCCCGCCCGAGCGCTCAGACCACCGGGCCCGGCTCCTTTTCCCTGCGCAGGATCGCGTACAGGATGATCGCGCCGAACGTCGCGGTGCCGATCCCGCCGAGCCCGAAGCCGCCGATCTTCAGCGAGAAGTCGCCGGCGCCGAGCACCAGCGTGACGGCCGCGACGATCAGGTTGCGGTTGTCGGAGAAATCGACCTTGTTGACGACCCAGATCCGCGCGCCCGTCACCGCGATCAGCCCGAACACGACGATCGACACGCCACCGAGCACGGGGCCCGGAATCGTCTGGATCACCGCGCCGAACTTCGGCGAGAAGCCGAGCACGATCGCGATCAGCGCGGCCACCGCGAACACGAGCGTCGAGTAGATCCGCGTGACGGCCATCACGCCGATGTTCTCCGCGTAGGTCGTCACGCCCGTGCCGCCGACGCTGCCGGACACGATCGTCGCGAGCCCGTCGCCGATGAACGCGCGGCCCACGTAGCGATCGAGGCTCGTGCCCGTCATCGCGCTGACGGCCTTGATGTGGCCGAGGTTCTCCGCGACCAGGATCACCGCGATCGGCGCGAGCATCAGCATCGCGTGCGGATCGAACACCGGCGCGCGGAAGCTCGGCACGCCGAACCACGCCGCATGACCGACGATCGAGAAATCGATCGGCTTGCCGAGCCCCAGCCCGTTGGTCGCGATCGCGTAGATCACGTACGCGATCACGAGCCCGACGAGGATCAGCAGGCGCTGCACCATGCCGCGCGAGAACACCGCGACGCCGCCGACGCACAGCACCGTGACGAGCGCCATCACCGATTCGAAGGTCGACGCGGACACGCCCTTGACCGCGATCGGCGCGAGATTCAGCCCGATCACCGCGACCACCGCGCCGGTCACGACGGGCGGCATCAGCGTTTCGATCCAGCGCGTGCCGATCGCCTGCACCAGCGCGCCGAGCGCGACGTACACGACACCGCACGCGACGATCCCGCCGAGCGCGACCGGGATGTTCGGGTTCGGGCCGCTGCCGCCGTAGCCGGTCACCGCGATCACGAGGCCGATGAACGCGAAGCTCGACCCGAGGTAGCTCGGCACGCGGCCGCCGACCAGCACGAAGAACAGCAGCGTGCCGATGCCCGACATGAAGATGCACAGGTTCGGGTCGAAGCCCATCAGCAGCGGCGCGAGCACGGTCGAGCCGAACATCGCGACGACGTGCTGCACGCCCATCGCGACCATCTGCGGCCACGCCAGGCGCTCGTCGGGGCCGACCACGCGCGACGCCGCGCCGGTCGATTGCACCCGCCAGCGCGGGAAGTAGGAATCGGACATGGGGAAAAGGGCTCCTGTCGGTCGCCGGCTGCGGAGGATGCGCCGGTCTGGAATCTGGCGCGAGTTTACGGAGCGGAAATGGGGCTGGCAAGCGCGCTGATGCGCGGGCCGGCGAGGCCGAAGCGCGGCTTGCCGCGTGGGTGAAACGGGGCACGATGAAAGGGCCCAATGAATGGGCGCGATGGCGCGACCCGGTGTCGCGCCCGTCCGCGCGGGGGCATGCGCGGGCGGTGATCGACGCCGGCCGCGATGCAAGCGTGCGCTCACATCGCGGCCGGCGCGCCGTGCATCAGGGGTTGATGTACTGGAACAGCGACAGATTCTGCAACTGCGAGTAAGCCTTCTGCGAGCCCGTCAGCGCGTTCTGCATCTGCAGGAACTGGCTGATCGTCGTCACCATGTTGGTGCTCGTCAGGTCGGACAGGTTGCTGGTGACCTGCAGCGACGCGGTCTGGTTGACGGCCTGCATCGCCTTGACTTCCTGCTCGCGGCCACCGACCGATGCCTGAATCGTCGTGACGTTGCGCATCGTATTGCCAAGCTTGGTCGAGCCGGTCATCAGCGCGTTCTTCAGCGCCGCGGCCGCCACCGGGTTGCCCGTCACGGGCGTCTTCAGCGCCGCGACCATCGCGTCGAGCGTCGAGAACACGTCCGAGCCGCCGCTCGCCTGCGGCGCCGGCTCAACAGCAAACGTGTCGCCGGCGGCCGGCGTGCCCGACACCGCCACCGTCATTCCGCTGCCGAGCGAGATCGCCGAGCCCGACGAATAGGCCTGCGCCGGCGTGGTGGTTGGCGGGCTGACCGAATTGTCGGTCACGGTGTAGGTCGGCGCGGCGGCCGTGCCGCCAAATGTGATCGAGAACTGATGGCCGTTCGTCGCGAACGACGGGTTCGTCACCGTGACCGCGCCGATTGTGCCGGTGCCCGTGTTGCCCGCGCGGGCCGACGGCACCGGCGAGCTGCCGATCGTCGGCACGGACATGAAGACGGCCGCGCCCGTGTCGCCCTGCGACACGGTGCTCGAATCGGCGATCTGCACCTGGCGCGTGCCGGTGTCGCCGACATAGGTGACGCTGCCGCTCGGCGTCGTCGAAAACGGCGCCGCCGAATTCTTCGTGCCGGCGAACAGGTAGTTGCCCGCGCCGTCGTTGGTGTTCGCGAGCGTCATCAACTGGTCGCGGTAACCCTGCAGTTGCGTTGCGAGCGCCGAGCGGTCGCTGTCGGACAGCGAACCGTCGCCGGCGCGCACGAGCAGCGACTGCGCGCTCGTCAGCACGCCGCTCACGTTCTGCAGCGTCTGGTCCTCGGCCTGCAGCGACGCGAGCGCCGCGCTCTGGTTGGTCGCGTACTGCGACAGCGTCGCCGACGTCATCGACAGCTGCACGGCCTGCGCCGCGCCGGCTGGATTGTCCGCCGCCGTCTGCAGGCTCACACCGCTCGAGATCTGCTGATACAGCTGCGCAAGCTGGGCCTGCTGATCGTTCATTTGTGAAACGTTCAGCTGGAAGAACTGGGCGCTGGAAATCCGCATCGCTTCTATCCCTCGAATCCGGTCAATTGAACAGGCCGAGTACGGTCTGGAACAGCGTCGCCGCCGTCTGGATCACCTTCGCGTTCGCCTGGTAGAACTGCTGGTACTGCATCAGGTTGGCCGCTTCCTCGTTGGTGTTCACGCCCGACACCGACTGCTGCGCCTCGGTGATCTGGCCGATCAGCCCGGTCTGCGCGGCGCTCGACGACTTCAACTGGGTCGTCGTGTTGCCGATGCCGTTCACGTAGCTCGCATACGCGCCCGTGAGCGTCGTCGTGCCGTTGCCGAACGCCTTCGCGTTGACCAGCTTCGACAGCGCGAGCGCGTTGGAGCCGTCGCTGGTGCCGCCCGCATACGGCCCGATCGTGAACGAGTCGCCGGTCGCCGGTGCGCCGGACAGCGTGACGCTCACGCCGTTGAGCGCGCCCGCGGCCGTTCCCGACATCGTCATCGTCGCGCCCGCCGCCGGATCGTACGGGACGGTGTCCGTCGGGCTGTTGATCGTGACCGACGTCGGCGGCGTGGTGCCGATCGTCACCGTGGTGCCGACCGGGAAACCCGTCAGCGTTTTCGCCGTCGCGTCATAGGTCAGCTTGGTCGTCGGCACTTGATAGCCCGCGGTTACGCCGCCCAGCGTGATCTTGCCCGTGCCGATGTTGGTGCTCGCCGCCGACGTGACGGCCGGCGATGCTGCCGCGATCGCCAACGCGCTCGTCGTGGCGAGGCCGAAGCCGTTCAGCGCGCCGCGCGTCGGCAGCACGGTGAACTTGTCACCGGCACTCATCGAGCCCGACGGGATCGAGAAATTCAGGCCGCCGAGCGAAACAGGCATCGGCCCCGCCTTCTGGTCGACCACCGCGCCGCTCGCGCGGTCGGTCAGCGTGTAGTTCGCGCCGTCGTAGGACAGCGTGTAGTCGCTTGTCGTCGGCTGCGACGCGTTCGCGAACGACACGGACAGCGACGCGTTGCCGGTATTGCCCTGGTTCGCGTACACGGTCGGCGACGGCGTCGCGAACAGGTTGCCGCCCTTGTTGCCCGACAGGTCGATGCCGAGTGCGTTCTGCGCGTTGACCTGCGCGGCGAAGCTGGTCGCGATCGCGCCGAGCTGGGCCTGTGCGGGGTCGAGCGTCTGGCTGCGGAACGCGAGCAGGCCGCCGAGCGTGCCGCCCGACAGCGACGAATCGGGCAACACCTGGTCCGGCCCCTGCGGCTTCGCGCCGGCGATCCCCTGCGACACGACGGTCAGCTCGCTCGGATCCGACGGCGACGTGACGGCCGCAAGCTGGTAGCTCTTGTCGGCGACGACGAGCGGTTGGCCACCCGACATGAATACGCTGTAACCGCTGTCGTTGCGCACGACCTGGATACCGGCCAGGCCCGACAGGTTCGACACCGCGAGGTCGCGCTGGTCCAGCAGCTGGTTCGGCGGCTGCCCTTGGCTGCTCGCCGCCGCGATCTGCTGGTTCAGCTGCGCGATCTGCGCGGTGTACGTGTTGATCTGCGACACGGTGCTGGTGAGCTGCGTGTTCACGCTCTGGCGCAGCGCGTCGTACTGCTGGCCGGCCGCGTTGAGCTGGTTGGCCAGCGTCTGGGCGTTGCTGATCGCGGTCTGCCGCACCGACGGGTCGGACGCGTTGTTCGCGACGTTCTGCAGCCCGGTGAAGTAGTTCGTGATCCCGGTCGAGACCCCCGCCGTCGGGCTGCCGATGTAGTTGTTCAGCTGCGCGACGAGCGTGTACCACGTCGACAGCGCGCCGCCCTGCGTCTGCGCGGTGTTCATCTGGTCGCTCAGGTACTGGCTGTACTGCCGCTGCACGGTGACGGTGTTCACGCCTTGCGGCATGTAACCGCTGCCCGAGTACTGGCTGCTCGCTTCCGCATACACGGGCCGCTGGACCGAATAGCCCGGCGTCGCCGCGTTGCTGATGTTGTTGCCGGTCGTCGTGAGGCCCCAGAGCGCGGCATTCAGGCCGCTGACGCCGAGGTTCATGAGTGTGTTGGACATGCGCGATCCTGATGAGCCGGCCGCGCTGCGGCCGCCGGGTTGCGTGACTCCCGGTATAACGGCCGCGATTTCGGAAAATTGAGGGAAAAATGCACGCGCGACGCGCGTGCGCGCGTCACGGGTCGAAGCGTGCGGCGGACCCGGCCGCCGACTGTGCGCCGACGGTGCGCGGGCCGCCCCGGGCGGGGCCGGCCGACGCGTGCGCGTCAGGCCCGCGCGAGCGAGCGGCGCTTCATCTCGAGCTGCGTGATCAGCCGCTGCAGCGTGTTCTCCGCGCTGCCCGGCAGCGACATGTAGCGAAAGCCGAGCTGGTAGCGCCGCGATCCGTTCGGCATCTGCGTCGAACGCTGCGACACGAGCTGCAGGTCGAGCGACAGCTTGCCGTGGCCGGTCAGCTCGAGCTCGACGTCGGGCAGCAGCGTGCCGACCTCGAGCGTCTCGACGCGTTCGTCGGCCGTGCGCAGCCCCACGCCGCCGAGCGACAGGTTGTGCACCTCGAACAGGAAGCTTTCGCCGTCCGGCAGCTTGCCGCGGCACAGGAACGGATCGACGATCGGCGCATCGACGCGGAAATATTCGCGGCGCTGGATGCACGTCAGCACGTCGGGGAAATCGGCGACGAACGCGGGCAGCCCCTCGTAGCGCGTCTCGCGCGGCGTGCCCGTGGAGAATTCGACGCGCACGCCCTCCGGCGCGGCCGCGAACGTGCAGTGCGACGCGCCGAGGATGCCGGCGTTCTGCTCGGCCAGCGCACCCCAGTCGAACGTGAACGTCCGCGCGCCGACATCCACCTCGAGCAGGCGCGTGACGAGCTGGCCGCCCGGATACTGGACGGTCAGGAAATCGCCGCGGTTGACGAGGTTGCGCAGCTGCACGCCGATTTCCAGCGGATTGCGGCGGGCATAGTCGGGCCCGGAGTGGCCTGCATCCAGGCTGGGGTCCGTCGACGTTTCGATATTCATGGCTAGCCGGTCTTTCTTGTCATGGGCGCCCGTGCAACCGGTGCGCGATAAAACCGGGCCAGAACGGGGGCCCGGTCGCAGGTCTCTCACACTTAGCGGCAGTGCTGACCGAAAGTTTAGATCGAATTCGGGGATTATTTTCGCGCAAACGTTGAAACCGCGCGCGGCGGGCTGCCGGGCGCGGTCCAGAGGGTGCAGCGGGCGGTCGCCGACGGGGCCGTCAGCCGATCTGCTGCATGATCGAAATCAGCTTCTTCGCGTAGTTCGGATCGGTCGCGTAGCCGGCCTTCTGCATCCCGTGCGCAAAGCCTTCGACGCTGCGGCTCGCGCTCAGCACGCCCGCATAGCGCGGATTGTTCTTCAGCAGGTTCGCGTAATCGGTCATCGCGTGCTCGTACGAATCGTACGCGCGGAATTTCGCGACCACGCGGCGCGGCGTGCCGTTCACGTATTCCGTCGTCAGCGCCGACACCGTGCGGCCGGTCCAGCCCTTGGTCGCCTTGATGCCGAACACGTTGTAGCTCGTCGAGCCGTCGCTCGCGCGGATCTCGCGCTTGCCCCAGCCCGATTCGAGCGCGGCCTGGCCGACGATGAAGCGCGCCGGGATGCCCGTCGACGCGCTGGCCGCCTGCGCGGGGCCCGCGAGCCGGTCGACGAACGCGTCGGCGTCCTGCACGCCGCTCGCGCCCTTCAGCGGCGGCGTCAGCGCGCTGCCGGCCGAGTAGCCGCGCGTGCCGGCGAGCCCGCCGTTGTTCGCCGCGTTCGCGTAGGCCCGCGCCATCGCGTTCATCGCGGCGAGGCCGCCTTCGTTGCCGGCCCCGCCGAGGCCGGCCGCGCCCAGCCCGGCCGCGCCGACGTCGGCCGCCGAGCCGCTGCCCGCGCCCTGCCCCGCGTTGCGCAGCAACTGCTTCATCAGCGCGTCGGCGACGCCGATCCCGCGCGTCGACATCTGCTGCGCGAGCTGCTGGTCGAGCATCGACGTGTACATCTTCGACGTATGCGAATCGAACAGCCCGCCGTCGGGCGACGCGTCGCGCATGCTCTTGAGCATCATCTGCGTGAACATCGCGTCGAACTGGCCGGCGACCGCCTTCGCGCCGGCCTGCGGCGACTGCTTCGCCTGCGCGCGCAGCGCATCGAAACCCTGCACGTCGAGCGCAAAGCGCTGCGTGAGGTCGTTCGCGTTCGGGAGCGTGGCTGCCATTTAGATGATCTCCAGGTCGGCGCGCAGCGCGCCGGCGGCCTTCATCGCCTGCAGGATCGACATCAGGTCCGCGGGCGTCGCGCCGAGCGTGTTCAGCGCCTTCACGACGTCGGCGAGGTTCGCGCCGGCCGTCACCATCTTCAGCGCGCCGTTGTCCTGCTTGAGCTGGATCTGCGACTGCTGCGCGACCACCGTCTGCCCGTTCGAGAACGGCCCCGGCTGCGACACCACCGGCTGCGTGTTGACGACGACCGACAGGTTGCCGTGCGCGACCGCGCAGCTCTGCAGCGTGACCATCTGGTTCATCACGATCGAGCCGGTGCGCGCGTTCAGGATCACCTTCGCCGCGGCCTTGTCCGGGCTCACGTCGAGGTTCTGCAGCCGCGCCATGAACGCGACCTGCTGCGCCGAATCGGCCGGCGCCGCGAGCTGAATCGTGCGGCCGTCGAGCGCGGTCGCGGTGCCCGGGCCGAAACTCGAATTGACCGCGGACACGATCCGCTGCGCGGTGCCGTAGTCCATGTCGTTCAGCTGCAGCTGCAGCACGCCGTTCATCTGCGCGATCGCGTTCGGCACCGAACGCTCGACGATCGCGCCGCCGACGATCCGGCCGGCCGCGAGCTGGTTCACCTGTACGCGGCTGCCGTTCGCGCTCGCGCCCGCGCCGCCGACCGCCATGTTGCCCTGCGCGAGCGCATAGACCTGGCCGTCCGCGCCCTTGAGCGGCGTGAGCAGCAGCGTGCCGCCGCGCAGGCTCTTCGCGTTGCCGAGCGACGACACGGTCACGTCGAGCGCCTCGCCGGGCCGCGCGAACGGCGGCAGCGTAGCCGTCACCATCACGGCCGCGACGTTCTTCAGCTGCATGTTGTTCAGCGACGACGGGCCGCCGTTGGCCGAACCGTTGTTGATCGAGATGCCGAGGTTCGCGAGCATGTTCGCGAGCGTCTGCGTCGTGAACGGCGTCTGCATCGTCTGGTCGCCCGTGCCGTCGAGGCCGACGACGAGGCCGTAGCCGATCAGCGGGTTGTCGCGCACGCCCTGGATCTGCGCGAGATCC
This sequence comes from Burkholderia metallica, assembly GCF_001718555.1. Taxonomy (NCBI): domain Bacteria; kingdom Pseudomonadati; phylum Pseudomonadota; class Betaproteobacteria; order Burkholderiales; family Burkholderiaceae; genus Burkholderia; species Burkholderia metallica. Next base: position 3,390,925 of record NZ_CP013401.1, read on the forward strand.
TTCAGGCGTTCCGCGTGCGCGGGCGCCGCGCCGAACATGCACGCCGCGGCCACGGCCGCGAACGCGACGGCGAGCCGCGCGGCGGTGCGCGCGCGGGCCGGCAGGCGGTGGAAAGGCGTGTTGCGCATCGTCGTCACCACGGCGCGATGTTGAGGAAGAAGCGCTGCAGCCAGCCCATCGTCTCGGCTTCGTTGATGTAGCCCTTCGACGAGTATTCGATCTTCGCGTCGGCGACCTGCGTCGAGTAGACGGAGTTCGCGCCCGAGATCGTGTTCGGGTTGACGACACCCGAGAAGCGCACGAATTCGTTGCCCTGGTTGATCAGCATCTGCTTCTCGCCGCTCACCACGAGGTTGCCGTTCGGCAGCACGTTGGTGACGGTCACCGTGATCGTGCCGTTGAACGTGTTCGCCGCGCTCGCGCCGCCCGTCGCCGCGAACTTGTTGTTGCCGGCGGCCGACAGGTTCGCCTTCGCGAACAGCCCGCCGAGGAAGCCGGCCGTCGGCACGCTGAAGTCGGTGTTGCCCTGCCGGTTCGTGTTCGCGCCCGACGACTTGGTCGCGTTGATGTTCTCCGCGATCATGATCGTCAGGATGTCGCCGATGTTGCGCGGCCGCTGATCCTCGAAGAGCGGGCGCCCCGCGTAGCCGGGGTTGTAGATCGAGCCGGGCGCCTGCATCGACATCGGCACCGGCGGCTGCGCCGTCATCGGCTGCTGGATGATTGGGTCGCGCGGGATCTGCGCGCAACCGGCGGCGAGCGCCGCCACCGCGACCGCGCACGCGGCGCGGACGGTGGCTGACGGGAGGAGGCGAACCTGCTTCATGGCGACGACGGGTGTTCCGGTTAGCTCTTCATCTGCGTGACGGTCTGCAGCATCTGGTCGGACGTCGTCACGGCCTTGCTGTTGATCTCGTAGGCACGCTGCGTCTGGATCATGTTGACGAGCTCCTGCACGACGTTCACGTTCGACGCTTCGACGTAGCTCTGGTTGAGCGTGCCCGCGCCGTTCAGGCCCGGCTGCGACACGTTCGGCGCGCCCGACGACGTGGTTTCGGAGAACAGGTTCTCGCCGCGCGCCTCGAGGCCGGCCGGGTTGATGAAGGTCGCGATCTGCAGCGAGCCGATCTGCACCGCATTGGTCGAGCCCGGCTGCGTGATCGACACGACGCCGTCCTTGCCGATCGTGAGCGACGTCGCGTTCTGCGGAATCGTGATCGCCGGCAGGATCTGGTAGCCGCTCGACGTGACGAGCTGGCCCTGCGCGTTGGTCTGGAACGAGCCGTCGCGCGTGTACGCGTTCGTGCCGTCCGGCATCAGCACCTGGAAGAAGCCCGCGCCGTTGATCGCGACGTCCTTCGAGTTGCCGGTCTGCGTGAGGCCGCCCTGCGTGTACAGGCGCTCGGTCGCGACCTGCTGCACGCCGGTGCCGAGCTGCAGGCCCGACGGCAGCTCGGTCTGCTGCGTCGAGTTCGCGCCGGGCTGGCGGATGGTCTGGTACAGCAGATCCTCGAACACCGCGCGCGACGCCTTGAAGCCGTTCGTGCTGGTGTTCGCGAGGTTGTTCGAAATCACGTCCATCTGCGCCTGCTGCGCATTCATGCCGGTGGCGGCGATGTAGAGCGAACGATTCACTTGTCAGGTCTCCTGCGTGGGCTGGCGTAAGGTCTGGCGCTCAGCTGAAATTGAGCAGCTGGTTCGCCGTCTGCTCGTTCTGGTCCGCCGTCTGGATCAGCTTCGACTGAAGCTGGAACGCGCGCGCGTTGTCGATCATCGCGACCATCGCGGTCACCGGGTTCACGTTGCTGCCTTCGAGCGAATTCGGCGTGACGACGACGTTCGGGTCGGCATCGGCCGGATTGCCGTCGGCGGTGCGGAACAACCCGTCGTTGCCGCGCGCGAGCGTGGCCGGATCGGGATTCACGAGCTTCATCTGGTCGACGATCGCGACCGCCGTCGGCGGGTCGCCCGGCATCAGCGCGGACACCGTGCCGTCCTTGCCGATCGTCACTTCCGCGTTCGGCGGCACCGAGATCGGGCCGCCGTTGCCGATCACCGGCAGGTTGCTCGCGTTGACGAGCTGGCCGTTCTCGTCGACGTGCAGGTTGCCGGCGCGCGTGTACGCCTCGCTGCCGTCGGCCGCCTGCACGGCCAGCCAGCCGGCGCCCTGGACGGCGACGTCGAGCGGGTTGCCGGTGCGCGTGATCGGGCCCGGCGCGTAGTCGGCGCCGGGCGTCGACGCGAGCACGTAGGTGCGCGTCGTCGTCGGGTCGATGTTGCTGCCGTCGCCGAAATTCATCGGCACCGCGCGATACGTCGCGAGCTGCGCGCGAAAGCCCGTCGTCGACGCGTTCGCGAGGTTGTTCGCGACGATCGCCTGCTGGTCGAGCGACTGCGACGCGCCCGTCATCGCCGTGTAGATCAGTCGGTCCATGGCTGCCGGTTGTCCGCGCTTACAGGTTGATGAGCGTCTGGTCGACGGTCTGCTGCGTCTTGATCGTCTGCGCGTTCGCCTGGTAGTTGCGCTGCGCGGTGATCAGGTTGACGAGCTGCGACGTGAGGTCGACGTTCGAGTTTTCCAGCGCGCTGCCCTGCAGCGTGCCGTGGTTCGTGCTGCCCGGCGCCGAGATCTGCGGCACGCCCGACGCGGCGCTTTCCGCATACTGGTTGCCGCCGAGGTTCACCAGCCCGTTCGGGTTGTTGAAGTTCGCGAGCGCGATCTGGCCGAGCACGGCGGTCTGGCCGTTCGAGTAGTTGCCGGTCAGCTTGCCGTCGGTGCCGATCGTGTAGGTGGTCAGCGTGCCGCTCGCGTAGCCGTCCTGCGCGAGATTGTTCACGCCGTCCTTGCCGCCGTACTGCGTCGTGCCGGTCAGGTCGAGCGTGAGGCTCTGCGGCGTCGCCGAGCCGTCGGTGTTCGGCACCGTGAACTGGAACTGGCCGACCGACGCGGTCGGCGTGGGCGGCGTGCCCGTCGTCGTGCTCTGGATCGCGCCCGACGCATTGAAGTTGACCGTGCCGAGATCGTTGATGGCGCCCTGCACGCCCGCATACGCTTCCCACGTACCGGCCGCCGACTTCACGAAGTACATGTTGACCGCCTGCGAGCCGCCGAGCGAGTCGTACACCTGGATCGACGTCGTGTAGTTGTAGGTCGTGTTGTCGGTCGCGCTGAACGGCGTCTTGGTCGGCACCGTGTCCTGCGAGTTCAGGTTGAACTGGGCCGAGATCTTGGTCGTCGCGGTCGGCGCGATGTTGGTCGTCGGCGCCTGCAGCGGCACGGTCTGCGCGGTGTTGATCACCCCGCCGGCGTTCGCCGCATAGCCCATCAGGTTGCGGCCCTGCGAGTCGACGATGAAGCCGTTCTTGTCGCGCTGGAACGTGCCGTCGCGCGAGTACGTCGTCACGCCGTTGTTCGACATCTGGAAGAAGCCGTTGCCGTTGATCGCGACGTCGAGCGACGAGTTCGTCGTGTTGATCGTGCCCTGGCCGAAGTTCTGCTCCACCGCGTTCAGCGCGGTGCCGATGCCGATCTGCGTGTTGGTCGACGTCGCGACCGAGTTCGCGTACATGTCGGCGAACTGCGCGGTGCTCGACTTGAAGCCGACCGTGTTCGCGTTCGCGATGTTGTTGCCGATCACGTCGAGTGCGTTCGACGCGCCCGCGAGGCCGCTCAGACCCTGTTGATAACCCATTTCGGTCTCCGTTTCGAGAATGCTCGATCAGTATCAGTTGGTGGTCGTGCCGCCGGACGAGGACGACGCGGTGTTCGGGAAAATCGACGCGACCTGGGTCAGCCCCACCGTCGTGCCGTTCGACAGCACGAGCCCCGCCGTGCCGTCGGCCTGCTTGATCACGCTCTGCACGGTCGACGCCGCGAGCGTCGTGGCCGGCTGCGGCGTGCCGTTGCTGTCGGTGTACGACGCGCTGACGGTGTACTTGCCGTCCGGCAGCGCATTGCCCGCCGCGTCGGTCGGCGTCCAGTTGAACGGCACGGTGCCGGCCGACTGCGCGCCCGCGTTGATCGTGCTCACCACGTTGCCCGCCGCGTTCTTCACGGTGATCGTCAGGTTCGACACCGAGCTCGCGAGCGACACGCCGAACGGCGACGCCGCGCCGCTCTTCACCGCGACCGCGTTGCCCGGCGCGAGCACGTTCGTGCCGATCAGCAGCGCGGCCTGCGTCTGCTGGCCGGCCGTGAGCTGCGTCGACAGCGACGTGAGCGACGTGTTCAGCTGCGCGATGCCGCTCACCGTGTTGATCTGCGCGAGCTGCGACGTCATCTGCGAGCTGTCGACCGGGCTGGTCGGGTCCTGGTTCTGCAGCTGCGTGACGAGCAGCTTCAGGAACGTCGCCTGCAGGTCGCTCGCCGACGTGCCGTTGGTCGACGACACTTTGTTGGTGTTCATCGTGTCGGTCGGCAGGTTCGACACGCTGGTGCCGTTGCCGCCGATCGTCGTGTTGGAGGAAGTCATCCTGGGTGGCCTTCTGTCGGGACTGTCGATACTGTCGGGTCTGTAACGTCGGTCGGCGCGCGGCTTACGAGCCGATCGTCAGCGTCTTGAGCATCAGCGTCTTCGCGGTGTTCAGCGTCTCGACGTTGGCCTGGTACGAACGCGACGCCGAGATCATGTTCACCATCTCCTGCACCGGGTCGACGTTCGGCATCTGCACGTAGCCGTTCGCGTCGGCGGCCGGGTTCGACGGGTCGTAGGTCGACTTCATCGGCGACGGGTCGTCCATCACCTTCGTCACACGCACGCCGCCCACGCCCTGGCCCGACGCGGTGCGCGCGCCGCCGATCGGGTCGGTCTCGAACACGACCTGCTTGGCCTTGTACGGCTTGCCGTCCGGGCCGGTCGCGCTGTCGGCGTTCGCGAGGTTCGACGCGGTGACGTTCAGGCGCTGCGACTGCGCGGACAGCGCCGAACCGGCGACGCCGAAGATGTTCATCAACGAAGGCATGGAAGCTCCTTTTGCTCGGATGCGGAGGGCGCTGCGCGCCGTCACTGGTTCGTCGTGATCGCGGCGATCATCGCCTTGATCTGCTGGGTCATCACGGTCATCCCGGTCTGGTAGTGCAGCGCGTTGTTCGCGAACTGCACGCGCTCGACGTCGAGATCGACCGTGTTGCCGTCGAGCGACGGCTGCAGCGGCATCCGGTATTGCGCACGGCCGTAGTCGTCCGACGGGCCGCCCGTCGGGATCAGCCTCGCGGTGCCGGCCATGTGGCCCGCCGCCGTCGACACCATCGACATCCCGCTCGTCACGCCGGCCGGCTGCGTCATCGGCAGTTGCCCGGCGTTGCTCGGCGCGAGGCCGCCGCCCGCCTGCTTCAGCGAACGCGCGAGCGTCGACGCGAAATCGACGTCTCGGGCCTGATAGCCGGGCGTGTCGGAGTTCGCGATGTTCGACGACAGCAGTTCCTGCCGGTAGGCGCGTACGTCCAGCGCCTGTCGGCCGAACGCGAATTCCGCATCGAGTTTGTCCAGCATGTGTGCGTCTCTCCGTATGAAGCGCTGCACGCCCCTCGCGCCGGATGGCGACCCGAGAGGCTTTTTTCCATGACAGCGATGGTAGGCGCCGGACGCAACCGGCAATCGGGCGAATAACGCGGCAAAGGCCCCCTCTATTCATCGTTTGCGCGCTGGCCCCGCTCCCTAGAATGCGAAGCGGAACAACGGATCGGGGATACGGCGATGACGGGCAGCGCACTTCGCGAAAGGCACGGGCGGCGCACGCACGTCCGGCGCGCGCTTGCGCTCGCCGCGGCGCTGTGGATCGCCGCGCCGGCCGCGCACGCGGACGACGGGATGATCGTGATTCCGGGCCGCGGCGAGACGGCCGAAACCGCGCTCGCGCACGCCAGTGCGGCGAGCGGCGGGCAGTTCGGCGGGAATGCGGCGACGGCGGCGGGTTCGGGCCCGGCGCCGGACGCGGCCCGCGCGCCGAGCGGCACGGGCGCCGCCGCCGGCGTGTCCGGCGCCGGCTACGCGGCGCAACCGGCCGGCACGATGGTCGTGACGACCGTCCCGCCGCCCGCGCCCGCCCCGGCCCCTGCGCGTCGCCCCGTCTACGCAGCCGCCCGCATGAACGCCGGCACCGGCTACGGCACGCCGCGCGCCGCCGATCCGGGCGCGATCGCGACGGTCGTCGCCGGCACGGCCGACCCCGCGTCGAATTCCGCACGGCCGGCCCCGCAGCCGGCCGTCGCCGCGCGCGTGGCCGCGGCCCGCGTGGCGTCGGCCGCGCCGGCGCCGCGCGCGGTGCCGGCTTCCGCCAACGCGGCCCCGGCCCAACCCGCGACGCCGCCCGGCCAGCAGGACCCCGAGACGATCCGCCGCGCGGCCCTCGCGTTCCTGCAGCAGCAGATCGCGGGCCTGCCGGGCAAGACCACCGCGACGGTCACGACCGCGTTTCCGCGCGGGCTCGTCAGTTGCACGACGCTCGAACCGTTCCTGCCGACCGGCGCGCGCCTGTGGGGCCGCACGACGGTCGGCGTGCGCTGCGCCGGCGAGCGGCCGTGGACCGTCTACCTGCAGGCGAAAGTCGCCGTGCAGGCCACCTACTACGTCGCCGCGCGCCAGATCGCGCCCGGCGAGCCGCTGTCCGCGGCCGACCTGGTCGCCCGCGACGGCGACCTGACCGTGCTGCCGCTCGCGGTGATCACCGATCCGGCGCAGGCGATCGGCGCGACCGCGCTCGCGCGCATCTCGGCCGGGCTGCCGCTGCGGCAGGACATGCTGAAGAGCGCGGCGTCGGTGTCGGCCGGCCAGACGGTGCGGGTCGTCGCGGCCGGGCCCGGCTTCACGATTTCGGCCGAGGGCAGCGCGCTCGCGAATGCGGCGCCCGGCCAGTCGGTGCGGGTGCGGATGGCGGCGGGCCAGATCGTCACGGCGATCGTCAAGGACGCCGGCACCGTGGAAATTCCACTGTAGGGACGGACCGCGCCGCAAGAATGTAAAGAATTGTTTATTCGGAGCATTTCGGGCTCGCGATGCTAAAGTTCGGGCCGACCCGGCCGTTATCTGGGTCAAACCGAACAGGAAACCCATCGTGAAGATCGATTCCACTCCGAACCCGAGCCCCCTGGCGCCGACCGGCAACGGCGCGACCCGTGCGCAATCCGGCGCGGCCTCGTCCTCGTCCGCGCAGGCGGCCGACGCGGAGTCGACCGGCGGCGACACGAGCGTGAACCTGTCGGGTCTGTCCGGCCAGTTGCGTTCGGTGTCCGCGTCCGGCAACGGCGATATCGACACGGGCCTCGTCCAGTCGATCAAGGACGCGCTGAACAACGGCACGTTGACGATCGATGCGAACAAGATCGCCGACGGCGTATTGAATACCGCCCGCGAGCTGCTGCAACAGCAGCGCCCGGGCAGCTGAAGCCGGCCCTGCCGGTCTCCCCCCGGTTTGCCGGCGCGCCTGACGCGCCGGCGCGACGAGCATGACGCGATGAGAGAAGAGCTGCTGGCCACGGTCAACGACGAACACGCGACGGTCGAAGCGTTCGCGTCCCTGCTCGCCTACGAGGAAAAGGCGCTGACGATGGCGCAGCCGCTCGAGATGCTGCCCGGCATCGTCGAAAAGAAAAGCGAACTGATCGACCGGCTCGCGCAGCTCGAACGCACGCGCGACACGCAGCTTGGCGCACTCGGCTTTCCGGCCGGCAAGAAGGGAATGGACCAGGCCGCCGAGCGCGATGCGCGCCTCGCCGGCCGCTGGCAGTTGCTGCAGCAGTCCGCCGAACGCGCACGCCAGGCCAATGCGAACAACGGGATGCTGATCCGGATCCGGATGGACTACAACGAGCGCGCGCTCGCGGTGCTGCGCTCGGCGCCCGCGCCAGCCGGCGTCTACGGCCCCGACGGGCGCGTGTCGGCGCTCACGCGCTGACCCACTGATTGATCGGCGGCCGCACCGCCGCCATACTTCCCGCCTCTCGCCGCCGTCCGCGGCGTCCCACGCTTCGACAGACCGGGCCCGAGCCCGGCACGTACCATCCCCTCCGATACACGGCCGCGCAGCCGCGCCGCCGTCCCGTCACAACAATCAGAAGAGGGCTGCCGGCGCGCTTCGTGTTCTGGGACACGCTGCACCCGACCACGCGTACGCACGCGTGGCTCGCCGAGCGGATCGCGCCGTTCGTGCGCGCGCGCCTGCTGGACTGAGCTGCGCGGGCGGCGGTGCTTACAGCAGCGGACACGCGGTGACCTGCGTGCCGCGCGCCGCGCACAGCCGCTCGTAGTCGCGCAGGTACACGCGCTCGCCGTCGTCCAGCAGGTCGAGATCGATCAGGTCCCAGTCGTAGCCGACCGTCACGATGTTCTCGAACGACACGGTATCCGGCTGCGCGTCGTCGCGGTGGATGATCACGATGTTCTCGATCCGCACGCCGCCCTTGCCCGCCAGGTAGATGCCCGGCTCGACCGAAATCACCGCATTCGGCACGAGCCCGTATTGCGCGCCCGGCGCGAACCGCACGCCGCCCTCGTGCACGTGAATCCCGACGCCGTGCCCGGTGCCGTGGCCGAAATCGTGGCCGTGGTCGCGGCAGACCTGCCGCACGAGCGCATCGACGTCGCCGCCCTTTGCCGTGCTCGGGAAACGCGTGACGAGCCCCTTGATGCAAGCTTTCAGCGCGACCGTGTAGATCTCGCGCTGCCACGGCTGCGCGACCGTCTCCGGCCGGGTCCGGCGCAGCACCACGCGCGTGCAGTCCGTCGCGAAGCCGGCTTCGTAATACGCGCCGCTGTCGAGCAGCACGAGTTCGCCTTCCGCCAGTTCGACGTCCGCGCTCGCCGCCGTGTAATGCACGAACGCGCTGTTCGCGCCGTTCGCCGCGATCGACGGAAACGTCAGCGCCACCGCCGAGCGCGCGCCGTACGCGTCGTTGATCGTGCGCGCCAGGTCGTATTCGGTATGGCGCACACCCGGCTCGCCGGTCTTCGCCCAGCGCATCGTCTCGGCGATCGCCGCGGAGCTGCGCGCGAACGCGTCGCGGAACCGGTCGAGCACGGCCGGCGTCTTCGCGGCCCGCATCGCTTCGACCGGGTTGAAGTCGGCATGCCGCGCGTGCGGCCACACGCGCTTCACCGCATCGACGAGCGCGCAGTTCACCGATTCGAAGCCGTAGCACACGTGCTCGACCGCGAACGTCGCGAGAAAGCGCTCGAGCGCCGCGACGTCGCGCCGGATCACGTGCAGCGCCGGATACGACGCGAGCGACACGTCGCAGCGGTCGCAGCCTTCCGGCAGGAACAACGCCACCTGGCCGCCGATCGCGAACAGGAAGCCGAGATGCGACGACGCATTCGGGATGTGATAGCCGCGGCTGTTCAGCAGATACGCGAGATCGTCGGACGCGCAGGTGAAGAATGCGGTCTTGCCGTCCGGTGCGCCGGTATGCGCGGCGAGCTTGCGGTTCAGCGCGTCGAGGTTCTGCGCGACGCTCACGCCGGTCATCGATTCCGGCACCTCGAAGATTGGCCGCTCGACGACCCAGCCCGGCAACGCGATCGCGCGATCGATCTCGCGATCGACGAGGCTCGTCCAGTCGAGCGACACGGCCTGCGTCCGTTCGAACAGACGATCGCGCTGCGCGACGCTGATGCGCCGCGCGTCGTAGCCGACCCGTGCGAGCCGGCTGCCGTGGGCGACCAGCCAGTCGGCCATCGCCTGCCAGATCGTCACGTTCATCCCGAGCTTCTCGATGCGCACGCGCGCCGGATCGCACTGCTGCTCGGCCTGCAGGTGATAGCGGCCGTCGACGAACAGCACGAACGACGGCAGCCCGAGCGCCTGCGCGGTCGCCGCGCTCAGGAAAAGCCCACAGCCGGCCGAGCCGTCGAAACCCGTCAGCGCGTAGCGCGGGTTGTTCGCGAGCGGCAGGTACTCGGTCACGTATTCGTCCTGCGACGTGACCAGCACCGCGTCGAGCCGCAGCGCGTCGAGCAGGCGCGACAGGCCCGCCTGCGTGTCGACGACGGACGCGTCGTACGGGGGAAGGCCGGAGAAGCTGTATTTGAGTCGATCGATCATCGGAAGCCCGTTGTCATGGTTGTCGGCGGCCGGCGGTGACGCGGCGTGACGTGGCGGGGTGCAGGCCCGAGGCCGGCCCGGCGCGATGCCGGGCCGCCGTGCCGCTGCGGCGGCGGGCCCTTTAAAAATTTTCGTCCCACTTAACTTTTTTTGATACGCGCGACAGAATCTAGAGCACGCTGAAATCGAGGTCAAGCGCAAATTTTCGTAGGGCTAAAATCGGCACGACACCCGCGCATCCCGGCACAACGCGAGTTCGCCGGCGAACGCTGCGCGGTACAATGCGCGCGCATCGTCGTCCCGACGGCCGTGCTTCGTGCGATGCGCGGCCGTCACCGTCCGGCGGCCGCACGCCCGGCCGCTCGCCTCCCGACTCGTTGCCACGAAAGAGATTCATGGATTCAGACCTCATGCGTATCGGCCAGCGCATTCGCCGCCTGCGCCGGGAAGCGAAGAAGACGCTGCTGGAAGTCGCGACCGAAGCGAAGCTGTCGGTCGGGTTTCTGTCCCAGGTCGAGCGCCACCTCACGGGCATCTCGCTGTCGTCGCTCGTCAACGTCGCGAAGGCGCTCGACGTGCCGCTCGGCGCGCTGATCGACCAGCCGCGCCAGGCGCAGCCCGATTCGCACGAAGGCAGTCGCAAGCCGTATGCGCTCGACGCCAAATCGCAGTGGTACGAACGCCTTTCGACCACGTTCGACGGCAGCCAGATCAATGCAGTGAAGGTGCAGATGATGGAAGGCTACTGCTCGGAATGGGTCGCGCACGGCGGCGACGAATTCGTGTACGTGCTGGCCGGCCTGATCTGCTACACGGTCGGCAGGAAGAAATACCCGCTGTCGCCCGGCGACTCGCTGCATTTCGACGCACGCAAGCGGCATCGGGTCGCCAACGTCGGCGACGGGCCGGCCGAGGTGATCACGGTCGGCACGCTGCCGCTGTTCGACGACCGCAGCGCCAGGTTCGTGTCCGCGACGATGGATCCCGGGAAAGCGGCGCCGGGCGAACCGCGCGCGAAGCGCCGCGTGCCGGCGCCCAAACGGGCGGATCGCGATCGCGCCGCCACCGCAGCCGGAAAAGGAAAGAAAGCCGCGGCCAGGCCGCGCTCGTCCGCCGGCAAACGCCCGGCGGCCGCGAAGCCGGCGCGCAAGAAGAAGTCGTAACGATCGTCCGGCGGCAGGCGCGCGGCGCGCGCCCTCCCCGTCGACCCTATTCGCCGATCGCGAGCGCCTGCGCGACGGCTTCGATCCGTGCGCGATGCACGGCTTCCCGGATTTTCTCCGAATCGTTGCCGACGCCGCGCGCGATCGCGCCGGCGTCGACGCTGCGCGCGGCCGCGAGCGCGACGCGCAGCCGCTCGGCCTGCGGATACGGCTGCGCATCGAGCCCGAGCCGCCCGCGCGCATCCGACTCGCACGCCTGCAGCATCTCGGCGAAACGCGCCGGCTTGCGCAGCGCGTCGCTGCGCTCGAAGAGCCGCACCAGCGCGGCCGCGCCCATCTCCATCACGCGATGCAGGTTGCCGTGTTCGCGCGCGACCACCAGCGCGAGATCGCGGCATTCGTTCGGCACGCGCAGCCGCTCGCACAACGGCTTGAGCAGGTCGACGCTGCGCCCCTCGTGGCCGACGTGGCGCGGCAGCACGTCGGCCGGCGTCGTCGCCTTGCCGAGATCGTGCGTGAGCGCCGCGAAGCGCACCGGCAGCGAGTAGCCCTGCTTCGCCGCATAGTCGACGACCATCATCACGTGCACGCCGGTATCGACTTCCGGGTGGTAATCGGCGCGCTGCGGCACGCCCCACAGCGCATCGACTTCGGGCAGGATGCGCGCGAGCGCGCCGCATTCGCGCAGCACCGCGAACATCCGCGACGGCTTCGCCTCCATCAGCCCGCGCGCGACTTCCTGCCATACGCGCTCGGGCACGAGCGCGTCGACTTCGCCCGCGTCGACCATCCGCCGCATCAGCGCGAGCGTTTCGTCCGCGACCGTGAAATCCGCGAAGCGCGCGGCGAAGCGCGCAATCCGCAGAATCCGCACCGGGTCCTCGACGAACGCGTCGCTCACGTGCCGGAACACGCGCGCGCGCAGGTCGGCCTGCCCGTCGAACGGATCGATCACGGGCCCGACCAGCGCGCCCTCCGGGCTCACCTCGCGCGCCATCGCGTTGATCGTCAGGTCGCGCCGCGCGAGATCCTCGTCGAGCGTCACGTCCGGCGCGTAGTGGAACTGGAAGCCGTGATAGCCGGCCGCCGTCTTGCGCTCGGTGCGCGCGAGCGCGTACTCCTCCTGCGTGCGCGGATGCAGGAACACCGGAAAATCCTTGCCGACCGGCCGGAAGCCCTGCGCGGCCATCTGCTCGGGCGTCGCGCCCACCACCACGTAGTCGCGGTCCTGCACGGGCACGCCGAGCAATTCGTCGCGGATCGCGCCGCCTACTGCGTAGATGTTCATGGCGTCGGCTCGTATTCGGCGATCACGTTCGTTTCGCGGCGCGCGCCGTCGATCCAGCGCTGCACGGCCGGCAGCGCCGTCACGCGGGCCGCATAGCCGGCCGCTTCCGTCGACAGGCCCGGCGCGTACGTGTTGAAGCGCATCACGACGGGCGCGTACATCGCATCGGCGATCCCGAATTCGCCGAACAGGAACGGGCCGCCCGACGCTTCGAGACACTCGCTCCACAGCGCATCGATGCGCGCGACGTCGGCGAGCGCATCGGGCGTCGCGCCGCGCCCCGGCATCGACGCGCGCACGTTCATGCCCATCTGCGTGCGCAGCGCCGCGAAGCCCGAATGCATCTCGGCCGCGACGCAGCGCGCATGCGCGCGCTCGAGCGGATCGGCGGGCCACATCGGGAACTGCGGATAGCGCTCGGCGAGCGTCTCGGCGATCGCGAGCGAATCCCAGATCGCGACGCCGTGGTCGTCGATCAGGCACGGCACCTTGCCGGACGGCGAATACTCGCGGATGCGCGCGTCCGTGTCGTCGCGGCGCAGCTCTATCGCGATCTCGTCGAACGGGATGCCGAAATGCGCGAGCAGCAGCCACGGGCGCATCGACCACGACGAGTAGTTCTTGTCTCCAATGACGAGTTTCATGACGGTGTTCCGGAAAACGCGAAGGTGAAAAGGAAGACGCTGCCGGCCTAGCGGCGCGAGCGGAACCAGTCGAACCGGGAGCGCTGCGCGGCGTGGCCGAGATACGCGGGCGCGATGCTTTCGAGACTCGCGGGCGTGATCCCGAGTTCCGGCGCGAGCGGCCCCGACAGCACGTTCGGCACCGACATCGACGCGAGATTGTCGCGCGTGAGCACCGGCTCGCCGGGCAGGCACTCGAACACGCTCGCCTGCACCCGCGCGAGCGCGTCGGGCAGCCGCACGATGCGCGCCTGCCGGCCGACCAGCGTGCCGCAATAGCGCACCAGTTGCTCGAGCGTGTAGACGGTCGGGCCGCCCAGCTCGTAGGTCTTGCCGTGCGCGGCCGCGAGATCGAGCGTGTTGACGAACGCGCGCACGACGTCGCCGACGAACACCGGCTGGAAGCGCGCGTCGGGCATCGCGAGCGGCAGCACGGGCACCGTGCGCTGCAGGTTCGCGAACGTGTTGAGAAATGCATCGCCGGGGCCGAACACGACCGACGGGCGGAAGATCGTCAACGCGAGCGAGTCGGTCGCCGCGATCGCATGCAGCGCGGCCTCGCCGTCGCCCTTCGAACGCTGGTACATGCTCGCGCCGTGCGAATCGGCGCCGAGCGCGCTCATGTGCAGCACGCGCCGCACGCCCACCTGGGTGCAGGCGGTCGCGAGCGCGGCCGGCAGCGCGACGTGCGCGCGCTCGAAGCCGGGCCCGTACGGCGTGCCGCGGCCGCCGTGCAGCACGCCGACCAGGTTGATCGCCGCATGCGCGCCCGCGACGAAGCGCGCGAGCGTGCGCGTGTCGAGCGCGTCGAGTTCGACGATTTCGACTGGCAGCATCTGCAGGTGGCGCGCGTGGTCGCGCCGCCGCGTGGCGATCCGTACCTGCTTGCCGGCATCGATCAGCGCATTGACGAGCCGGCTGCCGATGAAGCCGGTGCCGCCCAGCAGCGCGACGGTCTGGCGATCCATGATTCGAGGCTCCTGGGGCCTGTTCACGCTAATGACGCACGCTCGCCCGACCACGAAGAAATCACAACCGGGGTCTGGCCGTTATCAGCGTGAACGGGCCCTTAAGCACACTGCCGCGTCTCGCGCGGCAGTGTGAAGATTGCGGATCAGGGCGAGATCATGCCTAGACGCTTCTTCAACGACTGCGGTTTGCCCTCGAAGAGCGCCGCATAGTAGACGGTGTTCGACAGCACGTTCTTCACGTAGTCGCGCGTCTCGTTGAACGGAATCGTCTCCGCGAAGATCGCGCCTTCGACCGGTTGCGTCAAGACCTGGCGCCACTGGCGCGGCCGGCCCGGGCCCGCGTTGTAGCCGGCCGTGGCGAGCACCGGCGAGCTGTCGAAGTTGTTGTAGATGTCCGCCAGATACCAGGTGCCGAGCTGGATGTTGGTATCGATGTCGTGCATCTGCGCGCGCGAGATCGTGCCCATGCCGAGCTTCTTCGCGACCATCTGCGCGGTGGCCGGCATCAGCTGCATCAGGCCGCCCGCGCCCACCGACGAACGCGCGCTGATGATGAAGCGCGATTCCTGGCGGATCAGCCCGTACGCCCATTCGACGTCGAGGCCGGTCGACTGCGCATAGCGCTCGACGGTGCTGCGGTACGGCGACGGGTAGCGCAGCGTGAAGTCGTGCTCGGCCTTCGTGCGATCGGCCGTGTTGACCGTGCGGTCGAGCAGCTCGACGCGCTTGCCGTATTCGGCCGCGGCCAGCAACTGGCGATCGGTCATCCCGCGCAGCGGCCAGTTCCATTCGCGGTTGCCCTCGAGGCGCAGGTTCAGCGCATAGAAACGCTGCGCGAGCGCGAAGCCGGGAATCTTGCTCATCGCATCGATCTCGGCGTCGCTCACCTTCGTGCGCGGCGGGATCGCCGTGCGCTGGCCGAGCTCTTCGCCGGCGAGCTGCCCGTAGAAGTTGAACTGGCCGGCGACCTGCTCGAATTCCTGGTTCGCCTGCAGCGTGTCGCCGCTCTGCTTGAGCGCGCGCGCATGCCAGTAGATCCAGGCCGGATCGTCGCGCAGCGACGGCGGCATCTGCTCGATCGACCAGCGCACCATCGGCCAGTTGCCGGCGAGCAGCGCGGCGCGCGTGCGCCATTCGTAGCCCGGGTTCGACAGCGGCGCATTCGCGGATTTCGCATACCAGACCGAGGCGAGCGGCGAGCGCTTGATCGCGCCCTGGTAACCGATCGCACCCCACGCGATCGCCTGCTCCTGTTTGGTCAGCGACGGCGCGACCGTCGACAGCATCCCGGCCGCGGCGTCCGGATCGTTGCGCGCCATGCGGCCGAGCGCGATCAGCGCGAGCTGATGCGACGCGGCATCCGCGCCGACGCCGCGCGCGAGGTACAGCGGCGGCGCGCTCGTCGCCTGGTCGAAGCCGACCGGGCGCGCGCCGAGCGCGTCGACGATCTTGCCGCCGAGCGTCGTGTAGTTCTGTTCGTACGCGAGGCGCGCCTGCTGCCACACGTCGTCGCTCGTGAACTGCTGGTTGACGGTGAGCGCGGTGATCAGGTCGACGCACGCGTCGCCGTAGTTCTTCGGCTCGACGAGCAGCGCACGTGCGGCGTCGGCGACGTTCTCGCCGCGCGACGCGCGCGATTCGAGCGCGTAGCACTTCACCTGCGTGTCGTCGTCGAGCACGAAGCGCTTGTACTGATCGTCGAAGTTGCGCCAGTCGTGGCGCGCGCCGAGCACGAGCAGGTAGTCGTTGCGCATGCGGTCGGCGATCGCCTGGCCGTCGTAGCGCTGCAGGAACGACTGCACGGGCGCGTCCGGCGCGTCCACGCGCGCGCGGCCCGTCGAATCGAACAGCTGCGGCTTGATCTGGAAATACTCGACGTAGGACGGGACCGGATAGTTCGGGATCATCGACGCGAGCTGCGCGGCTTTCGCGGCGTCGTTGCGGCGTGCGGCTTCGCGAAGCTGCACGAAGATCTGGTCATCCCCGGGGAGCGTGTCGTCGTTCGGTGCGGCGCACGCGGCCGTGCCCGCGACGAGCGCGGTGGCGGAAAGTGCCAGCGCGACCGCGCGATATACTCGGAAAAGGCTGTTCGACATCGTATTGACTGGAGCACGAAGTGAGCGAAAGCATAGCACGCAACCCTGTGCCGAACCCGAAGGTTGCGCTGCGCAAAACGCTGTCCGGCGCGCGTCGCGACGCCGCGTCGCAACCCGCCGCGAACGCCGCGCTCGACGCGCGGCTGCGCTCGCTGCTCGACCGGCTCGCGCCGCGCACGGTCGGGTTCTACTGGCCGCTGCCGGGCGAATTCGATGCGCGCGACGCGGTGCTCGCCTGGTGCGCGGCCGGTGCCGGCAGGCAGGCCGCGCTGCCCGTGATCGGCGAGCCGCACACGCCGCTCGCGTTCCATGCATGGGATGCGCACACGCCGATGCGCGAAGGTCATCACCGGATTCCGGAACCGGCGTCGGGCCTCGTCGTCGTCCCTGATTTGTTGCTGATTCCGTGCGTGGGATTCGATGCGCAGCGCTACCGGCTCGGCTACGGCGGCGGCTATTACGACCGCACGCTCGCCGCGTGGCCGGGCAGCGCATTGCCCGTGACGGTCGGCATCGCGTATGAAGCGTGCCGCGTCGACGCGCTGCCGGCCGAAGCGCACGATCTCGCGCTGCAATGGATCGTGACCGACGGCGCGCTGTACCCGGCCGCCGGATGACGCGGCGGGCCGCGCCGCATCCGCCGTCCCGCGCCCGTCAGCGCAGTGCCGCGCGCCGCCGCCGGCGCAACCGTTTACAGCGACGCCGCCGCGCGCGCGGCCGTGTCGTACAGGCCCGATGCGTGGCGCAGCAACTGCGCCGCGTCGCCGATCTGCTCGTTGGTGAGCCCGCTGTCCTTCAGCGTCTCGATCAGGCAGTGCTCGCGCACCTCGCGGTACTTCAGGCACAGGTCGCGGCCCGCGTCGGTCGCGAAGAAGAACACTTCCTTGCCGTTCTTCTCGCTCTTCACATAGCCGCGGGCGATCAGTTTTTTCAGCGCATAGGTCGCGACGTGCGTATCCTCGATATTGAGCACGAAGCAGATGTCGGCGAGCTTCTTCTTGCGTTCGCGATGGCTGACGTGATGCAGCAGCGACACCTCGACCGCCGTCATGTCCTTCGCGCCGGCCGCCGACATGCAGCGCACCATCCACCGGTTGAACGCGTTGCCTGCCATGATGAGCCCGTATTCGAGCTCCGAGAGCTCCGCGCTCGAATCGGAAACGAGGTGTTCGGATGACACGATCTTGGTCGCAGGACGCTTCATGGAAAGGCGGAGCAAGCCGGTTGACAGGGTGTGCCGAGTGTACGCCAGAAGCCCCGCCATACGGGCTAGGCGAAAACGCTTATTGGGAAGTTGTCGATATTTTATTGACAATGTGCGCTAACATTGCCGTCCGAACCGTGCCAGTCCGATGACGCAACCCCGCTTTTATCCGCTCGGCGATGCCGCCCTCGTCTGCGAGGTGCCGCCGCCCGCCACGCTCGATTGCCAGCGCCGCGTCTGGGCCGTTGCCGAGGCCGCGCGCGCGTGGCCCGACGTGATCGACGTCGTGCCCGGGATGAACAACCTGACGATCGTGTTCGACGCGCTCGCGACGACCGCCGATTCGCTCACGCCGGCGCTGCGCGACGCGTGGGAGACGGCCGACGTCGAACACGCGGACGGCCGCGAAGTCGAGATTCCGGTCGAGTACGGCGGCGCCGCCGGCCCCGACCTGCCGGCCGTCGCCGCGCATACCGGCCTGTCGGCCGACGAGGTCGTCGCGCGCCATGCGGCCGGCGCCTACGTCGTGTTCTTCGTCGGCTTCCAGCCGGGTTTCGCGTATCTCGGCGGCCTCGACGCCACGCTGCACACGCCGCGCCGCGCGGCGCCGCGCCTGGAGGTGCCCGCCGGCTCGGTCGGCATCGGCGGCGCGCAGACGGGCATCTACCCGGCCACGTCGCCCGGCGGCTGGCAGCTGATCGGCCGCACGTCGCACGTGCTGTTCGATCCGGCGCGGCCGCAGCCGACGCTGCTGCTGCCCGGCGACCGCGTGCGCTTCACCATTGCGGGAGTCGACGCACGATGACCCAGAGCAACGCACCGGGCACCATCGAAGTGGTGCGGGCCGGGCCGCTGTCTACCGTGCAGGATCTCGGGCGCCGCGGCGCACGCCATCTCGGCGTCGCGCAGGGCGGCGCGCTCGACGGCCTCGCGCTCGAGGTCGGCAACCGGCTGGTCGGCAACCGCGCCGACGCGGCGGCCGTCGAAATCACGATCGGCCCGGCCGCGTTCCGCTTCACGCGCGCGACCCGCATCGCGATCACCGGCACCGAGTTCGGCGCGACGCTCGACGGCCGGCGCGTCTTTTCATGGTGGAGCCTGCCGGTCGAGGCCGGGCAGACGCTCGTGCTGCCGGCCGCGAAACGCGGAATGCGCGGCTACCTGTGCATCGCCGGCGGCATCGACGTGCTGCCGATGCTCGGCTCGCGCAGCACCGATCTCGCGTCGCGCTTCGGCGGCCTTGGCGGCCGCGCGCTGCGCGACGGCGATCGCCTCCCGGTCGGCGTGCCGCCGGCCGGCATCGGCTGCCTCGCGGCCGATGCGCCGGAATTCGGCGTGAAGGCGCCGGCGTGGTGCGCGTTCGTGCGCGTCGACGAGCCGCCGCGCCGCCACCGCCCCGCGCATGCGCCGTGGGCGATGCCCGTGCGCGTGCTGCCGGGCCCCGACTACGCGTCGTTCGCCGCCGATTCGCAGCAGGCGTTCTGGGATGAGGAATGGCTCGTCACGGCGAACAGCAACCGCATGGGCTACCGGCTCGCCGGCGTCGAACTCGTGCGCGAAAAGCCGGCCGAGCTGCTGTCGCATGCGGTGCTGCCCGGCACGATCCAGGTGCCGCCGAACGGCCAGCCGATCGTGCTGATGCACGATGCGCAGACCACCGGCGGCTACCCGAAGATCGGCACGGTGATCCGGGCCGACCTGTGGAAACTCGCGCAGGCGCGGCTCAACCTGCCGATCCGCTTCGTGCGCACGACGCCCGACGCCGCGCGTGCCGCCCTCGCCGCGGAGCGTGCGTATCTGCGGCAGATCGACGTGGCGATCGACATGCGCGAGGAAGCGCGCCGCCGCGCGCAGTCGCAAGCGGCGTGACAATGACGGTGGACGTACCGAAGTCAGTAGCAGGAGCCAAGACGCGCCACGCAATCAGTGGACGAGGAACATCATGGAAATCGATCTGAATGCCGATCTCGGCGAAGGATGCGGTTCGGACGAGGCGCTGCTCGACCTCGTGACGTCCGCGAACATCGCATGCGGGTGGCATGCGGGCGGCGCGAACGCGATGCGCGACTGCGTGCGCTGGGCCGTGCAGAAAGGCGTGGCGATCGGCGCGCACCCGAGCTTTCACGATCCGGAGAATTTCGGCCGCAAGGAAATGCAGCTGCCGGCCGGCGACATCTACGCGGGCGTGCTGTACCAGCTCGGCGCGCTGTCGGCGATCGCGCAGGCGGAGGGCGGGCGCATCGCGCACGTGAAGCCGCACGGCGCGCTGTACAACCAGGCCGCGCGCGACCCGATGATCGCCGATGCGGTGGTGTCCGCGATCCGCGATTTCGATCCGTCGCTCGCGGTGTTCGGGCTCGCGAACAGCGTGTTCGTCGCGGCCGCGCGGCACGCGGGGCTCGCCGCGGTGGAAGAAGTGTTCGCCGACCGCGGCTACCGCGCCGACGGCTCGCTCGTGCCGCGCAACCAGCCCGGCGCGCTGATCGACGACGAGGACGCGATGATCGCGCGCACGCTGGACATGGTGCGCAGCCGCCAGGTGCGGGCGATCGGCGGCGAATGGGTGATGCTCAATGCGCAGACGGTCTGCCTGCACGGCGACGGGCCGCACGCGCTGGCGTTCGCGAAACGGATTCGCGCGGCGCTCGAGTCGGTGGGCGTCGACGTGGTCGCGCCCGGCGTGCTGCAGGCCGACGAACGCACGTAATCCGGCCGGCCGCGCAAGCGGATACAAATCCGTCGCACCAAAGAAAAAAGCGCCCTCGTGGCGCTTTTCCGTTGGCGCAATCGCCGCGGCTTCGCCGTCTGTCGATTCGCCCCCCGAAACCGTCTTGCGACGGTGACCGGAAAAACATTCCGGATTAAAAAACGTCCGCCGCCGCCCGTTTACTGCCTTTCCCCGGTTGGACGACGGAACGTCGCTTATTCGCAAGTCGGCCTGCATGCATTGTTGTTGTCCGACGATGATTGGCCCCGCCGTACATGCAGACACTTCCGCGGCCGGCACGTGCATCACGTGCCGGCAACGCGCTCACCCCGCGCTTTTTTCTGCTACCCCGTAGAACTTATCTATTCTTTTCATTTTTTCAACTTGTGGATCGAAGAATAGAGATTGGCAGATCGGGATGTCAATCGTTTGAAACGCTATTTTCTGACGATTCGAGGGTTTTCCTTATCGAATAGCCTGCCCATACAGGCGTTTGACGCCGCCGGCGCGACGTCGATCAAACAGGGGAGGATCGGTTCGAACGCGCTGACGGCGATCAGTTCGCGTCGACGTTGTAACCTTGTTGACGCAACAATTCGAGCACGCCGCGCGGGCCGCCCAGGTGCAGCGCGCCGATCGCGACGAACAGCGGCCGGTTCGGTGCGGCGATTGCCGTCATCCGTGCAACGAAGCGCCGGTTGCGCTCGTACACGATCTTGTTGTCGAGCGACGCCGACAACGCCTTCGAACGCGCGAGCCGTTCGCTCTTCGCGACCGCCCAGGCCGAGATCGCATCGGCGTCGCCAATTCGCCACAGTCGATGCAGCGCCTTGATGTCGTCGGCGTTCTGCGCCGGGGTCTGCACCATGTCCTGCGCAAGCATCTCGCGTTGCTCGGCCAGCGTGAGCCCGGTGAACGCGCGCATCTGTTCGGCGAGCGTCTCCAGCCCGATCACGCGGCCGCCCTTCTTCTTCAGGAAGACGTTCTGCAGCTGCGCCTCGGTGCCGTACTCGGTCTGCAGGCCGGCCGACAGCGAATCGTAGGTCTCGACGACGAGCGCCGCGAGCCACGGCCGCATCTTGCGGATCTCCGCGAGCGCGGCCGGGTTGCCGCGCAGACGCGCAGCGAGCCGCTGCCACAGCGGCTCCGGCAGCAGGCGCTGCAGGCACGGATAGCGGCAGACGCCGTACTTCGACACGTCGTCCTGCGATTCGAGCAGGTCGTCGGGCGACAGCTCGAGCGCGAGCGTCGGCGACGCGGCGAGCGCCGCGAGTATGCGCGGCCGGAACGGCTGCGCGCTCGGGTAATCGGACGGATCGCCCGTATGCAGCGTGCCGAGCACGTACAGCGTGACCTTGCCCTTGGTCGCGACGTAGAACGGCATGCGCGCGGGCTGCACGCGCACGGTGCCGCGCGATACCGTGCCGTCGGTCACGGCGGGCGCATGAAAGCCCGGCAGGCTCATGCCGGGCGGCGGGACTTGCGACGGGCGAATCGGTGAAGTGGCCGGCGCGCGCCCTTCGGCGCGCGCGGATTCGACGGGAACCACGAGGCTGGCCGCCACGCACGCGCCGGCCAGCGCCGCGCCCGTGACGGTACGCACGCTCCAGCGCCGCGCGTAGCGGTACGCGCGCATCACGCGCGCACCGCCGGCCCCCGCACGGCGCACGCCACACGCGCGCGCCGCCAACGCTTCAGGCATTCGCCTCCCCTACGTCCTCGGCCCGATGGCAGGCCACGCGCCGGCCGTCGACCTCGCGCAGCTGCGGCTCCTCCGCACGGCAGCGCTCGACCGCATACGGGCAGCGCTGGTGGAACGCGCAGCCCGACGGCGGATTGAGCGGCGACGGCAGTTCGCCCTGCAGCTTGATCTGCACGCGGCGGTCTTCCTCGAAGATCGCCGGCGTCGCCGACATCAGCGCGCGCGTGTACGGATGGCGCGGCCGCGCGTAGATCGTCTCCTTGTCGCCGAGCTCGGCGACGCTGCCGAAGTACATCACCATCACGTCGTCCGCGACGTGCTCGACCACCGACAGGTTGTGCGAGATGAACACGTAGCTCGTCTTGAACTGCTCCTGCAGATCCATGAACAGGTTCAGGATCTGCGCCTGGATCGACACGTCGAGCGCCGACACCGGCTCGTCGGCGACGACGATGCGCGGATCGAGGATCATCGCGCGCGCGATCGCGACACGCTGGCGCTGGCCGCCCGAGAACATGTGAGGATAGCGCTTCGCGTGCTCGGGCCGCAGGCCGACCGTGCGCATGATCTGCGCGATGCGCTGCGCGCGTTCGGCGGCCGTCAGGTTCGCGTTGATCTCGAGCGGCTCGGCGAGCGTCTGCTCGACGGTCTTGCGCGGGTTCAGCGACGCGAACGGGTTCTGGAACACCATCTGCACGCGGCGGCGCAGGTCGGCGACCGTCTCGCGGCTCGCCCCGGCGACGTTCTTGCCGTCGATCGTCAGGCTGCCCGCGGTGGGCGTCTCGATCATCGTCAGCTGGCGGGCGAGCGTCGACTTCCCGCAGCCCGATTCGCCGACGACGGCGAGCGTCTTGCCGCGCTTCAGCGAGAACGACACGCCGTTCAGCGCCTTCACCGTGCCCTGCCCGAACATCCCGCGCTTCACCGAATAGTGTTTCGCGAGTCCGTCGGCCACCAGCACGGCTTCCTCGTCGTGCGGCGTGGCACGCGTTTGATTGACTGCATTCATCGTGCGCCTCCCGTCAGGTCGAGGTTGGAAACGTTGAGCGGCTTGATGCAGCGTGCGCGCATCGCATCGTTGCCGGACACCAGCGTGTCGAGCGCCGGCCGCGCCTTGCGGCAGTCGTCGACGACGTACTTGCAGCGCGGCGCGAACAGGCACCCGGACGGGCGATCATCGCGGCCCGGCACCATGCCGGGCAATGCGGCAAGGCGACGCGCCCCCTTATTGTGCTCGGGAATCGCCGCGAGCAGCGCTTCGGTGTACGGATGATGCGGCGCGCGGAAGATGTCGGGCACGCGGTTCGTCTCGATCACCTCGCCCGCGTACATCACCGCCACGCGCTGCGCGACCTCCGACACCACGGCCAGGTCGTGCGAGATCAGCACGAGCGCCATCCCGCGCTCCTTCTGCAGCTTCACGAGCAGGTCCATGATCTGCGCCTGGATCGTCACGTCGAGCGCGGTGGTCGGCTCGTCGGCGATCAGGAGCTTCGGGTTGCACGCCACCGCCATCGCGATCATCACGCGCTGGTTCATCCCGCCCGACATCTGGTGCGGGAACGACGCAATGCGGTTCTTCGCATCGGGAATGCCGACCTGGTCGAGCAGTTCGAGCGCGCGCCGGTGCAGCGCGTCGCCGCGCAGGCCCTCGTGCAGCTTCAGCACCTCCTTGATCTGGTAGCCGACCGTGTAGCTCGGGTTCAGGCTCGTCAGCGCGTCCTGGAACACCATCGCGATGTCCTTGCCGACGATCTTGCGGCGCGCCTTCGGCGACGCCTTCAGCAGATCGACGCCGTTGAACGTCACTTCGTCGGCCGTCACCTTGCCCGGCGCGTCGATCAGGCCCATCAGCGCCATCATCGTCACGCTCTTGCCCGAGCCCGATTCGCCGACGACGCCCACCACCTCGCCCGGCGCGATCGACAGGTTGATCCGGTCGACGGCGGGCAGGCCGTTGAAGTTCACCGCGAGATTGCGGATGGTCAGAAGATTGTTCATGGTCACGCCATCCGTTTCAGCTTGGGATCGAGCGCGTCGCGCAGCCCGTCGCCGAGCAGGTTGATCGCGAGCACCGAAATCAGGATCGACAGGCCGGGCATCGTCACGATCCACCACGCGTTGTCGATGTAGTCGCGCGCGGACGCCAGCATCGCGCCCCACTCCGCGGTCGGCGGTTGCACGCCGAGGCCGAGGAAGCCGAGCGCGGCCGCGTCGAGAATCGCCGACGAGAAGCCGAGCGTCGCCTGCACGATCAGCGGCGCCGTGCAGTTCGGCAGCACCTGCGAGAACATCAAGCGCAGCGTGCCGGCGCCGGCCACGCGCGACGCCGTCACGTACTCCTTCTGCAGTTCGCCGAGCGCCGACGCGCGCGTGAGGCGCACGTAGGCCGGCAGCGCGACGATCGCGATCGCGAACATCGTGTTGGTGAGGCCCGGGCCGATGATCGCGACGACCGCGACCGCGAGCAGCAGCGACGGCAGCGCGAGCAGCACGTCCATGATGCGCATCACCGGCGTGTCGGCCCACTTCTGGAAGAACGCGGCGACGAGCCCGAGCACGATGCCGGGGATCAGCGCGAGCACCACCGACACGAAGCCGATCCAGAACGACATCCGCGCGCCGTACATCAGGCGCGAGAGGATGTCGCGGCCCGCTTCGTCGGTGCCGAGGATGAATTTCCAGTTGCCGCCGTCCAGCCACGCGGGCGGGATCTTCACGAAGTCGCGGTATTGCTCGACCGGGCTGTGCGGCGCGAGCAGCGGGGCGAACAGCGCGACCAGGATCAGCACGAGCACGACGATGCCGGCGCCGACGGCGCCGCGGTTGCGCGAGAAGTTGGCCCAGAACTCGCGCAGCGCGAGCGCACGGCCGCCGGCCGGCGCGGATTCGCTCGGCAGGGTGTTTTGCAGGTTGCTCATGGGATTACCTCGTGTGGCGGATGCGCGGATTCAGCACGCCGTACAGCAGGTCGACGACCAGGTTCACGACGATCACGAGCGTCGCGATCAGCAGGATGCCGCCCTGGACGACCGGATAGTCGCGGCGGCCGATCGCATCGATCAGCCACTTGCCGACGCCGGGCCACGAAAAGAGCGTCTCGGTCAGCACGGCGCCCGCGAGCAGCGTGCCGATCTGCAGGCCGATCACGGTGACGACCGGGATCAGCGCATTGCGCAGCGCATGCACGACCACCACGCGCGCGGGCGACAGCCCCTTCGCGCGGGCGGTGCGGATGTAGTCCTCGCGCAGCACTTCGAGCATCGACGAGCGCGTCATCCGCGCGATCACCGCGAGCGGGATCGTGCCGAGCACGATCGCGGGCAGGATCAGGTGGCTCACCGCCGACTTGAACGAGCCTTCGTCCGGCGCGAGCAGCGCGTCGATCAGCATGAAGCCCGTCGGGTGCGGAAAGTCGTATTCGACGGCGATGCGCCCCGACACGGGCGTCCAGCCGAGGTATGACGAAAACACCATGATGAGGATCAGCCCCCACCAGAAGATCGGCATCGAATAGCCGGTGAGCGCGGTGCCCATCACGCCGTGATCGATGACCGAGCCGCGCCGCAGCGCGGCGATCACGCCGGCCGGCAGCCCGACCGCGAGCGCGAACACGAGCGCGCACAGCGACAGCTCGACCGTCGCCGGGAAGCGCGCGAAGAACTCGCCCGCGACGCTCGTGTTGGTGATGATCGACGTGCCGAGGTCGCCGTGCAGCGCACGGCCGATGTAGTGCAGGTACTGCATGGGCAGCGGCTGGTCGAGCCCGAGGCGTTTCATCGCCTCCGCATGCATCGCGGGATCGACGCCGCGCTCGCCCATCATCACTTCGATGGGGTCGCCCGGTATCAGGTGAATCAGCGCAAACGCCAGGATGGTGATGCCGATGAAAGTCGGGATCACCATGCCCACGCGGCGCAACACGAATGTGAACATGATGCGTCTCGGATTTTCTTGTGGGAAATGTGCGACCGGCGACGGGAAGCTTTTGGCCTCCCGCCGCCGGATGAATTGGCCGGTCTTCTCGACAGCTTACGACAGGCGCGTTACTTCACGCTAACACCGTCGAAACGGGCATAGCCGAGCGGCTCGATACGCATGTCGACCACGTTCTTGCGAACCGGCTGGTAGACCGTCGAGTTCGCGATCGGCGAGAACGGCAGCTGTTGCGCGAAGATCTGCTGGGCCTGCGTGTAGAGCTTCGTGCGCGCATCCTGGCCCGTCGTCGTGCGGCCCTTCTGGACCAGCTCGTCGAACGGCTTGTAGCACCAGTGCGAGAAGTTGTTGCCCTTGATCGCCTCGCAGCCGAGCAGCGTGCCGAGCCAGTTGTCCGGATCGCCGTTGTCGCCCGTCCAGCCGATCAGCATCGTGTCCTGCTCGCCCGTGTGCGCACGCTTGATGTACTCGCCCCACTCGTACGTGACGATCTTCGCCTTCACGCCGATCTTCGCCCAGTCGGCCTGGATCATCTCGGCCATCAGACGCGCGTTCGGGTTGTATGCGCGCTGCACGGGCATCGCCCACAGCGTGATATCGAAACCGTTCGGATAGCCGGCCTTCGCGAGCAGCGCCTTCGCCTTCGCGGTGTCGTACGCGGCCATCTTCAGGTTCCTGTCGTACGACCATTGGGTCGGCGGCATCGGCGCGTTCGCAGCCTGGCCGGCGCCCTGGTAGACGGACTCGAGGATCGCCTTCTTGTTGATCGCCATGTCGAGCGCCTGACGCACTTCGAGCTTGTCGACCGGCTTGTGCTCGACGTTGTACGCGAGGTAGCCGAGGTTGAAGCCGGCCTGCGACGGCATGTCGACGCCCGAATCGGCCTTCAGCGTCGCGATGTCGGCCGGACGCGGATAGCTCATCACCTGGCATTCGTTGCGCTTGATCTTCTGCACGCGCACGCCCGGGTCGGGCGTGATCGAGAAGATCAGCTTCGAGATCTTCACTTCGCCCTTCTTCCAGTAATCAGGATTGCCGTCGAACCGGATCGTCGCGTCCTTCGTGTAGCTGCGGAAGATGAACGGGCCCGTGCCGACCGGCTTCTGGTTGATGTCGGCGGCCTTGCCTGCCTTCATCAGCTGGTCGCCGTATTCGGCCGACAAGATCGACGCGAATTCCATCGCCATGTTCTGGATGAACGGCGCATTCGGCTCGGCGAGCGTGAATTTCACGGTGTACGGATCGACCTTCTCGACCTTCGTGATCAGCTTGTCGAGGCCCATGTCGGTGAAGTACGGGAACGACACCGGGTACGCCTTGCGGAACGCCTGGTTCGGATCGAGCATGCGCTGGAACGTGAACAGCACGTCGTCCGCATTGAATTCACGCGTCGGCTTGAAGAAGTCGGTCGTGTGGAACTTCACGCCGTGGCGCAGGTGGAACGTGTACACCTTGCCGTCCGACGACACGTCCCACTTCTCGGCGAGGCCCGGCTCGACCTTCGTGCCGCCGCGCTCGAATTCGACGAGACGGTTGTAGACGGTGAACGTGGCCGCGGTGAAATCGACACCGGTCGTAAATTGCGCGGAATCGAAACCCGCCGGGCTGCCTTCTGAGCAGTAGACGAGCGTTTTGTTCGGGATCTGTGCGAATGCAGAACCCGCGATGCCGAGCGATGCCGCTGCCACGCCTGCAATGGCGGTAACACGCAGGGTGTGCAACAGACGGTTGTATTCCATGTTTCCTCCAGGTCTCCAGATCGGAACCGGCCCGCCCGGGGCCGGCGTACGCGGATATTACTTGAGCTAACGATGTGGCAACAAGCTGGAGAAAAAACTCTTCTAGACCCCCGCGCGGGTTTTTGCCGATGTTTAGTGTGGGTAAAAAATGCGACAACGCGCGCGAGCGACAATTTCGTTCATCTCGCGCAAGTTTCGTTCGACAACTAAACAATTCGGGCGCGAACACGAAGGCGCGATGCGCCGCTTTCCCGTGTTCTGCAGCACATCATTGCGTTTTGCGAAACGATCCGTCGATCGTCGTCGAATCGTCATGGGGCGCGTCGTCACGCCGGCGCGTCGAGATCGGCGCTGCGCGCGGGCACGAACGCGACCGCGACGATCGACAGCGCGATGCCGGCCATCACGTAGTAGGTCGGCGCGAGCGGCGTGCCGGTGACCTTGATCAGCCACGTGACGATGAACTGCCCGAAGCCGCCGAACAGCATCACCGCGACGTTGTACGCGATCGACAGCCCGGTCGAGCGCACGTTGGCCGGAAACAGCTCGGCGATCATCGCGCCGAACGGCCCGTAGTAGCCCGCGAGCGTGACCGACAGCACGGCCTGCACCGCGATCAGCCGCGCGATGCTCGGCGCCGCATCGAGCCACGCGAACAGCGGATACATCAGCGCGAGCGTCAGCACCAGCGACCACAGCGACAGCCCCTTGCGGCCGATGCGGTCGGACCACGCGCCCGCGATCGGCGACAGCACCATCAGCAGCAGGTTGCCGACGATCACCGCGTAGAACGATTCCGCGTAGGGCAGCTTCAGCTGCTTCACCGCGAAGGTCGGCAGATAGCTGATCAGCACGTAGATCGTCACCGTCAGCGCGATCACCGAGCCGAGCCCGCACAGCACTTCGCGCGGGTGGCGCGTGAACACTTCGCCGAGCGTCGCGCGGCGCGCGCTTTGCTGCGCATGCAGGAACGCTTCGGAATCGGCGAGATGGCGGCGGATGTAGAAGCCGATCGGGCCGATCACGAGCCCGAGGATGAACGGCACACGCCAGCCCCAGCTGCGCAGCGCATCGTGCGACAGCCCGCGCGTGACGGCTGCGCCGACGAGCGCGCCGATCAGCAGCGCGGCCGCCTGGCTCGCCATCTGCCAGCTGCCGTAGAAGCCGCGTTTCGAGAACGGCGCGGCCTCGATCAGCAGCGCGGTCGCGCTGCCGAATTCGCCGCCCGCCGAGAAGCCCTGCAGCAGCCGGCCGAGCACGATCAGGATCGGCCCGCCGATGCCGATCGCCGCATACGGCGGCGCGATCGCGAGCAGGAAGATGCCGGCCGTCATCAGCAGGATCACGAGCGACAGCGCGGCCTTGCGGCCCGCGCGATCCGCGTACAGCCCGAACACGATGCCGCCGATCGGGCGCATGAAGAACGCGACGCCGAACGTCGCGGTGGTCAGCAGCAGCGACGAGTATTCGCTCGAGGTCGGGAAGAACAGCTCGGCGATCACGACCGTCATGAAGCCGAACACCGTGAAGTCGTACCACTCGAGCGCGTTGCCGATCACGGCCGCCACCACCGCGCGCCGGTTCAGCGCACGCTCGGGCCGGACCGTTTTGGTTGAATTCGCAATCGTCGCCATGCGTGCCTCGTCCTCGTCAGTTCGCCGTGTCGGGCGGCGCGGCATGCGGGGGCCCCGCGGCGCGCTGGTTTGCAGCGAGTGTAGAAAGCGACGGAACCGTTTTCAAGCAATAAAAAACGCCCCGCCATCTTTCGACGGCGGGCGTGTTGCGGTTTGCGCCGCAATGCGGCATCGCACGATCGCGTGTGAGCGCGACACCTGGGGACACGGGCCCAGCGATACCCCCACCCGTTCGCCTTGCACGTCATTCGCGTTGTGACGGCTGAACTTTCGACTTTGTCTGATTTCCCGCCTTATTTCTTTCCATTAACTTTCATCCGATGCCGTTCCGCCTCGTCAGATCGCATGGCATCCGGCCGAGGCGCCGGAACGTTGGTCTGTCGCAACATATCTTTCTCGGACACCGCCGTGGGCAATAACAAGATTCCCTATTACAAGGCAAATAGGCTGCTGTGGAAATGGGCTCGATGCGAAGGCATCGACGGCTGCGAAATCGTTCGCGAAACCAAGCTGTCGATGGACCAGGCACCACCGCCTTTGCCGGCCACGCCGCCCCCCCCCGAACCCGCCAGGCAGTCCGTCAAACGCCTGACTCACAAGGATCGTGTGAACAAATCGCTCGACGATCTTCTGGCCGTTGCAGAAGCGCTCGCGCGATTCAAAAAGTGGCTCGACACGCCGGACACGCCGAAACATTCCGAACCCACACCGACAGCAGAGCGCGAAAAGAAACAAGCAATCGCACCGCTGGATATCCAGGAGATCCCCGGGGCGATGCGGAAACTCTCGATGCCGGTATCCGCGCGGCTGATGGAACGATGGTTTGCCGGAGCGCTGAACTATTCACCGACCGACAAGGACGAGGCACTATGCATCAATCAGGACGGTCAGCCCTATCCAGCCGACATGTACGACATGAGATCCATCAAGCTCGAATGGATTCTCAACTACCCTCGTGCAAAGGTGCAATATTTGGCACTTCAACAAAGGCAGCGGTTGATCACACCCAGAGCCGTCGAAGCGCTTCGCAAGTGCCTGTCTCGTGTCCGAACCCCGGACGCGACGATCGATGCGTTGTCGCTTTGCAATGGAAACCTCGTGGAATTGCACAACCGCTTCCAGTTCCAGTTCGCAGGCGTTGAAAGTACGTTCGGTCAAAAACTCGACGAGTTCATCCTGAAGCGCCTGACCAACAGTGGAATCCCAGATGACCTGACGGGAGCGCTGGGGTCGTTCAATATCTATGCGGCAGTCGCGTATGCCGAATTCAACCGGGAGGCACGTCGCGCAACGGTCACATCGATTTACCTTTACGTGCGCGACAACTATACATTTTCCGACAGGAGCGACAATCAGTCGCAATATCTCGGGCATTGGAACCACAAGCGTGTCGTCCTCGTCCCCGCAGCGGGCGCAGCCGGAATTGCCGGCATTCCCTGGCTGGACTATCCCGTTGTCGTCGAAGGCAAACGATCTCGAGACAACATCTACTATCCGGTCAGAAACAAGTCGTTTCGCGAGTGGCAGCGACGGCATCGGCGCGGCGGCGACTTCATTATCTTCTCTGACTATCGCTGCGTAACCCTCCCCCAACCTATCGAGATCGTGTTTTCGTGAGTACCGCCGGAGAATCCACAAGTATCGGTACGCTCGTCCTGTTATTGGCGAGCATGGTTATCGTGATTGCATCGATCTCGATGATTCGCGTGCTACGTTTCATCTGGTCGGGTCACGATGGCCGACCGCAGCGGGCCAGGCAAATGCTCTGCGTCTCGATCCGACGCATCGTCGTCACGCTCGCTGCCCTGATCATGCTCGGTATTGCATGGCGCTACTGGCAGGACGCGCGACTGCGTGCGGCCTGCAGCCCGCGAGACCAGGTGACCGAATACTCGCCTGACGGTCGCTATGTCGCGAAATACTGCTACTTCAGAGATACGATCATTCTGAGGCTGTATGGCAAAGACAATATGCGGCTTCGTGCCGAGCGAACCTACCGGGACACGTCGGGGGTCCTCGTCAGCCTGACTTGGACAGAGAACTCATTGACCTATCCCGACGGCGATGTCCTCAAGACGATCAATCTCCCGCCTTCTCTTTACGATCGAATCCTGACGCAACTTCCATAAGTCACGCGAGACACGCCAAAGAGACGGTCACATCACCCTCGCCCCTGGCAAAGCGCTTCGGGCCGGCATCGACCTGCCCTGTGTACACGTAACGAGGCCGCCCGCACAGAAACCGTTTTCAAGCAATAAAAACGCCCGCCGTCTTTCGACGGCGGGCGTGTTGCGGTTTGCGCCGCAATGCGGCATCGCACGATGCCGCACGGGGCTCAACCCATCTTCGAGAAGGCGCTGCACCAGCCCTTCGCCGACACCTGCTTGCCGGGGAATGCGCCGCACGGGCCCGAGGCCGAACCTTTCTTGCCCTGGTACAGCATGCAGGCCGCGCAATCCTGGCCCGCTGCGTATTTCGGGTACTTCGTCTTGTCGACCTTCGTGGCATCGGCCTTGTAGCCGAGTGCCGTCGCGGTCGGATCGCTCTCCGCGAGCATCGGCGCATCGGCCAGCGCTTCGCGCGACAGCGCCAGCGCGGACACCGCACCAATGCTCGTAATCAGGAAACTCCGACGGGTTGTTTTCATGGGGGACTCGCTCCAACGTTATCGATTTGAAAGCTGTTCTGGCGACAGCCGTTCGACAGAATAACGCTGCGGCGAATAAATGTGCGCGCAGAAATTCCGGAGATAAGGAATTTCGCACGGCGTCTCGTGCGGCCCGCCGTGCCGGCGCGAGCCGCACGCGTCACGCATGCGACGCCATGTCGCCCACGCGCTGCGCGAGCGCGAGCGACGCGGTGAGCCCCGGCGATTCGATGCCGAACAGGTTCACGAGCCCGCGCACGCCATGCTGCGCGGCGCCTTGCACGACGAAATCGGCCGGCGGCTCGCCCGGCCCCGCGACCTTCGGCCGGATGCCCGCGTACGCCGGCTGCAGCGCATCGTCGGGCAGGCCCGGCCAGAAGGCGCGAATCGACGTATAGAACGCGCCCGCGCGCGCGGGATCGACTTCGTAGCGCAGCGCATCGATCCATTCGACGTCCGGGCCGAAGCGCGCCTGCCCGCCGAGATCGAACGTCAGGTGCACGCCCAGGCCCGCGCGGTCGGGCATCGGGTAGATCAGGTGCGAGAACGGTGCGCGGCCCGACAGGCTGAAGTAGTTGCCGCGCGCGAGATAGAGCGGCGGCACCCAGCGCGGGTCAAGGCCATGCGTGCGGCGCGCCAGCGCCTGGGCGCCGAGGCCCGCGCTGTTGATCACGCACGCGGCCTCGATCTCGGTCGGCGCGTCGCCGCCCGTGCGCACGATGAAGCGGCCGCCGCGCAGCACGTCGATCGACTCGACCGGGGATTTCAGCGCGCACACGGCGCCGTCGCGTTCCGCGTCGCCGAGCAGCGCGAGCATCAGCTGGTGGCTGTCGACGATGCCGGTGGACGGCGAAAACAGCGCCTCGACGCATTCGAGCGCGGGCTCGAGCGTCTGCGCCTCGGCACGCGTGAGCGGCATCAGGTCGAGCACGCCGTTTTCGGCCGCGCGCGCGGCGATCGCCTTCAGTTGCTTCACCTGCGCGGCGCTGGTGGCGACGAGCAGCTTGCCGACACGCCGGTGCGGCACGTGATGCGTGTCGCAGAATTCGTACAGCAGGTCGCGCCCGTGTACGCACGACGTCGCCTTCAGCGACCCGCGCGGATAGTAGAGCCCCGCGTGGATCACTTCGCTGTTGCGCGAACTCGTACCGGTGCCGATCGCATCGGCCGCCTCGAGCACGAGCGTTTCACGCCCGCGCGCGGCCAGTTCGCGCGCAATCGCCAGACCGACGACGCCCGCACCGATCACGACACAATCCATCTGCTCCATGACGTTTCGCGCCGCTAGCGCGTCGAGGGGAGAGAAGACGATTGTACGTCCCGGTTCACCCGCGTGCCGAAGGTCGTGCCGCCGATGGCGACGACACCGTGCATCACGCGGGACGCACGGCTTCTACCCGGCGCGCCCCGGCCGCCGTGGGGCGCGCACCGCCGCTTCAGAAGCCGATCGGCCGGCGCTTCGCGGCGCCCTCGTCGGCCCGGATGTCGCCCGGCCCGATCGCATCGCGGCCGTCGAGCCGCGCGGCGCCGAATGCGTGCAGCAGCGCGCGGCGCATCGTGCGCGGCGGCGTCGCGGCCAGCACGTCGAGCGCGTCGTCGCCGAGGAGGTCGGGGAAGCGCCGCCCCCACGCATGCGACGTGCGGATCTCGTCGTAGATCGTCTGCGCGATCCGGCGCGCGCCGGCCGCATCCGGCGGCTCGATCTCGTACACGTTCATCCGGTTGAGCAGCGGCTCCGGAATCGCGTGCGCATCGTTCGCGGTCGCGACCCAGATCACGTTGCCCGCATCGATCGGCACTTCCGCGAATTCGTCGATGAACGCGCGCGCGGTGTCGTGCTCGAGCAACGCATACAGCGCGCCGAGCGGATCGTACTGCGCATCGCTGCCGGCCTTGTCGATTTCGTCGACCGCGATCACCGGGTTCGCGTAGCTGCCGTTCACGAGCGCGTCGAACACCTTGCCGGGCTTCGCGTTCTTCCATTGCGACGACGCGCCCGACAGGATCCAGCCGGCCGTCAGCGAACTCATCGGCACATAGTGGTAGGCGGTGCCGAGCAGTTGCGCGAGCGCCTTCGCGAAGTGCGTCTTGCCGATGCCGGGCGGCCCGAGCAGCAGGATCGGCATCAGTTCGAGCCGGTCGTCCGTTTCGAGGCACAGCGCGACCTGCTTGCGCACGTCGTCGAGCGGTTCGGCGAAATTGGGCAACGTCTCGCCGAGCGCGTCGAACGACGGCATCCGGTTCGGCTTCACGCAGAAACGCAGATTCCCCGTCTTGAGCATTTTTTCGTAGGTGGCGCGCAGTGCGTCGCTCGCGCTCTCGTTCAGGTCGCCCAGCGCCGCCTCGACCTGCTCGAGGTCGTACACCGTGCTGAAGGATGCCACCGCCAGTTCCTGTTTCACCATCGCCGTCGTCATACCAACCTCGCTGCTGCTTGCCGTCACACGATCATCAGACCCTTACGATTTCAGTGTAGCGATCCCGCATCCCCGCGCAAGCAAGCAGCCGCGTGCGTCTGCTGCTAACACCCGCGCGCGCTGCACGCCGGCGCGCCGCGGCGTATGATCGTCGGTTCAACCCGCCCGCCGCACCGGCCTGGCCGGCCGCGCGCGCGGCGCTGTCGCACCCGTCCCGAAGGTATGCCGATGTCCGTCCCCACTGCCTTGCCGCGCGTCGATGCCGATGCGGCCGCCGCCGTCGACGCGGCGCTCACGTCGCGCCGCGCGATTCGCGCGTTCCTGCCGACGCCCGTGCCGCTCGACACGATCGAGGCAATCCTCGAAGCCGCGAGCCGCGCGCCGTCGGGCACCAACATCCAGCCGTGGCGCGTGTACGTCGCGACGGGCGCCACGCGCGATGCGCTCGCCGCCGCGCTCACCGCTGCCCACGACGATCCCGCCCGCGACGAGAAATACGTCGCCGAGTACGACTACTACCCGCGCGAATGGGTGTCGCCGTACATCGACCGGCGCCGCAAGGTCGGCTGGGACCTGTACGGGCTGTTGAACATCGGCCGCGACGAGAAGGCGCGCATGCATGCGCAGCACGCGCGCAACTTCCGTTTCTTCGATGCGCCCGTCGCGCTGTTCTTCACGCTCGATCGCGTGATGAGCTACGGTGCGTGGCTCGATTGCGGGATGTTCCTGCAGGGCGTGATGACGGCCGCGCGCGCACGCGGGCTCGATACCTGCCCGCAGGCCGCGTTCGTGCCGTTTCACCGGATCATCACCGAGCACCTCGGCATTCCCGCCAACGAACAGTTCGTCTGCGGGATGGCGCTCGGCCATGCGGACCCGGCCGCGATCGAGAACCGCCTCGTCACCGAGCGCGCGCCGGTCGCCGAGTTCACGCGCTTTTTCGCTTGAAAACGCATGACGCGACCCTACCTTTCGGACAGGAACGCATCGTGCGCCGAACCTGCCGCGTCGCGTCCCGTCACATCGCGACCGAAATCGATCGGGCGTAAGATGTGCGTCCGTTCCCCGCTATTGCGCGTTTCCGGAGACGTTTCATGCTGAAACACGGCCTGGCCGTCCTGCTCGCGAGCGTCGCGCTCGCCGCCCATGCGCAGAGCCCCGCGCCGGCTTCCGTCGCATGGGAGATCCAGGTGGTACGCGACGGTCAGACCATCGACACGTTCCAGCAACGCACCACCGTGGGTCAGTCCCGTACCGACACCCATCGCTACCCGTCCGCGGTGCCGGTCGGCTGCGGCAACGCCGCGCGCGTCGTGCCCACCGAGCGCTCGCGCTCGGTGACGGTCGCGCCGCTCACCGTCGATGCGGGCGCGAACACCGTGTCGCTCGCGCTCGACGTGCAGGAAACGCTCGACGACGAAAACGCGAAGCCGGCCGATCCGTGCGTGCCCGCGTCGCCGCGGCAAATCGTCGCAAGCCACCCCGGCCTGACGGTCGGCGCCGACGCATGGACCGACTGGACGCTCGTCGAGCAGCATCCGCACCTCGTGTACCGCGTGCGGGCGCACGTCGCGAAGGATTGAGCGTCATGTCCGCCGACGCCCTGTCCCTGCCGTTCGCCGAACCGCACGCCGCTCCCGACGAAATCACCGCGGTGAGCTGGAATCTGCACAAGGGCCGCTCGCCGCTCGGCTTCACCGCGTGGAACGCGATGCGCAACTGGATGCAGTCGACGCACGCCGACGTGTATTTCCTGCAGGAAGCGATGGCGCGCCGCATGCCGCGCCCGGTGCTCGCGACCGGCTTCGGTGCGCCGATGGACGACGCGGTCGACGACGTATGGCACTGCCAGGCCACCGAGATCGCGCATGCGCTCGACTGGCAGATCGCGCTCGGGCCGAACGTGTTCAAGCCGTCGTGGCGGCATGGCAACGCGATCCTGTCGCCGCATCCGCTCGACCTCGGCGGCCGCTGGGACATCTCCGCACACCGCTTCGAACGGCGCGGGCTGCTGGTCGCGCGCGCGACGCTCGCGGGTGCGCGCCCGGTCACGCTGCTGTGCGCGCACCTCGCGCTCACGCGCGCCGCGCGGCTGCGCCAGATGCACTGGATCGCGCACTGGATCGTGCGCAACGCGGGCGACGGCCCGCTGATGCTCGCCGGCGACTTCAACGACTGGCGCAACGATTCGGTCGCGCTGTTCGGCGAGATCGGGCTGTCCGAGGTCGCGACGCTGCTCGGTGAATCGGGCCGCACGTTTCCCGCGTTCTCGCCGGCGCTCGCGCTCGACAAGATGTTCGTGCGCGGGCTGACGCCGCTCGAATGGCGCGCCCCGTCCGGCGAAGCCGCGTGGCTGTCGGACCATCTGCCGTACATCGCGCGGCTGCGCCTCGACCCGCAATAACGTTCCGGCAATCGGTCGCTTTCGGTCCGCAATCGGCCCGATGTGGGCCCGATGTCGGCCCGATAGCAGCCCGGTTGCGCGGCGCGCGCTACATTAACGGCTTGCCCATTCCGCCAGCGCCCGCCGCCGGGCCGCGCCGCCATGACCTACCTGCCGATCCTGCTGCAAATCGCCGTCGTCTATCTCGTCGCGGCGATCACCCCCGGCCCGAATTTCTTCATGATTTCGCAACTGTCGCTCGCGGGCCGGCGCAGCCTCGGCGCCGCATCGGCGCTCGGCGTCGGCACCGCGTCGGTCGCGTGGGCGACGCTCGCGATGCTCGGCCTCGCGGCCGTGCTGCACCAGGTGGAATGGCTGTACGAGGCGATCCGGATCGGCGGCGCCGCGTATCTCGTGTATTTCGGCTTCAAGCTGCTGCGCGCGGGCGTGCGCCGCGACGCGGCGCCGGCCGACGCGCCCGACACCCGCGCACCGGCTGCCGCGCCGCACGCGCGCGACTACCTGCGCGCGTATCGCAGCGGCCTGTTCACGTGCCTGACGAACCCGAAATCGTGCGCGTTCTGGACCAGCGTGTTCGCGGCGATGCTGCCCGCGCACGTGCCGCTGTGGTTCAACGGCGCGGTGCTGGTGACGATCGGCGTGCTGTCGGCCGGCTGGTACTCGTGCGTCGCCTGCCTGTTCGCGAGCCCGCGCGCGCAGCGCGGCTACCGGCGCGTGCGGCGCCCGCTCGACGCGCTGTGCGGCGTGGCGCTCGTCGGCCTCGGCGCGAAACTCGCGGCCGAGCGCTGAAAAAGAAAGTGGATTGAAAGGATTCGTTGCGCCAAATCCGCGCGGCCACGGGGGTCAAGCCCGCGATCCGCGCCAACAGGGTAAAATAACCAGTTCCTCAAACGTCTGTCATCGAGAAGGCGCGTGTCCGACGCGCCGGCCGGCCGATCCGCGATCGGGCCGACGCACTCGGTTTTTTTGCCCGTTTTTGGGCCCGTTACTCGCGTTCGCCACGCGCGTCCGTTTTCAAAGCCATGAGCAAATACGACACCGCCACCGTCCAATCCGTCCATCACTGGACCGACACGCTGTTCAGCTTCACCTGCACCCGTGAGGCGAGCCTGCGCTTCAACAACGGCGAATTCACGATGGTCGGCCTCGAGGTCGACGGCAAGCCGCTCGCGCGCGCCTACTCGATCGTCAGCCCGAACTACGAAGAGCATCTCGAATTCTTCAGCATCAAGGTGCAGAACGGCCCGCTGACGTCGCGCCTGCAGCACCTGAAGGTGGGCGACACGGTGCTGATCGGCAAGAAGCCGACGGGCACGCTGGTTGCCGACAACCTGCTGCCGGGCAAGACGCTGTGGATGCTGTCGACGGGCACGGGCCTCGCGCCGTTCATGTCGATCATCCGCGATCCGGACATCTACGACCGCTTCGACAAGGTGATCCTCACGCACACGTGCCGCCTGAAGGGCGAGCTGGCGTACATGGACTACATCAAGCACGACCTGCCGGGCCACGAGTACCTCGGCGACATCATCAAGGAAAAGCTCGTCTACTACCCGACGGTCACGCGCGAAGCGTTCGACAACGAAGGCCGGATCACCGACCTGATCGCCACGGGCAAGCTGTTCACGGATCTCGGCGTCGCGCCGTTCTCGCCGGAAAACGACCGCGTGATGCTGTGCGGCAGCACCGCGATGCTGAAGGACACGACCGACCTGCTGAAGCAGGCCGGCCTCGTCGAAGGCAAGAACAGCGCGCCGGGCCACTACGTGATCGAGCGCGCGTTCGTGGACTGATCGATCCCCGAATTTGCGCGTCATCAAGGACCGGAGCGAAAGCTCCGGTTTTTTTTCGTCCACACTTGGCGAATTCGTAACAAATTGGGATCATCCCACATCAAATAGTTACATTTGGATACGCCATCGGACGGTGCTTGGGCGTCAGTGTTTTTCCTACAACAGGTTCATTCGGATTATTCACATTTACCCTTAAATGTCCGCCCGACATGACCTTTTCGGAATTTTTGAGATATTATTCGCCGCGCGTGGTTGCCGTTCGGATGAGGGTGGAAGGGTCGGATGCAAGTGTTACAGGATGTAACTTTTGTTACCTCGGCAGAGGGCGATTCTCTGGCGGCGACCGTCATCGAAACGGCAGCCGATCCACGCAGCCAGCCGGTGTCTGAACCGCTTTCTGACAGCAGGGAGAGTCATGGATACGTCGCTTAACGCGCCTTCGAGCGCCCACGCCCCGTTCCCGTCGCAACAGCTCGTGCCGGGCTGCGCCGCGACTCCGCCCATTGCCGGCGCCGCGTCGAAACGCGACGCCTCCGCCGCGCGGATCGCCGTGCTGTCCGCCCAGTTGCTCGCCGCCGAC
Source organism: Burkholderia metallica (assembly GCF_001718555.1). Classification (NCBI taxonomy): domain Bacteria; kingdom Pseudomonadati; phylum Pseudomonadota; class Betaproteobacteria; order Burkholderiales; family Burkholderiaceae; genus Burkholderia; species Burkholderia metallica. The sequence continues at coordinate 3,429,927 of NZ_CP013401.1, forward strand.
GAAGCGGCTCGCCGCCATCTGGCCGGCGAGTTGCACGACGGGCTCGGCGCCGAACTCACCGCTGCGCGGTTCGCACTCGCAAACGTTCAAACGTGGCTGCCGGCCGATGCGCCGGACGGCTGCTTGCGCGCGCTGGCGCTAGCGCAGCAGGCGCTCGACGCCGCGACCGACGCGAATCGCCGGCTGATCGACGAGCGCGCCGCGCCGGCGCTCGACGCGGGCGTGGTCGGTGCGCTGTCGTCGTGGGTCGACGCCCATGCGGCCCGCACGGGCCTGCGCACCAGCTTCGTGTGCGCGGCCGACGCGCGCCTGACGCAGCTCGCCGGCGCCGGCGCGCTCGCGGTGTTCCGCGTCGCGCAGGAAGCCTTGTCGAACGTCGCGAAGCACGCGCGCGCGACGTCGGCCGACGTGCGGATCGCCACCGACCGCACGCATCTGTCACTGATCGTCTCCGACGATGGGACCGGTTTCTCGCGCAGCCGCCGCGCCGGCTACGGGCTGGCCGGCATGCGCGCGCGCTGCGAGGCGTTCGGCGGCCGCTTCGAGACGGCCACGCCGGAAACCGGCCGCGGCACGCGCGTCACCGCGCGCTTCGCGTGGGATTCGCTGCTCGCGGTGCCCGTCGCGGCCCGCCGCGCGTCGCTTTCGTGAGGTCGTCATGAGCCTGAACATCCTGCTCGTGGACGATCATGCGATCGTCCGGCAAGGGATCCGCCAGTTGCTGATCGACCGGAGCGTCGCACGCGACGTCACCGAGGCCGAGAACGGCGGCGACGCGATGGCCGCTGTCGACAAACAGGAATTCGACGTGATCCTGCTCGACATTTCGCTGCCGGACACGAACGGCATCGAGGTGCTCAAGCGCCTCAAGCGCAAGCTGCCGCGCACGCCGGTGCTGATGTTCTCGATGTACCGCGAGGATCAGTACGCGGTGCGCGCGCTGAAGGCCGGCGCCGCCGGCTACCTGTCGAAGACGGTCAACGCCGCGCAGATGATCGGTGCGATCCAGCAGGTGGCGGCCGGCCGCAAGTACGTGAGCCCCGCGATGGCCGAGGCGCTCGCCGAATACGTGTCGTTCGAGAACGAGCCGCTGCCGCACGAGAAGCTGTCCGACCGCGAATACCAGACGCTCTGCATGCTCGCGTCGGGCAAGCGCCTCACCGACATCGCGAACACGCTGTCGCTGTCCGTGAAGACGGTGAGCGTGTACCGGTCGCGGCTGCTCGAGAAGATGCGGCTGTCGAACAACGCGGAGCTCACGTTCTACGTGATGAGCAACCGGCTCGTCGACATGGCGCCCACCGCCGGCGCGTGATGTTCCCGCCGGGCCCGAATCGTCCGGTTCGGCCCGGTTCGCCCCCGTTCGTCCGATTCATCCGCGCCCGCGGCGCGGCGCCTGCCGCGTCGCCGTCCGTGGCGCCCGCCGCGCGCGCAAGCGCTTGTTTTATCGGACGATTTCGCAGCATTGCGCTGCGCCGCAGCGGGTTTTACTCGTCAAATCGGCTAAAATTGCGGGTTTTCACTCAGTCAGCGCTACCGCGCCCGCGCGCGCCGGCGATTCCTCCTCAATGTCTCTCTTCCGCAAGAAAAACGTCGATCGCATGATCGCCGGCGCACATGCCGCCGGGCTCAAGAAAGCGCTCGGCGCGATCGATCTCACCTTCCTCGGCATCGGCGCGATCATCGGCACCGGCATCTTCGTGCTGACCGGCACCGGCGCCGTGCAGGCCGGCCCCGCGCTGATGCTGTCGTTCGTGATTGCCGCGATCGCGTGCGGCCTCGCCGCGTTGTCGTACGCGGAATTCGCGTCGACGATCCCCGTCGCCGGCTCGATCTACACGTATTCGTACGCCACCCTCGGCGAGCTCGTCGCGTGGATCATCGGCTGGGACCTGATGCTCGAATACGGCCTCGCGTCGTCGGCCGTGTCGGTCGGCTGGTCGGGCTACCTGCAGTCGCTGCTGCAGGGCTTCGGGCTGACGCTGCCCACCGTGCTGACGGCCGCGCCCGGCGCGGTACCCGGCGTCGTCACGTGGTTCAACCTGCCCGCGTTCCTCGTGATGATCGTGATCACGACGCTGCTGTCGATCGGCATCCGCGAGTCGACCCGCATCAACAACATCATGGTGTTCATCAAGGTGTCGGTCGTGCTGCTGGTGATCGCGGTCGGCCTGTTCCACGTGACGCCGGCGAACTGGAAGCCGTTCATGCCGCACGGCTGGAACGGCGTGTTCGGCGCGGCGGCCGTGATGTTCTTCGCGTTCATCGGCTTCGACGCGGTGTCGTCGGCCGCCGAGGAAGTGAAGAATCCGAAGCGCGACCTGCCGATCGGCATCATCGCGTCGCTCGCAGTGTGCGCGGTGCTGTACGTGACGGTCGCCGCGGTCGCGACCGGCATCGTGCCGTCGGCCCGGTACGCGAACATCTCGCACCCGATCTCGTATGCGCTGCAGATGGCCGGCGAGACGTGGGTGGCCGGCTTCATCGATCTCGGCGCGGTGCTCGGCATGCTGACCGTGATTCTCGTGATGAGTTACGGCCAGACGCGCGTGATCTTCGCGATGTCGCGCGACGGGCTGCTGCCGGCGACGCTGTCGCGCGTGCATCCGCGCTACGCGACGCCGTTCCTGACCACCTGGCTCGTCGGCCTGTTCTTCGGGCTGATCGCCGCGCTCGTGCCGCTCAACGTGCTCGCCGAGCTGATCAACATCGGCACGCTCGCGGCGTTCTCGATGGTGTCGATCGCGGTGCTCGTGCTGCGTCGTACGCACCCCGACCTGCCGCGCGCGTTCCGCTGCCCGGGCGTGCCCGTGGTGCCGATCCTCGCGGTCGCCGCGTGCCTGTTCCTGATGCTGAACCTGCAGCCCGTCACGTGGGCCGCATTCGGCATCTGGCTCGTGATCGGCCTCGTGATCTACTTCCTGTACTCGCGTCACCACTCGAAGCTCGCGCACGGTCACCACGACGCGCACTGAGCGCCGCCGTGCCGCATGCGGCACGGTGCGCATCCGCGGGGCCGTGCATCGGCCCCGCGCCCCTCTTCCGCCTTCCAGCCCCCTGCACGCTTGCCGCGGCCGGTTCATAATCGCGCCATCGAACGGCGGCCCCGCATCGGCGGGCGCCCGGCAACAGGAAGAAGATGATGGAAAGCGTCGATCTCGATGTATTGAAATCCAGCGCGCGCTGGCTCGAAGAAGGCCGCCGCGTGCTGCTCGTGACGGTCGTGAAGACGTGGGGCTCGTCGCCGCGCCCCGAAGGCGCGATGCTCGCGGTGCGAGAGGACGGGCTCGTGGTCGGCTCCGTGTCCGGCGGATGCATCGAGGACGACCTGATCGCCCGCGTGCACGCGAGCGGCATCGCGGCCGATGCGCGCCCGGAAGCGCTCAAGTACGGCGTGACGGCCGAGGAAGCGCACCGCTTCGGGCTGCCTTGCGGCGGCACGATCCAGCTCGTGCTCGAACCGCTCACGCGCGACAGCGGGATTGCCGCGCTGTGCGCGGAAGTCGAGGCCGGCCGCCTCGTCACGCGCACGATGACGCTCGCGACGGGCCGTGCGTCGCTGTCGCCCGCGCAGGCGGCCGACGGACTCGCGTTCGACGGCGAGCGGCTCGTGACGATCCACGGGCCGCGCTACCGGATGCTCGTGATCGGCGCCGGCCAGTTGTCGCGCTATCTGTGCCAGATCGCGGTCGGGCTCGACTACCAGGTGACGGTGTGCGATCCGCGCGACGAATACACGGATGCGTGGGACGTGCCGGGCACGCGCGTCGTGCACACGATGCCCGACGATACGGTGCTCGACATGAAGCTCGACGCGCGTTCGGCCGTGATCGCGCTCACCCACGATCCGAAGCTCGACGATCTCGCGCTGATGGAAGCGCTGAAGACGCCCGCGTTCTACGTGGGCGCGCTCGGCTCGCGGCGCAACAACGCGGCACGACGCGAGCGGCTGCGCGAATTCGATCTGAACGAAGCGGAACTGGCCCGGCTGCACGGGCCGGCCGGCATCTACATCGGCAGCAGGACGCCGCCGGAAATCGCGATCTCGATCCTCGCCGAGATCACCGCCGCGAAGAACAACGTGTCGCTGCCGACGATCCTGCAGGTCGAGGGCGCGAAGGCCGCGCGCGAGATCGCCGCGAACAGCGGCGCGGCCTGCGGGCTCTGAGCCGCACCCGCGCGGGGGGCGCCCGGTCTGCGGGCGCCACGCGCAAAGCGGGCGATGCCGACCGGCCGCCGCGCGCCGGCGTGAAGCCGGCGCGAGGCGTCGATCAGGTCAACCCGGCGGCGAGCGCCGCGGCGACCGAACCGACCACCAGCACGACGCCGACCGTCCGGCGCTTGTTCAGCTCGGTCCACAGCAGCACGCCGGTCAGCGACAGCAGGATCAGCGAACCCGCGATCGTGTCCATCAGCAGCACCCAGCCGAGATTCATCCCGACGCCGCGATGCAGGTTGTTCAGCGTCGTCAGGAACGTGTTGCCCGTGCGCTTCACCGCGACGTAGCCGTTGCCGACCCAGTATTCGGCCTGCAGGTTCTGGTGCGGGCCGAACAGGCCCATCTGCCAGTGTTCCGGCTGCATCACGCGCTTGTCGCCCCACGCGACGGGCTGCGCGGGCTCCTTGCGCACGCGGCCCGGCTTGCCGTCGAAATGGAGTTCGTGCTGCAGCCATTTCGTCATCGCGGCGGGCGTCTTCGGCGCCGGGTCCGGCAACGCGATCTGCATCTCCTCGACCTGCGGCTCGCCGGTCGAAATCTTCAGCGGCGGCGCGCGGTGATTGAGCAGCACGCCCGTCACGCCGAACAGCAGCCCGAGCATCGCGCCCCACAGCCCGACCCAGCCATGCACCTTGCGCAGCCACTTGATGAAGGTCGCGCGGCGCGAACGCTGGCGGCGCGCGGCCAGTTCGTCGTCGCTCAGCGGGCGGGCCGCCGGGTGCAGCACGGTGACGCCCGCGCGGGCAATACCCGCATCGGGCGGATTGATCGTTTCGGGCGCGTTCACGCGAGAGGTTCCATTCGTTCAAAACAACGGGCGGCACGCAGGGAATGCGCGCCGCCCGGCAACATGAAAATGAGAATGGATATCATTACATAAATCAATCGGCGGCTCAATCCGCCGGCTTACGCAGCGGCAGGCACGATCAGCGGAGAAATTCGGACGAAATGCGCAGGTTGCGGAACGATGCCGACCGATGAACGGGAAATGCCGACGAAATACCGTTGCAAGACAAGGACAGCATTTCGTAAGAAGTCGCGCGTTGCCGGCGCCGCTCAGCGCAGCGGCGGCAACGGAAAGCGCGGTGCGGCGTCGTCCGGCGCGGGCTCGGTGCGGTCGAGCGCGTACAGCCACGCGAGCAGATCCGCGACCGCCTGGTAAAGCTGCGGCGGAATCCGGTCGTCGAGGTCGACCTGCATCAGCAGCGACACCATCTCCGGCGCCGTATGCACGTACAACCCCGCATCGTGCGCGCGCGCGACGATCATCTCGGCGAGTACGCCATACCCCTTCGCGACCACGCGCGGCGCCGCATCGCCGCCTTTCGGATCGTAGACGAGCGCGGCCGCGCGCTTGCGGGACGTCATGCTCATTGCAGCGCCTCGTCGTCGGTGTCCCGCGCATGCGTCGCCGGGCCGCCGGCCGGGGCCGCACCGCGCGCATACGCGGCAGCGGCCGCCTGCGCAGCAAACAGGTCGAAGCTATCCGGGCCGTCGTCGACCGCGCGGATAGACAGCCCGCCCACCCGCAGCCCCGACACCTCGAGCCGCTGTCGCAACGCCGCCTCGTGCCGCGTGAGGCGCTCGGCGCCCGTCTGGTTCGCCCGCAGGCGCGCGACGAGCTGCGTGCCGTTCAGCACCAGGTCCGCGTCGACCGTGCCGAGCGACGGCAACGTCAACGTGAGACGCGTGCGCCACGCGATGCCGTCGCCTGCACCGTCGTCGCCGCGCGGCGCGCGGCTGCCCGGATCGTCGGGCTCGATCGTCCAGTCGAGCCGGGCGCCGGGCCACGCCTCGCCCGTCCAGCGGAACTGGTCGGTCGCGAGCGCGTCGAGCTGCTGCCTGACGAGCGGCACGGCGGCCGGGTGCACGGGCGCGAGCGTCTGCGCCGGCGTATCCGGCGCGGCGGCGGCCGGTTCGGCCCGCGCGGGCGTCCAGCGCGGATCGGAACGCTCGCCGAGCAGATCGGCCGTATCGGGCGGTAGCGACGCGCCCTGCCGTGCGCCTGCCGGCAACGCCTGCGCGGGGTCGCGGGTCGGCGCGCCGCCCTGGGCCGGCGTACCCGGCTGCGCGGTGGCGCGCGCGCCCGCCGGCAGCGGCGGACGCTGCGCGAGCAGTTCGTCGAGCACGTCGGTCGCGCCGTGCTGCGCGGCCTCCGGGTCGGCCGGCGCGAGCGCGGCCGCGAGGCGCGCCTGCGGCTCGCGCAGCAGCGCCGCGAGCGGACGCTGGCCGGCCAGCCACTGCGCCAGATGGGATTCGTAGAAGAGGCCGCTTTCGCTCACGGCCTGCGCGAGCGCCGCGCGCAGCGCCGCGACCGGCAACGCGGCGGCCGCTTCACGCGCCGCCGCCGCGGACGACGCCGCAGCGGACGCCGGCGTGGAAGGCGCCGCCGGATCGGCGGCGGCCGGCGCGCGGGCCGGCACGGCGGTGTCGGTCAGCAGCACGGTGGGATCGGCGAGCAGCGGCACGCGTCCGGCGATCGCCGGCGTCGTATCGCCGCCCGCGCGCGAGATCGCGTCGAGCACGCGCCCGACATCCGACAGCGCGGTCTGGGTGGACGCCGGCGGCGCGGCGGGCGGGCTGCCGGCCGACGGCGTGGACGACGCGCCGGTGCCCGGCGTGCCGACCTGCGAGGTCGCCCCGCCGCCGGCGGGCGCCGACACGGTGCCGGTCAGCAGGCTGTCGAGGCGGCTCGCCAGCAGCGCGGCCGCAACGGAGTCGATACCGGTCATGATCGGAGCCTGCTCATCTCAGGGTCTGTTTCCAGAGGGCCGCATAGGCGGTGCCACGAGAACGACCGCTCGCGACGACCCACGCAAGTCCTCGCGAGACGCCGCGAAGACCGACGACGTGTTTGCAAGGCGCGCAACGCGGCGAGCGGCCGTTCTCGCGAAAACGCCCAATAAAAAATCATTCCACGGGAATGCGCGCAATCGCCCGCATGGCGGCGGCGTTCGTCGCCTGTCCTCCAAGGCCACTTCGTTCGGCGCGCTTGGCTCGGCCAGACGGCGCGCGTCACGCGTTGCCTGCACTCGGCAAGGAAGTCCCCTTGGGAGACGAGCGACTTCGGGCATTCGCACGTGCATTCCATATGTAAAACAGGCCCTGCACATCGTTGCGAATCCGGGAACGGCGCGCCCCCGCGCCCGTTTCTCCGGAAAACGGGTGCTACCCGCGCGCGCGGTAGAGATCGGTCAATACCTGGGTCGAGCGCCGCGCCTCGAACAGCGCGGACAACCGCGCGACGTCGGGGCTCGCGAGATCGCGGATCGCGGCGTCGTCGGCCAGGATGCGGCGGATCAGGTCGAGCTTGCGGCCGAGATCCGATTCGTCGAGCACGACGCCGGAATCGGCTTCCTTCAGCCTGTCGACCAACTGCATGAATTCGGCCTGCAACCCCGGCAACGCGCTCCAGTCGGCGCTGCGGGCGGCGCCCAGCATCCGGCCCGACACGGCGGCGAGCGCCTCGTAACGTTCGAAGTATTCGGCCTTGCGATTCATCGTGATGCTTCCACTGCCTGTTGCGCGGCCATCCGCGCGACCTCCGGGGCGATCCCCGTCCATGCTTCCTCGAGCGTCGCGAGCAGCCGGTCGACCTCGACCAGCATCGCGTCGCTCGCCTGCGCGTTCGCTTCCAGCAGACGCCGGCCGATATACGCATACAGCGCGTCCAGCCGCTCCGCGATCTCGCCGCCCGCGTCGCGGTTCAGCGACGCCTTCAGCCCGCTCTCGACGATCCGGATCGCCTTGCCGATCGCGTCGCCCCGCGCGGATACGTTGCCCTGCTGCAAATGCATGCGCGCCAGCGCGATCGCCTGCCGCGCGCCCTGGTACAGCATCGCGATCAACCGGTGCGGGGAGGCGCCCATCACCCCTGTCTCGACGCCGACACGCGCGTAGGCACTGGCTCCAGCGTGTCCTGGGGAAAACATGCGCTTCTCCTTGTTCTGCCTTGGCTATACGGGAACCGCCGCCGTGCATCGCACGACGCGGCCTTCACCGGAGTTATCGGAAGGGATCGCGAAAGCTTTAGGCAAGCGTGCCTGCTGCCGGGCGCCGAGGCGCCGGTCCGCCGGCGAGCCCGGCGGCGCTTTGCGAATGGCCGTGGCCGGATAACGGTTCCGGGATGGGCGGGTTCGGATAGCGGCCAACCGGATAGCCGTCCCCGGATGGCCGGCCCGTCACACCGACATCTGCATGATGTCGTTGTAAGCGCTCACGAGCTTGTTGCGGACCTGGAGCCCGAACTGGAAGCCGATGTTGGCTTTCTGCATGTCGACCATCACGTCGTTGAGCGACACGTTCGGCGCGCCGACCTCGAACGCCTGCGCCTCGCCGAGCGCGTGCTGCTGGTCGCCGCTGATCTTGTCGAGCGACGCCTTCATCGCGCTCGCGAACGTGCCGGCCGTCGCCGCGCCCGAGCCGGCCAGCGCCGCCGTCGGGCTCGCGACGCCGCCGGACGCCTGCGCGGCCATCGACTGCATCTGTTGCAACACCGAACCGATTCCGCTGACGTTCGCAGCCATGCTGTCCCCAAAACCGAGAGAAGAGACCCGGACGTGCCGGGAGATCCGCCGGCGCCGCACCACGCGCGCCATGCCGGATTCCGAAAAAGGATAGCAGCGCGCCGCGCGTCAAAGCCGAGAAAGTACGGGGGAAACCCCGTTCTTTTCGGTCGATCGGAGTGCGGCCCGGGTCACGATAATCGCATCGTGTCATTGTCCGCCCGCTCGTCCGAGCGAGCTCAGTCGTCCCGCTCCGGAGAAACTCGACGCATGGATTCGCAGGCCAACTCGCTGATCAACCCAGACGCCCGCGCGGGCCTCGCCAGCCCGGCGCCCGGCGCCGCCGCGGCCGCCGCGCTGCCGGGCGCGGGTGGCGCAGGCGCAGACTTCGGGCTGGGCGGCTTCGCGGAACGCATTCCCGGCATCTCGCGGATGAAGGGCAACCCGAAGCTGCCGTTCGTGATCGCCGTCGCGTTCGCGGTCGCCGTGATCACCGCGCTCGTGCTGTGGAGCCGCGCGCCCGACTATCGCGTGCTGTACAGCAACCTGTCGGACCGCGACGGCGGCGCGATCATCGCCGCGCTCCAGCAGGCAAACGTTCCCTACAAGTTCGCCGATGCCGGCGGCGCGATCCTCGTACCGTCGAGCCAGGTGCACGAAACGCGCCTGAAGCTCGCCGCGATGGGACTGCCGAAGGGCGGCTCGGTCGGCTTCGAGCTGATGGACAACCAGAAATTCGGCATCAGCCAGTTCGCCGAGCAGATCAACTACCAGCGCGCGCTCGAAGGCGAGCTGCAGCGCACCATCGAATCGATCAACGCCGTGCGCGGTGCGCGCGTGCATCTCGCGATCCCGAAGCCGTCGGTGTTCGTGCGCGACAAGGAAGCGCCGAGCGCGTCGGTGTTCGTCGACCTCTACCCGGGCCGCGTGCTCGACGAGGGCCAGGTGCAGGCGATCACGCGGATGGTGTCGTCCGGCGTGCCCGACATGCCCGCGAAGAACGTGACGATCGTCGACCAGGACGGCAACCTGCTGACCCAGACCGCGTCGGCCTCCGGCCTCGACGCGAGCCAGCTCAAATACGTGCAGCAGGTCGAGCACAACACGCAGAAGCGCATCGACGCGATCCTCGCGCCGATCTTCGGCGCGGGCAACGCGCGCTCGCAGGTCAGCGCGGACCTCGATTTCTCGAAGATCGAGCAGACGTCGGAAAGCTACGGCCCGAACGGCACGCCGCAGCAGGCCGCGATCCGCAGCCAGCAGACCAGCAGCTCGACCGAGCTCGCGCAGGGCGGCGCGTCGGGCGTGCCGGGCGCGCTGTCGAACACGCCGCCGCAGCCTGCGTCCGCGCCGATCGTCGCCGGCAACGGCCAGAACGCGCCGCAGACCACCCCGGTGAGCGACCGCAAGGACCAGACGACCAACTACGAAGTCGACAAGACGATCCGCCATCTCGAGCAGCCGATGGGCAGCGTGAAGCGGCTGTCGGTCGCGGTCGTCGTCAACTACCAGCCGGTCGCCGACGCGAAGGGCCACGTGACGATGCAGCCGCTGCCGCCCGCGAAGCTCGCGCAGGTCGAACAGCTCGTGAAGGACGCGATGGGCTACGACGAGAAGCGCGGCGACTCGGTGAACGTCGTGAACAGCGCGTTCTCGACCGCGAGCGATCCGTACGCCGACCTGCCGTGGTGGCGCCAGCCCGACATGATCGCGATGGCGAAGGAAGCCGCGAAATGGCTCGGCATCGCGGCGGCCGCGGCGGCGCTCTACTTCATGTTCGTGCGCCCGGCGATGCGCCGCGCCTTCCCGCCGCCCGAGCCGGCCGCGCCGGCGCTCGCCGCGCCGGAAGACCCGGTCGCGCTCGACGGCCTGCCGGCGCCGGAGAAGGCCGAGGAGCCCGACGCGCTGCTGCTCGGTTTCGAGAGCGAAAAGAACCGTTACGAACGCAACCTCGACTACGCGCGCACGATCGCCCGCCAGGATCCGAAGATCGTCGCCACCGTCGTGAAGAACTGGGTGTCCGATGAACGCTGAAGGCTTGACCAAGAGCGCGCTCCTGCTGATGTCGATCGGCGAGGAAGAGGCCGCGCAGGTATTCAAGTTCCTCGCGCCGCGCGAGGTCCAGAAGATCGGCGCCGCGATGGCCGCGCTGAAGAACGTCACGCGCGAGCAGGTCGAGGACGTGCTGCAGGAGTTCGCGAAGGAAGCCGAGCAGCACACCGCGCTGTCGCTCGATTCGAGCGAGTACATCCGTTCGGTGCTGACCAAGGCGCTCGGCGAGGACAAGGCCGGCGTGCTGATCGACCGCATCCTGCAGGGCAGCGACACGAGCGGCATCGAGGGCCTGAAGTGGATGGACTCGGGCGCGGTGGCCGAACTGATCAAGAACGAGCATCCGCAGATCATCGCGACGATCCTCGTGCATCTCGACCGCGACCAGGCGTCCGAGATCGCGTCGTGCTTCACCGAGCGGCTGCGCAACGACGTGATGCTGCGGATCGCGACGCTCGACGGCATCCAGCCGGCCGCGCTGCGCGAACTCGACGACGTGCTGACGGGCCTGCTGTCCGGCAGCGACAACCTGAAGCGCAGCCCGATGGGCGGCATCCGCACCGCGGCCGAGATCCTGAACTTCATGACGAGCGTGCACGAGGAAGGCGTGCTGGAGAGCGTGCGCCAGTACGATGCCGATCTCGCGCAGAAGATCGTCGATCAGATGTTCGTGTTCGAGAACCTGCTCGACCTCGAGGATCGCGCGATCCAGATGGTGCTCAAGGAAGTCGAGTCGGAAGCGCTGATCATCGCGCTGAAGGGCGCGCCGCCCGCGCTGCGCCAGAAGTTCCTCGCGAACATGTCGCAGCGCGCGGCCGAACTGCTCGCCGAGGATCTCGACGCGCGCGGCCCGGTGCGCGTGTCCGAAGTCGAGACGCAGCAGCGCCGCATCCTGCAGATCGTGCGCAACCTGGCCGAGAGCGGCGCGATCGCGATCGGCGGCAAGGCGGAAGACGCGTATGTCTGATTCGGCGAGCGATCGCGCGGGCACCCTCACCGCGTACCAGCGGTGGGAGATGGCGTCGTTCGACCCGCCGCCGCCCCCGCCGCCGCCCGACGACGCGGCAGCGGCCGCCGCCGCGCTCGCCGCGGATCTGCAGCGCGTGCGCGACGCCGCGCACGCCGAAGGCCATGCGGCCGGCCACGCCGAAGGCCACGCGCTCGGCTACCAGGCCGGTTTCGAGCAGGGCCGCGAACAGGGTTTCGAGGCCGGCCGGGCCGACGCGCGCGAACAGGCCGCGCAGCTCGCGGCGCTCGCCGCGTCGTTCCGCGAGGCCGTGTCGAGCGTCGAACACGATCTGGCCGCCGACCTCGCGCAACTCGCGCTCGACATCGCGCAGCAGGTCGTGCGCCAGCACGTGAAGCACGACCCGGCCGCGCTGGTGGCCGCCGTGCGCGACGTGCTCGCGGCCGAACCCGCGCTGTCCGGGGCGCCGCATCTCGCGGTGAATCCGGCCGACCTGCCCGTCGTCGAAGCGTATCTGCAGGACGATCTCGATGCGCTCGGCTGGAACGTGCGCACCGACGCGTCGATCGAGCGCGGCGGCTGCCGCGCGCACGCCGCGACCGGCGAGGTCGACGCGACGCTGCCCACCCGCTGGCAGCGCGTCGCCGCCGCGATCGGCAAGGTGAGCACGTGGTGACGCCCACGCCCGATTCGCTCGCGCACGACGGCATGACGCCGCTCGAGCGCGAACTCGCGCTCGCGTCGTTCGGCCCGGACGCCGCGCGCGACAGCGCACGAGACCCGCGCCGGCACGCCGCCGCGGCAGCGGCCGACGGCGCCGCGCCGCGCGCGCCGCACAATCCGCATCTCGCGCACTGGCGCACCCACCTGAACGGGCTCGCCGCACGCAGCCACCGCGCGCTGCCGCTGCGGCCGTGCGGGCGCCTGACGCGCGCAGCCGGCCTCGTGCTCGAGGCGATCGGGCTGCGCCTGTCGGTCGGCGCCGAATGCACGATCGAACTGCCGCCCGGCAGCACGTTGTCGCACGCGGAAGCCGAAGTCGTCGGCTTCGCCGGCGATCGCCTGTTCCTGATGCCGACCACCGACGTCGCCGGCGTGCTGCCCGGCGCGCGCGTGTGGCCGCGCGAAAGCGCGCCCGTCACCGATCCGCTCGCGGGCGCCAAGCGCCTGCCGGTCGGCTGGGAAATGCTCGGGCGCGTCGTCGACGCGTCGGGGCGCCCGCTCGACGGCCTCGGCCCGCTCGCGTCGAAGGTCGACGCGCCGCTGTCGGCGCCGTCGATCAACCCGCTCGAGCGCGAACCGATCCACCACGTGCTCGACGTCGGTGTGCGCGCGATCAACGCGCTGCTCACCGTCGGCCGCGGGCAGCGGATGGGCCTGTTCGCGGGCTCCGGCGTCGGCAAGTCGGTACTGCTCGGCACGATGGCGCGCTACACGAGCGCGGAAGTGATCGTGATCGGGCTGATCGGCGAGCGCGGCCGTGAAGTGAAGGAATTCATCGAACAGATTCTCGGCGAGGACGGGCTCGCGCGCTCGGTCGTCGTCGCGGCGCCGGCCGACGTGTCGCCGCTGCTGCGGATGCAGGGCGCCGCGTACGCGACGTCGCTCGCCGAGTATTTCCGCGACCAGGGCAAGCACGTGCTGCTGCTGATGGATTCGCTGACACGCTATGCGATGGCGCAGCGCGAGATCGCGCTGGCGATCGGCGAGCCGCCCGCGACGAAGGGCTACCCGCCGTCGGTGTTCGCGAAGCTGCCCGCGCTCGTCGAGCGCACCGGCAACGGGCCCGAAGGCGGCGGCTCGATCACCGCGTTCTACACGGTGCTGACCGAAGGCGACGACCAGCAGGACCCGATCGCCGATTCGGCGCGCGCGATCCTCGACGGCCACATCGTGCTGTCGCGCGCGCTCGCCGAGGCCGGCCACTATCCGGCGATCGACATCGAGGCGTCGATCAGCCGCGCGATGACCGCGCTGATCGACGAAACGCATCTCGACCACGTCCGGCAGTTCAAGCAGATGCTGTCGCGCTACCAGCGCAATCGCGACCTGATCGCGGTCGGCGCGTACGCGCCCGGCCGCGACGCGCAGCTCGACCGCGCGATCGCGCTCTATCCGCGCATCGAGGCGTTCCTGCAGCAGGGCTTTCGCGAATGCGCGCCGTTCGCGTCGAGCCTCGCCGGGCTCGATGCGCTGTTCGACGCTTACGGAGGCTGACCCCGATGGCACACGGCTTTCCGCTTCAGTTGCTGCTCGATCGCGCGCAGGAGGATCTCGATTCCGCCGCGAAGCAGCTCGGCACCGCGCAGCGCGAGCGCACCGCGGCCGCCGAGCAGCTCGACGCGCTGCTGCGCTACCGCGACGAATACCACGCGCGCTTCTCGCAATCCGCGCAGCACGGGATGCCGGCCGGCAACTGGCGCAATTTCCAGGCATTCATCGACACGCTCGACGCCGCGATCGCGCAGCAGCGCAGCGTGCTGGCCGCGGCGGAGGTCCGCATCGACGAAGCCCGCCCGAACTGGCAACAGAAGAAACGCACCGTCGGCTCGTTCGAAATCCTGCAGGCGCGCGGCGCCGCGCAGGATGCGATGCGCGACGCCCGGCGCGAACAGCGCGACGCCGACGAACACGCCGCGAAGATCCTGCGCATGCGGGCCGACGCGGCCCGTTCGTCGTAACCGACCACCGCATTCGAACGAGAGAATCGCCATGCCTCCCCTGCCCCTGCTCGGCGCGCTGCTCGACACCGCCGGCACCGCACTCAAGGCCGCCCGCGGCGCGGCTGCGTCCGGCGCCGCCGGCAACGATGCCGCGACCGCCACGGCCGCCGTCCCGTTCGCGCAGACGCTGAAGCAAAGCGTCGCCACGCGTCACGACGCGTCGAACTCCGGCGTGCCGGATGCGTCGCCGAAACAGGCTGCGTCGAAGCCGGCCGCCGGCACGAAGCCGTCCGCGGCCGATGACAGCGACGCGAACGACGATACGACCGCGAACGCCGCCACCAACCCCGACGCCGCCGCGCTCGCGGCCGCCGCGGCGTTGCAGGCGCAACTACAGGCGCGCACGGACAACGCGACGCCGGCCGATGCAACGGCCGCCGCCGCGCAGAAAACGGCCGTGTCCGGCCAGCCCGATGCCACGGCCACGCTGGCGGATCACGCGACCGGCGACGCGAGCGCAGCCTCCCCGCCGGCCGCGCCGGCGTCGGGCCGCGATGCGCTGCAAACCGCGCTCGACAGGCTGACGGGCGGCGCGGGCGGCGCGGGCGCGATCGCGATGCCCGCGACCGGCGCGACGGCGACGGCGTCCGCACCGGCCTCCGCCGCAGCGACCGGCACCGCCGCACCGCTGACACCGAAGGCGCCGAGCTTCGACCGCACGCTCGCCGACGCGAAGGGCGCGCTTGCCACCCAGCAAACGCCGACGCCGGCCGCCGCGCAGGCGCTGCAGGCCAGCGCGAACGCGCAGTCGGGAGAACAGCACGCGCTCGCGGCAGCCGGCGCCGCGACGGACCCGGCCGCCAGCGCGACGCTCGCGGCCGGCGCGACGGCCGCTGCCGCCGCACAGGCGAACCTGCAGCTGTCGCCGGCCGCGGGGGCGATCGCCGCCGCGAACGCGCACGTGCTCGCGCCCCACGTCGGCACCCCGGACTGGACGGACGCGCTGAGCCAGAAGGTCGTGTTCCTGTCGAATGCGCACCAGCAGAGCGCCGAGCTGACGCTCAATCCGGCCGATCTCGGGCCGCTGCAGGTCGTGCTGCGCGTCGCGGACAACAACGCGCATGCGCTGTTCGTGTCGCAGCACGCCCAAGTGCGCGAAGCGGTCGAAGCCGCGCTGCCGAAGCTGCGCGAGGCGATGGAAGCGGGCGGGCTCGGGCTCGGCAGCGCGACCGTCAGCGACGGCGGCTTCGCGTCGCAGCAACAGAACCCGCAGCAAACCTTCGCCGGCGGCCAGTCGTCGTCGCGGCGCGGGAACGGCGGACAGTCAGCCGTCGAGGCACCGGCCGGCGCTGCGCAATCCGCACCGGCCGCCGCGAGCGTGAGCCGCGCCGGCCTCGTCGATACGTTTGCCTGAGCATGATCGCCGCCGTGCGCGCGCCGCTCAGCGGCCGTGCACCGCCGCGGCTGCCTCGCCGCGCGTCGCCGTGCCCTTGCGCGCGGCGACGATGAAGTCCGCCGCGCGTTCGCCGATCATCACCGACGGCGCATTCGTGTTCCCGCCGACGAGCGTCGGCATCACCGACGCATCCACCACGCGCAACCCTTCGACGCCGCGCACGCGCAGTTGCGGATCGACGACCGCGCGCGCATCCGAACCCATCCGGCAGGTGCCGACCGGGTGATAGATCGTGTCGGCATGTTCGACGATCGTCTGGCGCAGCTCCGCCTCGCTCTGGTCGGCCCGCGTGTACAGCTCGCGCCCGCCCTGCGACGCGAGCGGCGCCTGCAACAGAATCCGGCGCATCGCCTGCGTGCCGCGCACGAGCAGGTCGAGATCGCGCGCATCGCTGAAAAAGCGCGGATCGATCAGCGGCGCGTCGCGCGCATCGCCGCTCGCGAGCGCCACCGTGCCGCGACTGAACGGCCGCAGCGCGCACACGTGCAGCGAATAGCCGAAGCCCCAGTGCATCTTGCGGTTGTGGTCGTCCACGAGCGCCGTGCAGAAATGCAGTTGCAGGTCGGGGCGCTCCAGCGACGGATCGCTCTTGATGAAGCCGCCGGCCTCCGCGACGTTGCTCGTCATCATTCCGGTGCGGCTCGAGAAATAGCGCGCGAGCGCCGGCGCCATCTTCGCGAGTCCGCGCAGACACACGCCGACCAGCTCCGACGAATTCACGCGCGTATTGATGATGAAATCGATATGGTCGATCAGGTTCGCGCCGACGTCGGGCGCATCCTGCACGACCGCGATCCCGTGCCGGCGCAGTTGCTCGGCCGGGCCGATCCCCGAGCACATCAGCAGTTGCGGCGAATTGAACGCGCCGGCCGACAGGATCACTTCCGCACGCGCGTCGAGCGTCTCGACCCGCCCGTTGCGTGCAAGCGCGACGCCGACTGCGCGCTTGCCTTCGAACACCACCCGCAGCACCGTCGCATCGGTGATCACGTGCAGGTTCGGCCGGTTGCGGCCGTAGATGTACGCGCGGGCAACACTGCAGCGCGAGCCGTCGCGGTGCGTGACCTGATAGAAGCCGACGCCTTCCTGCGTCGCGCCGTTGAAATCGTCGTTCAGCGGATAGCCGGCCGCATGCGCGGCCTGGATGAATCGTTCGGAGAACGGATTGCGAAAGCGCAGATCCGACACCGACAGCGGGCCGTCCGCACCATGCCATGCATCGGCGCCGCGCACGTTGCCTTCCGCGCGGCGGAAATACGGCAGCACCTCCTGCCAGCTCCAGCCCGTCGCGCCGAGCTGCGCCCATTCGTCGTAGTCGCCCGGATGGCCGCGCGTATAGATCATCGCGTTGATCGCGCTCGAGCCGCCCATCCCGCGCCCGCGCGGCTGGTAGCCGCGCCGCCCGCCGAGGCCCGCCTGCGGCACCGTCTCGTAGCCGTAGTTCGTGCCGAGCTTGAACGGCACCAGCGCGGCGATGCCGACCGGCATGTTGACGAGCAGGTTGCGCTCCGTATGCGAGCCGGCTTCGATCAGCGCGATCGTCGCATCGGGGCAGGCATCGGCGAGACGGCCGGCCAGGCTCGAGCCGCCCGAACCGCCGCCGACGATGATGTAGTCGTATTGCATGTCACGTCTCCTTCGTGTCATGGAAGGCGCCCGGCACCGCCGCGCGACCGCGTCCCCTCTTGTAATGTTCGGGCATTGTAGGAATGGCGGTCGCGCGCGCGGCGCGCCGATTCAAGAGCGATTCCTCTAAACGCCCGCGTGAACTAAATTTAAGATGTATCGATTCGCTTTGCGCGACGTGCCGGCCACGAGAAGCCGAGCCGTCGCGAAACGGGAGTGACGACGATGCAGCGCCAGGTTCTGCAGGCCGCGTGCCGACCGGATGGTCCGGATGCGATGCGCGCAACCCGCATTTCATTTCAAACGGCTGCCTGCGCGAAGAGGCTCGACGTCGTGTGCGCAGTCGATCGAAATCGAACGGCCTGCGTCGTCGCCGACCGTTTGGACGGTTTGTTGCTGCAGCGGCGAAGTGCGCTGCGGCACGATTCGGCGGACTCGTCGCGCCGCCCTGCTTCGGTGCCCCGGCAGGCGCGCGCGACACCGCACCGCGTGCCGGTTGGCCATCGTCTCGCGCGACATGCCCGCACGTGTCGGCCGGGTTGGCGGATGCGCACACCGTCGCGCGGATGCGACGCCCGTTGCACGCTTCAACCGGTTTTCGAGCACCCGTCGCAGCCGGCCTCGCGCCGCGCGACACGCACCACCCCGATCCGCGTCGCCGCGCTCGCCGAGCGTGCGCGTGCGGCGTGACGGCCGGCCGACCAGCCCGGCCCAACTGGAGGAGACGACATGAAGAACGACCTGCCCGAACTGGCCCCGCAAGCCGTGCCGTCGGCCGACGCGCTGACGGCGCTGCTGCGCGACCAGCGTGCGGCGTACCTGCGGGCGCCGTACCCGGCGTGGGACACGCGGGCCCAGCACCTGCGTGCGCTGCGCACGATGCTGATCGACAACACGGACGCACTCGCCGAAGCGATCAGCGCCGATTTCGGTCATCGCTCGAAGCAGGAAGTACTGCTGTCGGAAATCTGGATGGCGAAGGAAGAGATCGACGACGCACTCCGGCACGGCAAGCGCTGGATGAAACCGGTCCGCAAGCCGATGAACAAGTGGCTGCACCCGGCGCGCGCGAAGGTGATGCCGCAGCCGCTCGGCGTGGTCGGCATCGTCGTGCCGTGGAACTACCCGGTGCTGCTCGCGGCCGGCCCGCTGATCTGCGCGCTCGCCGCCGGCAACCGCGCGATCATCAAGATGTCCGAACTGACGCCGCGCACGTCGGCGCTGTTCGAGCAGCTCATCGGCAAGACCTTCGCGCGCGACCACGTCGCGGTCGTGAACGGCGATGCGGAAGTCGGCGCCGCGTTCAGCGCGCTGCCGTTCGATCATCTGCTGTTTACCGGCTCGACGCACGTCGGCCGCCACGTGATGCGCGCGGCCGCCGACAACCTCACGCCCGTCACGCTCGAACTCGGCGGCAAGTCGCCGGCGATCGTCGGCCCGAACGCGCGCTTCGATGCGGCCGTCGACGCGATCGTCACCGGCAAGACGCTGAACGCGGGCCAGACCTGCATCGCGCCCGACTACGTGCTGCTGCCGCGCGGGATGGAAGCCGCGTTCATCGAGCGCGCGCGGGCACGCTTCGCGAAGATGTATCCGGACCTGTCGACCAACGGCGACTACACGACGATCGTATCGCCGCGCCACTACGCACGGCTGCAGCAGCTCGCGAGCGACGCGCAGGCGGCCGGCGCGCAACTGCATCCGCTGTCCGACGCGCAATCGGACCCCGCGTCGCGCCGCTTCGTGCCGTGCGCGGTCACGCAGGTGCCGGCCGCGTCGCAACTGATGCAGGAGGAGATCTTCGGGCCGCTGCTGCCGCTCGTGCCGTACGAACGGCTCGACGAGGCGATCGCATATGTGAATGCGCGCCCACGTCCGCTCGCGCTGTACCTGTTCGACGAGGACGGCGGCACGGTCGAGCGCGTGATGCGCGAAACGATCTCGGGCGGTGTGACGGTAAACGATGCACTGCTGCACATCGCGTGCGGCAGCTTGCCGTTCGGCGGCGTCGGTGCGAGCGGGATGGGCGCGTATCACGGCTACGACGGCTTCGTGACGTTCTCGAAGATGAAGCCGGTGCTCACGCAGGCACGCCTGAATACGCGCGGGCTGATCGCGCCGCCTTATGGCAAGCGCTTCGCCGCCGTGATCAAGATGATGCTGAAGTTCTGAGCGAAACGGGCCGCGGATTCGCAGCGGCCCGCGCTGAACCTGTCGCGCGGCGAAGCTGCCGCGCGCGCCGTCACACGGGCCAGAGCGGCCCTTCCTGCATCGCGCCGATCTGCTCGCGCAACTCGAGCACGCGCGCTTCCCAGTAACGATGCGTGTTGAACCACGGGAACGCGGCCGGAAATGCGGGATCGTCCCAGCGCCGCGCGAGCCAGGCCGCGTAGTGGATCAGCCGCAGCGTGCGCAGCGCTTCGACGAGATGCAGCTCGCGCGGCTCGAATTCGCAGAAATCCTCGTAGCCGGCCAGCAGGTCGGCCAGCGCACGCGACGCGCCTTCGCGATCGCCAGGCAGCAGCAGCCACAGATCCTGGATCGCGGGCGCCATCCGGCTGTCGTCGAAATCGACGAAGTGCGGGCCGGCATCGGTCCACAGCACGTTGCTCGGATGACAGTCGCCGTGCGTGCGCAGCAGGCGGATGTCGCCCGCCCGCTCGAACGCGGCCTCCACGCCTTCGAGCGCGAGCGTGACCGCCGTCTCGTACGCGGGCCTTACGTCATCCGGAATGAAATCGTGCGCGAGCAGGTAGTCGCGCGGCTCGTAGCCGAACGTCGTGATATCGAGCACCGGGCGCGCGGCATACGGCTCGGTCGCGCCGACCGCATGGATCCGGCCGATGAAGCGGCCCAGCCATTCGAGCGTGTCGCTGCGATCGAGGTCGGGCGCGCGGCCGCCGCGCCGCTCGAAAATCGAGAAGCGGAAACCGTCGAACGTGTGCAGCGTGCGGCCGTCGAATGCGCGCGCGGGCACCGCCGGAATCTCGCGCGCGGCGAGTTCGGCGACGAACGCGTGCTCTTCGAGGATCGCTTCGTCCGACCAGCGTGCCGGACGATAGAACTTCGCGACGACCGGCGGGCCGTCTTCGATGCCCACCTGGTACACGCGGTTTTCGTAGCTGTTGAGCGCGAGCAGACGCCCGTCGGTGCGCAGCCCGGCCGGCATCAGCATGCTGTCGAGCGCGTCGAGCACGCATTCGGGCGTGAGTCCGGCGAACGGCGGGCCGGCGGGAGAAGCGGGAGCGGAAGTGGCGTCTTTCATGCCCCGCATTGTGCCGCCTGCGGGGCCGAAAGACGAGCGCCGACTGCGGCGTGTGCGTTCAGTGAAGCGCCGCGCCGGCCGGCAGCACGGATTCGCCGGTGTCGATCAGGTCCTCGAGAAAGAACGGCTCGGTGTTGAGTTCCTTCGACTCGCCCGGTACGCCCGCGTACCAGGTCACCATGGCCATGTCGCCCAGGATGCGCTGGACGATGCCGCGCGCGCCCTTCGGCACCGCGATATGGGTAGTGCAGACAATCGACCCGACATGCATGATGGTTCCCCACTCTTGAATCTTGAAACCCGGCTCGCTGGCGAGCCGGCAAATGCACGATCCGCGCGCTCTCGTCGGAGCGTTGCGCGTGATCCCATTGTTCACGGTTTATCGAAGCGCGAAAAGAAGAAGAAGCGGGCGAAGTGCCGCGAATTCGTCGAATGTCTCCAATCAACCACTGCGCCGGGCCGGCGCTTGCCCGCCCGGTTACCCCCATCATACCCTGTCGAATGTGTCCGTCCGCCGAATCCGCGGCATCACTGCGGCGCGCATGTGGCGGGCGCCGCTCACGCGTCGCGGGTGGGCACGCGGGTCGCGGCAACATGTCGCGTGATCGCGGCACCCGCTCGATGCGGCATCCTCATCGCCTTCGCGTGCGTTGAACGCGGCCGGCACGGCGCGCGGTCGCGCGCACCCGCCCTTCGTTCGTCATACGATGCCGCCGACGAATGTTGCGTACGATGCCGGCCTTGCGGTACCTTTGATGCTCATTCGCGTTCAAGCGCATTCCGCCACGATGCATCCGCTCACGTCCGCCCTCGCAAGATCCCGGCCGCAGTTCGACTCGCGGCCGCAGGCGTGCGTGCATCCGTCGGTCCTGCCTCCTCCTGTCGCACCGCCGCTCGTCGGCGCCGCGCCGCCCCCTCCGGCGGCACGCGCCGGCTGACCGGCCGGCTTTTCGTTCCGTCTTCCATTCGCCCGTCGGCCTGCATGCGTGCGTCGTGACGCACCGCGTGCCGCTGCGCGCGCGGATGGAACGTTCCGATCCGTTCGACAGGTGGATTCACATGGTTTCGTTCAAACGCGCGCTCGCCGCGCATGGCGCTACGTCGCTCTTCGTGCTGCTGTGGAGCAGCGGCGCGATCTTCGCTGAACTCGGTCTGCGTCACGCGTCCGCGTTCGCCTTTCTCACCGCACGCTTCGCCGTTGCCTCGCTCGTGCTGCTCGGGCTGGCCCTGGTGCGCAAACGCTGGCTGCCGCCGCGTGGCGAGCGGCGCATGGCCGCGCTCACCGGCCTGCTGATGATGGGCGGCTATTCGATCTTCTACCTGCTCGCGCTCGAACGCGGGATCGCGCCGGGCGTGCTCGCGACGATCCTCGGCGTGCAGCCGATCCTCACGCTCGCGCTCGTCGAGCGGCGCTGGCAGCCGGTGCGCATCGCGGGGCTCGCGCTGTCGCTGGCCGGCCTCGCGCTCGTCGTGTTCCGCGGCGCAGGGGACGGCGGCCTGACGCCGGCGGGCATCGCGTGCGCGCTCACCGCGCTCGTCGCGCTGACCGCCGGCTCGCTGCTGCAAAAGCGCGTACGCGCGGCGCCCGCCGACGTGCTGCCGTTGCAGAATGCGATCGGTCTCGCGCTGTGCGTGGCGATCGCGCCGTTCCGGCCGCTGTCGTTCGACCTGAGCTGGGCGTTCGCGATCCCGCTGCTGTGGCTCGGCATCGTGATTTCGGTGATCGCGCAACTGCTGTTCTACCGGTTGATGCAGCGCGGCGATCTCGTCAACGTGACGAGCCTGTTCTATCTCGTGCCCGTCGTCACCACGCTGATGGATGCCGTGTGGCTCGGCAACCGGCCCGAACCGCTCGCGCTCGCCGGCATGGGGGCGATCATCGCGGGGCTCGCGCTGGTGTTCCGCGCGCCGGCCGCCCGCGCGCAACCCGACCGCGCATGAGCGGGCGTGCCGCCGCGCCTGCGCGTGCGGCGGCACGCATCGGACATATACGACGAATTCGCACCAGTCGAAAGGCACGGGAAAGATACGCGCAAGGCATTCGTCGACCTGGCGGTGAAAATGCGGGATTTCGCGGGGCTTTCCGCTGATTTTTAATGGTTCGGATAGCGAAAAGCGCTGCCGGTTGCCTATACTCGAATTGACCGGCCCGCTCGCGATCGGGTCGGACCCACACTAGAAATACCCGGCATGGGGCCGGAGTAAGCGCTGAAGCGCCCACTCCGGCCGACACTGGAGACACGCATGACGACCTACTTCACGATCGGCGACTTCATCCTGTTGATTCCGATGGCGCTGGCCGGAGCGCTATTTCTCGGCGCGGTGCCGTGCGCAACCGAATTCCGTCACAACCTGCTGCGCGTACTGGGCGTGATCCTCGGCGTCGGCGTCGCGGTCTTGCTCGTCGAAGGCCTGCCTGCGCTGATCTAGCCGCGCAACCCGTGCGCGACGCGCATCGCTTGCATCGAAGCGATGCGCGGGTCTGCGTGCAAGCCGTCGATACGGCATGCGATGTTTCGCATCCCGTATCGAGTCCCGGTCAGATCGCCTGATCGGTGGACGGCTTTTCCCACAGATTGATGCCGCCTTCCGTCGCGTAACGATCGATCTCCGCGAGTTCCTCCGCCGAGAAGTCGAGGTTCTTCAGCGCGCCGACGTTTTCGCGCACCTGCTCCGCCCGGCTCGCGCCGATCAGCGCGGACGTCACGCGGCCGTTGCGCAGCACCCATGCGAGCGCCATCTGCGCGAGGCTCTGCCCGCGCCGCTCGGCGATCGCGTTGAGCTTGCGCACGTGCTCGAGGTTGTGCGCACTCAGGTGATCCTCTTTCAGCGAGCCGCCGCCGGGCTTGTTCACGCGCGCGTCGGCCGGCACGCCGTTCAGGTACTTCGACGTGAGCAGCCCCTGCGCGAGCGGCGTGAACGCGATGCTGCCCGTCCCGATCTCGTCGAGCGTGCCGAGCAGTTCGGTTTCGACCCAGCGGTTCAGCAGGTTGTACGACGGCTGGTGGATCAGCAGCGGCACCTTGTACTGCGCGAGCAGTTCGGCCATCTCGCGCGTCTTCGCCGCCGAATACGACGAAATGCCGATGTAGAGCGCCTTGCCCTGCTGCACGGCCGATGCGAGCGCGCTCGCCGTTTCCTCGAGCGGCGTGTGGGCGTCGAAGCGGTGCGAATAGAAGATGTCGACGTAGTCGAGCCCCATGCGCTGCAGGCTCTGGTCGAGGCTCGCGAGCACGTACTTGCGCGACCCGCCGCCGCTGCCGTACGGCCCCGGCCACATGTCCCAGCCGGCCTTCGTCGAAATCAGCAGCTCGTCGCGATACGGCCGGAAATCCTCCTTCAGCAGCCGGCCGAAATTGGTTTCGGCGCTGCCGTACGGCGGCCCGTAGTTGTTCGCGAGATCGAAGTGGTTGATGCCGAGGTCGAACGCGGTGCGCAGGATCTCGCGCTGCGTCGAGATCGGCGTCGTATCGCCGAAGTTGTGCCACAGGCCGAGCGACAGCGCGGGCAGTTTGAGCCCGGATTTGCCGCAGGTGCGGTACTGCATGTCGGCGTAACGTTCGGAAGCTGCTTCGTAGGCCATGAGTCGGTTCCGTCAGGACATCGGGGAAAGGGACGCGCACGCGCCGCACCCACGGCGCGGCGGTGGCGAAGGAGTCATACGACGACTATGGTAACGAAAGCGGCCGGCGTGCGCACGACGACGCGCCGATGGACGCGGCCGTGCCCGTCGCCTACACTGCGGCGTCTCGAATCACCGTTTCTGCGAGGTTGGTATGTCCCGGGTCATCTCGGTTGCGCTGCTCGTCGGCGGCGTCGTGCTGCTGTATTTCGGCGGCCAGTCGTTCCATTCGCTCAACGACAACATGTCGCGCTTCTTCACGGGCTCGCCCGCGACGAAGACGATCCTGCTGATCGTGGGCGGCGCCGTCGCATCGTTCATCGGCCTGATCGGTTTCGCGATGCCGGGCGGCAAGCGCTGAGCAAGTAGCCGCGCGACACGCGAACGGCCCGCGTCGCACGCCGGGCCGCGCCAGACGAAACGGGCGGCCAGGCCGCCCGTTGCTTCATTCTCCCGCGATGCCCGGCACCACGGCATCGCCGCGGCGTTGCCGGCCGCCCGCGCCGTGCCTAGAACGGCACTTCCGACTTCGACGCCGAGCGCGTGCCCGGCACCGGCCGGTTGCTCGCGCCGTGGTAGGTGTACACGAGCGAGAATTTCACCTGGTCGGAACGATTCTGCCCGGCCGAATGCAGCGTGTTGCTGTGGAAGAACACGACGTCGCCCGTCTGCAGCGACGGGCACGTGGCCGCGTCGATCATCCTGCGATTCTCCGGCAGGTCGCTGCGGAAGAACTTCGCATCGTCGAACGCTTCGGGCCCGAATTCGGCCGTATGCGACCCCGGCACGAGCCACAATGCGCCGTTCTCGTTCGTCTCCGGCCCGAGCGCGAGCCATACCGACACCATGTCCGGGCGCTCGAACGACCAGTAGCGAAAATCGCGATGCCAGCCGGTCAGGCTGCCGTACGCGGGATGCTTCGTCATCATGCAGTTGTGATGGGCGCGCGACAGCACGGGCTCTTCGCCGAAATACGCGCGCATCCACGCACCGATTTCAGGGGCGACCGCGCGCTCGGCGAAGGCCGGATCGCGCGAATACGCATCGAGCAGCCGTCGCACCGTATGCCCGCCCGGCGCATGTTTGGACTCGGGCGCGCCCGGATAGCGCAAATCCGCCTCGAACTCGATCGGCTCGGCCGCCTCCCGCAACTGGCGCTCGGCGATCTGCCTGAGTGCCGCGCACTGCTCGTCACTGACGAGGCCACGCGCGACGACGAAGCCGCGCTCGCGCAATTCCGCGACTTGCGCGCGGATCGATTCCGACTGCAATGGAGACGACATGGGATGCCAGATGCTTATTGTGTGAATGTGACGATTGTAAATCGGCGCCGGATTCGGCGAACAGCGCCATTGTCGTGCGCAGGGGCATGCCAATCGCGGATTTGATCCGGGTCAAGGGAACTGTGCGGCGCGGCGCCGGCCTCACCGACAGGCGGTATGCGGCACACGCGTTGCGGCACAAGGGTTTATCGCGACTTTTGCCGGTCATGTTTCCCCTGTAGCCTGTCGCGGCCCTGTCAATTCTGGCGGGCGCGGCGCGCAGCGAGTTTCGGTAAGATCCGTTGCGCCATCCGAGGCCGTTCATACCAGTGCGCTCCCAAGGGCGCCATCCATACAAGCGAAGCATCGTTCACATGCCATTCCGTCTGACTTCCCGTCTCAGCCGCGCTGCGAAGCGCGTCATGCCGCCCGCTCCTGCCCGCTCGCTGCGCCATCACCGCGCCCGCACGCAGGCGCTGGCCGAGCGTACGCCCGCACACAGCCGGCTGGACGGCATCCGTGCGTGGTTCCACGCATTTCTGATGATGAGCGCGCAGGCGTTCTCGCGCCGCGCGGGCCTGCGCTCGCTGCTGCAGAAGCCGTCGTCGCTGCGCGCGCTCGCGCTGCGCCGCACGCTCGGCCCGCAGCGCCGCATCAACCGCCCGCGCCGCCTCGCGGCCAGCAACGGCTGGTTCGGGTTCGGCGCGCGCTGAGCGCACGCCGGCGGGCACCGCGCGACGATCGCCGTCGCGCTGCCGTGCCCGTACCCACCGGTGATCGACACCCATAAAAAAACCCCGGCCAGGCCGGGGTTTTTCATGTCGGGCGAACGACGCCTACGCGACGCGTGCCGTCGGCTCGACGCCGGCCGCTTCGGCCAGTGCGAGCGCCTTGTCGGTCGCTTCCCACGAGAATTCCGGCTCTTCGCGGCCGAAGTGGCCGTAAGCGGCGGTCTTTTCGTAGATCGGGCGCAGCAGGTCGAGCATCTTGATGATGCCCTTCGGACGCAGGTCGAAATGCTCGCGCACGAGCTTCGTGATCACTGCATCCGACACGCGGCCCGTGCCGAACGTGTTGACCATCACCGAGGTCGGCTCGGCCACGCCGATCGCGTACGACACCTGGATCAGCGCGCGCGACGCGAGGCCGGCGGCGACGATGTTCTTCGCGACGTAGCGGCCTGCGTACGCAGCCGAACGGTCGACCTTCGACGGATCCTTGCCCGAGAACGCGCCGCCGCCGTGCGGTGCGGCACCGCCGTACGTGTCGACGATGATCTTGCGGCCGGTCAGGCCGCAGTCGCCCTGCGGGCCGCCGATCACGAACCGGCCGGTCGGGTTCACCAGGAACTTGATGTCGCCCTTGATCAGGTCGGCCGGCAGCGTCGGCTTGATGATTTCCTCGATCACGGCTTCGCGCAGCGCCGGCAGTTCGATGTCCGGTGCGTGCTGCGTCGACAGCACGACGGTGTCGATCGAATCGGGCTTGCCGTCGACGTAGCGGACCGTCACCTGCGACTTCGCGTCCGGGCGCAGCCATTGCAGGCGGCCGTCGCGGCGCAGGCTGGCCTGGCGCTCGACGAGACGGTGCGACAGGTAGATCGGCAGCGGCATCAGTTCCGGCGTTTCGTCGCACGCGTAACCGAACATCAGGCCCTGGTCGCCCGCGCCTTGATCGAGGTTGTCGTCGTGCGCACGATCGACGCCCTGCGCGATGTCCGGCGACTGCTTGTCGTACGCGACGAGCACCGCGCAACCCTTGTAGTCGATGCCGTAGTCGGTGTTGTCGTAGCCGATGCGCTTGATCGTGTCGCGTGCGATCTGGATGTAGTCGATGTTGGCCGTCGTGGTGATTTCACCGGCCAGCACGACGAGACCCGTGTTGCACAGCGTTTCCGCCGCGACACGGGAATACTTGTCTTGCTCGAGGATGGCGTCGAGGATCGCGTCCGAGATCTGGTCCGCGACTTTGTCCGGATGGCCTTCGGAGACGGATTCGGACGTGAAGAGATAATCGTTTGCCACTTTTTTCAGGCTCCTGTGTGGTTACGGTTGGTTTCACGTAGCCAGCTTCGTTGGGCCTGAAGCGGCGACGCTTTAGCGGATTACCAGGACCGGGCAGCGTGTGTGACGCCAACCGGCTTCGCCCCGCAAGTTGTCAGTTAACTCGGCGAAGCCCGTATTATAGCGGCTTTCCTGAATTGTCACAGAGCGCCGCCCGTGCTGCATCTTCCGCTGTCTCACCCACCTGTTCGCAACGCGCCGGCCAGCCGGTTCCACGGAGGTTTCGCATGCTAGGTCGTCTCGGCACGCACCTCGCCATTGGCTTGCTGAAACTGCTCGCCCTGTTGCCGTACGGCCTGACCGCACGGTTCGGCGATGGTCTCGGCTGGCTGCTCTACAAGATCCCCAGCCGGCGAAAACGCATCGTACACACCAATCTGAAACTCTGCTTCCCGGACTGGAGCGACGCGCGGCGCGAGGAAGTCGCCGGGCAGCATTTCCGCCATGCGATCCGCAGCTACGTCGAGCGCAGCGTGCAGTGGTTCGGCTCGGAGAAAAAGCTCGCGAAGCTGATCCAGGTCGACAGCGCGGTCGATCTCGACGATCCGGACCTGCCGCCGACGCTGTTCCTCGGCCTGCATTTCGTCGGCATCGAGGCCGGCTCGATCTGGCTGAATCGTTCGCTGCACCGCCGCTGCGGGTCGCTCTACCAGCCGTTCTCGAACGCGGTGCTCGAGGAAGCGGCGAAGCAGGCGCGCGGGCGATTCGACGCGGAGATGGTCGGCCGCGCGGACAGCGCGCGCGTCGTGCTGCGCTGGCTGCGCGACCGCAAGCCGGTGATGCTCGGCGCCGACATGGACTACGGGTTGCGCAATTCGACGTTCGTCCCGTTCTTCGGCGTGCCTGCCTGCACGCTGACGGCCGTCGGCCGGCTCGCGAAGACGGGCCGCGCGCAGGTCGTGCCGTTCATCGGCGAGGTGCTGCCGAATTACAAGGGCTATCGTCTGAAGGTATTCAAGCCGTGGGATCACTACCCGACCGGCGACGACGATCTCGACGCACGGCGGATGAACGCATTCCTGGAAGAACAGATCCCGCTGATGCCCGAGCAATACTATTGGGTCCACAAGCGCTTCAAGACCCGCCCGGCCGGCGAACCGAGCCTGTACTGACCTGACGCCCGTCGGGCGAATCCCGCGGGCGCGCCGTCATGCGCGCGCCTGCCAGAGATCGAACGCAACCTGCTGCGCGAGCCAAAGGTCGGCACGCCCGCCATTGTCTTCGCCCAGCCATGCCTCGAGACGCAATGCCATTTCCGGCGAGATACCGGCATGGCCGTGCAGGATCCGCGACAGCGCCGCACGCGTCACGCCGAGCTGCGCGGCGGCCTCGGTGACGGACAGGCCCAGCGCCGGCAGCACGTCGTCGCGCAGCGCTTCGCCTGAATGGGGCGGATTGAAGATGCGTGTCATCGCTTGAATCACCTCAGTGATCATCCTGGTAATTGACCAGGACGACATCGGAGCCGTCGAACCTGAACGTCAGACATCACCTTGTCAATGTGACCCGTACGAAACGTGCGTCCGGGTCGCCCTGTGCTTTTGCCGTGCATCGGGCACGCATCGCCACGCCCCGCCTGGGCTGCGACAACGCCCGCCACACCGCGTCAATTTGTCCGCTCGCCGCTGACGCGACCAGTCGACCGATCGACAGATATCGCCCGTTCCTTCCCGCCGGCGACGCGAAACGGCCGCCCGCGCGGGACGCCCCTGTCCGCTGCATGTATCATTTGCGGTTGAGATCAGCACGACGAACGACGAGGCCGCACCGCATGGCCGCCGGCCGTTCGCGTCGTGCCGACCGCCTTGTTCGCCATGGAAATCCGGACCCAGTGAAACTCTCGTTCACCAAGATGCACGGCGCGGGCAACGACTTCGTCGTGCTCGACGGCTATTCGCGCGCGTTGCCGCCGCTCACCGAAGCGCAGGTGCGTGCGCTTGCCAACCGCCACTTCGGTATCGGCGCCGACCAGTTGCTGCTCGTCGAGAAACCGACCGTCGACGGCGCGGATTTCAAGTACCGGATCTTCAATTGCGACGGCGGCGAGGTCGAACACTGCGGCAACGGCGCGCGCTGCTTCGTGAAATTCGTCAGCGACCGCGGCCTGACCGACAAGCGCAGCGTGCGCGTGCAGGTGATGAAGGGCCTGATCACGCTGACGATGCAGGACAACGGCGAAGTCGTCGTCGACATGGGTGCGCCCGGGTTCGCGCCGGCGCAGGTGCCGTTCGACGCGGCGGGCCTCGACGGCCGCACCGAGGGCCGCGACACGCTGTGGCCGCTCGACGTCGGCGGCGCGACGCGCTGGATTTCGACGGTGACGATGGGCAATCCGCACGCGGTGCAGGTCGTCGACGACACCGAAGCGTATCCGGTGCTGGAAGAAGGCCCGCTGATCGAACGCCACGCCCGCTTCCCGCAGCGCGTGAACGCCGGCTTCATGCAGATCGTGTCGCGCAGCGAAGTGAAACTGCGCGTGTACGAACGCGGCGCGGGCGAGACGCTCGCGTGCGGCACCGGTGCATGCGCGGCGGTCGCGGCCGGCATCCGGCGCGGCCTGCTCGATTCGCCCGTGACCGTGCACACGCACGGCGGCACGCTGACGATCGACTGGGACGGCGCGCGCGACGAACGCGCCGCGCTGATGATGGCCGGCCCCGCCACCACCGTGTTCGAAGGCGAGATCGACCTGCACGCCTGACCCTGCAACGTCCTTGATAACTGAACGCTCCCGCCACATGAACGATCGCGAAGTCGCCGACTACCTGCTCGCCAATCCCGAATTCTTCGCGCGCCACGCCGAGCTGCTCGCGACGATCCGTCTCGCGAACCCGCACGGCAAGGCCGCGATCTCGCTGCAGGAGCGGCAGATGGAAATGCTGCGCGACAAGAACAAGCATCTCGAGCGCCGCCTCGCCGAACTCGTGCGGTACGGCCACGAGAACGACAGCCTGTCCGCGAAGTTCAGCCGCTGGACCGCACGCGTGATCGCGGAACGCGATCCGTACGCGCTGCCGCGCACGATCGCCGACGGCATCGCCGACGTGTTCGACGTGCCGCAAACCGCGCTGCGCGTCTGGGACGTCGCCGACACCTACTCGCAGGCCGACTTCGCGCGCCAGGTCGGCGAGGAAGTCCGGCTGTTCACGAACGGGCTGTCGACGCCGTACTGCGGCGCCAACACGGGCTTCGAGGCCGCGCAGTGGCTCGTGCCCGCGCTCGCCGCATCGGCCGCGAATGCGGCGGAAGGTGCGGAAGCCGCGCCGCCGGCCGGCGACGGCTCGGCCGCATCGGTCGCGCTGCTCGCACTGCGTGCGCCGCTCGCCGGCGCCGATGCGCCCGCGTTCGGCCTGCTCGTGCTCGGTTCGCCCGACCCGCGCCGCTTCCACGACGGCATGGCCACCGACTTCCTCGCGCAGATCGCGACGCTCGCGAGCGCCGCGCTCACGCGCCTGCTGCCGCACTGATCCGTCCGCCCGCGATGACAGACGATCCGGTCGCCGCCTACCTGTCGAACCTGAAGCACGTCAGGCAGCTGTCGGACCACACGCTGCGCGGCTACACGCACGAACTCGACGAGCTGAAGAAGCTCGCGAACGGCCGGCCGCTCGAAACGCTGACGGCCGCCGACATGCGCGGCGCGGTCGCGCGCGCGCATGCGGGCGGGCTGTCCGCACGCTCGATCGCGCACCGGCTGTCCGCGTGGCGCGCGTTCTACCGCTGGCTCGCGCAGCGCATCGAGATGCCCGCGAACCCGGTCGCCGCGGTGCGCGCGCCGAAACGCGCGAAGACCTTGCCGAAGGCGCTGTCGGTCGACGACGCATCGGCGTTGATGGACGCACCGCTTGCCGGCACGACCGAAGGCATCCGCGATCACGCGATCCTCGAGCTGTTCTATTCGTCGGGGCTGCGCCTCGCCGAGCTGATCGGGCTCGACGTGATGTACACGCAGGCCGACGGCTACCGGTCGGCCGGCTGGCTCGATCTCGCCGAAGCCGAAGTCACCGTGCGCGGCAAGGGCAACAAGGAGCGCAAGGTGCCCGTCGGCCGCAAGGCGATCGACGCGCTGAACGCATGGCTCGCGGTGCGCGGCGAATTCGTGAAGCACGATCCGCATCCGCTGTTCCTGTCGGTGCGCGGCAACCGGATGTCGCCGGGCGTCGTACGCGAGCGCGTGAAGCGCGCGGCGCTCACCGCGGGCATCCCCGCCAACGTCCATCCGCACGTGCTGCGCCACTCGTTCGCCACCCACGTGCTGCAGTCGAGCGGCGACCTGCGCGCGGTGCAGGAACTGCTCGGCCACGCGAGCGTTGCCGCGACGCAAATCTATACGTCGCTCGACTTCCAGCATCTCGCAAAGATTTACGACAGCGCGCATCCGCGCGCGAAGAAGCGCGACTGACGCGCGTCCCGTACGACCCGCCGCGCGCGGCGGCCGGCCACGGCCGGCGTCGCGCATGGCCCCTTTCGATTTCATCATGCAAACCGTCACCCTCAAGCCGTCCAAGGAAAAATCGCTGCTGCGCCGCCATCCGTGGATCTACGCCAATGCGATCGACCGCGTCGACGGCAAGCCCGCGCCCGGCGCGACCGTCGTCGTGCGTGCGCACGACGGCCGCTTCCTCGCGCGCGGCGCGTACAGCCCGCAGTCGCAGATCCGCGTGCGCGTGTGGAGCTTCGACGAGAACGAGCCGATCGACCATGCGTTCTTCAAGCGCCGCGTGCAGCGCGCGGTCGCGCACCGCACGACGATGGTGTCGGGCACCGGCGCGGTCCGGCTCGTGTTCGGCGAAGCCGACGGGCTGCCGGGGCTGATCGTCGACTACTACGTGGCCGACACCGCCGAAGCGGGCGCCACGCCGCGCGGCCAGCTCGTGTGCCAGTTCATGGCCGCGGGCGTCGAGGCCTGGAAGGATGCGATCGTGAAGGCGCTCGTCGGCGCGACGGACTGCCCGAACGTCTACGAGCGCTCGGACGTGTCGATCCGCGACAAGGAAGGGCTCGAACAGACGACCGGCGTGCTCGCCGGCGACGCGCCGCCCGCGACGCTGATCGCGAACGAAAACGGCGTGCGCTATCACGTCGACGTGCCGAACGGCCACAAGACGGGCTTCTACGTCGATCAGCGCGACAACCGCGCGCTGGTTGCGCAGTACGCGGCCGACCGCGACGTGCTGAACTGCTTCTGCTACACGGGCGGCTTCTCGCTCGCGGCGCTCAAGGGCGGCGCGAAGCGTGTCGTGTCGATCGACTCGTCGGGCGATGCGCTCGCGCTCGCACAGCAGAACGTCGTCGCCAACGGCTTCGATGCCGAACGCGCGACCTGGCTCGATGCCGATGCATTCAAGACGCTGCGCCGCCTCGTCGACGAAGGCGAGCGTTTCGACCTGATCGTGCTCGATCCGCCGAAGTTCGCGCCGACCCGCGACAGCGTCGATCGCGCGGCGCGCGCATACAAGGACATCAACCTGAGCGGCTTCAAGCTGCTGCGTCCGGGCGGCCTGCTGTTCACGTACTCGTGCTCGGGCGCGATCGACATGGACCTGTTCCAGAAGATCGTCGCGGGCGCGGCCGCCGACGCGAAGGTCGACGCGCGCATCCTGAAGCGGCTCGGCGCGGGCGTCGATCACCCGCTGCTCGCCGCGTTCCCGGAGGGCGAGTATCTGAAGGGCCTGCTGTTGCAAATCGTCTGATCGCCCCGATCTACGCGCGTAACCGTCAGCCGGCCCGCGGCCCCGCGCCCGGCGCATCCGCGCTCCCGCCTGTCGTTCGGACGACGGGCGAGGGCTTGACAGATATGTTTCAATGGATGGTTGTGCGCCCCGGCTGGCCAAGCCCCGGGGCGCGATGCACATCCTAGTTTTGACCCCG
Organism: Burkholderia metallica; assembly: GCF_001718555.1. Classification (NCBI taxonomy): domain Bacteria; kingdom Pseudomonadati; phylum Pseudomonadota; class Betaproteobacteria; order Burkholderiales; family Burkholderiaceae; genus Burkholderia; species Burkholderia metallica. The sequence continues at coordinate 3,463,498 of NZ_CP013401.1, forward strand.
ATTCACGAACCACAGGCGATTGACATGGCCACTCCCGTCACCATCCTCACCGGCTTCCTCGGCAGCGGCAAGACGACGCTGCTCAAGCGCATCCTGAACGAACAGCACGGCATGAAGATCGCCGTGATCGAGAACGAGTTCGGCGAAGAGAACATCGACAACGAAATCCTGATCCAGGATTCGAACGAGCAGATCATCCAGATGAGCAACGGCTGCATCTGCTGCACGATCCGCGGCGACCTCGCGCGCACGCTCGGCGATCTCGCCGCGAAGAAGCGCGAGGGCAAGCTCGACTTCGACCGTATCGTGATCGAGACCACCGGCCTCGCGAACCCGGGCCCCGTCGCGCAGACCTTCTTCATCGACAGCGAGATCGCCGACGATTTCCTGCTCGACGCGGTCATCACGCTGGTCGACGCGAAGCACGCGAACGCGCAGCTCGACGAGCACGAAGTCGTGCAGCGTCAGGTCGGCTTCGCCGATCGCCTGTTCATCACGAAGTCGGACCTGGTCGACGACCAGACGGTGGCCGGCCTCAAGCACCGCCTGATGCACATGAACCCGAAGGCCGCGATCAAGGTCGTGAATTTCGGCGAAGCCGAGATCAAGGAAATCTTCGACCTGCGCGGCTTCAACCTGAACGCGAAGCTCGAGATCGATCCCGACTTCCTCGCCGAAGACGATCACGCGCACCACCACCACGATCACGACCATGATCACGCCCATTGCGACCACGATCACGGTCAATGCGCGCACGATCACGACCACGGCCACCACCATCACCACGCGCACCACGACGACAAGATCAAGTCGTTCGTGTACCGCAACGACCGCCCGTTCGACCCGAACAAGCTGGAAGACTTCCTCGGCGGCATCCTGCAGATCTACGGCGAGCGGATGCTGCGCTACAAGGGCGTGCTGTACATGAAGGGCGTCGACCGCAAGGTCGTGTTCCAGGGCGTGCACCAGATGATGGGTAGCGACCTCGCCGCGAAGTGGCTGCCGGCCGAGAAGAAGACGAACAAGATGGTGTTCATCGGCGTCGATCTGCCGCAGGACCTGATCACCGACGGCCTCGACGCCTGCCTCGCCTGACGCGCGCGGGCGCCGCGTTTGCGGCCCTTTTTGCCCCTTTGCGCCCCGCCCGCGCCGCCGCTTTCGCGGCGGCACCGGGGGCCGCGTGCGGGCAGGGTTTCGTCGTCATCGCTTTTTCGCGATTTGCGCGTTATATTTTCTAGATATTGGCGCAGCCGACGGGGATCGACCCGATACGGCGCCCGCTTGCGATTCAGTTACAATACGTGCCCGCTGGAGTACGGTAACAAACAGGCCCGGTTCTTGCTGAACCAGTTTTCCGGGCATCGCAACCGCGCCGGATCGCCCATCCGCCTCCCGGCCGCGGCCGATGCAATGTGCCGCGCAGCACACCGGTTCGCAGCGCGCGCCACTCCGCGCCAGGCCAATCCTGGTATTTGAGAACCGGTTTTCCAGAGGCTTTCGGCCCCGCGGCGGCAAATCGCAAATGATTGCAAGCGCAGTTGCGGGTAATCCCAAAGTGCAGGCAATATCTGTCGATTTGCCGCACATTGAAGAAGCAAGCAGATGACGAAGAAACTCTTGACCGAAGCCGAAATCCTGAAGATGAGCGACAAGGATTACATGAATGAGGATCAGCTCGCCTTCTTCAAAAATCGGCTCGAACAGTTGCAGGCGGACATCCTCAAGAATGCAGGCCAGACGACCGAGAACCTGCGCGAAACGGTGATCGTGCCCGATCCCGCCGATCGCGCGACGATCGAGGAAGAGCACGCGCTCGAACTGCGTACGCGCGATCGCGAACGCAAGCTCCTCAAGAAGGTTCAGCAGTCGCTCGCCCGCATCGATTCCGGCGATTACGGCTGGTGCGAGGAAACCGGCGAGCCGATCGGCATTCCGCGCCTGCTCGCGCGACCGACCGCCACGCTGTCGCTCGAGGCGCAGGAGCGCCGCGAACTGCGCCAGAAGCTGTTCGGCGACTGATCGAGCGGCGTTCCGCTCAGACACGCTGCTTCCCGAAAGCGCGCGGCCTGCCGCGCGCTTTCTGTTTTTCCGGCACCGGTTCCCGGTCCGCCGTTTCGGCTCCCCCCTCTTGATATCCCGCCGCCCGCCCTAAAATGGAACGGACGCGCGCCGGGCCGCTTTCCGGCGCACTGCGAGTCACGCGGCGGCGCCACGCGCCGTCCGACTCTTCCCCGTTTTTCTCAAGGAACGCAGATGGAGCAATTTCACGGCACGACCATCGTTTCGGTCCGGCGCGGCGACAAGGTCGCGCTCGGCGGCGACGGCCAGGTAACCCTCGGCAACATCGTCATGAAGGGTGGCGCGCGGAAAGTGCGGCGGATCTACAACAACCAGGTGCTGGTCGGATTCGCGGGCGGCACGGCCGATGCGTTCTCGCTGCTCGACCGCTTCGAGGCGAAGCTCGAGAAGCACCAGGGCAACCTCACCCGTGCGGCCGTCGAGCTCGCGAAGGACTGGCGCACCGACCGGATGCTGCGCCGCCTCGAGGCGATGCTGATCACGGCCGACGCCACCACCACGCTCGTGATCACCGGCAACGGCGACGTGCTCGACCCCGAAGGCGGGATCTGCGCGATCGGCTCGGGCGGCGCCTATGCGCAGGCCGCGGCCCGCGCGCTCGTCGAGAACACCGAGCTGTCGCCGCGCGAGATCGTCGAGAAGTCGCTCGGCATCGCCGGCGACATGTGCATCTACACGAACCACAACCGCATCATCGAAACGATCGAGTAAGGACCGCCCCATGAGCACCATGACCCCTGCCGAGATCGTCTCGGAACTCGACAAGCACATCATCGGCCAGGCAAAGGCGAAGAAGGCCGTCGCGGTCGCGCTGCGCAACCGCTGGCGCCGCCAGCAGGTCGCCGACCCGCTGCGCCAGGAAATCACGCCGAAGAACATCCTGATGATCGGGCCGACGGGTGTCGGCAAGACCGAAATCGCGCGCCGCCTCGCGAAGCTCGCCGACGCGCCGTTCATCAAGATCGAAGCGACCAAATTCACCGAAGTCGGCTACGTCGGCCGCGACGTCGACAGCATCGTGCGCGACCTGATCGAAATCTCGGTCAAGCAGACGCGCGAGAGCGAGATGCGCAAGGTGCGCAGCAAGGCGACCGACCAGGCGGAAGACCGCATCCTCGACATCCTGCTGCCGCAGCCGCGCGCGGTGGGCTTCGGCGGCAATGCCGATCACGCGAACGACGACAACAACGCGACGCGCCAGACGTTCCGCAAGCGCCTGCGCGAAGGCCAGCTCGACGACAAGGAAGTCGAGCTCGATCTCGAGCAGCCGTCGGCCGGCATGGACATCATGGCGCCGCCGGGGATGGAAGAGATGACCGAGCAGATCCGCTCGATGTTCTCGAACCTCGGCAGCGGCAAGAAGCAGCGCCGCAAGGTGAAGATCAAGGAAGCGCTGAAGCTGCTGACCGACGAGGAAGCGGCGAAGATGCTCAACGACGAGGAAGTGAAGACGAAGGCCGTGCAGAACGTCGAGCAGAACGGCATCGTGTTCCTCGACGAGATCGACAAGATCACGTCGCGCAACAACGAAGGCAGCGGCGGCGAAGTGTCGCGCCAGGGCGTGCAGCGCGACCTGCTGCCGCTCGTCGAAGGCACGACGGTCAACACGAAGTACGGGATGGTGAAGACCGATCACATCCTGTTCATCGCGAGCGGCGCGTTCCATCTCGCGAAGCCGAGCGACCTCATTCCCGAACTGCAGGGCCGCTTCCCGATCCGCGTCGAGCTCGATTCGCTGTCGGTGGAAGACTTCGAAGCTATCCTCGACGCAACCGACGCGAGCCTCGTCAAGCAGTACCAGGCGCTGCTCGCGACCGAAGACGTGCAACTCGAATTCGCCGACGACGGCATCCGCCGGCTGGCGGAGATCGCGTTCGCGGTCAACGAGAAGACCGAGAACATCGGCGCGCGCCGGCTGTACACGGTGATCGAAAAGCTGCTCGAGGAAGTGTCGTTCTCGGCCGGCAACCACGCCGGCGAGCGCGTGACGATCGACGCGACGTATGTCGACCGCGCACTCGGCGAAGTGTCGCAGGACGAAGACCTGTCGCGCTACGTGCTGTAACGCGCGCGGCGCCGGACGACAAACGGGCGGCCCCCTTCCGGGGCCGCCCGTTTTTTCATGGTCGTGCGATGCGACGCGCGAGGCCGCCCGGCGGATGACGCGCCGGGCGCAAACCGCGCTTACTGCCGCACCGGCTTCTTCGCGAGCTTGCGCTGCAGCGTGCGGCGGTGCATGTTCAGCGCGCGCGCCGTCGCCGAGATGTTGTTGTTGTTCTCGGCCAGCACGCGCTGGATATGCTCCCACTCGAGCCGGTCGACCGACAGCACGACCGGATTCTCGAGCGCTTCGTCGGCCTGCACTTCGGTCGCGTTGGTCTGCAGCGCGGCCAGGATCGACTCGACGTTCGCGGGCTTCGCGAGATAGTTGTCGGCACCTTCCTTCACCGCCTGCACGGCGGTCGCGATGCTCGCGTAGCCGGTCAGCACCAGAATCCGCGCATCGGGCTGCAGGTCGCACAGCGGCGCGATCAGGCTCAGGCCCGAATCCTCGCCGAGATGCAGGTCGACGGTGATGAACTGGAACTTGCCGCCCGCGGCGAGCCGGAGCGCCGCCTCCTTGTCGTGCGCCTGCTGGACCGCGTAACCGCGGCGCTCGAGGCCGCGCGCGAGCGTGCCCGCGAACACCTCGTTGTCGTCGATCACCAGGAAATTGTTCTCGCTCATGGGGTTTCTCCGTCTACGTGTTGGTTGAGGCGGCCGGCGCCGCGACGCGCACCGCCGGCAGTCGCAGCACGGCCCGCGTGCCGCGCGCGGCGCTCGTGCCGGCCGGGCGGCTGTCCGGCGCGCCGTGGGTCCGTTCGTTCACGCGCTGGCCCGCGCGCTGGGCCGAGCCTGCCGCGGCGTGACCATTCGCCGCACCGCTCGCCCGCCCGTTGCCGGCCGCCGCACGCGGCACGACATCGGACAGTTCGATCGCGCCGCCGAGCCGCGCGGCCGCACTGAACGCGAGATACAGGCCGACGCCGTGCCCGCCCTGCGTGCTGTCGACCGGCATTGCGCCCAGCGATTCGCGCAGCGCGGCCGGAATGCCGGGCCCGTCGTCGCATACCTCGAATTCGATCTCGTCGGCCGTGCCGGCGTGCGCGACCTTCGCGGCCAGCGTCACGCGCTGCGGGCTCGCGCGCGCGGCGTTGTCGAGCAGGATCGTCAGGATCTGGCCCGCCGCGACCGTGTCGTCGAGCGCGACGCCCGCCGGACGCGCACCGAGCAGTTCGAACTGCACGTGCGGATGCCGCAGGCGCCAGTGCTCGACGAACGTGTCGAGCCAGTCGTCCACCGGCTGGCGGCTTGCGGGCGCGCTCGCACGGATGCGCAGGCGCGCGAGCGCCGATGTGCAGAGCGTCATCTGTTCCTCGAGCACCTTCAGGTCGGCTTCATAGCGGGCCAGCCCCGGATCGGCGCGCGCCGCGTCGCGCAGCTCTTCGGCGAGCATCGCGATCGTCGACAGCGGCGTGCCCATCTCGTGCGCGACGGTGGCGGCCTGCACACCGAGCGCGACCGCCCGCTCGTCGCGCAGCAGGCGCTGCTGCGCTTCGCCGAGCGCCGAATCGCGCTGGCGCAGCGCATTCGACATGCGCGCGACGAACCACGCGATCAGCCCGACGCTGACCATGAAGTTCGCCCACATCCCGGTACGGTAGTAGTCGAACAGGTTCGCGGGATTGTCCATGTTGAGCGGCACCGAATCGAAACCGAGCGCCGCGTAGCACGCGACCGCGAACGCCGCGAGCCAGATCATCAGGTGCCACGGCAGCACGGCCGCCGCGATCGCAAGCGAAGGCAGGTACAGCGACACGAACGGATTGGTCGTGCCGCCCGACAGGAACAGCAGCGCGGACAGCGCACCGAGGTCGACCCACAGCTGGCCGAGCAACTCGAAATTGGTCTCGGGCCGCGCACGCAGCACGCGCACCCAGGTCAGCGCGTTGAAAACGATTTCGAGCGCGATGACCATCAGCATCGCCGGCAACGGCAGATGCACGCCGAAATAAGTCTGCACGACGCCGATCGTCACCAGCTGGCCGATGATCGCGAGATTGCGGAGCCAGAACAGGTGACTGAGGTTAACGCGCCCGGTGGTGGTGATTCGTTGCATCCGAGCAGTTTACCCGTTTAGCGTGGAGCGCCTCTAGCGGGGCCGGATCGGTGCGCGTCGAACGGAACGCCCGCGTACGCGGCTGGTGCCGTCAGCCGGCCGCGCCGGCCATCCGCTGCGCGATTTCGTCGGCCAGACACTCGGGGCACCGGCAGCGCGCGCCGGCCGCGGGCGGCGTACCGCCGGGCACGACCGGCATCGACGCGCACCAGCATTCGAACGGCTGCGTGAGCGCGCCGCAGTCGAAGCTGCGCCCGCAGTGCGGGCAACGCGCGCGGCGCGGGGTGGAACGGGCGTCGGCGGCGGAATCGGTCATGGCGAAAGCGCGGAAGCGGGCGTGAAGCCGCCCTACGCGACAAGCATAGCGCGGCGAACGGATTTTGCACGCCGGCCATTCGGCCGATGGTCATCGCGCACTCCCCGCGAACGACCCCGCCGCCGCCGCCCGCATCGCCGCCCGCACCACCGTCCGCACGGCCGTCCGCACCGCGGCCCGATCGTCGCCCACATCGCGCCGCGCCATAGCCGGCGGGCCGCCGCGTGCGGCGCCCGGGCCGCGCCGCCGGCGTTCCGGCCCGCCCAAAAACCCGATGCTGCGCTGCGCCACTCCTGTACAATTCGCCGTGTTTCAACCGTTCCCAGCCTGAGCCGCCGCCATGTCCGAGCCCATCGACCTCTCGCAGATCGCCCCCACGCTGAAAGCAGAAATCCTCGCCGAGGCGCTGCCGTACATCCGCCGTTACCACGGCAAGACCGTGGTCATCAAATACGGCGGCAACGCGATGACGGAAGAGCGGCTCAAGCAAGGCTTCGCGCGCGACGTGATCCTGCTGAAACTGGTCGGCATCAACCCGGTGATCGTCCACGGCGGCGGTCCGCAGATCGATCAGGCGCTGAAGAAGATCGGCAAGGCCGGCACCTTCATCCAGGGCATGCGCGTCACCGACGAAGAGACGATGGAAGTCGTCGAATGGGTGCTGGGCGGCGAAGTGCAGCAGGACATCGTGACGCTGATCAATCACTTCGGCGGCCACGCGGTGGGCCTGACGGGCAAGGACGGCGGCCTGATCCACGCACGCAAGCTGCTGATGCCGGATCGCGACAACCCGGGCCAGACCATCGACATCGGCCAGGTCGGCGAAGTCGAGGCGATCAACCCGGCGGTCGTGAAGGCGCTGCAGGACGATGCGTTCATTCCGGTGATCTCGCCGATCGGCTTCGGCGAAGACGGCCTGTCGTACAACATCAACGCCGACCTCGTCGCGGGCAAGCTCGCCACGGTACTGAACGCCGAGAAGCTGCTGATGATGACCAACATCCCGGGCGTGATGGACAAGGACGGCAACCTGCTGACCGATTTGTCCGCGCGCGAGATCGACGCGCTGTTCGAGGACGGCACGATCTCCGGCGGCATGCTGCCGAAGATCTCGTCGGCGCTCGACGCGGCGAAGAGCGGCGTGAAGTCGGTGCACATCGTCGACGGCCGGATCGAGCACTCGGTGCTGCTGGAAATCCTGACCGAGCAGCCGTTCGGCACGATGATCCGCTCGCATTGAGCGCGCGCCGCAAGACCGCCAGCCCCGACCTGCCGGCCCCGCTGCGGCGCCGGCGCATCTCGCGCAGCCGGCCGCGTGCCGGCGCGCCCGTCTGGCTGTTCGATCTCGACAACACGCTGCACCACGCATCGCACGCGATCTTTCCCGAGATCAACCGTGCGATGACGCAATACATCATCGATGCGCTCAAGGTCGAGCGCGCCGAAGCCGATCGCCTGCGCAACGGCTATACCGAGCGCTACGGCGCCGCACTCCTCGGCCTCACGCGCCATCATCCGATCGATCCGCACGACTTCCTGCGCGCGGTCCATACGTTCGCCGATCTCCCCGCGATGGTACGCGCCGAGCGCGGCCTCGCGCACATCATCGCCGCGCTGCCGGGCCGCAAGTTCGTGCTGACCAACGCGCCGGAGAACTATGCGCGCGCGGTGCTGCGCGAGTTGCGCATCGAGCGGCTGTTCGAGCGCGTGATCGCGATCGAGCACATGCGCGACCGCCGCACGTGGCGCGCGAAACCTGACCACATGATGCTGCGTCGAACGCTGCGCGCCGTGCATGCGCGGATGACCGACGCGATCCTCGTCGAGGACACGCGCGGCCATCTGAAGCGCTACAAGCGCCTCGGCATCGGCACGGTCTGGATTACCGGCCATCTTCCCGGCCACCTGCCGGGTACCGGCCGCCCGCATTATGTCGATCAGCGGATTCGTTCGTTAAAATCGCTGCGACTGGGCACTCGATCGGGGCGACAGAAATGCAGCCGACTCACCCGCAGGACCACGCCGTAACGGAAGACCAGGCCACGCCGTCCCGCCCGCGCCCGAAGCCGGGCGAGCGCCGCGTGATGATCCTGCAGACGCTCGCATCGATGCTCGAGGCGCCGAAACGCGAGAAGATCACGACGGCCGCGCTCGCGGCCCGGCTCGACGTGTCGGAAGCGGCGCTGTACCGCCATTTCCCGAGCAAGGCGAAGATGTACGAAGGGCTGATCGAGTTCATCGAGCAGTCGCTGTTCGGGCTCGTCAACCAGATCGTCGAGAAGGAGCCGAACGGCGTGCTGCAAGCACGCACGATCGCGCTGACGATGCTCAATTTCGCCGCGAAGAACCCGGGAATGACGCGCGTGCTGACCGGCGAGGCGCTGGTCGGCGAGGACGAACGGCTCACCGAGCGCGTGAACCAGTTGCTCGATCGCATCGAGGCAACGGTCAAGCAATGCCTGCGGGTCGCGCGCACGGAGGCGAACGCGCCTGACGGCGCAGCGCCGCTCGCACTACCGGCCGATTACGATCCGGCCGCCCGCGCGAGCCTGCTCGTCAGCTACGTGATCGGCCGATGGCACCGCTTCGCAAAGGGCGGGTTCCAGAAATCGCCCGGCGAGCAGGCCGACGCGCATTTGCGGCTGATCCTGCAGTAGCGCCGCGCCGGCCGCATCCGGCCACGCCTGCCGATCGCGCGCATTCGACGACGGATGATGCGGTCGCCCCGTCAAGGGGCGGCGTCGATTCGCACCTTGCCGCCCCCTTCTGCCGGCGCTCAATACCTCGCGCCAATTCGAACTCGTCCAATTTCATGCCGCCGCCTCACGCGTTAAATTCGTCTCGTTAAAGACAAATTCAGGTGAGATGGTGAAACGCAGATTCCGACCTTCCCGGATGAGGGCAGCCCGACGCCTCGCCCATTCGGCATTGCTGGCGGGGGCGGCAGTGCCATGGCCGTCGGCCGCGCAGGTGACCAACGGCGAGCCGCAACAGGCGGACGGTGTCGTGCTTGAAATCGCACCGGGCGAATATTCGACGACGCGATTGGGCGAGGCCGTGCTTTCCGCCGTCAATGGCGGCACGCTGGTGACGACCGGCAAGACACGCGTGTTCACCACCGCCCCTCTCGCGGCGGGCGCGACTGCGCTAGGCGCGGGCTCGAGCGTCAGGCTGAGCGATACGGAAATCCGCACCCGCGGCGGCTCCAGTGCCGGCATCGACCTCCGATACGGCGGCAGTGCGACCGCGGAACGCATCTCGATCGATACCGACGGCGACTACGCGCACGGCGCGGCCGTCGACAGCGCCGGCGGCCGGCTCCGCATCGCCGACAGCGTCATCGTCACGCGCGGCAAGGAAGCGTATGGCATTTCGGTGAACTACGTGCCGGGCGGCGTCATCGACGTCAACGACACGCTGATTCGCACCAGCGGCCTGTTTGCCTATGGCATGGCCATCAGCTACGAGGGCGTCCGTGCGACGTTGAACCGCTCGGATATCCGGACGGACGGCGGCTACGCATCGGCGCTGTACCTGCCCGGCGCATCGGCTGTCTCGTTCGCCGACAGCCGCCTCGAAACCAGCGGCGATTACGCGCTCGGCGTGGACACCCGCGAAGGGCGCGTCGAGCTCGCGCGCACGCAAGTCGTCACGCACGGCCGCAGCGCACACGGGCTGTATGCGTCGAAGGAATACGCCGACATACCGGCCATCGACGCGATCGATACTGAAGTGACCACCACCGGCGCCCGTTCGATCGGCGTACTGGCCCGGTTCGGTGGCCGGGTCACGATGACACGCGGCGGCATCGTGACGACCGGCGAGCGCGCGCGCGGTGCGATGTCCGCCGGCACGGGGTCGGTTGCGTCGCTCGTCGACGCAACCGTCGAGACGCGCGGCAACGAGGCCGCAGCGTTGTATGCAAGCGCCGGCGGCAGCATCGACCTGCTGCGCACCGACGCCCGCGCGACCGGTGACGCCGCGTCTGCGGCTAGCGTCCATGGCGGCAAGCTGACGGCCGACGGCGGCTCGCTCTTCAGCGAACGGCATGCGGCCATCGACGCGTCCGACGCCGACATCACGCTGCGGAACGGCGCCCGCGCCGCCAGCGGCGCCGGCACGCTGCTGTCGGTCCTCGCCCAGTCGGGCGCGCCCGTGCGCCTGACGCTCGACACCGGCGCGCAAGCGGCAGGCGACATCGTGAACCAGCCGGCCGACGACGGCAGCCCGACTTCCGCCGTGACCGACGTCGCCCTGTCCAACGCGTCGATATGGCGCGGAGCAACGGACGCTGTCCACACGCTGTCGCTCGATACCGACAGCCGCTGGATCGTCACCGCCGATTCGTCGGTCGGATCCGTCGCGCTGAACGACTCGACGATCGCATTCGCCGCGCCGGAGGCCGGCGCGCCGCCCACGCCACGCACGCTCGTCGTCAACGGCGACTACGCGGCCCGCAACGGCAGGCTGGTCGTCCATACCGCGCTGCGCGACGACGCGTCGCCCACCGACCGGCTCGTGATCGACAGCGGCCACGCATCCGGCCATACCGGGATCGTCGTGAAACGCACGAGCGGCGAAGGCGCGCAAACGACGGTCGGCATCCCGATCGTCGAAACCCGCAACGGCGGCACCACGGATGCCGCGGCCTTCGCGCTCGACGCAGCATCGGACGGCTACCGGCAAGGCTTCGGCACGCTGTCCGCGGGCGGCTACGACTACATGCTCAAGCGCGGCGGCCAAGCCGGCCAGGAGGACGACTGGTATCTCGTTTCCGCGGCCAAACCCGTACCGCCGCAACCGCCCGGCCCGGTGGACCCGGATCCGCCGATCGAACCCGAAACCAGGCCGCCTGCGCGCACGGCTGCCCCGGAGCCCGACGCATATCTGGCGAACGCCGATGCAGCGTCGACGATGGCGATCCACACGCTGCATCAGCGCGATGATCGCTCGCTTCGCACCGAAGCAAGCGGTCCGCTCGACAGTGCGGTTTGGCTGCGCGCCGAGGGCCAGATGACGTCGATGTCGGGCGGCAGCCGCAGCGTATCGGGCAACGGCCGTCTGATTCACGCGGGCGCCGACGTGCTCCGCTTCGACGACGGTCGCGGCGGCAGCGTACGGGTCGGCGCGATGGGCCTGTACGGCAGCCAGACGAACTGGTCGACCCGACCGCTGTGGAACGCGACCGAACAGCGCATCGCGAACGCCACCGCGCGCGGCAGCGTGTCGGGCTACAACGTCGGGGTTTACGGCACGTGGTACGGCAGTCGCGACATCCTGTCCGGCCCGTACGTCGATGCATGGTTCATGTATGGCGCTTATGCGAACAGCGTCGGCGGCAGTCTGGCTGCTGACTCGTACCGGTCGCGCACCCTCACGGGCTCGATCGAAACGGGCTATTCATTGCCGTTCTACGAGCGAGGCGACTCGCGCTTCTTCGTCGAACCCGAAGTGCAACTCGTCGTATCGGACTACCGCGCAAACGCGCACGCCGCGCCGGGCGGCCGAATCGACGGTCAAGGCGCGACCGACGTACTGACCCGCGTCGGCGTGCGTGTGCACGGGGTCACCGCGATGCCGCATGGACGCGAACTTCGACCGTTCATCGAAGCGAACTGGTGGCATGGCCCGGGTTCGCGCGCGCTAACGCTCGACGGCAATGCGTTCTCGTTCAGCCTGCCGCGCGACCGGGCTGCCGTCCGGATCGGCGCAACCGGCCAGTTGAACCGTCGCTTCTCGGTATCGGCTAGCGTCGGCGTGGAAGGCAATCTGTCCGACTACTCGGTAGTCCGAGGGCAGCTCTCGGCAAAATACCGCTGGTAAGCCAAGCAAGCCGACGGCGGTGCGCGAAATCCGCGCCCGCCGAATTCCGCTATACTTTGCCGACTTGCCGCCTCGTTGGCGGCAGGTCGGAAGCGCGCCGATTTGCTGACTCGATTGCGGGCGCGCGAACCGGCCGGGGTGTGGATGTTGTGTCCTTGTCCCGGCGGTTCACTACAAATGCGGCTAAAGAGGTCGTCAGCCGCGCATCTCCGACTCCGCGCCTCGCCGACACCATTTAGCTGCCCAGTCATAAGGCGGAATGAATGGAATCGATCGGCATCGTCGCTCCACAGACCATGCACTTCGCCGAACCGCTGCGCTTGCAAAGCGGCAGCGTGCTCGGCAACTATCAGCTCGTCGTCGAGACGTACGGCGAACTCAACGCCGCGCGCTCGAACGCGGTGCTCGTCTGCCACGCGCTCAACGCGTCGCACCACGTCGCCGGCGTCTACGCGGACGATCCGCGCAGCACCGGCTGGTGGGACAACATGGTCGGGCCGGGCAAGCCGCTCGACACCAACCGCTTCTTCGTGATCGGCGTGAACAACCTCGGCTCATGCTTCGGCTCGACGGGCCCGATGAGCATCGACCCGTCGACCGGCAAGCCGTACGGCGCGAGCTTCCCGGTCGTCACCGTCGAGGACTGGGTGCACGCGCAGGCGCGCGTCGCCGACGCATTCGGCATCGAGCGCTTCGCGGCCGTGATGGGCGGCAGCCTCGGCGGGATGCAGGCGCTCGCATGGAGTCTGATGTATCCGGAGCGCGTCGCGCACTGCATCGACATCGCGTCGACGCCGAAGCTGTCCGCGCAGAACATCGCGTTCAACGAGGTCGCGCGCTCGGCGATCCTGTCCGATCCCGACTTCCACGGCGGCGACTACTACGCGCACGGCGTGAAGCCGAAGCGCGGCTTGCGCGTCGCGCGGATGATCGGCCACATCACGTATCTTTCGGACGACGACATGGCCGAGAAATTCGGTCGCGCGCTGCGCCGCGCGGACGGCGCGCTCGACGCGTACAACTTCAGCTTCGACGTCGAGTTCGAGGTCGAGTCGTACCTGCGCTACCAGGGCGACAAGTTCGCCGACTACTTCGACGCGAACACCTACCTGCTGATCACGCGCGCGCTCGACTACTTCGATCCGGCGAAGGCGTTCGACGGCAACCTGACCGCCGCGCTTGCGCAAACGCAGGCGAAATACCTGATCGCGAGCTTCTCGACCGACTGGCGCTTCGCGCCCGCGCGTTCGCGCGAAATCGTGAAGGCGCTGCTCGACAACAAGCGCACGGTCAGCTACGCGGAGATCGACGCGCCACACGGCCACGACGCGTTCCTGCTCGACGACGCGCGCTATCACAACCTGATCCGCGCGTATTACGAACGAATCGCCAACGAGGTGGGTGCATGAACCAGCAAGCGCTGAATTCCCTGTCCGCGCGCGCGGACTTCCGCACGATCGCGCGCTGGGTCGAGCCGCGCTCGACCGTGCTCGACCTCGGCTGCGGCGACGGCTCGCTGCTCGCGCTGCTGATGGAGGAGCTCGACGTGACCGGCTACGGGATCGAACTGAACGACGCGGGCGTGCTCGCGAGCGCGAAGAACGGCATCAACGTGATCCAGCAGAACCTCGAGGACGGCCTGCGCCTGTTCGAGGATCACAGCTTCGACATCGCGATCCTGTCGCAGACGCTGCAGACGATTCACCAGACGGCCGCGATCCTGCGCGAAACCGCGCGCGTCGGCCGCGAATGCATCGTGTCGTTCCCGAACTTCGGCTACTGGCCGCACCGGCTGTCGGTGCTGAACGGCCGGATGCCGGTGTCGAAGGCGCTGCCTTACCAGTGGCACAACACGCCGAACGTCCGGGTGCTGACGATCGAGGATTTCGAGGCGCTCGCGCCCGAAGTCGGCGTGACGATCCTCGACCGCGTCGTGCTGCACGAAGGCCAGCCGATTCGATGGGGAGCGAACTGGCGTGGTAGTCTTGCTGTCTACCGCGTCAAGCGCAGCTGAGCCGGGGAGCCGTTGACGGACACAGACGGCCCGCACGCACGTGCGGCCAAGCCGCTGCGCGACCCGCGCCGCCGCCCGCGCTGCCGCCGCAATCAGTCAACGCTACCCAGTTCCAGTCCATGTCGAAAACGCCACACGAGGCGCCCGCACTCACCGCTCACGAGGATCACCCCGGCTGGCGAGCCTATCTGAACACGCACATGCTGATCTGCGTGTTCCTGGGCTTCACGTCGGGTCTGCCCCTCTTCACGCTCGTCTATCTGGTGCAGGCATGGCTGCGCTCCGAGGGCGTGAACCTGAAGGAAATCGGCCTGTTCGCGCTGATCCAGTTCCCGTATACGTGGAAGTTCCTGTGGGCGCCGCTGATGGACCGCTACATCCCGCGCCTGCCCGGCTGGCGGCCGGGCCGCCGGCGCGGCTGGCTGCTGCTCACGCAGGTGCTGGTCGCGGGCGCGATCGCCGCGCTCGGGTTCGTGTCGCCGCGCGACTCGATCTGGACGGTGGCCGCGCTCACCACGCTCGTCGCGTTCTTCGGCGCAAGCGCCGACATCGTGATCGACGCGTATCGCCGCGAGCTGCTGCGCGATACCGAGCAGGGCCTCGGCAACGCGGTGCACGTGAATGCCTACAAGCTCGCCGCGCTGATCCCCGGCTCGCTCGCGCTGATCCTGTCCGACCACCTGCCGTGGGACGTCGTGTTCGCGGTCACCGGCGCATTCATGCTGCCCGGCATCCTGATGACGCTCGTCGTGCGCGAGCCCGAAGTGGTCGGCGCGCCGCCGCGCAACCTGCGCGACGCGATCGTGCTGCCGTTCCGCGAATTCATCCAGCGCGACGGCTGGGCCGGCGCGCTGCTCGTCATCGCGTTCATCTTCCTGTTCAAGATCGGCGACACGATGGCTACCACGCTGTCGACGTCGTTCTTCCTCGACATCGGCTTCACGCGCACCGAGATCGGCATCGTCGCGAAGACCACCGCGCTCGTCGCGAGCGTCGCTGGCGGCATCATCGGCGGCGTCTGGCTCGTGAAGATCGGCATTGGCCGCGGGCTGTGGATCTTCGGCGCGCTGCAGATGGTGTCGACGCTCGGCTTCGCATGGCTCGCGCAGCTCGGCCCCGGTTCGCCCGTGCTCGCGATGCTCTACGACTTCACCGTATCGACGAGCCACGCGATCGCGTCGGCGCTGTCGGTGTTCGGCATCGCCGTCACGCCGCAATTCAGCCCGATGACCGTTGCGCTCGCGATCGTCTACGGCGCCGAGACCTTCACGACCGGCCTGACGATGTCCGCGTTCGTCGCGTACATCGCGAGCACGACCGACCCGCGCTATACGGCCACGCAGTTCGCGCTGTTCACGAGCCTCGCGTCGGTGCCGCGCACGCTCGCGTCGGCCGCGAGCGGCTTCGTCGTCGCGAAGATCGGCTGGTTCGACTACTTCCTCGTGTGCACCGCGCTCGCGATTCCCGGCATGCTGCTGCTGTTCAAGATCGCGCCGTGGAACGGTGCCGCGCGCAACGGCGAGGCCAGTCGTGCGCAGTAACCGCCTGCGCCGCTTCGCGCACGTTGCGGCTTCGTTGAGCGTCGGTGCCGCCGCGCTCGCCGCGGGGTTCGCGCACGCGACCGACGCCGGCGCATCCGCTGCGACGGCCACGGGCGCCGCACCGGCCGCGGCCCCGGCGTCACCGCCCGCGACGTCGACGCCCGCCGCTGCCGCCCAGCCGGCCGCCGCGGAACCCGCGCAGCCGACCGGCGCCGCCGTATCGACGAAGGCTTATGCGCAGACGCCGCAGCAGGTCCGCTTCGGCGACGCCATCGCCTTTCGCACGCTGATCCCGTCGCCGCTGCTCGAGCAACTCACCGCGAGCGAATACGCACAGATCGTGCAGACGGCCGCCGACAGTAACCGCCTGCTGCCCGCGAGCCAGCCGCGCGTGAAGCGCTTGCGCGCGATCGTCGCGAAGCTCGCGCCGTATTCGGTGAAATGGAA
This sequence comes from Burkholderia metallica, assembly GCF_001718555.1. Taxonomy (NCBI): domain Bacteria; kingdom Pseudomonadati; phylum Pseudomonadota; class Betaproteobacteria; order Burkholderiales; family Burkholderiaceae; genus Burkholderia; species Burkholderia metallica. Next base: position 3,479,877 of record NZ_CP013401.1, read on the forward strand.
CGATCGCGTCAAGAGCTGGGCGTGGGACGTCAACGTGATCCGCTCGCGCGACATTCGCTTGACCTGCCTGCCGGGCGGCAAGGTGCTCGTGTACGGCGGCCTGCTCGATCGCGTCCGCCTGAACGACGACGAGCTCGGCGTGCTGCTCGCGCACGGTATCGCGCATGCGCTGCGCGAACACGCGCGCAGCAACTTCAGCGCGACGTCGCAGACGTCGCTGCGCGCGGCCGCGCTGCCGCCGCTGTTCGGCGTCGGCGACCCGCTGCCGCAGGTGCTGAACCTCGGCGAACGCCTGCAGTCGCTCCACTACAACGCGACCGACGAAACCGAAGCCGACGTGATCGGCGGCGACATCGCCGCACGCGCGGGCTTCGATCCGCGCGCGGCGATCACGCTGTGGGACAAGCTCGCGGCCGCGACACGCGGGAACAAGGCGACGGGCTTCATCTATACGCACCCGTACAGCACCGCCCGCCGCCAGGATCTGCTGAACCGCCTGCCGGATCTCATGCCGCTGTACGCAAAGGCGGTGGGCAAGCGCGTCGACGCGCTCCCCGACTACGCGGGCATCAGCGCACAGCGTCGCAAGGTCGTGCGGCGCTGAGCGCCGCGCACGGCCGATCGCCAAGCAGCCACGCCGCCGCGCTACGCATCCGCATCCGCCGCGACCGGCCGCGCGCCGCTCTCGCGCATCCAGCGCACGTCGTCACCCGGGCTGCGGCCGAACAGCCGCTTGAACTCGCGGCTGAACTGCGACGCGCTCGCATAGCCGACGCGCGCGGCTGCCGCGCCGGCACCGACTCCGTCCTGCACCATCATCAGCCGCGCCTGGTGCAGCCGCGCGGCCTTCACGTACTGCATCGGCGACGTCGCCGTCACGTGCTTGAACTGCGCATGGAACACCGCGAGGCTCATCCCGGCCTCGCGCGCGAGCGTCTCGACGTCGAGGTCGGCCTTCAGGTCCGCATGGATGCGCCGCAGCGCCTTCGCGATGCGGCCGAAGTGATGCTGCTGGACGAGCGCCGCGCGGATCGCGTCGCCCTGTTCGCCCGTCAGCACCCGATAGGCGATCTCGCGCATGATCGCGGGGCCCAGCACGCGCGTGTCGTGCGGCGACGCGAGCGCTTCGAGCAGCCGCACGACCGCGTCGGCGAGCGGCGCGTCGAGCGGCGTCGAATACACGCCGGCCGGCTCGCTGGCGGCCGCGCCGAGCGTCTCGTCGAGCAGGATCGCGAGCTCGGCGATCACCGCGAGATCGATGCGGATCGAGATCGCGAGAAACGGCTCGTCCTGGCTCGCGAAGGTCTCGCACTCGAACGGCAGCGGCACCGACAGAACGAGATACTGCTGCGCGTCGTACACGAACGAGCGCTCGCCGAGATAGCCGAGCTTGCGCCCCTGGCATACGACGACGATGCTCGGTTCGTACAACACGGGCATGCGCGGCGCCGGACGGCTCACGCGGATGAAGCGCACGCCGTCGAGCGCCGCAAGCGTGTCGCCCTCGTTCGGCGCGAGGCGCGTGTGCAGCTCGATCATGCGGCGCTGCATCCGGTCGCCCGTGTCGGCGAAAAGGGGCTGGAAGCTCATCTGCGTCGTCCTGTCCGGCAAGAGAATCTGGCTCGCAATGTAGCACCTTGAGCGTGTTTTGACGGCTGTTCGCATGCAGTTCGAGAGGAATAGGCAAATCTTCGAGACCTTCGTGTATTTCGCTGCGGCGCCGCGCTCCTTACGATGACGTCCTGCCTCGCCGCATCGCCACATGGTGCGACGGCAGTCTGTTTCGCCGGATGTTTTCCGGACAAGGAGCCCATCGCATGAGCACAACCTATGCCTACGCGGCGACCGATTCGCAGTCGCCGCTCGCCCCGTTCGAATTCCAGCGTCGCGCGTTGCGCGACCTCGATGTCCAGATCGACGTCCTCTACTGCGGCGTCTGCCACTCGGACCTGCACCAGGCGCGCAACGAATGGCGCAACACGATCTATCCGGTCGTGCCGGGCCATGAAATCGTCGGCCGCGTGACCGCGACCGGCCCGCAGGTCTCGCGCTTCAAGGTCGGCGAGCTGGTCGGCGTCGGCTGCCTCGTCGATTCGTGCCGCACCTGCGCGAGCTGCGAGGAAGGTCTCGAACAGTATTGCGAGAACGGTTTCGTCGGCACCTACAACGGCCAGGATCGCGTGACGGGCGACATCACGTTCGGCGGCTACTCGACGCAGCTCGTGGTCGACGAGGCGTTCGTGCTGCGGGTGCCCGAGTCGCTCGACGCAGCCGGCGCCGCGCCGCTGCTGTGCGCGGGGATCACGACCTACTCGCCGCTGCGGCAGTGGAACGTCGGCCCCGGCAAGAAGGTCGGCATCGTCGGGCTCGGCGGCCTCGGCCACATGGGCGTGAAGCTGGCGCGCGCGATGGGGGCGCACGTCGTGCTGTTCACCACGTCGCCGTCGAAGATCGACGACGGCAAGCGGCTCGGCGCGCATGAAGTGGTGATCTCGAAGGACGAAGCGCAGATGAACGCGCACCTGAACAGCTTCGACTTCATCCTGAACACGGTCGCCGCGCAGCACGACCTGAATCCGTTCCTGAACCTGCTGAAGCGCGACGGTACGATGACGCTGGTCGGCGCGCCGGAGCACGACCACCCGTCGCCGCAGGTGTTCAACCTGATCTTCAAGCGCCGCCGCCTCGCGGGCTCGCTGATCGGCGGGATCGCGGAAACGCAGGAAATGCTCGACTTCTGCGCGGCGCACGGGATCACGTCGGACATCGAAACGATTCCGATGCAGCAGATCAACGCGGCCTACGAGCGGATGCTCAAGAGCGACGTGAAGTACCGGTTCGTGATCGACATGGCGTCGATCAAGCAGTAAGCGTCGACGGCGGCATGCAGGATCGCCGCCCCGAAAACACGGCGGGCCGCATGTCGACATGCGGCCCGTTCTGCATCCCGCGACCGGATGGGCGGTTCGACAGCTGCGCGCGCAGCGCAGCGCCGGATCTCACTTCTTGTAGTCGTAGTCCACCGTCAGCGGCGCGTGATCGCTGAACTTGATGTCCTTGAAGATCGACGTACTTTTCGCGGTGCCGGCCACGCCCGGCGTCGCGATCTGGTAATCGATCCGCCACCCGACGTTCTTCGCATACGCCTGGCCGCGGTTGCTCCACCACGTGTACTGCTCGGGGCGCGGGTCGAGCGTGCGGAACACGTCGACGTAGCCGACATCGTCGAACAGCTGCGTGAGCCATGCGCGCTCTTCCGGCAGGCAGCCCGAGTTCTTCTGGTTGCTCTTCCAGTTCTTGATGTCGATTTCCTTGTGGACGATGTTCACGTCGCCGCACAGGATCACCTCGCGCTTCTTCTTCAGCGCGGCGAGGTGCGGCATGAATTCGTCCATGAAGCGGTACTTCGCCTGCTGGCGCTCCTCGCCGCTCGAGCCGGACGGCACGTACACCGACACGACCGACAGCTTCCCGTAGCGCGCCTCGACGTAGCGCCCTTCGGCATCGAACTCGCTGCTGCCGAAGCCGATGATCACGTCGTCGGGCTCGTGACGGCTGTACACGCCCGCGCCGCTGTAGCCCTTCTTCGCGGCGTGGTGGAAATAGCTCTTGTAGCCGTGCGGCTCGACGAATTCGGCCGGCAGGTCGTCGGCCGAGACCTTGATTTCCTGCACGCACACGCAATCGGCGTTCTGCTCGCCGAGCCAGTCGAAGAAGCCTTTCTTCGCGGCGGAGCGGATGCCGTTCAGGTTGGCGGTAATCACTCGCATCATGTCGGATTCCGTTCAGTTCGATGTTTTTACAGGGTGGCAGCTTAACGGATCTTCACGCCTTCGAGCTCGGGCTTCGGCGGCGGGAATTCCAGCTTCATGTCGGTCATCGTGCGCAGCAGCAGCTCGGCGATCATCACGTTGCGGTGCGTCTTCGAGTTCGCCGGGATCACGTACCACGGCGCATGCTCGGCCGACGTCGCGGCGAGCGCGTCGCGGTAGGCCGACTGGTATGCATCCCAGTGCTTGCGCGCGTCGAGGTCGGAGATGTCGAACTTCCAGTGCTTGGTCGGATCGTCGATGCGCGCCTGCAGCCGCTCGCGCTGTTCGTCCTTCGAGATGTGCAGGAAGCACTTGACGATCGTCGTGCCGTTCTCGACCAGCATCGTCTCGAAATCGCGGATCTGCCGGTAGCGGCGCTCGCACTCCTTCGCGTCGATCAGGTCGAGCACGCGCGGCACGAGCACGTCTTCATAGTGGCTGCGGTTGAAGATCGCGAGCTCGCCCGCGGCCGGCACCTGCGCATGCACGCGCCACAGGAAGTCGTGCGCGGCCTCGATCGGCGTCGGCGCCTTGAACGACACGACGCGCAGGCCGAGCGGATCGACCTCGCGGAACACCGCGCGCACGGTACCGTCCTTGCCGCTGGTATCCATCCCCTGCAGCACCAGCAGCACGCGCTTCTTCTGCTGCGTGTGCAGGCGCTCCTGCTGTACGTCGAGTTCGGTCGACACGGCCGACAGCCGTTCGCGGTCGGCCTCCTTCGAACCGGACGAAAACGGCTTCGCGGCCGGGTCGAACGCATCGAGCGTGAATGCGGCGGCTTCCTTCTCGCGCGTGCTGTACGGCACGCGGAAATCGTCGAGCGACGGTTGTTTCGCCATTCGTTCCTCCGTTGGACGCTGTGGTGCATACGATAACGCATCCACCAAACGCAACGGGCCGCCCCGAACTGGTTCGGAGCGGCCCGTCGTCAAGCGCGGTTCAGGCGCGCGGTCATGCTCAGCCGAGCTTCTTCTTCAGCAGTTCGTTGACCTGCTGCGGATTGGCCTTGCCCTTGGTCGCCTTCATCGCCTGGCCGATCAGCGCGTTGAACGCCTTCTCCTTGCCCGCGCGGAATTCCTCGACCGACTTCGCGTTCGCCGCGAGCACTTCGTCGATGATCGCTTCCAGCGCGCCGGTGTCGGAGATCTGCTTCAGCCCCTTTGCGTCGATGATGCGGTCGGCCGCCCGTTCGTCGTCCGCCTTCTCGTCCCAGATCGTCGTGAAGATTTCCTTCGCGATCTTGTTCGAGATCGTGCCGTCGGCGATGCGCTGCAGCACGAGCGCGAGCTGCGCGGCCGACACGGGAATCGCGTCGATCTCGATGCCGTCGCGGTTCAGCTGCGACGAGACGTCGCCCATCAGCCAGTTCGCGGCGATCTTCGCGTTCGCGGCGCCCGCCTTCGCGACCACGGCCTCGAAGTACGCGGCCATCGCCTTGCTCGACGTCAGCACGCCCGCGTCGTACGCGGACACGCCGTATTCGTCGACGAAGCGCTGCTGCATCGCGGCCGGCAGCTCGGGCATCCCGGACTGCACGCGCTCGATCCAGTCCTGGCCGATCACGAGCGGCATCAGGTCGGGGTCGGGGAAGTAGCGGTAGTCGTGCGCGTCTTCCTTGCTGCGCATCGAACGCGTCTCGCGCTTGTCCGGATCGTAGAGGCGCGTTTCCTGCACGACTTCGCCGCCGTCCTCGATCAGCTCGATCTGGCGGCGCACTTCGTAGTTGATCGCTTCCTCCAGGAACCGGAACGAGTTCAGGTTCTTGATTTCCGCGCGCGTGCCGAACTTCTCCTGGCCGACCGGGCGCACCGACACGTTCGCGTCGCAGCGGAACGAGCCTTCCTGCATGTTGCCGTCGCAGATGCCGAGCCACACGACGAGCCCGTGCAGCGCCTTCGCGTAGGCCACGGCTTCGGCCGCGCTGCGCATTTCCGGCTCGGTGACGATTTCGAGCAGCGGCGTGCCCGCGCGGTTCAGGTCGATCCCCGTCATCCCGGCGAAGTCTTCATGCAGCGACTTGCCCGCATCTTCCTCGAGGTGCGCGCGGGTCAGGTTGACCGTCTTCTCGTACGCGGGCTTGCCGGCCTTTTCGTTGGCGGGCACCTGGATCGTGATCTGGCCGCCCTGCACGACCGGAATCTCGTACTGGCTGATCTGATAGCCCTTCGGCAGATCGGGGTAGAAATAATTCTTGCGCGCGAAGATGCTGCGCGGCGCGATGGTCGAGCCGATCGCGAGGCCGAAACGGATCGCGCGCTCGACCGCGCCGCGGTTCAGCACCGGCAGCACGCCCGGCAGCGCCAGGTCGACCGGGCACGCCTGCGTGTTCGGCTCGGCGCCGAACTGCGTCGATGCGCCCGAGAAAATCTTCGAGACGGTCGACAGCTGCGCGTGCGTCTCCAGACCGATAACGACTTCCCATTGCGTAGTCATGTGCTTACACCCCCGCCGGAACTTGCTTGTGCCAGCCGGTCGCGCGCTGGAACGCGTCGGCGACCTGCAGCATCCGGGCTTCGTTGAAATAGTTGCCGATGATCTGCAGGCCGACCGGGCGCTTCGCGTTCGCGCCCGCGCCGAAGCCGCACGGCACGCTCATGCCGGGCAGGCCGGCAAGGCTCACCGACAGCGTGTAGATGTCCGCGAGATACATCTGCACCGGATCGTCGCCCTTCGAGCCGAGATCCCATGCGACCGTCGGCGACGCCGGGCCCATGATCACGTCGCACGACTTGAACGCTTCCTGGAAATCGTTGGCGATGATGCGGCGGATCTTCTGCGCCTGCAGGTAGTACGCGTCGTAGTAGCCGTGCGACAGCACGTACGTGCCGACCAGAATGCGGCGCTTCACCTCGGGGCCGAAGCCTTCCGCGCGCGACTTCTTGTACATGTCGAGCAGGTCGCCGTACTGCGCGGCACGGTGGCCGAAGCGCACGCCGTCGAAACGCGACAGGTTCGACGACGCTTCGGCCGGCGCGATCACGTAGTACACGGGGATCGACAGTTCCGTCTTCGGCAGCGACACCGGCACGAGCGTCGCACCGAGCGCTTCGTATTGCTTGAGCGCCGCGTCGATGGCCGCGCGCACGTCGTCGGCGAGACCGTCGCCGAAATACTCGTTCGGCAGGCCGATGCGCAGGCCGGCGAGCGGCTTGCCCGCATCGTTGCCGGCCGCCCACGGCTGGCCGATATGACGCGTGAAATCCTCGTCGTCGCGCTCGAGGCTCGTCGAGTCGCGCTCGTCGAAGCCGGCCATCGCGTTCAGCAGCAGCGCGCAGTCGGACGCGCTCTGCGCCATCGGGCCGCCCTGGTCGAGCGACGACGCGAACGCGATCATCCCGTAGCGCGACACGCGGCCGTAGGTCGGCTTGATGCCCGTCACGCCCGCGAACGACGCGGGCTGGCGGATCGACCCGCCGGTGTCGGTGCCGGTCGCGGCCGGTGCAAGGCGCGCGGCGACGGCGGCCGAGCTGCCGCCCGAGCTGCCGCCCGGCACCGCGTTCGTGTCCCACGGGTTCTTCACCGCGCCGAACGCCGAATTCTCGTTCGACGAGCCCATCGCGAACTCGTCCATGTTGGTCTTGCCGAGCGTGACCATGCCGGCCGCCTGCAGGCGGGCGACGACGGTCGCGTCGAACGGGCTCTCGTAGTTCGCGAGCATCTTCGAGCCGGCGGTCGAGCGCCAGCCGCGCGTGACGAACACGTCCTTGTGCGCGATCGGCAGGCCGGTGAGCGCCCCGCCCGCGCCGCGCGCGAGCGCCGCGTCGGCCGCTTTCGCCTGCGCGAGCGTCAGGTCGGCATCGACGTGGACGAACGCGTTCAGGTCGCTGGCCGCTTCGATCCGTTTCAAATAGAGCTGCGCGAGCTCGACGGCCGAGCATTCCTTGGCGGCGAGCGCGGCGCGCAGTTCGGTCAGGCTTTTTGCGTGCATTGAGTGGTTTTCCTGGGAATTCTGGGTGGCGCGCGGCGCGAAGGCGGCGGCGCGCTTGTCATCGAATGCTTACTCGATCACCTTCGGCACGAGATAGAGGCCGTCCTGGACGGCCGGCGCCGGGCGCTGGTTGTCGTCGCGATGGACGACTTCCGTCACGGCGTCGTCGCGCAGGCGCTGCGCGACTTCCTGGATCTGTTCGATCGGGTGGGCGAGCGGCGCGATGCCGGCGGTGTCGACCGCCTGCATCTGCTCGACGAGGCCGAAGAGATCATTGAGCTGGCCGAGCATGTGCTCGGCGTCGGCGTCGGCCATTTCGAGTCGCGCCAGGTGCGCGATGCGTTTCACATCGGTCAGGGTCAGGGCCATGCGATCACCGGAAAAACAAGGCTGCGCAGCGCATCGGATACAGCGCTGCGGCGGGGGGTTGGAGGGTGCGATCCCACCCTCAAAAATCGGGGCCGAAGCGGCAAAAATACCGCCCGTTTCGATTCAAATACCGTGAAATTATAAGGTATCATTACGCGTTCGACCCAAACCCGGCAGCCTTTTCCCGCACCGTTTCGCCCCGCTTCGGCAAGCCGTGCGTGCTTCGTGCGATCCCCGGTAGACATCACTCGCAGCTTCGTGCGCCGCGGCGGCCGCTTCCGCCACGCTTCCCGAGGCTGTTATTTTTTCCGCTGCCGCCCTCAGCGTTCGCTATGCAGGGCCGGCCCAGAGCGAAACAGGATTCTGAATGTTCGGTTTTTTGCGCAGCTACTTCTCCAACGATCTCGCGATCGACCTCGGCACCGCAAACACCCTGATCTACATGCGCGGCAAGGGCATCGTGCTCGATGAGCCGTCCGTCGTGTCGATCCGCCAGGAAGGCGGGCCCAACGGCAAGAAGACGATCCAGGCAGTCGGCAAGGAAGCCAAGCAGATGCTCGGCAAGGTGCCGGGCAACATCGAGGCGATCCGCCCGATGAAGGACGGCGTGATCGCCGACTTCACCGTCACCGAGCAGATGATCAAGCAGTTCATCAAGACGGCCCACGAGTCGCGCATGTTCTCGCCGTCGCCGCGCATCATCATCTGCGTGCCGTGCGGCTCGACCCAGGTCGAGCGCCGCGCGATCAAGGAAGCCGCCCACGGCGCCGGCGCGTCGCAGGTCTACCTGATCGAAGAGCCGATGGCGGCCGCGATCGGCGCGGGCCTGCCGGTGTCGGAAGCCACCGGCTCGATGGTCGTCGACATCGGTGGCGGCACGACCGAAGTCGGCGTGATCTCGCTCGGCGGCATCGTGTACAAGGGTTCGGTGCGCGTCGGCGGCGACAAGTTCGACGAGGCGATCGTCAACTACATCCGCCGCAACTACGGGATGCTGATCGGCGAGCAGACCGCCGAAGCGATCAAGAAGGAAATCGGCTCCGCGTTCCCGGGCTCCGAAGTCAAGGAAATGGAAGTGAAGGGCCGCAACCTGTCGGAAGGCATCCCGCGCAGCTTCACGATCTCCAGCAACGAAATCCTCGAAGCGCTGACCGATCCGCTGAACCAGATCGTGTCGTCGGTGAAGATCGCGCTCGAACAGACGCCGCCGGAACTCGGCGCCGACATCGCCGAACGCGGGATGATGCTGACGGGCGGCGGCGCGCTGCTGCGCGACCTCGATCGTCTGCTCGCGGAAGAAACCGGCCTGCCGGTGCTCGTCGCGGAAGATCCGCTCACCTGCGTCGTGCGCGGTTCGGGCATGGCGCTCGAGCGCATGGACAAGCTGGGCAGCATCTTCTCGTACGAGTGATCGTCTAGGAAAAGCAGTCCCGTTTGATATGACGCACCCGCGGCGTGGCCGGATCGCTCGTTCAGAACGAACCGCCACGCCGTTTGCGCGTCTGAGCATTATTTAACCGATCGCCACGCGCCCGGCGCCGACCATGGAATACAGTCCGCCGCCCCTCTTCAAGCAAGGTCCGCCCGCGCTCGCGCGGCTCATCTTCTTTGTTGCCCTCGCCATCGCGCTCCTCGTGTCGGACGCGCGCTTCAACACGCTCGAAATCGCGCGCGGCGTGCTCGGCACCGTGCTCTATCCGCTGCAGCGCGCCGCGCTCGTGCCGCGCGACCTGTTCATGGGCGCGGCCGACATCGCGGTCACCGGCGCGTCGCTGCGCCACGAGAACGACGACCTGCGCAAGCGCAACCTGCAACTGTCCACGCAGGCCAACCAGGCCGCCGTGCTCGCGCAGGAGAACGCGCATCTGCGCGCGGTGCTCGAGCTGCGCCAGCACATCGCGACGCAGTCGACGCCGGTCGAGATCCAGTACGACACCAGCGATCCGTTCACGCAGAAGATCGTGATCGGCCAGGGGTCGCAGCAGGGCATCCAGGACGGCGCGCCCGTCGTCAGCGAGGACGGCGTGGTCGGCCAGGTCACGCGCGTCTTCCCGCTGCAGTCCGAAGTCACGCTGGTCACCGACCGCGATCTCGCGATTCCCGTGCAGGTGCTGCGCACCGGCCTGCGCAGCGTGATCTACGGCACGCCGAAGGGCGACTCGCTCGACCTGCGCTTCGTGCCGACCAGCGCGGATCTCGTCGTCGGCGACGAGCTCGTCACGAGCGGCCTCGACGGCGTCTATCCGCCCGGGCTGCCGGTCGCGAAGGTCGTGCGCGTCGACAAGCTCGCCGATACGGCGTTCGCGCGCGTGACCTGCGCACCGGTCGCCGCCGTGCGCGGCGCGCGCCAGATGCTCGTGCTGCACTACCAGAACGACGTCCCGCCGCGCCCGGCCGAGCCCGATCCGGCCGCCGACAAGAACGCGAAGGGCAAGAAAGGCGCGAAAGCCGCCGCGAAGGGCGAAAAAGCCGAGAAGGGTGACAAGGCCGACGCGAACGCGAAGCCGGCCGCCGCGGCCCAGCCCGGCGCGAAACCCGCGGCTGCGGCGCCGGCCGCGCCGGCCAAGCCCGCCGCCACGCCCGCGAAACCTGCGGCCGGCCAATCAGGAGCCCAGCGATGAATCGCCCGCAATACATCCTGCAGCCGGTCAATCCGTACTTCATCGTCTTCAGCCTCGCCGCCGCGTTCCTGCTGAACCTGATGCCGTGGGGCCGCCTGCCCGGCGTGCCCGACTTCGTCGCGCTCGTGCTGCTGTTCTGGAACATCCACCAGCCGCGCAAGGTCGGGATGGGCGTCGCGTTCGCGCTCGGCATCCTGATGGACGTGCATGACGCGGGGCTGCTCGGCGAGCACGCACTCGCCTACACGCTGCTGTCGTACGGCGCGATCACGATCCATCGCCGCGTGCTGTGGATGCCGATCGGCGTGCAGGTGCTGTACGTCACGCCGCTGCTGGTCGTCGCGCAGCTCGTGCCGTTCGTGATCCGCCTCGTGATGGGCGCCGCGTTCCCCGGCTGGCGCTACCTGGTAGACGGCTTCGTCGAAGCCGCGCTGTGGCCGATCGCGAGCCATCTGCTGCTGATGCCGCAACGCCGTCCGGTCGATCCGGACGATACGCGCCCGATCTGAGCGAAGAGCCCGCCTTGAATACCCGCCGCCTCCCCGCCCGCCGCGCGCCGCGCTCCGGGGCGGCACCTCGCCCGCACCCGCACGTCGTGCGCGGGCCAGACTGCACCTGACCGCATGACCGAATTCAACGACACCCAACAGCAGCTCTCGAAGTTCCGCCTGCGCGTCGCGGCGGCGGGCGTGTTCGTGTTCGTCTGCTTCGGGCTGCTCGCGAGCCGCTTTTTCTACCTGCAGTTGATGCAGCACGGCAAATACGCGCTGCAGGCCGAGGAAAACCGGATCTCGGTCGCGCCGATCGTGCCGAACCGCGGGATCATCACCGACCGCAACGGCGTGATCCTCGCGAAGAACTACTCGGCGTACACGCTCGAGATCACGCCGTCGAAGCTCGACGACACGCTCGACAACACGATCGACAAGCTGTCCGAGATCGTCCCGATCGACGCACGCGACCGCCGCCGCTTCAAGAAGCTGCAGGAAGACTCGAAGAACTTCGAGAGCCTGCCGATCCGCACGCGGCTCACCGACGCGGAAGTCGCGCGCTTCACCGCGCAGCGTTTCCGCTTCCCCGGCGTCGACGTGCGCGCACGGCTGTTCCGGCAATATCCGCTCGGCACGACGGCCGCGCACGTGATCGGCTACATCGGCCGGATCTCGAAGCGCGACCAGGATCGCATCGATTCGATGAGCGACGACAACGACAGCGACCCGGAAAACTACGATCCGCGCCGCGACGCGAACAACTACAAGGGCACCGACTACATCGGCAAGATCGGCGTCGAGCAGAGCTACGAGACCGAGCTGCATGGGCTGACGGGCTTCGAGGAAGTCGAGGTGACGGCCGGCGGCCGGCCGGTGCGCACGCTGTCGCGCACGCAGGCGACGCCCGGCAACAACCTCGTGCTGTCGCTCGACATCGGGCTGCAGCAGGTCGCCGAGCAGGCGTTCGCCGGCAAGCGCGGCGCGCTCGTCGCGATCGAGCCGAAGACGGGCGACGTGCTCGCGTTCGTGTCGTCGCCGAGCTTCGACCCGAATTCGTTCGTCGACGGCATCGACCAGCAGACCTGGGACGAGCTGAACAACTCGACCGACAAGCCGCTGCTGAACCGTCCGCTGCACGGCACCTACCCGCCCGGCTCGACGTACAAGCCGTTCATGGCGCTCGCCGGCCTGACGCTCGGCAAGCGCACGCCGGGCTGGGGCTTCCAGGATCCCGGCTACTTCACGTTCGGCGGCCACACGTTCCGCAACGACGTGCGCTCGGGCCAGGGCTGGGTCGACATGAACAAGGCGATCATGGTGTCGAACGACACCTACTTCTACATGCTCGCGCGCGACCTCGGCGTGAACGCGATCGCGAACTTCATGAAGCCGTTCGGCTTCGGCCAGATCACCGGGATCGACATCCAGGGCGAGGCGCGCGGGATCCTGCCGTCGACCGACTGGAAGAAGAAGGCGTTCAAGAAGGCCGCGCAGCAGAAGTGGTTCGACGGCGAGACGATCAGCCTAGGGATCGGCCAGGGCTACAACTCGTTCACGATCCTGCAGCTCGCGCACGCGACCGCGACGCTCGCGAACAACGGCGTCGTGATGAAGCCCCACCTCGTGAAGGAGGTCGAGGATCCGATCACGCGTGGGCGCCGCCTGACCGTGCCGAAGGAAAGCGAAACGATCCCGCTCAAGCAGGCCGACATCGACGTCGTGAAGCGCGGGATGGAGAACGTGATCGAGAACCCGTCCGGCACCGCGTACAAGGTGTTCCGCGGCGCGCCGTACCTCGCCGCCGGCAAGACCGGTACCGCGCAGGTGTTCTCGCTGCAGGGCTCCAACTACAAGGGCCACCTGCTCGCCGAGCACCTGCGCGACCACGCGCTGTTCATCGCGTATGCGCCGGTCGACCATCCGCAGATCGCCGTCGCACTGGTCGTCGAAAACGGCGGCTGGGGCGCGCAGGCCGCCGGCCCGATCGCGCGCCGCGTGCTCGACTTCTATCTCGTCGACCGCCAGAACCCGCAGAACGAGGCCGCTGCCGTGGCCGCCGCGGCGTCGGCGACCGAACCCGTCAACGCGCCGGTGATCGGTGACGCGAACAAGCCCGCCGCCGTCGCGGCCGGCTTCACCGCGCTGCCGCAGCCGGTCGTGCCGACCGCGGCCAGCGCGGCGGAAGCGGCATCGGCCGCGGCGGCCTCCGATGCGTCGGCTGCCGCCGCGCCGCCCGCCAGCGCCGCAGCGCCGATGGCCGCGAGCCTGCCGCCGATCCGGCGCCCGCACCGGCCGCGCCGCCCCGCCGGCGACACGCAGCCGCTCGTCGCCGCGCCGCGCGACGACAACCACCGTGCGACGGCCCCCGCGAAGGCGGCGGACGCCGGCACCGCTCATTAACGGAGAAAGGCATGCAATTCGACAAGCGCGCCTGGCTCGACAAGATCAAGCAGATGTTCGCGGGTTTCGACCGCCCGCTCGCCCTCATCGTGTTCCTGCTGCTGTGCGTCGGCATCGTCACGCTGTACAGCGCGGCGATCGACATGCCGGGCCGTGTCGAGGACCAGTTGCGCAACATCCTGCTGACGTTCGTGCTGATGTGGGTGATCGCCAACATCCCGCCGACGACGCTGATGCGCTTCGCGGTCCCGCTCTATACGTTCGGGGTCGCGCTACTGGTCGCGGTCGCGCTGTTCGGGATGACCAAGAAGGGCGCGAAGCGCTGGCTGAACGTCGGCGTCGTGATCCAGCCGTCGGAAATCCTCAAGATCGCGACACCGCTGATGCTCGCGTGGTACTACCAGCGCCGCGAAGGCGGGCTGCGCTGGTACGACTTCATCGCCGCGTTCGGGATCCTGCTGGTGCCGGTCGGGCTGATCGCGAAGCAGCCCGACCTCGGCACGGGCCTGCTCGTGTTCGCGGCCGGCTTCTTCGTGATCTACCTCGCCGGCCTGTCGTTCAAGCTGATCGTGCCGGTGCTCGTCGCGGGCGTGATCGCGGTCGGCTCGATCGCCGTGTTCGAAGAGCGCATCTGCCAGCCGGAAGTGCAGTGGCCGCTGATGCACGATTACCAGAAGCACCGCGTGTGCACGCTGCTCGACCCGACGTCCGACCCGCTCGGCAAGGGCTTCCACACGATCCAGGCCGTGATCGCGATCGGCTCGGGCGGCGTGCTCGGCAAGGGCTACCTGAAAGGCACGCAGGCGCACCTCGAATTCATTCCGGAGAAGCACACCGACTTCATCTTCGCGGTGTTCTCCGAGGAATGGGGGCTCGTCGGCGGGCTCGTGCTGCTGACGCTGTACATGGCGCTGATCGCGCGCGGGCTCTATATCGCCGCACAGGGCGCGACGCTGTTCGGCCGCCTGCTCGCGGGCTCGCTCACGCTCGCGTTCTTCGTCTATGCGTTCGTCAACATCGGGATGGTGAGCGGCGTGCTGCCGGTCGTCGGCGTGCCGCTGCCGTTCATGAGTTACGGCGGCACCGCGCTCACGACGCTCGGCATTGCGATCGGGATGATCATGAGCGTCGGGCGGCAGCGGCGGCTGATGAAGAGCTGACCGCGACATGCACCGCACCACGAGAAACGGCGCCCCGGCGCCGTTTTTTGCGACCGCGCATGCCGGACGCGGCCGCGCGGCGCGACGGGCGTCGCTCACTGTGGCGGTGCGTGCGACCCGCCCGGCGCCGCGCCGGCGCCCGACGCCGGCCCCTGCGCCTTCAGCCGCGCGCTCAGTTCCTTGAATTTCAGCCCGGCCGTCTCGTCGCCCTGGGCGGCGGCCGCCGCGTAATACGCGCGCGCGATGTTCAGGTTCTGCGTGACGCCGTCGCCACCGCGCTCGTAGAACGACGCGGTCACGTACTGCGCGGTCGGCTCGCCCGCGTCGGCGGCCTGCTTGTACCACGTGAACGCCTGCCGGTTGTCGCGCGGCGTGCCGCGCCCGTCGAGGAACTGGTTCGCGAGCGACAGCTCGGCCTGCACGTGCCCCTGCCTGGCCGCCCGCAGAAACCAGCGATGGGCTTCGGCCGGATTGCGCGCGACGAACTCGCCGTCGTCGAGCATCCGGCCATACACGTACTGCGCATGCGACATGTTCGCGTCGGCCGCGCGCCTCAGCCAGCGCAGCCCTTCGTCGACGTTCGCCGTCACGCCTTCGCCCGTCAGCAGCATCATCGCGTAGTTGAATTGCGCGAGACGGTCGCCGCGCTCGGCCGCGTCGTGGAACTGCACCAGCGCCGCGCGATAGTCGCCGGCGTTGTAATCGGCGACCGCCGCTTGCGTCTCGCGCGACGGATCGGGCTTCGCCTGCGGCGCGCCCTGCGCGGCCGCCGCGAGACACACCCACCACAACCCGAGCATCGCGCCCACCCGCCCGCGCACCCGGCCCCCACCCTGCGCCCGCCCGCGGCGTACGCCGTCGCCACCGTTCATGATCGTACCTCCTGCAGCGCCTGCCGCGTCGCGCGCAACAGCCAGCTCACGTCGGCCGACAACGTGATCATCCGGTAGCCGGCCTCGCGATACTGGCGCGCGGCCGCCGTATCGCCCGCGAAGATGCCGACCGCGACGCCGGCCTGCCTGCCGGCCGCGAGCACGCGCGCCATTGCGGTTTCGACGTCCGGATGACGGATGTCGCCGAGATGCCCGAGACTCGCCGCGAGATCGGCCGGCCCGACGAACAGGCAGTCGACACCGGGCAATGCCGCGATCCGCTCGACTTCGTCGACGGCGCGCGCCGATTCGATCTGCACGATCACCGCGACCTGCGCATTCGCCGTCTGCAGGTAGTCGCGGCGCATCCCGAATGCCGCCGCGCGCACCATCCCCGCGACGCCGCGCAGCCCGTCCGGCGAGTCGGGCGACGGAAAACGCGTGAGCCGCACCGCATGCGCGGCCTCGTCGGGCGTCTCGATACACGGGAACATCAGCGTGCGCGCACCGGCGTCGAGCGCGCGCTTCACGAGCCACGGCTCGCGCGCCGGCACGCGCACGACGGGTTCGCTCGGCAGACGGGCGGCGGCGATCGCGCGCAGTTGCGATGCAACATCGCGGCTGTCGTTCGGTGCGTGCTCCATGTCGATGCACAGCCAGTCGTAGCCGGCATGCGCGAGCGCTTCCGCGGCCGAGTCGCAGCCGAGCGACAGCCACAGTCCGTACAGCGGCTCGTCGCCGTCGTGCAGGCGTTGCTTGAGGGAATTGGTGAGCGTGCTCATCGATACGGCCTCCGGGACGGAACGGCAATCGAACGGGACAAGCAACGGCGAAGCGGAGCGCGACACGCCACGCGGCGAAGCACGGCGGCGCCAGGAGCGGGCCCTGGAACCTTGGTCGGCCATGGGCGGCCGATCTGACAACACGCGACGCACGACGGCGCGCAGCCGCGATTTTCGGCGCCACGCAACGATCATAGCGCGGCGTTACGCGGAATGTGGAAACGGCTGGGAGGGCGAAGGCGGGACGAAGCCGCGGCGGGTGCGGCGTCAGGCAGCCCGCGCCGGCTGGCGGGGCTGCCGGGAAGGCGGGATCAGCGGCCGGGCTGGCGCTCGACGTCGGCCCAGCAGTTCGGCGTTTCGTACAGGCGCACGCGCTCGAGCCGCAGGTTCACGCCGTAGTGCGCGTCGTACACGTTCGCGAGGATGTCGAACGCGATCGCCGCGAGGTTCTCGACGGTCGGAATCCGGTCGATCACGACCGTCTTGTGGTCGGCCATCTGCTCGAGGAACGAGCGCACGACGTCGTCGCGCGCGTAGACGAGGAACGCGTGGTCCCACTTGCCGACCAGATGCTCCATCGCGAGCGCCTTCACGTCGGCGAAATCCATCACCATGCCGCGGTCGGGCGCCCCCTCGGTATCGACGAGATCGCCGCGCAGCGTGACTTCGAGCACGTAGCGATGGCCGTGCAGGTTGCGGCACTGGCTGCGGTGATCGGGAATGCGGTGGCCCGCGTCGAATTCGAGTTTTCGGGTAATCAGCACGATGTCAAAAGCCGGGGCTCAGGGAATGTTCAGATATTTGTGGGTCTGCATCGACAGCCGCCACTGCGGATGACGCTTGCACCAGTCGATCGCGAGCTTCGTATTGAGGTCGCGCGACGGGCCGTCCATCGGCTGGACGAGGAAATACTCGAAGTCGAGCTTCGCGTAGTCGGCCAACCGCTGGTTGTCCTGCGGGATCACGACCTTCAGTTCGTTGCCCTTCGTGACGACGAGCGGCGCATCGGCCTTCGGGCTCACGCAGATCCAGTCGATCGATTCGAGCACCGGCAGCGAGCCGTTGGTCTCGATCGCGATCTCGAAGCCGGCCGCGTGCAGCGCGTCGACGAGCGGCTGGTCGAGCTGCAGCATCGGCTCGCCGCCCGTGCAGACGACGAAACGGTGCGCCTCGCCGTCCGGCCACAGGCCGGCGATCGTCGCGACGAGCGCGGCGGCATCTTTGAACTTGCCGCCGTTCTCGCCGTCGGTGCCGACGAAGTCCGTATCGCAGAAGCGGCACACGGCCTCCGCCCGATCCTCTTCGCGGCCCGACCACAGATTGCAGCCGGCGAACCGGCAGAACACGGCCGGCCGGCCCGCGTTCGCGCCCTCGCCCTGCAACGTGTAGAAAATTTCCTTGACCGCGTAAGTCATCGTCCTTCGTCCGGCTCGCGCCGCTCGTTGTCGATCAGAATCCGTTATTCATCAAGCGCTGCCGGCGCGCCGTGCATCACAGCGGCGCTTCGGTCACCCGCTCGCCCTTCAGGTAGGCCTCGTAGCCGCGCTTGCGCAGCTTGCAGGCCGGGCATTCGCCGCAGCC
Organism: Burkholderia metallica; assembly: GCF_001718555.1. Lineage (NCBI taxonomy): Bacteria > Pseudomonadati > Pseudomonadota > Betaproteobacteria > Burkholderiales > Burkholderiaceae > Burkholderia > Burkholderia metallica. The sequence continues at coordinate 3,497,896 of NZ_CP013401.1, forward strand.
GAAGCCCCAGTCGTGCAGCTCCGCACGCTCGCCCACGTAGCACGTGTGCGTCTCGACGCGAATCAGTTCGACGAGCGCTTCGCCGCCGAGCTGTTCGGCGAGCTGCCAGGTTTGTGCCTTGTCGAGCCACATCAGCGGCGTCTCGAGCACGATGCGCGTGTCCATCCCGAGGTTCAGCGCGACCTGCAGCGCCTTCATCGTGTCGTCGCGACAATCGGGGTAGCCCGAGAAATCGGTCTCGCACATCCCGCCGACCAGCACGCGCAGCCCGCGGCGATAGGCGATCGCCGCGGCGATCGTCATGAACATCAAGTTGCGGCCCGGCACGAACGTGTTCGGCAGACCGTTCGCCGCCGTCTCGATCTCGATCGTGCGCGTCATCGCGGTATCGCTGATCGCGCCGAGCACCGACAGGTCGATCATGTGATCGTCGCCGAGCCGGTCCGACCACGCGGGAAACTTGCGCTTCAGCGCGTCGCGCACGCCTTCGCGACACTCGAGTTCGACGCGATGGCGCTGGCCGTAATCGAAGCCGAGCGTCTCGACCGTCTGGTAGCGCTCGAGGGCCCATGCCACGCACGTGGCCGAATCCTGGCCGCCGGAAAACAACACGAGCGCGCCGTCTTTAGCGTCTGTCCGAATCACCGTGATACTCCGTGAATGTGTAGGCTCGCGTCGCGCTGCGCCCCAAGGCCGGCTGCCGCCGGGCGGCCCGACGCGGCCGGCCTGCGCCGGCTCGACCAGTATAGGCAGCGCGGCTGGCCGCGAACGCGGCGGCGCGCTTATACCGCCCATCGCGCGGCATCGTTGCCGCGCGCCACGGCGGCGCCACGCTGGCAGCCTGCCGTGCGCATGAAGCGATGCGCTAAGTTATTGAGCGGACACGGATTTTAGCATGCCCTCTCGAACGCTGCCGGGCATGCCGCCGATCACGCGAACCCCACCACAAACGAAAAACCCCAAGAACCTTCCGATTCTTGGGGTTTTAATTCTGGTGGCCTGGGACGGAATCGAACCATCGACACGCGGATTTTCAATCCGCTGCTCTACCAACTGAGCTACCGGGCCAACGAAGAAGAGAAAGTATATCGGCCCCTCTTCACTTGCGCAAGCACTTTCGCAAAAAATTTTATACGGCACCTTCGGGAGGTTTCTTGCCGAGCTCGACGCCGAGCTGTTTGAGCTTGCGATACAGGTGCGTGCGCTCGAGGCCCGTCTTCTCCGCGACGCGCGTCATGCTGCCGTTTTCGCGTGCGAGGTGATATTCGAAGTACGCGCGCTCGAATGCATCGCGCGCTTCGCGCAACGGGATGTCGAACGGGATCGCCGCCGTCTGGCCCGCGAGGCCGAGTGCCGCAGCCATGTCGTCGCCGAGCGTCGGCAGCGCGGCCGCGGACGCCACCGCCGACGGCCCCGCCGCCTGCCCTGCGCCGGCCTTGGCCGCCGCGTTCGCGGACACGGGCGCGGCGCCCCGCGCGAGCCCGTGCTCGACGGACTTCAACAGCTTCTGCAGCGCGATCGGCTTCTCGAGGAAATCGAGCGCACCGATCTTCGTGGCCTCGACGGCCGTGTCGATCGTCGCGTGCCCGGACATCATGATCACGGGCATCGTCAGCAGCCCCTGCGCCGCCCATTCCTTGAGCAACGTCACGCCGTCGGTATCGGGCATCCAGATATCGAGCAGCACGAGGTCGGGCGCCTGATTCAACCGGTACTCCCGCGCGGCCTGCGCATTTTCCGCCGCCTCGACGACATGTCCTTCGTCGCTGAGGATCTCCGAGAGCAATTCCCGGATGCCCATTTCATCATCTACCACCAGGATGGTTGCCATTTACGCTGCCTTTGTCTGCTCACTTGCTTTTGTCTTGGCGGGGGCCGTCCCGTCCTGCGCGCCCGGTTCGGCGCCTGGCGCATCGCTCGCCATCTGCAGGAACAGGATCGACACCTGCGCCCCCTCGACGGTCTCACCGTGCATGCGATTGCGCAGATCGATCCGCGCACCGTGCTCATCGACGATTTTCTTGACCGTGGCCAACCCCAGCCCTGTGCCCTTCGCCTTCGTCGTCACGTAAGGCTCGAACGCGCGGGTCAGGATGCGTGCCGGAAAGCCGGGCCCGTTGTCGGACACGGTAAGACGTACCGCGACGCGCGTTCTGCCCTCGGCGTCGGGATCGCCATATTCTACTGTCTTGGTTTCGATCAACACACGCGGATGCGCGGACTCCGCAACCGAATCCTGCGCATTCTGCAGCAGGTTGTGAATCACCTGGCGCAGTTGCGTCGCGTCGCCGCGTATCACCGGCAGCGCCGGCGCGAGCTCGGCGACGATCGCGCTCTTGCCTTCGCCGACACCGTACAGCCCGAGCACCTCGCTCGCCAGGTCGTTCAACTGCAGGTTCGCGAGCACGGCCGGCGGCGTGCGCGCGTATTCGCGGAAGTCGTCGACCATCCGCTTCATCGCGGCCACCTGGTTGACGATCATCGTCGCGCCGCGCTTGAGCACATCGGCGTCGGGCGGCGCGAGCTTGTCGGAGAGCTTCATCTGCAGCCGCTCCGCCGACAACTGAATCGGCGTCAGCGGATTCTTGATCTCGTGCGCGAGCCGGCGCGCGACCTCGCCCCACGCGACCGAACGCTGCGCTGAAATCACGTCGGAGATGTCGTCGAACACGACGACGTAACCGGACGTCTGCGGATCGTCGGCCTGCCCTTCGACCGTCGACACGAGACGCGTGCCGCGCACGAGCAAGGTCAGCGGCTCGGTTTCGCCCGGCATTTCGATCGCGAACTGCTGCTGCCAGTGGCCGCGATCGCCGCTGCCGCCGTCGGACGCGGCCTCGCGATCGGCGAACGCCTTGCGCACCATCGCACCGAACCCGGCGGCCACGCCGATCTGGTCGAGCGTCGTGCCGATCAGCGTATTGAACGGCTGCCGGAAGATCCGCTCGGCGCCGCGATTGGCCGTGGTCAGCCGGAACTGGCGATCGAGCACGAACACGCCGGCCGTCAGGTTCGCGAGGATGCTCTCGAGGTACGTCTTCGAGTGCTCGAGCGCGATGCGGTTCTTCTCGACCGCGAGCCGCGCCTCGGACAACTGGCGCGTCATCGCGTTGAACGACTGCGTGAGGAAGCCGAGCTCGTCGCGCGTCTTGATTTCGCGCTTCGGCGTGTAGTCGCCTTCCGTGATCTCCTTCGTCCCCTGCGCGAGCAGGAACAGCGGCCGCGCGAGCTGCTGGCCGAGCGCGAGCGCGAGCATCATCGCGATGAAGGTCGCGAGGAACAGCGCGAGCGTCAGCGTGCCGATGTACATCTTGCGCAGCCCCGTGCGGCCGAGCGCCTTTTCCTGGTACTCGCGATACGCGCGCTGCACCGCGTCCGCGTTGTGGGCAAGCGTGGGCGGCACCGGCTGCGTGAGCTGCAGGAAGCGTTCGGCCGGCTGCAGCAGTGACGTCGTCGCATCGGGAATCGGCCGCACGACGCGCAGCCGCAGCGCCCCTTTCGCGCCGTGCGCGCGCGGGTCGCCGTCGACTTCGCCCTCGATCGCCGCATACGCGCCGTGTTCGCGCGCCTGGTTCAGCATCAGCGGCGTCGGCAGGTCGTCCGGAATCAGCGCCGCGAAATTGCCCGACGCCTGCGCGACGATGTGCAGGTCGGGCGCCGCGCCCGAGCCGCCGCGGCTCGGCTCGACGATCGTCGCGTCCTGCACGCCGAACTGGTCGCGCAGCCGCAGCAGCGTGAGCGTCGTGCCGTTCGTGTTCGCGTCGACGCTCGCGAGCTGGTCGGACATTAGCCGCGCCTTCGTCTGCAGATCGGACAGCGACGCATCGAGCATCCCGCGGCCGAGGTTCAGGCCGGCCGTCAGCGCCGTCTCGACGTTCACGTCGAACCACGACTCGATACTGCGCGACACGAACTGGTACGACACGATGTAAATGATCCCGCCCGGCACCACGCCGACAAGCGCGAAGAACACCGCGAGCTTCGCGAGCAGCCGCGTGCCGAACTTGCCCTTGCGCAAGCGCACGACGATCATCCCGATCAGCCCGAGCACCACGAGCAGGAACACGAGCGCGACGACGATGTTCGTCGCGTACAGCCACGAGTAGTAGCGATCGAAGAATTCGGTATTCGCGCTCGCGGCCGCTAGCAGCACGAGCAGCAGCAGCGCGGTGAGCGCGACGGTCGAGACGATCACGCGAACGAGGAGGCTCTTCCCGCTGGCCGCGCGGCGCACTTTATTTAGCACGTTCGGTCACCGTGAAGTTGAAGCGCTTCCAGTCCGACCCGAGCGTCCAGTCGCGGTTGTTCACCGCGTCGACCTGGAACGGTTTCGGCATCAGCGCGGTATCGAGCTGCATCCGCACCGACGCCGTGTAGGTTTCACCGGCGCGTACCTGGTTGCGGTCGATCACGTGCCACGACGTGATGTGCCGGATGACCGCGAGCGCATCCTTCAGCGACGGGAAGCCGAGCTGCAGGCCGCCGGTCGATACGCGGTACTCGCGCGTGAGCGGCTGGAACGACAGGCGGATCGTCTGCGTCACCGCCACCGGCTGCTCGTCGAACCAGTACCAGCGCGCGCGGCTCAGTTCGAAGTCGGTCGTGAAATAAAGCGGGATGCCCTTGTTGACGGCATCCTCGAGGCTCGGGTTCAGTTCGAAATCGAAGCGGGCGTCGAGACTCCAGCCGCTTCCGTCGGCCTGGAGCGACGCGCGCTGTACGGCGATCGACTCGGCATGCGCCGGCCGGACGACAGCCAGGCACAGCGCCAGCGCGACCATCAGGACGGCCGCGAGCCGAAGTGGAAAAAGGTGTTTGATCGTCACCGTTTCTGAAACCGCGCGTAGAAAAATCCGTCGTGATCGGTGTTCTGGTCGAGCGCGCCGGCGGCCGCTCCTCCCTGCACTCCGCCCGGCAGCAGCTGGCCGGGGGCGTCCAATCGTACCGCATCTTCACAGGCCGCTTCAAACCAGCGGGCCTGCAATTCGCCTTCTTCGGGGAAGACCGAACAGGTCACGTAAAGCAGTTCGCCGCCCGGCTTCACGAGCGGCCACAACGCCGACAGGATGCGACGCTGCTCCGCGACGAGCGCCGGGATGTCGGCCTCGCGGCGCAGCCAGCGGATGTCGGGATGCCGGCGCACGATGCCGGACGCCGAGCACGGCACGTCCGCGAGGATGCGGTCGAACGGGCGCCCGTCGTACCACGCGTCGGGCGCACCCGCATCGCCGACACGCACGTCCGCCTCCAGCGACAGCCGCACGAGATTCTCGCCGATGCGCGCCGCGCGTGCGGCGTCGCTTTCGAGCGCAACGACTTCCACGTCGGCCAGTTCGAGAATATGGCCGGTCTTGCCGCCGGGCGCCGCGCAGGCGTCCAGCACGCGCATGCCGTCGCGCGCGCCGAGCCATTCGGCCGCGAGCTGCGCGCCGGCGTCCTGCACCGACACGACGCCCTCGGCGAATCCCGGGATGCGATCGACCGGCAGCGCCGACGCGAGCCGCACCGCATGCCGGCCGATCGCGGCTGCATCGATCCCGCTTGCGCGCAACGTTTCGAGATACGCGTCGACGCTCGCGCGACGCGCGTTCACACGCAACGTCAGCGGCCCCTGGCGCTCACCGGCCGCGAGGATCGCCTGCCATGCGTCGGGCCAGGTGCGCCGCACCGAATCGACCCACCACGCGCGGTAGTTCCAGCGCGCGACCGGATCGTCCTGCATCGCCGCGACGAGCGCGTCGCGCTCGCGCAGGAAACGGCGCAGCACCGCGTTGACCATCCCCTTCGCGAACGCGTATTCGCGGCGTGCGCCGATCACGGTCACGGCCTGGTCGACCACCGTGAACGCCGGATAGGCGGCGACGTCCGCCGGGTCGAGCAGCAGCGCGAGCGCGCCGGCCAGAACGGCGTGCACGTGGGCGGGCGGCGCCTTGCTGACAAGTTTGCCGATCAGCCAGTCCGCGCTGCCGAGGCGGCGCATCGTCCGGTAGGCGACGTCCTGCGTCGCCCCGCGCGCGAGTGCCTGCGCACCGGGCACCATGTGCGCGAATACCGCCGAAAGCGCCGCCGGCAGCGCGGTGCCGCGCCGCACCGCGTCGACCGCCTGCGCGGCCGCATCGAGTGCGAAGCCGAGCGATTCGGGCGCGAGATGCAGCGCGGACAGGCGCGCCGTGCGGCCGGAAGTAGACGGAGCGGTAGAACGGGTTCGTGTCATCGGAGCAAATTGGGCAAACAAGCGCGCGGCAAACGGGTACGGCAAACCAGCGCGGCAGACGGCGGAATCGCGGCGACCACGGGCCCGGCGATCCCAAACCGGGCATTGTAGCGTGCGACGCCGCAGCCCCTTTGGCCCCTTTACGGCGCGCACAAATGAAACACCCCGCAGCGCGAAGCGTGCGGGGTGGCGTGGCGGCGCCCGGCGGCCAACTGCCGCACGGTATGCCGCGGCTTAATCGAAACGGCCCGTTCGCGCCATCTCCATCAGGCGCGCGATGCGCTCCTCGGTGGCCGGGTGCGTCGAGAACAGATTCTGCAGGCCGCCGCCGTGCAGCGGGTTCATGATCATCATCTGCGCGGTGGCCGGATGCGCTTCGGCTGCCTGGAACGGGATGCCCGCCGCATAGCGATGGATCTTGTCGAGCGCGGTCGCGAGCGACTGCGGATCGCCGGAAATCTGCGCGCCGCCGCGGTCGGCCTCGAATTCGCGTGCCCGCGAAATCGCCATCTGAATCAACGCGCCGGCGATCGGCGCGAGCAGCGCGACCGCGATACCCGCGATCGGGTTGGCCGGCCGGCCGTTCTCGTCGCGCCCGCCGAAGAACATCGCGAAGTTCGCGAGTGCCGAGATCGCACCCGCCATCGTCGCGGTGATCGTCGAGATCAGGATGTCGCGGTGCTTCACGTGCGCGAGTTCGTGCGCCATCACGCCGCGCATCTCGCGCTCGGACAGCACGCGCAGGATGCCCGTGGTCGCGGCGACCGCCGCGTGCTCGGGGTTGCGGCCCGTGGCGAACGCGTTCGGCGCATCCTCGTTGATCAGGTACACGCGCGGCATCGGCAGGTTCGCGCGCGTCGCCAGCTCGCGCACCATCCGGTAGAACTGCGGCGCCGTGTTCTCGTCGACTTCCTGCGCGTTGTACATGCGCAGCACCATCTTGTCCGAGAACCAGTACGAGAAGAAATTCATGCCGAGCGCGAACAGCAGCGCGATCGTCATGCCGCGCGAGCCGCCGATCATCCCGCCGATCACGATGAACAGGGCCGTGATCGCGGCCATCAGCATCGCCGTTTTGACCCAATTGAACATACCCACTCCTTATCCGTCAGGGGACCCGCCGCGCATCACAGCACGCGACGGAAAATTGTAAGTGATTTGTTAGATAAGGTCTTGCCGGAAAAATTCAATCTCAGCGTTGCGATGCGGCAAGACGCAGGCCAAGGCCGACGAACGCACTGCCGACCGTGCGGTCGAGCCACTTCTTGACACCCGGCTTGCCGGAAAAGCGCTCCGTGACGCTGCCCGCGACCCACGCGACGAGGCTCGTCCATACCGTGCTCATCGCGACGAACACGCCGCCGAGGGCCAGGAACGCCCATGCCTTGTGCGGGCTGTCGGCCGACACGAACTGCGGGAAGAACGACACGAAGAACAGCACGACCTTCGGGTTCAGCACGTTGGTCCAGAAACCCTGCATGAACAGCTGGCGCAGCGGCTTCGCGGCCTGCGCGGCCGCCGTGCCCGACGGCTCGGCCGCCTGCTTCGCGACGATCATCCGCACGCCGAGGTAGATCAGGTAGGCGGCGCCGACCAGCTTGATCACCGTAAACGCGGTGGCGGACGCCGCCAGCAGCGCGGTCAGGCCGAACGCGCACGCGAGCGCATGGACGCAGCAGCCGGTCGAAATGCCGAACGCCGACATCAGCCCCGCGCCGCGGCCCTGCGCGACGCTGCGGCCGACGATGTACGCCGTATCGGGGCCGGGCGTGATGTTCAGCAGAAAAACCGCGAACACGAAGAAGCCGAAATGGGTGATGCCGAACATGAAAACCTCGAAATCGGAGAGCGCCAGGAAATTCTACGCGCGCCTGCCGCGCCGTGCGACTCGGCCATCCGGCCAGTTGTGCCCGGCCGGCAGACCGTGTGGAATGGCAGTCAGGCCGTGTCAGTCAAGGTCGGGCAGCGCGAAACGCTGGCCCGCGGCCAGCGGCGAACCGGCCAGGAATTCGCGGGCGGGCAGCCGCTTGCCGCCCGGTTTCTGCAGCTGCGTGACGCGCAGCGCGCCGCTGCCGCAGGCGACGACCACGCCTTCCGGCGCGGCTTCGACGATCGTGCCGGGCGCCGCGTCGCCGCGCGCCGCCACGGGCTCGGCCACCCACAGCTTGATCGCCGCGCCGTCGAGCGTCGCGACGCCGCCCGGGAACGGATCGAACGCCCGCACCTGGCGCGCGAGCACGTCGGCCGGCTTGCGCCAGTCGAGCGCCGCTTCGTGCTTGCCGATCTTTTCCGCATAGGTCACGCCGTCGGCCGGCTGCGGCGTCGCCGGCAGTGCGCCGTCGCGCTCGAGCCGCACGAGCGCATCGACGATCAGGCGCGCGCCTTCGGCAGCGAGCCGGTCGTGCAGCGTCGCGGTCGTGTCGTCGGGGGCGATCGCGACGCGCGCTTCCTCGATCATCGCACCGGTGTCGAGGCCGATGTCCATCTGCATCAGCGTGACGCCCGTCTCGGCGTCACCGGCCTCGATCGCGCGGTGGATCGGCGCGGCGCCGCGCCAGCGCGGCAGCAGCGACGCATGAATGTTGATGCAGCCGGCGCGCGGAATGTCGAGCACTTCCTGCGGCAGCAGCAGCCCGTATGCGGCGACCACCATCACGTCGTGCGGCGTCGTGCGCAGCAGCTCGATCGCGTCGGCCGCTTCCGCCGGGTACTTGCCCGCGCGGCGCAGCGACGGTGGCTGCGCGACGGGCATCCCGTGCTCGACCGCGTAGCGCTTCACCGCGCTCGCGTGCAGTTTCATCCCGCGCCCGGCTGGGCGGTCGGGCTGGGTGAGCACGAGCGGCACCGGAAAACCGGCCTCGTGGATCGCGGCGAGGGCGGCCGCGGCGAATTCCGGCGTGCCGGCAAAAACTACGCGCAACGTATGGGTCATGACAGCGTTCGGGGTCGGGCTGGGCGAACGCGCGTCACATCGCGCGTTCGAGTTTCTTCATCTTCGTCTTGATGCGCGTCTGCTTGAGCGGCGACAGGTATTCGACGAACACGCGCCCCATCAGATGATCCATCTCGTGCTGCACGCACACGGCCAGCAGCCCCTCGCAGTCGAGCTCGAAGGATTCGCCCTGCTCGTTGAGCGCGCGCACGCGCACGTGGTCGGGACGCTCGACTTCGTCGTAGATGCCGGGCACCGACAGGCAGCCCTCTTCATAGACCTGCTTCGCATCGCTCGACCACACGATCTCGGGGTTGATGAACGCGCGCAGCTCGTTCTTTTCCTCGGAGACGTCGATCACGATCACGCGCTCGTGCACGTCGACCTGCGTGGCCGCCAGGCCGATGCCGGGCGCCGCGTACATGGTCTCGGCCATGTCGGCGACGAGCTTGCGGATGCGGTCGTCGACCTTGTCGACGGGCTTCGCGACCTTGTGCAGCCGCTTGTCGGGGTAATGAAGAATATTGAGTAAAGCCATGGTGTTCGGTATTCGGTGTAGCGGCGTGCCGCATCGGCCATCCGGCCAGCTGGCGGTGCCGCCGGGATGCAATGAAGATGAGGCGGACGCGCGGCGAATCAATGCCGCGGATCACGCCTCCTGCAATTGGCCGGGCGCCTGCGCGCACGGCCCTGTCGAGTATTTCGGATGATGAAAATTTTATCATGGCGCCACGCGCTCCGCTGGCCGCCGCATTCGAGGGCCGCCTCGTGTCGCCGCAAGCGCTGACCGCCTCCGCCGTGCGCGCGTGGCTGCAGCTCGCGCATGCGCCCGGCCTGCCCCCCGCCGTGCTGCAGGCGCTGCTTGATGCGTTCGGCTCGCCGGACGCGCTGCTGCGCGCGTCCGCCCCGGCCATCGCCGCCGTCACCAGCCCCGCCGCCGCGCTGGCCGTACGCGCGAGCGAGCGCGGCGATCTCGACGCGCGTACCGATGCCGCCCTCGCGTGGCTCGACGCGCCGGGCAACGCGCTCGTCACGCTCGACGATCCGGCCTATCCGCCGCGGCTGCGCGACCTGCACGATCCACCGCCGCTGCTATATGTAAAGGGCCGGCTCGACCTGCTGCACGCGCGCGGTCTCGCCGTGGTCGGCAGCCGTCATGCGACGCCGCAGGGGCTCGCCGACGCAACGCGCTTGGCACGCGAGCTGTCCGACGCCGGGCTTCCGATCATATCGGGCCTCGCGCTCGGAATCGACGGCGCCGCGCACCGCGGCGGGCTCGACGGCCGCTCGGGCACGATCGCGGTCATCGCGACCGGCGCCGATCTCGTCTATCCGGCGCGGCACCGCGCGCTCGCCCACGAAATCGCCGCACATGGCGCCATCGTGTCGGAATGGCCGCTCGGCACGCCGGCCCGCGCCGCGTACTTCCCGCAGCGCAACCGGCTGATCGCCGCGCTCGCGATCGGCGTGCTCGTCGTCGAGGCCGCGCCGCGCTCCGGCTCGCTGATCACCGCGCGGCTCGCGAACGAGCTCGGGCGCGACGTGTTCGCGATGCCGGGCTCGATCCACGCGCCGCTTGCGCAGGGCTGCCACGCGCTGATCCGCGACGGCGCGAAGCTCACGGCCACGCCGCTCGACGTGCTCGACGAATACGGGCTGGGCGAACCGAAAGGCGGCGCGGCGGCCACGAGCGCCGGCGACCTCCGCGAATCCGAAGCCGCCGCCCCGCGTGCCGCTGCCGCTGCCGCTGCCGGTGCCGGTGCCGGTGCCGGTGCCGGTGCCGCTGCCGCTGCCGCTGCCGGCGTCGTGCGGGCTGACAGCACCGCTGCGGGCACCGCGCCCGCTCGCGACGATGCCTCGTCGCCGTCGCCCGCCCACCCGCTGCCCGACAGCCCGTCCGAACAGGCCCTGCTTGCCGCATTGGGATACGGCCCCGTCACCTATGAATGGCTCGCCGAGCACAGCGGCCTGTCCGACGACGTGCTGCACCGCGCGCTGCTTGCCCTGGAACTGGCCGGCCGCGTCGCCAGCCTTCCCGGCGGACGCTTCGCGCGGCTTGACGCGGCGCGCACCCCGCCCGTGCATGGCGTGCTACATTTCCCCGCATAGGAGCGGCCACGCCGCCGACGCAATCCAAGGAAACCCATGCCCGCGCTGAATCTCGACACCGATGCGGATCGGATCGCCGAGCGCCTCGCCGATCCCGGCACGTTGCTCGTCGCCTGCCTGTGCGCCGAGTGGTGCGGCACGTGCCGCGACTACCGGACGGCCTTCGACCAGCTCGCCGACGCGCATCCGGACGCCTGCTTCGCCTGGATCGACATCGAAACGCATGCCGACCAGCTCGACGACCTCGACGTCGAGAACTTCCCGACGATCCTGATCGAAGATTCCCATACCGCGCGCTTCTTCGGCACGGTGCTGCCGCATGCGGCGATCGTCGAGCGGATGCTGTCCGACCTGAGCGCGGTACCCGGCGCGCCGCACGCCCCGAAATTGCGCAACGTCCTGGCCGTCGAAGCCTGAATTCGCGGGCCGGCCCGGTGATTTGGCGTGCGTTTGCACGCGCCGCCGCGCCGGGCGCTTGCCGCCGTTGCGCCCCCCCTCTATGATGAGCCGCTTTTTACACGCTGGGCCGCCGTCGCTTCGGCGTGTGCTATAAAGCGGTCGTAAAAGGGACCCACACCGGCGAACCCGGTCTACCAACACACACCTGTCATGTCCAAAGCACTGATCATTGCGGAAAAGCCTTCTGTCGCGAACGACATCGCACGCGCTTTGGGCGGCTTTACCAAGCATGACGAGTATTACGAGAGCGACGATTTCGTCCTTTCGTCCGCTGTCGGCCACCTGCTGGAAATCGCCGCCCCGGAAGAATACGAGGTCAAGCGCGGGAAATGGAGCTTCGCGCATCTGCCCGTCATCCCCCCGCATTTCGACCTGAACCCGATCGCAAAAAGCGAGTCGCGCCTGAAAGTGCTCACGAAGCTGATGAAGCGCAAGGACGTCGACCGCCTGATCAACGCATGTGACGCGGGGCGCGAGGGCGAACTGATTTTCCGCCTGATCGCGCAGCACGCGAAAGCGAAGCAGCCGGTCCAGCGCCTGTGGCTGCAGTCGATGACTCCGCAGGCGATCCGCGACGGTTTCGCGAACCTGCGCAGCGACACCGACATGCAGCCGCTCGCCGACGCCGCCCGCTGCCGCTCGGAGGCCGACTGGCTCGTCGGGATCAACGGCACCCGCGCGATGACCGCGTTCAACAGCAAGGGCGGCGGCTTCTTCCTGACGACGGTTGGCCGCGTTCAGACGCCAACGTTGTCGATCGTCGTCGAACGTGAAGAGAAAATCCGCCGCTTCGTCCCGCGCGACTACTGGGAAGTGAAGGCCGAATTCGCGTGCGCGGGCGGCTTCTACGAAGGCAAGTGGTTCGACCCGAAATTCAAGCGCGACGAATTCGATCCGGAAAAGCGCGACTCGCGCCTGTGGAGCCTGCCGGCTGCCGAAACGATCGTCGCCGCGTGCCGCGACCAGGTCGGTACGGTCTCGGAGGAATCGAAGCCGTCGACGCAACTGTCGCCGCTGCTGTTCGACCTGACGAGCCTGCAGCGCGAAGCGAACAGCCGCTTCGGCTTCTCCGCGAAGAACACGCTCGGTCTCGCGCAGGCGCTGTATGAAAAGCACAAGGTGCTGACCTACCCGCGTACCGACGCGCGCGCGCTGCCGGAGGATTACCTGGCGACGGTGCAGTCCACGCTCGAGATGCTCAAGGAGAGCCACAACTACCTGCCGCATGCGAAGCAGGTGCTCGACAAGGGCTGGGTGAAGCCGAACAAGCGGATCTTCGACAACTCGAAAATCAGCGACCACTTTGCAATCATCCCGACGCTGCAGGCGCCGAAGTCGCTGTCCGAGCCGGAGCAGAAGCTGTACGACATGGTCGTGAAGCGCTTCCTTGCGGTGTTCTTCCCGGCTGCCGAATTCCGCGTCACGACGCGAATCACCGAAGTCGCCGGTCATCACTTCAAGACCGAAGGCAAGGTGCTCGTCGAGCCGGGCTGGCTGCAGGTGTACGGCCGCGACGCCGAAGGCGCGGATGCGAACCTCGTGCCGGTGCAGAAGAACGAGAAGGTGAAGACCGACGAGATCGCCGCCGTCGCGCTCGTCACGAAGCCGCCCGCACGCTACTCGGAAGCGACGCTGCTGTCCGCGATGGAAGGCGCGGGCAAGCTCGTCGAGGACGACGAACTGCGCGAGGCGATGGCCGCGAAGGGCCTCGGCACGCCGGCCACGCGCGCGGCGATCATCGAAGGCCTGCTCGGCGAGAAATACCTGGTGCGCGAAGGCCGCGAACTGATCCCGACCGCGAAGGCATTCCAGTTGATGACGCTGCTGCGCGGGCTCGGCGTGAAGGAACTCACCGCGCCCGAGCTCACCGGCGAATGGGAATACAAGCTGTCGCAGATGGAGCGCGGCAACCTCGGGCGCGAAGCGTTCATGCAGGAAATCGCCCGCATGACGCAGCAGATCGTCAAGCGCGCGAAGGAATACGATTCCGACACGATCCCCGGCGATTACGCGACGCTCGAGACGCCGTGCCCGAACTGCGGCGGCCAGGTGAAGGAAAACTACCGCCGCTTCGCGTGCACGAAGTGCGAGTTCTCGATCTCGAAGATCCCGGGCAGCCGGCAGTTCGAGATCGCGGAAGTCGAGGAGCTGCTGCGGGAGAAGACGATCGGCCCGCTGTCCGGCTTCCGCAGCAAGATGGGCCGCCCGTTCTCGGCGATCCTCAAGCTGTCGTTCGACGACGAGACGAAGAACTACAAGCTCGAATTCGATTTCGGCCAGGATACGGGCGGCGAGGAAGGCGAGGCGCCCGACTTCTCCGCGCAGGAGCCGGTCGGCGCGTGCCCGAAGTGCAAGGGCCGCGTGTTCGAGCACGGGATGAGCTACGTCTGCGAGCACTCGGTCGCGAACCCGAAGACCTGCGACTTCCGCTCGGGCAAGGTGATCCTGCAGCAGGAAATCACGCGCGAACAGATGGGCAAGCTGCTTGCCGACGGCCGCACGGATCTGCTGCCGAACTTCAAGTCGTCGCGGACGGGCCGCAACTTCAAGGCATTCCTCGTCAAGCAGCCGGACGGCAAGATCGGCTTCGAATTCGAGAAGAAGGAGCCGAAGGCCGCCGCCGCGAAGAAGACGGCGAAATCGGCGACGAAGGATACGGAAACCGTGACGGAAGGCGCCGAAGAGAAACCGGCACCGGCTCGCAAGACTGCCGCCCGCAAGACGACGGCGCGCAAGACGGGCTCGTAACGCTCCGGCAGCCGGGGTTCTCCCCGGCCACGCCAGGCGCCGGCGCGCAGCCGTAAAAAAACGCGGATCGATTGCTCGATCCGCGTTTTTCTTTGTGCCGGCGGCGGCAACCGCCGCGCGGGCGTCGCGCCGTTACAGCGGCGACGGTACCGCAACGCGCGTGCGCGGCGAACGCGGCAGGCGCGGCGACAGGTTCGGGTCGGCCGATTCCGGCTGCTCGGCACGCGTCTCGACACCGATCGGCGCGAGCGCGGAACCCTGCGCGGCCCATTGCTCGCCCATCGTCGCGTCGGTCGAGTGGCTGAAATGCTCGACGAGGTGGTCGATGAACGTGCGCACCTTCGCGGGCAGATGGCGCCGGCTCGGGTAAGCGATGTTGATTTCGACCTGCGGCAGCCGGAAATCCGGCAGCAGCCGCACGAGCGCGCCGCGCGCGATGTCGCCGCCGATCAGGTAGCTCGGCAGGATCGCGACGCCCATCCCGAGCAGCGCGAACTGGCGCAGCATCGCGGTGTTGTTCGCGACGATCACGTTGGTCGGGCGCACGCGCACTTCGCCGTCCGGCCCCGTGAACACGCGCTCGTCGCCCCAGTATTCGGTCGGCAGGCTCAGGCTCGGGTGCTCGGCGAGATGCTCCGGATGAGTCGGCACGCCGTGCTTCTCCAGATAGCTCGGCGTCGCGCAGACGGTCATGCAGCCGGTGGTCAGGCGCCGCGTGACGATGCTCGCGCTGCGCATCTGGCGCGTGACGACGATACCGACGTCGAAACCTTCCTCGACCAGATCGACCTGCCGGTCGACCAGCGTGAGATCCGGCACCACTTTCGGGAAATTCTCGGTGTACGACTGCAACACGGGCGCGAGGTTATGCAGCCCGAACACCACCGGCGCGACGATGCGCAGCGTGCCGACCGGCTCGTGATTGCGCGCGACGACCATCTGCTCGACGTCCTCGAGTTCATCGAGGATCTGGCGAGCACGCTCCAGATAGACCTGGCCCGACTCCGTCAGGGAAAGGCTGCGCGTGGTGCGGTTCAGCAAACGCGTGCCGAGCCGGCCTTCCAGATCGGCGACGTGACGCGTCGCGACCGCGTTGGAGATATCCATTGCACTCGCGGCCCGCGCGAAACTGCCGAGATCTGCAACCTTGACGAATACACGCATCGACTGCAAATGATCCATAAACGACTCCTGCCGCTGTTACAACTTCAAAAAGATGAAGCAAATGCGTAATTCTCCTACGACAGCGGAAATGATGCAGAGTTGCTCAACAAGGGGCCGGTTGACGATAAAAATAGTCAAAAATCCTCGGCTTATGCGGATAGTTGATCCAATTATTCTGATTGGAGCAACAATTGGGTGAACCTCGTCGAGGAAGCGGCTGAATCAGGAAGGACGTATTTGATGCGACACAACAGCGCACCCCTGCGCACGTCGCGCGAGCGGCACCGGGTCAGGCTGCCGCCGATTGCGGCGGAGCGTAACAACCTGTTAAAAAGACACCAAAAAGGCGGCCGGCGTAGCATCATGTCGGCCCCGGCCGGGCGGGACGGGCGCGCAACGTGCGCCGCCGCGACCGCCGCCGCTTTCAACGTGCGACACCCGCTCACCATGAAAATTGCCATCCTCGACGACTACCAGGACGCCGTCCGCAAGCTGAACTGCTTCGACATGCTTGCCGACCACGACGTGAAGGTCTTCAACAATACGGTGCGCGGGTTGGGACAACTCGCGAGCCGTCTGGCGGAAGTTGAGGCGCTCGTGCTGATTCGCGAACGGACGCCGATTTCGTCGCAACTGCTCGCCAAGCTGCCGAACCTGCGCATGATCAGCCAGACCGGCCGTATTTCCAGCCACATCGATCTCGAAGCATGTACCGAACGCGGCATCGCGGTGCTCGAAGGTACGGGTTCGCCGGTCGCCCCGGCAGAGCTGACCTGGGCGCTCGTGATGGCCGCGCAGCGCCGCATTCCGCAGTACGTCGCGAACCTGAAGCAGGGCGCGTGGCAGCAGTCGGGCCTGAAGACGTCGGCGATGCCGCCGAACTTCGGTCTCGGTCAGGTGCTGCGCGGCCAGACGCTCGGCATCTGGGGCTACGGCAAGATCGGCCGGCTCGTCGCCGGCTACGGCAAGGCGTTCGGGATGAACGTGCTGATCTGGGGCCGCGAGCATTCGCTGGAGGCCGCGCGCGCCGACGGCTACACGGCTGCCGACAGCCGCGAAGCGCTGTTCGAGCAGAGCGACGTGCTGTCGCTGCACCTGCGCCTGCACGACGACACGCGCGGGATCGTGAAACAGGAAGACCTGATGCGGATGAAGCCGACGTCGCTGCTCGTCAACACGAGCCGCGCCGAGCTGCTCGAGGAAAACGCGCTAGTCAACGCGCTGTCGCACAACCGTCCGGGGATGGTCGCGATCGACGTGTTCGAAAGCGAGCCGATCCTGCAGGGCTACAGCCTGCTGCGGATGGAAAACGTGATCTGCACGCCGCACATCGGCTACGTCGAGCGCGAAAGCTACGAGCTCTACTTCAGCGCGGCATTCCGCAACATTCTGGCGTTCGACCAGGGCGACATGTCGAGCGTGGCCAACCCGGAAGCGCTCGCGCCGCGCCGCGTGCGCTGAGCGCTGCGGGCCGCGCGCGCGGCCCCGCTTCCCGACTCCCGTCTTCAGGCGGCCACGCGGCCGCCCGTCATCGCGCCGACGCGCGTGAGGAAATGCTCTCCGTCGCGCCGCCCGAGGTCGTATGCATGCCGCATCTGCGACGGGCTCGTGTAATCCCAGCTCGAAATCGGCACCTTGCTCGACGGCTGCACGTACAGCCGCCGCTGCTCGCCATGCGCGACCGTGAACATCTGCGGGCGCGGATACAGCCGCGTGACCAGCACCAGCACGTCGCCGGGCGTCGGGTCGAGCGCGTCGACCGGCACGTTGTCGACCATTCCGCCGTCAAGCACCGGCCGACCGCCGCGCCGCAATACCGGCGTGAACGGCGGCGTGCACGACGACTGCAGGATCAGGTCGGCGAGTTCGTCGACTTGCGTGCAGGCCTGCGCCCGCACGAATTCGGGCCGGAAACCGAGCGTGCGCCCGAGCGTCGGATGCAGCGTCTTGCGCACGTACTTCTCGATGTTGTACGCGACGAGGCCGGCCGCGACCGCGCTGCGCGCGCCGAGCCAGCGCGGCACGTGCGACACGCCGATGCGGATCTCCGGCGCCGTCGCGAGCTTCGCGAACGGCTCGCCGTAGATGTCGAGCAGCGCCTGACGGTAGATCCGGTAGTGCGGAAACACGGGCTCGCGGCCGAACAGGTTGCCCCAGTACGCGTTCTTGCGGTTGTGGCGCAGCGCCTCTTCGTAATAGCGCATCACCCATGCGGCATCGCGTGTATACAGCATGCAGGCAGTCGCCGCGCCGGCCGAGATGCCGGTGATCACGCGCGGGCGCAGGTCGAGGGCCGGCTGCGCGACGTCCCAGAAGCCGGCCTGCCACCAGCAGCGGTTGCCGCCGCCCGCGAAGACGATCTGGTCGAACATCGCGCTGCTCAGCTGACGAGCGCGTAGGTCGACGTCGCGTGGACGGCCATCTTGCCGTCCTCGTCGAACAGCTCGACTTCGCCGAACACGAGGTTGCGCCCCATTCGCAGCACGCGCGCGGTGACGAGCACGTCACCCTTGCGCACGGGGCGCATGAAGTTCGTGTTCAGCGATACCGTCGTCATCGGCCGGAATTCGCCGAGCGCGGCCGAGATCGCGACCACCATCGCGGTATCGGCGGCCGCCGTGAACACCTGCCCGCAGATGATGCCGCCCGAATGGCGGAACTCGCCGGAAAACGGCAGGCGCAGCGTGACGCTGTCGTCGCCGATCGACACGGGGACCAGACCCAGCGAGCGGACCCACGGGGCCAGCAGGCGATCCAGCAATTCGCGGACTGCGTTTTCGTCCATCTTCGAATGTCCAGAAAACGTTGCGCGACCGCCGCGCAACAGTTGGACGTCATCATACCGGGAGCGGGCCAACTGCGATCGCTCGTCATCCTGCCGACAGCCGCCGTTGTCGCGTCGAAATATTTCGACGAAATTCGCAGAAAAGACTTGCCAAGGTCGAAATACCCGTGCATAATCTTTCTTCTGTTGGGGGCGTTAGCTCAGTTGGTAGAGCAGCGGACTCTTAATCCGTAGGTCGAGTGTTCGAGTCACTCACGCCCCACCAGGAATTCCGAAGCCCGGTCAGCGAAAGCTGACCGGGCTTTTTCCTTTGTCCGCGCCTTTTTTTCCGGTCAATTGCATCGGCCGGATACTGTGGGCCGCGCCTCCGTCAGCGCACGGCGCCCGCAACGCCCCCCGATCATTCTGCCCGCCACCGCGTCCCATTCGGCAGTTCCACCGCGATTGCCGACAATACATCGCCATTGCTCTACCAGTCGCTGCTGAACATTCGCACGAAGCGATTCCTCGGGAACCGCCCTTCCCTATCCAGCCCCAAACCCATCACGCATCCCGAAGGCCAGCCGGCGAAAACCGACCGGCCTTCTCGTTACCCCACACCACCCTCGCGGCGCAGATCCTGTCGCCACGCGCCACAACGCGCATGTTGCGCACGGTTTCCGCTAGAATCGTCCGACAAATATCACACGACCGGCGCAGGCACTGCCGCTTGCCCGCCGGCACTGAGAGAACATGGGACGTCAGACATGGAAGCATGTAATCGAGACGCGACCGTTCGGAGAGCCAGGTCGCGCCGGCATCGGCCAGTCCGTCGGGACGAGCCGCTCCCCCGATCACGCCGACATCCGCCGTGCGACGCACGAACTGGCTCAGGCCATGCCGGGTAAGGACGCGCTCGTCGCGATGGTGCTGGGCGTCGTGTTGCTCGTGCTGGCCGGCATGCTCGCCGTCACGGCCAGCCAGGCGACCGGTCAGCTGGTCCGTACGCCGGGCACGGTCGTACGCATCGTGCAGGACAGCGACGCGCTGCGCGCGTATCGGCCGATCGTCGCGTATCTCGCGAACGACGGCCAGCGCCGCGAAGTCGCCGGCAATACCGCCTCGCCCGTCCCCGCCTACGACATCGGCGAGAACGTCGAGATATGGCTCGACCCCCGTCACCCCGAACGCCCCGCGCTGATCGACGATTTCGCGCAGCGCTGGCTGCCGGCCGCCGTGTCGGCGCTGTTCGCGATCGTCGCGTTCTCGATCGGCGGCCTCCTGATCGGCAGCGCGCGCCGCCGCCGCGCATCCGCGCCGCCGCCGGCCCACCCCGCCCACCCCGCCCGCAAGCGCGCGCGCGGCCGCTGGGACATCGCGATCGTGCTGATTCCGATCGCGATCGGCACGGGCTTCGTCGCCGGCGCCGGCGCGGCCGGCCTGCGTCAGTGGCAGATCGTCCATCACTACGCGCGCTCGACCGGCCATGTCGTCGAGATCGCCCAAACCGCGCGCACGTCCCGCTCGCGCACGTCGCTGTATTCGGCGATCGTCGCCTTCACGACCGACAGCGGACGCCAGGTCACGTTCGCCCAGGGCTCGGCGTCGTCGCATCCGGGCCTGCGCGAAGGCGACGCGGTCAACGTGCTGTACGACCCCGTCACACCGGAGCGCGCAGTCGTCGACCGCTTCTGGGATCACTGGAGCCTCACGGCCATCCTGTTCGCGATCGGCGCGCCGTTCCTCGCGGCCGGGCTGTTCATCGCCGCGACGCTGTGGCCGGAACCCCCGCCGCACGAAGCCGCCCACTGACTCGACGACGCGCGCGCCGGCCGCGCACCGCGCGGCACGACCACCGGCGCGACGCGCGCGTCACCGCTCCCTGAACGCCTCTACCTTCGCGCGATTTCCGCACGTGCGCATGTCGCACCAGCGCCGCCCGACGCCGCGGCCGCGATCGACGAAGAACCACGTGCACCGGCCGCACTGCCGCACGCGCGCGAAATCGTCGCTGCGCAGCAGTTGCTCGAAGCCGAGTGCGGCCGCATCGACCCAGCGCGACGCGGCGCGCGCATCGGGCCGCCACGCGAAGCGGCCGTCGACCGCATCGAACGCGCTGCGCCCGGTCGCGTCGCGGATCGCAGCGGCAAGCCGCTGCGCCGCGCGCGCGCCGGCCGTGCCGCCGCCTCCGGCCGTCAGGTACGCGACCGCGGTGTAAGCGTCCTCGCGAAAATCGTGCAGCGCCGCCAGCGCATCGGCGTCGTCCTGCCGCGCGTGACGCAGCAGCCGCGCCAGATCGGCCGGCGCCAGCAGCCCCGCTCGTTCCGCCCATGCATGCACGTGCGGCCAGTCGACGAGCTTGTCCGCATCGCGCGTCTTGCCCGTGTCGGCCACCGTGTTGAGGAAGTCGAGCGCAGGATGGCCGCCGACGAAATCGGCTGCCGTCCATTCGTGCGCAGGTGGCACGGGCGCGTGTCGAGTAACCATTTATTTCCACCTATCGGTTTCAATCCCGGGAAATCCGGCGTAACCTGTTAACAACCAAAACAGGTTAGCACGGAGATACCGATGCTCGAACTCGCCAACCGCTTCATTTTCGAAGGTCACCGGATCGCGTGGGGCGCGATCGGCGAAGGCCCCCCGCTCGTGCTCGTGCACGGCACGCCGTTCTCGTCGCAGGTGTGGCGCCGGATCGCACCGTGGCTTGCGCGGCGTCATCGTGTGTTCTTCTATGACCTGCTCGGCTACGGTCAATCCGACATGCCCGACGCCGACGTGTCGCTCGGCCGCCAGAACGGACTGTTCGGCGCGCTGCTCGACGCATGGCGCATTTCGCGTCCGCGCGTGCTCGCGCACGACTACGGCGGCGCGACCGTGCTGCGCGCGCACTTCCTCGACGGCATCGCGTATGCGGACCTCACGCTCGTGAATCCGGTCGCGATCGCGCCGCAGGGTTCGCCGTTCGTGCGCCACGTCGCGCAGCACGAAGCCGCATTCACCGGATTGCCCGCGTATGCGCATCACGCGCTCGTGTCGGCCTATCTCGGCAATGCGGTCGCCCGGCCGCTGAGCGACGACGCGCTGTCGATCTACCGCGCACCGTGGCTCACGCCGGCCGGTCAGGCGGCGTTCTATCGCCAGATCGCGCAGATGCGCCAGCGCTACATCGAGGAAGCCGAGGCCCGTTACGCGCCGCCGGACTTTCCGGTGCGCATCGTGTGGGGCGAGGACGACGCGTGGATTCCGCTCGAACAGGGGCAGGCGCTGGCCGATCGCATCGCGAACGGCCGGTTGATCCGGGTGCCGCGCGCGGGCCATCTGGTGCAGGAAGATGCGCCGGAGGCGATCGTCGCGGCCGTGCTCGACGGGGCAGGGCAAGGCTGACGCCCGCCGTACCGCATGCCGTTTTTCGCATGCCGCGTCAGAACACCGGCACGCGCTGCGCGAGCGTCGAGATGAACTTCGCGGTGCGCGGATCGCGCGGATCGCCGAACAGGTCGCGCGACGCACCGGCCTCGACCACGCGCCCCTGCGCGAGAAACACCGCGTCGTGCGCGATCGACGCGGCGAGGCGCAGGTCGTGCGTCGCCATCAGCATCGTCGTGCCTTCGCGCGCGAGCTGGCGCAGCACTTCGACGACCTCGACGGAGAGCTCCGGATCGAGCGCCGACGTCGGCTCGTCGCACAGCAGCACCTGCGGCGACGGCGCGAGCGCACGCGCGATCGCGACGCGTTGCTGCTGGCCGCCCGACAGCGTGCCCGGCCACGCGTCGGCCTTGTCCGCGATGCCGACCTTCTCGAGCAGCGCGAGCGCGCGTTCGCGCGCCCGTTCGCGCGGCCAGCGCTGCACGGTGACGAGCCCTTCCATCACGTTCTGCACGACGCTCAGGTGCGGAAACAGCTGAAAATTCTGGAACACCATACCGGTCTGGCGCCGCACCGCGAACACCGCGTCGCGCGGCGGCCGGTGCGCCGGCGAGAAATCGATACGCGTGTCGCCGACCGTCAGCGAGCCCGCCTCGGGCACTTCGAGCAGGTTCACGCAGCGCAGCAGCGTGCTCTTGCCGCTGCCGGACGGCCCGATCAGCGCGGTCACGCTGCCGGGCTGCAACGCGAGGTCGATCCCGTGCAATACACGCTGCGCGCCGAACGACTTGTCGATGCGTTCGAGCCGGATCATCGCCACTCCGCCTGGAACATCGCGTGACGGCCGAAACGGGCTTCGAGGCGACGCTGCAGCGTGGACAGCACCGAGCTGAGCAGCAGATAGATCAGCGCGGCTTCCGTATAGAGAATCATCGGCTCGTAGGTCACGGCCGCGATCCGCTGCGCGGCCTGGAAGATTTCCGGTACGGTCAGCACGGCCGCGAGCGACGTGTCCTTCACGAGCGAAATGAACGAATTCGACAGGGCCGGCAGCGCAACGCGCGCGGCTTGCGGCAGGATCGCGCGGCGCAGCGCCTGCGAGCGCGTCATCGCCATCGAGTATGCGGCTTCCCACTGCCCCTTCGGGATCGATTCGATCACGCCGCGGATCACCTCGGCGTTGTACGCGCCGACGTTCAGCGAGAAGCCGATCACGGCGGCCGTCAGCGGATCGAGCACGATGCCGACGCTCGGCAGGCCGTAGAAAATCACGAACAGCTGCACGAGCAGCGGCGAGCCGCGAAACAGCCAGATATAGCCACGCACGACGGCCTGCGCCCAGCGCGGCCCGAACAGCCGCACGAGCGCCGCGCCGAAGGCGAGCAGCAGGCCGATCGCGAACGACGCGAGCGTGAGCGGCACCGTGAACACGAGCCCCGCGACGAGCAGGGGCCGCAGCGATTCCGCCATCAGGTGAAGCCAGGCCGGCATCGTTCAGCCTCGCGTCACGGCTGCGACACGTCGCGGCCGAAATACTTCTGCGAGATCTTCGCGTACGTGCCGTCGGCCTTGATGTCCGCGAGTGCCTTGTCGATCGCGGCCACCAGCGCGGGGCTGCCCTTGCGCAGCAGCACGCCCGATGCGTCGCCGGCGCCGCCCGTGTCGGTCGCCGCGATCTTCAGTTTCGCGTCCGGCTTGTGCTTGCGGAAATCGAGGTACGACAGCGAATCGTTGATCGTCGCGTCGACGCGCCCCGAGCTCAGCAGGTCGATCGATTCGTTGAAGCCCTGCACCGGCACGACGTCCGCGCCGTGCGCGGCCGCGAGCTTGCCGAAATTGCTGGTCAGCGTGTTCGCGGATTTCTTGCCCTTGAGGTCGTCGAACGAGCGGATCGTCGTGTTGTCCGCGCGTACGATCAGCACCGCGTGCGACGTGATGTACGGCGTCGAGAAATCGTATTTCGCCTTGCGCGCATCGGTGATCGACACTTCGTTGACGACCGCGTCGTAGCGGTTCACGTCGAGGCCCGCGATCAGCCCGTCCCACTTGCCTTCGACGAACTGCGGCTTCACGCCGAGACGCTGCGCGATCGCGCTGGCGATATCGACGTCGAAGCCCGTCAGCTTGCCGGTTTCGTCGTGATACGTGAACGGCGCGTAGGTGCCTTCGGTACCGACCCGGAACACGCCGGACGACTTGATCTGCGACAGGTCGTCGGCGGCGAGTGCGCTCGTGACCGCAACGGCCTGCAGCGCTGCGACGACCAGGATGGAGCGAAGGAATTTCATGGTGCGGACCCCGAATGATTGGAGGGAATGATCCCGCGGCACGTGCATGCCGTTCGAGAGGTCCGCGAATTCTACCGACGCGTCGAGGCCCGGCAAAAACGCAAATCGGCTAACGATATGAGCCGATCGAATAACGCGCGCACCGGCCGAGAAACCGGTGCGCGCGGCTTATGCCCCACTTACCACGGCAGCGAATACGTCTTCGTATTCGTGAAGCTCTTCATCGCTTCCTGCACGCCTTCCTTGTACCCGAGCCCCGAATCCTTCACGCCGCCGAACGGCGTCAGTTCGAGCCGGTAGCCGGGCACCTCGCGCACGTTCACGCTGCCGACTTCCAGCTCGGTGATGAAGCGCGTGATGTGGTCGAAGCGGTTCGTGCAGACCGACGACGACAGCGCATAGTCGGTGCTGTTCGACATCCGGATCGCGTCGTCGATGTCGCGAAAGCGCATGATCGGCGACACCGGGCCGAAGGTCTCGTATTTCACGACCGGCATGTCGGGCGTCACGCGGTCGATCACCGTCGGCGCATACAGCGCGCCGTCGCGCACGTTGCCGACCAGCAGCCGCGCGCCGCGCGCGATCGCGTCGTTCACCTGCTGCTCGCAGAACTTCGCGGCCGCCTCGTCGATCACCGTGCCCATGTCCACTGCCGGATCGGACGGATTGCCGTACGACCATGCGCGCGTCTTCTCGACCACGAGTTCGGTGAAACGATCGGCCACCGACTCGTGCACGAGCATCCGCTTGATCGCGGTGCAGCGCTGCCCCGAATTCTTGTACGAACCCGACACCGCGAGCGTGCTCGCTTCGTCGAGATCGGCGTCTTCCATCACGATGATCGGATCGTTGCCGCCGAGTTCGAGCACCGCGCGCCGGTAGCCCATGCGCGATGCGATCGACTTGCCGATCGACACGCCGCCCGTGAACGTGATCAGGTCGATCGCCGGGTTCGTGATCAGTTCGTCGGCGATTTCCTTCGGGTCGCCGGTGATCACCTGCAGCATCTGCGGCGGCAGGCCGGCTTCGTACAGGATGTCCGCGAACAGGTAGCACGACAGCGGCACCTTCTCCGACGGCTTCACGACGATCCGGTTGTTGGTCGCGACCGACGGCACGATCTTGTGCGCGACCTGGTTCATCGGATGGTTGAACGGCGTGATCGCGGAAATCACGCCGAGCAGCGGGTCGCGCTGCGTGTACACGCGGCGCTTCTTGCCGTGCGGGGTCAGGTCGCACGAGAAGATCTGCCCGTCGTCCTTCAGCACTTCGCCGGCGCCGAACGTCAGCACGTCGGCCACGCGGCCGGCCTCGTACGTCGAATCCTTGATGCACAGGCCGGCCTCGGCCGTGATCAGCGCGGCAATCTCCGCGGTGCGCGCGCGCACGATGTCGGCCGCGCGGCGCAGGATCGCCGCGCGATCGTGGCGCGTGAGCGTCGGCCGGTACGCACGCGCGGCGGCGAACGCGCGCCGCACGTCGTCCAGCGTCGCCTTCGGCACGGTGCCGACCAGCGCGCCGTCGTACGGGTTGCGCACTTCGATCACCGCGTCGCGATGAATGCGCTCGCCGTCGATTCGCAGTGCTTCGCGTCGGATGTCGGTGGCGGCCGTCGGTTCTGCAATGGCGTTCATGAGTGTGTCCCCTCGAGGGTGCAACTGCATCACTGCAGATGGTTGAGCGCGATGTCGATGATGTCGAAGTTGCGCAGCCGCGCGCGGCCCGTGACGTCGCTCGCGACCGGCTTGCTGAAGATCAGCGGCACGATCTGCTCGGAGAGCCCGCCGTGCGAGCGCAGCGGCACGTCGAGGCCCGACAGGTCGTGCTTGATGCGGCGCGTGCCGAGCACGACGTCCTGCTTCGAGATCACGATCAGGTCGCCCATCCGCGCGGGCGGCAGCTCGAAGCGCGCGCAGCCCTCGGCGCCCGTCAGCACGACCTCGATGCCGTCGACCGCGGCGAGCCGTGCGCGCAACGCGTCGGCATCGGCCGTCGCCGGCACGTAGACGGTCGCGAACGAGCCGAGTGCGCCGTGATGCACGACGTACGGGTCGGTGATCGGCAGGATCACGCGCGCCGCGTCGTGGCCGAGCCATTCGTCGAACAGCTCCTGCAGGTAGATCACGTTCGGCTCGCCGGTTTCATCGTCGTGCTTCGCGTTCATCCCGTGGTCGGCCGTGATCGCGACGATCGCGCCGAGCTCGTCGAGACGCTGCAGGTACGTGTCCATCATCGCGTAGAACGCGTTCGCGCCTTCCGTGCCGGGCGCGCACTTGTGCTGCACGTAGTCGGTGGTCGACAGGTACATCAGGTCGATCGGGCGCGTTTCGAGCAGCCGCACGCCGGCCGCGAACACGAATTCCGACAGGTCCGCGCTGTACACGCTCGGCACCGGCTTGCCGACCAGTTCGAGCACGTTGTCGATGCCGTTTTCCTCGACGCTAGCCTCGTCGGCCTTTTCCGATGAGAAGCAGATGCCCTTCAGCCCCTTGCCGAGCAGGCGGCGCAACTTGTCCTTCGCGGTGACGACCGCGACCTTCGCGCCCTGCTCCGCAAAGGTCGCGAGCACGGTGGGCGCGACCAGGTACTTCGGATCGTTCATCAGCACCTCGGCGCCGGTGTCGCGATCGTAGAAGTAGTTGCCGCTGATCCCGTGGACCGCCGGCGGCACGCCGGTCACGATCGACAGGTTGTTCGGGTTCGTGAAGCTCGGCACCACGCACTCGCCCTTGAGCGCCGTGCCCGGCTTCAGCAGCGTGCGCAGGAACGGCGCGACGCCGGCCTCGGCGGCTTCTTCCAGATATTCGTATGCGCAGCCGTCGACGCACACGACCACCACCGGCCGGCTCATCCAGTTGTAGCGGCGGCCGTTCACTTCCACGGATACAGGCGTTTCAGTCATGACGTTCATTCCTTTCAGGTCGAAGGGTAGAGCCGTCGGCGCCCGCGTCGCGCCGAAGGAGGTGTTTTCCATGCTTGACATTAAAATTGATGATTTGTAGATTGTCAACAACATGCAGAGAACAGAAAGCAAAACAACGTAGCAGCAAGAGGGCTGGTCTCCACTCATCCGCCGTGTGCCGCGGCGCCACAGTCAAGGGGTCTGAAGATGAACGAAGTGCCGGTAAACAAGCGTTTGAATGCATGGGCGGCGGGTGCCGTGCGCGTCGCGCTGGCCGCGGCGGTCGCGCTCGGCGCCGCGCAGGCGGCGCACGCGAAGACGTCGCTGCTCGTCTATACCGCGCTGGAAGACGAGGCGATGAAGCCCTACAAGGACGCGTTCGAGAAAGCGAACCCCGATATCGAGATCCGCTGGGTGCGCGACTCGACCGGCTCGGTCACCGCGAAGCTGCTCGCGGAGAAGAACAACCCGCGCGCGGACGTCGTGCTCGGCCTCGCCGCGTCGAGCCTCACGCTGCTCGACCTGCAGGGCATGCTGCTGCCGTACGCGCCGAAGGGCTTCGACCAGCTCACGCGCAAGTACAGCGATGCGAACACGCCGCCGCACTGGGTCGGCATGGACGTGTGGGGCGCGACGATCTGCTACAACCGCGTCGCCGCGCAGGCGAAGGGCATTCCGAAACCGACGTCGTGGGAAGACCTGACGAAGCCCGTCTACAAAGGCGCGATCGTGATGCCGAGCCCGGTTTCGTCCGGCACCGGCTATCTCGACGTGACCGCATGGCTGCAGACCTTCGGCGACGACAAGGGCTGGAAGTTCATGGATGCGCTCGACAAGAACGTCGCGCAGTACGTGCATTCGGGCTCGAAGCCCTGCACGCTCGCCGGCACCGGCGAATTCCCGATCGGCATCTCGTTCGAGTTCCGCGGCCACGAGTTGCAGTCGCAAGGCGCGCCGATCGATCTCGTGTTCCCGAAGGAAGGGCTCGGCTGGGACATGGAGGGCACGGCGATCATGAAGACGACGAAGCAGCCCGATGCCGCGAAGAAACTCGCCGACTTCATGGCGAGCAAGGACGCGAACCAGATCACCGCGCGCTGGTGGGCGATCGTCGCGTACCCGGGCGTCGCGCGCAAGCTCGCGGGCATTCCCGACAACTACGCGGACCTGCTCGTGAAGAACGACTTCGTATGGTCGGCGAAGAACCGCCAGTCGATTCTCGATACGTGGCAGAAGCGCTACGGCGCGAAAGCGCAGCAGTAATGCCGCGACCGGCAGCGGGGCCGCGCCGCGCGCCGCCCCGCGCCCCCCTTTTCTTCGTGGAATCCGGCCCCCGGGCCGCCCCAGCATGGAGGCGCGCATGGCACCTTATCTGAGCGTAGAACGCATCGAGAAGCGGTACAACGACACGCAGGTCCTCACCGACATCAACCTGAGCGTGATGAAGGGCGAAATGATCTGCTTCCTCGGGCCGTCCGGCTGCGGGAAGACCACGCTGCTGCGGATCATCGCGGGGCTCGAGACGCAGAACGCCGGCCACATCATGCAGGACGGCCGCGACATCTCGCGTCTGCCGCCGCAACTGCGCGACTACGGGATCGTGTTCCAGTCGTATGCGCTGTTCCCGAACCTCACCGTGTACGACAACGTCGCGTACGGGCTCGTGAACCGCAGGATGAAGCGCGACGCGATCCACGAGCGCGTGCACACGCTGCTCGCGCTCGTCGGCCTGCCCGACAGCCATCGCAAGCATCCGGGCCAGTTGTCCGGCGGCCAGCAGCAGCGCATCGCGCTGGCGCGCGCGCTCGCCACCTCTCCCGGTCTGCTGCTGCTCGACGAGCCGCTGTCGGCGCTCGATGCGCGCGTGCGCGTGCGGCTGCGCCAGGAAATCCGCGCGCTGCAGCAGCGGCTCGGCGTGACGACGATCATGGTCACGCACGACCAGGAAGAAGCGCTGTCGATGGCCGACCGCATCGTCGTGATGAACCACGGCGTGATCGAGCAGATCGGCACGCCGCTCGAAATCTACCGGCAGCCCGCGTCGCCGTTCGTCGCGGACTTCATCGGCCGCGTCAACACGATTCCCGCCGAAGTCGCGCACGACGGCACGCTGCGCGCGGGCGCGGTCGGCCTCGACTGCCGCCATGGCGCGACACGCCCAGCGCAGGGCGCGGCGGTATCGGTGTACGTGCGCCCCGAGGACCTGCGCATTCGCGTGCCGGGCGAGACGGCCGACAACGTGCTGGCCGGCCGCGTCGAAAAGCTCGAATTCCTCGGCGCGTTCTGCCGCGTGAGCTTCCGGATCGACGGGCTCGACGGCCAGGAAATCGTCGCCGACCTGTCGTATCACGACGTCGACCGCACCGGCGTGCAGGCCGGCGCGCGCATCGACCTCGCGCTCGATCGCGAGCATGTCCGCGTGTTCCCGAGCGCGAAGGAGCGACTGCAATGAGCACCGTCCTGACCGAGCGCCGCCGCGGCGCCTGCGCCCCCGCCGACGTGCGGCAGATCACGCACTGGCACGACCGCATCGCGCAGCTCGCGCTCGTCGCGATGGCCGCGCTGATGTCGACGTTCCTGCTGCTGCCGCTCGCGCTCGTCGTGCAGAAATGCTTCGTCGACGCGGACGGGCGTTTCGTCGGCGCGCACAACTTCGTCGAGTATCTCGAGGACAGCGGCGTGCTGCGCTCGATGCTGCATTCGCTGACGGTCGGCGCGCTCGTCACGTCGATCGTCGTGCCGATGGCGTTCACGTTCGCGTATGCGCTGACGCGCTCGTGCATACCGCTGAAGAACGCGGCGCGCACGATCGCGCTGCTGCCGCTGCTCGCGCCCACGCTGCTGTCCGCGGTGTCGTTCATCTACTGGTTCGGCAACGCGGGGCTGCTCAAGCCGCTGCTGCACGGCCATTCGATCTACGGGCTGCCGGGCATCGTGCTGAGCATGGTGTACGCATCGTTCCCGCACGTGCTGATGATCCTCGTCACCGCGCTGTCGCTCGCCGACGGCCGGCTCTACGAGGCCGCCGACGCGATGGGCACGCGCCGCATCCGCAAGTTCTTCACGATCACGCTGCCCGGTGCGAAGTACGGGCTGATCAGCGCGACGATGGTCGCGTTCACGATGTGCATCAACGACTTCGGCGTGCCGGTCGTGATCGGCGGCTCGTACAACGTGCTGTCGACCGACATCTACAAGCTGATCATCGGGCTGCAGGACTTCAACCGCAGCGCGGTCGTGAGCCTGATGCTGCTGTGCCCCGCCCTCGTCGCGTTCGGCGTCGACTTCTTCGTCCGCCGTCGCCAGCAGTCGCAGCTCGGCGCGCGCTCGACGCCGTACCAGCCGAAGCCGTCGCGCGGCTTCGACGCCGCGATGCTTGCGTACTGCGCGCTCGTGTGCGCGTTCTTCGTCGCGGTGGTCGGCATCTCGGTGTTCGCGTCGTTCGTGAAGTTCTGGCCGTACCAGATGAGCGTCGGGCTGCAGCACTACGAGATGGGGCTGATCGGCGCCGGCATCTTCGATGCGTACAAGAACAGCCTGCGGATGGCCGCGACCGTCGCGCTCGGCGGCACGATCGTCGTGTTCGGCGGTGCGTACCTGATCGAGAAGACCCGCGGCGCGCGCTGGCTGCGCGGCTTCATCGCGCTGTGCGCGATCCTGCCGATGGGCGTGCCGGGGCTCGTGCTCGGCATCAGCTACATCTTCCTGTTCAACGCGCCCGGCAATCCACTGAACGGGCTGTACGGGTCGCTGTGGCTGCTCGCGATCGTCACGGTCGTCCACTACTACGCGTCGAGCCACCTCACCGCCGTCACCGCGCTCAGGCAGATCGACAGCGAGTTCGAGGCCGTGTCCGCCTCGCTGAAGGTGCCGTTCTACAAGACCTTCGTGCGCGTGACCGTGCCCGTGTGCCTGCCCGCGATCCTGCTGATCGCGCGCTACCTGTTCGTCAACGGGATGACGACGGTCTCGGCCGTCGCGTTCCTCTACTCGCCCGACACGCAGCCCGCATCGGTCGCGATCCTGAACCTCGACGACGCGGGCCAGATGGGTCCGGCCGCCGCGATGGCCACGCTCGTGCTCGCGACGTCGTCGTTCGCGTGCGTGCTGTTCGCGTGCATCTCGCACCGTCTGCTGCGCCGCACGCAGGCGTGGCGCCACCCGCATCGCCGTTGATTTTCCGACCGTATTCACGTGACGTCCCGACTTCATCGAGGAGACACCATGACGCTCGCCGCCCAGCCCATCCTGCTCACCCCCGGCCCCCTGACGACCTCCGACACCACGCGCGACGCGATGCTGCGCGACTGGGGATCGTGGGACAGCGACTTCAACGCGATCACCGCGCGGCTGCGCGAACGCCTGCTGCAGATCGTGCACGGCGCAGGCACGCACGAATGCGTGCCGCTGCAAGGCAGCGGCACGTTCTCGGTCGAAGCGGCGATCGGCACGCTCGTGCCGCGCGACGGCCACGTGCTCGTGCCGAACAACGGCGCGTACTGCGTGCGCCTCGCGAAGATCTGCCGCGTGCTCGGCCGCACGCTGACGACGATCGACTACAGCGAGGACCGCCGCGTCGAACCGGCCGACGTCGAGCGCGCGCTCGCGGCCGACCCGTCGATCACGCATGTCGCGCTTGTGCACTGCGAAACCGGCGCCGGCGTGCTGAACCCGCTGCACGACATCGCGCAGGTCGTCGCGCGGCACGGCCGCGCGCTGATCGTCGATGCGATGAGCTCGTTCGGCGCGATCGACATCGACGCGCGCACGACGCCGTTCGACGCGGTGATCGCGGCGTCCGGCAAATGCCTCGAAGGCGTGCCGGGCCTCGGCTTCGTGATCGCGAAGCGCAGCGCGCTCGAACGCTGCGAGGGCAACAGCCACTCGCTCGCGATGGACCTGTACGACCAGTGGGTCTACATGCAGCGCACGACGCAGTGGCGCTTCACGCCGCCGACGCACGTGGTCGCGGCGCTCGATGCGGCGGTTGCGCAATACATCGACGAAGGCGGGCTCGCCGCGCGCGGCGGCCGCTACCAGCGCAACTATCGCGCGCTGATCGACGGGATGCGCGCGCTCGGCTTCCGGCCGTTTCTCGATCCGGCGATCCAGGCGCCGATCATCGTCACGTTCCATGCGCCGGACGATCCGAACTACGACTTCAAGCGGTTCTACCAGGAAGTGAAGCAGCGCGGCTACATCCTGTATCCGGGCAAGCTGACCGAGGTCGACACGTTCCGCGTGGGCTGCATCGGCCACTTCGGCGAAGCCGGGATTCCCGGTGCGGTCGCAGCGATCGCCGACACGCTGAACGCGATGGGCGTGCGCCGCGTGTCGGCCGAAGCGGCCGCCTGACGTCACGCACGACGACATGACGTGACGTGACGTACCCCGCCGCATGCACGTTCGCATGCGGCGGCCCGTGTTGGCGGGCCGTGCGCGGCACGCCCCCTTTTCGACGAACTCTTCCATGCGACCCTTCTGGATCGAACACGCGTTGTTCAACGACGGCGATCTCGCCCCCGCGCTGCAAGGCGAGACGCGGGCCGACGTGTGCATCGTCGGCGGCGGCTTCACCGGGCTCTGGACCGCGATCCAGACGAAGCAGCAGAACCCCGCGCTCGACATCGCGATCGTCGAGGCCGACCTGTGCGGCGCCGGCGCGAGCGGCCGCAACGGCGGCTGCCTGCTCACGTGGTCCGCGAAATTTTTGACGCTGCGGCGGCTATTCGGCGAAGCCGAGGCGATCCGGCTCGTGAAGGCATCCGAAGCGGCCGTGCAGCACATCGCCGATTTCTGCCGCGCGCACGACATCGATGCCGAGCTGCGGCTCGACGGCACGCTGTACACAGCGACGTCGCGCGCGCAGGTCGGCACGCTCGCGCCGGTGCTCGACGCGCTCGCCGCCTGCGGAATCCACAGCTACGAGCCGTTGCCGCCCGCCGAAGTCGCGCGCCGCTCGGGTTCCGCGCGCAATCTCGACGGCGTCTACTCGCCGATCGCCGCGACCGTGCACCCGGGCAAGCTCGTGCGCGGGCTGCGCCGCGTCGCGCTCGCGATGGGCATCCGGATCTACGAACGCACGCCGCTGCTCGACTTCACGCCCGGGCAGCCGGCCGTCGTGCGCACGCCGTCCGGCAGCGTGCGGGCGGACAAGCTCGTGTTCGCGATCAATGCGTGGATGGCGAGCCGCTTCCCGCAGTTCGAACGCACGATCGCGGTCGTGTCGAGCGACATGGTCATCACCGAGAAATGCCCGGAGCTGCTGGAGCGGACCGGGCTCGTGGACGGCGTGTCGGTGCTCGATTCGCGGATCTTCGTCTACTACTACCGCACCACCGCCGACGGGCGGCTGATGCTCGGCAAGGGCGGCAACACGTTTTCGTGGCGCAGCCGCATCGCGCCTGTGTTCGACCGTCGCTCGCCATACGAGGCGCAGCTCACGCGGAGCCTGCGCGAATTCTTCCCGTCGCTTTCCGGTGTGCCGATCACGGCGAGCTGGAACGGGCCGTCGGACCGCTCGGTGACGGGCTTCCCGTTCTTCGGCCGCCTCGACGACGCGCCGAACGTGTTCTACGGCTTCGGCTATTCGGGCAACGGCGTCGGGCCGACGTATATGGGCGGGCAGATCCTGTCGTCGCTCGTGCTCGGCCTCGACAACGCGTGGACACGCAGCCCGATCGCGCGCGGCCCGCTCGGATCGTTCCCGCCGGAGCCGATCCGATATGTCGGTGCGCACGTGGTGCGGAACGCGATCCGCCGCAAGGAGCGCGCGGAGGACGAGAACCGGCAGCCGGCGATTGTCGATAGGTGGCTCGCGAAGTTTGCGAGTGCGGCGGGGAAGGCGGATAAGGCTTGAGGTGTGATGAGACGGACTGGGTGTCGTCGAGACGGTTGTCGTGACGCTTGCTTCGGCGCAGCTATCTGCCCGGCGAACCAGTGTCGTCTATGTGCGGCGACAACGCACGCGGTGGCTCACGCCCCCGCTTTCTCCCGCGCCGCCTTCCCCGCCACCGGCAGCCCCTGCTCGTGCGTGCGGCGCATCCGCGCGAGGCCGTGTGCGACGTGCTCGCGCACGAGCGCGACGGCCTTTTCCTCGTCGCCGGCCGCGAGCGCCTGCACGATCTTGTCGTGCTCGGCCGCCGACACCGCGATCGCATCCTCCTCGGCCTCGATCGCCGCCTGGCGCAGCAGCCCGAGCTGGCGCACGAGCCGGCGATAGGTATCGGTGAGATGCGTATTGCCGACGCCGACCACCATCGCGTCGTGAAACTGCACGTTCAGCTCGGTATAGCGCGTGACGTCGTGCGTCTTCGCGGCGTCCTTCATCGACTGGATGATGCCCTTCAGCACTTTCAGCGTGTCGGGCGAGATGCGCTTCGCGAGCGCGCGCGCGACCGACTCGTCGAGCATCGCGCGCACTTCGTAGATCTCCTCGGCCTCGCGCAGCGGCACGACGCGCACGGTCACGCCGCGGTTCTTCTCGTTGCGCAGCAGCCCGGCCTGCTCGAGCGCGCGGAATGCCTCGCGCACCGGGCCGCGCGACACGTTCAGCTTCGTCGCGATATCGACTTCGTTGAGCTTCTCGCCGGGCGCGTACTCGCCTGACACGATCGCCCGCTCGAGCATGTCCTGGACGATCATCGCGAGCGACTGGCTTTGCAGGAGTTCGATGGCGGTGAGTGCGTTCGGGGCGGTCATGGTCGGGCAGGCAGCGCAGCTGCGGTGAAAACGAGGGCGCCATATCGGCGCATGATCGTTGTATACCCTCGCCCGACCAGATTGTCAACAGTTTTCAGTTTCCAAAGTTCAATCGCGCGGCCGGCGCGCACACGCCGGACCGCACGATCTCGGCCTCCTCGTCAGGCCGTCTGCTTCACCGGCCCCGGATCGCTTTGGCTCGGCCGGCCGGTCTCGACGTGGCCGGCGAAGCGGCGCACGACCTTGTCGTCGCCGCCGCGCAGCGTCGTCGCGGTAATCGTCAGATCGTACCAGCCGTGACTCGACGACAGCTCGAAGTGCCCCTCGACGCGCTCGCCCGGCTCCAGCGTGTAGGTGCGCGCAGGCGCATGGCTGTATGCGTTGTCGACCGTCACGCGGCACGTCGCGCGCCCGCTGTTGCGCAGTTGCAGATACACGTGGCGGTTGCGCACGTCGTAACCGATCTTCGCCTCCGGGTTCGCGTGGCGGCCGTCCACGGCGAGCCGCGTGTTGCCCTGGAACTCGCACAGATAGCCGTTCGGGCCGTATGCCGCGAGATGGTAGTCGCCGCGCGCGGCCGACGTGTTCCACGTGTCGACGAAGCGGTCGTGCGCGGACACCGCGTAGCGGCGCGGCGGCGTCGCCGGGTTGCGGCGGTCGTACACGTAGAACGCCGCGCCGGCGTCGCCGGTGTTCGCGAAGTCGAGCGACACGGTGTCGTCGTGCCCGCTCACGCGGCTGTGCACGAACAGCTCGTACGGCAGCGCACGCGCGGGCCGCGTGCCGGGCTCCTGCACGGGCATCGACTGCTGCGCGGGCACCTGGTACGCGTGGCCGGCGGTGGCGATGTGCTGCGGCACCGTGAAGCTCACCGTGCGCGTATCGGGGCGCGCGGAGAAGTCGAACGCGGACGTCAGGTCGCCGCAGATCGACCGGCGCCATGCGCTGATGTTCGGCTCCTTCACGCCGAAACGCGCTTCGAGGAAACGCAGCACCGACGTATGGTCGAACGTCTCCGAGCAGACCCAGCCGCCCTTCGTCCACGGCGAAATGATGATCAGCGGCACGCGCGGCCCGAGGCCGATCGGCTGGATGCCGCCCGGGTCCGCGCCCGGCACGAGCGGGCTCATTTCGCCCGGGTACTTGTTCAGGTCGAGCAGCTCGTCGCCGAGATTCGACAGCAGGTTCGACGACACGATGCCCTGGCCGCCCACGCCGCTCGTGACCGGCGGCACCGGCGGCACCACGTGGTCGAACAGCCCGTCGTTCTCGTCGTAGTTGAGGATGAACACCGTCTTCGCCCAGACCTCCGGGTTCGACGTCAGCGCCTCGAGCACCATGTTGATGTAGAACGCGCCGTCGGTCGGCGACGCCTGCGGGTGCTCGCTGTACTTGTACGGCGCCACGATCCACGACACCTGCGGCAGCCGGTTCGCCTGCACGTCGGCCTTCAGTTCGGCGAGCGTGTGATCCGACGCGCCCTTGTCGACCAGCGGGCCGCTGGCGCCTTCCTTCACCTGGAAGCGCTTGAAGAACATCAGCGAGTTGTCGGTGTAGTTGTCGGTCGGATCGCCCGGGATGCCGGTGCCGCCCTGGTACACCTTCCAGCTGATCTTCGCGTTCTCGAGGCGTTCCGCATAGGTCGTCCACGTGTAGCCGTTCACGTCGTCGCGCTCGCCGATGCCCGGGCCGTTCGGCGGGTTGCCGTAGATGTTGCGCGAGTCGACCGTGCCGGTCCACAGGTAGATGCGGTTCGGCGCCGTGTCGGCGTGCGCGGAACAGAAGTACGAATCGCAGATCGTGAACGCGTCGGCCAGCGCGTAGTGGTACGTGAGGTCCTGGCGCTTCAGGTAGCCCATCGTCAGCACGTCCTGCTTCTGGTTCACCCACTGGTCCCACTGGCCGTTGTTCCAGGACAGGTGGCCGCTGCTCCAGCCGTGGTTGGTGCCCGGCTGGAATTCGGTCGTCTGCTTCGGATCGAGGTAGAACGGCAGCACGTACGGCGCCGACGGATCGAGGCCGCGCGAATGGTAGTTCTTCGTGAATACCGACGCCGGCGGCTGCTGCCACACCGGCGCGCCGTTCGGCAGCAGGTGCGGGCGCGGGTCGTTGAAGCCGCGCACGCCGCGCAACCCGCCGAAGTAATGGTCGAACGAACGGTTTTCCTGCATGAAGATCACGACGTGTTCGACGTCGCGGATCGTGCCCGTGCGATAGGCGGCCGGCATCGCCAGCGCATTGCGGATCGCGGGCGGGAAGCCTGCGTAGGCGGCCATCGCGCCGGCCGACTGCGCGGCGAGGCGCAGGAAATCGCGTCGATTGTTCGAGGACATGAAGAGAACCCTGTTGTCGGTAGAAGTGGGGGCGCCGGTCGAGCGGGGCCGGCGGTGATGCGTTGCCCGTTATTACCCCGCACCGGCATGTCCCGGCCGTGACCGGTTACCGCAGGTTTCTTTGGGTGATTCACAGGAATTTTTTCGAAGCGGCGCACGACGCGCCTTTCATCCGGCGGTCATACGCGTGCGCTACGCTGACGCGCGATACAGAGGGGAGAAGCCGAGTCGTGTTCGATCAGCTGAAGGCGTTCCACGCGACCGTCCGGCAGGGCAGCATCACGCGCGCCGCGCGCCACCTGGGCGTGAGCCAGCCGACGATCGCCGCGCAGATCCGGCAGGTCGAGCAGGTGTACGGCGTCGAGCTGTTCTACCGCAGCGGCCGCAAGCTCGAGGTGACCGACACGGGCATCGAGCTGCTGCCGCTCGTCGAGAAGATGATCGCGCTCGAAGCGCAGGCCGACATCATGCTGCGCAATGTCGGCGGGCTGTTCGAAGGCCACCTGCGGATCGGCGCGACGGGCCCGTACTACATCATGGATGCGGTCGGCCGCTTCTCGAATGCGCATCCGTCGATCGCGCTCACGTGCCGGATCGGCAACTCCGAGGAAATCCTGCAGGCGCTGCAGGAGTTCCGCATCGATCTCGCGGTGTCGTCGCAGCGCAATGACGCCGACGGCCTCGAACGCAAGGTGATCTCGACCGATCCGCTCGTGCTCGTCGTGCATCGCTCGCATCCGCTCGCGCGTTTCGACGCGATCGAGCCGGCGCAGCTCGCCGACGTACGGCTGCTGATTCGCGAGGAAGGCTCGGTCACGCGTCGCTGCACGGAGACGATTCTCGAAACCGCGGGCGTTTCGGCCGTATCGGTCGCCGAAATCGGCAGCCGCGAAGCGATTCGCGAGGCGATCCTGCATGGCGTGGGCGGCAGCCTCTTTCCGCTCGGCGAGGCCGAGCGGCATCCGGACCTGCGCGTGATCGTGCTGCGCGGCGTCGATACGACGATCGACGAATACGTGTACTACCTGAAGGCGCGCCGCCAGAGTCCCGCGATCGACGCGTTTCTCGCGTGCATCCTGCCGGACGGCAGCGACACCGCCGGTGCCGATGAAGCCGGCCCCACGGCACGGCGGGCGAACGCGCGCTGAACTGCCGCGCGTTCGCCGGTTCCGTGCTTCACTGGCGCGCTTCACTGGCGCGCTTCACCGGAGCTTTTCCCGCGCCTTCCCTCGTCTTTCCTCGTGCCTTCCTTCCGTCGTTGCGCTCACGTCATTTCGGCAGTGCCGGAATCATCCACGTCAATACGTGCTGCTGCAGGAACACCAGCACGCCGAGCAGCAGCGTGAGGATCACGCTGTGCCAGAACGTGCGGGCGAACACGACGCCCTCCTGCCCCTTCAGGTCCGTCGTCGATACGCCTGTGGCGATGTTCTGCGGCGAGATCATCTTGCCCATCACGCCGCCCGACGAGTTGGTCGCGGCCATCAGCACCGGATCGAGGCCGAGCTGGCGCGCGGCGACGACCTGCAGGTTGCCGAACAGCGCGTTGCCCGACGTGTCGCTGCCGGACAGGAACACTGCGATCCAGCCGAGCGACGCGGAGACCAGCGGGAACAGCGCGCCCGTCGACGCGACGCCGGTGCCGAGCGTGTAGCTGATGCCCGAATAGTTGAGCAGGTACGCGAGCCCGACGATCATCATCACGGTGACGATCGCGATCCATGTTTGCCGCCAGGTCTTCACCACGCATTCGAGGAATGCGCCGACGCCGGTGCGCGTCAACGCCGCCGTGACGATCGCCGACACCAGGATCGCGGTGCCCGTGCCGAGCGGCTGGAAATCCCAGATCGCCGCATACGGCTTGTGGTACAGCGACACGAACACGGCATTGTGCAGCCCTGGCCACTTGATCTTCACGTCGCCGATCGCCGCGATGTTCGCGTGCACCCACACGATCACGACCACCGACACGACGAGCCAAGGCAGCCAGCCGCCGAAGCCCGCGCGCGCGGCGCCGGCCGCGGCCGGCACGCTGCGCGCGAGCGCGTATTGCGGATCGGGCTGCGGCTTCCACACCTGCAGGAAGCCGATCGTGACGATCAGCGACGTGAGCGACGACAGCACGTCGGTGAGCTGGTAGCCGAGGAAGTTCGACGTGACGAACTGAGCGAGCGCGAAGCTGGCGCCCGACACGAGCAGCGCAGGCCACAGCTTCGAGATGGAGCGCAGCCCGCCGTATGCGCCGACCACGTAGAACGGCAGCAGCAGCGCGAAGAACGGCAACTGGCGGCCGACCATCTGCGCGAGCGTCGCGGGCGGCAGCGACGTGACCGCGCCGAGCACGGTGATCGGCACGCCGAGCGCGCCGAACGCGACGGGCGCCGTGTTGAACAGCAGCGTATAGGTGAGCGCTTCGAGCGCGGGAAAGCCGAGCGCGATCAGCAGTGCGCTCGTGATCGCGACCGGCGTGCCGAATCCCGAGATCCCTTCGAGCAGGCAGCCGAACGAGAACGCGACGACGAGCAGCACGAGGCGGCGGTCGTCGGGCAGGTTGTCGAGCATCCACTGCCGGAACTGGTCGAAGCGGCCCGATTTCACCGCGATGTTGTACAGCAGCAGCGCGTTGAAGACGATCCACATGACCGGCACGACCGCGAGCGCCATCCCCGCGCCGACCGCGTTGAACGCGAGCCCGGCCGGCATGCCCCATGCGCCGATCGCGACCGCAAGGCCCGCGACGAGGCCGGCGAGCGACGCCTGCCACGCAGGGCGGCGCAGCACGCCGAGCGCGATCAGCGCGACCACGATCGGGAGGGCTGCGACGAGGAAGGACAGAAGCAGCGAATGGGCGACGGGCGTCAACGGCTGCGCGAAGACGATGCCGGGCGGTAGGGCTTCGGTTGGGTTCATCTTGTCTCCTGTCGACCAGAGTTAGCGCTTTAGCGCTTACTCTGGTCCCATGGCGTGACTGGGTGGAGTTAGCGCTTCAGCGCTTACTCCACCCCCACGGCGGTCGGTCCGAGTTAGCGCTTCAGCGCTTACTCAGCCCCCATGCCGTGGTTAGGTAAGGTAAGCGCTCCAACGCTATCTCTGATCCCACACCTCATTCGAGCAACCCGAGTTGGCACTTCATCCTCCCCGGATTCGCTTCACCTCCTCACTCTCCCATCACGACCCCGGCCAGGCGCTTGCGCACGCAACGACGTTGCGCGGCCAACCGATCGGTCGCTTAAAAGAGGTTAGGAGGCGTGCGGCGCTTGTACAAGGGGGACAAGCCCGATGCGTGACGACCCGATACGGATCGGCCGCACATGCTGACCGGAACCTGTCCGGCCGCTGTCGCGCCCGCCATGCAACCCGTCACCCGCGGCATGCCGGCGGCTCACCGGCGAAACCCAACGTCGCCCCCCCGCGCAATGTTGCGCATGCTGCAAAGGTGCGTGACGACCCGCGGGATGTTTCGTTTGGCGTCCGAAGCCTAGACTGGTCGCATCGATTCCGCCCGCGCCGGCCACGGCGCGGCACCGGAACCTCACGGAGCGAACACGATGAAGACGATGAAACTGGCGGCCTGCGCCTGCGTGCTGATCGGCGCGGCCTTCGCCGCCCATGCGCAGGCCGCGTCGACGCTGACGCGTGCCGAGGTTCGCCAGGAACTCGTGGAATTGCAGGCCGCCGGCTACCGGACGAGCCTCGCAAGCAGTCCCGACTTTCCGGACAACATGCAGGAGATCATGCGCCGTGCCGCGCAGGCACGCGGCGACCGCGCCGGCTACGGCAGCGAAAGCGCGGCGGCACACGTGGAATCGGGCAAGCCGGCGCTGCCGCCCGCAATCGATCGCGACACGTACGCGCATCACTGACGACCGGTCGAACCGGCTCGAGCGCACAACGGCGCGCCCCGGCCGGCGACGGGAGGCACGCATCGCCCACCGCGCCGACCGGCGCGATGCACGATGCGTGATGCATCACACGCTGAAGCGGTTCAGCGTATACGCACGATAGGCCGCGACGAACGCGTCGAACGATCCGGCCTCCTTCGCTTCGAGCTCGGCCTGCTCGGCCAGCGACTTCGCGGCGAGCGCCTGCTCGGTGCGCAGCGTGTCCGCCGACGGCGGACGCGCGCGGAAATACGCAGCATGCGCTTCGCTCTGCGCGAGACCGAACGCGAGGAACGACTGGCCGTTCTCGCGCATCGTGCGCAGCACACGCGCGGACGGCGTGCGCTCCGGATCGGCGAGCTTCTCGCGCTGCGCGGCGATCGCGCGCACATGCTCGTCGCCGCCGCGGATTTCGTCGAGACGGCGGCCGACGGTTTCGATATCGGCCATCAGTTCGTCGGCCCACGCCTGCAGGGTGACCGGCTGGCCGTCACGCGTGAGCGTGAGCCCCGGCTTGCGGCCTTCCATCGTCACGCTGCCGAAGTTCGCGTTCGCTTCCTTGTACGCGGGACAGTCGAGCGCCGGGCTCTCGTCAAGCGCGCACGCGAGCAGGAACGCGTCGATGAAGCGCGCGGTTTCCAGCGCGATGCCGGTCGGCTCGAACGGATCGATGTCGAGACAACGCACCTCGATGTACTGCACGCCG
The DNA here is from genome assembly GCF_001718555.1 of Burkholderia metallica. Taxonomy (NCBI): domain Bacteria; kingdom Pseudomonadati; phylum Pseudomonadota; class Betaproteobacteria; order Burkholderiales; family Burkholderiaceae; genus Burkholderia; species Burkholderia metallica. The sequence continues at coordinate 3,539,463 of NZ_CP013401.1, forward strand.
CGCGACGCGAGCGCATGCAGCGGCCGCTCGCCCGAATACGTGACGCGCTTCGGCCGGATCGTCGAGTAGAACTCGTTCTCGATCTGCAGCACGTTCGTGTTGATCTGGATCCACTCGCCGTCGCGATGCGTGCCGATCGCCTCGTACGCCGGATACGGTTCGCTCACGGCCTTCGACAACGCGTCGAGATAGCCGGGCAGCGTGTTGTAGTCGACGTGCAGCGCGGCCTGGGCGGTCGTGTTCGAGTAGCCGAGATCGCTCATCCGCAGGCTGGTCGCATACGGCAGGTACAGCGTATCGGCGTCGAACGTGTCGAGCCGGTGCGGCTTGTCGCGCAGGAACTTCGTGTCGAGCGCCGGCGACGCGCCGAACAGGTACATCAGCAGCCAGCTGCGGCGGCGGAAGTTGCGGATCTGCGCGAGATAGCGCTCCGACTGGTAGTCGACGAGCGTGGCCGTCGAACCTTCTTCCGCATGCAGGCGCCGCCACACTTCCTCGTGCAGCGAGTAGTTGTAGTGGATGCCGGCGATGCACTGCATCGTGCGGCCGTAGCGATACGCGAGACCGCGCCGGTACACCGTCTTCAGGCGGCCGATGTTCGACGTGCCGTAGTCGGCGATCGGAATCTCGTCGTCGGCCGGCAGCAGGCCCGGCATCGAGTCGTTCCACAGCATCTCGTCGCCGAGCGACGCGTACACGTAGCGATGCAGATCGTCGAGACGTTCGAGCGTGATCGCGGCGTCGCCTTCCGCCGGCGTGATCAGTTCGATCAGCGCTTCGGAATAGTCGGTCGTCAGCGCCGGATGCGTGAGCGCCGAGCCGAGCGCGCGCGGATGCGGCGTGAACGCGATCATCCCGTCGCGCGTCACGCGCAGGCTTTCCCTTTCGATGCCGCGCAGGCCGTCGGGCAGATGCTGCCGCGTCGGGCCCGAGCTCAGCGCGTCGAGGCGTTTCAGCAGCAGTTCGGACTGGCGGTGAGTCATGGTGTTCGACATGGAGACGCAAGTGCGTGACGGCCGCGCGCAGAATGCCGCGCGCGACCGGCTGGATTGTTGGTCGCTTCGTTGGTAGCGGGCACTTTAACATCTCGCCGAAACCCGCGCTTGAGGTGGCTCCGGCCAGCGTGCGCGGGCCGCAGGGGCCCGCCGGACGGGCCGGTCGCGGCGCTCGCCGCGTCTGCCACCGGTTCCATGCAGTGGCAACGGGCATGCCGGTTACGCGCATTCGTCCGACGGAACGCGATGCACAAACGGACGGCGACAGGTGCAACCGTGCGGCGTGATCGAGCGGAGAATGACGGGGATGTGTGCGTCGCCCGGCCGGTTTTCGACGGGCGATGGGTGCGCTGAATGGCGCGGGCGGCCTGCGGATATCGGCACGACCTGCGCAACGGGTTGCATCGCGGCCTCGTCGGGTCGCACCCGGCCGCGGGCGTCGACGATCGCCCGCCTCCGTCACCCGCCGCGCGCGGCACCCGCCCGGTCGGCCACGTCGTTCCACAAATGCAGCGCCGCGTAGGCGCGCCACGGCCGCCAGCCTTCGGTGCGATGCTTCTGGGCCGTGAGCCGGTCGAGCGCCGGATCGCGCGCGGCGATCGACTGCATCAGCACGAGATCGGACGCCGGCCACGCGTCCGGATCGCGCCAGGCACGCATCGCGATGTATTCGACGGTCCACGGGCCGATGCCGGGCAAATCGAGCCACGCGCTGCGCAGCGTCGGGAGATCGGCATGCTCGCGATCGACGGGCACGTCGCCGGCCGCCACCGCGCGTGCCACGCCCGTCAACGCCGCCACCCGCTTGCCGGGCATCCCGATCTTGTCGAGGTCGCACGCGGCCAGCGCGTCGGGCGTCGGGAAGCGCCACGCGGGCGCGCCGTCGTCGTCCGGAATCACACGCTCGCCGGCCCGCTCGACGAGCCGCCCGACGATCGTCGTCGCGGCCTTCACGCTCACCTGCTGGCCGACGATCGCGCGCACGGCCAGCTCGAACCCCGACCATGCGCCCGGCACACGCAGCCCCGGCGCGGCCTCGACGAGCGGCGCGAACCACGGATCGCGCGCCAGCCCGCTGCCGATGGCGGCCGGATCGGCGCCGAGGTCGAACATCGTCGCGACGCGCATCGCGAACGCGTCGTCGACATGACGCACGATCGCGCCTTCGACCGTCGCGACCAGGCAATGCTTGCGCGGATGTTTCGCGACCGTGAGCCGGCCCGCGTCGCCATGCAGGTCGACGATGCGGCGATACACGCCGCCCGCCACCTGCTCGACGCCCGGAATCGCACGCCCGCTGAAGAAGCGCAGCACGCGCGCCCAGTCGTAAGGCGCATTGAAGCGCAGTTCCATTTGCGCGGACGGCGGCACAGGGCCGCCGTTCACGATGGATGTAATCGTCGTTTTTGCGATGCTCAAACTGCGCTGCCCTCCACTACGGATTCGGTTTGATCGTCGTGCACATGACGCGCTTCGGACGCGAGCAGCGTCGCCTTGCGGCGCACGCCCCAACGATACCCTGAAAGCGCGCCGCCCTTCTGTACGACGCGATGGCACGGGATCGCCAGCGCGACCGGGTTCGACGCGCAGGCCGACGCCACCGCGCGCACCGCCCGCGGCGCACCCAGCGCCTCGGCGATCTCCGAGTAGCTGCGCGTTTCGCCGTACGGAATATGCGTCAGCGCTTCCCACACGCGCTGCTGGAATGCGGTCGGCGCGATGTCGAGCGGCAGGTCGAACGCATGCCGCGTGCCGTCGAGATACGCGCGGATCTGCTCGACGAACGGCGCGAGCCGCGCGGGCGCCTCGACCAGCTCGGCGCGTGCGAACGCGTCCTTCAGCTCGCCGACGAGCGCCGCCGGTTCGTCGCCGAACGCGATCCGGCAGATGCCTTGCCCGGTCGCGGCGACGAGCACCGTGCCGAGCGGCGTCGCAGCGGTCGCATAGTCGATCCGCAAGCCGGCCCCCTGGCGGCGAAACGCGGACGGCGCCATCCCGAGCTCGCGCGGCACCGACGCATAGAGCCGCGACGGCGAGTTGAAGCCCGCGTCGACGGCCGCCTGCGTGACCGGCTGCCCGCTTTGGAGCGCCTGCCGCAGCGCGGCGCCGCGCTGCGCGGCCTGGTACTGCCGCGGCGACACGCCGACCACGCGCTTGAAGAGCCGCTGCAGGTGGAACGGGCTCACGTGCACGGCATCGCTCAGTGCCTGCAGCGAAATGCGTTCGGCATGCGCATCGAGCACCGCGCATGCGCGGTTGACGATCTCGAGCTCGCGCGGCAGCCCTTCCGGCTGGCAGCGTTTGCACGGCCGGAAACCGGCTGCGCGGGCGGCCGCCGGATCGGCGAAGAAGGACACGTTCTCGCGACGCGGCAGCCGCGACGCGCAGGTCGGACGGCAGAACACGCCGGTCGTGCGCACCGCATAGAAGAACGCGCCGTCCGCATGCGGATCGCGCTTGGTGATGGCGCCCCAGCGGGCATCGTCGGTCGGATAGGCGGTTTTCATCGGAACCCTCGCACTCTGTAGTGTAGATGGTGCCTACTCTAGACATCGGCACGTGCCGTCGCGCCCTGAATCTTGCTCTGTGATTCGGCCGAGATAATCAGGGGCGCATCCACTGAAAATAAATCCGGCAAAACGCGCGCGCCGGCTGCTCCGGCGCCGTTTTCGTCATCGTCCCGTCACCATTTTGCTGCACTGCGGATGCGACAAATCGCCGTCCTGACGTTTTTTTGCATTCGGAATATTGCGTCGCACCATCGCCGTGTGTATAGTTGGAACTGTCTCCTCCATGTCTCCTCCTGATATGGATTAAGCCCGTTCCGCTCTGCGTGAACGGGCTTTTTTTCGTCCGTCGATCGTGCCGCGGCCCGGCCGGCGGCGCAGGCGCGATGCGGCTACACTCGATGCTCGTCGACTGCGAAGGAGTATCCGTTCATGAAGCCCACCATCCGCGGGATCGATCACATCGTGCTGCGCGTGACCGACATGGCGGCGATGACGCGCTTTTACTGCGACGCCGTCGGCTGCCATGTGGAGAAGGAGCAGCCCGATCTGGGCCTCGTGCAGTTGCGCGCCGGCGACGCGCTGATCGACCTGCTGACGGTCGGCGGCCCGATCGACCGGCCCGACAGCGGGCCGCCCGGCACCGGGCGCAACCTCGATCACCTGTGCCTGCGCGTCGAGCCGTTCGATCCCGACGCGCTGATCGCCCATTTCGCCGCACACGGCGCCCGGCCGGGCGCGCCCGCGGAACGCTACGGCGCCGGCGGCTACGGGCCGTCGATCTACCTGTTCGACCCGGAAGGCAACATGGTCGAATTCAAGGGGCCGCCGGCCGCCGTCGGCTGAGCGCGGCCGGCGCGCGGGCCGTTACGCGTCCGCGCGCGCCTTCAATACCGTCCATTCGACCGCCACCGGATCGTGGTCGGCGCTCGAGATCCACGCGGCGCCGTCCTGCACCGTGCACTGCAGGCGCATCGTGCGCTCCGCGAGCCGCCCGAGCGCGGCCGCGACGCCGTCGCCCAGCGACAGCACCTGCACGTTGCGCAGCCGCTCGACCTTGCTGCGCACGCCCTGCCACCAGATCTCCGACGTCTTGCCGCCGTACGCGATCACCGTGACCTGCCCGGCGCGGCCGGCCGCCTTCGAGATGCGCCGTTCGTCGGGCTGGCCGGCCTCGATCCACACGTCGATCGCGCCCGTCAGATCCTTCTGCCACAGGTCGGGCTCGTCGACGTCCGACAGCCCCTTGCAGAATTCGAGCCGCTCGTGCGCAAAGAGCGCGAACGCGACGATTCGCACCATCATCCGGTCGTCGGTTTCCGACGGATGGCGCGCCACGGTGAGCGCGTGATCGGCGTAGTAATGCCGATCCATGTCGGCGATTTGCAGTTCGGCTTTGTAGATCGTGGATTTCAGCGCCATGCGGAGTCGGCCCGGGCGGGCATTCGGTTCGGTCGGGCCGTGATGATACCGAATGCGCGCCGTCCGGCGCGTGTCATGTGCGCCCCGGCGCCCCACAGCGCAACGGCCCGGCATGGGCCGGGCCGTGTTCGGTTCGCGCCGCCGGCCGATCGGGCCGGTGCGCTCGCGCGCGTCGTGCGACGGCGCGATGAACGGACAGTCGCTGCGTCGGGTTACTGCTTGACGAAGCGCGAATCGGTCCAGAGACCCTGCTGGTCGCTGTTGTCGGCACTGACGAACTGCACGTCGCCCTGATCGACCGACACCACGCGGAAGCGCTGGCCTTCCGGCACCGACAGGCAACGGTAGTCGTCGAAGTATTGCTGCTTCGCCTGCGACTTGCCGTCACGCTCGTGATTCAGTACGGAGTCCAGATTGTCTTTCGACAGGCAGCCCCATGCGTTCTTCGTCAACTGGATTTCCTGCTTCGGCTTGACGGCCGAATCGCCGCCGGCTTGGGCAATCGACACCGCGCAAAATGCGCCGACGAGGGCAAAAAGGATACCGGTACGCTTCATCATGTTCTGTCTCCAGGCTTGCGGGCACCAGGCTGGGTTAGCTATGCGTTTAAAGATGATCGTGAACCCGCGTTTTTCACTTTAGAAGACCGGCAAGCGATAGCAAGCACATTTGTTGTGCGACCGCAATAGCGGCGGATTGTCGCACCCCGTGCGCAGCCCGTTTTTTGCGCGATGCGCCCGCGCATCGATGCGGGCCGTATCGCGCAAGGGCCCGCGCCGCCGGTTGGAAAGCGTTGCTCAGCAAGGCTTTCATCAAATTTACAACAGGGCAATTGAACGGTTTGGATAATCCATTTCGCTACCCGGATCATTTTGATGCGTTGCACATAAAGTCATCCGAAATGATTCGACTTTACCGCAACGCGGAATCGCATTTACCTGATACAAGAAAAATGCCAGGTATAAGCGAATCAGTATTTATCCGTACTTCCCCGCATGTATCCGGTGCCCACGTAAGCCCCGCCGCGGGCGGCATTCATCGATGTTTTTTACCCGGCGGATTCAGGCGGATTGCTCGCGCTCGAAATAATCGCGCTGAAAAATGCACATCCGAAAAGCGTTGTGATACGCGCCGTTTCCGAAAAATTCTTCCCTCAATTCGGCCTCGTGCTGGAATCCGCATTTCTCGTATACGTGAATCGCCGCCGCATTCGACGTATCGACGATCAGGTACAGCTTGCGCATGTTCAGCACCTTGAACGCGTACTCGATCGCGAGGCGCGTCGCCTGCCCCGCATAGCCGCGCCCCTGGCACTGCGGCGCGATGATGATCTGGAACTCGCCGCGTCGATGGATGTAATCGAGCTCGATCAGCTCGACGAGGCCGACCAGCTCGCCTTGCGCATCGACCGCGACGAAACGGCGCTCACGCTGGTCGTGCACGTGGCGGTCGTACAGTTGGGACAGTTCCGAGAAGGTTTCGTACGGCTCCTCGAACCAATAGCGCATGATCTTGGCGTCGTTGTTCAGCTCGTGGACGAAGCGCAGGTCCTGGCGCTCCAGCGGCCGCAGCGCGAGCGTGTGGGTATCGTTCTGGAGTTGCATGTTCATGTCCTTTTTTGATGCCGGCGCACGGGCGGCACGGCCGCATCCGGGCCTGTTCCGCGCTGTAAGAAATTGAACGCGGGCGAAGTTCAGAGCCTAGAATGGGAGCAAGGGTTCCTGCCACCGCAAGGAGGCTATCGTGATCGAGCAAGTGATACTCGGTATATTCCTCGTGCTGCCGCTCGTGATCGTCGCGGCGCTGTTTTCCGACGAGCTGTGGCAGGAACATCGGCGCCAGCATCCCCGCGACGACAATGCACCGCATATCGACTGGAAGCATCCGTGGCGCCGCGTGCGACGCGGGCATTGAGTCCGGGCACCGTTCATCCGCACGGTGCGCCGGCCTGGCTGCTTCGGCATGTGAACGCGTGACGCGCGCTGTTGCGCGCCCCATTCCGCACCCGGATTCCGCCTCGATCCGTTACCTGTTCGACCTGCTCAACCCGCTCACTCCGCGAGACGCCGCCGTGAACGACCAGCCCGACCCGCCGCCGCACGACATTCCTAGCGAAACGATCGACCTGCAGATCGCCGACGTGCTGGCAGCCGTCCGCTATCCGGCCAACAAGGACGCGATCGTCGATGCCGCGCGCGACGCCGGCGCCAGCAACGACGTGCTGTCGATGCTCGACGGCCTGCCCGAGCAGGACTACGCGGACGTCGACGCCGTCACCCGCTGGGTCGCCGGCAACTTCGGTCCCGGCCTCGGGGTTTGAGCGCGCACCCATAACGCGATAGGATCAGGCCGCACCGGTCGCATCGCGGCCGGTTGCCTGTCGCCCGACGCAAAGATCGGGCGTTTTCGCCTACGTGACCGGGGAACGCCATGGAAGGCATCCTGATCCAGCACACGACGCAACGTCAGCTCTGGTTCGGCGCGCTGACGGCGCTCGTCATCTTGCTTGCGCTCGGGATCGCCGCGCCGCACGCGAACGTCGCGCTGCCGGCCGTCGAGCCGTTCATGCCGATGTGCGCGCTCACCGTGTTCACGACCGCGAGCATCGCGGCATTCTTTCTCGGCGCGCAGTTCACCGTGACGCGCCAGCCGGTGCTCGGTGCGCTCGGCGGCGCCTACGCGTTCACTGCGCTGGCCGTCGCGCTGCAACTGCTCACCTTTCCCGGCGTATTCGCGCCGCACGGGCTGTTCGGCGCGCAACCGCAAAGCGCCGCGTGGATGTGGATCTTCTGGCACGCCGGCTTCCCGGGTTTCGTGATGGTTGCGCTGCTTGCGCGCGAGCGGCTGGCGCGCGCCCCGATCGGCGCGCGGCAGACACGCTGGTGGACGCTCGCGCTGATCGGCGGGCCTGCTGTCGCCGCCGGGCTGCTGTGCCTGTTCGCGCTGAACGTGTCGCTGCCGCCCGCGTTTCATCCGCCGGGCGACGCGGCGCTGCTGCCCGTCAACGGCGTCGCGCTCGTCGTGTGGCTGCTCAATGCGCTGGCGCTCGTCGCGGTGCTCGCCACCGGCCGGCTGCGCACGACGCTCGACCTGTGGCTCGCGATCGCGGTGCTCGCATGCCTCACCGACACGACGCTGAACCTGATGAGCACGAATCGCTTCACGGTCGGCTGGTATCTCGCACGCGTGTTCAGCATGTTCACGCCGGGCGTGCTCGTGTGCGTGCTCGCGTGGGAAGTGACGATGCTGTACCAGCGGCTCTTCGAGGCGCACGCGACGCTGATCCGTTCGTCCGCGCGCGACGGCCTGACGGGCGCGTTCAACCGCAGCCACTTCAACGATCACTTTCACATGCTGTTCCTGCAGGCGCGACGGCAAGGCGAACCGCTGTCGCTGCTGATGGTCGACGTCGATCACTTCAAGGCGTACAACGACGCGTTCGGTCACGTGAAGGGTGACGCATGCCTGATCGCGGTCGCGAATGCGCTCGCGAGCGCGGTGCGGCGGCCCGCCGACATCGTCGCGCGTTACGGCGGCGAAGAGTTCGCGATCGTGCTGCCGAACACGGGCGCGCGCGGCGCGCGGGTCGTGGCCGACGAAGCGCGCGAAGCCGTGCTGCGGCTCGATCTCGCGATGCCCGACTCGCCGGCTGGACGCGTGAGCGTCAGCGTTGGCTGCGCGACCGTGTCGGCCGACGACCTGTCGACGCCCGATGCGTTGATCGAAGCCGCCGACGCCGCGCTGTATCGTGCGAAGGATGCGGGGCGAAACCGGGTCGTCGTCGCCTGAAATGTCTGCTGTTTGGCTAATTGTTACGGTCATTGTGACCGGAATAATCCGCCGTTACGGATTGCGGAGCAGGGAAACGATCGCTTACAGCCGGTGTTGTGGGCGCTCGCTATGCTGGGTTTCACATATTGAACCCGAGCAGGTGAACGCGATGAAGAAGACCCTTTTGCTGATTGCCGGCGTCGCCGTGTTGTTGAGCGGCTGTATCGTCGTGCCTGACGGCGGGTATTACGGCGGTGGCGGGTATTACCATCACCATCATTGGGATTGAGGCGGGTGGGGGTCCGGATGGGTTGATCGGCATGCTCGCCCATGCTGGATCGATGATCCGGACCGCAACTCAATCAGGCGTCCCCTCCCTTGAGCGCGATGTGCTGGCGAAGCATGGGCGTCGAACGTGATCTGCTAGGGAAGCCGCGCCATCATCCGGTCAAGAAGAGTCGGTGGCAAACTGATTTCGCCAAATGTTTCGCCGAACTCGAGCCCTTGGGGGTACATCAATGCCTCCTTCGCCCAATGAAGCTCAACGGGTATGCGAGACCCGTCCCGATACGTTCGCTCGGCAACGAGACGCTCGCCCTCCCTGTCGTAAAGCCTGAGAACGATCGTATCTCCAAAATAGCAGTATCGTGCCCAATAGCCTCCGTGCGGGGAGCGTTCGATTTTTTGCGTGCGTGAATCGCAAATCGCGCGCAGTTGTACGTCTTTCCAGTAGCTCCAGCCAAACCCGAGGACAGTGACGACGGCAGCCGAAACGAATGCGCGTCGAATGAAAATCCAAACCTCCTTCGCAACAACATCAGCCCAACTTCCTGAGCCAGACAAGAAAGAGTTTAGCAACCGCACTATCGAAGCGAGCACGATAACGGGCAATACTATCGCCAGAAGAGCGAGCGCCAACCATATGCCCGACTCATTAATATTCACATTCATGCGAATCGAAGCCTAATGGGTTCTCGCAACGTTATATAGCGGTGATCTGAAAAATAACGAAATCGCCACCTCGACGATGACGTTGCTGCCACTCGCGAAATGAATTATTCCGAACCGGGTAATAGACATTCCCCGCGACTCGTACATCACCCACCGCAACGGGATATTCTACCCATGGAATATCCGCTGCACCGGCCACCGTTGGCACCAGGACAATGATAGCTAACGCCCGACCTGCTACCTTGGCGAGAAAAATAAAAAGTCACAACCCCTTTGAGTATCTGCACACCTATCGACGGCCTCAAGATCCCGGTGCGCTTAGACGACCAATAAAACCCCATGAATATTTGACCCAAAACTCAGTCACATTAGCAACGATTTCGAACTAGTCCGATTGATTTTACGGGTGCGGTCACGCTAGCGTAACAGGCATCGCGCATACCACCCAACATCACCGGATCCCAAATAGAAATGGCATCGAACAATGAAAAAATTCCCTATTTCACGATAAATAAAATTTTCTGGAAGTGGAAACTTCACGATGGTGCCGATGGATGCAAGATTGTTCCAAATATCTCGTTATCCATGGATAAACCTGCGTCGCCGCTTCCGGTGCAACAAAAATCGAACGCAACCGAACTCAAACATTCCTCCGCCACGCCCAAGCGCGACTCGCTTGACAAAATGGTTGATGACTTGGAAAAGGCCGGCAAGGCGCTGGCACGCTTTCAAGTTTGGCTAAATGCCTCCGCCCCTCCCAAACCCGCCATCGTGAAACTAAAAAAGAGCGATTCTGTACCAGCGTTCGATATTCAAGAGATTCCCGCAGCAATGCGTAAAATGTACCTCCCGACATCTGCCAAACTTATGGAGCGATGGTTCTCTGGAAAGTTAAATTATTCACGGACTTCCTCGGATGAATCGCTAGAAATCAATCAAGATGGAAAACCATATCCATCCGACATGTATGACATGTCCACTATTAAATTGGATTGGATTATGCGCTTCCCCCGAGCGAAGCGGCAATTCGACCACCTTATTAATAAAATGATTCGCTCATCCAAATCCAGAGTCGAGCTTTACAAACTATTGATCCCGCATAAAGACTGCGCAGCGCGACTCTACACCGACGACATATGTGGCAATGATCTTCGGGATTTGCACCGAAGATTCCAATTTCAATACTCAAAAGTAGACAGCACGTTTGGGCAAAAAATCGAAACTCAATTAGATGCACAACTTCGCAACAATGGTGTGCCTGACGACCTATCCGGAGCACTCGGATCCTTCAATATCTATGCGGCGCTCGGAAGCGCGCGCTTCTCGTGGGACGTGGATTCACACAGAACAATAGCTGAAGTGACCGGAGTGTGGGTATATGTGAAAGACAACTATACATTCACCGACAAATCTAATGAGCGATCCCAATACTTAGGGCATTGGAGTAGCGACGGCGTCATCATTGTTCCATATAGTGGAATCGCCGCATTCTCGAACTCCGAGCATATCCCATATGTCAAATATGCCGTCGCCAGAGGTGATCCACTCGTCAAGGAAAACGTCCACTATCCGGTAGAAAATATTGATTTTAGAAAATGGTCCGAGATACATGGCAGAGGCGGAGACTTTATCACCTACTCTGACAAAAAATTCATCCCAATCTCCCCTCCCATAGAAATTTCACTATGATCAAATTCAACAATAAATCATGACAATTTCTTTGAAAATTACTTATACACTGCTCGCCACGGCACTGATTGGCACCTTTGCCTTTGACAGAACGCCTCGAGGGGAAGAGTGCAGAACGTCGATATCTCCGGATGGAATGTATCTTGCCGACCTGTGCCTTTTAGATTGGGTTCCAGGTGGAGATTCACGGTATGTCGGCCGCGTATACATCGCACAAACTGGGAGGTTAATAGCCCAGCACACATTCAGTACACCGACTCCCGCAATTTCCTGGAATAGTTATAGCGAGGCCTACGTCTCATTTTCAAAAGGTGACGGCGGAGATGATTCTGTATATGTGTCGCTGCCGCCATCGTTTATCGATCGGGTGCTAGCGGCCCGTCCGCATCTGTAAAACCACAGTGTCAATCTGACTGGCAGTCGTCACGCGGATGCAGGCACGTTCTATTGCCGGGCGATAGCTGTGCCATTCCCGCCCCGCAATCCTTTTCGCTTCTATTTCCCGATACAAAACCTGCTGAAAATCACCCCCAGCAGATCATCCGAAGTGAACTCCCCGGTAATCGCATTGAGCTGCTCCTGCGCAAGCCGAAGCTCCTCGGCAAACAGATCCAACGACTGCGCCCTTTGCTCCGCATGATCCGCGGCCTGCGCCAGATGCTCCTGCGCGGCCCGCAACGCGATCAAATGCCGCTCGCGCGCGAGATACACGCCTTCGGCCCCCGCCTGCCACCCGGCGATCCGCAGCAACTCCGCACGCAGCATGTCGATCCCGTCACCGCGCTTCGCCGACAGATGCACCTCCGTCAGATCGCCTTCCGCGGCCGGATGTTCGACGCACGCCGCCACACCGGTCAGATCCGTCTTGTTCAGCACGCGTACCACCGGCACGCCGCCCGGAAACCGCGCCGCGATCGTCTCGTCGTCCGCCGTCATCCCGGTGCGCGAATCCAGCAGATGCAGCACGACGTCCGCACGCTCGATCTCGCTCCACGTCCGCGCGATGCCGATCCGCTCGACCTCGTCCTCCGTCTCGCGCAACCCGGCCGTATCGATGATGTGCAGCGGAATCCCTTCGACCTGGATCGTCTGCGCAACCTTGTCGCGCGTCGTGCCCGCGATCGGCGTGACGATCGCCAGCTCCGCACCGGCCAGCGCATTCAGCAACGACGACTTGCCGACGTTCGGCTGCCCCGCGAGCACGACCGACAGCCCCTCGCGCAACAGCGCGCCCTGCCGCGCATCGCCGAGCACGTGCGCGAGCTGCGCGCGGATCTTCGCGAGCTTGCCGCGCGCGTCGGCCGCTTCCAGGAAATCGATCTCTTCTTCGGGGAAATCGAGCGTCGCCTCGACCAGCATCCGCAGCGTGATCACGTCGTCGACGAGCGCATGGATCTGCCGCGAAAACGCCCCGTCGAGCGAACGGCCGGCCGAACGCGCCGCAGCTTCGGTGCTGGCTTCGATCAGGTCGGCAACGGCCTCGGCCTGTGCGAGATCGAGCTTGTCGTTCAGGAACGCGCGCCGCGTGAATTCGCCGGGCTCCGCGAGCCTGAGCCCGAAGCCGCGACCCGCATCGAGGCAGCGCTGCAGCAGCAGTTGCATCACGATCGGCCCGCCATGCCCCTGCAACTCGAGCACGTGCTCGCCGGTGTACGAATGCGGCGCCGGGAAATACAGCGCGATCCCGCGGTCGAGCGGCGCGCCGTGCTCATCGAGAAACGGCACGTAGCTCGCATGGCGCGGCGCGAGCTTCTGTCCGCACAACGCGTCGATCAGCGGCAACGCGGCCGCTTCGCCGCCGCGCCCGAACGACACGCGGACGACCCCGATGCCTCCGCGGCCGGCAGCAGTGGCAATAGCGACAATCGGATCGGAATCGGTAGCGAGCATGGGAATCGGATGAATCGGGTGATCGGAGAATATGGTGCGCCCGCGCAACAGTTCGTGCATCGGAACGCCGGCATTGTAGCGTGCCGGCACACGCGCCACCGGCCGCCGCGCGGGATTCGGACGCGCCCGAATTTATCCCGCCGGGGATAAGCCAGACATCAGTCGAGCGTCATTTCGCAGCCCCCGTTTCGGACGAGTATGGCTGCTGGAGCAGCCCAACGCTACGTCCCTCAATTCCACTCCCAACCTGATCAGGACCGGGATTCGTCTGAACGAGTTATGTTTATCCTAAACGGTTGTCTGAAACGCGCCGGTAGAATTGCACAATCTCCCCCATGCCGACACCCGAAGAAAAAGCCGCGTTCTCGGAACGCCTGAAATTCGCCCTGCGGCGCAGCCCGGAGAAGGTCACCGGTGCGACCGAGCTGGCGAACCGATTCAATCTGCGTCACCGCGGAGCCCAGCCCGTTTCGCCGCAAACCGCGCATAAATGGCTGACGGGGCGGACGATTCCGACATCGGACAAACTCGCAACGCTCGCCGAATGGCTGCGCGTCGAACTTCACTGGTTGCATTACGGCCCGTCGCCGAGCGTGATCGAACACCCGACGCCGCAACCGCTGCCGCGCGACGCACGCTATCCGCCGACACCCGAGACGATCGAACTCGCGTCGAAGATCGAAGCGCTGGCGCCCCATCATCGTTATCTCGTGCAGGAACTGGTCGAGGAGTTCTACGGCGACGCGAGCGACGCGAAGAAGGGCTGAACCCGCACCGCAACCGCGGCAGGCAAAAAGCAAAAAGCCGCATGGCAAACCATGCGGCTTTTTTTCGTGCGTCGCGGGCGGCGAGCCGCCCGTGAGCGCAACGGGCGTCAGGCCGGTTTCTTCTTGGCCCCGCCGAGCTTGCGCGTGATGTAGTACTGCTGTGCGATCGACAGCACGTTGTTCACGACGTAGTACAGCACGAGGCCGGCCGGGAAGAAGAAGAACATCACCGAGAACGCGATCGGCATGAACTTCATCATCTTCGCCTGGACCGGGTCCGGCGGGGTCGGGTTCAGGCTCGTCTGCACGTACATCGACACGGCCATCAGCACCGGCAGGATAAAGAACGGATCGCGCTGCGACAGGTCGTGAATCCACAGCACCCACGGCGCGCCGCGCATTTCGACCGATGCGAGCAGCACCCAGTACAGTGAGATGAACACCGGGATCTGGATCACGACCGGCAGGCAGCCGCCGAACGGATTGACCTTCTCGGTCTTGTACAGCTCCATCAGCGCGGCGTTCATCTTCTGCGGATCGCTCTTGAAGCGTTCGCGCAGCGCCTGCATGCGCGGCGTGATTTCCTTCATCCGCGCCATCGACTTGTAGCTCGCAGCCGACAGCGGGAAGAACACGGCCTTGATCAGAATCGTCAGCAGCACGATCGACCAGCCCCAGTTGCCGATGTAGCCGTGGATCTTCTCGAGCAGCCAGAACAGCGGCTTCGCGATGATCGTCACCCAGCCATAGTCCTTCACGAGCTCCAGGCCCGGCGCGATGCCTTCGAGCATGCGCTCTTCTTCCGGACCGGCGAACAGGCGCGCCTGCACGTCGGCCGACTGGCCCGGCGCGATCGCGGCGACCGGCTGCTTCACGCCGACGCGGTACAGCGTCGGATCGATCTTCTCCGCGTAGATGTCGCGCTTCACGCCCTGCTGCGGAATCCACGCCGACGCGAAGTAGTGCTGCACCATCGCGACCCAGCCGTTGTCGGCGGAGGTCACGTAGTCGGCCTTGTTCTTGTCGAGGTCGCTGAAGTTGATCTTCTGGAAGTGCTTCGCGTCGGTATAGACCGCCGGCCCGAGGAACGTGTGCGAGAACATCGGCGTTTCGACGGCCGTGTTGTCGCGC
Organism: Burkholderia metallica; assembly: GCF_001718555.1. Classification (NCBI taxonomy): domain Bacteria; kingdom Pseudomonadati; phylum Pseudomonadota; class Betaproteobacteria; order Burkholderiales; family Burkholderiaceae; genus Burkholderia; species Burkholderia metallica. Next base: position 3,554,586 of record NZ_CP013401.1, read on the forward strand.
ACGAGTTCCATGTAGACCGTCGGCGTGACAGGCGTCGTGCCGACGTTGTCGATCTTGGTGTCGACGCCGATCACATAGCTGCCGCGCGTGAACGTGTAGGTCTTCACGACCTTCACGCCGCCCTTCACCGGCGATTCGAACGACAGCTTCAGCGCATTCTGGTCACCCGTCAGCGACGTCGAGCCGGGGTTCAGCTGCGTGTAGACGTCGTTGTGGTTCGGGAAATCGCCGCCGAGCAGGCCCGAGCGCGCGAGATACGTGTGGCCGGCCGTGTGGTCGAACAGCGTGATGTACAGGTCGGGCTGCTTGCCGTCGCCCTGCTTCTTCAGCGTCAGCTTCGCGAGCGTGCCGCCGCGCGTATCGATTTCGCCGTCATACACGTCGGTCGAGAACTTCACGAGCTGCGCCTGGGCGGCCGGTGCCGTCGTCGACGGTGCGGCGCCGGCTGCGGCGGCAGGCACTTCACCTGCGGTCGTCGTCGTCGCGCCCGTGCCCGATGCGCCGCCGGCAGCGGCCGCGGGGGCCGATTGCGTGGCGCTCGGGAAGAACATCGACGGGCGTCCATGGGAGCGCTGCCAGTTGTCGTACAGCATGACAGCTGACATGAAGAAGATCACCCATAGGACGGTGCGTTTGATATCCATGCGTTGTCTCAGAGTCGATGGGACCGCGCGTCGGCTTCGCCGCGAGCGCGAGTGTCGGAGTTGGGCGGCGGGACGAGGTCGATGCCGCCCGCGGAAAACGGATGGCATCGGCACACGCGCCTGACGGCGAGATACGTGCCGCGCGCGGCGCCATGATACTGGATTGCCTCGCGCGCGTAATCCGAACAGGAAGGATAAAAACGGCAACGGTTGCCGAGCATCGGGCTCACGGCAACCTTGTAGAAGCGCAGCAAGGCGATCAATACCGTTTTCATACCTTGGGCGGCGCCGTACGACGCCGCGTCAAAAACGGCCGGACGGGCGCGAACGCCGCGCCGGGCACGGATGCGTCACTCGGACGCGGGCTTCGACACGCGGCGGGCGATTTCCCGGACTGCCCTGTCGAGCAGTTCGCGGATCTCGGCCGCGCACATCGCCGCGAGCGGGGCGGAAGCCGCGCTCGGCAGCGCTTTCTTGTCGAAGCGCGTGTGCTGCCGCAGCAGCAGGTCGTAACCGGCGAATTCGGCCCGGCGCAGGCGAAACGCATCGCGCGCCAGCCGCTTCACGAGATTACGGGTTACCGCTCGCGGCGCATACTTCTTGCCGATGACGAGCCCCAGACGTGCAGGCTGACCGGTCGGCTTGCCGTAAATCACGAAGTGCGCGGAGCGCCGCCAGGGGCGCAAACGAAAAACGGATGAAAATTCATCCGTTTTCAGAAGTCGCGCAGCTTTCGGGAAGGCGGCTTTCGTCTGCGACGGATTCGCACCCGGCTCGACGGCACCTTCCGCACCACTGCGGACGGCGGACACAGCGCGCAACCTGCCTTAGATGGCGAGGCGCTTGCGGCCCTTCGCGCGGCGAGCGTTGATGACCTTGCGGCCACCTGCCGTCTTCATGCGGACACGGAAGCCATGGGTGCGCTTGCGGCGCGTCACGGACGGTTGGTAAGTACGTTTCATGATGTTCTCACTTGTTCGAGAATGTCGAAATTCAGGGGACCGCGTGCCCTTAACCGGAGGCATTCGGGCGAACGCAATCGCCGGGAATACAGGATTGGTTTTCGCGGAACCCGCTATTTAAACCGTTTTTCTCTTGACGGTCAATACTTTACGCGTCACGCGCCTGTGCCGGCCCGCGCCGATCCGGCCCCGCGACCCACCCTTCCGGCCTGTGGATAAGTCCCGCTGTGGCCGCGTTTGGCGTTAGAATCTCGCCTTATCTCCAAGAATCCCGCACGCCGCTTCGGCTCCCGCCTGCCTCTCCACGACTGTGACGCAGGCGTCCGAGGCACGCTCGCACGACCGCTTCGGGCCTTGTTGCGTGACCGCGACAAGGGCGCCGGCGAGCCGCGCTGTGCATGCAAAAAACGACAGCTACTTG